>NZ_VLKJ01000001.1 GCF_007830315.1 Novosphingobium taihuense
GACCCCTCTCTGTCGTGCCGTGAGGGCGCTACGGCGACCCTGTAGATAATGTTCGGGCCTTCCATCTGGCATCCGCATCTCATTTTAAGGACGGTGAGGACCACGACCCGAGCGCTCGCTGGATCCTGTGTTTGCTATGGCCGAGAGCGCATTCCTTGACGATGGAAGCCATCTGGATCAGAACGCAACCAGCGCCGATCACAATCGGCGCAACGAGACCTGCTGGCCGTTTTCCGCCGCTGCTTCCCAACCTAGGACGTTATCGCTGACGATCATGCCCGGCTTGCCGCGCTGGGCGATCAGCTGGGTCAGCTCGCGCACGACGCGATGCCCCGAGATCGAGGTATCCGGCACCGCTGCCAAGCACTCTCTGGTCACGTCATCGACCACATTGAGCACCCGGAACCGTCTGCCAGAAGCCATCTGGTCATGGACGAAGTCCAGGCTCCAGCGCTGGTTCGGCAGCGCCAGCACCGGAGCAGGTGCCCTCGTGCCGACTGCGCGCCTGCGGCTGCGTCGACGCCTCACCGCCAAGCCTTCCTCCTTGTAGAGCCTCTGGGTCTTCTTCCGGTTGATCATGATCCCCTCTCGACGCACCAGGATATGCAGACGGCGATAGCCGAACCGGCGACGCTGGTTGGCCAGCTCCCGCAGCTTCTCTCGCAGACCGGCATCATCGTCCCGGGTGGAACGGTAACGCACGCTCTTGCGATCGGCATCGATGACACGGCACGCCCGCCGCTCGCTCATCCCGTGGCATGCCTGAAGATGAGCGACAGCTTCCCGCTGCGCGGCGGGCGTCAGAACTTTTTTGCCAGAAGATCCTTCAGCGCAGCCTTGTCCAACATCGCATCGGCCAGCAACCGCTTGAGCTTGGCGTTCTCGCTCTCCAGCTCCTTGAGCCGCCGGGCATCGGAGACCTCCAGACCGCCATACTTCGACTTCCAGTTGTAGATCGTCGCTTCTGACACCCCGTGCCGCCGGGCAAGGTCAGCGGTCTTCGCTCCCGCCTCGGCCTCCTTCAGCACGCCAATGATCTGCTCTTCCGTGAACCTCAGTCGCTTCATCTGTCCGTCCTTCCAATGGGCCGGACTCTAATCAAGCTTGGAGGAAAATCAGGGGGTCAGGTCAGAGTTCCGCGATCCCATCCCTGCGGTACGAGGTGACCAAATGACAAATTCGGGTGCGATGATCGTGATCTGCCCGTCGTGCTCGACTGCAAATCGGGTGCCGAAGGATAAGCTTCTCGCGGGAGGCAAGTGCGGCCGATGCGGATCGCTGCTATTCCTAAAGCAGCCCTTGGTTCTCACCGCAGCCAACTTTGGTGCACACGCTACCAAAAGCGACATTCCGCTGCTCGTTGATTTCTGGGCAACCTGGTGCGGTCCTTGCCAGCAGATGGCTCCCGCCTTCACTGCGGCCGCCGGCCAACTCGAACCCAGAGTGCGTCTAGGAATGCTGGACACGGAAGCCGATCAGGCCGTTGCTGCCCGCTATGGAATCCGCTCGATCCCGACCCTGATCCTATTTTCAAAGGGGCGTGAGGTTGCCCGCCAATCTGGCGCGATGTCAGCTACTGCCATTGTCACCTGGGTGCGGCAGGCCCTTCCTGCATAGAATATGGTGCTAAATGCGGCGTCCGTATGCGAGAAGCTGGCGCTGCCAGCGGCACCGTCTCTGGCATGGGACCGAGACATTATTCAGATGCGCCTTGACGCAAAAGTTCGATAACCCGCGAGAGCTTGTCACGAACTACCTGCGCAGCCTTCGTCAATTCTGGATTATCGATTGCCTGCATTGAGGCCACCGGATCAATCGCGGCAACTTCGACCTCGCCGGAGCCGTACTGTTGGACAATGACATTACAGGGCAGCATCAGCCCGACCTTGTCTTCCACCTGCAACGCCTCATGGGCCAGGCCTGGATTGCACGCCCCAAGAATTGTGTAAGGCCGGAAATCGACGTCGATCTTCGACTTGAGTGTCTGCTGGATATCGATCCGGCTGATGACACCAAACCCTTCGGTTTTAAGGGCAGCTTCGGTGCGCGCAATGGCATCATCGAACGGACCCTGAAGCTTGGCGGCCATATAGTACGTCATCTTTGATCCTCTCAAATTCAGCAGTTCGGCCAAATCAGCCTATCACGCCGACTCGCCAGCTGTTTGCGGCAATCAAACCACCGCACGCGCAGTGACTGATTGGCGTTCCATCGAGTGTGCGCTTCACAGCTTCAAGGTGCCAACAAGAACTGCTGTCAAACTGCACCCGAATGCAGTCGTCTGCGTTGTTCATCGTCAGCACCTTGATGCCGTGCGTCATCCCCCGCTGGCCGGTTGAGGCTCCATTGGTCCCACGTCCGTGAGATTTTCTTCGTCCTTTTTCCGATGAACCAGAGCATAGAGCGCTGGAAGAACGAGCAATGTGAGTATCGTCGAGGAAATGATCCCGCCGATCACGACAGTCGCGAGCGGCCGCTGCACTTCGGAACCGGCACCGACGTTCAGCGCCATCGGTACGAAGCCGAGCGATGCCACGAGAGCCGTCATCATCACCGGGCGCAGGCGTGTCAGCGCGCCCTCGCGCACCGCCTCTAGTGCTCCCAGGCCGCGTTCGCGCAGGTCGCGTATGAAGGACAGCATGACGACACCGTTGAGCACCGCAACACCCGACAAGGCGATGAACCCGATCCCGGCGGAGATCGACATCGGGATCCCGCGCAATGCCAGGGCCGCCACCCCGCCAGTCAATGCGAGCGGCACGCCCGAGAAGACGATAGCCGCATCCTTCGTCGATCCGAACAGCGTGAACAGCAGCCCGAAGATCAACAGCAGCACAAGCGGCACGACCACCTGCAGCCGGGTCTTGGCCGACTGGAGCTGTTCGAACGTGCCGCCGTATTCAACGTAGTAGCCGGTCGGCAGTTCGACTTCGGCGCCGACCTTCTCCCGCAGTTCGGTGATGAAGGATCCCAGATCCCGGCCGCGCACGTTGGCGGTGATCACGGCGCGGCGCTTGCCGTTCTCACGGCTGATCTGATTGGGTCCGGCCGAGAGTGAGATGTCAGCCAGTTGTGACAGCGGTAGTGTCCCGCCGGCTGCAAGCCGAACGGGCAGATTGCCGAGTGCCGGTAAGTCCGTCCGCAGCGCTTCGGGCAGGCGCACGACGACGGCAAAGCGCCGGTCGCCCTCGAACACCTCGCCCGCCTTGCGGCCGCCAGTTGCCGTGGCCACGGCATCCTGAACCTCGGCCATGCTGATGCCATAGCGTGCGAGCATGTCACGGCGCGGTGTGACCGAGAGCATCGGCAGGCCCGTGACCTGCTCGAGCTTCACATCCTCAGCCCCGGGGATAGACGCCGCCACGTCGTTGATGGCATCGCCGCTCTTTAGCAGCTGCTCGAGGTCGTCGCCGAACAGCTTGATCGCCACATCGGCGCGCACGCCCGCGATCAACTCGTTCATGCGCATCTGCACCGGCTGGGTGAACTCGTAGTTGTTCCCGGGAATCTCCGACACCGCCTTGTTCAGTTCGGCCACAAGCTGGTCACGCGGCTTGCGCGGGTCGGGCCATTCGCTCCTGTCCTTGAGCATGATGAAATTGTCCGCGACCGATGGTGGCATGGGGTCGGTCGCGACATCGGCCGTACCGATCTTCGCAAAGACGCGCTCCACCTCCGGGAACTGCCGGATACGTTTCTCCAGTGACTCCTGCATCTGCACTGCCTGGCCAAGACTGGTGCCCGGAATACGCAGCGCGTGCATCGCGATGTCGCCTTCATCGAGGTTGGGGATGAACTCCGACCCTAACCGTGTTGCTCCCGCAGCGCTGAGGGTGACAAGCAGGACGGCAAAGGCAACAGCGAGCTTCGGCCGAGCCAAGGCCTTGTCGAGGAGCGGCGCGTACCGCTCGCTCATCCAGCGCATGACGCGGTTTTCCTTTTCCTCCACCTTGCCGGTGACGAAGAGGGCAACGGCAGCGGGCACAAGCGTCAGCGAGAGGATCAGCGCCGCCGTCAAGGCCAGCACGACGGTGGTCGCCATGGGATGGAAGGTTTTGCCCTCAATGCCTTCAAGCGCGAAAATCGGCAGATACACCGCGGTAATGATGACGATGCCGAAGATCGAGGGGCGGATGACTTCGGCGCTCGCCTTGGCCACGAGGCCAAACCGCTCGTCGCGATCGAGCAAGCGGCCCATTCGATGCTGGGCTTCGCCCAATCGTCGCAGGCAGTTCTCGACGATGATGACCGCTCCGTCGACGATCAGGCCGAAATCGAGCGCACCCAGGCTCATCAGGTTCGCAGAGGTTCGGGTCGCCAGCATGCCGGTCAGCGTCATGAGCATGGCGATCGGGATCACCGCAGCCGTGATCAGAGCCGCCCGGAAATTGCCGAGCAGCAGGAACAGGACCACAATCACGAGCAATGCCCCCTCGGCGAGGTTCTTCTCGACAGTGGCGATCGTGCGGTCGACCAGTTCGGTACGGTCATAGAGCGGGTGCGCCACCACGCCTGCGGGTAGCGAAGCTGTCGCCTGCTTGAGCTTCTCCGCAGCAGCCTGGGCAACAATCCGGGGGTTTTCGCCAGTCCGCATGAAGATGGTTCCGAGCACGATCTCCTTCGCATTTTCGGTTGCGGCACCTGTGCGCAGTTCGGACCCGATCACAACTTCGGCCACGTCACCGACGCGGATCGGCACGCCGCCGCGCGTCGCAACGAGGATCTGCGAGAGGTCTGCTTCATTGGCCGCCTGCCCGGGAACGCGGATCAGGATCTGCTCGCCGCCGCGCTCGACATAGCCCGCGCCGCGATTGGCGTTGTTGCGTTCCAGTGCCTCGACAAGATCGTTCAGCGACAGATTGAGCGCGGCCAACTGCGCCGGGTTGGGCGTGACATGGTATTGCCGTTCGTAGCCGCCGATAGTGTTCACCTCGGCCACGCCGGGAATGGTGCGCATCTGCGGCCGCACCACCCAATCGGACAGGGTCCTGAGATCGGTTGCCGTCCAGGGACTGCCATCGGGTTTGGTTGCGCCGGGCTTTGGTTCGATCGCGAACATGAAGATTTCGCCGAGCCCGGTGGCGATCGGCCCCATTTCCGGCTCGATCCCGGCCGGCAGTTGCGACCTGACCGCTTGCAGGCGCTCGTTGACCTGCTGGCGGGCGAAATAGGTGTCGGTGCCGTCCTCGAACACCACCGTGACCTGGCTCAGGCCATAGCGCGAGATCGAGCGCGTGTAGGAAAGACCCGGAACGCCGGCGATCGCCGTCTCGATGGGAAATGTGATGCGCTGCTCGGATTCGAGCGGGGAATAGCCTTCGGCCTCCGTGTTGATCTGGACCTGGACGTTAGTGATGTCGGGTACGGCGTCGATGGGCAGCTTGGTCGCGCTCCACACGCCGATGGCAGATAAAAGGGCGACAACCGCGAGGACGAACCAGCGCTGGCGAATGGAAAAGCCGATGATGCGGGCAAGCATGGCGCTATCTCTCCCGCTCAATGATCATGGCTCGCGCCCGACTTCTCGATGTCGGCGCGGATGAGGAAGGAGCCCTTGGCGGCATAAGGCGTGCCCGGCTTGATGCCGCTCAGCACTTCGGTCCACTCGGGCGATGAGCGCCCCAGCTCGAGCATGCGAACTTCGTAGTCCTGGCCGAAATTGGCAAAGACGACCTTGAAGTCGCGGAACGGCTGGATGGCTTCGGTCCGCACGGCCAGTGGCACGGTGACGGCATTCACCACCACCTTGCCGCGCAATGCCATGCCGGCACGGAGCCGCCCCCCCCGATTGGGGACAGAGGTTCGCACCAGCGCCGTTCCGGCCTCGGCATTACCTTCGGGCAAATAGCCCCCGAGCTGGCTGGCCGCGACGGGCGTGCCGTCCATGGCTTCGATTTCTACCCGCATGCCGGGCTGGATCACCGCCAGATCCTTGGGGAAGATGTTGAAGACGACCGAGGTCTGGGCGGGGTCGGTGATGACATAGAGCGCGCGATCACCGGTCACGTTACCGGGGTTGCCGTTACGCTCGGCGACCACGCCGCTGACGGTCGCATAGACCGGATAGACTTGCAGGCTCTCGCTCGACTCGATGCGCGCCAGCAATTGCCCCCGCTGGACATAGTCGCCCACGGCCTTGGTCACGCTGACGACGCGGCCCGGAAACTGGCCACGGATTTCCGAACGGGCAGATGGGTCGAGTGCGACAGTGCCGAAGAGTTCGCGTGTCTCGCCGATTAACGCCGGACCTGCGGTCAGTATCTCGATGCCGCCCGCCTTGGCCGCCTCTGCCGTGATATGCGTGCGGCCTTCGGGACTGGCGTATTTCCAGACGTGCCGCTTGCCGTTTTCGACCGCGACCACCTCGACGTCGAAGCTGTGGGGTTCCTCGACCACGCCCTGACCGGCAAGGAACTTGCCTTCGGGCTTGAAAGCAAAAGTGTTGACCTCGCCCCCCAGTCGCCGGAGCGTCATGGTCAGCTGCACGGACCCCGGATCGACCGGTTGGCCACCTCGGCTGGCATAGACCCTGAACTGCGGTTCCTGCCCGGTTTCGAACACTGTGACCTCAACGGCAAAATCGCCATCCTTCAGGAGACGCCCGCCGTTGGGGCCTTGCTCGGCTTCGGCCCCCTCCTCGCCATGTTCCGCGGGTGCCGGACCGGAACCACAGGCGGCAAGCGGGAGGGCAAGAGCGAGTGCCGCGATAGCGGCGGTGAAACGGATGTTTTTCATTGTACTTCCTCCCCGGCGACGACGTCGAAGCGTCCGGTCAGCCGGTCGATCTGGGACAGGATGTCGCGGTAGCGGGTCATTGCTTCGACCCACTGCGACTGAACCTCGATGATGGCGTCGGCACCGTCCTGCACATCGCTGAAACGGAAACCGCCGCGATTGTAGCCTTCGCGGACCTGCTGGAGTGTGCGGACCGCCTTGGGATAGACATCCTGCATGATCCCGTCGGCGCGCATCCGGGCGGCATCAGCCTCGGCCCTGAGCGAGGCCAACTGGCGCAGACGGTCAAGGCGGGCCGCTTCGGCCAGCAGTTCGATCCGTTGCCGCTCGGCCTGCGCGCGCTCGATGTTGCCCCGATTGCGGTCGAAACGGCCCAGCGGGATCGAGATCCCGGCCACCAGTGCGACATCGCCCGTCTCGCGCAGATGCCGCACGCCGCCGCTCACCGTGTAATCCTGCACGCCGCGCGTCTGTTCGACCACGACCGCCGCCTGCGCCCGTTCCACCGTGGCAGATGCAAGCGCACTGTCGGCAGCGGCCAACTGGTGCAGGTGATCGTCCGGCTTCTCGATCCCGCGCGGCACCTCGACATCTTCTGCCTTGCCGCCCCAGAACGAGGCCAGCCTCGCGCGGGCGGCATTGCGGCGTGACCGGGCCTCGTCGAGCGCAAGCCGTGCCTGGGCTACGCGAGCTTCGGCGCGGGTTTCGACGAAGAGCGGATCCTTGTAGCCGCGTACCCGGCGCAGCGCTTCGGTCTGCATGGCGCGCTCGGTTTCGAGGCGTCGTTCGGCAAGCCAGACAACTTCTTCGGCGATCTGCAGGTCGATGAATGTGCGTTGCACTGCTTCGGCGAGGTCGAGCCGGGTGAGGCGCGCCGAAGCCTCCGCGACACCGATGTCACGTTCGGCATAGGCGATCCGCGCATCGCGCTTGCCCCCGCGTTCGATGGTCTGGGCATAAGTGACGGTCGTCTCGGCCTGCCGATAGACGTCATAGGCGCCGGTGCCGGCGATGTTTTCGGCTTCGACTGACAGGACGGGATTGGGACGAACATCGGCCTGGCTGCGCCCCGCCCTTGCAGACCGGATGCCTGCCTCCTGGGCCTGGATCGCGGGCGATGCCGCAATGGCGCGGCGGACGGCCTCGTCCAGACTTACGGGTTCCGCACTTGCCGCTATGGGCAAGGCCAGCGCCAAGCCGGCCAATAGGCCGGCGCGCAATGTCAAAGTCATGGGAACACTCCTGAAACGCTTTCAGTTTGCTCGCGCGTGTCTTCGACACGCGGGGCATTCAGGGCACGTCGGGAAAGCCAGCCAATCAGGGAAACCTCGGCACCCCCGACCGGCAAATCACTCATTCGAATGGTTGAAGCCATCAACAATCGGGATGCCATCTTATGCACCGCCGGCATGATGTTCGGTGTCTACAGTCGATCCCGGGCAGACTGTCATGGATATCGGGGTGCTGTCGGGCACCCGTTCATGGTCAACGTGCGAGATTTGGACACTATCGATTGTAGAGGCGGCAATCTGCACCGAACTTGTGAAACGCCACTGCCCCCGGGAACGATATCGGTACTTCTTCCAGTCGCTTTCCTGACAGGCGACCTGCTGGCCTTGCCTCATGAACGCGATGTGAAGATGGCCGCGGCTTCGGGCGAACCAGCGCTTTTGGCGAACGTAGCCACTGACAATCGTGTGGTCGCCTTCAGCCTTTACTTTGACCCAAAGCACATAGACCGATGAATTCGGGTCAATCTGAATGGGGATATCAACACGGGCCGGGCGCGCATCGACGGGGGTAGCGGCCATGAGCGCCGCAGGCGCAATTGCGCCCATAAGCAAGTATCGCATGTGGAAATAATCCTGAAAATACCAGATTCAACGCCGGGCTGCCCGGCGCGCGCAAAGCTGGGATCTCAGGCTGCTGGGGGCTCGGTTGGCGGAGTTGGCATCAGCGAGGCGAGCGCCGCAGCCTTGCTCGGCCAGAGCAACTCTTTGTTTGCGAAGGCCAGCATCGCGCCGTCGCTGCCATCAAATACCGTCGTCATGGGGCAATGGTGATGATGATAGAGTTCCTGCGAGGGATCCGAGGAAGAATCGTCGGAGAAATCTTCGTGGGCGTCAGCATGGTGCGCATCAGCCACAAGAACTGTGGCCTGACCGTGGTCGTCATGGGCAGCGGCAGGCGCATGAAAACCGGCGCAAAGCACCGAGAACAGAATCAGGAACTGGAGAACAATGCCCCTCATCGTTTCCACCTAGCAGAGCAATACAGCAGCAGCAAACGCATCACTTGCACTGTTCCTGGCCCAGAACATGACGAAGCTCCTCTGGGATCGACATGGGCACGAAGGCGCTGACCGATGCTCGACCAGTGTTCCCCAGAGGAATGCGGCCCAGCAGCGCGCCGAGGGGTGCAAGCATCAGACGCAGAACTTGTCCGCGCGCTTCGCGCCATTCGCGCCGGGAAATGGCAAAGATCAGCATGACGGCATGGGCATGGAGGTGGAGCCGCAGGATCTGCTGAGAAAGGATATGCGCGCGTTCCAGATAGTGCCAGGCATCGGCCGCGTCCTGGCCAGCCCTCGCTTGCCGGAAAGCACCGATCTCCGCCCAATATGCGGTTTCGAGCTGCTTCATACCGGAACCCCTCTTGCCGCAAGTTCATATCGAGCCTGCCGAACCACCTGCCATCCACCTTGAAGCCCGAGAAGCGCCATGATGAGCGCGACGACGAGGTCGGGGAGGCCGCTGCCCGTCCACAGCACCACGAAGCCCGCGCCAATCACCAGCAGGTTGTTGATCGCATCGTTGCGCGAGCAGACCCAGACTGATCGCATGTTGGCGTCACCCGACCGGAAACGATAGAGCAGGAGCGCCACCGAGATGTTCGTCACCAGCGCGAGAGCGCCGATGCCTGTCATCGCCCAAGGATCGGGCTGGGTTCCAGCAACAAGGCCCCAGACCGCCGAGACCATCACCCCGAGTGCAAAGGCCAGAATGGTCAGCCCTTTGACCAGCGCGGTCCGCGCCCGCCAGACAAGCGCCATTCCGGCGACGCCAAGGCTGATCGCGTAGTTTGCGGCATCGCCCAGAAAATCGAGCGCGTCAGCCTGTAGCGAGCGGGATCCCGATGCGGCACCCGCGATGATCTCGACGAAAAACATCACGGCATTGACGACGAGCGCGATCCACAACGCCCTGCGCCACGCAGGATCATTGCGCGCGGTGTCGTCACTGCAGGAACTGGCGCAGCAACTGTCCGCCATGGCCGAAACTCCTTGGTTCGTTCGAGTCGGCCCTCTATATGCACCCTGTAGCAACTACAGGGTCAAGCGATGAAAATCGGCGAACTGTCCAGGGCGACCGGCACCAACATCGAGACGATCCGCTATTACGAGCGGATCGGTTTGTTGCCCGAACCGGCCCGGACTGCGGGCAATTATCGCTCCTATGGCGAAGCGCATCGCACGCGGCTCGCTTTCGTCCGTCATTCACGCGAGTTGGGCTTCACCATCGAGGAAGTGCGCTCGCTGCTCGATCTGGCCGACCATCCCGAGCGCGAGTGCTGCGAGGCCGACCGGATCGCCACCCGGCATCTGGCGCAGGTCGAAGAGAAGATCGGCCAACTCGTTACCCTGCGCGACGAACTATCGCGCATTATCGGTCGCTGCCGGGGCGGACTTGCCGCCGATTGTCGCGTGATCGAGGCGCTGGGGGATCACACCATGTGCAACGGAGACCACGAATGATCTATCTGGTCGTCAAAACCGCTATCTCGGCGATCATCATTGTTGTGGTTTCCGAAGTCGCCCGCCGGAGCGCTGGACTTGGCGCATTGCTGGCATCGCTCCCGCTTGTCGCCGTGCTCAGCATGATCTGGCTCTGGCGCGACACTGGCGACGCAGCGCGTACGGCCAGCTATTCGCAAGCCACGTTCTGGTACGTTCTTCCGAGCCTGCCGATCTTCCTGCTGATCCCGGTTCTGCTCAAGCGCGGCTTCGCGTTCTGGCCCGCACTCGCGGCCGGCTGCGCTCTCACCATCGTCCTGTACGTCGGCATGGCGGCGTTACTCGCTCGTTGGGATGTTCGGCTGTGAAAGCGCCTCTCCGAATTGCGTGGTACGTCCGAGCGGGCTGGCTTGGGCGAAGGACGACTGCAGGCGCGGCCTTCATCGCGATCAAGGCGAAAACGCCCCCGCTCCAAACGTAACACAACTCGCGGAAGCATCTTGCCCCGCTCTCATTCGATTTGCCCGGATGTGCTCCGGGTTTCGCGGGAGCGGAGATTAAGACGCTCGCTTTTAATGCGACGACTAATGCTGTGCGTATACGCTGGTGCGCGCGGCCCCGAAGGCAATGACGTTATACCGTTGCGCGCGAACACCCGGCACCTCCATGCCCGGCGATCCGATGGGCATTCCCGCAACTGCAAGCCCACGAACACCTTTCGGGCGGCTCGCCAGTACGCGGCGCATGTCCGCAATAGGAACGTGTCCCTCGAAGGCGATCCCGTCCACGATCGCGGTGTGGCATGACACCAGGTTTGCGGGAAGACCCACCTGCCGCTGGAACGCGGTACGGTTCGCGTCATCGACGATTCGCACATTTCTGCCGAAGGCCTGCCGAACCCGCGCAGCCCATTGTTCGCAGCACCCACACCCCGGATCGCGATGCATCAGGATGTCGCCTGCCGCTAGCGCGGGGGTCGAAAACAGCGCCAGTGCCAAAACGAGCTTTCGCATATGTGATCTCCTTATCCGCGGGTGGCCGCTGAACCGCTCCGGTGTAAACTAAGGTCCAGTCCGCATTTGCCAGTACTCACATGGCAATACGCGGAGGGTAGCGGACCACCCTCCGCGCACCATTGCTTACTTGTGATCCATGCCGCTCATGTCGTGACCAGCATGCTCACCAGCCTGCTCGCCATGCTCCTTGCAGCAGGCCATTTGGCCGAGCTCGTCCTTCTTGCAGCAACAGCACGACTTCTCTGGCGTCGGTGCAGGCTCGGCTGCAAACGCGGCTGTAGAAAGCGAGAGCACCAGGGCGCCCAGAAGATACTTGGATTTCATGTGTATTCTCCAGATAAGATTGAAACGGATCGGGAAACCGGCTGGCGCGGGGGCGGTGTCGGTGGCTCGGACTTCAATCCGGACAGGCTTTGGGGCGCCCGGATCTCCGGGCCGATCCAGTCCCATCGTATGGCATTCAGATTGGTGCCGATGGCAGGCGCAGCAAAGAGGCACGCATGACAGACCCGCGCCACGTCCGGTGCGCCATGATGATGTGAGCGGTCGCCGCTTCCCGGCATGTCGCCGCATTCCATGTTAGCAGTCTGCATCGAAGCCGCTGCCGGGGCGGCACAAAGCGGTCCTGCGCCGAACGCCAATGCTAGCGCAACAATGAGAGCGACGACCGATTTCATAGCATCAAGTCCTGCTCCGTTGCGACCCGTCGGTCCAGCCAAAGTCTTTGTGCATTGCCATCAGAATCAGAACCAAACCCTGACGCCAGCGACAAAACTGACCGCATCTGGATCTTCTCCTGCGAGCCGTGCCAAACGCGCGGTGTCACCCGCCTTCCGGCTCCATTCCACGCCAACATAGGGCGCGAGCTCGCGTCGGATCTCATAGCGCAAGCGCGCACCCAGTTCGAAGTCGGTGAGTCCTGATCCCACCCCGATCACGGGCATGTCCTGAGCGGAGAAATTAAGTTCCGCTCGAGGCTGGAAGATCAGGCGCTGGGTGATCCGCTCATCGTAGCTTCCCTCAAGGCGAGCCCGGATGTCACCCTTGTCGGAGAGGAACATCTGCCCCGTCAAATGGAACCAGTAAGGCGCGATTCCCTCTACCCCGAGCACGGCATAAGTCCGCGAGGGATTGGGCACTATATCGTGCCGCAAGCCGACATGGGCATTCCAGAACGGCGAGATGGCACGTGAATAGAGTGCCTGGATTTCCAGATCCTCGATCGGCTCGCCGAATGCGCCCTCGCCCTCTGTTTTGATCAGGAGGCGCTCGACGTCACCGCCGAACCAGGCCTCGCCTGCCCAACGATAACCGTCCCTACCCTTGCGCGCCTGGAATTCGGCGAGATCGAAGAGCACCATCGACCCGCTGAAGGCTCCATTCTCTCGCCGTAAAGCTTCGCGCGCGCGCGCCATCTCAGCGGGATCGAACACGGTATCCGCGGCATGGTCGCCTGGCGGCGCAGGGGCGGGAGCAGTTCCGATAGCCGGATCACCCTCGGACATGCCCGTCATGGCATTCATATCATGGCCGGAGTGATCGATGGCTTCAGGCCGTGGCGGACCGGCTGGCTTAGGCTCGGCAGCGTGTCCGGCATGGGGATCGACTGCGACAGGCGCGGGAACTGCAGCTTCGGGCTGACTATGGCCGGAATGGTCCATTGCAGCCGGCGCTGCCTCGCCTCGAGCAACTGTGCCGGGCGCATCCTTCATTTCCATGCCTGGCATGGAGGATTGGGCCACCGCAAAGCCGGGCGTTGCCAACAAGACAGCAGCGCTGATGAGAAGGGTCGCCTTCATGCCGCGTCCTCCTCATGGCGCACGGTCACGACCCGGAACATCCCCGACATCATATGCAGCAGCATGTGACAGTGGAATGCCCAGTCGCCGAGCTCATCGGCAGTCAGATCGAACGAGACCCTGCCGCCGGGCAGGACGTTGACCGTGTGTTTCAGCGGATGATGGCCGGGACTCCCAGTAACCAGTTCGAAGAAGTGTCCGTGCAAGTGAATCGGATGGGGCATCATGGTGTCGTTAATGAGATTGATGCGCACCCGCTCCATGTGGCGGAACGGGATTGGCTCCGTATTTTCGCTGAACTTCTCGCCGTCGAAGGACCACATGTAGCGCTCCATGTTGGCGGTCAGGTGCAGATCGATCTCGCGTGACGGCGTGCGCTTGTCTGGATTGGGCGCGAGCGATTTGAGGTCGCGGTAGGTCAGCACCCGGTGCCCGACCTTCTCAAGACCGGTCGGACGTTCGCCCGTGCGGTCCATGGGCATTGGCGAAAGCGTCGCAACGCCTGGTCCCATTTTGACCTGCGGCGCGACCGCGGGATCGCGCATCTTCATCGAGCCGTGATCCATCCCGGGCATGGCGTGGCCCATGGCTGCGTGATCAGCTGTACTCGCATCGGCACCGGGTGCAGCCATATCGCCCATGCCCATGTCCTTCATGGTGAGCAGCGGACGTTCGCGGATTGGCGGAATCGGCGCGACCATGCCGAGGCGCGGAGCAAGCGTCGCGCGCACCTGACCGGAGCGATCGATGGCCTCGGCAATGAAGCCATAGGCCTCGTCGGCCCTGGGTTCGACGATCACGTCATAGGTCTCCGCGATGCCGATCTGGAATTCGTCGGTCTCGACCGGCTGCACGTTTTGCCCATCTGCGGCGACCACCGTCATCGCGAGACCCGGAATCCGGACATTGAAATTCGTCATGGCGGCTGCATTGATGATGCGCAGGCGCACCCGCTCGCCAGGTGCGAACAGTCCGGTCCAGTTCGCGGCACTGTCATGGCCGTTGACCATGAAATGATAGGTTGCGCCGGTGACGTCGGAAATGTCGGTCGGGTCCATCCGCATCCCGGCCCATATGCGGCGTTCGGAGGCCGACTGGTCCTTGCCCGCGAGCAGGCCTGAGAGGGTCTGCTTCTGCATGTTGAAGTAGCCAGGCTGCGCCTTCAGCTTCCGCAGCTGGGTATGCGGATGCATGAAGCTCCAGTCGGCGAGCATGATTACATGTTCACGGTCATAGGCGACCGGATCGGGCGCGGCGGGATCGATGACGATCGCGCCATACATGCCCATCGCTTCCTGCATGCCGGAGTGGCTGTGATACCAATAGGTGCCAGACTGCTTGACGGGGAACTCGTACACGAAGGTCTGGCCGACCTTGATCCCCGGAAAGCTCACCCCCGGCACGCCGTCCATCTGGAAGGGCACGAGCAGCCCGTGCCAATGAATTGAGGTTTCCTCGTTCAGCGTGTTGTTCACCGCGAGGCGAACCTTCTGGCCCTCCTTTAACCGGATGACCGGGCCCGGTGTCGCACCGTTGATGCCGATGGCATGCCCATCACGTCCGCCGACCCGGAGCGAGGCATGACCGATGGATAGTGCGATTTGCTCCCCGGACACCACGGACATCGGGCCTGCGAGGCCAGGAGTTCCACTGCGCGCCCACGCGGGGAGCGCTGCCGAAAGCGCGAGGCCCCCGCCCCCCAAAGCAGCCGAACGAATGAGGGTACGGCGATCGAGCGCAAAAGAATGCATGAGTGGTATCCGGTAAGATTGACGGCTTCATCGTCCTTTACGCAGCCGCTTTCCCTAGCCCTCAGATCTGGTCGCCAATCATCGCCTTTAATTTCGCCCTGGCCCGGTAGAGGCGGGTCTCGACCGTCTTCTCGCTGACACCGAGCACCTCGGCAGCTTCGGCCTGGCCGAGGCCATCGATCGTGCGGAGGACCAGGGCCTCGCGCAGACGGGATGGCAAGCGGGATATGGCAGTGGTCACGCGCGCCAGCTCGGCCCGGTCTGCCGCTTGCACATCGGCGGGAATGGCATCGTCTGAAACATCGAAAGCCATCTCGAGCGGCACTGCGCGCGTGAAGAAGGCGCGCACCTTGCGCCTTCGTCCCCAGTCCCGGCACTTGTTGAGCGCAATGTGCTTGAGCCATGCCAGAAACGGTCGCCCATGGTCGTAACGCCCAAGGGCCGAGAACGCGGCAATGAAGGTTTCCTGGGTGACGTCGATGGCCTCGTGCGGATCGCCGACTGACGCTCGCACCAAGCGAAACACAGCGTCACGGTGGCGCGCCAGCAATTCGCGATAAGCGTCCTGCCGGCCCGCGAGCGCCAGTGCCGCGAGCTCGCCGTCGCTCCCCTCGGACAGCGGAAGGCTCACCGCACTTCTGGGGTAAGGGCTCTGGTAACCGACCTGTCGAATTTGGCCGCCTGATCAGGCCTCAGGACGGCGCGCATGGCAAAGAGATGCTCAAGCGTTTCCTTCTGCATTTCACCCATGACCTTGTGGGTGTGGTCGATGGCGGTGGTGACTTGCGGACCATAGCCGTGCTCCAATTCCATCGCTTCGGCCAGATGGGCATTGGCGGCCCGCATCTCGAGTTCGAGCGCCTTGCGGCGTGTGGCAAAACGCTGCTCGATTGCCTCGATCTTTGCTTCCTGTGCGGCATCGAGTTCGAGCTCGCTGTGCAGCAAGGCGTGGAGTTCGGTCTCGCTCTGCCTTTCCGGTGCGAACAGGACGCGGCCAGCATAAGTGCCGCCCAGCGCCGCTGCAAATGCGACAAGCGCGATCAGGATCAGCCGCGTGGTCCAATTCACGGGTGGACATCCAGCAAGGTCGAAGGTGCGAGGGGATTGTCAGGCGCAAAGGGAGAGATGGGCTGAGCCGTGGCGGGTTCGCCGCCCGCTAGTCCGCCACCGGCTACGCCGACCACCAGCGCCAGGGCTGCGGCAAAACCCATCAGCCGCGACCCAGCCGCAGCCTCACGGCGGCTCGCAGCCAGTCCGGCAAGCACAGCATCGTCGATAGTCGCCAGCCCCGAAGGAGCCGGAAGTGTGCCCAGGCGGCGGAGCGCCTGATCAAGGTCGGACATGGTGGGTCTCCCGAGGTCTTGTGATCCTATACGCAGCCATATCCCCGATCCCTCAGAAAAATTGAACCAGCCCAATTTGAGGGATGCTGTTCCGGGCCGCGTATCTCAACCTGATAGCCATTTCCAAGGAGATAACTGATGCGTTTGCCCAGCCTTGCCTTTGCCGTTGCGACTCTGGGGCTCATCGTGCCGCAGGTTGCCAGCGCGCATACGCAGCTCGTGTCTTCGACCCCGACAGCCAATGCCACGGTCGCAGCGCCGACAAAGGTCGAACTGCGCTTCAATGAGGCCGTGATCGGCGCAACGGCAAGGGCCGAGATCGCAATGACCGGAATGCCGGGTATGCCAAACCATGCGCCGATGCCGATCACGGGTTTCACCGCCCGGCTCGGCAATGACAGGAAATCGATGACTTTGCTGCTCCGTCGGCCGCTGGCCAGCGGGACTTACCGCGTGACCTGGAGCGCGGCCGGAGCCGACACACATCGCATGGGCGGCAACTTCAGCTTCACCGTGCGCTGAAGACATGGACAACCTGCCTGTCATCGCCATCCGGTTCGCGCTTTACGCCGATCTGATGGTGCTGGCAGGTGTGACGGCCTTCACGCTTTACGCGCTGAAACCCGAGGAGCGAGGCACTGCCTTGCTGCCGCTGGCCAAACCTGCCCTCATCCTTTCGCTGCTCGGACTGCTGCTGTCTGGCGCCGGCATGATTGCGCTTGTCGCAGCCATGATGGGGACAAGCCTCTGGGCAGCCGATGCCTCGGTCATCGGGGAAATCGTCACACAGAGCGCCATTGGCAGCGCCTGGGTCGTGCGTATGGTGGCAGTTGCAATTGCCTTGGTTGCCGCCCTCGCGCTTGGCCGAAGCCCACACCTTGCAAGATACTGGCTGCTTGCTTCGACGGCGGTGGCTATCGCCACGCTGGTCTGGACGGGCCATGCCGGCGCAACCGAAGGGTGGACCGGAACTCTCCACCGGCTGAGCGACATCGTCCACATGCTGGCGGCGGCTGTTTGGATCGGCGGAATTGCCGCGTTCGCCTGGCTGCTCTTTCAGCCAATGGCGCACCAATCCGATGCGCAGATCAGGATAGCGCATCGGGCTCTTGAACAATTTTCGCGGGTTGGGACGCTTGCGGTCGGGTTGATCGTTCTCACGGGCCTCATCAACAGCCTGAGCCTGATGGGCTTGCCTCATCCGGACACCTTGTTCGCTTCGCGCTACGGAAAACTCCTGCTCATCAAGCTCGGACTGTTCGCTGCCATGCTGGTGTTGGCGAGTGCCAACTGTTGGCGCCTAACGCCCACACTAGGTGCAGCAATCGAACAAGACGACCTCGCCCACGCGTTACGCGGTCTTCGGCAAAGCCTGGTTCTGGAGTCGTCTGCTGCCCTTACGATCCTCGCCTTGGTGGCCTGGCTGGGTACGCTGGAGCTTGCCATCGCGAAAGGATGAATTACTGCTTGACCCTGACATGATGTCAGGGTTGATGAAGCTGGCGACCAGAGGAGCATGAGGCATGACCGAGTCGCAACACAACCACGCGCATTGCGCCCATTCCGGACCGGAAACCCCGGGAACGGCTATCGACCCCGTTTGCGGAATGAGCGTCGACCCGGCGACCACGCCGCATGTCACGACCCACGGCGGCGTCCATCACTACTTTTGCAGCGCTGCCTGTCTAACCAAGTTCAGGGCTGATCCAGAGCGCTATATGAGCGATGCGCCGCGCCCGACAGAACCGGTGCCAGAAGGCGCGATCTGGACCTGCCCGATGCATCCGGAGGTCCAGCAGTCCGGGCCGGGAAGCTGCCCGATCTGCGGCATGGCCTTGGAACCGATGACGCCGACGCTCAACGATGGACCGTCGCCCGAATATGCCGACATGAAGCGGCGCTTTGTAATCGGCCTCATCCTCGCTTTGCCGGTGGTTGCACTCGAAATGGGCGGGCATCTGACTGGACTGCGCCATTATCTGGATGGAAACATCGCCAACCTGATCCAGATGGTTCTGGCGACGCCGGTGGTCCTGTGGGCGGGTTGGCCATTTTTCGAACGCGGCTGGGCCTCGGTGAAAAGCGGTCACCTCAACATGTTCACCCTGATCGCAATGGGAACGGGCGTCGCCTGGATCTACAGCATGGCGGCGACGCTCGCGCCCGGCATTTTCCCGGCCGCGTTTCGCGCAATAGACGGCTCAGTCGCGGTCTATTTCGAGGCAGCGGCGGTCATTACCGTGCTGGTCTTGCTTGGCCAACTGCTTGAACTGCGTGCCCGGGAAACAACCAGCGGTGCGATCCGCGCATTGCTCGACCTTTCGCCCAAGCTCGCCCGCCGGGTTCGTCCCGATGGTAGTGACGAGGAGATCACACTCGACCAGGTTCTGGTCGGCGACACGCTACGCGTTCGCCCTGGCGAGAAAGTTCCGGTTGATGGCGTGGTGCTGGAGGGCCGCGGCACCGTCGATGAATCGATGGTGACTGGCGAGTCCATGCCGGTGACCAAGGAGGCATCGTCGAAGCTGATCGGTGGCACGATAAACCAGACCGGCGGCCTCGTGATGCGCGCCGAGAAGATCGGGCGCGATACCATGCTGGCGCGCATCGTCCAGATGGTAGCAGAAGCCCAGCGCAGTCGTGCGCCGATCCAGCGGCTTGCCGACACCGTGTCGGGCTGGTTCGTGCCGGCGGTGATCGCGGTCTCAGCGATCGCGTTCGTCGTCTGGTCCCTGGTCGGCCCATCGCCGGCAATGGGCTATGGCCTGATTGCCGCGGTGGCCGTGCTGATCATCGCCTGCCCCTGTGCGCTTGGCCTCGCAACCCCGATGTCGATCATGGTGGGGGTCGGACGCGGTGCCCAGGCCGGTATTCTCATCAAGAATGCCGAGGCGCTCGAACGCATGGAGAAGGTCGATACGCTTGTCGTGGACAAGACCGGCACGCTTACGGAAGGCAAGCCTGCGGTGGTCGCGATTGAGACGGCCGAGGGGTTCGACAGCCGCGAGGTGTTGCGCCTTGCCGCCAGCCTCGAACGCAGCAGCGAGCATCCGCTGGCTCTCGCCATTGTCAGGGATGCCGAAGCCAAAGGACTGGCAATCAGCGAACCGGGCGACGTCGATCAGCCAGTCGGCAAAGGCATCACCGGAATCGTCGATGGACATCGGCTTGTTGCTGGCAATGCCCGCTTTCTTGAGGAGCAAGGGATCTCGACTGCCCAACTGGCGCAACGTGCCGACGCCCTGCGCGCTGACGGGGCGACCGCAATTTTCCTTGGCATCGATGGCCGTGTTGCGGGTGCTATCGGCATTGCCGATCCGGTTAAGCAGACTACGCCTGGCGCGCTCAAGGCACTGGCCGAAGCGGGCATCCATGTCATCATGTTGACCGGAGACAACCGCGTCACGGCAGACGCCATCGCCCGGCGCCTTGGTATCGACGACATCGAAGCCGATGTCCTGCCCGACCAGAAGAGCGCGATCGTGAAGCGCTTGAGGGACGAAGGCAGGATCGTGGCGATGGCAGGCGACGGTGTGAACGACGCCCCTGCGCTTGCCGCTGCCGATGTCGGCATCGCCATGGGCACCGGCACAGACGTTGCGATTGAAAGCGCAGGGATCACCCTGCTCAAGGGCGATTTGACGGGGATAGCGCGTGCCCGGCACCTCAGTCATGCAACCATGACCAACATCCGGCAGAACCTGTTCTTCGCCTTTGCCTACAACGTCGCTGGTATCCCGGTGGCTGCAGGCGCGCTCTACCCACTGTTCGGCATCATGCTTTCACCGATCATCGCAGCGGCGGCAATGGCGCTTTCCTCGGTCAGCGTCATCGGTAATTCGCTGCGTCTCAGGAGGATTGCGCTATGAGCCTTTCCAGCAAGCGCGCGTGGTTGCTGGCCGCGGCATCGGGCGCGCTGATCGCCGCTTTCCTGCTCTATCCGGAACACCGGCAGCACTTCTTCGGGCTGATCCCTTACGCATTCCTGTTCGCCTGCCCGCTGCTGCACTTCTTCCATGGCGGCCACCACCAAGGACGCTACCCGAAGTTCGGCGAACAGCGGCCATGAACATCGGACAGGCATCGAAGACCACTGGCGTGTCGGAGCGGATGATCCGGCACTATGAGCGCGTAGGGTTGATGCCGCCCCCTGACCGACGCGACAATGGTTACAGGGATTATTCGCCGCAATCGATCGAGCGCCTGCGCTTCATTGCCAACGCCCGCGGCCTTGGCTTCTCGCTTGAGGAGATCACCACTCTCCTCGGCCTATGGGACAACCGCGAGCGGACGAGCAGTGAAGTGAAGGCCGTTGCCCTGGCGCATGCCGATGACCTTGGTCGCAAGGCCGCAGCACTTGAAGCCATGCGGCGCGCCTTGCTGGAACTGGCCGAAGGGTGCAGCGGCGACAGCAGACCCGATTGTCCGATCCTCGACGGGATCGCAGTCAGTTGACCAGATCCTCTGGACACCTGCACATCGATGCGGTCGCTCGCGAACACATCCGGACGGAAAGATTGCTCTTAATCAGCGGGTCCTAGGTTCGAGCCCTAGTGCGTCCACCACATTTCTCTTACTTTTCAATCAGATACTAAGCTCGTCGGATCGGGCGATTGAGAGCATTTCTGTGCTAGGTAGCTCTCTAGGTAGCAGCGCGCTAATTCGGCACCGCGGCTGCTCAGCCTCCGCACATCAGCGTTCACGGTGAAAGATTCATGGCCTGCGCTTTGTCCGACTGCGTTTGAGCGAGTCGTCGTTTCACCTCCCAGCCAGCGCGACTGCTACCCATCTTGCTCCGCACCAGCATCGCACGCTGGGGTGGCCACTTAGAGCCTCAGGCAGCGCGGTGTCATAATGACAGCTAGGCCACCCGAGCTCCGATCCAGATCACCCGGCCGACAATATCGACGCCCTTGCGCTGGATGCCCTGCCAGCTCGGATATGCAGGGTGGTCGGTAAGAACGGTCAGACGGTTCTTCGTTGGGTCGATCGCTATTCGCCTTACGAAGATTTCAGAAGACCCACGGATGGCGTAAAGGCCTTCACGCACGCTCTCCTGGAAGCGAACTCGGCTAATCATAACCTCGTCGCCATTGCAGAGGGTCGGCTCCATCGCCTCACCAACAATTGGCAAGATTGCGACACTGGCGGGCTGATCACACAGCCGACCGAGCCAAGCCGCATCAACCAGCCGCCATTGTGAGCGTGAATCGTTACCTGTCCCGTTCAGCAAGGGGACTTTGACTATCGAACGCTGCCCGACTGTCGGCCCCTCCTTTCCACCGAGCATCACTACGGGCACGTCAAAATGCAATGCCAGCAGCGCTATATCGCTTTGGTCAAGGCGGGCTGGAGAACCTCGTTTAATGAACTGCTGGATGTATGCCGAGTTTCTTCCGAGGAGCCGCGAAATCGATGCGTAGGTCTCTCCTCGTTCGCTGATTAGGCTATCCAACGCCTCCCGCGGCTCCATCCTATCATCTCCTTCGATTTCCTACCTCTCTATCACATGCCGGAGGACGAATCCTAGTCGGACAGCCCCGACAAGGTCAGTAGGGCAAGCGAAAGAAACAAACGTCGTACGGGAGCACAATGCCACGGCACCAGCGCTACTGGGTCGGCCTCGACGCCGGTCACTTGGAGACTGCGGTCTGCCTCGTCGATGCCGAAGGACACGTTTTCTTCGAGGCAATGACTGAGACCCGCGCTGCTCCGATAAGAGATATCCTTCGACGGTTCGGCGTTGAGCCTGTCCAGTCTATTACGATCGAGGCCGGTGTCGGCACTCAAATGGTTCGGGATCTCTGTTCGTTCGGGTTTCCCGTTCAAGTCGTCGACGTTCGCAAATCAAGCAAATTCCTGGCGATCCGACGTCAAAAGACTGATGCGAATGATGCCAAAGGTCTCGCTGAGCTTGGCCGACTGGCGCAGTCCTTCGGTCCCCATGTTTTCATCAAACCGGTGGAGCACCAGGACATCCGGATAATGATCAACATCCGTCGAAACCTGCTAAAGCATCGAGCCAGAACGGATGCGCTGCTCCAGTCCATATTCAGATTGCACGGTGCCAGTATCAAGCTCCTGAATGGGCGGGGATCGCTCGCAGCTGAAGTCGCGAACCAACTCAGGCTTTTGAGCGCCAACGGCGTGACGATCCGCGTCGATTTGGATCCCCTGGTCAGGATGGGAGAATATCTGCGCTCTCAAATCTGGGATATGGATCGAAAGATGCGCACAATGGCCGCCAGCATCCCGGTTTGCGCCAGATTTCAGACGATTCCTGGCGTTGGGACAATTACAGCGCTGTCATTTTACAGCGCCGTCGGAGACCCGTACCGCTTTAGAAGCAATCGAGATGTTGGGCCTTATCTCGGCCTAACGCCCAATCTCTATCAATCCGGCGCCACCGCGCGCCGCGGCCGTATCAGCCGTTACGGAAACAAGCTGACCAGGTCCCACCTAATCACGGCAGCCACCGTGCTGCTTCGCACAATCAAAACCGAAAGTTCATTGCGCACTTGGGGCCTCCGGCTGGCAACAAAGATCGGATTTCTCAAGGCTCGCGTTGCCGTGGCAAGGAAGCTCGCTGTGATCATGATGGCAATGTGGAAGACGGGCGCCTCGTTTGATCCAGACAAATCGAAACGACGGTTGCTCCACCCGGAGCAGGCAGGCTTGGACCCCGTACGGATTTCTGGGACTAAGATCCCGTTGTAGGTAATTGGGCCAAGCCTGCCGTCTGATCCCGTGTCCGGCGGCCTTTTAGCAGGTCGAGCCACGGTGCGCCCGGCTAGGCCGCAATCGCACGATCCTCTTCGAACGAAAAGGCACGAGGCATTGCGACGGCGTGCCCGTCGAAGTTTCGCGTTATCTCGACAGCAATCAGGCTGTCTCCGGGGAAGGCCGGGCTCAGTTCCAAGGTGAGGTAATCGAACAGAGCGCGTTCGTGCACTGCGATAATGATCTGCCGATCCATGCCTTTGGCCAAAGTTCGCAGCAACGCCGCAAACTGTGCCGTGTGGACATCATCCATGGACTGAACAGGATCGTCGAGCACAAGCCAAGGCATCCGCACCGGCACTGATAGGTGAAGGGCCAAGAAGAGCGTCAGCGCAGCGGTATTCAGATTTCCCTGACTGAGCATCGCTCCGGGGGATCCGGACGCCTTGCCTGATCGATGCAACGTTTCCAGGATGGCTTCGACCTTACCGCCCGAACCCGTCGGCAGCCGAAAGGCCGGCACAAACTGCTCGGACGGGGCCAGCCGAACAAACAAATCGCGCCAGACCTTATTCAGCGACGTGCTGAAAACCTTTTTCACGATTTCCGAGCGGACCGTATCCGCGGCTTCAGATACTTTCTTCGCGTGCCCTCTGCTGGTCTCGACGTTCTTGAGCGCCTTTTCGACATCAGTCAGTCGCTTCTGATCGCGGTCTCGCTCGGATTGCAACGTCCGCAGCTTCTCCAAGTCGCGAATGCGGCTATCCAGTTCGGCAAGCGCTTCGATGCGGAGTGAACCCACTCGCTCGGCTGCGGCTATCTTCGCTTCGGTGGCCCGAACGGCTTCATTGAGTGCGGCCTCTATCTCCGGATACGCGCTCGGCGATTGACCCAAGGCGGCCTGGACCGCGGTCTCGATCTCGGGGAGCATCGATACCGACAATTCGTCACGGCGCCTCGCGAGCACCAAAGTTTGGCGCGCGTTAGCAGATGCGGCAAGCAGGCGGACGCCTTCCTGAGCAACTACTTCAAGATTCCGCAGTTGCTGGGCCAAATCTGCCATCTGCGCCTTGCGGACGGTATAAGTTGCAACATCCTCAGGGCTGAGTTGGCCATTGCCCGCTCCCAGAAGATCGCGCTGCGCTTTGGATAAGCGCGCGCTCTCCTCCGCTCGCGCGGCCGCAAGCGCCTGCAAGCGACCGGCCTCGCTGGTGAGAGACGCGATCTTGGCCGCGATATGTGACGATAGCGGTCCGACGTCCTGTTGGGCGAAATCACGATCGCAAACCGGGCATGTCTCGCCGTGAATATGCGGGACGACGCCGGCCAGCGCAGAGGCGAGCGATCTCGCATCTTCCGCAGAACTGGCCAGGTCTTTGTTCAATTCCTCGATGCGGCTCGAGGAGCGCTGCACGACGGCGTTTAGCTTCTCGATGTTTTCGGTGGCCGCTGCGTGAGTGGCAAGGAGCGACTCCAAGCGCTTTTCTTCGCCTGCGGCGCGGCGCAAAGCTTCGCTTCGGGCCTTTTCCGGACCATCGTCCAGCGACGGTACGTCTGAAAAGGCTGACCGCACAGAATCGATAGCTCGATCTAGCGCATTCCCCGTTCGCTCGTCGGATCGCCAAAGCATGAACGAATTTGACGCGGCTTGGTCGGTGCGCTCTTTTCCAGCAATGTCTCGGCTGGCATCATCCGAGGGCAGTGACTGCCACCGCTCAAGCAATCCCCGCAGTTCCGAACGCTGCCGGCTGAGATCGCTAAGGCCGCGATCTTCGTCCTGCGCTGATCTAATATCAGCACGCATCGCGCTCAGATCGGTCTCGTCCGTAACGATCAGTGGCGCGTTGCCTCCAATGTTACCCAGAATCTCGTTTACTCTGGCACGACGAGCCTCGGCCTCCGCTGTTGCCGCAGCGATGGAGCGATCAGACTTGCCGACCTGCTCCTGCAGCGATGTCTTCAGCATCTCCGCACGACGATAATCAGGCGCGATCCGGCGAATGCGCGTCACATTGAAAGCTGGGTCCAGGCCATCAACCAAGGCGTCTAACGGATCGAGCCCGAGAAGTTCCTTCACGAACTGCGTCAAAGGCGACGTGCTATCGGTCTTCTGGTCGTCATAGATTTCGAGCAGGCGGCCCAGGGTCGCCTGGGGCAGATAGCAACGCTCCGCGAAAAAGCGACCATCACGCGCATCGAGCAATGGCGCTGGCGTAAATGTTTCGTCGTTAAACTTCAGGGTGCCTTCCGTCCGTCCGCCCTCGCAATGCGGTGCTGAGGTTGCGAGCGAAATCGAACCCCCACCGGAATCCAACGTAGTCAAATACGATTTGTAGCCTTCTCCATCCGCCGCCAGATGGGCAATTTTCCCGGTGAGGCCCAACTCCAACGCGGACAGTACGCTGGTCTTGCCCATGCCGTTCGTGCCGTGGACGAGCACAACCTGAGCATCGAGCGGGATCACGACCTTGCCGCGCAGACTCCGGAAATTCTCGATGATCAGGCTCTTCAGCCGCGGACCGGTCATTGCCCATCTCCTTCGTCATCGAGGACCGCCTTGACGCTGGCGGTGATATCATTCGCCAGCACCGCTTCGACAGCTGCTTTCCCGCGAGTTGCCGCCGCCACGAGGGCATCTATCAACGGACCCTTTTCAGTATCTGGAGTGACTGCGCGCAGATCGCCTTCCCAATCGAGCATGGTGTCAACAGCCGGAGGCTGTGTCAGCGGCAGAAGGACGGATAGCCAGTCGCGCACGGCCTCGACCGCATCAGGCCCTGCCGGCGCGCCGACGGGGAGGACACGGCAAACCCGGCTGATCGATTGAACCGTCTCCGAGCGCGGTTGCCCCGATGTCAGCACGGCCGTGACCGGCCTTTTCGAGCGCTGGACGTCGAGCGCGCGAGTGAGCGCAAAGACTTTGCGAATTACAGCCTCGTCGGCCGTATCTCCTCGCAACTCGATGACGATCACGAGGTCATTGGCTCGCTCGCCAGCGACAAGAGCGTGGGTGAAATCGAACGATTGCGAGCCCACTTTGAACGGCTTCGGCAGCGGCTTGTAGCCGCCTTCTTGGGTGAGGATGTCGACGACGCGATCACTCGTGCTCACAGCCCGACCTCCCCGCGAAAGCGATCGCGGAGGTCATCGAGATCTGCTGCCTCCGACAGCATTGGGCCAAGGGCGATGTAACGCGGGCCAAGCGAGCCATCTCTTCGATCTCCGCTTGGGCTTCGTTGCTGCCGCTCAGCCACGCGTCCAGAGCATATGACGACCGCGTCGCTATCTCCTTCATCAAATGCTCCGCAGTCCAAGAGATTGGTGATGTTATCGTCGTTGGCGGCGAGGAACACGCGAGCGCTCGCGCCGGATGATGTTAGGCGGAGTGCCCCCGATCGCGGGTCTTCGGGATCGTCCACCGAACTCGTCCAGGCGGCAGCCTCTTCGAGGCCAACCAGCCCGAGCGCGACGGCCGCCTCCCGTTGGCCGGAACTCTTGAGCGCGGGCTTGCCTTGCATGAGATGTGCAGGTTGGTCGTCCAATGGAAAATAGCGTTGGACCCCGGCGGCGCTCGTACCGTCCTGCAATTGATGCCGCGCCCGGGCCAAAACCGCCGCAATTGCTCGCGCAAGGCCAAGGCGATCACCATTGCCGGCGTCGGCGACACGGTCGCGCAATACCTTGATCCCCGTTGAAATCGCTGTCCGGGCGGCTGCATCGAGATTTGGAGCATGGACGTCGTTGGCGAGCACCTCAAGCTTGGCAGCGAGGACGTACAGGACGAGTGCCAGTAGCAGCGGCTTGGCATATGCCTGCAGACGTGCTTCGTTGCAGATATCATCCCGATGCGCTTCGTACTCCTGCTGGCCATAAACGACGATGAGCAGATCGCGTTGGTCGTCACCGATCTTGTCGGCGGAAAAAACGATTGGTGTAGGCGGGTCCGTCCACTTCCACCCGTTTTGCTGATTTACCTTGGCGAAAAGGTGCTTGATGTTCTCGTCTTGCGCGGACATCCCGATCATTAGGGTGCGCTTAGCTTGAACAAGCGCATGGAGTTGATCGCGAACGATTGTGAACCGATTATCGGCGTTCCACCCGGTAATTTGGGCTGAACGCGCGATAAGGAGAGGACGATATGTACCCTCTTCGGCAATCGCCCTCAAAGCGCAGCCGTGAAATTTGTAGAGTTTTGCCGCCGCAGCGGGATTGCGAAGATCCTCGCCGGTCACTGTGATCCTATAGAAGGTCTCGTCGTATCCGAGTTCCTTCATTGCGGCTTCAAGCAGCCCATCCCAATTTGCGGTCGCCAGGTCGGTGACGGTCCCCTCAAGCGCCAGCATGCCTACTGCTAAATGTTCGGCATCGGCTTGTTGCGCCGCAAAAGTCGCGGTGAAATCCAGGCCATCCCACAGGAGGTAGTCCAAGGGTTCGTCGGGAAGCTCGACCGACAGGACTGCAGAATATTGGCCCCAAAGCCGGCCGAGAATGGCTTTAATGCAAGCCCACTGGTCGCTGGGGACGTTAAAGTCGATCTGTGCACGTTCGGTCGCATCAGGGGCGGCCATGTCGATGATCTTGTTAAGAGCGACGCGGTAACCACAATCTGCATTCGCTGTGACTTTGCCTCGCAAGAATTCAATCAGTTTCGCGAGCACGCCATCGAGGCCAATAACTCGGTCTCTAGAGATGCCCGAGCCAAGCCAAAGCGCGTAAGAACCTTGAACAATACCGGTTGCGACGCCGGAATACTGGCCATCGAGAAGCACCAGCGTATCTTTGATCGAAATAGACGCAGCAAGCGACAAACGCGATTCCCCCCAAGCCCTAGCGGCGATGTTATTGCATCGCAGAGCCGCTAGCCTACCAATTCTTGCACCAGTGTGGATAGTGCGATCGTTCGTTGCCGGAGGCAGACCGTGCTCCCGCGACGACCGCAAACGTAACCCCCCGTCCTTTGTTTGGTACCAATGGCTCTCAAGCAATGCCCATCTGACAGCGCATTGCGATCGACGTAGGCATGATTGCCCAACGGTTAGACCATGTGAGGTGATGGCGGTTCCAGCAATAGCTGTTGGTCGTTTAACAACGCCACATGTCATGATCTGGCCCAAATCTGTCAGTTCTTCTCAGGCTGGCAAAATATGCCAATCGGCGAAGGTCTTCATGTGGAAGACCCTTGTGAGATCAGTTTGAAATTCGCGATACTTCGCGGATCCACTCGTCGATTTCGGCTTCAACCCAAACTGCGCATTTCGGCCCCAGCGATCGCGATCTCGGGAACCGCCCCTCGCTCATACGCTGATAGATGGCGGAGCGGCGCAGTCCGACGCGGGCGATCACTTCCGGCAGGCGCAAAAGCCTCGCTGGCGGCGCTGCTTCGGGCGGTTGCGGCGTGTGCATTTCATCTGGCATTGCATGTGGCATTGTTGATCTCATTTGCTTGGGTTCGGTCCCCTCCGAACTCTCAGGCTACCGTGGCATTGACATCGTGATGTCTCGGCCCACGAAATCATCGATGTGCTTGGCAAGCATTCGTGCCACGAGCTGTGAGGTGCCGTTGGCCCACCGAGGCCGCAGATCCTCAATCCGCCGTCCCAGGGTCCGCTGAAGGTGGACTGGGAGGCTGGTGAAGAACTCTTCGAGAAATTCGCCCATCTCGCCATGCATCCACTCGCAAGCGAGCTCTTCTTGCCCAGCAAGAGCAAGGATCATGGTCGCGCGGGGGTGCGCTCCACAGGCGGCGAGCACAAGTGCCGCTTCGTCGAGCCCGATAGGCCGCTCGCCACGCGCTACGCGAAGCAGGGTCTCGCGGTGCATCCCACATTCACTGGCAATCCTATGGCGGGGTTTGCCGCCGACATCGATCGCATGGGCGAGGACGCGAGCCAGACTTTCATTGGCCGGTCTGGCAACGGTGGTTGGATGCTGCATGGTTGTCTCCTTGCATCTGCACTGGTTCGAGTCGCAGGCATATCGCGAAGCATCCCATGTAGGAAAATGAAAAGAACATATATGGAACATCTCGTTTAGAGGCGAATCACTTCCTCTATCCGAGTCGTCGCCAAATCCCGGCTGCCGTGACGGCTTTCACCGACACAGAAAGACTGACTTTACGCCCTTATCGTCGATTTTATGCGTTGAGCCGGAAAAGATGCGTCCACATCCTTCCACCTCCCGACGGCATTGCCGCTGAACACTTTCCTACGAACATTTCCTAGATGCATGTGGAACACACAGCGAACGCAAGAACGCTGTGACCACCCCTCCAACCGGAGCTTCACATGCAGTCTCTCACCCTCCCCCGGCGCGCCAGCGTCAAGGGTCTCGGCAAGACCCTCAACATTGCCATCCCGGTCGCAATCGCGGCGCTTGCAGCGAGCGCCGCCTATGCCGGCGCTGACACGACCTTCACCCCTGCCCTCACGAAGTTCACCGACTTTCTGGAAGGGTCGGGCGGCAAGATCATCACGGTTCTCAGCCTCGCTGGTGGCCTGATCGGTCTGGCATCCGGGCGTTTTTCGCTCGGCCAGGTCGCCGTTCCGGTGGGTGTCGGCATCGGTGTCGGCACGGGTGTTCCGATCGTCACCTCGGTCGTGACTGCGGTCATCTGAGCGCGGCAAGGGAAGGCGGCGTCGCCATGGCAGACCCTTACATCATTCCTCGGCGGCTCGATGACCCGGAGCTTATCGGCTTCTGGACCATCGACGAGTTCGCGGGAATGCTGGCCCCCTTCACCTGGGGGATCCTCACCCAGCATATCTTTATCGGCATCATAGTCGCCTTCGGCGCCTGGTTCGCATTGCGAAAGGCAAAAGCAGGACGCGCCAGCTCCTGGGTAGCCCACGCCGCATACTGGTATCTGCCTGCAGGATTTCTGGGCCTAAAGGCAACGCCGCCTTCCCACTGCCGACTACTCGCCGGTTGAGGGGCACTTCCATGTATTCCGACATATCCCACGAACGGCAGCAATCGCTGCTGCGCCAGCGGAACCTCTTTGCGCTCACCAGCGCCGGCCTTGGCCTTGCACTGGTCGTCGCCGGGAGCCTTGCCGCCACCCGCGACCGCGAAGTGGTGCTGGTTCCGACTGTTCCCAAAGCGCTCACCGTGAGCAGTGCCGGGGTCGAGGCCGATTATCTCGAGCTCGTCACCCGCGATGCGGCCCTTGTTCTTCTCAATCGCAGTCCGGAAGGCCTCGATTACTGGATGAACGAAATCCTGAAGCTGGCAGATCCCGCAAGCTATGGCCGCCTCAAGGCCGAGCTCGTCCGGATCGTTGAAGAGCAGCGGGGCTCGGATGTCACCCAGGCATTCGTGATCCGGTCGATGACGGTCGATCCCAAGGGTCTGACATCGGATGTGACCGGCACGCTTAAGACCTTCGTCGGCGCGCAGGTGATTGCCAGTGACGAGCGCCGTTTCCGCTTCAGCTGGACTTACCGCGGCCTGCGCCTGGCGCTCGCCGGGTTTGCCCAGCTCCCCCCGCAGGACAAATCGAAGGAGGCCCAGTGATGGCTTACCGAAAAGGGACCCATACACGGGGTCTATTTCTGAGCGCGGCCGCTCTGCTCACCGCAGCATCCCCCGCTCATGCCGCCGACCAGTTCAAGCAAACGGCTGACGGCGCCGGAATCGAGTGCAGCGTTTCAGCGCGCGAGCTGACCCGCTTCGCATTGGTCGACGACCAGTTCGCCAGCGTCTCGAAGATCTCGACCGGCACGCCCTACAACGACTTTGCAGTGACCAACGAGCCGGTGCGCGGCGACATCTATGTGTCGGTGCCGGAAACTTACGCGGCGCGGTCGATCAGCTTCTTCACCACCACCAAGAAGGGCTTCGTTTACAAGGTCGCGTGTCGGGTTGAGCAAATTCCGGCGACCCAGGTCTTCATCACCAACCCCGTCATCGCGAAGAACCGGGCGGCGGATTGGGAAAGCCAGACCCCGATCGAGACCAGCGCCGTCAGGCTCATCCAGGCGATGGCCAATGACCGGACGGTCGACGGTTTCGAGGTCCGCCAATCGACTGCCATACCCGCACGGGTCGGCGATCTCGAAGTCCAGCTCATCGCTGATTATCGCGGCGCCAGCCTCACTGGGAAGGTCGTCCGCATCCACAATCGCGGAACGAAACCCGTGACGCTCGCCGAACGCGATCTCGCACCGCGCGACACGCTCGCCGTCTCGATCGCCGATCCGAAGCTTGAGCCCGGGGCCAGCACCACGGCCTTTGTTGTCGGCGCAAGCGGGGAGACCGGCAATGACTGATGCAACCCATACGCCAAGCACTGCCCCTTTGCAGGCCGAGAGCGCGGCATCGTCCGAACTTTCCGGGCTCAACGCCCGCACCGCGCGCCGTCAGAAGCTGCTGCTGGGGTCGCTGGGAGCACTCGCCCTCATCGGCGGAAGCTGGTTCATCCTTGGCGGCGACGACAAGGCCAAGACCGGCGATCCCAATGCGGCGCAGACGATCGACACGGCAGGCCTGGTCAACCGCGACCTGTCCCAGCGCGAGTTCGTCGCGACTTATGGCAACCGGCTGGATGCAGTCACGCGCGAACAGAAGGCGCTGAAAGACGGCAGCATCCCGCGAAGCGAGATCGAAGCGCAGCTGGCGGCTCTCAAAGCCGAGAACCAGGCCATGCGTGTCGATGGACAGGCTGCGATCGATGCTATCTCGGCAGAGAACGCCGAGCTCAAGACCCGGCTTGCCGCGCAGCCTGCATCACCTGCACCGGCTGTACCACCACCGGCTTATGGGCCGCAGGCAGGCGGCTATGACGCAAGGGCTCGGTCACCTCAAACCAGTACCGGCACCGCAGCCGGCGATCCGCAGGGCGGCATGATCCCTTTGCCTGGCGAGGTGAAGCTGATGAGCTTCAGCTCCGACAAGGTAGGGACCAGTGGTCTGAGAGTAGGCCGGCCCGATGCGCCACCGGTCGTCATCGAGGATTCGCCCGAATATCTGCCGCCCAACTCCTACGCGCCGGCACGCGTAATCGTCGGCGTTGATGCCTCGGCAGGCGTCGCCAGCCAGACCGATCCGCTGCCTGTGGTGCTTCGGATTACCGGCCCTGCTCGTTCGGTCATGCAGAACGGAAAAGTTCTGACCACCCGGATCCAGGGCTGCGTTGTCAACGGCGCGGCACGCGGGGATCTCAGCAGTGAGAAGGTCTATGTAAAGCTCGCCCGGATGACCTGCGATCAGCCTGGCGGCAGGGTCGCAGTGAGCGAGGTCAAAGGCTTCATCAGCTTCGCTGGCAAGTCCGGGGTCCGCGGCCGCGTCGTCAGCCGCGAAGGCAGCCTCATCAGCCAGGCCCTGCTGGCCGGGATCGTCGGCGGCTTCGGGCGCGGCTTCTCGGCCAACGCCAACAGCGTCTTCTCCGGCGTCACGACCAACCCCGACGGCAGTCGCTCCAAGCTCTCGGCCGGCGACATTCTCGGTGGCGGGCTTGGCCAGGGCGCCGCCGACGCTGCCGACACGGTCAGCAAATACCTGATCGAGCGCGCCGAACAGTACCAACCCGTCGTCGAGATGCCGACCGGCATCGATGTCGAAATCGTGTTCCTCGACGGCGTCTACGTGAGGAATTCCCAATGATCGAAAATACTCTCCTCGAGCAGGGCATTGGTCGGCGCCGCTGGTTGCGCACGGCGGCCGGACTGGTGGCCATCATCGCCTTGTCGGCTGCGACGGGATGGGGTGTGGCAAGCCTTGCTGCTCCTGCTGCCGCTCCGGACACGGCGAAGGTTCGAGATGCGCTCAAGCTGCGCCTGCCCAAGACGCCGATCGACGCGATCAACTGCAAGGGCCTTGGCGGCCTGTGCGAGGTCGCGTCCAAATCGACGCTCTTCTACGTCGACCGGGCCGCAAAGTATCTGGTGATCGGCCGGGTCTACGACATGGAAGCCCGTCAAGATCTGACGGCTGCCCGGTTGCTTGCCCTCAATCCGGACCTGCTGGCAGCAGGGGCAGCGCGGCGCAGCAATCCCGAGACGCAATCGGAAGGCGGCCCGAGCGCAGCCGCAGCGTCAGCCCGGAACACCCCGCCGCGCCATGTCCCGCTCGGCAATCTTCCCGCCAAAGGCGCGATCACCTGGGGTCCTGCCAACGGTCCGCGTGTCGTCGTCTTTTCGGACTTCCACTGCGGGTATTGCAAGAAGCTCGAGGCCGAATTGAAGGCGATCGGAGCGCGGGTCGAAGAGCGGCCGATCTCGATCTTCGGGGCGGAAAGCCGGCGCGATGCCGAACGGGTTCTGTGCTCGCCGCGGCCTGAGCTGGCGCTGCATATGGCCTATTCGGGTCTGGCGCTCGCCAATCCCAAACCCTGCGACACGAGCGGGCTCGATGCCAACGAGGCCTTCGCGCGAGCCCACGGCTTTAGCGGCACGCCTGTGATCGTGCGCCCCGCCGATGGCGCTGTTCTCGAGGGCTTCCGGCCTGCCGCCGTGCTCCGGGAATTCCTGCGCGCTGCCACCACCCCTGCTCCCAAAGGATAGACCCATGCGTTTTCCGACACGTCTCCTTGCCTGCGCCTGTCTGGCCGGTCTTGCCAGTGGCTGCGCCACGTTCGGTACCAACGTCGAGGGCGATTTCACATGCCGCGCGCCGAAAGGCGACTGCGCTCCGGCTCACGTCATCGATGCCAAGGCGACGGAAAATCTGTCGAATGGCACGCTGCTCCATGCTGACGGGCGGCAGAGGTCAGGCGTCGTGGATGCCGACACCAGCCGCACGGCGGAACGCACCTTGCGCGTCGTCTTCCCCGCTCATGTCGATGAAGCTGGAACGCTGCACGATGAAGCGGTCGCCTGGACCGTCGTCGAAAATCCGCGCTGGGCCACCGAGCTGCGCCGCAAGGCGGGTGAGGACCAGGGCGGATCCCTGATGCGCCAGGTCCGTCGGCAGCTGAAAGCCGCTCAGAGAGCCCCTGCACCGGACGGCGCGGAGGGAGACCCGAACGTACCTGATGAGGCGTCGCCCTTCTCGTCTGCACGCGACGACGCGGGTCAGGCTGGCGGCATCTCGGGCGCCGATGCCCCCAGTCCCTTCAACGAAACTTCAGATGCCTCGCCGCTGGTCCTCCCCTCCACGGCGCGCGAGGCCGTTGCCGGTGCCAAGGCACCGGCGGTCGAGGGGTTCGACACGTCGCCTCCCCCGCGTGATCGAGCCCCTCGGCCTGAGGCGGGGCAGAGCGCTCCGCTGTTCCCCAGCGCAGCGGCGATTGAAGCCGCGAAAGCTGCAATCCGCCCGGCAGTCAGAACCGGCGAACAGCCGATCGTCAGCACCTCGCAGCCCAAGGAGCCCAAGTGATGGCCGAACAACTCAAGACCGTCGTCGATCGGCTGCTCAGCGGATTGCTGGGTGATGCCGAGCACGCCGACAAAGCCCGCCCGCAGCTCATGGTCGACATGCTCTCCGACTGGCTCCCCTACCGGGTCTACGATCCGGCAACCCGCCTGTACTTCAACGCACGCTCGAAGGGCTTTGTCCTTTCGGTTACGCCGCTGATCGGAGCCGACGAGCGTACCGGGGAAATCCTGGGACAGTTCTTCTCGGAAGGACTGCCAGCAGGCGCCTGCCTTCAGGTACTCCACCTTGCAAGCCCGCGCATCAGCAGGATCATCGCCCCGTGGTTCGGCCCACGATACATCCAGGGCGGCGTGTACGAGGCAATTGCCCGGCACCGGGCGCGGCGGCTCTATTCGCTCGTATGGGAGTCCGGCTCGCCGGACGCGCCCTTCCATGCGCGGCATCACCAGGTGATCGTCTCAGTCGGGGTGCCGACCTCCAAGTCGGTCAGCAATGAGGATCTCAAGCAGACCCGCGATGGCCTGGTGGCGATGCTCAAGTCGCTCAATCTCGGCGTGGTCGAAGTCGGGCCGGAAGAGCTCATCGCTGTCATCGATGATCTGACTTCGCCCACCACCGCTCCGCAGGACGATGCGGTGCCCTACAACCCGAATGATCCAATCGCATCCCAGGCGATCCGCCACGACATCGAACTGGTGGTGGCTGAAGACCGCATGCGGCTCGTCACCGAGCGTTTCCGTCCCACTGGCAAGGTCAATGACGGCGTGCCCGAGATCGGGACCGTCTATCCCGATGCCTTCGATGTCCGGCATTTTGCCGTACGCAACATGCCATCGCGCTGGGCCCCGTGGGAATGCGCGCGGCTGATCGGCGACCTGTTCACCGACAAGCTGCGCTTCCCCTGCCCCGCCGCCACCATGCTGTGTCTCGTCTATCCGGACCAGGAGGCTGCATCGGCGAAGGCCGGATTCAAGTTCATGCGGACGACCAGCCTCGCCGGGACCCGCAGCGCGCGGTTCCTGCCTCGGATCGGCGAACAGGCCGCCGAGTGGCAGCATGTTCAGGCCGAGCTCCAGGAAGGCCGCCGTCTCGTACGGGTCTTCTACGGTGTCACGACCTATTCACCGCTGGGCCAAGGAGATCGCCACGAACGCGCGATCAAATCGATCTACAAGGCGGCGGGCTGGGACCTTACCGACGAGCGCTACCTCCAGATCCAGGGATTGCTCGCCGCGATGCCGCTCACCCTGGCTGACGGGCTCGGCACCGACATGGAGCGGCTGAAGCGGTTCAAGACTGTGTTGTCGACGACCGCCGCCAATATCGCGCCCATGCAGGGCGAGTATCTCGGCAGCGCCCACCCCCACCTGCTGTTCGTCGGGCGGCGCGGCCAGCCCTTCTTCTGGTCCCCGTTCGAGAACGAGGCCGGCAACCACAATGTCGCGATCTGCGGCAAGTCGGGATCGGGCAAGTCGGTGCTGCTCCAGGAGATGTGCGCCGCGCTGCGCGGTGCCGGCGCACAGGTTGTCGTGATCGACGATGGCCGCAGCTTCGAGCACTCGGTCAAGCTGCAGGGCGGCCGCTTTGTCGAGTTCACGATTGCAGCGGGCTTCTGCCTCAACCCGTTCTCGATGATCGATGCGACCCGCGCCGCCGAAGACGAGGACTACCGCCTCGACTGCTTCGGGATGATCAAGGCCATCGTCGGGCAAATGGCTCGCCACAGCGCGAAGCTGACAGATACCGAGCGCGGATTGATCGACCGGGCGGTCAACCTCGTCTGGGCGCAGCACGGCGCGGCTGCCACAGTTACGACTGTAGGCGAGATGCTGGCCAGTCTCGGCCATGACACTGCCGCTGATATCGCAACCGCGCTTGCCCCCTACATGGCGGGCGGAACTTACGGCGCCTTCTTCGAAGGCCAGGCAAGCCTCGACCTCGATGCGGACTTCACGGTCTTCGAGATGTCCGACCTTGCGAGCCGGGAGGATCTGCGCAGCGTCGTCCTCTCAGCCATCATGTTCATGACCAGCCAAGCCATGACGCGAAGCCCAAGGTCGCTGCGCAAGCTTCTGCTGATCGATGAAGCCTGGTCGATGCTCAAGGGCGGTTCGATGGGTGAATTCGTCGAAACCTACGCCCGCACCTGCCGCAAGTATGGCGGCGCGCTGGCGACCGCTACCCAGTCGCTCAACGACTACTACAAGTCCGACGGGGCAACGGCGGCGCTCGAGAACAGCGACTGGATGCTGATCCTCCAGCAGAAGCCGGAGACGATCGCCGATTTCAAGGCGAGCAAGCGCCTCGATATGGACGATCGCACCGAGACGCTGATCCGCAGTCTCAAGCGCTCCGGGAGCGACTATTCCGAGGTGTTCATCAAGGGGCCGGAGACCGAGGCGATCGGGCGGCTCGTGCTCGATGACTATTCGGCAACGCTCTTCTCGAGTTCGCCCCAAACCTTCGCCGCCATCGATGCCGAGATCGCGCGCGGGCACCAGCTCGCCGATGCCATCGAGCGCATCGCTCATCCCAACCGCTGACACCCCATCACCAAAGGATCCCTATCTCCATGCCTCTCCACCTCGTCACCCCGTTCGACCGGACCGACCCGTCCGAAGACGAACAGCCCGTCAGCCCGCAGGTGCAGACCTTGCGCTCGCGCATGGCCGATGGCTGCTACATCCTGCTTCGCGGCTGCCTGTTTCTCGGCTCATCCTATCTGATGGCGCTGGGCCTGCCGCTGCTGTTCTTCCTGCTGTTGTCAGGCGGCAGTCCCGATGCCTTCTTCGCCCATGTTGCCAATCTCGGTGACCGCTTCCTGGCGGCCGACCTCGCACGGCGCGTGACATTCCTCGGCCAGTGCAAGCTCGTTCTGATCGGTCTCGCGACGCTCGTCGTCGTGTGGCGCATGCCGCGCTTCATCCGCGATCTCGACCGCGAACTTTCGGGAGAAAAGCTGTGAAGAACATTCTGGCAACATCAAGCCTGCGGGGGCGGCTTTCAGCGATCAATCTCACCGCTGTCGTGGTCGGCGCTGGCATGGTCGGTCAGGTTCTGTGGGGTGTCTGGGCGACGGACAAGCTGCTCACCCTGGAAAAACGCGAGGTCGTCACGGTCCAGCTGAGCCGGATCATGGGCGACTTCATCGAAGCCGAAGCGCGTGCCGGTCGGCCGCCTGAAGAAACCAGACTGCGCGTCCAGGCCTACCTCAAGGCCGTGGAGGCCTCGGTACAGACGCTCGGACGCGAAGGCCGGACAGTTCTGGTTGCCGAAGCAGTGGTCGCCGGGAGCACGCCGGACCTGACCGGGTCTGTGCGTGCCGACGTCATGCGCCGCATGGGAGCCCTTCCCGATGCTGCCCGCTGATCTCTTGATCCGCTCAGCTTCGGCGCGCCGGCTCGTGCTTTGGGGCGGGCTCGGCGCCGGGGCACTGGCGCTCTCCTCGCTTGCCGCCTTCGCGCAGGGCCATGCGCTTATGATCAATGTGAGCCCCAGCCTGCCCTACTGGGCCATCTGGGTCACGCGGGGGGCACCCGTGCATCGCGGGGACATTATCCTGTTCGACCCGCCCACCTCGCCTTTGTTGGTCAAGCATTTCGGGGCGAAGCCCAAGCCGTTCGGCAAGCGGGTGAGCGGTGTTCCGGGCGACATCATCACCGAGCAAAACCGCATCTACTTCGTCAACGGTGAGGCCGTGGCCAAGGCCAAGCTTGAGAGCCGCCTCGGCGAACCGCTGGCGCTTGGACCTACGGGGCGCGTGCCGAAAGGCTGCTACTTCGTCACCAGCGAACACAAGGATGGCTTTGACAGCCGCTATGCCGCGATCGGTTGGATCTGTGGACCGCGCATACTCGGGGTCGGGAGGCCAATCCTGTGAGGCTCCTCACTCTGCCGGTTTGCACCACTGCGCTGGCGCTGGCCATCGCACCACAGGCAATGGCTCGCGATTACGGCCAGCACGGCGCGGTATGGCCGGTCATCGAACCGGACCTGCTTCAGCAGATCCATGCCAGGCTCACCCGGCTTGAGAAGACCGGCGAAACGGCCCGTCTCAACGAAGAGCTGAAGCAGCGTACGATCGCCCGGGTCAACCGGCCAGAGCCTGTTGCTGGCGTTACCCTCGCCTCGGCGCTGCGCAGCTGGCGCTTCGATCCGACGATCACCGCCCCGCGCGATATTGCCGACGACAAGGGCCGGGTCATCATTGCTGCAGGCACGCGGGTCAATCCGCTCGATACCGTGCCGCTGCGCGCACCTCTCGTCTTTCTCGATGGGGACGACCCGGCACAACTCGCCTGGGCCACCCGTCGCTATGCCAGCACCAAGGCGAAGCTTATCCTCGTAGCCGGTGCGCCGCTCGACCTCATGAAGGCCCGTCAGCGGCGCTTCTACTTCGATCAGGGCGGCACGCTGGTGAAACACTTTGGCATTCGCGCGGTGCCCGCAACCGTCGAGCAGCAGGGCCGCGCGCTCATCATCACCGAACAGCCCGTGCCTCTCAAGGAGCGTGCGCCGTCATGAGCAAGAAAAAACGCCTTCTGTCATGGCTTTGCGGAGCACTTCTGCTCACCAGCCTGAGCGTCGTGTCCAGTGCTCCTGCCCAGGCTGCGGCCGGCCCCGGGCGCTGCACTGGCAAGTTCGTCAATCCGATCACGGACATCTGCTGGTCGTGCCTGTTTCCGATCTCGATCGGTGGCCTGAAGATCTGGCCGTCAAGCCGTCCCGATCCGAGCAACCCGGCTCTCCCTGTTTGCCTCTGCGGTTTGCGGCCCGGCATCGCCATGGGGTTCTGGGAGCCGGTCCGGCTTGCCGACGTCAGCATGAAGCCATGGTGCTTTGTCAATCTCGGCGGGATGAAGCTCGATCCGGGGTTCGACATCGGCTTCAAGTCGATGGCGGGGCCATCGGCGGTTGGCGGCGCCACGCAGTACAACTCGCAGTGGCATGTCCACTGGTATGCCTATCCGCTGATATACTGGATGGAGATCGTCGCCGATTTCCTGTGCCTCGAGTCCGGCTCGATCGACATCCTCTACATCACCGAGATTGATCCGCTGTGGCAGGACAGCGAGCTCACCGCGATCATCAATCCCGAGGCGGTCCTCTTCGCCAATCCCTTGGCGCTTGCCGCCTGTGCAGCGGACTGCGTGGCGGCAACAGCCAAGCTGCCGACCGATGAGCTGTTCTGGTGCGCGGGCTGCCAGGGCACGATGTATCCGCTCAACGGCAATGTCTCGGCAACGATTGGCCATGTCCAGGCCTCACGGCTCGCACTCGCCCGCTTCTCCTACAAGCTCCACCGCGAGCTCGTCGCCTGGGGGACGATGGGCAGCAAAGGGCTTTGCGGCAAGTACCTGATGCCGGTGATGCGCAAGCAGCAGTACCGCTTCCAGGCCACCAATCCCAATCCGCAGACCAAGGGCCGCTACGCCTGCGCGCCCATTGGTGCCTCCACCACCTTCATGTCGGCAGGCCAGGTCTATCCCGCGATTGGCGAGGACATGGGCTATCTGGTCTGGCGCAAGCGGAATTGCTGTGCGCTATGAACAAACTTCCTCATCTTCTTGTAGTCGCGTCGCTTTCCAGCCTTGCTGCTTTGGCTGGCGCCTCGGCGCAGACGGCCGAACCGGACCTCGATCTGGCCGCTATCCGGGCGCGGGCCAGTGCTGGTGCCCCCGATGCCGACGCGCTGTCCGCCAATGCCCGCGCCAGAGCCGAAGCCCTCGCGCGGGAGGCGAGGACCAGCTCCGACGAGGCCGAGGCGCACGCTCGCCGCTACATGCGTGAGGCCGCCGCAAACACGAAGCCTGGTGAGGCCAGCACATTCGATTTTGACCGAATGGTGGCCGATGCAGGCGCCATGACCAGCGAAGGCATGGGCGAGGCGCCGAGGTTCATCGCCTTTGCTTCGCTATCGATGCCGCCTGCAGCGCTGCGTGCGATGATCGACGACGTGACCAAGGCTGGCGGTGTTGTTGCCTTGCGCGGGCTGCCCGGCAACAGCGTCAAGGCTCTCACCACGGCATTGGCCAAAGTTGCCAAGCCCGGCGAGCAGCTGGACGGCGTCGGCATCGACCCGCGGCTGTTCCGCGCCTTCGGAATCGAGGCGGTTCCCACCTACGTCGTCACCAGCAGCGACTTCGATCTATGCGACGGGTTCGACTGCCGGACGCAAGTTCCGCCGCACGACCGGATGAGCGGCAATGTCAGCGCAGCTTACGCGCTCGAGACCTTCGCGCGCGGCGGCGGCCCCGGCGCTTTGCTCGCCGCCCAGCACCTCGCCCGTCTTGAAAGGCAGGTCCCATGAAACGATCGGTCCTCTCTCTCTCTGGCGTGGGCGCGCTTCTTCTCGCCCTCGTCGGCCCGCTCCACGCCCAAACCACAACCGATGCTGCCAAGGCCGACGGCAAGGCTTTCGGGCGGGACAAGGCAGCCGCGGCGCAAAGCGCGGCAACGACGAACCCGGATGCAAGCCGCATTCCCAATTTCGGCGGCACGCCGAGCCAGTCGGGTTACTTCGACGATCCTGACCGGATGAGCCGCGAAGCGGCGAGCCATGCGACGACCAACACTGGCTACAAGGCCATGCGGGATTCGATGGACCGGCGCGCCCGGTTTGCGCCGCAGGATCTCGACGCAACGATCGCGCGCAGCAATATGATCAGCGATGACCCGCTCGCCTATACGAGCGGAATGGCCATTGGCGGCGCACAAGGGCGGTGCGTGCCCTTGCCGCCCGCCAGCGGAACCGCGGCGCGCTACATAGCGACCTGCAATGTCGGCTATACGGCGACACAGGAAACGCGGACCTGCCCAGTGACGTTGACCGCGCGTGTCGAGCAGCGGCAGGTCTACGGCTACTATTGCGTAGGCGGCAGCGGTGTGGACCCGGCTTCGGTCTACAACTGCAACCGCTACCCCGCGCCGCAATGCACGGTCACGCAGTCCTATCCGATCAACCTGTGCGATCCTTACTTCGGGATCTACTGGGGCTGTAACTCGGGCGATCTGAGGGTCGATCTCGTCAGTTGCACGGCGCCGGTCGATGGCGCGACGCCCTACACGGTGACAGGCGAGAACGTCGTCACGACCACGCGCGATGAAAGCCTGTGCGCTGGTCTTGCGGCTGATAACTCGTGCCAGGAGGACACCGAGACGTGCACGGACAGCGATCCGGTGACCCGCATCATCGATGGCATCGCCGTGACGCAGCCGTGCTGGGCGTGGAGCCGCAGTTACAGCTGTGCGCAGTTCATCGAGGCACAGGACTGCCAGACACTTGAAGCCACTCCAGGCTGCAAGCTGATGCGCGAAGACTGCCTCGCGGGCGAGCCCTGCCGCACCTGGGAGCGGGTCTATGATTGCCCAGTTCCAGACCAGCCTGCAACGACCGGCCAGTTCATCTGCGACGGTGATGTCTACTGCATCGATGGCTCGTGCGAGACCATTCAGCGCGAGGCTAACGACGAGTTCAAGGACGCGGCCGTCGCCTTGAACGCGATGAACCAGGCGCGCCGCGAATTCGATCCGAACAATCTCACTCTGTTCAAGGGGACCCGAGAAAGCTGCTCGTCCAAGGTCTTCGGCGTGCTCAACTGCTGCAAGGGCAAGGGCTTCCCGCTTATCCCGGGCATCCAGCTGCTCGTGGCGCTGGGCTGCAGCCGCGAGGAGATGCTGCTGCATCAGAAGGATGCGCAGGGTCTGTGCGCCTACGTCGGCACCTATTGCTCGTCCTCGTTCCTTGGCGTGTGCCTGACCAAGCGCAAGGTCTACTGCTGCTTTGAATCCAAGCTTTCGCGGATCCTTCAGGAGCAGGGCCGCCAGCAGCTGAACAAGCCCTGGGGCAAGCCGAAGACCGAGCAATGCCAGGGCTTCACCATCGACGAGTTTGCCCGGCTCGACCTCTCGAAAATGGACTTCAGCGAGGTCTACGCCGAGTTCACCGACGCTGCTCGCCTGCCTGACGAGCTGCAGGCCACCCAGGACATCCAACAGAAGATCGAGGACTATTATGCCCGCGCCCGCCAGTAAGGCCGCGTGGTGGCTGCTTGCCGCCTGCGCGATTGCCAATTCCGTTTGCCAGTTGTCTCCGGCGACCGCCCAGTCGGTCGCAAGCCGGACCGATGCGCCGCCCAGCGCACAATCGGCCGAGCGCCAAGATAGCTTCTATTGCGAGGAACGGCGGCTCGGATACTGGTTCTACTGCGAGCGGCCCAAGACGCCGGAGCAGAATTCGCCCTCGCCAGCACCTGCGGCCAGCGCGACCAGTCAACTTGATGCGATCACGGCGACGTTGCGCGAACTGAAGGCCAAGGCGATCCTCGAGCCGACGCCGGCAAATGTGACGGCCTATATCCGGTTCCAGCGCGCGCAGCTCGACCGGGCATCGCTCTTCAGCGACGTCTGGCAGCGGGCGATCTGGCAGGATCCCGAGCTCGACTACACGCTGCAGCGCCCGGTCTCGACACTTGGCAAGCGCCAGTGGCAGGATTCGCGAAGCGCGGAACGGAACGCCGCGATGGCCCAGCTTTCCGAGCGCTACGGGCTGTTCTACTTCTTCGCCCAGAGCTGCGGCGCTTGCGAAGTCATGTCGCCAATCGTGCAGAGCGTTGCCTCGACCTGGCATATCGCCGTGCGCGCGATTTCGACCGATGGCGGCCCGTCGCGGCATTTCCCGAACTACACGGTCGAGACCAACCAGCGCAGCCGCATGGGGCTCGAGCCCAAGATCACGCCAGCGGTCGTGCTCTGGGACGCGCAGACCGGCCGCCCCATTCCGATCGGCTACGGCGTCATGAGCGCCGACGAGCTTCAGGACCGGATTTACCTCCTCACATCGAAGGAAGCTGGACGTGACTACTAGGATGAAAAGAGCCATCGCTGCGCTTCTGGCAGCCGCCCTCCCCTTCGCCCTCCCGCTGTCTGGCGCATCGGCCGACGTCGGCAGTTCGATGGACTCGTTTCTGAACGACGTCGGGGGCGCTGCCAACGTCAACGGACCGACCGCGTTCCAGGGGCAGTCGGCCGGCTATTACAGCCTCGGCAATGTCTGGACGCGGTTCCCGCAGAAGACGACCAACATCGCCAATCTGCAGTTGCCGCGCGCTCGCGCCGGTTGCGGCGGCATCGACATCTTTGCGGGGTCCTTCAGCTTCATCAACGCGAGCGAGATCGTCGCGATGCTGAAGGCAGTCGCGAACAATGCTGTCGGCTTTGCCTTCAGCCTAGCGATCGACACGGTCTGCCCGGAATGCTCGAAGATCATGCAGGAGTTCAGCCAGAAGGCTCAGCTCATGAACAACCTCAACATCAACTCCTGCGAGATGGCCCAGGGTCTGGTGGGCGGGATCTGGCCCAAGGGCGACCTTGCCGACAAGGCGATCTGCGAAGCGATCGGCAACTCCGAAGGGATTTTCACCGACTATGCCGCGGCCAAGCATGGGTGCGGCACCAAGGGGCAGCGATCGAGCACGACCGCGCAAGGCTCAGGCAAATATGATGACGTCAATCCCGGGGTGCCGCGCAACTACACCTGGACGATCCTCAAGAAGTCGGCGTTCTTCTCGCCAGGCGGCCGGTTCGACGAAGAGCTCGCCGAATATGCGATGACGCTGCTCGGCACGATAATATACGTGCCCCCAAAGGACGATGAGCCGGGCAAGTTCGTGCCAATCGTCGGCGAAGCCTCGTCCACCCTCGTGACTTCGCTGCTGGATGGCACGGCGAATGGCAATGTCCTCATTTTCGACTGCGACGAGCCGGAAAAGTGCCTCAACCCGGGCTTCAAGTCGCTGAGCCTGCCGGCATCGAAAGCGCTGCGGCCGCGCGTGGCTGCGCTCATCGGCGGTATGGTTCAGGCCATCCGCGACGACACCGCGATCAGCGAAGAGCAAAAGGAACTGCTGCAAGTCGCGTCTATCCCGCTCTACAAGATCCTGACCGTCCAGGCGGCCTATGGCCGGGGCATGCCGACCGACGACCGGGAGACCCTGGCCGAGATCGCCAGTGTCGACCTGCTGTTTGCTGTGCTCGACCGGATAGTGAGCGAGGCGGGCCGCTCGATGTCGAGCTTCATCGGGGCCGACGAAGCCAAGATCGCCATGTGGCAGAATCAGGTCAATGTCGTGCGTCAGGCGCTCGCTGACCGGCAGGCCAACACGCATCTCAAGGTCAATGCGGTGCTGCAGATCATCGAGAAGACGGCGTTCATCGAGAACGTGCTGGCCGCCTCGATGTCGCCCGGAATGGCCGCATCGCTGGACTGGTCGCGCGGCGTCCAGAGCCGCGCCCTTACCCACTGACCGGGCCAACCACATCAAGGCGGGACAACAGACATGGTCGAGATTTTCACGGTCGGCGGCGGGGACTATCTGGTCAACGTCTTCCAGGCGGTCGCCGCCTGGACCGGCAACGGGGGCTACAAGAGCCTGCTCCAGGTGGTGATGGTAATGGGGCTTGGCCTGTCTGCCCTGACCCTTGCGTTCAACCAGGACTGGCGCGCCTGGATCAACTGGTTCCTCGGCGCAACGCTCATCTACTCCTGCCTAATGGTGCCGCGGCTCGAGGTCCATGTGACCGACCGGCTCAATCCGAGCCTTGCCCCGGCCAATGTCAGCAACGTGCCGCTGGGCCTGGCCTTGATGGCGAGCTTTACCAGCCAGGTCGGCGACTATCTGACGGGCTCGGCAGAAGTGGTGTTCGGCCTGCCCGGAGATCTCAACTATTCGAAAAACGGGATGATCTACGGCGCGCGGCTCTACGATGCGACCCGGTCCTTGCGGATTTCCGATCCGGAGTTTGCTGCCAATCTCGACGAGCATTTCCGGCAATGCGTGTTCTACGACGTCCTGCTCGGCCGCTACTCGATGAAGGAGCTGGCAGAAACCGGCGACATCTGGGCGACGATCGCGCCGGGAAGCCAGGCGCGCGCACAGCGCTTCCTGACCCGGGATGCCACTTCAGGCCAGGTGAGCTCGAACATCGTGACCTGCCGCGAGGCCTACGACACGCTCAATGCGCAGTGGGCCGGCCTCGTCGATGCGATGGGATCGGTGTTCGGCCGTCAGCTTTACCCCAACCAGACGACCGCGCTCGCCAAGGCGAAGCTCTTTGCCGACCTGCCAGTGGCCTATCAGTACCTAACCGGCGTCTCGGCCAACGCGACCGAAATCTTCAAGCAGACGCTGACTATCAATGCGATGAGCCAGGCGATGCATTCGATGTCCGGCACCAGCGGCGCGGGCAATGTCGACGTCTACGCCCAGACCCGCGCCGACATTCAGACCGAGCGGACCTATGGCTCGATTGCGAGCAACGCCATGAAGTGGGCCCCACTCCTGAACGTCGTGCTGACCGTGCTGTTCTATGCGCTGTTTCCGGTGCTCTTCCCGCTCTTCCTGCTCCCCAAGACGGGACCTGTCGCACTCAAGGGCTATGTGACGGGCTTCTTCTATCTCGCGGCCTGGGGGCCGCTGTTCGTGATCCTCCACATGATGCTGATGTACAAGGGCGCGGCCGACATGAGCGCGGTCACAGGCAGCAACGGCCTCAGCCTGGCGAGCTTTACCGGAATGGCCGACGTCAACAGCGATATCGGTCTGCTGGCCGGCTATCTCATCGCATCGGTGCCGTTCCTGGCAGGCGGTGTGGCCAAGGGCGCCATGGCGATTTCCCACCACGCCACGAGCTACCTCAATCCGAGCCAGAACGCGGCCGAGGAAGCGGCCCGGGAGGCGAGTACCGGCAACGTCTCGCTCGGCAACACCAGCTTCGAAAACTCGAGCGTCCTCACCCGCCAATTCGCACAAGGCACGATCGCGCCAAGCTTCACGTACGGCGCGCCGCAGACGCGGACCTTCAGCGACACCGGGGCAATGACCACGAGCTTTCCGGACGGCAGCTACGACCAGATCCCGACCTCCAGCTATCCCTTCACGCCGACGCTGGGCCAGGAATTCACGGCGCGCCTTTCGACGATGGCATCGCAGGCCCGCGCCAACAGCGAGAGTTATACCAATTTCGCAACGGAATCGACGACCAGCGCGGTCACGAAGTTCCGCGAGCTCAGGGACCAGTTCAGCCGGGGCGCATCCTTCGAGAGCGCGACCGGTACCTCGAATTCCGACAGCATACAGACCGCATTCAGCGAGGTCGATCAGGCATCGACCAGTCTGCAGCGGCAATTCGGGCTGTCGCGCAGGGCCGCAGATGACATCTCTACCGCTTGGTTCCTGGGTGGCGAGGCCGGGGCAAAAGCTGGGATTTCTAATGGCGTGCTCTCGGGAAGCGTAGGAGCGAAGGGCGGTGGGACACGCACATGGACCGACAGCGACATCGGTATCGCATCCGAAGACCGCTCACGCATCTTTGGGAGCCTGTCCCAGATGTCTGACAGCCGCAATTGGTCGAGCACCCGCGATGGGTTCGTTCGCTCAGTCAGCACTTCATCAAGCTCGTCGATCTCGAGCACCGCGAGCGGCATGAACGCATCTCTGACAGAAGCCCAGAGCTTCACAATCGAAGCTCGTCGGGCCGAGGAGCTTGCCAATCGTCTCGAGAGCCAGGCTTCTTTCTACGAAGGAAACAGCGCTGCAGGCAGCCTCAATTTGTCCCAAGCCTACCGCGAATGGGGTCTCGCCGAGATCGAAAGCAACCGCGATTTCTATGGCAATGCGCGGTTCGACGATGTCACGTTCCAGCTCAGCCCGGAAGGCCAAGCATTGCAGGCAAAGTTCATTGAAAGTTATGCCGAGCAGCTTCGCGACGGAATCGACGATCGCCTCGTACTCGTCCCCGGACAGCCCGTATCCCGACCGGCTATCTCAAGCGCGGGCTCAGTGCGCGGCCGGGCACAGACCGGCGGCGGGGGTTCCGATTCAGTGCCCCGCGTGGGTGCCGGCAATCTTCATGAAGAGGTGCAAAAGGCTCAGGCGGCCGGTCGCCAGAAGATTACCGGCTCTAGGGGACGTCTAGACGCGATCACCAAGGGAGCCCAAGGTGCCAGTGCAGAAGCAGCCGATGATGTGAAGGAGTGGTGACCTGCAACGGTCACCACAGTCCGAATGACGCGCCCGCTAAGAATGCGAAAACGGCAACAATGACGAAGCCGCCGATGATCGTCAGCTTACGCCCCCAAGGGTCGGCCCAGGCCTTCTTGATACGATACTCCATCAGACGATTCTCGCGGAGCGCCTGATCAAGCTCCGACAGACCCTCCCAATTCTGGGATGCAGATCGGTTGCCAGTATCGATGTCAAAGTTGCTCATGATCGCATTCATCTCGCTGCTCCTTGGAACATAGCAGAAACGAGGACAGTAACCAGTAAAACATGCCCCGCAGCGGTGAGTGCGCAGCCTCTCCTCCAATTCGGTCTAGGCCGTCACGTATCGGCGTTTTGATCCGGCAAGAGCATCATCTCGCTTCGGATGCCGGGACGGGTCATACTGTCCGCGACGGTCGGCAAACATTTGGTCAAAGCGCTTTGGATCGCAGCAATCGAACTCGCCGCTAGCGTCTGCAGTGCTATGAGTGAGTGCATCCTCGCGGATTGGGCCCACCCATCGAGGATCGATGCATAGGCGCGCCCATCAAGGATGAATGCACTCGGCGTTTCGTAGAATGCACTCTCTGCTGGGCTAAAGGCATATTCCCATGTTTCCGCGGTAACCGGCGTGCAAAGGCGGTTCCCCTTGAGGTCGGTATCGCATGGCCGTTCACCTGCCAGAGCCCCAGGGACGCTCAAGCAAAGTCTCGATATCTCTGCGTGAAACTACTTTAGTCCAAAGCTCCCAGTCAGCGTCGCCATCGCCAACTTCGAGAAAATCTCCATACCTCAAGCTGAAAACATCAGCCGGACTTTCCGGCTTGGTGAAAGATTTGAGCTCCGCCTCAAGTCGCTCAATATTCTCGATCCAATCGTCTTCGATGGTATCGGGCAGCGAGCCAAGTATGTCGTAGCGGTCCTGCATGCGCTCCGAGAGACGTTGGTAAACCCGTTCATCGATAGTGCCTGAATACACCAGGTTCGCCATATCCACCTCGCGACGCTGCTGGCCGTACCGTTTGATTCGACCGATCCGCTGTTCCAGACGAGACGGATTCCACGGCAAATCGACATTGATTAGGGTGCCCAAAGTCTGGAGGTTCAAACCCTCACAGGCGGCGTCAGTCGCACAGACGACCCGAAGCTTCCGCTCCTTGACCCCCCGTTTGATGTCCTCGCGGTCGATCGACCGCCACTCCCCGCCAAGCAAGACACCTGACTTTCCAACCCCGGCATATACCGCGACCGGCTCTGTGGGGTGCGTCTCGCTGATTAACTCACCTACCCAGCGAGCAGTGTCATAATACTGGGAAAAGATGATGCAGCCGAGCGCAAGCCACCCCTCTTGGTCAAGATAGTGCAGGACAGCACGTCCCTTTGGATCTTCCTGCTTAGCCGAAGACAGAATCTCCAAAACCCGTTCGAGATGGATCGCCTCGACATCCACAGCGGCAGCATAAGCCTCCGCTCCCAATTCTTCGATCGCTTCCAGCAGGTCAGGATCTTCAGCCTCTTCGGCTAGAATTCCCTCGCGGCGGCGCTCCAGCATCTTCGTAGCGGTCGCTATTCCGGACGCGATGGAGGAGCATATGCGCTGCATCATCAGATTTCCGAGAAACCCAGTTCCAGCCTGACGCGCCTTCATTGCCTTTGTGAAGAGTTGGACCTCCTCGTAAGCTCGGTCATAGAAATGCGGTGTGCGGACCGCACCACGCTCGAACACCGCCGGGGAGGTGCTAGGGCGCGGGTGGATGTTGACCGCGATCCGGTCCATCAGTCCTGCTTCCTCAAGCGTCTTACGGCGGCGCAGGACTACATGGCGGCCAAGCGGGTTGTGGTACCGCATGAACGGCAGTTTACGGGCGATCTCTCCCATTTCGAGCACCTCCGCCAGGTCCTCGCGGGTGAAATCGTCCAGATCCGCGAGGCCGCGGTCAGTGAAAAACTCGTCTTCCCGGACCTTCAGGTCCTCTCGTATCGCCCGGAACACGGCTGCCTCGCGGGCATGCGGGAGTGGTGAGCGGAGCCAAGGCCAGGCCGCTTCTGGTTCCGGCGGGGCCGTCCGACCAGAAACTAGGTCGAGTGCCTGCTCTGAGTCCCACCACCGAGACGCGCTCGGCCGCCCAAGGACATGATCCTGCCCGTAGGCGAGTAGCTTCATAAGGTCCCAGATCTCCTCCCGGTGCGTCTGGATCGGGGTTGCAGTCCCGATTACTAGGTGGCGTGTTCGCCCGGCAAGGCGCTCCATGGCCTGGTAGAGCTTACCTGGCTCCGGCTCATCCATCCCGATCCCACGCTTGACCCGAGCCTTGTGCCCCTCGTCGAGCGCTATCATTCCGTAGGTCCCGCGCAACAGTGCCTGTGCCTCCGGGCCGCCGCGTACAAGGAGGCCGGTTGAGACAATCCCGATTTGCGCTGGGCAGCGCAGCACGTCATCAGGATCCCGTGACCGGTAGAGGTGGCCACGATGGTCCAACCAACCCTTCTGAGGCGCGCGCGCCCAGACACAGGAAGGGAGACCCAGCTTGTCCCAGAGCTCCATCTGCCATTGGAGGGTCAGGGTGGCCGGGCAGAGGATGAGGAAGGCCCCGTGCCCCATCAGGACCGAGAGCGCGCCAGTTGCGGCCATTGATAGGGTTTTTCCGACCCCTACTTCATCGGCGAGCAGGAGACGAGCTGCCCCGTATTTCTGGTCGTGCTCTACGAAGATCTTCACGAAAGCCTTCTGCCATGGGGCGAGTCCCTCTCCACGGCGCACGAGGGGGCTCTCGACGGTGACGGATTTAGCCAGTCCGACCGGGTCGGACTGCATCTCCTCCACCTGAACTTCTATCTTGTTGGCTGTCCGACCAATCTCGTCGATCACAGCCTGTGAAAGGGGCACCCCCTTTTTCCAGAGCCAGTCGAATTCGGACCGGACCCAAGTGGCCGCCTCTGGGGACTGGTCCTCCCAGATCATTTCGTAGGATTGCACCCACCCATTTGCGGTCTCATTGATGGACCCAATGAAGCTAGAGGTGGTCCCGTCGGGGCGGGTTATTACCCCCGCCTTTCCATGCAGGAAGGGCGCGTTATCGCGTGAGACGACCCGGATCTCTACATTCCCGGCGGTCAACAGCTCGTGCAAGCGCCGCCAGCGGGGCCGCTCCAAGAGTGCGTCGACCTCGTCCCCTTGCTCGTGCCACCGCTCGACCTGCGCCTGGTCGCGAGCCTTTTGACTGAGCGTGGCCGCCGTCAGGTCACGCGGGTCTAGGTCCGCGTTGCAGACGATCCGGACCCGACCGATTGTGCTGATCTCCTCGTGGATCAGGTCGAAAATGGAGGAGCGGAAATACCCGGCGATCCGGTCATAGGTCTCTGCCCCTTTCAGCCGGTCCTTCAAGAAGACATGGGAGAGGCGGTGATTGCGCGAGGAAAAGCGGGAGATCAGGTCAGGCACGACGCGCGTCTCCTCATTAGATCCGCTCCGTTTGGATCGCGGTCCCGAGGATCCGAGCTGCGCTCGCTTCTGCCGGGTCATTCCGCTCCCGCTTCGTGGCAACGTAGGCCACGATCTGGCGGAGCACGTCCCGCTTGCGTAGGTAGTCCGGGATCAGGTCGCGTAGCTCGTCTAGCACGTCCTCCACCTCGTCCTCCTTGCCGACGCGCCAAATTGCGCGCAAAGCGAGCCGGACAGTGCTGTCGCGGCCGAACTGAACCCCCTCGGCCATGGCGCCGCGGCCGAGACCCTTGGCGGTTTTGAGCTTCGAGTTGTTCGGAGTCTTCGAAACCATCAGGTCATCGTAGTCCCCAACCCGGAACGCCTTGGCGAAGTTCTGGAATTGGTCGAGCTTGGCCTCACCGGCCTCCTCGATGTCCATCATCTTAAGATAGAACCGCTCGGCTCCGTTCAGCTCGAGCCATAGCTCCCGTTCCAGCCCATCCGGGACCAGGAATTCGTTGGCAGTCTGGACCGCGAACTCAGTAAGCTCGTCGACCAGGGTCTTTTCTCCCCTCTTGCGTGGGCGGAGCGCTTCCTGCGTCATATCCTTGCCATCGATCTTCGTGTAAGCAGTCAAAACCCTGAGGGCGGCCGCGTAGCCGGCCATCTGAAGGTCGGCGTCGTTAAAGATATTCTCGCCGCGCGCCGCGTCCATCTGGTCGTTCAGCCCGATCATGTCTTTGATCTGGCGCTCCACCTCGTCCCGGATCTCGTGGACAATTTCATCTTGGTAGCCGGACTGCTCGCCCTGGCGTTTCCTTAGGACGATCATGTGGGTCCCTTGGACGTAGCCACCTTTCTTTAGCTCAGTCATATTTTCAGTCGACACGTACCAGTCCTGAACCACCTGAAGACCCGCGCCCCAGAAAATCTGAGCCATGTCGGACCAGGTCTTGGCATCCTGGTGCGTGAACTGCACGATCTGGATCCCATTGTCCGACATATGCTTGGTCATCGCGCCATAGGCGTCGATCATCGCTGTCTTGAAGGACTGCCCTTCGCCCTTGATGGCGAGGTTCCGGCGGGAATCCCAGATCCACTTATCGAACGGTGCAGGCGGATTCTTCCGCAGCCATGCGATGAAAAACTCGGTGATCTCGTCATATTGGACCGCGTCCGCATAGGGAGGATCTGTGAGATAGATGTCTACGTGCTCATCAGCCTCACTTGCACGACGACTGATCAGCCTACTCTGGCCAGATAGCGGGGAATTATTGGGCACGTCTTCTAGATACGAGCGGGCGAAACCGAATGACCTCACGCCGTAGTTTGGGAACGTGTTGAGGGCCTGATTATAGAAGGTTTGGGCCACAGACTCTCGCGCGGCGCCTGTCCCGTAGCGACAGAGCTTAGAGTTCCAATCAATGAATTTTGCTGCGAAGGCGCGGCCTTCTGGCGACATCTTTGCCTCAGACAGTATTAGAGCTGTAAAGAGAATTTGCCGTGGGCAGAACAGATGGTGCCAGTAGGTCCAGCCGCGTGTCCGGATCGGTTCATCTGTCTTGTTCCCAGGCTCAATTTGCATGTCAGAAACGAACCCATCCCGCTGCCATTCGGCCAGATGACGCTCAACATATTCGACGACCTCCTCCTCACGTGCGAGGTCTTCGGGCGTCACGGAAGCGAACCAGGTTCTAGGGTTAGCTTTCCCCTTCTTGATGTCCTGCCCGTCCATCCACTGGATCGCATAGAGGCGTTCCTGGAAGATGTCGTTCGGACGGGGCCGGACGTCATCCTTTTCCCACAGCCGGAGCCGGTTTCCGCTCGTGCCGTCGTCAACCCGGAAGTCCCCCCGGATCTCCTTCATGGAAATGCCTAGGTCATCGTTTAGCATCGGGTGATGGAGACGACCGCCCCGGAGCGTTCCGACCTCCGCCGCCTCGACTTCCTTATCCGTGACCCCGTTAAGTATCTCAATCTCATAGCGCTTGTTCGCGTGGTCGGGGATGAGCCGGGCGATGGTGTTCCGCTTCTTGGAGATCATCCAGGTGGGGGTAACAGGCACCATCCAGCCGGTCCGGGGGCACCGGACCTCAACGCAGTAAAGGTAGAGCTTCGCCCGGTTCCCGTCGGCGTCATGCTCGATCCCAATGTCCGTGATCGCCTTGTCCACGTTGTTTGCGATCTGACGCATCTCGCGCACGATCTCCGCATGCCGCTCAGGACTGGCACCCACTATGTTGAAGCTGGCCCAGCTCAGCATGCAGGCGATCGGGTTCAGGTCTGACGCGATGACGTCACAGCCGACCCGGGCCGCCTCAAAGGGAATCGATCCCGAACCGGAGAAGGTGTCGGCCAAAAGGGGGCGTCGCCCAAACCGCATGACCCCGAGCTGTTCAACCAGTTCGGCAATCGAACTGGCACGCGTACGCAGATGAGCGTTCACCTCGCCCCAGATCCCGTCTAGCAGCTCATGTTCCGCCAACTCCTCAGGACGTTTCACCTTCTCCAGGCGCTGTCCGTAAGGGATGTCGATAAAGGCTTGCGCGATCCGACGCTGACGTTCACGCGGGTCAAGATCATCGCGCCACACCCAAGAACGCCCTGTATCCTCGGCCACCTCAAGCGCGTGATCCGGGAACGTCTTCACGAAGGCAGTCGGCCCACCGTCATACCGACGACCGAACGTTTCGTCCGCCATCCCCATCAGTTTCTCGAAGATCTCGACGTCCCGTTCCAGATCATCGGTTGCCGGCATCAGTGCCGCGAGGACGCAGGCCCGGGTTAAAATCAGGGGCTTGCGTCCCTTCCAGTAGGAACCAAGCCCGGTCAATGTTTGCCCTTGAACCGCCTTCCGCTCCTTCTGGGTCTCCGCCGAGATCTTCGCCGTCGGCCAGGCCCGCTCGATTAGGGACGGAGCGTCCCGCAAGCTTAACGGCACAACGGCGGATTTCTCGGTGGCGGTCATCGTCATCATCAATCCTCAGAACTTGCTGAACAGGTCAGGTGTCTTCTCGGCCGGATCCACCGGACGCGGGCGACGGGGCGTCTTCGGCGCCTCCTCCCCGTCCCGAATCAGGGCGTGCCGGATCGCGACCCGCCACCCGGTCTTGGGGCTGTCCCACTCCCCCCCGTCCCGGTCGATTTGCTGGAAAAGCCACCAGAGCTCCTCCGGCCGGTGCGAAGACCAGCGGGTGAAGGCGATCGCCGCCTCGTCCGGGGTCGCGTCCTCGATCGCCCAGGCGAGTACACAGAGCTCGCGCCCGAGGATCCGCTCGACCCGGTTGTCCCCAGCATTGAAGCGAGATGCCTTCAGGTCCTTCTCTTTCAGGCGCCGGTTTAGGTGGGCCTTCACCCCCTCCGCCACTTGGCGCCACGTGTCGCGCTGCACCGTAGCCCGGCAGAGCCGCTGCGCGGCGGTCCCGACCCCGGCTGCGCCGAAGTCTTCCCAGACCTCGACAGTGTCCGTGCGGCCCGCTGGGATCCGGACCAAGAACTGGTGCGGCAGGGGGTCGTTCGGGACCCCAAACCCATGGGTGATCACCTTATCCGCCATCAGGCCTCCTGCTCCACGTCCTCAACCGGGATGTCGATCCCGACTTGGGTCGCGAAGTCCTTCAGGGCATACCCATCAGGGAAGTCCGCCTCCCGAAACCGGAGTTGCACCTCCGCGTCCGGCTGCCCGAGCGCACCGCGCAGCCCGTCGATCATCGTCTCGATGTCCGCACCCGACAGGGCAACGTCCCCGCCGCTGCGGACCCGGAGGCTCCGCTCCCCCTCACCAACAGTGACGCTGACCCCGTGGAACCGGACGCTCTCCTTCCCCTTCGCGGCCCGCACGACCCGGAGAACCTCCCCCTTGGAGGCGAACTGGAAGTCACGTTTCGCCTTGGCGGGGCGCTCGTTGTTGATGGTTCGCTGTGCGCCGACCGCGTCGAAGGCGAAGGTCCGCTGCGCGGACACGCCCCCCTTGACCGCGTAGACGTAGAGGGTGGTCTTTTGCCTCCCGTCGATCTCTATCGCTCCGCCATTATAGAGCGACCCGTCCTTCGGGTTGATCCCCGAGGTGTTCCAGCGCAGCTCCGCCTCGGGACGCGCTGCGAGGGTCACCTGCCACATGCCCGCGTTATCACGCCGCTCATGAGTGATCGTAATAGACCCGGCCCAGCGGTACGGCTCGCTCACCTCCCCTGTTTCCGGGTTACGGGCCTGGAACCAGAGTTCCACCTCCGTGGTCCGATAGGTTCGGTCCGTGATGATCTCACCGGCGTCCAGCCCCTCCCGGGTCGGTGCAACCAGCACTTCGGGTGCCCGCCCGGCGTTCGAGACGGCGAGCTCCAGTTCGCTCTCCCCGGTCGCCTCGTCCCCGCCGATCCGAGTGACCCTGATCAGTGGCTGTGGTGGGGGCGGGCTCTTGTCTACGTAGCCGTTCTCCTCGACCCAGCGGCCCTCCGCGAGGGCGGCTGCCTTGATCTCCTCCATTCCTTTCGGGGGGAGCCATATCCAGCGAGGGTTCGACGCGGCCCGCTCCAGCACGTCCGACCAGCGGGTGCGGGACTGGTTCTCCGGGAACAGCTGGTCTTCGCAGCGCTGGATCAGCCCGTCCGTTTTCTCCGGGTCCAGCTCGACGAGCTTCTTTGCCCCTCCTCCCGCGAGAGCCGCCTCAACCGCCTTCTCCCCTTGGATCACTCCCCGCTCCTGGAAGTGGCCGAGGTCGATCCGGGCGCTCTTCAGCTCCTTCGTCTGCGGGTACCAAACCGCGTTGAAGAGGCTCTTGACGGTGGAGTTGAACCCAATCTCGGTCGTTTCCTGCTCCGTCTCAATTTCCCGCTGGTGCCGGGGGGTGTCCGCCACGATCGTCTTCACGGCAGCGATCGCAAGGAGGCGACGGACGCTGTCCTCCGCGCTGGCCATCTTCGACCCGTCCCCGGCGACCACGCAGAACGCGTTCTTGTAAACCACGTCGTCGAAGAACCGCGCTGCCGCAGCGGGCGGGGACTTCGCGTCGGGGGAGAGGACCAGACAGGTCCGCTTAGACGGGGTCAGGTTCACTTCATCGACCCGCGGAAGGACCACCAGCTCAGAGTAGGCGAGCTTGTTGACGGGACGGAAGATGTCCGTGAGGCGGCGACGCATCTCCTCGTCGACCCGGTCCTGCGGAATCTTTCCGACCTTGTCCTCGATCTGCTTGCGGACGTTGGCGATGTCGGAGAAGTACCACCGATCCCCGTCCCGATTATGCAGGTACCAGCAACGGTCCCGAAGCTGGTCGAACGCCTCGATGAACCGCGTCGGCTCTTGGCCGGGGGAGACCAGGTACTCCACGACTGTGTCGCGGGGCAGGCCCCGGATCCCGTCTGTGTTGTCCGACAGCGACGAGATGAACAGGAGGGTGGCCACCTGCGACGCGGCGCGGTCGTTCCGGTCCCCGTCGATGCCCTGAGCGTGCGCGGATCCGTCCGTGTCATAAACATCGCTGGCTAGAGCGGACTCCAGCGACCGCTCGATCTCCTTTACCTGATCTCGGGTCTCCTGGTCGGAGAAGTCGAGGAACTGCGCCCCGATCAGGAACACTTCCTCTTGGTCCTTTCTCCCCCAGACCCCGCGCATCAGGTTCGCGGTGAACTGGATTAAGCCCCGGGTCTGACGGAACTTCTCGTTCTCCTTGAAAAGGGAGAGAATGTCCTTGTAGCTCGGGTGGAACGGGTAGGAGGCGACGATCTCGTCAGCCATCTGCTCGGCAGATTTCGCTAGCGCCCGGCCCCGAATCGCCTCCTGGTAGGTGGCAAGATAGGCCTGCGCCACTCTGTCCACCTCTGCCCCGTCCGGGTCCGGGAGTCGGGTGAAGAGGCGTTTGCGCAGGATGTCGTAGATCTCGCCCGTGTTCAGGTCGACCGGGGTGATCGACTTCGCGCCGCGGCTCGTCTCCTTCTGGAGGTCCGCGAGCTGCCCGCCTAAGATCCGGCGCGCCTCGTCATAGGCGGCGTCGAGGGAGGCGACCACGACCACGCAGCGTTTGAGCTTCATCGCGGCGGAGAAAAGGTTTGCGATTGAGTATTTTAGAAGGTCCAGCAGGGTCCCCTGACCGACCGTTTTTGTGTGCGCCATGGCGAGGTACGGGGGGAGCTCGTCGAGCATGATCAGGGTGGGCCGGTCCCCTATGAGCCGGATCCAATCCCCCTCGTTCATCTCCTTCGGCCCGTTGACCCAGTGGTCCCGGAACGCCTCCGCCCGACCAAGCTGCTCGGCGATGTCCCCCCAAATGAAGTTCTGAACGTCCCGCCCGTTGACGGTGGCGATTACAGCAGGCTCGTCACCCATCCCGGCCGTGATCGTGTCTGGAAGTTGATCCTTTAACTCCGGAAACCGAGCCAAGAGGCCGAGGGCGATCATGTTGTGGGTCTTACCGCCGCCCATCGCCTGACGAAGCTCGAAGACCGCCTGTTGGCTTTGACCGGACAGGCGCCGCATAGCGCCACGCAGGAACTCGGACATTCCGCTTGTAACGTGGTTGCGAGCGTAGAAGGCACGCGCAGTCGAAATATCAGCGTCGCCAATCGATGAGAGGTGCTCCACTTGCTCGGATCGGCTCATCGAGAACACGTCCGGGCTGATGTCGCAGAGAGAGGTGACCAAAGGAATATTGTAACCCATACTCATCTGCAGCTCTCCAAAGCCTAACTGTCCAACTTCAAACCGATGCGAGGCAGCTTTACACAAACTCGAACCAGACACAGATTAGAATGGCGGAAACTTAATAGAAATCCGAAACAAAAATCCGATGTATAGCACTATTCGATGACACCCTTCGAACCGATGTCGATGTCGCGGCAGTTCAATAGAACAATCTGCTGGTCCTGGGGGCTACGTGCTGCCGGATCGGTATCCAATCCAAGGCGCTTCAATGCGTAGTAGAGGAGAGCCCGCCGCACCGGGATGGTCGTCACGCCCCTTTCCATTCCGTAATCGAGCTCGATCGCCTTGCGCTGACCAGCGCTCAGCGCGGGATGAGGCGCGATCTGCAGCTCAACATGCTCCTCCCATTCGCGATCGCCGGAAGGCCTAGCTTCTGCCGGCTTTGATGAACGCGTATCGGTGATGCGCGAGAGAACAAAATCCTTGAAGGCGCTACTGCGTGGGCAATGCGCCCGAGCATGCCATCTGAAGCCGTCAAACACCAAGGCATGAGGTTCGATCCACCGCCAAGCGGGCTCAGGGGATGACATCGATTGGTAGAAAACCTCGATCGCCTCGTGCCGCTTGATCGCCGTTACGATGGCCCTCAGAATTTTGGACGAGACACCGCGGGCGGGAGTCGGGACACAGGCGAAACTCGGCAAACCTCCGATCCAGCTGTCGTCGGCGGCAATGATCCCATCCGAGAGCGATCTGAGCTGGGAGAGATATTGGGATGCGTCGGGCTGGTGAAATACGGGCGTGAATGTCGAGCTACGAACATAAGTCCTGGCGCTCTTGTCGTAGACCATGTTGGCTTCAGCCAGGCCGAGATATCTGTTCAGATCCGTCGAAGCTTGGTTGATCGAAACGCCGAAAACTTCGATCAGGTCACTCCGGTTGACATGCCCTTCCCAGAAGAGCCTGAATTCGATGAACTCGAGGCGGCTCTCAACCCCGCGTCGCAATCCCGAATCGCTGTCCATCGCCAGATCCCCCAAGAAACTGGGCTAAACCAGTTTCTGTATGGGTAAGCGTAGTGGATGCTTGATGGCGAGGCAACGAGATTCGGAAAGCTGCTTGCCCGGATTTCGCTAATTTACCTGCGGCTAACTGCCTCTGAGCTCGCAAGAAATTCCGACACTTTCTGGCAGGTCTTGCGGCGCGGCCTGCGCCCATCCCGAAGGTCCTGAACGAAGCGAGGATCTGCCACGACGTGCCGACCGAAGGTGCTCGGCGACGTCCGTGTTTGCGCCAGATATGCCTCGATCTGCTCCAATAGCTCCATCGCCATAGACTCGCTTTAAGCTTGCGTTCTTGTTATGTTCTTACTAGGAAGGCTTCCTAGAGTCTAGGATCGATTTTCCTAGGTGCCCGCGATAGGACTGGCAGTCATGGACGACGCACGCAGAGCCCTGGACGAACTGATCCAGCAACGAGGGGTGAATTACTCCTCGGTTTCGCGCCTGCTGGGGCGCAATGCCGCTTACATCCAGCAGTATATTCGGCGCGGCAGTCCGCGGCAGTTGGACGAGCAGGATCGCTCGGTCCTGGCGCGATTTTTCGGAGTCGATGAGAAGGTCCTTGGAGCCCCTGCCCGCCGCTCAGGCCCGGTGGTAGAGTTGGTCCATGTACCTTTGCTCAATGTCGAGGCATCAGCCGGCCATGGCGCTCTGGCCGAAATGGAAGCCAAATCCGCGCAGTTCGGCTTCGACGAGAAGTGGCTTCGCCGACTGACCGCGAGCAAGGCATCGAGCCTCTCGATTATCGCGGTCCATGGGGACTCCATGGAGCCCACCCTGCATGATGGCGACGAGGTTATGGTCGATCTCGGGGATGGCCAGTCGCGGCTGAGAGATGGGATCTATGTCCTGCGGATGGACGACATGCTGAGCGTAAAGCGCATTGCCCTCGAACCGCAGGGCAAGCGCGCGTCGGTCCTGAGCGACAACCCTGCCTATCCAAGCTGGCGCGGCCTCGAGAAACGCACGCTCAATATCGTCGGACGGGTTCTCTGGTTCGGACGGGCGCTCTAAGGTGGTCCTCTGATGCTTGGCCTCCTTGCCGCTTCGATCGTCGCTTCCGGGCAGACATTTAACTGCACGCCCACTCATGTCTGGGATGGTGATGGTCCAGTCTGGTGTGCGGAAGGCCCTCACCTGAGGATCGCGGGCATCGCGGCCCGGGAAATGGACGGCACCTGCCGCACCAATCAGCCTTGCCCCGATGCCACCGCAATTGAGGCGCGCGATGCGCTGGTACGGCTGATGGGCGGCGCGAAGGGAACAATTTCGACCGGTCATGTGGTGGTCAGAGGTCCGCGGCTGACATGCCGATCCGAGGGGGCCGCTGGCGGAAACAGGACCGCTGCCTGGTGCCGTCTGCCGTCAGGTGCTGATCTGTCATGCGCCATGATCAAGACCGGCACGGTCCTGCGCTGGGATCGCTACTGGAAAGGCCCGGCTTGCCGGTGAGCAGCACCACGCATCTGACCGGCTTCGTCGAATGGTCGGCCAACGGACCGGTGCTGCGAACTGACGGTGGCGGGACTTGGGAACTCGACAACACCCGCCAGGTACGGAAATTCATCGGCGCCCGCGTCGAAGTGGTCGGGGAGCGTTCAGGGTTCAACGGATTTGCCTGCGACCAGATATGGCCTGCTGGAAAGCCTCGACCGACTGCATTCAAACTCCGGCTCGAATTCCTCCTTGCCGCTGCCTTCGTCGCCTATGGTCTCTACGCGACGGTCGGCGCGGCCATCAGCGCGCTCGGCTGATGCTCAGCGATTGGGAGCTCTGGGCCTGCGCCAACCATGTCCTGCAAACTCATGGCGACAAGGCACCCTTGTACGTCGCCGAGCAGATTGGGGCGCTCGCACTTGCTGGCGACGAGGCGGGCATTCGGACATGGCAGGCTATCGCCGAGCGGATTATCCAGCTGAGCTCCAACGCCCCGGACCGGCCACTACAGTAACCCTCCTCGATAAGACTACCAGTTCATCTGATCGGCGACAGATCGCCCGTAAACAGACACGATTGCGCGCCCGGGCCGCCATGGCTGTCGCCTTCGATGGTGAAGCCGCGCATGCGTTCGACCAAATGGCGAGCCAGATCGACCCTGGCGCTGCGCTGGGCGCGCGGATCATCGGAATTGAGACGGACAAGCGTGTGCTCCGGCGCAACGGCCAGTGCGACTTCGAGATGGGTAAGGAGGATATCATCGGAGATTCGGGGCATGGGTCAATGAGAACAAATAAAGAACTTCGCGTCAACCGGCCATGTGCGGACGCATGAGGACAGTGGGACGCTAGATGCCGATCTCGAACGGCTTGGTGATCGACCGGTCAAGTTCTGGCGGCGTGCGTTCCGGTGCAGGATCGACACGATCTTTGGCCTGCCCTTTGGCTGCCGCATCGCGGAGGAGATCGACCGTTTCCAACGCCGAGCGCTTCATGCCGGCATTGCGTTCGACCGCCGCTTCAAGCTTGCCAGCATTGTCGACATAGAGGGTCAGGCCATCGCGCAGCCGTGTGACTGTCACCAGGAACGTCTGCTGGTTGGCCAGATAACGCTCGCGGCTGTCCATCACCGCAATGCCGCGATCGGAGGTCAGCCCCTGCGCCATATGGGCATTGAGCGCATAAGCAAGATCGAGACGTCGCAGCATCGGGTCGCCCTGCTCGAGCCTGTGCTCTGCGCCCAAGGATGTCTTCACCACGACAGCGTCTTTGTCGACTGCGACAATCCGGGCCTGGTCGGCATTGAGCAGGCCCCGCTGGTGATCGGTCTCGGTCCACCGGATCTTGTCACCGGTGTAAATGTCGAGGGCGCGGACTTCGAACAGACGCAGCGGATCCTGCTCACCTTGCGGCCTGATCTGACCGGGACGAAACTCGAACTGGCGGCCACGCGCGTTCTCCAGCGTGACCCGCTCGCGCGCCACATCGGTTCCGACCACCCGGTATTCGCCTGCTGCAAGGCCCTGGCTGCGCTGACGCCGCGCGACATCGACCACCATGCCGGGGGCATAAGTGCTCGCATAGCGCAGCTCCTCGCGGGTTACATTGACGCGGGACTGGGTTTGGAGCCGCATGGTGTCAGGACCAAGCTCGCCGCTGGATTTGAGGCCGGTCTGCACCGCATCGTTCACGGCGCTGCGCAGGTTTCGGCCTGAGGCATAGATTGCGGTTGCCTCGCGCTCGGCTGTCGACAGGGACAGCCAGGCTGCGGCAGCTTCGACAGCAGCATCATTCCCAACCTCAATCACCTGCGGTGCCAAATGGCGCATGGCATCGTCGATGCGCCCTTCTTGCGCCGCTTGCTGTGCCATTCGAAGGCCTTCTGCCCGTGCGCGGAGATTAGTGTTCATGACGGCCGTCTCAATCCCGGCCTGCTGCATCACATCGAACGGCTTTCCAGCATCGACTGCACCGAGCTGCTTGCGGTCCCCGATGCTAGCAAAGCGGCCGAGTTCCAGCAGGTTTGCCAGCCGAACAAGCTTCTCCTTGTCGGCATTGCCGACCATTGATGCCTCATCGAGCAGCACGACGGTGCCGCGCATGTCGGCCCGCGCCTCGGCGAGACGGTCCGCATCGGCCCCTTCAAGGAGATCGCGGTGCCGGGCGAGGAACCGCGACACTGTCATCGAGGCAATACCCGTGTCGCGCTCGAGCATCTGGACCAGCGTGTTCTGCACCGCGAGCCCGAGCACGGCTCTGCCCTCCTCGCGCAGGATATCGGCGACGGGTTTGAGGACCGTGCTCTTGCCTGCGCCCGCGACGCCCTGGATCGCGACGATGCGGTTGTTCGAGCCAAGCAGCAAACGCCCTGCCCCTTCCTGTCCGGCGTTCAAGGTCAGCCCGTATTTGATCTGGGACAGGGCCTGCAGACGGGACCCGGCAAGGTCGGGAGAAACAATCGCCGGCGCAGCGCCGCGCCCGTCTTCAACCCCGGCGATGATGCGTTGTTCGAGACTGATGGCATCGCGTGTCGTCAGCAGTTCCCGGTCGGCGCCCCTGCCCTTCTCCAGATGCCCTTGGCGGAGAAGCTGGTCGACGCGGTGCTCGATGTCAGCGAGCGAAGTCGGGAGCGCAAAGCCAAGCGCTGCACGGTAGATTTCGGCCCGGCTGAAGGCCGCCTCCCGCTCGCCCAGATGCCGCACAGCCGAGGCGACTGCATGAATTGCGGCGACCTGCTCGACACTGTGATTGCTCAGCCGGGCAGGTATCAGTGGGTCACCTTCGCGCAGGCCAAGGCGCTCGGCAAAGGAGGTTGCAAGGTCCTGAACATTGCGGACAAGCGCGCGCATGGTTGGCCTCAAGCCGGTCACATTGCCAAGTTCCTGCGCACTGCGAGCATTGGCTCTGGCAATCACCGTGGCGGGATCAAAGCCCAGCCTCGCGGACGCTTCCTGCCACTGCTGCGTCAGCGCATCGCGATCTTCGATCCGCCCCTTGTCGGCCCGGGTCATCAAGGTTGCAGCATCAAGAACGCCTGGCCCTGAGAAGTTCATCTGGGCGGCCGCTTCCAGGATTTCCGCTCGCCGGGAACTGAAGGCATCCCGGACCGCCTTGGGCACACCGACGGCCTCGAAATTGCCGTGCTTGCCGAACTCACCGACCTCGTAGCCGAGCTTCTCGACACTCAGACGAAACCGCGCCATCGTCATGGCATTGAGCAAGGTATTGTGCTGCCAGAGCTTGTCATTGCGCAGCGCCCGCCATTTGCCGTCGGCCCCTCTAGTCACATTGGCAATGACGGCATGGAAGTGGGCGTTGGGCTCCTGGTTGCGATTGGTATCGTGCTGGAACAGCGCGATCGCAAGGTTGCCGGTCTGGACGGTACGCTCCTTTCCGCGAACCTCCATCCGGGTCTCGGCAAGGTTCGTTTCGGCCCAGCGCAGGGTTTCCCGGACGGCCGACGCATAGGCATCGAGGATCCGTTTGTCGCCGCCGACCAGAGCAAGGACCGACCAGCTTTTCGGCATCGAAAAGGTGAGGTCGGTCCCCGCCCGGTGCGCCCGGTTGTCACTGCCGACGCGGCTACCATCGGGCAGCAGTCCCTTAAGGACCGCCTCGAATTGCCGTGCGTCGACGGAACCAGTAAGCCCGAGCGCGGCAGCGCCCTTCCCCAGCCATTCACCCGAGCGATCGGCATCCGCTCGCGTGTAGTAATTGTCGGCAGCGAAGTAGTTGGCCGCGCCGCCGGCGGTGCGGACATTGGCTACCGACAGCATCGATCGGTCCCCCACGCCAAGGCAGTCAGCGACATGCTCACATCTCCATGTCACCAAGATCGGGACCAGTGATCGGCGGAGGCTCGTGCTCCCGCAAACCATCCTCGATCATCAGCTTGCGCGCGGCGGCATCGCTGGAGCCTTGGCTCTTCGGGTTGCCCGGCTTGCCCTCTTGCAGCGCCTTCGCGTCGGGCGTGCCGGGCCGAGCAGCGCCCTTTGCAGCAGCCGACTGATCCCGCGCCGCTGCGGCTTCGCCTGTCGGGAGAAGTGGGCGGGCGGAAGGTCCAGCCTTTCGCGGCGGAGCATCGGTTCTGGTATTCGACCGGTCCGTCTTGGCCTTGCCCGACTTGTCTTGCCCGGAACGAGTTGCCGGTTCTCGCTCCTTCGACGTCTTGCCGGGTGTGCGTTCCACTGCTCGCCCAAGATCCTTGGCAGGCGCTTCAGGCTCCTTTTTCGAGGCAGCTCGCGCACCCTGGTCGAAGGCGAGCTCGCCCTGCTTCGGGACGACCGGCTTGCCGGCGCCGTCGTCGTTCGACGAGGGATGCTCGCCGCCTTTCGGCGCTGCCTTCTGCTCTGCCTGCTCCGCCGCCGGATGGATCTCCGTGACCCTTGCCTTCGGGCTGTCCTTGACCCTGGCGATGAAGGTTTCCGCCCGCTTGGGTCGGTCGACGGGCTTCAGCTTGATCGGTGCGGCGGGAAAGCCATCAGGGAACTTGATGTACCCCGACAGGCGCGGAAGGTTCATCAGCTGGTCGGGCAGCAAGAGCGGCTCGATGTGCTTGCGCGGGGTGAGGCTGACCGCATCGCGGGCATTGTTGTAGCCATAGGTGTAGCCCTCTTCCATGTCCCTGACCTGGCGATGGCCGATGAAGTCGGAACACCAGGTGGCCGTCTCGCGGTCGGCGGTTCCAAGGATCAGTTTGGTCCGGGCGAGCGATGCCAGCGTCATTGCCATGTTCTCGCCGTAGACCTCCTTGAGCTTGGCATAGGCGTGAAGGCCAAGGACAATCGCGCCGCCGAAATTGCGCGCTGTCTGCAAGCCTTTCTCGAGCGCCGGCAGGCGGTGCAATGCACCCAGCTCATCGACGAAGAACCAGCACTTGAGATCGCGGGTGCGAGGCATCGTCATCAGCGTATTCATGGCGGTATCGAGCCAGAGCGTGAGCAGCTGCGCGCAGACGCTCATGTCGACATAGCGAGCCGAAATGAACAGGATCGAGCATTCGCCTCTGGCGCTAGCGGTCCCGTCCTCGATCCATTGGCGAACCGAGAAACGAGGTCCGGCAGTGGGCAGCAGCTTGAGCGCCTTGGCGTTCACGTTGAAGACGGCACGGATCGATTCCGCCATGCGTGCGGCTTCCGGCGCGGTCAGCGGATCGGCGATCGTTCCGCGCATCATGGCATGAACGCGCGAGAGGTCCGCGGTCATCAGCTCCCGCGCCAGGGCGTCGTTGGTCGCTCTGCCTTCGGCCACAAGTTTGAGGCAGAATTCGACGAACAGCGCGCGGGCAGCGATCACCCAGAACTGGGCTTCTCCGCCCCCGTCATGGGGGACGAGGGCGTCCGCGGCGGCCCAGAACTCACCTTCGGAGCGGCATTCGTCAAACAGGCTCCACTGGGGGCAGCGCGCATCGAGCGGGTTCAGAATGATGTCGCAATGGGCAGCATGGAAGTGCTCGATAAAGGCCCCGGTCAGATCGAAGACCACGCAGCGCTGACCCTTGGCTCTTGCTTCCGCGATCATGTCGGAGATCGCCACGGTCTTGCCCATACCGGTAGTGCCAATGAGCATCGCATGGCTTTGTTCGAGCCGCCAGGGATAGGAGACCGTTGCGATGTGCGATGGCCGATACGGAAAGACCCGGGCGATCTCTCGCGGCAGACTGAGGCGCCATTTCCAGCCCAGCGCGGTATCAAGCTCACGGGTGCGCTCGCGCCGGTTGTGTGCGGTCAATTCATCGACGAGTTCGGGGAGCGTAACGAGCATCGCGCCGCGCTCATGCTTGCGCTCTTTGGAGCGGCCACCGAACCGCTCGGCGAACCAGTAGAAGATGGCAAAAGCGGGGACCAGCAGGAAACCGGACCGCCACAAGGCACTGGTCAGAAGCGCCATCAGCTTCTCCCACGCATCGTCCACCGGGGGGTAGTGGTCGAGCTGGGCAATCGGAAACTGGATGGTCGCGCCAAAGGCGGTTTCCAAGGTGATCCGTTTGGCGGGGTCGAACTCCATGAAGCCGTAGATGGCAGCGTAGATCCGCATCCAAACGAGATAGACTTCGTGATCGGTGAGGCCTGCCGAAATGGTCCACCATGAGGTCCATGAGATCACGAGCGCGGCGACAATCAATGGGCCCTTGAGACCCGCCGCGAACATGAAGCTGAAGTGTCCGAGCAGCTGGCTGCCACGCGTGAAGTTGACGAGATTACGCTTCATCGGAGCCTCCTTCGCCAGCAGCTGTGGAAAGACCGAGTTCCTTGCATTTGCGCACGTAAGCCTGGTGAGCCCGACCGCGCAGCGCGTGGTCGGGGTGGCCCGCCAGCAGCGCATCAACCCCGACCATGAGGAACACCGAGCGACGGGAAATGCGTTCAATGGAAGCGTCGAGCCGCGAGGCAAGCTCGTCCTCGGTGCAGGCATTGGCGAGCAAGGCGCGAACCCACTCGCTCATGCTGATCCCCTTGGCCTTGGCAGCCCTGCGGATCAGCGAGCTGAGCTCGCTGGAGATGTAAACCTGGAGACAGATTGGCCGTGTCATGCACGGACTCCTTTTGGTCAGGAGCCCGGTTCACACTGCGAAAGGCGGAAGTGAAGCTAAGTCAGATTTAAGAACATGTCAAGAACATATAGGACTGCGGAATTCCGCCATTCTCGGCCTCGCCTTGGTCAAATCCACGTAACTCCCCTGGCCCCCGTCACTTTTGACGGAGAAGCTGCCATTTCACAAAATTCGATCTATTCCTCTGAAACTGAGTATTTTTTCTGCCCGTCTTTACAGCGACCAGTCGCGTAGGGTGTGCTCCTAAGTCCCCAGCTGCGAGGACAAGAACCAGCCATTGAGCCTGTAACGGATGATGCAGTTTGCCATCCCCATTCTATGGGGCGCCGGGCAGGTTGCCGGGCCCTCGGATCCCGATAGGCACAGACGGTATCTATGCCTATGATGCAGGCACAAATGCGGGCAGCAAGGAAGCGCGGCATTGGCCAGGTCACATTGAGTGCGACACCGAAGCGCAATGGTTTCCAGGCAACGGTCACTTACCCGAACGGGGTGTCGATCAGTTCCTCCGAGGCTTTCCCGACACAGGCAGAAGCCATTGAGGCCGCGGCGTTGAAGGTTCTGGGTATGCCGGAGCGGCTCGCCGATCTCGACCGTCCCGATACCCCCGACTGACGCCGTCGACCCGCCTCCCCGTACCGGCCGAGGGATGCCGGAACGGTCTGCGAGCAAAAAGAAAGGAGGAAGCCCTGACGGACTTCCTCCCAAACCGGCGGGTCAGAATTCATCGCTGAGACGGCCCGGCACGGTGTCGATGACACGGTCCAGCATGGCCTTGGGCAAGGCGCCGTAATCTCCTTCATCGACCGCGATATAGCCTGCCTCGTCATCGGGCAGGACGTACTGTGTGAAGTAGCTGTGAAGGGACCGGGCATGGGCCTGATCCAGGGCAGCAACGAAGGCTGCCTGATCGGCGGCGGGACCAGCAGCGGCAATGTTCAGTGAAGCGTACATGATCTTTCCTCCTGATGTTCGATGCGTCGCATCAGGAGCTGCGAAGGATGTGGGTGACGGGCTGGGTCAGGGACCGCGATAGCGGCCGCGAAGCGGCGATGGGGGCAACGATTTTTGCCGGGCTTGCCCGGTAAAAATGGTGGGGCCCCGTCGTCCTTGACGCAGCCCCAAAGCCCGCATCACACTTGGTCTTTCTGCGAGAGAGACCTCTCCAACGCCTGCGCAGTAGCGCAACGCCTGCCCCACAAACCATTTTCCTACATGCGCCCGCAGTGCCAAGATCGGGAGCGGAGGGGACCAACGGCCAGCAAGAAGGAAGCACTATGGCCAGGTCCAAGCCTACTGCACGAGATGCCTTGAAGAAGTTGCGTGAACAGCGTGCCCAACTCGAGAACGAGGAGGCACGTCTCCGCGAAGAAGCAGCGACCGAACTCGGAAAGCTGCTGATCGAGTGCGGCGCGGAGACGATCGAACCGGCACAGTTGCGCCAGATCGTTCGCGCATCGATGGCGCTCGGGATCGAGGAAACACTGAAGCGAATTGCTCCCGCGTAAAGTCCGCTCCGCGGCGGCAAGGGGTTCGATGCCCCGCGCCGCCGCATAGCCCCAGAGCAAAAGAAAAGGCCCCGATGGCGTGTGCCACCGGGGCCTTCTCATGAGGCAAGGACATTCAGTCCTCATCGATATCGGGAGCGCCCTCGTTGCTGCCCGAACGGCCTTTGGTGAGGAAGTCGACCTTGTCGGCGATGATCTCGCAGCCGTAGCGCTTGGTGCCGCTCTGATCCTCCCACTGGGTGTAGTGGATGCGACCTTCGACCGTCACGAGCTGGCCCTTGGTGCAATACTTGGCGACATTCTGGCCCAGGCCGTTGAAGCAGGTGATGCGATGGAATTCGCTGTCCTTGGCGGTGTAGCCGTTTTCGTCCTTGTAGGTCTTGCCATCCTTGCGGGCGGGACGGTCGGTCACGACCGAGATCGATGTGATGCTGGTTCCACCCTGGGTGGTGCGGGTTTCGGGGTCGCGAGCGATGCGGCCAACGAGGATAACGAGATTGGTCATGGGCTTTCTCCTGATCGAGCAATCCGGGGCCATCCCGGCTGCAAAACCCGAGCAGAAGCGCCCCGCGGCGAAGCGCACCGAAGGGAAACCCGGAACTGGTTCGGGTGGTGCGGGCAGTCGGGCACGCAGCATCGCGCCGAAAAGTGGGAACCGGTTTTCGGCACCAGCGATGCGCAAAATCGTGCCCGGCAACTCGGTCGGACCTGATCCGGGTTGCGCGTCTCGACGGGGGGTGATTCAGGGACAGGTTTGCATCGAAGCCGGGTGGAGCTGGATGCCTTGAACAGGTTTGCCCTGCCCCGTTTCCCTCCGGTCCTGGCCGGATCATCCATGCCCGACCTTCCACCGGAGAACCCCATTCTAGATCACGGTACTAACCGCTCCTCCAACCGATGGCTCATTCCTGGACGAAACTGCTTCGCCGGGGAGAGGCATATCGATCGTCACCCCTTCAGCGCCGTCCAGAGGGTTGCCTCGAAGCATCCAGGTCTGCGGCGTGATCAAGCGCGCCCAGTCCGCAAAGGAGGGGATCGAGCCCAGGTCTTCGCGTACGTGCTGTTCGCCGACCAGACGCACCGGAACGACCCGGCCATCGGCATTGACGAGGGTCTCGCCGAACAGGGTTTCGAGCATGAATATCCCCTCGGCATGGTGCCGCAGCGCGCGGTGCCGTTGGTCTGCCAGGATTGCCTTGGACTGGTCGAACCACTGGTGAAGCGGGAGATAGTCATCGACCGTGCCGCCCCATTTCCGGACCGACGAGAGAGCGTGGTAGTAGCAGTGCGCCATGCTTGATCTCCTAGAGCTCGGTCGAATGATCATCGGTGGCGATGAAGCGCAGACTGCAGTCGAGCACGAAAGTCGCCTCAGCCACATCAATCACCAGTTCGCCGCAGGCACCGTCGTTGATCTCCCAGCCAGGATGGTGACGTTCGAGCGCCAGGTAGGTCAGCTGTTCGAGTGCCCGCCCGAGTGATTGCGGCTCTCTGGAACCGGTACGATCAACGCTGTCTGCTTCGCCTTCCAAGAGGGTCACATCCGGGCACGGGATCCCCGCGCCGGCTGCATCGAGGCATGCACATTCTTCAACGGCACCGCTGTCGCCGCAGCCATCAAAGCGGATCTCGACACGGGCGATGCCGGCATCCTGCAAGCGCGGAAGAATGGCGACCTTGAGCTGCTGAACCTCTTCCGCAACCTGCATCTGCCGCTCGGCCTGGCGAACGGCAAAGTCGGCCATCACGGCCTCGATATCGATCATGGAATACCTCCTGTAGAAAGGAGCCATCGACCATTCGCTGGCTCCAAACCACAGGCGCGCGCCTTTCCACTGACGGACGACGCCAGCGCCGACCCGGCGCTGGCGCGAGGACCGGCATGACCTCAGTCAGTGCCTGCCGAAGTGCTCTTCGGATTGGTGCCGAGGGGCCCGCGCCGATCGACCACGGTGATCCGCCGGGCCTTGGCTTCGATGACCAGACGTTCGAGCACGCCATTGCCTGGAAAGGCGATGACGTAGCGCGGATCGAGGGAGAGCATACGCTCGTTGCGCTTGAACCCAGCACGAGCGCCCAGCCGCATGTCGAGCGAGAACGTGACCTGCGGGATGCCGCGCCGTTCGGCCCAGCTCGATGCCAGGCGGTCGACGCCCTTGGTGTCGCCGCCATGGATGAGCACCATGTCGGGTACGCGGTCGCGGACCTTGTCGAGCGTTGCCCAGACGTTGTTGCCGAAGGTCAGTGCATCGTCCTCGGTCGCATGACGGGTGCGCCCGCCAGCGAAAACGACAGGGGTTCCTTCGGGCACCGCCGCACGGCGCTTGGCCTCGGCACGGGCGCGCAGGAAGTCGCGCCCTTCGACGAGTGCGGAAGTCAGCATGACGCTGTGATTGAAGCGAGAACTGGAGACCGGCTTCCAGGAGGAACCGAACTCGTTGAGGTAAAGGGCTGCCGCCACTTCGCGCATCTCCTCGAGCGCCAGCATCGCACTTTCGGCGCATTGCGCCCGCTCGACCTGGGTCTCCAGGTCATGGGTGTGGACCTCGGATCCATCGACCGTAGCAATCAGCGCGCGGACCTCGTCGGTCGCCCGGTCAAGGGCCGTCGATTTGCGTTCGGCGGAGCGGTGAAAGATGTTGACGAAGGCCCAGCCAAGATCTTCGGCGTCGGCTTCAAGCGCGGTCCCGGACACCATGGCGAAAAGATCGGACCAGACCGCTTCGAGAGTTTGGACGACCGCCTCCCGGACCGGGAAATCGTTGGTCGATAGGGGAGCGGGTCCAATCGAGAAGCCGGCAAGATCGAGCCCGGCGAGTTGATCGGCAAATGACGTGTGCATGGGGAAGTCCTCCTGACTGGCGTGAGGCCGACGCACCCGTTCATGGCTGCGCCAGCGAGAGCCCGTCAGGGCCAGCTTCAGGCAGGATTGTGCACCCGTAAGGGGGAACCCGTCTTGGCGGGCTGGCGCGGGCAGGCCTTGAGCCCGAAGGGCCAAGGCCAACACGGGCCCGCCCAAGCCGGGTTGCGCAAGACTGGCGGCTGGCCCAGGGCCTCTCTCGCATGGCGACAGACCATGAGCGGCTGGCAAAGTGCAGTCAGGGATGGCCACCCAGCGCCGCGACGAACCAACTCGCAGGCCTCAAGCTGCGCGCTTGGTGTAGATCCCCTCGCCGTTCGACATGTGCCCGAGGCAATCGTAGTCGCCAAACAAGGCATCGAAACGGGATGCGATCGGGGACAGCCAGCGCTGTGCCCGCGGTGAGCGGGCCGTGCGCCAATCGGCGTCCCAATAGGCCCCGTCATCGCGTTGGGCGATCCAGACGGCCACCAGCCCGCCGTAGACCGATACACCGAAATCTGCGTAGGCATTGCGCATGAGGATCCGGTCCTCCCTTCCTCGCCAGCCGTCATGCGGGATCAGCGAAGGGAAGGCTTTGGCGGCCCGCTCGCACAGATGGTCACGCAGCCATTCATACTCGAATTCCCAATCGTCTTCGGCTTCGACCTCAAGCACTGTGAAGGCGACGATTGCGCCGCTGGGATAGCTGACCGATCGGCCCATGATATCCTCCCTCAGGCCGCGAGCGCAGCGTCGTCTGACGCGTCGTCGAACTGCGCGAGGGTGACCCTGCCGCCGAGCTTCAGCAGCAGGCTCGCGGCTTCTTCGGCCTTGGCTGCAGCGGTCAGGATGGCGCGGTCATCGTCTTTCAGAAGCTTGAGCCAATGCTCGATATAGCTTGCGTGGCTGTCGAGGTGCGTGACCGGCAGCCCCAGCTCGGCGCCGAGCATGGCGCTCGAAAGTTCGGCTACATATCCTGACAGTCCAGCCCCAATCTGACTTCCGACGCCAATTTTCCGGACGCGCGTCATGCCGCCAGCTCCTCGGGCTGGGGTTGCTGGGCGTGCATCCAGTCGGCTGCGGCCTGTGCCTTGCTGGCGGCGGTGAAGATGGCGCGAGGGTCGTCCTTCAGCACGCGCAACCACGATGCCACGTATGCGGCATGATCGGCGCGCGGATGGTGGGCGATCCCGAGGTCGGCGAGCACGAACGAAGCTGTCAGTTCGGCGCAGATCTCCTCGATCGCCAGACTGTCGCGCTTGAACCTCTCGGCAAAATTGCGGTCGAGCCTGTGCTTTGCGCCCGTAGCGTGGCCGGCTTCGTGCAGAAGGGTGCCCATCTGCGCCGATGGATCCCGAAACGAGGCAAAGATCGGCATGAAGATGTGATCAAGATCGATCCGGTAGTGCGCATCGTAGGCGCCTTCGGTGATCGGAATCTTCAGAGCCGCGACGAATGCCTCGGCATGTTCGAACCGCTCGCTCTCGGGCAATACCGCGACAGGAGCGGGCTCATAGCCCTCGACCTGTGCGAGGTTGAACACGGTGAAGGCCCGGGCGAACATGCGGCCGGGGCCGGCTTCGCCGTCGTCATGATCGTCATCGGCGCGCGATGCGGCCTGCTTCCAGAACACGACGGTGGTTCCGCGCTCACCCTTGCGGACCTGTCCGCCAAGAGCTGCCCACTGGCGATAGGTCCCCCAAAGACCACTGGAATAGCTGCTGGCTTCAGCGGCAATCCAGAGCGCCAGCACATTGACACCGCGATAGCGACGGCGGGAGGTGACGTTCTGCGGCCTCGTCGTGGCAGCGCCATCATGGTGCCAAGGCATGCGCCAGTCGCCGGCACCGGCTTCGATGGCAGAGACAATCTCGGTGGTGATGCGCGAATAGACGTCGGCTCGCGGCGTCGCAGGGTGGGATCGGGACATGGCGGGTCTCCATGGCGGGCGGAGGGAAACTCTCTTCCGCTCCTTCAGCCCGTCACCCGCTACACGCCTCCTCTACCTCTCCCGCCCCGCCTGAGGCGGGGCGAATGCTGCTTGGATGAACCAGCGCTCATGAATGGCGGCGCGTCAATGCCCGATCGGCATCCCGCCAGTCTTCGCGGGCCGCGGGGCAAGCCAGATAAGACACGCGGCAAAGATAAGGATTGCGGTGGTCGCCCAAAAAGTGTGGATGAGCGCCATGGTTGTCGCTTCCAGGTCAACCATATTGCTGAGCACCTGCCGCACCTGGTCAGGCGGGAAGCCGAGTCCCGCAAGGCTTGCCTGCGCCGCTTCCGGCTGCAGGACTGCGACCGCGTCGCTACGCGCGAGGCGCTGGGTATCACCCCAGTAGGAAAGTGTGATCGAGGTCGCCACGGCGGTCGCAATCGTGCGCATGAAGCTTTGAAGGCCGGCAGCCGATGCCACCTCGTTCTCATCAACCGTGTTGAGCGTCAAGGTCATGAGCGGGAGCATCATGAAGGTGACGCCGAGTCCCTGAACGAACTGCGGCAGACTGAGGGTCCAGAAGTCCGAATCCGTCGTCCAGGTCGTGCGCAGAAGGGCCATCGCTGCGATCCAGGCAACGCCGCCTGAAACGAGGAGGCGCGGGTCGTGACGGCTCATCAGATAGGCCACAAGCGGCGCGGTGATCAGTCCGCCCATGGCCGAAAACGATGAGGACAGACCGGCGGCGGTCGCCGGAAATCCGAGCCAGGCCTGCTGCCATTGGGGAACAATGACAAATCCCGCAAAGTATCCTGCGAAGGCGAGCGACAGCACCGTTAGGGCAACGCTGAACCCCCGGTGCCTGAGGACTCGAAGATCGACGATCGGGTGATCCTCGCCCAACTCCCAGATCACGAACACAACGAAGCCGACACATGATGCAATCGACAGCGCCACGATCATCGGGTCGGCAAACCAGTCGTGGTTGCGACCAAGGTCGAGCACCAGTTGCAGGCAGCCGACCCAGAGTATCAGCAAGGCGAGGCCGACAAAGTCGATGGGTAGTATCTGCCGCTCGGTCTCGATCGGCCTGAGCAGAGAAAATCCTACGACGATGCACAAAATTGCAACAGGGATGTTGATCAGGAATATCCAATGCCAGGAATAATTTTCGGTGAGATAGCCGCCGATCATCGGGCCAAGAGCAGGTCCCATCAGCAGTGTAACAGCCCATAGTCCCATCGCCATATTGCGCTTCTCGGGCGGGAACACGCTGAGCAGCAGGGTTTGCGACATCGGCATCAAGAAAGCGCCGAAGATTCCCTGACCGATCCGGCTTGCCACGAGCATGCCCAAGGTCACCGAAATGCCGCAGAGAAAGGAGCAGATGCCAAACCCGACCATGCTGAACAGGAAGGTGCGCACCGACCCGAAGCGACCGGCGATCCATCCGGTCAAGGGGACGCAGATCGCCTCGGCGACCGCATAGGAGGTGATGATCCAGGCGCCTTGTTCGAGCGTGATACCGAGATTGCCCGCGACGTGCGGAATCGAGACGTTGGCGATGGTCAGGTCGAGGATGACCATGAAATTGGCCAAAGCCAGCACCAGGCCTGCGACCATTTGCCGCGACGGGGAGATCCCCGCGCTTGGGGGTGAGGGTTCGCTCATTGCAGGTCACTGGCCCGAGACATCGATCTCGACTTCCACCGACAGCCCGACGCGCAAAGGGTGCTGACGCAGTTCGGCAGGATCGAGTTCGATCCGCACCGGCAGGCGCTGAACGGTCTTGATCCAGTTCCCGGTCGCGTTCTGCGCGGGAATGATCGCCATCGACGAGCCGGTCCCGCCGGCGAGGCCGGTGACCTTGCCGTGATAGACGACATCGCCGCCGTAGAGATCGGACTTGAGGGTCACAGCCATGCCGGGGCGAACGCGCCCCAGTTGAACTTCTTTGAAGTTAGCATCGACGTAGAGCTTGTCGATCGGAACGATGGTCATGATCGTCTGGCCGGGGCTCAGGCGCTGGCCGACCTGGATTTGCAGGCGGCTCACCACCCCGGAGACCGGTGCTCGGATCTCGGTACGCTGGAGATCGAGCAAGGCCGCGTCAAGCCGGGCCCTGGCCGCCTGAACCGCTGGATCGGTGTCCACGCTGGAGCCGCGCACCAGGGCATCGTTGGCCGCGAGTTGCCCTTGCGCAACCCGGCGGGCTGAAGCGACTTCCGAGATGCCGCCACGTGCTGCTTCGAGCGCAGAACTTGCCGCGGAATAGGCTTTGCGCGCCTGTGTCAGTTCCTCGCCCGAGATCGCGCCGCTGGCAATGACTGCCTCCCGGCGCTGCAAATCGATCCTTGCCTTTTCGAATTCCGCCTGCGCGGTGCGAAGCCGCGCCTGGGCCTGGACGAGACCGGCGCTTGAGGTATCGATCTGGGCCGATAGCGCGCTGTTGGTCGCAACGGTCTGGCCGAATTTGCGGCGAGCAGCGGCAAGATCGGCCTCGGCCTGCGCGACGGCGATCCTGGCGTTGGCGTGATCGAGCCTGACCAGGACGTCCCCGGCCTTCACCTGCTGCGTATCTTCGACGAGCACCTCGATGGCCGATCCTGCAATCAGCGGGGTGACCTGCGCCATACGCGCGTTCACATAGGCGTTGTCGGTGCTGACATAGTTGCGAGCGACCAGCACATACCACGCACCCCAGGCAAGCGCCGCGATTGCCAGCGCGATGGCCAGGCGCTTGAGCCACATCGTCCGGCGGGTCTTGCGAAAGGCGGACAGTTCCGGATCGACTTCGGCAGCTTGTGTCGCGGTATCGCTCATTGGTCGGTCTGTCCTGATGGTTGGGTAGTGGCCGCGTCGAACCCGCCGCCCAGCGCGCGGATCAACGCCAGCGTCGCGCCGCGCTGATATGTCTCAAGGCCGATAACGGCGAGGCGAAGGTCCTGCACGCCGCGTTCGCTCGCGAGCACGTCGAGATAGCTGGCAAGCCCGGCCTCGTAGCGTGTGCGCACCAGACCGAGTGCATCTTCGTTGGCGGCCAGTGCGGTGCGGGCCGCGCGAAGCCGCTTGTCCGCCGCGTCGCGTTGGGTCACCGCGTCGGCAACTTGCTGGTAGGCGGTGACCACAGTCTGGTTGTAGTTTGCGACGGCCTCGTCATAGGCTGCCTCGGCGCTGCCATATTGCGCCTTGAGCGCGCCGCCCTGAAAGATCGGCAGACTGATTGCCGGGCCGACGCTTCCAAACAGCGAGCCGGAATCGACAAGATTGCCGAGACCCAGGGCCTGCAGGCCAATCAGCGCCCTGAGGTTGATCGAGGGAAAGAACCCGGCCCGCGCGACCTTGACCCGGCTTGCCGCCGCTTCGACCCGCTCGCGCGCGGCGACGATATCGGGACGCCGGCCGAGCAGGTCGGTGGTGACACCAGCGGGAACCCCGCCGGGCGTTGAAGGCGCCAGTGGCGGACGGGTGATCGACTGCCCCCGATCGGGGCCAGCACCCAGGAGCGCGGCCAGCTGATTGCGCCGGATGCCGATGTTCTCGTCAACTGCGGCTAGATCCTGCTCTGCTCCGGCGACCTCGGCATCGGCGCGGCGCAGACTGGCGAGGTTGTCGAGCCCGTTGCGCTGGCGCTGGGCGACAATGTCGCGCATCGCCTGGCGGTTGGCGAGCATGGCTGCGGCGTTGTCGCGCTCGCGATAATGGCGACCGAGTTCGGCATAAGCGGCGGTTATCGCAACCGACAGCACCAGGCGGGCCTGCGCCGCATCGACCGCCGCCGCTCGGGCATCCGAAGTCGCTGCCGCAAGGGCCGCCCGGTTGCGCCCCCACAGGTCGAGGTCGAAGCCGAAGCTCAGCGAAGTTTGCCCGTAATCCTTCCAGCCATCGGGCAGAAACTGCGCGGGAATGCCGTTGTTGCCGCTCTGGCGGCGCAGGCCGCCTTCGGCCTCGGCCCCAATCGAGGGGAGCCGTGCGGCCCCGACCCGCTGCGCCTCGGCTTCCGCGCGCCTGACCCGCGCCACCGCCACCGCGACCTGCGGTGAATTGGCGAGGCCTTCCTCGATCAGCGCGGTCAGTTGCGGATCGCCCGCCAAGCGCCACCATTGGTCCGGCGGCCAGGCCGTGTTGCCGCGCGCGGCGAGGGTCTGCCCCGCCTCGGTCGTCTCGGCAGTGCGCAACGCGGGCCGTGCTCCGGGATGGGAAACCGGGACGCACGCGGCCAGAGCCAGCACCAACGCTGCGCCGCCGTAGATTCGGAACCTAGCCGACATAGGCACCCCGCCCGCTGGCCAGCAATCGCCCTTCGGCATCCTCGATGCGGGTCTCCGCGACACTGATCTGCTTGCCCAGCTTGACCACCCGCCCAATCGCGCGCAGCGGACCTGAGGTCGCAGGGCGATGGAAATCGACCCGCATATCGGCGGTGGCGCGCGCCGATCCGCCGAGCGCGTTGATCGTGTAAAGCCCGGTCAGGTCGATCAGCGCCGAGAGGATGCCGCCATGCGCCGATCCGATCATCGGGTTGGAGACGATCTCGTCGCGCCACGGCATTTCAAGGATCAGCGCGTCGTCTGTCAGTTCGGCGATATCCAGCCCCAGCCATTGGTGGAACGGCGCAATGAGCAACATCGAACGGAGCTGGTCGAGGTCCATGCTTGCTGCCGGATCGTTCATGCCGCGACCGCCTTTCCGTGCGTGCGGACAAGGAAATCGAGGATCGCGTCGCCAAAGGCATCGTTCTGGTCGCCGACCACCATATGCGTCGCATCGGCGATGTCACTGTAAGCGGCATGCGGCACGAGCGCGCGGAAATGCGCCACGGCTTCCGGTGACACCAGATCGCTCGATCCGCCCCTGATCAGGTGGACCGGAAGCGCAAGCCGCGATGCGGCTTCGCCCAATTCTGTGCGCCCAAAGTCGCTGCTGTCGCCGCGCTCGGCATGGCGCCGCATGATGCCGTCGATGAATGCCGGGTCCCAATGCCAGTAATAGCGCCCGTCGCCCTTCTGCCGCAGATAGTGGGCGAGGCCGGACGACGCCTTGCGGCTTGGACGATGGGGGAGATACTCGGAGATCACGCGCGCCGCTTCCTCGGGCGAGGCAAAGCCTTCGCGGGCATGGGCAGCCATGAACCCGACTACGCGCGTAACACCGCCCGCCTCCATTTGCGGTGTGATGTCCACCAAGGTCAGCGAGGCGAAGCTGCCGGGAGCGACCTCGCCTTCGGCCATGATCCCGGCAAGTCCGCCTAACGACGCCCCGATCAGTGCGGGCTTGCGGTCGAGCGACCCGGCAATCGCGATCAGGTCGCCCGCGAAATCGACAATGTCATAGGCTCCGTCATCGGCCCAAGCGCTGTCGCCATGACCGCGCAAATCGAGCGCGATAGCGCGAAAGCCGCAGTCGGCCAGCATCGCCGTCACCCGCTTCCACGCCCGCTTGGTCTGCCCGCCGCCGTGGGCGAGCAGCACCGGCATACCCTGCTCAGGGCCTTCGATCAGGGCGGCGATAGCATGGCCGGAATGGCCGGAGAGCGTGACGGGCGGATTCGACATGCTTTTATCTTACTGTATGATGCCTTACAGTAAAGGCTGTCCTTTTGGTCAATCGGAAGCTATGAGCTGTGGCATGGCGAACACGTCCGACCAGCAGAGCTACCTCACCGAGGCCGATGGGCTGGTGTTCCTGGTTGAGGAGGTTCCGCGCAAGCTGCGCCGCGTGTTCGATTCCTCGACCGCGAAGTTCGGGCTGACCCGAACCCAATGGCGCGCTCTCGCCTATATCTTCCGCACGCCCGGTCTGACCCAGACCGAGCTGGCCAAATGCCTCGAACTGGAACGCGCCAGCGTCGGTCACGTCATCGACCAACTCGAAAAGGCGGATTACGTCGAGCGCCGGGCTGTGGAAGGCAATCGGCGGGTGTGGACCTTGCACCTGCGTCCTAAGGCGATCGGCATCCTGCCCGCGCTCAGAGCGGAAGCCGATGTGGTCTATGAACGGTTGCTCGCCGGCATATCGGGCGATGAAGTTGCCGTGTTCAAGCGACTTCTGGCCACCATGTCCGCCAATCTGTAGCCTTCACGCTGGCTGCGGCCGCCAGCTGGAATGTCGACGCCGCAAGACCAGGACGGCTTCCCCTGGACGCTTGCGGGGGATTATCAGCCTTACTTCGCTTCGGGACCGATCTGCGACAGGATCCTCTCGATCCTTGCCACCTCGGCCTGAAGCGTCACCCGTTGCGGTTCTGGAAGCCGCTTCTCGCGCAGCAACAGCCGCGCCTCGTCAGCTCCGCACTGCCAGGCCGGGCGATGCCGTTCGACAATACAGGCATTGGGGCAGCGGACCGGCTCGCACATGGCGATCATTGGTCCGGTGGCACCCGGTTCCGAAATGCGGTTGAGGCACAGGGCAGTTGCCGGATCAAAGAAGCAATCGGCCAGCGGGCCGACATGCAATGTCCGCGCGAGACTGCCGAGCATCGTGCGCAGGCGGGGCCGGTCGGCAATCATGGCAGGTAGCGGCGCCAACTCGTGGCCAACAGTATCGAGTGCGGCTCCGATCCTGTTCGCGGCAGGTCCGCCAAGGCGCGCACCACCTTGCCGCTCGTCGAAGTAGACGAGGATATCGTCGATCTGGCCAAGCGCGCGCTGGGCTTCGATCTCTCCGCGAAATCCGGACCGGCTGCTGCCGGCATAGCCTTCAAACGCCGCAACGCTGGCGTGCTTGTACTGGATCATGCCGGCAATCGTCCCAAAGGGCCGGTTGGCGATGTGCCAGGCAATGGTCCGGCGAAACTGGCGTGTGGTCAGCCGCCAGGGCGCGCCATTGGGTCCGGCAGGAATGATCGGTGCCTCAGCCGTTCCGAACCGGTCGTTGAGATGATCGCGAAACCGGTTGAGTTGCCGGACGATCTCGGCAGAAATGTGCGTCTTGGTGTTGGCCCGAAGCGCGAGGACCGGCCACAAAGTCGTTGTCCCGCGCGCTTGCCCCGCCCGCGCGGACAGGCGTTCGAGGACAGCGATGGCTTCGGCGACCGGCGCGATCGTGACCCACTCGGTCTCCTCGCCGCCGCCGCGCTTGCCCTTGTAAGCGGTGGACTTGATGCCATGCCGCAAGATCGCACCGTCTTCTGATCTGGTGATGGACAGGCATCCCTGCTTCATCGCCTGGATCTCGCTGTCCCGCATGCCTGAGAGGTAGGCGCAGACGACGTAGGCTGCCGACTGCAGCATGACCTCTTCGAGAGCCAGGACCTTGGCATCGAAGCGGGTACGCCAGAGCAGGCCGGTATCGGGATCGGCCGAAATGGCCGTATCCATCCCGCCAATCTCGGTGCCGAGTTCTGCTACGGCGGCGGCGATGAGGTCCGGCGCGCCGGTGGTCAGGCCAAGGTGCATGGCCGGTTCGGCCTGCGCGTCGATGCCGGCATGGAGGTGGATCAGGTGGTAGTTGATGGGCGGCGTGACTTCCCCGGTGTGCGGATCTGTCCGCGTTGTGCCGTTGTGTGGGGTGGTCCAGATCGGAATCCCGCGACCTTGTCGCTGCAAAGCTGCCACATAGGCGATGAGGCGTTGGCGTTGCCGAAAACGGCGAGCAGCGGGATCAAGCCCTTCCTCAGCGGTGATCAGACAGTTGCGCGTTGCTTCGAGGCGGTCGAGTTCCGCCCGCGCGGCGAGGATGTCATCTGCATAGCAGGTCACGTAGCGCAGCGACCAGGCGAGCAGCGGGGTGATGATCGCTTCCGGAATGCGCGGCGTCCGGTTCTCTCCGGCGACGTACTTTGCTCCCGCAACCGAGAAAGGGCTGCGCCCCGGCCACGGTTCAAAGGACAGGCGCGCAGTCGGCAGATGGTGCCGCAACTCATGCAGGTCGAAGATTATCCGCAGCAGCGCTGCCGCCGCAACCGGACGCAGTCCGGCAAGGCGCAAAGAGCGGGCGTAGCGATCAGCCAACGACTGATCGACCCGGCCGAGATCGAAACGACCCAGCTGAGCCTTCACGAAGTCGAAAAAGCGCAAGGTCCGGTTGGCCTCACCGCGCACCCCCGCCGGCTCAAGCCGTGAACGGTGCCCGGGTAGATCGACATTGAGACGCGCATGAAGAATCTGGCGCAGGGCATCGGCGATGGATGGGTCGTCGATACCATCGAAATGTACCGTGATATGGCAGCGCCGGGCGTTGTCGCGAAACACGCCGGGAGCCAGATCCCAGACCGGATCGCCGTATCGCGAGATATGCGCGCGATCGACCCCAGGGCGGAGCGGTGCGGAGATGAGCACCGGGAGGGCGTCACGTTCATTGCAGCTGTCGGCGAGCAGCTGGAGAGGGGTCATGCGCGGGCCTCGGGTGGCAGATAGACCGTGGGAGGTTCGACCGCGACCTGCGCCCGGGCCTTTGCCACGACGTCGTCGCCGAAGGCGGGCAGGATCTGCTGAACAATGCGGTCACGGGCATGGCCGAACTTGGCTGCCCACTCGGCCGCGCTCAAACCGGCTCGCTGATCATCGACGAAGGTGAGGAACGCGAGGATGGCGGGCAGCTTGCGCGCGGTGATGACCGCGTTGCGACAATCGAGGCAACCCCAGAACGGCGTGGGGCACGCGGTACCGGCAGATGCAAAGGGACTGGAATAGAAGTTACCGCAGTTGGCAAGCCAGACGTCCTGTTCGCCGTCGAGAAGTGCGCGCGAGACGCCTTCAACATCCGGAGCGGGGCTCGCCAACTCCCTGCGCAGCCGCTCCTCGTCCGAGGGAGGAAGTATCCTTGGACCGGTCAGCGCTTCTTCGAGGGCATCCGCCACGGCCTGCTCGTGCAGCGGTCTGAGTGCCGGAATATCGGCGTAGTGCCGTGCCGCGATCTCGGCGGTATGGCCGACGGCGAAGCGGGCCATGTGCCCTTCGGTCTTAAGGTACCACAAGGCCTTGTGCGTCTTGCGTAGCTGCGAGAGGCGCAGGAATAGCGGTCGACCGGCGTCATCGACAATGCCGTGACGCTGCGTCCAGGCGTCGATCGTCATGCGCGGTTGGCGGATACCAGCGGTGATCTCGTTGGTCTGATAATAGACCCAGAGGTTGTCGCTGGAATTATGCACCCTGGCCTTGGCGGAGAGTGCGATGATCCGCCGGATCAGGCCGCCCGGTGTCGATGAGCCGCCATCACGGACCCGGATGGTCTTGTGCTCGGCGCCGTGGGCGCGAAGCTTGGTATAGGCGACATCGACGGTACCGCCCGAAGCATTGCGCAAACAATCGATGGTGAGCGACTTGCAACACTCCAGCTCGAGCCCCGTCTCCAGCGAGAGCAGAACGAGAAGCGGCACGACGTCGTGTGCAGTAAGGTAGTGGGCAGCATGGAGGCTCAGGTTGAACCTTGCGCCGCTCAGTTCGCGAATCCACCGCAGCTTATACAGGCTCTGATATGCGGGGTCACGGTAGTGCAGCACACCGCGCGCGTCGATCGCAGCGTGGGCTTCGCGGTAAGCACCTTCTGTCTCCGGCACCTCATCGAAACGCGGCCCCGACCGCAAGCGCGCCTCGATCGCAACAAGATCGGCGCGGGCCGCATCGCGGAGTTGGCGAGCGACATACGGACTGTAGGCATCGCGTGGACGGGGGCGAACGTGGGGGTGCGAGCTGACGTAGCGCAGCCGTTCCCGCAAGCCAGGATCGACAAGCTCGGGACCATCGGCCGCAATGCGGCGAAGGACCGAGACGACCTTGGCGACATAGGTCGGCGCGTGTGTCCGCGACTTGCCCTGCGCGGCGAGCCACCTCTCGAACCCGTCGATATGGTCGGTGCGAAGGTCTGCCGGCCCGTTGATCCGGTCGCCTGTCCCGGCAAGATAGGCAAAGAAGCTCGGTAACTGCGTCACGTATGTCTTGATCGACGAACGCACCAAAATGGGGCCGCGCGGGGCAACCAGCATGAACAGGCCCCGTGCAAAGGCGAGAGCCAGGCCTCGTGGCCGCAAGCTGGTGAAATCCACGAGCAACTCGCCGCCGTATGGCGGATCGATCATGAAGCGCAGCGTGCTGATCTGCGACCATGGATCGGCCTCGGGCGCAGTCGCGGCGGCCTCGAAACTGACCTTGCGCCCTTTGCGTGGAGCAGCGGTCATGATGGAAGATAGTCCGGTACGAGTGCCAACAGCTCTTCGACCGCCGCATCGACGGTATCGGCACGCGTGGCGAGGTGATCGAGATAGATCGAGGTCGTGGCGAGGCTTGAATGGCCAAGCAATCGCTGAACCTGTTGAAGCGGATCGCCGACCAACTGGCGATACCCTTCCATGGCACCCACCGGTGCCGCCGCCTCGGCAAGGCGGCGCTGGATCAGCATCGCCAGCATGTGGACCGCAAAGGAATGCCTGAGTTGATGGGGGCTGACCCGGACCGGGATGCCGGCATCCGTGCAACGGCGGCTCGCCCGCGCGAAGATCGCTTCCCACGAGTTGGGGAGCACCGGATGCCCGACCTCGGTCAGCCAGAGCACCGCCGCTTCGCCAGGCGTTCCATCGTCGGCGCAAATTACAAGCCTTGCGCGTTCATCCGGTGTGACGACCTCCATATCCATCGTGCCACCGCCAACCAGCTGCAATGCGCGCAGCCTGAATGAGGGGCGGTGTATGAAGATCGGGCGGTCAATGGCTTCCCAGCCACGGCGCCTTGCGAACTTGGCGACGGCTGCGGCTCGCTCCACGGCGATATAGGCGTCAAACATCGGCAACAAACGGCGCGGCAGCAATATGCCACGCCCCCTATCCCCCTTGGTAAGTGCCGCCGGAAGTTCGACCCGCCGCTGCCGTTCCGCGCGGGCGCCGCCAACCGGAATCTCGGCAGTGAGCAGGTGAGATGCCTCTTCCAGGCGCAGGCCAGTGGTGACCAACAGATCGGCGAACAGCGCGTTGCGCGCGCCATTGCGGTCACGTGCTCCAGGACGCTCTGTTCCCTCTACGGTCAGGCCGCGCAGGCCAACCTCGCGAAAGGCGTGGTAATCGGTGAGATCGATGAAGCGGACATCTGACCGACGGGCCGCGCGTTCATAGGCGTCGTTGCGGCCCGTGACGGCCGCTCGACGCCCTCCGTGCGAACTTCGCCAGACCTGACGGTGGGTAAATGGGGTGCGCTCGATCAGGCCCTCCCGCTCGGCCCATCGATAAAGCTTGTCGAGCGAGGCAATCGCCCGGTTCCACGTCGACGTCGAAACCCGGAACTCAGCGTCACTACGCCGACGTGCCCGATGATAAGCACTGACATCATCGGTATCGGCTTGCCAGACAGACTTGCCACAGACTGAGGCGAGGAAGCGAACCCAGACCAGGACATCATAGCCGTGGGCGCGTAGCGAATGGCGAGACCGCGCCCCGCTCAACGGCAGATCAAGAAAGTAGCGGTCGAGGTCTGGATCGTAGATCTCTCCACCTCGCAGGATCACCGGGACGTAGGAATCCAAGCCATCCGCCGCCCGGCGTTCATGAATGACGATCGACGTGTCTGAAGTATCCACAGCTTGCCAGTCCCTCCCCCGGACCCCCTCCCGACTCCAGATCGCGCACGTTGCGCGGCTGCGGGACGGTGGCCATCAGGCCGGACTACGCCAGCTTATGGATAGCGCTTCATCCGGCCTGATGGCCCCCTGCGTTGTGCCAAGAACATACCGTTCGATGGTGCGTCAGGCACGGTGCAGACTGTCCAGATAAGGCGACAAGTTCCTCGGCGGCATAGGCTGCCGTTCCGAAACGGTTCTTGAGATCCCGTCCCAAGCGGCTGGCATGGCCGGTCCAGTGCGATAGCTCGTGGGCAAGCGTGGCGTAATAGTGATCGAAACCGCCAAACAGGCTGACCGGCGGCATCGTCACGCGATCCGCAGTCGGCTCGTAATAGGCCTCGCAGCCCTGATGGCGCAGGTTGACGGGGATGGCGGCGAAGAAGGCGTCGAGGTCAGCCTCGCGGCCTTCCGGCTCGATCAGTTCCAGCGTTGCGGCCGGATGAAAGCGCTCGGGCAGACCCTCGACCTGGTCGGCATTGAAGACCGGATAGGCCTTCAGTACCCGGCGGGCCTCGTCGGTCTTTTCGCCGGTATCGGGGGCTTCCACCTCTTTGGTGTAGCTCTTGTAGAAGATCGCGATGGTCGACTTCTCGCCCTTGCGGACTTGGGCTCCGAGCGATTTTGCCTGGTTGTAGGTCATCCAGAATGGCGAGGCGTATCCGCACATGTCGGCGACCATCCAGAGCCAGAAGACATTCATGCCGCGGTACGGGATCCCGCAGGCCCGCAAGGGCTGGGAGACCGGGACACCGCGCCACGGCTTGATCCACGGCTTTGTGCCAGCTTCCAGACGGGCGATGATTTCCTGGGTAATACGGGTGGCGGGCGACAGGCCGCCGCCCTGCTCCTTGCGATAGGCCATGATGGTTCTCCTGATTGCGGCATCTGGACAATCGGCGACGGGTTCGCCGGTCAGTGCCACAGGGTCCCGAGCCCCCTCTGCTCTTCTCCCAAAAAGGAAGCGGCCCTCCGGCGTGAGCCGAAGGACCGCTTCTCGAGGTACGAGTGGCCTTGCCTGTCAGGAGGAGGTCAGGCGGCCAGCTCGCGGGGGGTATGAATTTCGCCGTCGACACCAGGCTCAGCGTCAGCTGCGTCAATCTCCGGCTGGCCAGCCTCTGGCGCAGCGGAAGTGAAGCGCATGACCTCAGGCACCCAGGTCAGAGCCTTATCGCGCACTTGAACTTCGGTGATGTAGGTACCAGCGAAGACGCGTTCGGCGCTCATCGCGAGGTCACCCTTCTTGACCGAGGCAAAGCGCGAGGAAAGCTCGAGACCGCCGACATCGGTCAGCGCGTCAAGGATCACCTGCTTCGATACCCGGTCAAAGTAGTTGGCCGCCGTCGGCCGCCACCACTGCGCCATGTCGATGCCGATCAGGCTGCCGAGATGATCCTGAAATGGCAGCTGGCGCTCACCGGCCATGTTGAGGCTCGCCTCAAGGGACCGGGCTACAACATAGCCGAGCCAGGCGGCGCGGCTTTCATCGGGCAGCGCCCGAAACAGATCGAAGCGGGACGTCGCATCATCTCCAGTGCGCCAGCTTTCGTCGAGACTGGACCTGAGTTCGGCAAGCGCGCTGCTCGCAGGCGCATCCTTGGCTTCGAAGCCGATGATCGGGCCGGCCGGAACAGGTGCACGCAGCGTGGAGGCAGACCGCGCCCGCCAGTCGTGGGTGTCGGCATCGGCGAGCGTGAAGACCATGATGTCGAGCGCCAGCCCGGGGTCGGATGCAACGTGCAGGGCCAAAACATCGCGGCGCTGCATCGCGAGCTCGTCGACCAGACGCTTGGACAAGGTGGTCCGGCGCTTGTCAGAACCTTCCTCGCCAGCAACGACTTCGATCCCATCGTCGGCTTCGACGGGTTCAGCCTGACGCTCGCCGTAGAAAACCGGCTGGAGAACCGGCGTGCCGTCACGCGAAAGCACCAAAACCATGCCCGCTTCGGCCTTCAGTTCCGGCGCGATCACCGGCGGGCGGGCCCGGATTTCCTGGCATTCGCGTTCAATGGCCTCGATAGCCGCTTCGGCTGCCGCCACGGCTTCCTCGGCACTGTCCTCATCCTCGAGGATCGCCGCATGCTCGTCATAGGAGGCATCGAGTTCGTCGAGCCTCGCCAATTCGGCTTCGGTGAGCGGCGCCGGTTCGGCGGGAAGCCGGACCAGCCCCTCGACCAGATCGTGGCTGGCATAGGGATCAAGCGTTGGCTTGACCCAGGCGAGCCCCTGCTCGGTGGCGAGAGCTTTGGCCTGCGCTTCCATTTTCGTGGCGGCGAGGCTTTCGAGCAAGGCGACATCGACCCAGGATTCGCTGTCGTCGTCGTCGAACAGTTCGCGCTCGATCTGGCCGCCGGCAGCGATGTAGGCGTCGCGACCGACAAGGCGGGCGCGCGGATCGCTGCCCCGGACGGTCCCGGAGAGGACCATGCGCCGGATGCTGTCGGGATTGGGCGCATAGTAGGCTGAGGAAACCTGCTCGAAGACGCGGGCCTGGATGTCCTGGTCAGAGGTCGCGCCGAAGGCTTTGGCGATGTCGAGAGTGATCTGGCCTGAGGCCAGTGCCTCAAACACGACGGGCGCAAGAGTCGCGAGACGCAGACGCCCCTCGACGAAACGCACCGTCAGGCCAAAGCGGCGCGCAACATCTTCGACGGTCGCACCGCCTACCACGAGCGCGGCAAAGGCCTGGGCTTCATCGGCTGGGTTCATGGCGAGGCGGTGGAAGTTCTCCGCGAGACTGGTCTCGACCGCCGCTTCAGCACTGTTCTCGAGCACGAGGCACGTGACTTCGTGATCACGCGCGAGGATCTTGTCGTCCGCGAGCGCAAGCATCGCGCGGCGGCGGCGCTCGCCGGCTTCGACCTCGAACTTGCCCTTTGCGGCAGGCCGAACAATGAGGTTCTGCAGCAGCCCATGGGCTGCAATGCTGGCCTTAAGCTCAGCATCTGCTGCCGGATCACTGTGACGGCGGACATTGCGAGGAGATTGAACGAGCTTGTTCAGCGGGATCGATTTGATCATGGGACAGCACTCCTGATTGTGAGCCCGGCGCATCGACCATCGACGCCCTGATGGCTCAATTAGGGCAAAGCCCACTCCCCTCTGATCCGTTCGCAGCAATTCGCCCGACAGCCCCGGTTGAGGACGAATGACTAAGGCGTTGGACAATCCGACACGGTTCCTTTCACGAGCGACGATCAGGATGGCGGACATCGTGGCCATAGCTGTGCCGGCGAACCTGCCTGAAGGCCAAAATCTGCCGTTAACTGATCGATGCCTCGAAGACTGTCATCATGCGTCTGGCGCCTTCGATGCTATGCAAGGCTTCCCATCAAAACACGGTCCCATTAAGAGATCGATTGCAATTTCATTTTGGCCGTATAACCTGCCTGCCGCTCTTGGAGCGCAAGGAGAAGAACCATGCAGGTTGATTTTCATGCCGAAGCCATCGAGACCAACGCCGATACGAGCAATCAAGATGCACCGTTGAAGGTAGAATTCGTAGAGATTTACGACGACAGCGAGGGCGAACTGGCCATGGCCAGGAATTGCTCAAACGGTTGACTCGGTGCTTAAGGCGCGTGCAATGGTGGGGAGATGAGGGTCGCCGCACTCCTATCTCTGTCTTGAAACTGATGTCGCGCTAACCGAATCGTCAATGACGCTTCGCGTCGCGAGATGCGGAATGGCGGTGGAGATCAACTCGCCTCCCACGTGGTTGAAAGCCTTGCTCGAATGCCTGCGTACGCCCGTCAGGCAGGACCGGTTTGAAAGTATCCGAGACGGACTGCGACAGGATGCCTCCGAACTCCTCGGACTGATGCTAGAAAGGGGATTTCTTGCTCGGTTCGAAAGTGAGTCTGACACGGTCGCTGCGTTCTCTGCGCGTCATCGGCGACCTTACTCGCAATCTGCTTTCACCTCAGCGCTCGACCCGCCCGAAGGCGAGGCGCTCGGCCCACCAGACAATTTGGCAGGCGGGCTAACGGATTTGCTGCTCGCACGATCCTCGGCTGATCGCCAAGCGTCCGTCGCATTTGACGAACAAAGTCTGCGGACCTTGCTTCGCCATGCCTACGGACCATGGTCAGGTTTCAAGACTAAAGACAGAAGACCGGCTCCCGCAGCCGGCGGCTTGCGGAGCCTACAGCTATTCGTGCACTTAGCCGAGTCGACGTCGCTTCAAACATACAAATATTGCGAAGACGACGATTTTCTCGACGGCGTTTCCCGTCAACGAGCGACAATTGCCGATCTATGCAATGACCAGGCCACCGTCCGCGACGCCCGTGCGCAAGTAACATTTGTGTACGACACGAGGACGAACTCCCCGAAATACGGCGCTCGCGGGTTGGATTTCGCGCTTCTCGAAGCGGGGCACGCAGCACAGAACCTCACACTAGCGGCGACGGCCCTCGGAATTGGATCCCGGTGTATAGGGAGCCTATCACATCCTAAAGTGTGCGAAGCCTGCAACCTGCGTACACACCAAGTCCCGATCTATGCCTGCGCGCTATTCTGACGGACCTAGGACTCTCGGCTTTCTCTCACCGGCCAGTCGCGGAGGCGGCCGCTATGGAGTCATCGAGGCCGCTTCTGGGCTGCTAGAGGCTATTTCCACTCAGAGCAGCTGGGACAGGATAATCGTTTGGAGCGAAACTGATCTTCCTCCGACCATAAACCTTGAACGCGTCGAATGGCGAAGCCCCACGTCTCTGGCGCGAGACGTGCAGGCTGGTGAGATCACGCTACTTCACCATGTCGGATTGGGACCCGCCAAATTGGCTCCAGCGCGCGGCTCAATTGCGTCCCCGATCTTCACCTCAGTATTCCCTGCGCTCAGCTACGAAGATCAGATGGGCCAACACGCGCTCGAAGTTATGGTACAGAAGACTACCCATGACACCGATGTTTACCCATCCGAGTGCAGCCGCCAAGCCAGCCAATCGATACGCGAGCAGCTTGAGGCCGGAGGCCTACGACCGAACGGCAGGACCAGAGAACTAGTCATACCGGTGGGTGTTGACATCAACCGCTTCACTCCCTGCTCCAGTGCCGATAGGTCTAGAATCCGCGCCGCTGAGAATTTGCCAGCCGATTCTTACATCGCAGTCGTACTCACTCGCTTCTCGCCGTCCGACAAGGCGGACCTCATCCCGCTCCTGCTTGCTTGCGCGGCGTCGCATGACGGTGGCAAGCTTCGATTCGTGCTACTCGGAGGCGACGATTACAGGGGCGCCAAGGGCTACGTGCGCTTGCTCAAGCGGTATATTGCCGAGCTTGGACTCTGTGAAATAGTCCAGGTCAAGGTCGTGAATGACCGTGATCGAATCGTTCAAATCCTGCGTTGCGCCGATCTCTTCGTTTCGCCCGCCGACAGCGTCCAAGAGACATTCGGAATCACGCCAATTGAAGCCATGGCCTGCGGGCTGCCGGCTATCGTCTCGGATTGGAACGGATACCGAGAGACTGTTGTGAACGAACTCACCGGCTATCGCATACCAACCACCTTCTCAAACAACAGCGCCGTGTGGGATAGGTTTCGTTGGCACTCGGACTTCCGAAAGTCTCACCTCGCTCTATCGCAAAGTGTATCTATTGACGCGTTCGAAGTCCTAAGGATCTGCCGCCAAGTTGCCGGATCCCCGAACTTGGGTCGAAGAATGGCAACAGCTGCGAGGAAGCTCGCCGTTGAGCAGTTCGGCTGGCAGAAAGTAATCGAAAAGTATGAGATCGCTTGGCAAGACGTCACGGAAACGAGCTTTTTAACAGAGAAGTCGATACAAACCTCGTTTGATTATTTTGCAACGTTCAGTCACTATGCGACATCGATTTTCTCGGACGAGGCACCCTACCAACTGACCCCATCTGGTCGGAGAATAGCGGCAGGCGGCTTGGTGCTGCCATTGCTCGCGGATCTTAAGGATATGCTGCCGGTCGACCTGTTAATGGCTGTGCTCGAGGCATTCCGCACCGCTCCTAACTCGGTCGGGTCCCTAGCCCACCTTGGTCCAATGGCGGACACCCGGTTTTGCGTCTCGTGGCTGGTCAAGCAAGGCTTCTTGGAGATGGCCTTGGCGCCGCACGTTGGACCGCCGTGTTGACATCGACACTGCGCATTGAACTGCTAAGAGAACTCCCGTCCGGCACCGGACTATTCTTGTGTCGCGTTCGGGCTATCCTCGAAAACGGTGAAGATCCGATCGTTGCCTTGGGAGCTGGGATCTCTCCGGTGCCGGAAATCGCTCAGGCGAAGGCGGTCTCCGAGGCCATCGAGAGACTCACCCTCTCCACACCGGCCCGTTCAATGGCCAATGCGACACCAATAAGCATTTCCGGCACGCTGACGTCACCAGTCGTTAAAGTGATCGAAAGTGTACGGCCTCTGAGGGCAGAAAAGGGCTGGACTGCATCCGCATGCCATATTGATCTTGAAAGCGCCGTTCGCGCCGCATCCAATGAGGCAGTAGAACGCCGACACCTCTGGCTGTGGGGCACCAAGTGCGAACTTGGCGGCGCGCTGACTGTGCACCGCCTGCTCCCCGCAGATCTGGAGAGGTCTGGCGTTAAGGAGTTCCTTTCCTCATTTCCCCTGGAAATCCTCGTGTCGTGGACAGCCGAAGAGCTTGCTCCGCAGGCGGTCGTGGTCATCGCAATCAGAGCGTCAGAAGGTTGCTTCTATGCGGCTTCGGCGGCCGCATCGGCCTGTGAGGAGGCAGTTGAGGTGGCGCTACTCGACATCGTGAAAATACTGATCATTGAGGAACAGTTCAAACACCGTGCCGAGGCGCTTTCGTTTCGTCGCCCGCTTTCCGAATTGCCAGAACGCCTGACCCTTGGCGCGACGCGATTTGACTTTCGGCGCCCCGTCCCGTCGGACAGACAACTACAGGAGGGTGCCGGAATGATAAGCGCGCCGTGGTTGATCACACTCAAGCGCCGGATTGTCGAGATCCCGCTTTTGGTAGAGGGACCGCCGCCAAAACTTTTGGAATGGTTCAGATGAAGATAAACCTTGGATGCGGTCCTGTTCGCTTTGGCCATGGCTGGACGAATCTGGACAAGTTGGAACCTGAGCCGGATTCACTGGCGCTTAAAAATATAGTGGTCGACCTCCGTGATGGCATTCCCCTGCCTGACGCGAGTGTCGACTGGGCGTATACGAGCCACTTCTTAGAACACCTCGACCCTTTCGACGAGTGCGAACAGTTCCTCGCGGAATGCCTTCGCGTCCTGCGGAGCAGGGGAGTCCTTAGGGTTGCAGTGCCCGACTTCACAAAGATCGCGCGCATTTACCTCGATGACCCCCGATCGTTCTACACCGAATACGGATACGCCAAACCTTGGTTCTCGCGTGCAAAAACGTGGAGCCGCCGACTCGGCGTCTCCGTCATGTTCGACCATAAGATGATCTATGATTGGGTATCGCTCGAGGAGGTCCTATTGGGAGCCGGTTTCGTTGACCCTATCGAAGTCCACGCCAACCAGATTGGCCATCTTCCACCGGCGATTGCAGCCGAAACTGTCCGCACACATCTTGGACACACTCTGACCGTGGATGCCATCGCTCCGTGATGCGAGCATCTAGCGGCCAGGGGAAAGGAATAAGTCGCTTAACTTCCTTGCGTGCTGAAATGGGTCTTATCGACCTGCTTTAGGTGATGGCCGTTTCAAGCAATTTTTTGCTCAAAGCGTCGCACTACGTAGGGTTTGAAAACGCTGCGCGCGTCCATATATTGGCAGAGAATGAGGTTGTTTCCAGGGAGGGCTTATGTCTGGCTGGACAGTGACGGCGTGCCGCTACTGCGGCGACGACTTGCCAGTCCATGAAGACTGGAGCGACCCGCCTGAGTATCACAAAGAATGTGCATGGTATGAAAGCGACTGCGATATCTGCGGTCGCTCCATGCAAATCCACCGCGCTTGGGACAATCCACCCACAGCGCACAAAGAGTGTAAGGCGGAGAGATCTGCCAAATGGCATGCCAAGTCATGCAACCACTGCGGCGGCGAACTGAAGTACCATGAAGACTGGGAGGAAATACCCGACTACCATAAGGATTGCGCATGGTATGAAGCGAATTGCAACATCTGTGGACGCTCCATGCGAATTCACCGCGCCTGGGATAATCCGCCAACTGCGCACAAAGAATGCAAAGCCGAACAGGCAGCGAAGTGGCATGCCAAAGCCTGCCGCCATTGCGGGCGCGAGTTAAAGTATCATCAAGACTGGGAACAAGTGCCAGACTATCACAAGGACTGCGCTTGGTACGATGCGAAGTGCGATATCTGCGGGCGATCAATGAGTGTCCACCGTGGGTGGGACAATCCTCCAAGTGCGCACAGAGAGTGTATCGAAAAGAGAAAGGCTGAATGGCAAGTTAAGCCTTGCGCTCATTGTGGCAAAGATCTCAAATATCATGCCGACTGGAAAAAAATTCCCGATTATCACAAGGACTGCACTTGGACGACGGTGGCTTGTAGCCACTGCGGAACCGGAATTCGGGCGCACAGATCATGGCAAAATCCACCCAAATTCTGCGACGGCTGTAAGTCCCGGTTTAGTGCCAGATCGGAGACTTGCACTCACTGTTCTAAGCATTTCGAAGTTTCAACTGGTACGCAAATTCAGTGCGCCGAAAGAGGCTGGGAACTACCCAACAAATGCCATGCGTGCCGGGAGCTTTTCAAGCATAAGCCATTCTATACAAAAACCGAAGAGGACTGGCTCGGTAGAAGAGTTTTTCGCACCTACAACAGCCGAGGCGACCTGCTCAGCGAGTCCCGCGATGAAGAAGATTGGCTCGGTCGGGATCGCAGACGCCACAAAAGCAGCCAAGGTGTTACCACGGGATTTACGCGTGATCGTGAAGATTGGCTGGGCCGCGAGTACAAAGAAACTCGCGATACCACGGGAAATGTGAAGTCTACCAGCCGCAAGGCCGAGGATTGGCTGGGTCGTGAATATGTTGAGAGTAAAAATGCCCGTGGCGAGAAGTCAGCCAAAACCCGCAAAGATGCGGACTGGCTGGGGCGCCCTCGTCGACGAACCGATTGAAACCAGTTTACTGACTCCGCAAGCGATCAGCGCATGCTGTTAGCAGTCATCTTCGGGTAGCAGAGACACCATGTGGCCCGCTGTACAAAGCCCTGATTTCGCGAGACAAAGTTGTTCAAGAACTCGTCAGAGCGAGTGTGCAGAGATAATCTTGCCGGCCTGCCACTCAGTTCGGCGGTCTGACAGGAGCGGCGGGTAAGTCGACGATCCGGAAAACAGCCCCTGAGCCGGCATCACGGACAAGGTCAACGCGCTCCCCATCCCAGTGATAATCGAGGTGGCGCCCCTGCAAGGGGCTTGACGCGCAGTCTGGGTAGAAGAGCGCAACGCATTCCCCACCCGTATGCCGGGTGCTCGGGTAGGCAATCCCGTCCGATCCTGCGGTCCTGAGGGACTGCGCGAGCGCCTGAGATGCTGCATAGCTGTCGGGATCGAGCGCCGGAACCGGCTCCCCTGCCTGAGGTCGGAGATCATGCAGGTCTGCATCGACCGACATGACGATCTCCCGGAACTGCGAGGTCCAGCCGGGCGCCTCCCTCGTTCGCGCCATGAAGCGGGCATTATGGTGGATCGTCTCGAACAACGCGGTTTCGAACCGGTCGCCAACATAGAGCACGCCGTAGCTGCCATCGGTAAATCGGCTTGGCCGGTCGGTGCTGACGTGGGTGAATGGCGCCATGAGGTAGGAGGCGCCGTTGCCGCCGACGCGCCGATCGACTGGAACGAGGTCGAGATTGCCAATCGTCGCCATGATGCGAGGATTGGTCTTCTGCTCGGCCGAGATCAACAGAGGCCAGTCAGCTGGATCAGCGATGTCCTCGAACAGGTCGATCGGTGGAAAAGCACTGCGGATGATCCTGACAGCGCCCTTCCACTCAACTCGAGAAACTGGGATATCTGCCGCTCCGCTCACCAGCCACCGCGCTCGGCGTCGAGATAGCGACGCACCCGCATGATGTCGGTGAGCTCGCCTCCCATCATCACCTCGAGCGCGCTGGATCCGCCGAACGCATCGTTCGCCGCCCTGATCCAGACATAGCCGCGGGTCGCCTCCGAGAAAATGATCCTGAGCGCCTTATGGATGCCCATGAGGTTGGAGAGGCGCGCACGCCCATCGCGCGAGATGCGCCCGGGGCCTTCCGCTTTCCAGCGCCGATAGGAACGAACCGGCATGTCGAGCAGGGTTGCCGCCTGCTCGTCGGTCAGTTCCCATTTGCCGAACAGATTGAGGGCCGCCCGGAACATGGCAGCGGCCTCGACCTGGGTAATCGGATCGGGACGGAATGCGGTAACGGCAGTATCAACGGGTTGCAGAGCCAGCATGGCAGTTCTCCATATGGCATCATATACGCTCAATAATGCCATTTGGCAATAAGTTGTGCCTACGCTGCCAATGTGGCAATCACGCTCGCTGCGCCCTCGATCGGCACGAAGAGCCGGGTCTGGTAGCGGATGATCTCGGTAAAGCAGCCTTGCGCCTTGTACCAGTTGAGCCGAGCAGCGCTCCATCCCGTGAGTTCAAGTCGCTGCGAACCATTGACTAGGCTGCGTTTGACCATGAGCTGCTCGCGGCCCGCAAATTCCATGGCCCGGCCAGTCGCAAGAGCGGTCCGCACGATTTCATCGGCGGACAGCGTCAGCTCGCGCTCGAGACCCAGCGCCCGGCACAGCTCCGGAACAGAATGAACGGGAACCTCGCGGCCGAGGAGCGAACGGCCATCCGCCGCCGAGATGCGGCTCACCCTCACGAAATCCGAAGGGAGCTTGTCCCAGACCGGCAGCAGGAGGCCCGTCGCAAGATAGAGGCGCTCGCGCTTGTGGCTGGTCCGCGCTTCCTCGACCTCGGTTGACCAGGCATCGCGGAAAGCATCGACTGAGATGTCCTTCCACCCGCTTTCTGCCAACTGATCCTCGGTGATGTGGCTGCGCTTCAAGGGCCGCAGCAATTCGAAGCGGGCCACCCGCGTTCCGTCATCGGCAAGAATACTGCGGGCAGGCACGAGCAAGGCAACCCGGCCTGAGCGAGCATTTCGAACCGGCCGTTGCCGCTGCCCAGCGAGGCAGTGAAGCTCCTCGAGCCGCTTCAGCGTCAGCGGCTTCAGGGCTCTGGCGATTTCCAGCTCCAGCAGATGGGTAGTCGCGCCCGATGCCGGATCGGTGCGCAGCAGCGTGTCGGACAGAACCGTGAAGTCCTCGACTACGATGGTCTCGAGGCCGAGATCGAGTGTGCCGGCCTGACGGGCGGCATCAATGCGCGCTTCGACCAGCCCGATGAACTCATCGAAGATCGCGTTCTGCAGGGCAATGGGTAGCGCCAGGATGCGATTGAGCCAGCGCTGGATTGATGGCAGGTCATCGACCATCGACCCGTCGGGCCCTTCGATCTGAAGGCCTGTCAACTCCTGGAAGCGCCCGAGACTGACCGCTTCGAGCTTTGCCGTGAACAATAAACCGAACCAGCGGTCGAGCGCCTCCTTGGCGTAGATGCTCTCGAGATTGTCGGCGGGATCGAAGAGGTTCTGCCCGCCGGTCTGGCGCTGCCCGCGCGTCAGAGCTCCCAGGCTGTCCAGACGCCGCGCAATCGTCGAAATGAACCGCCGCTCGCCACGCACATCGGTGGTCACGGGCCGGAACAGCGGGGCCGATGCCTGGTTGGTTCGATTGGTCCGACCAAGTCCCTGGATTGCGGCATCGGCCCGCCAGCCCGGCTCGAGCAGGAAGTGGACGCGGCGAGCCTGGTTCCTGGCCGCGAGATCGGCATGGTAGCTGCGCCCCGTTCCCCCAGCGTCAGAAAACACCAGGATGCGCTTGGCGCCGTCCATGAAGGCCTGGGTCTCAGCGACGTTGGCGCGCGGCGAGCGGGATTGGAGCTTCTGACGACCATCGCGGCCAACGATGAGCCGACGCGTGCGACCGGTGACTTCCGCAACCTGGTCGACGCCGAAGCGTTCGATGATGGCATCGAGCGCGGTCGCGATGGGCGGCAAGGCACAGAGCTGCTCGATCATCCGGTCGCGCGCGGCGAGCGCTGAGCGGCACAGCACCGGTGCGCCATGCTCGTCGCTCATCGGCTCAGAGCGCGGATTGCCGTTTTCGTCGGTGAACACCGCCATCAGGCGAACAGGAAAGCTCTTGGCGAGATAGTCGATCACATATTCCCGTGGGGAGAGGTCGATCTCCAGCGCTTCGCGCTCCTCGTCGGAGAGGTCGGCAAGCCGCCGGTCGAGCATGGCTTCTGCCGTCGAGACCAGCTGGACGACCACAGCGTGACCATCGGCAATCGCCGTATTGATCGCGGGCAGCAAGCTGGGGAGCTTCATAGACAGAAGCAGCTGCGCGAAGAAGCGCTGCTTCGTTCCCTCGAAAATCGACAGCGCTGCCGACTTGGCACCAGAGTTGAGCGTCCCTCCGGTTTCGCAGTCGACGATCCGCGTCGCCTCCAGCGCGTCGCGCAGGTTGGCGTGAATGATCGCCCAGGCTTCGGCGTAGGCATCGTAGATCGCGATCTGATCCTCGGTCAGGCAATGCTCAAGGATCTCATATTCGACACCGGCAAATGAAAGGGCCCGGGCTGTGTAGAGTCCGAGCGACTTGAGGTCCCGCGCCACCAACTCCATCGCGGCGATGCCGCCATCGCGAATGTCTGCCACGAAAGCCTCGCGATTGGCGAAGGCAGTCTCCGGCCCCCAGAGCCCGAGGCGCGTCGCATAGGCGAGGTTGTTGACGTCGGACGCACCAGTTGCCGAAGCGTAGAGCACCCTTGCCCGGGGGAGGAGGATTTGCAGGCGCACCCCGGCAATGCCTTGCTCCGATCCTTTGACCTTGCCGCGAGAGCCTTCGCCACCAGCAGCGTTGGCCATGGCGTGCGCTTCGTCGAACACGATCACGCCTTCGAAATCTTCGCCGGCCCAGGCGAGTATCTGGTCAAGGCGCGTTGCGTCGTTTCGACCCGAACGCAGGGTCGGATAGGTGACGAAAAGGATCCCGTCGCGCATGGCGATGGCGGTGCCCAGCTTCCAGGATGCCAGCGGCTGGATGTCGATCGAGAGGCCGCCAAGGGCGGCCCAGTCGCGGCGGGCGTCTTCCAGCAGCGCCTCGTTCTTCGATATCCAGAGATGGCGGCGTTCCCCACGCACCCATCGATCAAGAATGACGCTCGCAACCTGACGGCCCTTCCCGGCACCTGTTCCGTCCCCAAGGAAATAGCCTTGCCGGTAGGTCTGGCCTTCTGCGGATGCCTTGAGTGAACAGCCCTTGTCGTCTGGCTCGAACCGGCCGGGTAAGTCGCGGGCATGGGCGCTTGCAGCATAGATCAGGGTCTCTGCTTGGGCGGCCGACAGCAGTCCCTTGGCGATAAGCCCGTCAGGCAGCTGCGGCACTGTGTCGGGCTTGGGTGCCGAGATCGACCCCATGGCGACGGACTCGACGAGCGGCGTCGGATGCCCGGTTGCGCCATCGATGACGATTCTGCTCGGGCGATAGGGCAGATAGTGGCCGACCTGAGGGGCGACCGGCGCCGGGGTTTCAAGCGACTGGTAGGTGAGCGGCTTGATGGCGGCGGCTGCAGGAGTGATCCTTGCTGGTGTCGGCATCGGCCTGCGCGGCGCGGTGACCAGACGAAATGGAGCGCGAGCCGGAAGGCTAGATTTCTCGGGAGCGGCCTCGAGGGTGGCGCGAGCCGGCAAGGCATCGACAAGATCGGCCAACTGGCGAAAGTCGTTTGTGCGGATCGCGACAGGCTCGTTGGAGCTTTCCACCTTATCAAGTACCAGCAGCCGCGTGGTGATCCCGGTGCCGCTCTTGATAAATGCGCGTTCGACTGCGGCATTGAGCCGCAGCGCAACTGGCCCCTTCACGCCGGCTAGAAACCTCCCGCAGTCGAACCATTCAGGCATGATCGCGACAAGCCGCCCGCCGGGCGCAAGCCGGTTCCAGGCCGATCGCAGATGCCTCGCCCCGGTGCGGCCATCGTGGCCCCGCTCGATCCCGTGAGAATAGGGCGGGTTCATCAGCACGACGCTGGGGCTGATGGCCGGATCGAGCAATTCGTCGATCAGCTCGGCATCATGTCCAGTCACGCGGGCTTCCGGGAATACCGCAGTCAGGCAGTCGCGGCGCAGCGGTGAAATTTCGTTCAGGACTAGGCGGGCGCCGGCTTTGGCGGCCCAGACCGCAAGCATCCCCGTTCCGGCCGAGGGCTCGAGCACGAGCTCGTTGAGCATCAGTCCGCAGGCCCGTGCGGCAAGCCAGGCCAACCGCGGCGGCGTTGCAAACTGCTGCCATTCGATCTGCTCGTCGCTGCGATTGGTTTGGGTCGGAACTCGGGCATCGAGACCGCAGAAGAACTGTTCCGCCTCGTCGATCGGGCTCGTGGGCTGGACTTGATCTGATGCTTGCAGATGTTGAACCTGCGCCAGCTCGAGCGCAGCGTGAGCATCACGGACTGACCATGCCCCGAGTGCATCGGTTCCGCCGAAGTGGTCCGTCATGATGCGGTTGATGTCGCCGCGCGAAAGCGCGCTGCCTGCTGCCAATTGCAACGCCATTGCTTTGGCTGCCGTCACGACAAGCGGCGGAGATGGTGGATCGAATGCGAAGGCGAGGGAAGTGTTGGACATGGGAAACCTCCTGACGAGGTCCTGCGCCTCGCAGGCCTCAATCAGCCGAAGGCCCCCTCCCCTCTGGCTCGCTGATCAGGTTTGCCGAGCGAGCCTTGCCTTGAGTTCATCGTTCCAGTCGAGACCGGTCGACGCTGGTGCTCGCGAGTGGATCACACGGCCTGATGTAGAATAGGCCTTTCGTGCGCGCTGATCCGCGAGCTCGCCTCCCGGATCATTGTCGATGAACAAGTGGAGCTCGCGCACACTCTCGGGAATCGCGACGAGGCCGAACCGCTCGTTCCCGAGCGTTGCCCAGCAAGGAATCCCAAACAGCTGCATGGCTGACAGGGCGCTTTCGATACCTTCGGCAAGGCCCAACCGGCCCGCGGCTGGCGGGGCAAGTCTGACAGCACCACAGCTGAGGCTTCCCAGCGCACGCTTGGGACGCTCGAAACCCGCCAACTTGCCGCTCGCAGTATCGATAAACGTCCTGTGCACCGCTATTGTGCCGATGTCAGTCGTGACGTTCGCCAACATTGCAGGGAGGAACTGGACCGCGCCACGTGGTCCGAGCGGCGTGCGCTCGAGGTAACGGAGCTGATCAGAGGCACGCAGGATCCCGCGCTGCGCGAGGTATCCTTCGGCAGGGCTGTCGGAGATCGCCGTCGCCGATTGCCACAAACGCCGCGCGTTGGAATCGAAGGCCCTATTTTCCTGTCGATCAGCGACCACGGCACTAGAGCCATCGAACAGGTCACGGCTGCGAACACCCTGGCGGTCCAGTGCTGCTATGACCTCCTCGTTCGAGCATCCCGCGAAGCAATGAAACAGGATCGCCTTTCTTCCCAGTGTCACGCTCAAAGAGGGAGTTCGGTCATCATGCGCCGGGCAGCAGCACATGCCTTTGCCCCGACTCCATGTACCCCGAAGGCTTTCGACGATCGCGCGGGCGCGGCGTTCGAGTTGATGAGGTTTGTCTAACGGGGGCATCGACCTTCTCCGGTTGAGGTGCCCTCCCCGTGCAGCCTCCACTCTGCACTCGCGCCAAACCAATTTCCTACGCCACTTGTTCTATATATGTTCTCACTCGATTCGGCTATAGAAGGATCGAGAAATGACAATGAAAGCTATCTTGGTCGCAGGCTTCGCGATCACCTCTGCTACATCCGCCAGAGCCCAAGATTTGTCCGCGCCAGCCACAATCGAAGCCCCCGCGAGTCACTCCGAAGGCATCCGGATTGCTGAAACATCGAACGGCTTCCAGCTGGTCGAGCATGGGCTGTGGTCATCCCGTCAGGCCGGCCCGGCATCGGGTCTCATTGTACCACAAAATGGCCGGGTGAACCTGCCATACAGATACGAACCCAAGGCCAAACCTGGCCCCTCCGACTTCAGGCGAGCAAGCTACCTTCCCCACATCTATGCGGCGGAAGCGAAGTACTCATTGCCCGCGGGCCTGCTCGATGCGCTCGTATGGACAGAATCTCGATATAACCCCTTCGCCGTCAGCCCTGCAGGCGCAGCAGGTCTTGGACAGCTGATGCCAGCCACGGCAAAAGAACTCGGGGTCTTCAATCGCTTCGATCCTATGGCCAACATCTTCGGCGCGGCGCGGTATCTGCGGCAGATGCTCGACAGGTTCGGCGTGGTTCACCTCGCGGTGGCTGCCTACAATGCGGGTCCCGGCGCAGTGGAACGCGCAGGCGGCATTCCCCGGAATGGCGAGACGCCCGGATATGTCCAAGAGGTCCTTCGACAATGGCGTTTCTAAAGATCGACCCACGATGGCCATAGCACGGCCCATCATCCTGCGGTTTCTAGCTGGGCGGTTTCGTTGCGGTTGCGAACCCCTGTGAGATTAGCCGACTTTGACTTCGACTGGATACTTGGCTGCAATCTGCATTACCTCCTTACCCCACAGCGCCAACGCCTCCCGTTTCTCGTTGGTATACTGGTGACGGTGATAGACGCCAGCGACGCCAGCCATAGCTGATCCTGACTGGTGATTGAGCACCGCCTCAGAAACCACCAAGGGTATGCCAAGACGCTGGAGACCAGTTGCCACCGTCCGTCGAATATCATGCATTGTGAAGTGACCGGCCTCATAGCCGAGCTTTTCGTCCACGCTTGCCCTGATGCGCTTCCAGGCCTTCGATAGTCCGCTGACGCTGTTCGTATTGGTGACCTTCGATGCCAACAGGATCTGGGATTGCTTGTGGGCCTCGTCAGGGTCGATGCCAGCCGCCATGAATATCTCGGTGATGACTGCCAGGGCCTGGGCGGATAGCGGCACCACATTCGCTTTGCCGTTTTTCGCTCGGTCGCCCGGAACTGTCCAGACTTTCGCCTTGAAGTCGAACTCATCGCACGCCGCATCAAGCACTTCACCTCTGCGTTGAGCCGTAAGAATAAGCATCTGCACGAGATAGCCGAACGGATAGCCATCCTCGACCGCAGATTGCCACAGCGCAGCAAGCTCACGGTCGCTGAGTACACGGTCGCGAGGCTCATTCCGCTTCGGGCGCCACGCATCCCGGCAGGGGTTGGCTGGCATATGCTCAAGTCTGGTGAGCGCCCACGTGTAGAAGGTCGAAAGATGGCGATACACGATGCGCGCCATCGTCAGGGTTTCCTTGCCCCGCTCGAACGCAATTTTCTCAACGAAGCGGCTCACGTCACTTCGGGTAATGGAGTCCGCGAGCCGGTCTCCAATCTCGGGCTCGATGTATTTTCGGAACACTCGATCGAACTCCCTCGCGCTCCGCTTTTTGCCCTCGATCTGCTGAGCAAGGTACGTCTCGTAGAGTTCCGCGACTGTCCCGACCCCTTTTGATCCCTTTCTCTTTGCCCCCGCCTTTCTGGCGATGCTCTTGCCCTGCTCGACATCGACAAGCAGATCGCGCGCCTTCTTTCGGGCATGGGCCAGTGTAAAGCTTGGCCCATGGCGTCCGATTGTCACATTCAACCATTTGCCCTGAACCCGCTTGCGCAGAATGTACGTCTTGATACCACTGGCACCCATGCGGAGCCTAAGGCCGGGTACGATACCATCGGCGAGCTCAACCTGACCCGCAGTCGGCGCCTTCAGCCCTGCGATCTTCGCATCCGTCAAACCTACTTTGTTCGCCATATGCACCTGCTACCTTAGGTAGCTTTTTGTAGTGGATACTGGCGAACATTTCAAGAACAATGCGGACTATGAATCGCAGATTTCCGCCATTCTTGGACCCATGCGGACGCGCTAGGACCCTCTGATCATGGCTCTTAATCAGCGGGTCCTAGGTTCGAGCCCTAGTGCGTCCACCACCCCTCATTTTCCAGACCTAATGGAAACGCCAATTCCGGCACAGCTTTCATGCGCCTAGTTCCTTGCCAGCGCGAACAAGGAGAACGGGCATGGAGCGGGTGACACTTTGGGGCTGGATCGACTTCGAAGGCAAGGATGCGGCTGCCATCGTCCGTGGCGGCGCGCAGTTCATACTGCCGACCTACGAGGAACGCGGCTGCGTCCATTATGTGTGGAACGCCGATCCGCTCAAGCCTGACCGGATCTGGGTGTTCGAGGAATGGGATAGCGTCGACGCGCTGGCCGATCACCTGGAAGGACCGCTGTACCGCGCCATGGCCGGATACCTTGCCGAAGCCGGGATGACAGGCGCGGAGGTCGACAAGTATCGGGTCGTGCAGAAGCAGCCGGTCTATGATGGTAGTGGCGTTCCTCGCGCCGAATTCGATTGAGCCAAGAAAAAACGCCGGAACCCCAAGGGTCCCGGCGCAAGGTTTTCGCGTCTGGTTCGACGTCGAAGCTTAGAACTTGAAGCCAGCAGCCACGCCGTAGCGGCGCGGTTCCAGCGTGAAGATGTTGGTGAACAGGCCCGACGACTGGTCGGTCACGTAGAGGCCGGTCGTCGCGTTGTTGTTGCCGATGTTCTGGATGTAGCCGCGCACATACCAGCGGTCATCCTTCCCGTTCAGCTGGATCTGGGCGTTCATGACCTCATAGCCCCTGATCCGGTTGATGTTGCCATTGAAGATCGTGCCGTAGCTTTCGCCGGTGTAGTTGATGTCGAAGCGCGGCACGATGGTCATGTCGCCCATTTCCAGGGTGTACTGGATGCCGGCCGACCACTTGAACTCAGGCGCCTGCGGCAGCTGATTTCCACGGACGTTCTTCTCGATGCCCGAGCTGACGCGAATGCCGCCAAAGGCGGTGCCTGCTGGCCCAGCTGCAGCGCCCGCGAGAGCACCACAAATTGAGAAGGCGCCAGTCGTGTTGGTACCCGGAATTGGAGTTGTCGGTCGCAACCCAACACCAGCATTTACGGCATTGACGAACCCGTTTGCAGCAGCCGCGCTGACACCAGTCACGGCGCAGTTCGAGCCGAGCGTAATGTCCTTGATGATGACCGTGTCCGAACGGCCCGCAGAAACATCGCGTGTGTCGACGAAGAACTGGTCGCCGACAACCTTGGTTTTCAGGTAGCTGGCCGACAGATTGACAAGGAGGTTGCGGGTCGGCGCCATGATCGCTTCGGCTTCGAGACCGTAGATATTGGCATCGATGTTGTCGTTGACCGACGTGCGCGCCGTGATGCGGCTGAGCTGCAAGTCCTTGTAGCGATAGTAAAACGCCGAAAGGTTGAGCTGCAGTGCACCGAACCGGTTCTTCGAGCCGATTTCGAACGCATCGACTGATTCCGGCTTGAACGAGTCATTCACGGAGCCAACCGAAAGCGGCGGGTTGATGCCGCCCGACTTGTAGCCACGCGAATAGGACAAGTAGACCAAGTTGTCCGGCGTGATCTGGTAATCGAGCACCGCACGGCCCGTGAAGCGACCGAAGCTTACGGAACGTTCCTGGAATGGCTGGACGCCTGCCGTTCCCTTGTCGAAATCGCCAGCCGTCGCGTAGTTCAGGGCGTTCTCGAGCGCCTGTGCACCCACGACAGCGTAGAGCGCGCCACCGCCGGCAAACTCGCTGGACAGGCCGTTGCTGAGCAGCGTTGTGCGTGCACGCGTGAACTTCTTGTCGTGGTTGTAGCGCAGGCCGAGGGTCAGCTTAACCTGGTCGTTGAACTTGAAGTAGGATTCGCCGAAGATGCCGTAGCTGTCGAGCGTACCCCGTGCCGTGTTGCTTCGGAAGAACGGCGAAGGACGGAAAACGGCCTGCGGACCGAATGCCCCGGACGCCGCTGCTGCCGCACCAAGTATACCGGAAGCGTAATCGAGGCCGAACGAATTGACGTAGTAGTTGTTGTTCGTCGTCACGCCGCGCAGATAATTGGCGCCGATCAGGAAGTTGAACATCCCGTCAAAATCGGAGTCGATGTGCGCTTCGGCAGCGTACTGCTTGTACTCCTGGCTCGATTCATCAAAGTCGAGAGAGGTGTTCGCACAGATCGCCTTGTTGCCCGCACCATAGACGCCGACATTGTTCGGATCAATGTCAGACTGGCAGACCTTGCCGGTAGGACCGTTAGGGATCAACCGCGCGGCAATCGGCGCGAAGGCAAAACCGAGCGTCGGGCTTTGAGCGAAGGCGGCAAGAGCGGCCAGACCAGCATTACCAACCAGGCTGCGCTGCGTGGCGAGATTGTAGTCGGACCGACTACGTACCGAGTTGCGCGAGAACCCCGCTGTGACGTTCAACGTCAGGCCGGTTCCGAGGCTTTGCTGCAGCTTGCCCTGATAGACTTCTTCCTGCGCGAAGTAGGTCGGGAGAAAGTCGATGTTGACAGTACGCACGTCCGCCGGATTCACGACGCCCGTATTGGCGTCGCCGTCATTGCCATAGATGCTGCCGAGGCCGAGCGCGGCAAAGGTGGGCGACACGGCGACGCCGAAGAATTCACGCGAGGAAAGCAGCGAAGCCAGCGTCGAGTCCGCATTCGTCGTTTCGTTGGCGAGCTTGTCGGGCAAGCAGCCAAGCACGCCGGTAGGGTCGCGATGGCAGAGCTGCTTCTGGATACGGCTGCGATTGTCGTTCTCGCGGAAATAGTAAGCCGAGAGATCGATCGTGGTGTCAGGGCTTGGCTCCCAGCGCAGCGATCCTCGGAACGCGTACATGTCGCGACCGTCGATCCGGCTGTTGCTGCCGATGTTGTAGGTGTAGCCGTCGCGGCGGTTGTACATGCCTGCAACGCGTACGCCGAGCGTCTCGCCCAGCGGGATGTTGACCATGCCCTTGAGACGGACCGAGTTGAATTTGCCGTAATCGGCTTCGCCAGCCGCACCGAAGCCGGAAAGATCGGGCTTGGCGGTGATGATGTTGACAACGCCCGAGGTCGCGTTGCGTCCGAACAGGGTGCCCTGCGGTCCGCGCAGCACTTCGATGCGTTCGAGATCGAAGAATTCGGTTTCGAACAGACGGCTCGACACCATCGGCATATCGTTGAGATGGATGCCGGTGGCCGCGTCGCACGACACGCCGACGCAAAGGTCACCGATGCCGCGGATGGTGAAGCTCGAAGAGGTGAAGTTCGTCTTAGTGAACGTGACGTTCGGCAGCGAGAGCTGAAGGTCGGAGGAGTTCTGGATCTGCTGCTTGGTCAGGTTTTCAGCAGAGAATGCCGAGACAGCGATTGGCACGTCCTGCAGCGACTGTGCCTGGCGCTGCGCGGTAACGATGATTTCTTCAAGACCAACATTATCGTCGGCCGATTGCGACGCACTCTGGGCGAAAACCGGTGTAGCGACGGCTGCAGCGCACACGCCCGCAAGCAGGGAAAGCTTGCCCCTCATAGTCAGACCTCTCTCTCCAGCGGCACCCGTCATTGACCGCGGGTTGCCTGAAGGACAGGACATAACTTCAGCGATTCTTTGTCAACCGGATAATTAAAAGTGCGGGTTTCCGTAAGGGAAGGTCGTTGCAGAAGTGACCAATTGCGCAACGATTGCATAAAAATTTACAACATCGTGATGAGTTAGGTGGCTCGCCGGGCACATCATGATGTGATAAATGACGAATCAGCTCACCATCACGCCGGATCCATGTCCGAATCATTTCTGCAACCGACACCATTCACCGGCCAAAACAGCGTGCTCCGCCGTAGCAATCGGGCGGGCAGAGTTGTAAGGCTCCCCCGCGCGCACCGCGCTTCCCAAGTTTTTCCCGAGGACCGTTTTCCATGGCCAAGTTCCTGATCGTCGAAGCCCGCTTCTATGACCACCTCAACGACATGCTGGTGGCAGGCGCGAAGGCGGCGCTGAAGGCAGCCGGCCACAAGGTCGAGGTCGTAACCGTCCCCGGAGCGCTCGAAATCCCCGGCGCTATCGCGATGGCAGACCAGTCTGAAGATTATGACGGCTTCGTCGCCATCGGCGTGGTGATCCGGGGTGAGACCTACCACTTCGAAATCGTCGCCGGCGAAAGCGCGCGGGGCATCATGGCGCTGACCATGGACGGCCTGGCCATCGGCAACGGCATTCTCACGGTCGAGAACGAAGCTCAGGCGCTGGTCCGCGCAGACCCGGCGCAGAAGGACAAGGGCGGCGAAGCGGCGAAGGCGGCGATGGCTCTCCTCGCCCTGCGCGAACGCTGGGGCTGATCGCCTAGCCCAAAGGCGCGCAGGTATCCCCCCGGCGCGCCTTGTCCGCCGCGTCGAACGCCGCTTCAGTCGGCGCGAGGCGACGGTCGAGGATGATGCCACGGGTCGTCGGAGTGTAGATCACGGGCTCGTTGCCGGGATGCACCAGCTTGCGTTCTTTCTGAAGGATGAAGCGTATTCCCGCGGGACTGCGGAGGGAATCCATCACGGCAACGTTGTCGGTGTTCCCGGCAAAGACCGAGACCGAAACGTATCCACCGCCAGGAGTGGCGGGAACGTCGACCATTATCGGCCCCTTCGACAGATCATAGACACAGCTGGCATAGGCCAGGTCCGGCGAAGGCCGCACCACCCAGCGCGACGCAGACGTCGTGCGATCGGAAAAGCGGAAGGCGTTGACCAGCTTCCCGCCTTCGGAGAGCCTCGTCATGGCCAGATGCATGATCGCATGCGGTGCGAGGAAAATCGTCCCCACATGCCCGATCCCGACCGCTGCGACGAAAACGAGGATGTAGCGCAGCGCAGGCTTCATTGCGGATCTCCGCAAGAGACGCGCTCTACCCGCGGGAACGGGATTGAGCCGAAATCACCCTGTGCATGGGGTGTGGGGTTATAGATGCGCAAGGTCAGGTCAAACTCGCCGGCATTGCGTGTGGAAAGCCAGGGCATCGCCGGATCGCCACTCGGTCCAGCCTGGGCCTGCCAAGCACCGGTCGCATCCGGACGGACTTCCGACGCATCGACCGACAATGCATCGTCGTTGTTCTGTGGCAGGTAATCGTCCGCAGCATAGGCCGTGATCGACCACCATCGCCCCGGAAGCTGCCCACCCGAGAGGCGATAGTGGCACCCCTCACGCAAGGGCTCGCCCAGATCGTCGACCTTGCGGGTAAAGTAGATCGCCTGGCTGCGATTTAGCGCAAGCAGCCCCGTCAACGCCACGCGTGCGCGCAACAGTGGGCCAGCCTCGGTTGACCCCGTAACGCGACTGCCTGACCAGCCCATGTGCTCCTCACTGCCCATGCCGAGGTGTTTCATCGAAACGAAAGCAGATGCCACGCCCGCCATCAGGCCCAGCGTGACGACGCCTGCCAGCTTGATTGCGGAATACCTGCTACTAACCGGCATCGAAGTATTCCTTGAGCCCCCATGGTTCATACGGGCCGATCACCAGTTGCTCGAAACCGCCAATGCCTGTCTCGCCATCGCTGGTGGTAACGCGCGAGATCATCTGTACGTGCAGATTCTCGAGGCCCGGCGCCATCGGATCGAGCGTGGCGAGAAGGAAATCCTCTCGCTCAACGGCCAGCGCACCGTGGTGCAACCCGTGGCCCCATTTCGGGCTGGTGTACCCCAGCCCGCGCATCTGGAAACGGAGCATCGGTTCGAACGTCAGTTCGAGCGGCCCCTCCGGTCGCTGCACGGTCAGCGTCCCGCTCGCGGGCCAGCGCGTGCCTGGCTGCATCGGAGATGTCATCGCGCATGACGGCGTCTCGTAAAAACCATCGTGCCCTGCTCCATCCGGCGCAATCACGGCCCGCGTGTTCCAAGGTGCACCATGCCGGTCCGCATTGATGTGAAAGAACAGGCTGCGCGTGGGCAGGTTGACCGGTGTCCACTGCCAGAAGAAACTGCTGACCACACCGTGCCCGTGCGGTTGGGTATCGGACGTGCCGACCGGACGCACGCCCCAACTGCGATCGCGCGTCCCGCAGGTGCCGGGGGCAAGGTCGATGCGCTGACCGTCGATCTCGATCCAGCCGGTATAGTGTCCGTTCTGGGTGAGGCGCGTGTAATCCATGAACGTGCGCGGTCCGATCCGGTAGGTAAAGCGCGGCTCCTCGATCGGGAAGGCACGACCGGTGAAGGTCAGTTCGGCGCTGAGCCCTTCCCCACACACTTTTACCCGCAAGACCTTCAGCGGCTCTACTACCTCGATGCTGATCGGCCCCACGGTCAGGTCAAAGCGCTCCATGTTGAGTTCGCGCGAGGTATGAAGATTGTGCTGCACACCATTACGAATGCACGAGAAATGCGCATCGGCGACGTTCAGGTGCGGGTAGATTCCGAAGGCAACTGCAAAGAAGCCCGAGCCATCAGGCGCATAGCCGTTGAAGAAATACCGGTCGTAGAAGTTCCGGTCGGTTCCGGCATAGGCGACCGGTTCGGGTGTCTGATGCAGCGGAAAATCGTCACCTTTGGTCAACATCAGACGTGCTCCATCCGGCGCCTCAAGGCACCAAGGCTGTCATGTTCGAGCGCCAGTTCGCAGGCACCACGCGCCATTGACAGGAAGTTCGCATCGCCACGCTCGGTTCGCACCACGAAAGCAGCGCTGAATACTGCGGTGGAAACGCCGTGCAGCGCACCGATCCGGTAATCGTCCCACACGTCCTCTCGCGTGAGCGGGGCGCCAAGCCTCGTCATCTCGGCGCAATAGAGGTCCAGCAAAGGCGCTTCATTGGGGCGGCGCAATTCCGAGCCGATGCCGCAGCCGAGAAAATAGCCAATGTCGGTCAGCCCGCAGCCAACGGCCGACGTCTGCCAGTCGACCAGAGCGATCGGCTCTGACCCTCCCCTGATCCCGAACAGCATGTTGTCGAGCCGAAAGTCACCATGCAGGAAGCAGCGGCTGGATTGCCTGCGGTCGAACCAGAGGTCGAGATTGTCGTTCAGCGCCTCGCAAACGCCCATGAGTTCGGGCTCGAGCGCCTCGGCGTACCGTTCGCGAAAGATGGCCTGGGCCTGGGGATAGAGCGCCCGCAGCGAAGAGCTGGCCTGCGTATCGAGTTGCAGCCATTTGGCGTCCAGCACCGGATGATCGCGGGTTGGAGCATGGAGGGCAGCGGCCTGGCGTATGGCCTGTTCGGCCTCGGCAAGGGTGCAGCCTGCCAGCTGGTTTCCGGCCGCACACGGCCCCAGGTCTTCGAACAGCAGCACGAAATCGCACCCGTTGGCGTCGAGCTCGGCCGCATGGACCTTCGGCACGCGCATGCCAGTGAGAGAGGCGACCTCGCGATAGAACATCACCTCGCGCGAATAGAGCGAGAAGGCGGCAGCCGTCTGGCGGCTGGTGGGATCGCTTGAGGGGAACTTGGCGGCGACCGACGCCGGTGCTCCGCTCGTCTTGCCATCGTAAGTCAAAGTAAAGCGCGCCGTATCACCGACTTGTCCAGTCCCGATCGAAGTCCACTCCATGTGCCGGATCCGGGCATCACCGAGCAGCCCTCCACGGGCGAATTGCGCCTCCAGCCACGCCGCATCGACCTCGTCCGGCCGCGTCGGAAAATCAGCCATCTCTTGTCTCCCGTGCCTAGGCTGACAGAGACGGCAGGCCATTGGAAGAGGAATTCAAATGACCGATTAACTCAACAGGCGCCGGAACAAAGGGCAGCGCGAGCGATCGGTTCGGATCAGATTCAGCGAGAAGATTCATCGGAATCAACAGGCCGACTTCGTGGATCGCGGCATTCGGCTCGATCATCGCTGGCGCAGGGATAGCAGCAAAAATGGTGCCTTGTTGGTCGGGACGGGGATCCTACCTGTTCACGGCAGATTTCAATTCCTGGGTCACTGTGGCGCGCAGAGTCCGACAATGTCGCCAACGATCCGGAACAGCAGCCTCCTGGCAATCAATCACCAAGATTTCCAACGACAGCTGTTAAATCCAGATTGGAGTGAACTTCATCCATGAAACAACAAAACTGCTCCGCAACGGCGCAATAGTCAGACAAAACAACAGTCTAATGCAACCCAAGGCACTGCTTTCATTGAATTTTTTACACCCCCAAAACTGAAATAGGATAGATCACTAAGGGTAATCCCGGATGGCTATTGCCCTAAGCCTGGCCGATGCTTTTCCCGTCATGACCGATCTGCGGCCGGTCAAGACAGCGCAATAGGGGTTGCGCGATAGGGGTGCAGAAATGGGCAAGGAACAACTGAGATCAAAGGCACGGCGGCTCATTGCAACAGCCAATGAACTTCTGGCCATCGCACATGAACTCGAACTCACCGAGGGCGACGGGCGCGTGGACGAAGTGGCGAGCTCGCACAGCGTCAAGGACAGTCCGGTCTGGGCGGAGGTTGCCCGTACCGCCTATCGTGACAGACGCAGGCGGGCGAACATCTTTCGCGATGCGACACTGTTCGGCGAACCGGCCTGGGACATGCTGCTCGATCTGTTCATCGCGGCCAAGGAACGCAAGCGTCTTCCAGTGACAAGCGCCTGCATCGGCGCGGCGGTACCTGCCACCACGGCGCTTCGCTGGCTTACGGTGCTCGAGGACAAGGGGCTCATCGTGCGCGAGAACGACATGAGCGACGCGCGGCGAGTCTTCGTGCGCCTTTCCTCCGATGGATACGAAAAGATGGTCGCGTACTTCTCGGATGTCGCCGGGGACATGCGCAGCGAAGAAGATGTGGAGTCACCTTCCCTGAGGGTCGCACAGTAATACCAATTTGGTCAAAGCCCTCAACGTACGAAGGGCACGCAAAAAAGGGGCAGCCTCCTAAAGGAAGCCGCCCCTTTTCACATAACGCGAATTCTCAGGCGCCGAGGCGACCAAACGCGGCCTTGCCGGCGTAGCGCGCCGAGACGCCAAGCTCTTCCTCGATGCGGATGAGCTGGTTGTACTTGGCAAGACGGTCGGAACGGGCAAGCGAGCCGGTCTTGATCTGGCCACAGTTCGTGGCAACCGCGAGGTCGGCGATTGTCGCGTCCTCGGTTTCGCCCGAACGGTGCGACATCACGGCGGTATAGCCGTTGCGCTGCGCGATCGAGACGGCCTCGAGCGTTTCGGTCAGCGAGCCGATCTGGTTGACCTTGACCAGCAGCGAGTTCGCCAGGCCCTTGCCGATACCCATTTCGAGGCGCTTCGGGTTGGTAACGAACAGGTCGTCACCGACCAGCTGCACACGCTTGCCAACCTTCGCGGTGAGCGCTGCCCAGCCTTCGAAGTCGTCTTCGCCCATGCCGTCCTCAATCGAGATGATCGGATAGGCATCGCACAGTGCAGCGAGGTAATCGGCCATGGCATCGGGCGAGAGCGAGAGGCCTTCGCCGCTGATCTCGTACTTGCCGTTCTTGAAGAACTCGGTCGCGGCGCAATCAAGCGCGAGCATCATGTCCTCGCCCGGCTTGAACCCGGCCTTCTCGATCGAGGCCATCACGAAATCGAGCGCATCGCGCGTGCTGGCAAGGTTCGGGGCAAAGCCGCCTTCGTCACCCACGGCAGTGGCGAGACCCTTTTCGTGCAGGCCCTTCTTGAGCGTGTGGAATACTTCCGCGCCCCAGCGCACGGCCTCGGCGAGCGAGGGCGCGCCGACCGGCATGATCATGAATTCCTGGAAGTCGATCGGATTGTCGGCATGCTCGCCACCGTTGATGATGTTCATCATCGGCACCGGAAGAACGTGGGCAGCAACGCCGCCGACATAGCTGTAGAGCGGCAACCCGCGCGCATCGGCTGCGGCCTTGGCCACGGCCAGGCTGGTGCCGAGGATCGCGTTTGCGCCGAGACGGCTCTTGTTCTCGGTGCCGTCGAGTTCGATCATGGCAAGGTCGATGTCGCGCTGGTCTTCAGCATCGAGGCCGAGAATGCATTCGGCGATGTCGGAGTTCACCGCGGTGACGGCCTTGGTGACACCCTTGCCGAGATAGCGCGACTTGTCGCCATCGCGCAGTTCCACCGCTTCGTGAGCGCCGGTCGAGGCACCCGAAGGAACGGCGGCGCGGCCGAAGCTGCCGTCTTCCAGCAGAACGTCGACTTCGACCGTGGGATTGCCACGGCTGTCGAGAATTTCACGTGCATGGATGTCGATGATCGCAGTCATGGTCTGCTCCCTGCTGGCTGGCGATAATGAGGCGCCAAGGTTTGGCGCGGCTCCTATCGGCTGGAACCGTGGCAGGCAAGCCGCGTTTGCAGTGCAACATACCTATCCGGGGCGATCATTGAGAGCTAGGCTCTTGCAATGATCGCCAAGGGTCTAGCAAGATGGCGAAGACCGCCCATATCGAGGGTTCACAACCCGCGCGAACAGCCGAAGGGATACGAGACATGGCCGAGACCACGATGACCCCCGCAGACGCTCCCAAGAAGCGCAGCACCAAAAAGAAGATCGACGACGCGGTGATGGCGGCAACGGCCTCTGCCGAGACGGCGGCGGAAACGGCCAAGGGTCGTTTCAGCAAGGCGATCGAAGATGCCAAGGCAGGGGCCGAGGCGCTGAAGGGCGAGGCGCTCGAAAAGGGCGCGGCGTACAAGGCGAAAGTCAGCGGCACGACCTCTGACTGGGTCGACGAAGCCAAGGTCTATGCGGGCCAGGCCAAGGAAAAGGGCGCAGCCCTTGCCGTTGAAGGCAAGACCCGCGCCAGCGATGCCTTGGGCACGCTCGGCAAGACCATTTCGGAAACGGCCGCCACCATCGATGAAAAGCTCGGCGTGCAATACGGCGACTATGCCCGCAGCGCCGCCCGCTCGATCCAGGAAACCGCCGCGAAGCTCGAAGCCAAGGATCTTGGCGAGCTGGGCGACGACGTGAAGGAATTCGTTCGCAAGAGCCCCGGCGTCGCCATCGGCGTTGCCGCTATCGCAGGCTTCGCCATCGCGCGCCTGCTCTCGGGCGGATCGGACGACTGACGGCGTTGGCCCGGAAGGCCCGCGTCCGATGAGCGAGACGGAAACCATCGAAACCACACCCGAAAGCGCCGCCGATGAAGGCATCGGCGGCGCGATCAAGGCGCTGATCGAGGACGGGCAGACGCTTGTCGAAGCGGAGATTGCCTATCGCAAGGCGCAGGCCAGTTATGGTCTGGGCGAAGCGAAGTCGATCGTCGTGCTGCTTCTGCTGGGCCTCGCCTTTGCCTTTTTCACGCTGCTCGCGCTGGTCGTGGGTTTGCTCCTGGCCCTCGCGAGTTACGTGGGAGTCTGGGCTTCGCTAGGGATAGTTGGGGGAGTGTTGGGAATTCTGGCAGCTGTCTGCCTCATGCGGGCAGTCAAGCGAATGAGCTTGGCCAAACAAGCGCTTGGCGGCGCTTCGCAGCCATGAGCGATCCGCAAACCCTAAAGGCAGCCCGTGCTCTGCGTGATGACGCCCTCGCGGTGTTCAAGGGCGATCTCGACATGGCCAAACTTGAGGTATCCCCAAGCCGCGTCAAGGAACGGGCGCTGGGTGAAGCCGTTGAGATGATTGACACAGCCCGCGCAATTGCGGGCGAGAACAAGGCCGTGATCGGCGCGACGCTGACCGCACTGCTCGCATGGTTCCTGCGCGAACCGTTGCAGCAGTTGGTGAAGCGCGGAGCCGATCTGGTCCGACCTGGAGATTGACATGCAAGACGACCTGACCCCGCCCGAAGCCGAAACCCTGCGCGACAAGGTTGACGCCGCAAAGGCCCGGCTCGCCGCACGTACGGAAAGTTCCAAGTCGGTACAGGCAGTTAAGGGCCTGATCGAAGAGCATCCGGTTGCCTCGGTCGCCGCGGGCATCCTGCTCGGCGCGCTGGTGGCACGTGCCCTGCCTCGGATCGGCGGGAAGAGCGAAACGGCGAAGGATTCCGCTGCCGGCCTGCGCAAGAGCGCAGCAGGGTTGGCTTCCGTGGCAGGAAAGCTGGCAATCGACTACGCCACACGGGCTCGCGAAGCTGGCCGTGATGGCCTGCACAAGGTTGAGGAAGTGTCGGAAACCGTTGGCGGCAAGATTGCCGGCAGCACCGAAGATGCCCGTCGCAAGGCTATCGACCTTTCAGAGATCGTCCGTTCCGCCGCGATGGAAGCGAGCGAGGCCGCCCTGCGCAAGGTCAATGAACTGACCTCGCGCATGAAGCATTGAAGCACAAACCGCGATAAGCTTGCCGAATACGACTATCGCTCACTTGCGCGGACCCGTGCTTTTTGTCAGTGGCGCTTACGAATCCTCCCCAAAGGAATAGTCGCCAATGCAAAAGCTGCACCTCGTTATGGGCGGGCGGGTCAAGGACCCGCAGGGCCTCGAATTCGTCGACCTCAAGGCAATCGATGTCGTGGGCGTTTATCCCGATTACACCAGCGCCGAAGAAGCATGGCGCGGTGCGGCGCAGCGCACGGTCGATGACGCGGAAATGCGTTACGTGATCGTGCATCTGCACCGCCTGCTCGAGCCGGAGCTGCCCAAGGCCTGAGCCCGCAGGAAAACAAAAAGGCCCCGGATCGCTCCGGGGCCTTTTTTGTTGGTGCTTGGCGTCAGATCAGATGAATTCGATCTTCTGGACCAGATAGAACTTGTCGCCCGAGGGAACCGTCACTTCGATCTCCTCATCCACCTTGCGGCCGATCAGCGCCTTGCCCAACGGTGAGTTGTAGCTGATCATGCCGTTCTTTGCGTCAGCCTCATAGGGGCCGACGATCTGGTATTTGACCGGCTTGTCGTCTTCGTCGAGCAGCGTCACCGTTGCGCCGAAGATGATCTTGTCGCCCGATAATGTGGAGGGATCGATGATCTGGGCGCGGCTCATGCGATCTTCGAGATCGGCAATCGTCGCCTCGACCTGGCCCTGACGCTCCTTGGCGGCGTGGTATTCGGCGTTTTCCGAAAGATCCCCATGCGCGCGCGCTTCCTCGATCGCGTCAACGATCAGGGGGCGCTCCTCGCGCAGTGCCTTCAGCTCAGCGACAAGCCTTTCGTAGCCCCCCGCAAGCATCGGCAGCTTTTCGACACTCGCCATCCGTTAAGCCTCTTTCCTGTCACACGCCCGTCTTGCCGCTACGGCATCCACGGGAAAACCTGTCCCCGCCGGTCCTGCACCGAATGCACAGGGCCGGACCACCATATTCACGAGGCCGGGGGACTACCTAGGTTCAACCATAATAGTCCTGCAACGAACGCACTTCAAGTTCGGCCGAACGCAGAGCTTCGATGGCCTCGACGGCGGCGACCGAGGCGGCTGCCGTGGTGAAGTACGGAACGCGCGAGTTGAGCGCCGAGGCGCGGATCGATTGCGAGTCCTTGTGGCTCTGCCAGCCCTCGGTCGTGTTGAAGATCAAGGCCATATCGCCATCGATGATGCGGTCGACGATGTGCGGACGGCCCTCGGCCACCTTGTTCACACGCTCGACGATCACGCCCACATCCTTGAGATAGCGTGCCGTGCCGCCCGTGGCGACGATCTTGAAACCAAGCCCGGTCAGCTTGCGCACGGCCGGCAGGATTACCGGCTTGTCCGAATCCTTGACCGATACGAACACCGTCCCACCCTGCGGAAGCTTCGTCCCTGCGCCGAGCTGCGACTTGGCGAATGCCACGGCGAAGGTGCTATCGATGCCCATGACTTCGCCGGTCGACTTCATTTCCGGCGAAAGAACCGGGTCGATGCCGGGGAAGCGTGCGAACGGGAACACCGCTTCCTTGACCGCCATGTAGTCGATCTCGCGCTTGATCGGCGGGAGATCGGCCAGCTTCTCGCCTGCCATGACACGCGCGGCGAACTTGGCGATGGGCGTGCCAACGGCCTTGGCAACGAAGGGCACTGTGCGGCTGGCGCGGGGATTCACCTCGATGAGGTAAACCTCGCCATCCTTGATTGCGAACTGGATGTTCATGAGGCCGCGCACGTCAAGGCCGCGCGCCAGCAGAACTGCCTGCCGCTCCATCTCGGCGATGATCTCGGCCGAGAGGCTATAGGGCGGGATCGTGCAGGCGCTGTCGCCCGAGTGGATGCCCGCTTCCTCGATGTGCTGCATGACGCCCGCGACGGTCACGTCGGTGCCGTCTGCCAACGCATCGACGTCGCATTCGATCGCATCGCGCAGGTACTGGTCGATCAGCACCGGGCTGTCGCCCGAGACCTGCACGGCGGTGGCGATGTAGTCGTCAAGCTGGGCCTGACTGTCGACGATTTCCATCGCGCGGCCACCAAGCACATAGCTTGGACGGATCAACACGGGGTAGCCGATGCGGCTGGCGACCGCGACGGCCTCGTCACGGCTGCGGGCAATGCCGTTCATCGGCTGCTTGAGGCCAAGCTTGGCGACCAGCGCGGCAAAGCGCTCGCGGTCTTCGGCAAGGTCGATCGAGTCCGGCGAGGTGCCGAGGATCGGAATACCTGCATCCTGCAGCGCCTGCGCCAGCTTCAGCGGGGTCTGCCCGCCGAACTGCACGATCACGCCAACCAGTTCGCCCCTCGACTGTTCGACTGCGAGGATTTCCAGCACGTCTTCGGCCGTCAGCGGCTCGAAGTAGAGGCGATCCGAGGTGTCGTAATCGGTGGATACGGTTTCCGGGTTGCAGTTGACCATGATGGTCTCGAACCCGGCATCGCCCAACGCATAGCAGGCGTGGCAGCAGCAATAGTCGAACTCGATGCCCTGCCCGATGCGGTTCGGGCCGCCGCCGAGAATGACGATCTTCTTAGCGTCTGTCGGCGCAGATTCGTTCTCGGGTTCGCCGAACAGCGTGCCTTCATAGGTTGAGTACATGTAGGGCGTGACGGCCTCGAACTCGGCGGCGCAACTGTCGATGCGCTTGAACACCGGGCGCACGCCGAGCTTGTGACGCAGGGCGCGAACCTCTGCCTCACTGGTGGCACCAGCCATCGCGCGCAAGGCATCGTGGAGCAGGCCCGAGCGCTTGGCCTGGGTCTCACCCATGCCGCCCGCAACGCCGATGCCGCGAACGGCGAGCGTGGCGAGGCGCTTGTCCGAGAAGCCCATCGCCTTGAGGCGGCGCAGCCCGGCAGCGTCGTTGGGCAGGCCATCCTGCTGGATCTTCTGTTCCTCGGCCACGATCTCGGCGATGTGGCGCAGGAACCAGGGTTCGTACTTGGTGACGGCGTGGACTTCGTCGACCGAGAGGCCCTCGCGCAGCGCCTGTGCGATCACCAGCAGGCGATCGGGTGTGGCGCGGGCGAGCGCGGCGGTGATCTCGTCGCGGCTGGCGCCTTCGAGGCCGACGACGCGGTTGAAACCATCGAGGCCGGTTTCCAGCCCGCGCAGGGCCTTCTGCATCGATTCCTTGATGTTGCGGCCAATCGCCATGACTTCGCCGACCGACTTCATCGCGGTGCCAAGCAGCGGTTCTGCGCCCTTGAACTTCTCGAAGGCGAAGCGCGGGATCTTGGTGACGACGTAGTCAATGGTCGGCTCGAACGCCGCCGGGGTGGCCCCGGTGATGTCGTTCATGATCTCGTCGAGCGTGTAGCCAACGGCCAGCTTGGCCGCGACCTTGGCAATCGGGAAGCCGGTGGCCTTCGATGCCAGTGCCGACGAGCGCGACACGCGCGGGTTCATCTCGATCACGATCAAGCGACCGTCGGCGGGATTCACCGCGAACTGGACGTTCGAGCCGCCGGTTTCGACGCCGATCTCGCGCAACACCGCGATCGATGCATTGCGCATGATCTGGTATTCCTTGTCGGTCAGCGTGAGCGCTGGCGCGACAGTGATCGAGTCCCCGGTGTGGACGCCCATCGGATCGACGTTCTCGATCGAGCAGATGATGATGCAGTTGTCGTTCTTGTCGCGAACGACCTCCATCTCGTATTCCTTCCAGCCGAGGAGCGATTCCTCGATCAGGACTTCGGTGGTGGGCGACGCTTCAAGACCGCCCTTCACGATCTTGACGAATTCGTCCTTGTTGTAGGCAATGCCGCCGCCGGTGCCGCCCATCGTGAAGCTGGGGCGGATGATCGAAGGCAGGCCGGTGCGTTCGAGGATCGCCAGCGCTTCATCGATGGTGTGGGCAACGCCCGAGCGCGCGGATTCGAGGCCGATCTTGTCCATCGCCTCGCGGAAGCGCTGGCGGTCTTCGGCCTTGTCGATCGCATCGGCATTGGCGCCGATCATCTGGACGCCGTACTTTTCCAGCGTGCCATCGTTGAACAGGGCCAGCGCGGTGTTGAGCGCAGTCTGCCCGCCCATCGTCGGAAGAAGCGCATCGGGGCGCTCCTTCTCGATGATCTTGGCGACGATTTCGGGCGTGATCGGCTCGACATAAGTCGCGTGCGCCATGTCCGGATCGGTCATGATCGTCGCGGGGTTCGAGTTGACCAGGATGATGCGATAGCCCTCTTCCTTGAGCGCCTTCACCGCCTGCGTGCCCGAATAATCGAACTCGCAAGCCTGGCCGATGATGATCGGCCCAGCGCCGATGATCAGGATCGAGGAGATGTCAGTGCGTTTGGGCATTTTGGTTCACCGGCTCAAAAGTCATATAAAGTGGGCGGTACGAAGGCCCGGAAGCCCTATTCGAAAGCGGGTTTGGTTGAGGTTCACCGCTTACTTCAACCTGTGCTTCGTCGAGCAAACATTGAAATTCGCGAGCCGATATGTCCGAAAGTCGGACGACCGCCTGCTCCATTCCATCCGTCGCTGAATCGATCTGAAATCTCTTTAATTTGCACTTCGCAACAGCCATGGTTGGAGTTTGTTGCTCCAGTTCAGTACCGTCGGGACTGGGTGGCACTTCCATTCGTGCAAGGCCGTGAATTTGGATCGTGCCATGGGAATAAGGATCCACTTTCCGCGCGTACAACCAGCCGGTATATCCTGACAGAATAGCTGTGAGCACCGTCGTCAGGATGACCTGCTGATTGTTCACCCCAACATCCCCACAAACTTCTCGAACAGATAAAAACTGTCCTGCGGTCCCGGCGATGCCTCAGGGTGATACTGCACGCCGAACGCGCGCTTGCCCTTGACCGCGATACCGCAGTTCGAGCCGTCGAACAGCGAGACGTGGGTTTCTATCACGTTCTCGCCCAGCGCGCCGGGGGCGTTGTCGACCGCGAAGCCGTGGTTCATCGAGGTGATCTCGACCACGCCGTCTTCCATGCGCTTGACCGGGTGGTTCGCGCCACGGTGGCCCTGGTGCATCTTGGTAGTGCGGGCACCAGCAGCCAGCGCCAGCATCTGGTGGCCGAGGCAGATGCCGAACACCGGCTTGTCCATCTCAAGCAACTTCTGGATCACTGGCACGGCATAGGCACCGGTCGCCGCCGGATCGCCCGGGCCGTTCGACAGGAACACGCCATCGGGCTTGAGGGCGAGGATTGTTTCCAGCGAGGTCTCGGCCGGAACCACCGTCACCGCCGCGCCTGCCGCCACGAGGTTGCGGAAGATGTTGTCCTTCGCGCCGAAATCCATGGCGACAACATGCGGGCGCTTGTCATGGGGAGAGCGGCCATAGCCCTTGCCGAGATGCCAGACCGAGCCTTCCCAAGCCTCTTGCCCGTCACGCGTGACGACGCGGGCGAGGTCCATGCCTTCAAGGCCGGGCCAGTTGCGCGCCCGCTCAAGCAGCGCGGGAATGTCGAATTCGCCCTTGGGATCGTGGGCGATTACCGCATTGGGCGCACCGCTCATGCGGATGCGGCGGGTCAGCGCGCGGGTATCAAGCCCCGAAATGCCGATCTTGCCCTGCTTTTCCATCCACTGCTGGAAGGTGCCGGCGCTGCGGAAGTTGGCAGGCGCGGTCACATCCTCACGCACCACGCAGCCGACGGCACCGGGCGTATCATGGCTTTCCATGTCTTCCGGGTTGGTGCCGACGTTGCCGATGTGCGGGAAAGTGAAGGTGACGATCTGCGCCGCGTAGGACGGATCGGTCATCACTTCCTGATAGCCGGTCATCGCGGTGTTGAAGCACACCTCGCCCACGGCCAGACCGGCAGCACCGAAACCACGTCCCCAGGCAACAGACCCATCGGCAAGTACGAGGACTCCCGTCGCGCCGTCTGGTTGAGGCGCGTGCGAAAGTGCGGGGTCGGCCATGATATGGGGCGCTCCGTTGGCAGGGGTTCTGGCGATGTTGCTAAGGGGCGGCGGTTAGACCTGCATTGCCGCAGCGTCAACCTAGCGAAGTCTGAAAGTTTGGCCTACATTGGCGGCCTTCCGCTTTTTCCCGCGGACAACCTCACAGGAAATACGATTACATGATCCGCGACACCATCAAGGCCGCGCAGATTTCTGCCATGAAGGCGGGCGACAAGCCCCGCCTCGCCGCCGTCCGCCTTATCCTCGCCAAGCTGAAGGACAAGGATATCGAGTTGCGCACCGCCTCGGCCGTGCCGGACGACGACGTGCTCGTCACCGACGTGCTGCAGAAGATGGCCAAGCAGCGCCGCGAATCGATCACGCTCTACGAACAGGGCGGCAGGCAGGAACTGGCCGACGTCGAGAAAGCCGAGCTCGCCGTGATCGAGGAATTCCTGCCACAACAGATGGGCGAAGATGACGTTAAGGCCGCCATCGCCGCGCTTATCGCCGAAACCGGCGCTGCGGGGATGAAGGACATGGGCCGAGTCGTGGCGGCGCTGAAGGCGAAGCACGGCACCCAGCTCGACATGAGCAAGGCGAGCGGGCTGGTGAAGGCGGCGCTTTCGGCCTGATCGGACGATGGCCCTCACCCCGCAGTGGCTGGACGAACTCCGCACCCGCATCTCGCTTTCGGGCGTGATCGGGCGGAGCGTTCGTGTGACCAAGGCGGGGCGGGAATTCAAGGCGTGCTGCCCGTTCCACAACGAAAAGACGCCCAGCTTCACCATCAACGACGAAAAGGGCTTCTACCACTGCTTCGGCTGTGGCGCGCATGGCGACGTCATCCGCTGGATGACCGACCATCAGGGCCTGCCGTTCATGGATGCGGTCAAGGAACTGGCGCTGCAGGCGGGGATGGAAGTTCCTGCCCCCGATCCGCGCGCCGCGCAGAAGGCCGAGCAGCAGAAGTCGCTCCACGACGTGATGCAGGCGGCGCAGGACTTCTTCGTGCGCTGCCTTGGCGAGGAGCGCGGGAGCGAGGCACGGCGCTATCTCGCCTCGCGCGGGTTTCCGGCCAATATCGTCCGCGAATTCGGTTTCGGCTTCGCGCCGGATAGCCGGACCGCCCTGAAAGAGGCGCTATCCAGCTTTCCGGATGAGATGCTGATCGAGGCAGGCCTTCGGATCGTTGTCGAAGGCAAGGAACCCTACGATCGCTTCCGGGGCCGCCTGATGCTGCCGATTCTCGACCCCAGAGGCCGTGTCATCGCATTCGGCGGGCGAATCCTGAGCGCCGAGAAGACCGATGCTCCGAAATACCTGAATTCGCCCGACTCACCATTGTTCGACAAGGGCCGCACGGTTTACAATCTGCACCGCGCAGGCCCCGCATCACGGCAGAACGGGCGCGTGGTCGTTGTCGAGGGCTACATGGACGTGGTGGCACTGGCAGCGGCTGGCATCGGCGAGGCAGTGGCTCCGCTTGGCACCGCGCTGACCGAGCACCAGATCGAGCGGCTGTGGCGGTTGGTCGAGACGCCGACTCTATGCTTCGATGGCGATACCGCTGGCCAGCGCGCCGCGATGCGGGCGATCACCCGCGCCCTGCCCCTGCTCCGCCCCGGCCATTCCCTGCGCATCACTACCCTGCCCGCGGGCATGGACCCCGATGACGTGGTCAAGAAGCAGGGCCCGGCGGCGATGGAAAGCCTGCTGCAGGGCGCACGCAGTCTTGTCGAGGTGTTGTGGGAAGCCGAGCGCGATGCCGCCCCACTCGCCACGCCCGAGGACAAGGCGGGACTCAAGGCGCGGCTGCTCGCGCATTGCGAGACGATCCAGCACCCTGACATCAAATCGCTTTATCGCCGCGAGCTGACTGAGCGGTTCGGCGAACTGGCTTTCGCTCGCAAGGAGCGCGCGCCATTCCAGCCTCGGCAGGGCGGTGGCGGGCAGCGCGGCAAGGGGCAGCCGTGGAAGCCTGCACCAGCCCCGCTGGCTGACCAGGATCGCGCGAAAATGCTGCGGATCGGCACCGGACCAAGCACCGCTCTGCTGGCCGCCGTGCTGACCGGGCTGGTCGGTCATCCGCAGCACATTGGCCGCCATGCTGATTCGCTGGCGCGGCTTCAACCGGACGATCCCGATGCCTCGGCGCTGATCGACGCGCTGCTGGTGGTCGCCGATGCCGGGCAACCGCTTGAAAGCGCAGGTCTTGCCACCATATTGCTTGAACGAGGGCTTCGGCTCCCGTCGGCGCAGGATTACGCCGGAATGCGATTCGGCTTTCTTGCCAGCGGTGGTGATTCGGCGGGCGACGAGCTTTCCGAGGCAGTTGCCCTGCTGGTCGAGCTACCGGCCGTTGAAGAGGCGCTTGGTGAGGCTACCAAACGCCACGAAACGGAGTTTTCCGACGAAAGCTTCGCCGAACAACAGAGATTGTTGCAGCGAAGGCTGGCATTGCTTGCCCGTTTGGGGCAAATGGGCCGTGCTCGTGCTGCGTTATAATTATAGCAATAGGCGCACCCGGGTCTGCCAAGGCCCGGCTCTCAGATGGTGGTACCTGGGTTAAATGGCTTCGAACGACAAGACCGACAATGGCGACGCTCCGCTCATTGATCTCAATGATGCTTCAATCCGGAAGCTGATTGCCCGCGCAAAGCGCCGTGGCATCATCACGGTTGACGAGCTTAACGAAGCGCTGCCCCAGGACCAGATGTCTGCCGACCAGATCGAGGACATCATGGCCGCGATCTCGGAAATGGGCGTCAACATCGTCGAGAGTGACGAAGACGCGGTAGATCCTGAGGAAAAGGCGCAGGACGACGAACTCGACGAGGCAGAAGCCACCGAGGACCGGCCCGACATCATCAAGCGCAAGGAAACGGTCGAGCGGACCGACGACCCCGTGCGCATGTACCTGCGCGAAATGGGTGCAGTCGAACTGCTCAGCCGCGAAGGCGAAATTGCCATCGCCAAGCGCATCGAGGCCGGTCGCGACACGATGATCATGGGGCTGTGCGAAAGCCCGATCACCTTCCACGCGATCATCCAGTGGTCTGACGCGCTCAACGCCGGCGAAATGCAGCTGCGCGAAATCCTCGATCTCGACGCGATGCTTTCGAAGGAACCGCAGCCCGAGAACCTCTCGGAAGACGGCGAGGAAACCGGCGAGCCGGAAATCAGCGAAGCCACTGCAGGTCCGACCTTCAAGGAAGAAGAGGACGTCGAGGAAGAAGTCGCTTCTGATGACGAGGACGACGAACTGCGCGAGCGCCGCGCGCGTCCGGCTGAGGAAGAGGAAGAGGACAACACCCTCAGCCTCGCCCAGATGGAAGCCCAGTTGAAGCCAGCCGCGCTCGAGCGGTTTGCCGAGATCACCTCGCTTTTCCGGGCCTTCGAGAAAATTCAGGCCGAGCGCCTGGATTCGCTTGGCATGGGCAACGACTTCCCGCCGGCCAAGGAAGCGCAGTACCAGAAGCTGCGCGAAGACCTGACGGCGCAGGTGGAATCGGTGCAGTTCCACGCGTCGAAGATCGAATACCTCGTCGACAACCTCTATGCCTTCAACCGTCGCCTGACGACACTTGGCGGCCAGATGCTGCGTCTTGCAGAGCGCCACAAGGTGCCGCGCAAGGACTTCCTCGACATGTATGTCGGGCACGAACTGGACGATGGCTGGCTTCAGGCTCTTGCCACGCGCGACAAGCGCTGGGCTGCCTTTGCCGCCAACGAATCCGTGCCAGTCGAACGCATCCGCGCCGAGATTTCAGACATCGCCTCCGCTACCGGCATGTCACTGGGCGAATTCCGCCGTATCGTGAACATGGTCCAGAAGGGCGAGCGTGAAGCGCGTATCGCCAAGAAGGAAATGGTCGAGGCCAACCTGCGTCTCGTGATCTCGATTGCCAAGAAGTACACCAACCGTGGGCTCCAGTTCCTCGACCTCATTCAGGAAGGCAACATCGGCCTGATGAAAGCGGTCGACAAGTTCGAGTACCGCCGCGGCTACAAGTTCTCGACTTACGCTACTTGGTGGATCAGGCAGGCGATAACCCGCTCGATCGCGGATCAGGCCCGCACGATCCGCATCCCGGTCCACATGATCGAGACGATCAACAAGCTGGTCCGCACCAGCCGCCAGTTCCTGCACGAGCAGGGCCGCGAACCGACGCCGGAAGAGATGGCCGAGCGTCTTTCGATGCCGCTCGAAAAGGTTCGCAAGGTGATGAAGATCGCCAAGGAGCCGATTTCCCTCGAAACCCCGATCGGTGACGAGGAAGATTCGCATCTCGGCGATTTCATCGAGGACAAGAACGCGATCATCCCGGTCGACGCGGCGATCCAGGCGAACCTCAAGGAAACGGTCACCCGTGTCCTTGCCAGCCTTACGCCGCGCGAAGAACGCGTGCTGCGCATGCGCTTCGGCATCGGCATGAATACCGATCACACGCTGGAAGAAGTCGGTCAGCAGTTCTCGGTGACGCGCGAACGTATCCGTCAGATCGAAGCCAAGGCGTTGAGGAAGCTCAAGCACCCGAGCCGGTCGCGGAAAATGCGCTCGTTCCTGGATCAGTGATCCAGCTTCGGCGATGACCTTGTTCAAAGCTTTTTCGATGGTCGGCAGCTTGATGCTGTCGGCCATTGTCGTTTGTGCTCCTGCAAGAGCCGAGCCTGTTGCATCAACTGCGCCATCGTCGGATCAACTCGATCCGGCCAAGGTTGCGGTCGCGCGGCAGATAATCGAAACCGGGTATCCGTTAGAGAAGCGCGAAGCGATCTTCAGCAACGCAATTGACGCTATGGTCGTGCAGATGCGCTCAACGATGATGTCTTCGCTGAAGAATGACCCCGGCGCCGAAAAACTTGTAAACGGCAAGCTCGAAAGTTTCATTTCCGAGAGCAAGCGCATCCTGAACGGCCACATTCCCTCGCTCATGGATGCAATGGCTGAGGCCTATTCCCGCGAATTCTCTCTAGCAGAACTCTCCGAACTCAACACTTTCGCAAATACACCGACGGGCCAGCATTTTTTCCTTCGCAATTCCGCTGTCCTCAGTGATCCGAGCTTTCGCGCAGCTAACGAAGCGTACATGCGTGATCTCATGCCCACGATCGATAAGATGCGGGAAACGATCGTTCGCGATCTTACCGATTACTTCGCGAAGCACCCACCCAAAGCCTCGTCCGGGAGTTGAGAGGTTCGCTCAGTCCACTCGCCAGACTGACAACCGCACCGTACTCCCGACCTTGCCGCCGCGCGCGATGAACAGGGCGCGGTTGACCCAATCGTAGGAAGGGTGGCCGCTTTCCAGCCGGATCGCGGTGCGCATGTAGTATTCGGCCGGGTCCACCTGTTCTCCACCCGCAATCCGCGCATGGACTTCGGCAGAGGCATGACGGATGCCCTGGCTCAGCACTTCGATGACTGCACCATCGTCTGTCTCGATCGCGTAGCGCGCGTCCAGATCGGCAATGCCGCCCGCCAGCACTGTCTGCCAGTCCGCCCCGATGGGCAAGATGCGTCCGGTGAGCAGCGGTCCCTGCGCGGTGCCACCCACGATCGGAATGATCCGCCGCGTGCCTGCTGGGCAGTCGCCCATCTCGTGCGGTCGCGACAGCTCGACGACGAGATCGGTTGCGTGGGTCAGCGCGATGGTCATGCCGGAACCTTCTGCACCCTGGCGCCCGCTGGAATGGTACGCGGCGCGGCGTTGAGCTTGTCCTTCGCAAAGCCTGCCGCCTGCTGGTATGCCAGCATAAATGCGCTGCGCTCCTGCGCCGGGATGACATCGTCGATATTGTCGAACTGCCCGCCGCAGCGCTCGTCCACCATATTGAGCAGTCCGAACGGCCCTGCCCCACGGTTGCGCATGGCGACCTGGCCAATGGGGCCACAGAACTCGGCGTCGAAACGGGCGAGCGCATCGGCCGTGACCCCGCTTTCGAGCATGATCCGGCCGATCTGGCGCGCATCGACAATCGCTTGCGATGCCCCGTTCGAACCGGTCGGATACATCGGATGCGCCGCATCGCCGATCAGGGCGACTGGTCCATCAGCCCAGGTCGGCAGCGGATCGCGGTCGATCATCGGGTTCTCGTAGGCGATGTCGGACTTGGCCAGAAGTTCCGGCAGATTCAGCCAGTCGTAGACGAAACCGTCGAACTCGCGCGCGAACTCCGAGAGTTCGACCGGACGGAACCAGCCGGACTTCGTCCAGTCATGGTCGGTGTCGTAAGTCTGCTCGGCGATCCAGTTGATGTCCGCCAGGCCGTCTGCATCCGGGTGCGAGATCGGGTAGATCACGACGCGATGACGGCTCGTGCCGAGGCCAACGAACGAGGACCCGCTGCGGATCGGCACGCCCTTGGCCGTCCCCCGCCACATGATCGTGCCGCCCCAGTGGATCGGCGGCTGGTCTGGATGCATCTGGGCACGGATGGCCGAATGAATGCCGTCGGCTCCGAACAGCAAGGTTCCGGCCACTTCCTCGACCATACCTGCCCGGTCCTCGACAAGCGCGGTCACGGTGCCATCGGCTTCCTTGCGATACCCGGTGACCCTGCTGCCCAATCGAACCGCTTGAGGCCCCAGCCGCTCGATCACCTTGCGATAGAGCAGCATGTGAAACTCGCCGCGATGGACAGCGTACTGGTGCCATTTGTAGCCTGCCAGCTTTCCGCGTGGCTCGGCATATATCTCGCGGCCGTTCAGCCCGACCAATGCCCATTCGCGCGCAGGGATGCCGACAGCGTCCATCTCGTCCTCCCCGATGCCGAGGTCTTCGAGTTCGCGCACGGCATTGGGCTGAAGGTTTATGCCTACGCCAAGCGGCTTCAGTTCACGCACGGATTCGAACACCGTGCAGGAAACGCCGATCTGGTGGAGCGTCAGCGCGAGTACCAGACCGCCAATGCCGCCACCGGCAATGAGCACGTGTTCCTGCGGCATTCCTAGTCCGTCCCGTCCTGTATCAAACGCCGCGCCCTTACGCGCGGGGAACTTGTGCCGCAACCGCATTGACAATCACAGCTGTTAGGATGAGCCCCATAGGGCAGATTTCGCAGATCGATTTGCGGTGGCTTGTTGCGCTGCAAGCGCTTATGGGCGCGCCAACGAATCCCGTAAAACCGCTGTCGAGACACGATCCCCCATGCGTATCGCCATCGCTTCCGATCATGCCGCCGTCGACCTCAAGGCCGAATTGCGCGAGTATCTGATCGGCCTCGGCCATGAAGTTGCCGACCTCGGTCCCGAGACTGCCGACCGCGTCGATTACCCGGACTATGGCTACAAACTGGCCGGTGTCGTCGCCGAGGGCATTGCCGACTATGGCGTCGCCTTGTGCGGCTCGGGCATCGGCATTTCCATCGCCGTCAACCGCAACGCAGCCTGCCGCTGCGCGCTTGTTTCCGAGCCGCTTTCGGCATCGCTCGCCCGCGAGCACAACGATGCCAACGTGATCGCGATGGGTGCACGCCTGACTGGCGTCGACATGGCCAAGGCCTGCCTCGACGCGTTTCTCGCCACCGATTTCGGCGGAGGCCGCCATGCCGGCCGCGTCGAGAAGCTTTCCAACCCTACCGTTTGAAGGAGCCCCCAGAGATGACCACCGCCACAGCAGCGCAGGAAATCCGCAAAGCCGGCTTCTTCACAGAGCATCTGGAAACGGCAGACGCCGAAGTTTTCGCAGCGGTCAAAGGTGAACTGCACCGACAGCAGACCAAGATCGAGCTGATCGCGTCGGAAAACATCACCAGCCGCGCCGTGCTCGAAGCCACCGGTTCGGTCTTCACCAACAAGTACGCCGAAGGCTATCCCGGCAAGCGCTACTATGGCGGCTGCGAATACGCCGACATCGTCGAGAACCTCGCGATCGATCGCGCCAAGAAGCTGTTCGGCTGCAACTTCGCCAACGTCCAGCCCAATTCGGGCAGCCAGATGAACCAGGCCGTGTTCCTCGCCCTGCTTCAGCCGGGCGACAGCTTCATGGGCCTTGACCTCAATTCGGGCGGCCACCTTACCCACGGCTCGCCAGTCAACATGAGCGGCAAGTGGTTCAACGTCATCCCTTATGGCGTTCGCCCCGACGATCACCTGATCGACATGGACGAAGTTGCCCGCCTAGCGCGCGAGCACAAGCCCAAGCTGATCATCGCCGGCGGCACCGCCTATTCGCGCACCTGGGACTGGGCCGCTTTCCGCGCCATTGCTGACGAAATCGGCGCATGGCTGCTGGTCGACATGTCGCACATCTCTGGCCTCGTCGCCGGCGGCGCGCACCCCTCGCCCTTCCCGCACGCCCACGTGGTCACCACCACCACGCACAAGTCGCTGCGCGGCCCCCGCTCGGGCGTGATCCTCACCAACGACGAGGATCTGGCCAAGAAGTTCAACACGGCCGTGTTCCCCGGCATGCAGGGTGGGCCGCTGGTCCATGTGATCGCGGGCAAGGCCGTCGCCTTTGGTGAAGCGCTGCGCCCCGAATTCAAGGCCTATGCTCACCAGATCGTCAGCAATGCCAAGGCTCTGGCCGAAAGCATCAAGGATGCAGGGCTCGGAATCGTTTCGGGCGGCACCGACAACCACCTCATGCTGGTTGACCTCACGCCCAAGGACGTGACCGGCAAGGCCGCCGAAAAGGGGCTCGATCGCGCCTGGCTCACCTGCAACAAGAACGGCGTTCCCTTCGACAAGCGCTCACCCTTCGTCACCTCGGGCATCCGCCTCGGCACACCTGCCGGCACGACCCGGGGTTTCCGCGAGGAAGAGTTCCGCACCATCGGCAAGCTGATCGTCGAAGTGGTCGACGGCCTTGCGCGCAATGGCGAAGAGGGCGATGGTCAGATCGAACAGCGCGTGCGCGATCGCGTCGCGGAGCTTTGCGCTCAGTTCCCGATCTATCCGGAGCTTTAAGCCAATGAACGACCAGGACGATATTGCCGCCCGCGCCAAGGAGGAGATCTCCGGCATGGCAAAGCAGGGCCTTGCCCACCCGTCGACCAAGCCGGTACTGACCGGCGCCGCGATTGGTGCTGTTGCGGGCGCGCTCCTCCCTGTCGTCTCACTTCCGCTCGGCCTTGCCGTTGGTGCGGGCTTCGCATTCTGGCAGCGGATCAAGCGCTGACAGCATGAGATGCCCGTTCTGCGCCCACGACAATAGCCAGGTAAAGGACAGCCGGCCGAGCGAGGATAACACCTCGATCCGCCGGCGCCGTCAGTGCGAAGGCTGCGGGGCGAGATTTACCACGTTCGAACGCGTCCAATTGCGCGAGGTCGTCGTGGTCAAGAGTGGTGAACGCCGCGAGCCGTTTGACCGCTCCAAGATTGAACAGTCGGTCTCCCTCGCATGCCGCAAGCGACCGGTGTCTCAGGAACGCCTCGATCAATTGGTGTCAGGCATCCAGCGCCAGATCGAAACGATGGGCGATGCAGAAGTGCCGTCAAAGATGATCGGCGAAATGGTCATGGAAGGCCTGCGCCAGCTCGACAGCGTCGCCTACATCCGCTTCGCCAGCGTCTATCGCGACTTCACCGAAGCGCGGGACTTCGAGGAATTCGCCTCAAGCGTTCAGGAAATGAGCGGCCTGACGTGAGCTCCAGCGACAATGCCCAGCGGCAGCCGGTCGTCGTGCTGGTGCGCCCGCAATTGGGCGAGAACATCGGCAAGGCAGCGCGCGCCATGCTCAATTTCGGGCTGACCGAAATGCGGCTGGTCTCGCCACGCGATGGCTGGCCCAATCCTTCGGCGGGCCCCGCTGCGGCCGGTGCCGACATCGTGCTTGAAAAGGCACAGGTCTTCGAAACGCTCGCTGACGCTGTAAGCGACTGCAGCCACGTCTATGCCACCACCGTGCGCAAGCGTGGAGTGACCAAGCCCGTGCTGACGCCCGAACAGGCCGCCAGGGACATCATCGTTGCACCAGGTCGCAGCGCCATCATCTTCGGGCCTGAACGCTCCGGCCTCGAGACCGATGACGTTGCCCTCGCCCGCGCCATCATTACCGTGCCGATCAATCCGGAATTCGGTTCACTGAACCTTGCCCAGGCGGTGATCCTGTGTGCCTACGAATGGTCGAAGCACGTCGACCTGGTGCAGCCTACAGTCGAGGACCTCTTGCCCCCAGCGCCGCAGGAAGAGTTCGAAGGCATGTTCGAACAGCTCTGCACCCTGCTTGAGCCACGTGGCTACTTCGAGCCAGAGGCACGTGCTGCGGCCACCCGCCGCACCTTGCGCACGATGATGACCAAGCCGGGCTGGAACCATCTCGAGGTACGCACGATGCGTGGCGTGTTGAGCGCGCTGCGGCGCAAGCCGGGATCGAAACCCGGCGACGAGCCGCGCAACTGATCAGCTATTCGTTGATGGCGCGATTGCCGCGCTGTGCCTGCATTGCTTCGGAGGCATCGAGCAAGCGGTCCCAGAAATCGGTCACCAGCCCGACTGGGATGCCAAGCTCGAAAGCTTTGCGGCGAATCACCGAGAGTTGCGCCTTGCGTTCTTCCTCATCTCCGACAACGAGCGGATCGGCTGTATCGCGTGACATGCCAAACCGTTGAGAAAGCAGCGCAAGTATCTGCAGGTCGATCGCCTCCACCCCGCTGGAAAGGCTTTCCAGCGACTCGCATTGCTCGGGACGAGGCGGCCTCTCGTGCATCATTGGCGATAGCACTCCAGTTTCGTCGGCCTGTCTATGGCCGGTGCCCTTGACAAAGCCCTAATTGTCTGTTCTTGGCCGCGCTTCGCAATTGGCCTCGCACTCCCGGTGAAGCGGTGGCCGCATTCTGCAAATGGCAGAATGGTGCGGGTCCGGGACTTGAAGCATCGGCGCGTTTGCCGGTGCAATGCAGATTGAAAGGCAGCGCATGTCCAAGCGCAAGGCATCAAAGTACAAAATTGACCGTCGTCTCGGCGAGAACATCTGGGGTCGTCCCAAGTCGTCGGTGAACCGTCGCTCCTATGGTCCGGGCCAGCACGGCCAGCGCCGCAAGAGCAAGGTCTCGGACTTCGGCATCCAGCTCCGCGCCAAGCAGAAGCTCAAGGGCTACTACGGCGACGTGACCGAGAAGCAGTTCAAGCGCACCTACCAGGAAGCGTCGAAGATGAAGGGCGATACCGGTCAGAACCTGATCGGCCTGCTCGAACAGCGCCTCGACATGGTCGTGTACCGCGCCAAGTTCGCGCCGACCATCTTCTCGGCCCGTCAGGTCGTTTCGCACGGTCACATCTACGTCAACGGCGTGAAGTGCAACATCGCCTCGCGTCGCGTTCGCCCCGGCGACGTGATCAGCCTCGGCAAGAAGGCCAAGGAAATGGCCCTCATCGCCGAAGCGCAGACCCTGCCCGAGCGTGAAGTGCCTGACTACGTCGCCGCCGATGGCGACAAGGTCACCTTCACCCGCGTGCCGACGCTTGATGAAGTGCCTTATCCGGTGAAGATGGAACCGAACCTGGTCGTCGAATTCTATTCGCGCTGATCGGTTATCCAACCACTGCAGATCAAGGAAGAGGCGGGGCGCAAGCTCCGCCTTTTTCGCATTTGCAAACAGGGCGTTACGTTTCGTTCTCGCGCCAAAATCTCTCACTTGTCAGGGAACCGACACACGACATGGCCATTGAAACGGCATGTGCCTCTATCGCTTCGTCACCCCGCATCGCACCGGAAAATGGTATCCCGATCTCCTGACTGCGCAACGGCAGGCATTCGCCATCGGCGCTGGATTTCTGGATGAGCGTACCGGCGTTTTCTACGCATATAAACACACGCGAATGGAGACGCAGGAAGCTGTCATGCCTTCAGGTACTGAGGATCTCGCCGCCTAGCGCGCGAAGTAATCCCGCCGGAAATCGGCGGCAAACGCTGCAAACCGGCCTTCGCTGATCGCAGCGCGCATTCCTGCCATCAGTCGTTGGTAGAACCACAGGTTGTGTTCGGTGAGCAGCATAGCGCCAAGCATTTCGCCCGCCTTGTGCAAGTGGTGGAGATAGGCGCGGCTGTACTTGGTGCAGGTCGGACACGGGCACCGTTCGTCCAGCGGCCCGGTATCCTCCGCGTGGCGCGCGTTGCGCATGTTGAGCGGGCCGTTCCAGGTGAAGGCCTGCCCGTTGCGCCCCGAACGCGTCGGCAGGACGCAATCAAACATGTCGACTCCACGCTCCACTGCGCCAACAAGATCGTCGGGCTTGCCGACCCCCATCAAGTAGCGCGGACGGTCCGCAGGCAGTTGTTGCGGAGCGAAGTCGAGTGTGGCGAACATCGCCTCCTGCCCTTCGCCAACCGCAAGGCCGCCAATGGCATACCCGTCGAACCCGATCTCGGTCAGGGCATCGGCACTGTACTTGCGCAGGCCCTCGTCCAGAGCGCCCTGCTGGATGCCGAACAGCGCCGATCGCTCGGCATGTTCACCACCAGCGTCGAAAGCATCGCGGCTGCGTTTGGCCCAGCGCATCGACATTTCCATGGACTTGGCGATGACGTCACGCGATTGGTCCGCACGCGGGCATTCGTCGAAGCACATCACGATGTCGGACCCGAGCAGCCGCTGGATTTCCATCGAGCGCTCGGGGCTGAGCAGGTGGCGCGAACCATCGAGGTGGCTGGCGAAGGTCACGCCTTCCTCGGTGATCTTGCGCAAATCTGACAGGCTCATCACCTGATAACCGCCGCTGTCGGTCAGGATTGGACGGTCCCACCCGCCGAACTTGTGCAAACCGCCCAGACGCGCCACACGTTCCGCGCCGGGGCGCAGCATCAGGTGATAGGTATTGCCGAGGATGATGTCGGCGCCCGAGGCGCGCACGTCCTCCATCTTCATAGCCTTGACCGTAGCGGCCGTACCGACCGGCATGAACGCCGGCGTGCGGATGTCGCCGCGCATCATGCGGATCGTGCCGGTGCGCGCCTTTCCGTCGGTTGCGTGAATATCAAAGGCGAAACGGGTCATTGTGCGGCAATCTCGGCAAAAAAGAATGTTGCGGCCCTTAGGCGCAATCGCCAAAGCGCGCAAATGCTTGACCCCGTACACCTTGATCTCTGGTTCTATCCTGCGCTCACCTGCGTGGCGGTCCTTTCGGGCTTCATCGATGCGGTCGCAGGCGGCGGTGGACTGGTGATGATGCCGGTCCTCCTTTCCACGCCCCTGCCCCCGCATGTGGTTCTGGGCACCAACAAGATCCAGTCGATGTGCGGCACCTCGATGGCCACGTGGCGCTATCACAGGGCTGGACTGTTCAGCTTCCGCAAGAGCGCACCGACGGCTGCCGTGGTCTTTGTTGGGGCGCTCAGTGGATCACTGGCGATCCAGCATCTGAGCGCCGACGTGCTGAAGCTGGTCGTCCCGGTGCTCCTGATCGCAGTCGCCCTTTACACCGTGCTTTCACCGGGCATGACCGACGAGGACCGCCATGGCCACCTGTCCGAGCGCGGCTACATGCCCGTGGGCGCGGGCGTTGCCTTCTACGACGGTTTCTTCGGGCCTGGCGCTGGGCAGTTCTTCGCGACCACGTTGGTCGGCTTTCGCGGCATGGGCCTGACGCGAGCCACGGGCCTGACCAAATATCTCAATGTCACCAGTAACATAGCCAGCGTCATCGTTTTCACCATTGGCGGACAGGCAATGTGGATTCTCGGCCTGTGCATGGGCGCAGGCGCTATGACGGGAGCATGGATCGGCTCGCACTACGCCACCAAGTTTGGCGCCAAGGTGATCCGCCCGCTGCTCGTGGTGGTGAGTATCGGGCTGACGGTGCGGTTGATTTGGGGCTGGTTTTCCTAGGGATTCCAGACCAGTGGCACTGAAGTGCAGGCACCGACATTGCCGCCTTTCATGGTCACGGGCCGTTCGGGATCAAGGCTGACTTCCGGCATCCTAGCCAGCCATTCCTCAAGAAAGACAATCACTTCCATGCGGGCCAGCCCCGCCCCGACGCAGCGATGCGCCCCGACACCCATGGTGGTGTGGCGGATCGGCGTCAGGCCGCGGTCGAAGCGGACCTCTTCGGGGGCAGAAAAGCTTTTCGGATCAAGGTTGTGCAGCACGCTGGGGAGATAGACGAGGTCTCCACTGCGGATGGTGACGCCGTCAATATGGATATCTCCAACTGCATTGCGACTCACGGCAACTGTCGGGTATCTCCGCATCAACTCATCGGCAACTTCGGGCAACTCCCGGGGGTGATCGCGCAGCCATTTCTGGTCGTCGGGATGCCTCGCGAGATGCAGCGCGACCATCCCGATCATCGCCGCAACAGTATCGAGTCCCCCGAACAGGAGATTGCGACACATGCGGCGCGCCTCATCCTCGGTCCAAGGTCGACCGTCCACTGGCTCTGACAGGATGCGGCTGAACAGGTCGTCGCCCGGCTCGGCCATGCGCCTTTCGATGAAGGGCCAGAGGTAGTCGTCGGCGGCCTGCTTGAGTTGCTCGACCGTCATCGAGCCATCGGGGCGCGTCAACTGGACGCCCAATTTACGCAAACGTGGGCGGTCTTCGAGGGGGACGTCGATCAGGGTGAGGAAGATGTTCAGCGGCAGGATTTCCGCGAAGTCGCTGACGAAATCACACTTGCCCAGCGGGCGCAGGCCTTCGATCAGTTCGCGCGCGACCTCGCGCACCTTGGGTTCGAGCGCGACGACGAAGCGTGAGGCGAGGCCTTTCATCACAGGGGTGCGGAAGGCCTTATGCTCCGCGCCGTCCTGCTGGAGCGGAATGAACTGCATGACTTCGCCGAGGCCGGGGGTGACCGCAAGGCACTGATTGGAAAGCCGTTCGGCATCGCCCCAAAGTTCGCGCACCACATCACCGCGCGCTGCAATCCAGTGCCCGCCGTTGGCCGTCGTCCAGACCAGCCCCGGCCCATCGAGCAGGGTCTTCCATGCCGCGAAGTAGTCGCTCTCGACGCCCGGCGGATTGAAGATGTCGAAGTTGACCACGCGGTCGGACGGAACGTGTGCCGGTGTCATGTCCTGCTCCCAGATGTATTTGGGAGAAGGCTACCGGGCACAGGCGATACCGAAACTGCGCTTTATGGCAGGAGCAGGCTCGAATCCCCGTAGGAGTAGAAGCGATAGCCTGCCCCTATGGCGTGGGCGTAGGCTTCCTGCATGCGATCGAGGCCCATCAGCGCCGAGACCAGCATGAACAGTGTCGACTTGGGCAGGTGGAAATTGGTCATCAGCCCATCGATGGCGCGGAAGGTGTAGCCAGGGGTGATGAATATCGCGGTATCGCCCTCGAATGGTCGAATCACCTTGTCGTCGCCTGCTGCGCTTTCAAGGAGGCGCAGAGAGGTGGTGCCGACCGCGATGACGCGATTGCCGGCGGCACGGGCGGCGTTGAGCCGGTCTGCAGTAGCGGCATCGATCGTACCCCACTCGGCATGCATCTGATGGTCCTGCGTGTCCTCGGCCTTTACTGGCAGAAACGTGCCCGCACCGACATGCAGGGTGAGCGTTTCGGTGAGGATGCCACGCGCAGAAAGTGCCTCCATCAGACGCGGGGTGAAGTGTAGCGCAGCGGTGGGCGCGGCAACTGCGCCATCCTTGGCAGCGAACATGGTCTGGTAGTCTTCGCGGTCCTGCGCGTCGGTTGGTCGCTTGCCCGCGATATAGGGCGGTAGCGGCATCTGTCCCGCACGCTCCAGCAGGACCTCGACTGGCTCCTCGCCAGGGAAGAACAGCGTCCAGCTGCCATCGGTATGTCGGGTTTCGGCATAGGCGGTAACGCCAGCGCCGAAGCGGATCTCGTCATCTTGGCGGAGGCGCTTGCCGTTGCGGACAAAGGCCTGCCAGCGGCGCAGGTCGATGCGCTTGTGCAGCGTCGCGCCGATCCGCGCCTGGCCGCGTTGGCCTTCGAGCTGGGCCGGGATGACTCGGGTGTCGTTGAAAACCAGAACGTCGCCCGGGTTGAGCAACGAAGGCAGGTCCAGCACCGTCAGGTCCCGAAACGGACCCTCATGCCCGACACCAAGCAGGCGCGCCGAATCACGCGGCCTTGCGGGGCGCAGGGCGATGTTTTCCTGGGGAAGTTCGAAATCGAAAAGGTCAACGCGCATGGCTGCGCCCTAGCCGCAAAAGCGGCGAGGTTCGACCCCTTCAGTTTGACGAAGAATTGCTGAGCATGTCCGCGGTGATCGCCTTGGGAGCGGCAGGCGCTTCCATGGCCGGCACCGGCTTGTTGTCAGCCGCGATCGACGCTTGGACGATCTTGGTCGGGTTTGCTGGCGGCTCGCCGCGTACAACCGCATCGACATAGTCCATGCCCGCAATGACGCGGCCGAAGTTCGTATACTTGTGATCCAGCGCGAAGCGCGGATAGAACACGATAAAGAACTGGCTGTTGGCGGTGTTGGGCTCGTTGGTTCGCGCCATCGAGACCGAACCGCGCACGTGCGGGACGGCATTGAACTCTGCGGTCAGGTCTGGAAGCTTCGAACCTCCCTGCCCCGTACCAGTCGGGTCGCCGGTTTGCGCCATGAAGCCATCGATCACACGGTGAAAGATCACTCCGTTGTAGAAGCCTTCGCGCGTCAAGGTCTTGATCCGCTCGATATGTGCAGGCGCCCATTCCGGCACGAGCCGAATCGCCACGCGTCCGCCGTTCGACAGATCGAGATAAAGAATGTTCTCGCGATCGACCGACTGGTCGGCGTTTACGGAATAGGTGAGGACCTTTGGGGCCGGGGCCGGAGCCTCTTCCTTCTTGTCCTTCGCCACGGCGGGCGACACGATCAGGGCAGCGCCAAGCGCAAAGGCGGTGAGAAAGCGCGAAACCATGGACCTTAAGAACTCCGGATAATCTTGATCGCCGATAGGCGTCTCGCGCTGTCGCTGCAATGAACGATTGCCACTGTGTGTCAGCAAGGCCTGCTCAGTAATCGCCCATTCGGCCGATCTTCTCAACCCGGGCTGCAACCTCCTCGCGGATCGCGGGGGTAACAAAGTCGGCAATCTCGCCGCCGAACAGCGCGATTTCCTTGACCAGCTTTGAGGCAATCGGCTGCAGGCTGACATCGGCCATGAGGAACACTGTCTCGATTTCGGCGTCGAGCTTCTGGTTCATGCCCGCCATCTGGTACTCGTATTCAAAGTCGGCGACGGCGCGAAGGCCGCGCACGATGACGCTTGCGCCCTGGGCCCGCGCGAACTTCATGAGAAGAGCGTTGAAACCGACAACTTCAACATTGTCGATGCCCTGGTCTGCCACTTCACGCACGACCATTGCCATGCGCTCGTCGGGCGTGAACATGGGATTCTTCGAGGGATTGGTGGTCACGCCGATGATCAGCTTGTCGACCAGCTTTGCCCCGCGCCGGATGATGTCGAGGTGACCGAGCGTGATCGGATCGAACGTGCCCGGGTAGACGCCGATGCGCTGCGCCATCAGTGGTTCCTCTCGACAATGAAGCGCGCCAGTTCGCGGAGTAGTTCGGCCTCGGGACCGTAGCTGGCAAGAAGTTCTATGGCCTGATCGATCAGCATTCTTGCCTGTTCGCGCGCACGTTCCGGGCCGAGCAGCGACAGGAAGGTTTCCTTGCCCTGAGCTTCGTCCTTGCGCAGCGCCTTGCCGGCAGCAGCCTCGTCCCCTTCGGCATCGAGCAGGTCGTCGGCAATCTGGAAGGCAAGGCCGATATCGCGCGCATATCCTCGCAGATGCGTGCGGCCTTCTGGCGGAACCTTGCCAAGGATCGCGCCCATCTCGACCGAAGCCGAAAGCAGCGCGCCGGTCTTCAGCTGCTGGAGACGGGTCACCGTCGGCAGATCAAAGCTCGAAGTCTCGGCGACGATATCCATCATCTGCCCGCCGCACATTCCGTTCATGCCGCTGGCCGTGGCAAGCGTGCGGATTAGTTCGATGCGGGTGAACGGATCACCGCTGGTGGCCGGATCGGACAGAATCTCGAATGCGAAATCATGCAGCGCGTCGCCTGCAAGGACCGCTGCGGCATCGTCGAACGCCAGATGCACGGTGGGCTTGCCGTGGCGCAGCGCATCATTGTCCATGCAGGGCAGATCGTCGTGAATCAGCGAATAGACGTGGATTGCTTCGATTGCCGTGCCGACGCGGATGGCAGCTTCGCGCGAAACGCCGAATAGGCTGGCCGTGGCGCAGACCAGCAGCGGCCTTACCCGCTTGCCTCCGCCGATGGTGGCATAGCGCATGGCTTCCACCAGCCGGTCACGCGGGTCTCCGGGAAGCGGTAGGAGCAGGTCGAAGCTCTGGTCAATGTCCTCTGCAATGGCCTTGAGCGCGGGCTTCAGCAGACCGGTGTCAGCCGCCATGTCTGCCTCGCTCAACCCTGGGCTTCGTCAAAGGCGCGCAAGGCCTGTGGCTTGCCGTCACGATCGGCCACGATAGCCTCGATTCGCGCTTGCGCCGCATCAAGCCTAGCCTGGCAGTGCGCCCTTAGAGCGTCGCCACGGGCATAGAGATCGATTGATTCATCCAGCGGCGCATCCCCGCTCTCGAGCCGCCTGACGACGTTCTCGAGTTCCTTCAGCGCCTCTTCAAAGCTCAGGCTCGCGATTTCAGGTCCGGTTCCCATAGGGGCAGCATTGACGGGGCGTTGGCGCGTGGTCAAGCTTCGATCAACAGCAATCCGGGAGAGCAGGCCCATGCAATACGTGATCGCCTATGTAGCGGCTGCCGTCGTGTTCGGCGCGCTCGATGCCTTATGGCTCGGCTGGGCTGGATCCAAGCTCTACCGGCCTGCACTTGGCGATCTGCTTGCCCCCCAGTTCCGCGCGGCTCCGGCGCTGGTGTTCTATGTGCTCTACCTTGCCGGGATGCTGTGGTTTGCGGTGCGGCCGGGCCTGTCGCAGGGACTGGGCGCAGCTGCGCTGAACGGCGCGATCCTTGGCGCGATGTGCTACATGACTTATGACCTGACGAGCCAGGCCGTGCTGGCGCGCTGGCCTGTTCACGTGACCGTGATCGACGTGATCTGGGGCACGTTTGCCACCACTGTAGCTGCCACCGCCGCCACATGGATCGCGCTCAAGTTTGCCTGACAGGACTAGCCTAGCGCGCGTCACATCGCTAAGGCGCGCGCCATGTCCGAAATCACGCCAGATGTCGTCGCCGCCCACGGGCTGTCCGAGGAAGAGTACCAGCGCGTCCTGAACGCGCTCGGGCGCGAGCCGAACCTTGTCGAGCTCGGCATCTTCTCGGTCATGTGGTCGGAGCACTGCTCCTACAAGTCGAGCCGCATCCACCTGAAGAAGCTGCCGACTTCGGCGCCCTGGGTGATCTGCGGCCCCGGCGAGAACGCAGGCGTCATCGACATCGGAGATGGACAGGCCGCCATCTTCAAGATGGAAAGCCACAACCACCCATCGTACATCGAACCCTATCAGGGTGCGGCGACGGGCGTTGGCGGCATTCTGCGCGACGTTTTCACGATGGGCGCTCGCCCGGTGGCAAACATGAATGCGCTGCGCTTCGGTCGTCCCGATCACCCCAAGATGAAGCACCTCGTGCAGGGCGTCGTCGCGGGTATTGGCGGCTACGGCAACTGCGTAGGCGTGCCGACGGTGGGCGGCGAGACCAACTTCCACAAGGCCTATGACGGCAACATCCTCGTCAACGCGATGACTGTTGGCGTGGCTGATACCGACAAGATCTTCTATTCGGCGGCCACGGGCCTCGGCAATCCGATCGTCTATGTCGGTTCGAAGACCGGGCGCGACGGCATCCACGGCGCGACCATGGCCTCGGCTGATTTCGACGAGAAGTCGGACGAGAAGCGCCCGACCGTGCAGGTTGGCGATCCCTTCACCGAGAAGCTGCTGATCGAGGCCTGCCTCGAACTGATGGCGACCGATGCAATCGTCGCGATTCAGGACATGGGCGCGGCGGGTCTGACATCATCGTCGGTTGAAATGGCGACCAACGGCAAGGCCGGCATCATCCTCGACATGGACAAGGTGCCGTGCCGCGAAGAGGGCATGACACCTTACGAGATGATGCTCTCGGAAAGCCAGGAGCGCATGCTCATGGTGCTGAAGCCCGGCAAGGAAGCCATGGCCGAAGCCATCTTCCGCAAGTGGGAACTGGACTTTGCCGTGATCGGCGAAGTGACCGACACCGGCCACATGGTGTTGAAGTTCAAGGGCGAGACGGTCTGCGACATTCCGCTCGGTCCGCTCGCCGAAGACGCGCCGCTCTATGACCGCCCCGCCCTTTCGCTGGCGGACTACAAGAAGTGGGCAAATGTAGCTCCGCTGGGTTCGGTGCCGGAGAGCGCGGACCTTGGCGCGGACCTCGTCAAGCTGATCGGCTGCCCGGACCTCGCCAATCGCCGCTGGATCTTTGAACAGTACGATTCGCAGGTTGGCGCAGATACGCTGCAGAAGTCTGGCGGCGATGCTGCCGTGGTGCGCATTCATGGGTCAAAGAAGGCGCTGGCGATCAGCACCGACTGCACTCCGCGCTATTGCTATGCCGACCCTTACGAAGGCGGCAAGCAGGCCGTGGCCGAGACTTGGCGCAACATCTGCGCGGTGGGTGCGCGTCCGCTGGCGATCACCAACTGCCTCAACTTCGCCAATCCGCAGCGCCCCGAGATCATGGCGCAGATCGTCCAGGCGCTGAACGGCATGGGCGACGCCTGCCGCGCGCTGGATTACCCGATCGTGTCGGGCAACGTCTCGCTCTACAACGAATCGAAGGCCACTGGCGGCGGGTCGGCGATCCTGCCCACGCCTGCGATTGGCGGCGTCGGCCTGATGCTCGACCATGAAGTTATGACCACGGTCGCGTTCAAGGACGAGGGCGACGTGATCTGGCTGGTGGGCGGAGAAGGTTCGCATCTCGGCCAGTCGCTTTACCTGCGCGAGATCCATGGCCGCGAAGATGGCGATGCGCCGGCGGTCGATCTGACGGTGGAGCGCAACAATGGCGAACAGGTCCGCGAATGGATTGCTGCGGGCAAGCTGACCGCCGTCCACGACATTTCCGATGGCGGCCTGCTGGTCGCGCTAGCCGAGATGGCGTTGGCCGGTGGCAAGGGCTGTGCGCTGGACGTCGCTCTGAACACGGCCACTGCGTTCGGCGAAGATCAGTCGCGCTATGTCGTCACGACCAAGGCTGGCGAAGTGCTGGAAGGCGCAACGAAGCTTGGCACCGTTGGCGGATCGCAGGTGGCGGGCATCGAACTTGCGACTTTGCGCGAGGCTAACGAAGCGTTCTTCCGCGACTGGATGGAAGGCTGATTTTTGGACCGGCGCCCCTGTTCGAAACAGGGCACTGGTCCAAAAATCGTCAGGCTGCCAGCTTCGCCGCGTTCTTGCCGAGAAGGTCGTAGGGATCGATCCCCATGCCCTTCCACGTGGCGTGGGCTTCCTTGTAGCGCACTGCGGGCGTTATGTTCAGGCGCGCACGCACCTCTTCGACCGGCAGCGGCAGCAGTTCGGTGATCGACTGTTCGCACAGACGCGGGCAAGCCTTGCCGAGGCGCTGCCCTTCACGCACCGCGCGCAGAACCGGGGCACTGCGCCTGGTCTGGCGGTTGATATTCAGGCCTGCCATGTAGCCGATGAACAGGTGCGCCGGGCTTGGCTGTTGGCTGTAGGTAAAGGCGAGAACGCAGGCCTCACCCAAGGCATCACGACCATAGCCGGTCAGCACGTGAAGCATGTCGTGCACATCGCGCATGCGGTTGAGATACCACAGGAACTGGTCCTCGAAACGCTCGCGCTTGGCGGCAAAGCGGTCGAACTCGTCGACAAGCCCCTGGGCAGTGAGCCCTTCGCCTTCCATGAAATCGCAATAGGCGTGTGCGAGCGAGCCCTTGGGAGTTCGGCGCAAGGCTTCGTGATCGTCGAGAATCGCCGGGAGGTAGGGTTCGGTCGCCCGCAAGGCCTGTCCACGCTCGCTGCGCAGGAACGCCTCGGCCCGACCGCGCAGGTTGCGCCAGGGAAGAGCCTCGAAGATGTAGAACACCTCCTCAGTATTTTCCTTGTCCTTCAGGAGGTTCTGGAAGTGATGCCAAGCCTTGAGCGGCTGCATCCGCATTTCGGGACGCCGCTCGTCATAGATTGGCAGTTCAGCACTCAACGCGCCGGTCATGGCATTCACGGCGTTTCTCCCGTTTGTCTTGTCCGCCACATACTAACAGTACTGTAAATAGATCGTCAATTGTCCGCTTCGGGGTGGTGCTTGCCAGCAACAAAGTGCGAAGGCAAACTTGGCGAATAACCTTGGGGGAACGGGATCATGGCACGCAAATGGCCGATCGCATTCGGGATAGTGCTTTCGCTGCTTGCGCTGGGCGCAGGCCTGACGGTCGGAGCGACACCGCAAGAAAGCTGGCACCTCGCGGCCCGCTGGACGGCGCGCGTCGGCTTTCCCGTCTTTCTCCTGACCTACCTCGCGTCATCGCTGGTCCGTCTTTCCCCTGCCCCCTGGAGTCGGGCGCTGGCGCGTGACCGCCGCTCATGGGGACTTGGCTTTGCGGCGAGCCACACGATCCATCTCGTCGCGCTCGTCGCTGCGATACGCTTCGATCCGGAGCCGCGAACCCTGGCTTCCCTCGTCCCCGGTGGCACGGCCTACATCTTCATTCTGGCAATGGCGCTTACGTCGAGCGACGCGGCGATGCGTGCGCTGGGCCGCAACTGGAAGCGGCTGCACACGGTGGGCATTCATGTAATCTGGCTGATCTTCACACTCGCCTATGCCAAACGCATTCCAGCACCGGAAACGCGCGCGATCGGCATGACGATGACGACGCTTGCTCTTGCTGCCCTGCTCCTGCGCGTTCTGGCGCGCCGACGGTACCGCAAGCCAAGCTTTGCCTGATCAGTCGAAGACCCACTGGTCGCGAGGCACGCCGAGGAGCGAGAGGATCGCCGTAAGGTCGCCCCGGTCGATCCAGCCATCGGCGGCAGAGCGCGCCTTTGGCTTGGCGCGATAGGCTATGCCATAGCTGGCGGCTTCGATCATCGGAATGTCGTTGGCGCCATCGCCCGTCGCAAGGCTGAAGACTTCGCCACCAAGGCGCTCAGTTTCTTCGAAAAGCACCTTCTTCTTGACCGAGCTGTCGACGATCCCGCCGACGAGTCCACCGGTAAGGACGCCCTCATGCAGGCCAAGACGATTGCCCACCACGCGGTCAAAGCCGAGCAATTCGGCGACCGGATCGGCGAAGGAATGGAAGCCGCCGGTCACCAGCACGGTGTGGCATCCGCGCGCCTTGAGCGTGGAAACCAGTGTACGAGCGCCGTCCATAGGCCGGATGCGTTCATCGAGGCACTGCTTGATCGCCGCTTCTGGCAGGTCCTTGAGCAGGCCTACACGTTCGCGCAGCGCGGATTCGAAATCGAGTTCGCCCTGCATCGCGCGTTCAGTAATCGCCGCGATACGGTCCTTGAGCCCGGCAAAATCGGCCAGTTCGTCGATGCACTCCTGCCCGATCATCGTCGAATCCATGTCGGAGACGAACAGGTTAGGCACTTCAATCAGGCCGTTTGACAGTAGAAGGTCGCTATCGGGAAAGCACTGGTCGAGAATCTTGCGGATGCCGACCGGATTGCCCTCCACCACTTCGAGTTCGAGCACCTCGTCGCAAGTGTCGAGCATCCCTGCCCCGGCCACTTCCCAATCGCGCGCCTCGATCATCTCCATCGCGAGCGAGAGATTATCACCAAGCGTCTCCGGGTCTGCTATCAGGCGCGCGATGATCAACGGGGAATCCTTTTCGATAGATACGGCGGGCAAGCCGCGCGTGGCGCTAATCGCAGGGCCGACGGCCAGCGGCAAGAGCGATCTGGCGGTCAATCTCGCCTTGCGGCTGAAAGCGCAAGGCCGCGACGCTGTGGTGATCAATGCAGACAGCGCGCAAGTCTATGCCGATCTGCGCGTCCTGAGTGCGCGCCCATCGGACGAAGAGATGCGCGGGATACCGCATGTCCTGTTTGGTGCCTGGGACGGGGCCACCCCCTGTTCTGCTGCCGACTGGGCAAATGCTGCCCGCGCGGAAATAGCGTCTGCCCATGCTCGCAACGCACTGCCGATCCTTGTCGGCGGCACCGGGCTCTACATCAACACCCTGCTCGATGGCATCGCGCCCGTGCCAGATATCGATCCGCAGGTCCGCGCAGTTGTGCGGGCTCTGTCTGTCGAGGATGCCTTCGTCGCGCTGCAAAAGGAAGATCCAGAGCGCGCGACAAGGCTCGGTCCGGCCGACTTTCAGCGCATCACGCGAGCATTGGAAGTGGTCCGCTCGACCGGCCACCCCCTCACCCACTGGCAACAGCAGCGCAGTGGCGGGATTGGCCGAAGCATCGACCTCGCCCCGGTGGTGCTGATGCCCGATCGGACGTGGCTCTATCGCCGCTGCAACCTGCGCTTTGACCTGATGTGGGAAGGCGGCGCACTTGGGGAAGTGGAAGCGCTGCTGACCCGCAGGCTCCCCGAATCACTGCCGGTGATGCGGGCCATCGGCGTACCGGAAACTGCAGCCTTTTTGCGTGGCGAACTGCCCCGCGAAGAAGCCATTGCGCTCGGACAACAGGCCACGCGCAATTATGCCAAGCGGCAGTACACCTGGCTGAGAAACCAGAATCCGGGCGATTGGGCAAGGGTCACGTACGAAAATTCCATTGACATCGATCATGTAGCAAGTTTATTGCGCATATAGCCGCTTGACACCACCTTTTATGTCAAGTAGCAGGCCGTCAATTGCCTGATCCATCTCGCATGTCGATCAAGCACCCGAAAGGGAGAGACGGCCCGGCGCGGCGAAAGCTGCAGCCGGGCCGAAATTTATGTTTTTCCGGCGTTGCAACGGGTCTATCGGCCCGCCCACGCGAAGAAGGATGAAGTAACGTGACAAGCGAGCGCAGCGGCGCCGAAATCCTGGTCGAAAGCCTCGTCGCCAAGGGCGTCGAGTTCGTGTTCGGCTATCCGGGTGGCGCGGTCCTGCCGATCTACGACGCGCTGTTCGGCGACGAGCGCATCCGCCATATTCTCGTCCGCCACGAAGCCGGTGCAGCGCATGCAGCGGAAGGCTATGCGCGGGCGACGGGCAAGCCCGGCGTGGTTCTCGTAACCTCGGGTCCCGGTGCAACCAATGCGGTCACTGGCATTGCCGATGCCTTCATGGATTCGATCCCGCTCGTCGTGCTGACTGGCCAGGTGCCAACCGGCCTGATCGGGTCGGACGCGTTCCAGGAGTGCGACACGGTCGGGATCACCCGCCACTGCACCAAGCACAACTATCTGGTGAAGGACCCTTCGCAGCTCGCTGCGACGATCGACGAGGCGTTCCGCATTGCCACCGAGGGCCGCCCCGGCCCTGTCGTGATCGACATCCCCAAGGACGTCCAGATCGCGCTGGCGACATGGTCGGGCGCTGCCCCGCAGCAGCGCAACCGCTACACCCCGCAAACCGAAGGCGGTGCGGCCGAGATCGCCGAAGCGATCGAGATGATTGCCAATGCCAAGGCTCCGGTGTTCTACACCGGCGGCGGCGTGATCAATGCAGGCCCCGAAGCCACCCGCCTGCTGCGCGAACTGCAGTCGCTGACCGGCGCGCCGGTCACTTCGACCCTGATGGGACTGGGCGCGTTTCCGGCAGACCACCCGGCGTGGCTTGGCATGCTCGGCATGCACGGCACATATGAAGCCAATCTGACGATGAATCAGGCCGACCTGATCGTCTGTGTCGGGGCCCGCTTCGATGACCGCGTGACTGGTCGCCTCGACGCCTTCGCGCCCAACTCGAAGAAGATCCACATCGACATCGACCGTGCTTCGATCAACAAGACAGTGCGTGTCGACCTGCCGGTTATCGGCGATTGCGGCAAGGTTCTGGCGCAATTGATCGAAGCCTGGCTTGAGCGCGGCTACAAGGCGCAGGACCTTTCCGGCTGGTACGCCCGCATCGATGGCTGGCGCGGCAAGAAGAGCCTTGCCTACCCGCGCAAGTCCAAGTTGATCATGCCGCAGTACGCGGTCGAGCGGCTTTACGAGCTGACCAAGGCGCATGACCCGATCATCAGCACCGAAGTCGGCCAGCATCAGATGTGGGCAGCGCAGTACTTCCACTTCATGAAGCCCAACAAGTGGCTTACCTCGGGCGGCCTCGGCACTATGGGTTATGGCCTTCCCGCCGCGATCGGCGCGCAAGCGGGCTTCCCCGACGCACTGGTTATCGACATCGCAGGCGATGCCTCGATCCAGATGAACATCCAGGAGATGGGCACGGCCACGCAGTATCGTCTGCCGGTGAAAGTCTTCGTGCTCAACAATGAATGGATGGGCATGGTTCGCCAGTGGCAGGAACTGACCTACGAAAGCCGCTATTCGAACTCGTACTCCGACAGCCTGCCCGATTTCGTCCGTCTGGCCGAAGCCTATGGCTGGAAGGGCATTCGCATCACCGATGAAAGCGAGTTGGATGCCGGAATCCAGGCGATGATCGACCATGATGGCCCCGTCTTCGTCGACTGCCTGGTTGCCAAGGAAGCCAACTGCTTCCCGATGATCCCATCCGGCGCTGCGCATACCGAAATGATCCTCTACGGCGACGAAGTTGCCGGCACGATGGACGACGAAGCCAAGGCACTGGTTTGAGGACCCCGGACATGATGCACATTGCTCAGGAGGCGCAAGAGCGCCACGTCCTTACCATCACTGTCGACAACGAGGCGGGCATCCTCGCCAAGATCGCAGGGCTGTTCACCGCGCGCGGCTACAACATCGACAGCCTGACCGTGGCCGACATTACCGATGGCCACGACGTCAGCCGGATCACTATCGTCACGCACGGCCCGCCGCCCGTGATCGACCAGATCCGTGCGCAGCTCGAGCGACTCGTGCCTGTGCACAAAGTGACCGACCTCACCGAAGTCGGCCCGTTCGTGGAACGCGAGTTGGCACTGGTGAAAGTTTCCGGCAAGGGCGAGAACCGCGTCGAGGCCCTGCGTCTTGCTGATGTGTTCCGCGCCAAGGTCGTCGACACCACGACATCGAGCTTCGTCTTCGAACTGACCGGCGCGCCGGACAAGATCGACAGCTTCGTCTCCCTGATGAAGGAGCTCGGCCTCGTCGAAGTCGGTCGCACCGGCATCGTCGGCATGATCCGCGGCGCCACCGCCGCCTGAACCATTCACCCGCCATTCCATTGATTCAAAACAGATTGGGAACGACATGAAGGTCTATTACGACGCAGACTGCGATCTGAACCTCATCACGGACAAGAAGATCGCCATCCTCGGCTACGGTTCGCAGGGCCACGCCCATGCGCAGAACCTGCGCGATTCGGGCGTCAAGGACGTGGCGATTGCGCTTCGTCCGGGTTCGGCCAGCGCCAAGAAGGCCGAAGCTGCAGGCTTCAAGGTCCTCGCCAACGCCGATGCCGCTGCATGGGCCGACGTCCTCATGATTCTCGCGCCTGACGAGCATCAGGCGGCAATCTACGCCGATGACCTCCACGCCAACATGAAGCCGGGCGCCGCGCTTGCTTTCGCTCATGGCCTGAACATCCACTTTGGCCTGATCGAGGCTCGTGCCGACATCGACGTGATCATGATCGCACCCAAGGGCCCGGGCCACACCGTGCGCAGCGAATACCAGCGTGGCGGCGGCGTGCCCTGCCTGATCGCGGTTCACCAGAACGTGACCGGCAACGCTCATGACGTCGCCCTTGCCTACGCCTCGGGCGTTGGCGGTGGCCGCTCGGGCATCATCGAAACCAACTTCCGCGAAGAATGCGAAACCGACCTGTTCGGTGAGCAGGCCGTGCTTTGCGGCGGCGCGACACACCTCGTCCAGGCTGGCTTCGAAACTCTGGTCGAAGCAGGATATGCTCCGGAAATGGCCTACTTCGAGTGCCTTCATGAGCTCAAGCTCATCGTCGACCTGATGTATGAAGGCGGCATCGCCAACATGCGCTACTCGATCTCGAACACCGCTGAGTACGGTGACATCACCACCGGCCCGCGCATCATCACCGACGAAACCAAGAAGGAAATGAAGCGCGTGCTGGAAGACATCCAGTCCGGCCGCTTCGTGAAGAACTTCGTGCTCGACAACCGCGCAGGACAGCCGGAACTCAAGGCGGCCCGCGGCCTTGCCAAGCGTCATCCGATCGAAGAAACCGGTGCCAAGCTGCGCGCGATGATGCCGTGGATTGGCGCGAACAAGCTGGTCGACCAGTCGAAGAACTGATCTCTCCCGATCAGGGCAGTTATCCGGAAAGGGCGGTTTCGGCCGCCCTTTTCTTTGGCGTGGCTCCGGGCTCGATTGACCGGTTTTTCCATTAACAACGCGTCTGCATCGACGAATGCAGTGGACGCCAGAAGTGTGATCTATATCACTCCATAACGGAGTTATTGATCACAAGAGGCCGTCCCTTGCCAAGGTTGCCCTTCTGCGTCGCCGCGCTGAGCCTGCTTGCCGGGCAATCCCTCGCGGCGCGCGAAGAGATGTCACCTCGTACCACTCCTCAAGGCCCACGTGCGTCAGGGACCGGAGCCGAGCAGACCGCGCCGGACCCCTGTGGCCAGCGCATGGCATTGCGCCTCCCCGGAACCATCCTGACGCCACAAGCTCGCGCCAGACTGACCCGTGAAGTCGGCCACGACCGTTTTCGGGTGATACGCCCCGGTGGCGTCATTACGCAGGACCTGCGCAACGACCGCCTCAATCTCATTATTGACGAGAACGGTAAGCTTCTGACCGCGCGCTGCGGCTGATCGCTGGCATCGATACAGTGGTCGATCTGCCGGTATGGCGGGAGTTTCACCTTGTGCCGCTTTCAGCACTTTGGCATCCAGTGCGCTCCTTACCTCCCCAAGGAGATCCCCATGCAGAAGTTTTCCCGCATGCCGCGCGCGCTGATGTTTGCCCTGCCGCTTGCCCTCGCCGCCGCCGCCGCTCCAATGGTTGCTCAGATGCCGGAAGCGCCGGGCAAGGCCGACAAGGCTCGCGTTGTTGCCGGTTCCTACACAGCCGACGCCAGCCACTCGCTGATCGGCTGGCGTGTCAATCACTTCGGCTTCAACGATTACTTCGGCCTGTTCGGCGATGTATCGGGCACCCTCGACATAGACCCGGCCAATCCAGCTGCCGCCAAGGTTTCGGTCAAGATCCCGGTCAGCAAGGTTGTCACGGCGAATGCTGGCCTCACCGCCCACCTCCTCAAGCCCGGCGCTGACGGCAAGCCTGCCGACTTCTTCGGTGCCACCCCCGCCGATGCTACTTTCGTCTCGACCAGCGTTGCGCCAGGCGCAGATGGCATGAGCGCCAAGATCACCGGTGACCTGACGCTCAACGGCGTGACCAAGCCGGTTACGCTCGACGCGACCTTTGCCGGTGCCGGCACCAACCCGTTCACCAAGGCCGCAACACTCGGTTTCCACGGCAAGGCCACGATCAAGCGCTCGGACTTCAACGTGAAGTACGGCATTCCCTTCGTGTCGGACGAAGTGAAGCTCGACATCACCGCGGCCTTCGAGAAGAAGTGAGCCTCTAGGGCATCAGGGAAAAGGCGGCCCGGAGTTCCTTCACAAAGGCTTCGGGCTGCTCCCACGCGGCAAAGTGGCCGCCCTTGTCCAGCTCGCCCCAGTAAACCAGTTGTGAGCAGGTACGCTCGAACCACTTGCGCGGCGACGGAATGATCTCCTTCGGGAAAGCGCTTGCCGCCACCGGTATGTCGATCTGCACGCCGCTTATGGCCCCGAAACTCTCCCAATAGAGTCGCGCCGAAGACGCACCCGATGCGGTCAGCCAATAGAGCATGATGTTGTCGAGCATATCGTCGCGGCTCAGCACATCTTCCGGCGCGCCGCCGTTATCGGTCCAGGCCCACATCTTCTCATAGATCCATCCCGCGAGCCCTACGGGCGAATCAACCAGTCCATATCCGACGGTCTGCGGTCGCGTGGATTGCTGCTTCGAATATCCCGAATCCCAGTCCTGGTAATGCTTCAACGCCGCCATAGCCCTGAGATCGGCGGGTTGCGGCGCGGCCATATCCTCTGCCGAAGGAGCAGCCATCGGCATGTTTAGATGGATACCTTTGCAGCCAGGTACCTTCATCGCGCCGATCATCGTCGTCACGATCGACCCCCAGTCTCCGCCCTGTGCCAACCAGGTGCGGTAACCGAGCCGCTCCATCAGCACGCCCCAAGCCTGAGCGATTTTCTGAACTCCCCAGCCGCTGGCCTTTGGCTTTCCCGAAAAGCCATAACCCGGCAGGCAAGGGATCACGAGATGGAACGCCTCTGACGCGCTGCCACCATGCTCCTCCGGTCGGGTCAGCGGCGCGATGCAGCGGCGGAACTCGAGGATCGAGCCGGGCCAGCCATGCGTCATCAAAAGCGGTCGAGCATCCTCGTGCGGTGAGCGCACATGAAGGAACCGGATGATCACGCCGTCGATCTCGGTCTCGAACATGCCCCACTCGTTGAGCATGGTCTGACAGGCGTACCAGTCATAGCCGCTGCGCCAGTGCGCGACGAAGTCCTGCAGCGCCGCAAGCGGTGCCCCTTGCGACCAGTCGTCGACCGTTTCCTTTTCCGGCCAGCGAGTCATGTCGATGCGCCGATGCAGATCCGCGATATCACTTTGCGGTATGTCGACGATGAAAGGCGCAATATTCATGCCCGGTCTCTCCCGATCCGTTCGCATTCATTCTGGACAAGCGCGCAGCGATTCACCATAGGGTTCTCGCATGACCGCTCGACTGGACCTTACCCTGCGACTTATCCGCCCTTGGGCGTGAGCTGACGCGTCGGTCCATCCCGGCGCGCACGGCGCCCAGGGGATGAAAAGCAGAACCGGCAGAATCCAGACAATTCGAGTGCACTCCTATGACCATGCTCAAGAATCCCTCGGCCAAGTATCGCCCTTTCCCGCAGATCGACCTGCCGGATCGCCAGTGGCCCAGCCGCACGATAACCAAAGCCCCGCGTTGGCTCTCCACCGACATGCGCGATGGCAACCAGTCGCTGATCGATCCGATGGATGCGGAAAAGAAGAGCCGGTTCTTCGACCTGCTGCTCAAGGTGGGCCTCAAGGAAATCGAGGTCGGCTTCCCCTCTGCGGGCGCAACCGAGTACGATTTCATCCGCGGCCTCGTCGATGCCGGGCGTATTCCAGATGACGTATTCGTGCAGGTTCTGACCCAGTCGCGCGAAGACTTGATCAAGACCAGCTTCGAAAGTCTGGCCGGGGCCAAGCAGGCCATCGTCCACGTCTACAATGCGGTTTCGCCGCTGTGGCGGCAGGTCGTATTCGGCATGGACAAGGCCGACGTGCGCAAGATCGCGCAGGACGGCGCCAAATTCCTGCGGGATCAGGCCGCCCGCTTTCCGCAGACCGACTGGCACTTCGAATACAGCCCCGAGACCTTCTCGACCGCTGAAGTCGATTTCAGCATCGAATGTTGCGAGGCGGTGATGGAGATTCTCCAGCCGACGGTCGAAAAACCGATCATCCTCAACCTGCCGGCAACTGTCGAGGCGGCGACGCCCAACATCTACGCCGACCAGATCGAGTACTTCTGCCGCAACCTGCCGAACCGTGATCGCGCGGTGATTTCGCTGCATACGCACAATGACCGCGGTACCGGCGTTGCTGCGGCAGAGCTCGGCCTGATGGCTGGTGCTGACCGCGTCGAAGGCTGCCTGTTCGGCAATGGCGAGCGTACCGGCAACTGCTGCCTGGTGACCGTTGGCCTCAACCTCTACACCCAGGGCGTCGACCCCGAGCTGGACTTCTCCGACATCGACGAGGTCATCCAGACCGTCGAATATTGCAACCAGCTGCCGGTCCACCCGCGCCATCCCTATGGCGGCGAACTGGTGTTCACCGCGTTTTCGGGAAGCCATCAGGACGCGATCAAGAAGGGTTTTGCAGCGCAGGAAACGCGCAACGACGAACTCTGGGCGATCCCCTACCTGCCGATTGATCCCGCCGATCTGGGCCGCAGCTACGAAGCGGTGATCCGCGTCAACTCACAGTCCGGCAAGGGCGGCTTCGCCTGGGTGCTCGAGCAGGACCAGGGCCTGAAGCTGCCCAAGAAGATGCAGGCGCACTTCTCGCGCCACGTGCAAGAACTGGCCGACGAGCTTGGCCGGGAACTGCAGGCCGCCGACATCTGGGGCGTGTTCCGCAAGGCCTATCGCCTTGATGCGCCGCAGCACCTGCAACTGGTCGACTATGAAGAGGCCCGCGGCCCCGATGGCACGCGCATCTTTGCTGGCAAGATCGAAGTCGACGGCAAGGTCCAGTCGGTCTCTGGACGCGGTAACGGGCTGATCTCGTCCGTCGTCGCCACGCTCAAGGATGGCTTCGGTGTCGAAATCGACATTACCGACTATTCGGAGCACGCGATGGGCGCCGGCAGCAATGCCCGGGCTGCAGCATATGTCGAATGCAAGACCGCAGATGGCCGTACCATCTGGGGCGTGGGTATCGACGAAGATGTTGCCACAGCCAGCGTGCGCGCCGTTCTGAGCGCCGCAAACGCCGTCGGCTGATCGCATTGCAGGTGGCCCTTCGGGGCCACCTGTTCAATTGGCCAGTTAAATCCTCCTTGTCGCTGTCTGGCGATCCGCCATAGTCCAACTGATGCCCGCAAGTGGCACGCAACGGGACAGGACTTATGGCGCAAGAAGCGATTCTCGAACCCGATCTGCCGATCATCGATCCGCACCACCACTTGTGGGACTTGCGCCCGCTGATCGCGGCTTTTCCGCAACCGCGCCATCCGTTCGTCGAGACGCTTTCCCACTCCGCCTATTACACCTTCGACCAACTTCTGGCCGACGCACGGGGTGGCCACAATGTGATCGCGACGGTCTACATGGAATGCGGTGCCTTCTATCGCGCAGGGGCAGACGCTGCGATGAAGCCGGTTGGCGAAGTCGAATTCGTGAACGGCATAGCGGCGCAGGGTGCCAGCGGCCTTTATGGCGATTTCCGCCCCTGCGCCGCGATCATCGGCCATGCGGATCTTACTCTTGGTGAGGGTGTCCGACCGGTGCTGGAGGCGCTGTCCCTAGCGGGCAACGGACGTTTTCGAGGAATCCGCCAGCAGGGCGCTTGGGATGCAAATCCCGATGTGCTTGGCCCCCCATTCCATGCCCCGCCGGAACTCTATCGCTCGCACGCCTTCCGGCAGGGCTTCAGGCACCTTGGTGAATTGGGGCTGACGTTCGACGCATGGCTGCTCGAGCCACAACTGTCCGACGCGGTCGATCTCGCCCGCGCATTTCCGGACCAACCAATCTGCCTCGACCACTGCGGCACACCGCTCGGAACCGCAAGCTATCATGGCAAGCTGCACGAGCGTTTCGATGTGTGGCGGGAGAACATTTTCACTCTGGCGCGGTGCCCCAACGTCACGATCAAGCTGGGTGGCCTTGCCATGTCGTTCTGCGGATTACCTGAGCAGGGACCGATGGCAGGTCTCCCATCGGAAACGCTGGCCGCAATGTGGCGGCCCTATATCGAAACCTGCATCGACGCTTTCGGGCCTGAGCGGGCGATGTTCGAAAGCAACTACCCTGTCGACAAGTGGGGCGCGAGCTACAACGTGCTGTGGAATGCGTTCAAACGGTTGGCCCACGGCGCATCCGAGACCGAAAAGCGAGCGCTCTTTGCAGGCACCGCCGCGCGCTTCTACGGTATCGAGGACATGCTGGCCTCATCCCCTTTGACAAGCGCCGCGGCTTGACTTAGCGCACATTTAATTGGTCGATTAACCGTCATTCGAGAAGGATTGGAACCGGATGCCACTTCCCGCCCTGTTCGCCAACCTGCGCCTGCCCGTAATCGCCTCACCGCTGTTCATCATCTCCTGTCCGGAACTGGTCATCGCGCAGTGCAAGGCTGGGATCGTCGGTTCGTTTCCATCGCTCAACGCCCGTCCGATCAGCCAGCTCGACGAATGGCTGCACCAGATCACCGAGGAACTGGCAGCCCATAATCGCGACAACCCGGATCGTCCGGCAGCCCCCTTCGCGGTCAACCAGATCGTCCACAAGACCAACAACCGCCTCGATGAAGACATGGCTATGTGCGCAAAGTGGCAGGTGCCGATGCTGATCACCTCGCTCGGCGCGCGCGAGGACGTCTACAACGCAGCACACAGCTGGGGCGGTATTGTGCTGCATGACGTGATCGACGATCGCTTCGCGCGAAAGGCCATCGAAAAGGGCGCCGACGGCCTCATCCCAGTCGCGGCAGGAGCCGGTGGCCACGCCGGTGCGCAATCGCCTTTCGCGCTGATGCAGGAAATCCGCGAATGGTTCGACGGCTTGGTCGCACTTTCAGGCGCAATCGCCCACGGCCGTTCAATCCTGGCGGCGCAAGCGCTCGGCGCAGACTTCGCCTATATCGGATCTGCCTGGATCGCAACCGAGGAAGCCCGGGCCGAACAGGCATACAAGCAGGCTATCGTCGACAGCCGTGCAGGTGACATCGTCTATTCCAACCTGTTCACGGGCGTCCACGGCAACTACCTGCGCTCCTCGATTGTCAGTTCCGGCCTTGATCCCGACAATCTGCCCGAAAGCGATCCCAGCAAGATGAACTTCGGCTCGGGCGGGAACACCGAGGTAAAGGCGTGGAAGGACATCTGGGGGTCAGGCCAGGGCATTGGCGCGGTCAAGGCTGTCGAACCTGTTGCGGCGCGTGTTGACCGCCTAGAAGCACAGTACCGCGAGGCCGCTGCAACTCTTTCGGGCTGTTCGGCGCCGTTTCTCAAATAGCGTTCGCGATGAGGCCGACAGAAGCCGTGTCAGACCAGAACAAGTCGACCATCTCGTCGAGATGACCGAAATCAAGCGCAGGGTCGCGAGCGTTTAACGGCGTTCGCGACCAGTTTCTTGGATCGAGCAGCCTTCGACGCAGGGCTCGCTGCAACAGGTCGAAGCGCATCAGCGCCACATAGTCAGCCCCCCGCCCTTTCTCCCGATCCCGTGACCAATCAGCCTCTATCTGCCCGATCCGCTCGATGACCATCTCGTTGTAGGCACGGTGAGGTCCGCGATGGAGCGGCAGCCCTGCACGCAGCGCAGCGCTCTCCGACGCGGGAAGCAGTTGGCCATTGCGACGGAAGTCGTGAATGCCAAGACGGTCCGCTCCAAGCGAACCGATCATCCGCTGCAGCGGCGCGAAGTTCAGCACCTGCCTTGGTATCAGGTGATGGCGCTGCTGGTCCGGCAGGTATCCCGATTGGCCGGGCACATTGACACTGCCGAAAGGCAGGCACCCTCTATCAGATCGGAAATGGTCCAGTTTCAGTCGCACCGGGCAAGGATACGTTCGCCCCCTTGAGCCTCAAGCGAGACTGCGCCCGTTCCGGCAAGAACTGCTCTAGCCGATTCCATCACTGGGCCGTTTGCAATCAACCAATCGACAAGGCGCAGTGCAACAAAAGGTAGCTGCTTCAGATCCCCGGATGCGCCCGGACGAAGCAAAAACTCCTGCCCTATCAGGAAATTGAGCCCCTCGGTCCTTAGTGAACCGTCCGTTTCGCGGTGCATCGCGACAAAGGCTGGCGCGGGGAAAGCGCCACCTTCGAGCCATGGGCGGACAGCGCGCTCGAACAGCTCGGTTTTAATAATCAGGCGGGCCGGAAGCCAGGCGATTCCCTTTGCCGGACCGACTTTGGCAAGCTCCATCAGCAGCGTAGACACGACGCGAATCACCGGAAGCAGGTGCTCCGCTCCGGCCAGATGAGGTCCCGGAGCAACTGTGAGCCAACGAGATTGAGCAGGTCCGGGCAATGCAAGTCCGACCGCGCTCGCGATGTCCGGTGCGGAAATGGCTTGCCCCTCGCGCAAGCCGCGAAGGTCGAAGGTCAATCCGTTGCTGAGAACCTCTGCCCAGCCTTCCGTCGCTTCCGGGGCATGCGAGACGAAGTATTGCAGGCCCTGCTCCGGGCCCAGCAGGATATCTTTCAAGGCAGGCAGGCCTTCAGCCTCATGCAGCAACGCGGCGACTGGCGCACAATCTGCAGACCGGTCACTAGCGTCCACTCGCCCACCTCTCAGCAATCACTCAGCGTTGCACACCGTTCGAAAAGCGTCGAGTCACCCCGACGTGCCGAACGTCCCGATCCGGACCATAACGGAGGATTGCTTAGAAAACCCCTAGCGCGAGGCCAACGGCGATTGCCTGTCCCAAAGCGCGACAATTCTCCAGAGTGTTTTGGCCAAGGTTCTTGCGTGCAAGTATGGCTTCCGACGTCTGCGCCTCAGTGCAGGCAATCATGGGCTCCGCGACCCGGCGCAGCCGCCACCCGGTCACGATGCGGTCGATCTGCCGCTCCGCGCCGGTGCCATCAGATCCTGCAGCAATCATCGTTGCATAAGGTCGGCCCTCGATCTGACCGAGCAGGGGATAATAGGTCCTGTCGAAGAACGCCTTCATTTCCCCGGTCATGCTGCCAAGGTTTTCGGGGCAGCAGAACAGGTATCCGGCAGCTTCCAACAGGTCCTGCACAGACGCCTGCTCCGCACCGATAAGTCTGCAGACTTCAGTACTTCTCTCGGCTCTTGCCCCTTCTGCCGCAGCGAGAGCCATCGCTTCTGCTGCCCCGGTGCGGCTGTGCCAGACAATCAGAAGCCCGCTCGCCATATCTTCAGCAACCGTCCCCGCCTGCTCCCGGAATGCCAAGGGCGCCGCCAACGGCTCCGCCAAGCAGGCCACCAAGCCCCTTCTTCTTGGGCTTGCACTGCGGCTTGGGTGCCTGGGTCTCCGCACTGGCAGCCCCGCCGAAGCCTTCGATCCCGACCAGGAACCCGGTCGTGGAGCGGTGACGGATGCGAGCGGTCCATTCGGGCGCCCACTTCACCTTGGAGTCTGCAGGTCGCGGGGGATAGGCGAATGACTCTTCCGGGCCGTAGGCGTGGAGCGTGCCGAACATGTAGTCGGGCGCGGCGGCCTTGACCTCGGCCGGGACAGTGCAAGTCGTCGTCTGGGGCGACATAACGGTCTTTTCGGTGACCAGCTTCGCCACCGTGGCCGGAGCGAGCCAATCAGAGAGCCCGCCACCGAACTGGCGCGATGCGCTGGACGACCACCAGACGATATCGAGCATATCCTGCCCCTTCGGCGCCTGCTTTCCGCCAATGATCATGGCGTAATAACCGGTCGCATCGGGCACCGCCCCCCATCGCAGCAGAGTAGCGCCACTGGGCTGCGAACTATTCGAGGCATTGAGCGGCCCCATGAAGTCTTTGGCCAGACTGAAAGCTATGTCCGGCGAGTAATTGCCCGCCACGCGGTGAGCACCGATGAGAGACGAATCGGGCTTGGCCGACTTGCCATCATCGCTCGGCCAAGTCCCGTAAGTACGGCTTGAGGATGGAGAAACCCAACGATCCACCGGAACCGCGCTGGTGAACAGTCCGGGCGGCACTTGCCCCGCTGCCAGTTTGCTGAAGTCGATGACTACCGGCTGACCCTTGGGCGCATGTTCTCCGCAGCCCCAGAATATGAGCATGCGCCCCTTGGGCCTCTGGAACTCCGTCATGCCGGGTTCTGCGGGCAGCTTTGCAGGTGTTTTCAGAAGTACGGACTTTCCGAGCCTCGCTCCAGCGGGCATGAAGTGCTCGGCCTTGGGTTTGCCGTCAGCGGCTAGGCGAGAAGAGCCAAGGTCAAGCCACAGCGTATGCTGCGCCTTTGGCGTACCACCCATCGCCATGGCCATTGTGGCGCCCATACCGCCCTGCCCGCCGGCACCGAACCCTGACATCGTCTCGGCGCGCATTTCATAACGGGCAACTGGAGCGCTGGCCTGCTGGGCGACAACGCCCGCTCCCGCTCCGGCCAGAATCAAACCGCCGACAAGGTAATGTCCCACGTTCGCGCGCATTTCAGCATCCTCCTCAAGGATTACGGAACCGATGCGACCCTATGCGCGGGGGACAATTCTTGCGCGGTGAGCAACAGCACACCCGCCTGCCCTTTCCGCAGCCTGCGCCATGGTATAGCGCAAAGCGATGATTCCGGTCACGGCTATTACGCAATCCCTTTCAGGACAGGCCTGGCGCTGGCGCGGCGGGAACATGGACCTCGGTTTTTCCGGCTCGGCCCAGGGTGGCAGCGGCGTGGACGATGCGATCGTGACCCAACTCCTGCTCTCGCGCGGAGTTGGCCCGGAGGACCTCGAACGCCACCGTCGACCGACCTTGCGCGACTTCCTGCCCGATCCCTCGCTGTTCCGCGACATGGACAAGGCAGCATGCCGCCTTGCGGATGCCGTGCTCTCCGGCGAACAGATCACGATCTACGGCGACTACGATGTCGACGGCGCAACCAGCGCGGCGCTGCTGATCCTGCTGCTGCGCGATCTTGGTGTCAGCGCCGGGCATTACATTCCCGACCGCCTGCTTGAAGGCTATGGCCCCTCGGGCGAAGCGTTGGTCAAGCTGGCGCAGGAAGGGTCGAACCTGATCGTCACAGTCGACTGCGGGGCGATGGCCCATGAGGCGCTGGCCGCCGCAGCCGATGTCGGGGTCGACGTGATCGTGGTCGATCACCACAAGTGCTCGCCCGAGCTTCCCCGCGCCGCTGCGCTAATCAACCCGAACCGCCTCGACGAATGCGATGAAGCGGCGGCACACGGGCATCTGGCCGCGGTCGGCGTCGCCTTTCTGCTGGCCGTGGCTACGGTGCGCGAATTGCGGGGGCGTGGCTACTTTGACGCGCGGAAGGCACCAGACCTGATGCGCCTGCTCGATCTGGTGGCGCTAGGCACAGTGGCAGACGTGGCGCAGTTGAAGGGCCTGAACCGCGCGCTTGTATCGCAAGGCCTCAAGATCATGGCCCGGCGCGAGAATATCGGACTCTCCGCCCTGATCGATGCCAGCCGCCTCAGCCGCGCGCCGACGTGCAGCGATCTCGGCTTTGCACTCGGGCCACGGATCAACGCAGGCGGCCGCGTTGGTGAGGCAACGCTCGGCGTCCGCCTTCTGACGACGCAGGATCCTGACGAAGCCCGCGACATTTCAGCCCAGCTTTCCCGCCTCAACGAAGAGCGCCGGGCAATTGAGCAGGTGGTACAGGAAGAAGCCGAGGCCCAGATTGCCGCGCAACACAATCGCTCGGTGATGGTGCTTGCAGGGCACGGCTGGCATCCCGGCGTGATCGGCATCGTCGCTGGGCGCATCAAGGAGAAAACGGGCAAGCCCTCGCTGGTCATCGCGCTTGGTGCCGACGAAGCGGGACAGGGCAAGGGTTCTGGCCGATCTATTGCCGGTGTAGATCTGGGTGCCGCGATAATCGCCGCGCGCGAGGCGGGCTTGTTGATTGCAGGCGGCGGCCACGCCATGGCTTGTGGACTGACCATCGACCCTGCCCACCTCAACCGGCTGGCGGATTGGCTGGATGAGCGCCTTGCCCGCGAAGTCGTGGGCGCGCGCTCGTCGCTGTCGCTGCAGTTGGATTTGTCGCTGGCACCCGGCGGCCTTACGCCTGCGCTGGTCGAGACGCTGGAATCGGCAGGCCCCTTCGGCGTCGGCTGGCCAGGGCCGCGCGTGGCAGTGGGGCCCGTGCGTCTGGTGAAGTGCGACCTTGTCGGCACCGACCACGTGCGGATGATCGCAGCAGGGTCCGATGGCCGTTCGTTCAAGGCCATCGCGTTCCGGGCGGCGCAGAGCGAGATGGGGCAGGTCCTGCTACACGGCGCGCGCGGCCGCCAGTTCTGGCTCGCAGGTCGCGCCAAGATCGACGATTGGGGCAGCCGACCCGCCGCCGAACTCCACGTCGAGGACGCCGCTTTCGCCGACTGAGATTTTTCTGCAATTCGCAGCTTGACGCCCCGCGATCATCCCCTTAGAGGCGCGGACCTGCCCAGCGGCGCAAGCCCAGTGGCCCCTTCGTCTAGCGGTTAGGACGCGGCCCTTTCACGGCTGAAACACGGGTTCGATTCCCGTAGGGGTCACCAAGGGCAGTTCCAGCATCATCGTGAGGCTTTTCAGCGACATGCCGGACTCCGAATGTGACAACGCGCGCCGTTCGCTTGCGTTACCAGCCTGCTCTCGCCTATCCGCGTTGCAACGAAGCCGACACATCGTTCGGCGATTCGCAGGCACGAGCAATCCACACGGCGTGATTCGATGAAGGGTTTGTCGCTGCCACTTCCCAGCATCGTCGTTGCCGCATGCGCAGCGATCGTGATGTATCTCGGAGGCTCCGGCTTCTGGATGGCACTGGCCATCCTCCTCGTCTGGCTGGCTACCTTGTGGCTGGCGCGTCCCGAACCCATGGTCGAAACGCTCAACCGCGTCGATGGCAGCGTATCACGCCAAGCCATGATCGAACTGGTAGAACCCTTCGGCTTACCCGTGCTCATGCTCGACGGCCAGCGGATCGCCGCCGCCAACGCCGCCGCGCGTGAGGAGCTGGGCACGCATATCATCGGACAGGATGCCCGCGTCGCGCTGCGACACCCCGAAGCGATCCGCCTGTTGCAGAAGCCCGAAGGGCGCGCATTGGTCCGCGGACTTACCGGTGCCCGATCAATCTGGCAGGTCAGCCGCGTCCCCATCGATGAACGCTTCTCGCTGATCGAAATGGTCAATCGCACTGCCGAGGCCGACATCAGCCGCGCGCACACAGATTTCGTCGCCAACGCCAGCCATGAGTTGCGCACACCTCTTGCCTCGATCATTGGCTATATCGAAACTCTGGCTGATCCGGACGCGAAAGTGGACGAAGTCACTGCCGCGAAGTTCCATGCCACGGTCCTGCGCGAATCTCGCCGCCTGCAGAGCCTGGTCGAGGATCTCATGTCGCTGTCACGCATCGAAGCGGAAAAGCACGAACTGCCGCGCGACAGGATCGACCTTGGCCAGATGGTTGGCAGCATTGCCAGCGAGACGGAAATTACTGCGGGCGAAGGAAGGCTGGAAGCGAATGCCGGGGAAGCCATCGTGCTGGGCGATCGTCAGCAACTCGACCAGCTGGTGCGAAACCTGATCGACAATGCCTTCAAGTATGGTGATCCGACGCAACCGGTCCGTGTCGGCCTGATCGCCCGCAATGGCGAGGCGGAATTGGTGGTAACCGACAAGGGAGAAGGTATCCATCCTGATCACCTTCCCTACCTCACCCGCCGCTTCTATCGCACCGACCCTGGCCGCAGCCGTGCCGCTGGCGGCACCGGGCTCGGCCTTGCGATCGTGAAGCACATCGTCGAACGTCACCGGGGAAAGCTGGATATCGCCAGCACGCTGGGTGTAGGAACCACGGTTACCGTGCGCATTCCGCTCGCGCCGCAGACAAATGTTGCTGAAGACTGACACACACGGCAGATCGCTGTCATAAACCTGTCACGTAATCGTCGCATTGGCGTCCCTGCCAACGGGATGAAGGCTTGAACCCATGTCGATGATTCGTACGATTTCGCTGTCCGCCGCCGCTCTCGGTGCTCTCGCTCTTGCCGGTTGCGGCAGCCAGGAAGCGGGCACCCGCGACCAGGTCCGCGCGGTAGGTTCGTCCACCGTCTATCCTTTCGCCAAGGCGGTCGCGGAATCGCTCGCCAAGGCTGATCCCTCGCTCAAGTCGCCGATCATCGAATCGACCGGCACCGGTGCGGGCATGAAGCTGTTCTGCGCAGGCGTCGGTGCACAGTTCCCCGATATCGAAAACGCCTCGCGTCGGATGAAGAAGTCGGAGTTCGAAGATTGCGCCAAGAACGGCGTGAAGGACATCGTCGAGATCCAGGTCGGTCTCGATGGCGTAGCCTTTGCCGAAGCACAGGGCGGCCCCGGCATCGCGCTGACGCCGGAAGACGTCTACAAGGCACTGGCCAAGAACCCCTATGGCAAGCCCAACACCGCCAAGACCTGGAAGGACGTCAATCCGTCGCTCCCGGCCGAACCGATCCTCGTCTACGGCCCGCCGTCGACCTCAGGCACCCGTGACGCGCTCAAGGAACTGATTCTGACCAAGGGTTGCGACGAGAACGCCGAGATGAAGGCGCTCAAGGACAGCGACAAGGACAAACACGACAAGGTCTGCGGCGAAGTGCGCGATGATGGCGCATATGTTGATGCTGGCGAAAACGACAACCTGATCGTCCAGAAGATCGAGGCGAACCCGAAGGCCATCGGCATCTTCGGTTATTCCTACCTCGAAGAGAACAAGGGCCGCATCAAGGGCCTGACGATGAAGGGCGTGGAGCCAACCTACGCCACCATTTCGGACTTTACCTATCCCGGCGCGCGCCCGCTCTACATCTATGTGAAGAAGGCGCACCTTAAGGCAATTCCTGGCTTGCAGGCATTTGTCACTGAATGGTCAAAGCTTTGGGGCAAGGATGGCGCGCTCGCGAAGCTCGGCATGGTGGTCGCACCTGACGATGTGCTTGCAGGCAGCGCGAAGGCTGTTAACGACCTCCCGGTCCTTGACGGTTCGCAGCTGAAGTAAAACTGGGGGTAATACCGAAGTCATGTCGCCAGCCATCCTGCTTCTGCTCGCCTTCGGGCTGAGCCTTTTCGGTTGGCTGGCGGCACGCTCCCGTGCCTGGGCCTTCCGCAAGTCGGCATCGGGGGTCCGGCTGCACTCATTGCCCAATTTCCACGGCTGGTATGTCGCGTTGTGGATCGGCGTGCCTGCGCTGCTCTTTGCAGTTCTGTGGAATACCATCAGCTCGACGCTGATCACCGCCCACGTCATGGCAGATCCGGCTGCATCGCTCCTGCCCGGCTTCGGGTTTGAGCGCGAGACCATGCTGGCCGAAGCCCGTGCCGTCGCCGAAGGCAAGGCGTTCGGGGTGTTCAACGAGGAAGCGCAAGGGCTGATCGCGCCCTACCGCACCGCAATCACGCTCTATGATTCCATCGGGCTGATCGTGACGATCCTCGTCGGCTTTGCAGGCGGCGCTTTCGCGTTCCTGCGCTTGAAGCCTGATTTCACCGCCCGCACCCGCGTGGAACGCGCGGTCATGGCGCTGCTGCTGATCGCTTCGCTCGTCGCGATCCTCACCACCATCGGTATCATTGCCAGCTTGGTGTTCGAGACTGTGCGCTTCTTCGGCATGGTCTCGCCAATCGATTTCCTTTTCGGCACCCACTGGTCACCCGACCCGATGAGCTCAGGTGCGCCGAACGGCAAGGACTACGGCGCTATTCCGCTGTTCTGGGGCACGATCTACATCGGCGCGATCATCGCCATGATCGTGGCTATTCCGCTCGGCCTGATGAGCGCGATCTTTCTCACGCAATACGCCAGCAGCGGCGTGCGCAAGGTGATGAAGCCGCTGCTCGAAATCCTCGCGGGCGTACCCACCGTGGTCTATGGCTATTTCGCCGCACTGACCGTCGCCCCGATGGTGCGCGATGCGGCGCAGGCCATCGGAATCTCCAGCGCATCGACCGAGAGCGCAGTGGCAGCGGGGCTCGTCATGGGCATCATGATCATCCCGTTCGTCTCGTCGATGGCTGACGATTCGATTGCCGCCGTGCCGCAAGCGATGCGCGACGGAAGCTTAGCCATGGGCGCGACCACCGCCGAGACGATCACCAAGGTCCTCGTCCCTGCCGCCCTGCCCGGCATCGTCGCGGGCGTAATGCTGGCCATCAGCCGCGCCATCGGCGAGACGATGATTGTCGTCATGGCCGCTGGTGCTTCGGCCAACCTTACCGCCAATCCGTTCGAGAGCATGACTACGGTCACCTTCCAGATTGTCGCCATGCTGACCGGCGAAGGCAGCTTCGATCATCCCGCCACGCTCTCCGCGTTCGCGCTGGGCATGGTCCTGTTCCTTGTCACCCTGACGCTGAACTTCATCGCCCTGCGCGTGGTGAAGCGTTACCGCGAAGCTTACGAGTGAGCCCTGCGATGACCGAGACGGTTCCCACCACGCAGCTTACCGAAGTGCAGGCGCAACGCCGCACACGGATGGCGGGCGTTCTTGCCCGCCGCCGCGCTGCCGACCGCCGCTTCCGCTGGCTTGGCTTCATCGCCGTAGCGTTCTCCGCGCTGATGCTGGCCTTCCTGCTCGTCAACATGAGCTCGGCGGGTGTCGCCGGGTTCCAGCGCAGCGAAGTGCGCTTCGACATTCCGCTGGCCGGATCGATGCAGATCGATTCGCGTCGGCTGACCCAGTCCGATCCCATGGGCGGACTGGAACTGGCTGGGCTGGAAAAGGTCGTCGAAGGCGCCGCAAAAAAAGCGTTCGGTCCTGACGCGGACGATCTTGTCGCCCAAGGGGCATGGCGCGAAGTGGCGTCTGCCCTCATCGATGATCCCTCGCTGCTCAACGGCACCTACCACGCCTCGCTTCCCGCCAGCGACGACCTTGCCAGCGCCCAGCGCGGCGAAGGCGATGCGGCAATGCAGCAGGTCGCGAAGAAACTGGTGAGGGAAGGCAAGCTTGTCCGCACCTTCGACAAGGGCTTTCTCAGCCGCTCGGACGCAACCAGCCCGCAATCGGTAGGCATCTGGGGCGCGCTCAAGGGTTCGATGCTGACGATGTTCATCACGCTTGTCCTGGCCTTCCCGGTCGGCGTGCTGTCGGCACTATATCTTGAGGAATACGCGCCCAAGAACCGCTGGACCGAATGGATCGAAATCTCGATCAACAATCTTGCCGCAGTTCCTTCGATCATCTTCGGCCTGCTCGGTCTGGCGGTGTTCCTCGGCCTCTTTCCAAACTATCGCTCGGCTCCGCTTATCGGCGGCATGACGCTTGCGCTGATGACGATGCCGGTCATCGTGATTTCGGGCCGCAACGCGATCAAGGCCGTGCCACCTTCGATCCGCGACGCTGCCTTGGCGATTGGCGCCAGCAAGGTGCAGGTGGTGTTCAACCACGTTCTGCCGCTGGCGCTCCCCGGCATCCTCACCGGCACGATCATTGGCATGGCCCGCGCGCTGGGCGAGACTGCACCGCTGCTGATGATCGGCATGCGCGCGTTTGTCGCAAGTCCGCCTTCTGGCTTTACCGCACCGTCGAGCGTGCTGCCGGTGCAGATATTCCTGTGGTCCGACGAGATCGACCGCGGCTTTGTCGAGCGCACCAGCGCTGCGATTGTCGTCCTGCTCGTCTTCCTTCTCCTGATGAACGGCCTTGCGATCTACCTGCGCAACCGCTTCGAAAAACGGTGGTAAAATGAACGCTGAAGCGATCAAGACTGAAGTGAAGGCTGACGACAGGCCCTACTTCGACGCGCCCTCGAAGATGAGCGCGAAGAACGTTTCGGTGTTCTATGGCGACAAGCGCGCGATCGACGATGTCTCGATCGAGATCCCGCAGCGCTATGTCACCGCGTTCATCGGCCCCTCGGGCTGCGGTAAGTCGACGTTCCTGCGCTCTCTCAACCGCATGAACGACACCATCGCCAATGCCCGCGTCGAAGGGGAAATCCTGCTCGATGGCGAGGACATCTACAAGTCGGGCATGGACGTGGTGCAGCTGCGCGCTCGCGTCGGCATGGTGTTCCAGAAGCCGAACCCCTTCCCCAAGTCGATCTACGACAACATCGCATATGGTCCGAAGATCCACGGATTGACCGGCAGCAAGGCGGAACTTGACGAAATCGTAGAGCAATCGCTGCGCCGCGCGGGTCTCTGGGACGAAGTGAAGGACAGGCTCGCCGACAGTGGCACCGCGCTGTCGGGTGGCCAGCAACAGCGCCTGTGCATTGCCCGCGCCATTGCGGTCGACCCCGAAGTGATCCTGATGGACGAGCCCTGCTCCGCTCTCGACCCCATTGCTACCGCACGCATCGAGGAACTGATCGACGAGTTGCGCGGACGCTTTGCCATCGTCATCGTCACCCACTCGATGCAGCAGGCCGCACGCGTATCTCAGCGTACGGCGTTCTTCCATCTTGGCAAGGTCGTCGAATACGGCAAGACTTCCGATATCTTCACCAATCCGCGTGAAGAACGGACCAAGGATTACATCACCGGCCGCTACGGCTGAGCCACGGCAACGCGACGAGAAGGACGAACTGGTGGCCGAACATACCGTCAAGGCTTTCGACGACGACATCACCCGGCTGCGCGGTCTGGTCGCGGAGATGGGCGGACTTGCCGAGCTTTCCGTCTCGGAGGCGATGGATGCCCTTCTTCGCGGCGACCACGACCTTGCCGCAGGTGTCATCGCGCGCGACAAGCGCATCGACCAGCTCGAAGCTGAAGTAGACAAGCTTGCCATCCGGGTGCTTGCCCTGCGCGCACCGATGGCCGACGACCTGCGCGAAGTCATTGCGGCGCTCAAGATCGCCGGCGTGATCGAACGCATCGGTGACTATGCCAAGAACATCGCCAAGCGCGTCGGTATTATCGAAGGCCGCAAGCGGTTCGAACCGTTGACGCTGATCCCGGCAATGAACGACCTCGCAGCCGAGATGGTTCACGACGTGCTGACCGCATTTGCGGCGCGCGATCCGGTGGCTGCTGCCGAGATCGTCCAACGCGATGCCAAGGTCGATGCCTTCTACGATTCGATCTTCCGCAATCTCGTCTCGTTCATGGTCGAGAATCCAGCGACGATCAGCAGCGCCGCCCAGCTCCTCTTTGTTGCGCGCAACATCGAGCGGATCGGTGATCATGCGACGAACATCGCGGAAATGGTGTACTACGCCTCCACCGGTGCCAATCTGCCCGAGCGTGAAGAAGTCCTGCCACCTGCCTGACAGGCCTTTTCGCGTCGCCGTCATACGGTGGTAACATTAGACGTGCTTTGGCAAGCTCACCGTCAAGGAGGTTTGCGTGCCTGCTCCAAAGTTGCTGCTGGTTGAAGACGACACTGCCCTTGCCGAACTGGTCGAGTACCGGTTCCGCGGCGAAGGCTACGATGTCCGCACCACCGATGATGGTGACGAAGCGCTGCTGCTTGCAGCCGAGGACGCGCCCGATCTCGTCCTGCTGGACTGGATGATCGGTGGGACCAGCGGCATTGAGGTCTGCCGCCGCCTTCGCCGCAACAAGGAAACCGCGCACGTTCCGATCATCATGCTGACTGCCCGCTCGGACGAGGACGACCGCATTCGCGGGCTCGAGATCGGCGCGGACGATTATGTGACCAAGCCGTTCTCGCCCCGCGAATTGATTGCCCGCGTTGGCGCAGTGCTCCGCCGGGTGCGCCCTGCGCTGGCTGGCGAGACAATCGTCGTGGGTGACCTTTCGCTAGATCCCACCGCACACCGCGTTACCCGTCGCGGCACGCCGATGAAGGTCGGGCCAACCGAGTTTCGCCTGCTCAAACACTTCATGGAGCATCCCGGCCGAGTGTTCTCGCGCGGGCAACTGCTCGATGCGGTCTGGGGCAGCGGCAGCGATATCGAACTGCGCACGGTCGACGTGCACATCCGGCGCTTGCGGCAAGCCGTCGCCATTCCCGGCGCGGCTGATCCGGTGCGAACCGTCCGCTCGGCAGGATACGCACTGGAAGGCGTCTGACCGGGGTTACTTGTCCATCCGGATAAGAGCTTCGTTGTAATCCAGCTTTCCGGCTTTCTCGGTGCAAGGCCCTTGCCGCGCCATGACGCAGTACTGCTGCTCGAAAAGCGGCTTGGTCGGCGACATGCACCCAATGAAGCGATAGGCCGAAGGCAGTTCGCCCATGTGCTCGGCCGGAGCAACCGCCACATTGTAGCGCGCCTGAGCAATATCCGCTGCCGCCGTTGCATTGGGACCGTCGATCAACAAGGTCTGCGCCTTGCGGTTCAGGACCGCACGCGAAACAAACGGCACGTCGTGAATGCGATAGGTCGCAAGGCCACAGAAGCCAAGCTGCGCGCGCACCGTGCGCATCGCGCGCAACGGCGATTTGCCTACGCCCCAGTTGATCACAAAAGGTTCGGTAGCAGCAACCTGAACCGACCCCAGCAACCACATGGCCAAGAGCGCGCCCAGCCATCCACGTCCGAAAGACCTACCCCGCCACGCGGCAATCCGCTGGGCCAGATCGACCGAGCCGATCGCAGCCAGAAGCAACAGCAACAGTACCCCAAGCAGTATGAAGCGGTACTCCTTGTGGCCAATAGCGGAGTGGATGGCGATGACCGCAAGCGCGGTTGCCGCCAGCATCGGATAACGACGCGCGCCCAGCCACATGGCAGGCAGCAGCGCGATGGCAATGTACTGCCACTCCCACGCCAGCACCCGCAGGTACCAGTCAGCTGTCTCCACGCCATAGGCATGACTGCGGTTGGCGACGACATTGGCCAGAACGTTGTTGTATATCCACAGCAGTGGCGGTTGGCCCATGACGAGGTTGGCGAGCACGTCGCAGAGCACGCCCGCCGATGCACCTGCCAGCAGCGGCACCCATGCCTTGCGAACGTCCAGTCGCCCCGCCCACAGGAACGGTATCGCCAGCGCAGGACCCAGCGGAAAACGCGTGATGAAGCCCAGCCCCAGCAGAAAACCGGCCGCCAGCGCCGTGCCCCAGCGCCCGCTGTCACGGAACTTCACCAGCAGTGCGAGCCCCGGAAGAATCGCCAGAACGGAAAAGGTGTCGCTTGAAGTGCGCGGAGCAAAATAGGCAAAGTCGACCCACGTTGCGGCCACGAACGCCGCCACAATCGCATGAGACCGACTGATACGTCCCCCTAACGACCACCCCGCCCAGACGGACCCCAGCGAGGCCAGCGCCATCCCCATGCGCGGCAGCACAAGATGCAGCTCGCCCACCGGGTCGAGCGCATGGCCCAGCCAGACAGGCCCCACCATGACCAGCGGGATCAGCCAGCTGCGGATCCCGAGCCGGATATCCCAGGTGCGGATCCAGTCGCCCGTGATCAGACCATAGGCGGGCTCGATGTACTGCCAGATCTCGTCAGCGTGGTGATAGACCGTGAACAGCGAAATCGGGATGCGGAAGGCCAGCGCCAGCACCAGCAGCCAGCCAAGCGCAGGATCAATCCTGCGCCCTGCACCTGTCCCAATGCTGCCCGCCCCCTCGCCCACGGTCAGTGCGAGAAGTAGGTGGTCAGGTCCAGATCGGCGACGGTGATCCACCCGTTGATGTAGTTCGCATAGTAGAAACCGAACATCAGGGCCGAGAGGATCGTGGCGCGGAACGCGATCCGGCGCGGGTTGAAATTCCCCGGCGCACTGTCGGCCTGACCCAGGATTTTGGTCTGTCCCAGTTCATCATGCGTCCGCACACCGAAGGGCAGGACAATGAACGCCGCCATGACCCAGAACAGCCCGTATATGGCGATGATCGAAGTGATCTTCATCGGCTTCAGCTTTCCCGCAGCAAGACCTGGACGACCGGCTTCTTGCCCGACCAGCGCTGGCCCGCACGCCGAACCGCAAGCCGCACGGCTTCGGCCACGGCGATGCGGTCGCGCTTGCGGTCGCCCTTGAGCTTGCGCACTGCGTCTGCCGCTTCGACCTTGGCCTCGGCCACGAAGGCTTCCATGTCCTCGTCGAGCGGAATTCCGATCGCACCGACATCGATGTCCGAAAGCAACTGGCCGTCATGACGCACAGCCAGAGCAACGCTGATCAGCCCGTTCTGAGAGAGCTTGCGCCGCGCGACGACGCCTTCACCATCGGCAGGCGCTATGATGTCGCCATCAAGCACGAGCCGTCCCGCCCGCTCTTCCGAAAGCTTCTTCGGCCCGTCAGGCGCAAGGCGGATCAGGTCACCATTTTTCTGCAGGATCGCCTTGGGAATGCCCTCGTCGAGCCCCAGCTGAGCCTGCTCGGCCATGTGTCGGATTTCCCCGTGAACCGGCACAAGTATTTCCGGCCTGATCCAGTCGTAGAGCGCCACCAGTTCGGGCCGTCCCGGATGCCCCGAAACGTGGATCATAGACTGCTTGTCGGTCACGATCCGCACGCCCTTCTCCACCAGCGCATTCTGGATGCGGCCGATGGCAAGTTCGTTGCCGGGAATCTGGCGGCTGGAGAACAGTACGACGTCGCCCTTCTCGAGCCGCACCGGATGCTGCTCGCCTGCGATACGCGCCAGAGCCGCGCGCGGCTCGCCCTGTCCGCCCGTGGCCAGCACCAGCAGTTCGCCGCGCGGCACGTCCATCGCGTCATCCATGTGGACCAGATCGGGGAAGTTCTTCAGATAGCCGCACGACTTTGCCACGCGGATGATGCGATCGAGCGAACGTCCTGCCACGCACAGCTTGCGTCCGGTTGCCTCGGCCACTTCGCCCAGCGTCTGCAACCGCGCCACGTTCGACGCAAAAGTCGTAACGACAACGCGCCGCCCCTTCTGCGCGCCAACCGCCTCAAGCAACCCGGCGCGTACTTCTCCTTCCGAGCCTGAAGGCTTGGGATTGAACACATTGGTCGAATCGCAGACCAGCGCGAGAATGCCCTCGTCGCCGATGGCGGTAAGTTCTTCCTCCGTCGCCGGCGTGCCGATGCGCGGCTCGTCGTCCAGCTTCCAGTCGCCGGTGTGGAAGATCTTGCCGTGAGGCGTGTCGATCAGCAGAGCATTGCCCTCGGCGATCGAGTGCGCCAACGGCACGTAGCGGATGCCGAACGGCCCCAGTTCGAACCGGTCGAGATGGTCGATCACGTTGAGCTCGACCTCGTCCTCGATCCCCGCCTCGACCAGCTTCTCGTGTACCAGCTTGGCGGTGAACGGCGTCGCATAGAGCGGCACGCCGAGGTCCTGCGCGAAATAGGGCACTGCGCCGATGTGGTCCTCGTGTGCATGGGTCAGCACAATCCCCACCAGATCGTCGAGCCGCTGCTCGATGAAGTCGAGATCGGCGAAGACGAGATCGATGCCGGGGTAATACGGATCAGCAAAGGTCATCCCGAGATCGACCATCAGCCATTTGCCATCACAGCAATAGAGGTTGACGTTCATCCCGATCTCGCCCGAACCACCAAGGGCGAGGAACAGCAGTTCTTTAGGTGACTTCACTGATTTGCTACCCGCTCTGCCAGTATCGCCAGCCCATCGAGCGTGAGATCTGTGTCCACATGGTCGAAAATGTCGGTGTGGTCGCCGAACAGGACCGCAAGGCCTCCGGTGGCGACGACCTTGGCCGGACGCCCGATTTCAGCCCGCATCCGCGCGATCAGGCCTTCCATCATCGCCACATAGCCCCAGAATACGCCGATGTGCATCTGGTCTTCGGTGTTGCGCCCGATAACGCTCTTGGTCCGCGTCGGCGCTTCTATGGCGATGCGCGGCAGCTTGGCCGCGGCATTGACCAGCGCATCGAGCGAGAGGTTGATCCCCGGCGCAATGATGCCGCCCTTGTAGGCGCCATTGAAGTCGATCACATCGAACGTGGTCGCCGTGCCGAAATCGACAACGATCAGGTCGCCGGGATACTTGGCATGCGCCGCAATGGCATTGACCGCACGGTCGGCACCGAGCGAACGCGGCTCGTCCACGTCGGCCTCGAAACCCCATTCAACGGGCGGCTGTCCCGCAATCAGCGGTTCCAGCTTGAAGTACTTCTGCGAAAGGACAGTAAGGTTGTGCAGCGCGCGAGGCACCACCGTCGAAATCAGGATCTGCGAAACCACCTTGGAATCAAAGCCCTGGATCTGCATGAGTTGCAGCAGCCACACCGCATACTCGTCCGCCGTCCGGCGCGGATCGGTCGCCACGCGCCAGCGCGACTTGATCTCGCGGCCATCGAACAGCGCGAAGACGATGTTGGTATTGCCGACGTCAACCGCCAGAAGCATGGGAACCCACCATTTCTATGTCGCCCGCGTGGATGGCACGGACTGCGCCATCCGCCAAGCGCAGAAGGGCCACACCATTCTCGTCGATTCCGCCGAATGCGCCGATGATCGTGCCCTGCTCGCTATCCTTGACCGACACAAGCGTCCCTGTGGGCAAGGCGCGCGCGATCCATTGCTGGCGCAGCAGTGGCCATTCGCCGAAATGCCACCGGTCCACAGCATCGCGAAACCGCGCAGCAAGATCAGCCGCAAAAGCATCGCGCGACACAGGATGACCCAAAACCGACAGCGATGCCGTAACGCGATCCCGAACTTCGGGTGCCTGTGCCAGATTGACCCCGATGCCGACGACAACCGCATCGCCATGCCGCTCCAGCAGAATACCCGCCAGCTTGGCTTCACCCACAAGCACGTCGTTCGGCCATTTCAGCCGCAGATCAGACAGCCCCGGCGCAATCCCCCTGACCGTCTCGTGGACGGCAACACCAGCAACCAGCGCCAGCGTCTGTGGGAGCGGATCGGAGGCGCGCAATTGCACGGCGGTCGATCCCATGAAATTGCCGTAACCGTCAGACCAGACCCGCCCCGCACGACCGCGCCCGGCGGTCTGCCGGTCTGCCACCAGCCAGTCACCCTCGCGCAGGGCCTCTCCCCCGCCAAGGCGCGCCAGCAGCGCGCCATTGGTCGAGGAGATTTCGGCAACCGTTTGGATCAAGTGCTCAGCCGACCGGGAACAACGCAGCAGTGGCGTAATCGGCCAGCGTGCCGAGACACTTGGTGCCAAGGTAGCCAAGCGGCGAGATCGCCAGCGTCGACAGGACGAGCAGCACGGTGTGCGAGGTTTCACCCGCGCCCTTCACCTTGTCCACCGCCTCGTCGAAGTACATGACCTTGACGACCTTGAGGTAGTAGAATGCGCCGATCACCGAGGCAGCGATACCAATGGCCGCCAGCACGATCATGTCGGCCTGCACCGCTGCCTGGAACACCACGAACTTGCCCCAGAACCCGAACAGTGGCGGGATGCCGGCAAGGCTGAACATCACCGACGCCAGCGCCAGTGCAATCCACGGTCGCGTCTTCGAAAGACCAGCAAGGTCCGAAATCGCCTCGACCTGCTCGCCGTTTTCGTCGCGAAGGAGCAGCACGGCGACAAAACCTGCCACCGACATCGCAACGTAGATCGCGAGATACACGAGCATCGCCGACGCGCCTGCACGGGTCGCCGTGGCAAGGCCGATAAGGATGAAGCCGACGTTGTTGATCGACGAATAGGCCATCAGGCGCTTGATGTTGTTCTGGCCGATCGCACCCAGCGCACCGATCACGATGGAGAGCAGCGATGCGAAGATCACCACCTGCTGCCATGCGTGCGGCTGGCTGCCAAACGCCTCGAAGCTGACGCGCATCAGCAAGCCGAGCGCAGAGACCTTCGAAGCCGTGGCGAAGAACGTCGTCACCGGTGTCGGCGCGCCTTCATAGACGTCGGGCGTCCACATGTGGAACGGCGCGGCGCTGATCTTGAACGCAAGGCCCGCCAGCATGAAGATCACGCCGAACGTCGCACCGGTCGAAAGACCGCCCGCCAGCGCAGAGTTGATCCCGGCATAGCTGGTCGTGCCAGTGAAGCCGTAGGTCAGGCTCATGCCGAACAACAGGATGCCCGAAGCGAGCGAACCCAGCACGAAGTACTTCAGGCCCGATTCTGCCGAACGCTCGTCCGTGCGCAGCATCGATGCCATCACGTAGGAGGCAAGGCTGCTCATCTCAAGGCCGACGTAGAGCGCCAGCAGGTCTCCGGCCGAGACCATCATGCCCATACCGAGCGAGGCGAACAGCACCAGCAGCGGAAACTCCGCGCGCATCGCCCGCACCTTGTCGAAGAACGACTGCGAAACGATCAGCGTTACACCCGCCGAAGCGTAGATAAGCAGCTTGGCAAAGGCGGCAAAGGCATCGGCGCGATGCTGGCCACCGAAGGCCGAGACATCAGCCCCCATCAGCTGACCCCAAAGCGTGGGCGCCGTAAGGAAAGCGCAAGCGGTAAGCACGCCGACCGAGGCAATCGAGATCAGTCGCGATGCCTTGTCGCCGCCCCAGGCGGCAACGAGCAACAGGACCAGACCCGAGATCGAGATCAGGATTTCAGGCGCGGTAAGCGCCAGCGAACGGGCGAAGTCCATCAGTGTGCCTCCCCGTGCGCGGCAGAGTGTTCAGAATGGGCAGCAGCCATTGGCTTTCCAGCAGTAGGTTGGGCATCGCCCTTGGGCTTGGCCTGCGCCAGGCGCGCATCGAGCGCGGCAATGTCCTTGCGCATCGGCGCAATGAAGCTCTCGGGGTAAACGCCCATCCACAGCACCACCGCAGCCAGCGGCACCATCATCGCCCACTCCCGCTTGTCGAGATCGAGCATCGCGGCGGCATCGGCATTCTTTTGCTCGCCATAGGCAATGCGGCGATAGAGGTAGAGCATGTAGGCCGCACCAAGGATGATGCCCGTGGTGCAGATCAGCGCCACCCAACTCGAGATCTGGTAAACCCCGATCAGCGACAGGAACTCGCCCACGAACCCGCTCGTCCCCGGAAGGCCGATCGACGCCATCGTGAACAGCAGCAGGAACACCGCGTAATAGGGCATGTTGATCGAAAGGCCGCCATACCGTGCGATTTCACGCGTATGCAGGCGGTCGTAGATCACGCCGACGCTGAGGAACAATGCGCCCGCCACCAGACCATGGCTCAGCATGATCAGCATCGAGCCTTCGAGGCCCTGACGGTTGAACGCGAACAGGCCGATCGTCACGATCGCCATGTGCGCGACCGACGAATAGGCAATCAGCTTCTTCATGTCGTGCTGCACCAGCGCAATCAGCGAAGTGATCACCACTGCAGCCATCGACATACCAAAGATCAGCGGCGCAAACTGGGCCGAGGCTTCCGGGAACATCGGAAGCGAGAAGCGGATGAAGCCGTAGCCTCCCATCTTCAGCAGCACGCCTGCCAGGATCACCGAACCGCCAGTCGGCGCCTGAACGTGCGCGTCGGGCAGCCAGGTGTGGACCGGCCACATCGGCATCTTCACCGCGAAGCTCGCGAAGAAGGCCAGCCACAGCCAGGTCTGCGCCTGAACCGGGAAGTTGTAGGCCATCAGCGTCGGGATGTCGGTCGTGCCCGCCTCGTTCACCATCCAGAACATTGCGATAAGCATCAGCACCGAGCCGAGCAGCGTGTAGAGGAAGAACTTGTAGCTGGCGTAGATGCGTTCAGCACCGCCCCACACGCCGATGATCAGGTACATCGGGATCAGGCCGGCTTCGAACATGATGTAGAACAGGAACAGGTCCTGCGCTGCGAAGACGCCGATCATCAGCGTCTCCATCAGGAGGAACGCCGCGTAATATTCGCCTTGGCGCTTGTCGATCGAGGTCCAGCTGGCACCGATGCAGATCGGCATCAGGAACACCGTCAGCGCAATCAGCAGCAGCGCAATGCCATCGATGCCGAGCTTCCACGAGAAGCCCGAGAACACCGCAGCACTTTCCGTGAACTGCCACTGCGCGCCGCCGATGTCGAAATTCGCCCAGAGGATCACCCCCAGCACGAAGTCGATCAGCGTAGCGACGAGCGCAACGGAGCGCGCCTGTTCGCGCGGCACGACAAGGCAGGCCACTGCCGCAACCAGCGGCACCAGCAGCATCAGCGAGAGGATCGGAAAACCGGTCATTGTGCGATCACCCAGCTGATCGCGCCGACAAGGCCGACGAGCATGACCAGCGCATAGCTATAGAGATACCCCGACTGGAGCTTGGCGGCGGCGCGGCTGCCCTGGGCCACGACCCATGCGGCACCGTTCGGTCCGAACCGGTCGATCACGCCCTGGTCGACAACCTTCCAGAACACGCGGCCCAGCCACATCGCGGGGACGACGAAGACATTGTGGTAGAGTTCGTCGAAGTACCACTTGTTAAGCAGGAACTTGTAGAGGAACCCGAACTGGTCGACGAACGCCGCCGGGAACTTCGTGTTCTTGATGTAAGCATACCAAGCAATCAGCAGGCCAGTAGCCATGACCGCGAACGGCGCCCACTTCACCCAGGTCGGCACGCCGTGCATCGCGTGGAGCGTATGCTCGGCAAAGACCAGAGAACCCTTCCAGAACTCGCCCGTGCCTTCGCTGATGAAGGCGTGGTGAAACACGTACCCCGCGAAGATCGCACCCAGCGACAGCACACCCAACGGAACCAGCATGTTCAGCGGGCTTTCGTGCGGGTGATAGCCCGCCGTGCCGTCGCTGTGCTCGTCATGATGATCGGCGTGCGCATGATCGTCGTGACCATGGGCATGATCGTCATGGCCGTGCGCATCGTGAACCGCGTGCTGGATATGCTCCGACTGTTCCCAGCGTGGCTTGCCGAAGAAGGTCAGGAACACCAGACGCCACGAATAGAAGCTGGTCAGCAGCGCCGCGAAGATGCCGAGGAAGAAGGCGAAGTGGCCAAGTTCAGTGCCCTTGCCATAGGCCGCCTCAAGGATCGCATCCTTCGAGTAGAACCCGGCGAAGCCGAACACGTCGACGATGCCGACGCCGGTGATCGCCAGCGTGCCCATCATCATCGCCCAGTAGGTCAGCGGAATGCTCTTACGCAGGCCGCCGTAGTACCGCATGTCCTGCTCGTGGTGCATCGCATGGATCACCGATCCGGCACCAAGGAACAGCAGCGCCTTGAAGAAGGCGTGCGTGAACAGGTGGAACATCGCCGCGCCATAGGCCGAGACGCCCGCCGCGAAGAACATGTAGCCCAGCTGCGAACAGGTCGAATAGGCGATCACGCGCTTGATGTCGGTCTGCGTCGTGCCGACGGTTGCCGCGAAGATGCAGGTCATCGCCCCGATGAAGGTCACGAACGACAGCGCCGTCGGGCTGACTTCGAACATCGGCGAAAGACGGCAGACCATGAACACGCCCGCGGTCACCATCGTCGCCGCGTGGATCAGCGCCGACACCGGGGTCGGGCCTTCCATCGCGTCAGGCAACCAGGTGTGCAGCCCGAGCTGCGCCGACTTGCCCATCGCGCCGATGAACAGCAGCAGGCACAGCACGGTCATCGTGTCAAAGCGGTAACCAAGGAACCCGATGGTCGATCCGGCCATGCCGGGCGCGGCTTCTAGGATCGCCGGGATCGACACGGTGCCGAACACCAGGAACGTCCCGAAGATGCCCATCATGAAGCCAAGGTCGCCCACGCGGTTGACCACGAAGGCCTTCATCGCGGCAGCATTGGCCGAGGGCTTGCGGAACCAGAAGCCGATCAGCAGGTACGAGGCAAGGCCCACGCCTTCCCAGCCGAAGAACATCTGCACGAGGTTATCCGCCGTCACCAGCATCAGCATGGCAAAGGTAAACAGCGAGAGGTACGCGAAAAAGCGCGGCTGATCCGGCTCCTCGCTCATGTACCCCCACGAGTACAGGTGAACCAGCGCCGAGACGCTGGTGATCACCACCAGCATCACCGCGGTCAGCGTGTCGACCCGCAGCGCCCACGAGAAGTCGAGGTCACCCGACGAAACCCAGTGCAGCACCGGCGTCACGCTCGCCTCGGCAGTGCCGCCAAGGAACGAGAGGAAGATCGGCCAGGACAGCGCGCAGGAGATAAACAGCGCGCCGGTGGTCACGACCTTGGACGGAACCGCGCCCAGCTTCTTGTTGCCGAGGCCTGCGATGATCGCTGCCAGAAGCGGCAGGAATACGATGATCAGGATGGAAGACATCGGTTCAGCCCTTCATCCGGTTGACATCGTCGACGGCAATCGTGCCGCGGCCACGGAAATAGATGACGAGGATCGCAAGCCCGATCGCGGCCTCGCCCGCAGCCACCGTCAGCACGAACATGGCGAAGACCTGGCCGACAAGATCGTGCAGGAACGCGCTGAACGCGACGAGGTTGAGGTTCACCGAAAGCAGGATCAGTTCGATCGCCATCAGGATGATGATCACGTTCTTCCGGTTGAGGAAGATGCCAAGCACGCCGAGCACGAACAGGATCGAGCTGACGACGAGGTAGTGTTCGATGCCGATCATCAGATCTGGACCCCCTTGCCCACTTCCGGCTGGAGATTGATTGTCGCCTCTTCCGGACGACGCGCATTCTGCTTCGAGACGTTCTGGCCGCGCGTGTCAGTGCGCTGGCGATGCGTCAGCACGATCGCGCCGATCATCGCAACCAGCAGGACGATGCCCGCCGCTTCGAACAGGAACAGGTAGCGGCTGTAAAGCAGTGCGCCGATGGCCTGAATGTTCGACATGTCAGCGGCTTGCGCAGCCGAGCCATCGGCCTTGCCCAGCGCCACAGAACCGGCACCGCGCACGATCAGGCCGACGAACAGCTCGACGAACAGCACGACTGCCAGCGCCAGCCCGAGCGGGAAGTTCTTCACGAACCCGGCGCGCAGTTCGGCAAAGTCGATGTCAAGCATCATGACCACGAACAGGAACAGCACCGCAACCGCGCCGACATAGACGATGACCAGCAGCATCGCGATGAACTCGGCACCCACCAGCACCATCAGGCCGGCAGCGTTGAAGAACGCGAGGATCAACCAGAGCACCGAATGCACCGGATTGCGCGCAAGGATCGTCACCGCACCGCTGAAGATGCAGAGCGTGGCGAAGAGATAGAAGGCGAATACCTGAATCATTGGCGCGGCCCCCTAGCGATACGGCGCATCGGCTTCAAGGTTCGCGGCAATCGCCCGCTCCCACTTGTCCCCGTTCGCGAGCAGCTTGGCCTTGTCGTAAAGCAGCTCCTCGCGCGTTTCGGTCGCGTATTCGAAGTTCGGCCCTTCGACGATGGCATCGACCGGGCAGGCTTCCTGGCAGAAGCCGCAGAAGATGCACTTGGTCATGTCGATGTCGTAGCGCGTGGTGCGGCGGCTGCCGTCCTCACGAGGTTCGGCCTCGATCGTGATCGCCTGTGCCGGACACACCGCCTCGCACAGCTTGCACGCGATGCAGCGCTCTTCGCCGTTGGGATAACGGCGCAGCGCATGTTCACCACGGAAGCGCGGCGAAAGCGGGTTCTTCTCGAACGGGTAGTTGATCGTCGCCTTGGGCTTGAAGAGATACTTCAAGGTCAGCCAGTGCGCCTTCACGAACTCCCAAAGGGTGAAGCTCTTGATGAGTTGGGCGGCGGTCACCGAGACATCTCCTCACTCGAAAACTTGACGTCGCAAAGACCCACAAATTCAGTTGGACGACCGAAATCCGTCTCCCAAGTCATAACGATGGTGCCAGTTTCAGAGACAGTCGAAGTGAACACGCCTGATATTCTCACCTTCGTGTCAGAATCGAAGGACGAAAAGCGCATCTCGCCAATCTTTGGGGTGACTGAATATTCGCCCGTCAGGCGGTACTCAGATGGTGCGTCTAACAGTAGCTTCGCTTCTGCCGGCTTTCCGTTCACCTTTGTCCAGCCGACTATTCTGCCAGTCATCGTAAACATGGGCTGGAGCCCATATAAAGGGCGAGCGTGCATTTCACATTTGAATGCCCCACTTTTAGGGGCTGGCGGTTCAGGCGGGACCTGAAGGAGAGGCCCCGCTAGAAGCATCGAAATTGCGACCAACACCGTCATGCGAAATGCCCCGTCGCCATGAGGTAGCCGCTGACGAGGAACACGAACAGCAGCGATACGGGCAGGAAGATCTTCCAGCCCAGGCGCATCAGCTGGTCATAGCGATAGCGCGGGACGGTCGCCTTCACCCAGCTGAAGATGAAGAAGAAGAACAGGATCTTGAGCAGCAGCCACACGAAGCCCGGCACGAGGTAGAGCACCGGAATGTCGAGCGGCGGCAGGTATCCGCCCCAGAACAGCACGGCGTTCAGCGCGCACATCAGCAGCACGTTGGCATATTCGCCGAGCCAGTAGAGCGCGAAGGCCATCGACGAGTATTCGGTCTGATACCCCGCAACCAGCTCCGATTCCGCCTCGGTAAGGTCGAACGGCGCGCGTGCGGTTTCGGCCATGCCCGAGATCAGGAACATCACCCACATCGGGAACAGCAGCGGGTTCGCGACGAAGCCGTTGATGATCCACACGTGGCTCTGCTGCGCCTTGACGATGTCGTTCAGGTTGAACGTCCCCGCCCACAGCACCACGCAGATCAGGATGAAGCCGATCGAGACTTCATAGGAGATCATCTGCGCCGAGGCGCGCATCGCCGAGAAGAACGGGTACTTCGAGTTGGACGACCAGCCCGCGATCACCACGCCGTAAACGCCGAGCGACGAGATCGCCAGAACATAGAGCAGGCCGACGTTGATATTGGCCAGCACCGCGCCCGAATTGAACGGGATCACCGCCCAGGCCATCAGCGCGACGGTGAAGGTGATGATCGGCGCGATCAGGAACAGGCCCTTGTTCGCGGCCGAAGGAATGATGGTTTCCTGCAGGAACACCTTCAGACCGTCGGCGAACGACTGCAGCAGGCCCAGCGGCCCGACCACGTTCGGCCCCTTGCGCAGCGCCATCGCCGCCCAGATCTTGCGGTCGGCATAGATGATCATGGCAACGCCCAGCATCAGCGGGAACGCGATCAGCAGGATCCCGCAGATGGTGGCAATGCCCCAGGCCCACTCGTACGAGAGGCCAAGACCCATGAAGAACTCGGTCATTCCGCGGCCTCCGCGAAGCTTTCACCGTGCAGCAGTTCCGCCGAGCAGCGCTGCAGCGTCGGGCTGGAACGAGCAATGGCGTTGGTCAGGTAGCGGTCCTTGATCGGATAGCCAGCAATCACGCCTTCAGCCTTCGCACCCGAGGGAGCGGCAGGCAGCGCGCCGTAATCGGCCAGACCTTCGACGCCCAGCGCCGGAACTTCGGCAACCATCGCCGCACGAAGCTGCTCGAAGCTGTCGAAGCCGACCGAGACGCCGAGCGCATCGGCCATCGCGCGCAGGATCGTCCAGTCCTCGCGGGCATCGCCGGGCGCGAACACGGCCTTCTCGGCATACTGCACGCGGCCTTCGGTGTTGACGTAAGTGCCGTCCTTCTCGCTGAACGCGGCGGCGGGCAGGATCACGTCGGCAGCATGCGCTGCCTTATCACCATGATGGCCGATGTGGACGATCATGCTGTCGGCAAACTTCGTAAAGTCCACCTCATCCGCACCAAGCGAGATGACCATCTTCGGCTTGGCCGCAACCAGATCGCCAATGCCGCCCTTCTGCGCATAGCCCAGCATCAGCCCGCCCATGCGGCTCGAGGCCATGTGGATCACGTTGAAGCCGTTCCAGCCCTCACGCACGAGGTTGAACTGCTCGGCAAAGGCCAGACCAGCGCCCAGAGCGCCCTTGCCCAGAGCCGCGCCGCCCAGAATGATCGCAGGCTTCTGCGCCGCGCCGAAGGCATCGCTGACTTCGGCAGGCAGGTTGCCCAGCACCGCCAGATCGTCACCCAGGAACGTCGCCGGATAGGTCGGATCCCACTGCGGGCCGACCACGAAGACCTTCGCGCCCTTCTTCACCGCCTTGCGCAGGCGGGTGTTGAGCAGCGGCGCTTCATCGCGGATCATTGAGCCGACGATCAGCACGGCGTCGGCATCCTCGATGCCAGCCAGCGTAGAGTTGAAGTTCACTGCCGCAAGGTTCGACGTGTCATAAGCAAGGCCGGTCTGACGGCCTTCAAGCAGCGTGGAACCCAAGGCCCCTCCCAGCTTCTTGGCCGCAAACATCGTCTCGCAATCAACCAGATCACCCGCGATCACCGCCACCGACGAACCCGGATTGATCTTCGCGACAGCCTCGAACGCCTCGGCCCAAGTCGCCGCCACCAGCTTGCCGTCACGGCGCAGCCACGGCTTGTCGAGGCGGCGGCGGGTCAGCCCGTCAACCATGTAGCGGCCACGGTCGGACAGCCATTCCTCGTTCACGTCATCGTTCACGCGCGGCAGGATGCGCAGCACTTCGCGGCCACGGCTGTCGAGCCGGATGTTCGAACCCAGCGCGTCCGAAACGTCGATCGACAGCGTCTTCTTCAGCTCCCACGGACGCGCTTCGAACGCATAGGGGCGCGAAGTCAGCGCGCCGACAGGGCAGAGGTCGATCACGTTGGCGGAAAGCTCGTGCGCCGCAGCCTTTTCCAGATAGGTGGAAATCTGCATCGTCTCGCCGCGATAGAGCGCGCCGATCTCGTCAACGCCCGCCACTTCCTCGCTGAAGCGCACGCAGCGGGTGCAGTGGATGCAGCGCGTCATCGTCGTCTTGATGAGCGGGCCCATGTACTTCTCGGTCACCGCGCGCTTGTTCTCGTGATAGCGCGAGGCACCGCGCCCATAGGCAACCGACTGATCCTGCAGATCGCACTCGCCACCCTGATCGCAGATCGGGCAGTCGAGCGGGTGGTTGATCAGGAGAAACTCCATCACCCCTTCCCGCGCCTTCTTGACCATCTCGGAATCCGTGCGGATTTCCTGACCTTCGGTGGCGGGCAGCGCGCACGAAGCCTGCGGCTTGGGCGGCCCCGGCTTCACTTCGACCAGGCACATGCGGCAATTGCCGGCAATGCTCAGCCGTTCGTGATAGCAGAAGCGCGGGATTTCCTTGCCGGCCAGCTCGCACGCCTGCAGGACAGTAGCACCTGCCGGAACTTCAAGCTCTACGCCGTCGACTTTGACTTTAGGCATTATTCTGCTGCCTCTGACAGTGCTGGCCGAGCGTTCTCGGCGATCCGGCGCTCGATCTCGGGGCGGAAGTGCTTGATAAGCCCTTGGATCGGCCATGCGGCGGCGTCACCCAGTGCGCAGATGGTGTGGCCTTCGACCTGCTTGGTCACGTTGAACAGCATGTCGATTTCCTCGACGTCTGCATCGCCCGTGCGCAGGCGTTCCATCACGCGCCACATCCAGCCGGTGCCTTCGCGGCAGGGCGTGCACTGGCCGCAGCTTTCGTGCTTGTAGAAGTACGAAAGGCGACTGATCGCGCGGACGATGTCGGTTGACTTGTCCATGACGATGACGGCGGCGGTGCCTAGGCCCGAGCCCAGCGCGCGAAGGCCATCGAAGTCCATCGGCGCGTCCCAGATTTCGGCCGCCGGAACCAGCGGAACCGACGATCCGCCAGGGATCACGGCCAGCAGGTTGTCCTTGCCGCCACGGATGCCGCCGCAGTGCTTCTCGATCAGCTCGCTGAACGGGATGCTCATCTCTTCCTCGACCACGCAGGGCCGGTTCACATGGCCGCTGATCTGGAAGAGCTTGGTGCCCTTGTTGTTCTCGCGCCCGAACGAGGAGAACCACGAAGCCCCGCGACGCAGGATCGTCGGCGCGACCGCGATCGATTCCACGTTGTTGACCGTGGTCGGGCAGCCATAGAGGCCCGCGCCTGCCGGGAACGGCGGCTTGAGGCGGGGCTGGCCCTTCTTGCCCTCAAGGCTTTCGATCATCGCGGTCTCTTCGCCGCAGATATAGGCGCCCGCACCACGATGGACGAAGACGTCGAAATCGTAGCCCGACCCACTCGCGTTCTTGCCGATCAGGCCCGCGTCATAGGCCTCCTGCACGGCGGCGAACAGCGTTTCGGCCTCGCGGATATATTCGCCGCGAATGTAGATGTAGGCCGCGCGCGCACGCATTGCGTAGCCAGCAATCAGCGCGCCTTCGATCAGCTTGTGCGGATCATGACGGATGATTTCGCGGTCCTTGCACGAACCCGGCTCGGATTCGTCGGCGTTGATCACGAGGAAGCTTGGACGGCCATCCTTGCTTTCCTTGGGCATGAACGACCACTTCATGCCGGTGGGGAAGCCCGCACCGCCACGGCCGCGCAGGCCCGAGGCCTTGATTTCCTCGATGATCGCGTCCTGCCCGCGCTCCATCAGGGCCTTGGTATTGTCCCAGTCCCCGCGCGTCCTCGCGGCGGCAAGGTTCCACGGCTGGAAGCCGTAGACGTTGGTGAAGATGCGATCCTTGTCCTGAAGGGCCATCTTACCACTCCCCTCGGTAATCGTGGTTGGCGTCAACCATCGCCGTCAGGTTGCTCAGCGCGCCTGCCGGTTCCACCGTGTGACGCCCCGGCAGCTGCGTGCCGGTCTTCGGCTGCTTGCCTGCGGCCAGCTCGTCAAGGATGCGCTCCATGTCGGCGGCGGTGAGGTCTTCGTAGTTGTCGTCGTTGATCTGGACCATGGGAGCAGACGCGCAGTTGCCCATGCACTCGACTTCGGTCAGCGTGAACATGCCGTCCGCCGTCGTGTGGCCCTTCTTCAGGCCCTTGCCCTTGCAGGCGGCCATGATGTCGTCCGACCCGCGCAGCATGCACGGCGTGGTGCCGCAGACCTGCACGTGGAAGCGGCCGATCGGCGCGATGTTGTACATCGTATAGAACGTCGCGACCTCGACCACGCGGATCACCGGCATGTCGAGGTACTTGGCCACGTATTCCATCACCGGGATCGGCAGCCAGCCTTGCGTATTCAGCTCCGCCCCCACCTGGCGCTGCGCCAGATCGAGCAGCGGCATCACCGCCGAGCGCTGACGCCCTGCCGGATAGCGTCCGACGATGACCTTGGCCTGCTCGGCGTTCTCCGCCGTCCACGCAAAGGCGCCCCAGCGGGCACGCAGTTCGGGGCTGTCCGGTTCGATAAAGCGATCAGCCATTGGTCCGCCCCCGCTTGATCAGGATGTCCTGCGCATAGTGGAACAGCTCGAACCCGCCGATCGCGGCGATCAGCATCGGCAGTGTCTCGGTCGCCTGCGCGCCAAGATACAGTTCGCCGAAGTACCATGCGGCGAGCGCGAGGCCCGTCAGGATGGCCCAGAGGCGCATGAGGTCAAACGTGGACTTCACCGGATAAACTCCACCCGAGAGCACTTGTCGCCCTCGAAAGAATAGACTGCGATCACGTCGAACGGCTCGACCAGCGCCGAACCATCGGTGGCGGGACCGCGCGTCACATGCTCGCGCATCAGCACGTAGTTGCCGATGGCCTGCGCCTCGACGATCTCGGCATGGTTCTGCGGCCAGCGCGCAAATGCGGCGGCAAGGCCAGAGCGCGTGCCCTCCTTGCCCTCACGCACCACATCACCGCGATAGTTCGCCTCGCAGGCGTCGTCGGTCATGTACGAGACGTAGGTATCCACGTCCTGCGCGTTATAGGCGGCGATCATGGCCTTGGCGGTGTCGAGGTTGCTCACCGGTCACACTCCCCGAACACCACGTCGATCGCGCCGAGGATGGCGGTGGCGTCGGGCAGCATGTGGCCCTTGCACATGAAGTCCATCGCCTGGAGGTGGCTGAACGCGGTCGGGCGGATCTTGCAGCGGTAGGGCTTGTTCGAGCCGTCCGAGACCAGATAGACGCCGAATTCGCCCTTGGGGCTTTCGGTCGCCACATAGACCTCGCCCGCCGGAACGTGGAAGCCTTCGGTGTAGAGCTTGAAGTGATGGATCAGCGCTTCCATCGACTGCTTCATCTCGGCGCGCTTGGGCGGCACCACCTTGCGGTCGGTGCTGGCAATCGGGCCTTCGGGCATCTGCGCGATGCACTGGCGCATGATGCGGGCCGACTGGCGCACTTCCTCGACGCGGACCATGAAGCGGTCGTAGCAGTCACCGCTGGTGCCGACGGGAATGTCGAACTCCATGCGGTCGTACACGTCGTAGGGCTGACTCTTGCGCAAGTCCCACGGAATGCCCGAGCCACGGATCATCGGGCCGGAGAAGCCCCAGCGCAGCGCGTCTTCCTTGGAAACCACGGCGATGTCGACATTGCGCTGCTTGAAGATGCGGTTGTCGACCACGAGGCTCATCGCGTCCTCGAACAGCGGAAACAGGCGCTCGTCGATCCAGTCCGCCATGTCGGTCAGCAGCTTGAGCGGCACGTCCTGATGCACGCCGCCGGGGCGAAACCATGCCGAGTGCATGCGCGCGCCCGATGCGCGCTCGAAGAAGTTGAGGCAGTCCTCGCGGATTTCGAACATCCACAGGTTCGGCGTCATCGCGCCGACGTCCATCACATGCGAACCGAGGTTGAGCATGTGGTTGCAGATGCGGGTCAGCTCCGCAAACAGCACGCGCAGGTACTGGGCGCGAAGCGGAACCTCGATGTTCAGCAGCTTTTCGACCGCGAGCACATAGGAGTGCTCCATGCCAAGCGGCGAGCAGTAGTCCAGCCGGTCGAAATAGGGTAGCGCCTGCAGGTAGGTCTTGTGCTCGATCAGCTTCTCGGTGCCGCGATGCAGCAGGCCGACGTGCGGATCGATGCGCTCTATGATCTCGCCGTCAAGCTCCATCACCATGCGCAGCACGCCGTGCGCCGCCGGGTGCTGGGGCCCGAAGTTGATCGTGTAGTTGGTGATGACCTCGTCGCCTGTGGTCGGCGATTCCTCGAGCGAGAAGCTCATGCGCCCTCTCCGTCAGTCTTGGCCGGACGATCATCGGTCGCCTTGGGCGCATCGGGTGCGTCCACGGCGGAATCCTTGCCATCCGAAGGCTTTGCCGCCTCGGCGTTGGCCTTGTCGCCTGCGCCGGTATCGGCCTTACTGTCCGTGGTCTTGGGCTTGTCGACCGAAGCCGTGCCCTTGGTATCGGGCGCCGTGGCAACGGGAGCAGGCGCAGGCGGCGGCGTTACCGCTTTTTCATCGCCCGGCAGCACGTAGTCCGCGCCTTCCCACGGGCTCATGAAGTCGAACTGGCGCAGGTCCTGCGCCAGCTGCACCGGCTCATAGACCACGCGCTTGTCTTCTTCCGAATAGCGCAGCTCGACATAGCCGGTCAGCGGGAAGTCCTTGCGGAACGGATGTCCCTGGAAGCCGTAGTCGGTCAGGATGCGGCGGAGGTCCGGATTGCCCGCGAACAGCACGCCGAACATGTCGTAGACTTCGCGCTCGTACCAGCCGGCGTTCGGCCAGAGCGTCGTCACGGTCGGCACCGGCGTCGCCTCGTCGGTCGAGGTCTTGACGATCACGCGATGGTTCTTCGTCACCGAAAGCAGGCAATAGCAGACGTCGAAGCGTTCCGCCCGCTGCGGATAGTCGACGCCTGCGATGTCCATCAGCTGCTGGTATTCGTGATCGTCGCGCAGCAGGCGCAGCGCATCCTCGATGCTGTCACGCGCGACGGTGAGCAGGATTTCGCCATGCTCCTCGTCAGCCTTGACCAGCATCGCGCCGAGCGCAGCCGCCAGCGCATCCTTCACGCCCTCGTTCGAGGACCAGCGCGGCGCGGAGTGGAGAACGGTCATCCTGCGCTCCTGCAAAAAATGTTGCGAGCGAATACAGTTGCTCCAGCGAGTACGCCGATAGCTGTCAAACCAAACACCATCTGGATCAGTGCTGGTGAAGCAGCCACTGCTACGGCGCGCAGGCTGTCATAAGTCAATGCCACTACTGGCAGAGTCTCAAGCATGATTATGCCAACAATGACTCGGGCTTTGCTGTTTGGCTCCGTCATCGCTCGATGGTCCCCGCGCGGCGGATCTTCCGCTGCAGCTGCATCACGCCATAGAGCAGCGCCTCGGCAGTCGGCGGGCAGCCGGGGACATAGATGTCCACGGGCACGATGCGGTCACAGCCGCGCACCACCGAATAGCTGTAGTGATAATAGCCGCCGCCATTGGCGCACGACCCCATCGAGATCACGTATTTGGGGTCCGACATCTGATCGTAGACCTTGCGCAGTGCCGGGGCCATCTTGTTGCAAAGCGTTCCGGCCACGATCATCACGTCAGACTGGCGCGGAGAAGCGCGCGGGGCAACGCCGAAGCGCTCCATGTCGTAGCGGGGCATGTTGACGTGGATCATCTCGACCGCGCAGCAGGCAAGGCCGAAGGTCATCCACCACAGCGAGCCGGTGCGGGCCCACTGGAACAGCTCCTCGGTGCTGGTGACGAGGAAGCCCTTGTCGTTGACCTCGGCATTGAGGCTGTCGAAAAACGCCTGATCGGGCGCGGCAACCGCGCCCTGATTTGCGGTGATGAGGGGAGACGTGGCCATGTTGCTCATTCCCAGTCCAGCGCGCCCTTCTTCCAGGCATAGATGAAGCCGATCACCAGTTCGCCGAGGAAGACCATCATGGTCGTCCACCCGGCCCAACCGGTTTCCTTCAGGCTGACGGCCCAGGGAAACAGGAACGCGGCTTCGAGATCGAAGATGATGAACAGGATCGCGACGAGATAGAACCGCACGTCAAACTGGCTGCGCGGATCTTCGAACGCGGGAAAGCCGCATTCATACTCGCTCAGCTTCTCGGCGTTCGGATTGTGAGCCCCCGTGAGGCGCGAAACGCCCATGGGAAGGAACACGAATGCCGATGAAAGTGCCAGAGCGATCCCGAGGAAGATCAGGATCGGCAGGTATTGAGACAGATCGACCAAAGGGCTGACTCGCGAAGCTGCAGGTTCGCCTGCGCCCTAGTCCCGACAGCGCGCCTGCGCAAGTGGTGTGCAATGCGGTAAGGGCGGAATTGCCCGTCCTTTTCGCGCAGACCTGAAGGGCCCGACACTTGGCCGCAGACAATCGAATTCGTATGTGTCGCTTACTTCAGCTGCATCTTGAGCGTCCGAGCCGTCGCGGCGCCGTAAGGAGGCTTCAGCCCAGCAATCTTGGCCAGATCGATCTTCGGCTGGCTATAGACTGCGCGCGCATGGCTGAATGACCGGAAACCCTCGACGCCGTGGTAGCTGCCCATCCCCGAAGGCCCCACCCCGCCGAACGGCAAATCGTCCGCCGAGACATGAAAAATAACATCGTTGACGGTCACACCGCCCGAGATCGTCCGCGTCAGCACCGTCTCGCGCTCGGAAGAATCCTCGCCGAAGTAATAGAGGCCCAGCGGCCGGTCATGCGCATTGATGTAATCGATGGCCTGGTCGATCCGCGAGTACGTCTTCACCGGCAGGACCGGCCCGAAGATCTCGTCCTGCATGACCTTCATGTCGTCAGTCACGTTGCGCAGGATGGTCAGGGGCAGCTTGTTGCCGTTCGATCCCTCGAAGTTCTCGTTCCCCGGATTGACGACGATGGCCTCCGCGCCCTTGGCCACGGCATCATCGACAAGACCCACCAGCCGGTCACGGTGCCGCCGGTTGATCACCGAGGTATAGTCGTCATTGGCCAGTAGCGTCGGATACATCTGCGCAACGCTCGCCTGCACTGCGCCGATGGCCTTGTGCTCCAGTTCCTCGGGCACAAGCATGTAGTCCGGCGCAAGGCAGATCTGCCCCGCGTTCATCATCTTGCCCAGCGCGATCCGCTCCGCTGCCTTCGCCACATCGGCGCTACGGCCCAGGATCGTTGGCGACTTGCCTCCAAGTTCCAGCGTCACCGGCACAAGATTGTTCGCAGCCGCGTGCAGCACATGCTTGCCGATCGAGGTCGCTCCGGTGAACAGCAGGTGATCGAACGGCAAAGAGCAGAAGTCCTGCCCGGTCTGCGGCCCGCCAAGAATAACGGCCACTTCATCCTCGCCGAAGAACTTCGGAAACAGCTCGGCCATCAGTTCCGAAGTCCGCTCGGTAAACTCGCTGGGCTTGAGCATTGCGCGGTTACCCGCCGCAAAGGCCTGCGCCAGCGGCCCCATCGTCAGACCCACCGGAAAATTCCACGGCGCAACGACGCCGATCACGCCCTTGGGCTCGTAGCGGACCTCGGCCCGCGCGCCCAACAGGTTCAGCGGAAACGCCACATGCCGCTTCTCGGGCCTGCTCCACGCCTTCATCCGCTTCTGCGAATAGCGGATAAGGCTGATTGATGGCATCACATCGGTCAGCATCGACTGCTCGTGACTGCGATGGCCGAAGTCGGCGCTCATCGCGCGGGCGAAGTCCTCGCCATGCTCCAGCATCATCCGCGCGCAACGCTCAAGCCGGTCGTGCCGGACAGAAAGCGGTTCTGGCCGCGCTGCCGTGAATGCCTTGCGCTGCTTGCCCAACGCCGCCAACATCTCGTCGCGCGAAGTTTCCTCGAGCATTCCTGTCTCCCCCGAATCGCGTCATCCCAGCCCTTGCAGCAGGAACAGCGGCCATGCCGTAGCGGCAAGGCAGGTTCCAAGCGGCAGCGCCGTTTCGGCATCGATCTTACGCTTGCTTACAAGCATGACAATAGCCGCCGCGATCCCCAGAATGCTCGCCCCCAGCATGACCTCGACCACGCCGAGCGGCCCAAGCCATATACCAATTGCGCCAAGCAAGGGCGGATCGCCCGACCCCATGCCCTCACGCCCGCGCGCCTTCAGGTAAAACCGCGCGATCAGCCACAGCATCAGGAACCCCAGCGCCGCGCCCCCTGCAGCGATCAACACTGGCCCTACGTCCTGTTCAAACCACGCCCGCGCCAGCACCACCAGCCCGCCACTCCCTGCCAGCCAGCCGACGAGCACTCTCGGCAGCCACAGATGACGCAGGTCGAGCAATGCCAGCAGCAGCAGTTGCCAGCCCAGCAGCATCGCCGCCAGGACCAGCCCTTCGCGCGCCACCAGCACCGCTCCGATGCCCACTGCCGCGCCGCCGAGTTCGCAGGCCAGTTGCCCCCTGCCGATCCGAGCTCCGCAGGCGCGGCACTTGCCCCGCTGCGCCAGCCACGAGAGTACCGGCACCAGTTCCATCACGGTCAGCGCCTTGCCACATCCGTCGCAGGCCGAGCGCCCGGTCACCACCGAGCGCCCCTCCGGCATTCGGACCAGCGCCGCGCCGAGGAAACTGCCGACAATCGCGCCCAGAACGGATGCACCGATCAGCGCAATTCCGGGCGATGGTGGCAAAAATGCAGGGTCTAGCATCCGTTCTACCAATGCCCCATTTGCGTTCGCTGCAGTGCAGCACTATGTACCCACTCGAAGAGCGGGCGCACACAAGCCCGCCCATCAGCACCCAAACGCAAGGGGCCGTCAAGCCATGGCACAGTTCTCGTCCGCCGATCCCGTTGTCATCCTGTCCTATGCCCGCACCCCGATGGGCGCGATGCAGGGCGCTCTCGCCGATGTCGCCGCCACCGATCTCGGGGCCACTGCCGTCAAGGCCGCAGTGGAACGTGCTGGCGTCGCGCCTGACAGCATCGAACGCATCTACATGGGCTGTGTCCTGCCTGCGGGCCTCGGCCAGGCCCCTGCCCGTCAGGCCGCAATCAAGGCTGGCCTGCCCAAGTCGGTTCAGGCGACCACGGTGAACAAGGTCTGCGGCTCGGGCATGCAGACGATCATCATGGGCGCCGAAGCCCTCGCATCGGGCAGCGTTGACGTTGTCGTCGCTGGCGGCATGGAATCGATGACCAACGCCCCGTACCTGCTCAAGAAGCACCGCTCGGGCGCCCGCATCGGCCATGACACCGCGTATGACCACATGTTCCTCGACGGTCTGGAAGACGCCTACGAAGCCGGTCGCGCCATGGGCACCTTCGCGCAGGATACTGCCAATGCCTACCAGCTCACCCGCGAACAGCAGGACACCTACACCGTCGAATCGCTCCGCCGCGCGCAGGCGGCCGTTGCCGACGGCACCTTCAAGGACGAGATCGCACCGGTCACGGTGAAGACCCGCGCCGGCGAAGTCACCGTCGATACCGACGAAGCGCCCGGCAAGGGCCGCCCCGACAAGATCCCCTCGCTCAAGCCAGCCTTCGCCAAGGATGGTACGATTACCGCCGCAACCTCGTCGTCGATTTCCGATGGCGCGGCCGCCGTCGTGCTCGCCCGTGAAAGCGTCGCCAAGGCCGCAGGCCTCGCGCCCGTCGCCAAGGTCGTTGCCCTTGCTGCCCACGCGCAGGAGCCCAAGGACTTCACCGTCGCTCCGGTCGGCGCGATCAAGAAGGTGCTCGAAAAGGCTGGCTGGTCGATCGCCGACGTTGACCTGTTCGAAGTCAACGAGGCCTTCGCCTGCGTCGCCATGTTCGCGATGCATGATCTCGGCATCCCCCACGAAAAGATCAACGTCCACGGCGGCGCGACGGCTCTGGGCCACCCGATCGGCGCTTCGGGCACCCGCATCGTCACCACCCTGATCGCCGCGCTGAAGAAGCACGGCCTCAAGAAGGGCGTCGCCAGCCTCTGCATCGGCGGCGGCGAAGCGACTGCACTGGCGATCGAACTCGTCTGACGCCGGGCACCTCGCCCAAAAACGAAAACCCCGGTCGCAAGGCCGGGGTTTTTCGTTTCAAGCCCTGACGTTGATCCTCAGGGCTGCCCAGCTCCCCACACCGCACTTGCGCGGACAAAGCCCTTGCGCCCGTCGACGTCGAAAGCGCACCACCCGGCCTTGCAATCGCCGATCTTGCCCATCACGCCCGGAGCCACGCGCCACAACAGCCGACCCGTTCCGTCCTTGTTCTCGCGCAGCGCGGTGATGCTGCCCTTGACGATGCCGGTCCGCTCGCGGCTCAGGAACTGCTGCAGCACCCAGCCGCGTGCGCCGTCCGGATCCTCGACCAGCCGCCAGCCACCCATCAGGCGCAGCACCTTCATCGGCACGCCCTTGCGCGTATAGGTCCAGTTGATGCGATACTCGCGCCCCGGTCCGACACGCATGTTCGCCGTGTCCTTGCGGGTAGAGACCCAGTAAGGCACGCCATCATCCGTATCCTGCGCATGGAGCGTGCCTGCGGGGCCGAACGCCACGGAAACAAGGATTGCAATGACTGCGGCAAGAAGCCGGGCGTAACTCTTGGTCATGGTCCAGCCGTCGCAAAAATGTCGGCGCAGGGCAACACCGCACAACCTGCTGTCCACCATTGCGCGCGTTCGCACCGCTTGACCGGTGGCGGTCCTGCGGCCTAGCTTCGCCTCCATGCCCAGTTCCGCCGACTATCGCCCGACCCGCCGCGTCGACGGCATTCCCCGCGTCGTCGTCACCCGCCGTCTCCTGCCCGAAACGGAGGCCCGGATGAGCGAACTGTTCGATGTCACGCTCAGCGCCGACGATCGCGCGATGAGTCGCGACCGGCTCGTCGAGGCGATGCAGACGGCCCACGTCCTCGTCCCCACCGTCACCGACCGGATCGACGCCGCGATGATCGCGGAAGCTGGCCCGCAGCTCGGCCTGATCGCCAATTTCGGGGCCGGTACGGAACATATCGATCTCTCGGCAGCCCGCGCCCGCAAGATCATCGTCACCAACACCCCCGGCGTCTTCACCGACGATACCGCCGACATGACCATTGCGCTGATCATCTCGGTGGCGCGGCGCCTCAACTATGGCGGACGGACGCTGCGCGCGGGCAAGTGGGAAGGCTGGGCGCCATCGACCATGCTCGGACACCGCCTTGCCGGAAAGACGCTCGCCATCGTCGGTATGGGCCGCATCGGACAGGCCGTAGCCTATCGCGCGCGTGCCTTTGGCCTCAACGTCGTCTACCACAGCCGCCACCGTTTGCCCGAAGCGCTCGAGACGATGTTCGGTGCCCGCTTCGAACCCGATCTCGACACGCTCGTTGGTGAGGCCGACATCCTCACGCTGCACTGTCCTGCCACGCCCGAAACGCACCACATGATCGATGCCCGGCGGATCGCCCTGATGAAGCCCGAGGCCTATCTGGTGAACACCGCGCGCGGCACGCTGGTCGAGGAAGAGGCGCTTATCCAGGCGCTCGTTGAAGGACGCATCGGCGGCGCAGGTCTTGATGTCTTCGAACACGAGCCGCAGGTCGATGCCCGCCTGCTGGCACACCACAACGTCGCTATCCTGCCGCACATGGGCAGCGCGACGTTTGAGGGACGGCAAGCCTCGGGCGACAAGGTCATCGCCAATATCCGCTTCTGGGCCGATGGCCACCGTCCGCCCGATCAGGTGCTTGAAGGCCTCGTCTGACCCTTTCACGGCGTCAGATTCAACGTCCTTTCGTCGCATTTCGCACAACAAACGTTTTCGCGCGCGCTTGTGCGCTGCCGCATTGTTGCTTTAAGGCCGCTCGCGGAGAGTATCTGGCACAGATAGCGCTGTGCGAGGGGGAGAGCTGTACATGCGAAAGATTGTGGCGACCGTGCTCGCCGCCGGGGCCATGCTTCTGCCGGCATTGGCCCATGCCCAGGATGTGGTCAGCGTCGAGGACGCGGCCAATTCAGGCGACACTGCCTGGATTCTCGTGTCTTCCGCCTTCGTGCTGATGATGGCCATGCCGGGGCTTACCCTGTTCTATGGCGGCCTTGTGCGCGCCAAGGGCTTTCTGGCCGTGCTGGTACAGGTCGGCGCCATCGCCGCTGTAGCCTCGGTGCTATGGGTTGCGGTCGGCTACACACTGGCCTTCGGTGACGTCTCGGGCGGCTGGCTCGGCAGTGGCAACGCATGGATGCTGCTCAATCTCGGCAACGTCCGCGCCAATACCGCCATTCCTGAAAGCGCCTTTGCACTGTTCCAGATGTGCTTTGCCCTGATCACGCCGGGGCTGATGGTCGGCGCCTGGATCGATCGCGCCCGCTTCGGTTGGGTCGTGGCGTTCTCGGCACTTTGGGGTTTGCTGGTCTATGCACCGGTCGCGCACTGGATCTGGGGCGGCGGCTGGCTCGCGACGCGCCTCGGCACGCTCGACTTTGCCGGCGGCATCGTTGTCCACACAACGGCCGGCATCTCGGCGCTGGTCGTTGCCATGCTGCTCGGCAAGCGCTCGGGCTTTCCCAAGACGCTGATGTTGCCGCACAGCCCTGCGCTGACCATGGCGGGCGCCGCTCTGCTGTGGGTCGGCTGGTTCGGCTTCAACGGCGGTTCCGCCCTTGCCGCCAACGATGATGCCGCCTCGGCGATCATAAACACCCATATCGCCGCCTGCGTTGCCGCGCTGGTCTGGCTCGGCATCGAAAAGATGAGCGTGGGCAAGCCCACATCGGTCGGCTTTGCCACTGGTGCGGTCGCAGGTCTTGCCACGGTCACGCCCGCGGCAGGCTTCATCGCACCCGGTTCCGCCATGCTGTTCGGCGCGCTCGCCGCTGGCGTGTGCTATCCGATGATCCAGCTGGTCAAGCAGCGCCTCGAGATCGACGATTCACTCGACGTCTTTGCCGTGCACGGCGTCGGCGGCATGCTCGGTTCGGTCCTCCTTGCCGTGTTCATCGCCCCGGCCTTCGGCGGCACCGGCTTTGCCGAGGGCATGGACCTCACGCGCCAGCTCGTCGCACAAGTCGCAGGCGTCGGCATTGTCGCGCTGTGGAGCGCCTTTGCCACGGTGGTTTGCGCCCTCATGGTATCGATGGTCATCCCGATGCGCGTGAGCGAGGACGAGGAACGCGAAGGCCTCGACATCACCAGCCACGGCGAACGTGCCTGGGAATTCGACTGACATCCTCGTGCAAGGCGATGCTCGATCAGAACATCGCCTTGCACCTTGCCTTTGCGGCCAATAGTCAGAGGGCATGACCACGCGCGAAACCGCAGCCCCGCCACAGCTGGAACAGGACCTCTGCACCGGATGCGCGGCCTGTTGTGACGGCACGATCTTCGGTTACGTCGAAGTTAGCCGGGACGAGGAGGTCGCACTTGGCGGCCTTTTCACCATGGAATCCCGCAAGGACGATGCGATCTTCTATCAGCCGTGCCCCCATTCGGTGGGCCAGCGCTGCCAGATCTATTCCCGACGCCCTGAAACGTGCCGCAAGTTCCATTGCCATACGCTCAAGGCCCTGCGCGGGGGCGAGATCGAGAGTGGCGAGGCCGTCAGGCGCGTGGACCAGATGCTCAAACAGCGCGAGCAATTGCAGGCAGACCTGCTGAAAGACGAAACGCTCAATCAGGCGCGAAACCGTCGGCAGATGATCGCCAGCAGCCAGGAACGCACCCCTACTGAGATGACCTTCCTGCTCAAGCTGACAGCCTTCGATCTCCTGTTAGACCGCTATTTCCGCGATCCGCGCAAATCGATGTTCGGGAATGAAGGCCCGCCCAGTCAGCCGACGAACGCTTCCCCACCGCACCTCGATTAGCCAGCCAGTTGCCTGAGCCTCGCTAAATCGGCCAAGGCAACGGCTCCCTATCTATAGTTAGGTCACTTCTATCCGTATATTCCAACACTCGCCTGACGTTCGATAAATGGCGATTCGGCTTCCAGAATTGTACCCGATGGGCAATGTCCCGGACCGACACAGACCTTCCACTCGAGAGCAGACTTTGCCTTGCTTGCGGCATCTGTTGTGACGGCACCCTTTTCCCTTTCGCCCTGATTGGCGAAAGCGAGGTTGATGATACCGCGCGGATCGGCCTGACAACGATGCGGACGACCGACGATCTGCCCGCCTTTTCTCTGGCCTGCCAGTATCTCGATGGTGCTGCCTGCACCCGCTACCAGGATTGGCGACCTTCCGTTTGCGGCGATTACTTCTGCCATGTTCAGAAGCGGGCCCGGAAGGGGTTGATCACTGAGGAAGAGGCCTTCGCCATGATCGGGCGAGCGCACAACCTCATCAATGACGTGAAATCCGCGCTGCCAAGTGATTTGCTGATCGCCAAGGCGCGGCACGAATTCAAACGCCTTGCAGCAAAGCAGCCGGACCTCACGCCCGAGGAAGCGTCCTTCGTCGTCAAGATGTTCGTGCTCGAGCGCTTTCTCGATGCAGAATTCAGAGGACCGAAGCGCAGCCATCTGCCCGCGGCGTCGGTGGCCTCTGCCGAAAGCTGATCAGAAAAGGCCGGAAGCACCGCGTCGGATGGCAGCCCCAGGAACTAAAGTTTGCCGTCAATCCTGACTAATTTCCACCACTCCCATGCCATGCGACAAATGGCCAAGCCCCCGGGCTATCCTCTATTCTGCCAAAATGGCGTCATCCGATTTGCAACTGTCGCTCGAAAGCAGGCTTTGCCTGTCCTGCGGCCTCTGCTGCGATGGTACGCTCTACGAGGACGCCAAGATCCGGGATGACGAGGTTGCCAGCGTCGAAGGTATCGGCCTGAAAACAGGCCGCAACGCCGAAGGCCATGCCACCTTCCTGTTCGCCTGCCATTACCTCGATGGCGCCTGCTGCACCCGCTACGACCAATGGCGACCTTCCGTCTGCGGCAAGTATTTTTGCCGCTTGCAGGAAAAGGTCCGCCGCAACGAACTCGCCGAGGATCAGGCCTTCGACAAGATCGCAACAGCCCGCAGGCTTGCAGCTGACGTAAAGAAGGCCCTGCCAACGGGCATGCCGATCTTCGAAGCGCGCCACCACTTTGCCCGCCTCGCCGCCCGACAGCCTGACCTAACGCCCGAAGAAGCGCGCTTCGTCGTGAAGATGTTCGTGCTCGAACGCTTTCTCGACGCGGAGTTCCGCAAGCCGGACAAGGGCCATCTGCCAAAGGGCGCAAGAGCAAGCGCCACCGCCTGAAACGGCTCAGGCCGGGCGGCGGGTCATCATCGTACGACGACTTCCCGACGCCCGCCCGCTATTTAATCAATCACCCGTCAGGATACGGTCGACCAGCTGCTTCACCGTTGGCGTGAAGTTGTTGGAATAGAACGGGTCCTGCTTGAACCTGTATGCAGCGTGCCCTGCGAACATCAGGTTCTTGTCGATGTCACCCCCATGAGCGATGTCCTGCAAAGTCTTCTGGATGCAGAAGCTGCGTGGATCGGCGAGGCGACCGGTGGTGTAATCATCATGGTCCTTCCATGACGAGAACCCGCAGTGCGACAGGCAGCCCATGCAGTCCTTCTGGTCCTGCTGGATTTCCTCGCGCTCCTGCGGCGCCACGAACACCATCGTATCGTCAGGCGTGCGCAGCGCGTGAACGTAGCCCGCGCCATGCCATTCGCGTGCCCGCGCGAGATCGTTGGGCGTGACCCAGAAGTTCTTGCCGCGCACGCCCACGTCGAGCTGCGCGGTATGCTCGCCTGCCGCAACGCGCGAATAGGGAATCTGCCGCTCCGAACGCGCTTCGAGCGCCCGCAGGAACGGATTGCGCACCGCCGAGGAATAGAAGCCCGTCGGCGAGAAGCGATGGAGCAGCACGTCGCCGGGCTCGAGCGTGCGCAGGTGATCCTTCCACCCCTGCGGAATCGGGCTTTCCTCGGTCAGCAGCGGCCGCGTGCCGAACTGGAAGGCAATCGCGCCAAGCTCGGGATTGTCGATCCAGTCGTTCCATTCGCGCAGAAACCAAACGCCGCCCGCCATCACGATCGGCACGTCGTCCGACACGCCCTCGGCGCGCATGACGTCACGCAGCGCCTTGACGCGGGGATAGGGATCTTCCGGCTTCTTGGGATCTTCCGCGTTGGACAGGCCATTATGTCCACCCGCCAACCACGGGTCTTCATAGACCACTGCCGCCAGCAGATGCGAAACCTTGTGATAGGCGCGCTTCCACAGCGCGCGGAACGCACGGCCGGAAGAGACGATCGGCAGGTAGTTCACATTGAACCGCGCCGCGATTTCGGAAAGCTTGTACGGCATTCCCGCACCGCAGGTCACGCCGGTCACCAGCCCGCGCGTCTTTTCCAGCACGCCTTCGAGCACGGCCTGCGCCCCGCCCATTTCCCACAGCACGTTGATGTTGATCGCACCCTTGCCGCCCGAGATGTCGTAGGCGCGCTTGACCTGCTCAACCGCGCCATCGATGGCGTACTTGATTAGTTCCTCGTGCCGTTCCTTGCGGGTCAGCGCGTTATAAACCTGTGGAATGATCTTGCCTTCGGCGTCGTAGCTGTCGGCATTCACCGCGCTGACCGTCCCGATACCGCCGGCTGCGGCCCAGGCGCCCGAACTCATGTGGTTCGTTGCCGCCACACCCTTGCCGCCCTCGACCAGCGGCCAGACTTCGCGGCCACCATAGAGAATCGGCTTCAACCCCTTGAACGCAGACATCAATTTCCTTTCAACGCGCTTGTCGCGCTCGCACCCTTGGCCGTTTTGAGACGGCATGGCCTGATCCTGCCCGGCTCGGGCCGCGTCTCCGCGGCCGTGAACTGGGCGTAATATCCGGCGATTTCCGGTTTACGGTGAAATTCATCCAAGCGAAAGCCCACCGCCTCCAGTTCGCAGATCAGCAGCGCCGGAGGAATGCCGTGCTTGTCGGTCCAGCGATCGACATCGACCACGACGACCCGCCCTCCGGGCTTGAGCGCCGGCCAGACCCGCCACAGGAAGGCATAGGGCTCGGCGACCTCGTGATACATGTGCACCATGAAGATGCGGTCGAAGCTGCGCTCGGGCAACTTGGGGTCGTCCTGCGCTCCCGGCTTGATCGAGACGTTGTCCAGCCGGTCCTTCTCGACGCGCGCGCCAAGTCGCCGCAGCGCATCGCCATCGATGTCCTGCGCCAGAACGCGCCCCCCACGTCCCACCCGCTCGGCAAGGCGCACGGTATAGTAGCCCTCGCCCGCGCCGATATCAGCCACGCTCATGCCCGGCTTCACCCCGGCAAGGTCCATCACCATGCTCGCCTCACCCTGGCGGTCACGGTCGGCCTCTGTCGAAAACTGGCTGCTGACGATTTTCGAAACCGGGCGGTCGGCCAGCGGAAAAGCACGCGCGGTTTCGGCGCGCTTGTCCTCGACCTTCGGCTGGCAAGCAGCAACGCCAAAAAGGGCCAGAACGGCCACGGCAACCTTGGAATGGGCCGAAGCCCGGCCCATCAGTCGTCGTCCTCCACTGCAACCTTCTCGCCGGTGACCTTTTGCGACAGCGCTGCGGCCATGAACGGATCGAGCGCGCCGTCGAGCACTTCGGTGGGATTGGTCGAAACCACGCCGGTCCGCAGGTCCTTCACCTGCTGGTAGGGCTGCAACACATAGGAGCGGATCTGGTGTCCCCAGCCGATCTCGGTCTTGGCCTGATATTCCCCGCTCGCCGCCGCTTCGCGCTTGGCAAGTTCCGCCTCGTAGATGCGTGCCTTGAGCATGCCCATCGCGGTCGCCCGGTTCTTGTGCTGGCTGCGGTCATTCTGGCTCGCCACGATGATCCCGGTCGGCACGTGGGTGATGCGCACCGCTGAGTCGGTGGTGTTGACGTGCTGGCCGCCCGCACCCGAAGCGCGATAGGTATCGATCTTCAGGTCGGCCGGATTGATCTCGACCTCGATGTTGTCGTCGATCTCGGGATAGACCCAGACAGAGCTGAACGACGTGTGCCGCCGCGCCGAGCTGTCATAGGGGCTGATGCGGACGAGACGATGCACGCCGCTCTCGGTCTTGGCATAGCCATAGGCGTTCTCGCCCTTGATCAGCAGTGTCGCGCTCTTGATCCCGGCTGCTTCGCCCGCGTGATAGTCGACCAGATCGACCTTGTAGCCATGCCGCTCAGCCCAGCGCGTGTACATGCGCTGGAGCATTTCCGCCCAGTCCTGGCTTTCGGTTCCGCCGGCGCCCGCATGCACTTCGAGGAAGCAGTTGTTTGCGTCCGCTTCGCCTGCCAGCAGCGCCTGGACCTTGTCGTTGTCGGCACGATCAGCCAGCGCGGCAAGCGTGGCAAGGCCCTCGTTCACCGTGGCCTCGTCATCTTCCATTTCGCCAAGCTCGATGAACTCAATCGCATCGGCCATTTCCTGGCCGATCTCGTTCACCGTGCCGATAGAGGCTTCAAGACGACGGCGCTCGCGCATCACCTCTTCAGCCTTCTTGGGATCATCCCAAAGCTTGGGGTCTTCGACGCGCGCGTTCAGCTCGTCCAGACGGCGCACGGCGCGGTCCCAGTCGAGGAACTTTCGCACCAGTGCCAGCGCGGCATTGATGCGGTCGATATGGGCCTGCCCCTCGGCACGCATGGAAACAACTCCGGTCAAACGCAAAACGAACTGCGCCGCTTAGCGAAGCGGGCAGGCATGTAAAGCCCAAGCGTGTCTTGCTGCTGCGTTCAGCGCGCTCCGCCGAGCTTTCGCACGGCTGCCAGCGTCAGCTTCACATGGTCGCGATAGTCCATTTCCGAGTGGACCATGACGATATTGCCATCGCGCCCGATGACATAGCTGGTGCGCTTGGTCAGCCCGGTCGGGATGCCCACGGCCTTGAGCGCGACGTCATAGGACTTGATCACCTGCGGGGTGGCAGCGGCTACCGCAAACTTGTCACGACAGGCTTCGGTCGAAAACTTCTGCAGCGTCTCGATCTTGTCGTTGGACATGCCGATCACCGTAGCACCGGCAGCCTTGAAATCGTCGCTGGCCTCGGCAAAGGCGTGGGCTTCCAGCGTGCACCCTTGCGTGAACGCCTTGGGATAGAAGTACAGGACCACCGGCCCCCTCTTCAGCGCATCCTTCAGGTTGAACGAGAACGGCTTGCCCGCCAGCGCGCCCTTGGCGGCAAAGTCGGGCGCGCGCGCACCGGCCTTGAGTTCGGCGGACGCCGGAGCGGAGGCGATAAAGGCGAAGGCTGCTGCGGCAGCGACAAGATTGCGAAGCTTCATGTGCATGACGCTACCAGACGATGTGCTATCCCGCCAATGCCTTTGAGTGCAGGCCGGAATAGGCAGGATCAGTAGATCCCGCCCTGCTCCTCGAGGAAGTCCTGCTCAACCGGCGCGTCTTCCGCGCTGCCTGCGGGAATGCCGCGCGCCGCGCGCGCCTTGCGCAACGCATCGATCACCGCCTGCTTGGCGCTCACCTCGCCTTCGCGCGCCGTGCGCCGTGGCTCGGTGTCGGGCTTGAACGCCTCCCAGATGACCGAAGCCTTGGCCACGTCGTCTTCCGGCGTCCCCCCGAACACGCGCTTGCCCGAAACACGGTCAATCTTGACCATGCGCACGCCCTCGGGTGCGGTGAACGGAATATCCTTCCAGCGTGAGCGCGTTTCCTGCACCAGCTGCTTGAAAACCGGCGCCGCGATGCGTCCACCCTGCGCATAGCCGCCAAGGCTGCGTGGCTGGTCGTAGCCGATATAGACGCCCGCGATTATGTCGGGCGATCCGCCGACGAACCAGACGTTGGTCGGCCCGGAGGTCGTGCCCGTCTTGCCGAACAGCGGGAGATTCAGGTCGCGCAGCGTCACTGCCGTGCCGCGCACCACCACGCCTTCAAGCATGTGCACCACCTGATAGGCGGTGCGCGCGTCCATAACCTGCTTGCCGGTTGCCTTGAGGCGCGGCATCGGCTTGCCATCCCATTGCGGCATCGAGCAGCCATCGCAGCGCCGGTTGTCAGAACGCCAGATCACCTTGCCGTTTCGGTCCTGTACATAGTCGATCAGGCTGGGATTGTGCTGGCGGCCCTGGTTGGCCAGTGCCGCGTAGGCGTTGACCATCTTCAGCACGGTCGTGTCGCCCGCACCCAGCGCCATCGACAGGTAGGGCTCGTATTCGCCGATCCCCACGGCCTTGATCGTGCGCACGACCTTGTCCATGCCGGTATCGTTTGCGATCCGCACGGTCATGAGGTTGCGCGATTGCTCCAGCCCCCAGCGCATGGTGTGGCTGCCTGCCCCACCTTCGTTGTTGAAGTTCCGGAAACACTTCTCGCCCAGCGCCGCGCCCTGATAGACGCAGAACGCCCCGTCGACGACCATCGAGGCCGGGGTCATCCCGTTGTCGAGGCCCGTTGCATAGACGAACGGCTTGATCGTCGAACCCGGCTGACGGTTGGCCTGCGTCGCGCGGTTGAACGAACCAAGGCGCGCATCGAACCCGCCCTGCATTGCCAGCACGCGCCCGTTCTGCGGATCTTCCACGACCATGCCGCCCGAAACCTCGGGCACCGTCCGCACCGCGTAAGTCGAACCATTTACCGGCGCCACTGCCGTCACGTCACCCGGACGGATCTTGTCTGGCAACCCGATCAGGCTCGCAGTCTTGCCATCGGCAAAGCCCACCTGCCCGCTCGATCCGCTGCGCGAAAGCAGCACGCCGATCCGCCAGTTCTGGTAGTTGATCGCAATGTTGCTGGTGATCAGCTCGGTCTGCCAGCGATCACCATCTACGTCGACCCGCGCGATCGGTCCGTGCCATGCCCGCCCGCCCGAATAACGCAGCAGCGCCGCGCGCAGGGCATTCTGCGATGCGGTCTGCAGCTGTGTGTCGAGCGAGGTGCGCACCCACAGGCCACCGGCATAGACGCTGTGCGGCCCGTCCTCGGCCTTCTCGCCGAACTTCTCGATCAGCTGGCGCCGCACTTCCTCAAGGAAATATCCCGCATCCGCCGTATAATTCTCCGCCCGGCGCGGCTTCAGCCCCAGCGGCATCGCCTGCGCAGCGGCTGCCTGCTGCGGCGTCGCCCAGCCATTCTTGACCATCTGGTCGAGCACCCAGTTGCGCCGGGCAATCGCCATGTCTTCGTACTTGGCACGGCCATAGCGCTCCGGCGCCTTGGGCAGAATCGCGAGGAACGCCGCCTCGTGCAGCTGCAGATCACCGACGTCCTTGTCGAAATAGGCCCGCGCCGCCGCCTGCACGCCAAAGCTCTGCCGCCCCAGCGGAATTTCGTTGAGATAGAGCTCGAGGATCTGCTGCTTGTCGAGCACGCTCTCGATTCTGCGCGCCAGGACCATTTCCTTGAGCTTGCGGGTGATCGAGTATTCGTCGCCAAGCAGGATGTTCTTCGCAACCTGCTGCGTGATGGTCGAACCACCCTTGGCACGCTCGTCCGAGCCATACTTGGTCGCATAGTCGACCACGGCACCCGCAAAGCCCAGGTAATCGATGCCGCCATGCGTCCAGAACGTCTTGTCCTCAGCCGAGAGGAAAGCGTTGATCAGCGGCTCGGGGAAATCGACGAAACGCAGCTGCACGCGCCGTTCGCGGGCATAGCTCGAGACGATCTCGCCATCGTTGCCGCGCACCATCGTCGGCAGCGGCGGCTGGTAGGTCAGCAGCTTGTCGGCCGATGGCATCGTGCGGATCACCGCCACCCACAGCACGAACCAGCCGACGAGGAGCGCCCCGACGATATAGTTCAATACCCGGAACCTGCGGCTGGTACCCCACTTCGCACGATACCATGAGTACGCGGTCCGCCACCGTGCGCGACCTTCGTCGCGGATGAGCTTGAACCGGGATTGCTGGGACGTCTCTTCAGCCATGTTGCAGCGCCTCTAGCACGCCCTCGCCGTGCCAAGCCAGAGCGAACCTGCACAACTCACCGAAGCGCCGCATTCTCCGCTGCAGCCGGAACCTGCCCCTCAGCCAGGAAAATCTCGATCGCCCGTGCCAGCGAGCCGGCAAAAACCTTGCGCCATTCGGGATCGCGCATCGCTCGCGCATCCTCTTCGTTGCTGATGTAGCCCGCCTCGATCAGCGCCGAGGGCAGGTCGAGCGACTTGAGCACCACGAACGCCGCCTCCCGGCGCGGTGTCTCGTGAAAACGCAACGCTTGCTGCCCCTCGCGTACAACCAGTTCCCCGAACCGCACCGACCGCTCACGCATCTCGCGCCGCGCCAGATCGACGAGGATTGACGATACCGCCGCTTCCTTCCCTTCGAGATTGACCCCGTTGACGGTGTCAGCCCGGTTTTCCCGCGCAGCAAGTGCACCAGCCACCGCGTCCGAGGCCTTGTCCGACAGCGTATATACCGTTGCCCCTTGCGCTGCATCGTTCTGCGCAGCGTCGGCGTGGACTGAAACGAACAGGTCCGCGCCCAGCCGATGGGCAATGTCGGCACGCTCTTCCAGCACCAGGAACCGGTCCGTATCGCGCGTCATCGCCACGCGCACCCGTCCCTCGGCCAGCAAGGCATCGCGCAAGCTCTGCGCCAGCATGAGGGTCAGGTCCTTTTCCCGCTCTCCGGCTGCGCCGCTCGCACCGGGATCATGCCCGCCATGCCCTGCATCGATCACCACCAGCGGGCGACCCGCATCGGGCGGGCCTTCGACCTTGGGCAAGCCGATGCGCCCGCCGCTCTCCGGCATCGCCAGCCGGACAACGTAACGCGGCTCTATCGACGCGACGCCGGTCGAAAACGCCGCCCACATCGCTGCAGCAGCCAGCACTGGCGCTGCAAACACTGCTATGATTACGCCCCGGCTCTCCATCTGCCACGACCTATGCCCCGCCCCACCCCCGGCGGTCCAGACCGAAAACGCAGTCATGGTTAACGCGTCTTTCCCGACATTGTTTTAATTGCCGCTTTGCAATTGCAGTGCTAGCAACCATCTACCGGGGCGAGCCAGCACCGGCACATCCACGTCGAAACCGCCGGAAAGCGCACCTTTGCGCCGCGGTGGGCGAGGGACAGGCCGCTGGCGAAGATCCCGCCTACGTGGAGAGAACGAAGCGAAAGCGCACCTCTCCACGCCACAAGGTTGATGCCGTGATGATGAGCCGCGTTTCGTTCCTGCCTAGCTGCCCCACCGGGGCGGTCGCGGCTTGGACGGTTGGCGGCACGCGCATTTCGCCGCGAGTTATCCTCACAGCAGACGCAAACCAACCGCCGCCGGGCGGCGAGCGACAGGGCAAGGCAGCCGATATGCTGCGCGCCGCAGCGCTCCGATCCGGCAAACCCGCATTCGCGAATGGCCACCGCAACGGAGCAATCCGTGCACAGGGCCTTCGTGCATCCCAAACGATCCGCGCCAGAAACGCATGGTTGCCCCAAGGGCCAACCCAGCGGCGGCGCGGCTGGAGAATTTGTAATGACCACGCGCATGCTAATCGATGCGCGCCACCAGGAAGAAACCCGGGTGGCGGTGCTGAAGGGCAATCGGATTGAAGAGTTCGACTTTGAATCTGCTGATCACAAGCAGATCAAGGGCAATATCTACCTCGCCAAGGTAACACGTGTAGAACCTTCGCTTCAGGCGGCGTTCGTCGATTTCGGCGGCAACCGTCACGGGTTCCTCGCCTTCAGCGAAATCCATCCCGATTACTACCAGATCCCCAAGGAGGACCGCGAGGCCCTTCTCGCCGAAGAAGCCGCCCACGCCGAGGAAGAGGCCGCCCTGCGCGCCGCCGAGGATGGTGACGACGAAGACTACGCCGATGGCGAAGGCTATGATTCCGACGAGGGCGTGACCGAGGTCGACACGTCCGAAAAGGACCAAGTCGCCACCATCGAAGGCGGCGTGGTCGAGAACGGCTTCGACCACGAAGGCGAAGAGGGCGAAGAGTCCGCCGAAGCTTCGGAAGAAGAAGGCGAAGAGGGCGACAGCAACCGCCGTCGTGGCCGCAATCAGGGCCGACGCCGTCAGGGTGGCCGCAGCCAGGGCAAGGAAGCCGACGAACTGCGCGCCAAGCGCATGGCGCTGCGCCGTCGCTACAAGATCCAGGACGTGATCCAGCGCCGTCAGGTGCTGCTGGTCCAGGTCGTCAAGGAAGAGCGTGGCAACAAGGGCGCCGCCCTCACCACCTACCTCAGCCTTGCCGGCCGCTATTGCGTGCTCATGCCGAATTCGAGTCATGGCGGCGGCATCAGCCGCAAGATCAGCTCCTCGGCTGACCGCAAGCGGTTGAAGACGATCATCACCGAGATGGAACTGCCGCGCTCGATGTCCTGCATCGTCCGCACCGCAGGCCTCCAGCGCACCAAGCCCGAGATCAAGCGCGACTTCGATTATCTCGCCCGCCTGTGGGACGAGATCCGCGAACGCACGATGCGCTCGGTCGCCCCTGCGCTGATCCATTCGGACTCCGACCTGATCAAGCGCGCAATCCGCGACATCTACAACCGCGAGATCGAGGAAGTCGTCGTCGAGGGCGAGCACGGCTATCGTGCGGCCAAGGACTTCATGAAGCTCCTGATGCCGAGCCACGCCAAGCGGGTGAAGGCCTATGTCGATCCGGTGCCGCTGTTCCAGCGCTATGGTGCCGAAGATCAGCTCACTGCGATGTACGATCCGGTCGTCCAGCTGAAGAGCGGCGGCTATCTCGTCATCAACCCGACCGAGGCACTCGTCTCGATCGACATCAACTCGGGCCGCTCGACCAAGGAGCACGGCATCGAGCAGACAGCCGTTGCCACCAACCTCGAAGCCGCACGCGAAATCGCCCGTCAGCTGCGCCTGCGCGACATGGCAGGCCTCGTGGTCATCGACTTCATCGACATGGAATACGGATCGAACGTCCGTAAGGTCGAAAAGGCGATGAAGGACGCGCTCAAGAACGACCGCGCCCGCATCCAGGTTGGCCGCATCTCGGGCTTCGGCCTGATGGAAATGAGCCGCCAGCGTCTGCGTACCGGCGTGCTCGAAGCCACCACGCGCGGCTGCCCGCACTGCGATGGCACCGGCCTTGTCCGCACCGCCTCGTCGGCTGGTCTGTCCGCGCTGCGCCTGATCGAGGACGAAGCCGCCAAGGGCAAGGGCAACGTCGTCACGCTCTATGCGTCGCAGGAAGCCGCGATCTACGTGCTCAACGCCAAGCGTGGCGATCTGGCCGAGATCGAGGAGCGCTATGGCGTCACTGTCGAAGTGATCCCCGAGGGCGAGAACGAAGGCGCGAAGATGCGCGTCGCCTCGCGCGGTCCCAAGCCCGAATTCGTCCCCCGCTTCGAACCGATCATCGAGCCTGAAGAGGACGATATCGTCGAGGAGGACTTCGACGAAGAGGAAGAAGTCGAGGAACAGCCCCGTCGCGGCCGCAATCGTGATGCCGATGAAGGTGGCGAACGTTCCGGCCAGCGCGAAGGCGAAGAACGCGGTAGCGATGGGCGTCGCAAGCGCCGCAAGCGCCGCCGGGGCCGCAACCGTGATCGTAACGAGGACGGCAGCGAGATCAGCGAAGGCGAAGGCAATGAAGCCGAAGCCGCCGATGGTGAAGTTGACGGCGAAGGCACCGAGGCTGAAGGCAACGAAGCTGCCCGCACCGACGAAAACGACGACGGTACGGACCGTGGTCCGCGCAAGCGTCGCCGTCGTGGTCGTCGCAGGCGCGGTGGCCGTGAGAACGGCGAAGCTGGCTCGGATCAGACTGAAGGCGATGCCGAGGACGGCGCCAAGGACGGCGAGGCTGAAGGCGGTGAAGCTGCGGCAGAACCCGTCATTACCGAAGCGCCCGCAGCGGTCCCCGCACCCGTCGAGGCCGAGGCACCAGCGCCAGAGGAAGCTCCGGTCGCTGCAAAGCCCAAGCGCACGCGCCGCAAGAAGGCCGAACCTGCTGCCGATGCACCGGTTGCCGAGGAAGCCGCTCCTGCCGTGGAAGCCCCAGCTGCCGAAGCAGTAGAAGAGGCCCCTGCTCCGGTCGCTGCAAAGCCCAAGCGCACCCGCAAGAAGAAGGTCGAGGCTGCGCCGGAAGCTGAAGCCGCTCCGGTTGAAGTTGAGGCCCCCGCTGCCGAGGCCCCTGCCCCGGAAGCTGAGGCTGTTGCCGAAGCCCCGGCCGAAAAGCCCAAGCGCACCCGCCGCAAGAAGGCTGACGCTGTCGCCTCCGACGCCGCCCCTGCCGAAGCGGTCACCGCCGAAGCTCCGGTCGCCGAAGAAGCTACTGCCGAAACCGAAACCGGCGAGCCATCCTCGCCGCGCCGCGGCTGGTGGCAGCGCACCTTCGGCGCCTGAGGCACCGCAAGGCTCAAACAGAAAGGCCCCGCCAGCAATGGCGGGGCCTTTTCCGTTGGCGGCTATGCCTTGTGCAAACAAATCTTCGTCATTGCGAGGAGGCGAAGCCGACGAAGCAATCCAGATCCTTGAGCAAGATGCTCTGGATTGCTTCGCTCCGCTCGCAATGACGAAGTAATGGGAGCGGTGCTAGCAGGGGACGTATCCCCCCGTTCGTTCCCCAGAGCGTGACCATCCCATCTTGCGACCCACCGACGGGTCAGATGTCGCGCGATTCTGGCAGCCGCAAAGCGGCTGACGGAGCGGCTAGTCTATTCCCCCATCCGGTTCCAAACCAGCTTGCCCCCCACGAACGTCATGTCGACCTTCGTCGTCAGCAGTTGCTCCGCCGGTACAGCCAGAGGGTCATGGTCCAGCACGATCATGTCGGCAAACTTGCCTGGCTCGATACTGCCCTTCTTCCCCTCGTCCCATGCCAGCGCCGCTGCCTTGGCCGTGTAAAGTCGGATTGCCTCCTCCCTCGTAATCGCTTCTTTCAAAGAGAACTGGTGCCCGGTCAGACCCTTGCGGGTCACTGCCGCATAGAGCCCCACCATCGGCCCGATCGGCAGGTTGTCGCTGCTCATCACCACGTTAACGCCAAGGTTGATCGGCGTTGCCATGGGATTGATACGATCAAGCCGCTCGCCATCGAGCACCTGAAGGTAGCGGCCTTCGAGATTGTAGGTGAAATTCGGCTGTGCCGTCGTCCACACGCCGTCGGCCACCATCGTCTTCATCGTCTGCTCGGTCGGCAGCATGGTGAAGTGCGAGAGGAACCAGCGGTGATCGCTCTTTGGCCGCGTTGCCAGCACGTCATGATAGGCCGCGGCAACGGTGTTGATCGCCTCGTCGCCGATGGCATGGATGCCCAGTTGCCAGCCGAGCGAGGCCGACGTCGCCACCATCTCGTGCAGCGCGCTTTCGCTCATGAAGGTCGTGCCGCGAAAACCGGGCTGGCCTTTGTAGTCCTGCGACGTCCTTGCGGTCGGCCCTGTGAAACCACCATCGTAGGCGCTCTCGCCAATGGGGCCGAGCTTGAGCCGGTCATCACCATAGCCAGTGTGATAAGGAAACTTCTTCAGGCGCTCGGCACCGGGATACATGATGTACAGCGTAGCACGGGGCAAGCTTTCGCCCTCCTCCGCATAGATCGATCTCAGTTGCTTGAAGGTATGGGCACGCGCGCCATTGCCGCCGCCACCGGGAATACCTCCCAACTCGACCGGCTCGTCATCGATCGTGGTCCATGCTTCCATGAAGCTGGTGATGCCAAGTCCCAGCAGGTCCTTCAGCGACTTGACGTAGCTCGGGCGCATCTGTGCCGGCGTGCTCGGTGGAACCAGCTTGAGGATCAGGTCGGTGCGCTCGCGCACGATGCCGCTGGGCTCTCCGTCCGTTCCGCGCTCGATCAACCCGCCAGCGGGGTCAGGCGTGTTGCGGTCGATCCCGGCGAGCTTGAGCGCCAGCGAATTGGCAACCGCACTGTGCGCACCTGCGCGCACGAGCACCACCGGATTATCAGGCGCCATGGCATCGAGATCGGCCCTTGTGGGATTGCGCTTCTCGGCCAGAAGCGCCTCGTCCCAACCCGATCCGATAACCCACTCCCCCGGCCCCAGCGCCTTGGCCTTGGCCGAAACCATCGCCCCGATCTCGGCAATCGAGCGCGCCTTCGCAGGCTCCACCGAGCGTGGCGAAACGCTGGTCAGGTGCAGGTGCGCGTCGATGAAGCCGGGCATCAGCGTGCGCCCCTTCAGGTCCACCGTCCGCGGCGCCGTCCACGCCTTCGCGATCTCCGGCCCGCCCACTGCCGCGATCTTCCCGTCCTTTACCGCTACTGCGGATCGCACCGTGAAGTCCTTGTCCACGGTCAGCACCTTGCCGTTGACAAGCAGGAGGTCCGCTTGCTGGGCGGGTGCCGCCATTGCAGAAAGCGGCAGTACGGCAAGAGCGAGAGCGAGCAGGCGGGCAGTTTTCATCAGAGGGTCAGGTCCTTTGTCGGCGGAAGAAGAACCACGCGGCGGCGGCAATGCCGACCGTCACCGCACTGGCGAGGAACTGGGGGCGCAACTCGGGCACCAGCGCCATGGCGACCAGCACCACGCCGATCGCGCCAATGGTCGCGTATGAGAGCCACGGAAACAGCCACATTCTCAGTTGCAGCGTCTCGGGCGCCGTCGCCTCGGTAATCTTGCGCATCCGCACCTGCGCAAGGCAGACCATCAGGTAGATCACCAGCATCAGCGCGCCCGATGCGCTCACCAGAAAGCTGAACACCCCCTCGGGCGAAAGCACCGAGGCCGCCATCGCGCCATAGCCGAACAGGCTGGCGATGATCGTCGCCCGCGCCGGAACCTTGCGCTTGTTCAGCCGGATCAGCGCCTGCGGAGCATCGCCATGGCGCGCGAGGCCGAACAGCGCGCGCGAGGTCACGTAGAGCCCCGAATTGAGGCACGACAGGACCGCCACCAGCACCACAGCGTTCATGATCGTCGCCGCGCCGGGAATTCCCATCAGTGCCAGCGAACTGGCATAGGGGCTCTGCCCCGGCACCACCGTGTTCCACGGCTGCACCGCCACGATCAGCGTCAACGAGACCACGTAGAACAACAGGATGCGCAGCGCGACCGAGCCGGTCATCCGCGCGATGACCTTGGCCGGGGCATGCGATTCTGCCGCTGCCACCGTCGCGATCTCCGCCCCGCACAGCGCGAAGATCACCGAGGTCACCCCGCCGATCACCGCGCCCCAGCCCTTGGGCGCAAAGCCGCCGTGCGCTGTCAGGTTGGCAAAGGTGTTGCCCGAGGGTGAGGTCACGCCGAACGCCCACAGCCCCGCAATCACGATGAACCCCAGGATCGCCGCCACTTTTGCGGTCGATAGCCAGAACTCGAACTCGCCATAGGACCGTGCCGAGAACAGGTTCACCACCGTCATCAGCGCCAGCAGTACGCAGCCGATCTGCCACACCTCGAACGGCAGCCACAGCGCCAGGATCACCGCGCCCGCAATCGCCTCGATCGCCACCACGATCACCCAGAAATACCAGTAGAGCCACCCCGCGACGAACCCCGCCAGCGGCCCCAGCCCGATCCTCACATGCTCGGTGAACGACCCCGCCCCCGGATGCAGCATCGCCATCTCGCTCAGCATCCGCATGATCATCAGGATCACGAGCCCGGCAAGGCCGTAGCTCACCACCACCGCCGGCCCGATCTGCGCAATCGAGGTCGACGAGCCGACGAACAGCCCCGCGCCGATGATTCCGCCAATCGCGATCATCGCCACGTGCCGCGCGTGCAGCGCCGCCTCGAGCCTGTTCTCCCCTGCTTCCACTTGTCCCCCGGCCATCAGTCGTCCTTCGTGAACTTTCTCGAGCCGCGGACAATACGTCATTCGCGCGAGCCTGCCAGTGCAAGCGATTGACCCTCGCTGTCAGCCACGCCAAGGTAGCGCAAACATGGAACGATGGAGCGCGGGATGACCAAGGGCTTGATGATGACTGCTACAGCCGCGCTGGCGCTGTTGAGCGGCACTGCAGAGGCCGCTGGCGTCACCGACTGCCCTCTCGGTCGCCAGTCCCTGTCGACGCAGTCCCCGCTTGCCGACGTGCTCGACGTCCCCGCCGCGCGCGCCGTGGTCGAGGCGGCCTCGCCGGGCCTCCCCGAAATGATGATGAAGCCTTTCGGCGGCAATGCCCTGCCCCCCGGCTTTGACCGCATCGTCACCCCGCGCTCGGTCTTGACCATGCTCGGCAAAGGCGATCCGGCATTCGTGGCCAAGCTCGACGCGGGCCTCGCCAGGGTAAAGCTCTCGCCCGCCGACGTCGCCACCCGCTGCCGCACCTACGACAACGACCGCCCTGCTCTTCCCGCAGACCTTCCGCGCGAATCCATCCTCGTCTTCGGCAAGATCACCGGCTTCCGCGACAGCCCCTCGGTCAATGCGGCCCAAACTGCCCTGCGCGGCATCGCCGCACGCCACGGCTGGGGCATCGTCTTCACCGACAAGGGCGGCGTGTTCAACGCGCGCGACCTCGCGCGCTTCAAGGCCGTCGTCTGGAACAACGTCAGCGGCGATGCCCTCACCATCCCGCAGCGCGCCGCCTTCCGCACTTGGATCGAGCGCGGCGGCGGCTATGCTGGCATCCACGGTTCGGGCGGCGATCCCCAGTTCTTCTGGGACTGGTACGCCGATACCCTGATCGGTGCGCGCTTCATCGGCCACCCGATGGCCCCACAATTCCAGGAGGCGCGCGTCGTGGTCGAGGACAAGATCCATCCCGCAGCGCAAGGCCTCCCCGCCGATTGGCACATGACCGAGGAATGGTACTCCTTTGACCGCAGCCCCCGCAGCAAGACCACTCGTGTCATCGCCACGCTTGATGAAAGCACCTACAATCCCGGCGAAGGGTTCGGCCGGAAGCTTGCCATGGGCGATCATCCGATTGCATGGACCCGCTGCCTGGCCAAGGGCCGCAGCTTCTACACCGCCATCGGCCACCGCCCTGAAAACTACAGCCAGCCCGAAAGCGTGAAGCTGCTCGATCAGGGCATACTCTGGGCCATGGGCCTCGCCCCCGAAGGCTGCCCCGCGCCGAAGTGAAACGCGCCGTCACAACGATTGCATCGCCTTCCTGAAATCGGCACCATCGTTGGCAACGGACGGGGATATAGCCGAAACGGGGGCAAGTGATGGGACTGAAAGCGGTATGGGACGCGCACGTGGTGCCGCGCATGATCAAGTGTGCCTGCGCTTCACCGGCCATCATGGAACTGCGCGCAGGCGTCGTGCCGCGCGCGCAAGGCCGGGTGTTCGAGATTGGCTGCGGCGGCGGCCTCAACCAGCAGTTCTACGATAGCACCCGCGTCACCGGCTTTGCCGGGATCGATCCATCGGGCAAACTGCTGGACTACGCCCGCGAAGCTGCTGCCAAAAAAGGCTGGCAGGCGGATATTCGCGAAGGCGTGGGCGAGGACATTCCGTTCGAAGACGAAAGCTTCGACACCGCCGTCTGCACCTATACGCTCTGTTCAGTCGATGACCCGCAAAAGGTCCTCGCGGAACTGCGCCGCATCCTCAAGCCCGGCGGCACGCTGCTTTTTCTGGAACACGGCCTTAGCCCTGACGGAAACGTGGCAAAGTGGCAGCGACGCATCGAACCGGTCTGGAAACCGCTGATGGGCGGCTGCCACCTGTCCCGCGCCGTAACCGCACCCGTGCTGCAGGCCGGGTTCCAGCTGGAACATCCCGGCCACCAGTACATGGACGGCATGCCGAAATGGGCGGCATGGATGGAATGGGGCGCGGCAGTGAAGATTCGCTGACCTTTCAGTCCAGACCGTCCAGCCAATTGGGCAGATCACCCAGCCGCACCAACTGCGTGAAGCGTGGGTGCTGCTCGGGCACGGCCGCAACTTCGTGCGACCATGCGCCCGGTTGCGGCACGTAAGCTGCCCAGGCGCCCGCTTCCAAAGCGGGATGGATATCCGAACGCAGTGAATCCCCGGCCATCACTGCCTCGTGCGGCAAGACACCTTCGCGGCGGAACAAGTCGGCAAACAGACCTGCCGTCTTGTCGCTGACGATCTCGATCCCGCTGAACATGTCGCCCAGACCAGATGCCGCCAGCTTCGCTTCCTGATGAAGCAAGTCTCCCTTTGTCACCAGCAACAGTCGTCCGCGCGTCGAAAGGACCTCGAGCGTTTCGGCAATGCCGTCGAACAGTTCCACGGGATGTGCGAGCAGTTGACGACCAGCCTCAAGGATTCCCGCAATCACCCCCTGCGGCAGCGGATCGCCGACAAGCTCCACGGCAGTCTCGATCATCGATAGCGTGAAACCCTTTGCTCCATAGCCATAGAGCTTGAGGTTACGCGCTTCGCAGGCATCCAGAACTTCACGGGTTACGTGACGATCCGCAAACGGCGCGATCAGGCTGTAGAGTGCTTCCTCGGTTGCATTGAAATGCCGCATGTTGTGCCAAAGCGTGTCATCGGCATCGAGACAGATAAGTTTGATTGGCAATTCAAATGCTCCAGACCACATGCACCGGCGCAACTGGGGACATGCCAGTTGCCACGCGATGAGCTGGCCTGAAAGCCTCAATCCACCGGATTGTGCTTCGCCAGAAACGCCTCGATAGCTGAAAGGAGCGCCAGCCGGTCAGGCTCGCGGGTAAAGTAGTGATCGGCCTTGGGGAGCGAGACGAATTCGACGTTCTTGCCCGCCGCTTTCATCTTGTTAAACATGCTCTGTGATTGCGCGTGGTCCACGGTCAGGTCTTTCTTCCCGTGGATCAGCAGCATTGGCACCTTGATCGCATCAATGTGGTTGATTGGCGATACCGCAGGGAAATCCGGCGTCATTTTCTGCCAATGTTCACGGTAGCGCTTGCCGAAAAGCAGGTCGCCAAAGTCGTTCACTTCACGCCGCAAGTTGGCAACCCCGGCGATCGAGATCGAACACCGCCACATGTCCGGATCGCGCGCCGCGCCCCACATCGCCACGTAGCCTCCATAGCTGGCGCCGACAACGCAGGCGCGCTTGGCATCGGCCAGTCCCTGTTTCGCGGCCCATGCCAGCGCGTCGTTCACGTCATCCTGCATGGCAAGGCCAAGCTGTCCCTCGCCTTTCTTGAGAAACGCTTCGCCATAGCCGGTAGAACCGCGGAAATTGGGCTGAATCACCAGATAGCCACGGCTGGCGATGAACTGAGCCCAGTAATCCCAGTCCATCGTGTCCTGCGCCCAAGGTCCGCCGTGCGGCAGGATCACCACGGGCAGGTTTTTCGCCTCACGCCCCGAAGGCGTGGTCATGATCGCTTCGATCTCCAACCCGTCGCGCGCCTTGTAGTGTACCTTCTCCATCCTGCCCGCGCGCGTTCCATTGGTCGCGCTGTTGAGATTGGCAAACAGCCGAAGGCTCCCGTCGGCTGCGTCGAAGTAATAGAGCCGCCCAGCCTCATCAGGCTTGTCCACCCGAACGAGCATGCGCTGACGGTCGGCAGAAAGCGAAACGATCCTCGCACGCCTGCCGTTCAGGCTCTTCTCGAAAGCCTTCTGCAATTCACCAAGTGCAGGATCGAGCCAATGCAGGGGGTCGGTTGCATTGCCGCCCAAATAGACACCCAGAATCTCGTTACCGGAGTCGTCATAGCGCACACCCTCAATGTCCACGCCAGGTTCGGCCTGATAAAGCGTCTGCAGCACGGCGCCGCTGTCACCGTCAATCTCGACAAGGGCATCGCGGCCATCGGTGCCCGGGCGCAGGACCAGCATCTTGTTCTCGTCGGCCCGGATCAGGACTGGCACTTCAAGGTCATCGTAGGCACGGCGATCCTTGCGGTCGAAGGTTCTGCCCTTCTTTGCACGATAGAGCAGAGTCCGCGTACCTTTCGTCCGATCGTTCGAGATCGCCGCACGCACCACGCCCGAAGTATCCGCAACCCAGTCGAGCACTTCTGACCTTGGGTTGGCTTCGGTAGTGTGCCGACCGTTGGTAACATCGACCGAGTACACCGCCGGCCAAAAATCCTCACCCATGTAGATCGAGTTCTGCCCGCCAAGCAGAATCTTGGTCGAACCATCCTTTGGCACCCACAGGACGTCAGCCGCGTTCTGCCCACCAAGGTCCCACATAAGTTTGGTGAACTTGTCGGTCTTCCGGTTGAGCGCCACAACGCGTGAAATATAGGCCCTGTCGCCAACATCGAAAGGCCGTATCGCAGTTATCCGGATCAACAGATTGTCGTTTCCGACCCACTGCATAGAACTTACCTCGACATCGTCGGGCAATGCGGCCTGATTGAGTGAACCTGTATCGAACGGCGAGATCACCACAATCCGCTGGCTGCCGTTGACGGCAAACTGCCCGGCGATCCAAAGCCCGTCGGGCGAAAGCCGTGCTCCCTCGACAAAAGGCAATTGCGCATATGCCGAGGCCGGCAGTGGTGCCTGAACAGTCACAGCCACAGGTTTCGCGACAGGCTGATCGGAAACGGCGGTTTGCGCGCATAGATTTCCGGCAGAAAGAAGCACCACCGCCATGGCCGATGAAAGTATTCGCACTAGTCCCCCGTGAATTGCGTCGTCTCAGGCTAGAGAAATCGTCCTCAGGATCAAGTGCAAGCAACACCGTATTCGTCACTGTCCTACACGACTGCAAAACGGCATGGTGCCGCAATGATGATGCAAACCCGACACCATCCTTCGCAGTTCCTTCGCATTTTCCCGCAAGACAATTGGGGAGGTTGCAGCCGCACAGCGGCTGAAGGAGGGGAGGTATCACCCCAAACCCAGTTCACATATGCGAACAACACATGAACGCTGCGTCAGGAATCCACCAAAAAGCCCCAGCCCCGAATTTCCCTGAACAGTGTAAACCCCGTAAACCCCTTTTCGCATATATGAAGGAGCCAACCTCAACCATTGGGCAGTTCGCAGCCTCTTGCCCCCTGCGCTGCATTCGCTAAGGACGATTCGAACAGGCTTCACGAACTTCGCGGAACAGGAAACCAAGATGGCGACTTTCTCGCTTCCGAAGAACTCCAAGATCACCGGCAAGGCTCGGCATCACGCCGCTGCCACCAACGGCAAGATCCGCAAGTTCAAGGTCTATCGTTACGATCCGGATTCGGGTGAAAACCCGCGTTACGATACGTTCGACATCGACCTCGAGCAGTGTGGCCCGATGGTGCTCGACGCCCTGATCAAGATGAAGGGTGAGCAGGACCCCACCCTCACCTTCCGCCGCTCCTGCCGCGAAGGCATCTGCGGTTCGTGCGCGATGAACATGAACGGCCGCAACGGCCTCGCCTGCACCACCGCGATCGAGGATCTTGACGGCGAAATCCGCATCACGCCGCTGCCGCACATGGAAGTGATCAAGGACCTCGTCCCCGATTTCACTCACTTCTACGCCCAGTACGCCTCGATCCGCCCCTGGCTCCAGACCGTCAGCCCCACGCCTTCGGGCAAGGAGCGCCTGCAGAGCCCTGATCAGCGCGAAAAGCTCGACGGTCTCTACGAGTGCATCCTGTGCGCCTGCTGCAGCACCTCGTGCCCGAGCTACTGGTGGAACTCCGACAAGTTCCTCGGCCCCGCCATCCTGCTCCAGGCCTACCGCTGGCTGGCCGACAGCCGCGACGAGATGACCGGTGAGCGCCTTGACGAGCTGGAAGATCCCTTCCGCCTCTATCGCTGCCACACCATCATGAACTGCGCGAACGTCTGCCCGAAGGGCCTCTCGCCCGCCCGCGCGATCGCCGAAATCAAGAAGATGCAGGCCGAGCGCCTCGTTTAATCGGTGAACGATCCAGCCTTCCGTTACGAGCCAGCCGAGAATCATCCCGGCTGGTTCACTTGGAACCTGACTGACGAGACCCGGTTCAACGGGCAAGTCATGGGCGGGTTGATCACCCGGATCGAGCATCGCGGCGACGGCGTGAGGCTCGTCCGCTTGCGCATGCTCCCCGAACGCCAGCACTCGAACATTCTCGATGCCGTCCACGGCGGCGTGACGCTGGCGCTAATTGACATCGCCATGTTCACAGGCTTGCACACGCTACTTCAGGGCGATGCAGCCGGCTCGGTCACGCTGGACTTGTCGACCCAGTTCATCGGTGCGGGACGCGTTGGCGAGCCGCTCGATGCCGTCGTCGAAGTACTGCGCGAAACCGGCCGCCTCGTCTTCCTGCGCGGTCTGGTCGAACAGGGCAGCGACACCATCGCCGCATTCAACGGCACGATCCGCAAGCCGACCAAACGATGACCTCGGTCCTGCAGCGCTATCGGGAACTCGTTGCGGCGGGTGAACTCAAGCCCGATCCCGAACAGGCCGCCGCCGCCGCACGGCTCGATGCGCTGCAGCAGGAACTGGAATCCCCACCGTCAGCGCCGGGTCTGTTCGGCAAGCTTTTCGGCGCCAAGCCCTCAGCCCCGCCCCGCGGCGTCTACATGTGGGGCGGTGTCGGGCGCGGCAAGTCGATGCTGATGGACCTGTTCCACGACAACCTGTCCGTCACGGCCAAGCGCCGCGCGCATTTTCACGAGTTCATGCTCGACGTCCATGCCCGCCTTCGCGAGGAGCGCAAGAAGGAAAGCGGCGACCCCATCCTCCCCGTCGCCGCCGCCATCGCTGCCGAGACACGGGTGCTTTGCTTCGACGAGATGGTCGTCAACAACAGCGCCGACGCGATGATCATGAGCCGCCTGTTCACCGCGCTGATGGTCGAGGGCGGCGTCACCGTCGTCACGACTTCAAACCGCGCCCCGCAGGACCTCTACAAGAACGGCCTCAACCGCGAGCACTTCCTGCCCTTCATCGCGTTGATCGAAGGCAGGCTCGACGTCCTGACGCTCAACGGCCCGACCGACTACCGCCTGGAGCGGATGAAGGGCGTAGGCACCTGGCACGTGCCGGTTGGCCCCGACTCGACTGCAAAAGTTCGCGAGGCCTTCTTCCGCCTGACCGACTATCCGCCAGAGGACAGCGAGCATGTGCCCGCCTGCGAACTCGACGTTGGCGGTGGACGCCTGCTCCACGTGCCCAAGAGTCTCAAGGGCGTGGGCGTGTTCAGCTTCAAGCGGCTGTGTAGCGAAGCGCGCGGCGCGGCGGATTATCTAGCCATCGCGCGCAACTATCACACCGTGATCATTGTCGCGATCCCGCGCCTCGGGCCTGAATTGCGCAACGAGACCGCGCGATTCATCACGCTGATCGACGCTCTCTACGAGCACAAGGTCAAGCTCATTGCCACCGCTGATGCGGAGCCCGCAGAGCTTTATGACTGGAACGGAAAGGGTGACGAGGAAGGGCGGTTCATGTTCGACCGCACCGTAAGCCGCCTGATGGAAATGCAGAGCCAGGACTATCTGGCACTGGGCCACGGCGAAGATTGAGCCTGAGCTATCCAGTCAAGCTTCGTTGAGAAAGTTAACCGCGAATCGTGGCTCTAGCCTGATTGCCTAAGAAACGAAAAACGCTGCCGCCCAGCGAGCAAGCAGCGTATTTCTGTTTTTTGGCTGTTTCTCAATGAAAAACAGCCCCTTAGATCAGCCCCAAAACCAGCGCAGGATCTCGATAACGGCGTTCAAAGCAGACATTCGTGCCTCCATCCACGGTCGGAGACACATGGTTAACACCAAGTTTATTGGTTAACAAGTTCTAAACGACTCCAAATCGGCGCCGTCCCAATTCGAGAAATACCTTATAAAACTCTGGAAAAGCCTGCGGTTTGCCGAGGAAATAGCCCTGTCCAACATCACAACCCATGTCGGCTAAAGCCCGGTAAGTTGCTTCATCCTCGATACCCTCCGCAACAACTGTTTGCCCTAGAGCGTGAGCCAAATCGATTGTGGAGCGAATGATATGGCGCTCACGGTCACGCGTCATCAGCCGAGAAACGAAGCGGCGATCCAGCTTAAGTTCGTCGCTTGGCAGGTCGGCAAGATAAGCCAAACTGGCCTCTCCGGTGCCGAAATCATCGATTGACAGCCGGAAGCCCATTGCCCGCAGTTGTGACAGGTTCTGCACTGCTGCAGGCCGATTTCGCACGCTCGATGTTTCGGTCACTTCGACCGTCAGAAGACGTGGATCAATATTCCGCCGCCGCACGATTTCGGCAAAATTTGCGACAAGCGAGGGTTTGTCGACCATTTGGGCTGACAGGTTTATGCTCATCTGGACATGGCGGTCTAGTGAATTCAAGGCCAGCGTTGCGGTGATGGCCTCATCGACTACCCAATACGTCAATGCGTCGATGCGCCCTGCCCGTTCAGCCTGAAGGATAAACGCGTCTGGCGCGATGGGACCACGAGTGGGGTGATTCCAGCGAATGAGCGCTTCAGCGCCACACAACTCGCTGGTTCGCATGTCCCACTGACTTTGAAATGCCAACCAGATCTCTCCATTGCGGAGACCTTCGTCGATCCTTGCGTGGAGCGAGAGTTCCCACGTCGCTTCGGCGAGTCGATCGGCTTCGAAAAGTTCGACAGATCGTCCTGAACCCAAAGCGTCGTTTGCGCTTGCGAGTGCTGAATTCAGGCGTGCCTGTGGGTCCAAACCTTCGTTGCGGTCCAGACCAAAATGGATATTCGTGTCGAAAGTGAAGCTGCCGATCTGCAGCGGCGCCGAGAATAGGGCGCGCAAGCCTTCCAAATGATTAAGCTGCATCTCGAGCGGCCGCGCTTCCTCGGTCCATGCAAAATGGCCGCCATCACCATTGTAGATTGTTTCGATCCCTGACCCGACCGAAAGGCGCCGGGCAATCTGCTTGGCGCATTCTCCATGGAGTTCCTTGGGGAGTGTTGCCAGTATCTCCTCATACCGAGCGATGATTGCAACAATCACATCGCGGCCAACCCCAAGAGGCTGTTCGCTCAGCGCCAAGAAGTTTGGCAATCCAGATGTACTGGTGTGCTGTACACGTCTTACACGGAGCTGCCAGAGACGGATTGACGAATAGATCGCCAAGCAGGGTACTGCCGCCCCAATATCTGCTGTAAGGCCGACTTGTTGTAAGACTGCCGGCACACAAAAGGTGAAAGCCAGGCTTGAGCCGTAAAGAACAAACTTTGTACGCCTTCTCACAGCTCTGCTCGCCGCAGCGATCAGGAGCCAAACCCCAAATAGTAAGGGGTAGTATCCCAAATTCACTGCAAACGGCAATCCAAGCGCATCTGCGCCCGCAAGATCGAGTGCAAGTGGATGATATCGCCCGTGACCAAAATAGCCGACGGGGCGAACCACACCCGCTGAATTGATAATAACTGTACGACCCGTCATCAACCCATTTTGATATTCTCCATGCAAAAACTTCTCCACGGGTACAAAAGGTATGCTCTCTATATCGAGAAGAGTATTTGGCCCAAAGTAATTCTGTGGACCACCACTTTTTTCTGCCAGAAATGCGGCCACGGAGGGATACGATCGGCCATTGACCTCTATTGAATAGGCGGATGACACGCCGTATTCCATGAAGTTGGTATTCCAGGCGGACAACACCACCGGGATATTCGCAATCTGGGCCGGCTCTGGAATATCGAAGTCGGACGGCACGAATTCATGCCCTAGGGTGCCAAGCTCCTTGCTCCGAACGACGAAGCTCGCGTCAGGCTTCAACCGATCAATCGATGCTTTCAACTTACGATCACCGTCCCGATCTTCACCAAAGACGACGGGAGTGTCGATAAGCACCCGCTGTGGCATCTGCTTGGCGACCTGCTCAATTACGGTCGCAAGCCGCCTTGTTCCGATGATCGACTTTTCACCCGCATAAATACCTTGATCAAAGCTAAGAACGATAGTCGAATGACTGGGAGCGTGCGAACTAAGCTTGGCCAAAGTGTTGCGGAAAGGCTGGTCGATTGGCGTCAGCAAATCGGTAAGCGCCAGCAACGCCGGAATTATCAGCGCGAGATACAGCGGGGAGCGCAGTTGCTTCAACATAGGTCCAGCGACATTGTTTCCACGCTGGATTAGTCCGGATTGGTGAAGATCACCTTACCGGGCAAACAAACTTAAACGCGTATCAACCAAGCCGATCCAAGGATTTCCGCAACATGAGAAGCTGCCAGATCAGGCGGCTGTGGTCTGAACGTCCTGAAATGTGTGCGTCGGCCAGGGCATCGATCCGGGCGCTGTCGAACCAGCCTGTGCGGGCGAGCGCTCCGCTGGCGGCAAGGCCGCGCGCTTCTTCTGCCAGTGGTCCGCGCAGCCACTGAGCAATGGGCGTGACGAAGCCCATCTTTGGGCGGAACAGCACGTCCTCGGGCAGGTATCGGCGCATCGTATCCTTCACCAGCCACTTCCCGGTCGTGCCCTTCACGCGCAGGCCTTCGGGCAGGCGCGCGCCGAATTCGACGAGGCGATGATCGAGCAGCGGTTCGCGCGCTTCGAGACTGACCGCCATGCTCGTGCGATCGACCTTGGTGAGGATGTCACCGGGCATATAGAACTTGAGGTCGGCATACTGCGCGCGGTCTAGCCCGGACCGGGCGGGCGCACGGCGCATCATGTCCACGAACGGCTGTTCGGCGCGATAATCGCCACGCAAGCGCTTGAAATCGGGGCTGTAAAGCGTGTCGCGCAAATCGGCCGAGGTGACCGCGAGTGCGCGAGCATAGCCCTCTTCGCCATCGCCGGCGAGGCTGAGCAGCGTGGTCTTGGCCCGCAATGGTCGTGGCGCCCAGTCTGCCTTGGGCCAGACCCGGCCAAGGCCACCAAACAGCGGTTTGCGAAGTGCTGCTGGCAGGAGGGAGCGGGCCTGCTCTTCCCGGTGCTGAAAGGCCTGGCGGCGGTAACCCGCAAAGGCCTCGTCGGCGCCATCGCCGGAAAGCGCCACGGTCACGTGCTCACGCGCCAGTTCGCAGACACGGAAGGTGGGAAGCGCGGAAGCGTCGGCGAACGGCTCGTCGAACATGCCCGCCAGCCTGTCGACCAGCGAGAAGTCTTCGGGCGAGACGGTGCGTTTCCAGTGCTGGGTATGGAATTGCGCGGCGATGCGATCGGCGTAAGCGGTTTCGTCGAGCGCGGCGACATCGAAACCGATCGAGCACGTCTTGACCGGTGTGGTGCTCGCCTCGGCCATGAGCGCGACGACGCTGGAACTGTCCACTCCGCCCGACAGAAACGCGCCGAGCGGCACGTCCGCCAGCATGCGCGACGTGACGGCTTCGCGCATGTGGTGGAGCAGGTGCGCGCCGAGGTCGTCCGCCTTGCCTTTCTCGCGGTCGGCGAAGGAGACGTCCCACCATTGCACCGGAGCGGGCGGCGGGGCATCCGGGCGCAGGAGCTGGTAATGCCCCGCAGGCAGCTTCTCGACACCCTTGAGGATCGAGCGGTGATCGGGGACGTAACCCCATGCGAGATAGTCCTCCACCGCCAGCGGATCGATTTCGCGCCTTAGCGAGGGATGCGCGAGAAGCGCCTTTAGCTCGGAGCCAAAGATCACCGCACCATCGGCCAGCCGCGCGGTGAACAACGGCTTCACGCCAAAACGGTCGCGGACGAGCAGCGTGGTGCGTTGGCGCAGGTCGTGGAGCGCGAAGGCGAACATGCCGTGGAGGCGCGGCAGGCAATCGACGCCCCATTGCCGCCATGCCTGCAGGATCACTTCGGTATCGCCATCGGTGCGGAAAGTCGCGCCGAGCGCCTGAAGCTCCTTGCGCAAGTCCCTGAAATTGTAGATTTCACCGTTGAAGACGATCACTGCATCGCCCTCTGCCGCAATCATCGGCTGGGGCGATCCGGCCAGGTCTATGATCGACAGGCGGCGGTGGCCGAGGCCTACGCCGGGCGCGGTCCACACGCCCTCCCCGTCCGGGCCGCGATGCGCGATGGCGTCGCACATGCGGCGGACCCGGTCAGGATCGACAGGCTTGAGGCCTTCGGTATGGATGATTCCTGCGATTCCGCACATGCGAAGGAAGCCTAGCGGCCTGCGGCAGCGCGGTCCATCCACGCATCCACTGGTCCGGCTGCGTTGAGGAAGGCGCGCAAGGAGGCTTCGGCCGGAGGCTGGCCGGGGATTGCGTCTTCGGCAGACAGGATAAGCGTGGCGGTGGTGCGTTCGCGCAGCAGCAGGCGATCGAGGATGTTCTCGAGCTTGAGGCGAGTGTTGCTGCCAGTGAATAGCGGACCGGAGCGGTAGAACGTCTCGGCAAGGCGATGCACCGGGCCCGCGGTCTGGATGCGGTCGGCATGGCCCTGGGCAAGCGGAGCGGGCGAGCTTTCCCAAGCCCAGCCACCGCCGAGCGGGATCGCGCCCTGCCCGAAGCCGCCTGCCTCGCGCCCGTCGTCCTGCGTTGCGTAGAGCGCATAGGAGATGTCGACGGTGTGGCCTGCGTCATCGCGGAAGCGGCCTAGCAAAACGTGGTTTGCGCCGGTGTGGAGTGGCTTCCACGCGGCTTGCGGGGTGTAGTCAACCTGTTGCCAGCCGGGGACCTCGGGGAAAGCTATGCGCGCCGGGACCGGGGCTTCGAGGCTGTTGGCCCATGCACTCCATCCGCTGAACACCAGTGCGATGGCGGCGAGCGCGGGCAGCGCCCTGCCCTGCCCCATGGAGAATGCGGAGAGCCTTGCCAGAAGAGCGTTACCGTTGAGGGCTTCGGCATCGACCATGCGGTCGTCAATGGCGCGGTCAAAGAAGCGCCAGGCAATGGCCATGACCAGCGCCATGACCACGGCGAAGAATATCCAGCCGTAGAAGATGTGGTCGAAACCGGCGGCAAATTCGATGCCACGATGCTCGGCGATGAAGATCGTGCCCCATGCGCGCACGCCGTTGGCAAGGATCGGCATCGCGATGCTGAGCGCCATGAAGGCAATGCGGCGGGTCCACGAAGCGAAGCAGACGTTGGCGACGAGTGCGCCGTAGGCGATCATCGCGATGAGGAACTTCACGCCGGAGCAGGCCTCGGCCACTTCAAAATAGCCGCCGGGGGTGGTGATGAACACGCCTTCGATGTGCGCAGGCACGTTGCTGAGCGCCAGCAGCGCCATCGAGATCTTCGCGGTGATGGTCTGGAGCGCAGGGATCAGCTCGTCGCCTGCGGGGACGAGGAACAGCATGTAGGCGATGGGGAACAGCAGGGCGGCGCAGGCGCGGGGACCGAGCAGGACCAGCACACTCGCCTGCGCCATGAGGACCACGCCAAGCTGCGTGGCGAGCGAGAGGCCGGCGAAAGTGCCGAGCAGCCAGAGAAACGCGGCTCCCGCGAAAGCGATCAGACCGGGCCACCAGGCTTGGGGCTCGATCCGCACCACTTCACGCCAGCGCAGTGAAATCAGCCAGCCGAGGATGAAGGGGATGAGGAGAACGTGGTTGTAGGTCGAACTGTCCCACCACTGCAGGAACATCGCCTGCCAGTCGGAGGCGAAGAGCACGACGTTGCCTGTCCATGCGCACGCCAGCAGCGCGAGCGCGCGACGCCATGGCACCGGGAGCGCTGCAACCGCACGGCCGAGCGGGGCCTTGAGCGCGAGGTCAGGCAGCGACACGGGGGGACTCGGGGCCAGACAGGCCGAGCAGGCCAGCGAGCGGGGCCAGCACTCCGGCCCAACCGCACTTTTCCAGCACGAAAGCGCGGGCCGACTGGCCGATGGTGGCGGCACGGACCTTGTCGTGGAGCAGGCTGAGCGCTGCCTTGGCGAGAGCGTCGGAACCGCTGGCGACGACCAGTTCGTGGCCCTCGCGCGCAGGGATGCCGGTGGCGGCCTCAGGCGTGGCGAGGACCGGGCGGGCCATGGCCATGGCTTCGAGCACCTTGTTCTGCACGCCGCGCGCGATGGTCAGCGGAGCAACGACGAGGTCGGCTCCGGCAAGCCAGGGGCGCACGTCGATCACCGCGCCAGTGACGCGGGTGCCGTTGACGCGTTCAAGCGAACGGACCGCCAGCGTCGGCGCGCGGCCAACAACGTTGAAGCGCGCCTGCGGAAATGTCGCGCGGATCTGCGGCATGACTTCGCGGGCGAACATTTCGACGGCGGCCACGTTGGGCGGGTAGTCCATCTGGCCGGTGAAGGTCAGTTGCGGCCCCTCGCCTGCCATTTCGGGTGCAGGAGGCATGCCTTCCGGGTCGAAGAAATCGGTGTCGATGCCATTGCCGAGGGCCATTACGCGCGGCTCTGAACCGGGGGTCAGGCGCTGGCGGAAGAGCGCAGCTTCCTCCGGCGTGACGAGCAGGCTGGCGTGGGCGCGGCGGGCAATGTCGCTTTCGAAGCGCGAGAGCAGGCGGGCTTCGCGGGCATAGAGGCGGCTCGCGGGAAAGCGGGCGGCGGCGGCATAAGCTTCGAACTTGGCGGAATCGACATCGACGAAATCCATCACCACGCGTCCAGCGAAAGTGGCGGGGATGTATTGCGCCATCTGGCCGGAGAAGACGTAGATTGCGCTGATGGGGCGCTCAGCCAGAATTTGTGCGACGTAGGTGGCGATGCGCTTGTCGGCAAAAGCGGTGAGGCTGACCGGCCTGGCGCTGGCCAAAGCCTCTACGCCAGCCAACTTCAGCGAGCGGGTGCGCGGCACGAGGCAATGGCTTGCGGCGACGGCGATCAGCTCGGGCTCATGGGCCATGTCGCCTTCGTCATCGGCGAAGCAGGCGACATGGACAGGAGCAAGCCCCGCGATGTGGCGCAGAACGTGGCACGAGCGGATCTTGTCACCGCGATCCGGCGGAAACGGAATGCGGTGGGCAAGGAACAGGACTTCGCTCATGCAAGGCCGTTGGCGATGAACGGGCCGATGCGGTTGGCGAGGCTGAGTGGCAGTTTCTGCCAAAGCGCAATCTTGGCCTTGTAGCGCGGGCTGAGCGGGTTGACGTCGCGCGGGGCCTGGCCGTCGGCAGTCCATGTCGCATAGGCGAGTGGTTCGGGGGTGAAGCCCCAGTTGCGCTTGAAGTGATATGCCCCGGTATCAACCTTGGAACGGCCGAAATCGAAACGGTCACATCCGCGTCCGCGCGCGTGGTTCATCAGCGCATAGTACATCACATCGTTGGCACGCATCGTCCGCGCGGCATGGGTGCCGCCGCCCCAGTAAGGCATGACCGCGCCGCGATGGTAGAGACTCAGCACCGAGGCGAGCGGCTGCCCTTCGTGGAGAACGGTCAGGATATCGGCATCAACGCCGAAGCCGTCCATCACTGAATCGAACAGGCGTTTCGGGAATACCGGTGTGCCGAGATTGCGCACGGATTCGGCATAGACAGCGTAATGCATCGCGCGATCATCGGCACAGCGCCCGGTCCGCACTTCCATGCCATGGCCCAGGCCCCGGCGCACTTCGGCGCGCTGCTTGCGCGGGATGGCGAGCAGCTGCGCATCATCGTCAGCTGCGAGGGCAATGACGAAGCCTGCGTGGCTGTCGGTCTTGACGTGCCAGCCCTCGCCTTGCGGCAAAGGCCCGCCGCGCAATTCGAGTGTGGGGCAGTTGAGACGGACGGCCAGTTCCTGCGCGGCTGCGAAAAGTGCGGGATCACCCTCACCCACGACGCCGCCGCCAACGCCGAAACCGGTGGAAACCAGTGCTCGACCGAACAGCGGGGAATGGACTTCATGCAGCGGCAGGACGCCACGGATCGCGCCGTCCCGTTCGGACAGGAGAACGTGGGTTCTGTGCCCGGTCGATCGCTCGACGGCATCGAGCCATTCGGCGCGGTGGAAGGCTGTGGTGTCGGGATGGTCGGCAAGGAAGCGCGCTATTGCCGCATGGTCGCCCGGATCGGCGATGCGCGCAACCGCGCTGGCAGGGAAGAACGGAGCGTTCATGCAGCCTCACGAAAGGGCGTGCGCGCCGCCTCTATTGCAGCGACCTCGTCCATGCGGCCCCAACGGAATTCGCGCACCAGACGCGAAAGCTTTGCCGCCATGACATCGAGATTTGTGTAGTGCCGCAGCTTCGACTTGAGCGGAGCGACCGGCGGGCGCGGCTGGTCCGGATCGATTTCCCATGGGTGGAAATAGAACACCGCCGGTCGGCCATCGCGTTCATTGACCTGACGGATCGCCCAGCGCGAGACGGCATAAGGCAAGAGCCGGAAGAACCCGCCCCCGCCTGCAGCCATGCGACGACCCGCGACTTCAGCGGTCGTAACCGGAATCTCGATCAGGTCCGCGTCCGAGACCGGGCGAAATGCAAAGCGTGGGGCCTCTCGCCAGCCGTAGTGATCGTGGACGATGGGCGCGACTGATGAGGAATAGACATAGCCCTGCTCGGACAGCACTTCGTGCGCCCAGGGTGTTCGGGCATCGATCGAGAAACTTGGCGCGCGATAGCCGGTAACTCGCTCGCCGGTTACATCTTCGAGCACCTTGCGCGCACGTTCGATGTCAGCGGCAAATGCTTCGCGGCCCAAGGTGAATACGCGAGCGTGGTCCCAGCCGTGGCTGGCGATCTCGTGACCTGCCGCGGCAATCCGGCGCATCATTGCCGGGTAACGCTCGGCAATCCAGCCCAGCGTGAAGAACGTGCCCTTCACGCCCGCATGGTCGAACAGGGCTAGTATCTGCTCGCAGTTGCGCTCGACGCGACAGGTCAGCCCGTCCCAGTCAGCCCGGTCGATCACGGTTTCGAACGCGCCGACCTGGAACCAGTCCTCCACGTCGACGGACAATCCGTTCAGCACTTGGCCGTTCAGCACCCGGCCGTTCAGCACCCCGGACGACATTGCACTATCCCCTGATGCGTCGCTCACGCAGCGGCGCGATGGAAGTCTTCGGCCTCGATCCACTCGATCAGCATGGTCAGCGTGTGGCGGATCGCCATTTCCTGCTCGCTGGTGCGCGATTCGAGCGCGGCGACGCGGCGCTGCGCCTCGGCCAGCGCCTCAAGCACGGCTTCGTCACCCGGACGCTGTTCCAGCGCGGCGATGCGATGGTTGGCTTCCTCAAGCTGGGCGGCCAGATCGAAGTCGGGCACGGGCGCGACAGGCGCGGCGCGCATGTCGGCCAGCTCGATGATCGCCTGCTGCAACTCGGCAATCTGCTCGTCACGCTCGGCCAGAGCCGCGCGCCAGACGCTTTCATCGAAGGCAGGCGCGGGAGCGACCGTTGCGGCTTCCACAGGTGCTGCGGCGGCAGCGACCGGCATGTCGATCTGCGGCACGTCGGCTGCAGGAGCGGGCGTCACGGAAACCTGCGGCGTGCCGAAGGCACCGTCACCGGCGAGATCGGCCAGTACGGCCTGCAGCATCGCGGCATCGATATGGTCGCGCTGCTCGACGGCACCCATCAGCATCAGGCGGTTGACGATCTGGTTGATCCGGCGCGGCACGCCGCCGCTGGCCTTGGCAAGATCGGCATAGACCCGCGCATCGAACTGCGGGCGCCCTTGCCAGCCAACCATCGCCAGACGGTGTTCGACATAGGCGCCGACTTCGGCAGGCTCCATCGCATCGAGGTGATGCGAGGCAATCACGCGCTGGCGCAGTTGCTCCAGCTCCGGCGATGTCTGGATCAGCGTGCGGAATTCGGGCTGACCGAGCAGCAGTATCTGCAGCAGCGGATGCGCGCCCAACTGGAAGTTCGAGAGCATGCGCAGCTCTTCGAGCGCTTCGACCGAGAGGTTCTGCGATTCGTCCACCACCAGCAGGCAGCGACGGCCTTCGCGCGCTTCGTGATGCAGGAAGGCTTCGATCTGGGCGAGTGCGGTGGCTTTGTCGTGTCCGGCCACTTCAAGACCGAAGGCGCGTGCCGAAACGTGGATCAGCTCCTCGCCGTCGAGCGCCGAAGTGACGATCTGCGCGGCGGTGAGTCGCTGGCGGTCAATCGTGGCCATCAGGTGCGCGGCAAGCGTGGACTTGCCTGCGCCAACCTCACCGGTGATGACAATGAAGCCCTCCCCCTGTGCGAGGCCATAACCCAGATAAGACAGGGCCTTGCGGTGCGTTCCGCTCTCGAAATAGAAGCGCGGATCGGGCGTCAGCTGGAAAGGGCGACCCGTCAGGCCATAGAATTCATCGTACATCGAAGCCGTCTCCGGGCGTCAGAAGGAATAGCGCAGGCCGACAAGGCCTGAGGCTACTACCTGATCTTCAATCACTTTACGGTTAACACTATCCAAACCGACCGCTGCGGTCGCCACGAGGCGGTCGGTCAGATTGCGGAAGTAGGCCGCGTTGGCGCCAACCGTGGTCACGTCGCCAAGGCTGGATGCGCCCGACTGGAACCATGCGGCATAAGCCGAGACGGCAAAGCTCGAACGACGGTCGATCGGGCCATTCAGCCCGGCATCGACATAGAAGCTCTCGTCGACAATGCCGTTGGCCGCGCCGAGCACCGAGTCCTCGCGAGCGATATACTTGCGGCGAATGTAGCCTGCGCCGATCCCCGCCTGCATCCGACCGATGCGGTGCGCATAAGTGGCATTGACGCCGCGCGCGCGGAACACCGAACTGGCGACCGAGGACAGCGCATTGTTGACGCAGCCCCCCGATTCCGAACCGATCGCACAACCGCTGATCTGTCCGTTGAACGGATCGCGGTTGACCTGGAAGTCGGTCGGCAGATCACGCAGCGCCCGGTTCACCTGCCCGCCAAAGCCGGAGACGTTGTCATAGACCGCGACGGTCAGGGAGCTGCGCGCGTTCGGGTTGTAGGAGAAGCTGCCGTAATAGGTCGTGCTGTCATAGCGACGGCCGACAAAGGCCGAGAGCGCGGTGCGGCGGCTGGGCCGCCACATCACGCCGGCATCCCAGGTGAATCCTTCGGTGTCGTAGGCAAGTTCGCGGGGGCGTGACTTGTCGGTCACGTAGCGGCCATTGCTGCCCAGCACCGGGACACCATTGGCATCGCGGACGGCATCGCGCGAGGATACCTCAACGTTCTCGTATCCCACGGCGCCAACGAGCGCGAGTTCCATGGTCACGGGATAAGTCACCTGCACCCCGGCGCGCATGTCGCGCACGCGCTGGTCGAGGTTGGTCACATCTTCCTGATAGTAGGAGCCGCTGGCGGTGATGCCCACAGGTAGAACCGTACCGGGCGCGATCCCTGCCGAAAGCTGCGCCGACTGCGAGACCGAATCATCGAAGATGTCGGTCAGCGGCTGGCCGGGGGCAAGCTGGACCGCGTCCTTCTGCTGCACCTTGGTGTAGCCGAGCATGTACGACCCGGCGAGCGCAACATCGCCGACATGGGTCGACACGGCAGGACCTGCGTAGATCGAATAGACCTGGCTGACCGCGTCGTTGGCGGCGAGCGGGTTGAGCGTCGATGCGCCGCTCCCTTCCACGCGGGTGCGTGCGGCGAGCGCGCCTGCTTCCACCGAGAGCGTGCGCGGGATCAGGTCGTGCTTGACGCGAGCGAGACCGGACAGCGTATCGCCATCGCGCAGTCGGTCAGATTGCGAGATGCGGCGTTCATAGCGCACCGAGACCGCGCCCTGCGTGCGGCGGCCGTCGAGGTTGACGTCAACGCCTGCGGCAATCGTGCTGTAGGTCAGCACCTCGTCACCGGGCGAAAGCTCCCACAGGACGTTCTGCGTCGCCTCGATGTAGGGGCGGATCGTCGTGCGCGGACCACCGCCTGCACCGCGCGAGGTCAGGCCGCGGCCCTTGCTCTTGTTAGGTGCATCAGCCTTGTCCGACGGCGCATCGCCATCGACGCTCTCGTAATCGAGCGATTGCGCGTGGAGCGGCGCGGCCAGGAGCATCGCTCCGGCAAGCGCCGCCAAGCGCAAAGGAAGCCGTGTCCGGATCATTCCTTGTATCCGTAATAGGTGCCGAAACGGCGGCCGGTGGTCGAGAACCGGGTGCCGTTGAGCAGGAGCTTGATGTCGTCACAGGCGCCAAGTAGGCTGACCGCATCGCGCAGCGCAGCCTCGCCGGTGAGGTCCGCGCGCACGATGACGACGGTCTGCCCGACATGGTGGGCGAGCACACTGGCAGGCGATGCGGCGAGCACCGGCGGCGAATCGAAGATGACGATGCGGTTGGGCGAATGCCGCGTCAGCCGCTCGAGCACCGCTTCGGTGCGGGCGGAGGCGAGGTATTCGGTGTCGGACCCGGTGGCGTTGCCTGCGGGCAGGACATAGAGCCCGGCGATGTCGGTGCCGAGCACACAGTCCTCTACCGCGATGTCAGGATCGGCCAGTGCGTCCATCAGACCCGGACCGCCGGGCAAGCCGAGCGTGGAGAGCACCGATGGCTTGGCGAAGTCGGCATCTACCAGGAGGACCTCGGTGTCCTTCTCCGCCGCCATCGACAGCGCGAGGTTGACCGCGCAAAAGGTCTTTCCCTCGCCCGGATGGGCCGAGGCGACGAGGATGCGCTCGCCATGCAGATCGCCGCGCGATTCGGCGGCGGTGCGCAGGAGCTGGCGCTTCACGATGCGGAACTCCTCAAGCAGGCCGGTGACGCTGCTTTCGGGTTCGATCAGGCACTGTTCGCGCAAGTGGGCCCGGTCGATCACATGGCGCGGACCAGTGAAGTGCCGCACCTCGGGCTCGGGTTCAGGCTCTGGCATGGCAACCGGAGCGACGAATGGCGCAGGCGCGGGTGCTGGCGGCGCGGCGACCACTTTGGGCATCGGCGCAGGCGGCAGGTCGGGCACGACAGGCCGCGTCAGGGTGCGGAAGTCGAAGGCACCCGAAGCGCGCTCGATCAGCGAGGGGCCGGAGGCTGGCAGCGGGATCTTGCTCTGGTCGGTCATCGCATCACTCCTCAGGCCACCATGCCGCGCTTGAGCATTTCGACCCCGAGGAGGACGAAGAGCATCACGAACAGACCGGCGACCCCGCCTGCGAACCACTTGAGCCTGCGCGCACGCTCTGCCCGCGCGGTGCGGGTGATCGCCTCGGAGATGCCGCCGAGCACCTGCAGGCCGGTCGCGCGTTCAAGCTGGCCCGTGGTCGAATAGGCCGAACGGAGCTGGCCGATGGCGAAGGCGCCGCCACAGCCTGCGCCGATGCCGACGATCAGGACGAGCAGCAACAGCAGCGGACGGTCCGGCGCAGCTGGCCCACGCGGCATTGTCGGCGGGTCGATCACTTCAAACTTCACCGCGTCACGCTCGGTCTCGACTTGGCCGCGCAGGCGCAGTTGCTCGCGGTCGCGCAGGAGCTTGTCGTACTGCTCCTTGAGCACGTCGTAATCGCGGTTGATGCGCGCGGCTTCAGCGGCCACGGTTGGCTCGCTGTACTGCTGCGCGGTGAGTTGCGAGATTTCGGCCTGGAGCGAAGCGCGGCGCGACTGCAGCGAGACGAGGCTCGCTTCGCGGTCAGCCTTGATCGAGACGAGCGAGCTGTAGGCCGGATTAGGCGTACCACCGCCACTGCCCTCGCCCGCCGCAGCCTTCTGCAGGTTGGCAATCTGCGCCTTGGCGGAAATCACGTCCGGATGGCTGTCGGTCAGCCCGCGAGCTCGCATCGCGCCGAGATCGGACATGGCCTGGGCAAGCGCGCCCTTGGCACCGCCCGAAACACCCGGAATGGCAATGGTCTGCGGCGTGCCTGAAAGCTGCCCGTTGATCGAGGCGAGCGCGCTCTGTGCCGCGAGCAGGTTCGATTCGACATCGCGCATCTGGTTACGCGCAGCTTCGAGCCGGGTGGTGAGCGAACCGGCGCCGGGAATGAAGCCTGCGTTCTTGGATTCGAATTCGGTGCGCTTCAGTTCAGCTGCTTCGAGCGCCTTCTTACGATCGGCCAGCTGCTGGTCCATGAAGGCGAGCGTATCGGTCATCTCGCCGCGTCCACCGGCAAGGTTCTCCTCGCGAAAAATGTCGATCATTTTCTGGACGACATCCTGCGCCAGCTTGGCATTCTCACCATCGTTGCGACCGCCGCCGCCAGCAGTACCGGTGATCTCGAACAGGTTGTCCTGCTGGCTGACCACCGTGACCTGCTTGCCAAGGCTTTCAACCGCAGCCTGCATCTGCTTGTCGGACGTCACCTTGTCGCCCAGGCGCGTGGCGCGGACGACCTTCTCGAGATTGACCGCGCTGGTCAGCGTCTGGCGAACGCGTTCGATGTCGCGCTTGCGATCGCCTCCGATGCCGATCTGGTCGGCCAACACATCGTCGATCTGCACAAAGATGCGCGCCTTGGATTCGTAGCTGTTGGGCACCATCGCCACGACCAGCCAGCCCAGCGCGCAGACCGCCCAGGCAATGCCGAGCGCAATCCAGCGACGATGCCAGATGCCATAGAGCGCGATGCGCACTTCTTCATAGATACTGGTCATCGGCGGCTCAGAACGTGCTCTCGGGGATAATGATCACATCGCCGGGCATGAGCAGGACGTTGGCCTTGGTATCGCCCTTGCGCAGCAGATCGCCGATGCGCACTGCATATTCCTTCTGGTTGCCAGATTGCTTGTCGAACCGAACCAGCCGCGCCTTGTTGCCTGCGGCGTATTCCGAAAGCCCGCCGACCGCGATCATCGCATCGAGCAGCGTCATGTTGGCACGGAACGGGATCGAGGCTGGCTTCTCGGTCGCGCCGACGATGCGCACCTGCTGGCTGAAAGTCCCGGCAAACTTGTTGACGATGACCGAGACGATCGGCTCCTGGATGTACTGCGAAAGCTGGAGCTTGATGTCTTCGGCCAGCATCGACGGTGTCTTGCCCACGGCCGGCATGTCGGTGATCAGCGGAGTGGTTATACGCCCGTCGGGACGGACCTGTACGCTCGCGCCCAGTTCGGGATTGCGCCAGACGAAAATCGTCAGCTCGTCGAGCGGGCCGATCACGTATTCTTCGCCCGGTCCTTCCTGCAGGGCCACGAACGAGGCTGGCGGCAGTTGGGGCCCGCCACCGACGCCACTGCAGCCCGACAGGGCAAGGCTCAGCATGGCCGTGCCTGCAAGCATACGGGTAAGACGCGAATTGAACGGCATGGACTGTCCTTCTTGCTGCGGTGGTTCCCGGCCCGCCCTGTCCGCAGACAGCGCGCGCAGAGCCGCAATTCACCGCTGGCTATCGCCAAAAAGGGTGAAGATTGCGTTAGCCTTGATTGCTTGAAGGCGTGACGCCAAGCGGCCATTCGGTCGCGTCCCGTAACGGGACTGGCGTCACGTCAGGGGTTAACGGCGGGAACCTATGCGATTGTCAGACAAGCATTTCCGCAGCCGGCCCTTGGCCCAGGAACATGGCCGGGCTGGCACTGGCACCATAGGCCCCGGCACAGAAAATGGCGACGATATCGCCGACGTCAGCCCTTGGAAAACCGCCCTTGTCGGCCAGCCGGTCAAGCGGCGTGCACAGACACCCTACGATGCTCGCCTCTTCTTCCACAGCCTCACCAAAGCGCGTGGCGATGGCGCTGGGATAGTTGCGACGAACAACGGTGCCGAAGTTGCCGGAGGCTGCCAGCTGATGATGGAGCCCGCCATCAGTGACGAGATAGGTCTCGCCATGGCTCTCCTTGCGGTCGACCACAGTGGCGAGATAAACGCCAGCTTCACCAACAAGATAGCGGCCGAGTTCAATGCAGAATGCAGTGTCTTGGAGCACTTCGGGCAGATCGGCGAACCGCTCCGCAAGCGCTGCGCCGACGGCGACAATATCTACCGGTTCGTCGCCGGGAAAGTAGGGAATGCCAAAGCCCCCGCCCAGATTGCACTTGGGCAGCGCCGCACCCGATTCTTCTGCCAGACGCGCGGCCAGCGCCAGCGTCTGACCTTGCGTTTCGATGATGGCGTCAGCCGAAAGCGCCTGACTGCCCGCGAAGATATGGAAGCCGCGCCAGTCCGCGCCTGCCGAAATCAGCTTGCGCGCGAGGGCCGGCACACGCTCGGCATCGATGCCGAAAGGCTTGGCCCCGCCGCCCATCTTCATGCCTGATCCCTTGAGATCGAAATCGGGATTGACCCGGATGGCAAGGCGCGGCGCAATGCCGAGACGCTCCGCGATGGCCAGCGCACGACTGGCTTCGCCCTCGGATTCGAGATTGAGCGTGACGCCCGCCGCAATCGCCGCCTCAAGCTCCGCATCACGCTTGCCCGGCCCGGCAAAGCTGACCCGCGCCGGATCGATGCCAACTGCTCGCACGATCTCAAGCTCGCCGCCCGAGGCAATGTCGAAGCCATCGACCTGTCCCAGCATATGCTTGAGCAATGGCTGATAAGGATTTGCTTTCACGGCATAATGGATAGCCAAACGCTCGGGCATCGCCACGCGCAGGGCCGCAACGCGGGCGCTGAGCAGATCGCGCGAATATACGAACAGCGGGGTGCGGCCGGCCTCAGCCACCAGATCGGTCACCTTGCGGCCGGCAACTGCCAGCACGCCGTCGATGGCTTCGTAGCCTGCAGGAATGGGCCCTAGCGGTTTCATGGCTTCATGTCCTTGGCCAGTTCCGCCGCGAGTGCAACCCGGTCCAGCTTGCCATTGGGACTGACGGGCATGACGTCACGCCAATGAACGTGACGAGGCACCATGAAATTGGGCAGCGCGCGGGTCAGCGCGGGGATCAGGTCTGCCTGCTCTGCACCGGGTGCGGCCCGGGCGACGAGATGGATCGCCTGCCCCAGTTGCGGATCGGGCAAGCCCAGCGCCACCGCTTCGGCCACAAGCCCCGTCGCCACGGCGGCTTCTTCCACTTCCTGCGGGCTGACCCGGTTGCCGCTGGTCTTGATCATGGCATCGCGCCGCCCGACGAAGTGCAGCAGTCCCTCGGCATCGCGCCTGACCCGATCGCCCGACCACACCGCCATGCCGCCCAGTTTCGAGAACGCAGGCGCAGGCTTGAATCGCTCTGCCGTCCGCTCGGCATCCTGCCAATAGCCCTGCGCGACGAGTGGGCCGGTATGGACCAGTTCACCCTCGTCCTCTGCCTGAGCTTCCCCACCCAAGTCATTGACTACAAGAATTTCTGCAAACGGTATCGCCTTGCCGATCGATGTCGGATGCGCGTCCACCAGCGCCGGATCGAGATAGGTCGAACGGAACGCCTCGGTCAGGCCGTACATCGGGTAGAGATCGGCAGCGGGAAACTTCGTGCGCAACGCCCGGACCAGCGATGGCGTCAGCGCACCGCCGCTATTGGTCAGCCGCCGAAGCGACGCGGCCACGTCCTCAGGCCACCCCAACTCCACCAGTTGCAGCCATAGCGGCGGCACGGCGGCGATCGTGGTGACGCCATGCTTTGCCACCGCCTTCACCACGTCGCGTGGCGTGAGGTAATCGAGCGGGACCACACTGCCGCCTGCATACCAGGTGGAAAGCAGCTGGTTCTGGCCATAATCGAATGCCAGCGGCAGCACCGCCAGCACCCGGTCCTGCGGCACGATCTTCAGATAATGCGCCACGCTCACCGCGCCGAGCCACAGATTGGCCTGACTGAGCATCACCCCCTTGGGCCGTCCGGTGGAACCGCTGGTGTAGAGAATAGCCGCGAGACTGTCGGGCGCGGCGTCGGACGGTGGCAGTTCGCCACCTTCCGCCTCCACTTCCGCCCACACGGCCGCCTCATCGATCACGGGACAGGCGGCATCCCCTGTCTCCAGCGTATCGAGCCGCCCCTTGTTGGCGATCAGGATCGCCGCACCGCTATCGCCAAGGATATGCGCCACCTGGGCCCGCTTCAGCAGCGGGTTCACCGGCACGTGGACCAGCCCTGCCCGCACCGCCGCCAGCGGCATCAGGCAGGCGAGTTCGGTTTTGGGCAACCAAGTCGCCACGCGGGACCCGGCATCACCCGCGCGTGATTTCAACCACTTCGCAAGGGTTCCTACACGCGCATTTAACGCTTCGTGGCTTAGCGTGCGATCCTTGAGCACCAGCGCAGGGGCATTGCGCTCACCGCGAAGGGCAAGGTGATCAAGCGGATACACGGTGGGATCGGGCGTTTCTGGCACTCGGTTCTCTATGGGGAATGGCAAGAGCGTTGGACGTCTATCACGCCAGTCTTAAGGAAGCGCAAGCCGACCCGCGCGTGATCGCGGTGCAAGGCACATCGCCGTTCGAGCGGCTGGACTGGCTTGCCCTGCTGGCAGACCATTGTTTGGATACCGGCAAAGCCCGGATCGGCGTGGCCAGCGATGGCACCGCCACGACCGTCCTGCCATGGCTGGACGCCGGAAGTCACGTTGCTCCCCTTGCCAACTGGTACAACTTTTTCGTTTCTCCACTTGGGGATATGTCCGGTCTTTCAGAACTTGTACAAAGCCTTCCACTTGGTCGCGCCATGTTCGCGCCAATGCCTGAAGAGGAAGCGCAAGCCCTGGCAGCAGCCTTCCGCAAGGCCGGATGGATCACGATCAGCGAACCGTGCGATGCCAACCACATCCTGTGCGTCAACGGCCGCAGCTTTGCCGAATACTGGGCCGACCGCCCCGGAGCCTTGCGCGAAACTGTCCGCCGCAAAAGCCGCAAGGGCGAAGTGCATCTGCGCCTCGTCACCGAATTTTCCCAAACGGACTGGGATGCTTACGAGGCGATCTACACGTTGAGCTGGAAGCCCGGCGAAGGCTCTCCCGCCTTCCTGAGGGCATGGGCGCAAATGGAAAGCGAGGCAGGTCGCCTCCGCCTTGGCCTTGCGGAGATCGATGGCCAACCCGTTGCCGCGCAGTTCTGGACCGTCGAAGGCGGCACGGCGTTCATTCACAAGCTCGCCCACGACGAACGCTTCCGCAAGCAATCGCCCGGAACGCTGCTCAGCGCTGCCATGTTTGAGCATGTGATTGATCGCGATGGCGTTTCGCTGATCGACTTCGGAACCGGCGACGATTCGTACAAGCGTGACTGGATGGAACAGGTGCGCATCCGCTGGCGCGTGCGTGCGTGGCGCAAGACCTCGGTCCGGCACTGGCCCTCGTTGCTGCGCGCTCTGCTGCGTCGCAGGCTGCACCCCCTTGTTTCCCCGAACCACGATGGTTAAGGGCGCGATGAACGACACAATGGCAGCCGGAACACTGATGAGCGACACCGACAGCACACTGCGCGCGATCCTTCAGGACGTTCTGGGCCTTTCGGCCGAGCGCGTGGCCGCCTTCGACGCTTCCACCGGCTTGTTCGGCGACCTGCCGGAGCTTGATTCGATGGCTGTCGCAGGCCTGCTGACCGAGATCGAGGACCGGCTCGACATCGTGATCGAGGACGACGAGGTCGATGGCGAACTGCTCGAGAGCTACGGCAACCTCCTGTCGTTCCTGGAAGCAAAAGTAGCGGCGTGATCGCAACCTGGCCTTGCCCCGGCCCGCATGGCCAGAGCGAGGAATACGCGCTTGCCCTCGATCGTGACCGCCCGCGGCGGCTGCTGATCGTCCCTGCCCTGTTCGACGAAGCCAACCGCATGCGGCGCATGCTGGTCGACATGATGCGCCTGCTCGATCAGGCCGGCATCGACACATTCCTGCCGGACCTGCCCGGCTGCAACGAGAGCCTGCAGGATTTCACGGCACAGAGCCTCCACGGCTGGCGCAGCGCGATGCTGATCGCCGCACGGCACTTCCGTGCGAGCGAAGTGCTGGCGGTGCGCGGCGGTGCGCTGGTGTATCCGAATGCCATGCCCGGCTGGGTGCTGGAACCGGCCAAGGGCACTTCGATCCTGCGCCAGATGATCCGCGCCCGGGTCATCGCTGCGCGCGAGGCGGGCGAACATGAGGACAGCGCAGACCTGCTTGAGCGAGGGCGGACCGAGGGGCTGGAACTGGCAGGCTGGCGCTGCGGGGCCTCGCTGATCGCTGGCCTTGAACATGCTATGCCAGAGATCGAAGGCCAGCGCCTGATCGCGCAGTCCGAACTTGGTGGTGGTGGCGGCCTGTGGCTCCGGGCAGAGCCTGCCGCCGCGCCTGCACAGTCGGCAGCGCTGGCGAGGATAATCGCCGGATGACCCGCCAGCACCTCACCTTTGCCTGCGAGGGCGCGACGCTCCTCGGTACGCTCGACCGAGAGACTTCGAGCCATTCCGCGGGCCTGCTGATCGTCTCCGGCGGCAACGAATTGCGCGCGGGCTCATGGAGCGGACAGGCGCAATTGGCCGCAAGGCTGGCAGGCGAAGGCTTTCCGGTGTTCCGCTACGACCGGCGTGGGGTGGGCGACAGCAAGGGCGAGAATCTTTCGTTCCGGCACTCGGGGCCTGACATCGCAGCTGCTCTTGCGGCCTTTCGCGCGGCAATGCCGCACCTCTCGCGCGTGGTCGCTTTCGGCAATTGCGATGCGGCAGCCGCGCTGATGCTCAATGCCCCGGCACTCGCGCTTGATGCGATGGTGCTGGCCAATCCCTGGACCATCGATGGCGAGGAAGCCCCCGAGGCCATGCCTGCCTCGGCGATCCGCAGCCGCTATCTGGCCAAACTCGCCAATCCACGCGAAGTCTGGCGTCTGCTCACTGGCGGGGTCAATCTTGCCAAGCTCGCCAAGGGCCTGCGCAGTGCCGCAGCGCCGACGGCTGCGCCACAGGGACTGGTTGACGAGATGAAGGCGGCCCTTTCCGCGTTTACCGGCGAGACAGCAATCCTGCTGGCCAGCCGTGACCGGACGGCGCAGATGTTCAGCGAAGTCTGGGGCATCGCCGACCAGCGCATCCAGCGCGTCGACAGCGCCTCGCACAGCTTCTCGGATGAAGCCGCGCGCGAATGGCTCCACGCGCGGCTGATCGAGATGCTTACGCGGTAACCGCCTGCGCGGCCTTGTAGTCCAGCTCCGCGAGGAACCGTTCGGAATCGAGCGCGGCCATGCAGCCGGTGCCGGCAGCCGTCACGGCCTGACGGTAGGTGTGGTCCATCACGTCGCCGCAGGCAAAGACGCCGGGAATGGCGGTCTTGGGCGTGCCGGGCTCGACGACGATGTAGCCGCTGTCATCAAGTTCCAGCTTGCCCTTGAACAGTTCGGTAGCCGGAGCATGGCCGATTGCGACAAATGCGCCGTCGGTCTCAACCACGCTTTCCGCGCCGGTCATGGTATCGACCACCTTTACGCCGGTCAGGCCCTTGCCCGCTTCGCCGACGAAGCTGTCGACCTTCGCGTTCCACAGCACCTTGACGTTCGGATGCGCAAAAAGGCGGTCCTGCAGGATCTTCTCGGCGCGCAAGCTGTCGCGGCGGTGGATCAGCGTGACGTCGGGCGAGTGGTTGGTAAGGTAAAGCGCTTCCTCGACCGCAGTGTTGCCGCCGCCGATCACGACGACCTTCTTGCCGCGATAGAAGAATCCATCGCAGGTGGCGCAGGCCGAAACGCCCTTGCCCGAAAACTCCTGCTCGCCCGGAACGCCAAGCCACTTCGCCTGTGCGCCCGTGGCGATGACCAGAACGTCACCCTCGTAGATGTCGCCGCTGTCGCCCACCGCACGGAAGGGGCTGCCATCGAGGCTGACGTCGAGGATCGTGTCCCACATCATCCGCGTGCCGACATGCTCGGCCTGTGCCTGCATCTCCTGCATCAGCCACGGGCCCTGGATCACGTCGCGGAAGCCGGGATAGTTCTCGACATCAGTCGTGATTGTCAGCTGGCCACCGGGCTGGAGCCCCTGCACCACGATCGGCTGCATGCCTGCGCGCGCGCCATAGATCGCGGCGGAAAGCCCGGCCGGGCCGGAACCGATGATGAGCATGCGGGTCTTGTGCGTGGTCGCCATGGAAAACTCCTCCAGTCGGTTGGCGAGATAAGCAGCGCGGGCGTCAAAAGCGAGTCCGCCAAAGGGGCTTTATCCGCAGCTATCGGACAGATTTTCTTGGGGGCAGCCATGCGCACATTTTGCCAACGCGGCGTTGCGCAAAAGGATTTTGACTTGAGAGCCTGCTCCGCCCGAGAAGTGCGTCGCGCATAACGGGGGCATCGCAAATGCATCGCAGGGATTTCGTGAAGGGTTTAGCAGCGCTCGGCGGCTCGCTGGCGCTGGGCAGGCACGCTGGGGCGGTCGCACCGGTTACCGATCCGACGCTGGCAAAATTCATCCACGGCCTGCCCAAGAGCGAATACCACGTCCATCTCGAAGGCACGCTTGAAGCCGAGATGAAGTTCGCGCTGGCAAAGCGCAACGGCATGAACCTGCCCTTCGCCGACGTGGCCGCGATGAAGGCGAGCTACCAGTACCATGACCTGCCGAGCTTTCTCGCGATCTACTACGACGGCATGAAAGTGCTGCAGAAGGAGCCGGATTTCTACGACCTCGCCTATGCCTACCTCGCCAAGGCAGCATCGCAGAACGTGATCTATGCCGAGATGTTCTTCGATCCGCAGGAGCACCTCAAGCGTGGCGTGACCATGGCCGACGTGATCGGCGGGATCACCCGCGCGCGGCGCGATGCAGAGAGCAAGCTCGGCATCCGATCGCAACTGATACTGTGCTTCGTGCGCGATCTTTCGGCGGAAAGCGCAATGGCCACACTCGATGCGGCGCTGCCGTTCAAGGCCGATCTGGTCGGCGTGGGGCTCGACAGCGACGAGGCGGGCAATCCGCCCGAGAAGTTCCGAGAGCACTTTGCCAAGGCGCGCGCCAACGGGCTCAAGGTCACCGCGCATTGTGACGTGGACCAGACCGACACGCTCAAGAACATCCGTACCGTGCTGACCGACCTCAAGGTCGATCGCATCGATCACGGCGGCAACATCGTCCAGTCGACCGAACTGGTGGCGATTGCCAAGGAACGCGGTATCTATTTCACCGTCTGCCCGACGTTCTCCGGCACGCTGCGCCGCACCGAGAAAATGCCGGTGGATGTCGTCCGCGCGATGCTCGACGCCGGGCTCAAGGTCACGATCTCGTCCGACGACCCTGCCTACATGGGCAGCGAATACATCGACGGCGTGCTGATCCGCGCCGTCGACCGCAGCCGCCTGAGCAAAGCGGAGCTGATCGCCATGACGCGCTACGGCTTTGAGGCAGCATGGCTGCCCGAAGCGGACAAGGCCGCGATGATCGCGCGGTTGGATGCTTACGTGAAATCAGCCTGAGCGCTCAACCCTCGACGAGGTTGCGCTCCATCGCCGCCAGCACGTCAGGCGTCACGCCCAGAACATCGCGCGCATAGGCCGAGATGCTGCCGTGCCGCTCGGCAATCGTGGCAAACGAACGGTCAAGGAACGGCGCCTCGACGCCCATCAGCACGCGCACGGCCGCATCGTCCATCGACCGGCCAAAACCTTCGCGCACATGCCGCGCGCCAGCCTCGATGCGGGCTTCGGCGTTGCCAGCGGTGTTGGTGAGGAGATAGTCGGCGACGATGTCATCGTGGTGCACGCCGAGCAGGCTGTGGACCAGCGCGGCGGCAAGCCCGGTGCGGTCTTTTCCGGCCAGGCAATGCAGCAGACTCGGGCTTTCCCGCTCGGCTAACGCCGTCATGTAAAGTCGATATGTGCCGACCAGAACGGGACGGAACGGCAGAGTCTCGTAAAGGCGGAGCATGGCGTTGCGCGCATCGTCGGCTGTGCGGACCTGCGCCGCCATTTCCTCATGGACTGCGCGGCCTTCGGCACTGGCAGTCTCGCCGGGATGGAAGAGCACGTTGCCCGACCAGTCCCGATGGCGAAGGCAGGGGTTGCCGCGCCGCTCGCTATCGCCGCGCAAGTCGATCACTGTGGCAATGCCCAGACCATGGACCACGTCGAGATCTTCGGGCGTCGCGTCGCTATGCTGACCAGAACGCCAGAGCACGCCATTCCGCAGTCGCCCTGCACGCGCCGCATAGCCGCCGTAATCGCGAAAGTTATGGATCCCAGCCAGCGTGATCACGCGTGCTTCAGTGGAGGTAGCCATTGAATCGTCCTTGCCGCCCGCCGCCGCCATGCGCGGTCATCCGATCAGGCGCAAGCCTTCACTGATGGCGCACGGTCAGGGGTTCAAGAGCGCGAGCTACCACGACAGAGGCAGGTGTCGGCTTGGGTACGAGAGTCCCGCCAAGGCTGCGTACTGCCTCGTCCATCCGGTCCAGATCGCCTGTATGCAGCACATAGGGCACGCCCAAGGCTGCCAGCGCTCGCGCCACCTGTTCGCACGTCTGTCCCTGCCCCAGCGAAACGTCGAGGATAGCGGCAGAAATGGCGTTGTTTTGCACAATGGAAAGCGCCTCCACCAAATCCAGCGCGGTGAGCGGCTTGCAACCGGCATCCTCCACAGCAAACTCGAGATCGAGCAGGATCAGGGGTTCGTCGTCCAGCACCAAAACGCGTCGGGGCTCGTTCGATGAGGGATGCATGCCGCTCATTCAGCGGCCTCCCGCAGTGGAATGTTGAGTTTCGCGCGGAGCCCTTCGCTGTGCCATTCCCTGACGATTCCTCCCCTTGCCATGTCGAGCATCCGATCCACGATCCCATCCGCACCGCTAAAGGCACTGTCACTGTCAGGGACGCCCGAACCGCGTCCGTGTTCCATCCAATCGATGCGGATTGCCGGTCCATCGGCTGAACCGTTCTTGCGCCATGCTACGGTGACCCACCCCTTGTCGGTGCTCAGCGCGCCATTGCGGATGGCGTTGACGGCAAGTTCGTGGAGAGACAGCCCAAGGACCGAGACAGCGCCGAAGTCGGAACGCAAGCCATTGCCTTCAAAGCGAAATCGCGTGCCATCCGGGTCATATGGCGCCAGCACCGCGCGGATTGCCTGGCCCACCTCGACAGTGCCGCGTCTGGAATCGTCCAGCGTGGTCTCATAGGCCCGCCCCAGTGCCTGGATGCGATCATTGATCTCGCGCGCTTCGGCTTCGACCCCGCGCACGCGCCCTGTAAAATTCACGATGCCGCCGATAACCGCGAACATGTTCTTCATGCGGTGCGACAGCTCTCGCGCCAGTTCGCGGGCATGAAGCTCTTCGGCCCGAGCTGCCCGGACATCGGAGACGTCCCACTGGCTTCCGAAGAAATAAACCAGCTTGCCTTCCGCATCGTAGACTGGCCCAAGATGCAGAGCGTTCCAGAACGCCGAACCATCCTTTCGGTAATTCAACAGCTCGACGACGGTCACTTCCTCGTTCGCAAGGGCATTACGGATACGAACCAAAGCAGAGCGATCGCTGTGCGGCCCTTGCAGAAAGCGGCAATTGCGCCCGACGATCTCGTGCTCTTCATATCCGGTCAGGTGGCGGAAAGCGCGGTTTGCGAAAACGATCGGCATGTCTGGCTCATGAGGATCGCAAAGACAGATCGCCATGCGCGTCTGTGCCATGGCTTGCTCGAAAAGCACGCCGGATGCTCCGGAAAACGTGTCTTCGGGATGTTGCGCACGGAAGCGCGCAACCGAGGAATCAAACGCGGTGTGGGCCTGATCGGTCCGGTCAGGTACGGGGGAATCGTTGAAACTGTTGTGGTTCATATCAGTGGCACCTGCCACCGAAATGCAGTCGCTACGGCTTGGTTCCCTTTTAAAGCATGAAAAACAGCAACATCATCTGCGCTCCAATGGAATCACCGCCAGCGTCAGTCTGGAAATGCACACCAGCTTGTCCGCTTCGTCATGGATGCGGATCGACCAGACGTGGGTGCTGCGGCCCAGGGCCTCGGGCCGCGCGGTTGCAAGAACCCAGCCCTCGCGGACCGGGCGCAGGTGGTTCGCGTTGATCTCCATGCCGACGCAGACGAACCTTTCAGGATCAATCACCATCGCGCCCGCCATCGATCCGATCGTCTCGGCGAGTGCTACCGATGCACCTCCGTGCAGACGACCGAAAGGCTGGTGCGTGCGATGATCCACCGGCATCCGCGCACTGATCCAGTCCTCCCCGCAATCGACGAATTCGATGCCGAGGTGCGCGGGCATCGAGGAACTCCCGAGCCGCGTCAGGCGCTCAAGCGAAGGCATCTCCCCGTTCCACCAGATCACGCCGCAAAACCCTCGCGCAGGAACTTCTCGGCGCAACCAGCCAGCACGGCCGTACCAAGCGGCAACACGCTTTCATCGACCATCATCCGCGTCGAATGGATCGAACAGCACGAACGCCAGTCAACGCCCTCGTGCGCCACGCCCAGAAAGAACATCGCCCCGGGCACCTTCTCCAGCACGTATGAGAAGTCCTCGGCCCCCATGATCGGATTGTCGAGGCGGTGGAAACCCTGCTCGCCGATCAGATCGCGGACCACCTGCTCGCCAAGATCCACTGCGCGCCCGTCGCACACCGTCACCGGGAAACCGGGTGTGATCGTGACGTCTGCGGTCATGCCGTGGGCAGCGGCGATATGCTGTGCCGCGTGCTCGAGGACTTCGCGCAGGCGGGCGCGGTTCGTGGGCGAAAGCGTGCGCAGGGTGCCGCGCATCGCTACGCGATCGGCAATCACATTGTGCGCCGTGCCCGCTTCGATCTTGGCGACGGTCGCCACCACCGGATCGCTCACCGGAAACTTGCGCGTTACCAGCGCCTGCAGCGCGGTGACGATCTCGCAGGCCACGGGCACAGGATCGAGCGCATCGTGCGGCATCGAGGCGTGGCCGCCGCGACCCTGCACGACGATGTCGAACTGGTCGGCAGAGGCGAGCAAAGCGCCTGTGCGACCGGCGACGAGTCCGTGCGGGCTGTTGGGCATCACGTGCAAGGCAAAAGCCGCATCGGGCAGCGGATCGATCAGCCCGTCATCAAGCATGAACCGTGCACCATGGAAGCCTTCTTCGCCCGGCTGGAACATGAACTGCACTTCGCCTGCCAGTTGGTCGGCCCGCGCGCAGAGCAGCTCGGCCGCGCCCGCCAGCATTGCGGTATGCGTGTCATGGCCGCAGGCGTGCATTGCGCCCGGAATGGTCGAGGCAAAATCGAGCCCTGTCTCCTCGTTCATTGGCAGAGCATCCATGTCGCCGCGCAGCAGCACTCGGCGGCCCGCTCCGGCTCCACCCTTGAGCGTCGCAACCAGGCCGGTCGTCGAAGGACCTTCGCGCCAATCCAGGGGCAGATGAGCAAGCGCAGCGCGCACCTTGTCGCGGGTCTTGGGCGTCTGCAAACCAAGCTCCGGCTCGGCGTGGATCGCGCGGCGCAGGGTAACAATGGCATCGGAAAGCCCGCGCGCCTGTTCGAGCAGTTCGTGGTGAAGCATGAGGGCCTCTTGTTGTCTGAATGCCTCAAGGCTGACACGTTGCGGGCCTGCTGTCGAGCCTGAGGGATAAGGCTTGCACGAGCGGGCATGACACGTTAATCGGTCGGTTAAATAGTTTCCGACGGAGATAAACCCGATGCCTGAAGCCTATATCATCGATGCCGTTCGCACCCCGCGCGGAGTTGGCAAGCCCGGCAAGGGCGCGCTGTCGCACCTGCATCCGCAGCACCTTGCCGCCACCGTGCTCAAGGCGCTGAAGGACCGCAACAATCTCGACACCTCGACGGTCGATGACATCATCTGGTCGACCTCGTCGCAAGTCGGCAAGCAGGGTGGCGATCTTGGGCGCATGTCCGCGCTGGCAGCAGGGTATGACATCTCGGCCTCGGGCACCACGCTGGACCGGTTCTGCGGCGGTGGCATCACGTCGGTGAATCTCGCCTGCGCATCCGTCATGTCGGGCATGGAAGACTGCGTGATCGCAGGCGGCACCGAAATGATGAGCTTTACGACAGCCCATGGCGCAGAACAGGCCAATGCCGGCATCAAGCCGCTCGGCATGGGTGCAGGCAACATGGCACTCGACGCAATCCATCCGCAGTCGCACCAGGGCGTGTGCGGCGATGCCATCGCCAGCATCGAAGGCATCAGCCGCGAAGCGCTCGACGCGTTGGCGCTGGTCAGCCAGCAGCGCGCCGACATGGCAATCAAGGAAGGCCGCTTCGCCAAGTCGGTCGTGCCCGTGCTGAACGATGATGGCTCGGTCGCTCTCGACCGCGAGGAATTCCCGCGTCCAGAAACCACCGCCGAAGGCCTCGCTGCGCTCAAGCCCAGCTTTTCGGGCCTTGCCGACTTCGATCTTGGCGGCACCACGTTCCGCAAGCAGATCAATCGCCGCTATCCCGACGTCGAGATTCAGCACTTCCATCACGCCGGCAATTCATCGGGCGTCGTTGATGGCGCAGCGGCGCTGCTCATCGTCTCGCCCGCCTATGCCGAAAAGCACGGCCTCAAGCCTCGCGCGCGCATTGTCGCCTATGCCAACCAGGGCGATGATCCGACGCTGATGCTCAATGCCCCGGTCCCCGCCGCGAAGAAGGTTCTCGCAAAGGCTGGCCTGACCAAGGACGACATCGACGTCTGGGAGATCAACGAAGCCTTTGCCGTGGTTGCCGAAAAGTTCATCCGCGACCTCGAACTGGACCGCGAAAAGGTCAACATCAACGGCGGCGCAATGGCGCTGGGCCATCCGATCGGCGCGACCGGGTCGATCCTGATCGGCACTGCGCTGGACGAACTCGAACGCTCCGGCGGACGCTACGGCCTCGTCACGATGTGCGCAGCGGGCGGCATGGCCCCGGCGATCATCATCGAGCGCATCTAATAGAATTGCGGATCTGAAAGCATCAGGGGCCAGCATCGGCGATGCCGGCCCCTTCTTTTCACACAGTTGCAATTGTTACGTTGCAAAGCGCGCCGCCCGATGGCAGTCGTCTGCGCAAGATGACCAGATTTCCGCGCACTCTATTCCGGCCACTCAGCGGAAAACTGTCTGGTTATGCATTTTCCATTGCACTTGTGGGACTGGCAACCCTGATCAGGCAAGCTGCCGACCATATTCTGCCGCCCGGCTTTCCCTTTCTTACCTACTTTCCAGCCGTCATCGTCACGACCTTCATCGCAGGCCGGGGCCCCGGGGCCCTGTGTGGTGTGTTGAGCCTGCTGTCCTCCTGGTACTTTTTCATTCCCCCGGTAAATTCCTTTGCAGTGTCTTGGCCGGTAGCGACCGCGCTGCTGTTCTTTGCGGCGGTTATCGTGGTCGACATCCTGCTGATCGACGGACTGCAGCAGCGGCAGGAACGCTTGCTGGAAAGCCAGCGCCAGTTGGCCGCCATGGCCGACCAACAGACGTTGCTTTTCAAGGAATTGCAACACCGCGTAGCCAACAATCTGGCCTCGATCTCCTCGATGCTGCGCCTGCAGCGTCGCCAGATCGAGCGGGCGCCCGAAACCGCCGTGGCCGTGCTTGAAAGTGCCGACAAGCGGATCGAGCTGATGGGTCGCGTCCACCGCCAGCTCTACGATCCCGCCGCCAGCGGCCTTCCCCTGCCCGAACAGATCGAGAGCGTGGTGGCGCAGGCCAAGGAGGTGGCCGAGGCAACCCATGTCACCGTCTTTGTTAACGCGGTCGACGCGCACCTCGCCATCGACCGGATGATGACGCTGATGCTGCTGATCACCGAAGTTATCAACAACAGCATCAAGCATGCCTTTGCCGATGGCGACTCCGGCGAAGTGCGGCTGCAACTGGAGCGGATCGCGGCGGGCCGGTTACGGCTGACCATTGCCGACAACGGCCGGGGCCTTTCCAGCGATCCGCAAGCGCCGGTCCAGCGCCATCGCGGGCTTGGAACCACGATCATCAGGGGCTTTGCCGCGCAACTTGGCGGCACGGTGGCCATCGACGGCACCCAAGGCGTGACCACCATCGTCGAGTTTCCCGAGGACGCAGGCTAGTTCTCCAACTCTCCGAGGCAAACGGGCAACTCCCCCCCAACTCCCGGAGGCAAAGCCCCAACTCGCGCCCGCCGTGGCAGGGCGATCAGGGCGCTGCGGTGATCGGCCCCGCCTCGTTCGCCACGATCTTGAGCACCTCGGTCCAGGCCGCGACATTTTGCGCCAGATCGGCGGGATCGACCTTGTCGAGGGTGTCGTCCGGAGTGTGGTGCAGGTCGAAGTAGTAGGTGCCGTCCTGGTTGAGATCGACCACCGCCAGCTTCTGCTTTTCGATCACCGGCTCGACGTCAGTCCCCCCGTCCGCCTTGCCGCTTCCGCGCACGATTCCCATCGGCGAGAGTGCGACGGCGATGCGGTCGGTCAGGGCCTTGTCGCCCATGTTGAACTGCACGCGCCAGACCTTGCCCGCTCCGAAATCGCTTTCCATTGCAAGGGCATGGGGCTCGCCATGCTTGTCGGCATAGGCCTTGCCGCCAAAGCCGCCGATCTCTTCAGACCCGGCCCAGAGCACGCGAATGGTGCGCAAAGTGGCCCCGCCCTCCTGCGCCTTGAGCGCGGCGGCGGTGATGATCGCGCAGCCAGCCGCGTCGTCGATCGCGCCGGTGCCGAGATCCCAGCTGTCGAGATGGCAGCCGAGCAGGATCGGCGGGAGCGAGGGATCGCGGCCCGGCAGATCGCCGATGACATTGCCCGAAGGCAGCCCGTCGACGGTCTTGCCGGTGAGCGTCAGGTTGAGGCGGATCGGCTTGCCACTGCGGGCGATGCGGGCGATCAGGTCGGCGTCGGGGTTGGAGACAGCGCCTGCCGGTATCGGCTTGATCCCTTGCGGAAAATTGGTGCCGCCGGTGTGCGGGTTGCGGTGGCTGTCGGTGCCTATTGAGCGGATGACGACGCCCGCTGCGCCCTTCGCAGCAGCAATGCCCGGCCCGGCGCGGCGGACCTGGCCGTAGGGGCCGTAACCGCTGCCATCCTGGCTGCGTTTCATCGCGTGGTCGATGAAGGCGATCTTGCCGGTGAGCGAGCCTGCGGGGGCCGCCTTCAGCGCATCAAGCGTCTGGAAATAGACGACTTCGCCTTCGATGCCCTTGTCCGGCGTAGTGCCGCTGTAACCCAGTGCAGTGACAGCCAGCTTGAACGGGATCGGCGTGGTCATGCTAGCCTCGTCCTTGCCGCGCACGTAGCCGCGGATCGGGAAGGGTTCGATGGCGACCTTGCTGAAGCCGAGCGCCTTGAGCCGCGCTTCGGCCCAGACCCGAGCCCGGGCCTCACCCTCGCTCCCGGCAAGGCGCGGGCCCACTTCGCTGGTAAGACCGGCGAGCAGGTCCCAGGCCGTGGAATCCGGTGCGGCATGGGCTGCGACCGGAGACAGCGCGGCAAGCATAGCAAGAGAAAGGACCGTGAGACCGCGCGCAGGAGCCGGAGACATTGTTCCATTTTGAGCACATTTCATGATCGGGGACGGTCCTTCATATGCAGGGCTGATCTTGCTTCCCGTTTCCGGGAAAGGCATTGATGAGCCGATTGGTATCCGGGGGGAAATCTGATGTCGAGCGAGTTCGGTCGGCGCTTTGGGCGCGCCGTCGCGGCTGTTGCATGCCTTGCGTTTCTTACGGCGGCGCGGACCGCAGTGGTTCCATTGCCGGAAACCGTCATTCCCAAGGAGTCCGAGCACCCTTTGCGCGAGCCGTTTACCGTTCGCAAAGGCGACGTGGTCCTGCGTGGCGAAATTCTGGAGACCGAGATCGTCACGGTCGATGCTCCCATTTCGGTCGCCATCGCGAAGTTCACCGATAACGTTGCTGCAGGAACCCGGCTGGAGCCGGTTCTGGCATCACAACGGACGGAGCGGCTGACGGGAACCGATGGCCGCATGTATTGCGGAGAGAACCAGCGCACGCGCTCGAAATTCGGCGAATACATGATCGGCAACTGGTTTTCGAAGTACGATACCGAAGTCCGCTTTTGCTTTGTCGACGGCGACGGCGACCGCAGGCTGGACAGGGTCTTCCTCTCGGGCGCCAAGGACAAGGCCGAACAGGGCGCCATTCCGATCGAGCCCGTACCCTACACCGTCAGGATGATGCAGCCCGACGACACCCATGGCGAGTTCGAACTACGGGTCGAGAAGTTCAAGCCGGAAACCAACCAGATGACTATGCGTCTCTACCTGAGGCGCAATGGACAGGACGCCAGCTACAGTTACGTGTTCACTGTAGACGCTCTAGGCGGACACCAGACCTATCCCGAATTCAAGACCAATCCGCGCAAGAAGCCCTACCCTGTGGTGTTCAGCGACATACTTGGCGCCGAGGTTGAGGTGATGAGCGTCGATGCGGCGCAAGGCACCGCGCAGGTCAAGGTCAACCGGCCCATCCGCATGCAGATGTTCAAGCCGATATCGATCACGTACCAGTACATCTTCATCTACTACTGACCGATGGGGCTGCCGCGAAATCGGCAGGCCGCCACGGCAAACAGGCAGGCCAAGCGCGGCGCGCTTGCCCCGTCGCGCGCGCGCCTGTAGAGCGCGCGACAACAACTCGACATTCCGACCAAGGACGCAAGATGGCCGCCCAATATGCCTACGTCATGAAGAGCATGACGAAGACTTTCCCCGGTGCACCCAAGCCGGTGCTCAAGGATATCAGCCTGCAGTTCTACCAGGGTGCCAAGATCGGCATCGTCGGTCCGAACGGTGCAGGTAAATCGACCCTGATCAAGATCATGGCCGGGATCGACAAGGACTTCACCGGCGAGGCCTGGCCCGGCGAGAACATCTCCGTGGGCTATCTCGAGCAGGAGCCCCAGCTCGACGAAACCAAGACCGTGCTCGAAAACGTCAAGGACGGCGCGCGCGAGACGGCTGACCTTGTCGACAGGTTCAACGAAATCTCAAACATCATGGGCGATCCGCCGGAAGACGTCGATTTCGACGCGCTCATGGAGGAAATGGGCGAACTTCAGGCCAAGATCGACGCCGTCGATGGCTGGACGCTCGACAACCAGCTCGAGATCGCGATGGAAGCACTGCGCTGCCCTCCGGGCGACTGGGCGGTGGACAGCCTCTCGGGCGGTGAAAAGCGCCGCGTGGCGCTGACCCGCCTGCTGATCCAGAAGCCGGACATCCTGCTGCTCGACGAACCGACCAACCACCTCGACGCGGAATCGGTGCAGTGGCTTGAACACCACCTCAAGGAATATGCGGGTGCGGTGCTGATGATCACCCACGACCGCTACTTCCTCGACAACGTGGTGGGCTGGATCCTCGAACTCGATCGCGGTTCCTACTACCCATACGAAGGCAACTACTCGACCTATCTCGAGAAGAAGGCCAAGCGCATGGAGCAGGAAAGCCGCGAGGAAAGCGGCAAGCAGAAGGCCCTGCAGCGCGAACTCGAGTGGATCCGCCAGACCCCCGCCGCACGCCAGACCAAGAGCAAGGCGCGCGTGCGCAAGTTCGAGGAACTGCAGAACGCGCAGGACAACCGTCCGGTCGGCAAGGCCCAGATCGTCATCCAGGTGCCCGAGCGCCTTGGCGGCAAGGTCATCGAGGTCAAGAATATCTCGAAGGCCTATGGCGACAAGCTGCTGTTCGAAGACCTCTCGTTCATGCTGCCGCCGGGCGGCATCGTCGGCATCATCGGGCCGAACGGCGCGGGCAAGTCCACGCTGTTCAAGATCCTGACTGGCAAGGAACAGCCTGATTCCGGCACGGTGGAAATTGGTTCGACCGTGCATCTGGGCTATGTTGACCAGAGCCGTGACCATCTGAACCCTGCCAACAACGTGTGGCAGGAAATCTCTGACGGCCTCGACTACATGACCGTCAACAAGCAGGACATGAGCACGCGTGCCTATGTCGGCGCGTTCAACTTCAAGGGCGCGGACCAGCAGAAGAATGTCGGCAAGCTTTCGGGCGGTGAGCGCAACCGCGTGCACATGGCCAAGATGCTGAAGGCTGGCGGCAACGTGCTGCTGCTCGACGAACCGACCAACGACCTCGACGTCGAAACGCTGGCAGCCTTGGAAGACGCGATCGAGAACTTTGCCGGTTGCGCCGTGGTCATTTCGCACGACCGCTTCTTCCTCGACCGTCTGGCGACGCACATCCTCGCATTCGAAGGCAACAGCCACGTCGAATGGTTCGAAGGAAACTTCGCGGCCTATGAAGAAGACAAGCGCCGCCGTCTGGGCGATGCGGCCGATCGCCCGACCGCGCTGGCGTACAAGAAGCTTACGCGCTGATCCTACGCGTTTTGTGATTGAAGACGCCCCGTCAGCCTTTGTGGCTGGCGGGGCTTTTTTCGGTGTGTGTGAAGTCAGCCCTTGCGGCGGAAGTGGAAGACGATGGTTTCGGTCTTGCCGCCTTCGGTGACCCTGACCGAAGCGGTCATGCTGTCCTTGCCGGTGCGCTCATAGACGAGGCCGGAAAAGTCCAGCCGGTCTCCCTTGCGGTCGGTGAGCGGGAAGGAGACGACCTTGTCCTTCTCCTCCCAGCCGGTGAGATCGGCGTTGAAGTGCTTGAGGCGATAGGCGAGCGAGCCGCCGTCCTCGACGATGGTGATCAGTTCGTAGAACATCACCGAACCATCCTTGTTCAGCTGACGGAAGTGGCCGACCATCTGGCCTCCGGCAGCCGGCGCATAGGCCTCGAGCGCCGGGGCGCCCTCGATCCCCTCGCCCTCCCAGCTGCCTTCCATCCACGCGATGTCAGCGAGCGTAGCAGCGGGTGCAGCCATGGCGCTTGCAGGAAGCAGCACCATGGTTGCAACGATGAATAGCGCTGCTTTCATGGTGTTCTCCCTCATTCCGCAGCCAGTGGCAGATAGACATGCGCGCGCTGGTCAGGTGGGGACACCTCATCAGCATCGTCGAGATAGTTGATCAGAACCGGCCCGTCTCCCAAAGGAAGATCACGCTCCAGCAGATCGATGTAGAGCACATCTATCCGGTCATGGAGAGCATCGTAGTTGCCGGTAGCCGAGAAGGAGAGATAGTGGCCTCCTGGCAGCCGATGCTCTTCGAGATCGCCCGTCGCTTCGCCGTGGCCGCCAGTGTCGAGCGCGCAAATGAAGCTGCAGTTTTCGGGCCTAGCAAAGCGGGGATCGTCCAACGGCATTCCCCAGATCGCCTGAAGGCTCTCGGGCCCGATCTGGGCGAGTACGAGCCCGAATAGATGACCGAAGCCCCGGTTGAGTTCCGCATAAGCCCCAACATTGCGGACAGCGAGCAGCCGCAAGGGAGCAAGCTCCACGATCTCGATCCTCAGCGGCGTCTCTTGCGCTCCGGACGGTTCGGCAAGGGCTCTGGCAGTAAGATCGAGGGCCTGCGCATCACTACCCAGCGCCGACGGCGTCTGACCGGTGGCAGCGCGCAGAGCACGGGCATAGGCCTGCGAGGTGGCATAACCACTCTGGCCCGTGGCCGCGCCGATGCCATGGCTTGAAAGGACAGGGAGGCTGCCTGCCAGCCTTGCACGCGTGATCGCAGCGCCAGGCGCCTCTCCCGTCATGAGGCGGAAGATGCGGTGGAAGTGGAACTCAGACATCGCCGCTGCTGCTGCGAGGTCGGCAAGAACAGGTGCCTCGCCCGTCGCAAGGCTGCGTTCGAGCAGGGCAATTGCGCGCTCGATCCGGGCGGCGTAGCGGCTTCGCTGGTCAGGTTTCATCGCGGGCTCTCCAATCCTTCTGGCGCGATCTTGCCGCTGCTTCCACCCGTCGTCGTTCCCGATCTTGCGCAAACCGCGCTTGCCCGAGTCATGGAGCCAACCAAGCCCCCTGCCACGGCGCATTGGCTTGCGACCGGGTAAAACGGGCGCGAGTGCCGCCTTCGTGGGTGAGGTGGAGCCAGTCGAGCGAGCGGACTTCGACGAGCAGGACGCAGAAGTTCTCCCGCGCTGGCAGGGTTTCGTCGAGCGTCGGCGCGCGGTGGAGCAGATGGTCCGGAAGCGCGGAGCCGGGCGCGGCGAGGACGCCCGAGGGACCGGTTCCGGCGAGATAGCAGCGGCGGCTGGAGGCGTTGGCGCGGTCCCATGCGGCGTCGGCGATGGAGCCGTACTGCTCGATCCGGCCTTCTCCGCGCATGCGCAATTGAACCCGGTCGACCGGATCGTAGGCGAGCACGCCGACAGGTGCACCTTGGCCGATCAAGGCCGTTTTGGGGCTGCGCAGGTCGGTGTGGAAACGCAAGGTTGAGAGCCCCTCGCTGGCTTCGCGCAGGACCATGATGCGCATGTCTCCATCAGGCGTTGCGACGACCGGCGTGTGCATTGCATGGTGGCGATCGCGTGCCGCCAGTTGAAGCCGCGAAATGGCTTCGGCGAGGACGCTATCGAGCGTCAAATCCATTCAGCTTTCTCCAGCTAAACATGAACGGAAGGCAACCCAACCGGTTCAGACTTGGGACAGTGCGAATCATCTAACAAGGCGTCATCACGGACCGCAAAACGATTTTCGGTCTGGTTTTCGGGAAAGGTCGGCGACCATGTTGCCCAAGTCAATCTTCAGAAACAGCGCGCTTGCGGTGCTGGCCGTGGCCATGACCGCGACGGCAATTCCCTCAGCGGCCTTGGCCCAGGCAGAGCAGCGCGAGGAACGCGGGCGTGGATGGCAGCGTGGCGGCGGCGATTTCCGCAACCAGCAGGCCGGACAGGGTCCACGCGCCGAGTGGCGCCGTGATTCGCAGGGAGAGGCGCGTCCGCAACGCCCGCCGCAGGCACAAGTCCAGCCTCAGCGTCCAGCATGGGGTGGTTCCAATCCGCAGGCACAGCAGCGCCCTGCATGGGGCGGTTCCAATCCGCAGGCCCAGCAGCGCCCTGACAGGCCTTCGCAGCCTGCATGGCAGGGTCGCGCCGAGGGCTCCCAGCGCGACTGGGGTCGGCAGCAGGGACGGGACAATCAGGGCCGCGAGAGTCGGGGACGCGATTGGCAGTCGGGCACGGTGAACCGTCCTGCTCCAGACCGGGTGGGCACGCCGGCCGTGCCGCAGCGCGGCTGGGATGGCACCCGGTGGAACGGGACCAATCCCGAAGCCGGCAGGAACTGGAACCGCGATGGTCGTGACCGCGACGGCCGCGACTGGAACCGGGACCGCAACGGGCGCGAATGGAACCGCGATGGTCGGGACTGGAACCGCGACCGGAACGGCACCTACAGCGATCGCAACCGCCATCGCGATTATCGGGGCCATGACAGCTGGCGCAATGATAACTGGCGGCGCGACAACTGGCGCAACCACGGTGCCAATGACTACCGCCGCTGGAACAACGACTGGCGTCGCGACAACCGCTACAACTGGAGCCACTATCGCTCGGTCAATCGCGGCATCTACCGCCTGCCCCGCTACTACGCGCCCTATCGCGGGTACAACTACAGCCGCCTGTCGATCGGGATCTTCCTGAATTCAGGTTTCTACGGACAGAACTACTGGATCAACGATCCGTGGTCCTATCGCCTGCCACCGGCCTATGGCGGTTACCGCTGGGTACGGTATTACGACGACGTGCTGCTGGTCGACACCTATTCGGGCGAAGTGGTGGACGTGATCTACGACTTCTTCTGGTAAGACTGGTACATGGAGGGAGGCCCCTGCATCGTAAGGTGCGGGGGCCTTTTACCATGCGCGGTGCGTTTAGAGGCCCGTGCCGGACATGGCCTTGAGGACGCTGCGCATCAGGGCGCGGCCATCGTCGGTCAGTCGTACGTAGCGGCGGCGGGCATCGGTCGTATCCGCTTCGCGATAGACGAGATTTTCCTCTTCCAATCGCGAAATCCAGCGCAGGATCGTGGTCGAAGGGACCCCCGCATCGAGGCACACGCTTGAGACCTGGATTTCAGTACGTCGACGATCGGCGATGTACAGATCGAGCAGAATGTCCCATCCTGGTTCGCCGAACAGGCCTTTGCGCGCGGAAACGGCATCACGCTTCCGACGCAGCGCATAGAGCGACAAGGCGAGGCGGAGGCTTTCAAGATCGGGATCGGAAATGGCGTCCAAGAAATGCTCCCGGGCGGGCGGACAAAGACCATGGCATCCGGGCAAAACCCTTGCACTTAAAGACGCCAGACGGCACCTTGAACGTGCATGTCCGACCGACGTTCCTGATCAATTGGCGACCGCTTGCGAATTCAACTGTTTTCATGGTTAACCCAATCAGTAGCAGAATGCTTGATGAAATTCGTATCATGTATCCAATTCGGACCAATTGATCTGGTTAGCCAGCACATCAGCGCTAGAATATGAGACGCCAACGCATGGCCTTGTTTGCAAAGAAGACCCAGTCAACTGCCGAGACAAATGCACTTCGAAGGGTTGGTGAAACTGTTCGCAATCGTCTTCAACACGACGCCGGCGTTTATCGAATTCCGCGCGATGAACTGGAAATATTTGGGGTAGCGGATTTTTTCTCGAAGGCTGAATGCGACCGCCTGATTGCCATTGTCGATGCAGTGGCGCGCCCCTCCCCCACGTACAAGGGTAGCGACGCGACGGGGCGAACGAGCTACACCGGCGACGTCGATCCGTTCGATCCGTTCGTGCTGATGCTGCAGCGGCGTATCGATGATCTGATGGGGATCGATCCAGCTCTCGGTGAGACGATCCAGGGGCAGCGTTATGAACCGGGACAAGAGTTTCGCGGACACTATGATCACTTCCTGCCCTCGCAACCGTTCTGGGAGGCGGAACAGAAGCGAGGGGGACAGCGTAGTTGGACGGCAATGGCCTATCTCAATGCCGTGGAGGAAGGCGGGACGACCGACTTTCCCCGCGTCGACCTTTCGATACCGCCCCAACCGGGCGCCCTGCTTATCTGGAACAACATGAAGCCTGATGGCACGCCCAATCCCAATGCAATGCACGCCGGCATGCCGGTTGTGAAAGGCGTGAAATACGTCCTGACCAAATGGTACCGGGCGCGCCCGTGGCAGTAAGCCTGCGCGCGGCATATGCCGGATTCGCGTGGGCTCTTGCCCTGGCCGCGCCGGGGAGCGCGGCACTCGGGCACGCGCTGGCCGACGAGCGCGCTGTGGCGCGGATCGACGCGGAGCCGGTCGCTTCCCCACAACTCTCGCAGAATGCAGCACTCGACCGTCTGTTCGCAGACGAAATGCGGCGCGGCTTCGCGCTCGATCCACTGGGCGCGCTGCAGCAGGGACAGAAGGTTTCCGCAGAAGATTTGCTGATGCTGTTTACGCCGCAGCTGGCGGCCGAGCGGCGGGAAGCCAATGCCGAAGTGCTGGCGCGGCTGGCGCGGATCGATCCGGCGCGGCTGGACGAGGGACACCGCCTCTCGCGCGCGGTGCTGGAAGATGCCAAGCGGACCGAGCAGGCGCTGCTGGCGCCTGAATCGCAGACGCTGCTTGAACTGCGGCCGTTCAATCACTTTGGCGGCTTTCACGTCGCCTACCCCGAGCTATCATCGCCGGGCAGCGGCCTGGCGCTCGACACCACCGGGGATTACGAACTGCTGATCGCGCGCCACCGCGTGCTGGGGCGCGTGTTCGACAACGCGATCGCGCGCTTCCGCGAGGGCATGGCCACAGGCGTGACCGAGCCACGGCTTACGGTGGACAACATGGTCGCGCAGATCGATGCACTGCTTGCCCAGCCGATGGAACGCTCGCCATTCATGTCGCCGGCGCGGAACTTCCCGCAGGACGTGCCGGTAGGCGAGCGGGTGCGGCTGCGGCGTGAGCTGGGCAACGTGGTGCGCCACGATGTCTATCCCGCCTACCGCACGCTGCGCCGGTTTCTTGCCAATGAGTATCGTCCGGTCGCGCGCGAGCAGGTCGGGCTTTCGGCCCTGCCTGGCGGGGCAGAACTCTATCGCGAACTGGTGCGGGCGAACACGACGCTCGATCTCGATCCTGCGGGAGTCCATGATCTGGGCCTGCGCGAGGTGGCGCGCATCCAGCGCGAGATGGAGCAGGTGAAGGCCGAGCTTGGCTTCAGCGGTCCCCTGCGCGCCTTCTTCGACGATCTGCGCGCCAATCCGCGCTATCATCCCAAGAGCGAGGCGGAACTGGCCGAGGGCTTCCGACTGGCGGCGCGCAAGGTCGATGCGCTGGCCCCACGCTACTTCCTCCACTTGCCGCGCACGGAGTTGCAGATCCAGCCCTACCCCGCCTATCGCGCGAAGTTCGAGGCGGGCGGAAGCTATGCGCAGGGATCGTCCGATGGTTCGATACCGGGAACGTTCTTCTTCAACACTTATGATCTGAAAAGCCGGTTCCTGACCGGAATGACCACGCTCTACATGCACGAAGGGGCGCCGGGGCATCACTTCCAGATCAGCCTGGCGCAGGAGAACGCAAACCTGCCCGACTTCCAGCGATTTGGCGGCAATACGGCCTATATCGAAGGCTGGGCGCTCTATGCCGAGACGCTGGGTTACGAGATGGGGTTCTACAAGGACCCGATGCAGCACTGGGGCACGCTCGACGACGAAATGCTGCGGGCGATGCGGCTGGTCGTCGATACCGGACTGCACACCAAGGGCTGGAGCCGGGAGCAGGCGGTGGACTACATGCTCGCCAATTCTGGCATGGGGCGCAGCGATGCCGAGGCTGAAGTGGACCGATACGTTGCGGTGCCGGGGCAGGCCCTGTCGTACAAGATCGGCGCGCTGACGATTCAGCGGCTGCGCAAGGAAGCCGAGGGCGCGCTGGGCCGCAAGTTCGACATCCGCCGTTTCCACGACCAGGTGCTGGGTAGTGGCGCGCTGCCGATGGCAGTGCTGGAGGGCAAGGTGCGCGGGTGGATCGCTCGCACCCGCGCAGCCAGATAGTTCAGTCGCCCAGCGCTTCTGCGATCAGCTTGCGGGTATTGGCCACGCCATAGAGCGCGATGAAGCTGCCCATGCGCGGGCCTGCGCTGGAGCCGAGCAGGGTTTCATAGAGGCACTTGAACCAGTCGCGCAGCTGCTCGAACCCGTAGTGCGGGTCCTTGCCGATCTCGTAAACGATGTTCTGAAGTTCCTCAGGCGTTGCATCGTCGGAAGTTCCGGCCAGCTCCTCGTCGAGCGCGGCAAGGGCCTTGGCCTCGTTCTCTTCGGGCTTGCGGCGCTGGAGCGTGGGCGCGATGAAATCGCGGTTGTAGGCGAGCGCGCGGGTGACGAGACCATCGAGCGCGGGATGCGCGGCGGGATCGGCGTTCTCGACATAGTTGCCGAGGTAGGACCAGACCTGATCGCGCGTAGCCTGCGCACCAAGCACGCCGACGAGGTTGAGCAGCAGGCCGTAAGTAACCGGCAGGCTCTCACCCTCGCCACCATGGTAGCCGTTTGTACGAAGCAAGTGCCAGACCGGGTTGCCGAGTTGCTGCTCCACCGGCTGACCGGGGATCTTCTCACGGAACTGCCAGTATTCGTCGACAGCGCGGGGGATGATCCCGACGTGGAGCGACTTGGCGCTCTTGGGTTCGCGGAAAAGGTAGAAGCCCAGGGATTCTTCGCTGCCGTATTCGAGCCATTGCTCGATGGTCAAACCGTTGCCCTTGGACTTGGAGATCTTCTCGCCCTTCTCGTCGAGGAAGAGTTCGTAGATCAGGCCTTCGGGGCGCTGGCCGCCGAGAACGCGGGCGATCTTGCCCGATTGCGTGACGCTGTCGGTGAGGTCCTTGCCGCACATTTCGTAATCGACGCCAAGGGCGACCCAGCGCATGGCCCAGTCGACCTTCCATTGCAGCTTGGACCAGCCGCCAAGGATCGTGTGTTCGATGGTTTCGCCGTTGCTGTCAGTGAAGCGGACGATACCGGCTTCAGCGTCGACGACTTCGACTGGCACCTGCAGGACCTCGCCGGTGGTCGGCGAAACCGGCAGGACTGGCGAGTAGGTCTTGCGGCGCTCCTCACGCAAGGTGGGAAGCATGATGTCCATGATCGCCTGCCAGTTGCGCAGGACGTTCTTCAGCGCATCATCGAACCCGCCCGAGTTGTAGCGATCCGAAGCCGAAACGAACTCGTAATCGAAGCCGAAGCGATCGAGAAAATCGCGCAGCATCGCATTGTTGTGGTGGGCGAAGCTTTCAAACTTCTCGAATGGATCGGGAATACGGCTGAGCGGATGGCCAAGATGGGCATCAAGCAGCGCCTTGTTGGGCACGTTGTCGGGCACCTTGCGCAGACCGTCCATGTCATCGGAAAAGGCGACGAGGCGCGTGGGGTGGCCGCCAGTGAGCACTTCATAGGCGCGGCGCACGAAGGTGGTGCGCAGAACTTCCTGAAAGGTGCCGATGTGCGGCAGGCCCGATGGTCCGTAACCGGTCTCGAACAGCACCGGCACCAGTTCGCCGGACGCATCGCGTTTGCCGCCGGGATACCGCTTGATGATCTTGCGGGCTTCCTCGAAGGGCCAAGCCTTGGAGGTCTGTGCGGCGGTGTGGATTGCATCGGTCATAGTGCCCGCCCTTTTGCGCTTGAGCGCGGCTCGCGCAAGCGAAAAGGGGGCATTCGAAACAAAGCCGAAAGGGCGGAACCGCGCGCACGCGATCCCGCCCTTCCGTGGAGGCTTCTGAGGGAGGCTTACTTCAGAAGCGAGAGGACGTTCTGCTGGGCCTGGTTGGCCTGAGCGATCATCGCGGTCGATGCCTGCGACAGGATCTGGGCCTTGGCCATGGCGGTGGTTTCCGCCGAGTAGTCGGTATCGAGAATGCGCGAACGGGCATCCGAAAGATTGGTGATGTTGTCGTTCAGGTTGTTGATCACCGATTCGAGGCGGTTCTGGCCTGCGCCGAGCAGTGAACGCGCGCCCGAGATCGAGTCCAGCTCCGAGTCCAGCGTGCCTAGCAAGGTGTTGGCCGCTGTTGCTGTCGACACGTCGTAGGAGCCGGCTGCACCGCCCGAAGCGGCGAGCGTGGTAAGATCGGCGATGTCCAGGATGACCTGGTCCGAAGCGTCCGAACCGGCCTGGATCGTGATCGAAGTGACGCTGCCGTCGAACAACTGGACACCGTTGAAGTTCGTGTTGGTGATGATCTGATCGACCTGCGCAGTGAGCTGATCGACTTCGCTCTGCATGTAGACGCGGTCTGTGGCGTCCTGATAGGTGCCCGAGGCAGACTGCACTGCGAGTTCGCGGATGCGCTGCAGCATTGCGGTCACTTCGTTGAGGGCGCCGTCGGCGGTCTGTGCAAGGCTGATGCCGTCGTTCGAATTGCGGACGCCTTGGCCCATGCCCTTGATCTGAGAGGTCATGGTGGTGCTGATGGCGAGGCCTGCGGCGTCGTCCTTGGCGCCGTTGATACGCTTGCCGGTCGAGAGGCGCTCCATTGCGGTGCCGAGCATCTTGTTGGCCGTATTCGAGGCATTAGTCGCGCGAACCGCGCTGATATTTGTGTTGATGACTGCCATTTCCCATTCTCCACTATGGGCCGGAGCATCTGGTGGGACACGCCGGTATCGGTTGCTGGTGAGAAGGACGGCGGGCGTGTTGAGGTTTTAAGGGCATTGGTGAATCGCGGTGAAAGGTTTGCGTTTTCACGCGTGACGGGGTTGCCCGATGTTCCATTCCTGTTCTAACGCTGGGCTGTGACGGAGCGCCCTGCCCTTTCGCTGCCAGCGATTCACGCAAGCCATGGCGGGTGCTGGCTGCGCGACGGCTTTGCCACGCGCGGCGTTGGCAAGGGCGACGCGATCGTGGCGGCGGCCGATACGCCGCTGCTGATGCTGAACGCGCCGCTGGTGGCGAGCAGGCTGGGTTATCCCGATCTTTCCGGGCTCGATCTGCTGGAGCTGTTCGCTTTCGTGCATCCGGCGCGCTTCATGGTTCCGACGCCCAAGGGGCTGGCTCATGCACTGGGGCTGGACGAGCCTGCGGGTGACGACAAGGTCCCGGGGCTGTTGCAGGAGGCCGCCGAGGCTTTGCTGGCGACGTGCGAGAGTGCGGACTGGGCCGAGCGTGAGGGGGCGTGGACGGCGCTGCAATCGCTGGTGCGGATGCGTTGGCCTTGGGCCACTTTGCTTGGGCCCCGGATCAGGAAGCCCGAGCGGGCGGAGCGCTGGCTGTTCGCCAAGCTGCCGGAGTGGGAGGAAGCGGCAGAGCGGCCGCAGCCGGCCCAGGTGGTGCTGGGTGAGACGGCAGTGGTCTCTCGTTTGAAAGACCTGACCGGTGCGGGAGCGGAAGCGCGGCCGACGCAGCAGGACTATGCGCGCGAAGCCTCGCGCATGTTCGCGCCGCGGCAGGGCCAGGGCCAGCCGCACGTGGTGCTGGCGCAGGCAGGCACGGGCACGGGCAAGACCTTCGGCTACCTCGCGCCTTCGTCATTGTGGGCGGAGCAATCGGGCGGGACGGTCTGGGTTTCGACTTATACCAAGGCGCTGCAGCGACAGTTGCGGCGGGAAAGCAGGCGGGCGTTCCCGGCCTCGCGCAATGGCAAGCCGCCGGTTGTGGTACGCAAGGGGCGCGAGAACTACCTTTGCCTGCTCAATCTGGAGGACGCGCTGCAGGGCGGGTTTGCCGGGCGGGCGGCAATTCTGGCGCAGCTGGTAGCGCGCTGGGCGGCGTACTCGCAGGATGGCGACATGATCGGCGGGGACCTGCCGGGCTGGCTAGGCACGCTTTTCCGCAAGCGCGGCATCGCGGCGCTGACCGACCAGCGCGGTGAATGCGTCTATGCCGGGTGTCCGCATTACCGGAAGTGCTTCATCGAGCGCGCCGCGCGGGCTTCGGCCGATGCGGAACTTGTGATTGCCAATCATGCGCTGGTGATGGTCAACGCCGCGCGGGGGCGTGATGCGGCGCAGCGGCCGACACGGATCGTGTTCGACGAAGGACATCACGTGTTCGAGGCAGCGGACTCGACGTTCTCGGCAGCGCTGACGGGCGCAGAGACGATCGAGCTGCGGCGCTGGGTGATCGGGCCGGAGGGAAAGTCTCGCGGGCGACGGCGCGGGCTTTCGGCGCGACTGGCCGACGTTGCCAGCTACGACGAGGAAGGCGAGCGCGCGATTGCGCAGGCGCGCGAGGCGGCAGAAGCCCTGCCCTCCGAAGGCTGGCTGGCGCGGGTGGTGGAAGGCACGCCATCGGGGCCGATTGAAGACCTGCTCAGCGCGGCGCGGGCGCTGGCCTATGCGCGCGACGAAAGCGGCGGGCAGGAAGCGGGTTATGGGCTCGAGACCGAGATCGCGCAGCTGGACGGCGGGTTTATCGAGGTTGCCGGAAGGGCCCAGGAGGCGCTGGAAGCACTGCGCAAGCCGCTGGTGCGGCTGGGGTTGCGGCTTGAGGCGATTGTCGAAGATGGGCCAGACTGGCTCGATGGCCCGGCGCGGGCGCGAATCGAGGGGGCGCGCAGTGCCATCGGCTGGCGCAGCGACCTGATTGCCGGATGGATTGCGCTGCTGGCACGGCTCGGTGGTCCGGGCGATCCCGATTTTGTCGACTGGATTGCGGTCGAGCGTTCCGACGGGCGCGAGTGGGATGTGGGGCTGCACCGGCATTACCTCGATCCGATGAAGCCCTTTGCCAATGCCGTGCTGGCGCCTTCGCACGGGGTCATGATGACCTCGGCCACTCTGCGCGATGGGGACGACTGGTCGAGCGCGGTGGAGCGCAGTGGAGCGCCGCATCTCGACATTGCCCCGCGCCTGTTCACGGCGGACAGTCCGTTCGACTATGCGTCCCAGGCAGAAGTGCTGATCGTGACCGACGTGCCCAAGGGCGACATTCCGGCGCTGGCGGCGGCCTATGGACGGCTGATCGAGGCTTCGGGCGGCGGGGCGTTGGGCCTGTTCACCGCGATCCGGCGGTTGCGCGCAGTCTATGGCCGGATTGCCGACCGGCTGGCGCGCGGCGGCTTGCCGCTGTTCGCGCAGCATGTCGATCCGATCGATACGGGCACGCTGGTCGATATCTTCCGCGACGATCCGCGCGCCTCGCTGCTCGGCACTGATGCCTTGCGCGACGGGGTGGATGTGCCGGGGGATTCGCTGCGGCTGGTGGTGATGGAGCAGGTGCCCTGGCCCAAGCCTTCGATCCTGCACCGCGCGCGCAGGCTGGCGGGCGGCGGTTCGGCCTATGACGACAGGATCATCCGGGCGCGGCTGGCGCAGGCCTTCGGGCGGCTGATCCGCTCTGCCGGGGACAAGGGGCACTTCGTGGTGCTGTCCTCGGCCTTCCCCTCGCGGCTGCTCTCGGCCTTTCCTGCAGGCACACCGATCCGGCGCGTGACGCTTGATGTGGCTTTACAAAGCGTGAGCGCCAGTGTTTCTGGACGGGAGAGTGCACAGACACCGCGCGAGGGGATTTCGTGAAGACACTGGCCCTTTTCCGCCACGCCAAATCGGACTGGAGCGATGCGCGCGCGCGGGACTTCGACCGCCCCCTCAACGAACGCGGCAAGCGCGGCGCGCGGGCGATGGGCGAATATATCCGCGACACCGGCCGCACGTTCGACCGAATGATCGCCAGCCCCGCCGTCCGCGCGGCCGAGACGGTCGAGGAAAGCAGCAAGGCGTGGAAGTGCACGTTCAAGGTTGAATGGGACCGACGGATTTACCTCGCCAGTTCCGCCACACTGATCGACCTGCTGAAGGAACTATCCGGCGATCCGAAAAGCGTGCTGATGATCGGGCACAATCCGGGGCTGGAGGACCTGATCTTCGACCTGGTGCCCGATGATGGCTCCTCACCGTTGCGGGAAGTGGTGGAGGAGAAGTTCCCGACCGCGACGTTTGCGGTGATGGAGCTTGATGTGGACGATTGGGCGGACGTGGCGGAAGGCTGCGCACGGTTGGTGGAGATCAAGCGGCCTCGGGATTTGGATCCGACGCTGGGGCCGGTGTTGGTGGATTGAGGTTCGTTAGTGGAGGTCGGGATCCCTAAACGAAGATTGCTCCGTTACAGCATGTACGCCGCCGTATTCCTACTCTTGGATATTTTGTACATTTTAGTTGGGATCTATCCCCCGGTCTTCAGCAAGAATATCAGCGTCATTCTCATTGGCGGCGATCAACCTAAAGAGGTTCCATATTCACCGCGTCATAGAATTTCTGGGAAGATGTGTTTTTATTGGGGTGGAGTTCACTTCAGGCGCCATGGAGTGAAAATCGGAAAGTCTTGCCCTGTCGTAAAAAGAGTAGATTCTGATCTGGTACCGATATAAGCGCACTTCATGATGGCGCTTCAAAACATGAAGAGGCGACCAAACTTCACAATAGAGCGATCCTGACAAACGTCACGTTGTCAAAGCAAGCCCAGCCCCGTGTCAAGCACGGGGCGGCGAAAATCTTTCTACAAGGCCAGTCTGCCAATTTAGGACCGTGTCGCCCCATGCTCGACGGGGGGCTTGGCCATTTATGGCGAACCCTACTCTTCCAGCGCAGCAGCCAGCCGGTCGCGGATTGATTGCAGATAGTTCACCAGTGGTGCCGCGGATTGTTCATCCGAGGCATGCGGGGCTGGCTCCGGCGACGGGAGCACAGCTACAGCAGCCCCCTTCTTCCCCCGCAGCGCCTGCCTTGCGCCCTTTATCGTGAAGCCTTCCTTGTGGAGGAGGCGGTGGATTTCGGTGATGAGGGCGACGTCTTCGGGGCGGTAGTAGCGGCGGCCGCCCGCTCGGGTGAGCGGGCGGAGCGTGGGAAACTGTTCTTCCCAATAACGCAGGACGTGCTGGCGGATGCCGAGCGTCTTGGCCACTTCGCCAATCGTGCGGAATGCGCCCGGTTCCTTGCCGTCGTCCGGGTCAGGTCCGGCATCGGGAAGTTGGGGAGCGTTCATCCGCTGATGATCAGCCTTGGCCGATGCGGTCCTTGAGCATCTGGCTGGCGCGGAAGCTTAGCACGCGGCGCGGCGTGATCGGCACTTCGATGCCGGTCTTGGGATTGCGGCCGATGCGCTCCGCCTTGTCGCGCAGCAGGAAGGTGCCGAAGCCCGAAATTTTCACGTTTTCACCCTCAGCCAGTGCCTCGCACATGTGCTGCAGGATGGACTCAACCATTTCGAGCGAATCCGCACGCGACAGTCCTACGCGGCGGTTGATGCTCTCGGCCAGATCGGCCCGTGTCAGGGTACCTACAGAACGCATCCTTTATTCCCCCCAGAAGTCAGAAGACGCCAAGGGGAGTGACAATAACGCTGATTCTGCGGAACGCAATGCAATCCATTGCTTGAAAACGATAAGACTGGCTCGATGCGGGACGGGTTGCGCCCCGATCAGATTCGCGCGAGGCTGGCGCCCCAGGTGAAGCCGCCGCCCATGGCTTCGAACATCACCAGATCACCCTTCTTGATCCGGCCATCGCGGACCGCGGTATCGAAGGCAAGTGGCACGGATGCTGCGCTGGTGTTGGCGTGGCTGTCCACCGTGACGACGACCTTTTCCGCAGGCAGATCGAGCTTGCGCGCGGTGGCGTCGAGGATGCGGAAATTGGCCTGATGCGGCACGACCCAGTCAATCTCTGACGCATCGTGGCCTGAAGTTTCAAGCACTTCACGCAGCACATTGGCCAGATTGGTGACAGCGTGGCGGAACACCTCGCGGCCCTTCATGCGGACCTTGCCGACGGTGCCGGTGGTGGAAGGACCACCATCGACATAGAGCAGTTCGTTGTGCGCGCCATCGGCGTGGAGGCGCGTGGCGATCACGCCGGGGGCGGCAGGATCGGTCTCGTCAACGTCCTGCGCTTCGAGCACGATCGCGCCTGCACCATCACCGAACAGCACGCAGGTGGTGCGGTCTTCCCAGTCGAGAATGCGGCTGAAGGTTTCTGCCCCGATCACAATAGCACACTTGGCCATGCCGGTACGGATCATCGAGTCTGCGGTGGCGAGCGCGTAGAGGAAGCCCGAGCAGACCGCCGCGACATCGAAAGCGATGCCGCCGTTGCAGCCGAGGTTATGCTGCACGAGGGTGGCGGTGGCGGGAAACGTCTGGTCGGGCGTCGCCGTGGCCAGCACGATCAGATCGACTTTTGCAGCATCGATGCCCGCCGCTTCGAGAGCTTTGCGCGCCGCTTCGGTGGCGAGCGTGGACGTCGTCTCGCCCTCGCCAGCGAGATAGCGTTGGCGGATGCCGGTGCGCTCGACAATCCATTCGTCGGTCGTGTCGACCAAGGTTGCCATTTCGGCATTGGTCACGCAGCGCTGCGGCAGGGCAGAGCCACTGCCCCGGATGATTGCGCGCAGGCTCATGCCGCGTCCTCGCTGGTGACGGGTGCCGACTTGCCGCGACCGCTGGTGCGAATGGCTTCCGCGCCGAGGCGCGCAAGGTCAGCCTGGATACGCTCGGTCAGGTTTTCCTCCAGCAGACGGGCCGTTACTGCGACGGCATTGGCCACGCCCAGCGCCGAAGCGCTGCCATGGCTCTTCACCACGACGCCATTGAGGCCGAGGAACACGGCTCCGTTGTGGTTGTTGGGATCAAGGTGATGCTTGAGCAATTCAGTCGCCGGGCGCGAGATCAGGAAGCCGAACTTCGAGCGCAAGGACGAGGAGAAGCTGCGGCGCAGCAGGTCCGCCACGAAGCGGGCAGCGCCTTCCATCGACTTCAATGCGATGTTGCCCGAAAAGCCATCGGTGACGACGACGTCGCAATCGCCGCGCGAAAGCTTGTCAGCTTCGGTGAAGCCATCGAAGGTCATTGCCAGATCGCCCGCCAGCTCTTTCAGCTGGTTGGCGGCATCGCGCAGGGAATCGGTGCCCTTGGTCTCTTCCGTGCCGATATTGAGCAGACGGACGCGAGGCGATTCAAGGCCATTGACGATGCGGGCATAGGCCGCACCCATGATCGCGAACTGCACCAGGTTGCGGGCATCGCAATCGGTGTTTGCGCCAAGATCGAGCATGATCAGGTCATGTTCGCCAAGCGTTGGCAGCAGTGCAGAGAGCGCAGGCCGGTCAATCCCAGGCATTGTGCGCAGCGCGAGCTTGGCCATGGCCATGAGCGCACCGGTGTTGCCGGCGCTGACAGCAGCTCCGGCATGACCCTGCTTCACCGCGTTGATCGCCAGCCCCATCGAGGTGGTCTTGGCACGGCGAAGGGCCTGCGTAGGCTTCTCGTCCCCCGACACCACATCGGGTGCATGGAGGATTTCCGAAGCTTCACGCAGGTTTGGATGATTTTCGAGGGCCTGCTTGATGCGGGCCTCATCACCGACGAGGAGGAACTTGAAGCGGTCATGACGACGACGGGCAAGTGCCGCGCCTTCAACCATCACGCGCACGCCCTCATCGCCGCCCATCGCATCAATGGCGATACGCGGCAGGCTCATGTCCTCAGTCCCCCCGTTTTAAGGCTTAGAGCCCGACGGCGATGACTTCGCGACCGTTGTAGTGACCGCAGGCGTTGCACAGGTTGTGCGGACGCTTGAGTTCACCGCAGTTCGAGCATTCGTGGAACGCTTCGACGCTCAGTGCGTCATGGCTGCGGCGCATGCCCCGGCGGGAGGGCGAAGTCTTTCTTTTAGGGACGGCCATCTCGGCACCTGTTCTTAGAATTGCGTAGTTTTGTTGCGGGCGCGATAGGGAAAACCGGACCTTCGCACAAGCCCTGTTTGGCACAGGACCCGTACGCGGCGAAGGACGCCACAAGTCACGGGATTCGCCAATCGCTGGGCGAAGGCGCGCCTATAAGGATTTTCTGATGCTTTGCAAGCTAGGGCGCGCTAGCTTTGGCGATGGACCCTCACATGGGGGCCGTTTGAGAGGGGATAATACAGGGCATGACCATCCTGCCAATCACGCTGTGCGCGGCCGCTGCGGCCGCTGCCATCAATATCTGGCTTTCCATCCGCATCGGCATGGTTCGCACCGCCAAGAAGATCAGCATCGGCGACGGCGGCGACATGGAACTGATCGCCCGCATGCGCGCGCAGGCGAACTTCATCGAGAACACGCCGATCGTGCTGGTGCTGACAGCCGCGGTCGAGCTTGCCCGGACCGGCAACCCTTACCTGATGGGTGTTGCGGCCCTCTACATGCTGGGCCGCGTGGCGCATGGCATCGGCATGGATGGAGGTCCGCTGGGCGTCCTGCGCGGCGTGGGCACGCTGACGACCATGCTTTCGCAACTTGGCCTGGGCGTGTGGGCTGTGTCCATCGCGCTGGATATGTGAATTCAATTGGAGGGTCTGGCGAACAGCCCCTCCCCAACCCCTCCCGCTGGCGGGAGGGGGGAGCCGGCTCAGCTGAGGGCGTAGTCGCTGACGTAGGCGTTGGTCTGGCGTTCGCGGCCGAAGGTGCTGTTGGGTCCGTGGCCGGGCACGAACGTCACATCGTTGCCGAGCGGCCATAGCTTCTGCGTGATCGAATCGATCAGGTCCTGATGATTGCCCATCGGGAAATCGGTGCGGCCGATCGAGCCCTGGAACAGCACATCCCCGACAATGGCGACCTGTGAGGGTGCGTGATGGAAGATCACGTGGCCGGGGGTGTGGCCGGGGCAGTGGATCACATCGAGTTCGACCTCGCCAACGGCGACCTTGTCGCCGTCATGGAGCCAGCGATTGGGCTCGAACACTTCAGCTGGGATGCCCCAGCGCTGCGAGTCTTCATCGAGTTTCGCGATCCAGAAACGATCTGCCTCATGCGGCCCTTCGATAGGAACCCCAAGTTCGCGCGCAAGTATGCCGACGCTACCGCAGTGATCGAGATGTCCGTGGGTAACAAGCAGCTTCTCGATGGTCACGCCGGTGACTTCAATCGCCTTGCGCAGCTTTTCGAGATCGCCACCCGCATCGATGAAAGCACCCTTCATCGTCTTCGTGCACCAGACAAGCGTGCAATTCTGCTGGAGCGGGGTGACGGGGATGATCGCGACCTTGAAGGCGGGTTCGGCTGTGGGCTGGGTCATGGCGCTGAGATGGCGCGTGAGGGGCGAATTGGCAAGCCGTGGCGGCCTAGAGACGTCCGCCTTTCCAGACAACGCGGCCGACGATCTCCACCTCGCTGATGGCGCGCTCGAGGCGGGGATAGGCGGTATTGTCGGATATGACGCGCAATGTGCCGCCGGGGCCGGGTTCGAGGCGCTTGACCAGCAGGACATCGTCGAGCCGGATCACATGGATTCCGGCGCGCAATGGACGCGGGGTGCGGTCGACCAGGATCTCGTCGCCATCGCGCAACGTCGGTTCCATCGAATCACCCTCGACTTCGATGACGGTGAGCATGGCGGGTTCGAGGCCCTGCCCCTTGAGCCAGCGGTGATTGAACCGCAGGCGGCCGGAGGGGATTTCCTCTGCAGGCAGGGTGCCGGGACCGGCTGATGCGCCAAGTGGCAAGCGGGGGATGTCGGCCCATTCGGGCGCGACGGCGCGAACAGTTGGCGCCAAAACTGCACTCCCCTGCCCCACCGCAAGCACCCCACTGCGCTGCTGAGCTCCAAGATCGCCTTCCGGCACGCCAAAGAACTCCGCCAGCGTGCGACGGTCGTTCTCCTCAAGCTTGCGTGGGCTGCCCTTGCGGACGAACTGTTGAAGATAGGTCGTGTTGCGGCCGATCAGCGCGGAGAGCGCCGACAGGCTGACGCCGCGCTGCGCCGCGAGCGTGACGAGGCGGGAGCGGGCACCGTCATCCGATTCGCCATCCTGAAGCGCCATTTCAACCTTCCTCCGATTTCGAAGGACTTTTCCTAGCATTGTAGGATTTGGAGATCAACATAGGAAAAATCCTATTTCGAGTCGTCTCGGCGACGCCAGCATCAGGAGGATGAGAGGACATGCTGCTCCGCAAGGTCGAGAGTTTCCTTCGCCAGACGGGAATGTCCGTCACCAAGTTCGGCCGCCTTGCCGCGCATGATCCCCGTTTCGTGGGTGACCTGCGCAACGGTCGCGAGCCTCGTTCCGCGCTGACCTCACGCGTGGAACATTTCATGAACAACTTTGGAGAGAATGTCCATGCTGCTTGAACCGGGCGCCTTCGAGACCAAATCCGTCGCGCAAACCCCTCCCCCGCCACGCGCCCTGACAACCACGGCCGACAGGTTGCTACGTGCCGTGCGCGAGATCTCAGGGCCGCTGGCAGAGATCATCAGTCACGGCGAGACGCCCTGGGCGAGCATCACCTTCTCGGGAGCGAGGCACCGGCTGGTGCTGCGCTTCGCCGGCAGCGACGCGGTGAGCGATGGGGAGAACTTCGTCGCGGCCCTGCCCGAGCACGAGTTCAGATTACGGCGCGAACTCGTAGCCGATGCCGCCGTGACACGGGTGGACCACGAACTGCTGCCCGCGCCGCTCATGGAAGTGGAGTGCGAGATCCTGCTGCTCGACGCGGAGTGAATGATCGGCGGGTGCCCCGTGAGGCACCCGCTCTCCTCTCCAACCCGGAAACGCTAGTTGTCGATCTTCGCCAGCATCGGGGCGGGCTTTGCGCCGACCCAAAGGCTCATGTCCACGGCGTTCGACACGCGGAACACGTCACCCTTGCTGTTCAAAAACAGCTCTTCCATCTCGGGCCGCGTGAACGGACGCGAACCGAGACGACCGAACACCGCCATCTGCCCGCCGGTCTCATCTACCCCGCGGTCACGATCCAGCCCCTTTGACAGCGCGAGCGCTGGCGTAGGCGTACGGGCCCAGGCGATCAGCTCGGGCTTTGGATCGGGCGAGAAGCCGTAGAAGTTCGGCTGGCTGGCTGGCGACGTCAGCTGAAGAACCTTCATCCCGTTCCGACCATCGGCAACGTACGCGAAGAGCGAGGCGTTGGTGGATGCGACGATCACGTCCTCGGCATCGTTGAGCTGACCGTCGGCGGTGTAGCTCGTGTAGATCGACGGGCGCGTGGGTGCGGTAATGTCGACGATGACGAGGCCCTGCGACTTGGCCGCAACGTAGGCATAGGTGCGAGCAAGATAGACGCGGCGCGCATCGGCCAGTGGCACCGTGGCCGAGGGCACGGCCTTCGGTTCGGCCAGATTGGTGATGTCCATGAGTTCGAGGCCATTGGCGGTCGTTACCCAGAGGTAACGGAACTGCACCGCCGTTGCGCGTGGATCGCGCAAGGGCACGACCGAGGTGATGCGCGGATCGAGGCAGGTTTCGCCGCCCTTCTTTTCGCTGACCTCACAGGGCTTGGACGGCGACCATGGCTTGGGCAGATGGACCGTGACGAGCGCCTTGTCGGTCACGATATAGGCGTAGTCCCCCGCCAGCGTAATGTGCCTTGCACCGGTCAGCGCGCCGTCTGGATTGAAGGTCAGCGCGCGGTCGAAGTAATTGTTGCGAAACTCGCCATCGGCCAGCGTATCGACATTGACCGCGATCAGGCCTTCGACCGCATCGGTAACGAAGGCATAGCTGTAGATCGGCGAGAACGGCTGCTCCTGATTGAGGCCACGCAGTTCGGGCGTGTTGCGCGTGGGCGCGATCGACTGGTTGGTCGGCAGCGCCATGCAGGTAGCATTGGAGGTGGCAACATGGGTATCGTGGCCGAGCGGCGAGAACGGTGCCTTCACGATACGCTCGGAGAAGCCCTTGTTGCCAATTGCCGCGATGTCATAGGCGCGGAAGCCACCCTTGCCCTCGGCAACGTACATGTATTCACCACGCATCTGCAGACAGCGGACGGCGTCCCTGGTTCCTTCGACGACATTGGCAAACTGTTCCTGGCCAGTCGTCTCGCCCGACAGCTTGCCGTCGACGATCTTCCCGCGCGTCCAGTTCTTCAGTTCGCGACCATTCTTGTCGACGTGCTGCCTCCAGTAGTCCGGGTATGCATAGCGATGGAGGTAGGAACCGATCACGGCTTGCGGCTCGTCCCATTCTGTCACGCGGACGGCTTCGAAGCCACCGTCGAGGCCGAACCAGGCGTTCATGCCGACGAAGTTCACGTAGTTGGTGCCAAGCAGCAGGAGCTGCGCCATCGTGGCGTTGTTGTCCTCATCTTGGCTGACGTGGCAATCGGTGCACTGCTTCGTCTCGTTCTTGCGCACGGTGTGCGGGAAGTGCGGTGCAAAGGCCTGTGAAGAATAGCCGATCGAGGAGATCGGTGGCTGCTGCACGTAAATGCGTTCGCGGTTGATGTTGGTCGATGACAGGATCAGCGCCGAAGTGGAGCGGATAGGCGCAGTGATCGCCTTGCCTGCGACCGGGGTGCCCGCCGCATCGAACTGCACCGGATCCGATCCCGACGACTTGTTGCGCTGGTGCTTGCCCAGCTGGAACATGTCGTCACGCGCAACCTGCGGGTTATAGGTCGCGTAGTTGCGGGTGTAGTCTTCCTCGTACTTGTGCGTGGCCGACTTCCAGTTCGCCTCGATCGGCAGGTGGCAGCCTGCGCAAGAGGTGGTCCACGAAAGGTGGCAGGTGAAGCATGCCATGTCGTCGTCACGGTGGGCGCGCGATTCCTTGGGCACGCCAGTACCGAACTTGTAGACGCCGTCATCCGATGCCGACTTGGCCATCAGCTTGGCGCGAGCAGCCTTTGGATTGAAGATCGGCTTCCCTGCGGCATCCATCTTTCCGGCATAGCGCGCGTCGACCGAATCCTTCACCAAGCTTACGCGCCAGGACAAGTTGGGGTCGATGATCGAACGCTGGACGAGGACGCGGCGGCCATCGGCCTCGTTGTACCATTCGAAGCGGCGCTGGCCATCTGCATTGCGCAACAGCGCAAGGTTGTTGCCCTTCTCGGGCGCGGCCAGGTTCGAGGTCAGCAGCGTCGGGTAATTGTCGGGCGTGCCGTGGCAATCCTTGCACCCGATCTCGACTGCGTTGGCTACTTCGCCATAGATCATGCCGTTGCCGTGGCTGTCCTGCGAGAAGTGGCAATCGGCGCACTGCATGCCGAGCTGGGCATGGATGTCCATCATGTGGACGGCCTTGCCCGGATTGCTTTCGCCCGGTTCGACGAACTTGCCTTCCCCTGCCTTGCGGAACTTTTCAGGGTCCTCAGGCGAAATGATGTGCGCCTTGTCGGTGCCGTACGAAGACATATCGCCTTCATCGTCGAGCAGGTTGCCACGACGGTCACGCTTGAGGATGGCGCGGAAGTTCCAGCCGTGGCCGTGATAGTCGGCAAACTGCGTGCGTTCGAGCTTGTCGTTCAGGTCATAGACGTTGCGGAGGAATTCGACGTCGCGCCACAGACCTCGCGTCGATGCACCCTCGGGGTTGCGATCGAGCACTTCGCGCTGTTCGTCGATGTTGGGATAGAACTGCTTCTTGAACGTCTTCTCGTAGTCCGCATCGGACATGCCCGCAGGCTTGGGCGCACGGTTTTCGGGCCCGGGCCACATGCTGGGCGCATCGGATTCGTAGTCCCACATCGTGTAGCCGAGGTAGGAGTTCAGGAAGATGTTCGGCTGGTGCATGTGGCAGTTCATGCACTGCGCGGTGGGGATGGCGCGGGTGAAGGCGTGGACCAGCGGGTGGCCGCGTTCGCGATCCTGCATGGCCACCGGGCCGGATGCGTCGTGCGCGTCCTCGCCATGCTCGCCCGTCTTGGGATGGCCTTTGGCATCAAGCCCCGCCATGGCATGGGCCGAGGCTTGGTCCATCTTGTCGCTATCCATCGTGCCATGGGGCGCGACGCCCTTGGCCGGGGCATAGACCAGCTGCTCGGCCGACGAGATCGCGCGGGAGCAATCGCTTTCCATGTCCTTCGACTGCTCGGGATCGGACTTATCACCGCCGACGTAACTGCCCTTGCCGCCCAGAACGGTACCACGGACCTTGTCGTGATGCTCTTCCTTTGCAGCATCATACGAGCCGTAGCCGCCCTTGCGGTGCTGGCCCTCGCGCAGTGAATTGATCGTGGGGTCGGCCGTGACCGTCTGCCCATCGCGCCCGCACTTGCCGTAGTTCAGCGAGTGGCGCGGTTCGCGGTCGTTGGCGTAGATCACGTGACACGCGGCACAGCCCGACGAGCGATAGTCGCCCGGCTGATCGTTGGTGCCCATCTGGAACAGGAACGGGTCGTTCAGGCGCGTCTTGTGGATGTTGAGCACCGGGATCGCGACACGCAGGCCCGTGGCGGGGCCGCGGTTCGACTGCTTGAGATCAGGACGACCGGGTTCGTCAAGACGCTGGATCAGTCCGGTAGAGTTGGGCAGGCCGATTTCGGGGAATTGCGGGTTGATCGTGCGGCCGCCATCCTCGAACACGCGGAACACATCGCCCGGCGGGATCGTGTGCCAGCGCGGCAGCGGATACATGATCGGCAGCGCGCCGCGGGCCTTTTCCTTCGGCGTGACCGTGCCCCACATCGGCTTTCCGTCTGGGCCGATTTCCTTGGATGCCGACTTCAAGAGGGCCGGCTCACCATTACGGGTGAAGCTCTCGCCGAAGAGGTAGTTCTTGAAGGGGACGATGCCGTTGTTGTAGGCCGCGCCACCCCACAGCATGGCGCCGGTCGACATCAGCGAACGTTCGGACGCCTCGATGATCGACATGTGGCAAGCCCCGCAGGAATCGCGGGCAACGCGATAGTCCGACGGGTTGATGAAGCGGATGAATTCCGGGCTTTCCTTCGCCAGCAGGGCGTAGGAACGCTTGGGGTTTGCCGAGGACGGCCAGCCCCATGCCACAGGATACTTCGGCAGGACGTGAGCGTCCCTCATCGCCGCGACGTAATCGATGGAATTGCGGTTCCAGGAGCGATCCGCCATGATCTTGGTATTGCCGCCATGGCAATCCGCACACGACAGCACCACCGCCGGGCTGGCGTGCATGGTGCGGTGATCGCTCTTTGTGTGACAGCTGACGCAGCCTGCGTTCTGCTTGTCGACGTAGGCCCACTGTTCTTCGACCGTATCGCCCGGCTGGCCTCTCGGCGCGGCAGGAGCGCGGGTGTGGGTGACCTTCTGCGGCGTCTCTTCACCCGACGCGTAGAGCGCGCTCGGGATCAGCAGCGCGGCGAGCGCCGCGACCAGCCATGCCAGCGAAAGAGTACGAAATCGGCGCGTTTGGGTCATGAGCTGGGTCATCAGAAGGCCAGAGTCGCGTTGGCGAGGACGGAGTAGAAGCGGCTGGCCTTGCCCTGTTGCGCGAACAGGTCGTCAAAACCCGCGCCCGGATCCAGCACTGCACCTGACAGGCGGAAGACGAGGTTCTGCGAGGCGTTGGGACGCCAGATTGCCGAGACGGAGGCGTCCCAGCCGATGTCTTTCGGGATCGAGCCTTCGTTGCGCAGGACCTGCAGGACCTTCGTATTCTCGAACCAGAGGTGGTTGACGTTGGTCGAGACGCGCAGCGTGGGGGTAAGGTCGAAATCGGTGCCGAGGCCGACAAGCATCGTGCCGGGGTTGGTGAAGTTCGACTGCCCCTGCTCCTTGGAGGAACGCAGCGAGTTCAGGATGCCGTTGCGGCCATTGACCGAGATGTTGCGACCACCGCCGGCAAAGGGAATGGTCTGGCGGATCCAATAGCTGGTGTCGGCGCCAGCAAACTGCGGGTTCTCGAAGATCGCGTCGAAACCACCTTCGGTCTTGTCATAAGGGTCGCTGTCGCCACTCGCCCAGAGCCCTGAGAGGCGGATGCGTGACCAGTCGATGTCGTAGCTGAGTTCGGCGGCGGCCATGAAGGCTTTGATCTCGGCAGGGCGGCTGGTGAGGAAGTTGTTCCGGTCCTCGCCCAGTGCTGCGTAGGCCTGCGCGGTCACGTTCAAGCGGCCGATATGTCCGTCAGCCGCGTAGCCCAGATAAACCACGTCATATTCGCGCCCACGCAGATCGCCGATGAGCGCCGGGCGAACGGGAAAGCCGTTGGTGTCGACCGCGATCTCGTTGCGTTCGCGGTTCATGTTGTAGGTAGCCGAAATCTGGCTGGTCAGGCCGACAAACGGGAAGTCCTGCCGGTACAGGTTGGCCATGAACACGAAGTCATTGCGCGGAGCGCGGCTGACATCGTTGAGACCCGAGTTGGTCTCCTTCTCGAGCCGCCAGAAGGCTGCAAGATTGAACTGGACGCGGTTGTTGTCACGATTGCCGAACAGGCGGATGCCGAGCTGGTTGTCGTTGAACAGGAAGCCGCGGAAGTCCGATTGCATCGGCTGAATGCCGGCACGCATACTGATGAAATCGTAGCGCTTCGTATCGAATCGGCCGATATGATAATCGATGAAGGCTTCCTGCAGGCCGATGAAGCCATCGGTGCGCCTGGTGCCCTTCGACGGTTCGACGAAAAGCACGCGGCGTTCGGGCACCTGAACGTGGTTGATATTGCCGGCAATCGCGATGCGGTATTCGATCACCGGCGGCTTGAACGCGGTCATGCCCTTGAGCAGCGAGAGGCTGGCGATAAAGGTCTGCGACAGGACGAGGCTGTGGCTTCGGCCGAAGGTATCAATCTCGTTGGGGTTGGTCGTCGTCTGGTTGCCGACAGGAATCGGGAAGCTGCGCGGCTCGACCACAGTATCGGACACGGCGCCTGCGAGCAGGTACCAGTCATCGCCCTTGAGGAAGCCGGGGCGCTTGCCCCGGGCGAGCGGACGGTCACCCTTGAGCAGGTTGTGGTGGAACGGATCGAGCTGAGAGTGGCAGGCATATTCCAGCTTGGGGAACAGCGTGTACAGCGCGCGGTCCTTCTTGCCGGTTGCCGGGTCCTTCTTGGGGCACAGCGAAGCCATGATGCGCCAGCGGTCCGGCAAGCTGACGTCGAGGCCGAGATCGCCGACCGGGCCCTCGCCATCGTACTTGTCGTAAAAGGCTTCGGGCGGCGGGGCGTTAACCGCGCCGGGATTGTCCTGATCGACCTTCTCGGGGAGCTGCTTGTTGAAGCCGGGGCGACGGCGGCCGTCGATGAGGGCACCTTCCGCGTCCGTTTCACCGCCAGGCAGTGCGGCCTTGCTGTCAGCCGTTGGCGCCTGCTGCGGCTCAGCTGCTCCCGGCGCCGTTCCCGACGCGTCCTGCACGTAAAACGGGAGCGATACAGACTGAGCCTGCGGCTGGGCGATACCAAGAACGGGTGCGATCAGGAGAGCGACCTGCTGCATCACTTGCCCTCGCAGGCGTTCTGTTCGCTCGTATCGAGGAACGGGGCGAAGGGGCAGTTCACGTAGCGCAGGCGCACGCCCTGCCCCACGGGGACGACAATCGTGTCGGCGCGGATTTCCTTGGGAGCATTGCCGATGGTGCCGACTTTTGCGCCGCCATTATGCGTACCCAGGAAAGCAATCATGTCATCCTGATCGATGCCGTCACCAGAAATGCCGATGGCACCAACAAGCTTGCCGTTGCGATAGATCGGGACCGAGCCGGGGAATATCTGGATGCCATTGGCCAGGCGCTTCTTGCCCGTCGGCGTGTCTGGCACTGCCGTGCAACGTTGGACGACGTCTCGGGCATTGAGCGAGCCTTCGACGAAGACCGCGTGCTGCAGCAGGTTGGCCTTCACCAGAGCGATCTGCAGGCCCGTGGCGAGCGGGCTGAAATCACTGATCGGGCGCGAGAGCGGGCCATGCGGACGGCCAACTTCGCCATCAGGGAAGAATGGCCTCGAGAGGTTGCCTCCGGAGCGGTCGGCGAAGGCGATCTTGCCGGTCAGCGCCGTCTGGTCGCCCAGAAAATCGCGAGTGCGCTGAACGAAAGCAGGAATTTCCGCATCGGTGTTGGCGTTCAGCTGATCGGCAGCCACTGGATTGGAGAAGAAGGCGGCGGTGCGGGCCTTCTGCAATGAAACGTCGATGCCGAAGATCGGAGCATCCGGCCCACGGACGAGGCCGAGGACTTCGCCATAAGTATCCACGACAGAGATCGAGACTTGTGCGCGGCTGTCGAGCGGGCGACGAATCTGCGCGCGGGCGCGCGTCATGATCGTGAAGGCTTCTTCCAGCACCGCACGGACTTCGGCAGCGGTCAGCGGGGTGCCCACGGCAGCAGCGTCGGTGCCGGACTTGACAGGATAGCGGTTGGTGCCGGAACCATTGCTCAAGACGTAGGCATCCGCGAGCGAAAACTCGCTCGAGGTGGCACGACGGATACCGCTGGCCTCAGTTCCATAGGGGGTGCCCGCGAGGACTGACGTGCCGTCATAGTAGCCGCGCACCGGGATCAACGTGCCAGCCACGTTGTTGATTGCCGAAAAGCTGGTCTGCAGCGGGTGCAGGCCTTCTATCCGGGCATCGGCAAAGCGCAGGGTCGACCCGTCAACCGGAATTCGATCGGCGCGAATTTCGGCGGGCGGCGCGAAACCCTGAATGCCGGCAAGAGCCATGAACTCTTCCGGATCGCCATCGACGTCGGTCACGTCGGGGTCGTAGGCATAGTCGCCGTCAGCCATGATGCCGATGCCACCGACGACAACGCCGTTCTTGTAGAGCGGCAGGCCGCCCGGATCAGCCGCAAGGCCGAGAGGGGCACGCTTGGGGCCGATGAATGCGCCCGATCCAGCGTTGCCCGACGAGAATCGTGCGGAAAGGTCGGAGCAAGGCAACTGGCTGAACTGCACGCCGAACAGCGGACCAGATTCAAGACCAGGCGTGTTGGGCGCGGGCGGGAAGTGCTCCTGCACGATCATGCTTGCCGTGCGGGTCGAGAAGGCATTGCCGCTCGACGAGAGATAGGCGGCCGTGACCGCCTTGGAAATCGCGCCCATCGTCGCTTCGACTTCAAGGCCCTGCGCATCGACTTCGCGCGGGGAAATCTCCCCAGTTGCGGTGCGGGGACTGATGATCATGCGGGTGGCAGCGCCGTTCATGCGGAAGACCGCCAGCACGTTGCCGACGCGATCGACCACGGCAATGATCGCAGGGTAATTGAGCGCCTTTGCCTCGCCGACGGCCTGAGCGATGATCTGCTGCACTTCGGCAGCGGTCAGCGCTTCCTGCGCGGGATCGGCGAAGAACCTGGAGGCAGAGCTAGGCGTCGGCGTTGGCGTGAAGGTACCGCCCGAGCCAGAATCACCGCCGCCGCACCCTGACAGTGTGAGAGAGAGCGCGAGTGCGACGGCGGTGGTCTGCCGGAAAGCCAACGGCATACGCATTAGCGAAGGCTCCGGATCGAACGTACTGCGCTGCCCAGAGCGCGGCGGAAAGCGAGGGGCTGGAAGCCGTTCGGATCGCGAACGGCAGCGTAGGCCAGATTGATCTGCACGCGCAGGCCGTTCGCCGAAGCCGGGGACACCATGCCCTGATTGACCATGCCACCGAGCAGCGTGTCGACTGCCATGACCGACTGCACCGCCCCTTCATAGTCGGTGTAGCGCTCACCAATGGCATCGCTGGCGATCGACTCCATGATCGCGAAGGTCTGTTCGCGGGTGAAGCTGGCCGAAGCGAAGCGCGACGACAGTGCGTCTGCTGACTGGCGCAGCGCCTGCGCGGCGGCGACCGTCTCGGCACGGTTCGCGAGCATGGCACGATGGAATGCCTTGGCGCGGGCATCAAAGGTAGCGGCGGCGTCAGGCGCGACAACACGCGCGGCGGCGAGAAGCATGATCATGTTCTCGTCGTTGTATGGCGGGGTACCAAGATCGATCGGGCGACCCGGATTGCGCACCGCAGTCACGTTGCCGTCTTCCCCATCGTAAATCCGGCGGTGGCAGGAGTGGCAATCGTAGAATGTGAATTCGGGAAACACGCCGTCCATCGCCCGGGCTGGCTGGCTGTAGAGTTCGAGGCTGCGCTTGACCGCCTCGGCCTGCCCTACCGCCCACATGCGCATCGAGTTGGTCTTGCCGCCCTTGCGCTGGACGTAATCGGCGTCTTCGTCGTGGTGCTGCTGCAGCGTGGTGAACAGGTCCAGCTCGAACGAGATGCGCGGGTGACCTGCGGCCATGATGCGGTGGGCGATAAACTGCCCCTTGGCATCGCCGGAGAAGTGGCAATCGAGGCAGACCTGCGCCTTGACCTGCGGACGGGTCAGGTCGGTCATGCCCTGTGCGACGTTGCGGGCATGGCTGGCGCCAACGGTGTAGTGGGTGGAGAGCCAGCCGCCGGATGCGCCATGGCATGCTTCGCAATCGACACCATCGGCGGGGCGCGCGGAACCGGGTGAGGCATGGCAACCGGCGCACTCACGCTGAACGCCTGCGGCATCCAGGCCCATGCGACGGACAATAGCCTGACCGCGCGGCTCCTGGATAACGCGCCAAGCACGACTATGCGCGCCAGAAGGCGAGGATTCTTCCTGCCAGCGCATGAGTTCGTCCTGCCGGACCACGGCGCCATCGGCAACGCTGCGGCCATGACAGGTGGACCCCGCGCAGGAGGCCACTCCAACGTGGCCACGCAGCACGGCTGGTGCGGTGCCTTGGGCCTGCACTGCAGCAGGTGAGACAAGCGAGGAAGCACCAAGCGCGGCGCCTGCCATGGCAAGACACGCGACAAAGGCCATGACGCCGGAACGCGGAATCGCACGGCACAGTGCCGCCAGCCGCCCGATTCCCAAGATGATAACCTGCATTGCCCCTCGTCCCCACCGGCTCTGCTTGCCGCGCGGCTTTATGCCTTGTGCGGAAGCCCTGGCCGGAAGTGCTGCAATGCGACCCCGTTTGATCGGAGACTAGGACACTCTACCCCTTCGGTTCAAGTGGCTAATCCGATTTCATGGAAACATATCAGAAAGACAGACACCACACCTTTATCAAATTCACCGCCGCCGGATCACCATGTTCCGGATTTCGGACATGTCTTCCATGGCGAAGCGCACTCCCTCGCGGCCCAGACCCGAATCCTTGACCCCGCCATAGGGCATGTTGTCGACGCGGTAGGACGAGACATCGTTGACGACGATTCCGCCGACATCCAGCCGGTCCCACGCATCCATGACCTTGTGCAGGTCGGACGTGAACAGGCCTGCCTGTAGGCCGAACTTGCTGTCGTTCACCTCATCTAGCGCCGCTTCCCATTCGGTGAACTTCGAGAGGATCACGACCGGGCCGAAGGCTTCTTCGGTATAGACGTCCATCTCGCGGGTACAGCCTTCGAGCAGCGTGGCCTCGAGCATGTTGCCCTGACACCCACCGCCCGCAAGCAGCTTTGCCCCACCTGCCACAGCCGAATCGATCCACGACTTGAGCCGCTGCGCTTCTTTCGCCGAAATCATTGGGCCGATGAAAGTATCGCGATTTTTGGGATCGCCGGACTTCAGGTCCTTCACCTTGGCGGCGAGCATGTCGCGGAAGCGGTCATAGATGTCGGCGTGAATGATCACGCGCTGGACGTGAATGCAGGACTGGCCGGACTGGTAGTATCCGCCGAAGATGATCCGGGCGAGCGCATGCTCAAGGTCAGCGTCCTTGTCGACGACCACGGCAGCATTGCCGCCAAGTTCGAGGACGACCTTCTTCTTGCCGGCCTTGGCCTTCAGTTCCCAGCCAACACCAGGTGAACCGGTGAAGGAAAGGAGCTTGAGCCGCTCATCGGTGGTGAACAGGTCCGCGCCATCGCGGCTGGCGGGCAGGATCGAGAATGCGCCTTCGGGCAGGACGTCGCACTCGGCCAGCACTTCACCCATGATGATCGCCCCCAGCGGTGTTAGGCTGGCGGGCTTCATCACGAAGGGACAACCCATGGCGATGGCCGGCGCAATCTTGTGGGCGGCAAGATTCAGCGGGAAGTTGAACGGCGAGATGAAGCTGCACGGCCCGATCGGCACGCGCTTCCACATGCCCATGTAGCCTCTGGCGCGCGGGGAAATGTCCAGCGGCTGGACTTCGCCGTAATTTCGCGTCGCTTCTTCGGCCGCGATGCGGAAGGTGTCGATCAGTCGGCCAACTTCGCCTTCCGAATCGGCGATGGGCTTGCCCGCCTCGACGCACAGGGCATAGGCCAGTTCATCCTTGCGCTCGGCAAAGCGCTTCACGCAGTGATCGAGAACGTCCCGCTTTTCATAGCTGGCGAGCTTTGCCATCGGCTCTGCCGCGCGAACGGCACCGGCAATCGCCTCGTCGATTACGTCGGGCGTGGCGAGAGCGGTGCGGAAGGCTACTTCGCCAGTGAACTTGTCTGTCACCGCAAGGTCGGTGTTGGGCTGCACCGCCTTGTTGTTGAGGTAGAGCGGATAGACGTCTTTCAACTTGGTCACTGCTTCAAACTCCACGCCATCCCGGACCCGATCCGGGATCCCGCCATTTCTTGCACCGCCGCAGGGAGAAAGCGGGGCCCCGGATCATGTCCGGGGCGACGACACCATGTTCGCCTGAACCCTAGAGCGCCTTGGACAGTTCCTTGATGTCCTTGTTCAGAATCTGATCGTTCTCCGAATAATCCACCGGGCAATCTATCAGGTGAACGCCGGGCGTGGAGTTGCAGTGCGCCAAGAGGTCCTTCAGGTGCGCCGCGCTTTCGACGCGGTAGCCGTTGGCGCCATAGCTCTCCGCGTACTTGACGAAATCGGGGTTGCCGTAGGTCAGGCCGAAGTCCTCGAAGCCCATGTTGGCCTGCTTCCAGCGAATCATACCGTAGGAACTGTCGTTGAGAATCAGCACCGTAAGGTTGAGTCCGAGGCGGACGGCGGTTTCCATCTCCTGACTGTTCATCATGAAGCCGCCATCGCCACAGATCGCCATGACCTTGCGCTCGGGATAGAGCATTGCGCTCATCATCGCGGAGGGGAGCCCTGCGCCCATGGTGGCGAGCGCATTGTCGAGCAGGACCGTGTTGGGCTGGTAGGCCGTGTAACCGCGGGCAAACCAGATCTTGTAGACGCCGTTGTCGAGGCAAATGATTCCGTCCTCGGGCATGGCATCGCGGATCTGCTGCACAAGATGGGGCGGGAAGATCGGGAAACGGGTGTCGGCGGCGAGCGGCGCGGTATGCGCAACTTCGGCGGAGCGGTAGGCCAGCATGTGGTCGAAGTTCCACGCAGGGTTCGGCGTGATCGCTTCCTTGATCTGCCAGATGGCGTTGGCAATATCGCCGATCACCTCGATCGAGGGGAAATAGACTGGATCGACTTCGGCCGTCTTGGTCGAGACGTGGATCACCGGAGTGCCACCTTCACGCATGAAGAACGGCGGTTTCTCGATCACGTCATGGCCGATGTTGACGATAAGGTCGGCGTCTTCGACCGCGCGGTGGACAAAGTCTCCGGCCGAGAGCGCTGCGCAGCCGAGGAACTTCGGATGGCGTTCGTCGATCACGCCCTTGCCCAGTTGCGTCGTGAGGAAAGGGATGCCGGTCTTCTCGACCAGTTCGGCGAGCATCTTGCCCGTCATCTTGCGGTTCGCACCCGCTCCGATCACCAGCACCGGCGCCTTGGCGTTCTGCAACGCATGAACAGCCTGCGCGACTGACTTGGCGTCGGCGTTCGGGCGGCGGACAAGGCTGCGCTTCAGCGGCCGGGAATCGGTGTGCTCGTCAGCGATGTCCTCAGGCAGCTCGATATGCGTCGCGCCCGGCTTCTCTTCCTCGGCCAGACGATAGGCTTCTCGCACGCGGCTGGGAATGTTGTCCGACGAGGCCATCTGGTGGGTGAATTTGGTGATCGGGCCCATCATCGAGACGACATCGAGAATCTGGAAACGGCCCTGCTTGGACTTCTTGATCGGCTTCTGGCCGGTGATCATCAGCATCGGCATGCCGCCCAGCGTGGCATAGGCTGCAGCCGTGACGAAGTTCGTGGCGCCCGGCCCGAGCGTTGCGATGCAGACGCCGGTCTTGCCGGTGTGGCGGCCATAAGTGGCGGCCATGAAGCCCGCGCCCTGTTCGTGACGCGTAAGGATCAGCTTGATCTTGCTGGAGCGGGACAGCGAATCGAGAAAATCGAGGTTCTCTTCGCCCGGAACGCCGAAGATGTATTCGCAGCCTTCTTCTTCAAGGCACTCGATGAACAGGTCTGACGCCTTCTTGCCTTCGGCCATTTTTGGTCGCTCCATCAATGGGAACACGCGGCCAAGGCTGCGTTCCCCTTCCCCAACTCGGATGCGACCTCGAGGGACTTGAAACCGGTGCGTGTCGTTATGGCCCCCGCACCTGCCCCTTGGGTGCATGGCTATCAAAGCCGCGCCCCGAAGTCACGCCCTTCACGCTCAGTAACCGAGCGAAAGATCGACCTGGGGCTGAAGGGTCTCGCCCTGGCGGAAACGGACAAGGTTTTCGAGGAAACGGGTGACTGAGCGTTCGAACATCTTTGTTTGTGCGCGGCCGGATAGATGGCTTGTGATGTGGGCGTTGGGCACGTCCCACAGAGGATGATCGGCAGGGAGCGGCTCGGGCGTAACCACATCAAGGAAGGCATGGCCGGGCCGTCCGGCCTTCAGCCCCTCAATCAGCGCATCCTGATCGACAACGGTGCCGCGTGCGACGTTCACCAGTGTGGAGCCCGGCTTCATCATGGCGATCTCCGCCTTGCCGATCATGCCTTCGGTTTCCGGTGTGGCAGGGACAGCCAGAATGACCCAGTCAAACGTGCCGAGTTGGCCGCGCCATTCGTTTGGTCCAAGCGTGCCTTCGCTGCTCGAGCGACGGACCTTGAGGATCTCGACATCGAATCCCTGCAGCATGCGCTCGACCTTCTGCCCGATCGCGCCATAACCAAGGATCAGCGCACGGCTTCCGGCGAGTTCGACCTTGCCGGGGCTGTCGAGCAGCCATTCGTGCCGGTCCTGCGAGCGAACGACATCACGATATCCCTTGGCCACGGTGAGCATGCCCATGACCACATATTCGGCGATGGTTATCGCGTTGATGCCGGTGCCGTTGGTCAGGATCACGCCCCGCTTGCGAAGGACATCGAGCGGGAAGAAGTCGACCCCGGCATAGACCGAGTTCAGCCACTTGAGCTTCGTCGCCAGCCGGATCGCCTTGTCCATGCCGCTCGGCTGGTAGAGATCGAACCAACCGATGTCAGCCGATGGCGCAAGCTCGAACAGTTCCTCGGCGTTGCGGAAGAAGCGCGGCTCGACCCATTCGGGCAAGTGCGGCTCAATCAGCGGCGCGGCCATGGCGTTCATCACGAGGACGGTCATTGACAGAGCTCTCCCGCACTGTTTGGTTTCGCGTTGACCTAGCGGAGAGGGTGAGTGCGATGAAACGGATTTTCTTGGCGATTTGTCTCGGAAGCATGATTTGCCCAATGACCGCTATTGCTCAGGACGATGGCATGTCCGAAGTGATCGTGACGGCCATGCGCCGCGAATCCGACACGTTCGACGAACGCGTGCCCGCCGTAGGTTTGAAGCGCGTCGCCGATTTCGCTGTTCAGGAAGTTTCGATCACCGGGGACACGCGCGATGCGGGCAAGCGCATCGCCGAGGTTTACCAAATGATCGAGAACGCGATCCGGCTGGCACCCAAGCATGGGGTCCAACTTGCCTACGGGCAGCGCACGGTCGAGCCGCTGACCTTGCAGAACTACCGGTCGCTTGCCCTGAACGGGGCCGGACGGCCGGATACCTCGCGCGCGGTCTTCCTGATCAAGGTCCCACTGAGCGGACCGACGTCGGGCGTAGTCGCGGAGAAGAAGATTGCCGACTTCATCAAGGCTGTAGAGCCTGTAGGGCGCGCAGAGTTCGGCGGGACCGATGATCTGACGCTGTCGGTGGTAGCCCCGGATCAATACCGCGGCGCTGTGGCCGATGCGATTGCCGCAGATGCACGATCCATGGCAGCGAAGCTTGGCCCCGACTACGGCGTGGAGATCGAAGGGTTGAATCGCCCAGTCGAATGGACCCGAGCGAGCCTTTCGGAAGTCCTGCTGTATATCCCGTACAAGCTGGTCGTGGTGCCCAGGCGCTAGCCCAGCTTCCACTCCCAGCCCAGCGGGTCACCGTCCATGACCTCGACGCCCTTGGCCGCGAGTTCGTCGCGCAGGGCGTCGGAGCGGGCAAAGTCCTTTTCGGCGCGGGCGGCCTTGCGGGCTTCTAGGGTGGCCTCGACTTCGGTTTCCTCGATTGCGACGCCCTTGGGTTTGATGCGCAGGGCCTGACGGTCGAGTTTCAGCAAATCGAGGCCGAGCACGGTGTCCATGGCAGCAAGCGCAGCGAGCTTCTCCGCCGGATCGATCTTCTTCAGCGCCAGCACTTCCTCGAACACCGTCAGGGCGACCGGTGTGTTTAGATCGTCCGAAACAGCGGCATCGAAACGCTCGAGGAATGGCGTGAAGCGGGGGCCCGGCAGGGCTTCGCCTTCGCCAACGCGCTCTTTCAGTTGAGCGACTGAGATCAGCATGCGCTTCAATCGCGTAAGCGCCGCTGCCAGACCGTCCCAAGAGAACTCCAACTCGCTGCGGTAGTGCGCCTGCAGACACATCATTCGGTAGGCCAGCGGATGATACCCCTTGTCCATCAGCAGTTGCAGCCGCAGGAATTCGCCCGACGACTTGCTCATCTTGCCCGAGCGTTCGACGAGGAAGTTGTTGTGCATCCACACTCGCGCGCCGGAGTTGGCGGGCAGGTCCAGGCCATTGGTGCAGCAGAATGCCTGGTTCTGTGCGATCTCATTGGGGTGGTGGATCTCGCGGTGGTCGATCCCGCCGGTGTGAATGTCGAACGGGAAGCCGAGCACTTCACCCGACATGACCGAGCATTCGAGATGCCAGCCGGGAGCGCCCTTGCCCCATGGGGAATCCCATTCCATCTGGCGCTTCTCACCAGATGGAGTCTTGCGCCAGATCGCGAAATCGGCGGCGTTGCGCTTGCCTTCCACTGCCTCAATGCGGCCCTCACCGTCCTCGGTCTGGGCGCGCGCCAGACGCCCGTAGTCCGCCACCGTCGAGACGTCGAAGTAGAGCCCGCTATCCAGTTCGTAGCAGTGCTTGTCCGCGATCTTCTGCGCAAAGGCGATCATCTGCGGGACATATTCGGTGGCGATCGTCCAGCGCGCGGGCTGGCGGATATTGAGCGCCTTCACGTCCTCCCAGTAAGCCTGGGTATAGTGCTGCGCGATGTCCCAGATGGACTGGGCCTGAGCCCGCGCCATCTTCTCCATCTTGTCCTCGCCATCATCGGCGTCGTCGGTCAGGTGGCCGACATCCGTGATGTTGATGACGTGGGTGAGTTTCAGCCCCTTGAACGACAGTGTACGCCCCAGAATGTCTGCGAAGACATAGGCGCGCATGTTGCCGATGTGCGGGTAATTATAGACCGTAGGCCCGCAGGAATAGACGCGCGCCTCGCCATCGTGGACGGGCTGGAAAGCTTCGACCTGCCGCGTCAGGCTGTTGAACAGCTTGAGAGGTGCGGACGGGCTGAACGGGGCAGGACCATGGGCTGACATGGATCAGCCCTTGCCCCGCCCGCGCCCATCAGGTCAAGTCACTCGCCGTCCTGCTTGCCTTCGCCGAGGAGATCGTCGTTGCCGGTGCCGGTCACCGGCTCGTCGATCAGCGGTTCGAACCCAGCTGGCGCGATCTGGTTAAGCTGGATCAGCGAAGTCTTCGTGAAGCTGTCGACCACCTGCAGCGCGTTGTCGGCAGGATCGTTCTTCAGCACTTCCTCGATGAGATCGCGCAATTCGATGATCTCGAACGGCAGCTTGTTGCAGGTGTTGGCGCTCAGGATCACGCAACCGTTGACCGACGAAAGATCGGTGAACGCCTCTTCGAAGGTGATCTGCTCGATGGCATCTACTCCGGTCTGGCCGTTGACGATGCCGTTGATCACGATGTCCAGCACACCGCCTTCACGAGAACCAATCCTGAGACTGTTCGCAACCAGCCCTCGCCGATCGTCAAGCCGCGTGCCGATCGAGGTATTCTGGATATAGACCTGCTCATCCGACCGCAACGTGATCGCATCTGCTTCGACAAGCGTCCGGCCATCGGTGACACCATCGTTCAAGCCGAGACGATCGGTGATGAGTGCGGTGTCGGTCAATTGCGCAATATCCCCGAGCGCCGTTCGCGTGACCATGGCGATACCGCTGCCCGAAAGCAGCAGCGACCCGCCACGTGTTTCGCCTTCGAGCAAGCGGATCGAGCCAGTCTGCGCATCAAGGAATATCCCGTCGGCACTGCTGCTGACTGATAGCGTGTTGCCTGCTGCATTGCTCATCGAGAGCCCGCCGAGGAACGAGATCAACCCTGTGGAGCGCAGTGACAAGGTTCCGGTCTCGCCGATCTGCCCCTGCACCGTCCCTGCCTGCGCAACGACCGTAAGGTCGCCTACAAGCATCGGCCTGATTCCACGGATGGTGAGGTCACCACGCGAGCGGATGCGGGCGAACTCGGCCTGCGAGATAGCATACCCGCCTGTCGTGGACGGGATGTTGTCGCCCAGACGTGTGACGCCCTGCCCTGTATTGCGCAGGGTAATGGCCGAGGTGTGAGCGGTTTCTCCAAGGCGGCCACTGTCTCCGATGGCAAGGTCTGCCGAGGACAGGTCCATCTGCCCCCCGGTAGCAAGGCCATTGATGCGAATGGTATCGCCCGCCGTCATGGTGAAGACCTGCGCGGCATCGGCAACGTCGTTGATCACGATGTTGTCACTTGCCACGATATCGATGTTTCCTTGCCCGACGGCGCCGGAGACTTGGCCCTGCGGCCTGACCGCGTCGCTGAAGACGTCCGAATACCCGGCAGACAGATCTCCGACCGTTACATCGCCATTGCGCGCAAGAAGGTCGATGTCGCCCAGCGCAAGGATCGTATCAGCGTCGATCGAGCCTCCTGCAGTTACATCGACGTTGCCCCTTTCGGCAAAGATGCGGCGGATGGCCAGATTGCCGGTTGCATCGAGGCCCACTGCGTCGGCGCTGACGCTGATGGGTCCTGTCAGCTCGATGCCGGTGATGTTGACCACGCCGTTCGACCGCACCGCTGCAACGCCTCCCGAGAGACCGGAGAGCGAGACATCGCCTTGGCTGAATATCGATATGTCCTGCCCTGCGCTGATCGATGTGCCGGTCATCGTACCGTTGTTCGTCCCGAACGCGCCGCCAGCGTTGATCGTGCTGAAGGCGAGCGTTCGTGCATCTATGCCAACGTTTGCGGCAGCGGTGATGGCACCCAGTGCAGCACTTCGGGCGACAGCGATGTTCACAGCCCCCGTTCGCGCTTGAAGCACGCCGCCGGCAATCGATCCTCCGACAATCGCGATGTCGCCACCATCGAGCGTGCCATAGGTGAAATTGCCATTGCCCGAATTGATGCGCATCTGTCCTGTGGCGACGAGATCGCCGCCAGTGATGTCGCCAGAGGTCGTGATATTGAGCGCATTGCCCGCAGTCATTCGCGTGAAGGTCAGCGTCTGGCTGGTTACGTTGAGCGCATCTCCTCCGCTTGCCGTTCCTACTTCCACCGCGCCTGTGCCGGTAATGATAAAGTTGCCCGCCGCGCTGATGCTCGGGCTTGCGAACGAGCGTACGTTGGCACCGATATCGTCATCGGAACGGGCGCTGGCCAGCGTCGCGTCGCGAGCGGACAGGGTAATCGCTCCTCGCGCATCAAGCGCCCCCGTCGAGAGGTCGCCGATAGTGGTAAGCGCCAGGCTGCCGGTACGTGCCGTGATCGCTCCACCACTGGCCGATGCAGCGCTAACGGCAACGGAACCGCCATCAAGCTTGCCGTAGGTCAGAGAGCCGTCAGCCGCGAGGTCGACCGTTCCGGTTGCCGTGGCATTGCCGAGCGTGATCGCGCCATCTTCGTCGATCGTGATGCTTGCGCCGGAAGTGATGTCTCCTCCGCGTGTGCCGGTAAGCGAACGAATGTCGACTGCGCCGTCAGCGTCGATCAAGGTGAAATCCAGCGCTCCGACGTCGGCCGAGAAAGATCCGCCTGCGGAGGCATTGCCGATCACGCTGGTGCCGGTGCTGGCGATTGCGATGTTTGTCCCGGCCATCAGCGTCCCTGCGTCAATCGTGTTGCCCGTCAGTGAAAGCGCGGTTCCGGCATCAGCGGTGTCTAGCTTGAGGGCGCCTGCTGCATCGAGTGTGATGGCACTGCTGGCAGCGGCAGAACCGACCGTCAGATTGCCGCCGGTCGTAATGCTGACGTTTGCAGGGCTTGACACGCTGCCGCCACCGCCGCCGGTCCCGAACGTGAAGGCGATGCTGCCGAAGTTGTCCCCGGCGTTGGAGTCCCAGTAACCCACCGAAAGCGTGCCGGTAGCCGGGGCCGTCACAGTCCCGTTTGCGCCGAGAAGCACGGTCTCATTCCCGATCTGCCCGACAAGCGCTCCGAACGGCGCGCTGAAATTGCCGATCGTCAGGTTGCCGAAGGCTGCGCCGATCTGCGTGCCAGGTTGGAACCCGGAGTCGTCCTGCGCCGTGGCCACGCGGAAGACGACGAGACCGTCGCCGTCCGAGATCCTCGGCAATGAACCGGCGCTCCACAAGTCGTTGGTAGACGACGACACCGTTATGGTTTGTCCCTGAACCACGTCGAACACAGGCGCCAGAGTGCCGCCCGTGTAGGAATTGGCGAGCGCCTGGACGACGATCTGGACAAGGTTCTGGCCGGTAGTGGCGAGGCCTGCAGCCACGCTGCCGATGGTAGCATTGCCGGTGAGCGAGAAGGTGCTGTCGAGACCCGAGCTGCTGGACCCGAGGTTCAGTGAAGCACCGGACAGATCGAACGACCCCAGAACCTTCACTGTGTCCAGATCAATCGCGTTTGTGACGACCAGCGACAGTCCCGCATCGCCGGTGACGGTCAGCGCGTTGAGATTCGCTGCCCCGATTGTGATTGCACCGCCCGCCTGTGCATCGTCAAGCTGCGCGTCTCCGCGCGCCGATATGCTGAGGGTCGTGCCCGCGATGAGGCTGCCCCCTGTGGTGTCGCCCGCGCTAAGAATTTCGACGCTTTCGCCAGCGGTGAGTTTGTCGAAGATGAAATCGCCAGCATCGACAAAAGCGGTGGTTCCGGCCGTCGTTTCGCCAACGTTGATAATCCTGCCGTCGAAATCGGTGAACGTCCCGGCCGTGACCTTCGAGACAGTCAAATCCTGCCCGTTGATTGTTGCACTCGACCCTGCAGTGACGGTGCCGACATTGGCGATCAACGACGCGCTGATGCTTGTGGACGTGCCCGAGGTTACGGTTGTTCCAGCAATGTCAGTGCCACTCAGCCGGACCGCCCGGAGCCCGCTGGCCGAAGCGAAACGGAGCGTCCCCGCGTTGATGAGGAGATCGCCGCCGCTGGCTGCAACGTTGCTCAGGTCCGCCAGTCCACTGATCGCGAGCGTGACGTTTCCGCTGTTGGACTGAAGAAGCGGAGTGGCGAGCCCGGCAGCCGTGATCGAGACATCCCCTCCGGAATTGATCGCGTTGGTAATGCTGACGAGGTCTTGAGCGGCAACGGAACTGGTGGCGCCGGAACTCAGTGAGCCTGCCTGAATACTGGCCCCGATCAGCGACAGCGTGGTTCCGGACCGGGCGGACGTGAGCGTCAGAGCGCCGGTTGCGTTGACATCGACGGCACCGCCCGCATCGAGCGTACCGCCGGTGATCGTGCCGCCGCTCAGGGTGATCCCGCTGGCCGAAGTGATCGCATCGAAGGTCAGCAGTGCCGGATCGATGAAGATCGAGCCGCCGGTCGAAGTGACCGTGCCAAGCGCGGCCGTGTTGGCCACCGTCAGCGTGAGGTCATCCGCCGATTGCAGCGTGTTTGCGCCAAGGCCTGCGGCGGTGATGGCGAGCGTGCCGCCCGCCTCTGCCCGGTCGAGCGTGACATTGCCCGTGGCGGAAATGCCAAGATCGCTGTCGGCAAGGATCGTGCCTGCGCCGATGGTCGTGCCCGAAAGCGATACCACGCCCGCAGCGCCAAGACTGTCGACCTGAAGATTGGCAGCCGACAGGGTCACCTTGCCAGAGCCGAGCACCGACCCGATCAGGGCATCCCCCGAGATCGCGATGCCCAGGTCGCCCGCGTTGACGAGATCGAGCGAAAGCGAGGCGCCGGTGATGTCGACTGTCCCCGCCGTCGGGCCGATCAGCGCCAGGGTGATGTCGCCGGTGGCGTTGATCGACAGGGCATCGGTCAGGGCGATGCTGTTGCCAAGCACGTTGGTCGCAGTGATGTCGACGGTCTTGCCGGAAAGGCTGGTGATCGACACGTCCGCGCCTGACAGGGTCAGGGCTCCTCCGGCCGATGCATCGGCGAAGGCAGCGTTGCCGGTCGTGGTGATGCCAAGGTTGCCCGTGGCGGTGAACGAGCCACCCGTCAGGCTTGCCGCGCTGACCGAAGCATCGGTCCCGGCGCTGGCCGTCCCGGTGATCGTCGCAGCGTTCGCAGCGGTCAGTGAAAGCACTGTCCCGGCATCGAGACTGTCTGCGTTCAGGGTTCCGGCGTCGAAGGTCAGCGTCGTGCCCGCAGTGGTCGCACCGACGGTCGCCGTCCCGCTCACGTCGATACCGACAAGCCCGCCGGCCGTGATCGAACCGGAAAGCAGCGATCCGGCGCTCAGCGTCAGGTCGCCCAGCGCCGAGACATCGGCCAGATCGGCAAGGCCGGTTACCGTCGCATCAAGATTGGCACCGGCCGAGAGCGTGGTCGCCGTCGCGGTCGCGGATTGCAGCGACAGGCTCGTCCCGCTCTGCGCATCGGTGACCGCGTAGTTGCCTGCGAGCAAGGCGGTCAGGCTGATCCCGGCGGTAATGCTGCTGCCCGTCAGGTCCGTCCCCTCGAGACTGACCAGCCCCGTGGCGCCGAGCGTGGTGAAATCGAGCGTGCCGAAGCTTGCGACAAGATCGCCACCGGCAGTGGCCGCCCCCGTCAACGTCGCCCCATTGGCAATCGTCAGCGTCAGGCTATCCCCTGCATCCAGCGCTCCGGATTGCAAGCTGTCCGCACCCAGCGACATCGTCGTACCCGCATTGGCCGAAGCAAGCGTGAGCGCACCGGTCGCGGTGACCTCGATGCTCGTTCCCGCATCAAGCGTGCCACCGGTGATGACGCCCCCGCTCAGCGTGATGCCGCTGGCCGAGGTGATCGCATCGAACGTCAGCAAAGCCGGGTCGATGGTGACCGAGCCGCCGGTCGAATTGACGGCGCCAAGTGCTGCAGTATTGGTCACCGTCAGCGTAAGGTCGCCCGCCGATTGCAGCAGATCAGCCGCAAGGCTGTCGCTGGTGATCGAAAGGGTGCCACCTGCTTGTGCGCTAGTGCCGGTGACGGATGGCCCGGAGATAACGAGGTTGCCGTCCACCAGAAGAGAGGTGAACCCAACGCTCGTCCCCGCTGAGAGCGACAGGTCATTGACGTCAGTGGTCGAACCCAGATCTAGAACGGTGCCTGCGCTTAGAGATCCGTTGAAGCCGCCTAACGCCAGCGCTCCGATCTCTAGGCTCGTGCCCGTGGTGATGTCCGTGCTTGCACCAAGTGTCAACGCTCCTACACGCAGAGCCCCAAGTGTGGAGAACGCGCCTTCCGCCAAGCCACCAGCGGCAAGGTCAGTCGTCAACTCGCGCGCAGCAGTGAGCGATGCCGCGTCAATATCGCCGCCAGCGAACAAACCAATATCGTCGACCGTGGCCGTAACGTTGCCAGTGCCAAAGATGTTGGCGCCCGCAGCAAGACGAACTGTTCCGCCTTCGACCACGGCGCCGTCAAGCAGCGCAATGTCGCCCAGAACCGAACGGATCGACAGGTTGCCGGTGGACACGATCTGCGCAACGCGTCCGACGCCCTCAAGCGTCACGTTGCCAGTGGCCAGAAGCCGCACATCCGAGCCCGAAATCGTGCCAACTGCGCGAATGTCGAGTGGCACAGTGTCAGTGTTTCCGATCCGGACTGTGCCCGATACATCGATGTCACCGATGCAGATCGCACCCTCGAGGCAGTCAGGATCCAGCCGTTCGCCATTGTTCCGACGGGGCGAGGTCAGGCCGAGCGTCTGCAGCACATCGGCCCGGAAGCTCGCTCCAGTGAAAGTCGCCAGCCGCGCATCGATGGCCGCGCCTGAAAGTGCGATCGCGCCAGTCCCGGCCGACACGGTGGTACCGCTGCCAAACGCCAGCACGGCGATGTCTTCGGGAGCTAGCGAATACTGCAGCGTAAGCCCGCCCGCTGCGAACGTCACCGGGAGGCCGGGAACAGCTGCGGATGTGTTGGCCACGAAGCTGTTGTTCCGGCCGACAATGATGTCGTTGCCCGAACGCACGTCGATCCCGGTGCCCGTGCTGAAGCTGTTACCACCCGTTACGGCAATTCCGCCGCCGCTGGCGAACACGATGTCGCCGGCCGCATTGAACAAGCCACCGCCGCCAACTTCGCCCAGCGTCAGAAGACCATCAAAATAGAGCGTCGCACCGTCAGGAATCGCGCCTGCTTCAAGGTCGAGGGTCGCACCGCTGGCATTGCGGATCGTGGCGTCCTGGCCGGCCCGAACCCGAAGGTTGCCGCCCGAGAAGTACCCGCTGGCTGCATCGCCGGTGACATTGCCGAAAGCATAGACGTCAAGCGAGCCAAGACCTGCCACGATTGCGGGGCCGGAAATCGTGAAATCGCCCGATGCATCGGCCAACAGGCTGGTAGTGGCTTCGATCGGACGGCAGGTCGTCGTAGCGCATCCAGCCACAGCGATGCCGATGCCGCCGCGCGATTGCAATTCGATAGAGTTCCCGGAGAACTGTCCGGTTCCGGCGGCAGCGATATCTATCCCGGTGTCACTGCCCAAATACGCGCTGCCACCTGCAGTGATGCTCAGCCCATCTGCTACCGAAAGCGAGATCGAACCAGCTGCCAGCAGGTTCAGGTCCCCATCAAACGCGATTGGTCCCGAGACCGCCGTCAGCGATATCGCCGGGTCGGAGAAGCCTGCAAAGGAACCCGACGCATCTCCGCTGAAGCTGGCGAAACGCATGGCATCAACCGGTGCCGTGCTCGATGATGTGAGCGAGATAGTCCCACCCAACTCATTTATGAATGCAAAGTTCGAGGCCGGGAAAGTGCGCTTTGATCTGACGTCGACGCTTGTCGCACCTGCCACCAGCGAGCCCGTGCTCGACAAGCTGCCATCAGCAGAACTGAAGAAGACCTGGCCACCCGAGGGTGTGACGAAGGCGGAACTTCCTGGAAGTCCGACCCCGCTGGTTCCGCTGCCCCCTGCTCCGGCAAAGGGACGGTCGAAGGTTTCGCCGGTAGCATTTGCCAGCAGCGTTCCGAAGATTGCGACGCCTCCGGCCGCACCGACAGTAACCGTGCCGCCGCGGCCTGCTTCGGCAAGGCCGTTGTTACCCCCGTTGCCGCCAAGCGTGACCGGAGCAGTCGAGTTTGCTCCATCGCCGCCCAGCCCTGCAATGCCGCCGATCCCGTTGGCCGAGAGCGTGACAGTGCCGAGCAGGCCCAGCGACGCAGTGCCGTCGTCCAGCGCGGCGATGGCAACCGTGCCGCCGGTGCCCGAGCCGCTGTCGCCGCCGTTACCTCCATTGCCACCAATTCCGGTAGATGCCGTTATCGCTGCGAAGGCACTCCCACCATTTCCGCCAATGCCATTGGCAGAAAGCCCGACGTTGCCGTCTGCCGTAGCAAGCGCGATTGCGCCTCCTGCATCGGCCAGGACCGAGATGCTTCCACCCGTACCGCTGCCTCCGGCGCTGCCATCTGCCGAACTGCCGTCCACAGCGTAGCCGGACCCGTTGACGCCCGCGCCGCCACGGCCATTCGCATTGGCCACCAGGCTTGGCGCTTCCACACGGGAATTCAGACCGACTGCCTGAACACTTATCGATCCGCCGAAGCCCGCTCCACCTGCACCGCCGACCGACTGGTCAAATGTGCCGCTGACATCGAGACTGACGAACGAACCGCCAGCCCCACCCAAACCATTGGTGCCGAGCGTCAGGTCATCGAACGTGATGACGCCACCGCCCTGCGCCAGTGCATCGACAGTGCCGCCGCGGCCGCTGCCGCCGTCGCCGCCATCACCCAAAGTACGCCAGCCATTGGCTGCAGAGTTGCCGCCGAGTCCTCCGGCGCCGCCAATGCCATTCGACGCGAACAACGATCCTTCTGTGCCGGTCGAATTTAGTTGCCCGAGGTCAGATGCTACAAGACTGATTGCACCGCCGGTTCCTGCCCCGCCTGCCCCGCCGTCACCCGCTTCGTCGACCGCATCCGAACCAGCGCCGCCGCGTCCGCCCGCGCCACCCAGCCCGGACACCCGCAGCGATGCGCCGGCAATGCTGAGATTTGTTCCGTCTCCAGTAACAGCGATGACGGCCTGCCCGCCGGTGCCGCTTCCTCCCGCGCCACCGCCGTATCCATCGGTGGAGTTCCCACCGGCCTTGCCGAGACCTTCCGCAGAGAGAACCGGATCAGCGAACGAGGAACTGCCGCCGCTTACAAGAATACGGGCCGTACCACCGAGACCACTGCCACCTTCGCCACCGATCAGGCCACTTTCGCCAGCCTGCCCGATGCCATCGGCACGCACTTCGAGATTGCGAGTGCTTCCCGAAGTGGTCGCCACGCCAAAATTGCCCACTAATTCCAGCGTGGAAGTGCCCCCGGCACCGTCGCCACCCTTGCCAGCATTCAGAGCGAATTCGCCTGCAGTATTCGCATCATTGCCGGCCAGTCCGCCGAGACCCGTAGCATCGATCCCGATCATCTGGGCATCGAACGTTCCCGACAGGAAACGAATGCCCGCAGTGCCACCTTGGCCGTTGCCACCAGCCCCGGATCGATTGCCAACGCCCGAGCTTCCGAAAGTGAAACCGCCTGCACCACCCTCGCCGATAGCATTCACCGTTACCGTGACGGGAAGACCAGCCGAGGAGAAGGGTATCTCGCCCAAGGACCCGCCATCGATGGTCAGCAGCGCATTTCCACCTGTGCCGAGACCGCCGTCGCCCGCAGCACCAGTGCCATTAAAATCGTACCCTCCGTTACCAAAGTAACTGACGCCAAAGCCATCGGATTGCGACTTGTTGCCATTGGCTTCGACAGTAAGCCCCTCTGCCCGCAGAGTGCCACCGGTGAGGTTGACCGTGGCGCTGCCACCCGTGCCTGCACCACCGATGCCGCCGACAATGCCGAGGGCATCAGAGGATTGCGCTCCGTCACCGCCGAACCCAGACGCGGTCACGTCGACAGTGGAAGCCGTCAGCAGGCCTCCGGTGATCGAGAGCGTCGAAGTGCCGCCAGTCCCGCTTCCGCCGGTCCCGGGCGCAAAGCCGGCCACATTGTCGCCATTTCCACCTTCGCCGGTGGCCTCGATCGTGAGTGACGATGCCGAGAATGTACCTTCGGCCACGCTGAAGGAAACATCGCCGCCGACGCCCGACGCTCCGTCGCCCGCCTGGGCCACGAGGCCTGTCCGAGCGCTAATGTCTGGCCTGCCTCCTTGACCAAGGCTTGTAAGAGTTACCGAGTTGACCAGGACGCTGGTCGGCTTGCCGGTCTGGATGAAACTGACGGTGCCGCCCAGCCCCGTGCCCGAGCGTCCCGCTCCGTCGGTTCTCCGTCCTGCCACACCATTGGACAGGAGGCTCAAGCCGTCGCTGAAAGGCGAGTCCACAGCGGTGAAGGAGGAGTCAGCAATGGTGAAGCTGACAGTGCCGCCAGTACCGCTGCCACCATCCGGACCGCTTCCGCCACGCGCCGTGGACTGTAACGAGGCTGCCACGCCGAGATTGACATTGGCACCATTTTGCAAGTTCGCGCTGACGTTGCCGCCGACGGCGTCTATGCCGCTACCACTGGCGAAGGCCTGCGAATTCAGATAAAGCTGCGATGCACTCAGCGTACTGGCATCTGCAACGAAACTCACATTGCCGGCAAGCTGCGTGACCGTGTCGTTGCGGCCTTCCGCCTGAAGCGACACCACCGACCCGAAAGTCTCGAGATTGGAACTACCTGACAGGGTGAGCGACACCGTGTTGGGCGTAATCAGGTTGCCGTAGGCATAAGACTGCAGCCCGATGCTGCCGAAAGAGTCAGAAGTGACGCTCTGGACATTGTCATAGGAAAGGCTGACGTCGCCCAGCGTCGCCAAGCCGCCGTCACTCGCGGTAGCGTAGTTAGCGGCACTGATGCCACCAGTCGAAAATGATCCGTTGCCGTTCGCGAAGCTGATAGAAACGGCCCCAGCAGTGGCATTGAGCGGTACAGCTTCGACACCGGCGAAAGTCCCCGCATCTGAGGCGATCGCTATGCTGGAGGAATCGAACGTGCCTCCGTGCACCGTCAGCCTGGCAGCGCCTGCCACGGCATTACCACCGTTGACTGGCGACTGGAGGCTGAATGCTCCGTTGGCCGCGTACGAGTAGATTTCCACGCCGCCAAGAGAACCGCCGAACGTGGAAGCTGCGCCGTCGGTCTGCACGATGTCAATCGTGACGTCACCGGCAATCGCGCTGCCTGCGGACAGTCCACCAACACCCGAAGTCGCCATGCTTTTCAGGTTGGCGCTGCCGAGGTTGAAGTCGCCGTCGGTAATCGTCAGGCCGACATTGCCCGAAGCGGCATCCTCGCCGACACTTCCGCCCAGCAACGCATCGCCATTAAGGGGATCGGTCTGAATCGCACCGGTTGCGATGGAGTAAAGATCCATCGCCCCGCCGACATTCAGCGAGCCGCCGCCTGCAACCGACACGGACACGTTGCCTGCCTTGGCGCCATTCATCGAACCAAGCGAAAGCCCGCTGTCCGCGACAAGGGAATTGCCGTTGTCGATCTTTGCCGAGACATTACGCCGCGCCAGAAGGTCGACTGTGCCCCGCACCGACGTGGATGATGTAGTCGCATCGATGTTCACATCGCGGGAGGCATGCCCGATCAGGTCAGTCTGCGCGCCCGTCTGGCCGACCGTCAGTCCACTGATCGTAAGCGATGCATTTCCACCAACCACACTGTCGGCAGACACATTTCCGCCTGCAACATTGTACCCCGCGGAGAGCACGATAGAGCCATCCACGACGCTCGCCGTCGTTGCTCCGTTGTAGCCCATCGAGCCGGACACGACCGCCGTCATCGCCTGGTTCTTCGGTACGGCGACAAGATAGATGCGATGGTCTGCGTCGGTGGAACTGGAGTTTGCAGGCCACCCGGTCGCGCCGGTGTGAACAACGCCTTCAGTATCATCGCTGCCACTGTCGACGATGATGTCGAAGAGGCCACTGTTGATGGTCATCGTCGCCGCTTCAGCTGCGACGTAGGCGGCCGAGCCGTTGACCGAGACGGTGCCCGCCTGCTCCACGCGCGGCGCAACCACGGCGACGTAGCTGCTGTTGGCAAGGCTCGCATTGATCTGCGCGCCCGACTGAATCGTCACCAACGATTTCGGGTCCAGCGCGGTGCCGAAGCGGATCTCGTTCTTGTCGCCATAGAGGCGCGAAACGGTGTCGGATGCCGGATCGATCGTGATCGGCAAGGACGTCAGCACAAGGCTGCCAACATTGAAGACGCCCTTCGGGCCAACGACCCAGCCGCCTGCGTTGTAGAACCAGACCTTGCCCAGACTGCTCGATTCAACCGTCCCGGATATCGACAGCGGACCGCCGACAGCCGTATCCGTCACCCGGTTCAGCACGGTATAGGGCGTGCTGCCGTCGTAGATGAAACGGAGGGTGTTGCCTTCGGGCAGGAAAACGCCCCCGCTGTCGCTTGCAGTCCAGTCCAGCAAAGCCTCGCTGTTGGTCACGAAGACCGCATCCAGACCCGGCGTTGAGCGCGACACGCCACTGATGCCGAACTGGGGCGTTGGCGTCCCGTTGACCGCTTGTCCGAGCGCCGGAGCAGGCATGGACGCGAGCGCCAGCGATGCAGCACCGCCCGATATGCCGGCCAGGAGGCGGGCAATCGAAGGCTTGCGACGGAGCGACATGGCGGAAACGTTACGGGCCATCACAGCCTCCACGGCAGGAGCTGGAACGAGAGATTGAGCATGAACCGGGCCTTGCCCTTGACGTTCAGGCCCAGCGGATCGTGCAAGGGCACGGCGACACCGGCGTCGAGCCGGATGGCATCATGGATTGCTGCCCGAAGACCGCCGCCCACCGAGACAACCTTCTGCGGATCAAGTCCGTCGAACGTGCTGTCGTGGTTCCACACCCAAGCCGCATCGACGAAAGCATAGGGCTGGAAGGCATTGCCACCTGCGACCTTCGGGATCATGGAGCCGACCCGCACTTCACCGCGCACGCCAACGCCGCTGTCACCAATGACCGCGCCTGGATCGTAGCCACGCCCTATCGTGTAGTTGCCGCCCGAGAACTCCTCATACGACAGAAGCTTGTCCGGCGAATACTGGGCACGGGGCTGGAGACTGAGAGTCAGCTTGCGCACCGGGCGATAGTCGAAAACACCAGACGCCCGCAGAACGAAGCCCTTGGCCGTGCCTTCGATCCGGCTTGGCGTAACCTTCCCAGCCCCCCGGCAGGTGGGCGCGAGCGCGCCAAGGCATCCTTTCGTCGCACCAAAAACATCGACACCTTGGCGTGCCTCGAGCGACAGTCCCCACGACCAGTGCGGCTCGAACGGCGTGAAACCATCGCGACCAGTCAGGCTGCGCCGGCTGACGCCATTGGTGTCGGCTCGGGCATAGAGCACCCGCAGGCGATCCCTGTTGAGCGCAATGCTGCCGAAATCGAGATCCTGATCCGCAATCTGGCCGCCCACTGCCAGCGTCAGGTTGTAGGCCTGAGAGCGCACGATGGGATAGCTCCCTTCAAGCGAGGCCGACAGCGTGCGCGAGTGGAAGTCCGCCCTCGCATCGATCACGGTTGGATTGGTCCAGCCGTAAGTGAAGTCACCCCGCAAGCTGAAGCCTTCGCCGCCGAGCCGCATTTCGTGACCGAGTTGCAGCACCTTCTGCTCGTGCAGGTCCGTCGTGGCAAAGAAGCTGGCGGTCGTCGAATCGCCAAGTCCGGTCAGCCCGTTGAGCTGGACCCGCGCAAGGCCGCTATAGCGCCCGACGGCGCGCGAACCGTAGTTCTGCACGCCGATTTCGGCGTAGACCGGAACGCGCCGTACAGAAACTTCGCCAATCACTTCTCCGGGCGAGCCTTCGAGCGGACGCAATGCGAGGCGGACGTCGAGGCCTGGAACGTCCTTGGCCAGCAAGAGATAGCGCTCGGCGCTATGTGTATTGAAAACAGGTTCTTGAGTCAGCTTGTTCAGATACCGCAGCAGGGCCTTCTCCGATCGCCCCGGATCGCCCTTGACTTGCACTCGCTTGAGGTGCGCGAGCAGCACGTCGAGCCGTACCGCCCCGCCGTCGATCTTCTGCGGCGGAACCTGCACGGCTGCCAGATAGCCTGCCTGGCGTAATGCGGTAGCAGCACGGTCGCGGATCTCGCAAATGACTGAGACTGGTTGCTCGGTGCCAAGAAACTCGGCGTAGCTCTGGGTCAGATTGAAATCGGGTAGATCCTGCATGCCGGAGAAGGTGACCGAGGACAGCTTAAGCCGAATGCCTGCGAAATCTGGCGCTGCAAGGGGGCAAGGCGCTCGTTCGACTTCAGAGGCATCGACATCTACCGGACCGCCTCGATTAAGCGTGCCTTCGGCGACACCACGCTGAATTTCTTCACGCGTCGGAGGCTGTATCGAAGGGGGCGGAACGGTCTGCGCTGAAGCAGTTGAATTGATGAGGCCTAGAGCCAGGACGGACGCCAATGCCGCTGCCCGTACGGCTGCGCTGCTCGCAAACCGGGGTCGCGCAATCAGCGGATTGTCCCGCAGTGAAACAGGAAATGTCGCCCCGGCGCGGGGCATGGCGGCAACATTATCGGCCATCGCAGTCGAATCTCCACAGGCGCGACCCGTGGCGGCTAACTCTATTGGCCTACCAAGACCTTGTTATAGTTACGGATTCACGTTGCCGAACAAAGTCGGCATTAGTGCTTCCCCTAAGGTTTTTGCTCCAGTATTTCAGGTTCTGCAAGGGTTGCAGCAAGCCAATCGAATTGCGCCTTGCACCCATTGTCGAGCAGCAGTGTCCCGAGTGACTCAGCGTCCGCAGGAACGGCTTCCGGCTCGAGCATCACGATACGAAATTCTGCCGCTTTCTCAGGCGCCGTCTCGTCGTAAATGCGATAGATCCGGCCCTCCTGCGGCGCCAGCATGGTTTTTGGCCAGGCAATGCCGACAGTCCTCGGTGGCCACTGCATGCGGACCATCTCGCCGCCTGCGCTCTCCGTCAGCCAGGTGAAGCTTCGAGCCTTGCCGTCTTCCCGCCACAAGTAGAGATCACTGCCACGCGGAACGCAGACGTTGCCGCCTTCAGCTGTGTCGGCAAGCCAGATGCTGACCGGCATGACATGCTCACCCGACGTGTCACCCGCGCCGCGCACGGCCCCTGCCCGCACCGACGCCGGATTGCTGAGTGAGCGCGCAAGCAAGGCGGCCGCGCTGCGATCGCGGTTTACCGCGTTGTCCAGCGTAAACGATCCGGCGCCCTTCAGCACCCGCGTTCCGGCCTTGTCGAGCACGGTAACCACGTCCCCGGCCTTGAGCACGACCGAAGCATTGGCGGGGAGCCTCTTGCCCTTCGGATAAGCCACTGCCGACGGCCCGGTCGATCGCACGACGACGGCTTGCGCCGCCGCCGTCGCCGAGACTGCGAGCATCGCAACAGCACCCAGAAATCCTACGACGCCCAATTCCTTGCGACGCATTGTTCAGCCTCCGGCCTGGGTTGTCTGCGCAAGGTTCGCAAGCAGATCGAGCTGCGCTGTGCATCCCTTCTCTGCCATGGCACCTGCCACTTCGAGCTCGTCCGTGGGGACGTTGGGCATGACCATCGTTCGGATCTTGACCGGCGCGCCAACGGCATTGTTGAAGGTGTAAGTCTGCCCGTCGACCACCGGCACACTGGCTGCTGGCCAGACCTTCAGAGCGCTCCCGGCGCGCCAGGTCACATCAGCCACGCTGCCATCCTGCGAAAGCAGCTTGCCGGTGCCTTCGTCAGTCTTTTCAGGGCGCCACAAAACCACGGTCGCAGGATCAGCGACGCAGTAGGTGCCGCCCTTGCTGACGTCGACATACCAGATGTTCTCCGGCCCGCTTGGCGCCACAGCGACGGGTGCTGCCGGAGCGCCACGCACTGCCCCGGTACGGGTCCGCGACGCGCCACCCCGGGCCATCATCGCCGCCAGCGCCGTCCCGCCTGTCGAAGCATTGCGATTGACCGCACCGTTGAGAGCAAAGGAGCCCGGCCCGTTGAGCACGCGAGTGCCCGCCTTGTCGAGCACGGTAACGTGATCGCCAGCCTTGAGAACCACAGTAGCGTCGGCCGGCAGCTTCTTGCCCTGCGGATAGGTTGCCGAAGACGGACCTGTCGACCGGACCACCACCGATTGCGCCATGGCTTCGCTCGCTAGCGCGAGTCCGGCAATGGCTGCCACGCCCGCCGCAAGAGCGCGCAATTGCTTGCCATCAACCAAGAACATAACTCTCTCCCTTGTGCGTCTGTCGCAATCTCTGGATCAGGTTGATCATCGCATCGTCGTCATGCGCCGATTCGAGCATTGTGTCTGTGAGAGCTTTCACACGATCCGTGTCACCCAGCGCATGTGCGCTGATAGCCTCTACAGCAAGACCTCGTTCGGCTTCGTCAAGGTCCGGCACTGGTTCGAACACCTCGACCGGTGTTTTGCGCCCGCGCAGCGTCACCGATCCCATTGGCCGGAACCAGTCGAGCCCTGACCGCTCTGCCGCCTCGCGGCTCACCAGCACGCGCGTGTCGAGCGGCTTGTTGGCGCCTTCCAGGCGAGCAGCCGTATTCATCGCATCGCCCAGCGCAGTGTACTGGATCCGCCCCTCGCCACCGAAATTGCCGACCACCGCCTCGCCGTAATGCACGCCGACGCGGGTTCGGCCGATCTTGGGCACGCCCTCTGGCACCGACTTGCGGAACTCTTCGCCCGCCAGATACATCGCCCAGGCAGCCTTGACTGCGCGCTCCCCGTCATCAGGGTAGGCAATAGGTGCGCCCCAGAATGCAACCACAGCGTCGCCGACGAACTTGTCGAGCGTTCCACCATACTGCAGCACCACGGCGCTCAGACGATCGAGATAGTCGTTCAGCAGCCGCGCAATCATCTCCGGCTCGACAGCGTGAGTCAGCTTGGTGAACCCTTCGAGATCGCTGAACAGGCAGAATATCTCGCGCTTCTCGCCATGCAGCGACAGCCGCTCGGGATTGCGCATGATCTCGGCCGCCACCGAGCGCGGCAGGTACTTGCCCAGCGCTCCTTGCGCGAACTCGCGTTGAGCCGCGTTGATCGCTCGCAGGCCCGAACTGATGGCAGTGTAGGCAACGAGCCAACCGATCAGCCAGCCCGTGGCAGGCATATCGAGAGTGTCGTATCCCGCCCGTTCAACGGCGAAAGGCACCGCCAGAAACAGCGCGAACTGCGCCACGACGCAAAGTACCAGCACCCAGGTCCTCACTTGCGCGATCGCCGTCGCCGCACCCAACGCCACGGCAAGAACCGCCGCAATCACCTTGAGAGATACCGCTGGTCGCTCCTTCCAGGCCTTGTCGAGCAATTGTGCCAGCATCGAAGCGTGAACCTCGACGCCGATCATGCGCGTTTCACCGGTAACCGGATTGCCGGTGCGCGTGAAAGGCGTGTCGAACTGGTCAAAGTCCGAAAAGTCGCCGCCGATCAGCACATAACGGCCCTTGATAGCATCGGCCACCAGTGGTGCGGTGTCGGGATCGGCGACGAGATCGATCGGGATCTTGTTGAAAACAGGGCGGTCGCTCGCCGAAGGCACGCGATAGCGGATCGGTCCGGTGTAGCGGGCAAACCGTGGATCGGCATCGCTGCTATCATTGGTCAGCGCGACCGAGAGCAGCGGCGGCAGGCCCGCATATTGCCGCGGCCAGCGACGGGCCACGCCATCGGCATCGGTTTCAAGCAGGATCGACGCCGATTTCACCTTGTCAGTTTCCGCGCTCTTCATGAACGCTTTGAGGTCCTGCTCCTGCTCGTATGTAATTGCTTCGGGATTGGTCCGGTTATCGGCAAAAGCGAGGAATACCGGCGTGTGCATGGCCTTTAGCGAGGCGCGCAGCAGATCGTCATCGTCCTGCGGGCTATCGAAAAGCACGTCGATGCCGATGCCCTTGGCGCCAAGCTGGTCTATCTGGGTCAGCGCCTTGGCCAGGATCGTCCGGTCAACCGGTGAGATCTGGCCCGTCGCACGATTGGTGTCAGCGGTATAAACGACCAGAGTCACGCGTTTGTCGGTATCAGTCGGTGGTGCGAAATTGGCGGCACGCAGGTCGTAGAGCCCGGCTTCCGCATCGCGAAGCAGCGGCAAGTTCCAGCTGTTGAATGCTATGAACAGAGCGAAAGCCAGAAGCGCCAGCGCCACTACGGTGCGCTGCCAGCCCAGCTGCGAAAGACTGCGTTTCGCCGTCCGCCCTAAATCGCGCGGCCTTGCTTCGCCTGCGCGGCCATCACGTGCCATTCGTCAGTTTCCCCCCGGACCTGCTTTCATGGCCAACGGTGCCATCCCCTGCACCGCGGCCATGCGCGCACCTTGCGCCACCAGCGGCCGCGCGGCGTCACCGATAATTGCAAAGCCCGCCCAGTAGTAAGGGTGAGACGTATCCACATCGGCCATAAGCGCGTCCTGCGCCTTGAGCAGCGCTTCGCCGGTCGCCGTACCGGGAGCGGCCGCAAAGAGACCGTTGATCAGCCGCGCCGTCGCATCGAAATCATCGGGAGCGGGCCAATGGCTTGCGAGCACGGATCGGCTACCCGCGCCAATGAACGCGCGAACAAGGCCTTCGAGCGCCGAGCCACCTCCGGTCACGATCCCCGCGTCGCGCGTTGCGGCGACGTCAGCCTGCCCTGCCGTATCGCATGCAGACAGGATCACCATGTCGGCATCGAGCCGCAGGTCAAAGATTTCGGAGAAGCTCAGCAAGCCATCCGAGCCCTGCGGCCCGAACGAGGTGACCAGCGCCGGTCGCGCCGGACATGATGGCTGAGGCGGAGTGACAAGGCCATGTGTGGCAAAGTGAAGGATGCGGAAATTGTTCAGATCGCCTCGAGACTTGATCGCGGTATCGGAGAAAGCAGGCCCAACCATGAGGTCGGTCCCTTGCCCGGAAAGCAACATTCGCGCCTTGAGCAGTTCGGCTTCGGAAATGGGCCGGTTCCACGTGGCAAGAGGCCAGCTGCAATCCGCCATCATCTCGCCATCCGCGCCGCGAACCCGCGCAACGGCCGATGTTGAACTCGCCGAAACCGCCGTATTGCGCCCCAGCCCAAGATAGGCCTCGTGCGCCTTCGAACCGGGTTGTTTGCGGGCATCCATGAAGGAGCGCGCCGAAACGGCCGTAGAGACGATCTTGTCCTTCGCCAGCCAGCTCACCCCGCGCAAGTCGAACGGATCGCCAGCGGGAGTGTCTGCCTGCGCAAGGTAGGTCTTGGCTGACGCTTCGTCAGCGACGAGGACGTTGACGGGCAGCTTCAGCATGGCACCATCAGGCTCGAAAATCAGATGATGGGCCGCGCCCAGATCAGCCGAAACAGGGCCGAACAGCGCCTTGTATATCGCCGCCGCCTCGTTCGCGGCAAAAGTGCCGGTCACGTACTGTCTGCCGTCAAAACGCGAGATCGAATCTCGTACCGCCTGAACAGACTTCTCAAGTTCGCCCGAAGTGATCGGCGCGCGGTATCCCACCGCCTTGTCCTTGGTTGCAAAGAACACGAACACATCAGGGCCGAGCACTGCCATCTTGGCATAGGCCTCACCCGCACCAAGCCCGTCCTGAAGCTCTTTCTGGCCAATTACCCGCTGTGTTACAACGCGATAGCGCGCATAATTGGCAAGCTCGATGACTGTTGCCTGCTCCTGCGCCTCCAGATCCGCGACGCGCTTGGCAGCTTCGGCTATCTCATCGGTCCGTGCTGCGGCGTCATCAAGCCTCTGCAGTGCCGCATAGGTCATGCGTGCCCGTTCGACCGCGCGCGTCAGACTATTGGACTGGCGGAAAAGCCTTGCCGCCTCGTCACTTCCACCAGAAAGTTCACGCGACAGCACAGCTTGCGTTTCTGCAACGCCTGGCCTTACCAGGACTTGCGACGCCTGAAAGAAGGCATCGCTCGTCGCCGCATCGGCGCCCATGCGCGAGGCGAGAAGATCGAAGTAGGGCGCCATCTGGCGCGACAGGCCTGAAAGCCCGTTTTCCCGCTCGACCGAACGTGAAACGACTTCCCGGTAAAGTGGCTCGGCCTCTGCAGGTCGCCCCTGACGGACCAGATAGGCCGCCAATCGCGCCTGTGCTGCCGCCATGCTCCGCGTCTCTGGGTATTGCACGCCCACGATATCGACCGCGGATCGCAACAACGCTTCAGCATCGCTTGCTCTGCCCTCGTCCTCTGCGAGAGTCGCCAGTTCGGTCAGCAACTGCGCGCGCATCCGCACGATCGATACGACGCGCCCATTTCGCACGGCCAGCGCGCGGGCCTGTGCCTGCTCGAGCGCCATCCGCGCTTCTCCCCGCTGGCCAAGCAGGCGCAACGCCGTCCCGCGCAATTGCAGGCTCTGGGCATCGAGAATGGTTGCCCGCTCGTCGTCAGTCAGGCGCAGATCGTCGACCAGACCCATGGCATTGGCGGTAAGGTCGGAAGCGTTGATACGGCGCGAGACAGAAGGCGTCAGTTCCATTGTCGCGCGCAGACTGTCCGCCCCCATCGCGCTGGTCTGGCGCAGCGGCGTGCCAAGCCGCTCCAGCGCCTTGGCGTATTGCTCCTGATTCAGCAGGTGGATCGCCTCGTAGTTGCGCCGCAACCGTTCCACCACACCGCTCCCCGCAGGCATGGCATCAGCCTCGGCGAACAGGCGGTCCGCCTCGGAGAACTGGCCAAGGTTGGAACGCTGAAGTCCCGCGTTGACGAGAAACTCCACCCGGTCGATCGGCACATCGCCGGTTGACGCCTGACGCTGGTCCAGCGTCTCGAAATAGGCGGCGGCTTCGGCGTAATCGCCCGAATTGTTGCGCCGATATCCCTCGGCAAGCGCGGTTGCCGGATCGAGTGTCAGCGCCTGGATGCGCGCGTAGGCTTCGGTGTCGTTCACCGATGTCGTGGCCACTTCGATCGGCTCATCAAGCAGACGGTCTGCGTAGATCGAGCGCAGAGCCAGATCGAGCGCGCCATGGTAGGCGGAAAAACCCTCGACCACATAGGTCGTATTGCCGCGTGCCACGCTCACCACTTCATAGGCAAGGTCCGGGTCCTTCCATCGACAGTCCTGCCGCATGCGCTCGCCGACCGAAGCCGTAGCCGTGGCATTGCACGAAACCTTGTCACGACGCCTTTGCACCAGCCGCGCCAGCTCATCGTCCTGCCCGTGACGCAAGGCAAAGACATAGCCGACCGGCAAGGCCGAATCGCGGCATACTATGGCCCATGTCCGGTCCATCGGACTGCGGTTTGCGGGATCGGTCGTGCGAGATTGAACCTGGCACAGCGCCTTGCTTCCGCCGGAGCCCAGCGGAAAACTGTCGCGCAGCAGGAGTGAATCTTCCCGAGCTGAGACAGAACCGCTGCCTGCCCCAAGCATAAGGGCCAGTGCCGCGGCACCCGCTCCGAGCCTTGCCCAATGTCCTGCCTGACGATTACGCATCACTTGCTCTCCCGGCCTGCCCCGCCGGACGAAACGTCCACTGCGGAAACCGCGACCAATTGCAGCCAATATCTTGCGTTACCCGAGGACTCTTGTGCCTTTTGGCACAGCATAGGCGCGTTGCCGCACGGATGCCAAGCGATACACCCGTCGATGCCACGCGAATTGTATCAATCCGACGTCAGAAGCCGTCGAAGGAGACCACTTCCTCAAGCGGCGCCCGTGGAACGTCAAACTGATTCACCGGTGCTGCCGGATCGCGCCAACCGATGGCGAGGCCACAAAAGAACACGTGGTCATCTGGCAGGCCGACGCATTCCCGGACCTGCTTTTGATAGACAGCCCAGGCTTCCTGCGCGCAGGAATCGAGACCTTCCTCGCGTAGTAGGAGCATTACTGTCTGCAACCACATGCCCATGTCCGACCATTGCGGCGGCCCCATGTAGCGCGGGGTATGCACCAGCATGAGTACCGGAGCACCGAATGCGCGAAAGTTGTTCATGAACTGCGCCAGTCGACCGCGCTTGTCCTCCCGCCCGATACCAAGCGCGGCATACATCGCCTCGCCTACTCCGAAGCGGCGTGCCTCGAAGGCACCATCGAGTTCAGGCGGATAGACCGCGTATTCCGGCGAATGCGCGGCCCGGCCTTGCGGGATGACCTCGGCCACGGAAGCGACCAATTTCGCCAGTGGTTCTCCAGCCAGCACTTTGGCATTCCAAGGCTGCACATTGCCGCCCGACGGCGCACGCTGCGCCTTGCGCAGTACGCGCTCCAGCACCTCGCATGGGACGACATCAGGCAGGAAACGGCGAACTGACCGCCGCGACAGAACCGCTTCGGTCACGTCCATCTCGAAGACCTTCAGAAACCGAGGAAGCGGACGTTGCCGTCAATGTCCACGCGCTCGCGCGGGAACTGGTTCACCGCGGTGTCTTCGACGCGATAACCGATGGCGATGCCGCAGAAGAAGATGTGCGTTTCATCCGAAACACCGATGAACTCCTTGATCAGCTTGGCATGCATCGAGAGAAATTCCTGCGGGCAGGAATCAAGCCCTTCCTCACGCAGCAACAGCATGATCGTCTGGAGCCACATGCCGACGTCCGACCATTGCGGCGGTCCCATGCGGCGGTCAAAATAACACAGCAGCACGGCAGGTGCACCGAACGAAGCGACGTTGTTGCGAACGAAGTCGGCCCGCGCATCGCCGTCGCTGCGGCCGACGCCCATCGCCGTATACATCGCCGCGCCTACCTGCTGCAGCCGCGCCTTGCATTCAGGGATCACTTCAGGATCAGACCAGGAATATTCCGCAGGGTCCTGCATCGGGGAGACCAGCATCTTGGCCTGCAATTCAGCCAGCGGCGCACCGGTCACGATCGTCGCCTCCCAAGGCTGGAAATTGCACCCCGAGGGCGCCCAACGCGCCTTGTCCATAACCCGCCGTATAACCTCAAGCGGCACAGGATCAGGCTTGAACGCCCGGATCGAACGACGGGAAAGGACGGCTTCGCTGACAGTCATGGAGTTCATGCCGGATTAGCTGCCCGGTTAAACCAGGGACGTCAAGCTGCTCGACTTACTCATCCTCGAACAAATCCGCCAACTGTTCGATGATCGTGCCGCCCAGTTGCTCAGCATCCATGATCGTGACGGCCCGGCGATAGTACCGCGTTACGTCGTGCCCGATACCGATCGCCACCAGCTGAACTGGCGACTGCTTCTCGATCCAGTCGATCACCTTGCGAAGGTGTTGTTCCAGATAACCCGCGTTGTTGACTGACAAAGTCGAATCGTCGACCGGCGCGCCGTCGGAAATGACCATAAGGATGCGGCGGTCTTCTGGGCGTGCCAGCAGGCGGGTGTGGGCCCAGAGCAGCGCCTCACCGTCGATGTTTTCCTTGAGCAGCCCCTCGCGCATCATCAGGCCGAGGTTCTTGCGCGCACGGCGCCAGGGCTCGTCCGCCTTCTTGTAGACGATATGGCGCAAGTCGTTGAGGCGGCCCGGCTGCGAAGGCTTGCCGCCAGCCAGCCATGCCTCGCGGCTCTGTCCGCCCTTCCAGGCGCGCGTGGTAAAGCCGAGGATCTCGGTCTTCACCCCGCAGCGCTCCAGCGTCCGCGCAAGGATGTCGGCGCTGATCGCCGCGATGGAAATTGGCCGTCCGCGCATCGAACCCGAATTGTCGATCAGCAGCGTGACGATCGTGTCCTTGAACTCGACATCGCGCTCGATCTTGTACGACAGCGAATGGCCGGGCGAGATCACCACGCGCGCGAGGCGCGCGGCGTCGAGCAGGCCCTCTTCCTGATCGAAGTCCCACGAACGGTTCTGCTGCGCCATAAGTCGGCGCTGCAGTCGGTTCGCCAACCGCGTGACGATGCCCTGCAGTCCCTTGAGCTGCATGTCGAGATAGGCACGCAGCCGCGTCAGTTCTTCCTCGTCACAGAGATCGCTGGCCGAGATGATCTCGTCGAACTGGGTGGTGTAGCTCTTGTAGTCGAAGTTTTCGGGAAGGTCGGTCCAAGGCCGATTCGGGCGCGTGGGCAGCATGCCCTCCTCGCCATCGTCGGCCATGTCGGAATCGGCAGCGTCGTCGTCCTGTTCGACTTCCTGTTCGGACTCCGAATCCTCGTCGCCCTCGCTGGTGTCGCCCGCGACTTCGGAGGGCTGCTGCTCCTGATCGTCGGAGCTGCTCGGCTCCTCCTCGCCCTCGTCTTCCTGTTCCTCGCCTTCGTCGTCCTGCGTGTCCTCTTCCTGATCGGAGGCGGACTGCGTGAGGTCGAGATGCTGGAGCATGTCGAGCGCGATCTGCTGGAACGCGCGCTGGTCGTCGAGCGAGAGCGCAAGGCCCTCGACATCACCGCCGACCTTGCTCTCGATCCAGCTGCGCACCATCCCCATGCCGGTGTCGGTTGAAGCGGGAGATGCCTCGCCAGTCAGCTTCTCGCGCAGCAGGAGCGCAAGCGCCGTCGGCAGCGGCACGTCTTCGGGCTTTGCCGCACGGGAAATCGGATCGGACGCCATGCGCATCGCGAGCGCCGCGCCGAGGTTTCCGCGCATCCCGGCATAGGCGTTTGCACCCAGCGCCTCGTAGCGGACCTGCTCGACGGCATCGTAGCACGCTCGCGCCAGCGCTTCGGAGGGCGCATTGCGGCCATGCAGCGCAGCGTTGTGGTGGCGTAACCGAAGCGCCATCGAATCCGCATGGCCGCGAGCTTCGGCCACCTGATCTGCCGGCAGCGCCCGCCCCGGCATTGGCACACGCATCGACTGGCCGGACTGAACGGGCGCATCGGCTGTCCACGCCACCTCGACCTCGGGATCGAGCGAGATCGCCCGCGCGGTGCCGGTCAGCACCGAACGGAAACGGTCGAGGGGAGTTTCGTCAGCCAATGCGTAAATGCCCGTGATTCAGAGAGGATCAGCCAATCTTCTGGCCGGTCTTCGCCCAGTCCGCAAGGAAGCCTTCGATGCCCTTGTCCGTAAGGACATGTTTGAACAGGCCCTTGATCACGGCCGGGGGCGCGGTGATCACGTCGGCACCGATGCGCGCGCTTTCCAGCACGTGGACGCCATGGCGGATGGAGGCGACGAGTATCTGGGTCTCAAACGCATAGTTGTCATAGATCAGGCGAATGTCGCGGATCAGGTCCATGCCGTCGAAGCCGTTGTCGTCGTGACGCCCGACGAAGGGCGAGATGAAGGTTGCCCCGGCCTTGGCGGCGAGCAGCGCCTGATTGGCCGAGAAGCACAGCGTGACGTTGACTTGCGTGCCATCGCTGGTCAGCGCCTTGCAGGTCTTGAGTCCGTCGATCGTGAGCGGCACCTTGATGCAGACGTTGTCCGCGATCTTGCGCAGCACTTCGGCCTCACGCATCATGCCTTCGTGGTCCAGAGCCACGACTTCGGCAGACACCGGCCCATCGACCAGACCGCAGATCTCGCGCGTGACTTCGATGAAGTCCTTGCCTGCCTTGGCGATCAGGGTCGGATTCGTGGTTACGCCATCAAGCAAGCCGGTAGCGGCAAGGTCGGCGATTTCGGCAGTATCGGCAGTGTCGACGAAGAACTTCATGGGACGAGGCCTTCCAGCAGGGGAGAAGTGATTCCCCCGTGCCTATAAGGAAAGCCTCGGCCAATGTCAGGGCCTGCGCATGCGAATTTGTCAGACTATTTGATGCCGAATGCCGCCATCAGCAAGGGATCGTTGGTCGAACGCGGGTCGGCGCGAATGGCGGCTTCCTCGCGGCCGATCGCGCGGAAAATGGCATTGTCGGCTTCATAGGCAAGAGAGTTGGCAATCCCGCCAACGTTGACTCCAGTCAGAGCCGAAAGCACTTCGCCGACCAACGGATCGCGGCTCACGCGGATCGCGTCACCGAATTCTGGCACCATGATCTCGACGAGGCTCGTGCCCATTTCCTGATGCAGGAACGCCGTGGCTCCCATCGGATCACTACCGCGCAGGAGAGCCAGCGCGTTGCGGATGCCGATAGTGCGCACGGCATCGGTGACGGCGGGCGCGGCGCGCTCGGCCGCATCATATGCCATGTCGTTGAAAGCCCGCTGCAGCCGATCCTTCACGATGGGGCCTGTCAGGATTCGGGCAAGAACGCCGCCGCGATTGCCGATAGCCTCGGGCAAGGCCATTCGCGTGACCTGATCGTCCCAGAAGCCGCCCGGGGCCAGCAGCCGTGCAAAGGCCCGGTCCGTGGAAAGGAACAGCAGGCGCCGCACGGCCTCTTCCAGCGAGAACGCTGGATAGCTCGCACAACCCGCAACCGACAACACTGCCAGTGACGTCATGCCGCCAAGCATGGTGCGGCGAGCGACTAGCATGGAACCTTGCGACATCTGTAGTTCTCCTCAATTCTGGCCCACGCGGGCTTTGCCCGGAGCGCTTCGCCCCCATATAGACCGGCGAACATGAACCGCGTCCGATGCCTCGTCTTCAATTCAGCGCTCGGCCCGCTCGATTATCGCGTGCCCGCCGGAATTACGGTGGAACCCGGCAGCGTCGTCCTTGCGCCGCTGGGTCCTCGGCAAATCATCGGCGTTGTGTGGGAAGCGGAACGGCTGCCGGGAACCGAGGTTCCTGATGCCAAGCTGCGCCCGTTGTTGCAGGTCCTGCCGGTTCCCCCTCTCCCTGCCCCCTTGCGCCGCCTGATTGAATGGACCGCGGACTATTATGTCGCCCCCCTCGCCGCCGTTACGCGCATGGCGCTGTCTAGCACTGCCGCGCTGCAGGGAGGAAGCACGGTCACCGAATACCGGCTGACCGGCAAGGAAACTGCCCGCCTCACCCCGCAACGCCTGATCGCGCTGGACCTGTTGCACGACCAGCAGGCAACGATCCGCGAACTGTCCGAGATCGCGGGCGTTTCCGATGCCGTCCTGCGCGGAATGGTCAATGCCGGGCTTCTCGAACCAGTGGTCGTCGATTCGGACCGCCCCTATCCGCCCGCAGATCCCAACTTTGCTGCGCCAGACCTCTCGGACCTGCAGGCGGACGTCGCGGCAAAGTTCGTCTCGGCGGTGAAGGCGCACGCCTTCCGGCCATTCCTGCTCGACGGCGTAACCGGATCGGGCAAGACCGAAACCTACTTCGAGGCCATCGCCGCCGCCTTGGAAGCGGGTGGGCAAGTCCTCGTCCTCCTCCCCGAAATCGCGCTCACCGAAACCTTCCTCAAGAGGTTCGAGGCACGCTTCGGCGTTGCTCCGGTCACGTGGCACTCCTCGCTCAAGTCCTCAGAACGCCGTCGCGCATGGCGGGCCGTGGCGAATGGGACCGCGCAGGTCGTGGTCGGCGCGCGCAGTGCCCTGTTCCTGCCTTTCGCCAAGCTCGGCCTGATCGTCGTCGACGAAGCCCACGAAATCTCGTTCAAGCAGGACGACGGCGTGCGTTACAACGCCCGCGACGTGGCCGTCATGCGCGCGCATTTCGAGAAGGTGCCGGTCATCCTCGCCAGCGCGACCCCCGCGCTCGAAAGCCTGCAAATGGCAGAGGCCGGTCGTTACGAACGCGTCGTCCTGCCTGCCCGCTTCGGCGGCGCGACCATGCCCGACATCCAGATCGTCGATCTGCGGGTTGAACAGCCCGAGCGCAACCACTGGATCGCCCCTCCGCTGGTCAAGGCACTGAAGGACCGGCTGGATAAGGGCGAGCAGTCGCTGCTGTTCCTAAATCGCCGCGGATATGCCCCGCTGACGCTGTGCCGCACCTGCGGCTACCGCTTCCAGTGCCCAAACTGCTCGGCCTGGTTGGTCGAACACCGCCTCTCCCGCCGTCTCGCATGCCACCATTGCGGGCACGAGGTGCCGACGCCCGATGCCTGCCCCGAATGCAGCGAGCCCGATTGCCTCGTCGCCTGTGGCCCAGGCGTTGAGCGCATCGCCGACGAAGTCGCCGAAATCCTGCCTGAGGCTCGCGTAGCGCTGGTCACCTCCGACACGCTGACCAGCCCGGCCAAGGCCGCGGAATTTGTCGAGATGGCCAGCAACAAGGCCATCGACGTGATCGTCGGCACCCAGCTCGTAACCAAAGGCTACCACTTCCCCGAACTGACCCTCGTCGGCGTGATCGATGCGGACATGGGCCTCGAGGGCGGAGACCTGCGCGCCGCCGAGCGTACCTATCAGCAGGTTGCGCAGGTGGCAGGTCGCGCCGGTCGAGGCGAGAAGCCCGGCGAAGTCCTGATCCAGACCCGCCACCCAGAAGCCCCGGTGATCGAAGCCCTCGCCAGCGGCGACCGCGACGCCTTCTATGCTGCCGAAGCCGAAGCCCGTCGCGATGCCGGTGCCCCGCCCTTCGGTCGCTGGGCCGCGATCATCGTATCGAGCGAGGACGAAGCCGAAGCCCGCGATGCAGCGCGCGGCATTGGCGGCTCCGCCCCGCGGCTCGACGACGTCCTGATCCTCGGCCCCGCGCCTGCCCCCCTCTCGCTGCTGCGCGGTCGCTATCGCTATCGCCTGCTGATCAACGCCCGCCGCTCCACCGAACTGCAACGCGTGATCCGCGAATGGCTCGATCCCCTGCGCTTCCCGCCGGGCGTGCGTGTGGCGGTGGATATCGACCCTTACAGCTTCGTCTGACACTTTGGGGCAGGTTGAACCAAACGCCCGCTCGGCCATTCCGACTGGATGCCCAGCCCAGTCCTCGTCCCCATCTTTGGCGACCAGCTTTCGCCCCAGATCTCCAGCCTTGCGGACCGCAATCCGGATGACACCGTCATCCTGATAATGGAAGTGGCTGACGAGACGACCTATGTCCGCCACCACAAGGCCAAGATCGCACTGATCCTGTCAGCCATGCGCCACTTCGCCGGAGAATTGCGCGGAGCCGGATGGACGGTCGATTACGTCCGCCTCGACGATTCCCGGAACACCGGCAGTTTCACCGGCGAGGTCCTTCGCGCGATCGAGCGCCATGGACCGCGCGGCGTGCAGGTGACTGAACCCGGCGAATGGCGCGTGCGCCAGGCCATGGAACAATGGCGCATCGATCTCCCCGTCCGCCTGCGTATCCTGCCCGACACGCGCTTCATCTGCCCATTGCCCGATTTCTACGAATGGGCCGCAGGCCGCAAGGAACTGCGCATGGAGTGGTTCTACCGCGAGATGCGCCGCAAGACCGGCCTGCTGATGGAGAACGACAAGCCCGTCGGCGGCCGCTGGAACTTCGACGCCGAAAATCGTGGCGGCCCCGAAGCCGGGCTCAAGCCCCCCGCCCTGCCGCCTTTCGCACATGACGCCATCACGCGCGAAGTGCTCGAACTCGTCTCAAGCCGGTTCGCCAACCACTTCGGATCGCTCGACAACTTCAACTGGCCCGTCACCCGCGCCGACGCCGAGAAGGCTCGCAACGCGTTCCTGCAAGACCGTCTGCCCCTGTTCGGCAAGTATCAAGACGCGATGTTGGCGGGCGAGGACTTTCTGTTCCACGCCGCCCTTTCGCCCGCGATCAACATCGGCCTGCTCGACCCGCTCGACCTGTGCCGCCGCGCCGAAACAGAATGGCGCGAAGGCCGCGCGCCGCTGGAGGCAGTGGAAGGCTTCATCCGCCAGATCATCGGTTGGCGCGAATACATCCGTGGCATGTACTGGCTCGAAATGCCCGGTCTGGCCGACGCCAATGGCCTCGACGCGCACCGCCCCCTGCCTGACTTCTACTGGACCGGTGAGACGAAAATGCGCTGCCTTGCAGATTGCGTCCGCACCACGCGAGACAACGCCTACGCCCACCACATCCAGCGCCTGATGGTGCTGGGCAACTTCGCGCTGCTCGCCGGCATCAGGCCGCAAGACGTCGCCGACTGGTATCTCACGGTCTATGCCGACGCCTTTGAATGGGTCGAACTGCCCAACGTAGCCGGAATGATCCTCCACGCAGACAAGGGCCGCCTTGCCTCAAAGCCCTATGCCGCCAGCGGTGCATACATCGACCGCATGAGCAACTACTGCGGCAGCTGCACCTACAAGGTGAAGCAGAAGACCGGCCCCGAAGCGTGCCCTTTCAATGCACTCTATTGGCACTTCCTCGCTCGCAACGAGAAGAAGCTGTCAGGCTACCACCGCCTCGCGCAGCCCTACGCCACCTGGCGGCGCATGAGCGAGGAGAAGCGCGCCGAATACATCGACAGCGCAGACGCGTTCCTCAAGACTCTCGTACCGGCCAAGCCCGGCTGGGCGCGTTAGCGCTTCACCCACATCGGCGGCCTGATCCCGCCCTGCCGGACAACGCGCACCAGCAGAACCAGCCCGGCAGCCGTCGCGACCAGCATCGCGATGACGCTGGCCTCAAGCCCAAACGCTCCGCCGGTCAGCCAGTCCGGCCCATTGCGCGTCGTCACCAGCAGTCCCTCGGGCGCTTTGCTGCCCGAAACCGGCACGCTGAAAATCCACCCTTGCGTGAAGTTCCACGCCGCATGGATGCCGATCGGAATCCAAAGCCGGCGCTTCCAAAGGTAAGCGGCACTCAGCAGGATGCCCGCTTCCATCGCGATGGCAAAGGCAGCGAACAGGCTCGCTCCAGGATTGGCGAGATGCGCCAGGCCGAATAGCGCCGAGGTGATCGCCAGCGCCGCCCATGTCCCCAGCATGGCCTCGATATGCCGCAGCAGGATGCCCCGGAACAGGATCTCCTCGATCGTCCCCGAAGTCACAGCCATGGCCAGCATCGCCCAGAGCGCGCCCATGCCATTTACCCGCTCTACCGCAAGCCCGCCCATCAGCGCGACGATCCCGGTCATCAGCGTGAACAACCCCGCCCCGATCAGCAGGCCGAGAGGAAGCTCGCGCAGGAGCAGCGGCATTGGCAGTTCGTCGTTGGCCCGCCGCTCGATCCAGCGCCGCGCGCCGAGATAGATCAGTATGGCAAGCACGGCCACGGTCAACCCGCCGAGGAAATAGCCCGGCGTCCCTTCATTCACCACCTTGTGGAGTGCGACGGACGCTGCCGATGCGGCAATTCCGAATCCGAAGAACTCGATGATCATCAGCGTCAGCGGAAAGGCAACGATCCGCCGCACAATTCCCGGCCCCTGCGCCTGATCCGCCGTCTGAAGATCGTCCATGCCTTACCCCCGGTTGGTCTCCCGTTCCTTGTCCAGCAATCGCTGCTTGATCTCAAGCCCATAGGCATATCCGCCGAGCGATCCGTCCGAGCGGATTACGCGATGGCAGGGGATAAGAACCGCCACGTTGTTCGCGCCATTGGCCGAACCCGCCGCCCGCACCGCGCCCGGCTTGCCCACCTGCGCAGCGATCTGCGCGTAGGAGCGCGTCTCGCCGGGCGGGATGCGCCGCAGCGCCTGCCACACCGCCTCCTGAAAAGCCGTACCCTTCACGTCGAGCGGGATATGCGAATGGTCCCCCGGCGCTTCCACGGCTGCCACGACCTCGCCCAGCAACGCGGCAAAGCCCTCGCCGCCCTCTTCCAGCACGGCCTCGGGAAAGCGCGCACGCAAGGCGCTCTCGTCCTCGTTGAACGAAAGGCGGCAGACCCCCCTGCCAGTCGCGGCGACCAGCATCGCCCCCATCAAAGTATCGACCACGGCCCAGCGGATCGTCACGCCGCGCCCGCCGTTCACCCATGCAGAAGGGGTCATGCCAAGTCGTTCCTCTGCCGCCGAATAGAACCGCGACGGTCCTGAAAACCCTGCATCATAGATCGCATCCGTCACCCGCTCCGCTCCCGTCAGCACTTGCGCCATCCGCTCCTTCTGCAGAGCGCGCGCATAGGCAGCGGGCGAAAGTCCGGTGGCGCGCGCAAAGACTCGCTGGAAATGAGTCGGGGAATAGCCGCACTGCGCCGCAAGATCGGTCAGCGCCAGCGTCTGCCCCGCCGCCTTGATCGCCTCGATCGCCATCAGCGCCGCCCGCTCATCGCGCGACACCTCATCTGGCGAACACCGCAGGCAAGCCCGCAGCCCCGCCGCGCGCGCTGCGGTCCCATCGGCAAAGAAGCGCACATTCTCGCGCCGTGGATGACGCGCAGAGCACGAAGGTCGGCAATATATCCCCGTGCTCAGCACGCCGGTGACAAAGCGCCCGTCGAACGCACGGTCACGGGCAAGCACGGCCATCCATGCTTCATCATCGCTGATCGTTGCGTTGCTCATCCCCATGAGGGAATAGCCTCCCATAGCGTCCGGGCAAGAACTTGCGCGGTCCATCGAATCATCTCCTTGTTGTGGAGACCTCCTGCCCGGACGGGTGTGACAGGGCGTCCCGCACCTTGCGGTCAAAGCAAAAGGGCGCAAGAAGCGCAGGCATGCGTGTCGCCAAACAGATAACTGCCTTCCTCGCCCTGCTGCTTGCCGTGTTTCTGGCTCCGGCAACGCTGGCTGACCCGGCGGACATCTCCGCCGCCAGCCGCTCGGTCGTCCGCGTCGTCATCATCGAAAGCGATGGTGATCGCGCCAACCTAATCACCCACGGCACCGGTTTTGCGGTCACTCCCAACCTGATCGTCACCAACGCCCATGTCGTCGAGGAACTGCGCCGTGATGACAGCCTGATCGCAGGCGTCGTCCCTGCTGAGGGCCGCAACGGCTACCCGGCAAAGCTCGTCGCCTATTCGCCGGGCAACGATCTCGCCCTGCTCCGCATTGAAGGCGGCGGCACTCTCACCCCGATCACGCTGTTTCCAGGCGTCCCCGGCGATGGATCGGAAGTCTATGCCGTTGGCTACCCCGGCAACGTCGATCTGGCGCAGGGGCTCTCGATGGCCGATCTGGTCACTCCACAGGAGGCGGTGAAGACGCGCGGCTATCTCTCGGGCGGCCGCTCCTCGCGCTCGTTCGATACGCTGCTGCACACCGCACCGCTCGGCTCAGGCAATTCGGGTGGACCGCTGCTGGATTCCTGCGGACGGGTGATCGGCGTAAACTCGTTCGGCACGGTGAGCGACAACAGCACCGATTCGTCGTTCTACTTCGCCATCTCAATGCGCGAGCTGTCCGCCTTCCTCCTGCGCGCAAAAGTCGATGTGCATGCCAGCGGCCTTCCCTGCCGCTCCATCGCCGATCTCGACCGCGCCGAGGCTGAACGTGCCGCCGGAGAAAAGGCCCGCCTCTCTGCAGAGAACGAAGCCCGCACCCAGGCGCAGCAGCGCGCCATGGACAAGGCTCGCCGTGATGCCGAGATCGCCGTCCTATCGGCACGCGACAACGGCATGGCATTGGCCGCGCTGCTGCTTGTCGGCGCGCTTGGCGTCGGTGGCTGGGGTATGGTCAAGGCCTCCCGGCGGCGCAGCACGTTCGAGCGCAAGTATGTCTTCGGCGCAAGCGCCCTGCTTGTCTCGGCCGTGGCAGTCTGGTTCCTGCGCCCTTCGCTTTCATCGATCGACACCCGCGCCCGCGAAATGCTTGAAGAGCCTCAGCCCTCGGGGACCGGCTCGTCAATTGCTCTCGATTCTCCCGGAATTGGCCGGATGATCTGCGTGCTCGATCCCGAACGCAGCCGCGTCACCGTCTCGGACATTACCGACGTGCCGGTCGAATGGCGGGAAGACGGCTGCATGAACGGCAAGACCCAATACGGCCTCGCGCAGGACGGATGGTCGCGGATTTTCGTCCCCAACGGCGAAGAGACGATCTCCGTAAATTCGTATGACCCGGATTCGAAGACCTACACCGTCGAGCGTTTTCTCGTTGGTCTCGATGCCATGACGAGGGCCCGTTCGGAGCGGGCCAAGCTCAATGCGCCAGCCTGTGGCGCGGGCGAGGATGCAGCGCGGCAATTCGGCCAGAACCAGCAGGCTATCAAGGCGCTGCTGCCAACAGAGCCCAACGAACGCATGCGCTACAACTGCCAGCCAGCGCCCTGATCGCTGCCCGCCGAAGGTGGGATCAGGGAAATCACGATCATACCTATGCACAAGAAGCCAAGTCGCATCTTGTCATATGGGCCTGACGTTGCTAGGCGCGCCCCGTCTGCAGGCCACCCGGTGTTCATCTCCGGGCAATGGTCTGCCTCGGCTTATCCTTGGATGAAGGAACCTCGGCGCGTGGAGATTTCCGGCGGCATTACGGCCAGCTTGTCAGGGCGTTACGCTTCGGCGTTGTTCGATCTGGCCAATGAACAGGGCTTTGTTGCCGCTGTGGAAGGCGATCTCGAGAAGCTCGATGCTGCACTGCGCGAATCGGCTGATCTGACCAGCCTCATTCACAACCCCAAGCTCGGCCGCGATGAAGCGGGCCGCGCCATCGATGCCGTCGCATCGCTGCTGGGTCTGAGCAGCCTCACAAAGAATTTCATCGGCGTTCTCGCCGCCAACCGCCGTCTTTCGGCCCTGCCTGACGTGATCCGCGCCTTCGCGCAGATCGCCGCTGCCCACCGCGGCGAAGTCAGCGCCGAAGTGACCAGCGCCCATCCGCTCGACGATGCCCAGATCGCTGCCCTCACTGAAAAGCTGCAGGGCCGCACCGGCAAGTCGATCAAGCTCAAGACCAGCGTGGATCCTGAAATCCTCGGTGGCCTTGTCGTGAAGATCGGCAGCCAGATGATCGACAGCTCGATCCGTACCCGTCTCAATTCCCTCGCCCAGGCGATGAAGGCTTGAAGCCTCAAGGCTCTACGAAAGGCTGAAAATGGAAATCCGCGCCGCTGAAATCTCGAAGGTCATCAAGGACCAGATCGCCAGCTTCGGCACCGAAGCCCAGGTCTCGGAAGTCGGTTCCGTGCTCTCGGTGGGTGACGGTATCGCCCGTATCCACGGTCTCGACAACGTCCAGGCCGGTGAAATGGTCGAGTTCTCGAACGGCGTGAAGGGCATGGCCCTGAACCTCGAAGCCGACAACGTCGGTGTCGTGATCTTCGGCTCGGACTCCGAGATCAAGGAAGGTGACGTCGTCAAGCGCACCGGCACCATCGTCGACGTCCCCGTCGGCAAGGGCCTGCTCGGCCGCGTGGTCGATGCGCTCGGCAACCCGATCGATGGCAAGGGCCCGATCGTTGACGCCACCCGCCAGCGCGTCGAAGTCAAGGCTCCGGGCATCATCCCGCGCAAGTCGGTCCATGAACCCGTGCAGACCGGCCTCAAGGCAATTGACGCTCTCGTCCCCGTCGGCCGTGGCCAGCGCGAGCTGATCATCGGTGACCGTCAGACCGGCAAGACCGCCGTCGCGATCGACACCTTCATCAACCAGAAGGCTGCCAACGCCGGGACCGACGAAGGCAAGAAGCTCTACTGCATCTACGTCGCCGTCGGCCAGAAGCGCTCGACCGTTGCGCAGATCGTCCGCCAGCTCGAAGAGAACGGCGCGATGGAATACTCCATCGTCATCGCCGCGACCGCTTCGGAACCGGCTCCGCTCCAGTACCTCGCTCCCTACACCGGCGCGACCATGGGCGAATTCTTCCGCGACAACGGCATGCACGCCGTGATCGTCTATGACGACCTTTCCAAGCAGGCCGTCGCCTACCGCCAGATGTCGCTGTTGCTGCGTCGTCCTCCGGGCCGCGAAGCTTACCCCGGCGACGTGTTCTATCTCCACAGCCGCCTGCTCGAGCGCGCCGCGAAGATGAACGACGAAAACGGCGCTGGCTCGCTCACCGCACTGCCGATCATCGAAACCCAGGCGGGCGACGTGTCGGCCTACATCCCGACCAACGTGATCTCGATCACCGACGGCCAGATCTTCCTTGAAACCGGCCTGTTCTATCAGGGCATCCGTCCGGCCATCAACGTCGGTCTGTCGGTGTCGCGCGTCGGTTCCTCGGCCCAGACCAAGGCGATGAAGAAGGTTGCCGGCTCGATCAAGCTCGAGCTCGCCCAGTACCGCGAAATGGCGGCCTTCGCCCAGTTCGGTTCGGACCTTGACGCTTCGACCCAGAAGCTCCTCAACCGCGGTGCGCGCCTGACCGAGCTGCTCAAGCAGCCCCAGTTCTCGCCGCTCGGCTTCGAAGAGCAGACCTGCGTGATCTTCGCCGGTACGCAAGGCTACCTCGACAGCGTTCCGGTAACGCGCGTCACCGAGTACGAAGCCGAACTGCTCAGCTTCCTGCGCACGCAGCACGCTGACCTGCTCGGCCTGATCCGCGACACCAAGGACCTTGGCGACGAAGCCAAGGGCAAGCTGGTCGCCGCGCTCGACGCTTTCGGCAAGCAGTTCGCATAAGATGGGATCGGCAATCAGCTCACTACCGTGGCTGTTTATGCCGATGATCTATCTTATCTACAAAGGGCGTGAATTGGTTGAATTGGCCCATTTGCGTCCTGCCGAAGAACGAGAAAAGGCAGTCGAGAACGCGAAAGTATGGCTTCGCACTGCGGTTATACTTACAATTGTGCTAGTTATAGTTGTCGTCGCTTTCGCTGTCGCACCCAGATAGGCTTCACATGGCTTCACTTAAGGAACTCAAGGGCCGGATCAACTCGGTCAAGTCGACCCAGAAGATCACCAAGGCCAAGCAGATGGTCGCGGCGGCCAAGCTGCGCAAGGCGCAGGCGGCTGCCGAAGCCGCACGCCCCTATGCCAGCCGCCTCGCGGAAGTCATGGGCAGCCTCGCCGCCAAGGTTGCAGGTCAGGACAATGGTCCGCTGCTCATGCGCGGCACCGGCTCTGACCAGCGCCACCTCCTCGTCGTGGTCAACACCGACAAGGGCCTGTGCGGCGGTCTGAACTCGAACCTCGTCAAGGAAGCCAAGCTGCAGGCGCGCGCGCTTGAAGCCGCTGGCAAGACCGTGACCTTCTACCTCGTCGGCAAGAAGGGTCGCGCACCGATCCGCCGTGACTATCCGAACGGCATCGCCGCCGGATACGACACCAGCAACGTGCGCACACCGGGCTTTGACGAAGCAGCCGCCATCGCGCGTGAGCTGATCGCCATGTTCGAGGCCGGCAAGTTCGACGTCGCCCACCTCGTCGCCCCGGTGTTCAAGAACGCGCTGACGCAGCAGCCGGTCACCACGCAGATCATTCCGGTCCCCGCCCCCACCAGCACCGTCGCTGTCGACTCTGTGGTGGAATACGAGCCGGGCGAGGAGGAAATCCTCGAGGAACTGCTGCCGCGCTACGTCACCACGCAGCTCTTCGGTGCTCTGCTCGAGCGTGAAGCCTCGGAACAGGGCGCGTCGATGACCGCGATGGACAACGCGACGCGCAATGCGGGCGAGCTGATCAACAAGCTCACCATCCAGTACAACCGCAGCCGCCAGGCCGCGATCACCACCGAACTCATCGAAATCATCGCGGGCGCCGAAGCGCTCTGACGACGACATAGAAGGCAAGGAAACGAAAATGGCCACCGCAGTAGCTACCGGCAAGATCAGCCAGGTCATCGGCGCCGTCGTCGACGTCGCGTTCGAGGGCGAACTCCCCGCGATTCTCTCGGCGCTTGAAACCGACAACAACGGCAACCGCCTCGTTCTCGAAGTTGCGCAGCACCTCGGCGAAAACACCGTCCGCACCATCGCGATGGACTCGACCGACGGCCTGACCCGCGGCCAGCCCGTCCGTGACACCGGCGCGCAGATCTCGGTGCCCGTCGGCCCCAAGACCCTCGGCCGCATCATGAACGTCATCGGTGAGCCGATCGACGAACGTGGCCCGGTTGGCGCTGAGCAGACCGCTCCAATCCACGCCAAGGCTCCCGAGTTCATCGAGCAGTCGACCGAAGCCGCGATCCTCGTGACCGGCATCAAGGTCATCGACCTTCTCGCCCCCTATGCTCGCGGCGGCAAGATCGGCCTGTTCGGCGGCGCAGGCGTTGGCAAGACGGTTCTCATTCAGGAACTGATCAACAACATCGCCAAGGGCCACGGCGGCGTTTCGGTCTTCGCGGGCGTCGGTGAACGCACCCGTGAAGGTAACGACCTCTACCACGAATTCCTCGACGCCGGCGTTATCGCCAAGGATGCCGACGGCAACCCGACCCCCGATGGCTCGAAGGTTGCGCTCGTGTTCGGCCAGATGAACGAGCCCCCGGGCGCCCGCGCTCGCGTTGCTCTGTCGGGTCTGACCATGGCAGAATACTTCCGCGACCAGGAAGGTCAGGACGTTCTGTTCTTCGTCGACAACATCTTCCGCTTCACCCAGGCAGGTTCGGAAGTGTCGGCTCTGCTCGGCCGTATTCCTTCGGCCGTGGGCTACCAGCCGACGCTGGCTACCGACATGGGCCAGCTGCAGGAGCGCATCACCTCCACCACCAAGGGTTCGATCACCTCGGTGCAGGCGATCTACGTTCCCGCGGACGACCTTACCGACCCGGCACCAGCCGCTTCGTTCGCTCACTTGGACGCAACGACCACGCTGAACCGCGCAATTTCGGAACTCGGCATCTACCCGGCGGTTGACCCGCTCGACTCGACCTCGCGCGTGCTGACGCCCGCCGTCGTCGGTGAAGAGCACTACCAGACCGCCCGCCGCGTTCAGGAAACCCTGCAGAAGTACAAGTCGCTGCAGGACATCATCGCGATCCTCGGCATGGACGAGCTTTCGGAAGAAGATAAGCTGACCGTCGCCCGCGCCCGCAAGATCCAGCGCTTCCTGTCGCAGCCGTTCCACGTCGCCGAAGTGTTCACCGGCATCTCGGGCAAGTTCGTCCAGGTCGAAGACACCGTGCGTTCGTTCAAGGCTGTCGTCGACGGCGAGTACGACCACCTTCCCGAAGCCGCGTTCTACATGGTCGGCGGCATCGACGAAGCGGTCGAAAAGGCCAAGAAGCTGGCTGCTGAAGCCTGATTGAGCTAGCTCCCCGGGCGAGCCCCGGGGAGACCGAAAGGCAAGAGATGTCTCTCCACTTCGAACTCGTCACCCCGGCCCGCCTCGTCCGTTCGGAAGAGGTCCACATGGTCGTCGTTCCCGGTACTGACGGTGAATTTGGCGTGCTGGAAGGCCACGCGCCGTTCATGTCGACGGTCAAGGACGGCTCGATCAAGGTCTACAAGTCGGCCGGATCGGCTCCTGAAGAGATCAAGGTCCAGGGCGGCTTCGCCGAAGTCGGTGCCAACGGCCTGACGGTTCTGGCCGAACACGTCGAAGGCTGATCGGCCTCAACACGTACTTCGAAAGGGCCGGCCCGAAAGGGTCGGCCCTTTTCGTTTGTGCCGTCCACGCGCGACGGGCCTGCGACAAGCTCAGGCTGTGCGGAATGGTAGGAAGCCGCATTCCCCAAAGCCCGCTCATGCTGAGCCTAGTGAAGGATGGTCCCCCACCGCGTCTGTATGCAACACATACAATTTTTTACCCAATTCATCATTCCGAACTTTTCAAGCACGCGAAATTGGGGCATAGCGAATCCACATCCGCGAAATTGCATCGGGAGAGCGAAGAACATGTCCCAGACCCTCGAACAGGTCATCCAGAATGCCGGTGACCTCGTAAACTTCGTCCGCAACCAGCAGGTCGGGCCAAACGTCTATCCGGGCGTTCCGGCAGAATATTCGAACTGGCGCAACGAACAGTGGGCATGGGCACATTCTGCGGTGCTCTACAACCAGTCGTACCACATGGTCGATCTGGCGGTTAAGGGGCCTGACGCTTTCAAGATGCTTGAGCATCTCGGCATCAATTCGTTCAAGAACTTCCAGCCTGACCGCGCAAAGCAGTTCGTGCCCGTCACCCCCGATGGCTACGTGATCGGCGATGTGATCCTTTTCTACCTCGACGAGAACCACTTCAACCTCGTCGGCCGCGCGCCTACGATCGAATGGGTCGAATATCACGCCGCCAGCGGTAACTGGAACGTCACCATCGAACGTGACGAACGCTGGGCCATGCGCACCGATGGCAAGCGCAATTCCTACCGCTTCCAGGTCCAGGGCCCGAACGCGATGAAGATCATCGAGAAGGCCACCGGCAAGACTGCGCCCGACCTCAAATTCTTCCACATGACCCGGATGACCATCGGCGGCAAGGAAGTCCGTGCGCTGCGCCATGGCATGGCCGGCCAGCCGGGCTTCGAACTGATGGGGCCTTGGGAAGACTACGGCGCCGTCCACGCTGCTCTGGTCGAAGCTGGCAAGGCGTTCCAGATGGCGCTCGTCGGTGGCCGCGCCTATTCCTCGAACACGCTGGAATCAGGCTGGATCCCCTCGCCCTTCCCCGCAATCTACACCGGCGAAGCTCTGCGCCCCTACCGTGAATGGCTCACCGCCAATTCCTATGAAGCCAAGTGCTCGGTCGGCGGTAGCTACGTCCCCGAAACCATCGAAGGCTACTACACGACGCCGTGGGACCTCGGTTACGGACCCTTCGTCAAGTTCGACCACGACTTCATCGGCCGCGCCGCACTCGAGAAGATGGCCGCCGAAGGCAAGCATCGCACCAAGGTAACGCTCGCGCTGGACAACGAAGACGTGATGCGCGTCCAGTCGTCGGCCCTGAGCAAGGGCGATCGCGCCAAGTTCATGGAGTACCCGAGCGCGGTCTATTCGATGCACCCGTTCGATCAGGTTCTTGCCGATGGCAAGATGGTCGGCCTCTCGACCTGGATCGGCTACACCGCCAACGAAGGCAAGTTCCTCACGCTTGCGATGATGGAGCCGGGCTACGTCGAACCCGGCACCGAAGTCAGCCTGCTGTGGGGTGAGCCCAACGGCGGCACCACCAAGCCGACCGTCGAGCCCCACGTCCAGACCGAGATCAAGGCCACTGTCGCCGCCGTTCCCTACTCGGAAGTCGCCCGTGACAACTACGCCGAAGGCTGGCGCACGAAGAAGTAAGTCTTAGGGCAACCAGCCCGACTGCGAGAGCGCCGGCCCATCCCGACGGGTCCGGCGCTCTTTGCGTTTGGGCGCTTCCTTCGTTCCTCACTCCTCGTTGTCCCGGACTTGATCCGGGAGCCAGCTTTCTTCCGAATGACCCGCGTCGGCAAGAGCGAGCGGAAGAGCTGACCAAATCCAAGGCAACGAGAAACAGACGTTCAGCTCCATAAATTCCGTTTGTGTTACTAACAATATCTGGCACACTGCCAGCAACGAAAACATGAGGATGTCATGGCCGCCAACAACACCATCACCTTCTACGACCTCGCCCTTTCGACCGGCGCAACGATCAGCCCGTTCGTCTGGGCGACCAAGTACGCGCTCAAGCACAAGGGCTTCGACCTCGATGTCGTGCCCGGCGGTTTCACCGGCATTCTTGAACGCACGGGCGGCAAGACCGAACGCTTGCCCGCCATCGTCGACGATGGCGAATTCGTGCTCGATAGCTGGGGCATCGTCGAATACCTCGACGCCAAGTATCCGGACCGCCCTGCCCTGATCCCCCACGAAAGCGTGGCAGCCACGCTCAAGGCGCTGGACCACTGGTTCTGGAACGCAGCGGTCGGCCCATGGATGTTCTGCTTTTGCGCTGACTACCGCGACCTGTCGGTGCCGGCCGATCATGAATACGTCACCCACAGCCGCGAGAAGATGCTGGGCCGCAAGCTCGAGGATGTTCAGGCCGGACGCGAAGACCGCCTGCCCAAGATCAGCGCCGCGCTCGAACCGCTGCGTGCCGCGCTCGGCCAGCACGAATGGCTTGGCGGATCATCGCCCAACTATGCCGACTACCGCATCATGGGCGGCATCCTGTTCACCGCTTCGGTCTGCAAGATCCCGGTACTGGCCAACGACGATCCGCTGCGCCCGTGGATTGAACGCTGCCTCGATCTGTACGGCGGTCTTGGCCGCCACCCCGGCCTGCACTCCCTGTTCGGCCTAGAACAGCGCGAGGGCGACCCCGATCTGTTCAACCGTTCCGCAGGCCAGGGCGGCATTTACAAGCGCAACACCGGTCCGGATTCGACGCGCGCAGAGACCAAGCGCATCACCGAAGGCCTCAAGAATTAAACGAAGCCGAGGGGTGGCCGCTCAGCGGTCACCCAGTGCGCTGGCGGTGCGCAGCAACAACTGGCGGATACGCTCGGCCAGCGCCTCGTTGAAGCGCACTGCGGGCACGGCGACGCTGAAGGCTCCGGCCAGTTGCTCGTCGATCCATACCGGCACGGCCATGCCGCAGATGCCCGGCGTCGCCTCCTCCCGCGCCAGACTGAAACCGGTTGCCATGATCTGCGCGAAGTCGGCGCGCAGCTCGGCTTCAGTCACGCGGGTCTGGGGGGTGAACCTAGTCCGATCGGTCTCGGCGAAGTAGCGCGCCATCTCGGCAGGAGGCAGCCACGCCGCCATGATCTTGCCTGCGGCCAGCGCATGGAGCGGGCGGCGCGTGCCGGGATCGACGGCGTAGCGCAGCGCCTGATCGCTCGCTTCTGTGACCAGTGCTTCCACTTCCCAGCCGCGCCGGACCATGAACGATGAGGTCTCGTTCAGCTCGCTCCTGAGTGCACGCACCAGTGGAGCGACCCGATCCTCGAGCGTCAGAGCGGCATCGGGCGCACGCAGGCGCTGCAGACCCGGCCCCGGCAGGTAGCGCCGCCCTTCCCGAGTCAGGTATCCCCGCTCGGTCAGGGTCGCGAGCAGGTACGACAAGCTGCTGACAGGAATGGCCAGCGCGCTTGCGATCTCCTGCGCCACTGCGCCCTGCCGGTTCGCCACGACATACTCGATCACATCGAGCGTGCGCATCGCCGACTTGACCGGGTTCGAGGCGGCGGGCGCGTTCACTTGAACAGCAGGCTCCCGCGCCGCTCGGCAAAACGCCACCCTTCGGCGGTCAGCACGAAGCGGTCGTGGAACGAGCCGACCAGCGGCGCGCTCTCGCCCGTGAACAGCAGCATCGCGCTGGTGCCGCGCGCAGTTGCCGGGCCTTCGACGTCGATCACCACGTTCGAACAGACATGCCGCGTGGTACGCGGCGGGCGGGCCTTGAACGCGGCAAGGATCGCCGCGCGCCCTTCAACGCCCTGATCGGGCGCGGTCGGGCGGTACATCACGCCGTCCTCGGCGTAGAGTGCTGCGACTTCGTCCCACCGCGCCTCGTCGTTAAGGTTGGCGTAGAGCGCGATCAGGCGAGCGCAGTCATGCTCGACAGCGCGGCGGTCGTCCGGACTCACAGGCGGCTCGCGGCGATGTCCGCGCCTTCACGCAGCGACTTGAGCTTGCGCCAGGTCACGATCGGATCAAGCTTGCCGTAACCCGCGAACGTGCCGAAGCCGCAATCGGTGCTCGCCACCACGCGATCCGCGCCGACGATCCCGGCGAAGCGTTCGATGCGCTGGGCGATCAGTTCGGGATGCTCGATGTAGTTCGAGCAAGTGTCGATCAGGCCGGGCGCGAGGATCTTGTGGTCGGGCAGCTTGGCGTCCTTCCAGACCTTCCATTCATGCTCGTGTCGCGGGTTTGCGGCCTCGAACAGGACCGTGGCGGGCCGCGCGCCGATCACGATGTCGATCACGCGCTCGAGCGGGATGTCGTGATCGTGCGGGCCTTCGTAGTTGCCCCAGCAGATGTGCATGCGCATCTTCTCGGGCGGGATGTTGGCAGTGGCCGCGTTCAGCGCTTCGACGTTGGCGGCGGCGACCTTGACGAACTCCTCGTCCGAAAGGTCCTGATAGCCGGTGTGGCGGCTCATCGCGAGGTCGGGGCAATCGAGCTGGAGGTAGAAGCCCGCGTCCACAATCGTCTCGTACTCCTCGCGCATCGCATCGGCGAGATCTGCGAGGTAGGCTTCGTGGCTCGGGTAGTGGCGGTTGACCTGGAAGGCGGTGATGAGGCCGGGCGATGCCGCGTTCATGAAGGCTTCGGTATCGGGCGCCGCGTGCTTTTCGAGCGCAGACTTGAAGCGGCGGATGTCGTCGTGCAGCGGCTGGAGCGTGACCTTGCGCACCGGGCCGATACATGAAGCGCGGACAAATTCCTGGCTGCCCATGATCGCCGAGAGCTTCTTGGCGAGGTTGGGCACTTCGGCGAGGTCAGCGGCAGGCTTGCGATCGATATGGCCGCCGAAGCCCGAGAGTCGTTCGATCATGTAGGTCGAGTAGCCGACCTTGCCGAGTTCACCGTCTGAGACGACCGAGACGCCCGCATCGACCTGCGTCTTGACCGCGGCATCGACGGCGGCGGAAACTTTCGCATCGAATTCGGCCGCATCGTAGGCTTCACCCTTGTCCCGTGCCAGAAGCAGCGGGGTGAGTTCATCGCCGCGCGGGAGGCTGCCGACGTGGGTGGTCTTGATCTTTGCCATTTCAGAAAGCCTCATCCGCAATTCATATCTGTGAAAAATTCATAGCCTACTTGGCGAGTGAAACAAGCGGATTTGCGGGGTTTTTGCGAAGAACGCGCTCTGCGGGGGTTTACGCCGTTTACACTGTCCAGAGAGAAAACTCAGGGGACCCGGATTTGGGCAGCTCCTGCTCCTCCCGGAGGCCCCTCTCAAGCGTGCAAAGGCGCGTGCGAATCCCATGCGCTGGAGCCTTTCAGAAATGGCCAGTGTAGGACAGCCCAAAATGCTCACGCGACGGCCTCAACCCGCCTTGTCCTCCGAAGGTCGCCGCCCCGTGACGCGCTGGTAGAAGCGCGAGAAGTAGCTGGGGTCTTCGAAGCCGAGTTCGGTGGCGACCTGGGCGGCGGTCGCGGTGGTGTAGCGCAGCAGGCGGTGGGCTTCGAGGGCGAGGCGGCGGTGGATGAGGTCCATCGGGCTGCAGCCGAGGCGCGCGGAAGTGAGGCGTGACAGGGTGCGGCGGGTGAGGCCCAATGCGCCGGCATAGAAATCGAGATCGCGGTGCTGGCGGTAGTGCAGTTCTACGAGCTGGCGGAATCGGTCGAGACGGCGGTCGGCGCGCGTGGCGTCATCCACTGCAGGTACGTCGCGGGCAACGGTGCGGATCAGGCTTTCGGCAAACGCAAGGAAAAGCGGGTCATGCTGCTGCCACTGCTGCTGCAAGCCAAGCATCTCGCGCGCGAGCCAGAAGGCACGATTGGCTGCCTCCGGACCGAGCGGAGCCGAACCGCCGCGTGCGAGGGCGGTGATCAAAGGGTCAGTGGGGCCAGTTGCACGTGTGGAAAAGTCGGTGGACAAGGTGAGGACAAATCCGCGCGTGCCCTGGCGGAAGCGGAATCCGTGGACGGCGGCGGCGGGCACGATGACCCGAGCGGGGCCTTCGAGGCCGGTAGTGACGGTATCGAGGGTTACTGCGGCGTGTCCCTCTTCTACCAGCAGAACTTGCACGAAGTGGTCGTGCCGGTGAATGCCGATTTCCCAGTCGTGCAAGGCGCTGCGCTCTGCAATGGTTTCGATATGCGCGAAACCGCCGGTGTTCTGCGCAGTGCCTTCACCATAAAGAGCGTATCGCGGTATCGCCTCGATCATGTCCCGAAAGTGCCAGCTGTTTGTCCTGACGCTGCATTCCTCATAACCAGTGCTTCTGTCAATTTGTCATCATGATCCCGCATCCCAGTGCGGGCGCGTGGGAGATGTGATTCATGAAGACCCAGGTTGCCATTATCGGCGCGGGGCCTGCGGGCCTGCTGCTCGGACACTTGCTCAAGGCCGAAGGCGTCGATTGCGTCGTGGTCGAGCGTCAGCAGCCCGATTACATCCTTGGCCGCATCCGCGCAGGCGTGCTTGAGCAGATCACCGTCGGCTTGATGGGTCGGCTGGGCCTCGATGCCCGCCTCAAGGCCGAGGGCCTCGTTGAAGAAGGCTTCAACCTTGCCGATGGCGAGCGCCTGATCCGTATCGACGTGGCCGACCTGACCGGAAAGACGGTGGTCGTCTATGGCCAGACCGAGATCACCCGCGATCTGATGGACGCCGCGCCCGAACGCGGGCTGCAAGTGATCTATGGTGCTGATGATGTGGCGCTGCACGATATTGAGAGCGATGCGCCCTATGTGACTTATGCGCTCGATGGTGCGGAGCAGCGGATCGATGCGCGCTTCATCGTCGGCTGCGACGGCTTCCATGGGCCAAGCCGCAAGGCGATCCCGACGAGCGTGGCGCGCGAGTATGAACGGGTCTATCCGTTCGGCTGGCTCGGCATTCTGGCCGACGTTCCGCCGTGCAACCACGAACTGATCTATGCGAACCATGAGCGCGGTTTTGCCCTCGCCTCGATGCGCAGCCACACGCGCAGCCGCTACTACGTGGACGTGCCGCTGACGGAGAAGGTCGAGGACTGGTCGGACGAACGCATCTGGGATGAGTTGGCGGTGCGCCTCGGGCCTGAAGCCGCGGCGAACATGACGCGCGGGCCGTCCATCGAGAAGTCGATCGCGCCCCTGCGCTCCTATGTGTTCGAGCCGATGCGCCATGGCAGCCTTTTGCTCTGCGGCGATGCCGCGCATATCGTGCCGCCTACCGGCGCCAAGGGCCTGAACCTTGCGGCAAGCGACGTGCATTACGCAGCCGAAGCCCTGACCGGCTTCTTCAAGCGGGCCGACAACGATGCCGTCGTCGGCTACTCCGCCAAGGCGCTGGCCCGGGTGTGGAAGTCGGAACGGTTCTCATGGTCTCTGACCAAGCTGATGCATCGCTTCCCCGAGGACGGTCCGTTCGAACGCGCGATGCAGGTGGCCGAGCTCGAATACATTTCGAGCAGCGTGGCCGCGCAGACCAGCATCGCCGAGAACTACGTCGGGCTGCCGGTGTAAGGCGAAAGAACTCCCTGCCCAAAAGGGTTGCCGTTCCCTGTAACATCGTCATTTGCCCGTCACATAATCGCGACAGAACAAGCCCATCGACAGGGGCTTTGTTTTACATGCGGCATATCGACATCCTACTTACAGGGGACCTTCCGGGCGGGCGCGAGGCCTTTGTCCATTCGGACTTGCGCGTGGTGTTCCATCGCTGGAAGGCTCAGGCGCCACTGCCGCTGATGGAAGGTCGGCCCTGGGCGTTCATCGACTGGGTGCTTGATGAGATGTCCGGGCTGGAACTGTGCCGCCGGCTGCGCTGCGCCGACAGTCTCGGCCACGATGCGCATATCACGGTGATCCTGGAGGACGATGACGCCGAGGCCAAGCGTCGGGCGCTGCGCGCGGGGGCGGACGATTATATCGTGGGGCCCGTTGACCGCAGCGCGCTGCTCGACCGGGTGTTGTCGGTCCAGTTGCCCGAGCATGAGGCCCCTGCCCGCATGCTCAAGCTGGGCGAACTGACGCTCGATCTTGCCGCGATGCAGGCGCGCTGGCGCGAACAACCGCTGTTGCTGATGCCCAACGAGTTGCGCCTGCTGCGCTACCTGATGGAGCAGCCCGGCCACGTGTTCAGCCGCCAACAGCTGATCACGGCGCTGGGCAAGCACGACCAGCCGATTGACGAGCGCACCGTCGACGCCTGGGTAAGCCGACTGCGGCGGGCGCTGCGCGATGTTGGTGCGGGATCGCCGCTGCGGACGGTGCGGTCGTTGGGATACGTGCTGGATCGCCCCTGAAGTCAGGCTTGGAGGAAACCCTCCAATTGGTCGAGGCTTTCGCGGGTGCCGTCGCAGGCGCCGGAAGCGAGTTCCTGCTCCAGTGCCTCGGCGGAGGGAAACAGGTTGGAGATGCTGACTTCGGTCTGGCCGTCCCTTGCCGCAAAAGTGACCGTGGTAATTGCGCCGTCCCGGCTTTCCTCGTTGGTCCAGACGATGCGCTCGTCGGGCACGACTTCGATATAGGTGCCGAAGAAAGCCATCGGTTGATCCGAAGCGGGATGGCCGATTTCCAGTCGGTAGGTTCCACCCTTGCGAACGTCCATCTCGCACGAGACGAGCGTCATGCCGTAGGACCGGGGGATCCACCACTGGCGGAACAGCGCCGGGTCGGCCCAGGCACGGAAGACGAGATGGACCGGGGCAGCGAAGCGTCGGATAACGACGAGCTCGCGATCCGAGCGACGTTCCACGACGGTGTTGCCCTGCGAACTTTCAGCTGAGTCATTCATCGCCATTCTCCCTTCGCGCGAGGTCTTCGAGGATGCCGTCGAGCGCGGCGAAGCGCGCATCCCACATCTGCCGGTAGCTTTCGATCCACGCCGCTTCCTCTTCCATCCGGCGCGGGCCGATGCGGCACTTGCGCACGCGGCCCTGCTTTTCCGTGGCCACCAGCCCTGCCCGCTCGAGCACGCCGATGTGCTTCTTCATGCCGGTGAGCGTCATGCCGAAGCGATCGGCCAGTTCGCCCACGGAAGCATCGGATCGCACCAGATGCTCAACAACGCCGCGCCGCGTGGCGTCTGACAAGGCGGCAAAGGACAAGTCGAGGCGTTCAAACTGAACCATGTGGTTCAGTTTCTGACATAAGCCTGCACGATCCGCAAGTTACAAAAAGCCGCGAACCTGCCTTTTGCGAACAAGCTTCGTCATTGCGAGGAGGCGAAGCTGACGAAGCAATCCAGAGTAGCTCAACCCGCTCTGGATTGCTTCGCTCCGCTCGCAATGACGAGTTAGTCGGGTTGGGCGCTTGCGAACGACGGTCGACAAAAAAGAGGCGGCCCTTTGCGAGGCCGCCTCTCGAGGTGGATTGACTGTGAAAGACTTCAGAACGTCATCGAAGCCGACAGCGCGAACGTTCGGCCGACGTCGTAGGAGTTTACCTCGACGCGGTTGGTGCCTGACTGCTGGTATTCGTAGTTGCGACGGCCGGTGATGTTGCGGGCCTCGAACTTGAGCTCGACATCGTTCTTGAACAACTTGAAGCCCTGACGCGCGACGAAGTCGATGCGCAGGCCCGGGTCCTGCACCACGTCGGGCTGGCCAGTGTTGAGCAGGCCGCGGCTGAAGACGCGCTTGCTCGCATAGCTCAGCAGGATGGTTTGCTGCGACAGACCGTCGGTGTCCTCGAGACCGAGCTGGACGTTAGCGATATGCTCGCTCTGTCCGGTCAGCGGCGCGCCGTTGGTGAAGTAGTCCAGCGCGCGGGTCGAAGCGGCGAGGTAGTACGAGGTCTGGTCGCCTTCCTTCACCTTCAGTTTCGACTTGGTGTAGGTGTAGTTGGTGATCAGCGCGAAGCGGCGGGCTTCCCAGAAGCCACCCCAGTCCGACAGGTCGAAGTACTTCTGCAGTTCGACTTCGGCGCCGTAGAGATCGGCCTTGGGCGCGTTGGCAAAGCTGGTGATGAAGTTGTCGCTTTCGAGGCTGACGAAGCTTTCGATCGGCTTGTCGATCCGCTTCCAGAAGCCTGCGATCGAGAAGCGCTGGTCACGCGCGTAGTACCACTCGTAGCGGGCCTCGGCGTTGGTCAGCGTGCTGTCCTGCAGGTTCGGGTTGCCGCGATAAGTGCGGTTGGTGTCGGGATCGAAGTAGAATTGGTAGATCAGCTCGCGGAACTGCGGGCGGGCGATCGTCTTCGAAGCGTTGGCGCGCAGCTGCATGTCGTCGCGGAACGACCATGTGAGCGTTGCCGCCGGGAGCCAGTAATCGTTGTTCAGGCTGGTCGGCGCAGTGATCGAAGTCACGTCGCTGAACACCGGAATGGCCGACACAGCCATCTTGGCGGTCTCATAGCGCACACCAGCATCGAGTTGCAGCTTGTCGGTCAGCTGGGCATCGATCTTGGCGTAGGCGCCGTGGTTCTTGAGCATGGCGAGGAAGGCGGGATTGCCTTCGTTGGTGTCGACGAGGCCGATGTTGAAGGCCTTGGTGACGGCGTTGCTCAGCAGATAGTCCGGGCGGAACAGATTCACGCCATCGGGAAGGTCAACAGCGCGCCACTGGAAATCGCGACGCGAACTGGTGCGGCGCGTGTCGGTATAGGCATAGCCGATGGTCGTCGTGATCGCTGGCGAGACCTTGTAGGACACGTCGATGCCGCCCGACCACAGGTCTTCGTTGAGGTCTGAGAAGCTGACGTTGGCACGACCTGAGTTGCCGTCGAGGTTGTTGACGAAATATTGGCCGAGCGGGTCCGAAGCGACATTCGTGCGGACGTATTCGAAGCTCAGCTCGTAGGGTGCTTCACGCTGCGAATTGGCAAAGCCGCCGCGAAGGTCGACGCTGAGGCCGTCGAGCGGCTTCAACTCGGCGACGATCTGGCTGTCGATCAGCTGGCGTTCGTACCAGGCGGTTTCCTGCTGCTGGTAATCGACCGTAGTCTGGTTGCGCTGGCCAAGGCTGATGCGCGTGTGCTTGAGCGTGTCGCGGATGTAGAGGTTGGTCCAGCGGATCTTGTTGCGGCCGAATTCGAGGCCGAGCCCGAGCATGCCGTTGACGACGATGCGGTTATCCGTCGTCACGCGACGGAAGTCCGACTGCAGGTCAGCGAGGTCGGATTCGACGGAGGTCTGGCTGGTCACGTCGCGCGTCAGCCACTTGTTGTTGTAGCCTGCCGTGGCGATCACGCCGAGGGTCGCGCCGCCGAGATCGAACGACTTGCCAGCCGAAAGCGAGAGTGAGCCGTTGCCCGGCATGTTGGGGATGCGCTGGGTCAGGCCGTTGCGGGTGTTTACAATGCCCTGCCCCACGGCAACGGCATCGACCTTGCCTGAGCTGAGCCGTTCGCCGCTGGCAAAGAAGCTCTGCAAGGCGTTGGTATAATCGCGCTGGCCATTGTCGAAACCGGTCCAGTCGGTGCTCGAACCATAATAGGTGTAACCGAGCTGGTTGGTGGTTTCCGTATCCCAGGATCCGCCGATCCCAATGTTGACGAAGGCTTCCTGCGGGACCGACTTGGTGGTGAGGTTGACCACGCCGCCGCCGAATTCGCCGGGGTAGTTCACCGAGTAGGACTTCTGCACCAGCGACGAGGCGATGATGCTGGAGGGGAACAGGTCGAGCGGTACGACGCGCTTGAGCGGTTCCGGGCTCGGCAGGGGCGAGCCGTTAAGCAGGGCGAGAGAATAGCGATCGCCAAGACCTCGCACATAAACGTAGCCGTTGCCGACGACGCTCAGGCCGGTCACGCGGCCGAGCGCGCCTGCGATGTTGCCTTCGCCGGTGCGGGCGATTTCCGCCGTGCCGAGAACAGAGACGACCTGCGGCGCGGCGCGCTGAAGGTTGCGGTCACGCTGGCCGGTCACCACGATCTCGCCACCGGGGATCGAGACTTCGGGCGCTGCTTCCTGTGGCTGCTGCTCGGGCTGTGCATCGGCAACGGCCTGATCGGCAGGCGCTTCCGGTGCCGAAGGCGGCGTCTGCGTGGCATCCTGCGCGTGAACGAGCGCCGGGCTGAACAGCGCGGTGGAAAGCAGCAGCAGGTGTGCGAGCCGCAAGGTATTCATCTGTCGTCCCCCCTGGGGAAAAGGAAAGTTCCGTGGTGCGGGAAAGGGGGCAGCCGTTGCCGGCCACCCCCCGGGTTTCCCGAAAGGCGCCGATCAGGTGGTCGGCAGCAGCGTGCAGGACTGGCTGGTGGTGCCGAAGTTCGCAGCCGTGCTGTTGCAGGTCCAACCAGCGTACCAGGTGTCCGAGGCATCCTTGACGGCGCCGATGTAGGTTACCGCCGAGAAGAACGAGGACAGCGTGGTCACGTCAAAGGCGGTCACGGCAGTTTCGTTGGCACCGTTGATGAAGCCACCGGTCAACGTCGACGTGAAGCCGTCGTTGTTGTTGTTCGATCCCGAACCGAAGAACGTCTGAACCTGAGCCGCCGTGTAGGTGCCGGTGCCAAGGTACTTCGTGGCGTTGCAGGACATCACCACCGAGCGAGCGACGAGCGTCGAGGCGTTCGCACCGCCCGAACCGTTCATGCGGATGCATTCATTGTTCGGGGTGTTGACCACGCCGTTGTAGAGCGAGATGTCCGAGTTGCCACGGAACAGCAGCGCGGCCTGATCGGCAGCTTCGTTGTTGCTGCTGGTCTGAGCCTGGACAGCGGTAAAGTTTGCAATCTTCGAAACCTGACGCGGCGTCTGGGCTTCGTTGCCGTTGCTGTCGAGTTCCATCAGCGCGTCACCCGAACCTGCACGCTGGATCAGCAGCAGGTACTGGAGATTGGCCTGAACACCGGTATCCATATCGAGGCTGTCATCGTCGGCACCCACCGAGATGTAGTGTTTCATGTTGACGGTGCCGCCGAAGAATTCCGCGCCATCATCCGAGCTGTTGTAGCTTTGGATGTAGTCGAACTGGGTTCCAGAGCCGACGCCTTCGAGGGTCAGCGCCTGGAGTTCCGAATTCGAGCCGAGCACGTAGCCCGAGTAGCGGATCTGGACGTACTTCATCGTGCCGCTGTTGTCGGCATCGTTGGTGCCGCCGAACAGGGCAGGATCAGCCGCGCCTTCGGTCTGGCGCTCGCAAGTGCTGGCGGTGCCGCCGCTGGCGACCGAACCGGTGGTGCAATCGGTGATCGGCGCACGGCCCATCAGCACGACGCCACCCCACTGGCCCTGCGACGTTTCGGTGTTGAGGCCGAGCACGTTGTCACGGCTGGTGAAGATGATCGGCGCGGTGGCGGTGCCAACGGCATTGATCTTGTTGCCGCGGTTGACGGCAAGCCACGACGTGCCGGTGTTGCCAAACAGGATCACGCCGGGCTGGATGGTCAGCGTCACGCCGGTGCTGGTGCTGCTGAAGCCGGCATCGTTGCCGACATCGACGCGACCGTTCATCGAGTAGAGCAGGCCCGCGATCTTCGGGAGCGTGGTCGAACGGGTGATGCGCGCAGGCAGCGTGCAGACGCGCCAGGAGCCCTGTGCAGATGTGACGGTACCGGCGTCGGTCAGGCCCGTCGGGTCTTCGATCGTCGGGCAACCCGCAGCGGCAGTGACCGGGGTGGACGTTGGAGTTGGCGTCGGGGTCGGAGTTGGCGTCGGCGAAGGATTGATGATGACGTTGCCGCCGGTGCCGGGCGATGCGATGTCGGTGGGGCCGCAGCCGGCGAGCGCCAGTGCGCTGCAGCCGACAAGGAACAGGCCGTGGATGTTCTTCACTTGGTATCCCCCATGGATGGCGGCGGGAGCCATCCCCGCCTTGGTCGAGGGGTTCTCTAGGCCTGCAAAGTGACAGCCTCTTTGCGGTTTCCTGACAGTTTTGTGTCAATTTATCTGACGGTTATTTGACCAATGTGACGACGCACACGGATTCGCGCGGGTGTTAAAGTTGCACTTTTGTGACAATGTTTCAGTTTCATTGCAGAAGCAGAGAATCATGGCATGCTTCGTGAAAATCACAGCAATCGCTTAACGGAGAGACATCATGGCCAACACTTTGCTTCTTGCCGCAGCTCTGATGAGCCAGTCTGCCGTCATGGTCACGCCACCGCTGACTGTTCCTGCTCCCTCCCTGCCCAGCGGCGATGTCGGCTTCCATGAGATCGTCGCCGGACGCCCGATGGCAGCCATCGCGCGGATCGAAAACAGTGAACTTGCCAAGAGTGGCGATCCGCTCGCACTGATCAACCTTGGCACCGCCTACAAGATGCTCGGCCAGAGGGATCGCGCCGCAAAGCTCTACCGTAGCGCGGTCGCCTCGGACGATCGCTATGACGTTCAGCTTTCGGATGGCCGCTGGATCGACTCCCGCCGCGCGGCCACGCTCGCCCTGTCGCGACTGGGCAGCGACGAGGTACTCGCCCTGCGCTGACATAGGGGGTGCGGCAGCGGCCAGCCACTGCGACACGAAAGGGATCTTGAGCGGATCCCTTTTGGTCCATGCACCCATATCACGACTAATCTGCGATGCGAGCGCGATGCGAGCGTTCTCATCTCCTAACTTTAGTTGCGCCAAGTCGAAGCGACTTTTTTCGCCTACTGAAATTATTCAATTGTATTCAGCATCTTATTTGATGCATTAAAATCGACATTCAAGTCCACCGGGAGGGGTGGACCGGGGGTCGGCAAGGATGAACAAGGAAGAACTGGCGAGACTGGCAGCGATCCAGACACTGATCGGAGAGCTCCTGGGGCACCATGAAGAGGTTCATGGCGAAACGGTGCCAACGTTCGAGAGGCTCGCTGCCATCGCGAAGGCGAAAATCCAGGCCCGGCGCCGGCGGCAGGAGCTCTTTCCCGGCATTCAGGTCGCAGATCCGGCTTGGGACCTGATGCTCGAACTGTTCATCCACCATGTCGAGATGCGGCAGATTTCGGTGACCGGCCTTGGCCTTGGCGCCAATATCCCGGGCGCAACGGTCCTGCGCTGGCTCGCCATATTCCACGAAGCAGGACTGATCGTGAGGGAGCCCGACCCAAGCGACCGCCGCCGGGTCTGGGTGCGGCTGACGCAATCGGGGGCAGAGCGGATCGCCATGGCAATTTCGCCCGGCAACGCAATTTCCAGCCTTCCGGCGGCGCGTACAGTCGAACGCTCTACGCTCGCCGCCTGAACGCCCCGTCAGCCCCGCCCGCGATAGGAGGCGACGCCCTGGTCGGGCAGCCAGAGACCCGCAGGTGGCGGCCCGGATTGCCAGAACACATCGATCGGAATGCCACCGCGCGGATACCAGTAGCCGCCGATGCGCAGCCACTGCGGCTTCATTTCGTCGAACAGGCGCTGACCGATGCCGACGGTCACGTCCTCGTGAAATCCGGCGTGATTGCGGAACGAGCCGAGAAACAGCTTCAGCGCCTTGGATTCCACGATCGTCTCGCCCGGCGCGTAATCGATCACCAGATGGGCAAAGTCGGGCTGGCCGGTGACCGGGCACAGCGAGGTGAACTCGGGCGCGGCAAATCGGATCATGTAGAGCGTGCCGGAGCGCGGGTTGGGCACGTAATCGAGCACGGCCTCTTCGGGCGAGGCGGGCAAGCTGCTGTTCTGCCCGAGGAATAGCGGGGTCTTGGTCATGGACTGGCCTTTGACTGGATATTGCCCGCCCAATGCACCCGTCGCAGCTCTGGAGCAAGTGGGCGGATCGTGCCCGATGGTTCACCGGGCATTAAACTGCCGACCGGCCTTGCCCAGCCATGACGTTCAGGACGGGCTTCCAGATTGCACAGCGCCAGAAAGGCTTCTGGCTGACGGCGAGTGCGTGTCTCGCGCTTGGCAGCGTGGCGCAGGCGCAAGATGCCGGCTCATGGCAATTGCCGCCTTCGAGCACCCAGACACCCGCCGCCCAAGGCCCGGTGGTGTCCGACGCGCCGCCGCCGCGCCCGGCACCGAACCCCGCTGTGACGCCGACGCCAGCGCCGTCGATCACGCCCGCTCCCCTGCCCTCACCATCAGCTTCGCCAGCGACCGCCACGCCGGCGCCCCGCCCGACGCGGCCCGCCGCTGAACCTTCCGCGCAAGGGTCCGTTCGCGAAGCCCCAAGTGCAACGCCGACAGTCGCTCCGGCGGCGATGCCATCGCCCACATCGACAGGCGCCGCCACAACGCTGGAGCCGCCTGCCCCCTCGGTGCGATCCGAACCCAGATCAGCGCCGGTGACTGCTGGTGAGAAGCAGGGCATTCCGCTGTGGGCCATGGTGCTTGCAGGGCTCGCTGTCGTCGTTGCGGGCGGCTGGATCGTGTCAAGGCGGAGGCGTAACGATGTGGAGGAACCTTCGTTCGAACCTCCGGTCGTTCGGGACATTCCACCCCCACGCCCTGCCCAGAGCACGGGGCCATCAACAATGGTTCCACCGGCTCCAGTAGCTGCTCCGCTGGCGCTGGATATTTCCGTTGTCCGCATGAGCGCGAGCCTTGTCCATGCGACGCTGTCCTATCGCTTGTCGCTTGCGGCGGGCGCCTCGCTCTCGGACATCGAGGTGCGGGGCGACATGATCTCGGCCCATGCTTCGCGCCCGGCGGAAGAACAATTGGGGCTTGGCGAGGCGCAGGTGCTGCACAGTCTACCGGGTCTGACTGCCGGCGAAACGATGGAAATAGGCGGCGAGGTGCGCCTCCCGCTCGCCGCAATCACTCCGATCCGCCATGGCAGTGCCGCGTTGTTCGTGCCGCTGGTGCGGTTCGAAGTGACCGCACGCGACGCCGGTCGGGTCATCAAGCTCAGGGCCGCGTTCGTCGTCGGGCTGGAAGAATTGGCGGCTGGCGAGCGGTTGCAGCCGTTCCGCCTTGATGTGGGGCCAAGGGTCTATCCCAAGGTCGGGCGACGGGAATTGACCGTGCCGGCCTTTGCCTGAAGCGGCAGTCTTCGCAGTGCACAAACAAACTCGACAGCCTGAACCTTTTTCCGGTCGACGGTGGTGATTGCCGCGTCTAGTCTCGGCGAAACGAACCCGCGCCAGACGGGTCGCGCAGGCAGGCAGGAGCACAGTTAACCATGGAATCGCTGGTTTCCACCCAGTGGCTCGCGGACGAGATGGGCGCGAGCGATCTACGCATAGTCGACGCAACGGCATTCCTGCCCGAGCATGGTCGCGTGCCAAGGCTGGAATACGAGGCCTGCCATATTCCCGGCGCGGTGTTCATGGACCTTGCCGAACTGGTCGACGCGGCCTCGTCCGTACCCAACACATTGCCCTCGGCCGAGAAATTCGCAAGCCGGATGCAGGCGCTCGGCCTTGGCGATGGCAGCCGGATCGTGATCTATGACGACAGCCCGGTGAAGACTTCCACCCGCGCGTGGTTCATGCTGACGATGTTCGGGGCCCAGAACGTCGCCCTGCTCGATGGCGGCATTGCCAAGTGGAAGGCCGAGGGGCGGAAGTGCGCGCAGGGCGTGGAAACGCTGCGGCAGCGGCATTTCACCGTGTGGTCGGATGATAGCCATGTGCGCTCGAAAGCCGACGTCCTCGCCAATCTCGACAGCAAGGCCGAACTGGTCATCGACGCGCGCGGTGCCGGGCGCTTCACGGGCGATGTGCCGGAAACCAACCCGGCGCTGGCCAGCGGACACATTCCCGGCGCGCGCAACCTCCCCTATTCCAGCCTGTTCAATCCCGACGGCACCTGGAAATCGCCTGACGCCATCCGCACCCTGTTCGAGTCTGCGGGTATCGACCTGTCGCGCCCGCTGATCTCGTCCTGCGGCTCAGGCATGACTGCCAACGTGCTGATCTTCGCCGCACATCTGATCGGTAAGGAAGACGTCGCGCTCTATGACGGGTCGTGGAGCGAGTGGGGCATGGACCCCGCGACGCCCAAGGCAACTGGGACAGCTTGAAGGCGGCGGCACACAGCGAGCGCTGAGCAGCGCGCGTTCAAAGCATGAGCGTGATGACGGTCACCCAGAAGGCGGCGCAGAACATGCAAGCGAGCATCCGTCCAATTCGCAGGCGCGGCGCGTTTGCGGGTCGCCTTTGCGCTCTGCAATGTCGCGATTCGGCCAGCGGGGCCGGGTTGATCAGGATTGCTTGAGACATTCGCTGAACTCCCAAAAGATCAGTTCGAGAAGCGGTCGACTCTGCATACGTCCCGTCAAAACCCCCATTAATCTCTACAATATAAGTTGACAATTGGTTTTTGCGGGTCGGCAAGGATTCTGCCGAGTGGAAAAGCTTAAAGCAGTCGAACCGCAGGTCGGGTCCTGCTATCGCCCGACACCATGAGCAGTTCTGACGACATCGACAATTACGGGCTCGCCACACGTGGCGTGCTTGCCGGGCGGCGGGCGGAGTGGACCGGGACGCCGGGGCATCCGGGGGCTGTGGTAAATCCGCCGGTGTGGCGCGCTTCGACGCATCTCTATCCCGATATGGCAGCGCTTCGGGCGCATCCGGCCAACGAGGACGGGCGCTTCTACTATGGGCGAAGGGGATCTCCAACTCAGTGGGCACTCTCAGAGGCATTGACCCAACTCGAGGGGGGCGCAGCGGGAACTGTGCTCTATCCGTCGGGGGTATCGGCCATCGCCGGAGTTCTGCTGACGGTGCTGCGTCCGGGCGACGTCCTGCTGATGACGGACAATGCCTACGAACCCTCCCGCGTCATGGGCCGGGGCCTGCTGAAGGACCTCGGCATCGAGACGCGCTGGTTCGATCCGACCGACCTCGCCGCGTTCGAGGCGGCCTGTTGCGAGCGGACGCGGTGCGTCCTGTTGGAAAGCCCTGGCAGCCTGACCATGGAGGTGCAGGACGTGCCCGCGCTGGCGGCGGCGGCGAAGGCGCGGGGGATCGTCTCGGTGCTCGACAACACCTGGGCCTCGCCGCTCGGATTCTCGGGCCTGAAGCACGGCGTGGACATCGTGACGATGAGCCTGACCAAGCATGTGTCCGGCCACTCCGACTGCATGATGGGCAGTGCGAGTGCGGGGGCCGAGTGGTATCGCAAGCTGCGGCTGCGCTCGCAGGGTTTGGGCCTCGTGGTCTCGCCCGACGATGCCTCGCTGATGCTGCGCGGCCTGCGCACGATGAAGCACCGGCTGGAGGCAGAGACCGCCTCTGCGCTGGCGATTGCCAGGTGGCTGGAAGGGCGGCCGGAAGTGGCTCGGGTGCTGTGCCCGATGCTGCCGGGATCGCCGGGGCATGAGCTTTGGGCGCGTGACTTCACCGGCGGCTGCGGGTTGTTCAGTTTCGTGCTGAAAGGCGGGACGAGCGCGGCGCGCGATGCGCTGATCGATGCGCTCGACCTGTTCGGTATCGGCTATTCGTGGGGCGGGTTCGAGAGCCTTGCGACGCCGGTCGATCCTGCCAGCATCCGCACGGCGAGCGCATGGCCGCTCAAGGGCATGGATGCGCAGGACTGCTTCGGTGTGCGCCTTTCCATTGGCCTTGAGGATACCGCTGACCTGATCGCCGATCTTGAGCGTGGGCTTGCGGCATGGGCAGGAGCTTCCACGTGAACAGCCTCAAGCAGCAGATTGCCGACGTGATCCGCTTGCTGAACGAGATCGGCTTCGATCTCGGCACTTATCACATCTCGGTCTGGGGCGCCTTGCGCATCGTGATAGTGATGCTGCTGGTGATCGTGGCAGCGCAACTGATCGGCAGGTTGGCGCGGAGGACGTTCAGGCGGCTGACCAGCCTTGACCGCACGCAGCAGTTGCTGGGCGAGAAGATCGCGACGATCGTGGTCTGGGGCATATCGATCATGGTCGGCATCGATGTGCTGGGCATCAGCCTGACCGCGCTGACCGTGTTCTCGGGCGCGTTCGGCCTTGCCATCGGTTTCGGCCTGCAGAAAACCTTCGGCAACCTGATCGCGGGGATCATCCTGTTGATGGACCGCTCGATCAAGCCGGGCGACGTGATCGCGGTGAACGACGGCAAGGGCAATTCGTTCGGCGAGGTCAAGAAGATCGGCATCCGCGCGGTTTCTGTGACGACGCGCGACAACCGCGAGTACCTGATTCCGAACGAGAACCTGATGACCCAGCAGGTCGAGAACTGGTCCTATTCCTCACGCGAGGTGGCGATCAACATTCCGGTCGGCGTGGCCTATGGCAGCGATCTGGAACAGGTCGAGAAGCTGATGCTCGAGGCCGTGGCCGGCGTGCCGCGCGTGCTGAGCTTCCCCTCGCCCGGCGTGCTGCTGAGCGCCTTCGGGCCGAGCAGCATCGACATGACGATCGTGGTGTGGATCGACGATCCCGAGGGCGGCGTCGGCAACGTGCGGTCGGACATCCTCAAAGCAGTGTGGCGTCTGTTCAGGGACAACGGGGTGGAGATTCCCTTCCCGCAGCAGGATATGAACCTCAAGGACAGCGAGGGGCTGCGGGCATTGGTGGAGGCTTTGAAGGGTGAGCTTTCCGCGCCAATTCCTTCGTCACCCCGGGCTCGCCCCGGGGTCCCGCTTCCTTCTGCATCGCCCACCAACGAAAAGCGGGACCCCGGGTCAAGCCCGGGGTGACGGTTATGTAGGGGGCGTGGGCGATGGTGCTGACTGCCCCCTTCCGCTAAAGATCATCTAGCGGGGGGGAAAAGCATTCTCACTGGCGACTTGAAGGCCGCGCGCCCATCTGGCCCTCATGAGCAATCCCTCTTCCAGAGTCGGAACCGTATTCCTTGTCGGCGCAGGGCCCGGCGATCCGGACCTGCTGACGCTGCGTGCGGCGCGGCTGGTGATGAATGCGCGGGTGCTGGTGCATGATGGGCTGGTCGATCCCGCGATTCTCGCCATGGCGCCCAAGGGCTGCCGGATGATCTCGGTCGCCAAGCAGCGTTCGCGCCACACGATGCGTCAGGAAGAGATCAACGCTCTGCTGGTGCGCGAGGCTCTGGCCGGGAACGATGTGGTGCGCCTCAAAGGCGGCGATCCCTTCGTGTTCGGGCGTGGCGGCGAGGAAGCGGAAGACTGCTTCGCAGCGGGCGTGCCGGTGCAGGTGGTTCCGGGCGTGAGCGCGGCAATGGGGGCTGCGGCCTCTGCGATGATCCCCCTCACCCATCGCGATGCGGCCAGCATCGTCTCGTTCGTGGCGGGACAGTGCAAGGGACTAACGGACCAGAACTGGGCGGGCCTTGCAGGCGTCGGCCGGACGCTGGTCATCTACATGGGCGTCGCCACGGCTGACGCGATTGCCGAGAAACTGATGGCAGACGGGCTGGCGCCCACGATGCCGGTGGCCGTGGTGGAGAATGCCGCGCGGCCGCAGATGCGCGTGCTGCGCGGGGCATTGGCGGGCCTTGGACCGCTGGTGTCGGACAACAAGGTCAAGAGCCCTGCCCTCATCGTGATTGGTGAAGTGGCAGGCCGGGGAGACATGATGGAATTGAAGCAAGTTTTGGAGGCTGTTCAGTGAAGGTCATTACCGGAAGTGATCTGCGCACCGGCGACGTGATCTGGTGGACCGGCGAAGGCTGGTCGCGCCATGTCAACGATGCGGTGGAAGCAGGCGAACATGCCGAGGCGATCATCGCGCGCGAGAACGCCAAGCAGATCGTCACCGACACGCAGGTGATCCAAGCCACGCTGACCGACGAAGGCGTGCGTCCTGCGCACATCAAGGACCGTATCCGGGCGCTGGGGCCGACGGTCCGCCTCGACCTTTCCCTCAAGCCTGCCGACCCCGCCGCCGGCAACTGGGTGATCTGAGATGGCCATCGGCCAAGGCGACTTTCTCGAGGACGGGCAAGTTCGCGCTCTTTGCACACAATGTGGCGCAGAGAAGCACGAACCCTTTGACCGTTGTGAGAAATGCGCTTTGCAGCCGGTGGGTGACGACCTGATCAAGGCAACAGCGGCATCGGTTTACAGGCATTTTGATCAGCCTAGCAAGGCAGACAACTATGCCTACGAGCTGGCAGCCTACCGAGACAAAGACCTCACACCTTTGCTCAGCACGATTGCCGACGATGAGTTTGACCGATTGCGGCGATGGTTGAGTGAAGCAACTCAAGCGCCTGCTCTAGCTGCCAATTTTGGTCAACTCGTCCGAAAGTTTCTGCCAATTCTGCTGATTGCGGCAATAATTGGTGCATTGCTTGCCTACCTGAAACACTGAAGTCCCGTTATCGAGAGTTACGACGATGTATCAGTACGACCAATATGACCAGGCCATGGTCGATGCCCGCGTCGCGGAATTCCGTGACCAGGTGGAGCGCCGCCTTGCCGGTGACATCACTGAGGACCAGTTCAAGCCGCTGCGCCTGAAGAACGGCCTCTACCTGCAGCTTCACGCCTACATGCTGCGCGTGGCCGTGCCCTATGGCACGCTGAACAGCCGCCAGATGCGCATGCTGGGCGATATCGCGGACAAGTATGACCGCGGCTATGGCCACTTCACCACGCGCCAGAACATCCAGTACAACTGGATCAAGCTGCAGGATGCGCCCGACATCCTCGCCGATCTCGCTTCGGTCGAGATGCATGCGATCCAGACCAGCGGCAACTGCATCCGCAACACCACGTCCGACCAGTTCGCTGGCGCTGCGGCTGACGAGCTGGTCGATCCGCGCCCCTATGCCGAGCTGCTGCGCCAGTGGTCGACCTTCCATCCGGAGTTCGACTACCTGCCGCGCAAGTTCAAGATCGCGATCATCGGTTCGGAAACCGACCGCGCGGCTATGAAGCTGCACGACATCGGCATTCAGCTGGTGAAGAACGACGCGGGCGAGATCGGCTGCCGGTTCTACGTTGGTGGCGGCATGGGCCGCACGCCGATGATCGCGCCGGTGATCGGTGACTTCATCTCGCCGCTGCAGATGGTGTCTTACGCCGAGGCGTGCCTTCGTGTGTACAACCGCTATGGCCGCCGCGACAACAAGTACAAGGCGCGCATCAAGATCCTCGTCCACGAGATCGGTGCCGACGAATACCGCCGCCAGGTGGAGGAAGAGTTCGCGCACATCCTGACGCTCGGCCTCGAGCCGCCTGCGGCAGAGCTGGAGCGCATCAAGGGCTTCTTCGAGCAGCCCGGCTTTGACGCCAATGCCTCCGACGAGCTGGACCTGTCGGATCCTGACTTCGCATTGTGGGTGGACCAGAACGTCCATGCCCACAAGCAGCCGGGCTATGCCATCGTCAACATCAGCCTGAAGCCCACCGGCGGCATTCCGGGCGATGCCACGGCTGACCAGATCCGCCTGATGGCCGACCTCGCGCTCGAGCATTCGTTCGACGAACTGCGCGTGACCCATGCCCAGAACATTGTGCTGCCGCATGTGAAGAAGGCCGACCTCTACGCGATCTGGCAGAAGCTGGATGAAGCGGGGCTGGCCGCTGCAAACCTCGACCTGATCGGCGATATCATCGCCTGCCCGGGCCTCGACTACTGCAGCCTTGCCAATGCCCGTTCGATCCCGGTGGCGCAGAAGATCTCGAACCGCTTTGCGGACCTTGGCCGCCAGCGCGAGCTGGGCGAGCTGAAGCTGAAGATTTCGGGCTGCATCAATGCCTGCGGGCATCACCACGCAGGCCACATCGGCATCCTCGGCGTCGACCGCAAGGGCGTGGAGAACTACCAGCTCCTGCTCGGCGGTTGCGAAGGCGCGGATACCTCGCTCGGCACGATCACCGGTCCAGGCTTCAACGAAGATGGCATCGTCGACGCGGTGGAAAAGGCGACCGACGTCTATCTTGCCCAGCGCGTCGATGGCGAGCGTTTCGTCGATACCTTCCGCCGCATCGGCATGGCTCCGTTCAAGGAGGCGATCTATGCCAAGGAGACCGCCAATGGTTGAGCAGAACCTTCGTTATCGCGATGACGAGCCGGTGGGTGATCCGGCGGTGACGGTGGATGCTTTCGCCGACCAGTCGAACGCGACTGCGGTGCGGATCGAGCCCGGCGACGATGCGCGCGCGCTGTTGCCGCATCTTGACCGGATCGCCCTCGTGGAAGTGAACTTCCCGGCCTATACCGATGGGCGCGGCTATTCGGCGGCGCGCATCCTGCGCGAGCATGGCTATGCCGGCGAACTGCGCGCGGTGGGCGATGTGCTGCTCGACCAGCTGAGCCACATGCGCCGCTGCGGGTTTGACAGCTTTGCGCCGAACCAGCCGATCAGCGCCGAGGCCGCCGACAAGGCCTTCGCGACCTGGCCGGACGTCTACCAGAAGACAGTCGACGGACGCCCCGCAATCTGGGCGAAGCGTCACCCCGCATAAGCTGCGGGACCGAGGAACGAAGCAATGGACAGCACCAAGAGCGCACGCGCGGCCAACCGGACAATCGACCTGATCGATACCCGGCCGCGCTTTACCGAGACGGACGCGATCCGCCTGAACCACCTGTTCCGGGGCAGCGACACGCAGGAGATGCTGCGTTCGGTGATCCGTGACGGGCTGGCGGGCGATCTCGCGGTCGTTTCAAGCTTTGGCGCGGAAAGTGCTGTCCTGCTTCACCTTATTGCCGAGGTCGACCCGTCGGTGCCGGTGCTGTTCCTCGAGACGGGCAAGCACTTTCCGGAAACCGTGGCCTACCGCGACGAGTTGATCGGGTTTCTGGGGATGACCAATCTCCAGATCATCGAACCCGATGCGGAAGTCATCGCCAAGAAGGACGAGAACGGGTTGCGCTGGTCGTGGGACCCGGATGGCTGCTGCGAGATCCGCAAGGTCGAGCCGCTGGCCAAGGCGCTACTTCACTATGACGCGTCGCTGACCGGGCGGAAGGGCTTCCAGTCGAAGACCCGCGCTGGCTTGCCGCGCTTCGAGATCGACCATTCGGACGCGCAGGGGCGGCTGAAGATCAATCCGCTGGCATCGTGGGACAAGACGGCTCTCGAAGCCTACTTTGCCGAGCATAACCTTCCGCCCCACCCGCTGGTGGCGCTGGGCTATCCCTCGATCGGCTGCGCGCCCTGCACCAGCAAGGTCGCGCCGGGTGAAGACCCACGCTCGGGCCGCTGGAAGGGTTGGGACAAGACCGAGTGCGGTATTCACTCGCCGACCGATGCGGCCAAGCCGGGTGATGAACTGCCGCCGGGATACGATCCGGTCTTCTGATCGGCGTTTGCCAGTCGTGACTGCGCTCTGCTAGGTCGCTCCCCGGGATAAATGGGGAGTGATCGCTTGGCACTGGATGCGCGCAGGATCGGGTTCTGGGCTGGGCCACTCGGGTTTGCCGTAACGCAATTGACCGCTGCCCCTGCCGGAATGCCCGATGCGGCATGGAGCGCGGCGGGCCTCGTCTGGTGGATGGCGGCCTGGTGGATGACGGAGGCGCTGCCGCTCTCGGCGACGGCCTTCCTGCCGTTCCTCGTGCTGCCGCTGACGGGCGTTGCCGATGCCAACAAGACGGCGGGCTCCTACTATTCGCCGATCATGTTCCTGTTCATCGGCGGGGCTTTTCTTGCCCTGGCCATCGAGCGCACCGGGCTGCACCGGCGGCTGGCGCTCTTCATCATGGGGTTGGCGGGGACCAAGCCGGGGCAGTTGCTGCTTGGCGTGATGACCGCGACAGCGGTGCTTTCGAGCTTTATTTCCAACACATCCACCGCGCTGATCATGATGCCGATGGCGATTGCCATGCTGCGCGCGGGCGGCGTGCGCGAGGGCGAGACTGCGGGGATGGCGGGTGCCCTGCCGATGGGCATTGCCTTTGCCGCTTCGATCGGCGGGCTCGCCACGCTGATCGGGACGCCGACCAATGCCATCGCGGCAGGGCTGATCGAAAAGGCGCTGGGGACCAAGGTCACCTTCCTGCAGTGGGCCTTGTATGGCGTTCCGATCGTGATCGTCGCCGTGCCGCTGGCCGCGTGGATCATCGCGCGGGTGCAGCGCCTGCACGAGGACGGCTTCGACCCACTGGCGGCGCGGGAGGCCATTGGCCACGCGAAGGACTGGAGCATTGCTGAAAGGCGGTTGCTGCCGGTGGTCCTGCTGGCGTTTCTGGCATGGGTGTTCCAGCCGGTGCTTGAGGGCGTGTTCCCCAAGGGCGGTTTTACCGATGGTACGGTGGCCGCAATTGCGGGCCTGATCCTGTTCTTCCTGCCCGATGGCACAGGGCGTCCGATGCTGACTTGGCCCGAAGCCAACCGCGCGCCTTGGGACGTGGTCCTGATGTTCGGCGGCGGTCTTGCCATGGCGATGGGCATGACCGAGAGCGGGCTGACCAGGTGGATGGGCGAGATGCTGCTGCCGCTGGCGCATGTCCCGCTGCCGCTGGTGGCGCTGGTGCTGGTGGCCTTCGTGATCGTGGTGACGGAGTTCGCCAGCAATATCGCGGCGGCGAGCGGGATCATGCCGGTGGTTGCGGCGCTGGTGGCGGCGCTGGGTGCAGACCCGATCCTGCTCGCCCTGCCCGCCGCCTTTGCCGCGACTTGGGGGTTCATGCTGCCTGCAGGGACAGGGCCCAATGCTCTGGCATGGGCTACCGGACATTGCACGATGCGCTCGATGATCAAAGCAGGCTTCGCGCTCGACGTGGCGGGCGTGTTCCTGCTGGTCGGCGTGGTCTGGGCGATGGCTGCAATAATCTGATGCACATTACGTAGTTTCGCCAGTTAGCACTTCACCTCGGGCAAAGTTTTGGGTTAGGTAAGAAAAAACGGCCTCCGGCTGAATCGCTGTGCGAACTTGCACAGCCGTTCGCACAGAATGAGGCGAAAGAGTGGTCGCACGTTCTTTCGTCAGGATTCGCAGTGGGGAGATTCGCCGTGCGCCGCATTTTCAAGACATTGCTGGCGGGAAGCGCCGGGGCAGCCAGCCTCGCCGCGCTGATGCTGCTGCCGACTGGGGTGGCGGAAAGCGCCGACCACCTCGATCCGGGAGCCCGCACCGATGCTGGCGTCGATCCGACACCGGACATCCCGGCCGACATCGCGGACGTCTTTGCATGGCATGCCAATGGCACGACACGCATCGCGATGACCTTTGCGGGGCCGGTGCCGACGACCGCGCCGACGTATTACGACCGCGATGTGCTCTACAAGATCAACATTTCTACTCAGGCGCCGGGCAACACGCCGGAGTTCGTCATCAAGGCCCGCTTCGGCAAGGGTCAAGGGGCGAACGATTGGGGCGTGCGGTTCGAGGGTATTCCGGGCGTCGACGGCGTGCTCGAGGGACCTGTCGAGACAACCCTGACCAGCGGCGGCGTAAAGGCTCGTGCAGGCCTGTTTGACGAGCCGTTTTTCTTCGATCTCATCGGTTTTCGTGAAACACGCTCGTTCGGAACGATCCGTATCCGCAACGACCGCAACTTCTTCGACGGCCAGAACGACACCGCAATCGTCTTCGAGATCCCCGATGCGAACCTCGGATCGAGCGTGAGCAAGATCGAGGTCTGGGGACAGACGCTTCGCTTCGGAGGGAACATCTGATGTTTGACCCCCTGAAAACCATTTGGGCAGCTTCTTCCGCGCGAAAGCTGATAAAGATCGCAACGCCGCTCGCATTGGCAGCAATGCTTGTTTCCTGCGGCGAGGATGGCTCAGGCAGCCAGGTCGTCGTGCCGGCCCCATTGCCCAGCACCACCGCTACCGGCACGCCCACGCCAACGGCGACGGCAGTCAGCTACAATGTCGATCGCTGCTTCACGCAGGCAATTCAAGGTGAGAACGGGGCCACACTGACCTCGATCCTCATCCCGGATACGCTGAAGCTTGATCTGACGCGGACCTCGCACTTCCCGAACGGACGCGATCTGGACGATCAGGTCATCGATATCCTGCTCGCCACGCTGCTGCTGGACATGACGGTGACCGGGCAAGGCCCGAACACGCTGGCCGGTGTGCCGCTCAACCCGCCTGCCAACGACAAGCCCTTCAGCATTACCTTCCCGTTCCTTGCCGCGCCGAATGGCGCGCCGCAGATCGCCTCGGGTACTGGCAGCGGGTTCAATTTCCGGAACGATCCGGATTCGGGCTATGTCTCGGTCGACCGCATGGGCAACCCTGCGGTGGCCACCGCGCTGATCGGATCGTCGATGAAGCTGAGCTTCAACGACGATACGCCTACTGGCGATGCCACCAACCAGAAGTACCTGGCCGAATACAAGAACGAACTGCACAAGCTGTTCGATCTGATCGGCGACGATCTGGAGAACTTGCAACTCAAGATCTGCGCCACAAAGTCCTGACGAGAGGCGCAAGCGAATGACGAGCGAACGCGGTCGCAAGTGGCCGTGGATCCTGCTGGCGGCGGTATTCCTGGTGGCCGCCGCCAGCATCGTTTCCGACAAGATCAAGGCGCGGCAAGGCCCGCCCGATCCGCTGCCCGGCGAGGTCAAGCCATGGTTCGGCCCCCGCAACCAGACCGAAGCGCTGGCCGCCGCAGACAACGGCGTGAACAACGCGCGCGACCGATTGAAATCTGCGCCGGACGAATGGCTGAGGCTCGAAATGCTCGGCCGGGCGCTCGCCGCGCGCTTCCGGGTGAGCGGCAATTACGCCGATCTTGCCGAGGCGGATGCCCTGCTGGCTCAGGGCATGGCCAAGTCCGAAGCCCCTGCAGGCCCGAGCCTTTCGCGCGCGACCATTTCAGTTCTTGCACACCGTCTGGATGCGGCTGACGAGGCGTTGACGCGCTTCGATTCACAGAAAGGCGAGCCCACGTCCGATGAGCAGGCCGACGGCTGGGCCATCAAGGGCGATATTGCGCTTCAGCGCGGGGACATGAAGCGCTCGCGCCTCGCTTACGGACGAGCGGAGGAAGCCGAAAGCAATGCCAGTATCGCATTGCGGCAATCGATGCTGTCTCTTCGATCAGGAGATCCATTGCTGGCTCGCAGACGGGTCAATGCCGTCTTGCGGGCGAACAAGCTTACTCGCAGCGCGAAGGCGCAAGCCGCCCTGCTGCGCGCCACAATTGCCTATGGCACCGGCGACTGGAAGGCAGCGGGCATCTGGGCGCGGTTTGCCGATGGCTTCTTTCCCGGCAATCCACTGGCCATGGCGCATGTGGCGCAGCAGCAGGCGCTGGAGGGCGATGTGCCGGGGGCGGTCAGGCGCTACGAGGCGATTGTCGCCAAGGCCCCCCTGCCCGAGATCATGGACGCATTGGCCTTCACCTTGCGCCTGCAGGGTCGCGGGGCGGAAAGCCGCCAGTGGGCGGACAAGGCGGCGGCGATCTGGGCGGAGCGCTACCGGGCGCTGCCCGAAGCAGCGGCGGCACATCTCGTTGAGCATGAACTTGCGCTGGGCGATCCGGCCAAGGCTCTGCCCGTTGCCAGGGCCGATGCCGCACGGCGGCCGCATGGAGCGAGCCTGATCCTGCTGGCGCGCGCGCAACTGCTGACCGGCGACGCCAAGGGCGCGCTTTCGACTTTGGAACGCGCGGAGAATACCGGATGGCGAACGGCTGGGCTTTACCTTGCGCTGGCGGATGTCCACACCGCACTGGGCGATACGAATGCTGCCGACGACGCGCGGGAGGAAGCGCTTGATATCAATCCCAAGGCGACGGACCCTGCGGCACGCTACGTCTGGTTCGGCCACGATTAGGCTGGTGCTTGCGGCATGGCTGGCGCTCCTGGGTGGCCTTTTGCCGTCCCCTGCCCTTGCCCATCTGACGCCCAATTCCGAAATCCGGCTCGACTTCGCACCTGGACTGGTGAAGGCCGACGTTATCGTTCCGCAGGCCGAGTTCGGCTATGCGACCGGACTTGCCACCGACAACCAGCCGCAGAGCCTTGCGCAAGCCACGGCGCGGGTGCTGGCAGACATGGCGGTGCTGGCGCAGGACGGCAGGCGATGGACCATCGGCGTTGACCGCATCGCGTTCGAGCAGATCGCCGGGCCGCCAGACCTTCACCTTCAACTGACGCTGACCCCGCCCTCGGGTGCATCGGATCGCAACTTGCGCTGGCGCTGGCACGTGGTGACGCGCGAGGCTCCGAGCCACTTTGCCTTGCTGGTGGTCGACGGCGATCTGGCGGGCGGCGTGCGGGGGGAGCGCGAGCTTGTCGGCGCGCTGACATCGGGCAGGCCCGAACTCGTTGTCGATCGCGGCCACGCGGGAATGGGGGCGATGTTTGGCAATGCCTTCGCGCTTGGCGCGCATCACATTGCGCAAGGATACGATCACCTGCTGTTCCTGCTCGCGCTGCTGCTGCCCGCGCCGCTGATCGCGGCGGGCGGGCGCTGGAGCGCAAGGCGCACAGGGCGCGAGACGCTTGCCAAGCTGGCGTGGATCGTCACCGCGTTCACCGTGGGCCATTCGGCAACGCTGATCCTCGCCGCGTTCTTCGGCGTGCGCCTGCCCGCACAGCCGGTGGAGGCCGGCATTGCGCTTTCCGTGCTGGTTTCGGCCATTCACGCCGCACGGCCCCTGTTTCCGGGGAAGGAGCCGGTCGTGGCGGGGCTGTTCGGGCTGGTCCATGGCCTCGCCTTCGCAACGCTTGTCAGCAACTTCGGGCTGGGCGCGATCACGCGGGCGGTGGCGATCCTGGGCTTCAACCTTGGTATCGAAGCGGTGCAGCTTGGTGTCGTGCTGGTGGCGCTGCACGCAATCATCGCGCTTTCCCGGTGGCGGCACGGGGACAGGGCGAGGCTGGCTCTTGCCGCCATGACCGGCCTTGCCGCCCTTGTCTGGTTAACCCAGAGGCTGGGGGCATCCTGATATGGACAAGGCTGCCCGCGGCCTCCTATCGTCGCGCATGGAGGGGGCGCGATGGAACGGGATGGTGACGGTTCAGCACTGACGCAGGGAGCGAATTCCGTGCTCGGCTCGCCGTTGCGTCTGCTGACGGGCACGCTGATCTTCGTCCTTGCGGTCTATGTCGTATCGACCTGCGGCTTCGTGTTTGCTGGCTGGCCGATCGGCGATGCCGCCTACATGGTGCTGCTCACGGTGTTCTCGGTCGGCTATGGGGAGATCCGGCCCGTCGATACCCTGTTCCTGCGCTGGTGGACGAGCGCGACGATCATGCTCGGCTGCACCGGCATGATCGTGCTGACCGGCGCGCTGGTGCAGGTCTTCACCCTGTTTCAATTCCGACGCCTGATGGGGCTGGATCGTATGATGACCGAAATCGAGAAGCTGGACGGCCACGTGATCATCTGCGGCTATGGCCGGATCGGTGTGCAACTGGCCAAGGCGATGACCGAGGCCAGGCGCCCGTTCCTGATCCTTGAGCGCGATCACACCAAGGCAGAGGACGCCAAGGCGCAAGGGTTCCTTTGCATGGTGGGCGAAGCGACCCACGAGGAGACGCTGAAGGCGGCGGGGATTGCCCGGGCCAAGGTGCTGGCAAGCGTTCTGCCGGACGACGCGGCGAACGTGTTCATCACGCTCTCTGCGCGCAATCTCAATCCTGGCATCGAGATCATTGCGCGCGGCGAGGCGCCGACGACCGAGAACAAGCTGTTCCACGCAGGGGCCGACCGGGTGGTGATGCCGACGCACATCGGGGCCGAAAGGATTGTCGAGATGATCCTCTACCCCGCGACGGGCGACGCGCTGGAAAGCATCGGCGCGGTGCGGCGCAACCTGCACGACTTCGGGCTGGACCTCGAAGTGGTTCAGGTGCTGCCCGATGGCGCGTTGACCGGCGAAACCGTCGGCGAAGCGGAGCGGCGGGGCAATGGCGCCTTTTTCGTCGTGCAGATCGACAGGAGCAATGGCCAGTCGATCCAGCATCCGGGCGAGGACGTGTCGCTGGAAGCGGGCGACAAGGTGATGCTGGTGGTGCGCGGCAGCAGGCTGTCGGCGGGCGCAGTGTTCAGCGCGGCGCGTGCCCCGGTGAAGCACGGGCGGACGTTTGTGGGGTGAGCGCAGGCCCACCCCTGTGCGCTTACCCGTGCGCGCCGAAGTAGTTGGCGATTGCGACGGCGATGCGGATATTCAGGGCGTGGGCGCGTTCGATGGGGTCGATGAAGCGCGCGCGGATCGCGCCGTAGTCCTCGCCGCGATGGTCCGGATAATCAGTCGGCTCGTCCACCGGGAAATCGGTGATCTCGGGCTCGATCACCGGATAGGCGCGGCGCAGCTGGGCGAGCGCATCATCCACGCGAAGTGACAGGACCATTTCCAGCACGTCTTCCCGGCTGACGTCGTTCGAACGGGCGAAGGGCGGGACCTGCACCGCGCGGATGAACATGTGCATCAGCAGCGCGAGGCGCACCGATTGCAGCAGGCCGATATTGCGACGGTCATCGTCCTGCGCGGCATCGCGCCCGGCTTTTTGCCCGGGGACCAGTGAGAGCAGGCGGTGGAGCTTCATCCAGTCCACCCGCAGGCGTGAAACGAGGCGGCGGAACACCCCTGCCCTGTCGTCCTTGGTGAGGTAGTCCGCCAGCGCAAGGCAGGCATTCTCGAGCGCGGTCTCGGTGCCGCGATAGGGTCGGCTGGCCCAGTAGGCAGAGTTGAACAGCTCGCCATGGGCGGCGACGGTCTTGATCGAAGCAAGGCCGTTGGCGGCGCGCAGGAGGCGGACAAGCTGGTTGCCGCGGGTGGACCGGCCAAGCAGTTCGGCGACCGATTCCATCTCCTCGCCCGCAGCGGTCCCGGCCCCGGCAATCACGTTCACCGGGTAGCCGATCTGCTGGAGGATGGCGTTGTGCGGGATCGCGCGGATCTGGCGCAGGCTCATCGTGCGATCGGCGCCGATGTCTGACTGGCGGCGCGAGACGCGGCTGCCGGTGCCCTTGAGCAGGCCGAGGCCGAACGCGGTCAGCGCGCGGGAATAGGTCGCGCTTTCAAGGTGTTCGCGCTGGACGCGACGGATTGAGCGGTAGAAATCAAGGCTAAGGTCGGTGCGGTCGTAGAACGGGTCCTTGGCCGTGAGATCCTGATCGAGCGCTTCGTGCTCGGCAATGCGGGTGAGCGTTGCGAGCGCGAGTTCGTCGTTGCGGAAGAACAGGTAGCCATCGCCGCCCTGGAAGCTGGCTTCGGGTTCGATGGTGATCCCGGCGCGGGCGAAGCGGCGTCGAGCCCAACCGGACAGTGGCCAGGTCAGGCGGTCGGCAAAGCCCGAAGGGTGGGCGCCGCGGCCCATGGATTCGCCATGGGTATCAAAGATCAGCGCGGCGACATCGGTCAGCCCGTTGGCCTTCATCGCTTCGGCAAGGCGGCCCTGCAGGCGTTCGATGGCAAGCGCGGCAGGGATCTGGCCCATGAACCGACCTGCGTCAGAAAAGCCGGTCTGGATCGAGACGCGGCCGCGCAGGCGGGCGTAGTTGCGGTAGGATTCTTCCGAAAGCAGCGCTTCGAGGAAGCGGCCTCCGTGTTCCAGCGCGGTCTCGGTTTCGAACAGGGGCGAGACATCGACCTTGCCTTCGATGCCGAAGAGCTTGGCGAAGTAGAGCGCGGCCAGCACGGTTTGCGGCTGTTCGCATTCGGCGATCAGCATGCGGATCGGCGCATCGGCATCGATGTGCTGGAGCATCTTGGCCATGACCAGGAACTGGCGCATGGCTGTGCTGGTCTCGATGGCCAGTGCGCCGAAGTTGACGCGCAGCGGCTTCACCTCGGCGAGCAGTTCGCGCAGGCGCGAAAGCGCGCTCTTGCTGCCAAGGTCGAGCGTGCCTTCCGGGTCGATCCGGCGGCGCAGTGCGTTGAGCAGTTGCGACGAGTTCACCCGGAAGTGGATCCAGCCGATGCCAAGGCCGTCGGCGCGCATGGCAGCGGCCAGAGTGGCGAGCGGGATCGCAGTGGCCTCGTCAGCCTTCTTGGCCTCTGCTTCGAGCGCTTCGATCAGCGGAGTGAGGCTGAGCAGCTTGGCAGGATCGTCGGCGCTAAGGCGGTTGGCGGCGGCAGAGAGCGCTTCGGGGTTATCGAGCGGCGAGGAGAAAAGCTCGGCCATGTCCGCCGAATGGGCATGGGCGGCATCTAGCGTTGCCAGGATCGGATGCGCGTCATTAATCGCGCGCAGCGACGCAGCATAGCTCGCAAGGCGCAGCGCCTTTTCGCGCAGGCGGAAGGCGATGGAGGTGGTCCAGCCGATATCGGTGCGGCCGTCCATGTCGTAGCCGACCCAGGTGGCGAAGCGGAAGGGCAGTGGCCTGAAATCAAGCCAGCGGCCCGGCCAGCGCTGGCGGGCGTGCGAAAGCAGCCTGGCGTTGATCGCATCGCGGGCCTTGCCTGCGCGCTTGATCGCGTTGCAGACCTCGATATGCTCGAACTCGAGCGTGATCTTCGGGCCTTCGTGCGGGACCGTGCAGACGGTGGAGGCCTGCGGATCGTCTGCCAGCGCAGCAGTAGCCACGGCATCGGACTGCGCGGGGCTGAGCAGGAAGGTGGGATGCGCGGTGAAGACTGCGTGGAGCAGCGGCTTTTCCCAGCGCTGGCGGAACTCTGAAAAGCCCGCTTCTTCAGGGTTCAGTGCCTCGATCAGCGCGAGATTTTCGGCAGGCACGGTCGGCGCGACGAGGCGCTTGAGGCGCGCGGCGCGGCTTTGCAGCGCTTCACATTCGAGTTCGGCGACAAGACTGTCGATGTCGGACAGCGCAAGGTCACCGCCTTCGAGCAGCCGCGACAGATCGTGGCTGAGTTGGAAGACAGGGTTGAACAGCGGCGTTTCGGCCGTCCGCTCATGGAGTTTCTGCAACCTGGCCTTGAGCTTGGCGACCGTCTTCATGTCTGCTGTATTCCCTGTATCCGCTTATTGCCCCAGCGCTACCGCTTCGCGTGCAGCCGCTTCGATTGCTGCTTCATCGGGCGTGCCTTTTCCGACCACCCAGCTGCCACCGACGCACAGGACCGGATCGAAACCCAGCCACTCGGGCGCGGTGGCGGCGGTAATGCCGCCAGTGGGGCAGAATTTGCACTGGTGGAACGGTGCCGCCAACGCCTTTAGTGCGGGCAGTCCGCCAGAGGTCGAGGCGGGGAAGAACTTGAAGTGCGTCAGGCCGAGATCCAGGCCGCGCATGATGTCTGCCGCGCTGGCGGTACCGGGCAGGAAGGGAATGCCTGAAGCCACGGCAGCCTTGCCGAGGTTGTCGGTAAGGCCCGGCGAGACGATGAATTCGGCACCGGCATCGATCGCAGACTTGAGTTCATCGGGATTGGTGACGGTGCCAGCCCCTACGATCGCGCCTTCGACAGCCTTCATCGCGTGAATGACGTCGAGCGCGGCGGGCGTGCGCAGCGTGACTTCGAGGACTCGCAGGCCACCCTTCACAAGAGCACGGGCAATGGGGAGCGCATGATCGACATTGTCGATGACAAGCACCGGAATGACCGGAGCAGTGCGCATGATGGTTTCAATCGGCTTCATGGCGTGTCCCTCTCGCGGCCTTTGTGGAGGGTGGGCTTAACGCGACTCAGCCGTATTGTGCACCTGCTAAGGGTGGGCGCATAGCTATTCTTGCGGGTCGATCAGACGGCCGAGCTGAATTGCCGGACGCCGGAGCGATAGGCATCGAACACGGCGGCGATCGAACGGGCGTAGGGTTCACTTGACTTGGCAAGCGTCAGAACGTTGCCGGAGAGGCTGGCGAGCCCGCGCGCGATGAAGGGCTCGAGCCGGTCGCGATTGCCTGCGAGGAGGTCGGCGTCGATCGTTGCGCTGCCCCGGCAGAGCAAATCGGTGATGATGGTGCCGCGACGGCGATCCTCGGCCGAGCGTGCCACGCCCTTGCGTCCTGCAAGCTGGTCGGCACCGATGAGCATGCGATAGCGTCCGGCGTTCTTCTCGGTCTGGACGAAGAGTTCGGGAAACTCGCTGATCGAGGATGCGCCAAGGCCGAGCAGCACGGGCGATTGGTCCTCGGTGAAGCCCTGAAAGTTGCGGCGCAGGGTGCCTGTGCGTGCAGCGACGGCGAGATCGTCTTCGGGCAGGGCGAAGTGATCGAAGCCGACAGGCTGGTAACCGGCGGAGGCCAGTTGCGCATGGCCTTGCGCCGCCATGCGGAAACGGGCCCGCTGGTCTGGCAGTTGGCTGACATCGATGCGCTTCTGCCGCGGGATCATGTGCGGCACGTGGGCATAGCCGAACAGCGCGACGCGATCTGCGCCCATGGCGACAGACTGCTCGAGCGTATCGCTGAGTATCTCGTCGGTCTGGAACGGGAGGCCGTACATCAGGTCGAAGTTGACCGAATCCACCCCGGCGTTGCGCAGGCCATCGGTGGCGCGCGCGATCAGATCGCGCGGCTGGATGCGGCCGATGGCTTCCTGCACACGGGGATCGAGCGTCTGCACCCCAAGGCTTGCCTTGATCACCCCGATGCCGCGGATCGCCATGAACCAGTCTGGCGCCAGGGTGCGCGGGTCCAGTTCGATCGACAGAACCGGCTTTTCGAGGCGGAAGTTCAGCGTCAGCCGGTCGACCAGCCGGACGAAGTCAGTCGGCTTGATCGCGTTGGGGCTGCCGCCGCCAAAGGCGATGCGCGAGACGCGGACCGAAGGGTGCAGGAGGCGAGAGACGAGTTCGATCTCATGGTGCAGCGCTTCGAGGTATGCGCCGAGGCGCTGGCTCTTGTTGGCAGCGCCAGTGTTGCAGCCGCAGTACCAGCAGATTTCCTGGCAATAGGGGATGTGCAGATAGAGCGAGACCGTGCCCCGCAGGGCCTGCAAGGCGGCGCGCTGGCGTTCCTCGAAGCTCTCCTCGACGAATTCGGCAGCAGTGGGGTAGCTGGTGTAGCGTGGAACCGGGGTTTCGAGGAGTTCGGGCCAGTAGGTCCATCCAGCGAAGGTTTCGGGGCCGGTCATCACGTCAGCAGCCATCGGATTCGTCCTCACCTTCCCCGGTATTCTCGCAACAGCTATCGGCGGTGGCGCGCTTGCGCATTGAGATATGACAAATCTTGCAGCAGGGCAGGCTCTTGCTGCCATCGTCCTTGTCAGGAATACGCAAGGGGACCGGCGTTCCGGCTCCGCCGCAGGAGGCGACCATGATCACGCTCGCGTGAGATGGTGCCGGCATGGCCATCTGCAGCACGGCAAGCGGCGCAGCAAAGCGCATGAGGCGGCTCACGGCTGATCCTCTTCGTCGATCAGGATGCGCGCGGCGGCCCCGTCAAGATCGCTGAACTGGCCGCGCTTCAGGGCCCAGAAGAAGGCGGCAAGCCCGAAAAGGCCCATGCCGAGCGCGATGGGGAGCATGAAGGCGATGCCGTTCATCGCGCACCTCCTGCCAGCCGCAGCGAGTTGGCGACGACGATCAGCGAGCTGGTCGACATGGCAACGGCCGCGATGAGCGGCGTGACGTGGCCGAGGATTGCCAGCGGCACGGCAAGGGCGTTGTAGCCGATAGCCAATGCGAAGTTCTGGCGGACGACCTTCATCGTGGCGCGCGAGACGCGGATCGCGCGGGGGATGGCGAGAGCCGAGTCTCCGGTGAAGACCATGTCCGATGCCTGCCGTCCGACATCGCTGGCCGAGCCGGGTGCGATCGAGGCGTTGGCGGCGGCGAGCGCAGGGCCGTCGTTCAGGCCATCGCCCGCCATCATCACCTTCCACCCGACGCGTTGCAGGCGCTGGAGCGCTTCCTGTTTGTCAAAGGGAGAGGCAGCGGCTTGCGCAGTCAGGCCGGTGGCGCGGGCGACGGTCGCCACGGCTTGCAGGGAATCGCCCGAAAGGATCGAAGGTTCGACGCCCAGATCCTTGAGTTCGGCCAGTGCGGCTTGGGTATCGGGGCGAAGGCGATCCGCGAAAGGAATGACGCGCACGGCATCGCCCTGGATACGCAGCGCGGTGGCCATGCCGGCGGACGATGCGGGGCGCCCGAGCGCAACCGACAGGCCGTTCCAGCGCGCGGTGACCCCCTGCCCAGCCTCCTCCTGCACGTCCTCAAGCGTTGCGGCTCGCACGTCGCGCGCGCCCAGCGCCTGCACGAGGCCGAGCGACAGCGGGTGTCGGCTATGGCTGGCGAGCGCGAGCGCCACGGCGGCCTGCACGTCGGTCAGGGCACCAAGGGCAACCTCGTCGGGCACAGGGCGGCCGAGGGTGAGCGTGCCGGTCTTGTCGAGGAGGATGCGGTTGACTTCGGCCATGCGTTCGAGCGCGGAACCATCCTTGACCAGCACGCCCTTCTTGAGGAGCGCGCCTGCTGCGACGACTTGCGCCACCGGAACGGCAAGGCCGAGCGCGCAGGGGCAGGTGATGATCAAGACGGCGATGGCGATGACCAGCGACTGGTAGACCCCGGCGCCTGCGATCATCCATCCGGCGAAAGTCAGCGCTGCGAGCGTGTGGACGGCAGGCGCATAGAGCCGCGAGGCGCGGTCGGCGATGCGCACGTACTTGGAGCGCGACTGGCCAGCCGCTTCCATCAGGCGGGCGATCTCGGACAGGGCGGTGTCCTGCCCGCTCGCGGTGACGCGCACGTCCACGGGCGCATCGACATTGAGCGTGCCTGCGTGGACCAACGTCCCCGGCATGGCTTCGACGGGCGCGCTTTCACCGGTCAGAAGCGACTGGTCGAAGCGGCTGGTGCCGCGCAGGACTTCGCCGTCTGCGGCGAGACGCTCGCCCGCCGCGACGCGCATCAGCATGCCGGGGCGCAGGGATTTCGTATCGAGCCAGCGGGTTGCGCCATCGGCCTCGACGACCATTGTGCCGGTCGCCACCTGCCGCAGCAGGGCATCGACGCCCGAGCGTGCGCGGTCACGCATCATCGCGTCGAGCACGCGGCCTGCGAGCAGGAACATGAGCAGCATCAGCACGCCGTCGAACCATGCTTCCGTGCCGCCGGTCAGCGTTTCGTAAAACGAGAGGCCGGTAGCAATGGTCACGCCGATCGAGATGGGCACGTCCATGTTGGTCTTGCCGTGGCGCAGGACTTTCCAGGCCGAAGCGAAGAACGGCCTTCCGGCATACACGATGGCGGGAACGCCGATCATCGCCGAGACCCAGTGGAACAGCGAGCGCGTGGTGCCGTCCGCCCCGGACCAGACGCTGACCGACATGAGCATGACGTTCATGCAGGCAAAGGCGGCGACCCCGAGCGGGGCCAGGAGCGGTTTGACGGCAGAGACAGGCTCGGCCTCGATCTCGCGCGGCTGGGCGTCGAAGCCGGTGGCGGCGAGCGTGGCGACGAGCGCGGGCATTTCGACCGATGGCGCGTGGACGATCTCGACAGTGCGCGCTGTCAGGTTCGTGCGGGCGCTGGTCACGCCGTCGAGCGCGGCCAATGCCCGCTCGACTTTGCCCATGCATCCGGCGCAGTGCATTCCGGGCACCGCAAGAACGGTGTGGATCGCGTCATCGGGGACGGCGCGCAGGCGAGCGGGCGCGTTCACAGGACGTCGCCCACGGTGCGCCAGACCTTGCCTTCGGCTTCGACCGTCACGCGCAGGCGCCAGCGACCGGCTTCGAGCGGAGCAGCATAAGTGCCGGGTGCTACTTCGTGCAGGACGAGGTCGGTCTGCGGGCGCTGGCCGAGGGGGTGCTCGGCAATTGCCGTCACCTTGGCGGCAGCGATGGCCTTGCCGGCGCTGTCATGCAGGACGATGGCTGCCCTGCCTTGCGTATCGCGGCTGACGGCACCCTTCCAGCCGAGCGCCTGTTCGGCGCTGGCTTCCTTGAGCCAGCCATTGAAGTGCTGGCTGGCGACGTAGGAATTCTCGACCACGACGCCGCCGAAAGTCGATGTGGCAAGGCGCGCCATCAGGACGTTGACGCCGACGACCACGCCGAAGAAGCTGACGAGGATCAGGGTGATGTGCTTGCCCGTGAACGGGCGGACTGTGCGACGCATCTGGGTCATTCGTCGTGTCCTTCCGGGGTGGTGAAGGTGGTTTCGCTGCGGTCCATCCCGCCTTCATCATCGGGCGCGGTCAGGACGAAGGCGAATTCGCCGTGGCCCCTTTCGCGATGATGTTCGCCATGTTCGCGGTGGTGTTCGCCTTCCTCGCCACGCTGGTCGACAACGTAGATGCGCAGGCGCTGGGTGGTGTCGGCGGGGACACGCAAGGTGAGGTCACGCCGGGCAGAGGTGGCGTCCATCTCGTCGGTGAACATCGCCGCGCCGGCGAGGCCTTCGAGCGCGACGCGAAAAGTGCGCGGGCGCTCTTCCATGTTGCGCAGCTTGATCGTGTAGGCATTGCGGACGGTGCCGTCGGACAGCATCACGAATTCGGGGTTGCGGTCCTTGGCGACCGAAATGTCGAGCCGGGCGCGCTGGCCCAGGGCAAACAGCATGGCCGCGCCGATGGCTGACCAGACACCGAGATAGATCAGCGTACGCGGCCGGAACATGGTCTTGAGAACCGGGGTCGGCTCCTCGCCCTTCTTCTCCTTCTCGGCATCGACCAGCGTGCAGTAGTCGATCAGTCCGCGCGGACGGCCGACGTCGGCCATGGCCTTGTCGCAGGCGTCGATGCACAGCGCGCAGGTGATGCAGCCAATCTGCGGACCTTCGCGGATGTCGATGCCGGTGGGGCAGACGGCAACGCATTGCATGCAGTCGATGCAGTCACCTAGCGGGGTCGCAGCCTTGACCGCGCTCTTCACCGAACCGCGCGGCTCGCCGCGCCAGTCCTTGTAAGTGACGATCAGGCTCTTCTCGTCGAGCATCGCCGTCTGGATGCGCGGCCAGGGGCACATGTAGATGCAGACCTGCTCGCGCATGAACCCGCCGAAGATGAACGTGGTCATCGTCAGGACGAAGGTGGTGGCATAGGCGACAGGAGCAGCCGTGCCGGTCCAGAATTCGTACTGCAGCGTCGGTGCGTCGGCGAAGTAGAAGATCCAGGCACCGCCGGTGGCGAAACTGATGGCAAGGTAGATGCCCCACTTCAACGCGCGTTTGCCGATCTTGGCGGCAGTCCACGGCGCCTTCTGCAGGCGCAGCTGGGCATTGCGATCCCCATCGATCAGGCGATCGACGTGCTGGAACAGGTCGGTCCATACCGTCTGCGGGCAGGCATAGCCGCACCAGGCACGTCCTACGGCCGACGTCACGAGGAACAGACCGATCCCCGCCATGATCAGCAGGCCCGCGACGAAATAGAATTCGTGCGGCCAGATTTCGATGTCGAACATGAAGAACCGGCGGTGCGCCAGATCGATCAGCACCGCCTGGTCCGGGGCATAGGGTCCACGATCCCAACGGATCCACGGGGTGCCCCAGTAGATCGCCAGGCACACGGCCATGACCAGCCACTTGAAGCGACGGAATGGCCCATCGATAGCCTTCGGGAAGACGGACTTGCGCTTCTCGTAAAGGCCGATTTCGTTCGAGTGGTCCGCGCTGAGTTTGGGATCGTGCGCAGTCATGACCGTGTTGTCCTGTCAGTTCGCAGCAGTTGCGGGGTCGGGAGCGGCGGAAGCGGGTGCTTCCTCACCACCACCGAGAGAGTGGACGTATGTCGCCAGCATCTTGACCGTGACCGGATCGAGGCGGCTGCCCCATGCGGGCATCACGCCGTAGCGGGCATTGGTCACCGTCTGGGTCAGGGCCTTGCGGTCACCACCGTAAAGCCAGATCGCGTCATTGAGCTTCGGTGCGCCGAATGCGCGACCGCCTTCACCGGCAGCGCCGTGGCAGGCGACGCAGTTGGCCGCGAAGATCTCTGCCCCCCGCTGCGAGGAGCCGCTGGGCTTTTCCTGCCCGCTGATCACGCGGACATGGCTGACCACGTCCTGCACCTGCGCAGGAGTCAGGATGCCATCGCGCCCGAAGGCTGGCATCTGGCTCATGCGCGTGGCGTCGTCGCCGGGCTGGCGGACGCCATGAAGCAGCGTCTGGTGGATCGTGGCGACATCGCCGCCCCACAGCCAGTCGTCATCGTTGAGGTTGGGATAGCCTGCGCTCCCCGCTGCGCCATTGCCGTGGCACTGAATGCAGTTGACCTTGAATGCGGCGCGGCCACCGTCAATCGCGGCGCGACGCAGGCGTGGATCGGCGGCGATCTGTTCGACGGTGCGCTTGTCCAGCTCCGCCAGCAGCCCGGCCCGGCGCGAGGCTTCGGCCTTCATCTCGTGGTCAAGATCGCCACGGCTGGTCCAGCCGAACGTGCCTGCGGTTGCCCGGTCAAGCAGCGGCCATGCCGGATAGACCACGCAGTAGGCAATCGCAAAGACGATCGTGGCGTAAAACGTCCACAGCCACCAGCGCGGCAGGGGATTGTTGAGTTCCTCGATGCCGTCCCACTCGTGGCCGACGGTTTCGACGCCGGTTGCGTCGTCAATTTTTGGCTTAGACATCGTCTTCGTCCTTGAAGATCGAGTTGGCGACTTCGCGGTTCAGCGGCGTGGTGCCGGGACGGAACGGCCAGAGACAAAGCCCCAGAAAGATGCCCGTCATCACCACGAGCCCCCAACTGTCGGCCAGGTGCCGCAGCAGGTCGTAAGTGGAGTGGGTGTTCATCGGCCCTTCTCCTTCGCAAGGTCCTCTTGGGCGGCGGGCGCATTCACATCGACCAAGGTGCCGAGCATCTGGAGATAGGCGACGAGCGCATCCATCTCGGTCAGGCGCTTGGGATCACCGTCAAAGTCACGCGCCTGCGCCTTGGGGTAGCGCTTGAGCAGGTCGGTAGCGTCCGCATCCGGATCGGCCTGGGTCTTGAGGTCCTCGTTGGCCTTCTCGATGTCAGTCTTCGAGTAGGGCACGCCGACCTGGTAGAGCGTGCGCAGCTCGGCCGTCATGTCGCCCAGATCAAGGTCATGCTCGGCAAGGTGCGCGTATGTCGGCATGATCGATTCCGGCACCACGGCGCGCGGATCCTTCAGATGCTGGACGTGCCATTCGTCGGAGTAGCGGTTGCCGACGCGGGCAAGATCCGGCCCGGTGCGCTTCGATCCCCACTGGAACGGGTGGTCGTACATCGATTCCGCGGCGAGGCTGTAGTGGCCATAGCGTTCGACTTCGTCGCGGAACGGACGGATCATCTGGCTGTGGCAAACGTAGCAGCCCTCGCGGACGTAGATGTCGCGTCCGGCCTGCTCGAGCGGGGTGTAGGGGCGCATGCCGTCCACCTTCTCGATCGTATTGTCGATCCAGAACAACGGGGCGATCTCGACGATGCCGCCCACGGTCACCGCTGCGAAGGCGCAGATGCCCAGCAGGGTGACGTTGCGCTCCAGTTTCTTGTGCTTTTCCACGATGGTGGTCATGGGATTTTCTCCGGATGCGTCGGATCAGGCTGCTTGCGGCGCAGCGACGATGGGACGGTCCTTTTCGGGATCGAAGGCGGCATCGCTCATCGCAGGCTCTGCGCGGAGGTGGCCGAGGATCGTGCGCCAGACGTTGACGGTCATGACCACGGCCCCTGCGAGGTAAAGCAGGCCACCGAAGGCGCGCAGGAAGAACATCGGCTTCAGCGCAAGGACGGTTTCGGCAAAGCTGTTCACCAGGTAACCGTCAGCGCCATATTCGCGCCACATCAGGCCTTGGGTGATGCCTGCCACCCACATCGAGGCGGCGTAGAACACGATGCCCACGGTCGCGAGCCAGAAGTGCCAGTTCACCATGCGCAGGGAGTACAGACGCTCGCGGTTCCACAGGCGCGGCACGAGGTAGTACACGCAGGAGAAGGTGATCATGCCGTTCCAGCCCAGAGCGCCCGAGTGGACGTGGCCGATGGTCCAGTCGGTATAGTGCGAAAGGCTGTTGACCGACTTGATCGACATCATCGGGCCTTCGAAGGTGCTCATGCCATAGAAGGCGAGCGCCATGACCATCATGCGGATGATCGGGTCGGTGCGGACCTTGTCCCAGGCACCGTTGAGCGTCATCAGACCATTGATCATGCCCCCCCAGCTCGGCATCCACAGCATGACCGAGAAGACCATGCCCAGCGTCTGCGCCCAGTCGGGCAGTGCGGTGTAGTGGAGGTGGTGCGGACCCGCCCAGATATACAGGAAGATCAGCGCCCAGAAGTGGATGATCGACAGGCGGTAGGAGAATACCGGGCGTTCGGCCTGCTTCGGAACGAAGTAGTACATCATCGCCAGGAATCCGGCGGTGAGGAAGAAGCCGACCGCGTTGTGGCCGTACCACCACTGCACCAGCGCGCCCTGCACGCCCGCGAAGATCGGGTAGCTGCGGCTGCCGACGAAGCTGACCGGCCAGTTCAGGTTGTTGACGATGTGGAGCATCGCCACGGTGACGATGAACGACAGGTAGAACCAGTTGGCGACATAGATGTGCGGTTCGGTGCGCCTGACGATAGTGCCGACAAAGACCGCAAGGTAGGCGACCCAGACGACGGTCAGCCAGAGGTCGACGTACCATTCGGGCTCGGCGTATTCCTTGCCCTGGGTGATGCCGAGCAGATAGCCGGTGGCGGCCAGCACGATGAACAGTTGGTATCCCCAGAACACGAAACGGGCGAGGCCGGGGAAGGCCAGCCTCGCCCGGCAAGTACGCTGCACGACGTAGAACGACGTGGCGATCAGCGCGTTGCCTCCGAAAGCGAAGATGACCGCGGATGTGTGTAGTGGGCGCAGGCGACCGAACGCAGTCCATTCGAGACCGAGGTTCAGCACCGGAAGCGCCAGTTGCAGGGCGATGACGAGGCCTGCGACAAACCCGGCCATGCCCCAGAACACGGTCGCGATCACGCCCCAGCGGATCACGTCGTCGTCATAGCGGCCCTGATCGGGCGCCATTATGGCCTTGGAGAGATCCACCCCGCGCAGCGTGACGACCAGCCCGATGATGCAGGCGAGCGCGACGATGCCCATGTGGATCGCGAAACCCGCGTCGACCGCTGCAGCGCAGGCGGCGACGGCGATTAGAAGCGCAACAAGCCAGAGGCCAGTGCGCGAGAGCGCCAATTCCATGGAGCCTTCCCTTCCATGAGTGATGTGGATGCCGCGCTGCACCCATGGCGGGGAAGGAACATTGATCCGGGTCAAATCGCGCCAAATCAGTCTCATACTTTAGTCCAAGGGCGCGATTTCGCATTTTTGCGCTCGGTCAATGTGTCGCGATTCGGTGCAGTGCATCAGGCTGTTCGAGCCGCAGAGGATCTGGGGCCAGCGAGGGGCTGGCCATCTGCGGTGCAGGACTAGAGCAATGAAGAAGCTGATTACCGCCGCCCTGCCCCTGGCATTCGCAGCCGCCGCGCTTGCACCGGCACCGGCGCTTGCCGGCTCGGCCGAAGGCAAGTTGCAGGTCAAGGTGCTCGGCACCGCCGTGCTGGCGGACGGCAAGATCGTCGAAGTGAAGAACGACCCGCTGGGTCTGACCACCGGCGCGCAAACCGATGCGAACAACAATGTTGTTCCCACCCTCGCCGTCGAGTACTTCCTCACCCCGAACATCTCGGCCGAGACAATCTGCTGCTTCACGCAGCATCACGTCAGCGGCCGCGGCGCGCTCGCGCCCGCGACGAACATCGTCGATCACGTTCTCATCCTGCCGGCGACGCTGACCCTCAAGTACCACATGCCGCTTGGCGGCGGGATCAAGCCCTATGTCGGTGCAGGCCCATCGGTCTTCTTCTACATCGACGAAAAGCCCGGTAGCAGCATCGTGCCGCTCGGCGTGACCAAGGTGAAGATGTCAAATGGCGTGGGCTTTGCCCTGCAGGCTGGTGTCGACATTCCGATCAACGACAAGGGCATGGGCATCAGCCTCGACGCCAAGAAGTACTTCTCGGATACCACGGCCCGGTTCTACGCCGGCAACACCGAAGTGCTCGCGACCAAGCACACCATGGATCCCTGGGTTCTCAGTGCAGGTCTCGCTTACCGCTTCTGACGAAATCCCCTTCCCGTCCGGCACCCCCCACGCGTGCCGGACACGGGGACGGCGGGCAGGAAATCACGAGGTTCTGGGATCGCCTCGCTGGTTTCCTGCCCGCCACTTTTTGTTTGTGAAGCTTACAAAGGTGAGGATTTCCGTGGCTTTGCCAGCTGTTGCACGGCAGCCACAGCCTCACGCAAACAAGCAACACGCCCTCAGAGCGCAATTGCGTCATGCACTCGCTTCGGCGCATGGGAACTCCAGCACTTGGCTCAGAACAAGTTGCCACGGCAACCAAAGTTGCACCATTTCGGGAGGATACAACAATGGCTAACCCAGCCCGCATTCGCAGGATTCTGCTTTCGTCCGTCGCCTCGCTGGTGATCGCGACCCCCGCCCTCGCCCAGTCTGCCGACGAAACACAGGCCGATGACGCCAGCACAGGCAACGAGATCGTCGTAACCGCAACCAAGCGCGCGCAGACAATCCAGGAAGTGCCGTTTTCGGTCAACGCCCAGACCGCCGCCGACATCGAGAAGACCGGTGCCACCTCGATCGAGGACATCTCGCGCTCGGTCGCAGGCCTCACCGTCCAGAACCTCGGGCCCGGCCAGAGCCAGGTTTCGGTCCGCGGCGTTTCCGCAGGCCAGATCGTCCGCGACCAGCCCGGCGTGAAGGAACAGGTCGGCATTTACCTCGACGAATCCGTCACATCGCTTTCGCTGTTCACCCCGGACTTCGACCTGTTCGACCTCAACCGCGTCGAAACTCTGCGCGGCCCGCAAGGCACGCTGTTCGGTTCGGGTTCGGTCGGCGGAACCGTCCGCTACATCACGAACCAGCCCAAGTTGGGCCAGACCGAGGGCCAGGTCGCCGCTGACGTCAACGTGCTCGATGGCGGCGATGTCGGCTATGCAGCAAAGGGCGCAGTCAACGTGCCGCTGGGCGAGAATGCAGCCCTTCGCGTGGTCGGCTATGGCGAGCATTTCGCCGGGTTCATCAACGCGGTTGGGCCTGCTGCCGGCAAGAACATCAATGATGGTGAACGCTATGGTGTGCGCGCTGCGGTCCTGTTCGAACCCGTCGCTGGCCTGAAGATCACGCCGCGCATCGTCTATCAGGACATCAAGACCAACGGATTCAACCGCGCCGACGTCTATCACCTCTACCAGAGCCCGCTGGCCGGTGCCCCTGCCCTGCCCGAGAACACGCAGTACCTGAAGCTGCGCGAAGGCTTCCGCGACAAGACCACTCTGGCCGATCTCACCATTACCGCGCCCGTAGCCGACACGATCGACGTCACCAGCGTCACCACCTATATCCATCGCGACATTCTCGTCAGCCGCGATGCTTCGGCGCTGACTGGCTCGGTCTCGGTTTCGCCGTTCATCACCGCATTGGGCGCGGCCCCTGCTCTCGGCAACCTGCCTTCGAATCTGAAGGACGCGACCAAGCTCAAGACCTGGACGCAGGAACTGCGCTTGGCCTCGACTGACAAGGGTCCGTTCCAGTGGGTGCTCGGCGGCTTCTACAGCAAGATCGACCGCAAGTACGCACAGCGCCTGCCCACCCCGGGCTATGACGCATTGGTCGATGCGGCGCTCGGTGACGGCGTGTCGGCCGGTGCCGCCAACGGCTTCCCGCTGAACTCGCCATACAACGCCGACATCCCGTATGACATCGAGCAGTTCGCCGTGTTCGGTGAAGCCAGCTACAAGGTTGGTGATTTCAAGCTGACTGCCGGCGGCCGCTACTACGACTTCAAGGAATCGCGTGACTTCATCTCGGGCGGCGTTTTCGCCAACGGTGACCGCAACATCGGCGACAAGACCAAGAGCGACGGCTTCAACCCGCGCTTCATCGTCAGCTATCAGCCGAGCCGCGATCTTTCGGTCAACATCCAGGCCTCGAAGGGTTTCCGCCTTGGCGGCGTGAACGATCCGCTCAACATTCCGCTCTGCTCGGGTGGGGCGAACGGACCAGACGCCAAGACCTACGGCAATCGCCCGAACTACAAGGACGAATCGCTGTGGAACTACGAAGCTGGCGTGAAGCTTGCCAGCGGCCCTGTAACCTTCAATGCGGCAGCGTTCTATAACGACATCCGCAACTTGCAGGTCACTGCCGACGCCGGAAGCTGCTCCTCACGCGTGGTGTTCAACGTTCCCAAGGCGCACACGGCGGGCGTGGAAGTGGAAATGGCCGCGCAGCTTGGCATGGGCTTCTCGCTTGCCGTCAACGGATCGGTGATCGAATCCAAGTTCGACAGCAGCGTCAAGGATGGCACTGGCGCAATCATTGCAGGCATCCGCGATGGCAACCGCCTGCCAACCGTGCCGAAGTTCCAGATGTCGGCGACCGCCGGTTACACGACTGAAGTCTCGAACGGCATGGACTTCTCGGCCAATGCCAGCTTCCAGCACGTCGGCAACCGCTTCACGCAGCCGTCGGATCAGGAGGCAGGTGCAGGTTCGTTCTCGAACTCGATCTTCTTCAACCCGGCTACGCTTGCCAATGGCACCGGCGCCTACAACTTCGGCTCCTACCAGCTGCCCAGCTACAACCTGGTCAACATCTCGGCAGGTCTGAACTGGGAGAACGGGCTGTCGGTGCTGGTCTATGCCAACAACCTGTTCAACGAGACGCCGCTGCTCTCGCTCGACCGCGAACGCGGTGGCCGCGCGCGTCTTGGCTACAATGTCGGCACGCCCCGCAAGATCGGCATGACCGTGCGCAAGTCGTTCTGATCCGGGCGGATCGGATAAGCGAAAGGCCGGTCCCTTGCGGGGCCGGCCTTTTGTCTGCTCACCAAAGAATGCCTTTTCGATCAGGCACAATCGGTTCCGGAGCCTCCAGTCCCATCGACTGCAACAGATCGATCTCGATCGTGCGACACATCGCACAAAGCGGAAGATCGTGCACGCTGTTGGCAAAGGGATCGACAAGATCATCGCCGATCGCGAGCACTGCAAGGAACATCAGCCCGGCTATCGTCGAACCGAGCGGTGTGGCAAAACCCAAGGTCTCGACCAACCCGAACGGCAGAAGCACACAGAACATGTGCACGAACAGTACGGGAAAGAAGCGGTAGTGGTTGGGCAGCGGGGTATTCTTGATCCGCTCCATCCCGCCTTGTGCATTGGCGATATCGACGAGCACGCGCTCCATCTGGGTCTGCTGGATGGTATCCAGCCAGCCTGCACGTCGGGCTTCGTCGATCTTGCGGCCTAGTCCGTCGAGTAGACCGTTGGCAACGTTAGTTCGTTCCAGCGTCGATGACGCCTCTGCCTTTTCGATGTAGCCCAGGACCACGTCGTCAAGCGGTTGCCTGCGCAACTGGCAGCGCAGCGCGTTGACGTAGGCGATCTGGCGAAAAGCGATCTGGCGCTTGAGCTCAGCACCTTCCGGATCGGGCATGAAGTTTCGGGCAGCCCGGCCGATGTTGCGACTGGCGTTTATCATGAGCCCCCAAAGGCTGCGCGCTTCCCACCATCGCTGATAGGCCGAGTTGCTGCGAAAGCCCAGGAACAGGGCAACAGCTGAACCGAACAAGGTAAAGGGCAATTCGGGCGCGCGAAACGGCAGCACGTAGTAGGTGATCGTCACCACCACGTCCCACACGAACAGAATCAGCGCAGGCTTCCAGACTTCGGAAATGATCGTCTTAAGCGACGGAACTGGTTTGGTTATCAAGCGCCTTTGTCCTGGCTAGCTGCTGCAGACATGGCCGAAGCCGCAGTTGAAACCGGACGAAGGCGAAACCAGTCAGCATGTCCAATAAGTGCAAGGAAGGCCGCCAGAAGTATGCCGGCACCGATCAGCAAGAGGACGTCGCGCAAGGCGGGTTTCGGGTTTTCTTCCTGCCTCTGTGGATGATCTTGCCGCATCTGAACTCCTCTTGCGCGATGACTGCGCAGAGAAATGATCAGACCGGGCAGCGTTTCCGTATCAAATCTTTTCCGCTCTGCCGCTGGGCCGGATAGTCGGCAGAGGAGCTTTTAACCTGCCAGGGCGACCAGCGCCCCGCGATTGACGATCTCGACCTCGCGCCGCGAAGGCAGTTCGATCACGCCTTCGTTCTTGAGCTTTGTGAACTGGCGGCTGACCGTCTCGATCGTCAGGCCAAGCACGTCTGCCACCTGCTGGCGCGAGAAAGGCAGCGAGAAGCGCTTGGCGGGACCGAAAGCCGGAGTGCAGCCCGTTTCAGCCAACCGATCAGACATCTCGAGCAGGAACGTCGCGATCTTTTCAGAGGCGTTCTTGCGGCCAAGCAGCATCATCCACGAGCGTGTGCGATCAAGCTCAGCCAGCGTGCGCTCAAGCAGCTTGTGTTCCAGTTCCGGATGCTCGCGGGCGAACCGGTCAAAATCGTTGCGCGAGAATACGCAGACCCGCGCATCGGTCAGCGCGACAACGCTGGCGCTGCTGGTCTGGCCGAAAGGCCTGCCGATGAAGTCGGAAGGATAGGCCACGCCGACGATCTGTTCGCGCCCGTCTTCGGTGCTGGTGGTCAGCTTGAGTACGCCTTCGATCACGTTGGCGACGAGGAGGGAGTCATCGTCTTCCCAGATCAGCGGTTCACCTGCCGTAACCTGTCGGCGCCGACCGATCTGATTGAGCGCTTCGATCTCGCGATTGTCCAGACCGGAACAGATGGCCCGATTGCGAACGACGCATGTATCACAGGAAGACATGCACCTTCGTTATCATTCCGGACCTTTTCCGGCAATTGGCGATGAAGGCGTATCCACCTGCCAAAAAAATGGGGCGGGCCGGATTGCCGGACCGCCCGAGTTGGGGAGAAATCGCCGGAGCGGGGCGGTGGCTGGTAGGAGGCCGCCTCCCCGCTTCGTCGAAGTCCGGTCTAGGCGCGAGTGCGCGCATCCGCGTTGACGGATGTCAAAAACACAAACAATTTTTAGTTTTCTTCGCAGGCGCTCAGTGGTTCGGCAGATGCGTCACGTCGTGATACTGGCCACGGAAGAACAGCAGGGGCGTGCCCTGCTCGCGCCGGTCAAGCGCTTCCACTGCGCCGACCACGAGGAAATGGTCGCCGATGTCTTCCACGCGTTCGACGCTGCAGTCGATCCACGCGATGGCATCTTCGAGCAGGGGCATGCCCGAGGGCGTGTGATCGTGCGCCAATTCGGCAAACTTGTCCTCTGCGCGCGCCGCGAAGCGCTTGCACAGCTCAAGCTGGTCCGAGCCGAGGACGTTGACGCAGAAGCGCCCCGTCGCCGCGATCTTCGGCCAGGTGCCGGAACGCTTGTCCGGAAAAAAGCCTACGAGCGGTGGATCAAGCGAGATCGAACTGAACGAGCCGACCACAAGTCCGTGCCGTGTCCCGTCCTCCTCGACCGAGGTGATGACGCAGACTCCGGTCGGCCAGGTGCCGAGCACGTTTCGGAAATGGCGGGGATCGATCATGCGCGCCTGCCTGTCGCCAAATCGCGCGGGCGTCAACCGGGCTCATAGCCTGTAACCCTATTCCACATACGCGATACAGCGCACTTCAATGCTCTCGCGGATCTTCGTGTCAGGCAGGCTGGTATCGTGAAAGGCGGTGTGCGGGCAACGCCAGGTGACGGAATGGTCGCTGTCCTGGAACTTGAACAACAGCACGTCGTCGGCCTGCATGTTCGAGAAGTACCACCAGCGATGGCGCTCCCGGTGACGGAAGATCGTAGCCGCAATCATCTGGTCCTCACCTGCGACCGGTGCCGTCAGTGCGTCTCCCACCGGAAACTCGTCGACCACGAACAAGGTGTTCGAGGCCGTCTCCTCGTCGGTCACGGTGCGCCCGTCGCATACCGCCAGCGGCCAGTCCTGCGGCCCAGGCGAGAACGTCCGCCAGAGCGAGAAACAGATGTAGCGCTTGTAGCCGGGGCCATCGGGAAAGCGATCTGCATAGATCCGCGCCGCGGCGCGGCGGCCGGTGATCTCGTTGTAGTCTACGTGCGCCTCGCCGGCCGGAGGCTGGATGCCGCCCGAATGCTGGTATCCCTCGACCTTTTCCCTCGCCCGCGCCGAAAGGTCGGCCGAAGTGCGAATCATCCACCCTTGGGCGGCGGTGCGCGTGGCACCGCACAGCTTCGTAACCAACTCCTCCACTTCGCCAAGGTAGGCCGCGTCGACGGCTGGCTTGTCATGGAAATCGACAATCGTGGAACGATGCCTGCCCAGCACGAAGCCGTGGACGTCGAGCGTGAAGTGATCGCGCATCGGCATCCCATCGCGCACGTCACAGGCGTAATCAAAGTATTCACCCGTGTTCATCTCGGCCCCTTGCGAGACGTAGCGCCGGGTCACGTAATTGCCATCGCCCAGATACCGGATCAACGCAGGAGCGCGGCGGGCGGACTCCTCGATCGATTCGATCTGCGCAGCTTCGGTCATGTCTTGCCTCTCCGTGGCCCTATTCCGGGCTTTCTGCACCATCCCATATGTTAGTATACCTAATCAAGTCTCGTGGTGAAAAGAAATACAAGCCAAACGGATCAAACCCGTGTAAGGGGCGCCGCACAGGTATCGCCGTGCACTGTGTGGGAACGGGCTGAGGCGATTCGTGCCGGGAAATGACCCGGCCACCCAGCCGATATTGGCCCAACACTGATGCGAATGCCGCTGTCGCGGCAGGAATGGCGATTTTGACGATGACTTTTGCACACCTCCCCAGCCAGCTCGCGCAGGCTCTCGAAGCGCATGGCTACACCGCCCTGACCCCGGTCCAGAGCGCGGTCAGCGAACCCGAAGCCCATGGTCGCGACCTCGTCGTCTCGGCCCAGACCGGCTCTGGCAAGACCGTCGCGTTCGGCCTTGCCATGGCAAACGAGCTGATCCGCGACGAAAGCGCCCTGCCCTTCGCTACCGCCCCGCTTGCCCTGGTCATCGCCCCCACGCGCGAACTGGCCCTGCAGGTGAGCCGCGAACTGCAGTGGCTCTATGCCCCCACTCACGCCCGGATCGCCACTTGCGTCGGCGGGATGGACCCGTCGCGCGAGCGTCGCATGCTGCAGGGCGGCGCACACATCGTCGTCGGCACGCCGGGCCGCTTGCGCGATCACCACGAGCGCGGCGCGCTCGACCTCTCGGCGCTGGCCTGCGTCGTGCTCGATGAAGCGGACGAAATGCTCGACATGGGCTTCCGCGAAGACCTCGAGGAACTGCTCGACGCGACGCCGGAAAACCGTCGGACACTGTTGTTCTCGGCCACGATGCCCAAGCCCATCGAGGCCCTGGCCAAGCGCTACCAGAGCAATGCCCTGCGCATCTCCACCGTGGGCGAAAATCGCGGCCATGGCGACATCGCCTATCGCGCCGTTGCCGTCGCGCCTGCGGAAATCGAGGCCGCCGTCGTCAACCTGCTGCGCTTCCACGAAGCCGAGACCGCGATGCTGTTCTGCGCCACGCGCGACAACGTCCGTCGTCTTCACGCAACGCTGCTCGAACGCGGGTTCACCGCCGTAGCGCTTTCGGGCGAGCACAGCCAGTCCGAGCGCAACAACGCGCTGCAGGCACTGCGTGACCGCCGCGCCCGCGTCTGCGTCGCCACCGACGTCGCCGCGCGCGGCATCGACCTACCCAGCCTCAGCCTTGTCGTCCACGTGGAAATCCCGCGCGACGCCGAGACGCTGCAGCACCGCTCGGGCCGCACCGGCCGCGCCGGCAAAAAGGGCACCGCAGTGCTCATCGTGCCGTTCCCGCGCCGCCGCCGCGTCGAGATGATGCTGCGCGGGGCGCGGATCAACGCCGAATGGGTCGAAGTGCCGACGCCTGAAGCGATCCGCGCGCAGGACCGCGAGCGCCTGCTCGAAACGATCCTCGCGCCGGTCGAGACGGACGAAGCCGATCTCGAGATCGCACGCACCCTGCTCGAACAGCGCAGCCCCGAAGAACTTGCCGCAGCGCTCGTCCGCGCTCACCGCGCCGCCCTGCCCCAGCCCGAAGAACTGCTTTCGGGCAGTGACGCGGGCCGCGCGCAGCCTGCGCACCGCCCCGGTTTCGATGATGTCATGTGGTTCCGCATGGACGTCGGCCGCCGCCAGAACGCCGACCCGCGCTGGATCCTGCCGACGCTGTGCCGTCGCGGCCACGTCTCGCGTCAGGAAATCGGCGCGATCCGCATTGCTCCCAACGAAACCTGGTTCCAGGTGCCCCGCGCCATTGCCGAGCGCTTTGCCGAGGCCGTACGCCGCACCGCCGATCCCAAGGGCGAAGACGAAAACGGCATCCACATCGAGCCCGCTCCCGATGGCCCACGCGAGGTCGCGCGCGACAATCGCCGTTCGGCCAACGACGGCCCGCGCGGAGACGGCCCCCGCCACAACGGCCCGCGCAATCTCGCCCCGGGCGCTGACGAACGTCGCGGCCCACGCCGCCCGCATCCGGCTGGTGCCCGCCCGCAAGGCAAGCCGCACCGCAAGGGCCCGCAAGGCGCTCGCTGAACAACCGCGCTGTTACGAAAAGGCCCGCCGGATCGCCTCCGGCGGGCCTTTTCGTTAGCACCTGAGGCCAAGCCTACTCTTCGCCCATCCGCAGCGCTGCGATGAACGCCTCCTGCGGGATCGAGACGTTGCCGTACTCGCGCATGCGGGCCTTGCCCTTCTTCTGCTTTTCCAGAAGCTTCTTCTTGCGGGTGATATCGCCGCCATAGCACTTGGCGGTCACGTCCTTGCGCATTGCCGCGATCGTCTCGCGCGCGACGACCTTGCCACCGATCGCCGCCTGGATCGGGATCTTGAACAGGTGGCGCGGGATCAGGTCCTTCAGCCGCTCGCACATGTGCCGTCCGCGCGCTTCTGCCGCGCTGCGGTGGACGATCATCGAAAGCGCATCCACCGGCTCGTTGTTGACGAGGATGCTCATCTTTACGAGATCGCCCTCGCGCAGCCCGATCTGCTCGTAGTCGAAGCTTGCGTAGCCACGGCTGATCGACTTGAGGCGATCGTAGAAGTCGAACACCACTTCGTTGAGCGGCAGTTCGTAAGTTACCTGCGCGCGTCCGCCGACATAGGTGAGTCCGGTCTGGATGCCGCGCCGGTCCTGACACAGCTTGAGCACCGAACCGAGGTATTCGTCGGGGGTATAGATCGTCCCCTTGATCCACGGCTCGTCGATCTGTTCGATACGGCTGGGATCGGGATAGTCTGCAGGATTGTGCAGCAGGATCTCGCGCGCATTGTCGGTGCGGCTCGCGCGCAACTGGATGCGGTAAACCACTGAAGGCGCAGTGGTAATCAGGTCGAGATCGTACTCGCGGCTTAGTCGCTCCTGAATGATTTCGAGGTGCAGCAATCCGAGGAAGCCGCAGCGGAAACCGAAGCCCAGTGCCGCGCTCGATTCCATTTCGAAGCTGAACGACGCATCGTTCAGGCGCAGCTTGGCAATGCTCTCGCGCAGCTTCTCGAACTCGGCCGCATCGACCGGGAAGATGCCGCAGAACACCACCGGCTGCACTTCCTTGAAGCCCGGCAGCGCATCGACTGCGCCCTGCTTGACGGTCGTGATCGTGTCACCCACGCGGGCCTGCGCCACTTCCTTGATCTGCGCGGTGATGAAGCCGATCTCGCCCGGACCCAGTTCGTCCAGCGTCTCGATCTTGGGGCGCATGCAGCCGACGCGGTCGATGAGGTGCTCGGTCCCGCCGGCCATGAACTTGACCTGCAGGCCCTTCTTGATCACGCCATCGATCACACGCACCAGAATGACCACGCCGAGGTACGGGTCGTACCACGAGTCCACCAGCATCGCCTTGAGCGGCTTGGCCCGGTCACCCTTGGGCGGCGGAATGCGTTCGACCACGGCGTCGAGCACTTCCTCAATGCCGATGCCCGATTTCGCGCTGGTCAGCACCGCATTGCTGGCGTCGAGGCCGATCACGTCCTCGATCTCGGCCTTGACCTTTTCGGGTTCGGCTGCGGGCAAGTCGATCTTGTTGATTACCGGCACGATCTCGTGGTCATGTTCGATCGACTGGTAGACGTTGGCGAGCGTCTGCGCTTCCACGCCCTGCGCGGCATCAACCACCAGCAGTGCGCCTTCGCAGGCGGCAAGGCTGCGGCTCACTTCATAGGCAAAGTCGACGTGGCCGGGCGTATCCATCAGGTTTAGCTGATAGGTCTTGCCGTCCTTGCCAGTGTAATCGAGACGCACGGTCTGCGCCTTGATGGTGATCCCGCGCTCCTTCTCGATGTCCATGTTGTCGAGCACCTGCTCGGACATTTCACGTTCGGTCAGGCCGCCGGTGTACTGGATCAGGCGATCCGCCAGCGTGGACTTGCCGTGGTCGATATGGGCGATGATGGAGAAATTGCGGATAAGCGCGAGGTCGGTCATGTCGGTCTTTGAAATGAAAGCGGTGCGGTGCGCACGCAGCGCCGTTAGCAGGCCTCGCCCTGCGAGTCACGATGGCCAGAGCCTCTGCGGGCAAATCGCCGCCAGCAACAATTCATTACAATAAAAAGACGTTTGTTTGACAACGTGCCGGAATGCCTAGACACCAGAATTTACGGAAAATATTCAACACCTTGTATCAATTTATCGGCGTCCCGCCAAAATCCTCACGTCACTTCACTGTCACAAACCCGTCATTTTCCACACCTAGCGCCCCAGCAACATTTTGCGACGGAGGCAGACGGTGGCAGGTAACAGGGCGTTCAGAGCAGCACTCGCAGCGAGTGTCTTCGTGTCGGTGCCACAGGTGGCTGAGGCGGCTGAAGATCAGGATGCGAAGATCGCCGATCTTCAGCGTCAGGTCGATGAACTGAAGGCCATGGTCAAGGCGATGCAGGCCGCGCAGGCCACGCCGCAAATGGCGGCTGCTGCTCCGGCAGCTGCTCCCGCCCCGGTAGCTGCTGCCTCCCCGCAAACCGGCAATGGCGCGGCACAACCGGCCGTGCTCGCTGCTGCAACGCCCGAAGCCAAGCCTGCGCCCAAGAAGAAGGCATGGCATGAAAAGCTCATGATCCGCGGCTACACGCAGCTGCGCATGAACGAGATCATCAGCGGTCCCAAGAGCGCGCCGGCTGGTATCTCCCGTTTGCGCTCGGTGCAGGACAGCGGCATCAACGAAAATGGCAACTTCTCCCTCCGCCGTGCCCGCCTTGTCGTCCAAGGCGACATCTCAGACCGCGTCTCGCTCTACATGCAAGGCGATCTGGCTGCGGCCGTCAGCAACCAGTCGGGCACGGAATCGCGCCAGCACTTCTTCCAGATGCGCGATGCCTATGCCGACGTCTATCTGGACAAGGCCAAGACGCTAAAGGTACGCCTCGGCCAGTCGAAGGTGCCTTACGGTTGGGAAAACCTGCAAAGCTCGTCGAACCGGCTTCCGCTCGATCGTACCGACGCGATCAACGCTCCGGTTCCCGGCGAGCGCGATCTCGGTGTAGTGCTCTATTACACCCCGCCCAAGGTCCAGAAGATCTGGGACGAGCTTTCGCACGATGGCCAGAAGCTGTTCGGCAACTACGGCGCCTTTGCGATTGCTGCCTACAACGGACAGGGCATCAACCGCGTCGAGCGCAACGGTGGCCTGATGACGGTGGCCATGGCGACCATGCCCTTCAGGCTCGACGGGATTGGCCTCGATGGCCAGGTTGCGGAATTCGGCGTCACCGCGATGCGCAACCAGTTCCGCCCGGAAGTACGCTCAGGCGGCGTTTCCACCATTTCCTATGACGATAACCACGTGAACTTCCACGGGATGATCTATCCCAAACCATTCGGCATCCAGGCTGAATGGACCTTCGGCACCGCGCCGCAGTGGGATCGCACGCTTGGCGCCATCCGTTCCCAGCGCGCAACCGGTGGCTATGTAATGGGGATGTACCGCATTCCCGAAACGCCGATCGGACAACTCATCCCGTTTGCGCGCTGGCAGAAGTACCGCGGCGGTTGGAAAAGCGCGATCAACGCGCCGAGACTGGAAGTCGATGAATACGAAGTCGGCGTCGAATGGCTGCCGATGAAGGAGCTCGAGGTGACGCTGAACTATGCCAACGTCAACCGTAGCGAAGCGGATGAGCGGCGGACTGGTCGCGCCAAGGGCGACCTGATCCGCGCGCAGATCCAGTGGAATTACTGACCCACGCTCCGGTCAATGCACGGCTGCTTCCAGGCTGGGGCTCAGCGTAGTCGCATACGCTGACCCCGCCCCGCCACTGCTTTCAGGAACATTTTCTCAGCATCCATAACCGTATTGGTTTTCGTTGGGAATTAGCTTGTTTGGCCGCGACGCCCCACGGCTCACCGCAACAGGCGTTCACCTCATCGCGAAACGGGCCGGAAGCCTTATCGTTCATCTGACGTTGGGGATCGACGAGCGAAACTGCAGGTTGTCACGCCAAGTCCCACTTCGGACCCGCGTAATCGCAAGCAATTTCAGGGAGCATCCCATGAAGAAAGCCATTCTCGCAGCCACACTGGCCGCCGTCGCCCTTCCCGCCGCCCCGGTTCTGGCCGACCCGCCGCACTGGGCGCCAGCGCACGGACACCGCGCCAAGCATGACCGCATCTACGACAGCCGCGGCCGCTATCTCGAGCCGCGCCGAGTCACCAGCCGTGATCAAGTGTGGCGCGGTCGTGACGGACGTTACTACTGCAAGCGCAGCAACGGGACTACCGGTCTGATCATCGGCGCTGCCGGTGGCGCGCTGCTCGGCCGCGCGATCGACACGCGTGGTGACCGCGCACTTGGCACGATCCTCGGTGCCGCAGGTGGCGCGCTGCTTGGTCGCGAGATCGAACGCAGCGGCGGTCGCTGCCGCTAATCCATTCCGTGGCTCATGTGTTGAAGGGCGGCTCGTTCGGGCCGCCCTATTGTCATTTGCCGAAAAGTTCCTTCAGCAAGGCGGGCGCAGGATAGATCACTTCGAGCGCGTGACTGATCGCTGCGGTGCTTACCACGACAGTTCGGTTCACATCGCCCTGATAGCCGTAGTTGCCACCGATCGAATGGATGTTGCCGTCAAACGCAGCGCCGATCACCTTGCCGTCGCGGTCGATCACCGGTGAGCCGGAATTACCGCCGATGATGTCGTTGGTGGTCACGAAGTCGAACGGGATCGTCTTGTCGATCTTCGCTTCATTGGCCGAGAAGGCGCTTGCCAAGTTGAACGGCTCTGCGCCGGTCGCCCGATCAAATGCACCACCGATCGTCGTCACTGGTGCGACGTCCTGCCCGCGTTCCTTCCAGCCCTGCACCTTGCCGTAACTGATGCGCAGGGTGAAGGTGGCATCTGGATAGACATTCTCGCCATAGGCCATGAACCGCGCATCGGCGAGCCGCGCTCCGGCCTGAGCAAGCGGTCCGGCGTACCGCTCGTCGACCAGCTTCTTGAGTTCCCGCTCGCGCCCGTCGATCTTGCGGGCATAGACGATCATCGGGTCGGTCGACGCCTCAACCGCCTTGCGCCCACCTTCCCAAAGCGCCTTGCGCACCGCCGGGTCGGCCAGGGTGGTGGCGCCCACCAGCCGCTCTGCCAGCGCCTCTGGGGATTCCCTGCCGAGTAGCAGCTTGGTATCCTCATCATCGGCGCCCAGATATTCCCGCGCCTTCGAGAGGCTCCACGCCAATTCGAGCTGCTCCATCCATGGGTAGACCGGGGCTTCATCGAGCAGAGTTTTTGCGGTCAGTTCGAGGCTGCTGTCACGGAAATCGGGCAGGCGCTCGGCATTGGGCTTCTCCCGCTCCGCCGCACCCTGCACAAGGGTCAGCGCCTGCTCCATGAGGGTCGAGCGGGGAACGATGAAGCGCCATGGCATGTAGATGTCGCGGTAGGCCTGCACCGCCTTGGCCGTGTCCGCCCAAGGGTCTCCGATACCCGGCTTGCCAAGGGTCTTTGCCTTGAGCTCCGCTTCTGCATCGCCAAGCATCTTGAGAAAGGCGGGATCATTCAAGGCCTTCTGCCGACCGATATAGACCTTCAGCGAGTTCTCGACGCCGAACAGCTCATCTGCCCCTTCCCGCTTCTGCTGCGGACTTTCTTCCATCGCCGAGATCAGACGGCCACGCAGTTCGGACAGCATGGTGGTGGTCAGGGGGAGGCCGACTTCGCGCTGGAAGGCGATCTGGTCAGTCGTGAAAAGCCGCTGCGTTGCCCCCGGGTTGCCTACCACGAAAGTCGCTTCGCCTGCCTTCGGCCCCCGAGAGTTCCATGAGAGATGGGCAGGAGTTGGAACTGGCCTGCCGTTCTCGTATGCGCGCAGGAATGCGGCATCTAGTGCGTAGCGCGGGTAATTGAAGTTATCCGGATCACCGCCAAAGAACGCGGCCTGAAACTGAGGCGCCCAGGCAAGGCGCACGTCGGAGTACTTTCGGTAGGTATAGAGCTTGTACTGTCCGCCGCCAAACAGTGTCACCACCTCGCAGCGCTGCTTCGCGGCATCCTTGCAGCCATTCTTCTCGATCCGCGCGACTTCGGCATCGCGGGCCTTCACCAGCGCCTCGCCCGTCAAAGTGCCGATCGCCGCCTTGACCCGCGCGGTGACGTCGGAAATGGCGGTGACAACCTCGGCCTGCTGACCGGGGCATTTCAGCTCCTCTTCGCGCCGGGCAAGAATGAACCCGTCCTTCAGAAGATCGCGCTGGTCGGTCGAATTGTCCTGCGCGCATTCGACGACGCAGTGGTGGTTGGTCAGGATCAGCCCCTCCGGCGAGACGAAGCTGGCCGAACAGCCCCCGGTCAGGCGGACCGCTGCCGCCTGCACCCGCCCGAGCCACTTGGCATCGGGGGCCCAGCCATAGTCCTTCTGCATCCCCGCGGTCGGGAAAGCGTCGAACGTCCACATGCCTTCGTCGGCCAAGGCCTGTGTAGAATGGAAGGTAAGCGCCAGTAGCGCAGCGGAGGCAGCAAGACGGAATTTGGCCATGGCACCCGGTCCTGAAAGGTTACAATTGCAATTGCATTAACCATTGCACGCCAGAAAAGGGTTTGAAAGTGACAATGTTACATCGCGCCTGCAGCAATTAATCCTTGCGACAGGATCGCCATCGAATAACCTGCGCGCATGTGGCTGCTAGACCAGATGCTCAAGAGGCTGATCCGCAAGGGCAGGCTCGTCGTAATCGATCATGATGGCAAGGAGTACGCTTACGGCGAAGAGTCGGCATCTCCGCTGAAAATTCGTTTCACCGACAAGGGCGCGGCCATGCACGTGGCCAGGGATCCGCGCGTCGGTGCGGGTGAGGCCTATATGGACGGTCGGATGGTCATTGAACCGCCGCACGACGTGCGCGATTTCGTCCTCTTCGTGATGGGCAATGCCAGCAGCAGCGGAGGGATCGACCGCAAGGGGCCGATCCGGAAGGCCCTCGGCAAGGTCGTTTCGCGCATAGACCAGATCAACCAGCGTGCGCAGGCCTCGAAGAACGTCGTCCACCACTACGACCTGACACGCCAGTTCTACGAGCTGTTCCTTGACGAGGACCGGCAGTACACGATGGCCTACTTCCGCGATCCGGAAAACACGCTGGAACGGGCCCAGGTCGACAAGAAGGCCCTGATTGCCGCGAAGCTGCGACTTGTTCCAGGGCAGAGTGCTGGCATGCGCGTGCTCGACATCGGCTGTGGCTGGGGCGGCCTTGCGCTCTATCTCAACCGCCACTTCGGCTGCGAGGTGCTCGGCGTAAGCCTCGCGCCCGATCAGGTGAAATTCGCGCAGGAGCGGGCCGAGGCAGCCGGCGTCGCCGACAAGGTCAGGTTCCAGCTGATCGACTATCGCGATGTGCAGGGCCAATTCGACCGCATTACCAGCGTCGGCATGATCGAACACGTCGGCGCGCCCAATTTCGGTGAGTATTTCGCCAAGACCAACGAACTGCTCGATCCTGACGGGATCATGTTGACCCACACGATCGGGCGCAAGGGCGCTCCGGGGACTACAGACAAATGGACGCGCAAGTACATCTTCCCGGGCGGATACATTCCGGCGATGAGTGAACTGGTCGCCGCGCTCGAGAAAACAGGCTGGGAAGTCGGCGACATCGAGGTGCTGCGTTACCACTATGCCTACACGCTGGCAGAATGGTATCGCCGCACGACGATGCACCGCGATGAAATCGTTGCGCTTTATGATGAACGCCTGTTCCGCATGTGGCAGTTCTATCTCGCAGGGGCGGAACAGAGCTTCCGCCACGGCGGCATGGTAAACTTCCATATCCAGAGCGTGAAGCGCCGCAGCGCGCTGCCGATGACGCGCGACTACATGCAGCAGGAATGGGCGCGGCTGGCGGCGCTGGACGACGCGCCGGAATGGCACCTGATGAAATCCGCTGCCGAGTAGACAAAGAGACAACGGACACGGCTGCAAGATCGCATTGCCTTGCTGCGATCAATTCGTTAGCTCATCTAACAAATTGATCGCAGCAGGATGCCGAAGCAATGACCGTACCCACCGCCGCCGACCTTTCCGCCGATATCGCCCGCGTATTCGCACTCCAGCAAGCCCACATGTGGGAAGCAAAGGCCTCCAGCGCCGAAGTGCGCAAGGAAAAGCTTGCCCGCCTGAAGGCAGCCGTTGAAGCTCACGCAGACGATATCGTCGCAGCTGTTCTCGAAGACACGCGCAAGCCGGTGGGCGAAATTCGCGTCACCGAGGTCATGAACGTGACTGCCAACGTCCAGCGCAACATCGACAATCTCGATGAGTGGATGAAGCCGGTTGAAGTGCCGACTTCGATGAACCCGGCTGACCGCGCCGAGATCCGCTATGAAGCGCGCGGCGTGTGCCTGATCCTCGGCCCATGGAACTTCCCGCTCGGCCTCGCGCTCGGTCCGGTCGCCGCTGCGGTTGCGGCGGGCAACACCTGCATCGTCAAGCTGACCGACCTGTGCCCGGCCACCGCCAGGATCGCCTCGGTCATCATCAGGGAAGCCTTCGACGAAAAGGACGTGGCCCTGTTCGAAGGCGACGTTTCGGTGGCGACTGCGCTGCTCGATCTGCCGTTCCATCACATTTTCTTCACTGGCTCGCCCCGCGTCGGCAGGATCGTGATGGCCGCGGCCGCAAAGCATCTCACCACGGTGACGCTTGAACTGGGCGGCAAGTCCCCGGTGATTGTCGACGACAGCGCCGACATTGGCCAGATCGCGGCCCAGCTTGCTGCGGCAAAGCAGTTCAATGGCGGACAGGCCTGCATCAGCCCCGACTACGTCTTCGTGAAGGAAGACAAGAAGGCCGCGCTGGTCGAAGGCTTCAAGGCGAACGTCGAGAAGAACCTTTATGACGAAAGCGGCGCGCTGAAGAAGGATGGCATTGCGCAGGTCGTCAACAAGGCGAACTTCGACCGCGTGAAAGCCATGTTCGACGATGCCGTGGCCAAGGGCGCTACGGTGGCCGTTGGCGGCACGTTCGAGGCCGATCACCTCACCATCCACCCGACCATGCTGACCGACGTCACCCCTCAGATGACGATCCTTCAGGACGAGATTTTCGCGCCAGTGATCCCGGTGATGACCTACGACACGCTTGATCAGGCCATCGGCTACATCGATGCGCGCGACAAGCCGCTGGCACTCTACGTCTACAGCAAGGACGAAGCGAACGTCGAAAAGGTGCTGTCGCGCACCTCGTCAGGTGGCGTGACGGTGAACGGCGTGTTCTCGCACTATCTTGAAAACAACCTGCCCTTCGGCGGCGTGAACACCAGCGGCATGGGCAGCTACCACGGCGTCTTCGGGTTCAAGTGCTTCAGCCATGAGAGGGCGATCTACCGGCATACCTGAGGCGGACCTGCGCATTTCAGCTTATTCCTGATCGTCCAGTGCCTCCCTAGCTTGTGCAAGACAGGCAAGAGGGACGGCATGGCGATCAGGAGAGCACTTGCGGCATTGGGGTTAGTCCTCGCGACAGTGGCCACTGCCCATGCAGGTGAGATCCGCGTGATGCCGATCAACGACCACGTTTTTGCCTTCTACGATGGCCGCCCTGCCGAAAGCAGCGTCAACATGGCCAAGGCTACCTGGGCCGATCACGGCGCCAACTTCGTCGGCGTTGCCACTTACGCCGTGATCGATGGCAGCGAAGCGCTGGTCTATGACACCTACCCCAGCGTTACTCAGGCACAATTCGTGCGCGATTACCTGGCGAAGCGCGGGGTCAGGCATTTTATCGTCGCCAACAGCCACTGGCATCTCGATCACGTCGGCGGCAATGCAGTCTATGCCGACAGCTCGGTGATCGCGACGGAGAAAACGCGGGCGCAATTGATCAGGCACAAACCCAAGATCAAGGACGGCACCCTGCAAGGCCCGCCCGCGATCTCGCCATTCAAGGTGCCCGAAGTTGGGATAACCGAGCCGACTACGGTCAGCGTGGGCCGCTACTCGGTCGAACTGCGCCCGGTAAACATTCACTCCGCCGACGGCCTCGTGGCGTGGCTGCCGCAGGACAGGCTGCTGCTGGCGGGCGATACGCTGGAGGACACCCTTACCTTCATCGCAGAACCAGAAAGTTTGGCCGAACAATACCGCAATCTTGGCGAGATGAAGTCATGGAGTCCCACCGGCATCCTCCCCAATCACGGCGATCCGGCGATCATCGCAAAGGGCGGCTACACCACCGCGCTGATCGACATGACCCGGCACTATATCCGCGCCATGGCCGAACACGCGCATGACAAGGATTTTGCCATCCAGCCGATAGAGCGGTTCATTCCTGCAGAGCTCAAGGCTGGCACCGTCAGCCTGTGGTGGGCCTATCGCGAGGCGCATCACGAGAATCTCCAGAAGCTCGCCACCTATTACAAGAACAAGCCCCTGTCAGACTTTGGCCCCTGACTTCACGCCACCTCCGCCAGCCAGACATATCCCGGCAAACCTTGCACCCCTGCCCCCCGCCTGTTAGGCGCGCGGCGCGTGTTCTAAGGGGAGTCGCTCCGCCCATGTCAGATATCAAGAAGGTCGTCCTTGCCTACTCCGGCGGCCTCGACACCTCCGTCATCCTCAAGTGGCTGCAGGTCACCTATGGCTGCGAGGTCGTGACTTTCACCGCCGACCTCGGCCAGGGCGAAGAGCTTGAGCCCGCCCGCGCCAAGGCCAAGCTGATGGGCGTGCCCGATCACCACATCTACATCGATGATCTGCGCGAGGAATTCGTGCGCGATTTCGTCTTCCCGATGATGCGCGCCAATGCTCGCTATGAAGGCGATTACCTGCTCGGCACGTCGATTGCCCGCCCGCTGATCTCCAAGCGCCTGATCGAGATCGCCCGCGAAACCGGGGCTGACGCTGTCGCGCACGGCGCCACCGGCAAAGGCAACGATCAGGTCCGCTTCGAACTCTCGGCCTATGCGCTCGAACCCGGCATCAAGGTGATCGCCCCGTGGCGCGAATGGGACCTGACCAGCCGCACCGCGCTGATCGCCTGGGCCGAAGCGCACCAGATCCCGGTGCCCAAGGACAAGCGCGGCGAAAGCCCATTCTCGACCGACGCGAACCTGCTTCACACCTCGTCCGAGGGCAAGGTGCTGGAAGATCCGTGGGAAGAAACCCCGGACTACGTCTATTCGCGCACGGTCAATCCGGAAGACGCGCCGGAGCAGCCGGAATACATCACCATCGATTTCGCAAAGGGCGATGGCGTTGCGCTCAACGGTCAGGCGATGTCGCCTGCCACGCTGCTGGCGGCGCTCAACGACCTTGGCCGCAAGCACGGCATCGGCCGGCTGGATCTCGTCGAGAATCGCTTCGTCGGGATGAAGAGCCGCGGCATGTACGAAACGCCGGGCGGCGAGATCTATGCCCGCGCCCACCGCGGAATCGAGAGCATCACGCTTGATCGCGGCGCTGCGCACCTCAAGGACGAGCTCATGCCCAAGTACGCAGAGCTCATCTACAACGGCTTCTGGTTCGCGCCCGAGCGTGAGATGCTGCAGGCGGCAATCGACCATTCGCAGGCCCGCGTGAACGGCACCGTTCGGCTCAAGCTCTACAAGGGCAGCGCCTCGGTCGTCGGCCGCAAGTCGCCCGACAGCCTCTATTCCGAACGCCACGTGACGTTCGAGGACGATGCGGGCGCTTACGATCAGAAGGATGCAGCGGGCTTCATCAAGCTCAACGCACTCCGGTTGCGGTTGCTCGCCCAGCAGGGACGGTAATTGCTGCGCTTCGGCGCTGCACAATAACTATCCACCGAAAGGTGCGGGGGCTGTGGATAACTCCCGCACTTTTTGCTTGCGCGACTCGGACAAGAGGCGCAGCTTTTGTGTGTCGAGAGCGCACGAAGCCTCGGAGTTCAGGGCCCAAACCTCTGAATTTCAAAGGATAAATGCATCGCGATACGAACACGGATAGTTTGCAGCGTAACCAACCGGCAGGTGCCTTAGGGCCGCTTGCGGATGTGCAAAACTGCGGCCTTCGTGATCGGAAACGGAATGCGGAACGGCATCGTTTTCCACGGTGCAGCGCGCGGGCAGGCTTCGGTCTCCAACCGGCGCGATGCGGCGAAGACAAGGATGACGGACAGCATTTCACCCCCGCGAACGGCGGCGTTCGTCCGACAAGGCGCAAGCCCGGTCGGGAGCGAGCCACCAGACAAAGGGGAAACGCCCACGGACGGCTTTTTCCGGCCCGCTCGCAAGAGCAGCCGGGACAGTCGCGGAAAACCGGAGCGACGGAGGAGTGCCTGGCACTCGACCGGCGCGGGAAGGCGAAAGGACGGATAGCGGCGCGACCTTGTGCGAAAGCACGGATCGGCAGCAGCCCAGGGGCTACGCGCCCCGGACGGCATCCAACCAGACGCCCGCCACGCGCAAAGCGCGCTCCGCCGAGCAAAGCCACAAGGCGCATGGCCGTCAGCAATGACGGACCAGCGCGGACAGGCCGAAGCAAGACGCGACGAGACAAGCCAGAGCGGACGTAGAGTGGGGGCCGGCAGCACTGCTGGCCCCCATTTGCTGTTTGGGGGTTACGCTTTGGTCTGCCAGAGCTAGCCTGCGGTATTGCTTTTCGATTTTCAGGGACGGTGCTGCCTGTCCGAAGATGGCCCTTACGGGACGTCGCCGTTTTACCGATCTGCCAAGGCGCTTTTTGTAGCTGAGTGCTGCAATGCCGGTTATGTTTGTCTAATGGAAGCGACGCCGCCAGTTACAGAACGCGCCGCCGTTACGGACGGGGACTTCTATGTAGTTGCGGATTGCTGCCTTCTTTGCGGGGTACCAGAGAGCATCGCACCGGAGATATTTCACACCGGCGAGCACCATTGCTCGATAGTCCGACAACCGTGCTCGCCGAATGAGATAAACAGGACGATCCGCGCGATGTGGTCGAGCGAAGTCGACTGTGTCCGCTATCGCGGCCGTGATCTCATAATGCTAGAAAGGCTCGCTCAAGCTGGAATGGCCAGCCAAGCAGACCACGGCCACACGACAACTAAGTCTTTGCTCCCGCGAGACAGGGTAAGCTTCACAATTCCGGAAGGTCGGAAGCTCACCACCTCGGTTCGGATTGCAAGCGAATTCCGTGCGGACATGCGCGCACAAGGCAATAAAGTACTGCCCGCCTTGTTTGGAAAGCAGTCAGTCTGGGTGTCCTGGTTTCAGTACCACTTTCACCGCGTTCGTTTTGACGATGTGAATGACGGACGGTTCATTGCGCGCTTGGGGCCTACGACGGCAATTCAGGGCCTCGCGTGGCTGGTTTACGACTGGCTTACAGAAAAAGGGGCGCTGGACATTCGCTGGGAAGTAACGGGTTCCCCGACTTTAACGAGCGCGGCTCCCATGTAAGTCCTTGCTGGCGCTCCTCCATCATCCGCTGCGCTGGCGGTCCCCCTCCCCGTTTGCCCTTTGGAAAAACGGGGAGGATTAAAGGTCTCACTTCACCTCAAGCTGTCCCCTTACCGCGCCCTTGGGGAAGTCGGCGGTGTGGATGTTGACGTAGTAAGCTCCCGGTGTGGCGATGATTTTCTTGAGGAGTTCCGGTTCCATTGCGATGCAATCGTCGCTGTCCTTGCCGGTAACCTCGATCGTGGCGACGGGCTTGCCGTCGTTGCCGGCCGTGCCTTCGTGGACGTGGGCCATAGTTGGCTTGGCGGTCTTGTCGGCCCAGAGGGTGAAGCAGAAGTCGCCGGTCTCGTCATCGACCTCGGCCTTGAAGCCGCCAACGCCATCCGGATCGCCTCCCGCCGTCTCGGCCGCGCCGCCAAGCGCGGCGACGAGCGTTGCGGGCTTGGCCATGGCCGGGCCTACCGTAGCTGCTACAATGGCAACTGCTGCTGCGAACGCTGCAAGTTCTGCATGCTTCATCGACATCTCTCCCTGCTCCGGCCCGGTCGCAAACGACTCCGTCTGCCTGCGGGACACCGTGGAGAGACTACACCTTCGCCGCTCTTGCGTGAATTGATCGCGTGCAACACCGCACGCTCAGGTGCAAGGATAGCTTCCGCCGGTTCCGGTCACGCCTGGGGTGAGATTGCGGTTGTCGCGGATCAGGAACGCGCCTTCCTTGCGCATCACCGGATTCCTCACAAACGTCGTGCCGAGCAGGCCTTCGTACTGGTAGTAGACCTCTACGAACATGACCGCGCTGCCCGCCCCCGCCGTGATCTTCGTGGTTCCGCTGCCCATGCCTGCCAGAGCCGTGCCGTTCAGACCGTTGCGCGTGGAATCGTTGCCATAGGCCGATTGCCGCCCAAGCCGTCCGTAGCAGCGCTGCCAGCGGATGTACTGCTTTCCGGTGGCGCTGTCGCGCTCGAGACTGGTGAGAATGATCTTGCCGCGTGTGGCGAATTCCAGCCCTGCCGCCTGCTCCTGCGCCCCGCGCATGACCTCGTTGATATCCGTCTCGCTGACCGTAGGCGTCACCACGCTGTTGTCGGTCTGGCCGATGCGTGAGGCGTTGTCAGCCAGAGACAGCGCAATCTCGCTGAGCTTCATGTCGACCGCGTTCATGTAGGCGACCTCGATCCCGTAAAGCGCGATCGAGAGGATGAACGGGGTGACGATCGCGAACTCGATAACCGACACGCCCGAGGTGTTGCGCAGCAGGCGGCGCATAAAGTTCCGGACGGAAGCAAGAGCGGATTTCAGCATACGCGTGCCGTGGATCCGTAGCCGCCTTCCTGCAGCGCGTATGGCTGATTGCGTTTGACCGCAGTCGAGGAAATCTCCCGTTCGCGCCAGTCGATCGGGACAAACGGTATTGCGAAGACCGGATCGTAACGGACGTTGACGGTGTAGACGATGACGTCGTTCGCCCCGCCATTGCCGGTGCGGCCCAGATCGTCGTCCCATGAGCCATTGCCGTTTTCGTCGGTATAGCCCTCCCCTGTCGAGCACAGCCCATCGCCGTTCGTGTCGTTAAGCGGCTCGCCCCTGCTGACATGGGCGAAGTCGAAATAACTCTTGCGCGTGGAGCTGATCCGCGCGCCGGGCAAAATCTTCTCCACCGCGCTGGTGACTGCCGCATCAGCGTTGGCCGTATTGCCCGTCTCCAGGGTGGAATCGCGCGCAGCTTTCTCCACTGCGCCGTCGAGCACGCCGATTGCATAGACCATCTGGCCGAGATCAAGGCATCCGACCAGTGCGAGCAGGAATACTGGCATGACCATGGCAAACTCGATCGTGGTCACGCCTTGGCTATCGCGCGCGAGCTGCTGCCGAACCGTCACTGGTACACCCGCAATTCGCCTACGTTCTTGGCGATTTCCTGGAAGGCACTGTTCAGCTGAGTCGCATTCGTCGCAAGGAACGAGCTGTTGCTCGACGCGCAGTAGCTGAGATCGGTGGTCAGGCTGGAGGCAAAGGCGATGACCCAGATACGAAAGCCCTTGTCCTTGGCATTGTCGCACAAGGCGCGGAAACGAAGGGTATGGCGAGCCGCCTGATCGGTCTGGCCATCGTCGGTCACGCGCCGGTCGTGCCACTCGATGCCATAGCTCGACTGGATCGAGATGCTCGGTTCCATCTGGCCGTCGGTCATGAAGATGATGTGGCGCGAAACCTTGCCGCCGTTGGTCGGGAGCACGTTCACCGTGCTTGCCCAAGGCCCTTCGGGCGAGCTCAGCCGAAGGCCCCAGAGCATCCCGATATCGTGGTAGGTCGAACCCGCGGCTACCAGCGCATCGGCATAGGTATAGAACGCCGACTGGTTCATCGTTGACAGCAATTGCGCCTGATAGGGGCAATACGACGAGGCGCGGGTGCCTTGAGAAGTCTGTACGGAATTGGTCAGGAATGTGCCCTGCCAGTTGGTCACTGTCCTGTAGTATGCCAGTTCAGGCCACATCGGCCCCCATTTGGTGTCAGGGTCGTCATTGGGCACCAGATCGACATCGAGGTCGAGCGCGGTCGACGGGGACATGCCCGTAACGCCAGAATAGCTGATGCTCGAAGTAGCATCGCTCTCGCGCTCCTCGATGCACCCGCCCCAGGTATAGCTGGCTGCAGCGCCGCTGGATCCATTGGGTTTGCTGACGGCCGCGAAAGTCTTGTAGTTGCTCGTGTCGACGCTGACTTCCTTATAGGCCCAGTTCGCGAACTCCTGCCGGGTGCGGGTCTCGTAGATCGGGTCAGACGTCGCGTAGCTGCGCGTGATGAAGTTGCGTGTGGTGTAGTAATAGTAGACGCGCCAGCGATTGTTGTTCTGCTGCTGGCAGATGTATGTCGTCTTGCGCTGCGGCTGTGTCGTGGTGGTTGTCACGACCTGTTGACCGGAACCGTTGGTCGTCGTCGTTGTGGCAGTGGTTGCAGAGCCATTATTGGCCCAGGTCACATCCGCGGGACGCGCGGCATTGCAGTTCGCTTGCGACGAGTAATTCGTCGAAGTGTACTGCGTCGTGCTGCCGATCGATTCGGTCGAGTAGCTTTGCTCACTTGTATTCACGGGCTCGGTCCAGCCCGTGAACACCCGCTCGGTGATCGTGTTGAACACCGGTTCGCGTGACTGGATCGGCCAGGTATCGGCAAGATAGGCCGGGTTGAGATTGTAGATCAGCCGCCCGACATTGACCGACGAGCTATAGGGCACGAACGAATAGCGGATGCGGGCGTTCGATCCTTGCGTGGCCGTGGCCACCGTGTCGTAGAAGTTCTTCATCGCGACACGAAGCGCCTGGATGCGCGTCTGGCTCGTACCTGACAGGGTGTTGCCCATCGAGCCGGTGGTGTCGAGCACCATGGTGATGTCGCTGTTGCCCACGCCCATCGTCGCACTGCACGAGACGCTGACGGGGATGCTGTCGACGCCCAGCAGGTTCATGACCACCGTCTCAACCGTGGTCTGCGCCGTGCCGGTGATCAGATTGCCATTGTTCGTCGAAGCTGTCGTGAAGGTCGTGCCCGTCGCGCCGAGATCGCCAGGGACGAAGTTGGTGTTGAAATAGGCCGACGCCTGGCCCTGCGCGGTCGCATCGTAACCGTTGGTTGTGATCGCACGGCGGCCGGCGAGCGTGCCCGCGTCACAGGCCGACTGCAGGCGGTTGCGCGCCTTGTAGACGCGATTGATGTCGAGCCCGCCGCCAATAAGGGCGATGATGACCGGCACACTCGCAGCGGCGATCGGCAGGACGCTGCCGCTCGTATTGCGATGAAGCCTGGCAAGAAACCCCGACATTGCGTCCAAACTGCCTTCTGCTGCGAAGCGAGAAGGCCAGAAGCGGGCCGGACGGTTTCCAGAGTCTTACCTTGAGTGGGTTTTCATTCGGGATTTATCTCGAATTAATGAGTAATTTTCCTAATAGAAACATTGGCTTGCGTTAACCATCTTTCGGGAGGTTAAATGACTGCCATCCGTGGAGCCGTACCGCATCTCCATCCTGATTGATCAGCGGTGGCAGCAGGTTCGGTTTACCATTCCCGGAAACCGCGAACTTCACAGGAGCCGCCTGCTCGAAGTACGCCCCCTCGGCCGGATGCTCACGGCGACGGAAGAAATCGACTGCAGCGAGATGTGGGTCATCCAAAACCTCGCCAAGATCGCGCACGGCCTGCGCGGGGATCTGTACTGCATGGCAGCGCTCAAGGATTTCGGCGGTGGTCAGCGCAGACGTGAAGCGGGCAATGGCCTGATAAAGCTCAGCCTGCGCCTTTATCCGCAATTGCGGCGTGGCAAGGTGCTCCTGATTGAGGAAATCCGGTTGATCGAGCAGCGTGAAAATTCGCGCCCAGGCATCGTCGGTGTAGGCGACGATGCTGATCCAGCCGTCAGAGGTGGGGAAAGGCTGGCGATGCGGATCGATCTGGCGGGCATAACCAGCCGGCCCCTTCGGCGGGTCGAAGGTCAGTCCGCCAAGGTGCTCGAGCAGCATGAAGCTCGAGAACACTTCGAACATCGGAACTTCCACCCGCTGTCCCTCACCCGTACGCTGCTTGTGGACGATTGCCGCCATCGCGGCGTAGGCAGCATGCAGGCCCGCCACCTTGTCGGCGATCAGCGAAGGCAGATAGCGCGGACGCGGATCGCCATCGACGCGTGGCAGCAGCGTCGCCGTACCAGTCGCTGCCTGGATCACGTCATCGTAGGCCTGAAGATCGGCATAGGGGCCGTCCTGACCGAAGCCGACGCAATGGACGTAGATCAGCCCGGGATTGATTGCGCGCAGCGTCTCGTAACCAAGACCGATACGTTCCAGAGCCTTTCCGCGCACGTTGACCACGAAGACGTCCGCCTCGCGCAGAAGATCGAGCATGACGTCCCGATCCGCGTCCTGCTTAAGGTCGAGCGCAACCGACTTTTTGCCCCGGTTGATTGCCATCCAGCCCGGAGCCATGCCGGGCGTCACCGCAGCCCTCGCCGACCAGCGGAACGCGTCCCCCATGCCCGGCGCCTCGACCTTGATCACGTCGGCACCAAGATTGGCAAGGATCTGCGTGGCATAGGGTCCGAACACCACTGTCGTCAGGTCTACCACGCGGATGCCTTCGAGCAGCACGGGATTGCCGGTCATGCTTCGGTCTGAATCAGGCAAAGCGGAAATCGGCACGCTTCTCGCCCCGCTCGATCACGACGTCACGGCCCAGCGGATCGCTTTCGAGCATTGCTGCAAGAGTGGCGGCATCGCGGGTTGTGGCGATGAATCGCCCGCCATGCGCATGTTCGCCGATCACGATGCCCTGTTCCGGAATGCCCTTGGCATAAGTGACCGTGTACGTCGTGACGCGGCCCGTTCCATCCTGCTGCTTGGCCATGACCGCCACAGGCGCAACGTCCAGAGCGGCCTGCACCGATGCCGTCTCGCACGAAGGCCATTGTCGTGACGCGGTCGAGAGCACCGCTGCCCCGTACTTGGACTGGAAGCCACCGTTCAGCCCGATCAAGCCGTAACTGCCTGAATCCGCGCGCATTCGCTCGACCATGCTGGCAAAGGCATGCATCGAATAGTTGTTTCCGGCCCCGCCGAAGTAGGGAAGCCCCCCTGTCACTGTCAGGCCCCGTGGGTCATCGGCGGCAAGGCCGAGACCATCGATCGCGGCATTGAACACCGGTACCGGGAAGCAGGAATAGAAATCGAAAGCCTCGATCTTGGCGGCTTCCTGGCCTGCGCTTGCCAGTGCAGAGGCAATTGCTGCATTGGCCGCAGGATATCCACCAATGTCAGGACGCTCGAGTATCTCGCGCTCATTGGCCAGCGCTGCGCCATGGAGATAGACCCACTTGTCTTCACTTACGCCCGCCTCTCGCGCCGCCTTGACCGACATCAGCACGATTGCAGCGGCCTGATTGACCTGATCGCGCGATACGAGCTTGAGCGGATAGGGATCGGCAATCATGCGGTTGCGCTCACCGGGAGTCGCGATTTCCCCAGCCGCCATGGGTTTGGCAGCGGCGGCGCTGTAGGGGTTGTTCGCCGCAACTTCGGTGAAGGGTGCGAACAGGCGGCCCATCTCCAGCGCATAGGCTTCGCGCGACAGTCCCAGACGATGCCGCCGCGCGTTCTCGCACAGCGCGTAGGCGGTGACCGGGGCGCGGATACCATGGGCGATGCTGGCGGCAGACAGCGCGCCTTCGAAGCCCATCCCCTTGTCGATCCATTCGACACCGGCCGCGTCGTCGTGCTCGGCCCAGTCGCGAACCTCGCCGTTGCCCACCAAGTGGCGCACGGTCGAAATTGCCTCGCTGCCGAACAGCAGTGCTGCTGAGCTTTCGCCTGCAGCGATACGATCACCGAGATCGGCAAGCAGCGCGAGAGGTGATTGCCCGCCGACCTTTTCGAGGATGGCCACACGCGGTCTGATCCCCAAACGCCTCGCCACTGCCAGCGGCATCTTGTCCGCCCGCCCGAACGGAACCTGCATCGCGCCTGATTCCTCGAACGTGCGGATCGAGCCGACTGCGCTGACCTGTGGCGCAACATCGGCTGGAGCGCCCGTGTCTGCCAGCGCTGTGGCAGCGGCCCGGGCAGCCAGGTCCGCAAACGACAGACCGACATAGTCCTCAGCATCAATCCGCTCGACGAACTGGCCCACCCCGACAATCACCGGCGTGGTGTCTGGCACTTGCATAGGCATCCTCACTGTCTCCTCACGCAGAAGCTATGCGCGAGGCCCTGCGCCGTCCAATCGATTTAACCTTTCGATTTATAGATAGTTTGAATATATACAGCGAGATGCAGACCGAAGTAGACATAAAGGCGATCCGCTGCTTTCTCGCTCTCGCGCAGGAGCTCAGTTTCGGACGAGCCGCGCAGCGGATGAATCTTACGCAGCCCAGTCTCTCGGCGCAGATCCGCAAGCTTGAGGAACAGGTTGGCCAGCGCCTGTTCGAACGCACCACCCGCGCGGTCAGGCTCTCACCAGTCGGCCATTCCCTGCTCGAACAGGCTCGTACTTTCCTTGCGCAGGCCGACGCGTTCGCGGCCAACCTCGCGGCCTGGCGGGAGCGGCCAGACCGACGCATCGTGCTGGGCGCTCCAATCTACACGTTCGAATTGCCCCAGCACGGCGCGCTGCTCTCGGCGATCGCCCGCGAGCTTCCCGACATTGCCCTGCGCGTGGACAACGACTTCGCCCACTCGCTGTGCGAAGGGCTCATCCGCGACACAGTCGATCTGGCCATGGTCGTTGCCGCACCGGTCCCGCACGAGCGATACCTTGCCGACATGGCCACAGGCGGCGTGGGCGAGCTGGAGATGCCCGACGGCCTGCCACGCCTCACCATAAGCCGCGAACCCATCGGCCTTGCCATTCCTCAGGAGCATGCCCTAGCCCGCTTCGACGTCGTTCCCGCCGAAGCCTTGTCCGGAATTGTCATCGCCATGCTTGCCCCACTCCATGGGCGAAGCCTCTACAGACCGATCCATGACTGGCTCTCTGCATCGGGAGCATCCGGCTTCCTGCCGCCCGAAGCCCATGCTTTCGCGCTGGAACGCTACTGCCGCGAATACCGGATCCCTGCGATCTCGATAGCGCAGTTCCGCCCGCGCGATCATGGCAACGTCGTCTATCGCCCCGTCGCTGGCCTCTCCGTCTTCACCGAGCTGGCGGTGCTGCGCAGCAACCGCAAGCATCGTTCGGTCATCGAAGATCGGCTTTGGGGAATTGCCTCAAATCTGAAGACTTAAGCTGTCACCGCTCTGCCGGTGTCCGTCCTCGTCGTGCGACTGCGGGCCATCAGTGCCCTGGCGCCTGTCGACATGTGCTGCCTCAGGAAGCGGCTGGCGGCACTGGCATCGGTATAACCCAGTCGGTGCGATAGTTCGGTCAGGTTGGGTCTGCGTGCGGTGCGGAAGTACTCGTCCGCCGTCTGCTTTCGCACTTGTTCGAGTATTGCAGCGAAGGTCGTCCCACGCTCTGCCAGACGCCTCTGCAGGCTCTGCGGCGAGAGACCGGCAAGTCGCGCCACGTGCGGGAGGTTCGCCTTGCGCTCGGTCAGGTTGGCGGCGATGAAATAGCGCACCTGCTGAACAAGATCCCCGGGCCAGAGACTGTCAGCCTGCGCGAGCTGCTTTTCGAGGTAGCGTACCATGTTCGGGTTCGCGCGCGACGACGGGCGATGCAGATCCGACTTGCGGAACACCAGAGCGCAACGATCAGAGCCGAACTCGATCGGGCAGCGGAATACTGCCTGGTGATAGCGGATGCTTGGCGGTGCAGGATGATCCAGTTCGAGCCGGATCGGCGTCCACTCCTCTCCCAGCAACATCCGCACGATGCGCAATTGCAGGGTGAGCGTGGCCTGAAGGAATTGCGAACCGCCGAAGCGCGCAGGCGCCATAAGTACGTGCCGCAATGCAGCCTCGTGCCCGGTAATGTCGGTGCTCGATCGCATCGCCGCGCTTTCAAGATGCATGTAGCGCCGGGTGATCCGACTAGCCTCATCCAGCGTGGTGCAGTGATCCCACAACAGGCTGATCGGGCCGAAGCCCCGCACGTTGCACCACATGGAAAAGGCCACGCCAAGATCGGCGCGTCCCGACGAGATCGCGGCAGCTTGCAGCACGTCGACATGGGCACTCGCCGGCAACCATTCCGCGTCCCTCGCCTGCTCGACATAAGCGTAGATGTCTGGTGGACACAGGTCCCTGAGGTCCAGCCCGGAAACTTCGGCAAACTGGGCGAACTGACGCATGGCACTGGCATGCGCGAGACCATCTTCTGATTCCGTCATGAGATGATTTGACAACACTGTGCCGTAATCCGTCAAGATCAATTAAGCGATTAAACGCACAATGCCTCCACACCTGCTACGTGTCCAGCGCGGTACGTCAGGTCGTCAAACAGGAAGGCTGCCAGAAAGGCGGCCCCGTCAAATGAAACAGCCGCCAACCACGCGGCATGGGAGGTATGGATGAAAGCAATGTTCTTGCGGAGCGCAGCTGCCGGCGCGGTTCTGGCCGGAGCCCTCGCTCCTTCGCTCGCCCGTGCCCAGCAGGCTCAGGCCGACGAGCAGGCCGGTCCGGGCTTGGCCGAAATCATCGTCACCGCGCAGCGCCGCACCGAGAACCTGCAGGACGTGCCGATCGCGATCACGGCCGCCAATGCCGAAACGCTGGCACAGGCCCGCGTCGAGAACGTCTCGAACATTCAGGCGATCAGCCCCTCGATCAGCTTCCGCGTGACGAACATCGCAACGTCGAGCGCGAACCTCGTGATCCGCGGCCTCGGCACCACCGGCAACAGCCGCTCGTTCGAAGGCTCGGTCGGCGTGTTCATCGACGGCGTCTACCGCACCCGCGCCGCAGCCGCGCTGCAGAATTTCCTCGATATCGACAATCTCCAGGTCCTGCGCGGGCCGCAGGGCACGCTCTTCGGCAAGAACACCACTGCCGGTGCACTGCTGCTCAGTTCCGCCTCGCCCTCGTTCAATGATGTGAACGGCGCCGTTGAAGTCACCTACGGAAACTACGACACACTGATCGCGCGCGGTGCAATCAACGTGCCGTTGTCCGACAAGGTCGCCTTCCGTATCGCTGGCCTTGCGTCCACCGCTGACGGCTTCTTTACCGACAGCACCACCGGCCAGAGCCTCAACGACAACAAGACCCGCGCGGTCAAGGCGCAGCTCCTGTTCGAGCCGAGCGAGAACCTCACCGTCCGTCTGATCGGCGACTATTCGCACAGCCAAGGCAACTGCTGCTATGCGACCTCGCCATTCGTTGATGGCCCCACGCAGCCGATCATCGATCTGCTCACGCTTTACCAGCCTGCCAGCAGCCAGCAGTTCCTCGGCGTACTGGCAGGCCTGATCCCCGCCTCGTCCATGACCCCGACCGGCCGCAAGCTGCCCTCGAACGACCCGTCGAAGTTCGAGCAGACCCTGAACGGCAACGGCATGCAGGAGATCGAGGACTACGGCGGCACCTTGCTCATCGATGCTCAGGTCGGCGAAGGTACGCTGAAGTCCGTCACTTCGGTACGCAAGTTCACCGTCGACCAGCGCGATCTCGACCCCGACTTCTCAGGCGCCGACATCTTCCGCTACAACGAGAGCTTCTCGAGCCGCTTCATCTCGCAGGAACTGACCTACAACACCAAGATCCCGGCGCTCAATGCCGAGGCGGTGTTCGGCCTGTTCTTCTCCGACGAAAAGCTCAAGATGGGCCGCAGCCTGCCGTGGGCAAGCCAGGCACAGTTCTACTGGGATGCCATCTTCGCCAGCCTCGGCGTGCCTCCCGGCACGGCCTTCGCCGCTCCCGGCACATGGACGACCGAGCGGATGGGCGGCACCGCCAAATCCTATGCCGGTTTTGCCCACCTCGATTTTGCCGTCACCAGCAAGGTCAATGTGATCGCAGGCCTGCGCTACTCGGTCGAGAAAAAGCGCGGCTTCTTCAACAACGCCTTCTACCGCCCTGTGCCGACCGACGTCTTCACCCTGCTCGGCATTGCCCCCTCGCCAGCCTATGACGCCACGACCACCAACAAGGCGCTCTCGGGCACGCTCGGCCTGCAGTATCGCCCGGTCGATGACGTCATGCTCTATGCCACATACAACCGCGGCTTCAAGGCAGGCGGCGTCAACATGGACGTCAACGCAGCCGGCACGCTGATCAACAACGCCGCCGTCTACAACGCCCTGCCCGCAGCGATCCGCATCGGCTTCTTCGGCAATGCTCCCGCACAGGCACCGCTCAACCCGCGCTACAAGCCGGAGAAGGTCAACGCCTTCGAGGTCGGCGGCAAGTTCCAATATCTTGGCGGCCGCGCACGCACCAACGTGGCGTTCTTCTACTATGACCTGTCCGATCTCCAGATCGCGCAGTTCATCGGCCTGCGCTTCACCGTGCTCAATGCCAGGTCCGCCAAGGACTACGGCCTCGAAGTCGAGAACATGTTCCAGCTGAGCGACAGCTTGACCTTGGGCCTCGACGGAACATGGATCCCGCACGCAAAGTACGGCAAGGACACCACGATCGATCCCGTACTGTCGGACTCGCGCTTCCGCTTCAGCCCGAAGTTCTCGGGCAATGCGACGCTCAACCTGGACCAGCCGGTCAACGACAACCTGCACATGCTTGCTCGCGTTCAGGCACAGTACCAGAGCCGTCAGCTGATCAGCACCGCGACCACCGCCGAACAGGGCCCCGTCACGCTGGTCAACGCCAACCTCGGCTTCAAGCTGCCCAAGACCGGCCTGCTGGTCGAAGGCTGGGTCCAGAACCTCTTCGACAAGACCTGGTTCACCCAGTCTTTCCCGACCCCGCTCCAGACGGGCGATCAGAACGCCTATCCGGGCGCGCCGCGTACTTACGGCATCCGCGTCCGCGCATCGTTCTGAGCTAGCGCGCCAGACGCACGAAAGGCCCTCGCCCTCACCCGATGGCGGGGGCCTTTTGCAATCAGGCTGGGCCGCTAAGCTGACAGCCGGAGTCGCGCACAAGCGACCGAAAGGGAGAGCGATGACTGACGATACCGACTTCACAGGAAAGCACGTGCTGGTCGTCGGCGGCTCCAGCGGCATCGGCAACGGCGTGGCCCATGCTTTCCGCCGGCGCGGCGCCATTGTCCACGTCTGGGGCACGCGCGCGTCTGCCGCAGACTACGACCCGGCGGATGGCTCCGACCTTTCGGGTCTCGGCTACACCTGCGTCGATGTCGGCCATCCCGATGCGATCGCGACAGCACCGTGCCCATTCCCCACGCTCGATGCGCTGATCCTCTGTCAGGGCACTGTCGTCTACAAGCGCGGCGAATTTGCCCGCGAAGGCTGGGACAAGGTCATGGCCGTCAATCTCGACAGCGTGATGCACTGCGCAATGAAGTTCCGCCCGCAACTTGCCGAACGCAAAGGCTCAATCGTGATCGTCAGCTCGGTCTCGGGCTTCAAGGCGAACATCGGCAATCCCGCCTACGCAGCCTCGAAAGCTGGCGCGGTAAGCCTGACGAAGACACTGGGCCAAGCCTTTGCCGCAGACGGTATCCGCGTCAATGGCCTTGCTCCCGGCCTCGTCGACACCAAGCTGACCAAGGTCACGACCGCAAACCCGGACCGCCTCGCCGGGGCCGTTGCGCGCATTCCCCAAGGCCGCATGGGCACGCCTGAGGACATGGCCGGAGCCGCCATCTTCCTCGCCTCGCCCCTGGCCTCCTACGTCACCGGCCACACGCTCGTCGTCGATGGAGGGCTCACCCTATGAAGGCGCTGCGCTACTACGGCACCCGCGACATCCGCCACGAAAGCTTGGACGATCCTGCGCCGCAATCGGACAGGGATGCCATCGTCAAGGTCGATGCCTGTTCCATCTGCGGGTCCGACCTGCACATCTACCACGGCCACGGCTTTTCCGAGGACGTCGGCTTCTGCGTTGGCCACGAAGCCGTCGGCGAGGTCGTCGAGGTGGGCCGCGCCGTACACCGGCTGAAAGTCGGACAGAAGGTGATGATCCCGGCGGCTGTAGGCTGTGGGGCGTGTCGCTCATGCCTGTCGGGCGTGGTCAAGATGGTGCTTGTGCCGGACTGACGCTGCGCCGCGCGGCAAACCACGGCCCAATCCGGCGAACCGCTTCCTCGACGAGCGGCGTCGAGACCGCAAAGCTGAAGCGGATGAAGCGCTTGCCGTTCACCGGATCGAAGTCCAGCCCCGGCGCCGTCGCCACGCCGGTATCGCGCAGCAGCGCCTCGCACAGCGCCAGACTGTCATCGGTAAACTCGCTGGCATCGGCGTAGATGTAGAATGCCCCGTCCGGCGGGGCGATGCGCCCAAGCCCAAGTTTGGGTAGGGCCTCCAGCAGGATATTGCGATTGCGCGCGTAGGTCTCGACATGCCCGTTCAGCTCGTCTCGGCATTCGAAGGCCATCAGTCCGGCCTTCTGCGCCAGAACAGGCGGCGTCAGGAAAAGGCTGCCCATCCGCGCGCGTGCCGCATCGATCAGCGCAGGCGGCACGACCAGCCAGCCCAAACGCCAGCCCGCCATGCTGAAATACTTCGAGAACGAATTGACGATCACCGCATCGGGCAGATGCTCCAGCATCGAAGCGGCCTTCGCGCCATAGCTTAGCCCGTGGTAGATCTCGTCCGAAATCACCCGGATTCCCTTGCGGCGGCAGACATCGGCAATAGCGGCGAGTTCCGCAGGCTCAATGATCGTGCCTGTCGGATTGGCCGGGCTCGCCACGATCAAGCCATCAGGCACCGGCTCGAGCGCATCGACTGCAGCCGCGGTCACCTGAAATCGTTCGTCCGGCCCGCATTCCATCTCGACCGGCTCAAGGTACATGGCTTTGAGCGAATTGCGGTAGGCAACGTATCCTGGCCGAGCCAGCGCAATGCGCGCTCCGGGCCGAAACAGGCAGGAAAGCGCCATGACGAAGGCAGGCGATGCCCCGCAGGTCAGGATCACCTGCTCGCGCTCCACGCTCACGCCATAGTTGTCGGCATAGCTGCGCGCGATCCGCTCCTTCAGCGGCACGCTTTCCCAGTATCCCATCGCCTCGTTGGCGAGCACTTCGTGCGCCAAGGCGATCGATCTGGCCGGAGCGCCAGTCGAGGGCTGCCCGAACTCCATGTGGATCACGCTCGCCCCTGCGGCCTCCATGTCATGGGCAAGGCGAGAGACAGCAATGGCGTGAAACGGTTCGACTTGAGCGATCATCGCAGCGTGCTAGTTGCCACCGAAACAAGTTGCAACCCCGCCCCTCGCCCCGATACCCTGCCTCGCGATGCAGCGCCTCAAACTCAAGATCCAACTCTACTGCGGCGATGAAATCGCCATGGGCCCCGGCAAGGCCGATCTGCTTGACGCGATCACGCAGCACGGCTCGATCTCCGCCGCCGCCCGCGCCATGGACATGAGCTATCGCCGTGCCTGGCTGCTGGTCGACGCCATGAACCGCTGTTGGCGACAGCCCTTGGTCGAAACCTCTCCCGGTAGTGCGAAGGGCGGCGGGGCAAGGCTTACCGCATTCGGACAAGCCGTGCTGAACCACTACCGCGCCCTGAAGGACCGCCTGCAAGGAAGCTCAGACTGCCCGGACTATCAGGCCCTTGCCGCAGCCATGCTGGCTGAGCCAAAGGCAAGCCAGAAAGGTGACAGGAATTGAGATCGCAAACGGAATGCGGCTGCGCAGAACTCGGTGACGTGGCCGTCATTGGCATGGGTTCGCAACGAGATGAGGAAGTGCTTGGTTCGCTTGATCGTGTTTGCGACCACGGAGGACGCCAGTGGTGGCTGTACTTGTCTCGTTGCATCAACTGCCAACAGTTCTGGATGATCGCACAGGAAGAGAGGGTTCATGACAATTATTGCATGAAGCGCATAGATGCCAGGGTCGCTGCAGGGATCGTTACCGACGCCATCTGGCCCGAAGATTTTCTCGACTTTGCCTCAGTGCTACGGCTGGAGCGTGAAAGCGGACAGATTGCACAATTCTTGGATCCGAATTGTCACGCCTTGGTTGCCACAGCCCATGATCTGAGCCGTGAACGACCAGACATCACTTTCGACGAAATTGGCTACTTGCTTGGCATAATTCCATCGCATGCAGCAACACTGATGGCGCTGAATCCTTGGTGACCGTCTAGCGCCCCAACGGTCCCTTCCACAATACGCCGTCCTTCATCACCAACGCCACCTTGCGGATCGCCGAAATGTCGGCGAGCGGATTGCCCTCTACTGCAACCAGATCGGCGAGCATTCCTGCCTTTACCGTGCCAAGCCGATCCCCCAGCCCGAACATCTTCGCATTTCCTGACGTCGCCGCGATGGCCACTTCCGCCGCCGTCATCCCGCCCTTGACCATCAGTTCGGCCTCGCGCGCATTGTCGCCATGGGCATAGACGCCGACGTCACCCCCCATGCAGATCGCCACGCCAGCCTTGCGCGCCTTGGCCAGTGCATCGAAACCTTCCTGCACGCCCTTGGGCACGGGCGCTTCGCCATTCCATCCGCGGTACCGCGCAATGGCATCGCCTGCCGCAAGTGTCGGGCAGAAGCCCACACCCTTGACCTTCATCGCCGCGAAGACTTCCGACGTGCCCTCATCGCCATGCTCGATGGTATCGACGCCCGCTGCCACGGCGCGCCGCATCCCTTCGGCCGTGCTGGCATGCGCCACAACCTCGCGTCCCGCACTATGGGCCGCCTCGACCGCCGCCTTCAACTCGCCCTCGGTAAACGTCGGTCGGCTTGGCTCGCCCGGTCCCCAGCGATAATCGGCATAGACTTTGACCAGATCAGCCCCCGCACCGATCTGGCGGCGCACCGCATTGACCAGTTCCGGCCCGCCCGCTTCCTCGGCCCCCAGCGGCACGGCAACACCGGGCTCGAAACCGCGCGGTCCATAGGCTCCGGGCGCAACGATTGCCCGCGTCGCCACAAGCATGCGTGGCCCTGGCACGATCCCCTGCTCGATTGCCTGCTTGAGCCCGACGTCGGCATAGCCGGCTCCTTCGGTCCCAAGATCGCGCACTGTGGTGAACCCCGCCATCAGCGTGATGCGAGCGTGGACCGTGGCCCGTGCCGTGCGCAAGGCGAGCGGTTCGTGCAGGACCTGATCGTCCCACGGCGTTTCGTTGTAGGGGTGCAGGAAAAGGTGCGAGTGCCCCTCGATCATGCCAGGCATGAGCGTCATGCCGGGCAGAGCTATGACCGAGGCTTGCGCGGGCGCGACAATGTCGGGACCGACGGCTTCGATGCGGTTACCACGCACCAGCACGGCCCACCCCTTGTGCAGAACCGCGTTCTCGCCATCGAACACGGCATCGGGGCGCAGGAAAGTCAGCGCCTCCTGCTTGTCAGCGGCGAGTGCGGGCTCTGCACAAAGCGCCAGGGCTGCGGCGAGAACGCGGGAAATCAGACGCATCAGCCATCCTTTCGGTTGGCTTCAGCATAGCGGTCATGGCGCGCGCAACAATGCGAATTGGCAACCTTTTGCGAATGCCGATTCAGGCGGCCTCTTCGTGGCGAAGTTCGGCCAATTGCGCATCGGTGCGCGGCAGCACACCGATGCCGCCGACAGTCCGTCGGTCAAGGTCGGCCAGACGGATATCCGGACTCTGGCGTGTAAGGTCACGGATGTGCTGAACCCGGATCACCGCCATGACGCACCCCAGCGTCGCGATCGACACTGCCAGGCGCCACATCGCAAATTGCCCGCTCTGCATCGTCGAGAGAAACTCGGCGAAGCACTGCCACACCGTCACTGCACCCAGCAATTCCGTTGCGCGTTGACGCGGCGCTGCCAGTAGCAATGCGTTTGCCAGAAGGAACGATCCGACACCCGCCATGGTCGGCGTCAGCGTATCGGTAACGTATCCGAAGCCTAGCGAAAGCGCGGTCGCAAGCGCGACGAAGCGGCCGGAGCGGGCGATCTGACCTGGGGTCAACATGTCGAGTGGGCTACGCATGCAGCGGAATTTGCATGCCCCTTCTCAACAATTCGTTACGGCACGCGGTGCTCAAACGAGTGTTCGGATTAAGCCTATGATTGCAGTCCATAACATTATCGATGCGATGACCGCAAATCCCAGCCTGATCCACCCTGGAGCCTTCTCATCCCGCGAATCAGCTTCCGCATCGGCCTCGTGCGCCTGGGCGATCTCATACTGCAAAGCATGAACGGGGGACTGGACGGGAGCATCAATTGCGTGCGCCTCGCGTGGGCCATCGCGTGACGTGCGGCCCTCCTCTACGGGGGCCGTGGATATGTCCATCGAGAGGAGGGGTTGAGGCATCGACGCCGCCAGCCTGCCGCCCCGCCCTCAACTTCCGCTTAGCCAAGCCCTACGCAAGATTGCGGATCAGCCCCGCTGCGCCATTTCGAGCGGCTCGCCCAGCACCGGGTAACCAAGGTTCTCCGGGATCATCAGCCAGGGCTGGCCATCACGCTTTTCGATGAACGGGCTGATCGTGCCGGCCGGCGTTGCCTCTGCGTGGACTTTCGCATCCCCGAAGCTGCCGAACAGAGCCAACCGTTCCAGATTGCGCCGCGTCGGGAAGATCACCCGGATCTTCCCCTTTTCCGCAAGATCGAGTGCCCCCTTAGCGCTCGCCCAGAACAAGTGCCGATTCTCTGTGGCATCGACCTCGATGTCGACCGCCCCCGTGCCGAGATCGGCCAGATAGAAGCGGGTGTCGAAAATTCTTTCAGTCCGATGCTTGGGCCACCATCGCGCGAATGGCACCAGTCGTTCTGGCGCAAGGCTCCAGCCGAAGGCATCGAGGACCGGCGCCAGATCACCGCCCGAGATCAGCATGCGCCGCGCCTGAGCAGCCAGCATGCCATCAACGACGCCGTCAATCCCCACGACCAGCCCGGTTTCCTCCAGCGTCTCGCGTACAGCCGCAACCCGCGCAGCCATGTCATCGAGGTCGCCGCCGATGCGCGCCGCCAGTTCGCGGTCTGCCTCGTCGATCTTGCCGCCTGGGAACACTGTCGCGCCGCCTGCAAACTTCAGGCTGGCATTGCGCTCGACCATCAGAATCTGGGGCGGTCCGCCCAGCGGATCATGCCGGAAGATAACCACCGTTGCCGCAGGGGTTGTCTTTCTCAGCCAGTTCTCGGGCTCGATATCGTGCGTTTCCATCGCCTGCATCATGTCTGGCGCAGCGCCGCTTGCCAAGCCCGCTCCACATGTCGGTTCATTTTACAACTGCATTCTCGCAAGTACTGCAACCTCAGGTTAAAACTGCAGAATTCAGCGATTCCCAAAGTTTGGCACGATGCCTGCATAGTCACTGTCGTCCCGAAGAGTAGCTTCTTCTCGAGGCGGAGCCAGTCCCCCCGGTCTCTTATGGCTCCGCCTCTCCCGGGACCTCCTGTCAAACCGAAAGACAAAAAAAGACGCGACCGGCATTGCCGACCGCGCCCTTGCAATCTCTGCCCGGAAAGCCGGTAAATCAGGCGGCCTTGACGCCCGCGTCATCCATCAGCTGCTGCAGTTCGCCCGCCTGGAACATTTCCATCATGATGTCCGAGCCGCCCACGAATTCGCCCTTCACGTAGAGCTGGGGAATCGTCGGCCAGTCGGAGTAGGACTTGATGCCGCTGCGGATTTCCATGTCCTGCAGCACGTCGACCGAGGCGTATTCAACGCCAAGGTGTTCGAGGATGGCAATTGCCTTGCTCGAAAAGCCGCACTGCGGGAACAGCGGCGTGCCCTTCATGAACAGGACGACGTCATTGCCATTGACGATTTCGGAGATGCGCTGCTCGGTAGACATGAGGGATCGGTTTCCTTTCCGCTCTCAATTGGGAACGGCAGTGGTCAGTTGCAAGGCATGCAGTTCGCCGCCCATGCGTCCGCCCAAGGCCTCGTAGACCAGCTTGTGCTGCTTGACGCGCGGCAGGCCCGCAAACGCGGCTGAAACCACGCGCGCGGCATAATGATCGCCATCGCCCGCCAGATCGGTGATCTCGACCACCGCATCGGGCAAGGCCGCACGGATCATTGCCTCGATCTCGGCGGCGGGCATCGCCATCAGACTTCGCCCATCAACTGGCGACGGGCATCGACGGACTTGGCCTCAAGCGCGAGGCGCACATCGCTCTCGTCGATGTCGACGCCGGCCGAAATCAAGTCGCCCAGCACCTTGCGGATCATGTCCTCATCGCCCGATTCCTCGAAATCTGCCTGCACGACCGACTTGGCATAGGCCTCGGTCTCAGCAGCATCGAGCCCCATGCGCTCGGCAGCCCAAGTGCCCAAAAGACGGTTGCGGCGGGCATGGACGCGGAACAGCATTTCCTCGTCATGGGCGAACTTGGCCTCGAATGCCTTCTCGCGATCGTCGAACATGGTCATCGGCCGGTATCCTCTGTGTAAACGAGATCACCTTGCCGATAATCAGACCAGGCCCCCGCCGCAAGGGATCACGAAAAGAAACACGGCTTCAGGTGCGTCAGATGCGCCCCTTGCGCAGGTCGAGCAGGACGCCACCTTCGCGGCTCACATCGCAAGAGAAGCGATCGCCATTGCGGAGCGTGCCGGAAACCCGGTAGCCATCGCCGTTGCGCGTGGCGTCGTAGACTTCCTCGATATCGCCATTGCGCTCTGCCTCGGTAACGCAGGCATCCACGGCATCGTTAAGGCCGCGCGCGCTGGACCCCGGCGTCGAACCGCTCTGGTCGCGCCATTCGTCGCGCCGTTCGTCTCGACGATCGTCCTCGGGCCGATAGCGATAGCCGTCGTCCTCGCGCGCATTGCGGTTCTTCTTCTCGGCGTTGCTTGCGGCTGTCGCGATCGCGGCAATCCCGCCAATGATCAGCAGCCCTGCGAGCACGTCGCCTCCGTCGATGCCGCCACGGTCGCGATGCCAGCCGCGCCCGCCCCAGCCACCACGATCCCAGCGCCCATTCGCCTGTGCCGCAACCGGCAGGAGCGTGGTGGCCAGTGCAGCGCCCGCCAGCGCAATCTTCGCAATCCGTCCTGCCATGATGTCGTTCCCTTCCAACCGGCTACCTGCCCCGATCCACAGGCGGGCAGCCGGAGTCCCGTCTATACGTTAAAGGCTAGGCGGCCCAGGCTTTCCGATGCCTGAACCGCCTGCCTGTTCATCGTTCAAAGCCCGCGAATGCCGCTGTAGTCGATATCGACCACCCGTCCCCGCTCAACCTTGCACTTGAACGATCCGCTGTCATAGCCGCGGAGCGAGTTGTCCCAGCCGCGATAGTCGCCGCCCCAGCCGCGACCGTAGTAGCGGTCACCATCGCGCCAGTCGCGACCCCGCGTGTTCACCGCAATCCGCCCGCGCACTTCATATCCCCAGCGGGTGTTGCGCACGTCGCGGATGTCGGTCACGTCTGCCCGACCATAGCTATAGCGCGAGGCATTGCGCTCAGCCGTACGCACGCACTGCTCGATCGCCTGGCGCGGGTTGCCCCGGCCATAGTAACCGTCACCATAACGCCGGTCGTTCCAGCCATCGCGGCCGCGCCAGTCGTCCCCATAGCCGTATCGATCGTAGTCGCGGCGGTCGTTGTTGTTGCTTGCCGCAGCAGCGATCGCGGCAATGCCGCCGATCACCAGCGCGCCAGCGATGATGTCGCCGCCGTCAATCCCGCCGCGATGGTCGCGGGCAACTGCCGGCGTTGCCGAAGACACCGCAACCGCAGCGGCGGCAACGGTTCCGACGAGGGCCTTGGGTAGAGTCTTCATGGTGCAGGTCCTTAAGTCCGGCGGGCCTTTCCCGCCACGCATGAAGGATTGCCTGATTCGCCGTGAGATAACGCTGAACCATGACGACAGCTTTCGTTCAGCTAAATCGACATGAACCTGAACGGTATCAGCGCTGAGCGGTCTCGCTCCCCAGGCCGGTCCAATAAGCTAGAAACGAAAGCACATCGGCCCCGCTACCGATGACCTTCTCCACCGGCTTGCCCGCCCCGTGCCCTGCCTTCGTTTCCACGCGCAGCAGATGCGGGCGCTCCCCGATCTGCGCCGCCTGCAAGGCCGCCACGTACTTGAAGCTGTGCGCCGGGACTACGCGGTCGTCGTTCTCTGCGGTGGTTACGAGTATTGCAGGGTAAGCCTTGCCATCTGCGATATTGTGATACGGCGAATAGGACCGCAGCGTCCGCCAGTCCTCCTCGCGATCGGGCCTGCCATAGTCGTCGACCCAGAACCGCCCGGAGGTGAACCGGTCATAGCGCAGCATGTCCATCACACCCACGTCGGGATTTGCCGCGGCAAACAGGTCGGGCCGCTGATTGACCACCGCGCCCACCAGCAGCCCGCCGTTCGACGCGCCCTGCACCGCAAGCCCGCCCTTGGCGGCAATGCCCTCGCGGATCAGGTATTCACCCGCCGCGATGAAGTCGTCGAAGCTGTTCTGCTTCTTGTCGCGTCGCCCGGCCTCATACCAGCCGCGCCCCAACTCGCCCCCGCCGCGCACATTGGCCAGAGCGAAGGCGCCGCCCGCCTCCAGCCAGGCCATGCGCACCGGCGAATATCCGGGCGTCAGCGCAATGTCGAAGCCTCCATATCCGTAGAGCAGCGTCGGCACCGGCTTGCCTGCCGTCGCCAGCGCCCGCTTGCGAACGATATAGATCGGCACCATCGTGCCATCGCGCGAAGGATACTCGCGCTGCTCGACAAGGTAGTCCACTGGATCGAACGCCATCTTCGGCACCGCAAACGGCGTCACCGCACCGCTGTGCAGGTCCATGCGATAGATCGCAGGCGGCAGGTTGAAGCTGGTGAACTGGTAGAATGTCTCTGCATCGCCCGGCCGCCCGCCAAAGCCGCTTGCCGTGCCGATCCCGTTGAGCGTGATCGCCCGACCCGGCTTGCCCTTGCGGTCGGTCATCACCGCCACCGTCTGCCCATCCCTGAGGTACGACAGCAGGAAGCGGTCGCCGATCATACGCGCGCCTTCCAGCGTGTTGCCACGCTCGGGCACCACGATCTTCCAGCCGTCCTTCGGACGGGCAAGATCAATGCTGACAAGATGATAGTTCGCAGCGCTCCGGTCGGTCAGGAACCACAGCCGGTCGCCGATCCCTGCCACAAGCTTCCAGTGGTCGGCGATCTCGGGTACCAGGGGCTGGACCTTCCATTGGCCCGCCGGTCTGCCTTCCAGTTGGATCAGGTGGACCGCGTTGCGCCTGTCCGTGCTGACTTCGCTGACCACCACCGCCCAGCGTCCGTCGCTGGTCACCAGTGCCTTGTGGCTCCACTCAGGGTGGTCCGGCGTCGCATGGACCAGTTCGTCCACGTCCTGCGCCGTGCCGATGCGGTGAAACCATACCGCCTTGTTGAAACGAGGCGCCCGTGGATCATCACCTGCCTTGGGTGCCGGAAACCGTGAGTACAGGAATCCCTCTTCACCCACCCACGCGATTTCGGTGTCGTTGGCCCATTGCAACCGCTCGTCAAGCACCCGGCCCGTGCCGACCTCGACCACCCGCAGCGTCCGCCAGTCGCTCCCCGCTTCCTGCACGGCATAGGCAAGATAGCGGCCAGAAGGCGAAGGTTCCCACTGCGCCAACGCCAATGATCCGTCTGCGCTCCAGCCATTGGGGTCGAGCAGCAGGCGCTGCTCGCCGCCCACACCCTTTCGCACCCACAGTGCAGACTGGTTCTGCAACCCGGTATTGCGGCTGTAGAAGTAGCTCCGTCCCGCCTTGCGAGGCAGGCCATAGCGCTCGAAATCGAACAGTTCGCGGATGCGGCTGGCAAAGCGCTCGCGCCCCGGCAGCCGGGCAAGATAGTCGCCGCTGAGCGCATTCTGCTGCGCGATCCACCTGGCTACGTCGCCATCGCTGCGCGGATCGGCTTCGAGCCACCGGAAAGGATCGGCTACTCGCTGCCCGAACACTTGCTCGACCAGACCGTCGTCTCGAGTGGTCGGATAGGCACTGCGCGGCAAGATGAGACGGGGAAGCACCGAAGGCGCAGACCCGCCACCCGTTGTAGGCAGCGCGACCTCAGCACTATCGGCAAGCGCAGGCTGCGCCGGCAACAGCAGCGCCGCCATGAGCATGACGCCAGCAAGGCGCCGCCCGAACCTGTCCATCTCCCACATCATCGTTGCCAGTGACTTAGCACATCACGTGAAGGCGTGGGAGATGGCCTGATTGCCTATCAGTCCTTCGGCGTAAGACCCGTCCAGTGCGCCAGAAACGCGAAGACATCAGCGCTTTCTTCAATCTGCTTCGATACCGGCTTGCCCGATCCATGCCCGGCGCGCGTTTCGATGCGGATCAGCTGCGGCTTGGGGCCAAGTCCTGCTGCCTGCAGCGCCGCTGCATACTTGAAGCTGTGCCCCGGCACCACGCGGTCATCGGTATCCGCCGTCGTCACCAGTACGGCAGGATAAGGCGTGCCTGCCTTGACGTTGTGATAGGGCGAATAGCTGCGCAGCAAACGCCAGTCGGCTTCCTTTTCCGGAAAGCCATAGTCGAACACCCATTCGCGCCCCGCCGTGAACTTGTCGAAGCGCAGCATGTCCATCACGCCGACTGCCGGATGCGCCGCCGCAATCAGGTCAGGCCGCTGGTTGACGACTGCGCCGACCAACAGCCCGCCATTCGAACCACCCTCGACCGCAAGCCCATCCTTGCTGGTCACGCCATTGGCCTTGAGCCATTCGCCGCCCGCGATGAAATCGTCGAACACGTTCTGTTTGGTCGGTCCCTTGCCCGCCAGATGCCAGGCCTCGCCATACTCTCCGCCGCCGCGCAGGTTTGCTACCGCATAGGCCCCGCCCGCCTGAAGCCAGGCAAGGCGCGCCGGAGAATATCCCGGCAGGATCGAGACATTGAACCCGCCATAGCCGTAGAGGATCGTCGGAACCGGCCCCTTCAGATCCTTTCGCCGGATAATGAACATCGGGATTTTCGTGCCATCCTTTGAAGGATAGAAGACCTGCTGGGTCTCGAAATCCGCCGGATCGAAGGCCAGCTTGGGCGCTTCCCACACGCTCGCCGATGCAGGTTTTGCCGCATCGAAGGCATAGATCGTCGCAGGCTGGGTAAAGCCGCTGAACGCGAAATAGCCCTGCCGATCGCCCGGCTCGCCCACAACGGCAGCAATGCTGCCAATCCCGGGCAAAGCAACCGTCGTGACTCCCTGCCCATCGAGTCCAGAAACCCGCAGTTCCGCCTTCACGTCGCGCAAATAGTTAAGCATCAGACGGTCGCCGACAATGCTGGCCAGATCGAGCACGGCTGCACTTTCCGGGACTACCGTGGTGAACACTGGTTCCTTGCCCGAAAGATCGACCCGCATGATCTTCTTGCGCGGCGCATCCATGCTGGTGATGAACCACAACTGGTCTCCCACGCCTTCGACCAGCGTCCATTCATCGGACAGCGACGTGATAAGCGGACGGACCGTCCATTCACCCCTGCCTACGGCGGCGATACCCACCGCATTGCCCTTCTCGCTGCCCGTACTCGTCGAAACGACCATCCAGCGCTGGTCATGCGTCACTTGTGCCAGATGATAGAGCCGCGGGTTGTCCGGCGTTGCGTAAAGCTGGCGGTCCTCGCCCTGTCCGGTCCCGAGTTTGTGATACCAGACCGACTGGTTGGAACTCACCGCCTGAAACGCCTCGCCCGCCTTGGGTTCGGGAAAGCGCGAATAGATCACCGCATCGTTCCCGGCCCAGGTCAGGCGCGAAAACTTCACGTGTTGGATCGTATCCGCAAGTACCTGCCCGGTGGCGACGTCGATAACCTTGACCGATCGCCAGTCCGTGCCGCCATCCTGCACCGAATAGGCAACCTTGCTGCCGTCGGGCGAAGGCAGCCAATCATCCAGCGCCGTCGCGCCGTCCTTGGCCCATCCATTCGGATCGATCAGAGCCCGCCGCTCACCACTCCCGTCCGCATTGCGGACATAGAGCACGGACTGGTTCTGCAACCCGGTATTGTGGCGGAAGAACAGATATTTCCCGGCCTTGACCGGAAGCCCATAGCGCTCGAAGTCGAACAGGTTGGTCAGCTTCTTCTCGAACGCGGCGCGCTCCGGCAAGCCTTTGAGATAGGCGTCGGTGAACGTGCTCTGCTCGTCCACCCATGCAGCCACCTTCTTGTCGACGCGAACGTCGGCTTCCAGCCAGCGATAGGGATCTGCCACCTTCTCGCCGAAGAAGGTCTCGACCACCGGGCCGCGCTCGGTCTTCGGGTAGTTCAAGGCCGTCTCTCCGGCATGGGCATGGATTGGGGCAGAAACGCAGACAACCGCCGCCGCAGCAGCGAGTAACGATGGGCGCAATGGCATGGGGGGACTTTCGACTGAATCATTCGTTACAATGGAAACTAGCCGCCTCTCCGCCTCGCGCAACCCTGTCACAACGAAAAACGGGCGGAGCCGCAGCCCCGCCCGTCAATCAGTCAGCCGAAGCTGAAGCGCGAATTACGCGGCTTCGTATTCGTCCTCGTCCGCGGTCATCACCGGGCCCGAATCCTGACCCTTGGCCGAGGTGTCGCGGTCAACCAGTTCGATCACGGCGATCGGCGCGGCGTCCGATGAACGGATGCCAGCCTTGATGATGCGGGTGTAGCCACCGTTGCGGTCAGCATAACGCTCGGCCAGAACGGTGAACAGCTTCTGCAGCTGCGCATCGTCGAGCAGACGGGCATGTGCGAGACGACGGTTCGAAAGGCCGCCCTTCTTGCCCAGCGTGATCAGCTTTTCGATGTAGGGGCGCAGTTCGCGCGCCTTGGGGAGCGTCGTGGTGATCTGCTCGTGCTTGATCAGCGATGCTGCCATGTTGCGCAGCATTGCGATGCGGTGGGCAGAGGTACGACCGAGCTTACGCTGGCCCAGCTTGTGACGCATGGTATTTTCCTTCCGTTCGTAGGGGGGCCGTACGAGGTACCCCGATCCAGGCGGCTATCAGGGCTGCCGCCAAATCGCCCTTGAAAGCAGGGCGCCCCGACAGGGACGCCCCGAATTTCCTTAACCAAGCAGCTCTTGTTCGAGCTTCTTGGCCATCTCTTCGATGTTTTCCGGCGGCCAGCCGGGGATGTCCATGCCGAGGCGCAGGCCCATCGACGAGAGGACTTCCTTGATCTCGTTGAGCGACTTGCGGCCGAAGTTCGGCGTGCGCAGCATCTCGGCTTCGGTCTTCTGGACCAGGTCGCCGATGTAGATGATGTTGTCGTTCTTGAGGCAGTTGGCCGAACGGACCGAGAGTTCCAGCTCGTCCACCTTCTTGAGAAGGTAGCGGTTGAGCTGGTTCGCGTCGCTTTCTTCCGGCGCATGGGCGGCAACGCCTGCAACCGAAGGGACATGGCCGACCGGCATCTGGTCGTCGAAGTGGACGAACAGCGCGAGCTGGTCCTGAAGGATGCGCGCGGCATAGGCCACGGCGTCTTCCGGGGTGATCGTACCGTCGGTTTCGACCGTCAGGTTGAGCTTGTCGTAGTCAAGCTCCTGCCCGATGCGGGCATTGTCGACCTTGTAGGACACCTGACGCACCGGCGAGTAGAGCGAGTCGACCGGGATGAGCCCGATCGGCGCGTCGACAGGACGGTTCGACACGGCGGGGACGTAGCCCTTGCCGGTGTCGACGGTCAGTTCCATGTTGAAGGTCGCACCTTCGTCGAGGTTGCAGATCACGAGGTCCTTGTTCATGACCTCGATGTCGCCGGTGACGGCGATGTCGCCTGCCTTCACTTCGCCCGGGCCGGTGGCCGAGAGCTGCAGACGCTTGGGGCCTTCGCCCTGCATCTTGAGGGCGATCTGCTTCACGTTCAGAACGATGTCGGTGACGTCTTCACGCACGCCGGCAAGCGACGAGAACTCGTGAAGCACGTTCTCGATCTTGATCGAGGTAACCGCTGCGCCCTGCAGCGAAGACAGCAGCACGCGGCGCAGCGCGTTGCCGAGAGTGAGACCAAAGCCACGCTCCAGCGGTTCGGCGACGAAGGTCGCACGGCGCTTGGAGTCGTTGCCCGACTTGATCTCGAGATTGTTGGGCTTCTTCAGTTCCTGCCAGTTCTTGATGTTGACAGTCATGGAATTCCCCTGGGGTTTGTGCGGGCTTTTGCCGGTTGCCGGACGCGAATGTCCGGCTCCGGTCGAAATATTGGGCGAATGGGGTGCCGGTACCTGCGCCCCATCCGCCATAGGCAGGATCAGACGCGACGACGCTTCGAAGGACGAACGCCGTTGTGCGGGATCGGGGTCACGTCACGGATCGCCGTGATGGTGAAGCCGACCGCCTGGAGGGCGCGCAGAGCGCTCTCACGACCCGAACCGGGGCCCTTGACCTCGACTTCGAGGGTACGGACGCCGTGTTCAGCAGCCTTCTTGCCGGCGTCGTCAGCAGCAACCTGTGCTGCGTACGGCGTCGACTTGCGGCTGCCCTTGAAGCCCATCATGCCGGCCGACGACCACGAAATGGCGTTGCCCTGAGCATCGGTGATGGTGATCATGGTGTTGTTGAAGCTGGCGTTTACGTGCGCAACACCACTGGTGATGTTCTTGCGCTCGCGGCGCTTAATGCGCTGAGGTTCGCGTGCCATGGTATCTATCCTCGAGAAACTTTAGACGGAAGAAGGACCTTTTCAGATCTTACTTCTTCTTGCCGGCGATCGGCTTGGCCTTGCCCTTGCGGGTACGAGCGTTCGTGTGGGTGCGCTGACCGCGGACCGGCAGGCCCTTGCGGTGACGCAGACCACGATAGCACGCGAGGTCCATCAGGCGCTTGATGTTCATCGCCACTTCGCGACGAAGATCGCCTTCCACGGTGTGATCGGCGTCGATCGTTTCACGGATGCCGAGCACTTCTGCGTCGGTCAGGTCCTGAACGCGGCGGGTATGTTCGATACCCAGCTTGTCGGCGATCTGCTTGGCCTTATGAGCGCCAATGCCATGGATGTAGGTAAGCGCGATGATCACGCGCTTGTTGGTGGGGATATTGACCCCGGCAATACGAGCCACTTGCTTCTCCGTTTGCTCCACAGGCCGCGCGAATCGCTCACGCCGCCTATCTCATCGCTAAAACTCACTCGGGAAAACCGGGATTTCCGCACGGTTTCAGGAGTTTAACCCTGATTGTGCAGCCATTGCCCGGAAATGAGTGAAAGGCGCGATTAGGCGGTTTCGTCTGCAACGTCAACCGTTTCGCAGACACAAACGGCGGACGGCACGCCGGTCATGGCGCGGTCCTGCTCCGCTATGGACCTTTCATACCGCAATCGCGGGCAAAGGTCAAAACCGTCCGTCCCGGCAGTTGCAGCCATCACCGATACATATTAGACTTTTGGTTCTAAAAATAAGGGGGAGATGCATCATGTCCGCAATCCGCATGCCCGCGCTGCTTCGGCTGGCGCTGATCGTGCCGCTGACCTTGCTGCTCGCCGCGTTCCACGGCTTCGTGGGCTGGCACAAGACGTTCTCCTCGCGCGAAGAACTGCTCAGGCACACCGCTTGGACGGTCCACCTGCCGGATTGGCTCGGCAAGATCATCGGCCTGGTCGAGATGGGTCTCGCCGTCGCCGTGCTCGCCGCACTGCTGCGCCCGCGCCTCAGCCGCACCGGCCAGCTTGCCTGCTACGCCTTCATCGCGCTTGAGCTGATCTCGACCGCCACCCACCAGATCACGCAGGACGGTGCGTCGCTGCCACAGAACGTCGTGTCGATCCTGCTCACCGCATTTCTCGCCTGGCTCTTTGCAGGACGCGCGCGCGCCACTACGTGAGGCTCGCGGCGCTGGTGGCGGCTACGCACCCTCCAGAACCGGACTCATCCCTTGCCCCATACCATCGGCATTGCCGTAAAGCTCGACTATGCGATGAACGGCCCTGCCCCCGTGCTGATGCAGATCGGCGTGGCGCAGATGGCCGGGCAGCGCGTGGGGTTAACCAGTTGCACCACCACGCCCGGCATCGCCCACACGGTCCCCGGCCACGACGGCCTGGGCGAGCGGCTCTGGCTCGAACCCGAAACGCATTTTGATGTGGACTACCGCGCCACGGTAGAGATCAACCGCCAGCCCCTGCCGCTAGGCAGCCTCGCCGCCGACAGCCTCAGCGCCCTGCCCGGCGAGGTCCTCGAATACCTGTTCCCCTCGCGCTACTGCCCCGTCGACACCATGCACGCCGCCGCCGTCGACATGTTCGGCCACCTGACCGGCGGCGCGGCGGTGGAGGCCGTGCGTGACTGGATCGCCACCCACCTCGCCTATGTCCCCGGCGCCAGCCACGGCGGCACCACCGCGCTCGACACCTTCCACGCCCGCGAAGGCGTCTGCCGCGACTACGCCCACCTCCTGATCGCCCTCGTCCGGTCCTTGGGCATCCCGGCCAGAATGGTCAGCGCCTACAGCCCCGACGTCACCCCGCAAGACTTCCACGCCCTTGCCCAGGTCTGGCTCGCCGGAGCCTGGCACCTCGTCGACGCCACCGGCATGGCCGACCCTGCGACAACCGCCATCATCGGCGTAGGCCGCGACGCAGCGGACATCGCCTTCCTGACGATCTTCGGTGGGGCTACGTTGAATGCGCAGGTGGTTGAGGTGAATTTGGTGGACTAGCGGGGCGGTGTGCGATCACCATGAAGTCGCACGCAGCAATCCTCCCACCAACCAGAAACCTTCATCGCCCCGTGCTTCACACCGGGCTTGGCTTCTCTTGTTACCTCGAGTTTGGAATTCGGGATCTAAAGAAGTCTCACCGTAATCCCGTGAAAATGGGGAAATTTTAATCAATCGCCTCAATTCTTTCCCGTGACTTTCTTAGACACGGGCCATCGCCCGGCCAAACTGAGAGGCTCCATCAAAGCCCGAAAGTCGCTATACCGGGCATTCCTTTCTCGGAATTGTCGTTCCGTCTCATGACTTGCGGTCCACCAACGGTGTTTGCAGACAAACTCGACATATGTATCTCGTGCCTCGTCAAAACTCAGTTGGACCGGCTCGCCGAAGACGTATTCAACCTTGAGAATGGCTCCACCCGCGAGAATATTCCAGATCGTCCATGCTCGCCCATGGCTGACAACGTCAAGCAGCGGAAATCTGCGGCAATCTACATCAATGGCAAAGCAGGATTCGCGGAACCAGCCAAGTTGGTAGACCTGACGGTACATCTCAGTCTGCCATTTCTGGCCGCGATGTTTCGCTATGAATTTTGGGTGGAACAACAGGTAAGGAAGCTGTGGCTTAATGGGAGACGCCATGATCACTTAATCTCCGCCGCAGAGTGCATCATTCGCCCCTTCGCCAGCGCGCGCAGTGCCTAGGTGACCAAGCGGCCCAACTAAATCCGCTCCGCCTGCGCCACCGCCTCACTCGCCCGCAACGCAGAGATAATCCGCGTCAAATGCGCCAGATCGCGCACCTCTAGGTCGACCTCGTACGTATGGAACGGGTTCTCCCGCTGCGTCATCTCGAGGTTGACCACGTTGGCGTGGTTCTTGGCGAAAATTCCCGCCATTTCCGCCAGCGTGCCGGGGCGGTTGTACAGCTCTGCCCGCAGCCGCCCGATCGCCCCGTCAGTGCGCGCGTCCCATGACAGGTCGATCCAGTCGGCGTCGATGCCGTCGGCCAGCTTCATGCAGTCGATCGCGTGGACTTCCACGCCCTTGGCCGGACGGCGCAGGCCGACGATGCGGTCTCCGGGCACCGGGTGGCAGCAGTCGGCAAGCTTGAAGGCCATGCCCGGCGTGAGGCCGCGCACCGCGATGGCGCGCTTCTGGCTGGGCCAGTCCTCCTGCGGCAGGTTGGCCGCGCTGCCGGGGACGAGCGCTTCCATCACCTGCCGGTCGTCCAGCTTGGCCGAGCCGATGGCGAACATGAAGTCCTCCTCGCCCGCCAGCTTCAGCCGCTTGAGCGCATCGTTCAGCGCCTTCTTGCCGATCTTGGTCGGCAGTCGCTCGACGATCTCCTCATAGAGCTTGCGCCCGATCGCGGCGACTTCGGCGCGCTCCTTCTGGCGGACGAAGCGGCGGATCGCGGCGCGCGCCTTGCCGGTCACGACAAAGCCCAGCCACGATAGCTGCGGCTCGGAATTGCGGCTCTTGATGATCTCCACCACGTCGCCATTGCCGAGCGGGGTGCGCAGCGGAACGTGCCGTCCGTTGATCTTGGCCCCCACTGCCTGCGCGCCCAGATTGGTGTGCACGGCAAAGGCAAAGTCGATCGGCGTCGCCCCCTTGGGTAGCTGGAACAACGAACCCTTCGGCGTGAAGGCGAAGATGCGATCCTGGTAGATCGCCATCTTGGTATTCTCGAGCAGTTCCTCGGCGTCGTGGCTGGAATCAAGGATTTCAACCAGATCGCGCAACCACCCGACCTGCGCATCGGGCTGCACCCCGCCCTGCTTGTACGACCAGTGCGCGGCAAGGCCGTACTCGTTGCGCTCGTGCATCTCGTGCGTCTTGATCTGCACTTCCACGCGCATCGCGTTGGAATAGATCAGCGCGGTGTGCAGCGAACGGTAGCCGTTCATCTTCGGGGTGGAGACATAGTCCTTGAACCGCCCCGGAATCATCTGCCACGCCCGGTGCAAGATGCCCAAGGCCTTGTAGCAATCATCCTCGCTGTCGGTCAGCACGCGGAAGGCCATGATATCGGTGATTTGCTCGAACGAGACGTGCCGCTCGGCCATCTTGCGCCAGATCGAATAGGGATGCTTCTCGCGCCCCGAAACCTCGACCCGCATCCCGGCCTGCGCCAGCGCCTTCTTGATCTCCAGCGCGATGGCATCGACTTGCGCGCCTTCCTCGCTGCGGATCGCGGCCAGCCTGCCGGTGATCGTGGCATAGGCCTCGGGCTCCAGCTGCTCGAAGGCCAGCAACTGCATCTCGCGCATGTATTCGTACATGCCCACGCGCTCGGCCAGCGGCGCGTAGATATCCATCGTCTCGCGAGCGATGCGGCGGCGCTTGTCCTCGCTCTTGATATAATGGAGCGTGCGCATGTTGTGCATGCGGTCGGCCAGCTTCACCAGCAGGACGCGCAAGTCCTCGCTCATCGCCAGCAGGAACTTGCGCAGGTTCTCCGCCGCGCGCTCGCTCTCGCTCATCGTCTCGATCTTCGAGAGCTTCGTCACCCCATCGACCAGCCGCGCCACGTCGGGCCCGAACAGCCGCTCGATCTCCTCGACCGTGGCGAGCGTATCCTCCACCGTATCGTGGAGCAGCGCGGTGATGATCGTGTCCTGATCGAGCTTCAGCTCGGTCATCAGGCCCGCCACTTCTACGGGGTGCGAAAAGTAGGGGTCCCCGCTCGCCCGCTTCTGCGTGCCGTGCTTCTGCACGGTATAGACATAGGCGCGGTTGAGCATCGCCTCGTCCGCATCGGGATCATAGGCGAGAACACGTTCGACAAGTTCGTACTGGCGGAGCATCTGGCCCCTAAATGGCGGCAAGCGGACCGATACCGCAAGGGGGAATACCTCTTAAATGCAATCGACCTGTTCGATCAGAGGATAATCGGAGCGCTTCCCACATCCTGTGGCAGAAGTCCGCCCACGCGCGGGTCCGGCAGTATCTCCACAAAGCGCGCGAAAGGCGCAAAACCCTGGCTTTGGTAGAATGGCAAGGCGCGCGGATCATCCGTGGTGCAGGTATGCAGCCAGACCCGCTCGACACCCGGCACCCACGCCAACTGCAACGCGCGCCGCATCAGCCACTTGCCCAGCCCCTTTCCGGTCGCCCCCTTGATGAAGCCGAAGAACACGATCTCGCATTCCCCCTCCACCCGGAAGTCCAGCTCAAGCATGCCGACCTCGACCCGCGCCCGGTCAGTCACCGCAAAAAGCTGCACGCGCGGGTCGTGGATGATCGCGGCGATCTCCCCGTCGCTCTTGCCCAGCCGCGTCCACCACAGCCACGGACCGCCCACGCGCTTGTAGAGCAGGCGGTACTTCTCAGGCGCCGCCTCCTTCCAGCGCACCAGTTGCACCGGCACGTCGCCCTCGGGCACCAGACGGCGCAAGCCCTCGGGCGGTGCCAGCATCTCCAGCGCCGTGACCACGCAGGCCAGATCGCCCGCACGCACGTTGTGATAGCCGTGGCCCAGTGGCGGGCCGTCTGCTTCGATCACGTCAGCTCCAGACGGCTTCTGGCGGCAGGCTCATCAGGATCGCGTCGATGTTCCCGCCGGTCTTCAGCCCGAACAGCGTCCCCCGGTCCCACACCAGATTGAACTCGGCATAGCGGCCGCGATATTCCAGCTGGGTCAGCTTCTCGGCGGAATTGTACTCCATCCCCATCCGCTTCCTCACAAGGCGCGGGAACACGTTGATGAAGGCATCGCCCACATCGCGGGTGAAGGCAAAGTTCGCTTCGAACGCGGCATCGTCGGCGCATTCCAGATGGTCGTAGAAGATGCCCCCCACGCCGCGATGGACCTTGCGGTGCGGAATCCAGAAATAGTCGTCGGCCCACTTCTTGAATTTGGGGTAGTATTCCGGGTCGTGCCTGTCACAGGCCGCCTTGTACTCGGCATGGAACTCGGCCGTGTCCTCCTCATAGGGGATCGGCGGATTGAGATCGCCGCCACCGCCGAACCACGCCTTGCTCGTCGTCAGGAAGCGCGTGTTCATGTGGACGGCCGGCACGTGCGGATTGCGCATGTGCGCCACCAGGCTGATCCCCGTCGCGGTAAAGCCCGGCGAATCCGCGCTCGCCCCGTTGACCGATCCGGCGAAGTCCTTCGAGAACTCGCCCTGCACGGTCGAGACGTTGACGCCGACCTTCTCGAACACCTTGCCCTTCATCAGGCCCTGCACGCCGCCACCACCGTTCTCCACGGCTTCGCCATCATGCTCGCGGTTCCACGGCGTGTACTGGAAGCTCGCGTCTGACCCCGCCTCGCGCTCGATCGCCTCGAACTCCGCGCAAATCCTGTCGCGCAAGCTCTCGAACCATGTCCGGGCGCGGGCAGTGTGGGTCGTCCAGTCAGTCATGCATTCCCCCAAAACTCTGATCCCCGACTTGCCAAGGGAATCGCCTTCCGGCAAGGGAAAGCCATGGTTCCCTTTTCGTTCGCCTCTCAGGAATTCCGCCTCGGCGCCTCTCGCGCGCTGTTCTGGGCAGAGGAGAACGCGCTGCTGGTGGCCGATCTCCACCTCGAAAAGGCCAGCTTCTTCGCCCGCCACGGCCAGATGCTCCCTCCTTATGACAGCCGCGCCACGCTCGAACGCCTCGCGGACGCCCTGCGCGAAACCGGCGCGCGCCGTGTCTTCTGCCTCGGCGACTCGTTCCACGACGCCCAGGCGGTTGAGCGGATGGAACCCCACGCATCAGGCATGCTTGCCGCCCTCACCCGCGCCACGGACTGGGTCTGGATCACCGGAAACCACGATGAAGATGCAAATGCGCCGGGCGGAACCGTGGTCGAAGAACTGGCGCTGAACGGCCTCACCTTGCGCCACATCGCCCGCCCAGGCGCCCCCGAAACCGAGATCTCGGGCCACTTTCACCCCAAGCTTCGCGTCTCGATCCGGGGGCGCTCGATTGCCCGCCCTTGCGCTGTGGCGAGCGAGAAACGGCTGATTCTCCCCGCTTTCGGCGCGTTGACCGGTGGGATGGACGCCGGTGACCCGGCCATTCTCAAAGCGCTCCAGCCCGCTCGGGCGATTGAAGCCATTGTCCCTGCCGGAGATCGCCTTGCCCGCTTCCCGCTTTGGCGCGCGGCGGCCTGAAGGCAACGCAGGGCAGACAATCGCCTCGGCTGTCGATCATGGAACGAAACCGCCCCTTTAATTGCGCGAACATTGTGATATGAGCGCGCGAACGTATATTCGGTAAAACTGCAGGAGAAAGCACTATAGCTCCCCCACCGCGGCGCAGTATGGCGCCCCCCGTCAAGAGCGGACCTCGCTTCAACCAGATGATCAACGTGCCCAAGGTGCGCGTGATCGACGAGGCTGGCGAGAATCTGGGTGTAATGTACACCCGCGAAGCGATCGAACAGGCTGCCGAAGTTGGCCTGGATCTCGTCGAAGTTTCCCCGAATGCTGACCCGCCGGTCTGCAAGTTCCTAGACGTGGGTAAGTTCCGCTACGAGGCGCAGAAGAAGGCGAACCTTGCCCGCAAGAGCCAGAAGACGCAGGAGATCAAGGAGATCAAGATGCGTCCCAACATCGATGACCACGATTACGATACCAAGATGCGTAACGTGACCCGGTTCATCGAGGATGGCGACAAGGTCAAGATCACCCTGCGTTTTCGCGGTCGTGAACTCTCGCACCAGCAGCTGGGCATGAACCTGCTGCGCAAGGTGCAGGACGACGTTGCCGAAATCGCAAAGGTCGAAGCTTTCCCCCGCATGGAAGGCCGCCAGATGCTGATGGTCCTCGCGCCGAAATAAGCGCCAAGGGCAATCACTGAACAACGCAAGGGGCGTGCCGCAAGGCGCGCCCTTTTCGCATGGAATCGGCTCACCTCCGACTGAAAACGCCCTGACGCAAGGGTTTTCGAGGTTCCTTTGGCAGAAATCGGCTCAGCCAAGGCAGGCAACGCTCCACCGATTCACCCGTGTCCGTTTTGCAAAACGGCGCGTTGCCGCTGCGGTTCGCCAAAAAACCAACAGATCCATCAAGGAGCATTTCATGACGCCGTCTCTCAAGATCATTCCTGCCGTCGCAATTCTCGCCGGTTCGCTCGGCCTCGGCGGTTGCGCCACCAAGGGTTACGTCAACGAGCAGATTGCCACGGTCAATCAGCGCATTGATGGTGTCGAAGGTCGCCTTCAGGCAACCGACGGCGTTGCCCAGGCGGCGCGCAGTGAAGCCCAGGCCGCCAATGCGCAGGCCCAGACCAATACCCAGCGCCTCGACCAGCTGACCGGACGCGTCGACAGCATGGATCAGCGCATGACCCAGATGCAGCAGCAGCCGCAGAAGCGCGCCCGCAACTAAGCTGCCTGTTCAAGCGCCGGACAGGTCGATCGTGGTTACACCGCCACGATCCGCCTGTCCGGCATCCTGAGTTGAGTGCGAAAGAAATATGATCAAGGCTCTGGTGGCGCTGGCAGGTCTCGCGCTGGTTCTCCCCTCTCCTGCGACATCGCCTGCTGATGCAGCCCCGCCGAAATCCGCAAAGTCCAGTCCCGCCAAAAAGAAGGCGCTCAAGGCCAGGGCTCCCGTGCCGCCTGTCGAGTTCCCCGAGCTTTCCATCCCCTCACAACGCGTGATGGCGTGGGTCGCGGAAAGCGGCGACCACAATGGCCTGCCCTATGTCGTGATCGACAAGCCCGCAGCCGCAATCTACGCTTTCGATGCTACTGGAAAGCCGGTCGGCTTCGGCCCGGTCCTGATCGGTCGCGCGCTCGGAGATGATGCCACGCCCGGCGTTGGCTCGAAGAGCCTAGCCGAGATTGGCCCTGCCGAAAAGACCACGCCTGCAGGCCGCTACCTCGCGAAGTTTGGCCTCGCTGCCGGTCACAACAAGGTCCTCTGGGTCGACTACGCCACCTCGGTTGCCATGCACACGATCCCCACGGGCAACCCCAGGGAAAACCGCGCCAAGCGAATGCTTTCGCCATCGATTGACGACAACCGGATAACCTTCGGCTGCATCAACGTGCCCAAGGCGCTCTACAACGGCAAAATCGCTCCAATGTTCGGCAAGAAGGGCGGCTACGTCTATATCCTGCCCGACGTGAAACCCCTCGAAGACGCCTTCCCCCCGCTCCATGCCCGGCCATTCAACTCGGCCGCGGCCAGCGAAGTCCCCTCTGCACGCTGAACCAGGCGCTCAGGGTCTGGGTTGATAAGCCGAAACGAAAAAGGGGGCCGCTAAGCCCCCTTCTCTTTGCCAAGGCATGAATTCTCAGAACCGATAGCGCCCCGTCACGCCATAAGTGCGCGGCTGGCTGGTATAGCCCGAGATCGAACCAGGCTGGGCCGGCGTGTCGAACACCGACAGCAGGTACCGGTTGTTGGTCAGATTGCGGCCCCACGCAGTCAGCTCGAAACCACTCGCCATCGCCCAGGTGATCGAAGCGTTGGCTTCGTTCACCTCGCGGCGGAACGGCCGTGCCGCAGCAACGGCAACGCTCGTCCCGGCGGTGAGGAATCCGGGCAGACCCTCGACGATCTGCACCGGCGATTCATAGTGGAAGTCGCCACGCACGATCAGGTGGTCACCGCTGCCGAACTCGTAGTCATAGCTTGCCCCGAAGGTCGACGAGATCGCCGGGATGCCTGCTGGTCGGGTATTGGTCAGGTCACCTACCGCCGAAAGGATGAAGCTGTCGTACTTCGGATCGAGGTAGGTCATGCCAACGTTTAACATCAGCCCCTTGGCAGGCTTGACCGTACCTTCGAACTCGAGCCCGCGGACCGACTGCTTGCCAGCGTTTGCCAGCACGAAGCCCGAACCGGTGAAGGTGTTCGACTGGAAGCCATTGATGCGCTGATCGAAGGCGGCCAGGTTTGCGGTAACCAGACCCCAGTCCGCCTTCAGTCCGATTTCATAAACCGTCGAGCTTTCCGGCCCGGCAAATCGCGTCCCGTAGGTCTGGTTGACCACGGTGAGTCCGCGGGCAATCAGGGCTTCCCGGTCGCTGGCGAACGGACGGCTGTCGCGCGAGAGGTTGATCGAGCTTGCCTTGAAGCCCGTCGCGTAGCTTGCGTAGACGTTGATGTCGTCGGTCAGGTCATAGGCCACGCGAACGATGTAGGTGAACTTGTCGTCGTTCGTGCGGCCGGGTTCGACCGAGTTGGGCACGGGGATCGCGGCGGGCAGATACTGCAGCGGACGAAGACCGGCCAGCGGATTGACCGCCGCATTGTTCTGGTTTGCCGTCGCGAAGGCATTGAACGCGGCAAACGTCGGCGCGGTCGCAGGATTGGTCGCAAAAGCGGCAACGGCTGCCTGATCGCTCGGGTTCACCCCCGCCCGGCTCAGCGCGCCGCCCAGCAGCAGGTTGCGGCGGAACGGTGCGTATGCCGGATTGTCGAAGTCGATGCTCGAAAAGACATCGGTCGAATTGATGTCGATCGCATAGCGCTTGCGGTCCTTGGTGTAGTTCACGCCGCCGGTCACCGTGATGCGGTCGCCGATCTTGAAGTCGGCCTGCCCGAAGAACGAGAACGCTTCGTTACGCAGGCGATAGCGCTCGTCCAGCTTCTGTCCGGCAGCAAAGAACTGCCCGGCATACTTGGCCGGATTGCCTTCGAGCGCACCGAAGGTCGCTTCCAGTGTCGGCACCGAAAGCGCACCGCCGCTAAGCCCTTGGATCAGGAAGTTGGCGTAGCTGCGCGCATCGTCACCCCAGCCAAGCTGGTTGGCCTGGCGAATGTTCTCGTTGAAATAGTAGCCGCCGACGAGGAAATTCAGCGGGCCGTCCATGTTGGTGGCTACGCGAAGTTCCTGCGTGAAGGTCTTGATCGCCTGATCCTGCGCGTTGACCCCGATCAGGTCAGCGCTCGAAAAGTCCGAATCCTGGTTGGTCAGCGCGTTGGTGCGGCGATAGGCGGTGATCGAGGTGAACGTCAGCGGCCCGAAGTCATAGTCGACCTGGCCCGAAGCGCCCCAGTTCTCGATGTTGTTGGTCGAATCGAAGTTCGAATAGACCCGGTTCGAATAGATTTCGTTCGGCCCGTTGACCTGCCCACCCAGTGCACGGATCGCCACCGTCGACGTAGATGGCTGCAAATTGACGACCGCGCAGCAGATCTCGTCGATCTTCGAATAGTCGCCGATCAGCCGCACCCGCGCCTGCGCATTGGGCTCCCACAGCGCCTGTCCGCGCAGGAACCAGCGGTCACGCTCGTTCGTGTCGTTCCCGGTGCCAAGATCCTTGTTGTACCCGTCGCGCTTGTTGAGGCCGCCCGCAAGGCTCACCGCCAGGCCTTCGGTCACAGGGCCCGTCACCACGCCCTTGAGCACCACGGCATCATAGTTGCCGTAGCTCGCCTCGACATTGCCGCCGAAGTCGAACTTGGGCGCTGCCGTCACGATCGAGATCACCCCGACACTGGCGTTCTTGCCGAACAGCGTCGACTGCGGCCCGCGCAGCACTTCGATGCGCTGCACGTCGGGGAAATCACCGATCTGCGCAGCCGAGCGCGAGCGGTAGACGCCATCGATGAACACGCCGACCGAAGGCTCGATCCCGGCGTTGTTCGCGCCGTTGCCGAAGCCGCGGATGATGAAGTTGGTGTTCGCGCTCGACTGAAGTTGCGTCACGCGCAGCGAGGGAACCACGCTGGTCAGGTCCTTGAGATCGCGGATTTGCGCCTGCTCCAGCGTCTTGGCGCTGGTCACCGAAACCGCGATCGGCACGTCCTGCAGGGTCTGCTCGCGCTTGGAGGCGGTTACGATGATCTCGTTACCCTCGGCGACCTGCTCAGCCGCGGGCGGCGCAGGCTGGGCCTCTTCCTCTGCCGAAGCGGCGGCATCCTGCGCATGGGCGGCGGCGGAGAAGGCAAGAGCGAGGCCGCAAGCCCCTACGAGGAGCGCTGCCTGACCGGTGCGACCGGCGAATACGGACTTCATCTGCGATCTTTTCCTTTTCTGGACCGGGCACTTGCCTTGCAAAGACAGTCCTGGCCGATGGCCACGAGGCCGGTAGGTAATCCTGTTCCCTGTCCCTGTTCTAGGGTGCGGAAAAGCCACGAACAATTCCAAGTCGACCAAATCCTTCGCAGCCCCCATGCATTTTCATGCCCTGTTGCAAGCCGGTCACACTTGCAACCGCTTGCCACCCCAACCCAAGCGTGCCTGCCGCAACGCATGCCCCTTGTTCCAAGCGTGCTTGCCGCAACGCGCGCGCCTTGTTCCAAGCGTGCTTGCCGCAACGCACAAATCCCTGTAAGCGCGCGCCGAAGTCGGAGCGGGCCAGTGCTTGTCCCGTGCCCCGAAGAATCCAACCGAAAGCCTGTTTTCATGTCCGCCCAGCAGCGCAATATCGCGATCATCGCCCACGTCGACCACGGCAAGACCACGCTCGTCGACCAGCTCTTCCGCCAGTCCGGCACCTTCCGCGACAATCAGCGCGTGGAAGAGCGCGCGATGGATTCCAACGACCTCGAGAAGGAACGCGGGATCACCATTCTCGCCAAGCCGACCTCGATCGAGTGGAACGGCATCCGCATCAACATCGTCGACACCCCCGGCCACGCTGACTTCGGCGGCGAGGTGGAGCGCATCCTCTCGATGGTCGATGGCGTGATCCTGCTGGTCGACAGCTCCGAAGGCGCCATGCCGCAGACCAAGTTCGTCACCGGCAAGGCGCTGGCCCTCGGCCTGCGTCCCATCGTCGTCGTCAACAAGGTCGACCGCCCGGACGAGCGTATCCAGGAAGTGCTCGACGAAGTGTTCGACCTCTTCGTCACGCTTGATGCCAACGACGAGCAGCTTGAATTCCCCGTGCTCTACGCTTCGGGTCGCAACGGCTATGCCAGCACCGATCCCGATCGCCGCGAAGGTACGCTGGAGCCGATGTTCCAGCTCATCGTCGATCACGTGCCCCCGCCGAACCTCGATGAGGACGCACCGTTCACCTTCCTTGCCACCCTGCTGGATCGTGACAACTTCCTTGGCCGCGTGCTCACCGGCCGTGTCCAGTCGGGCACGATCCGCGTCAACGATCCGATCCGCGCGCTCGACATGGATGGCAAGGTCATCGAAACCGGCCGCGCCTCCAAGATCATGACCTTCCGCGGCCTCGATCGCGTGCCGGTCGACGAAGCCAAGGCGGGTGACATCATTTCGCTGGCAGGCCTTGCCGTCGCAACCGTGTCGAACACCATCGCCGCGCCGGAAGTGACCGTGCCGATCAAGGCCCAGCCGATCGATCCGCCCACGCTCTCGATGCGCTTCTCGGTCAACGATTCGCCGATGGCTGGCCGTGAAGGCTCGAAGGTCACCAGCCGCATGATCCGTGACCGCCTGGAGCGTGAGGCCGAATCCAACGTCGCCATCCGCATCACCGAAAGCGCCGAAAAGGACAGCTTCGAAGTCGCCGGTCGTGGCGAACTCCAGCTTGGCGTGCTGATCGAGACGATGCGCCGCGAGGGCTTCGAACTCGGTATCAGCCGCCCGCGCGTGCTGTTCGGCGAGGACGAGGACGGCAACCGCACCGAGCCTTACGAAACCGTCATGATCGACGTGGACGATGAATACTCGGGCACCGTGGTCGACAAGATGGCCATCCGCAAGGCCGAGTTGACCGATATGCGTCCCTCGGGCGGCGGCAAGACCCGCATCACCTTCTCGGCCCCGTCTCGCGGGCTGATCGGCTACCACGGCGAGTTCCTCTCGGACACGCGCGGCACCGGCATCATGAACCGCCTGTTCGAAAAGTACGGCCCCTACAAGGGCAAGATCGAAGGCCGCAAGAACGGCGTGCTGATCTCCAACGGCACCGGCGAAGCCGTGGCCTATGCCCTCGGGCCGCTTGAAGAGCGCGGCATCCTCTTCGTCGGCGTGGGCACCCCGCTCTATGAAGGCATGATCATCGGCGAGAACGCCAAGCCCGAAGATCTTGAAGTCAACCCGATGAAGTCCAAGCAGCTCACGAACTTCCGTTCGACCGGCAAGGACGACGCCATCCGCCTGACCCCGCCAAAGATCATGACGCTCGAGCAGGCCATCGCCTACATCGACGACGACGAAATGGTCGAAGTCACGCCGAAGTCCATCCGCCTGCGCAAGGCGATCCTCGACCCGAACGAGCGCAAGAAAGCCTCCCGGAAGAAGGAAGCGGCGTAAGAAACACGAAAGGGCGGCTCGAAGGAGCCGCCCTTTCTCGTTGACCTCCCCTCCCGCAAGCGGGAGGGACCGGGGGTGTTCAAAAACACCTTTCCTACACACCCCTGCCCGACCTAGCCTCCGGGCCATGACCCACGCTGCAGCCCAACCCGCAGTTCGCACGCACAGCACTACGGATCAATCGATCCTGACGATCAATCGCGCCCAATTGATCGATTCCAATCTTTCTCTTGAACAGTGTAAACCCCGTAAACCCCCCGTCGATTTTCAGGGCGACGGCGAGGCATTGTGCGATCCCTTCGCCGATCCGTTCTGCGGGCGCGCACCACACGAAAAAGCTGCGGCGCTTCCCGCACCGCAGCTTCTCCCGGTTCGCCGCTCCCGCGCCTTGCGGCGGGGAGCGCGCTATCTGTTCGTCAGAACCGCAGGCCGACCACCGCGCGCACCGCGTGGGTGTCGAAGTGCTTGTCCTGCAAGCGGAAATTCGTGCCGCCGCCGTTCAGCAGGAACGGATTGGTGTCGGGCGCAGTGCCCTGGCTCACGCGGACCGAATACTTGTTGTCGTTGTAGCGGCTGTAGAGATACTCGAGCCCGAGCGAGAGGTGATCCGACAGCATGATTTCGGTACCGCCGCCGGCCTGCCAGCCCCACACCATCTTGTCGTCGCGGTCTTCGGCGAACGCGTTGGAGGTGTTGCTGGTGGTGAAGTCGTGCTTGATCTTGCCGTAGCTAACGCCACCCGTACCGTAGAACAGCGCCCCGCCACCCGGCGTGAAGCCGAGGCGCGCACGGGCCGAGATGGCGTAGTCAAGCTTGCGGTCGATGCGGTAGAACGCAGGCGAGGTGCTGTAGGCGGTCGAGCGGTCGACCGATTCATTGCGCGAACCTTCGATCAGGCCGCCGATCACCACGTCGCCCATGCGCTTGTCGAGGCCGATGCGGACAGCGTATTCCGCGCCCGTCTTGTCGGTCGAGCAGCCGCCGCCGCGCGTCGAGGTAAGTGCGCCGCAATTAGCAAAGCCTGGCGAGAAGGCGTTGGCACCAAGCACAGTGTTCACGTTATCGTTGTAGTTGCCGTCGCGGTTCGTGTCGAAGCCGAAGGTGCCGTTGTTCTTGCCGAGCATGCCAATGCCGCCCGCGCCCTGGATGTACACGCCGTCGAAGTGGCGATCGCGGTTGAACCCGTCGGTCGTCGTGCCGCTGGTCGTCGTGGTCGTCGACATGTCATCGCCACTGTCCTGCGCCATGCTCGGAGCGGCGACGAACGCCAGCGTCGCGGCCAGCGGCCACGCGAAGATTGTCTTCGAAGTCATTGAAAATCCCTCTTGTTCTGATGCGTCCCGGACGCGCAGTGGTGTAACTGCCGCGGGACTGATTGGTTTCCGCAATTGCGTCCGGTCCGGACCGACCTGTCCCTCGAGACAGGGTCAGTAGTCGGCCGCGCCCCAGTTTTTGGAGGGCTGCCGGTTGCTCTGGTCCACCTGTCCCGCGGCCATCTGGCGTGGCGCTTCGAACGCGTCTTTCCCCATGTAACGGTCGAACTCTTCGAGGAAGCGGCGCGTCAGCCGCTGGTCCTCCTGCGGCGCGATCGCATCGCGCAGCTCGGGGAAGCGGCTGCCCTCTTCCTCGTAGACGTGTGTCAGAACGGCAGCCCGGATATGGCCAACCTTGTCGCGCCAGTCCTGCCCCATCGGGTCAAGCGTTTCGAGCGCGCCCATTTGGATGCGCGTCATCGCGTGCTCCTCGTAGGCCATTCCGGCGCCCGTCTTGCTGCTCTCGTTGGCCATGGCCGGATAGAGCACGGCTTCCTCGGCATTGGCGTGGGCGGTCAGCACCATCGAAAGGTCACGCAGAGCCGCGCGGCGCTCGGCCACAGAATTGGCGCCCAGTGCCAGTGCGAAGCAGGCCTCGATCCGGCGGTGATGTTCAAGCGCGTGCGACAGCCAGTCTCCCGGCCGGGCAAGACCCTGCGCGTGGGCGCGTGCCTGCTGGCGATCGTCATCGTTCTCGGGCGGCGTGATGGCGGCTACGATCTTGTCCAGAAACGACATTTGCTCAACTCCTGCTGAAGCACAGATGCTGAGCGGGCGGCAGGGGTGGCAGTTCCACAGCCAGTTGCCTGCCGCGACAGACCGTGCGCTGGCTGACGCGAACCGCGCAAAAGTCGCATGGAGAGGTCGCTGTCACTCGCCATTCATCCTCGCCCGGTCTATGGCGCAGGCGATGAGCGAGGCAAACTCCCCCTTCCCGACCGACCTGTCCACCCTTCGCGTGGCGCTGTTCAGCGGCAACTACAACTATGTGCGCGATGGCGCGAACCAGGCTTTGAACCGCCTCGTCGGCTACCTGCTGCGGCAGGGAGCGGACGTGCGCATCTATGCACCCAAGGTGGAGAACCCGGCGTTTCCCGCTACCGGCACGCTCGTCGGCATCCCCTCGTTCGCGATCCCCGGCCGCCCCGAGTACCGCTTCCCGCTCTCGCTCAGCCCCCGGGTACGCCGCGATCTGGCGGCGTTCGACCCACACGTGGTGCACGTCTCGTCGCCGGACGTCGTCGCGCATCGCGCCGTATCGTGGGCACGGCATCGCAGGCTGCCGATCCTCGCCTCGGTCCACACCCGGTTCGAAACCTATTTCCGCTACTACAACATGGCCTGGGCCGAACCTGCAGTCGAAGCGCTGATGCGCCGGTTCTACCGCCGCTGCGATGCGCTCGTCGCGCCGTCGGAATCGATGGCACAAGTGCTGCGCGACCAGCGGATGAACTATGACATCGACATCTGGTCACGCGGTGTCGATCGCGAGATCTTCCATCCCGGTGCCCGAAGCCTGGAATGGCGGCGCGAACTTGGCATAGCCGACGACGACGTGGTGATCGGCTTCCTCGGACGTCTGGTCATGGAGAAAGGGCTCGATGTCTTTTCGGACTCGATCGATCAGTTGGTCCGTAGGGGCGTGAAGCATCGCGTGCTTGTGGTGGGCGAAGGCCCCGCGCGCGAATGGTTTGCCGCGCGCCTTCCCGATGCTGCCTTCGCAGGCTTTCAGGGCGGGCACGATCTCGGCCGCGCGGTGGCCAGCATGGACGTGCTGTTCAACCCTTCGGTCACCGAAACCTTCGGCAACGTCACGCTCGAGGCAATGGCCTGCCGCGTGCCGGTGGTTGCAGCAGCGGCTACCGGGAGCCAGAGCCTTGTCGACGACAACGTCTCGGGCCGCCTGATCACACCCGGCGCAGTGCGCCAGTTCGCCGAAGCGCTGCGCTGCTATGCCGAGGACGCCGCCTTGCGTGCAAGGCATGGTGCGGCCGGCGAGGAGCGCAGCCTCGAGTTTTCATGGGACCGGATCAATCAGGCGGTTGCCGACACTTACCTCAGGCTTGTGCGCCAGAAGGCGAAAGCGCAGGACGCCAAACGCTAGCGCAGGACGCCGACGGCCTTCATCCGGCTGGCGTACCACAGGAAAAACACCAGCGAGCCCCATATCACCAGGTTCATCGCCATCATCGCCCCGCTGTTCATCGAGGCGGGCATGGTGCTGTCGAGAAAGTGGGAAATCTGGCTGACAGCAAGGCCCAGCAGCGAGACCGCAAAGGCGGTGACCGCGTGGCGGGATCTCAGCAGCAGCAGGACAGATCCCGCGAGCGAGCCCCATACGCCCAGTGCCCAGAACGCGCTGAGCCACGCTGGCATGGCCTGCATGTAGGCAATCTCGGCTTCACCCATGCCGACAGACTTCATGTAGCCCAGCGGATCAAGCTTGCTCATCGTGTAGTCAACGCAGCCGAAGCTGTTCCACAGCAGGCTGATCACACCGATCGCCCAGAGATGGGCTGGCGTGCGCGCTGGCGTGGCTTGCAGGTTCTCCATGGGTCCTCTCCCCCTGTCACCAGAGGAGAAGATACCATGGAGCATCGCATCATCAAAGCGCCGCGAAAGCGCTGACTCGATGAGCATCAGAGGCGTTCGATCCGGCGTGCAGCTTCGTCGAGGATGTCGGCGACGGCGTGGGCAGTTTCCGTGTCGAAGCCCTTCTCGATCGCGCGGTTGCGCAGCACGGCGTGCAGGTTGCCCATCGCACGGCGCACGGGCGGGCTTTCGGCCCGGTCACGCTGTTCGCCCAACGCCTTGAGCCGCGCGATGACCGTCTCGATCTCGGCATCCTTTTCGGCCAGTTCGGCGCGCCCGGCGCCGGTTACGGCAAAGGCCTTGCGCGGACCGTCTCCGGCTTCCTCGATGATCAGCCCTTCGTCTACCAGCAGGCTGAGCGTGGGATAGACGACGCCGGGACTTGGCGCATATTCGCCGCCTGCCAGATCGCCCACGGCCCGTATCAGATCATAGCCGTGGCGCGGCTGTTCGGCGACGAGGTGAAGCAGGAGCAGGCGAAGTTCCCCCCCTGCAAACATTCGTCCGCCACGACGACCACCGCCGCCACCGCCCCGGCCTCGTCCGCCACCGAAGGGCCCGTCCTCACCAAACGGCCCGCCGCGCCCAAACGGAGCGCCGAGCCGACCGGCCATCATCATCTTCATCATATGTCGGCCGCGCGGATGGCGGCCATGTTCGAAATGCATGTGCATATATCCTTTCATGATGCGTCTAAGATATATCTTAATCGCGATCTGGCAAGAGGCGGGTGCAATTTTTTCGCAAGCGCCCTATCTCGGCAGCAATGGCCGACCTCTTCGCCCCGCCGCCGCAGGACCGCCCGCCACCCGAAGCCAGCGCCGAAGCGCCGCTGGCCGACCGGTTGCGACCGCGCGACCTGACGGAAATCATCGGGCAGGACCACCTCACCGGCCCTGAAGGCGCGATTGGGCGCATGGTTGCCGCGGGCAAGCTGACCTCGATGATCCTGTGGGGGCCGCCGGGCACCGGCAAAACCAGCATTGCCCGCCTTCTCGCCGAAGCCGTTGGCATGCGCTACGTGGCCTTGAGCGCGGTGTTCTCGGGCGTCGCAGACCTCAAGAAGGCCTTTGCAGAAGCTGACGCGATGGCCTCTGCCGGGCGGCGAACGCTGCTGTTCGTGGATGAGATCCACCGCTTCAACCGCGCCCAGCAGGACGGCTTCCTGCCCTTCGTGGAGAATGGCACGGTCACGCTGGTTGGCGCGACGACCGAGAACCCCTCGTTCGCCTTGAATGCCGCGCTGCTCAGCCGAGCGCAGGTGCTGATCCTGCACCGGCTGGATGCCGCCGCGTTGGGCACCCTGCTCGACCGGGCCGAGGAGATCACCGGCCTGCGCCTCCCCCTCACCCCGCCCGCGCGCGAGGCGCTGGTGGCCTCCGCCGATGGGGACGGACGTTTTCTTCTCAACCAGGCGGAGATGCTTTTCGACGTATCGCTGCCCGCGCCGCTCGATCCCGAGGGCCTCGGCAAGTTCCTGATGCGGCGGGTGGCCGTCTATGACAAGGACCGCGAAGGGCACTACAACCTCATTTCCGCGCTGCACAAGGCGGTGCGCGGCTCTGATCCGCAGGCCGCGCTTTATTACATGGCGCGGATGCTGGTGGCAGGCGAGGAGCCGCTCTACGTGTTGCGGCGGCTGGTGCGCATGGCGGTGGAGGACATCGGCCTCGCCGATCCGCAGGCATTGGTGCAGTGCCTTGCCGCCAAGGACGCTTACGAGTTCCTCGGCAGTCCCGAAGGGGAACTCGCCATCGTCCAGGCCCTGCTCTACATCGCCACCGCACCCAAATCGAACGCGGCCTACATGGCGCACAAGGCGGCATGGAAATCGGCACGCGATACGGGCTCGCTGATGCCGCCGGCCAACATCCTCAACGCGCCGACCAAGCTGATGAAGGACATCGGCTATGGCGCGGGCTATGCCTACGATCATGATGCCGAGGACGGCTTTTCCGGCGCCAACTACTGGCCCGAGGGCATGGCCGCGCAGACATACTATGCCCCGGTCGAACGCGGCTTTGAACGCGAGGTGGCCAAGCGGCTCGAATGGTGGGATCGCAAACGCCGCGAGCGCCAGGGGGAATGACGCCCACCCGCTTCGGCCACTTCATTGCCATCGACTGGTCAGGCGCTGCTGGAGAGCGGCACAAGGGCATCGCCTTGGCGCTCGCTACGCGCGGCACGGCAGCGCCGCAGATCGTGCGCCCCGGCCATCGCTGGTCGCGCGAGGAGGTGCTGTGCTACCTGCGCGACGAGTTGCCGGACGATACGCTGGTCGGCATGGATCTGGGCATCTCCCTGCCCTTCGTAGACAGGGACAGCTTTTTCCCCGGCTGGTCGCAAAGCCCCGCGACGGCGCGCGAACTGTGGGCGCTGATCGATACCATCTGCGCCAATGAACCTCACCTTGGCGTCTCCGCTCTGGTGGACCATCCCGATCTCAGCGGCTACTTCCGCCGCCACGGCGGGCGCGAAGGCGAGCACTTCGGCGGAGGGCAAGGAAGGTTTCGCGCCACCGAAGTCGCTCAGCGCCGCTTGGGCTGCAAGCCCTACTCCAACTTCAACCTCGTCGGCGCGGCGCAGGTCGGCAAGTCCAGTCTCTCAGGCATGCGCCTGCTTCACCGCCTGGGGAATCGCGCCAGCGTCTGGCCGGTCGATGGTCTGCCTGCGAAGGGTCCGGTGATCTGCGAGATCTACACGACCATCGCTGCAATGGCCGCCGGGCGAACGGCATCACGCTCGAAGATGCGCTCCGCCGCCGAAGTGGACGAGGCATTGGTGGCGCTGGGCTCCACGCCCTCGGGCCTGTCAGGCTCGCTCGACGATCACACCTGCGACGCGCTCGTCACCGCCGCCTGGCTGCGCAATGCCGCGCACGATCCGCGCCTGTGGCACCCGCGCGAACTTTCCGACGAAATTGCGCGCACCGAGGGCTGGACGTTTGGGGCACTCTAGCGCTAAGGCGCGTCTCGCGTTACGCGCGGGCCGGCTTAGCTCAGTTGGTAGAGCACCTGATTTGTAATCAGGGGGCCACGGGTTCGAATCCTGTAGCCGGCACCATTTCCACCCTTACCGGTCATTCGCGGCAAAGCGCGTAAGCAGGCGCTCCAGCCGCTGCAACTCTTCTTCGCGCAACGCGCGGATTTCCAGCATGATCGCGCTCAGTTCGGGCGAATCCAGCGCAATCGTCAGGTCGTTCAAGGTCATGTCGTGATCCTCGACGGCACAGAACGCGTCGCGCAGATGCGCCGCAATTTCGCGCAAGCGCTGTTCATCAGGAAGGGGCGAACTGCTGCCGGACATACTTTGACATACCATAGAATGCTGAATTCCCGAAGATTTCGTCAACCTTTAATCTGCCCCCCGCCGTTGACCTGATGCGGCACGCCGCAAACACTGCGGACACACCTTCAGATTCTGCGCGACAGAGGAATGCAAATCTGGTATAAAATGAAACCAGTTTTGCAGACCATGCCTGCAGTGCGAAATTACCGGAGATTGCCTTGAGCCAGCACCAGCACACGACGGACCTGTTCGAAAACCCCCTCGGGCTCGACGGGTTCGAGTTCATCGAATTCTCCGCGCCCGAAGCGGACACGCTCGAGCCGGTGTTCCAGCGCATGGGCTTCACCCACATCGCCAACCATCGGTCGAAGGCGGTGCAACTGTGGCGGCAGGGTGGGATCAACCTGATCGCCAATTACGAGCCGCGCAGCCCCGCAGCCTACTTTGCCGCCGAACACGGCCCCTCGGCCTGCGGCATGGGCTGGCGCGTGCGCAATGCGGCCAAGGCCTATGCCATCGCGATCGAGCGTGGGGCCGAGCCGGTCGAGGTCAGCACCGGGCCGATGGAATTGCGCCTGCCCGCGATCCGCGGCATCGGCGGCTCGATCATCTACCTGATCGACCGTTACGGCGATGAGCTGTCTATCTACGACATCGACTTCGACTACCTGCCCAGCGTCGATCGCCATCCGGTGGGGGCGGGATTCCACACCATCGATCACCTCACGCACAACGTCTATGGCGGGCGCATGTCGCACTGGGCCGCGTTCTACGAGCGCGTGTTCGGGTTCCGCGAGATCCGCTACTTCGACATCAAGGGCGAATATACCGGCCTCACCAGCCGCGCGATGACCGCGCCCGATGGCAAGATCCGCATTCCGCTCAATGAGGAAGCAAAAGCAGGCGGCGGCCAGATCGAGGAGTTCCTGAGGGCCTACAACGGCGAGGGCATCCAGCACATTGCCTTTGCTTGCGACGATCTGATCGGTGGCTGGGACAAGCTCAAGGCCATCGGCACGCCGTTCATGTCCCCGCCCCCCGCCACCTATTACGAGATGCTCGACGAGCGCCTTCCTGGCCATGGCGAGCCAGTGGATGAACTGCAGAAGCGCGGCATCCTGCTCGATGGCTCGACCGAGAAAGGCGATCCGCGCCTGCTGCTGCAGATCTTCTCCGAGACGCAGATCGGGCCGGTGTTCTTCGAATTCATCCAGCGCAAGAAGGACGAAGGCTTCGGCGAGGGCAACTTCACCGCACTGTTCCAGTCGATGGAGCGCGACCAGATGCGGCGCGGCGTTCTCAAGCCAGATGAGGTTACTGTACCGGAGACCGCGGAATGATCCCCCAGATCAAGCGCATCCACCATGTTGCCTATCGCTGCCGGGACGCCAAGGAAACTGTCGACTGGTACGAGCGCGTGATGGGCATGCGCTACACCACCGCCTTTGCCGAAGACAAGGTGCCCTCCACCGGCGAGGACGACCCCTACATGCACGTTTTCCTCGACTGCGGCGGCGGCAACGTGCTCGCCTTCTTCGAGCTGCCGAACCAGCCGGAGATGGGCAAGGACCCGAACACTCCGGCATGGGTGCAGCACATCGCCTTCGAGGTCGAGGACGAGGCCGCGCTGCAGGCTGCCAAGGCGCACCTTGAGGCCGAGGGCATCGACGTGCTCGGGCCAACCTACCACGGCATCTTCCGCTCGATCTACTTTTTCGATCCCAACGGGCATCGGCTGGAGCTGGCCTGCAATATCGGCACGGCCGATCAGCACGCGGAACTGGCAGACCTCGCCCCCCTCATGCTCGAGGAATGGAGCCGGACCAAGCGCGCCCCGCGCCATGCCGACTGGCTGCACAAGGATCCGGCGAAGAGGTGAAAAAGGGGCCTGAACAAAGGGCCAGAAAGGCCCGCTGCGCGCTATCAATCGGGCGCGGAGGGCGGTAGAACGCAATCTCTTTTCGCGGTGGAGGTTGCGTGACGAAAATCGTGGTCAACGGGCAGGAGCGCGAAGTGAAGGCTTCGCCCGACACGCCGCTGCTCTATGTGCTGCGCAACGAGCTTGGCGTGAAGGGCGTCAAGTTTGGTTGCGGCCTTGCCCAGTGCGGGGCCTGCTCGGTCCTTCTGGGGGATGAAGAAGTGCGCGCCTGCGTCACCCCGATTGCCGCGCTCGATGGCAAGCCTGTCACCACGGTTGACGGCCTGCCCGCGCGATGGGCGCAGAAGACGGGCTTGAAGCCTGATCCTCAGCGACTGCACCCGGTGCAGCAGGCCTGGGTGGACGAACAGGTGCCGCAGTGCGGGATCTGCCAGTTCGGCATGATGATCAAGGTCACCGAACTGCTCGAGGCCAACCCCAAGCCCAGCGATGCCGAGATCACCGAAGCACTGACCACGTCAGGTCCCTCACCGCACTTGTGCCGCTGTGGCAGCTACGCCGCGATCCTCGAGGGCGCGCACCGCGCGGCCAGGCTGATGGCCGAAGGGGGCGCGGCGTGAGCGGGCTGACTGACATCCACGGCGCAAGGCTTTCGCGCCGCGCCTTCATCGGCACCGGCGGCGCCCTCGCGGTTGCAGTAGGCCTTCCGGTCAAGGCTTCCGCCGAGGCAGGGGCAAAAGCCTCGCTCGATGCCGCTGTACCCGCGAACTGGATCGAGATCGATGCGGCAGGTGCGGTCACCATCCGCACCGGCAAGTGCGATTTCGGACAGAGCAGCGTCAACACCGCCTACCGCCAGATCGTGGCAGAGGAACTGTGCGTGCCGCTTTCGGCGATGACGACGGTCATCACCGGCGATACCGACCGCACACCCGATGGCGGTGGCACTTTCTGGCTGCTGGGCTACGTCCAGAACCTGCGCAAGGTGGCCGCCTATATGCGCGAAGCTGCGCTTGAAGTGGCGGCGGGCAAGCTCGGCGTCGATCGCAAGGCACTCTCGGTCAAGGATGGGGTGATCTCGGGCGGCGGCAAGGCGATCAGCTATGCGCAACTCGTCAAGGGTCAGGACCTCAAGCTGACGATCCCGGTAGAGGGTGAACTCACCAGCCCGATGGGGCTGACGGTCAAGGGCGATCCGCCGATGAAGCCGGTGTCGGAATACACCATCATCGGCAAGCCCTCGGCCAACCCGATGACCCGGCCCAAGGTTTCGGGCGAAGCCGTATGGGTGGGTGACGTGACCTTGCCCGGAATGCTCCACGCCCGCACGATCCACCCGGCAACACTCGGCTCGAAGCTGGTCAAGGCGGGCAAGCTCGACAGCGCGCAGTTCCCCGGAGCGCGGCTGGTGACGATCGGGAACCTGCTCGCGGTTGTCTCGCCTGACGAATGGGAAGCCGTGCAGGCCGCGCAAGCGGTCGCTGCCGAAACGCAGTGGAGCGAATGGAAGGGCCTGCCCGGCCACGAAGGTTTGGCCGAGCACCTGCGCTCCAAAGCCGATTGGTCTGCTTTCCCCGTGAGGGACGGTGCTGCCAACAAGGGCGAGCCGGAAAAGGTTGCCACTGCGCACGAGCATAAGGCCTCGTACTTCCTCCCCTATCACAAGCATGCGCCGATCAGCCCGATGGTCACGCTGGCCGACTATCGCCCGGACGGTTCGGTTACGCTGCACACACTCAGCCAGAACCCGCAGCACTTGCGCCACATGATTGCCAAGATGCTGGGCACGGGCGAGGAAAAGGTCGTCGTGCGCACTTACCCCGGCTCGGGCCACTACGGTCGCTCGAACGGCGGAAGCGCCGGGTCCGAGGACGAGGCCGTGCTACTCTCGCGCGAACTGGGCCGACCGGTGCGCGTGCAGTGGATGCGTGCCGACGACATGCAGTGGACGACGCAATCCTCCTGCGCACTGGCAGACATCGACATCCGCCTCGACAAGGATGGGCGCATCGCGGGCTACAGCGCGCAGCACCACGTCCCGCCGATGCAGGATGACCGCTTGGTCGGCGCGATCCTTGCCGGACTGCCAGTGATCGAATCACCCGCGCCGGCCTCCAACGACCCGTTCCAGGTCGGCATTACCGATGTGCAGGACACCTGGGTCTACGGCGCGGTCCCCGCCGTGCGCGAGAAGGGCCTGAGCACCTGGCAAATTGGCGAAAAGGAGTCCCCCCTCGCCGTCGGCCTGCGCGACCATTCAATGCGCACGCCAATCCAGTTTCAGCAGAACTTCCCCCGCGAACTGGCGATCAGCGAAGCCGCCATGCTGGCGGGTAAGGACGCGCTGCAGTTCCGGCTCGACCACATCACCGACCCACGCTTCAAGGCGATCCTCGAGAAGCTCCGCACCGAATCGGGCTGGGACAGCCGCCCCTCCCCCGCCCCCGGCGCTCGTGCCAGCGGCAAGGGCACGGTTAAGGGTCGCGGTCTTTCGATCATGCTGCGCGACAACGGCTACTGGGCCTGCGCCGCGCATGTCTCGGTCACCCCTGAAAGTGGCGAAGTGAAGGTCGAGCGGATGACCATGGTGGCCGACGTCGGCATCGTCATCAATCCGCTGCAACTGCGCCGCCAGATCCAGGCCGGGTGCCTGATGGGCGTGAGCCAGGCACTACACGAGGAAGTCACGTTCGATCAGGGTGCGATCACCTCGGTGGACTGGGCGAGCTATCCGATCCTGACGATGGCCGAGATGCCACAACTCAAGATCGTGTTCGAAACCAACCTTGCCGCGGGCAACTATGGTCAAGGGTCGGAAAGCGCCAACGCGCTAGCCGCGCCTGCCATTGCTGGTGCCGTGCTCGACGCGACCGGAAGGCCGGTCCGCCGTCTGCCGCTTCGGCCCGATTACGTGAAGGCTGCGCTTGTCTGAAACCAATCGATGAAGCAGGCTGGTCTGGCGCGATGCGACGTGGGATCAAGATATTCTTCGATGGCGGGTGTCGGCCCAACCCGGGGCCGATGGAGGCGTGTGTCGTGCTCCGAGGGACTCCTCATTTCTTCGACGATCTGGGTGCGGGGTCCAACACCGCAGCCGAATGGCAGGCCCTGCTCTGCGGCATGACGCTTGCTCGCGATCTGGGACTGCAGGGCTTCGACCTGCTTGGTGACTCGCTGGAGGCGGTGCGCGAAGCCAGTGCAGCCCTGTCGACCGGTTCTGCAATATCTCCCCGGAGAGAGGCGCTGCTAGCCCTGGCTGCGCAGTGTCGCCCACGCAGGATCCGGTGGATCAAGCGCGAACAGAACCTCGCGGGCATCGCCCTCGAAGGAAGATGGCAAGGCGTCCGCTAGAATTGCGTCCACGAGCACTTGCCAAGACAGACTGCCTATTTCGATTTGGTTTTGGCCACACCCTGACAAGGGTGGTTGGCGGAGAGGGTGGGATTCGAACCCACGGTACGGTTACCCGTACACCGCATTTCGAGTGCGGCGCATTCGACCACTCTGCCACCTCTCCATGGTGCCAATCTGGGTGCCGCTAAGGGCGTTCCCGGTCGAGGAAGCGCGCCGTTAGCGCATGGTGGCGGGCTTGCCAAGCGGAAAACACGCCCTGTCCACATCGCCGCCTGCATCCCTCTGTCCGCGTCCGCCGCCTTTCTTCGCTCCATGCTTGTTTGCGTTGCAGCGAGGTCCTATATCGGCAGTCATGGACCGTGCGAGCTTCTATTCGCCTCAGGCCGGACGCGACATTTCGGCCCCCCCCGTTTCAACGGCACGTTTTTCGATAGGCGATGTCGTGCGCCATCGCGTGTTCGGCTTCCGCGGCGTCGTCTTCGACATCGACCCGGTCTTTGCCAACAGCGAGGAATGGTACGAATCGATCCCTGAGGACATTCGCCCGCTGCGTGAACAGCCGTTCTATCACTTGCTCGCCGAGAACGACGAGAGCAGCTACGTCGCCTACGTCAGCCAGCAGAACCTGCAGGCCGACGCAGAAGCGGGTCCGGTCGAACACCCCTCGCTGGACGAGATGTTCGAGGGCTTCCGCAACGGCCGCTACCGTCTGCGCCGCAGCCTCTCGCACTGAACAGGCAGGGGGAACACCCCCGCCCTGTTTCAGATCAGTTCTTCAGCTTCCAGCCTGAGCGCAACAGAATGTAGAGCAGCGCGCCGGCGGCAAGGTTGAGCACGCCAAGCCCGATTGCGCCGTGCAGGACGGCGGTATTGGTATCGCCGATGTCGCTCTGTCCGAGAAAGCCGAAGCGGAAACCCGAGATCACGTAGAATATCGGGTTCATGCGGCTGACCGCTTGGAAGGCGGGCGCCAGATTGTCGATCACGTAGAACGTGCCCGAAAGCATCGACAGCGGCGTGATCACGAAATTGGTGACCGCTGCGTTGTGGTCGAACTTCTCCGCCCAGATCGAGGTCAACACCCCCACGATCGCCAGCAGGATCGAGCCCATCAGACCAAACCAGACGACCGCCCAGGGATGTGCGATCTTGAGCGATACACCCGGCCACAGCAGCATTGCGCCTGCCACGGCAAGGCCCACCAGCACGGCGCGCGTGACGGCTGCACCGACCAGCGCGGCCATGAGTTCACCGGTCGAGATCGGGGGCATCAGGTAATCGACGATCGTCCCCTGGATCTTGCCGCCCAGCAGACTGAAGCTCGAATTGGCGAAGGCATTGTTGATCATGCCCATCGCAATCAGCCCCGGCGCGACGAAGCTGGCAAAGTTGACGCCGAGCACCATGCGCCCGCCATTGGCTCCACCACCCAGTGCGAGCGTGAATATCATCAGATAAAGCAGCGTCGTGACCGCCGGAGCCCAGATCGTCTGGGTCTGGACCTTGAAGAAACGGCGGACCTCCTTCATATAGAGGGTCCACAGCCCCAGCCTGTTGAAGCCACGAAACACCGGTTGTCCGGGTGGGGTGAAAGTTCCGGCGTTGCGGGTAGTCGCCCCGTTACGGGGTAGCGGTTGATTGGCCATGGCCATCGCGGTATCGCGCTGGCTCGCCATTGGCAAGTTTGCCGACCGGGCAGATTTTAACGGCCGATCTTTCGGCCCTGAAGGAAACGTGAAGGCATGAGCTGGACCGAAGAGCGGATCGAGAAGCTGACCAAGATGTGGGAAGGCGGTTCAACCGCCAGCCAGATCGCCGAAGAACTCGGCGGGGTCAGCCGCAATGCGGTGATCGGCAAGGCGCACCGCCTTGGCCTCAAGGCTCGCCCCTCCCCGGTGAAGGCCAACGAGAAGCCCGATGCCGCCGCTGCACCAGCGCCCAAGGTCGCCAAGCCCGCCGCGCCGCCGCCCGAGCCGAAGGTTGCCGCAGCGCCCCGCCCTGTCGCGCCCGCAGCGCCCGTCACCCCTCCTGCCCCGGCACCTCGTGCAGCAGCCCCTGCGCCCGCCCCCGAAGCCAAGGCAGCAGGCGACGCGCCGACGCCAGCCCCCCAGCCGCGTATCGTCTCGGTCGGGCCCGGTGGCTTCCTGCGTCAGGGTCCTGGCGACCAGCAGGCACCTATCCCGCCCGCGCCTCCGCGCCGTCTGGTGCCCGCGCGGCCCAGCCCCGAGATTGCCGACAAGACCAGCCTGCTCGATCTCAACGATCGTATCTGCCGCTGGCCGATGGGGCACCCGGGCGAGCCGGATTTCCACTTCTGCGGCGAAAAAGTGAATCCCGGATTTCCTTATTGCGTCGAGCATTGTGGCCGCGCCTATCAGGCGCAGCTGCCTCGCGGCCATCGTCGTCCCCCGCCGCCGATGCCCTTCGGAGGACCGCGCGTCCGCTGATCACACTCAGGGCGAACCCTTAGCCCGCCATTTCTGCGACGCCGCGTGGTTAATGCCGCGCGGCGTTTGCCGTTCTGGTGAACATGACACACGATCCCTCGTCGCGCGGTTCGCGTTCGCGTCTGCTTCAGTGGCTCGGCATCGGACCGGGCGAAGATAATGATGAGTCGCACAGCCATGGCAGTGCGACCCCGCCCCCGGCGATCACGGCGCGTGAGATATGGCTACCGGCCAAGCGCCGCCTGCTCGGCAAGGTCGCCGATTTCCTGATCGACCATGACCTCGAAGTCATGCCGTGGACACTCGAGGTCGCCTACGACTGTGTCACGGGAGCCAAGCCAAAGCTTGCGCAGATGATCCTCGAGCGCACCGAGGCTGGCAAGCTCGTCACCCTGCAATGGCTCGAGAACGTCCTGCGTCAGGAAGAGGGAGATACCTCGGACCAGATCCTCGCCGCCCTGATGTCGCGGCTGGAGGAAAGCCTCGAGGACTTCAGCAAGACCACGAACTCTGCGCGAGACGCGACCAGCGCCTATGGCGCAGCACTGCAGCAGCATGTCGATGACCTTGAACAGGTCAGCCGCGCCGGGATTGTGATCACCGAACTGGCAGCTCTCGCAAAGGCGATGATCCATCGCACGCGCGAGATCGAACACGACCTCAACGAATCCGAGGAGCGCACAAAAGCGCTGCAGAAGAACCTCGACGAAGCCCGCCGCATCGCCGACGAGGACCATCTCACCGGCTTGCCCAACCGGCGTGCGTTCGAACTGCTGCTTGACCGCGAAACTGCCGCTGCGCGCGCGGCTGGCGACGAGCTCAACGTCGCTTTCTGCGACATCGATCACTTCAAGCGGATCAACGACAGCCACGGCCACGCCGCTGGCGACCGTGTGCTCAAGACCGTGGCTGACACGCTTTCGCGCATTTCGGACTCGCGCTGCCACGTCGCCCGGCATGGCGGCGAGGAATTCGCCGTGCTGTTCCGGGGCATGAGCCTGCAGAAGGCGTGGGAACGCCTGGAACTGGCGCGGGAGGAGATTGCCGAACGCCGCCTGATCAACCGCGCCACGGACATGCCGTTCGGCCGCGTGACCTTCTCGGGCGGCATTGCCGATGTATTTGCCTATGCCGCCAGAAGCGACGCGCTGCGCGCTGCGGATGAGGCGCTATACGCCGCCAAGCAGGCGGGAAGGAACCAGATCTTCATTGCAGGCGAAACGCCGCCGCCCCTGCAGGACGCTGCCTGATCTGGCAGCATCCCGGGCAAGGCGTTCAGCCGTACTGCGAGTTCTGGCTGCGCTGGAAGGCAAAGCGCGGAACGCGGCCTTCGATCATGCTCGACTTGAACACGACGCGCATCTCGTCTGCCCCTTCTTCGCGGGTGCAGACCAAGCGTGTGCCGCCCGAGGGCAACACTTCAAGCGCGCTGATGGCAACGCCGGCCGCTTCGCAACGGGCGCGGACCTTGGCTTCGGTGACGCTGAGATTCATGGCACGGCTCATGCGAGGTACTCCGGTTCGGTCCCGGCGATGTGCCCGGCCAGTGTAAAGGGAAGCGTTGAAGGATTGGCCCAATCGGAGGCCGCCGAAGCGCCTTGGCCAAGCTGGTAGGCACTGATGCTCTCGGCACAGGCCTGCGCCATCACCAGATGTCGCGCGCGCATGCGCTGCGAGGTACTGGCGGTCGCCCGCATCAGCAACTTCTGGTGCTGAAAATAGAAATGGTTGAGGTCCATGCCTGGCTCCCACTGCGTAAGCGGGAGCGCGGAGGTCTCTCAGCCGGTGAAGCCTACATTGGTCGTCTCACCGATGGTCCGGCATTGGACCCGAATGCGCCGAAAGGCAAACGGAAACCATACATCGAACAGGCGTGGTCGGCGCAGCAAACGAAAAAGGCCCCACCTTGCGGTGGAGCCCCTTTCTGTCTGGCCTGCTGGCCGTTCCTCAGTCGTCAGACTTGAGGAACGCCGGCATGTGGTCCGGAGCCGGGCCGTCTTCACGGTCACGACGCGGACGATCGCCACCTTCGCGACGGGGACCACGGTCGCCGCCTTCGCGACCCCGATCGCCTCTGGGACCACGGTCGTTGCCACGCGGGCCACGACGGTCACCACGATCCGGACGATCACCACGCGGTTCGCGCGGCTCGCGCGGCGGACGGGTGTCTTCCAGCTCACCACCGGTCTCCTGATCGACGACGCGCATCGACAGGCGAACCTTGCCGCGCTGGTCGATCTCGAGGACCTTGACGTAGACGTCCTGGCCTTCCTTCACCACGTCGGTAGGCTTTTCCACGCGCTCGTTCTTCATTTCGGAGACGTGGACGAGACCGTCCTTGCCGCCCATGAAGTTCACGAAAGCGCCGAAGTCGACGATGTTGACGACCTTGCCCTTGTAGATCTTGCCGACCTCGGCTTCCTCGACAATGCCGAGGATCCACTGGCGAGCAGCTTCGATCTGGGTCAGGTCCGAAGACGAGATCTTGATCAGGCCTTCGTCATCGATGTCGACCTTCGCGCCGGTGGTGGCGACGATCTCGCGGATCACCTTGCCGCCCGTGCCGATGACGTCACGGATCTTCGACTTGTCGATCTGCAGCGTCTCGATGCGCGGAGCGTGCGCCGAAAGCTCGGTGCGTGCCTCGCCCAGCGCCTTGGTCATTTCGCCGAGGATGTGCGCACGGCCTTCCGAAGCCTGACGCAGCGCGACTTCGAAGATCTCGCGCGTGATGCCCGCGACCTTGATGTCCATCTGCATCGTGGTGATGCCTTCGGAGGTGCCAGCCACCTTGAAGTCCATGTCGCCGAGGTGGTCCTCGTCGCCCAGAATGTCCGAGAGAACGGCAAACTTGTCGCCTTCAAGGATGAGGCCCATGGCGATGCCCGAAACCGGACGCTTCACCGGAACGCCCGCGTCCATCATCGAAAGGCAGCCGCCGCAGACGGTTGCCATCGAGGACGAACCGTTCGACTCGGTGATGTCCGAGAGGATGCGGATCGTGTAGGGGAATTCTTCCTTGGTCGGCAGCACCGGGTGCAGCGCGCGCCACGCCAGCTTGCCATGGCCCACTTCGCGACGGCCCGGAGCGCCGAAACGGCCAACTTCACCAACCGAGTACGGCGGGAAGTTGTAGTGGAGCATGAAGTTTTCGTAGCGCAGGCCCTCAAGGCCGTCGATCATCTGCTCGGCGTCCTTGGTGCCCAGCGTGGTCGTGCAGATCGCCTGCGTTTCACCGCGGGTGAACAGCGACGAACCATGCGTACGCGGCAGGAAGCCGACGATCGCTTCGATCGGACGGACCTGCGTGGTGGTGCGGCCGTCGATGCGCTGGCCGTCCTTGAGGATCGCGCCACGGACGATGTCGGCTTCCACCTTCTTCATCGTCTTCATCGCGACCATCTGGGTCTGCGGACCTTCCTCGGCAAACGCAGCCTTCGCCTTCGCGCGGGCTTCGTTCAGGGCGTTCGAGCGGGCAGACTTGTCGGTCAGCTTGTAGGCTGCAGCAACGTCCTTGCCGACGATATCCTTGAGCTTCTTCTTGATGTCGGCGGTGTTGTCCGACAGGTCGATTTCCCAAGGCTCCTTGGCGGCCTTCTCGGCCAGCTGGATGATCGCGCCGATGACCTTCTTGATCTCGTCATGAGCGAACAGCACGGCGCCGAGCATTTCGTCTTCGCTCAGTTCCTTGGCTTCCGATTCCACCATCATCACGGCGGTGTCGGTCGCGGCAACCACGAGGTCGAGGCGGCCGTCGGCCAGGGCCACGTCCTGCTTCGGATTGAGGACATATTCGCCCTCGACGAAGCCCACGCGGGCAGCCGCGATCGGGCCCATGAACGGAACGCCCGAAATCGTCAGCGCGGCCGAAGCGGCGATCATCGCGACGATATCGGGTTCAACTTCACCATCATAGCTCAGAACCTGGGCGATGACGTTGATTTCGTTGTAGAAACCTTCGGGGAACAGCGGGCGGACCGGACGGTCGATCAGGCGGGAAACCAGCGTTTCCTTTTCCGTCGCGCCGCGTTCACGCTTGAAGAAGCCGCCCGGAATGCGGCCGGCCGCCGAATACTTTTCCTGATAGTGGACAGTCAGCGGGAAGAAGTCCTGGCCTTCCTTGACCGACTTTGCCGCGGTGACCGCGCAAAGGACCACAGTTTCGCCATACGTGGCGAGGACCGCGCCGTCAGCCTGACGGGCAATGCGGCCGGTTTCGAGAGTGAGGGTCTTTCCGCCCCACTCCAGCGATACGGTTTTGACGTCGAACATTTTACATCCTTCAGCCCGCGCGCCCTATTGCGAGCGGGGTTTGCTGCCGGGGAGTACCGTCCCGGTCCGGTGTGGGGCCGATTGTCGTGCCCCGAAGGCGCTCTGCCGAATTGCCGAGAGCCTAAACGCAAAAGCGGCCCACTTGGGGCCGCTTCGCTTGGTTACTTGCGAAGACCGAGCTTCTGGATCAGGTCGTTGTAACGACCCACATCCTTCTTCTTCAGGTAGTCAAGAAGCGAACGACGCTTGTTGACCATCATCAGCAGGCCGCGACGCGAGTGGTTGTCCTTGTGGTTGGACTTGAAGTGCTCGGTCAGCGTCTGGATGCGGCTGGTCAGGATCGCAACCTGGACTTCCGGCGAACCGGTGTCGCCTTCGGCGCGAGCGTGTGCTGCAATGACTTCCTGCTTCTTTTCTGCGGTAATCGACATATCAGTTACTCCGCGACATCCTTCAGATTGAACCCCCTCGAGACCTTCAGGCTTCCGCCCGAAAGCTCCACCAGCGCGACCGGAACAGATCCGGTCTTCGCCCAGTAAAGCCCGTCCTCGAAGGGCAATCCCGTCAGAACGCGGCCCTGTCGGACCGCCCTTGCCTGCTCGGGATCGAGGGAGAGAGCCGGGATGTCGACCAGCCCTGCCTCCAGTGGCAAGAGTATGTGTTCAAGGGGCGCGCCTTTACCCACATCGTTCAATTTGTCCAGCGAAATCGCCTGGGAGATATCGAACGGCCCGGCCTTCAGGCGGCGCAGCATGGTCACGTGCCCCACAGTGCCGAGCGCACGCGCGATGTCGCGGGCAAGGCTGCGGATGTACGTACCTTTCGAAACATGGGCAGTCAGGGTCAGTTCTTCAACCCGCGTAACCTCGGACACAGTCTCGGCAACCAACGAGCAGATCACCACATCGCGCGATTTCAGCTCGAACGTCTCGCCCTTGCGCGCGAGGTCATAGGCGCGTTCACCATCGACCATCAGCGCCGAATAGGCGGGAGGAACCTGCGAAATCGGGCCAGTAAAGCGCGGCAGCACTGCCTCGATCTCTTGCCAGGAGGGCCGAAGGTCGCTTGTCGCCACAACCTTGCCTTCAAGGTCGAGCGTGTCCGTCTCCTCGCCGAAGCGCACCGTGAAGGCATAGACCTTGCTCGCGTCCAGCATGCGCCCGCACAGCTTGGTCGCCTCACCCACCGCGATGGGCAGCACTCCCGTTGCCAGCGGATCAAGCGTACCGCCGTGCCCCACCTTGCACTTGCCGAAACCTGCCTGACGCAGGTTACGCTTCACCGCCGCGACGCCTTGCGTCGACCCGAGCTCCAGCGGCTTGTCGAGAATGATCCAGCCATCAACCATGGTCAGAGCGGCTCAGGACCGGCGACGAACGCGGCAAGACCGGCAAGGTGCTGGCCGATCCATTCGACCGGCGGGCCGATCAGCCTTTGCATCAGATGCAGCTCCGGCCAGAAGTACGGCAGGATGACAAGGAAGGCGAAGACGACCAGCAGGCCAAGCCCGATGGCGGCAACGAACGCGAGCACGCAATTGGTCAGCGGCCCTGCCGCTGCGACCAGCACCATCCCCCAGCGCGGGTTGCGCAGGCGGCGAAAGTCCACCGGCACCGGCTTGGCCCAGCCAAACACCGGCGCGCCCGAAAGCTTGAGCAGTCCCGGCAGGATGATCGTGCCGAACGGATCGACATGGCGCAGCGGATTAAGGCTCAGCCGCTTCTGCTCAGCCGCAGTCGGGTCGCCCAGCGCCCGCGCCACCCACCCGTGCGCCACCTCGTGAAAGACAATCGCCAGGATCATCGGAATTGCGATCGTGGCAATCTGCCAGACCAGACCTTCGGGGTTCATTTCGTCTTGCTCACCCAGTCATCGCGGAGGATCGAAAACAGCACGGTATCGCGCACCCTTCCCGTCCACGTGCGGCGCTCGTGCCGCATCACGCCCTCCTGCACTCCGCCAACCTTCCTGACCGCAGCCTGACTGCGCAGGTTGATTGCGTCCACCTTGAACGCCACCCGCTCCAGCCCGCAGGCAAAGGCATGGTCGATCATCAGGCGCTTCAATCGTCCGTTGAGCCCGGTGCCGCGCACGGATGGCACGATGTAGCTGTTGCCGATCTCGACCGACCAACCCGGCGCGCCATGTTCGATCCACGCCGTCATGCCGACCAGTCGCTCGCCGTCGAAGATCGCATAGGGCCGCCGCTGCGGCGCAGAGTTCAGCAGGCTGTCGAACTGCGGATCGAACGCCTCGCCCCGATAGCTGAACGGATAGATGTCCCAGATCTCGTCGTCCTGCGTACAGGCATGGCGAAGTCTCTCGCGATGCTCCTCGCGCAGGATCTCTAGCCGCAACTCGCCATCGGCCAGCGGCACGTATAGCCCGTCCCCGCTCATCCCCGCATCGCCTCCGAAAAGTGCTTGCGGCACAGCGCGACATAGCGGTCGTTCCCGCCGATCTCGGTCTGCACACCCGCCCGCACGGCAGCCCCGCTTTCATCCACACGCAGGTTCATCGTCGCCTTGCGCCCGCAGTGGCATACGGCCTTCAGCTCCACCAGCGAGTCCGCAATGCCGAGCAGGGCGGCCGCCCCCTCGAACAACTCGCCCTGAAAATCCGTGCGCAGTCCATAGCACAGCACCGGAATCCCCGCCTCGTCGGCAATCCGCGCCAGTTGCCACACCTGATCGCGTGTCAGGAACTGCGCTTCGTCCAGCAGCACGCACGACAGCGGCTGTACAACATGGGCAGCTTTCACCGCCGCCCACAGGTCCGTAACAGGGTCAAAACGATGGGCTTCGGCATGAAGACCGATGCGGCTCTCGATATCGCGAGCGCCGCCACGGTCATCGATCGCAGCGGTCCATAGCATGGTCGCCATCCCCCGCTCGCGGTAGTTGAAGTCCGCCTGCAGGAGATTGGTCGATTTGCCGGCGTTCATGCTGGCATAGTAGAAGTAGAGCTTGGCCATGGCGCACAAGCCATACGCAGGACTTTCGGGAACGCCAGAGGACTTCGGCCTTTGTTTCCGGAAAATCGACAAGGAACGTCCCATGCGCTGCCATCTTTTCAAAGTGCCCGCGCTGCTCCTCGCAACTGTCGCAAGTCTGGCGCCTGCCCTCGCCAACCCTGCACCCTCAGGCCAGCTGCGCTACCGCCTCGACGGCCCACGCAGCGAAGTCCACGCCAAGGTCGGCTTCTTCGGCATAGCCAGCAAGACCGCACGCTTTCCGGCGGTCACCGGCGGCATAGACCTCGACCCAAATCACCTCGATGCGATCCGCCTCGACGTCATGCTTGATGCCACCGCGCTGGAAGCCGGTGATCAGGTCACCTTGAAGCGCCTGAAAGGCCCCGATTTCTTCGACGTTGCCAATTATCCTTCGGTGCGCTTCATCGGAAAGCGCATGACCATGACCGGGCCGGTCACCGCCACGATCAGTGGTGACCTCACCGCCCGCGGCGTCACCCGCCCCACAGTCCTGACGGTCAGCTTCGCCGATCCCCCCTCACGCGCAACGGGGCGCGAGCCGATCCGACTCTCGGCAAGGGCGAAGATTGATCGCACCGATTTCGGGATGAACGCCTATCGGCTGATCGTATCGAAATCCGTCACCATCACGATCAACGCGCAGATGGTCCCGGCCTGAACCTCAATCCTGAGGGTCGAGATCGCGCCGGACTTTCGGATCGCTCAACAGGGTCTCGATCCTGCTGGCCACGTCAAAGCTCTCGTCGGGCAGGAACTTCAGTTTCGCGGCATATTTCAGCCGCAACCGCTGCGCCACTTCGCGCTGGAAGTAGGCAGTGTTCGAGCGTAGCGCCTTCAGCACCAGCTCCTCATCCTCGCCCAGCAGCGCCTTCACGAACACGCTGGCATGGCGAAGGTCGGGCGACATGCGCACTTCGGTCACCGAAACGGTATGCGCGCTCAGCACGTCGTCGTGCACTTCCTGCCGCGTCAGCAACTCCGACAGGATATGGCGCACCTGCTCACCCACCTTGAGCAAGCGGACGGAACGGTTCTCGGGAGTGGTCTGCTTGGCCAAGTCTAACTCATCTTTGCAAGGATACGGGCAATCGAACGGACGTTGCGCGCGGTGCCCCTGCAGCCGAGACGGCGCTCGATAAACGCACCGGTCAGCTTGCTTTCGGCCACACCGTTCGCGAAATCGATATAGATGCTGCGGTTGCCGATTGCGAGTTTTTCCATGCCCCGCATGGCCTGATCGGCCGCCAGCTTGTCGAAAGCGGCCCGGTCAGGCTCACGCTCGAGGAACAGGGTATGGACGAGGTTGTCCTTGCCGATGCCGGTAAAGGGATTGCCCTCCACCGCCTCGGCGATGGCAGACCGGTCACGCACCGCAACGAAGCTCCTGATGTCGAAGCGGTCGAGCATGACGTGGGAGAACAGGTCTTCCAGCCCATCGAGCGGCCGGTCGTCATAGTCGAACAGCAAGTTGCCGCTCGCCACCACCGTCTCCAGCCCGGTCAGCCCTTCCCGCTCGAACGCCCAGCGCAAATCCGCCATCGTCACGCGATTGCCGCCGACATTGATCGATCCGAACAGGGCGACATAGCGGGTCATGAATACCTCCAGACGACGACCAACCCGGCCAGAGCAATTGATGCAACCGCACTCATGCAGCCACAGCCCATTCGCTCGGCAAGCTCACCAAGGAAGGTCTCGATCAACCTGGCGCGAAACCGTCGGGGGCGTTTGCCAAGCTCTTGCAGCTCGGCACCCGGCTTTCGCCGACGTCCCCGACTTTTTCCCATGCCTTAAAGCGTCCGGTCGCGCATCTCGACTTCGAAGACTTCCAGCTGGTCGCCCGGCTTGATGTCGTTCGTGTCCTGCAGCAGCACACCGCATTCCAGACCGCCGCGGACTTCGGCCACGTCGTCCTTGAAACGGCGCAGCGAAGCGATGGTCGTGCGGCTGACGATGACGTCGTTGCGCGTAAGGCGTGCATGCAGACCCTTGCGGATGACGCCTTCGACCACGAGCAGACCCGCAGCCTTGTCCTTCTTGCCCGCCGGGAAGACTTCCTTGACCTCGGCACGGCCGACAACCGTTTCGATCGCCTCCGGACCCAGCTCGCCCGCCATTTCCGAACGGATGTCGTCGGTCAGCTGATAGATCACGTCGAAGTACTTCATCCGTACCTTGTTGCGCTCGATCAGCTCGCGCGCCTTGGCGTTCGGACGGACGTTGAAGCCGACGATCGGCGCGCCGCTGGCCTGGGCCAGGTTGACGTCGCTCTCGGTGATCGCACCAACGCCTGACTGCAGGATGCGCACCTTGATCTCGTCGGTCGAGATCTTGTTGAGCGCATTGACGATCGCCTCGACCGAACCTTGCACGTCGGCACGCACCACCAGCGGATACTCGATGACGGTGTTCTTCGCGGCGAGCGCGGAGAACATGTTTTCGAGGCTGGCCGGAGCCTGCGCCGTGCGCTTGGCCGTCGCGCGTTCATGACGGTACGCCGCCACTTCACGGGCACGGGCTTCGCTCTCCACCACGGTCAGCGTGTCACCAGCCATCGGCACACCGCCAAGGCCGAGGACCTCGACCGGCAGCGAAGGCCCGGCTTCCTTGACCTGACGGCCCTTGTCATCAAGCATCGCGCGAACGCGGCCCGACTGGGTGCCGACGACGAGAATGTCACCAACCTTGAGCGTGCCGCGATTGACGAGGACGGTGGCCAGCGGCCCCTTGCCCTTGTCGAGCTTGGCTTCGATCACGGTGGCTTCTGCCGCGCGATCCGGGTTGGCGCGCAGTTCGAGCAGTTCGGCCTGAAGCAGGATCTTCTCGATCAGTTCGTCAAGTCCGGCACCGGTCTTGGCCGAAAGCTCGACGTCCTGAACGTCACCCGACATCGCTTCCACGAGAATCTCGTGCTCGAGCAGGCGCTCGCGGATCTTCTGCGGATTGAACTCGGGCTTGTCGGACTTGGTGATCGCCACGATCATCGGCACGCCAGCGGCCTTGGTGTGGTTGATCGCCTCGATCGTCTGCGGCATCAGCCCGTCGTCACCGGCAACCACCAGAATGACGATGTCGGTGACGTTGGCACCGCGCATGCGCATTTCGGTGAAGGCTTCGTGACCCGGCGTATCGAGGAAGGTGATGTGGTCACCGCCCTTGGTCTTGATCTGGTAGGCGCCGATGTGCTGCGTGATGCCACCAGCTTCGCCGCGCACCACGTCGGTCCCGCGCAGCGCATCGAGCAGCGAGGTCTTGCCGTGGTCGACGTGGCCCATGATCGCCACGACAGGCGGACGAACCTTCAGCGACTCTTCCGAATCGACGTCTGCCGAGCTGTCGATGTCGGCATCGCTGTCGCTCACGCGCTGGATGTTGTGGCCGAACTCGGTCACCAGCAGTTCGGCGGTGTCCTGGTCGATGGTCTGGTTGATGGTGACCATCATGCCCATCTTGAACAGCGCCTTCACCAGGTCCGCAGCCTTCTCGGCCATGCGGTTGGCAAGATCCTGCACGGTGATCGCGTCAGGCACGACCACATCGCGCACCTGCTTCTCACGCGGCTGCGACTGGCCGGCGAAGTGGGCACGCTTTTCCTTTTCGCGCGCCCGCTTGAGAGCGGCGAGCGAACGGGCGCGTGCGCCTTCGTCCTCGTTTAGCGCGCGCGTGACGGTCAGCTTGCCGCCACGGCGGTCTTCGGTCTTGCGGTCGCGCGGATTGGTCGCGGGCTTCTTGGCGGCGGGTTCCGGACGCTTGACCGGAGCAGCAGAGGCAACCGGCGTAAACCGGCGCGGCGCAGGCACCACCGGCGCAGCTTCGGCAGCCATGGGCGCTTCGGCGGCAGGCGCTGCTTCGGGCTTGGCGGCAGCCTCAGGCTCAGCCGCGGCAGGCGCGGTGGCAACGGGTGCAGCTTCAGGCGCTGGCGCAGCTTCCGGCTCGGGAGCCGGTTGCGGTGCAGGAGCAGGAGCAGGAGCAGCTTCAGCCTTGGCCTTTTCCTCGGCACGGCGACGCTCTTCCTCGATCGCCTTCAGGCGCTCTTCCTGCTCGCGGCGATTGGCAGCCTCGAGCGCGGCGAGGCGGGCTTCCTCGGCTTCGCGCAACAGACGGGTCTGCATTTCCTGACGCGTCTCGCGGCTGGCCGAAGGGGGCGGCGGCGGGGGCGGCGGAGGCGGGGGTGGCGCAACCGGGGTCGGTGCAGCAGGCGCGGCGACAGGCGCTGCGGTTGGCGCAGCCTCGCCGGGGCGGCCCATCAGCTTGCGCCGCTTCACTTCGACCACCACCTTGTTGGTGCGACCGTGGCTGAAGGTCTGCTTGACCTCTCCGGCCTCGACCGAGGTCTTCAGACCCAGTGGCCTGCGGCCCAGCGTCGGCTTCTTGTCGCTATCGCTCATCGAACTCATTCGCCCTTCGTATCAATATCGTCGTCCGCAACCGCGCCCGGGTGGGGCTTGGCGGCGTCAATTTCGGTTTCGGTCTCGTGGCCGAGAAAGTGCATCAGGCGCTGCAGCGGCGCTGCGACTCGTGCGGTCGCGGCGGCATCGGTCAGCGCGAGGTGAACGACGTTGTCGCGGCCCAATGCCACAGACAGCGCCGCCCGGTCCAGCGGCAAGATCATGCCCTTCTTGCCCGATCCTTCGGCACCCTCGCCCACGCGCCAGGCCTGGGCCAGCTTGTTGGGGCCATCGGTGCCTGCATCATTGGCGTGGCCAAGGAAGGTCACCGCCCCTGCCCTGCACCCTTGCGCGATCTTCTCCGTACCCAGCAGCACGTTGCCTGCGCGCAGTTCGATACCGAGACGATCGGTCACCAGACGGCGCAAGGCCTGCTCGACACGGTCGGGAAGGTCAGCAGGGATGCTCAGCTGCGCACCCTTGAAGGCACGCGCCAAGGCTCCCTTAAGCTTGCCATTGGCAATCGCTTTTTCAAGGGTCTCGCGATTGACGCCGATCCACGCGCCGCGTCCGGGCGCACGCGCCATGACGTCCGGCAGCACGTCGCCGTCGGGCGAGATCGCGAGGCGCGTCAGATCGCCCCGCGCATCATGACGCCCGGTCAGCACGCATTTGCGCTCCGGCGGGGTCTTACCCGCCGGCGCCTTGCCAACGATGTCGGAGCTTAGCGGCTCATTGTGAGGAATCCGCATCGGCGGCCTCCTCAGCTACTGGTTCGTCATCGAACCAGTGGGCACGCGCGGCCATGATGATCTCGTTGCCCTGCTCTTCGCTTAGGCCATATTCGCCCAGCACGCCGCCCTTGTCCTCGGCACGCTCGGACCGTTCGGGCCGATCGCTCTTTTCGCGCGGGCCCTTGTCGTTGCGACGACGCTGTTCGACGCGCTTCTTGGCGATGAGTTCGTCGGTCGCAAGATCGGCCAGATCGTCGAGCGTCTTGATGCCCGCCTTGCCGAGCGTGACCAGCATCGCTTCGGTCAGGTGCGGCAGTTCGCCCAGCGCATCTTCCACGCCAAGGCCGCGACGCTGTTCGCGCAGTGCCTCTTCACGACGTTCGATCGCCTCGGAAGCACGGCTCTGCAGCTCCTCCGCCAGCTCTTCGTCGAACCCTTCGATTGCCGCCAGTTCCGACAGCTCGATGTAGGCCACTTCCTCCAGCTCGGTGAAGCCTTCGGCCACCAGCAGCTGCGAAAGCGTCTCGTCCACGTCGAGCTCTTCCTCGAACATCTTCGAACGCTCGGCGAATTCCTTCTGGCGCTTCTCCGAAGCTTCCGCCTCGGTCATGATGTCGATGGCCGAACCCGTCAGCGACGAGGCAAGGCGCACGTTCTGGCCACGACGACCGATAGCGAGCGAGAGCTGGTCATCGGGCACGACGACCTCGATGCGGCTCTCTTCCTCGTCGATCACAACGCGGCTGACCGTTGCAGGCTGCAGCGCGTTGACCACGAACGTCGCGGTGTCCTCGCTCCAGGGGATGATGTCGATCTTCTCGCCCTGCAGTTCCTGCACGACGGCCTGAACGCGGCTGCCCTTCATGCCGACGCAGGCGCCGACCGGATCGATGCTGCTGTCACGGCTGATCACGCCGATCTTCGCGCGCGAACCCGGATCGCGGGCAGCGGCCTTGATCTCGATGATGCCGTCGTAGATTTCGGGCACTTCCTGCGCGAAGAGCTTCTTCATGAACTCGGGGTGCGCACGGCTCAGGAAAATCTGCGGACCACGGTTCTGGCGCTCGACCTTCATGATCAGCGCACGAACGCGCTCGCCCACGCGCGGCACTTCGCGCGGGATCTGCTGATCGCGGCGGATCACACCCTCGGCACGGCCGAGGTTCACGATCACGTGGCCGAACTCGACCGACTTGATCACGCCGGTGATGACTTCGCCCGCACGGTCCTTGAATTCGTCGTACTGGCGATCGCGCTCGGCATCGCGGACCTTCTGGAAGATCACCTGCTTGGCCGACTGCGCATCGATACGCCCAAGATCCACCGGCGGCAGCGGATCGACGATGAAGTCGCCCACCGCAGCGCCCGGCTGCAGCTTTTCGGCAGCCTTGAGGTCAACCTGCTTGAAGTAGTCCTCGACCACTTCCACCACTTCGACCACGCGCCACAGGCGCAGGTCGCCGGTGCGCGGATCGAGCTTGGCGCGAATGTCGTTCTCCGCGCCGTAGCGGTTGCGGGCGGACTTCTGGATCGCTTCTTCCATCGCCTCGATGACGACCGACTTGTCGATCATCTTCTCCGTGGCAACCGCGTTGGCGATCGCGAGCAGTTCGGCGCGGTTTGCAGAAATCGCACTGGCCATGGGTCAGTCTTCCTGTTCTTCGAGAATCTCGTCCGCACCGCTGGTATCGAGCGGGCGGGAAGCGGCGATGAGCTTGTCCGTAAGGATCAGCTTGGCGTTGGCCACGAGGGCAAACGGCACGTCATAGACCGTACCGTCATCCTCGATGGAAATCATTGCGTTGTCCGCATCGAACCCCTTGAGGTCCCCACGGAAACGCTTGCGGCCGTCCTGCAGTTCGGACAGCTCGACGCGGGCTTCATGGCCGATCCATGCGGCGAAGTCCTTCGCGCGGGTCAGCGGTCGGTCGATGCCGGGCGACGACACTTCAAGGCGGTATGCGTCCTCGATCAGCATCTCGCCCGCTTCTTCCAGTTCGTCGAACCGGTCAGACACACGGCGCGAAAGCGCGGCGCAATCCTCGATCACCAGCTGGCCGGTTTCGGGACGCTCGGCCATGATCTGGAGCGTATGCTCCTCGTCACCGATCTCGCCGCCCTTGAAATAACGCACGCGCACGAGATCGAAGCCGAGGGCCTTTGCCTCAGGCTCGATAACCTCGGTGATGCGTACGATATCAGCCATGCAATCTCCAAATGCGCCCCGTTCGCACAAAAGCCGGTCCGCGCCGGCACCGCCTGGTGCCAGCCTGACTTTGCTTTCACAATGTCGGGATGAGGCGCAAATAGGCTCGTCGTCGGAAAAAAGCAAGCTGCAATCGGGCCTGCAGAAAGTCCGCGGATGACCTGCAAACGGCACCCACCAAAACTTGGTGAATTTCACCACTGTTCAGCGTGGAGAAAGGTTTATTGTTCGGCACGCAGGATCGAAAACGGGGGATTTCTGCCATTTCCCCAGTTTGGCACGCCCCATGCAAAGCTGGTCGCATGAGCCAAAACGGCTTCCAACAGTTCACATGAGGACCACACCATGACCGCTTTTGCCAACCGCATCGCCGCAGCCGCCAGCGCCTTCGCCCTGAGCCTCGCCCTGATTGCCGGCACTGTCCACACCCCCGTCCAGACCGGCGCGGCACCTGCCGCTGCCATGCAGGAGATGATCTGATGACCCAGCTTCGCTTCGATGATTCGGCCCCTCGCCCGATCGAGAGCACCAAGGGCGGCTTCCGCCTCGACAAGGTGCGCGGCAAGGTGATGGGTGTCTGCGCCGGGATCGCCAACTACTTCAATGTCGACGTCACACTCGTCCGCGTTGCCTTCGCACTTGGTACCCTGCTCGGCTTCGGCTCGGCGATCCTCGTCTACCTGCTGATCGGCCTGATCGCCGACTGACGCCCGACGCGCCTTCTTGCGGGCCAGCCTTCCAGTCCCTGCCCCCGCAAGCCGCCCCGCCTCTCCCGCCCCCGGAGAGGCGGGGCCTTTGCCTCCAACAACAACGAAAGCCACCAACCAACATCGTCATTGCGAGGAAGCGAAGCTGACGAAGCAATCCAGAGCGTCACAGCAAACCGCTCTGGATTGCTTCGCTACGCTCGCAATGACGACGTCACTGGAGTCTTAAACCTGCGGTGCCTTGGCAAACGGCGAGAAGTCCGTGTCCGTATCGTAGACGTCCGCTCCCTCGCGCGCCTTCAACCAGCCGACCACCGCATAAGTCACCGGCGTCAGCACCGCTTCCCACACCACCTTCATCAGCCAGTTCGTGACCATCACCGTCAGCACCTGGCTCGTCGTCCAGATGCCGAGGAACGCGATCGGATAGAACAGCAGGCTGTCCACCGCCTGCCCGAACACGGTCGAGCCGATCGTGCGCGTCCACAGCATCCTGCCACCGGTCAGCACTTTCATCCGCGCCAGCACGAACGAATTGACGAATTCGCCCGCCCAGAACGCCGTCACCGAAGCGAGCACGATCCGCCAGGTCGATCCGAATACGCTCTCATAGGCTGCCTGCCCGTCCCAGCCCGGCGCGGGCGGCATCGCCACCACCACGAAGCTCATGAACGCCATGAACACCAGCGCGAAGAACCCCATCCACACGCAGCGCCGCGCGTTGGCATAGCCATAGACCTCGGTCAGCACGTCGCCGATCACGTAGGACACCGGGAAGAACAGGATGCCCGCCCCGAAGGTGAACCCGCCGACCTGCGCCAGCTTGGCCGCTCCGATCAGGTTCGACAGCAGCAGGATCGCCACGAACGCGGCCATCACATAGTCGAAATAGCGGAAATGCCGACGCGCGCTGGTGGTGCCGTCGATTCTCGAAATCTGGGGATCGCTCATGGACCCGAGTGCTAACCCGGTTTGCACGATCCGAAAAGCGTGCTTATGGGAACCCCGGCGCGCGCCCGTAGCTCATCTGGATAGAGCGCGAGACTTCTAATCTTGAGGCAGCAGGTTCGAGTCCTGCCGGGCGCGCCAGTTTCTCCACCATTCGTCATTCCCGCGTAGGCGGCAATCCATTGGTATTGCGTGTGACCTTGACAAAACGAACCATATAGGTTATATGCCCCGTCACAGGTCAGGAGGGGGCACAAGGCCATCCCGCTCCTCTCCCTTCGGAGGTCAGGCTGTGGCCGAAGCTTCCGGCGCGATCGGTGCGGCAGGTGCGTGCGGGTTCAATGCGGGGCGTTAAGCCCAAGACCCACCGGGCAAGACCTGTCGTTACCCCAAGGACAGACAGGACAACCCAGGGCTGATAGCACGGCGCCGAACCCTGAGCGACGCTGCGGATGCGGAACCCGCCATGACTTGCGTGACGTAGTCTGCGCAAACGACAGGTTCTTTTCACGCAGCCGCTTGCCAAGAAGCCTAGGCAGCCCGCGAGCCGCCGCCGACGCTTCGTCCTTTCACATGTGTCCGCTCTCAGGCTGAGCCGATCAGGGGTTCGGAACCGCCCCCCGGCCACTCGCAACCGGTCCCGCGCCCTTCCCGCGCGTGCCACAACGGCACCGCACCGGTCGCGCGATCTGTGCTCATCCCCGGCGTTACCGTCCGCACTCGCCAGCGGATGTTCTGCTTTGTCGTGTGTCCGCGATGCCCACCCCCGGCCCCTCCCGCTTGCGGGAGGGGGAACTTCCAGCCCTCCCGCATGCGGGAGGGCCGCGAGACTTGGGTTACGCAGCGAACCTAGTCGCAGCGGGGTGGGCAAACAGCGCAACCTCGAAATAGAAGATCAACCAGCCCCCCAACACCCCGCTTGCCCTCAGCCACCGTCGCGTCCAAGCATCCTGCCAAACACCCCACCAAAGGCGTCCCCGCTTGGACCTGACCGGTTTTGCTCTTGCCGTCCTCCTGATTGAACTGACGCCCGGCCCTAACATGGCCTGGCTGGCGGGCCTCGCTGCGACCGAGGGCAGGCGCAATGGTCTTGCGGCGGTAGCAGGTGTAGGGGTCGGGCTGCTCGTCAACGGCGCACTGGCGGCGCTCGGCCTTGCCGCGCTGCTGGCGACGATGCCCGCCTTGTGGAACGCGCTGCGCTTGGCAGGCGCTGCGATGATGGTCTGGCTTGCGGTCGAGGCATGGCGCGGCGCGGGCAAGCCTCAGGCGCCGGGTAATGGCAGCGCGACCCGCCCCTTTGCCGCAGGGGTGCTGATCAACCTGCTCAACCCCAAAGCCTACATGTTCTTCGTCGTGGTCGCCCCGCAGTTCCTTGGCGGCGAGGTTCTCGGCTTGCACAACGCGCTGCTGCTCGCCGCGATCAGCACGGCGATTGCCACCGCGATCCACTGCGCCATCGTGCTCGCCGGCGCCCGCGCGCAAGGCTGGTTGGCGGACCCGGCCCGGACGCGCATCGTCCGCCGGGTCTTCTCCCTCGTCATCCTCGGCGTTGCCGCCTCGTTCCTGCTAGTCCCGGCCCGCTAGTCTCAGTTAGCAAGCGGCGGGCAGGCGTAAGTCTCGCCCACGCCCTCGATCCCGGCATTGCGCAGGCTCACGACAAAGCCCTTGTCCGCGCCCATCCGCAACGGCGAGCCCACCGCCTGCAACTTCGCCCCATGCGCAGCAAAGCAGGTCAGCGGAATGCGCAACGTCGCAGGCTTGCCCACCGCGCCGAGGCTCTGGCTGACATCGAGCCGCACGCCCGCGAACGAGACCGTCACCGGCCCCGAACCGCGCGCATCAGGCCGCCAGTCGAGACGCAGCGCGAAGCCGCCGTTGAGGTGGCGCTGCATGTCGACCGGCGGACCGTCGAGCGCGAAATCGCCCTTGCCGCTCCAGCTGAACTGCCGCGCGTCTTCCTGCGCCGCAACATCGACCGCGCGCATGGTGACCGTGCTGTCGAGCCCCAGCCGCCACGGATCGATCACCTTGCCAGCGCGGATGAAGGTCGTCTCACTCAGCGCCGAGCCGAGTTCCACGCGCGGGTCTTCGTTGACCGCGCCAACCTTGGCGGGCTTTGCATAGCTCAAGCCGTGGCCAACGCGCCACAGCGGCTCGACCATCGGCGAGCGCGCGTCCTGCGGCCAGTCGAAAGACAGCGTGCCGGTGAAGTCGCGCACCGGCTTGCCGTCCTTGCCCGCCACCAGCACATCGGCCACGCCCTGCCCTTGCGAGCCCGGCTGCCAGGCAGCAACGAAAGCATCGGCAAGGTTCAGTTCGGGACCGACGAACATCGGGCGGCCCGAAAGGAATACCGCGACGACCGGCACGCCTTGCGCCTTCAGCCGCTTCATCAATTCCAGCTCGCCCTCGCGCGGATGGAACATGAGGTTGGGCACGTCGCCCTGAAATTCCGCGTAGGGCTGCTCGCCGAACACTACGACGGCAACGTCGGGCTTCTTCGCCGGGACATCGCTCGCGATCTCCGCCTTTCCGCCTGCCGCGCTGACCGCCTCGACGATGGCGCGCCCGATGGTCCGGCCCTTGGGGAAGTCTGCCGCCGAGGTATCGGTGCCCTGCCAGGTGATGGTCCAGCCACCCGCCTGCATCGCCATGCTGTCAGCCCCCGGACCGGTCACGAGGACCTTGGCGCCGGGACGGATCGGCAGGACAGAACCTTCGTTCTTGAGCAGCACAAGCGACTTGGCCACGGCTTCGCGCGCGATATCGAGGTGCGCCTGCGCGCCGACCGCTGCCGGATCGCCCCGCCCGACGGGCTTGGCGCCCATCAGGCCGAGCTTGTACTTCACCCGCAGCACCCGCCGCACTGCATCGTCAAGCCGCGCCATCGGGATCGTGCCATCACGCACTTCGCGCACCGTGTTGTCGAACAGGCCCTTCCAGCTGTCGGGCGCCATATAGAGATCGAGCCCGGCATTGATCGCAGCTGCACAGTCCGTGGTGGTGCACCCCGGGATCTGGCCATGGCCGTTCCAGTCGCCGACGATCAGCCCGGTAAAGCCCATCCGCCCCTTCAGCACGTCGGTAAGCAGCGAGCGGTTGCCGTGGTTCTTGACCCCGTTCCAGCTCGAGAAGCTCGCCATGACGGTCAGCGCGCCGGCGTCGATGGCGGGGGGATAGCCCTGCGCGTGAAGGCGGACGAGTTCGGCCTCGGGCAGCTTGGCATCGCCCTGGTCCTTGCCAGCTTCGGTCCCGCCATCGGCAAGGAAGTGCTTGGCGCTGGCGGCAACCTTGGCAGCGGGGAGTGGCTTGCCCAACCGCAGCGGCCCCTGCAGGCCTTCGACCATCGCCTTGGAATAGGCGGCGATGACGGCAGGGTCGCTCGAGTAGCCTTCATAGGCGCGACCCCAGCGCAGGTCCTGCGGCGTGGCGAGCGTGGGCGCGAAAGTCCATTCTATGCCCGAGCCCGCAACCTCGGCGGCAGTGGCCTTGCCGATGCGGTGGATCAGTTCGGGATCATGCGTCGCGCCGAGCCCGACGTTGTGCGGAAAAATCGTCGCACCCGGCAGGTTCGAATGGCCGTGGACCGCGTCGACGCCGAACAGGATCGGCACGCCCGCCCCGACCTTGCGCGATGCCGCGCGGTATTCGGTGACCAGCTTGAGCCACTTGGCCGCATCGGCACGTTCGTCGCCGTAGGGTCCGCTGTTGCCGCCTGCGAGGATCGAGCCGAGCGGATAGCGCTCGAGATCGGCGGGGGTGACCGAGCTGATGTCGCCCTGGATTACCTGCCCGACCTTCTGCTCGAGCGTCATGCGCTTGATCAGGCGATTGATGGCGCGCTCGGTCGCCCGATCTGTAAGGGCAGCGGGACTGCGGGCGGCTGGCCAGTTCGCAGGATCGGCAACGCCGCCTTCTGCGGCCTGCAGCGCAGTGCTGCCAAGCAACAGCAGCGACGAAGCCAGCAGACCGGCTTTCATCCCCGACTTCAGGCGCGCCGTGGTTCCCTTCGACATCGACTTCCCCAAATTCTGTGAACGTTCTCAAATGAGCGTTTCCCATGTTCGGCGGCGGAAATCAAGCCCTGCGCGACGGTCAGTGCTGCAGTCTGGAAAGAAGCACCATCGCCGCCACAGCAAGCGCTGCAAGCACGGCGAAGAGCGCGGCAAAGCCGAGCGAGGGAACGAGGGCGAGCGTCAGGGCCGGGACCGCGAGCGAAGGGATCGTGTTGGTCAGGTTGAACAGCCCGAGATCGCGCCCACGACGCGTGCTGTCAGGCAAGACCCGCAAGGTGTGTGCGCTGTGAAGGGCGAGAAACACCGAAGTCGAAAGGCCGAACAATATATATCCCGCCACGGCCAGATCGCGCCCCGATGCCAGAGCCATCACCACAAGCCCCACCGCCGCTCCGCCGGACGACAGCGTCAGCGGCACGACTGGCTTGCCGGCACGATCCGCCCAGCGCCCCGCGAGCAGGGCCGCAAGAGCCCCGGCGATCATCGCAACGAGCAGGACCCGGGCAATCGCACCGTCGGCCAGCACGGGATCGACCGAGCGCAGCCAGAGGTAGAAGAAGGCGAAGAGCGAGGCTTCGGAAACCTGCACCAGCAAGCGTGCGATCCACATCCGCGTGGCCATCGCGCGCAGCACCTTGCTCGCCACTTCCCCACCGCCAGTCGCAGGTTCCGCCCCAGCCCGGCCGCCATCCTCGCCCAGCAGCACAAGTGGCAGCACGCAGACCGTGACGATCGCGCCGACTGCAGCAAAGCGCTGGACCTGATCGGCAAAAAACGGCAGCGTGACCAGCGCTCCCGCAAGCGCGCCCGATGCAGGCGCGAAGGCGAGCAAGCCGCCGAGCATGCCCTTGCGGCCATCGGGCACGCGATCTCCCGCCCAGGCCGCAAGGGGGCCTAGCATCAGGTTCAGGCTGAGCTGCCAGACGGCGATGACCACGATCAAGGCCGTGAGCGACCCCACGCGCGGCGCTGCCTGAAGCATCGCGCAGGACAGCAGCAGACCTGTCAGCACGAAAGGCTTTCGCCGCCCGGCAAGGTCGCTCAGCCAACCGAAGGCGATGTTGCAGACACTCGCCGCAATTGCGCCGAGGAACGTCGTCGCCGCCAGCCAGCGCACCGCCTCGCTCCCCGCCAGCAGGTGCACCTGCATTGGCAACAGCAGGGTCAGGAACGGAACATATCCGATGGTCGATCCCGCCCAGGCCAGCGCGTAAAGCGCGAGGAAGCGGCGCTCCCGGCGGTTGTTGAGGTCCACGCCGCTCAGCTTGCAGGGCCGGTGGAGCCGCGTACCTCGAAGCCCATCGGCAGGAGCAGCGGTGCGATGTCGGCCCCGCCGTCACGCTGCGCCGCGATCAACATACGCACGGCGCTCGCCGTCGTCTCGGCAATCGGCTGGTCCACAGCCGTCAGCGCCGGACGGGTAAATCGTACCAGCGGCGTGTTGTCGAAGCTGACCAGCGAGAGGTCCTCGGGGATGGCAAGGCCGAGTTCTGCAGCAACTTCCGCCGTCGCCAGTGCCATCTGGTCATTGCTCGCGATGATCGCGCTTGGCCGATCGGCAGCACTCAGCAGCGCCCGCGCAGCGCGGACGCCCGAAGGATAGGTGAAGTCGCCCGCTTCGAGCAGGCCCTCAGTCGCAAGGCCAGCCGCATCCATCTCAGCCCGCCAACCGTCTACACGCTTGCCCGCAAGACGATACTCAGACGGACCGGAAATGAAGCCGATGCGCTTGTGCCCGAGATCGAGCAGGTGGCGCGTCGCGGTGCGTGCACCGCCCTCGTCGTCCATCGAAACCATGATGCCATCGGGCAGCCCCTCTTCGTGCACCTGTGCGCCGATGCGGGCGAAGGGAACGTGGTGGCGGGTCAACGTTTCGAGGATCTGCGGATTGTCCGAGTGGGGCGGGGTCAGGATCGCGCCATCGGGCTGCAGCGCCGCAATCGCTGCGCCTAGCTCACGCTCGACATGGTCGTTGTGGGTGTCGACGAGTTCGAAGATCAGGCGGTAGCCATGCTCGGCGCATTCGAGCATTCCCCCGAGCAGCATCTGGTCGACCCAGTCCGTGCCTTGACGCGCGCGCCAGTCGGCAATCGTTCGTTCGCGGTCGTTGAGGGCAAGGATCAGATAGGAGCGCGACCCACTCATCCGCTGCGCCGCGATCGAGGGGACATAGCCCAGCTTGTCGATCGAGGCCTGGACCTTCTCGCGCATTTCGGGCCGTACGTTGGCCTCGTTATTGATGACACGGCTCACCGTCTGCAGCGAGACACCCGCATCGGCTGCCACGTGCTTGATCGTTACCGCCTGCCGCCTTCGCGCCATGGGTTGTCAGTTACCCCCGCTCTTCGTTCCTTTGAGAGCGTTATCCGCAACCGGCGGCTTTTGCCAGACGCGAACCCAATCGACCGCCATCGCCTTGGGGAAACCCGAAGGATCGACGCCTTTCGCGTTGCGCCCTTCGGGCAGATGCCCGCCGATGGCGAGGTTGAGGATCAGGTGAAACGGCTTGTCAAACGGTGCGCCCGCCTTGTCGGATGCGAGTGTATGCCATTCGTGCGGTGCGCGGCGGGCATAGTCCTTGCCATCGACGCGCCAGACCATGCTGTCCTTGTCCCACTCGACCTCGTAGGTGTGGAACGCTGTCGGATCGGCAAGCTGCGTTTCCTCGGTGATATAGCGATTGCGCGGTGGTTCGCCGCCGAAGTGGATGGTGCCGAGTACGCGGTTTTCTTGGCCTCCCTCGCACGCCTCGCAAGGTTGGCCGAGGTTGACCGCTTCCATGATGTCGATCTCGCCCGAGCGTGCCCAGCCGCCATAGGCCCAGTCTTCCGGCAGCATCCAGATTGCGGGCCAGGTGCCCTGCCCCTGCGGCAGGCGCGCGCGGATCTGCACCTTGCCATAAAGCCACGAAGCCTTGCCCTGTGTCGAAAGCCGCGCCGAAGTGAACGGCTTCTCCCGCGTTGCCACGGCCTTCTGTGGATTATCCCGCTGGTCGCGAGGGAACGCGGGGCCGGTAAAGTCCTCGCGCTGGGCGACGATCTCCAGCACGCCGTCCTTCACCCGATGGTTCTGAGGCCGCGCGGTATAGCACTGCCGCTCCTCGTTCCCGCCGCCCCAGCAGTCCTCGGCCAGAACCCAACGATTGCGATCCAGCGCTGCGCCGTCGAATTCGTCGGCCCAGACGAGCTGCCATTCGGGCGCGGCGGCAGCGGCAGCCAACAACAGAATGGTCATGCCGCCGCCGGAACTTCCGCACAGCAATAGCGCGCCACGTAATCGCCATGCGAAGGCAGCGCAGCGACCGTACGGCTGACCTGTTCGCGCAATGTGCCCAGCAGATGCGCCAGTTCCTCGTCCCGCAGCTTGGCGGCGACGGGATGGTGGCTGGCCGGATTGATCCCCTGCCCCATCATCACCTGCACCCACGAATTCTCGGCGAACAGTTCCTCGTTCTTGCGGAACACGCGGCCGGTTTCGCGGAACAGTTCGATCTTCTGTTCAAGGCTGGCGGGGATTGCCATGCTGGCGCAGTGCCGCCAGAACGGCGTGTCGCGCCGGTCGGTCGCCTTGTAGTGCAGGACGAGAAAATCGCGGATCTGCTCCATGTCGGTGAACTGCTGGTCGTTGAACTCGGCAATGTCACGGCTGCTGATCGGACCTGCCGGAAGCATCCGCACGATGCGCAGGATCGCGCGCTGGATCAGGTGGATCGAGGTGCTTTCGAGCGGCTCCATGAATCCGCCGGAAAGGCCGACCGCCACGCAATTGCGATGCCACTGCTTGCGCCGCGCGCCGGTGCGGAAGCGGATGTGGTTGGGCTTTACCAGCTTCTCGCCTTCCACGGTCGAGAGCAGCTTTTCGAGCGCTGCCTCGTGGCTCAGGTAGTCGCTGCAATAGACGACGCCATTCCCTTGCCTGTGCTGCAGCGGAATGCGCCACTGCCAGCCCGCCTCGTGCGCGATGGCGCGGGTGTAGGGGACGGGCGGCCGCACGCTCGACGTCTGGATCGCGATGGCGCTGTCGCAGGGGAGCCAGTGGGTCCAGTCGTCATAGCCTGCCCGCAGCGCGCCTTCGATCAGCAGCGCACGAAAGCCGGTGCAGTCGATGAACAGGTCGCCCTCGATGCGGCGATCCCCTTCGAGCACCAGCGCCGCGATGTCGCCACTTTCGCCATCGAGTTCGACGTGGGCGATCTTGCCCTCGATCCGGGTCGTGCCGTCGGCCTCGGCCATCGCCCGCAGGAACCTGGCATAGAGCGCGGAATCGAGCTGGTAGGCATAGTTCATCCGGTCATCGGGAAGATGCGCGAACTTGCCCGCCTCGGCTGCCTTCAGTTCGAGGCAGTATTCGCCGTAGGGCTCGGTGTGACCGCGCTCCAGCCCGTTGAGCCAGAAGTGCTGGAAGCCTGCGGACCAGTGGTCCTTACCGGTGCCGCCGAACGAGTGGAAATAGTTTTCGCCCTGTACCCGCCAGTTTTCGAAATTGATGCCCAGCTTGAACGTCGCCTGCGTGGCGCGCATGAACTCGGCCTCGTTGATGCCGAGCAGGCGGTTGTAGGTGACAAGCGGCGGAATCGTGCTTTCGCCGACGCCGATGGTGCCGATCTGCTCGCTCTCGACCAACGTGACCTGCGCGACGGGGCCGAGCGTGCGGGCGAGCGCGGCTGCGGTCATCCATCCGGCGGTGCCGCCTCCGGCAATGACGATGCGGCGGGGCAGAGGCGAAGCGGTCATTGGCTGAGGCTCCTCAGGATGAACTGGTGAATGCGGGCAGCGCCCTGCGCGTCGATGGGGCCGAGCGCGCCCTGGCCCTCTTCAGGAATATGCGCCCGGGCCTCATCGCCGCCCGAGAACACGTAGTAATCGAACAGGTCCCGCCAAACGGCGCGATCGGCCTCGGGCAAGTCGCGGATGGCGAGGAGCGCGTGAGTCAGTGCCGTCTGGGGCTGGCCCATGTAGCGCGGCGTATCGCGCCACCAGTAGTTGAGCAGGATGTTGAACGGTTCTGTCGCCTCGACATGGTGCCACCACATCGAGGGGATGAACAACGCATCGCCGGGTTCAAGCTCGGCCACTTGTCCATGCGCCAGCGCCTCGGCGAAGCGCGGGTGGGCATCGAAATCGGGCGCGGCGAAATCGACCATGCTCACCGCACGGCCCGCTGGCGTGTTGTCGATCGGGCCGAGGTAGAGGTTGCGGAACTGGTCGGGCGGAAACAGCGTGAACCGGCGACGTCCGGCGACACAGCAGGCAAGGTTGTCGGGGAAATCGTTGTGCGCGGCGATGCGGGTGGGCGATCCGATCCACAGGCTGGTGATCGGATCGCGCGCACCGAGATCGACGCGGTTTTCAGCATCGACGCCGTGGAAATGCGTCGGCACATCGATCGAGCCGAGGTAGATCACAGGATGGTTGGCGCGGCCTTCGTTGGCATCGAAGCCTGAAAAGATATCCGCCAGCTTGCCGCGCGCGGTGCGGAAATTCATCTGCATGGCAGCGTCGTAGAACAGCCGACCACCGCTGCCGGGATCGGCGAGCGAAACGGTAAACGGCACGGGCCGCGCACGCTCAATCAGATAGGCGCGGGCGGCGCGGGCGGACTTGAGGCCCGCCTGAACCAGCGGCCAATCGCGCACGAGCCCGCGCAGCACGAACGGTTCGCGCGCGCCCCGCAGCATCGCGTCGAGATCGCGCGGCTCTCCCAGCGTCCTTTCGGCAACGGCAGGAAGCGACAGGGCGGTTTTGTCAGCCACCACGAACCTTGGCGTTCTTGCGGGCGACCAGATCGCCGAAGTGCGAGAGCGAGGCGATGATCATGTATATCCGCGCGAGGTGGCCGCTGGTCATCAGGTCCTGCAGCGCAGCGCCATCAAGGGCAGAGAGCTTTTCCTCGTTGATCGTGTGATAGCCGACGAGCGAGTTCTTTGCGCCATCGTCGAGCGTCACTTCGAGCGTGAAGGATTCGGCTAGCTCGTAGCGATCGAGCGCGGCGAAGAAGTCGGCGGACTCGCGGTGGGCATGGTCGAGATCGCCCAGCTTGGCGGCGATGTCCTCGAGGTAAGGCGTGGGCTGCCCGCTGGCGTCGAACACGCGCATGCCCTCGCCCGTCGTGCTGATACGCGGATGGTCGAGATCGACGTGAACCTGCGGCACGGCATCGGGTGTCGCCGGACGGCCGACCAGGAACGGGCGGATTGCCATCGACAGCGGCCGATAGGGCGCGTCCCAGGTGCCATCACGCAGGAACAGGTTCTCACCCGTTTCGAAGCCCAGCAGCGCCAGAGCCTCCAGCTTGCCGGTGGCAAGATCGCGGCGCAGCACGATGGGGTAATGCGCCTGCACCGAACGGAACTCGGCCGGGACGGTGGCGCAGGCCATGACGTTGTCACCAAGCTCTGCGCTGGCGGCGGTGTCGATGCGCAACTCGCCGTGGTCGGCCGGGTTGAGGATTGCGTGGTTGCTCATTTCACTGCCGCTCCGTGCATGGCGATTGGGTCTGTAGCCGCAACCGGCCGCAGGGCATCAAGATAGGTCCGGTTCGAAGGCAGCGCTGCTGCCAGCGCGCGCGAACGCTGGCGCACTTCGGCAAGGCGCTCCAACGTGGCCGGGTCAAAGGTTCCGGCGGGCGCGGCAAAGCCCATGCCGTAGAGCACGTACTGCTGGCTCGCTGCGCAGAACAACTCGTCCATGCGGGGAAAGTCCCAGGCCGAGGGCGGCTGATCGCGCCAGAGTTCAAGGCACTCGGCAAGGCGCGCCGGGATGGTTGCCGGATCGCGCTGGGCCAGCCAGTAGGGCTCAGGCCTCCGGCTGAGGACATAGTGGAGCTTGAGGAATTCGACGATGCGATCCCAGCGGTAGCGGAACAGTTCGTTGAATCGATCCGCCAGCAGGCCCATCGTTTCGGCACGACGCGGGAAATTTTCGGCCAGTGCCTTGATCGACAGTTCGATGGTGACGATGGCCGAAGCTTCCAGCGGTTCGATGAAGCCTGCCGAGAGGCCAACGGCAAGGCAGTTGCCCTGCCAGAAACGCTCGCGATGGCCAGTGGAGAAGGTCAGCTTGCGAGGACGCAGGGACGATAGATCGGCTCCGGGCACTTTGGCCGCAACGTAGGCACGCAGCACCTCTTCAGCGCGAGCATCATCCATGAAGCGCGAGGAGAACACGCAACCGATGCCGCGCCGGGTCGGCAGCGCGATATCCCAGATCCAGCCTGCCTCATGCGCGGTGCCGATGGTCTGTGAGGCGATGGGGCTGCCCGGCTTGACGGGCACCTGCAAAGCCAGCGCGCTGTCGTTGAAGGACACGTCCGAGCGGTCGACCCAAGGCACGCCGCAATGCCCGCCGATCAGGACCGCAGCGAGGCCGGAGCAATCGATGAAGAAGTCACCAGCCAGTTCGCTCCCGTCATGCAGGTGCAGATGAGCGATGTTGCCCGACGCATCGCTGGCAACCGCGGTGACCTGCGCCGCCATATGCGTCACGCCAAGTCGGGTGGTGGCATGGCGCTTCAGCAGGGCGGCAAACTTGCCTGCATCGAGATGGTAACCGTAGTTCAGCGCACCAGCATAGTCGGGCATCGCGCGCTGACGCGGCGCAAGGCTTTCGGCGCAAGCGACGGCTTGGGGCGTCATGGCGGAGGCGAATGGCTGCAGCGGTGCTTCTGCCTGCCATGCTGCAAGCATCCCGGCCATATCGCCGGATGGTGGCGGCGTGAACGGATGGAGGTAGCTGTCCCGCTCGCCTCCATCGACCCATCCATCGAAGCGCGAACCCTGTTTGAAGGATGCGTCGCATTGCGCAATGAACTCTGCTTCCGCGATACCAATCGTGGCGAGCGTCTCGCGCATGGTAGGCCAAGTGCCCTCGCCCACGCCGATGGTCGGAATGTCGGGCGCTTCGACCAGCGTGATCGAAAGCTCGGGCCGCCGCGCCGCGAGCAGGCAGGCCGAAAGCCACCCTGCGGTGCCGCCGCCTACGATGACAACCTGTTGCACCGACCCGCTCATCGCTCACCCAATCCAGACGCCGGTTGATCCAGCCGTCTTGTCCGCTCCGAAAACCCCTGCGGCCCGCACTGCAAGAACAGTACGGGCCGCCGGTTTCCTTACCCGAAGGTCATCCCATCAGGTTCAGAAGGTAAACCGTGCACCGGCAGCATAGCGCGCATAGCCCGGTGCCGCAAAGAACACCGTCTGGTTGTTGCGCTGGTAGCCCTTGCGGTCGGCGTTGGTGATGTTGATGCCTTCGACGAACACCGTCACGCCCTTGCGGATTTCATACGAAGCGCTGGCGTCGAACTGGCCATAGGCCTTCACGTAGTACGGATCGAACCCGTAGCCGGAGAGGAACCCATCGCGCCAGTTATAGGCAACGCGAGCCTGCAGACCGTTCTTGTCGTAGAACAACACGGCGTTGGCACTATCGCTGACACCGTTCACCGCGAACTGCGGGATGGTGTAGCGAAGGGTGTTGTCGAACTTCGTGTCGCTCTTCACCACGGTGTAGTTCAGGATGGCACCGAAGCCGGTATCCCAGAAGCTGTGCTGCACTGCGAATTCCCAACCCCAGAGCTTGGCCTTCTGGTCGCTGTTGGTCGGCTGCGTGGTGATGAAGTTGACGAGCGGATCGGAGGACTGGCCGATGACGCCGGTAACGACCCCGTTGTTGTCACGAATGACCGTCGAGGGGAAGTTGGTGCCGATGTAGTCGAGCAGCTGCTGCGCCGTGGCATTGGGGCCGAGTGCCGCACGCGCTGCTGCAGCATTGGCACCGGCTGCCGCGTTCGTCAGACCGAACGCAGGCTGGTTTACCTGCGTCTGGCTGATGAAGTTCTTCACGACCTTGTGGAAGAAGCCCACCGAAACGTAGCTGGTTGGCGCGTAGTACCATTCAGCCGATAGATCGACGTTGTTCGACTTGTACGGCAGCAGACCGGGGTTGCCGCTCGATGCCGTGCTGCCACCGATACGGATCGGCGAGGCGAGCGTGGTGCCCCCCTGCAGCGAGGTATAGTCGGGACGCGTGATCGTCTGGCTGTAGGATGCGCGCAGGCGGACGTTGTCGATTGGCTCCATGTCGAAGTCGATCGCGGGCAGCCAGTTTTCGTACTCACCCTTGAGCGAGGCGGCAGCAACCTGCTGCGGATTGCCATAGTCGATCGCGGTTTCGTTGCCGCCGGTCCAGATGGTGCGAACCGGGATCGGAACCTGCGCGGTCGAGTCGACCTTGGTCTTCTCGTAACGCAGGCCGAAGCGCAGGTGGGCCTTGCCGGCACCCAGGTCGAACGAGTGCGTCGTCTGGAGATAGGGCGCCCAAGTGCGTTCACGCACGGTGCGGTCGGTCGTGTACTTGGCAATGCAGGTGCCCGCAGCGACGGCGGTGCTGCAGATACCGAGCTGGCTGTCGAGCAACTTGATCAGACCATCGGTGTTGATCTCGAAGTAGTTCGGGATGATCGACGCATCCTGCGAACCCGACATGCCCGACAGGTCCTTGGGCAGATTGCGAATCTGGTAGAGATCGTCGGGCGTATCAGCTGCCGAGAGCGTGCCGCCCCAGGTGTCGTTCTGGATCACGCCAAAGGCCGAGCGCACCTTGTTTTCGGTGTAGGTCACGCCGAAGTCGAGGCTGTCGATGAACGAGGCATCAAAATCGTAACCGCCGCGCAGTGCGACTTCATTGATCTCGTCACGCATGTAGGCGGTGCGGAAGGCGTTGCCTGCCGGGCGGATGTTCGAGGCCTTGATTTCGGCGCCCGGATACATCTCCACGCTGATGACCGGAATGTCGGAGGTGAAATCGACCTTCTGCGACTTCACGCCGAAGATTGCGCTGCCCACGGCAATGCCGGAGCCATAAGGCTTGGTCGGCTTGCTCTCGGCGGTCGAGTGGTGACCGTCGAGTTCGAGGCGCAAGCCGCCGGGGCCATCCCACTTGAGGTTGCCGCCGATGGAGTGGTTACGCGATCGGTTGGCCGCGACCGCGCCGGTGATAGCGAGGTCCTTTCCGGGGCCAAAGTTCTCGGCATAGAAGTTCGGGCCAGCCGCCGGGCCATCGGTCCAGCTGCTCGAAGTGTCGCCGTGGTTGAACCACACGCCGATCGAGTTGGTGCGCGCGTCGATGGTGTTCTGCGAGAAGGTATAGTCGACGGTCGCGGTCAGCGTGTCGGTAGGCTTGACCTGCACGACGGCCTGACCGTTGATGCGCTTGCGGCGGAAGGTGGTGAAATCGTAGCCCGCGTTCTGCGTGACCTGATAGATATCGTTCGGGCCGGGGCGGTTCTGGATGTTGGCAGCGCCCGGAGTGCCCGGCTGCGCGAGCGAACCCCAGTTGTTTTCCGAACCGAGGTAGCCTTCGCGCCAGCCTGCGTTGAACTGTGCCTGGCTGGCCTTGCGGTCCTGATACGAACCGGTCAGCAGCACGCCAATGCGGCCATCGGCGAAAGTGTCGCTGATGATGCCGGACACTTCCGGAGTGATGCTGGTGCCGTCGAACAGCGAGGTGTCGTAGACCGCCTTGGCGCCGATGCTGCCGTGGAAGCCGGGACGATCAAGCGGCTTGGCGGTCTTGATGTTGATGACCGAACCGATGCCGCCGGTGGCGAGAGAGGCGCGGCCCGACTTGTAGACTTCGACCCCGGCAATGCCTTCCGAGGCAAGGTTGGCGAAATCGAACGAGCGCGAAGCTGGAGCGCCGCTGCTGCCGCCGAGGCTGGAAGCGGGCATCTGGCGGCCGTTGAGCAGGACGAGGTTGAAATCGGGGCCGAAGCCACGAACGGTCACGGTCGAACCTTCGCCGTTGGACCGGTCGATAGAAACGCCGGTGATGCGCTGCAGCGATTCAGCAAGGTTCGTATCGGGGAACTTGCCGATGTCTTCAGCCGAGATCGCGTCGACCACACCTTGCGCGCTGCGCTTGATGTCGAGCGCCTTCGACAGCGAGGCACGGATGCCGGTGACGACGATGGCTTCGCCTTCGTCGGAGGGAGCCGCAGCGGCATCCTGTGCCTGCGCTGAGGTTGAAGCGAGTGCCAACGCCATGGCGCCGAGACTTGCGGCGCGAATGGCGCCCGAACGTACTGCGCTGCTGCGCGATGCGGAAACTCTCATGGTCCTCCCCCTTGGATTCGGAATCGACGCTGTGCGCCGTATTTCGGGCCTGACTTGCTCTTGTGAACGTTCACCTAAATGAGAACGTTCACGCAGTCAAGCGCGTTCGCCATGCAGCAAGGGTGCAGCATTGTCCTTTAGGGCAATGTCTGCCGCGGCTTGGTCAAAGTCTCAGGAATCCGTTTGGCGCACCCGGGAACTTCGCATAGGTTTCGACCAAAGCGGCGGCCCACCAGGTGAGGACATCATGCCAGCCGCGCTCAGGGAAAGATCACCCCATGCGCGACCATGAACTCAGACGCAGGGCTGTCGGCGAGATGCATCTGCGGCGCTGGCCGCTGCTGCCAGTGCCTTGCCACATCGTGCAATGGGTCCTCGCCATCGACGATGCCGAACGCGCCGAGGAGCTCCACGCCATCGAGCTAAAGGCCGGTGGTGCTGATCTGGTCGGCAACCCCGCGCACCGGGAAGGTCGCGTCAACGATCGCGTGACCTTCACATGGGAACGCCAGAGCGAGGGGAGCAGCCTCACGCTCTACACTTCCCCGTGCGACGAGACAGGCTTTCTGGACCCGATGGTCGACGGACATATCAGTCAGGCCATCGCATGGGCGCAAACGCTGCCAGGGCAAGTCATCCGCAGCACGCGGATCTGGCTGGGCGAAGACGACGCCGACGTGCAGCGCGTGCTCGACCGGCATTCACTCAACCGCGACGAGCTTGTTTCGAGCACCGTGGGCGGCGGCATTCGCGTCTGGTCGGACTTCCGCATCATGGACGATGGCTTTGGCCGCCTGTTCGTTGCGGCCAACGGCGCGGATCGGCGCGACCTGACGCGACAGTTGCAGCGGATGCAGGAGCTGGGCAATTACCGCAACAAGGCGCTGCTCGGCCTCCCGGTCGCGCGTGAAAGCTGGCCCAAACTCGATGCCGCGGAGGAGCGACTGCGCGATCTGTCCAACCGCATCGCAAATAGCGACGCACGCGACGACAGCCTGCTAGAGGAACTGTCGGGCCTTGCGCTCGATCTTGCCTCGGTTTCAACCGCGATCTCGTTCCGGATGGATGCCACCCGCGCCTATGGCCAGATCGTCGAGGAGCGACTCGAACAGCTCGAGGTGAAGCCGGTGGAAGGCTTTGCCTCGCTGGTCGATTTCACCCAGCGTCGCTTCCGCCCGGCGATGAACACCTGCCTTGCCACCAACGAGCGGATCGAGCGCATCGCCCACCGCACGGAGCAGCTGGCATCGCTGCTGCGGGCACGGATCGATACGCGGATCGAGAACCAGAACGCAGAGTTGCTGCGCTCGATGGAACAGTCGATTTCGATGCAGGCCCGGTTGCAGCAACTGGTAGAAGGCCTCTCGGCGGTGGCGCTCAGCTACTACGTCCTCGGGCTGATCAAGTACGCGCTCTATGCTGTGCCCGACGATGTGCTTGGCGTTTCCGACGAGTTCGTTGTCGGTCTGCTTGTGCTCCCGCTGGTGCTGGGGGTGTGGTGGACCATGCACGTGCTCAAGGACCGGCTGATCAAGACGTCAGAACAGAAATAATTCCGCTTGTCCTGACGCATGTTAATGTCCAATGTACTGGACAGATGGCGCGCTTCCCCTTCTCTGCGATCGTCGGTCAGGACGAGATGAAGCTCGCGCTCCTGATCGCTGCGGTCGATCCCTCGATTGGCGGGGTGATGGTCTTTGGCGACCGTGGCACCGGCAAGTCTACCGCCGCCCGCGCCTTGGCCAGCCTGCTCCCGCCGATCATGGTGATGGACGGCTGCCGCTTCGGCTGTTCGCCCGATGAACCCCGCGCCTGCCCCGGCCCCTGCGAGGGCAAGAAGGCCTCGAAGCGCGCGGTTCCCTTCGTGGATCTGCCACTGGGCGCCACCGAGGACCGCGTGCTCGGCTCGCTCGATCTTGAACGCGCGCTGCGCACCGGCGAAAAGGTCTTCGAACCCGGCCTTCTCGCCCGCGCCCATCGCGGCTTCCTCTATATCGACGAGATAAACCTGCTCGAGGACCATCTGGTCGACCTGCTGCTTGATGTTGCCGCCTCGGGCGAGAACGTGGTGGAGCGCGAGGGCTTGTCAGTCCGCCACAAGGCGCGCTTCGTGCTGATCGGCAGCGGCAATCCCGAAGAGGGCGAATTGCGCCCGCAACTGCTCGATAGGTTCGGCCTCTCGGTCGAAGTGCGCACCCCGCGCGAGATCGAGAGCCGGGTCGAAATCATGCGCCGCTGCGCCTCCCACGATGCCGATAGCGAGGCCTTTTCGCAGAGCTGGGCCGAGGAGGACGACAAGGTCCTCCACCAGATTGCGCGCGGACAGAAGAAGCTTGGCAAGATCGAAGTGCCTGACGAAGTGCTGCACGATGCCGCGCGACTGTGCAGCGCGGTCGGCGTTGATGGGTTGCGCGGCGAACTCACCCTGATGCGCGCCGCCCGCGCCTATGCCGCACTCAAGGGCGCCAAGGCGGTCAAGCGCGATCACCTGCTGCACATCGCCCCACTTGCCCTGCGCCACCGCCTGCGCCGCGATGTGCTGGACGAAAGCGGATCGACCGCCCGCATCGAACGCGCGATCGCCGAACACTTCAAATGAGCAATCCCCTGGCAGATGCGCTCCTTGCAGCGCGCCTGCTGGCCTGTGATGCGAAACTCGGCGGCATGGTCCTGCGCGGCGGCGGGCCAGCGCGCGATTTGGTGCTCGAAGCCCTGCGCGGTTTGCTCCCGCCCGGCACGCCATTTCGCCGCCTGCCCGGCCATATCGACGATGATCGCCTGTCGGGCGGCACCGACATTGCCGCCAGCCTTGCCACTGGCACGCTCGTCCTCCAGCGCGGGTTGCTGGCAGAAGTCGCAGGCGGCGTGCTCGTCGTGCCGATGGCCGAGCGCCTGCGCATCGACGTCGCCGGGCGCGTGGCGCAGGCGATGGACAACGACGGAGCGTTCCGGCTGATCCTGCTCGACGACGGCGCGGACGGGGATGACCGGCCGCCGCTGGCGCTGATGGAGCGCGTCGCGTTCGACCTGAATCTGGGCTTCGTCCGCCCGGCTGATCTGAAGATGGCCTTACCCGAACCTGCAATGGCCTCCGGCGCCATGCTGGAAAGCGAGGCGATGTCGGCGCTTGCCGCCACGGCCACGGCACTCGGCGTTTCCTCGCTGTGCCCGCTGCTCCATGCCGCCGGCGCTGCCCGCACCCATGCCGCGCTTGCCGGACGCGAGAGTGCGGAGATGCTCGATCTGGAAGCGGCGACCCGGCTGGTCCTTGCACCACGCGCCACGCAACTGCCGCCGGACCCTGAACAGTCTCCGCCACCGCCGCCCGAACCCGAACGCCCGGAGAGTGAGCGCGAGCAGAACGAAGGCGATGAAGACGACACGCCACCCGAAATTCCCGAAGACCTGCTGATCGAAGCTGCCCGCGCGATGATCCCGCCCGACGTGCTGGATCTGATCGCCAAGGGCCGCGCCCAGCGCTCGGCGCGTGGCGGCGGACAGGGCCGCAAGACCGGTTCGGCAATGCGCGGAAAGCCGCTCGGCGCGCGTCCCGGAATGCCTGGCGGCGGGGTGCGCATGGCGCTGGTCGACACCTTGCGCGCGGCGATCCCCTGGCAACCCCTGCGCCGCCGCGAACCCGCCTCCGAAGGCGCAGGCCCGATCCGTTTCCGCCGCGATGACTTGCGCGTTCGCCGCTTCGAGGAACGCGCCACCGCCGTCACCCTGTTCTGCGTCGATGCCTCGGGCTCTGCCGCGATGTCACGCCTTGCTGAAGCCAAGGGCGCGGTCGAGCTGATCCTTGCGCAGGCCTATGTGAAACGTGCTGAGGTTGCCCTCATCGCCTTTCGCGGCAAGCAGGCCGAGTTGCTGCTACCGCCCACCCGCTCGCTCACCCGTGCCAAGCGTGCGCTGGCCGAGCTGCCCGGCGGTGGCGGCACGCCGCTCGCCAGCGGCATAGCGCTCGCCCGCCAGCTCGCCGACGCGGTCGCCTCGCGCGGGCGCACGCCGATGCTGGTGTTCCTGACAGACGGCAGCGCCAACATCGCCGCCGATGGCTCGCCCGGACGCCCGCAAGCCAATGCCGACGCGCTGTCCGCCGCGCGCGGCGTTGCCAGCGCGGGGCTGGATGCGGTGGTGATCGACATCTCCCCCCGCCCCCGTCCCGAAGCCGCCCGCGTGGCCGAGGCGATGCGCGCGCGCTATATCCCGCTGCCCTTTGCCGATGCCAAAGCGCTGAAGACCGCCATCACGCTCGCCGCGCAGCCAGAGCGGAAGTGGGCATGAGCGGGCCGCGCTGGGACGTTGAAGGCCGCAACTGGCCCAACCGCGAGGCCAGCCGCTTCGTCGAAACTCCGGGCATGAAGTGGCACGTTCAGGTCGCGGGCGAAGGGCCGCCCCTGCTGCTGCTCCACGGCACCGGCGCTGCCACGCACAGTTGGCGCGATGTCCTGCCGCTGCTCGCGCCGCACTTCACGGTCATCGCCCCGGACTTGCCGGGCCACGGCTTCAGCCAAGGGCGGCCAAAGCAGGGCCCGACGCTTCCCGGCATGGCCGCTGCTCTCCATGCACTGCTGGACAAGCTTGATGTTCAGCCGGTGCTGCTCGCCGGGCACAGCGCAGGCGCCGCGATTGCGCTGCAACTGGTCCATGCGCGGGGCGAGGCGACGCCGGTCGTCGGCTTCAATCCGGCGCTGATGCCCTTCCCCGGCCTTGCAGCAAAGCTGTTCCCCTCGCTTGCCAAGGCGCTGTTCGTGAACCCTTTCGTACCGCGAATGCTATCCGGCATCGCGCGCATTCCCGGCGAGACGGGCCGCTTCCTGCGCCGCGCCACCGGCTCCACGATCGACGCCAAGGGGATCGCCGCCTACGAAGTGTTGATGAGCAACCACCACCATTGCGGCGGCGCGATGGAGATGATGGCCAGTTGGGATCTAGAGGCGCTGAGCCGCCTCCTGCCGCAGATCGCCAGCCCGGTTCTGCTGGTGCACTCAAGCGGTGACAGCGCCGTGCCGCTTGCCTCGGTGGAGCGCGCAGCGAAGCTCATTCCCGATTGCCGTCTGGACGTCCTGCCTGGCCTCGGCCACCTTGCCCACGAGGAACAACCCGCCCGCGCAGCAGAACTCATCCGCATGTTTGCCGAGCAGAAGACAGGAGCGCCCGCATGAACGCCGTGGGAGAGAACTTCGGTTGGATCGAAATCGCGGTCTTCGCCGCCATCGCGCTGGGCTTCGGGCTGTGGCAGCTCCGCTCGATCAATCGCGAGATCGCCAAGGACAAGGAAGCGGCCGAGGCAAGGAAGCGGCAGGATGGCGACGGGGCCTGACCCATCCGTCCTTGCATCGCCGGGTTCACACCCCATCTAGGGTGACAGCAAATCCATCTTTTTGAAGTTTCTGGCAAATAGCGCCTGCTCCGGGATCTTGGTCGCCTCGCCGCTTTGGCGAACGCGTAACGTCCCGGAAGGTCACGACATGCCGATTACCGTCACCGCCAGACTTTCGCTCCCGCTCATCGCTGCCGTTGCCCTCGCAGGCTGCTCCACCAGTGGATCACCCAGCAAGAGCGCGGGCCAGCGCATTTCCGACCGTGACAGTGCCATATCCGATCGCGGCAAGGCCTGGAACGAAGGTCAGCGCGACCAGAGCGACGGTCAAAAGCTCGTCAAGCGCAGCACCGACCGTCTTGCCGATGGCGAAAAGGACCTGAGGGACGCGCAGGCCGCAATGGAAAAGGCCCAGGCCAAGATCGCCACCGCGCAGTCCGACCGCATGCGCGGCGAAACCCTCGTTTCCAGCGGCTCGGCCAAGATGCAGCAGGCCGAAGCTGATTACTCAGCGATCCGCATCGGACCTCCGGCCATCGCTCCGAACTGAATCCCGTGCGCTATCCGACCCGTGGAATGCGGTAGGGCAGCATGAATTGCACGACCGGCGACGCAAAGCGGTCGAGGTCGAGGCTTTCCTGCACTGCGATCACCGGCTCGCCAAACAGGCGCGAGGCCAGCGTCGAGCGGGCGTAGAACGGCGCGTCCTCCCACGTGCGGATCACGCTGGCATGGCCTCGGTCGGCGCGCGTCTTGCGCTCCATCTGCCACAGGGTATTGGGCAACGGCGCAACGGGAGGCAGGACTTCCTCCTCGTGCGGCACGCCATCAGCACCGAAGCGAAGCGCGCTGGCGAAGGCCTGCCCGTTCCGCCGGATGCCCTCATAACACACGGTCGAATCCCGTCGCCCATGCGCGCGGGACCAGTGCCAGACCCGGAAGCCTTCCTCGAGCGATTCCGAGCCGAAGTTGGAATCGAGATAGGCACTGCCCTTCCACTTGAGCCCCGGCTTTTCCATCACCACCTCGATCCGCGCACGCGGGGCAAGGCAGTGCCAGCGGTGGCAGCCCTCTGGGTCGAGAGCGAAGGCGCGGTCGTTCATCGCTTCGGGATGGACGCGGACCTTCCCCGCAACGCGCCGCTGCCATGGCACGCCGACGCGCTTGTCCTGCTCCTCGATGTCGATTTCCAGCGCAATGCCGGTCCAGCGCACTGCGCTCGGGCCGATCTGGAGATTGTCGGCATCGCGCGCCACATGGCCGCGCCCGCGCTCGGTCATCGTCCAGCGCGCACCGGGGCCGTATAGCGCGACATTGAGCGCGCAGTGATTGAGCGGATCGGGCCGGCCGCTCTTCTTGTAATATGGTGAAAAGACGCTGCCGATGAAGGCGATGATCGTCAGCCCATGGCGTCCGCACTCGCTGATTGCATCGACATACCACCAGCCATAGCCACCGGGTGGGATCGCCGCATCGAAGCGAGGTCTTGCAGCACTGCATCCATCGCCAGCCGCCCGGACAAGGCGGCCATCGGGATCCCGGCCCCCGGATGGGTACTTCCACCCGCGCAGTAGAGCCCAGGGATCCGGGTCCGCGTGCCCTGCCGGAGGAAGGACGCCGCCCAGCCGTGCGAGGCCCGACCATAGATCGCTCCCCCGGTCGAGGGCAAAAAGCTCTCGAAGGCGTTCGGCGTCAGCAGCGTGTGTGGAAATTCCTCCTCCAGTTCCAGTCCACAACGCTGCAGGCTGCGCCTCATGGCCAGAGTGCATTGCGCCTTCTCCTTCTCGGTATAGTCGTGGCTGTCGCCGTTGGCGGGGGCATTGACGATGATCTGCAACCGCTCGCGCGTGCCGGACTGCACCTGCGCGCCGCCCTCGCGGTCCTGCGCGCAGACATAGACGCTAGGATCGGTCGGCGCCGCGCCGCCGCGAATGTCGGCAAACTCCCGCGCATAGTCAGGCGAGAAGAACACGTTGTGGCGCTTGAGCGGAAAGCCCGACGTCCGCGCATGGGCAAGCCAGACCATGGCCGAGAGCGAACGCTTGTGCGGGGCATGCGCGCTCACCGCCATCGCGCCCAGTGGTCCGAAGCGACCGGCGGCCAGCGCGGCGGGATCGGCGTTGGCGATGACCGCGTCGGCGGCAATCCTTTCGCCCGTACTCAGGATAAGTCCCGACGCGCGGCCCTGCGCGGTCTCGATCAGCGCCGCGCCAGTGCCGAACCGGAACCTTGCGCCATGCATCTGCGCCAGCCGCATCAGGGCTCCTGCCAGCGCGCTCATCCCCCCATCGATCAGCCAGACGCCCTGCGCCTCGACATGGGCGACGAGCATGAGAGTGGCAGGCGTCTCGAACGGCGACGAACCGCAATAAGTGGAATAGCGGGCAAACAGTTGACGCAGGCGCTGGTCGGCGAAGTGCTCGCCCAGCACCTTCCACATCGATTCATAGGGGCGGATCGCAAGCAGGTCGCCCATGCGCCACAGCCCGATGCGCCACATCAGCGGCAGCGGCCATGAGACCTTGCTGCCGCGCATCATGGGTCGGTCGATTATCCGGTGGATGCGAGCGGCCTCGGCGCGAAATGTGCGGTAGCCTCTGGCGGCAGCGGCTCCAGCAAACTGGCCGATCGCCTCCTCACTGCGCTGCGGGTCGGCATAGAGATCGAGCTTGCCCCCTGCCGCCCAGGAATGGCTCGCAATCGTATCGGCCTGGCGGATATCGACGAAGTCGGCGAACTCAGCACCACATTCGCGGAACAGGTCTTCGAAGACGTCGCGCAAGGTGAACACCGTCGGTCCTGCATCGATCGATGCCCCGTCAACGATCAGTTGCCGCGCCTTGCCGCCGGGGTGCGAGGCCTTCTCGACCACGGTGACGTCGAGCCCCCGCGCAGCCAGCAGCGCTGCCGCTGCGAGGCCACCGATGCCTGCGCCGATGATCGCTACCCGCGATGCCAAGGCCTGCTCCTCTCACGAAGGTGTCCTTCGTCGGTGAACACAATTGACCTTTACAATATAAATGTCCAATCAAATGGACACATGCCTGACGCGATGCCCTTTCCGGACGCGACACCCGCCCGCAGTCCACCCGAATGGCGACGTCGCTGGACGATGTGGCGCAACCGTGTCCTTGGCAGCCGCACCTTTCAGCACTGGGCAGCGCGCCTGCCTGTTTTCGCGACGGTTTCGCGCCATCGCGCGGCCCGCGCCTTCGATCTGGTAGCCGGGTTCTGCTACTCGCAAGTGCTAATGGGGGCGGTCCAGACGGGTCTGTTGGACCTGCTTGCGAAAGGCCCCTGCGATGCCGACGCAATCGCCCGATCAACTGGCCTCAGCCGCGATGCCGCCACGCGACTCGCACGCGCCGCCGCCGCGCTGGACCTTGCCGAAGAGGTTGCGCCCGGCTGCTGGATGCTTGGGCAACAGGGCGCGGCGCTGCAGTCCAACGCCGGGGCGCTCGCCATGGTGCGCCATCACACCCTGCTCTACGCAGACCTTGCCGACCCGATCGCGCTGCTCCGCAAGGACCGTTCGGAACCCACGGCCCTGTCGACGTTCTGGCACTATGCCACGGAGGCAGAAGGAGAAACTGCAACCCGCTATTCGCACCTCATGGCAACGTCGCAGGAGATGGTCGCGCGCGAGGCGATGGCCGCCTACCCTTTTGACCGCCACAGGCGATTGCTTGATCTGGGTGGCGGCCATGGCGCCTTCATCAAGGCACTGGCCCCCGCTTGCCCCGCGCTCGAACTGGGCATCTTCGATCTGCCACCGGTATTGTCGGGCGCTGCCTCCCTGCCCGCCCGAGTCGCACTCCATCCCGGCGATTTCTTCGCAACGCCGTTCCCGCAAGGGTACGATTGCATGACTCTCGTACGGATACTCCACGATCACGACGACGATCGCTGCATGCAGATCCTGCGGTCGGCGCGCGAGGCGCTGCCCCCTGGCGGCCGCCTGGTGATCGCCGAACCGATGGCCGGCGTGCGCGGCGCGCGTGCGATGGGCGATGCCTATTTCGGCTTGTATCTCTGGGCAATGAACTCGGGTCGCCCGCGAACGGCAAGCGAGTACGCGGCGATGGCGCGGGAGGCGGGCTTCACCCGTTCGCAATCGCTTCGCACCGCGATGCCGGTCATCACTAGCGTCATTGTCTGTTCATATTGACATCTTTAACCGTCCAATCTGTTTGACACTCTTTTGCGTTAGCGTATGGTGAACCATGCCAGACAGGCCCATTCGGGACCTGCGGCTTGGCCAAACGGCCAGAGAGGGGAAGACCGGCATGGAGTCGCTGGCGGTCATACTGGAAGCTCCAAGGCGCATAGCGCTTCGCAGTCTTGCCCTGACTCCGGGACAGGCCAACGGCAGCTCAGCCGCTGACTCCGCGCAGTGCCACCTCGCCGCTTCCGACGTTCTCATCGAAGTCCAGTGGAGCGGCGTAAGCGCCGGAACAGAAAAGCTTCTCTGGAGCGGCGAGATGCCGAACTTCCCTGGCATGGGCTACCCGCTTGTGCCCGGATATGAATCGCTCGGCCGGATCATCGATGCAGGTGATGAGGCGTCAGGCCGCATCGGAGACTGGGTCTTCGTGCCCGGCGCCACATGCTACCGCGATGCACGCGGCCTGTTCGGCGGTACCGCCCGCCGGGTCATCGTGCCATCCGCCCGCGCCCTTCCGGTTTCCGAGTCGCTCGGCCGCGACGGTGTGCTGTTCGCGCTGGCAGCCACCGCGCTCCACGCGATGAACGGGGGGGAACCGCCCGATCTGATCGTCGGCCACGGCACGCTAGGACGCCTTATGGCGCGGATGACCATTGCCGCCGGTGCGCCCCCGCCCGTCGTCTGGGACAACAAGCCAGCCCGCCGAACCGGCGCGCAAGGCTACAGCGTCATCGCCCCCAAGGACGATGACCGCCGCGATTACGCCAACATCTACGATGCCAGCGGCGATGCCGATTGCCTCGACCTGCTCGTCCCGCGTCTGCGTCGTGGTGGCGAGATCGTGCTGGCGGGCTTCTACGCCAATCGCCCGAGCTTCGCCTTCGCGCCAGCTTTCCGTGCCGAGGCCCGGTTCCGCGTTGCCGCCGAATGGGGGCCCGACGATCTCGCCGCTACCCGCGCCCTGATCGAAAGCGGCGCGCTCGATCTCACCGGACTGGTCTCGCACCAGCGCCCGGCCGAGGAAGCCCCGGATGCCTATCCGGAAGCCTTCCTCGATCCCGACTGCCTCAAGATGGTCCTCGACTGGAGCGATTGCGCATGACGATGCTGGATACACATGCCGCTGCTCTGCGCGATGAAGCCGCGATCGAGCCCGACGCCCCGCACACTGGTGAGGTCAAGAAGGAAACGCAGATCATCGCGATCTACGGCAAGGGGGGCTCGGGCAAGAGCTTCGCCCTCTCCAACCTCAGCTACATGATGGCCCAGCAGGGCAAGCGCGTACTGCTGATCGGTTGCGATCCCAAGTCCGATACCACCAGCCTGCTCTTCGCCGGCAAGGCCTGCCCCACGATCATCGAGACCTCCTCGGCCAAGAAGCTTGCCGGAGAGGAAGTGCGGATTGAGGACGTCTGCTTCCAGCGTGACGGCGTGTTCGCAATGGAGCTCGGCGGCCCCGAAGTCGGTCGCGGCTGCGGCGGGCGCGGGATCATCCACGGCTTCGAACTGCTCGAAAAGCTTGGCTTCCATGACTGGGGCTTCGATTACGTCCTGCTCGACTTCCTCGGCGACGTGGTCTGCGGCGGCTTCGGCCTGCCGATCGCCCGCGACATGTGCCAGAAGGTCATCGTCGTCGGCTCGAACGACCTGCAGTCGCTCTATGTCGCCAACAACGTCTGCAAGGCGGTGGAATACTTCCGCAAGATGGGCGGGAACGTCGGCGTTGCCGGCATGATCGTCAACAAGGACGACGGCACGGGCGAAGCCAAGGCCTTTGCCGCAGCGGTCGACATCCCGGTCCTCTGCGCCATCCCGGCAGACGAGGACATCCGCCGGAAATCGGCAAACTACCAGATTATCGGCAGGCCCGACGGGCAATGGGGCAGTCTCTTCGCAGAGCTTGCCGCCAATGTTGCGTCGGCCCCGCCGCGGCAGCCCAGGCCCCTCGACCAGGATGGACTGCTCGGCCTCTTCTCCCCCGAAGACACTGGCGGCAACGTAGAACTTGTCCCGGCGACACAGGCTGACATGCGCGGCGGAACATTTGAGAAGAAGCCCTCGCTCGAGGTGGTTTATGATGAGGTCTAGGGCATGACCGACCTCGCCACCGACGCGATGGACTTCTCGCGACAGCCCGACCGGATCGATCTCGATCCGCCGGTGGAAGGCGGCGGCTGCCATGCCGGCGCCGAAACCCTGCGCGAAGCTACCAACAAGGCACAGGGCTCGGAACTGCTGGAACGCTATGCCGCCGATTACCCCGTCGGCCCGCATGACCAGCCGCAGAGCATGTGCCCCGCATTCGGTTCGCTGCGCGTCGGGCTCCGGATGCGCCGCACCGCCACGGTACTCTCGGGCTCGGCCTGCTGCGTCTATGGCCTGACCTTCACCTCGCACTTCTATGGCGCGCGCCGCACCGTCGGCTACGTGCCGTTCAGTTCCGAAACGCTCGTCACCGGCAAGCTGTTCGAGGACATCAAGGAGGCCGTCGAGGGCCTTGCCGATCCGGCAAGTTACGACGCCATAGTCGTCACCAACCTGTGCGTGCCAACTGCCAGCGGCGTGCCGCTGCGCCTGCTGAAGAAGCAGATCAACGGCGTGCGCATCATCGGCATCGACGTGCCGGGCTTCGGAATCCCGACCCATGCCGAGGCGAAGGACGTTCTGGCAGGCGCCATGCTCGCCTATGCGCGCGAGGAAGTGGTCCAAGGCCCCGTCGCGGCCCCTGCAATCCGATCGGACAAGCCCACTGTCACCCTGCTGGGCGAGATGTTCCCGGCGGACCCCGTGGGCATCGGCATGATGCTCGAACCATTGGGCCTTGCTGCCGGACCGGTCGTGCCCACCCGCGAGTGGCGCGAACTCTATGCCGCGCTCGATTGCGCCGTCGTCGCCGCAATCCACCCATTCTACACCGCTAGCGTCCGTGAATTCGAGCATGCCGGGCGCACGGTCGTCGGCTCGGCCCCGGTCGGCGCGGAAGGCACCGCAGCGTGGCTCGATGCCATTGGTGCCGCCTGCAACGTGAGCCAAGCACAGGTCGACATCGCCAAGGACCGCTCCGTGCCGATGATCCGGGCCGCGCTTGCCGCCAACCCGATCAAGGGCCGCATCACCGTCTCGGGCTATGAAGGCTCGGAACTGCTGGTCGCCCGCCTGCTGATCGAAAGCGGAGCCGATGTGCCCTATGTCGGCAGCGCCTGCCCGCGCACACGCTGGTCCGATCCCGATCGCGAATGGCTCGAAGCGCGCGGTGTCCGCGTGCAATTCCGCGCCAGCCTCGAACAGGATATCGCCGCAGTCGAGGAATTCCGTCCCGATCTCGCCATCGGCACAACCCCGGTGGTCCAGCACGCCAAGCAACGCGCGATCCCGGCGCTCTATTTCACCAATCTGATCTCCGCGCGCCCGCTGATGGGCGTCGCAGGGGCTGGCAGCCTTGCCCAGGTCGTCAACGCGGCGATGGGTAACAAGGCACGGTTCGACAAGATGAGCGCGTTCTTCGAAGGCGTCGGCACCGGCCCCAACGCAGGCGTGTGGGAAGAAACCCCGCAGGACCGCCCGCTGTTCAAGAAGAAGTACGCCGCGCTCAACGAAGCCGCGCGCAAAGCGGCGGAGGCAGTCGGCTCATGACGCTGGTTCTCGATCACGACAGGGCCGGCGGCTACTGGGGCGCAGTCTATGTCTTCACCGCGATCAAGGGTCTGCAGGTGATCATCGACGGCCCGGTGGGTTGCGAAAACCTGCCAGTCACCTCGGTCCTGCACTATACCGATGGCCTTCCGCCGCACGAACTGCCCATCGTCGTAACCGGCCTCGGCGAAGAAGAGCTGGGCAAGACCGGCACAGAAGCCGCGATGAAGCGGGCGTGGAAGACGCTCGATCCCGAACTTCCGGCCGTTGTCGTCACCGGTTCGATTTCCGAGATGATCGGCGGCGGCGTCACGCCGCAGGGCACGAACATCAAGCGCTTCCTGCCGCGCACGATCGACGAGGACCAGTGGCAATGCGCCGACCGTGCGCTAAGCTGGCTGTGGTCTGAATTCGGGCCGAAGACCGTCCCTGCGGTCAAGCCGCTGAAGGACGGCGAGAAGCCCAAGGTCAACATCCTCGGGCCATCCTACGGCATGTTCAACATGGCGAGCGACCTGCACGAGATCCGTCGCCTGATTGAGGGCATCGGTGCAGAGGTCAACATGGCCTTCCCGCTGGGCAGCCATCTGGCCGACGTGCGCAAGCTTGCCGATGCACAGGCCAACGTCTGCATGTACCGCGAATTCGGCCGCAACTTGTGCGAGTTGATGGAGCGGCCTTATTTCCAGGCGCCCATCGGGCTCGACAGCACGACGAAATTCCTGCGCGCGCTCGCCGCCGAACTCGGGCTCGATCCCGAACCGTTCATCGAGCGCGAGAAGCACACCACGATCAAGCCGCTTTGGGACCTGTGGCGCTCGGTCACGCAGGATTTCTTCGCCACCGCCAGCTTCGGCATCGTCGCGAACGAGACCTACGCACGGGGCATCCGCAAGTTTTTGGAAGACGACATGGGCCTGCCCTGCACGTTCGCGTTCTCGCGCCGTGCCGGGGTGAAGCCCAGGAACGAGGACGTGCGCGCGGCCATCCACGCCACGCCCCCGCTGGTGCTGTTCGGCAGCTATAACGAACGCATGTACAACGCCGAAAAGGGCGGGCGGTCGATCTACATCCCGGCAAGCTTCCCCGGCGCTGCGATCCGCCGTCACATCGGCACGCCATTCATGGGCTACTCCGGGGCAACCTACCTCGTCCAGGAAGTGTGCAACGCGCTGTTTGACGCGCTGTTCAACATCATCCCGCTCTCGACCCAGCTCGATCAGGTCGAGGCCACGCCCGCGCGCGACCATCGCGAACTGCCGTGGGACGAGGACGCCAAGACCCGGCTCGACCAGATCGTCGAGGCTCAACCGGTACTGGTGCGCATTTCCGCCGCCAAGCGCCTGCGCGATGCTGCAGAACGCGCCGCGCGCGCCCACGGGGAGTCCCGCGTCAATGCGGACAGGCTGGCCGACGCGATGCTCGAGGCGCAGGTCGCATGACCGGCGCCACTCACCTTTCCGCCGCTTCGGCAGGCGCAACCGATTGCTCGGTAACCGATCTCCGGTCGCCGCGCACCCCCATCCCCGCAGGTCTCCCTGCGTGGATACCGAAAGAGGTCTTCCGCCTCTCGCACACCAACAACGACTGGAGATTGGGCAATGAGTGATCAAGACGATCGCTTCGGGCTGAGGACCTACCTCACGCCTGAGGAAGCAAAGGAATTCCACAAACTGTTCGTGAGCAGCTTCGTCGGCTTCACCGCCGTCGCAGTGGTCGCACACGTCCTCGTCTGGATGTGGAAGCCCTGGCTCTGACACACCTCTCCACCGACCGGCGTACGGTGGGTGGAAATCTGATTAACTTGCACAAGGACTAAGACCATGTGGAGGATTTGGCTCATTTTCGATCCGCGCAGGGCACTCGTTGCACTGTTCGCGTTCCTTTTCGTGCTCGCGCTGGTGATTCACTTCATCCTGCTCAGCACCGATACCTTCAACTGGCTCGACGGCCCGAATTCGGCCCAGGGCATGGCACAGGCAGCAGCAGCGGCGCCGCCGGCGTCCTGATTACAGCCTGTGCGAGAGGCGGCGGCGCTCCCGTCGCCGCCTCCGGTGGCTGCAAGAGCCAACAACTGACCCCGTCAGCAAAGGTGGGGTGGGAACAATCAAGCCCGTCGCGCCGCGGCGGGGAGGGGTAGAACCATGGCACTCCTTAGTTTCGAACGAAAATACCGCGTTCGCGGTGGCACGTTGATCGGCGGCGACCTGTTCGATTTCTGGGTGGGTCCGTTCTACGTCGGTTTCTTCGGTGTGGTGACCGCGATCTTCGCGTCACTGGGCACCGCCCTCATTTTCTATGCAGCCTCGCAAGGGCCGACGTGGAACCCGTGGCTGATCTCGATCGAGCCGCCCGATCTCAAGTACGGCCTCGGTCTGGCACCGCTGGCGCAAGGCGGGTTTTGGCAGATCATCACGGTCTGCGCGCTCGTCTCGTTCAGCAGCTGGGCGCTTCGTGAAGTCGAGATCTGCCGCAAGCTCGGCATGGGCTACCATGTCCCTGCCGCGTTCAGCATGGCGATCTTCGCCTACTTCACGCTGGTGGTGATCCGCCCCGTCCTTCTGGGCGGATGGCACTTCGGCTTCCCATACGGAATATTCAGTCACCTCGATTGGGTTTCCAACACGGGATACCAGTACCTGCACTTCCACTACAATCCGGCACACATGCTCGCGGTCTCGTTCTTCTTTACCACGGCACTGGCCCTGGCGCTGCACGGCGCTCTGGTCCTCTCGGCGGTGAACCCGCCAGCCGGCGGCGAAGTGAAGTCGCCCGAGTACGAGGACACCTTCTTCCGCGATCTCATCGGCTATTCGGTCGGCACGCTCGGCATTCACCGTGTCGGCCTGTTGCTGGCGATGAACGCCGGTTTCTGGAGCGCAGTGTGCATCGTGATCAGCGGGCCCCTGTGGACCAAGGGCTGGCCCGAATGGTGGACCTGGTGGCTCAACCTGCCGATCTGGTCGTGAAGGAGCACTGAGCGATGGCGACCTATCAGAACATTTTCACCCAGGTCCAGCTTCGTGGGCACCCCGAAGCAGGGATCGACCTTCCTCCCGGCAGCGAGCCGCGGATCGGAAAGGGTTCCTTCAACCACCTCATGGGCATAATCGGCCATGCGCAGATCGGCCCGGTCTACCTCGGCTGGACCGGCGTATTCGCGCTGATCTTCGGCTTCTTCGCGATCGAGATCATCGGGCTCAACATGCTCGCCTCGGTCAACTGGAACCCGATCCAGTTCGTGCGCATGCTGCCCTGGCTCTCGCTCGAACCGCCCGGACCGGAGTACGGTTTCACCCCCTTCGTGCCGCTGGCCAAGGGTGGCTGGTGGATCCTCGCCGGGTTTTTCCTGACGACCTCGATCATCCTGTGGTGGATTCGCACCTACACCCGCGCCCGTGCGCTGGGCATGGGAACGCACGTGGCATGGGCCTTCGCCTCGGCAATCTGGCTCTACCTCGTTCTCGGCTTCATCCGCCCGTTCTTCATGGGCTCGTGGGCAGAAAGCGTGCCGTTCGGCATCTTCCCGCACCTCGATTGGACCGCCGCCTTCTCGATCCGCTACGGCAACCTGTTCTACAATCCATTCCACGCCTTCTCGATCGCCTTCCTCTATGGCTCGACCCTGCTCTTCGCGATGCACGGTGCGACCATCCTGGCAGTCGGCCGCTACGGTGGTGAGCGCGAGATCGAGCAGATCACCGATCGCGGCACGGCTTCGGAACGCGCCGCGCTGTTCTGGCGCTGGACGATGGGCTTCAACGCCACGATGGAATCGATCCATCGCTGGGCGTGGTGGTTCGCAGTGCTGACGACGTTGACCGGCGGCATCGGCATCCTGCTGACCGGCACCGTGGTCGACAACTGGTACCTCTGGGCTCAGCAGCACGGCTACGCCCCGATGTATCCCGATACCGGGGTCATCGATCCCGCCACGCTGGGGAGTGCGGGTCAATGAAAAGGACAATCGCAATCGCCGCTCTGGCTTCTGCCGCGCTGACCCTGTCGGGCTGCGAGCTGGGGCCGAAGCAATCGGTGCAGAACGGGCATCGGGGCACGGGGATGGACACGGTTACCTTGAAGAAGGTGGCCATGGCCAAGGACGATGTCCCCGCCCCGCCCTACGAAAGCCCCTCGACCGAGGGCCCGCGCGCCAGGGAGGTCTACCAGAACGTGCAGGTGCTGGGGGATGTCTCGGAAGAGCAGTTCACCTACACCATGGCCGCGATCACCGCCTGGGTGGCACCGGAAAAGGGCTGTAATTACTGCCACAATCCGGAGAACATGGCCTCGGACGAGATCTACACCAAGGTCGCCGCGCGCAAGATGTTGCAGATGACGCGCAACATCAACCAGAACTGGACGAAGCACGTTGCGACGACGGGAGTCACCTGCTGGACCTGCCACCGCGGCAACGCGATCCCGGCCAATTACTGGGCGCTGCCGGAACCAGGCACGAACGGCATCATCGGTAACCGCCACGGTCAGAACCAGCCACTTCCGGCCTCGGCCTACTCGTCGCTGCCCAACGCCTCGCTGGCCCTTTACCTCACCGGCGATCCGAAGACCGACAAGTCGATCCGCGTTGTCTCCGATGGCATGCACCCCACGACGGCGAACAAGCTGTCGGTCAAGGAAACCGAGCCGCAGTATGCGCTCATGAACCACATCTCGACCTCGCTCGGGGTGAACTGCACGTTCTGTCACAACGCCCAGGCGTTCAAGCCGTGGAACATCAGCACGCCCAAGCGCGCCACGGCGTGGTACGGCCTGCGCATGGTTCGTGACATAAATGGCCAGTATATCAGCACCTTGAAGGACGTCTTCCCGGCGCATCGCAAGGGGCCGATGGGCGATCCGTTCAAGGTAAGCTGCGCCACCTGCCACCAGGGCAAGAGCAAGCCCATGGGCGGGTACAAGATGGCCAAGGACTACCCGGCGCTGTGGGGTTCGCCCACTGCAACGCCAGCAGCAGTTCCGGCTGCCCCTGCGGCGGCTCCGGCTGCTCCGGCGGAGCCTGCCGCTCCCGTGGCAGGTGCGGTGACCACCGCAACGCACTGATCCCCCGCAGAAATGTGGGACCTGAGGGGGCCGCCCGGCATATGCCCGGCGGCCCCTTTTTTGATTTCCAACTCTATAGGGACTCCATGGCAACTCTCGGAGGCAGAAGGCCAACTCCCCCGAACGAAGCCCATGCGAACGGAGGCGTTCAACGGGCTCGCGCGCGCCGCATCACATCGGCGAGATGAACCGGAAAAGAGAGCGCGATCGGTAGCGATATCCATGGCCAATCCGCCCCGGTCAAAGCCGCCCGAAGTCCTACAACGATGAGTGCCGCCGGAAGCAGCATCGTGGTGAGGTCTCCAACTTTCCAACCGCGCCGCCAGAGCCAAAGCGCTTCGAGCGCGAGGGCGGCGAGGACGATGTCTGCCGCGTGGCCTGAGGCGAACAGCGCTTCCAATGCCGGTCCCTAACCGAAGGGTGCGTTGAGGCGCACGATTTCCCAGTTGAGCGCGCCTGCGACCGTTACCCACACGATGTAGGGCAGGAGCAGGACTGCAGAAAAGCGAGAAAGGCGGCCGCAATAGGCGATCAGGACGGCGATGGAGAGCCAGAGCAGGCACAGTTCCCAGAACGCCCAATCAGGCCGCTGCATCCGGAAAAAGAGCAGGCTCCACAATATGTTGAGGAAGCCGTTGAGCGCGAAGAGGCCAATCACCGTGTCCGAGGTGCGCGAATCCTTCGCCGCGCGCCAGGCCGCAACGCCGGCGATAGCGCAGAGCGCGAAGATCGTGGTCCAGGCTATCGGGAAGACCGGGCGCGGCGGGGTGAAGTCCGGTTTGATCAGAGAATCGTACCACGGACCAAGATCGGTGATCGTCCCGCCGACCATTGCGGTGGCAAAGGCGGCGAGCGAGGCGATCCCGATCGGGACAAAGGCCGCCCGGCTCATCCCGCAGCAGGCCTCAGGCCGAGCAAGTGCGCGCAATCCTTGAAGAATATTCGCACGTGCGCCATCGGGTTGGCTCGGACCAGCTTCTTGTTCATGTAGGCCTGCCAGGTCAGTTTCTGGACATCCTTGTCGGCGCACATATCAACGAAACGCTCGCGGCGCTTGTCGCTCGAGTACCAGAAATACTGCATGATGCCGAGAATCCAGAACACCCGGCCATGCTCGCGCAGAAACGCCTTGCGCGCCTGCTTCAGCACGACGGGATTGCCGGTGGCGATGAAGGCATCGGCGGTTTGCGCGGCGATGCGTCCGCAGACCATCGCGTAGTAGATCCCCTCGCCCGAGGCCGGAGCGACGACGCCAGCGGCATCGCCCGCAACCAGTACATCGCGGCCGTTGTCCCAATGCTTCAGGGGCTTGAGCGGGATCGGCGCACCTTCACGGCGGATCGTGTCGCAACCTTCAAGACCCAGTTCCTCGCGCATCTGCTTGACCGAACCGCGCAGGGAGAAGCCCTTGTTGGCACTGCCGACGCCGATGCTGGAGGTCTCGCCATGGGGGAAGACCCATGCGTAGAAATCTGGCGAGAGCTTGCCCTGATAGAGGACGTCGCAGCGGGTGGCGTCGAAGCCCTGGGGCGTGCTTTGCGGCGAGCGGACGACTTCATGGTAGGCAAAGACGCAAGGGTTCCGTTCGGCCCCCGGAATGTTTTCGCGGGCGACGCCCGAGCGGGCACCGTCTGCGCCGATGACCAGACGGGCGCGGACCTTCTGCACTTCGCCACCCCGAGATTCGCGGTAGCAGACGACTGCGCCATGCTGACCGTCGCGCTCGATGGCTTCATAGGTGCCGGTCCGGCGTTCCGCCCCGGCGCTGGCGGCGCGGGCCCGGAGCCATTCGTCAAAATGGTCGCGGTCCACCATGCCGACGTAGCCGATCTCGCCCACCGGCATGTCGACCGCGCGGTTGGACGGGGCGACCATGCGGGCGGAGCGGGCACGCGCGACGAGGAGCGATTGCGGCACCTCGAACTCTTCGAGCAGGCGGGGCGGGACGGCACCGCCGCAGGGCTTGATCCGCCCTGCCCGGTCAAGCAGCAGGACCTTGCGGCCCACGCGCGCCAGATCCCACGCGGCCGTGGCGCCCGAAGGCCCGCCGCCGATCACCACCACGTCAAAATCGGTTCCCGTTTCCTGTTGGCCTTTCATATGCCTGCCGTCCCGAATCTAGCGGCTGCGGATCGCCGGTTCGTCACGCGCATTGCGAGGACCGCCGAGACCATGAACAGGCTCGCCTCGAGTGCGAAGATCAACTGGAAGGATTCTGTGACTTGGCCCGTGGCGCTGCGCGCCAGATCGACGCCGAGTGCGCCGGTAAGCCCGCCAAGTCCGAAGGCGATGGCCTGTGCCGTGCCCCAGACGCCCATGCGGACGCCTTCGCGGGTGCGCTTGCCCGCACCTGCGAGGCCCATCATCGAGCCGATGGCCGAGACGGCGAAAGCCCCATTGAAGAAACCGAGCGCGGCGATGTTGGCGGCAAGTGGCCAGCCGGGGCCTGCCTTGGCGGCAAGCGCAAGGCCGGTGAGCGCGAGCGCCGAACCGATGCAGCCGAGCATGGTCCAGACACGCAGTTCGATTGGCATGCGCCCGGCAAAGGCGCTGCCGCCAAGCCCGGTGACGATCATGCCGACGAGAACGCCACCGTGCTGGACGCCGGACAGGCTGGTCGACTGGCCGGGCGACATCTGGAAGACAAGGCCGGCGAATGGTTCGAGGATCAGGTCCTGCATCGAGTAGGCCAGCATCGAGACGAAGATGAACAGGGTGAAGCGGCGCGACTGCGGATCGCCGAGAATCTCGGCAATGGCTTCGCGCAAGGAGGCAGGCGGTTCGCGCGTTTCGGGTGCCATTGCGGCCCCGGCCCTTGCCTCGAGCCCGAGCATGGCGAGGCAGGTGACGGTGATCGCTGCTGCGACTACGCCGCCCGAGACCATGAGCAGGCGCTGTTCGGAATAGGGATCGAGCAGGGCACCGGCGGTCCCGGCGGAAATGACGATCCCGAAGACCATCATGATCCATGTGGTTGCGGCCGCCGCCGCGCGCTTTTCAGGGGCAACGCCGGTAGCAAGAATGGCGAGCATGGACGTGCCTGCTGCGCCAACGCCTGCGCCGATCAGGCTGAAGGCCAGCACGGCAAGGGCGATACCCAGTGTGCGGGAATCATCGAGCATCGTCGTGCCCTGCACCGCGAGCATGGTGCCTGCGCCGAGGATTGCCATGCCACCGATCACGAAGGGTGTGCGGCGGCGGCCAAGGTCGGAGCCATGGCCCCAGAGCGGGCGCGAAAGCTGAACCATGTAGTGCCAGGCGACGAGGCCTGCGGGGACGCCTGCGGCAAGGCCATATTCCAGCACCATCAACCGGTTGAGCAACGAAGTGGCGACCATGACCATCGCCCCGATCGAAGCCTGCACCGCGCCGAGCCGCACAATCGACCACCAGCCGAACCTGCCATTCATCAGATGTAACCTCCAAGCCCAAGCGCCGCCGCCAGCATGCCGAGCACGTAGAGCGAGACGCCTGTGGCGTTGTACCAGGGCGCATTCTTCGCCGGAGCCGAGACGAGCCTGGGCATCAGGCAGAGCTGCGCGAGCAGCAGGACACAGACTGCCGCGCCTGAAATCACGTGTCCCCACGACAGCATCAGCGCCACGACGGCTGCCTGCGGCGCGGCCATGACTGCGCTGGCGAGAATTGCGGCGGGCCGTTCACCCAGGACCACCGGCAGTGAGCGCAGGCCGGTTGCCCGATCTCCCTCCACGGCCTTGAAATCGTTGAGCGTCATGATGCCGTGCGCGCCGAAGCTGTAGAGCGCGAGGACAGCGATGACTTTGCCCGGTGGCAGGGCACCGGCCATGACGGCGGCACCTGTGAACCAGCTCAACCCTTCATACGTCAGCGCGACGACTGCCGGGCCAACCCAGCCACTCGTCTTCAGGCGGAACGGTGGAGCGCTATAGGCCCAGGCACAGAGCAGACCGACGATCGTGGCGATGAGCACCCATTTGCCGCTGAGCGCCGCGACGACGAGCGAAAGCGCCGTCCAGATGATCGCGATGGCCAGACCCCATCGCCCGGCAATCCGGCCCGAGGGGATCGGGCGGTTGGGCTCGTTGATGGCATCGACGTGACGATCGAACCAGTCGTTTACGGCCTGGCTGGTGCCGCAGACTAGCGGCCCCGTAAGTGCGATGCCCGCGAGCAGGAAAGTCCAGCGGCTGAGCGGCGCGACGCCCGACGACACGACGCCACACATCAGCGCCCACATCGGCGGAAACCAGGTAATCGGTTTGAGAAGTTCCAAGACGTCGCGAGCCGCCGGAGGCGGCGTTATCGTAGTCGAGACTGCCGATCGCGCCATGCCATGACACTATGCCCAAGCGGCATAAGCGTCAAATCAAATTGACACTCTAAGCGTCAAGATTGTCAGCCATATTTCCGAGGCCGTAGCGGTGCAGCTTGGAATAGAGGCTCTGTCGGCTGAGGCCGAGGATTTCCGCGGCCGAAGCGCGGTTGTTGGACGTGTATTCGAGCGCGGCTTCGATGCACAGGCGCTCGATCAGGTCGGTGGATTCCCGCACGATGTCACGCAGGGACATGCGGCCGACGAGTTCGGTAAGCTGTTCGACCGAGCGCGGGGCATCCGTCGTTGCAGGCAGATCACGCAGGCGGCGGCCGATGGGGCGAATCACGAAGCCGTAGGAGGGCTGTTCGTCGCTGGTCCGGACGGCGGAAAGTTCGACCGGTTCACCGTCGAAACCATCGCGTGCACCGACGACCGTGCTGACATTGCGGGCAATGTCATGCTTGGCGAGCTGGCCGTCGATAAGATCAAGGTCGATCCCCGGACGGCCGACGAAATCGCCGAGCGGACGCCCGCGAAGCTGATCAACACTGGCGGCCGAAACGAGTTCGACGAAGGCCGGGTTCGCCGACTGGATGATCATGCGCGAATCCGTGAGGACAAACGCATCGGGCATGGCTTCGATCACCCGAAGCGTGGCCCCCGAATTGTGTTCGGCAGTGCCGCTTGCACCGGCAAGCCTGACCAGCAGGAACTGGCCACCCCGTTCGCGGAAGCCGCTGGCCGAAAGCATGACCGGCTCGCCCCCGTCGATCGGCTCGGCCTCGATCGGCATTATGCCGGGAGAAACCAGCGCCGAACCGAGGAAGGCGATCAGGTGTTCGCGCGCAGGGCGGCCGAAAAGCGCGGTGAGCTTCCCGCCCTGGAGCATGCCGTTGCGGGCATGGAACAGCTGGTGCGCGGCGCGATTGGCCTCGCGGATGCGGAAGGTTTCGGCATCGACGATCAGCACGGGTTCGACCGACTGATCGAACAGCATGCGATAGCGCGCCTCAAGCTGGCGCAGGCGCAGGTAATCGCGTTCGAGCGACTGCTGGGCCTGGAGAACGCGCTGCTGGAGCGCGGCGGCATCGCGCATGTCACGGCCCAGGGCGATGCTGCCGCTGCCCTGCCCGAGCTTCACCACGACAAAGCGAACCGGCACGTCGCCTTCGCTGGTGACCTGGTTGACCTGACGCCAGTGCTGGGTCACGCCCTTGCGGGCGTTCGCGAGCATTTCCATGACCTTGGGACGGCTCTCTATCGAGACGGTATCGAGCCAGTCCTTGCCAAGCCACTGTTTGGCATCGGGAAATTCGCGGGGGTTGGCGGTGATGTCGACGATCTTGCCGGTGTCGTCGATGATCAGTGCGAGATCGCCCGCGACCATCGCGAGCTTCGCTGCAGCACCGGCATCGAGCTTGTCAAAATGACTGTCGGCACTGCCGAAGGGCAGCTTGCCCTCAATGCTGTTGTTGCGAGCTGGCATCAACCGGGCCGGTTAGCCGAGCCGGAGATCGAAACCGGCCGACCCGACGAGTTGCTTTGCCACGAGCTTTTCGGCGAGCACGACAGCCGAGCGCGCGTCGGGAGCGGTGCCATCGGCACCCACTTCGTCAACAAGTCCCGGATTGGCATTGACCATTCGTCCACCGATAAGAACCTGAACCTTGGGCGCTCTCGAAACGCTGCGGATGGCGCAAATTAGGTCACTCAAAATGCCGTTAGTGCAATCGCAACTGACGGTCAAGCCTATGACATCGAAGTGCCTTTCGGCGATAATCTGCAGCAATTCCTTGCGCTTGGGCTCAATCAAAGCTTCCGTCTGCCAGCCAGCCCGGGCAAATACTTCCTCGATCATCAAGGTACCGAGGGCGTGACCGTCTCCGGGCATGGGCGAGAACAGAGCCGTGCGCGATATGTTCCCGTCGAAGTGGTCCGACGGGAAATGCAGTGCAACCTGGCGCATCACTTCCTGCAAGCGCCAGAGACCCATCGTGACGTCGAGGAAATCGCACTCGTCCTCTTCCCAGTGCTGGCCGAGACGACGGGCCGATGGGGCGAGAAGGTCGACGAAGATGGATTCGATCGAAACGCCGCGTTCGATGAAGGATTCGACCACTTCGAGAAGTTCGTCGGCATCGAGATCGAGGGGAAGCGAGGCGAAGCGCGCGGCTTCTGCGGGATCGACCGAAAGCGTGCCCGTGGGCCGTGCACGACCGACGCCGGACGAGTGGGCCATCAGCAGGCGGGGGATGATCTGCTCTTCTATGAGACTGCTGACCTGGCCCTGCGGCGTTGGCCGGACTGCGGCACTGGCCATTTCGTAATTCTGGGGATCGTTCGGGGCCCCGCCCGGTCTTAGATTGCGGGCCCGCTTGGGGCGGACATTGTTCGCGGTCCGCTTTGCTGATCCGGTACCATACAGCGTTGCCATGACAGACCCCTCCGGTCTGGGTGGGTGAGAGATATCACCCCCGGGCTGTCGCTTATCATTCCGACTCTGTCCGGAAATGGCATCCTACGCCTGTAATGTGTTGCTGACAAATCCCCATCTGTCATTTTTATTTGTCGTCAAGACAGGTTGACACTTCTCCGGCGAGGCGTAGTCTTCAATCTCCACGAAAAGGTGATCGGGCGGGATGTCAGGGGAAGCAATCAGGACCGGAGCCGCCGATCACGGGATCGGCAGGCGGCCCGCGCGCCCTGCGCTTTACACTCCTGAAGAGCGTGCCCGCCGCGATGCGACTCGCTGGACCCTGGTTCAGGGCCTCCTCGCCCCCTTCCAGTTCCTCGTCTTCCTGATCAGCCTCGGACTTGTGCTGCGCAGCCTTGCCACGGGTGAAGGTGCCGTTGCGGCAGACGTCTCGGTCGTGGCCAAGACGATCACGCTCCTTGCGATCATGATCACCGGATCGATCTGGGAAAAGGTCGTGTTCGGGAAGTGGCTGTTTGCCCGCGCGTTCTTCTGGGAAGACGTGTTCTCGATGCTGGTGATCGCGCTGCACGCCACGTACATGGTGATGCTGCTCGGCCAGTTCGGCAGCTTTGCCCAGCGCATGGAAATCGCGCTGGCGGGCTATGCCGCCTATGTCATCAACGCTGGACAGTTCCTGCTCAAGCTGCGCGCCGCGCGGCTTGAAGCCGAGCGCTCCGCATCTTTTCAAGGAGCCTCGGCATGAGCGCGGACAGCACGCTTGTCGCGCCGAGCAGTGGCTGCGCCACGACCAGCCAGCCCGAGATCCTGCGCCAGCGCGGACAGCGCGAGGTGTTCTGCGGTCTGACCGGGATTATCTGGCTGCATCGCAAGATGCAGGACGCGTTCTTCCTCGTCGTCGGATCGCGGACCTGCGCGCACCTGCTGCAGTCGGCGGCAGGCGTGATGATCTTTGCAGAGCCCCGCTTTGCCACCGCGATCATCGAGGAGCGCGATCTTGCCGGGATGGCCGATTGCCAGGACGAGCTCGACCGCATTGTCGACCGCCTGCTGGTCCGCCGCCCGGAAATCCGCACGCTGTTCCTCGTGGGCTCCTGCCCTTCGGAAGTGATCAAGCTGGACCTTGGCAAGGCGGCGCAGCGGCTTGGCGTCAAGTTCGGCGGGCGCACCCGCATCCTCAACTATTCGGGCAGCGGGATCGAGACGACCTTCACCGAGGGCGAGGACGCGTGCCTCACCTCGCTGGTTCCGGAAATGCCTGCGGCGAGTGCTGCCGAGGCACAGAACCTGCTGGTGATCGGCGCCCTGCCCGACATCGTCGAAGACCAGTTCCGTCGCCTGTTCACCGAACTTGGCATCGCCACGGTCGATTTCCTGCCGGCAAAGCGCATGGCGGACCTGCCCAAGGTCGGGCCCAACACGGTGTTTCTGCTGGCCCAGCCGTTCCTGACCGAGACGACCGGTGCGCTGCAGCGGCGCGGGGCCAAGCGGCTTGACGCGCTGTTTCCGTTCGGTGCGGAAGGTACGACCGACTGGTTGCGCGCCGCCGCCGAAGCCTTTGGCGTTGACCGTATACACTTCAACCGCGTGGTTGCGCCGGGACGCGAGCGGGCCAAGCGCGCGATTGCCCATTGCCGTGACCGGCTTGAGGGCAAGCGCATCACCTTCCTGCCGGATTCGCAGCTGGAACTGCCGCTGGCACGCTTTCTTGCGACTGAGCTTGGCATGGTGCCGGTGGAAGTGGGCACGCCGTATCTCAACCGCGAACTCAACGCCCGCGAACTGGCGCTGCTGCCTGCGGCCACGCGCCTGAGCGAAGGGCAGGACGTTGATTTGCAGCTCGATCGCGTACGCGCCGACCGGCCGGACTTGACGGTCTGCGGCCTTGGCCTTGCCAATCCGCTGGAGGCCGAAGGGCTTTCGACCAAGTGGGCGATCGAGCTCGTCTTTTCGCCGATCCACGGCTTCGAGCAGGCGGGTGATCTCGCCGAGCTCTTCGCACGGCCGCTTCGCCGTCGCGACATATTGAGGGTATAGGACATGCAGCTGGCGGTCTGGACATACGAAGGTCCGCCACATGTTGGCGCGATGCGGGTCGCAACAGCCATGAACGGCATGCACTACGTGCTCCACGCGCCGCAGGGCGATACTTACGCCGACCTGCTGTTCACGATGATCGAACGCCGAGGCAAGCGCCCGCCGGTCACCTACACCACATTCCAGGCGCGCGACCTTGGCAAGGACACCGCCGGGATCTTCCAAAACGCTGCGCGTCAGGCCTATGATCGCTTCACGCCGCAGGCCCTCCTGGTGGGCGCATCTTGCACCGCCGAACTGATCCAGGACGATCCGGCAGGCCTTGCCGAAGCGCTGAACCTGCCCTGCCCGGTCATCCCGCTCGAACTGCCGAGCTATCAGCGCAAGGAGAACTGGGGCGCGGCGGAGACTTTCTACCGGGTGGTGCGCCAGCTGGTCGACAAGGATGTGCGCCCTGCACCGCGCGAAGGCCGCCGCCCGCTCGTCAACCTGCTCGGTCCCTGCGCGCTGGGCTTTCGCCATCGCGATGACGTGGCTGAAGTGCGCAAGCTGCTGGGAACGTTAGGGATCGACGTGAACTGCGTCGCTCCGCTCGATGCAGCGCCCGACGACATTCGCACGCTGGGACGGGCAGATTTCAACATCGTGCTCTATCCCGAGATCGGTGGCGAGGCTGCGCGCTGGCTCGATCAGGCGCTGGCACAACCGGCGATCCGCACCGTGCCGATCGGCGTTGGCGCAACGCGCGAGTTCATCGAGGAAGTCTCTGCACTGGCGGGCGTAGAACCAAGCGCTGCGCTGGCCGATGCGGAATCGCGGATGCCGTGGTGGAGCCGCTCGGTCGACTCGACCTACCTGACCGGCAAGCGCGTCTTCATCTTCGGCGATGCCACGCATGCCATCGCCGCTGCCCGCATCGCCCACGAGGAGCTCGGCTTCGAGATCTGCGGCCTGGGTTGCTACAACCGCGAATTCGCGCGCGAGATGCGCCGCGCCGCTGCGCTCTATGGCGTCGAACCGCTGATCACCGACGATCACCTTGAAGTGGAGGATGCGATCCTCAATGCCTCGCCCGAACTGGTGCTGGGCACGCAGATGGAACGCCATATCGCCAAGCGCTTCGGCATTCCTTGCGCGGTGATCTCCTCGCCGGTGCACGTACAGGACTTCCCTGCCCGCCACAGTCCACAGATGGGCTTCGAGGGCGCCAACGTGATCTTCGACACCTGGGTCCACCCGCTGGTGATGGGCCTTGAAGAACATCTGCTGACGATGTTCCGCGATGACTTCGAGTTTTCCGACGCGGCAGGCCCTTCGCACCTCCACGGATCAGCGCGGCACACCGACCGTGAGGCTGGCACCACAACCACACTTCAGGAGGTCCGCTCCGACGGTGAGCTTGCTGAGGCGCGGCCAGCAGACCTGGCGATCATCTGGACTGCGGAAGCGGAACAGGAACTGAGGAAAGTCCCGTTCTTCGTGCGCGGGAAAGTCCGCCGCAACACCGAGGCATTTGCCACCGCGCAGGGCCGAGGCGCGGTGGACCTGGCCACGCTCTATGATGCGAAGGCCCATTATGCCCGGTAGCCGCGCCCCCAAGGTTCGCGTCGCAATCGTGACGCTCGACAACCACCTCAAGGCAGGCGTCGAGCGTGCCGATGCGCGATTGCGCGAAGACAACATCACCGTGAGCCTTCACGCCGCGACCGATTGGGACCGGCAGGGCGATGCGCTGGCGCAGACCAAGGCGGCGGTTGCCGCAGCAGACATCGTGATCGTGACGATGCTGTTCCTTGACGATCACATCCGCGCAATCCTGCCGACGCTGGAAGCACGGCGCGAGAGTTGCGACGCGATGGTCTGCCTGATGTCGTCAGGCGAAGTCGTAAAGCTGACCCGCATGGGCGGCTACCGCATGGACGCGCCGGCCAAGGGGCCGCTCGCCATGCTGAAAAAGCTGCGCGGGTCGGGAAAGCCGGGGGCCAGTTCGGGAGCGGGGCAGATGCGCATGCTGCGCCGCCTGCCGAAGATCCTGCGGTTCATTCCCGGCACCGCGCAGGACGTGCGCGCCTATTTCCTGACGCTGCAATACTGGCTTGCTGGCTCAGACGACAACGTCGTGGAGATGACGCGCGCGCTGATCGACCGCTATGCAGCAGGCGAGCGCCTGACCCGCCGCGGCATGACCAAGGCGGCGGCGCCGCGCGAATATCCCGAGCTGGGCGTCTATCACCCGCGCACGGACCAGAAGATTTCGGACAGCATGCGGCTGCTTCCGCCCAAGCCCGGTGTCAACGGCACGGTAGGCTTGCTGCTGCTGCGCTCGTACCTGATCTCAATGGATGCCGGTCACTACGACGGCATGATTGCCGCGCTGGAAGCTGCAGGCCTGCGCGTCATTCCCGGCTTTGCCAATGGCCTTGATTCCCGCCCGGTGATCGAGAAGTTCTACATCAAGGACGGCAAGGCCACGGTCGATGCGGTAATTTCGCTGACCGGGTTCTCGCTGGTCGGCGGCCCCGCCTACAACGATGCCAAGGCTGCCGAGGAAGTGCTGACGCGGCTCGACGTGCCCTATATCGCGGCGCATCCGCTGGAGTTTCAGACGCTGGAGCAGTGGGGCGCAGGGCGTCAGGGACTGCTCGCGCTTGAATCGACGATCATGGTCTCGATCCCCGAGCTGGACGGCGCGACGCAGCCGACCGTGTTTGGCGGACGTTCGGACGGTGCGGGCGTGGCCTGTGCGGGTTGCGAGCGGGCGTGCGTATTCGAAGGCAACGGCCCGGTCAACGCGATGCGGGCCTGTCCCGAACGGGCCGAAGCGCTGGCGGAGAAGGTCGTAAAGGTCGTGGCGCTGCGCCGGGCCGAGCGGGCCACGCGCAAGTTGGCGATCACGATCTTCAACTTCCCGCCAAATGCCGGGGCAACGGGCTCAGCGGCGTTCCTGGCGGTGTTTGAATCGCTTCATGCAACGCTGCGCCGCCTGGCTGATGAAGGCTATGCGGTCGAGGTTCCCGAGAGCGTCGATGCGCTTCGCGAGACGATCTTGAAGGGCAATTCCGAGCGGTTCGGTTCGGATGCCAACGTTGCTGCGCGGATCGATGCCGACGACCACGTTCGACGTGAACCGCACCTCGCCGAGATCGAAGCGCAGTGGGGCCCTGCTCCCGGCAAGATCCAGAGCGATGGTTCGCACATCCATGTGCTGGGCGCGCATTTCGGCAACGTGTTCATCGGCGTGCAGCCGACCTTCGGCTACGAAGGCGATCCGATGCGGCTGCTGTTCGACGGCGATTTCGCCCCGACCCATGCCTTTGCCGCCTACTACCGCTGGCTGCGCGAGGACTTCGGCGCCCATGCGGTGATCCACTTCGGCACGCACGGTGCGCTCGAATACATGCCGGGCAAGCAGACTGGCCTGACCGGAAAATGCTGGCCCGAACGCCTGCTGGGCGACCTGCCGAACTTCTACCTCTTCGCCTCGAACAACCCGTCGGAAGGCCTGCTGGCCAAGCGCCGCTCTGGGGCAACAATGCTGAGCTACCTGACGCCGCCACTGGCACGCGCCGGGCTCTACAAGGGCTTTGTCGATCTGAAGACGAGCGTAGAGCGCTGGCGGTCATCGACCGACGAGGCGGAGCGCGCGGCGCTGGAAACGCTGATCTGGGACGAGTGCGCGGCGCTCGACATCACGGCGAAGGACGTCTCGGACCTCAGCGCCAATCTCTATGAACTGGAGCGCACGCTGATCCCGCACGGTCTGCACGTGCTGGGCGAGCGGATGGCGGGAGCCGAGCGCGCCGAGATGATCGATGCGCTGGCCGATGCCGATCCGCAGGCGAGCCGCGAGGGCATCGAGGCAGCGCTCGATTCCTGCGACGAACTTGGCGCGCTGGTCCATGCGCTGGACGGCGGCTACATCCGTCCGGCACCGGGTGGCGATCTTCTGGCCAACCCGGAAGTCCTGCCGACCGGGCGCAACATCCACGGCTTCGACCCGTTCCGCCTACCGACGCGCTTTGCCTGCGAGCAGGGCCGGGTCCAGGCCGAAAGCCTGCTGACCCGCCATGCCGCAAGTGGCGAGCCCTTCCCCGAGAGCTTGGCGATGGTGCTGTGGGGCACCGACAACATGAAGAGCGAAGGCTCGCAGATCGCGCAGGTCCTCTCGCTGATGGGCGCGCGGCCGCGGATCGACAGCTATGGACGCCTTGCTGGCGCTGAACTGATCCCGCTTGGCGAACTTGGCCGCCCGCGCATCGACGTGGTGGTGACGCTCTCGGGCATCTTCCGCGACCTGCTGCCGCTGCAGACGCGAATGCTGGCCGAAGCGGCATTGCTGGCCACGCAGGCTGACGAGCCGCTCGAAATGAATTTCGTGCGCAAGCATAGCCTTGCCCACCAGAAGCTGCACGATTGCGATCTGGAAACGGCAGCGCTGCGCGTGTTCTCCAATGCCGAAGGCGCCTATGGCGCGAACGTCAACCAGCTGATCGAGGGCGGCGTCTGGGCCGATCCGGACGAGCTGGCCAATGCCTTCGAGACGCGCAAGGGCTATGCCTATGGCGTGCGCGGCGCTCCGGTGGCGCAGCGCGATCTGCTGCGCAGTGCGCTGAAGGACGTCGATTTCGTCTATCAGAACCTCGAGAGCGTCGAAGTGGGGATCACCGATCTCGACCAGTACGTCGACGGGCTGGGCGGCGTGAGCCGGTCGATCGCGAGGGCCAAGGGCAGCCAGGCGCCGGTCTATATCGTCGATGCGACGGTGGGCGATGCCAAGGTGCGCACGCTGGCCGAGCAGATCGACCTTGAAACGCGCACCCGCACGCTCAACCCCAAGTGGTTCGAGGGCATGCTCAAGCATGGCTTCGAAGGCGTGCGCAACATCGAACAGCACGTGACCAACACGGTGGGCTGGTCGGCCACCACGGGCCAGGTGGCGCCGTGGGTCTACCAGCAGATCAGCGAGACCTTCGTGCTCGACCCCGCCATGCGCGAGCGGCTCTCGAAGCTCAATCCCAACAGCTCGGCACGGGTTGCCGGCCGTCTGCTCGAAGCGTGCGAACGCCGCCTGTGGGAGCCCGACGACGAAACGCTGGAAGCCCTGCGCATCGCCAACGACGAACTCGAGGACCGCCTGGAAGGCGTCTACTCGGGCGCGACCGCGGCCGAATAAGGAGAATGTGATGAACCTGCTCGACCCAAGGGCGCGCTTCAGCCAGCCGGATGGAGAGGGATCGGTGCAGGTCCAGCTGGATCCGCGCGACGAGATCAAGGGCGCAAAGGTGATTGCCGTCTATGGCAAGGGCGGGATCGGCAAGTCGACGACCTCGTCGAACCTGTCCGCAGCCTTCTCCAAGCTTGGCCACCGCGTGCTGCAGATCGGCTGCGATCCCAAGCATGATTCAACCTTCACACTGACCAAGAAGCTGATCCCGACTGTGATCGACGTGCTCGAAGGCGTGGAATTCCATGCCGAGGAACTGCGGCCCGAAGACTACATGTTCGAAGGCTACAACGGGGTGATGTGCGTGGAAGCGGGCGGGCCTCCTGCTGGCACCGGCTGTGGCGGTTATGTGGTCGGGCAGACGGTCAAACTGCTCAAGCAGCACCATCTGCTGGAAGACACCGACGTGGTGATCTTCGACGTGCTGGGCGACGTGGTGTGCGGCGGCTTTGCCGCGCCTCTGCAGCATGCCGAGCGCGCGGTGGTGGTGGCCGCGAACGACTTCGATTCCATCTTCGCGATGAACCGCATCGTTGCCGCCATCGGCGCGAAGGCGAAGAACTACAACGTGCGGCTTGCAGGCGTGATCGCCAACCGCTCGGCTGCGACCGACGAGATCGACCGGTTCAGCGAAGCCATCGGCATGAAGCGCCTTGCCCACTTCCGCGACGTGGATGCCATCCGCCGTAGCCGCCTCAAGAAGTGCACGCTGTTCGAGATGGAGCCTTCGCCCGAGGTGATCGCGGCGCAGCAGGAATACCTGCGCCTGGCGCAAGTGCTGTGGGACGGGGTCGAGCCGGTGGAAGCCCGGCCGATGAAAGACCGCGATATCTTTGACTTTCTGGGGTTCGAGTGATGGCTACGCAGTTTTCGCCAAACCAGATTGCGCCGGTCCGCTATCACGACCAGCGCGAAAAGCTGGCCGAGTACTTCGACGGGACGGCGCGCAAGGCGTGGATCGACCTCACCTCGAACGCCAAGGTCAGCGGCATCCGCGCCACGGTGCGCGCCGGGCGTGACGAGATGCGTGGGCAACTGCTGAGCTGGCTGCCCGAAGACCTGCGCCGCCGAGATGTGCTGGATGCCGGGTGCGGCACGGGGAGCCTGAGCGTCGAGGCCGCATGCCGGGGCGCGGTGGTCACCGCCATCGACGTGGCGCAGGGGCTGGTGAACATCGCCGCCGAGCGCGCGCCTTCGTACCTTGGCCATGGACGGATCAACTGGCGGGTGGGTGACATGCTCGATTCCTCGCTTGGCACGTTCGACCACATCGTCGCGATGGATTCGCTGATCCACTACACCCTGCCCGATATGGTCTGGGCGCTTTCGGCGCTGATGCAGCGCTGCAGCGGCTCGATCCTGTTCACGTTTGCACCCTACACGCCGCTGCTGGGTGCGATGCATACGGTGGGCAAGGTCTTCCCGCGTTCGAACCGTTCGCCCGCGATCGTGCCGATTGCCGAGGACGAGCTTCGCGCAGCGCTTGCACAGTTCGGGGACTGGGAAGTGGTGCGCAGCGGCCGGGTTTCCAGCGGCTTCTACAAGAGCCACGCGATGGAACTGGTGAAGCGCTGATGGCCGGACGCCAGCCTCTTGCCGCAAAATGGAGCCGGGTGGCGATCACCTGGCTGCCGTTCGCGGATGCGGCGAGCGTCGAAATACCGCTGTCGCGCCTGCTGCGCCTGTCACTGTTCCAGGTGAGCGTGGGCATGATGACCGTGCTGCTCAACGGTACGCTAAACCGCGTGATGATCGTGGAACTGGGCATTCCGGCGTGGCTGGTCTCGCTACTGATCGCTATTCCCCTGCTCGCCGCACCCTTCCGCGCGCTGATCGGGCACCGCTCGGACGTGCATCGATCGGTACTGGGCTGGAAGCGCGTGCCCTATATCTGGTTCGGCACGCTGATGCAGTTCGGCGGCCTTGCGATCATGCCTTTCGCACTGCTGCTGATGGCCAGCCCCCCACTGTTCCCGGTGGGCGTGACGGCGAGCGCATTTGCCTTCCTGCTGGCAGGCTTCGGCATGCATACGACGCAAACCGCCGGTCTTGCCCTGACCGGCGATCTGGTCGACGATGAACGCCGCCCGCGCGCGGTGGCGCTGCTCTATCTGTCGCTGCTGGCAGGGATGCTGGTCGCTTCGATGGTGATCGGCGGGCTACTCGCCAACTTCAGCCCTACGCGTCTAGTTCAGGTCATCCAAGGCGCGGCGGTCCTGACCTTCGTGCTCAACGTGATCGCCCTGTGGAAGCAGGAAGCGCGCAGTGCCGCCACCGCTTCGGCCGATACGCTGCGCCCATCGTTCACCGACGTATGGCAGACCTTCGTGGCCGAGCCGATCACGATGCGCCTGCTGGTGGCTGTGGGCCTTGGTGCCACCGCCTTTGCCATGCAGGACGCGCTTCTCGAACCTTATGGTGGCGAGATCCTTGGTCTTTCGGTGGGCGCCACGACGGGGCTTACCGGTGCCTGGTCGGTCGGCGCGCTGATCGGCTTTACCCTTTCGGGCCGCTGGCTCGGGCGCGGGACAGATGCCTTGCGCATTGCCGGTTTCGGCGTGGTGATCGGCATCGCCGCGTTCATGCTGGTGATCTTTGCAGCGCCGCTGGCGAGCCCGCTGACGTTGGGCCTTGGGGCAACCGCCATCGGTGCGGGAGCGGGCCTGTTCCTCGTGGGTACGCTGACTTCGGCCATGGCGCTTTCGAGCGAAAAGAGCTCCGGTCTTGCACTCGGCGCATGGGGCGCTGTGCAGACGACTTTTGCGGGCCTTGCCATCGCGATGGGCGGGGCCTTGCGCGACATCGTATCGAGCCTCGCTGTGTCGGACGAACTGGGCCACACGCTGGCCAGCCGCGCGACCGGCTATGCCACCATCTACATCATCGAAATCTGCCTTCTGCTGGCCACGCTCGTCGTGCTGGGCCCGCTTGTGGGCCAGACCCCGGCTGCCGCCCGGAAAGTCGGTAATCGCTTCGGACTGACGGAATTTCCCACATGAGACCGGGCCACATGAGAACGGGAAGGACACCCCTATGAGCACTGGCAATATTGTCGGCACGATCGATGCCGCGCAGATCGCAATGATCACATTCATCGGCTTCTTCATCGCGCTGGTCTTCTGGCTGCGCCGCGAAGATCGCCGCGAAGGCTATCCGCTTGAAGACGCCCTGACCGGACGGACACTGGCCGACGGCGGACCGCTTTCGTCCGCGGCGCCGAAGACGTTCATCCTGCCTTTCGGCAAGGGCACTGTCTCGGTCCCCAACGGCAATCGCGATGACTTCGAGGTAAATGCCAAGCGGCGCGAGAACTTCGGCGGAGCCCCGCTTTCGCCGGTGGGTGACGTGTTTGCCGCGGGTGTCGGCCCCGGCTCCTACGCCAACCGCGCCAAGTGGCCCGACATCGACGCCAACGGCAATCCGCGCATCGTGCCGATGGGCCTGGTGCCAGAGATCAGCGTGGCCTCGGCAAGCACCGATCCGCGCGGACTTCCGGTCTATGGCGCTGATGGCGCCAAGGCTGGCGTCGTGACCGATCTGTGGGTCGACCGCGCCGAGCACATGGTGCGCTACCTTGCGGTCGATACCGGCACCAAGACCGTGCTCGCCCCGATGCCGATGGCCGTGGTGAAAAAGAACACGGTGATCATCAGCGCGATCAACGCTGCCGACTTTGCCGGAGCCCCCTTCCCCGCCAATCCGGGCGAGATCACCCGGTACGAGGAAGAGCGCACCGTCGCCTACTTCGGCACTGGCTACCTCTACGCCAACGAAGATCGTCTGGAACCGCTGATATGAGCGAGTATGACCACGAGCCGATCCGCGGGCTTCCCGGCGACCTGCCGGCAGGCGAAAGCATCCTTTGGCAGGGATCGCCGGAGTGGCGGACATTCGCCCGCAGCGCGCTGCACACACGCTGGATCAGTGCCTACTTCGCCGTTCTCGCACTGCTCGGCCTCGCCAGTGGCAAGCTCGTCGGCGCGGCGGCAGCGGTGGTGGGCGGCGCGATCACGCAAGGCCTGCTGGCGCTGTTCGCGGTGCTCGTGGCGCGCACGACGGTCTATACGATCACCAACCGCCGCGTGGTTCTGCGCATCGGCATTGCGCTCAACAAATGCGTGAACCTGCCGCTGGCGATGATCGGCTCGGCCGACCTGCGCCCGCAGCCCGGTGACCACGGCGACATCGCGCTGAACATCGTCGGACGCCATCGCCTCGGCTTTGCGATGCTCTGGCCACATGCCCGGCCTTGGCGGCTTGCTCAGCCGAGCCCGATGCTGCGAGCCCTGCCCGATGCCCAGGTGGCGGCTAGCATACTTGCACGCGCCTGCGCCGCGGTGGTGCCGAACGAAGCAATGGCGATCGAGCGTCCGCGTCCGGCCCCTGCGCGTGACCACGGCTTGCAGGGAGCGGCGGCATGAGTCTCGTCCATGACCATGAGAACACCGTCCCTCGCCCGGCGCTGCTGCTGGCAGGTGCCTTGGTGGCGACGACCCTCGCGCTGACCGCAATGGTCCGTGTCGGCGTGCTCGACCGCGAGGCCGTGCCTGCTTTCGAGAGGGCCAAGGCCAATGTGGCTGCGGTCGAAGTGCGGCATCTGGTCTTTGAAGACCGGGCGGACGGTGCGGTCATGGTCAAAGACTCCGACAACGGAGAGACGCTCGCCGTGATGCTCGGCGAAGGTGATGGTGGCGGGTTCGTGCGCGGTGTGATGCGCGGCATGGCTCGCGAAAGGAAGATGAAGGGGATCGGCCCAGCGGCCCCCTTCGAACTGACGCAGTGGGAGAACGGATCGCTCTCGTTGCGTGACCCGGCGACCGGCCGTGCGATCGAGCTTGGCTCGTTCGGCGCGACCAACCGGGCAGCCTTTGCGCGGTTCCTCAGCGGAACCGCCGTGAAGGGAAATCAGGCATGATCCTCCGCCGCGCCTTCGACGTGCCTTGCCGCATCGCGGTGGAGCAGAGCGAGGCGCACTTCCACGCGCATGTCGAACTCGCCGGAAACATTGCCGTCGAGCCCGGCGATCGGGTCTGTGTCCATGGTGATCCGATCCGCGTGGCCTTTGGCGAAAACGCCGTGTTCGAACGGATGGCAACCGTCGTCCGCGCAGGCCCCATGCTGCGGGTCTGGACACGTCTGATCGCCTATCTGGGCCTGACCGAACTCTATGAGGTCAGCTTCAATCCTGGGAGCCTGAGATGAACGCGATTGCTCTTGAACGTCCGCAAGCGGCTGCGCCGGTGTCAGCCCCGGCAAAGGCCGACGTGCACAAGATGGCGAGCCACGAAACCGTGCTCAGCCCGCGCTTCTATACCACCGACTTTGCCGCGCTCGATTCCATAGACGTCTCGCTGGTGCGCAAGGAGTGGGACGAGCTGATGGACGAGATGGTCAGCGATCCCAACAAGAAGCACTTCAAGCGCGAGGGCAGCTTTGCCGGGATCATCGAGGGTCTGGAGCCAGAACTGCGGGCCGAGTTCATCGATTTCCTCGTCAGTTCGCTAACCTCCGAGTTCTCGGGCTGCATCCTTTATGCCGAGATGGCGCGGCGGACCAAGAACCCGGACATGAAGCTGCTGTTCAAGCTGCTTGCGCGCGATGAAAGCCGCCACGCCGGCTTCATCAACGAGGCGCTGAAGGATGCCGGGATCGGCATCGACCTCGGCTTTCTGACCAAGGCCAAGAAATATCATTACTTCAAGCCGAAGTTCATCTTCTACTCGGTCTATCTGTCCGAGAAGATCGGCTATGCGCGCTACATCGCGATCTATCGCCAGCTGGCGGCCCACCCGGAGCTGCGCTTTCACCCGATTTTCAACTGGTTCGAATCATGGTGCAACGACGAGTTCCGCCATGGGGAGGCTTTCGCCCTGCTGCTCCGCGCTGATCCGAAGCTGCTGACCGGCATGAACAAGCTGTGGGTGCGGTTCTTCCTGGTCGCGGTCTATTCGACGATGTATGTGCGCGATCATGCGCGGCCAGTGTTCCACAAGGCGCTCGGCCTCGATCCCGAGACCTACGACTACCGCGTGTTCGAGATCTGCACGGCGATCAGCCGCCAGGTCTTCCCGGTCGAGCTCGACACCAATGATCCACGCTTCCGCCGGGCGATGAACCGCCTGCTGGCGGCTGCCGGGCGGATCGAGGAAGGCAAGAAGCGCGGCGGCATTGCGGGCGCGCTGCTGCGAGCCTCGGGCGCTGCGGGAGCGGCGTTCAACTTCGCGCGGATGTACCTGCTGCGCCCGGGTGCAAACGAACTGCCTGCCACGGTGCGGATGCAGCCCGCGTGGTAAGCTGGACCGGCCATGTCCTGCCGGTGATCGCCACGATCGTGGTCTGGTTCTTTGCAACCGGCCTGATCGCCTGGGCGGACAACCGTGAACGCCGCACGTTCCCGCGCAGCCTGATGCTGGCGGGGATTGCCGGCGTCGCGGGGCTGGCAATCGTGGCCTGGTCGATGAACAGGGCAACGCTCGGCGGGGTCTATGCGGCCTTTGCCGGGGCGATCCTGATCTGGTCCTGGCACGAGATCACCTTCCTGACCGGCGCGATCACCGGGCCAAGGCGAGAGCCCTGCCCGGTTGACGCACGCGGGCTGGAGCGCTTCTTCCATGCAGTGAGTGCGGTAGCGTGGCACGAGATCGCGCTGGCGCTCAGCGCCATCGGCCTGATCTCGCTCAGTTGGGACGCGCCCAACCAGATCGGGGCGATGACGTTTACCCTGCTGCTGGCGATGCGGCTATCGACCAAGATCGTGATCTTCCTCGGCGTGCCGAACATGAGCACCGAGATTTTCCCGCCGCACCTCGCCTATCTCAAGACCTATTTCGGTCCGCGCCGGATGGGCATCGACCTTTTTCTTGCGATAGCAGCGACTTCGGGCCTCGCCTTGTGGCTCGGATTGATCGCGCTCAATGCGCCCGAGGGCAGCGCCAGTGCATCAGGCGCAAGCCTGCTCTTCGCGCTCGCCGCGCTGGGCGCGCTCGAACACCTGTTTCTCGCCCTGCCGATCCGCGACGGGGCGCTGTGGGGGTGGGCTTTGCCGACACGCCGCCCAGCCACTTGATACGACAAGCCGAACTCGAACGAGAACACACGAAGAGGACCGACGACATGGATTACGAAGCCTACTTCAAGGGGGAGCTGGACGCGGTCCGGGATGAAGGGCGCTATCGGATCTTCACCGAGATCGAACGGCGTTGCGGCAACTTCCCGCATGCCACGCGCTATGTCGACGACCGGACCGAGCAGGTCACGGTGTGGTGCTCGAACGACTACCTCGGCATGGGTCAGCATCCGGCTGTGCTTGAAGCCATGCACAACACGCTCGACGAATGCGGCGCAGGTGCCGGCGGCACGCGCAATATCTCGGGCACAAACCACCACCACGTGCTGCTCGAACAGGAACTGGCCGACCTGCACAACAAGGAAGCCGCGCTGCTGTTCACTTCGGGCTACGTGTCCAACTGGGCAGGACTCGGCACCTTGGCCGCGAAGATTCCCGGCTGCGTCGTGTTCTCCGACGCCCTGAACCACGCATCGATGATCGAAGGCATCCGCCATTCGCGCGCGACCTGCAGGGTGTGGCGCCACAACGATGTCGCGCATCTCGACCAGCTGCTTTCGGAATATGGGCCGGACGTGCCCAAGCTGGTGGCCTTCGAGAGCGTCTATTCGATGGACGGCGACATCGGCCCGATCGCCGAGATCCTCGACGTCTGCGAAAAGCACGGGGCGATGAGCTATATCGACGAGGTTCACGCGGTCGGCCTCTATGGCCCGCGCGGCGGCGGCGTTGCCGAGCGCGAAGGCCTGATGGACCGGATCACGGTGATCGAGGGCACGCTCGGCAAGGCGTTCGGCGTGATGGGCGGCTATATCGCAGCGTCAACCGCACTGTGCGATTTCATCCGCACCTTTGCCAGCGGCTTCATCTTCACCACGGCCTTGCCCCCGGCCCTAGCAGCAGGCGCAGCGGCCAGCATCCGCCACCTCAAGGCCAGCGAGATGGAACGGGCGCGGCACAAGGAGCGCGTGGCGACGGTTCGCCGCAGGCTCGACGCGATGGGCATTCCGCATCTGCCCAACCCGAGCCACATCATTCCGGTGATGGTGGGCGATCCGCACAAGTGCAAGCGTATCAGCGACTGGCTGATGGACAACCACGGGATATACGTCCAGCCGATCAACTACCCGACCGTACCGCGCGGCACCGAACGCCTGCGCATCACGCCCTCGCCGGTTCACAGCGACGGCGATGTCGACAAGCTGATCCATGCGCTGAGCGACATCTGGTCGCAGTGCGAACTGGCGCGCCGCTCCGCCGCAGCCTGAAGACGTCCCAATGGAAGAGGGGCGCGATCCTTGCGGTTCGCGCCCCCTTTTTCGGCAATTGCGTTCAGATCAATTCGGTGCCTTGAGGTAGGCGATCACATCTGCGCGGTCCTGAGCCTTGGACAGGCCGGCAAACGACATCTTGGTACCCGGCACCACGCGCGTGGGCTTCTCAAGGTACTGGAAAAGCTTCTCGGCCGTCCAGGTGATGCCGCTGTTCTTGTTGGCTGCAGAATAGGTGTATCCCGCCTCGGTGCCAGCCTTTCGGCCAACAACACCTGCAAGCGACGGTCCGATCATGTTCTTCCCGGCCTCGATTGCGTGACAGGCCTTGCACTGGGTAAAGATGGTCTTGCCGTGCGCCGCATCACCAGTGAGCGAGGCAAGCGTGGCGCCATCAAGCGTGTCGGTTGAATCTGCAGTCGGCGCTGCGGCGCTTGCTGCAGGCGCGGGCGCTGCGGCGGCAGTCGTCTCGGCGGTCTTTGCCGCAGAGTCGTCCGCAGTCTTGTCAGCACTGCCGCCGCCGCCGCAAGAAGCCAGGAGCAGGGTCGCTGTGGTCAGCGCAAGATATTGAAAAGCTTGCTTCATATGCATCCACCCTCGTTCCGTTTCGAAGCGCATCTGGATCGAACGGTGGGAGAGTAAAACACGGCCTTCCAGACCATGCAACACGGCATTTTGGGCTGGGAACCAATCCAGAATTCGCCTCTCAAGGGGTGCAAGTCGCAGTGCTCAAAAGGCCAACATTGCCATTGGTCGGCTTTGTCTCGCGCTGATGATCAAAGGTCGTGCTTCCGGGTTGATCAGGTTTGTTCTATAATGCCGGCTCTGGCAAGCGCTCCATCTTCCCAAGCAGTAACCCAGCCGTTCGAATGCAGGTGCGGACGCTTGATATTGTTCAACAGACCTTGCTCGGTTTGAAAATTTGCTGGGTTTTCCCGCCAGGATATCCCGCATGCGCGAAGGGGCGAATACCTCGTCTTTTTCCCGGAAAGTAGCCGATCGGTTCCAAAGATCCGTCCCGAAAACGTGAGGCGTTGTGTTCACTTACAAGACCATAGCGCTATCCGATCGACCGGCTGATATTCGAGACATCCCGGAATTCGGCTGAGGAGACCCGCGACCAACCCTGCTAAACGGACTTTTCTTGCTGCACTGCACACTATTTGGAAGCAACTGAATCGGAAGCTTGACCGTGACTCAGGAACCGACGGCCATAGCAAACGTATACGCACGGTGAAACGTGGCGGTTTTCCGTTGCGTGGTGTGGCCGATCTCACTTTGAGACAGGTTGGCACTTGCTATCGTGGCCGCACTAGGTATTTTTGCGCAGTGCAACAATAAGAGCGTTGATCGCAACAGGGAACCAATCAAACGTGAGTTTGGGCAGGGTATTCCAGTCCGGATTTTCGTGAGCCAGAGCGCAAGGGGCAGCTTAAAGCGATGACATTGCACATCCCGGCAAACGAGATGCGCCAGTCGCAGGACCGGAAGCGGGTGACGCTGCCGCTTGCGCCGTCGCTGGAGCAGCGCCGGCTGCAAATGTATCTGGCGCTGCTGCTGCTTGACGGCGTGGCAATCATGGGCGGCTTCGGCACCGCCAGCTGGCTTTATCTCGGCAACTTCCTTGAACCGGCTTCGCTCCTGCACAGCCAGGTCATGCTGCCGATCTACTGGACGGTGGCGCTCAGCCTTCAGGTCTACACGCTGCAGGCGTTGCGACGGCCTAACTTCGCACGTGGCCGCGCCACCCTTTCACTGATCAGCGCCGAGACTGTCCTGCTCTTCGTCGGCTTTGCGACCAAGAGCACCGAGGAGTTTTCCCGCGTTTCCGCCATGCTTGGCCTGGCTTTGAGCCTGGCCCTGCTACTTTGGGTCCGAGCGCTCGTTCGTCCTCTGACGCGTGCGCGCTGCGGCGAAGCGGCGGTCAACACATTGCTGATCGACGACGGCGGAGTGGCTCTGCGCATCCCGCACGCCTTCCACATCGACGCGCGCGAACATCATCTTGCGCCCGACCTTGGCGATCCGCACATGATGGACCGGCTCGGGCTCTACATGCTCAACATGGACCGTGTGATGGTGAGCTGCCCGCCCGACCGACGCACTTCGTGGGCGCTGGTATTCAAGAGCGCCAATGTCTCAGGCGAGATCGTCGACCCCGAAGTGCGGACGCTTGGCGTAATAGGCGCTCGGCGCGAGCGGGACTACGGCGCGTTGATCGTGGCGAGTGGACCGCTGGGCCTGCGTGCCCGCGCAGTGAAGCGCGCGCTGGATATGACGCTGGCTGGAGGGGCCGTGCTGGCGCTCGCCCCGGTGCTGCTGCTGGTGGCGCTGCTGATCAAGCTCGAGGACCGCGGACCAATCTTCTTCGTTCAGAAGCGTACCGGCCGTGGCAACCGATTCTTCCCGATCTTCAAGTTCCGATCAATGCGCGTCGAAAAGCTCGATGCCACGGGCAACCGCTCGGCCAGCAAGGACGATGACCGCATCACCCGCATCGGACGCTTCATCCGCCGCACCAGCATCGACGAACTGCCTCAACTTTTCAATGTCCTGCGCGGCGAGATGTCCATATCATGGGCTTGTCATAGACCGGCATGAGCTGCTTTGAAACGCCGCGCGTAAGCGGGTAAAGGCGCGTACCGGAACCGCCTGCCAGAATAATGCCTTTTCGCGCCATCAGAACCCAGTTCCTTCCAAATGCCTGACTTCGGCGCACTCTGACTTGCCGAAAGCGACGCCTGCACGGACAAATGGTGCATCGCAGCACAAAGTTTGGTGGTCAACAACAAAAGGGGTGACGTCGGCACGAGATTGCACGCGCAGTGCCTCCTCCGAAGGATCAGTTCAGCGACATTCCACATGCGGAGTCGCTGCTCGGCGGTCTGGAGGTGTCCCAGACACCTCGACTTCGGCAACCCGAGGCGGAAGACGCGAAGCCGAAGAACCTTCTTGCCAAGCTCACGTTCGACAATGCGATGTCGAAGCATCCGTCCTGGAAATCAATGGGCACGCTAGGGACCTAATGGGAGGCCATCACCGATGCTCAAAAGCATCATGGGATGAGCGAGCGTCGGTGACGTGCGCACTGCTCGGTGTGACCTGAGCAGTCAGGCAACCAAATAGCTACGTTGACGATAACGCACTGCGGGAAAGGCCACGCGCACTGACTGAAGAGAGTAAATTCTTCGGCTAACTTCTGAAGCGACGGAGCATGGCTCCCAGCTAGAAACTCATCCAAGATCTAAAATTATACTCATTTTCGAAAATCATTGATATTGTAGCTAATGACCGCTATCAACGGTGCAGTAGGAAAGCGAGCGTGATTCATGGCCAAAGCAACCGACCTAGATGACGTTATGCGAGACGGGATTCTGCGCGGCACGATGGAGCCCGGCAGTTGGCTGCGAATGGAGGAGCTCAAGGCCCGCTTTGCCGTTGGTTTCTCCCCAATCCGGGAGGCGTTGTCTCGCCTCGTCGGTGAAGGACTTGTGGAGTTCGAAGCCAATCGGGGTTTTCGCGTAAAGGGATTGAGCCGAGCCGATTTGCTCGACATCGCGGTTACAAGAACCGCTGTGGAGGGAGCAGCGCTGCGGCGGTCAATCGCTCTGGGCGATGATCGCTGGGAAGCATCAGTTGTTGGCGCAATGCATCGATATCGCCGAACTGCGGCTGTTGCTTTCGACACGGATAACGGCCTCTCGCAATGGGAAGCAGCGCATGACGAACTTCACGCAGCGCTGATTGGAGCCTGCGGCTCGCCCCGCCTGATGATGTTGCAGCACAGGCTGCAAGAGCAGCATCTTCGATATCGGCGATTGATTGTTGTGCCGCATGTTGGCGCAGAAGCCCACATCGCAGAACATGAGCAACTGGTCGAATACGCCCTCGCCCGTGATCTGGACGCGGCTGTCGCCCACATTGAACGGCACATGATGATCACCGTCGACGCACTGTCGAACGCCGAATTCTAACAGGAGTATCGGCCAAGATTGCTTAGCAGTCTGGCCTTCAGGGAGGATGACTATGAGAACAGGACTTTGGGCGGCCTCGGCCGCGACGGTGGCGCTTTGCCTGCTTTCCGGTGCAGCAATTGCGCAGGAAAATGCGGCGGCCACGGCAACTGACGAGGGTTCCTCGGCAATCGAAGAAATTGTCGTAACGGCGCAGCATCGCAGCGAGAAAGTGCAGTCGGTGCCTCTTGCCATTTCGGCTGTCAGCGGCGGTCAGTTGGCCAGCGCAGGCATAGCGTCGGTGCAGGATCTGGCGGGTAGCGTCCCGGGTCTCGTTGTGTCGAAAAGCGTCAGCTATGGCCTTGCGCCAATCGCCATTCGCGGCATCGGCGGCCCCGTTGGAGGTGGTTCTCTGCTGACCGACCAGCCGGTCGCCGTATATGCCGATGGCGTCTATGTGCGCGCACTGGGTCAGTCGACCTCCGATTTTCTTGACGTTGACAAGATCGAAGTGCTGCGTGGTCCGCAAGGCACATTGTACGGCCGTAATTCTACGGCAGGCGCCATGCTGATCTCCTCGAAGCGCCCCGATACAGCGCGTGTCGAAGCCAATGGGTCGATCGGCTATGGCAGCTTCGAGCAGGTCAAGCTTTCCGGTGCACTGAATGTCCCGCTCGTCGCCGAAAAGGTAGCCCTGCGCATTGCAGGATCTTACACCAGCGGAGGCGACTGGGCGCGCAACACGGTGGATTCGCGAAAGTTCGGGGGCGGCACTACCCGGGCAGTGCGCGCATCGTTGCGGGTCACTCCGTCCGAAGATGTGACCATTGATCTCATTGGTGAACATGCCACCGCTGACGCTCGCCCAGCCATGCTCCAACTGGCCACGATAAGCCTGAGCGGGTTTGGCGCAGGCGGGGCAAGGCTGTTCGCCGGCATGCCACATGTCCGCCGCACCGATTATGCCACCGTGCGTGACAACCGCACTGTTCAAGTTCTCGGTGACGTCTCCACGGAAACCCGATCGGACAACGTGACGCTGAACCTCGAATGGCGAGCCAGCGATGATATCACCGTCACCTCGATCTCGGGCTACCGTCGCTTCCGGGTGAACGGCCAGCAGGACACTACGCCTTGGGTGACGGGCGCATTGCCGGGCGAAGCAACACTGGCGACATGGAATGGTCGTACGCCGCTCAACTCGGCGGGCGCAGCAGACTACCGGATGTTCAACCCTACCGGCGCGCCAACGTTTGCGCTGGGCTGGAACGGAACCGACCAGAAGTTTACCAACTGGTCGCAGGAACTGCGCATTGCGGGCTCGGGCGAGAGCTTCAAATGGACGGCAGGAGTCTACTACGCCAAAGAAACGGTCGATGGCAGCGTTCGCATAGTCAACGAGCAGGGCGGGCCGCCGATGATTACTGGCACTCTTCCGCCGGTATCTGGCGCAGCAGGACTGGACCTGGCATTTGCGACCTCACAGGACCGCGACATTTATGCCGTGTTCGCCGACGGCACTTACAGCATCACGCCGCAAATCTCTTTGACGGCAGGCATTCGGTACACGCGCGATGACAAGAGCGTAGAGGTGGTGAATACTACAAAGACGCTGCGCCCAAGCGTCGACCGCACGCTCAACGCAGGTGTCGCGCTGAACTGTCCGACTCTCGTACAGATCGGTATTGGCACAAGCTGCTCGCGCTCTGACGAAGAGGTCACGCCGCGTGTCGTTCTCGATTTCAAGCCGAGCGCGAACCGCATGGTTTACGCCAGCTGGTCCCGCGGATTTACAGCAGGCGGTTTCAACAACTTCGCTACGCCAGCTTCGTCGCCAATCGTCCCGCTCGACGTGCCGGTCGAAACCATCGATAACTTCGAGGTCGGCACCAAGAATGAGTTCTTCGGGCGGCGGCTGCGCCTGAATATGACGGCATTTCTGTCAGAGTACTCGAACTTGCAGATTCGCCAGGCCGTCAACACGGGGGGGGTAGCTATCGTCCCGGTCGAGAAAGCGCGGATCAAGGGTGTCGAGATCGAACTGCTGGCCAAGCCCATCCCGGGCCTGACGTTGGGTGTGAATGGTGCATTCACTGACGCGAAGATCCGCCGGGGCACACTCAACGCTTTTCCCGATGCGCTTGGTACGATCAACATGGGTTCATTGCAGACGCCTTCGGCTGTTTCTGTCGCAGGCAACCGTTTGACGCGGGCGCCACGCTGGCAGGGCAACGTCATGGCGGGATATGAGCTGCCAGTCAGCTATGGCAAGGTGTCGGCCAGCGCTACCCTGCGTTTCCAGTCCGCAACGTTCTTTCAGGAGACAAACCAGGCTCTAGACCAGTTCAAGGGTGAGGCCTGGCAGGAACTGGACTTGCGGGTGGCCACCGGCGGCGATCGCTGGGAGCTTTCCGCTTTTGTGAACAACGTATTCGACAAGCGCTACGCAACGCAGATCGTGCCGTTCTTCATTCTGCCCATTGCCACGTTGAACACGCCACGCTCGTTCGGTGCGCGGCTGTCCTTCAACTACTGAGTGGACATGACGCCATGGTTTCGTGCCCCTCGCTGTCAACCGGAGGCAGGCTTTTCACCACGATGGGACGAGGCAACGCACACGCCCCTTGCCGCGAAGTTCCGATTGATGGAGGTCGAGTCGCAGTGATCCTGCCAAATGACAGCGAGGTGGCGGGTGCCAAGTTGATCGAGGATGCTCGCAGGAATTCGGTGGCCGGTTTCTTGACGCGACCTGACGACAGCGAAACCGTGCCCATCGACGGCGTTGCCTGCAAGCGGGACGGAAGATTGGCTGGCGTCGATCTAAGCCATCCAGTTCCTCCACCTCGATAAGCGCTCGGCGAACACCAAGACATTGCACTGGATCCGCAAATGAAACTGATGACATTCGCGCTCGAAGGGCGCACCCGGCTTGGCGCTGTGGCCGACGATGGCGGCATCGTCGATCTTGCGGCTCACACAGAGCAACCTGCGTTTGGATCGATGCAGTCGCTGATTGAAGCCGGAGACGAGGCCCTTCGCCTCGCCCGATCGACTGTTGCCGGTGCGACGATAACACTGGATCCGGCAGGTGTTGTATGGCTATCGCCTTTGCCGCAGCCTGTGCAAATGCGCGATTTTCTGGTGTTTGAAGAACACATGCGGGTTGCAGGCTGGCGCGGTGCTCAATTGCGGCACTTGTGGGGAGCACCGCCGGCACCGCCAGAGCCGATGCCCATTCCAGACATCTGGTACCAGCAGCCCATCTACTACAAGTGCAACCGCTTCGCCGTGACGGGAACTGGTGGCACGATCATGTGGCCCCGGACGAGCAAGGTCATCGACTACGAACTCGAAATCGCCTGCGTGATCGGCAAGGGCGGTCGCGACATCGATGCCGCAGATGCCGCGCAGCACATATTCGGCTATACCATCTTCAACGACCTTACTGCGCGCGACCTCCAATTCCGCGAAATGCAGGGACCGTTGGGGCCCGCCAAAGGCAAGGACTTCGATGGGGCAAATGTGCTCGGCCCCGTCATTGTCACGCGTGACGAACTGGGAGACGCTCCCGACCTCGCAATGCGTGCACTGGTCAACGGCGAAGTCTGGAGCGAGGGACGGTCCGGTTCGATGCACTGGTCCTGGGGACAGATCATCGAGTATGTCAGCCGGAGCGAAACGCTCCATCCCGGCGAAGTTCTGGGCTCGGGCACCGTTGGCACCGGATGTGGACTGGAGCTTGGCCGCATGCTTTGCGATGGCGATGTCGTCAGGCTGGAAATCGAAGGCATCGGCGCAATTGAAACCACGATTTGCGCGCCGCACGTCACCGAAAGGACCCGGTTATGATTGCAGGACGTCTGATAGACATTTCCATGCCAATCAGCGCACGGGTCATCACTGATCCTCCACCGATGCGTCCACGCATTTCCTATCGGGCGCACACGGATGGTGCACACGATATAGCCGCGATTTTCCCAGGTCTTCTGCCCAAGCAACTGCCCGACGCTGAAGGCTGGGCAGTAGAAGATGTCACGCTTACCACGCACAGCGGGAGCCACATGGACGCACCGTGGCACTATCATTCGACGACGGACCATGCCGAGGCAAGTGGTCCTCGCCCTTCCCCCACCATCGATCAGGCTCCGCTCGACCTTTTCATGCGACCCGGCGTGAAACTTGATTTCCGACACTTGCCGGATGGCCAAGTGGTAAGCGCCGCCGACGTCGAAGCTGAGCTTTCTCGCATCGGCCACGCACTCGCACCTCTCGACATCGTACTCGTCAATACAAGTGCCGCCGCTGCTTATGGCGATCCGGATTTTCACAACCGCGGCTGTGGCATGGGGCGCGAGGCAACGCTCTATCTCACCGAGCGCGGTGTTCAGGTGGTTGGCACAGATGCATGGTCATGGGATGCGCCATTTTCGTTTACCGCCGCGCGCTTCGCGCGTGACGGCGATCCAGCAGTGATCTGGGAAGGTCACAAAGCGGGGCGCGAACGAGCCTATTACCAAATGGAAAAACTGCAGAACCTCGAAGCGCTGCCGCCAACCGGCTTCACCGTGATCTGCTTTCCTGTAAAGATTGAAGCAGCTTCCGCTGGTTGGGTCCGTGCCGTTGCAGTCTTGCCGCAATGACGAATGCACGTTCGGAATTTCGCAACGGCTGGCGCGTTGTGGTCGGCGGCTTTCTGGGGGTCGGGATCGGTGTAAGCTCGATCTATTTCTACTCCTTGGGCATTTTCCTGAAGCCGCTGGCGGCGGAATTCGGCTGGAGCCGGGGAGAGGCATCGCTCGGACCGCTTGTGGGCACCACTTGTGCCGCGCTCATGGCGATCCCGGTAGGCAGACTGATCGATCGCATCGGCAGTGAGCGACTGGCTGTTGTCTCGTTGACTGTCCTTGCCGCTGCGTTTGCATTGCTAGGGTGGGCGACCTCAGGCCTTGCCAGTTTTCTTACGTTCACCGTCATTCTTTCTTTGCTTACGGCCGGTTCCAGTCCAATGCCGTTTACCCAACTCGTCGTTGCTTCATTCGAACGCGCACGGGGCATGGCTCTCGGACTGGTTCTTGCAGGGACCGGGCTGGGATCGATCCTTATCCCCGCATTTCTGCCCGGCTACATCGCCTCAAATGGCTGGCGTGCCGGGTATTTTCTGCTCGCCGGAATGATCGCGATTCTGCTGCCGCTCGTCGCGCTGCTGCTGCGCTCGAGCTCGCCCCCTATGCCGCAGCGCAACACCTCGCGCCCGTTTCAGAAGGTCATCGCAAACGCTGCATTTGCAGAATTGGCAGTAATCTTCGGTCTTGCGTCGGTAGCCGTACTTGGCACAGTCGTCCACTTCGTGCCGATGCTGACCGACGCGGGCCTTACGCCAGCGCGTGCGGGCCAATTTACCGCGCTGATCGGAGTGGCAGCGGTCTGCGGCAGGCTTGCTACGGGATGGCTGCTCGATCGGGTGCAGGCAGAGCGCGTTGTCGCGGGCCTGTTCGTATCCGCCGCTTGCGGCCTCGTGTTGCTGGCTCTCGGTGGCCCGGCCCTTATCCCCGCTGGAGCAGTTGTCATCGGTTTGTGCGTAGGGGCGGAAGTCGATCTCATATCCTACCTCGTGGCGCGAGACTTTGATCGCTCCGACTATGGCCAAGCCTATGGCGCACTCTATACCGTCTTCCTTGTCGGCGGCGCGGTCGGCCCGGGCATTGCCGGTGCGACATTCGACGCGACCGGCAACTATCACATCTGGCTTTGGCTTGCCGCCACCATGTTGGTGGTCGCTGGGGTGATCAGCGCACGCAAGTCTTCCGGAGATGTCACTCGCTCCAAGGCCCGCTAGGGGCCGGATCAACCCAGGCTTTGAGCACGAAGGTCGGCACCGTTCACCCAAGGCCGCTTCGCACAGGCGTAGAGCTTGCGGATAGGTCTGGTGGCGATGAGCGAGCGATTCTGGCAGAATTGGTGCCACCTGAAAGCGGGCGCGATTGCCGCCCGACGCAGGACATTCGTCGCTACCCAGCACAGCTTAGTCGTTCTTGGACCCGGAAGCCTAGGGTCAGGACCTTTTAATCGCGCCTTCGAGGCGCTGGAATGGCGAACATATCGAGCGGAAATTCGCGCTGGGAAAGCTGCCTGCCTTTTCAAGCGGATTTCTGTTCGAGACGGTAGCCATTCCAGCGTCCCCAAGGGATTTGACCAAAATGGCCCATCACTGCGTTGGATGGCCTTGAATAGAATCTCTATTCCTGCGCCCATCCGCCTTGGGCTGGGCCATTTTGCCTGAAACCTCGGAGGCGCGATTTATAGGTCCTACCCCTGGGAGAGGCTGCGCTGGTTACCATGAAAAGCGGAACGGCTCTGGCAGGAGTAGATCGATTGTTTGACGCTCACCCGAACCAGACTACGACGTTGGACAGCCATTTGCTCGATGCCGCCGCAACCGTTCACGAAGAAGACCGCGTCAGGACACAAGATATACCCCATTCTGCATGGTGGCCGATGTCGGTACTTCGATAAAGCAACCGGCGGGCGATCCACGCGCCCTTTGCCGAAAACTGTGCATGCAAAACCGGCCGCCCGAGGCTAACGCTCTTTGGTAGCAAACCGATGATTTTCCTTGGGATAGCACCTTAAGGAAGGTGGTGCCGCTTAGGTGATTCGAACACCTGACCCCATCATTACGAATGATGTGCTCTACCGACTGAGCTAAAGCGGCGTGCCTCTTGGGCAGGCGGGCCGTTTAGCCAGCAGTCGGGGGCTAGGCAACCCTTTTTCGGCGCAACTTTCTGTCAGGCCGAAATGACCTCGCCCAAGTCGCGCGTGGCTGCGATCATGGCGCTGGTGATGCGGGTGATGTCGTCCTCGTCTGCGATGAGCGGCGGGGTGGTGTAGAGGACGTCGCGGAAGGGTCGGAGCCAGACGCCGTGGTCGATGCAGATTGCAGAAAGCCGGTCTGCCGGTGCCATGCGGTCGAACTGGATCACGCCGATCGCACCGCGAACGCGCACGTCCTTGACTCCCGGCAGATCGCGCGCCGGGGCAAGCTGGCGTTCAAGTTGCGCGCTGATCGCACGGGCCTGGACAAGTCGGGGTTCGCTCTCGAACAGGTCGAGCGAGGCATTGGCGGCAGCGCAGCCCATGGCATTGCCCATGTAGGTCGGTCCGTGCATCAGCGCGTGCAGCGGATCGTCTGACAGGAAGCCCTCATGGATGCGCTTGCTGGCGATGGTGGCGGCGAGCGGCAGGGTGCCGCCGGTCAACGCCTTGGACAGCGTCACGATATCAGGCTGCACTCCGGCGATCTGGCATGCGAACATCGCATCGCCAAGGCGCCCGAGTCCTACGAAAATCTCATCAAAGATCAGCAGGAGATCGTGAGCATCGGCAAGGCGGCGCAAAGCCTGCAACGTGAAGGGATCGTGGAACACCATGCCCCCTGCCCCCTGCACCAGCGGTTCCACAACGATACCGGCCAGCTCTCCACAATAGCGTCCGAGCAACTCATCCAGTGCAGCTTCTCCTGCCGCATCCCGCGGTAGCTCGACGACCACCTGTTCGAGCAGCGCGCCCTTGAACAGGCTGTGCATGCCTTCATCGGGATCGCAGACGCTCATCGTGGCGAAGGTATCGCCGTGATAGCCGCCCTTGAAGCAGAGGAACTTCACCCGCCGCTGGCCTTGGTTGAGCCAGAACTGCGCCGCCATTTTCATCGCGACTTCAACTGCGACGGAGCCGGAATCGCTGAAGAACACGTGATCGAGGTCCCCGGGCAGCAAACCAGCCAGACGACGTGCCAACGTATAGGCCTGCTCGTGCGCCAGCCCGCCAAGCATGACGTGCGGCAGGGTTTCGAGCTGCTGCCTGACTGCCGCTTCGATATGGGGGTGGCGATAGCCGTGAACACAGGCCCACCAGCTGGATATGCCATCGATCAGTTCCCGGCCATCGGCGAGCGTCAGTCGCATGCCTTGCGCAGAGGCAACCGGCAGAGGCGCGCGGGCGGTCTTCATCTGGGTGTAGGGCAACCAGACGTGCTCGCGTCCCCTTGCATACCATTCGGATGCGGTCATCGTCTTCCTGCCTGTCCTTCAGTCACGCTCTACGGCGGGTAGCTCCGCGAAAGGACCATCGGCCGACGGCATCCCACGGGCCGCCCAGATAGCGATGCAGCGCAAGGCCTGCAAAGGCAAAGGAGCGGGGCTGGATCAAGGCGTCGAGCTCATCCTGAACCGCCAATGCCTCCTTGCGCGGGACCTTGTTCTGGATCGTGACATGAAGGCGCGGCTCGTGACTGTCCTGCGCGACGAGCATGCCATGAAAGTGGTGCGCAATTTCTGCGCGGATCTGCAGCATTTCGGGGCTTTCGATACGCAGTGCCGTGCCAGACCCGAGATCCATGACGCCCGACAATCGGGCCGGAACCGGAGGAGCCGATGCGGCAAGAGTAGCCAGCAACGCACGAGCCTCGTCTTCAAGGCGCCATGGCAAGGCATGAAACAAGGTGACGTGGGCGGTGAGGTGATTGCGCTCTGGCGGATAGTGCGCGTCACGCAGGCGATCGGCCCAGGCCTGAAGGTCAGGCGGCAATGTCGCCGTGACGATCAACGGCGTTACGCTAGGGCGGGCATTCTGCACGAAACCGCTCTCGCACGATGATTGCCGGTTGCATAGGGAAAGCGGGAACATTCGGCACAGTCGAAGTGGCACGCTTGACGTGCCGTTCGGCAAAGCCGGAATGTTCCCCGGATACCTGAGCAGACCTAAGTCCAGCCCTGATGCCTCCGTAGAAAGGCCTACAAGCGATTATCTTAAAATTGAAGAAACTTATTTCCGCTTCGGCAGAATAAATCAGTGGGCTTAAAGTTCGCCCCGTGCCTTGCGGATGGCGAACCATTTGGAAACATTGGCATTATGCTGTTCGAGGGTATCGGCGAAAACGTGCCCGCCAGTTCCGTCCGCCACCATGAAAAGTGCTTCCGTTTCGGCAGGATCGAGCACCGCGGCAATCGAATCACGCCCTGGGTTGGTTATTGGGCCTTTCGGGAGGCCGACCATGGTGTAAGTGTTGTAGCCGTTGACGGCCTGAATTTCGGACTGGCGGATGCGGCGGCCAAGCGGCTTGCCCTTGGTGATCGGATAGATGATCGTTGGATCTGCCTGGAGCAGCATGCCCTTGCGCACACGATTGGAGTATAGCCCGGCGACCATACGTCGCTCTGCGGGCTTGCCCGTCTCTTTCTCTACGATCGAGGCGAGGATCAGGGCCTCCTGCGGTGTCTTGGCGACGGTGCGGGGGCTGCGCTTGGCCCATAGCTCGGCCAGCGCCTTGTCCATCGCCGCTTGCATCCGCTTGAGCACCGCAGCGCGTGGCTCGCCTTTCTGCCAGTCGTAGCTGTCGGGCAGGACAGAGCCTTCCTCTGGCGCGGAAATCGTGCCGGTGAGGTCCTTGTTGGCGGCCAGTCGCTCTGCCACCAGAACCGAGGGCATGCCTTCAGGGATAGTGATCAGGCGGCGGATGACCTTGTCGCCCTTGAGGATTTCAAGGACAGTCGCTTCGCTGGCGCGCTTGGGGATCAGGAAGGAGCCAGCCTTAACCTCGGTGCCACCGCCCAGCAGCCTGGCGCGCAACTTGAACACCGTAGCCGAACCGATTGCCCCTTGCGCCTGCAGATCATCGGCCAGAGCGCCGAGCCCCTCGCCCTCACCCACGTCAAACTCGATCTGCTCTTTCAGCGGCCCAGCTGAGTACCAGCCTCCGATCAGCCACGCGGCGGCGGCCAGCAGAACGAAGACTGCCGCAAAGAGCGGCAGCCTTGATCGACGACGGCGGGCCATCGCTTGCTTTCCTTAGTCTTCCAGCGCCTTGACGATCACGCTGGCATTGGTGCCACCAAAACCGAACGAGTTGTTCAGCGCAGCGCGCACCTTGCGCGGACGGGCCTTCAGCGGAACTAGGTCCACACCTTCGGTGCCTTCGTCTGGATTGTGCAGGTTGAGCGTGGGCGGAACGATCTGGTCGCGGATGGCGAGGATGCAGAAGATCGTCTCGACCGCGCCGGCACCGCCGAGCAGGTGACCGATCGCCGACTTGGTGCTGCTCATCGAGGCGCCCGACAGGTCGTCGCCCAGCACGCGTTTCACTGCGGCGAGTTCGATCGTGTCGGCCATTGTCGAAGTGCCATGAGCATTGACATAGTCGATGTCGCCCGGCTCCATCCCGGCCTTGCGCATCGCCATGCGCATGGCGAGCTCGGCCCCCTTGCCTTCAGGATGCGGCGCAGTGACGTGGTAGGCGTCTCCTGACAGACCGTAACCGACGACTTCGGCGTAAATCTTCGCACCGCGCGCCTTGGCGTGCTCGTATTCCTCAAGAACGACGACGCCAGCACCTTCGCCCATGACGAAACCATCGCGGTCCTTGTCGTAAGGACGGCTGGCTTCGGTCGGACGGTCGTTGTAGCTGCAGTTGAGCGCGCGGGCCTGTGCGAAACCAGCAACGCCCAATGGATTGATCGTGCTTTCCGCGCCGCCTGCCAGCATGACATCGGCATCGCCGTCCTTGATCATGCGCGCAGCGTCGCCGATCGAGTGTGCGCCGGTCGAGCAGGCGGTGACCACAGCGTGGTTCGGGCCCATAAGGCCATACTTGATCGAAACCTGACCCGAAATCAGGTTGATCAGGCGACCGTGGACGAAGTGCGGGCTGACGCGACCTGGGCCCTTTTCGTGAAGGACAATCGATTCGCTCTCGATGCCGGGAAGACCTCCGATGCCAGAACCGATCGAGCAGCCTGTGCGCGTCTTGAGGTCGTCATCCATGTCGACGAGACCCGCATCCTCGAGCGCCTGGCCAGCAGCGTCAATGCCGAAGACGATGAACGGATCAACCTGGCGCTGGATCTTGTGATCGACGCGCTTGCCGGCATCGAATCCGAACTCATGATCGGCCGGCTTTACCTCGCAGGCGATCTTGCACTTCTGGTCGCTGGTATCGAACTTGGTGATGAGCCCTGCCCCGCTCTTCCCGGCGAGCAGATTCTTCCAAACGGTTTCCACGTCAGCGCCCAGCGGGGTGACGAGGCCAAGTCCGGTTACGACGACACGACGCATTGAAATCTCCGGAAAATAAGCAAACAGGCCCAGCCCCTGAAATAGGGCTGAGCCTGCCGAAGTCCTCCCCTGCCCGGCGCATCACGCCTTGGGCAGCCCATCGACAAGCTCAGGGCGAAACGGGGAAAGGGGCGATCAGCCCTTGTTTTCGTCGATGTACTTGATCGCGTCCGAAACGGTCGAGATCTTCTCAGCCGCATCGTCGGGGATCTCGACGCCGAATTCTTCTTCGAACGCCATTACCAGCTCAACGATGTCGAGCGAGTCAGCGCCCAGATCGTCGATGAAGCTGGCTTCTTCGGTGACCTTGTCAGCCTCGACGCCGAGGTGCTCGACAACGATCTTCTTAACGCGGTCGGCGGTATCGCTCATGAAATGCCCCTTCGAAGGAAAGCGGTTGGTTATCTGTTTCGGAGTTCGCCCTAATCAACGCAGCGGGCGCTGGCAAGAGGCGCGCTGTGGATCGCACCACAGCGCGCCCGATCTGCCTTATCCTTTGGTTTGTTCAACAACGCGGATGTTGAGCTCGCGAAGCTGCTTGAGTGCCGCCGGAGACGGTGCGCCCATCAGCAGGTCTTCAGCGCGCTGGTTCATCGGGAACAGCGTGATTTCGCGCAGATTCTGTGCACCGCAGATCAGCATGACAACACGGTCGACACCCGCGGCCATGCCACCGTGTGGCGGTGCGCCATACTGGAATGCGCGATAGAGGCCGCCAAAACGTTCTTCGACATCTTCCTTGGAAAGGCCAACGATCTCGAAAGCCTTGACCATCGTTTCAGGCGATTGGTTGCGGATTGATCCCGATGCGATCTCGTAGCCGTTGCAGACCAGATCGTACTGGTAGGCATTGATCGTCAGTGGGTCCTGCGTATTCAGCGCTTCCAGCCCACCCTGCGGCATCGAGAAGGGGTTGTGGCTGAACTCGACCTTCTTGTTCTCCTCGTCCCATTCGTAGAACGGGAAGTCGACGATCCAGCACAGCTCGAAGCGGTCCTTGTCGATCAGGCCCAGCTGGTCGGCAACGCGGGTGCGTGCAGCGCCTGCAAGCTTGGCAGCCTGTTCGGCCTTGCCAGCTGCAAAGAAGCAGCCGTCATCCGGACCGAGGCCCAGCTTGTCGAACAGCGCGGCCATCTTTTCGGGCCCGTGGTTCTTGGCAATCGGGCCGCCGAACTCGCCGCCCTTGCGGGTGACGTAGCCAAGGCCAGCGTGGCCTTCGGCGCGCGCCCAATCATTCATCTCGTCGAAGAACTTGCGGCTCTTGTCCGCCGTGTTCGGTGCCGGGATCAGGCGCACGACGCCACCGGTGCCGACGATCTTCTCGAACAGGCCGAAGCCCGACTGGGTAAACTCTTCCGAGACATCGGAGATGATGATCGGGTTGCGCAGGTCGGGCTTGTCCGAGCCATACTTGAGCATCGCTTCAGCATAGGGGATGCGCGGAAAACTGCCGGTAGGCGTCACCTTGCGGCCATTGGCGAAGGCTTCGAACACACCGCCGATCACTGGCTCCATGGTCTCCCAGACTTCTTCCTGGGTGACGAAGCTCATCTCGAGGTCGAGCTGGTAGAACTCACCCGGCAGGCGGTCTGCGCGCGGGTCCTCGTCGCGGAAGCAGGGCGCGATCTGGAAGTAACGGTCGAAGCCCGCCACCATCAGCAGCTGCTTGTACTGCTGCGGTGCCTGCGGAAGCGCGTAGAACTTGCCCGGATGAATCCGGCTCGGCACCAGAAAGTCGCGCGCGCCTTCGGGGCTGGAAGCGGTCAGGATCGGCGTCGAATACTCGGTAAAGCCTGCTGCTTCCATGCGGCGGCGCATGTCCGAGATGACCTTGGTGCGCGTGACGATGTTAGCGTGGAGCGTCTCGCGGCGCAGGTCGAGGAAGCGATAGCGCAGGCGGATGTCTTCAGGATACTCCTGCTCGCCAGCCACCGGCATCGGCAGCTCTTCGGCGGCGGAAAGCACCGTCGCGCCGCGCGCGTAGACTTCGATCTCACCAGTCGAGAGGTTGGCGTTGATCGTGCCTTCCGAACGAGCCTTCACGTTGCCGTCGATCGTCACAACCGACTCCACTCGCAGCGCCTCAAGGATCGGCAGCGCGGGGCTGTCCACGTCCGCGACGATCTGGGTCATGCCGTAATGATCGCGCAGGTCGACGAAGAGCACGCCGCCATGATCGCGCTTGCGGTGCACCCAGCCCGAAAGACGGACGGTCTGCCCGACATCACCGCGCGAGAGGGCGCCGCAGGTATGGGAACGATAAAGGTGCATCGAAACTCTTTCCAATCGGTCTGCAATCGGGCAGGGGGAATGGGCGGCTAACAGGCGATGGCCGCGCATTTGTCAAGCCGCGCTCCCTGACGGGAGCACCACCGGGCCGCCCATTGGGCGCGCCATACAGAAAAGACCGATGAAGATACATCCCCTGATCACGACGACCGATGCTCTGGCCGATCTGTGCGAGCGTCTGGCCAAGGCCGATTTCATCACGGTCGACACCGAATTCATGCGCGAGAACACTTATTGGCCGGAACTCTGCCTGGTGCAGATCGCGGACGACAAGGAAGCCGCCGCGATCGACCCGATGGCGCCCGGCATCGACCTCAAGCCTCTGCTCGACCTGATGTGCGAGAATGAGGACGTGCTGAAGGTCTTCCACGCGGGCGGACAGGACGTGGAGATCATCTACAACCTGACCGGCAAGACCCCACATCCGATCTTCGACACGCAGATCGCGATGATGGCCGTCAGCCAGTCCGAACAGATCGGCTATTCGAACCTTGTCGAATCGTGGCTCGGCCTGTCGATCGACAAGGGCGCGCGCTTTACCGACTGGTCGCGCCGCCCGCTGACCGAGCGGCAGATCGAATACGCCATCGGCGACGTCACCCACCTCTCCAAGATCTTCCCCAAGCTGTTGAAGCGCCTGATCAAGACCGGCCGCGGCGAATGGCTCGACATCGAGATGGAGAAGCTGGCCGATCCGGAAAACTACCGGACCGACATGGAAACCGCGTGGCAGAAGATCCGCGCGCCCAGCCGCAATCCTGCAGTGCTCGGCCGCCTCAAATCGCTGGCCGCATGGCGCGAGCGTGAGGCGATGGACAAGAACATCCCCCGCGGCCGCATCATGCGCGATGAAACTCTGGCCGACATCGCCAGCCATCCTCCGCGTGACCAGCACGATCTGGCCAAGGTTCGCGGCCTCTCCACTGGCTGGAAGGACAACGACATCGGCCGCCGCCTGATGCAGACGCTGGCGGATTCAAAGCCGCTGACCGAAGCCGAAATGCCGCCCAAGACGCCGCGTGGCGCTCCGCTGGGCAAGGAAGGCGCGCTGGTAGCGGACTTGCTCAAGCTGCTGCTCAAGATTCGCAGCCGCGAGATCGACATCGCCGCCCGCCTGCTCGCCCGCACCGACGATCTGGAACTGCTGGCCGCCGGACAGCGTAAGAACCTGCCCATCCTCGAAGGCTGGCGCTTCGAACAATTCGGTCGCGATGCGCTGGAACTCGTCGAGGGCAAGCTCGCCTTCGCGGTGGTCAACGGCAAGCTGAAGATGGCGCACATCGACGATATCGGCGGTTCTTCAGCAGAGCCGGAAATTGTCGTCCACGTGGATGAATAAGCAAACATGAGCACGTACCTGCCCACGCTCAAGCAGCTGCAATATCTCGTTGCCTTGCACGAGCATGGGCACTTCGGACGCGCAGCAGATTCCTGCTTCGTCTCGCAGTCGACGCTTTCGGCGGGCCTGCGCGAACTCGAGTCGCTGCTGGGCGTAACCCTTGTGGAGCGCACGCGCCGCGTCGTCCGCTTCACCCCGCTGGGCAATCAAGTCGTCGCCAAGGCACACCGACTGCTGCGAGAGGCAGAAGAGCTGTCCGAACTCGTCCAGAGCCACGGCGCGCCGCTGGCAGGCGAGCTGCGGATGAGCGTGATCCCGACCATCGCACCATTCTTGCTGCCTCGCATCCTGCCGCGCCTTCGCAAGGAGCGTCCACAACTGAAGCTGTTCCTCCGAGAGGAACCCAGCGCCGCCGCGATCGAATCGCTGCATCATGGCCGCGCTGATTGCGTTCTGCTCGCCCTCCCTTACGCCACCGGCGAGGTAGAGAGCGAAATCCTGTTCAAGGACGAACTGCTCGTCGCCTTCCCCAAGGACGATCCACGCGATCCGCCACTTTCGATCACCGCGGAAATGATCGACGAGAACCGGCTGTTGCTGCTCGAAGACGGCCACTGCCTCAAGGAACACGCGCTCGCCGCCTGCAACCGCCCGGAAATGCGCGCCAGCGCCACGATGATCGGCACGAGCCTGCACACACTGGTGCAGATGGTCGACAACGGCTTGGGACTCACGATGCTGCCACAGATGGCGATCGACGCCGGCATCCTCAACGACACCCAGATCGTCGCACGCCCGCTGAAAGCCGACCACGCCTGGCGCGACATCGCCCTCGTCTGGCGCCGCAACAGCCCACGCGCGGAGGAGTTCCGGATGCTGGCGCAGGAGTTGCGGGCGGGTTGATTGGCTTCCGCCGCGATCAATCCATATGCTTGAGGCCGACCCGCAGGTAGTCCCAGCCGGTGATGACGGTCAGCACCGCTGCCGCCCACAGGGTGGTCAGGCCCACGGTATGCGGTAAGTTCACCGTGAACCCGCCGATAGTAATCAGCCATTCCGGTAGCGCCTGCCCCAGGATCAGTGCGCCAAGGCAGATCATCTGGAACGTGGTTTTCCATTTGGCCAGACGGCTTACCGGCACCGAAACCTGAATGCCGCCCAGAAACTCGCGCAGGCCCGAGACCGCGATCTCACGCAGCAGGATCACAAGCCCTGCGATCACGTGCATGTCACCCACATAGGGGCCACGCAAAATGCCTTGTGCCGTCAGCACGAGGATCACGGCGGCGACCATGATTTTGTCGGCAATCGGATCGAGGAAAATGCCAAGCTTGCTGACCGCCCCCTGCGCCCGGGCAAGGTAGCCGTCGAAATAGTCGGTCACGCCCATCAGGCAGTAGACGCCGAAAGCGAGCCCATAGCCAAGACGCCATTCCGGCCACCACAGCAATGCTGCCAGAAGAGGAACGGTCACGATCCGTGACAGCGTAAGCAGGTTGGGCAGCGTCAGCATCGAGTCAGCCATAACGCCGGAATGCGACAAACGGAATCGCAACATTCGGCGTCTACCGCTTCTCCCACCGAAATGCTCTTGCCCGCGTGCCTCATCGGGCTAAGGGTGCGGGCAAGAACAGATGCTGGCAAGAAGGTAAATGACAACATCGACGCATCTGGTGCGCACGCGCCGCTTCCTGCCGCTGTTCGTCACCCAGCTTTTGGGAGCATTCAACGACAATCTCTACAAGAACGCGATGGTCCTGTACGTCGTGTACAGCGTCTATAATTCCGAAGCGGCCGAAGCGCGCTTCTCGGCTATTGCCTCCGGCCTGTTCATCCTGCCGTTCTTCCTGCTGTCCGCGCTTGCCGGTCAACTGGCCGACATGCGCGACAAGGCTCGCATCATCCGCATCGTCAAGGCTTGCGAGATAGCGATCATGCTGGTGGGCGGCGCCGGGCTCGTGCTGGCGTGGCTCGGCATGGAAGTCGAGGCGATCGCCATCCCGCTGATGCTGGCCGCCCTGCTGGCGATGGGCGTGCATTCAACCTTCTTCGGCCCGATCAAGTACGCGATTCTGCCGCAACATCTGCACGAGGGCGAGGTGCTAGCCGGCACCGGACTGGTCGAGGCAGGCACCTATATTGCAATCCTCGCAGGAACGATCCTCGCAGGCTGGATTCCGGTCGAAGTCGCCGCTGGCGGCGTCGTGGTGACAGCGCTGATCGGCTATTTTTCGGGTCGGCAGGTCCCTCCTGCCCCGCCGCTGGTCGAAGCGCAGAAGATCGATTTCAACGTCCTCACCTCCTCCTGGCGACTTATCCGCAACACCACGCGGCATAGGCAAGTGTTCATGGCGATCGTGGCGATCAGCTTCTTCTGGACGGTGGGAACGGTCCTGTTCATCCAGTTCCCGCCGCTTGCCAAGAACGTGCTTTCGGCGAGCAAGGAAGTGGCAAGCCTGTTCCTCGTGATGTTCTCTGTCGGCATCGCGATCGGCTCGATGTCGATAAATGCGCTGCTGAAGGGAACCGTATCGGCCCGCTATTCGCCCGCTTCGGTCATCGTCATGGGCCTGTTCATCGCCGCCTTCCATCAGGTCTGCGATGCATGGGCGATTCATCCTGACATGCCCCTGATGGACGTCCCCACCTTCCTCGCCCAGCCGCTCGCAGTGCCGTTGCTGCTGTGCCTGCTGGGAATTGCTATCGCGGGCGGCATGTTCGTTGTGCCGCTCTATGCCTTTCTCACCACAGTCGTCGACAAGTCGGAAACCGCGCGGACGATCGCTGCCAACAACATCGTCAATTCTGGAGCGATGGTTGTCGGCTCGCTGTTGGCAGTGGGGCTAAGCGCACTGGGCGTGGCAATCGTCGACCAGCTTCTTCTGGGCGCGGCGATGTGCCTGATCTCGGCGTGGCTCGGCTACCTGCTCTACAAGGCGGAACGCGCAGCAGCTGCCGGATCGGCTTAAGCGATGAACACCATGATCGCGAGGAAGCAGGCGCAATAGGCGATCAGGAAATCGCGCAGATCCTGCATCGAGATCCGCTTGAGATCGACCGGCTCCGATCGAATTTCCGCCTCGCGCAGCATGGTCTCTGCCCGTTTCATCGCTGCCACGACCTCGGGCTCATATCTCGGAAGTTCGCGCAGCACGTGACGCGGCAGCGAAGCCCTGAACGGGTGGCGGGACGATCCGAAGGTGGTGGCGGAAGAAGTGCTCATGACCCGAGCTTAACGATTTATTCACCATTCGGTATCCCGCTGCCATGACATTTTCCATGCCGTTCCTGTTCGGGACAAATGGCGACGCAAAGGAAAAGGCCGCCCTTGCGGACGGCCTTCCTGTGACCGGCTTGCCGGTCAAAATCGTACGTTTGAGGCTCAGACGTCGTCGCCCAGAGCGCCCTTCACCTTGCCAGCAACCTGCTGGGCTTCACCCTTGCGTTCCTGGGCAACACCTTCGCCATGCAGGCGGGCGTTGTCTGTGGCCTTGCCGATGGCCTGCTTGGTGTTGCCAATAGCTTCGTTGGCGAGGCCCTTGGCCTTGTCGGTCAGTTCACCCATGACAAATCTCCTTTAATAATCAGCAGATTGCGCTGCTGCATCGTCGGAGATTACTACGCTTTGTCACGGGTGAAGTTCCCGTCAAAGCGCGCCTGACATCTTCAGGATCAGCGCCCACTCGTCCGGTCGCACAGCCCCCACGGACAGTCGCGAAAGACGGATCAAGTCCATCTCCTGCAGTTCAGGCGTCGCCTTGATCTGCTTGAGCGTGACGGTCTGCGGCAGTTTCTGGACCGGCTTCACCTTCACCGCCGCCCACTTGCCTTCAGGGTCGGTGGGATCGGTCAGTCCGCCCTGGCTGATCACGATCACGCCGACCACTTCGATGCCAATGTTGGAGTGATAGAAGAACGCTAGGTCGCCTGCCTGCATCGTTCGCAGATTGCGCGCAGCCAGATGATTGCGCACGCCGTCCCACGTCCCCTCACCCTCGGCGACAAGATCGTCCCAGCCATAGACGTCCGGTTCCGACTTCATCAGCCAGAGATTGCGGCCAGCCGTGTCGGCAATGTTGATTTTGGTCATGAAACCCCATGCGAATCCCGTTACAGGCGGTTTCCATAGCGACAAATCTGCGAACTGGAACACCATGCCTCTGCAAACCCTGCCGGTGATCTCGCTCGAGAGCGAGCCTGCCGCCCTGTCCCGCGAGCTTGGCGAGAGCTTCAGCACCTTCGGCTTCGCCATGGTGCGCGATCACGGCATCGATGCCGACCTGATCGCCCAAGCGTGGAAGCTCACCGCCGAGTTCTTCGCCCTGCCCGATGCCGAAAAGCGCAGCTACTTCGTCGAGGGGCTGGGCGGCGCACGCGGCTACACTCCCTTCGGCACCGAAATCGCCAAGGGAGCCAAGCTCCATGATCTCAAGGAGTTCTGGCATGTCGGCCGCGACCTGCCGTCCGATCATCCTCTGGCGGCCATGTCGATGTTTCCCAACGTCTGGCCCTCGCGTCCCGAAGGATTTCGCGAAACGTTCGAGGCGCTCTATGCCGAGTTCGACCGCGTTGGTGCCCGCATCCTATCCCGCATCGCCGTGTGGCTGGGTCTGGGGGAGACCTGGTTCGATCCTGCGATTGAGGATGGCAACTCGGTCATGCGGCTGTTGCATTATCCCCCGGTGCCCGATGCGGAAAGCGGCGCCATCCGGGCCGGGGCGCACGAAGACATCAACCTCATCACCCTGCTTCTCGGGGCGGAAGAGGCAGGCCTCGAACTGCTGACCCGCGAAGGCAGATGGATCGGCGTCTCACCGCCCGAAGGTGCACTGGTCGTCAACATCGGCGACATGCTGCAGCGCCTGACAAACCACGTACTTCCTTCCACTACCCACCGCGTGCGCAACCCGGAAGGCGAGCGGGCGAAGTTCAGCCGCTATTCGATGCCGTTCTTCCTCCACCTGCGCAGCGACTTCCCGTTCGTGACCCTGCCACAATGCATCACCGCCGAGAATCCGGACCGCTACCCCGTCTCGATCACTGCGGACGACTACCTGCAGGAGCGGCTGCGCGAGATCGGGTTGAAGAAATAAGCGGCTTCAACCCGCAGGCCGCTCCACCGGCACGACGTTGTACTTCCGCACCTCGTCCTGACTCAGGCAGTAGCGGGTCGAAGGGTTCTCCTTCGTCGCCACGGCCTGCTGTTTGTACATGACCTCGGTCAGTAGCTTGCGGCTGATGCCCATGCGGATGAGGAAGTCGTTGTCCTCGCTCGCCAGCAAGGCGCTTGCCTGCTCGATCTCGCCGATGAGGCGCGTCGTCTCCTCGGTGCCTTCGTCAACCGAAATCTCGATGACGTCGCGGTCGCCGGTGTGGGTGAACATGTGGACCATGAACATCCCGCCGGGTTCCACGAAACGCCGGTCGCCGCCCATGAACACGAAGTTGCACGCAGAAAAGCAGGTCCAGCCCGCAGGAATGCGCGTGACCATGCCGGGGTAAGAGCGAATCACTTTCCCCGCGCGATTGCCCGCCTCGGCGTCGCCCCCGCGCGATCTGAGCCAGATTTCCTCGATCCGCTCGTCAGCATCGATCGCCGCCTTCAACCGCTCGGGCAGGCGCGAATCGATGATACCGTCGGCGATCAGCACCCGCTTGCCGCCCTTGTCGGCAGGAGTAAGCGTCATCGCCTTCGCCACACCCCAATCAGGCTTTTCTGGACATGTCGGATTCTTGGCATCCACGACCATGGGCTTCGTTGCCCCGGTTGCAAAAAGCAGCGCCAGAACCGGCAATAGTCTCCGCATCACGCCGCCAGTGCGTAGCGCGCAGAGCCCGGCGCACGGCACATGCGCTTGTTGGCGGTGGTCTCCTCGCCATTGACGATGATCACGTCTGTCACCGTGATGCACTGGCGACCCACCGCGCCGTTCGACGCTACTTCGTCATTGCGCCCGGTGATCGTCGAAGTGCCCGAAACGTTCTCGCGCGTGTTCGAAGTCCATGACGAGCTGCTGCCCACTTCCTCGCCCCGCGTTGCCTCGACCGTCGCCTCGGCTGCCTGCTTCTGCTCCTCTGGGTCCAGGCGGCAGGCGATGGCGTTGGTCAGGGTGTCGGCCACTTCGGCCGAGGGGAAGTAACTGCCGAATCCCGTCGAACTGGCGGCGCGACCCACACTTTGTCCGATCAGCCCGCCGAGAATCGACGAGCCTGCGCTCTTGCTCTTGCCCTTGGGGCAACCGCCCGAACTCTTCTGCGCCGACGAGGTGTTGCGCGGGATCGAGGGAATGCTGAAGCCCCCGAACTGCGCCGCAGCTTGCCCCGCAAGCAGGGCAGAAGCTGTCGCGACAGCAGTTATCCGGATCGAGACGGCAATGAGGGACTGCGGCACGCGCATGCTGGATGTTCCATCGCTATGACAAGATGTGCGGCCCTTAGTTGACCCAAGGCTAGCAAGGCTGTGATCTTCGTCAATCAGGGCGCGACGAAGCGGTTACCCCTCCCGCAGGACCGGAACGAAAAAGGCCACCCGAAGGCGGCCTTTTCAGGTGGATGGTGGAGCCTAGCGGGATCGAACCGCTGACCTCCTGCATGCCATGCAGGCGCTCTCCCAGCTGAGCTAAGGCCCCATTTTCCATCAAGTCTGCCGCTGGAGGCAGACCGTTCCGGCGGGTGTCTCTCGCCGGGAGCCGCGCCTTTAAGAGAGGCTTTCGGCACTGGCAAGAGCAATTTTCGAGCCACCGGATTTTTTTGGGGAGCCGATCACCCGACCGGCTCCTCAAAGGCTCACACCTCGTCGTCGTCACCTTCGTGACCGGCAACGCCGAGATCGTCGTCCCCGCCGAGGTCGACGTCGTTGTCAGGCGAATCGCCGTCCTCGTCGATGTCGAGATCCTCGTCGGCCAGATCGACGTCAGGCACGACATCTACCTTGTCCTTCTGGATTTCCTCATAGGGAATCGGCTGCTTCGACTTCAGCACCGGATCCGGGTGGAAAGAATACTTGCACTCGACGCAGGTGACCGGGTCACTCTTGCCCAGATCGTAGAAGCGGGTGCCGCACTTCGGACAGCTGTGCTTGGTGCCCCATTCCGGCTTGACCATGAAACTTCCTCAAGACTGGCCCGGCGCGAAGGATTTTGCCCGGGCGGAGAAACTGCACGCTTGATGGGTCCGCGCCCTCGCGGAATCAAGAGAGCGCGCGCCTTGCCATAGGCGCGCCCTGCTGTCAAAAGCCGCGCGCTTTATCCGCCTCCCCGATCCGAAAGAGTTTCCCGTGTCCTCACACGACCTCGCCCAGATGCGTCCCCGCCGCTTCACCGCCAATGGCCCGTTGAAGGGCCGCATCCGCGTTCCGGGTGACAAGTCGATCAGCCACCGTTCGATCATGCTCGGCGCGCTGGCCGTGGGCGAGACGCGGGTGACCGGCCTGCTCGAAGGCGAGGACGTGCTCTCCACTGCCGCTGCCATGCGCGCGATGGGTGCGACGATCACCCGCGACGACAGCGGCATGTGGCACGTCCACGGCGTCGGCGTCGGCGGACTGCTCCAGCCGCAGCAGGCGCTCGACATGGGCAACTCCGGTACCTCCACGCGCCTGCTCATGGGCCTCGTCGCCAGCCACCCGATCACCGCCACGTTCGTTGGCGATGCCTCGCTGTCCAAGCGCCCGATGGGCCGCGTGATTGATCCGCTCTCGACTATGGGCGCGGAGTTCACTGCCAGCCCCGGCGGCCGCCTCCCTCTCACGCTGCGTGGGCTGTCGCCCGCCGTGCCGATCGAATACCGCCTGCCCGTCGCCTCAGCCCAGGTGAAGAGCGCGGTCCTGCTCGCCGGCCTCAACACCCCCGGCGTGACCACGGTGATCGAACCGATCCCCACCCGCGACCACTCCGAACGCATGCTTCGCGGCTTTGGTGCAGAGCTGACCGTAGACGTGGCCGCCGATGGCGCGCGCATCATCAAGGTGCGCGGCGAGGCTGAACTCAAGCCGCAAGACATCGTCGTCCCCGGCGATCCCTCCTCCGCCGCGTTCTTCGTCGTCGCCGCACTGCTCGTCGAAGGCTCGGACCTTGTGGTCGAGAACGTCGGCCTCAACCCCACCCGCGCCGCCTTGTTCGATGTGCTGCGCCTGATGGGCGGCTCGATCGAGGAGCTTGACCGCCGCGACGTTGGTGGCGAGCCGGTGGCGGACCTGCGCGTGCGCCATTCGCTGCTCACCGGCATCGATGTCGATCCTGCCGTCGTGCCGAGCATGGTCGACGAATTCCCCATCCTCTTCGTCGCCGCCGCGCTCGCCAAAGGCCGCACCGTAACGACCGGTCTCGAAGAACTGCGCGTCAAGGAGAGCGACCGCATCAGCGCCATGCGCGCCGCGCTCGAACTCGCAGGCGCAACCGTGACCGAGACCGAGGACGGTTTGATCATCGACGGCACCGGCGGCGATCCGCTCCCCGGCACCGCCGAGGGCACGAGCGTCGTCACCCACCTCGATCACCGCATTGCCATGTCGCTGGCCATTGCCGGCATCGCCAGCAAGCGCGGCGTCGAAGTGGACGACACCCGCCCCATCGCCACCAGCTTCCCGGTGTTCGAAAGCCTGCTGGAAAGCGCGCGCGCTTGATCAGTCACACCCTGGCCAACGCAATCGGGTTCTGCGGCACCGCCTGCATCATCTTCGCCTATGCCTACACCACCAAGCTCGACCGCCCGAACCCCTTCATCCAGCACGGTGTAAACCTGCTCGGCGCTGCGTTGCTGACGGTCTCGCTGCTGGTCAATATGAACCCCGCATCGTTCGTGCTGGAGTTCTTCTGGGCGGCAATTGCGATATGGGGACTGGTCAAGGCCTTGCGCAACCGGAGTAACGCCAAGTGATCATCGCCGTCGACGGACCGACCGCTTCGGGCAAGGGCACCATCGCCAGGGCGCTCGCCGCGCACTTCGGCCTGCCCCACCTCGATACCGGCATGCTCTATCGCGCGGTCGGGCGGCAGGTGTTCCTGAGCGGCGGCAACCCGGATGACGCAGCTCAAGCCGAAGCCGCCTGCGCCTTCCCCGAAATATTGCTCGAAGATCCTGAGCTGCGCAGCGAGGAAACCGGCGGCTATGCCAGCCGCGTCTCGGTCCACCCCGCCGTCCGCGCCGCCCTGCTCGCCCGCCAGCAGGCCTTCGCCAACCAGCCCGGCGGCGCGGTGCTGGATGGCCGCGACATCGCCACCGTCATCGCCCCCCACGCCGACGCAAAACTCTTCGTCACCGCCAGCGTCACCGCCCGCGCCATGCGCCGCTGGGTGGAGATGAAGCAGCTCGGCAAGGACGTCGAACGCACCGAAATCGAAGCCGACCTCGAAGCCCGCGACGAACGCGACCGCAACCGCGCCGAAGCCCCGCTGCGTCAGGCCGAGGGCGCAGCGCTGCTGGATACGTCTAACCTGACCAAGGAAATGGCAGTGGCGACGGCAATTGCGCTGGTGGAGAAGCAGGTGGCCGCGAAGGCCTAGGCAGCCGCCGCCCGCGTCTTCAGATCGGCCTCATCGACTACGGCGTGGAACACGCAGGTCTCGCCAACGCCTTTCAGCGTCATCATCATCGGCGGGCCGAACGCGCCACGATCATTGGCCCGCAGCCATGTGCTTTCCGAAATCGCTATGCCGTTAGTGGCTGCCGTGCCCTCAAGCCGCGCTGCGATGTTCACCGTGTCGCCCCAGTAGTCATAGGCCATGCGGGTCGCACCGATCACGCCGCCAACCACTGGCCCCGAGTGGATTCCGGCGCGCAGGCCAACATCATCCACGCCGGCCACACGCTTTAGTTCCTCGACACCGGAAAGCACGGCCCGCGCAAAGCCGATGGCCGCGTCGGCGCTGTTGCCGCTCGGCACGTTGCCGCCCGCAATCGCGAGGTAGGCGTCACCGACCGTCTTGACCTTCTCCACCCCGAACTCGCGCGCGCAGGCATCTGCATGGTTGAAGAAGCTGTTGAGCAGTTCGACCAGATGGCCCGGCGAAACCCGCTTGGTCAGCTTCGAGAAGCCCACCATGTCGATGAAGATTACACTGGCATCGGCATAGGCGTCCGCCACCATCTGTCCCGTGCGGATGCGTTCCACCGCCGTCTGCGGCAGCATGTTGAGCACAAGCTCCTCGTTGCGCGCGCGTTCGGCATCCAGTGAATCCGCCAGCATGAAGGCCGCACGGCTCGTCCTGCCCACCGCCAGATTTATCGCCGCCATGACCAGCGCACCGCTGAGATAGCTGAGCAGGGCATAGGCGACTGCAGCATCAACGACTTGTTCCGGGATGACCTGCCCGAGCCAGCCAAACAAGTCGCAACCCAGCCACGCCAGGAACAGGCGCGGTCGTCCGGCAAGGGTGACTGCCGCGAAGGCGGAGATCGCCAGTCTGTTGACCACGCCTACGGCGTGAAGATTGCTGTGAATGTGCAGAAGGTGATCGAACAGCACGAAGTTGATCCGAGCTACGATCAGGGAAATGATCAGCAACGCGGCAAAATCGACCATCGGATGGCGGACATAGTCCTTCCAGAACGTGGCGCCGATGTAGGCCCCGGTACACAGCAACCCGATGCCGAGCCAGAATGCCAGACGCGCATTTTCAACAGGATCGAGGTAGATCGGATTGACCACAGAATAGGCCAGCATGACCGTCATGAAGAGCACGGCGTAGAGCCGCACGAACGGCGTGCGCAACGTGCGCGCCGTCTCGTTGTAGCGCGCCTCGGTCGCCTTGTCGGCAAATGTGCTGAACACCCCCGGTTGCTCCATGGCGGATCTCCTTGAAGGATCACACTACCAGCCGATGTTTAACAGGTTCTGCCTGCCGTATCCTGCTCTATCGAAGCGCCCATTTTCCTTGCTTTTCTCAGGCCATGAGCCTAAGCGCCGCCCGTCCGCGCAGGTCTTTGCCTGAGCGGGTGCCTTCGGCAGCATTCGGCTCCGGGGGCGGTTCGGCCCTTTTTGGCCCACGGCCCGCATGGGGCGGTACGTGGAGGAAAGACCGGCGGAAACAACCGCCTGGCCGGGATACTTGTTACAGGAAGCTTTGAATATGGCTACCAACCCGTCGCGCGACGATTTCGCCGCGCTGCTTGACGAATCGCTTGGCGGAGCCGCCAACGGTGGCTTCGAAGGCCGCGTCGTCAAGGGCACCATCACCGCCATCGAAAACGACAAGGCCGTCATCGACGTAGGCCTGAAGAGCGAGGGCCGCGTTGCCCTGCGCGAATTCGCCTCGCCCGGCCAGCCGCACGGCCTCAAGGTCGGCGACGAAGTCGAAGTCTATGTCGACCGCGTCGAGAACGCTGACGGCGAAGCCATGCTTTCGCGCGACCGCGCCCGCCGCGAAGCTGCGTGGGACAAGCTCGAAAACGAATTCGGCGAAGGCAAGCGCGTTGAAGGCGTGATCTTCGGCCGCGTGAAGGGCGGCTTCACCGTCGACCTCGACGGCGCCGTTGCCTTCCTCCCCGGCTCGCAGGTAGACATCCGCCCGGTCCGCGACGTGACCCCGCTGATGGACATGCCGCAGCCGTTCCAGATCCTCAAGATGGACCGCCGCCGCGGCAACATCGTCGTCTCGCGCCGTGCAGTGCTGGAAGAAACCCGCGCCGAACAGCGCTCGGGCCTGATCCAGAACCTCAAGGAAGGCCAGATCATCGACGGCGTCGTCAAGAACATCACCGATTACGGTGCGTTCGTGGACCTCGGCGGCATCGACGGCCTGCTCCATGTCACCGACATGAGCTACAAGCGCGTGAACCACCCGTCGGAAGTCATCGCCATCGGCGATACCGTCAAGGTGCAGATCATCCGCATCAACCAGGATACCCAGCGCATCAGCCTCGGCATGAAGCAGCTTGAAAGCGATCCGTGGGATGGCGTTGCCGCCAAGTACCCGGTTGGCGCCAAGCTCTCGGGCACCGTCACCAACATCACCGAATACGGTGCGTTCGTGGAACTGGAAGCAGGCATCGAAGGCCTCGTCCACGTTTCCGAAATGTCCTGGACCAAGAAGAACGTCCACCCCGGCAAGATCGTCTCGACCTCGCAGGAAGTCGACGTGCTGGTTCTGGAAGTCGACAGCGACAAGCGCCGCATCAGCCTTGGCCTCAAGCAGGCCCAGCAGAACCCATGGGAAGCTTTCGCCGAAAAGCACCCGGTCGGTTCGACCGTCGAAGGCGAAGTCAAGAACGCGACCGAATTCGGTCTGTTCATCGGCCTCGATGGCGACGTGGACGGCATGGTCCACATGTCGGACATCGCTTGGGGCATCTCGGGCGAAGACGCGCTGGCACTGCACCGCAAGGGCGAGCAGGTCTCGGCAGTGGTTCTCGACGTCGATGTCGACAAGGAGCGCATCAGCCTTGGCATGAAGCAGCTTGAAAAGGGTGCTCCGGCCGCTGGTGGCGTTTCGGCAAGCTCGTCGGGCTCGCTGCGTCGCGGCGAAGTCGTCACTGTCACCATCCTCGAAGTTCGCGATGGCGGCCTCGAAGTGCAGGCTGGCGAAGACGGCGCAACCGGCTTCATCAAGCGCTCGGATCTGGGCCGCGACCGTGACGAACAGCGTCCGGACCGCTTCCAGGTCGGCCAGAAGCTCGATGCCATGGTCACCGGCTTCGATCGTTCCAAGAAGCCGAACTTCTCGGTCAAGGCCCGCCAACTGGCCGAAGAGAAGGAAGCCGTGGAACAGTACGGCTCGTCGGATGCCGGCGCTTCGCTGGGCGACATCCTCGGCGCCGCTCTGAAGGCGAAGCAGTAAGCTTCACCGCCTTCAAGGCACTGAAAAGCGCACTGTATAAGCGGGGCCCGTCCGGAGAAATCCGGGCGGGCTTTTGCTTTGTCCGACGTGCGGCGCTAAGCTGACATCATGACGCTACAGATCCACCAGTTCCCCTGCCTGTCCGACAACTACGGCTTCCTCGTCCACGATCCAGCCAGCGGCGAGACCGCCTGCATCGACACGCCTGATGGCGCTGCCTACCTGCGCGAGGCAGAAGCCAAGGGCTGGCGCATAACCCAGATCTGGAACACCCACTGGCACCCCGACCATGCAGGCGGCAACGAAGCCATCAAGGCCGCCACCGGCTGCACGGTAATCGCGCCCGAGGATGACGCCGGGAAGATCGCCGCCGTGGATCGCACCGTGGCGCAGGGCGATACAGTGCAGCTTGGAAGTTTCAATGCCACGGTCATCGACGTCGGCGGCCACACCATGGGCCACTGCGCCTATCACATGGCCCAAGCTTCGGTCGCTTTCGTCGGCGATGCGCTGTTCCCGCTGGGCTGCGGCCGCATGTTCGAGGGCACGCCGCCGCAGTTCTGGGCCAGCCTCGCGCGCCTGAAAGTGCTCCCGCCCGAGACGACGCTTTACAGCGCCCACGAATACACCCAGTCCAACGCCCGCTTTGCCATCTTCGCCGATCCCGACAACGAAGCGCTTGCCGGCTATGCCCAGGGCGTCGACGAAAAGCGCGAGCGCGGCGAATGGACCGTGCCGACCACGCTTGCCGCCGAACTCGCCGCCAACCCCTTCCTCCGCGCCGACGACGCTGACATGGCGGCGCGCTGGGGCGGATCTTCCCCGGAAGAGACATTTGCCGCCCTGCGCGCGGCCAAGGACACTTTCCGCTAGCGCCGATCCTGCTAAAGCGTGAGTTGACTTGGGGGAACGCATGGCCGGCGACAGGAAAATCATTCGCGTAACGTCGTTCGACGTGGCCGAAGCGGCGGGCGTCAGCCAGTCGACGGTAAGCCGTGCCCTTGCCGGTGACACCTCAATCAGCGAACCCACCCGCCAGCGCGTGATAGAGGCCGCACGCCGCCTGAACTATCAGGTGGACGAGAACGCCGCCCGCCTGCGCCGTGGTCGCACCGGCACGCTCGCCGTGGTGATGATCTGCCGCGAGGCGCAGGACCGCAAGGACATCAACCCGTTCTACTTCTCGCTGCTCGGCTCCACCTGCGCCGCCGCCTCGGCCAAGGGCTACGAGACGCTGGTCTCGTTCCAGGATGCACCGGAAAACTTCTGGGGCCACTTCCAGGATCGCCGCAAGGCCGATGGCATGATCGTCATCGGCACCACCACTAACACCAAGGCGTGGGACTACTTCCGCGACCTGCCCGAAGGCAGCCATTGGACCTGCTGGGGCTCGCCCGACAACGACATGCCTTGGGTGCGCAGCGACAACCTCTCGGGCGCGACGCTCGCCACCCGCCACCTGTTGGTGCGCGGATACAAGCAGATCGTCTGCATCGGCTCTGCCACATCGCCCCAGCGCCAGTTCCAGGAACGCTACGAAGGCTATGCCGAAGCCATGCGCTCGGCAGGGCTCGAGCCGCGCCTGCAGCAGGTCGAAAGCGGCCTGGCCCGCGAAGAACAAGGCCGCCGCGCCGCCATCGCCCTTTCGGAAAGCGGCGAACCGTTCGACGCGATCTTCGCCGTCTGCGATGAAATGGCATTGGGCGCGCTCAAGGAACTGACGGCGCGCGGCTACGCGATCCCCGACCAGATCGGCATCATCGGCTTTGACGGCATCCGCGCAGGTGCCTGGTCCACCCCGCCCCTCACCTCGATCGAGCCCGACTTCCAGATGGCCGGAACCCTGATGGTCGAGCAGCTGCTGGCCAAGATCAATGGCACCGAAGGTTCAGGGCGACGCGTGCCGGTGAGATTGGTGATCCGCGGTTCGACGCGGGCATGACGTGGGACCGGCAAGCCTCCAAAGACGCATTGACGCGCGCCTGCATCATCGTGACTTTGCTTGCTCTACCGCTGCTGGGCGCCTTGCTCTTCGCGTTTAATCCAAATCACTGATTGCTGTCGCTCAAGATCAAAAACAAAGACCCCTCCCGGAAACCGGAAGGGGCCTTGTGTTCGGTAAGAACTGAAGCGCGGTTAGCGGCTCAGTTCACCAGCCCGGCGATGGCACCATCGACCAGCGCCTTGTCGGCCCCGGCAGAGTGGTTCTTCGCGATCAGACCGCGCGCGGCGGCAGTAGCAGCCTCAGCGGCCTTGGCGCGAAGATCGTCAACCGCGGCGCGTTCGGCGGCAGCGATCTTGTCCGATGCCATCTTTTCGCGACGGACGATCGTGGTGGCTGCGTCAGCCTCGGCCTTGGCGATGATCGCCGCAGCTTCGGTCTTGGCGTGTTCGACCATCGACGCCGCGTCCTTTTCGGCGTTGGCGATCTTGGCCGCGTATTCGGCGCGCAGCTTTTCGGCTTCGGCGCGCAGCACCTTGGCTTCGTTGAGCTGCTTGCGGATCGCGTCGATCTGCTTGTCGAGACCGCCGACAATCGCGCCCGGAACCTTCTTCGACACGAGGATCGCGAGGAAGATGGCCATCGAGAGCGCAACCCATGCACCCGGCCCGAGGCCCAGTGCCGAAGGTTCGACGTGATGTTCGCCGCCAGCAGCTTCGTGCTCGACGATTGCAGTCGTCTCTACAGCGTTAGCCATTTGCGAGAACTCCCTTCACGGCAGCGCGCGCTTCGTCGGCAGGGATCGACAGGCCGGCGATCCGGCTTGCGATGTCCTGCGCGGCTTCGGCGGCAACGCCTTCCACTTCACCCAGCGCAGCAGCGCGGGCAGCGGCAATGCGGGCTTCGGCAGCAGTCACGGTCTCGTCAATGCGAGCCGCAGCCACGGCGAGGCTGGCTTCGGTTGCCTTGGCGGCATCGGCCTTGGCGGCGGCAATGACTGCCTGGGCGGCAGCACGCTGCTGGTTCGCCTGGACGCGCCATGCCTCTTCCTCGGCATCGGCGGCGGCCCGTGCGGCTTCGGCAGCGGCAAGGTCGTCGGCGATCTGCTTGTCGCGGCCGTCCATCGTGGAGACGACCTTGGGCAGCATGCCCCGGCCGATCACGAAGAAGACAATGCCGAAGAACACCAGCAGCCAGAAGACCTGGCTGGAATAGGTGGTGGCAAGCTGTTCAATCTGAGGCATCGCGGGTGTCCGGGCGTCAGGCGGCCGGGGCGAACCCCGGCCAGCATTTCAACAATCAGTGAGCTTCGCTTGCCTTAGGCAACGAAGATCAGGATCATCGCGACGACGAACGACAGCAGGCCCAGAAGTTCGGCGGCGGCGAAGCCGATGAACAGGCGGCCCTGCTGGCCGTCAGCGGCGCCGGGGTTGCGCAGCGCGCCTTCGAGGAACTTGGCAAACACGTTGCCCACGCCGAGCGAGGCGAGACCGGCGCCAACAGCGGCGAGACCAGCACCGAGCAGCTTTGCGCTTTCTGCGTCCATGTCAAAAACTCCTTTTTCTCAAAACCGTATGGGAAATTGTTGCGGATATCAGTGAAGGTTCTCGGCGTCGTTCAGATAGACGCAGGTGAGCAGGGCAAAGACGTAAGCCTGGATGCCTGCCACCAGAAGTTCCAGCGCACAGATGCCGATCATCAGCACGAAGCTGGGAACAGCGGCGAGGAAGAACGTCCCCACCCCGGCGTTGGTGCCGGAGATGACGAAGCCCGAGAGCACTTCGAGCAGCACGTGCCCGGCCATCATCGCCACGAAGAGACGCAGGCCAAGGCTGAACGGACGCACCATGAACGAGATCAGCTCGATCGGGAAAATGATCGGGATCATCGGAACGGGCGTGCCGTGCGGCACGAAAAGGGAGAAGAAGTGCAGGCCGTGCTTGGCAAAGCCGACGCCGAGCACGATCGCAAAGCTCATCACGGCAAGCACGCCGGTGACGGTGAAGTGGCTCGTAGCGGTGAACGGGTGGACGCCAACCAGCGCCAGCGGCAGCAGGCCGAGCATGTTGGCAAACAGGATGAAGCCGAACAGCGAGAACACGTAAGGCAGGTACTTGCGGCCCGCCTTGCCGATGTTCGCCTGAAGCAGGTTGTCGACGAAGCCGGTCAGCCCCTCGACCGCCATCTGCCAGCGGCCCGGAACCAGTTCGCGCTTGGCGCCACCGGCCACGAACACAAGCAGGACCACCGTGGTGATCGCCATCCACAGCGACGAGTTGGTGAACGCGATGTTGTAACCACCAATAGACCAGTGATCGGTCCCGAAAAGGGTCTCGATCGTGAACTGGTGAACCGGATCGACCTTGCCTTCGGCCACGCGCAAAACCCCGTATCACTCGAATACAACAACAGCGCCCTATTCGGGGCGCCGGCTCGAAATTCGGATGATGTTCCGGAATGCCACGACGACCCCCATGAACAACATCACCAGCAACCCTCCAGGGGACGTACCGGCAAACTGGTCGATGACCCAGCCGATGAACGCGCCGCCTGCGAGACCCCCGATCAGTTCCGCCAGCACGCGGTTGCCCATGCGGTAATTCGCATCGGTTTCCCCGCCTGCCTTTGGCCGGTTGCGCTCTTCTTCCCGCTCTCGAAGGGCTTTCAGCCGCTTGTCGAGCGCGTCGATCCGCGCATCCTCGCCGATGGGCTCCATCTCGGACGGATCGTCATTCATGCCTTTTCCCCTGTCATTCCTACCGGCCGAAGCCAGTTGCCCGACAAAAAGTGCAGCACAAACGACGGATGACCGCCGAGGGCGCCGCCCCCTTAGGCGGGGGGTATTCTTGAGTCAACCGTCACGAACCGTGTCTGGTCCAAGGTATCATCGCAAAAGCGAACGCCCTTCCCCGCAGTTGCGAGAAAGGGCGGAATTGCGTTGGCGATTCGTATGCGAAACGAGAGTTCAGGGGCAGCGCGAATCCCGCAGCGGAGGACCGTTGCCACGGGTCTGCCACGAGCCATCGGGCGCCTGATACTTTTCGCCGGGCTTGGTCTGGGCAATCAGCAGGCAGCCCGAAGTCAGCGCATATTCCTCGACCGTTGCCTTGTTGGCCTGAGCCTTCTCGGCATAGACGGCCTTGCGCTTGATATTGATGTCCTCGACCACGGCGCGCAGGGTCGGCGCGGGCGGCGTGACATAGCCCAGGTAGCCGTCCATCTTCTCGCCTACCTGGCCCGAGGCGCGGGCTGCGGCATAGGCGGGGTCGCGGTTCTGCGCAGATGCGGGCACGGCAATCGTGCCGAGCATGAGGCCCGTAGCAGCCAGCGCGGCAAGGCTCTTGCGCATTGAAACCATGGTCATGTGTCCATCCTCAAACCATTACCGGACATCAGAAAATGTCCGGGTTGCTTTCGATCGTGTTGTTGGCGTCCTGCGCCAGCCGATACACGACCTCCTGCTTGATGTTGATGTTGAGCTCGATGACGATCGGCTTGTCCGGCGCCTTCACCGAAATGCAGCCCCCCGTCGCCAGTCCCAAGACCAACGGCGCCGCCAGCAGAAGACGTCGCCCGAATTGTGATCCGCTTTTCCTCATCCGAAAGATCGTCGCAGGGTTCGCGGATCGGGTCAATTCTATGCTCCTCATGGCAGGTTTCCGCTTTCTGCAGGCTGAATGCCTTGTTGCGCTCCGGGCAGCACGATCACCGGCGCCCCACCGGGGCGCACGCCATTGGCCGAGCGATAGAGTGGCCGACCCTGCGCATCGACGAGGCCCAAGGTCCTGGGATCCTTGACGAACGCCGGGTCGTACATCGCCTTGAACGAGGTGATGAGCTGGTAGAACGGCGCGCGGATGTTGACGTTGAACTGGATCGGCAGGTTGGCGACCTGCTTGGTGATGAAGTTCCGTTTCGTGCCAGCACCTTGCTTGACCCCGCCGAACTTGACGTTGGTAACGATCTCGCCCTCGAGATCGCCACGCATCGCGATGGTCATCGTCTTGTAATCCAGCGATTTCAGCGCATCGAACGCGAAGTTGGCCATCGCCCCCATGTTCTCGTAGGTCAGCGCACCGACGTAGGACACGTTTCCGCCCGGCGCGCGCGAAACGAGCGTGCCCTCCTCGATCCGGCCGCCGTTGGCGTCGAAAATCAGTGGGAACTGTCCGTCGAAAGTGCCTGTTGCGGCAAGATTTCCCAGTTCCATCTTCTCGATGAACTTGGCCGCGTCGATGCCGATGACGGTCAGCGTGTAGCGGCGGGCTTCAGCAAGGCCGAGACGCAAGTCGGTGGGTTCAAGGACGAGGGTTCCGCCCAGGAAGGGCCAGCGCGCATCGTGCAGTCTAAGCACCTGATCCGGCAGCAGACTTATGTCGACAACGCCCTCGGTCACTTCGATGCCGGGGTTGATCGAGGCGACGGTGAGCTTCTGGTGCGGGGCGGTGACCATGCCGAGCAGGTCGGTGAACTGGAGGCTCCCTTTCAGACCCTTCACGGGACCGAAAGCCGCTGCAAGATCAAGACCTTGCGTGCCGAACGTGCCAGTGCTCGTGACCCCGCGCGCGTTCCAGTCGATCGCTCCGTTTCCGGTGACCTTGCCATTGACGTTGGCGACGACACCCAGCGCAAGCCGGGTCAGCTGAGCGGGCTGGAAACCCTTGTCGAACAAGAGGTTGTCAACGACGAGATCGGCGTGGCCGGTGCTGGTGGCGAGATCGTGGCGGATGGCGACGGCGGCAACTTCACGCGAGGTCTTCGCTTCGCGCAACAACGCATTGGCGGTTATGCGATTGTCCGCCAGCGTCAGCGTCGCTCCACTGGAATGCAGTTTCTCGAACCGGGCAGGGTCAAGCCGGTCGGTCAGATCGAACTCGGTGCCGGAAAGTACAAGCTTTCCATCGACATAGCGCCACTCACCCGAGGCATTCGAGATGTCCAGCGGGACCTGGGCGAGCTTGGCTCCAACTCCCCCATAACTCCCCCCCAACTCTCCCCCAACTCTCGCATCCAGATTGGCAACTGTCAGGAGCGTGGCGGTAGCAGGAGGTCCCAGTGCGACTTCGACCGAGGATGCTTTCAGCACTCCCGGCCAGGCAAATCCAACAGGCCCGCTGCGGACCGCCATCTGCGTCTCGCCAAGCTTGCCGGTGAGGTCGAGCGAGGGGGTGCCCGCCGCGACCTGCAGCCCTCTTGCTCCGTTGCGAACGATTGCGCTGCCGCCCGGCGGGCAGAACTGGAGCGCGTTGCCGTCCACCGCCATCTGGCCGAGCGTCAACCGGTCGAACCGCGCAGTCACGCAGCGTTTCCACAACGCAAGCTCGCCCCGCGCGCCGTATGCGCCGTTGACGGGGAGCACGAGGTTCTGGACCGAACCACCGGGAATCACTCCGGAAACCTGCGTAATGCCGGAAAAGCCGAGCGAGCCGTCGCGAACTTGTGCGATCATCATTTCCGGAATTGCCAGCGATCCACCGCCTGCGCGCCACGGTGCCATGGTCAGCCGGAACAACGCCTGCCCTGCCCGCCCGCGTTCCATTCGCCCGACGATTCGCGGGATTCCAGCGCCTCCGGTGGCGAAGTTGCCGGCGAGTAGTGGTGGGCCGTCCGCGCTGGCGGTGGCCATCTGGAATTTCGACACGGTGAGCAGCGCCTGTCCGCTGCCGCCAACCAGTTGCGCCTGCGGAATCACCGCAGACATCGCGTCCCCGTTGCGGCGCAGCGCGATCTCGCCAGCGAGGCGGCTGCCGCGCTCCTCGCGCTTGAGGCTGGCGCGAAGCTGGGCGAGCATAGGGGCGAGGAGCGTTCCCGCCGCACTGCGCTCGCCCGAGGCAAGGGCCGTGTCGAGCGCGGTTCCCTGCCGCAGGCCCTGCCCGTCGATCGTGCCGCGGAACTCGGCCTTGCGGAACGATTCGCGCGTCCGGACCGATCCTTCGAGGCCAAGCAGGCCAAAGCGCACGCCGCCGCTGCTGACGCTGCCTGCATTGGCATCGACCCTGCCGGTAAGCGCGCCGTCGCGGTAGGCAAGACGGGTGTCGAGCGCCAATGTCTCTGCAGCAAGGCCGGGGGCAGCGAACTTTTCAGCGCGCACCGTGGCGCTGCTGGCGAGACCGGCGAAGGCCTTGTCGGCACGCGCGGATAGATCGGCCACCAGCGCGCCGCTGCCCACGCCATTGCTGCAGGTCAGGCGATCGAGCCGCAGCGGGCCGGTCAGCGAGGGTCGCTCATCCTGCACCGCGATGCGGCCGAAGAAGCGGGTGCCTTCGATCTTGCAGCCGCCATTCTCCAAACGGGGAGCGACGGCAGCGAGCGTTCCGGCAAAGCCGTTCTGCAGGGCACCCTTGCCGTCGAGCGACAGGCCGATCTTGCCCGAATCAGTCAGGATCAATCCGCGACCGTCTTGGACCTGCAGGTTCAACTTGGGCAGCGTGAACGGCGCGTTGTCGGTCTTCGGCGCGTAGATCACCTTGTCGAGCGCGCCGAAGCTCAGCTTTCCGTTACGGTATTGCCCGTAAATCCTTGGCGCGACGAGACGGATGGAGCCTACATACGGCACGCCAAAGCCATAGCGGATGCCTACTTCGACGCGTTCGACCGTCAGATCCGGGCGGCGTGGATAGCCGATCAGGACGTTGCGCAGAACCTGCGTGCCAGGACCGATGCTGTCGATCTCATAGGTGGCAGGAACGCCATAACCCTCGAGCTGGCCGACGATGATGCGGTCTGCGATGGAATTGCGCGAAAGCCAGAGGCCACCGAGGCCCAGCACGGCAATGGCGAGTGCCGACACGCCCACGCGCCTCATTCGGCGGCGGGGCGTAGGCGCCGGTTCCCTGCCCGATTCCGGGTCAGGTTCCGCCATTTCGAAACTATCTGCCATCTGCCCCCTTCTTGCGCATACCCATGGCTTGGGCAATGCACGGCGTAGAACGCGTTAGCGCCGAAGTGGTGCCCGCAAGGGACAGATGGCCGACCAAACCCGACTCTTTCCTGAACAGGATCAGCCTTCCGGAAAAACCGCCGCAAATTTCGACGGTGGCGACCCGAGCGGCCACCGGGCGCGATTGCGCAGGCGCCTGATGGCGGGCGGTGACGATGCGCTCGCCGATCACGAGGTGATCGAATACCTGCTGATGGTCGCACGGCCGCGGATCGATACCAAGCCGATCGCACGTTCGCTGATCCAGCGTTTCGGCAGCCTTGCGGGCGTGCTGAACGCCGATCCGCAGGCGCTGGCCATGCACCCCAACATGGGCGAGACCAGCGCTGCGGCACTGCGGATCGTGGCACTGTCGGCACGCAGACTGGCGAAGACCGTGGTGCGCGAGCAGCCGGTGCTGTCAAACTGGCAGGCGTTGCTCGATTACCTGCACATCGACATGGCGCATCTCAATGTCGAACGCGTGCGGGTGCTCTACCTCAACACCCAGAACATGCTGATTCTCGATCATCTGGTGGGTGACGGCACGCTTGACGAAAGCCCGATCTATACCCGCGAGGTGGTCAAGAAAGGACTGGACGTGGGCGCGGCGGCAATGATCCTTGTCCACAACCATCCCTCGGGCAGCCCGAAGCCGAGCCGTGCGGACATTCAGGTCACGCAGAAGATCACCGAGGCCGCGCGCCTGATGGGCATGAGCGTGCACGACCACATCGTGATCGGGCGCGAGGGCTATACCTCGCTGAAGTCGCAAGGGTTGATCTGAAGGGCAATCCTCTCGTGCTGGTGTCAGATTGCCTTTTCGCCAGCCTTGCCGACGGATTCTATGTCGCGGCCGATCCCTTGCACAGTGTTGCATGCGGCAAGGGCAAGCGAGAGGCCGAGCGTGGCGAGGACCAGAACCTTGCGAACCATGTGCATTCTCCTTGGCGTTCGATGCGCGCGAAATATCTTGGCCAAAGGGGATGTGCAATCGGAAGACCGGGCACAGGCTTGCGACATGCGAGACGGTTGCCACGCCGAGCAGCCTTCGCCATCGTGATGCAGGGGCTCAAGTCATCGGACAGCTGTTGCAACAAAGGCGGGAAATCGAGGGTCTGCGCGCGCTTGCGGTGATTCCCGTGGTGCTGTTCCATGCCCGCATTCCCGGATTTGGCCCCGGATTTGGCGGCGGATTTGCCGGGGTGGACGTGTTCTTCGTGATCAGCGGCTATCTGATCACCGCGACGATCCTCGAAAATCTTGCCGCCGGGCAATTCTCCCTTGTGGCGTTCTACGAGCGTCGCGCACGACGCATTCTCCCGGCGCTGCTGGCGGTCCTGATCGCGAGCGGCGTGCTCGCCTGGGCAGTGCTGATCCCGGAGGACTTTCGCAAGTTCTCGCAAGGGCTGGCAAGCAGCGGGGTGTTCGCCTCCAACCTGCTGTTCGCGCAGAAAACCGGATACTTCGACGACGACGAGGGCTTCCGACCGCTGCTTCATACCTGGAGCCTGTCGGTAGAGGAGCAGTTCTATATCCTGTTTCCCGCGCTGATCATCGTGCTGTGGAGGTTCGGGCGCGGGCGGATGCCCCTGATCCTTGCGGGGCTTGGCGTGCTGTCTCTGGGCCTGTGCCTTGCGCTGGCACCATCGCGACAGGAATGGGCGTTCTACCTGCTGCCGACGAGAGCTTGGGAGCTTCTTGCGGGGGCTGCTTGTGCCGCTCTGCCGGCGACGACCCGGCAGCGACCTGCGCTGGCGCTTTCAGGGCTCAGCCTGATTTTCGGCGGGTTCATTCTGGCCGATGCTGCGACGGCGCCCGACTGGCGGCTGACTCTGCCGGTGGTCGGCGCGGCGCTGGTGGTGCGCCACGCGTCGCCGTCAGACCCTGCCGGACGACTGCTGGGCGCTGGGCCGCTCGTTGCCATTGGGGGTGCGTCTTACGGGATCTATCTCTGGCACAATCCGCTGCTGGCGTTCCTCGGCTATGTCTGGTGGGGCACCCCGCCTCTCCTGCTGACCGGACTTGCCATTGCGCTGTCCTTCCTGCTCGGGTTCGCCTCGCTCCATCTGGTAGAGCGGCCCATCCGCGCAAGGCGGTGGTTGGGATCGCGGCAATCGCTGGCATGGTTCTGTGGTGGCGGGCTGGTGCTGGCGCTTGCAGCCGGTCTTGCGGGACACTTGGAGCGCCTGCTGCCTGCAAGCGCGGCGAGACGCAATGCGCTGCTTGCCTATCCGGCCGCCCTGCCCGAGCCTGCGACGAGCATTCCGGCTTCCGGCCAGCCCGTTCGCTACCTGCTCTATGGCGACAGCCATGCGCGGCAATACTTCACGGCGCTGAACCAGCGCGCGGCCCATGGCGCGATGCTGACCGACGCCGGGTGCTTCGCGCTTCCGGGCGTGACCAACTATGCCGGGGCAACCCTTGCAGCCACAGAATGCATGACGCAGCCTGATGCGCTTGTCCGCCTGGTGCGCGAGCGCGGCATCGGGACGGTCATTCTGGCGCATCGGTGGGACAGGATCCTGTTCGAGCAGGACAGCTTTCGACGGATCGGTCAGGCCTCGACAAGGGGGCGAGCGGCTCTCGAGGCAGGGCTGGACCGGCTGCGGGCGACGTTGCCCGAGGGTACGCGAATCGTGCTGGTCGGCAATGTCCCGACCGCAGCGCCAGCAGGTGTGGCAATGGCGGGCGGATACTTGCGCTGCCTTGCCTATATAAACGCGACGTGCCCTGCCGCCTTCCCGGCAGAACTGGCCGAGGGACACCGGATCAACCCGGTTCTGGCCGACTACGCCGCGCGGCATCAAGGCGTTTCGTTCTTCGATCCGGCTACGGTGCTGTGCGCAGGCGATCGGTGCGACGTGGTGCGCGATGGCCATGCGCTCTATGTCGATGACACGCACCTGACCCGGCGTTCGGCAGACGCGGTGGTCGCGCGAATGGTGCAGGCAACGGGCCGGTTTTGACTCGCGACAAGGCACGTGCCCCTTGCCTTTGCCGCCCCTGCGCCCTAGCGGCGCGGCAAAGCTGCAGCACCAAGAATTTGCACGGAGTCGAACATGGTCCCCCGTTATGCCCGCCCCGCCATGACCGCGATCTGGGAGCCGGAAGCGCGCTATCGCATCTGGTTCGAAATCGAGGCGCATGCGACCGAGAAGCTGGGCGAGCTGGGCGTGGTGCCACCTTCGGGCGCAAAGGCGCTGTGGGACTGGTGGGCAACCAACCCGACCATCGACGTTGCCGCGATCGACGCTATCGAAGCTGTGACGAAGCACGACGTGATCGCCTTCCTCGACTGGGTGGCGCAGCAGGTCGGCCCTGAAGCGCGCTTCATGCACCAGGGCATGACCAGCTCGGACGTGCTCGACACCACGCTCAGCGTGCAGCTGGCGCGCGCATCTGATCTTCTGTTGGCAGACCTTGATGCGCTGCTCGAAGCGATCAAGCGCCGCGCCTTCGAACACAAGTACACGCCGACCATCGGCCGCAGCCACGGCATCCATGCCGAACCGACTACCTTCGGCAAGAAGCTTGCCGAGGCCTATGCCGAGTTCACCCGCTGCCGCGCGCGCCTTGTTGCTGCACGCGCAGAAGTGGCGACGTGCGCAATTTCGGGCGCGGTGGGCACCTTTGCCAACATCGATCCCTCGGTCGAGGAATACGTGGCCGAGAAGCTGGGCCTTGAGGTCGAGCCGGTCTCGACCCAGGTGATCCCGCGTGATCGGCATGCGATGTTCTTTGCCACGCTTGGCGTGATCGCATCGTCGATCGAGCGCCTTGCCGTGGAGATCCGCCACCTGCAGCGCACCGAAGTGCTCGAGGCCGAGGAATACTTCTCGCCCGGCCAGAAGGGCTCGTCGGCAATGCCGCACAAGCGCAACCCGGTGCTGACAGAGAACCTGACCGGCCTGGCCCGCATGGTCCGCTCGGCAGTGACGCCTGCGCTGGAGAACGTGGCGCTGTGGCACGAGCGCGACATCTCGCACTCTTCGGTCGAGCGCTTCATCGGTCCGGACGCGACGATCACGCTGGACTTCGCGCTCGCTCGCCTCACCTCGGTGGTCGACAAGCTCGTCATCTACCCTGAGCGGATGCAGAAGAACCTCGACAAGATGGGCGGCCTTGTCCACTCGCAGCGCGTGCTGCTGGCATTGACGCAGGCGGGCCTCGAGCGCGATGCCTCGTACCGTCTGGTGCAGCGCAACGCGATGAAGGTGTGGGAATCGGACGGACAGCTTTCGCTGATGGAACTGCTCAAGGCCGATCCGGAAGTGGCTGCGGTGCTGAGCGCGGAGCAGATCGAGGAGAAGTTCAACCTCGACTATCACTTCAAGGCCATCGACACGATCTTCGCGCGGGTATTCGGCGAAGTCTGATCCTCCCTTCACATAAGCGCTTGCGGCGGGACTCGCCAAGAGCCGTGACCTGTCCTAACCATGTGATCAACGGACGGGTCACGGAGCGAAAGGCATGAGGATGCTGCGCACGATATTCTGGATAGCGGTGGTGGCCATTCTGGCCGCGTTCACCGCTGCCAACTGGCAACCTGTCGAAGTGCGGATCTGGGAAGGCCTGCTGCTGGAAACCCGGCTGCCGGTGCTGGTGATCATGGCCTTCCTGCTCGGCCTGGTGCCGACATGGCTGCTCTACCGCGCGACCCGCTGGCGCCTTACCCGCCGGATCGCGAGCCTTGAAACGTCATTGGGCGCCAAGGCCGCGCCGTCGCTTTCCTCAACCAATCTGGAAGCCGCGCAAGGCTCCGACACACGCATGAGCGAGACCCCGTGAGCAACCCGATCTACCTTGCCCTCGACCTGCCCCGGCTCGATGCCGCCATCGCGCTAGCCCAGAAGGTCAAGGGCCACGTTGGCGGGTTGAAGCTGGGGCTCGAGTTCTTCTGCGCGCATGGTCACCACGGCGTGCATGAAGTGGCCAAGGTGGGTCTGCCGATCTTCCTCGACCTGAAACTGCACGACATCCCGAACACGGTGGCGGGTGCTATGCAGTCAATCCACGTGCTGGAACCGGCGATCGTGACGATCCATGCCGGTGGCGGACGCGCGATGATGGAAGACGCCAAGGCGGCGGCCGGCGAGCATACCAAGGTCGTCGCCGTGACCGTGCTTACCAGCCTCGACGATGGAGACATGGCATCGATGGGCGTGGGCGGCTCGGCCTATGATCAGGCGCTGCGCCTAGCCGATCTGGCACAGGAAGCCGGGCTCGATGGCATCGTCTGTTCGGGGCACGAGGTGGCTGCGATCCACAAGCGCTGGAAGAAGGGCTACTTCGTTGTGCCCGGCCTTCGCCCCGCCGATGGCACGCTGGGCGACCAGAAGCGCGCCGTCACCCCGCGCGCCGCGCGCGATGCAGGCGCCAGCGTGCTGGTGATCGGCCGTCCGATCAGCCGCGCCGAGGACCCGGTCGCCGCCGCCCGCGCAATCGAAGCCACGCTCTGACAGCATGATTCGCTTCCGGTTGGCAAAGGCGGCTGACGTTCCGGCGCTGCGAGCGCTTGTCGAAAGCGCCTATCGTGGCGAGAGCTCGAAGCGGGGCTGGACCAGTGAAGCCGATCTGCTCAATGACGAGCGGACGAGCAACGACGAACTGGCCGGAACGATTGCCTCGGAAGGCTCGCGCGTGTTGCTGGCGGAGATCGGCGGCAAGATCGCTGGCACGGTGACGATCACAGACTTGGGCGAAGGCCGCGCCTATCTCGGCATGCTCTGCGTCGACCCGGACCTGCAGGCCCAAGGGCTTGGCCGCGCGCTGATCGCCGATGCCGAGGACATGGCGGCGGAGGTGTTCGGCGCGGCGGTCATGGAGATGACCGTGATCGATGCGCGGCCCGAACTGATCGCGTATTACGAACGCCGTGGTTATCTCCGCACGGGCGAGTCGCGGCCCTTTCCCAATGGGGGAGAGGACCGTTTCCGCATGGCGGTACTGGAACGAAGCCTGCGCTGAACGGTTCATCGCTGCGTAACGTCGGTTTGCCCACATCGTGCGGCAACGACACTTACGGGAGCTTCCCTGATGAAACGTGCCTTACTTCTCGCCGCTGCCTGTGCAGCGCTTTCCCCATTTGCTGCAAGCGCGCAGACCCTCTCTTCCGGCCCTGTGGTCGGCGCAGGCAACACATTGTTGAGCATCTCGGCCGAGGGCAAGTCGGTCCGCACGCCGGACCTTGCCGTGTTCAGCGCAGGCGTCACGACGCAGGGCAAGACCGCAGGCGAAGCGCTGAGCGAGAATGCCCAGCGGATGACCGCGGTGATCGCCGCGCTGAGGAAGGCAGGCATTGCCGAGCGCGACATTCAGACGAGCAACCTTTCGGTCAATCCGGTCTATGGCCAGCCCAAGCGTCTGCCCGATGGCTCGTTCGAGCAAACCGATCCGGTGATCATAGGCTATCAGGCGACGAACCAGGTTTCGGTCCGCCAGCGCAAGCTCGACCAGTACGGCAAGGTCATCGACACGCTCGTTTCGGCGGGCGCAAATCAGGTGAACGGCCCGGCATTCCAGATCGACAGCCCCGATGGGGCAATGGATGAGGCGCGCTTGGCGGCGATGAGCAAGGCTCGGGCCCGGGCTGACCTTTATGCGAAGGCTGCAGGCCTGCGCGTGGTGCGCGTGCTTTCGATCAGCGAGAACGGTGGCTGGGCACCGCCGCCCGCACCGCCTCCGATGTTTGCGCGCGCGGACATGGCTTCTGCACCGAAAGCATCGCCGGTTGCGGCAGGCGAACTGGAAATGACCGTAACGGTCAACGTCAGCTACGAACTGGCACAGTAAGGCCGAATTGACAGGTGCGGCGCGTGTCTCCTAACGCGCCGCACATGCCTGCACCCGATATCAAGATCTGCGGAGTGACCACCCGCGATGCGCTTGCCGCGACGATCGAAGCGCGGGCGAGCCATGTCGGGTTCAATTTCTTCCCGCCTTCACCGCGCTTCCTCCAACTGACCGATGCACCAGCACTGGCCACGCAGGCCGAAGGACGGCTGAAAAGGGTAGGCGTGTTCGTCGATGCCGACGATGCCGCCCTTGGCGATGCGGTTGCCGCCGCGCGGCTCGATGTGATCCAGTTGCACGGCAAGGAAGACCCGGCACGGGCGGCGATGATCCGCGCCCGGTTCGGCAAGCCGGTCTGGAAGGTCATTTCGGTGGCAGGTCCCGGCGACGTCGCCAACGCGGACGCCTACGCAGGCGTTGCGGACTTCATCCTGTTCGACGCCAAGACGCCCAAGGGTGCGGCGCTTCCCGGCGGTCTTGGCCTTGCCTTCGATTGGGAACTGCTGCGCGCCTACAAAGGACCGCTGCCGTGGGGTCTGGCTGGCGGGTTGTCTTTGGCAAACGTGGCTGACGCAGTGCGCGGAACCGGCACGACACTCGTGGACGTTTCCTCAGGCGTCGAGAGCGCACCGGGTGTGAAGGATGCCGACCGCATCCGCTCCTTCTGTTTCAACGCGCGCAACGCCTGAACGAAAACGGGCGACCTCTTTCGAGGCCGCCCGCTTCATTTCGCTTGTCGCGAAGTTCGATCAGAACTTCACGCCGAGGCCAGCGACCACTGCGTCAAAGTCGGGGAAACCGTCGTTCACGAACGAGTGACGGTATTCAACCTTGCCGTAAAGCTTGCCGAACGAGTGCTGGTAGCCAGCGCCTGCAGTCCAGGTGCCATCGCACAGGTCGCAGTTTTCGGTGTTGTAGCCGCCAACTGCGTAGAGCTTGCCAGCTTCGGCGATCTTGGCACCGACGCGGCCGTTGAAGCCGAAGGTCACCTTGGTGCCGCTGGTGAGGATCTTGTCGGCGGTGATTTCCGCACCGACGAATGCCTTGTCACCGAGGTCGTAGTCGTAACCGGCAGCAACACCGGCGATCGCTTCGGTCTGACCGCTGCCCCAGACGGCGCCGCCGCGTGCTTCGACGCGAGCTTCGTTGGCGAGAGCCGGGGTAGCAGCAACAAGCGAGGCTGCGAGAGAGATAAGAACCAGACGCATAGATTTTACTCCTGACTTTTTGGCCCCTTCTGTGAAGGTGGCGAGGCGTCAGGTAGGTCCGCACCAGTTCACTGACAATGACGAAAATCACATAAAATTCAAATGGGAGAACAGTTGTGACATAGCTGCAACATTCGTCAGACTAACAAACCCTGTTACTTTTAGATTTACTTGCCCATTATAATAACGCCAAAAGGCGACCCCTTTCGGAGCCGCCTTCACGACGTTGCCAGAGCGATCTAGTCTGACCGAGATTGCCCGCACATGAACGGAACGTGCAGGTTGCCGCAACGCAGCATGGGATGTCTGCGCCGCCTCTGCCCCAAAGGTGCAGGCATTGCAAATCTGGACTTTCCGCAAAGCCTCTGCCAAGCGCGGGGCCATGAACGCGCAGACTCCCAACAGCTTCCGCAACCAGCCCGACGAACGCGGCCACTTCGGCCAGTTCGGCGGTCGCTATGTCGCCGAAACGCTGATGCCGCTGATCCTCGATCTTGAGCAGGAATATCGCAAGGCCAAGGCCGATCCGGCGTTCCAGGCAGAGTTCGACGACCTGCTGGAACACTATGTCGGCCGCCCCAGCCCGCTCTATTTCGCGCCCAGGCTGACGGAAGAGCTGGGTGGCGCCCAAGTCTGGTTCAAGCGCGACGAGCTGAACCACACCGGCGCGCACAAGATCAACAACTGCATCGGCCAGATCCTGCTCGCCATGCGCATGGGCAAGACGCGGATCATCGCCGAGACCGGCGCTGGCCAGCACGGCGTGGCCACCGCCACCGTCTGCGCGCGCTTCGGCCTGCCTTGCGTGATCTTCATGGGCGCAACCGACGTTGCCCGCCAGGCTCCCAATGTGTTCCGCATGAAGCTGCTGGGCGCGGAAGTCGTGCCGGTGACGGCGGGCGCGGGCACGCTCAAGGACGCGATGAACGAGGCGCTGCGCGACTGGGTGGCGAACGTGCACAACACGTTCTACATCATCGGCACCGCAGCAGGTCCGCACCCCTATCCCGAACTGGTCCGCGATTTCCAGAGCGTGATCGGCAAGGAAGCGCGCGCCCAGATGCTCGCCCGCACCGGACGCCTGCCCGACGTGCTGGTTGCGGCCATTGGCGGCGGATCGAACGCCATCGGTCTGTTCCACCCGTTCCTCGACGATGCCAGCGTGAAAATGCTCGGCGTGGAAGCGGCGGGCCACGGGCTGGACAAGGAACATGCGGCCAGCCTTGCAGGCGGACGCCCCGGCATCCTCCACGGCAACAAGACCTACCTGCTGCAGGACGAGGACGGCCAGATAACCGAAGGCCACTCGATCAGCGCTGGCCTCGATTATCCCGGCATCGGGCCTGAGCATTCATGGCTCAAGGAAGTGGGCCGCGTCGATTATACCTCGGTGACCGACAAGGAAGCATTGGACGCGTTTCAGTTGCTCTGCCGCACTGAAGGCATCATCCCCGCGCTGGAACCTGCCCATGCGATTGCAGCGGTTCAGAAGCTCGCGCCGACCATGGGCAAGGACCAGATCATCCTTGCCAACTTGTGCGGACGCGGAGACAAGGACATCTTCTCGGTCGCGGAGCATCTGGGGGTTTCGTTGTGAAAACGGATCGAAGGCTCGTTGCTGCGGCGCTATGCTGGATTGCCTCTCACATATTGTCTGGTGAGCAAATTCGATTTTTGTCGCTGACCCAATATGAGATAGCAAATTTAGGCGACCCCTGCACACGCATCAACGCAATCCGGCCTCATCTTGAATGTTTTAGTGAACCAACTGCAGCGCATCCCTACGCAATAATTCTTTTTGTCTCTTGGCTCTCCTTGTCGTTGATTGGTCTGACGCTGATTGGCTGGGCAATACTGAAACCACTGACAGGACTGCAGGAATGACCCGCCTCTCAAACGCCTTCGCCAAGGGCCGTCCCGCCCTCGTCACTTTCGTCACGGGCGGCGACCCTACGCCTGACGCCACCGCCTCCATCCTCGACGCGCTTGTCGAAGGCGGCGCGGACGTGATCGAGCTGGGCATGCCGTTCACCGATCCGATGGCCGATGGCCCCGCAATCCAGTTGGCGAACCTGCGCAGCCTTGGCGCTGGCACCAAGACGGCAGACATCCTGCGCATCGCCACCGAGTTCCGCGCGCGTCATCCGGAAGTGCCGCTGGTGCTGATGGGCTATGCCAATCCGATGACCATCCGTGGGGCCGACTGGTTCGCCGCAGAATGCGTCAAGGCGGGCGTCGATGGCGTGATCTGCGTCGACATTCCGCCTGAGGAAGATGCCGAGCTTGGCCCCGCCCTGCGCGATGCCGGCGTCTCGCTGATCCGCCTTGCCACGCCGACGACCGATGCCGCGCGGCTGCCCGCCGTGCTCGAAGGCTCGTCGGGCTTCCTGTATTACGTTTCGGTCGCCGGGATCACCGGCATGCAGCAGGCTGCGCAGGCTTCGATTGACGAAGCCGTGGCGCGGATCAAAGCTTCGGCGACGATCCCGGTGGCTGTCGGCTTTGGCGTGCGCACGCCGGAACAGGCCGGGGCCATTGCCAAGGTTGCCGATGGCGTCGTCGTCGGTTCGGCCTTTATCGATCTCGTCGCACAACACGGCGCGGCTGCCGCTGGCCCGGTGAAGGAACTCACCGCCGCGCTTGCCGCCGCCGTCCACTCCGCCCGCAAGGGCGCATTGTAAGGATATTCCGGGCATGAGCTGGCTCAACAAGGTCCGCAACGCGCTCCCCTTCACGCCGAAGCGGGACACGCCGGACAATCTGTGGATCAAGTGCCCTTCGTGCAGCGAGATGCTGTTCACCAAGGACTATGAGGACAACCTCTCGGTCTGCCCGCATTGCGAGCACCACGGCCGCATCGGTGCCGACGCGCGGTTCGACCAGTTGCTCGACGCTGGCTACGAGCTGCTGCCCGCGCCCAGGGTCAAGGAAGACCCGCTCAAGTTCCGTGACAGCAAGAAGTATGTCGACCGCCTGAAGGCTGCCCGCGCCGCGAACCCGCATGCCGATGCTCTGACCAACGCTTTCGGCCGGATCGAGGGGCAGAAGGCCGTCGTCGGCGTGCAGGAATTTGCGTTCATGGGCGGATCGATGGGCATGGCCGTGGGCAACGCCTTCGTCGCTGGATGCGAGCGTGCGGTGCGCGAGAAGTGCCCCTACGTGGCCGTTACCGCTGCGGGGGGTGCGCGCATGCAGGAAGGCATTCTCAGCCTGATGCAGATGCCGCGTTCGACCGTTGCGATTTCGCGCCTCCGCGCTGCAGGCCTGCCGTATATCGTGGTGCTGACAGATCCGACAACCGGCGGCGTTACGGCTAGCTACGCCATGCTCGGCGATGTACAGATTGCCGAACCCGGTGCGCTCATTGGCTTTGCCGGACAGCGCGTCATTCAGGACACGATCCGCGAGAAGCTGCCCGAAGGCTTCCAGCGCGCCGAATACCTCCACGCCCACGGCATGGTCGACATGGTGACCCACCGCCGCGACCTGAAGGTGACGCTGGCGCAGGTGATCGACTACCTGATGGCGGGCAAGGCGGCTGCCTGATCGGAGCCTTCGCGTGAAGGACTTCGCGATCTCGGAAAACGCGGCGGTTCAGGCGCAGCTTGACCGGTTGGGGGCGCTCTCACTGCCATCAGGCCGTCTCGGCCTCGATACCGTGCGCGAACTGTGCACGCGGTTGGGCAATCCGCAGGAGCGCCTGCCACCCGTGTTCCACGTGGCCGGGACCAACGGCAAGGGCTCTACCTGCAGTTACCTTCGCTACATCCTTGAGGCCGAGGGACTGACCGTCCATTCGGCCACCAAGCCGCATCTCGTGCGCTACAATGAGCGCATCCGCATCGCGGGCAAGCTGATCGAAGACGAATTGCTTGGCGCGCTGCTCAAGGAAGTGCTGGATGCAGGCGAAGGGCTTGAGCCCAGCTTCTTCGAGGTGACGACGGTCGCCACCTTCCTCGCCTATGCACGGCATCCCGCCGATGCCTGCGTGATCGAGACGGGATTGGGCGGCAGGCTCGATGCGACCAACGTGATGCCGAGGGCTGCGGTCTGCGGGATTGCGACGCTGGGGCTGGATCACGAGGCGTTCCTGCTGGCGCCCGAAGAGGGCGTGCCGAGCGATCCCCTCGCCCGGATCGCGTTCGAGAAGGCGAGCATTGCCAAGCCCGGCGTGCCGCTGGTGACGATGGCCTATCCGCAGATCGCCGCTGATTCGGTGGCCGAAACCGCAGCGCGGATCGGTGCGCCATTGATCATGCGCGGGCGCGACTGGGATGCGCAGATTGCCGGTTCGATCCTCTATCGCGACCAGCACGGCGAATTGCCGCTGCCCCTCCCCGCCCTGCCCGGCACGCACCAGGCAGAGAATGCGGCGCTGGCCGTGGCGATGATCCGCCACCAGCGCGCGGTGCAGGTGACGCTCGGCGCGGTCGGCAAGGGCATCGTCGATGCCCGCTGGCCCGCGCGGCTGCAAAGGCTTGGGGCGGGACCGCTGACCACGCTCGCAGGCGGGCGCACGGTATGGCTCGATGGCGGGCACAATCCCGACGCCGGCCTTGCTATCGCCAGACATCTGGAGAGCCAGCCGCCGGTCCACCTGATCATGGGCATGTTGGCCAACAAGGATCCGTCGGCGATCCTCAAGCCCCTGGCAGACCGGGCGCTGTCAGTCTCGGTCGTCCCTGCTCCGGGACACGATGCACATACACCCGAAGACTTCGCCCCCTTCACCAGCCTGCCGGTAGGCAGTTTTGCGACGGTGCCAGAAGCGATTGCAGCCCTCCCGCCCGAGGGCGACGTGCTGATCGCCGGCTCGCTCTACCTTGCAGGCGAAGTGCTGCGGTTGAACAAAGAAATTCCGGACTGATCAGGCGAAAGGGTCGGCGTGCGGCTTTTCCTCGCCCGCCGTGCCCATCGCCGCATCAACAAGACCACTGCGGCTCATCCACCAGAACAACACGATGCCGGGCAGCGCCAGCACGGTGGTAGTCACATAGAAGTTCACGTAGCCCATGCTCTCGATCAGCGCGCCCGCGGTGGTGCCCGTGGCGAAGCGGCCGACGATGCTCGCCGCCGCCGAAATCAGCGCATACTGGGCGGCCGTGTAGCGCAGGTCGCACAGCGCCGAGAAATAGGCGACGACCACGACGCCGCCATAGCCCGAGGCGATGTTCTCGAACCCGATGGCACCGGCCATGCCGATGTTGGAGTGCCCTGCAGCCGCCAGAGCGGCGAACGACAGGTTCGAAACCGCCATCAGCACCAGCGCTACCAGAACGGAGCGCTTCAGCCCCATCCTGGCATAGGCCACGCCGCCGATGAACACGCCGATCAGGTAGGCCCAGAAGCCGACGCCGACGTCCCAGATGGCGATCTCGTCATTGCTGAAGCCAAGATCGTCGAACAGCAGGCGGAAGGTCAGGTTGGCGAGCGTATCGCCGACCTTGTGAACGAGGATGAACAGCAGGACGAGCCATGCGCCGTTGCGGCGGAAGAATTCGAGGAACGGGCCGATGATGGAGGAAAGCACCTCCCCCACCCCCTTGCGTGCCAGGGGATCCCGGTGGCGTTCGGGTTCGCCGAGGAACAGCGCGGTCAGCATGGCCGGAAGCGCGAACAGGGCGCAGGCAAGATAGGCCGCACTCCAGCCCGCGCGGGCCGAGACGACCAGCGCCAGCGCGCCAGCGCCCGCAGAACCGATGCGCCAGCCGTACTGGCTCATGCCCGAACCCGTGCCGAGCTGGTAGGGCTTCAATGTTTCAATGCGATAGGCATCGATCACGATATCGAAAGTCGCACCGGCCACGCCGACCAGCACTGCAGCCAGCACCGTCGCGCCAAGGTCTGCGGATGGGTCGACCAGCGCAAGATTGGCAACGGCCGCCATCACCAGAGAGCCCGCCAGCAGCATCCACGAAACCCGCTGCCCCATGCGCCCGAGCAGCGGCAGGTGCAGGCCATCGACGATCCAGGCCCAGAACACCTTGAGATTGTAGACCAGGAACGCGAGCGTGAAGGCGGTGACCGTCTTCTTGTCGATCCCGTCCTGCGCCAGCCGCGTGGTCAGCGTGGCGCCGATCATCGCATAGGGAAAGCCCGAGGACACGCCGAGGAAGAACGCGGCCAGCGATTCCTTCTCGAGATAGGGACGCACCGAATCCCACAGGTTGCGTTCACTGGTCCCGGTGCTCATCGACGCCAAAGCTCCCTCAATTGTTGCTGGCAGACTAGCGCTCTATTCGCGTGGCGCTAGGGGTGACGGATTGCGCTATCTCGCGTAAGGGCGGGCCATGACTTTTCCCCCAAGAAACGGCGGCGATCGGCCGAAGCGGTTCAGCCCTCGGCCCGGCGCCACCGAAAAGAAGCCGTTTTCCATGCGCAGCGGCGCGCCGCGCACCTCGCAGCCGGTCGTCCCCGCCAAGCGCGCGCTCAACGAAGATGGCACAGAGCGCGAGGGTGATCGCATCGCCAAGCTGCTCGCCCGCGCCGGAATCGCCAGCCGCCGCGAGGTCGAGCGGATGATCGAGGAAGGCCGCGTGAAGATCGGCGACGAGGTCGTCACCACGCCAGCTACGCTGCTGACCAACCTCAAGGGCGTGAGCGTCGACGGCAAGATGGTCGGCCCCATCGCCGCGCCACGCCTCTATCGCTTCCACAAGCCAGCAGGCCTGATCACCGCCGAGCGTGACCCTACCGGACGCCCGACGATCTACACCGCCCTGCGCAATTCCATGCCCAAGGACAGCCCACGCGTCATGCCCGTCGGTCGCCTCGACGTGAACACCGAGGGGCTGCTGCTGATGACCAACGATGGCGAGCTGAAGCGTGCGCTGGAACTGCCCTCCACCGGCATCCCACGCACCTATCGCGCCCGCACTTTCGGTGAAATCTCGCAGGCCCGGCTTGAAGAACTGATCGAGGGCATCGAGATCGACGGTGTGCGCTATGGCCCGATCAACGCCAATCTGGAACGCAGCGCAAATCGCAACAAGTGGATCGAGATGACCCTCACCGAGGGCAAGAACCGCGAAATCCGCCGCGTGCTCGAACACCTCGGCCTCGAAGTCTCTCGCCTGTTGCGCACCAGCTACGGCCCGTTCGAACTTGCCGATCTGCAGCGTGGATCGGTCGAGGAAATCCCACAGGTCCAGGTTGAACGCTTCCGAAAGATGCTGAAAGCCAAATGAGAATAATCGCCGGAGAATGGCGCGGTCGCCCCTTGCGCGCGCCCGAGGGTGACACGACCCGCCCCACCGCAGACCGCACGCGCGAGACGCTGTTCTCGATGCTCGCCAGCCGCCTTGGCAGCTTTGAAGGGCTGGCCGTGGCCGACCTGTTCGCAGGGTCGGGCGCTCTTGGCCTCGAGGCTCTGTCGCGGGGCGCGGCAAGTGCGGTCTTCGTTGAAAGCGATGCCGCCGCCGTCCGCACGATTCGCGCCAACATCGCAGCTCTACGCTGCGCCCCGCAGTGCGACGTGCGCGCATCGTCGGTGCTGACGCTCGGCGCGGTCAAGCAGCCGCTGGATCTGGTGCTGCTCGATCCGCCTTATGGCACCGGCGCAGGTGCCGTGGCGATCGAACGCCTGACCCGCCTTGGCTGGATCGGCGAGGCGACATGGATATGCCTCGAAACCGCCGCGAAGGAAGTGCCCGACGTGCGCGTGTGCGATGTGGATGCAGAGCGCAAGGTCGGCAAGGCGCTGATCACGCTGATGCGGTTGAAGGCCTAGCCTCTCAAACCTTCAGTCTCGCAGCTTGGGGGCGAACTGCACGCCGGCCAGCGTCATCGTCCCCGCAAGCGTCAGGAACAGGCCGACATAGGCCGTCCCGCCCGCCGTTGCTGCCCAGGCCGCAGCAAACGGAGCGAGCGCGCCGCCGATGATGCCGCCGACGTTGAAGGCCAGCGAAATGCCGGTGTAGCGCACCGATACCGGAAACAGCGTCGGCAGCCACGCGCCGAGCGGGCCATAGGCGAGCCCCATCACGAACAGCGATCCGGCAAGCGTGGAGAACACCACCGGCAGCGAACCGGAGCCGAGGCCTGTGCCGAAGACCAGCCCGATCACCGCCGTCAGTGCCGCGCCCGTCCCCAGCACGCGCTGGACCGAGGACTTGTCTGCCCAATAGCCCGCGACAAGAATGCCGAGGGCGAAGAAAGCATTGGCGCCAAGCTGGATGCCGAGGAACTCCTGCTTGGCATAGCCGAGCTTGGTCGTGGCAAAGGACAGCGCAAAGGTTGTGGCGAGGTAGAACACGGCAAAGCAGGCGACTACGCCCGCAATCCCCGCCAACACCGCAGGAGTGTGGTCCCGCAGCAGGCGGGTGACGGGCACTTGCGGCGGCGGGGCTTTTTCCATCGCCTCACGGAACGAAGGCGTTTCACCGATCTTGAGCCGCACCCACAGGCCGACGCCGACCAGCACGGCGCTCGCCAGAAACGGCACGCGCCAGCCCCAGCTGGCGAAGGCCTCGTCCGACAGGCCAAGGCCAAGCAGCAGGAACAGGCCATTGGCGAAGAAGAAGCCGAGCGGCGCTCCCAATTGCGGGGCCGAGCCGAAGCGCGCCTCCCAGCCCCTTGGCGCGTTCTCCACCGCCAACAAGGCCGCCCCGCCCCATTCGCCGCCAAGTCCGAAGCCCTGACCGAAGCGCAGCAGGCACAGCAGTGCAGGCGCGATCCAACCCGCCATCGCGTAAGTCGGCAGGAAAGCGATCAGCAGCGTCGATCCACCCATAAGTATCAGCGAAGCCACGAGCGTGGACTTGCGGCCGATGCGATCGCCGAAATGGCCGAAGGCGACCGCGCCGACCGGCCTTGCAAAGAACGCGAGGCCGAAAGTCATGAACGACAGAAGCGTCTGCGCCGCTGCCGATTCGGTCGGGAAGAACAGCGGTCCAATGACCAGCGCCGCAGCCGTGGCGTAGATGTAGAAGTCGTAGAACTCCACCGCCGTGCCGACGAGGCTGGCGGCAAGCACGCGGCCATGCTGGCGAATCGGACTCATCGGCGCGCTCTCCCCCTGTTGTCGCACCGCTGCTCTTTGGGCCGCGCTCCTTCCGGGTCAACTGCCGCGCACACGAAAAAGGGCGCCGGTTGCCCGGCGCCCCTCTCACGTGACGACTGCCAGTTGCGCTCAGACGCCGCCGCGATTGCGGCAGCTGTCTGTCACGGTCTTGCTGCAGACCGGGTACTTCTTGTTCATCGCTGCAGCGGGCGGCGGGGTCATGTTGCCCGTAGTCGTGCTGTCCATGCCAGCGCTCATGCCGCGCGACGGCGGCGTTGCGGGTTCTGCCGGTGTTGCGGGCGTAGCGCCCATTCCCGCGCCGGGATTGGGCTGCGCAGGCGTGGCTCCAGCGGAGGGCACCGCACGCCCGGTCACCTGCGCCACGATCGCGGGCCAGACCTGCGTGCGCTGTTCGGGCGTCATCGCGTAGATCTGCGCCTTCTGCTCGTCGGTCAGCGCCCACCAGCCCTTCTGCTGGTCGGGATCGAGGGTCCAGAAGTACTCCTGATAGGTCGAGGGCCAGGCATTATACTTGGTCTTCTGCTCGGCCGCCCAAGCATCGATCTGGATCTGCTGGTCAGGCGTTGGCGAGAACGTGCCGGTGGCCGCCGTGGTGGGCGCAGTCGTGTCCTGCGTTCCGGTGGGCGAGGTCGAATCCGGCATGGTCGTGGTCGAATCCGGCATGGTCGTGGTCGAAGTCGTGGACTGGGCGACGACCATGGCCGGGGCGGTCGCCATGGCGAGCGCAAGAGCGCTCGCGGCAAAAAGGTTTCGCATCTGAATTCTCCTGATCTAGTCTTGAACCTGAATTACCAAGCCAAGCGTCAGTACAGGCGCGCGGGTTCCCAAAAGTGAGACGGAACGGGCATCGGATCAGATCGCAGGATAAGTTCTACGTTAACCACCGACGAATTACGGATGCATCGAATTTCGAATTGGGGGTAACGTGACTGACTTGTTTCGCAACGTGCTTATGGGCTTGGGCTGTCTTGGTCTGCTCTGGCTGGGGTCTTGCGCGATGATCGGGGCGGGCACTGCGGTTGCGGTTTCGAAATCATCGGAAAAAGTCGGAAAATGGTACGAGAAGGAAGAGCTCAAGGCGCATAACGAGCGGGACAACAAGGCCGCCGCCTACCACGAGCATTCCGACTACAACGCGGATTATTACGAGAACTACGAGGATTGATCGCGCTGCATCGCCCTTGTGGGGCGGTGCGATGTTCTCTAACCGTTCCCGGGTGTCCCAGATTGCGAATCAAGATCAGAGCTGGCTCGATGGCCTGAACCCGCCCCAGCGTGAGGCGGTGATGACCACCGAAGGGCCGGTGCTGATGCTGGCAGGGGCCGGCACCGGAAAGACCGCCGCCCTCACCGCACGCCTCGCCAATCTGCTGCGCCAGCGGCTTGCCTGGCCGAGCGAAATCCTGTGCGTGACCTTTACCAACAAGGCCGCGCGCGAGATGCGCGAGCGGGTGGGCCAGCTGATCGGCCCGGCGGTGGAAGGCATGCCCTGGCTCGGCACGTTCCACGCCATCGCCGCCAAGATGCTGCGCCGCCACGCCGAATTGGTCGGCCTGCACAGCAATTTCACGATCATCGACACCGACGACCAGTTGCGCCTGCTCAAGCAGTTGATCGTCGCCGAGGGCATTGACGACAAGCGCTGGCCGGCCAAGCAGCTCGCCGGGCTGATCGACAAGTGGAAGAACCGCGGCCTCAATCCCGGCGATCTCGATGCGCTGGAGAACGAGGCCTATGCCAACGGCAAGGGCCAGCGCTTCTACGCGCTTTACCAGAACCGGTTGCGCGAACTGAACGCCTGCGATTTCGGCGATCTGCTGATGCACATGCTCAACATCTTCCGGCGCGAGCGGGACGTGCTGGAAAGCTGGCAGCAGCGCTTCAAGTACGTGATGGTGGACGAATATCAGGACACCAACGCCGTCCAGTACCTGTGGCTGCGCCTGCTCGCGCAGAACCGCAAGAACATCTGCGTGGTGGGGGACGATGACCAGTCGATCTATTCCTGGCGCGGCGCGGAAGTCGCCAATATCCTGCGGTTCGAGAAGGATTTTCCGGGCGCCAAGGTGATCAAGCTGGAGCAGAACTACCGCTCCACCCCGCACATCCTCGGCGCGGCATCGGGCCTGATCGCGGAAAACTCCGAACGCCTCGGCAAGACGCTGTGGACCGAGGTCGATGGCGGCGACAAGGTCCGCGTGATCGGCGTGTGGGATGCCCCCGAAGAAGCGCGGCGGATCGGCGAGGACATCGAGCGGCTTGAGCGGGAGGGCGCGCCGCTCGATCGCGTCGCCATCCTAGTGCGCGCGCAGTTCCAGACGCGCACCATCGAAGATCGCTTCATCCAGATCGGCCTTGGCTATCGCATCGTCGGCGGTTTCCGCTTCTACGAACGCGCCGAAATCCGCGACGCGCTGGCCTATCTGCGCCAGATTGCCAGCCCGCAGGACGACCTCGCTTTCGAGCGGATCTACAACACGCCCAAGCGCGGCCTTGGCGACAAGACGCTGGAAAAGCTCCACCGCCATGCCCGCGCGCGCGGTATCCCCCTCTCGCTGGCGGCGGTGGAGATTCTCGATACCGACGAGCTGCCGGCCCGCGCGCGCAACACCCTCGCCGCACTGATGCGGGATTTCGCGCGCTGGCGCGATGCCGCCAAGCAACTGGTGCCCGCCGAACTCGCTCGCACTATTCTTGACGAAAGCGGCTACACCGCCGCGCTTCAGGCCGAGAAGACCGCCGAAGCCGCCGGTCGCCTCGAAAACCTCACCGAACTCGCCCGCGCGATGGAGGAATACGAGACGCTGGGTGATTTCCTCGAACACGTCAGCCTCGTGATGGACAACGAGAACACCGCCGACGAGGACAAGGTCACGATCATGACCATCCACGCCGCCAAGGGGCTGGAGTTCGACAACGTTTTTCTGCCGGGTTGGGAAGAAGGCGTGTTCCCCTCGCAGCGCTCGCTCGACGAGGGTGGCCTCGCCTCATTGGAAGAAGAACGCCGCCTCGCCTATGTCGCGATCACCCGCGCTCGGCGGCGCTGTACGATCATCCACGCCGCCAATCGCCAGATCTACGGCCAGTGGACCAGCTCGATCCCCTCGCGCTTCATCGGCGAACTGCCCACCGACCATATCGAGGAAGAAACCACGCTATCAGGCGGCGCATCGATGTGGCGCGCCAACTGGAGCGAGCGTGACGATCCCTTTGCCCACGTCGCGCAGGCCAATGCCAACCGCGCAGCCTCGCGCGGCCCGGGCTGGCAACGCGCCGCCGCCCAACCCTTCACCCCGGCCCCGCGCCGCATCGCCGAACCCACCCGCAGCGCCGCCAGCTTCGCCGCCAAACCGCGCGGCGACATCACCGTCGGCGCGCGCGTCTTCCACGAAAAGTTCGGCTACGGCACCGTGGCCGAACAGGAAGGCAACAAGCTGGAGATCGACTTCGAAAGCGCCGGGCGGAAGCGTGTGATTGATAGTTTTGTGAAGGTGGCTTGAAACCTGCCTAAGGCAAATTCAGCACCTTAGCGCCGCCGGCATCGAACCAGACCGCGCCGTTGGCGACCATCGCCATGCCATTGCGGACGAACATCTCATGCGGAATGGCTTTGCGAAGCGCCCTCAATGCCGTCGGCGTGAACAGTGTCTTCCAGCGCTTTGCCAACTCTCTGCGATTATGGATCGTTATGCGTTGCTTGCCATTGACTATCAGTGGCCACGAAACGGCTCTTGCCGCTTGATCCACATCACTCAGCAACACGCATCGAAGGAAGGTCCGCACGCGGCCCTCGAATTGTGCATCGCTCTCACTGGTGATCGCCGCATACCAACGGTCCGGTGCGGGACCCGGATATCCGCTGGAAAACCCGAAGACGACTGGTAGGGTTTTACCCTCCCGTGTCCATGTGCCAGCAAGTCCGGTCGACTTATAGAAGTTCAGCGGGCGCGGTGCACTCGCATCGGCATTGGTTAGATGCAGCTCAAAGTGTCCGCCGTGGGGCTCATCAAACAGAAAGGTGTCGCCTTGCACAGCGACCTTTAGCGGAATGTCCAGACCCGTTTTCGCGTAGTAGTAGTGCGCAGCTACGATCGACACGTGATCCCGCACTGTGATGTTAAGTCCGGCGACGTAAGGTCCGACAGTTCCTTCTGCCACCTTGGTATCGAGGCCTTTGGGCGGCACCTGGGCAAGCGCGGGTGCCGAGAGGACAGCTAGCAGCAGACCGAGGACCAACCGCATGGCTCAGAGCGCAGAAACCGCCAGAAATTCCGGAATCGGTCCGTTCCATTCGCCGGGCTTTGAGGGCGGCTCGGACTGGTCGCGGTAGCGCTGCGGTTCGCTGCGTGGAGCGCGTTCGGCGCGAGGTTCGGGCCGAGGTTCTGGCACGGCTTCGGCGCGCGGCGCGCGTTCAGCGCGGGGCTTGCGCTCCTCGCGGGCCGGGCGTTCGCGGCGGCTTTCGCGCTTGGGTTCTTCCTCGCGGCGCTCTTCTGCGCGCTCGGGCTTGGCTTCGCGCGGCTTGCGTTCGGGCTTTTCGGCAACCTCGATCTTGAACTCGGGGATCTTGGTGCCTTGCAGCTTCTCGACGTTCTCGATCGATTCGAGATCCTCGTCGGAAACCAGCGTGAACGCGCGGCCCGTCGCCCCGCCACGGCCGGTGCGGCCGATGCGGTGGACGTAGTCGTCCGGGTGCCAGGGCGTGTCGAAGTTGAAGACGTGGCTCACGCCCTTCACATCGAGGCCGCGCGCGGCAACGTCGGATGCGCACAGGATCGTGATGTCGCCGTCCTTGAACTTCTGCAGTTCGGCGTTGCGCGAGTTCTGGTCCATGTCGCCATGGATTTCGCCCGCGGCAAAGCCGTGGCTCTGCAGTGACTTGGCGAGTTCACGCACGGTCGTCTTGCGGTTGGCAAAGACGATGGCCGTGCTGACATTGTCGGTCCGCAGCAGGTGGCGCAGCACTTCGCGCTTCTGGCGCGTGGTGCAGCGGACCTTGTGCTGGACGATGCTGGTGTTCGTGCTGGCGGGACGCGCCACTTCGATCATCTTGGGATTCGACAGGAACTTGTCGGCCAGCTTCTTGATCGGCGGCGGCATCGTGGCCGAGAACAGCAGCGTCTGGCGCTGGGCCGGAAGCTTGGTGCAGATGTTCTCGATATCGGGGATGAAGCCCATGTCGAGCATGCGGTCAGCCTCGTCGATCACCAGCAGATCGCAGCCCGTGAGCAGGATCTTGCCACGCTCGAACAGGTCCATCAAGCGGCCGGGCGTGGCGATCAACACGTCGACGCCGTCCTGCAGCGCCTTGACCTGATCGCCCATCTGCACGCCACCGATCAGCAGCGCCATCTTGAGATCGTGGTTCTTGCCGTACTTCTCGAAATTTTCGGCCACCTGCGCGGCGAGTTCGCGCGTGGGTTCGAGAATCAGCGAGCGCGGCATCAGCGCGCGGCGGCGGCCATGGGCAAGAATGTCGATCATCGGCAGCACGAACCCGGCAGTCTTGCCGGTGCCCGTCTGGGCGATGCCGATGATGTCCTTCATCATGAGGACGGCGGGAATTGCCTGCGCCTGAATCGGAGTGGGCTCATCATAGCCGGCGTCGAGCACCGACTGGAGCAATTCATCCGAGAGGCCGAGATCGGCAAACTTCATGCAGGCAATTTTCCGAGAATTAGAGACGGCGAAAACAGTGTCGCGCCCGCTGGACAGCTTGCATCGCAAGACGCCGCCAGCACTGAATGCGCGCTAAGACGATATAGCCCGAAAAGTCAAGAAATCCGCATGCGTGAGCAGGCTTCAGTCATCATCCGGAACGAGCTCGCGCATCCTGGTGATCGCGCAGTTCGCTCCAGCGCGCGAATGGATCGTGTCACGGCCTGCGCAGAGCTGGCCATCCTCGTTCCGCTCGACGTAGAAGCCCGAGTAGAAGTCCCGCGCATGGCAGGCTTTGTCGAGGCTCGCGCCGATCAGTTTGCGGCTGCGCGTGATCAGCAAAAGGCGATCCTGCGATTCGATCTGGACGCCCGCAATGCTGGTGATCGGCAGGCACTTGTCGGTCTTGCGCTCGTAGAACCGGGGCGGCTGCGGTGCGGACGGCAACGGGGCGTACATCTGCGCAGGCATCCGGGGCGCAATGCGAATGATCATGCGCTGTTCGACACGCACCTGATCCCAGCCCTGATCGGCAAGACCATGCACGACGAACGAGGTAAAAGGGCTCTGGGTGAAATCCTCGTCAAAAAGTGGGGAGCCTGTCGGAACTGTCGCAGCGGCCCATAATTCGTCCATCCCCGACGTCGCCACAGGACTCGCCGTCGGCAACGACAGCACCATGCCGATTGAGGCCAAGAGATTGAAGATACTGGGCATTATTGCAAAAGAACTCTCTTCGACCCCTCTCTGGAGAAGACGACCCTGATCCGCCTTGCACCATCGCTCCCTCCCCCTTAGCCCAAGGGGTTGAACCTCTGCTTAACCCGCCAGCAATCAAAAATGAATTGCCCTCTCGCCGGGGTGGCAATAGCCGATGCGCCATGAGCGATACGTTTCTTGCAGAAGCGGCCCGCCTGCTCGGGCCCAAAGGCTTGACCACCGATCCCGCCGACATGGCCGCGTGGCTGACCGACTGGCGTGGTCGCTATACCGGACGGGCGTGCGCGATCGCCTCGCCTGCCGACACCGAGGAAGTGGCAGCGCTCGTGCGGCTATGCGACAGGCATTCCGTGCCGATCGTCCCGCAGGGCGGAAACAGCGGCATGTCGGGCGGCGCCACCCCATTCGAGCATGGCGGCGAGATCATCCTGTCGCTGCGCCGAATGAACCGGATTCGCGGCCTCGACCCGGCAGGCCGGACGGTAACGTGCGAGGCGGGCGTCATCCTGCAGGTGCTGCACGAGGCGGCCGAGAAGGCGGACCTGCGCTTTCCGCTGACGCTTGGTGGCAAGGGTTCGGCCACGATCGGCGGGCTGGTCTCTACCAATGCTGGGGGCACGCAGGTCTTGCGCCATGGTTCGATGCGCGCGCTGGTGCTCGGGCTGGAGGCGGTCATGGCCGACGGATCGGTGCTCGATCTGCTCACCCCGCTCAAGAAGGATAATCGCGGTTTCGACCTCAAGCAGGTGCTGATCGGCTCGGAAGGCACGCTCGGCATCGTCACGGCGGCGACGCTCAAGCTCGTGCCCCAGATTGCCGGGCGAACGGTGATGTGGGCCGGCACCCCATCGCTGCACGACGCGCGCAGTCTGCTGCTTCTGGCCGAAGACCTTGCACCGGGACTGGTCGAAGGCTTCGAAGTCCTTCCGCAGCACAGCCTAGAAGCCGTGCTCGACTATCTGCCCGATGCGCGCGCACCGCTTGCCGAATCGCATCCGTGGCATGCCCTGATCGAATTGGTGGCAGCAGACGAAACGACTGCCGCCCGCCTGCCCGAGATCGCTGAACACCTGCTCGCCACCGCATTCGAGCGTGGGCTGATCAACGACGCCACGATTGCCGCAAGCGAGGACCAAGCCGAGCGGCTCTGGCTGATCCGCGAGACCATTTCGCCCGCCGAACGTGCCATCGGCCCCGCCATGCAGCACGACATCTCGGTGCCGGTCGAAAAAATGCCCGCCTTTGTCGAAGCTGCCGTCCCGCGCCTGGAAGTGGACTGGCCCGGCACGCGCGCCGTCTGCTTCGGCCATCTCGGCGATGGCAACGTGCACTTCCACGTTATCGCACCGGCAGGGCGCGAGAGGGCCGAATGGGAAGCGGGCGAAGGCAAGGCGATCAGCGCGCAAGTGCATGATATGGTTACCGCATGGGGCGGCTCGATCTCGGCCGAGCACGGCATCGGCAGGCTCAAGCGCGACGATCTCGCCCGCCTTGCTGACCCGGCTATGCTGGCGACGATGCGCGCGATCAAACAGGCATTGGACCCGAAAGGCCTGCTCAACCCGGGAAAGCTTGTCTGACGCGGCTTGCGCGGCCTTTTGTCAGTCCCTAAGAACCGCGGTTCCCGCTAGTCGCGGCCTTAGCCAGTTCATGCCGCGCGTTCAGTGTTGATTCTTGGAGAGATGCCAAATGGCCAGCGCGCCGCAAGCGAACCTGCCGATGTTCTACAACGACCTCATGCCGCTCAACAGCCGCGACCACGCCACGTGGAAGGCCAAGAACGCGGATGCGGCTCCCTGGCTCGTCGGTCAGCATGCCATCCCCCTCACGGCCGAGGAATTTCCGCAGGCTGCCCGGCATTATCCGATCATTTTCGCCTCGGGCGACAACCCGGTTCCGTTGGCACTGATGGGCCTGAACGAAGGCGTCAACGTCTTCGTCGACGAAGACGGCAAGGTTAACCAGCCGATCTACATCCCCGCCTACGTCCGCCGCTATCCGTTCCTTCTCGCCAAGCTCAACCCCAACAGCGAAGAACTCTCGCTGTGCTTTGACCCCTCGGCAAATCTGTTGGGTGATTCGGTTGAAGGGCAGGAACTGTTCACCGATGGCCAGCCTTCGGAAGCAACCCAGGCCGCGCTCGGCTTCTGCGAGCAGTTCGAACAGGCCGGCCAGCGCACCCAGGCCTTCATCGACGAACTGAAGAAGCACGACCTGCTCATGGAAGGCGAAGTTGCCATCCAGCAGCAGGGCAACGACCAGCCGTTCGTCTATCGCGGTTTCCAGATGGTCAACCAGGACAAGCTGCGCGAAACCCGTGGTGACGTGCTGCGCGGCTGGGCACAAAGCGGGCTTCTGCCGTTGCTCTATGCCCACCTGTTCTCGCTGGAACTGATCAGCCAGATCTTCGGCGCGCAGGTTCAGCTCGGCAAGGGCCCGACCCCGGCGATTGCCATTCCGGCCAAGTAAGCCAGACACAATTGGACATGCAGCCCGAACGCAAGGGCAACAGGTCAATATAAAAACGCGACGCGCCACACGGTTCGTCGCGTTTTTTCTTGGGGTGTTGCAAAAATCCCTCGAAACCCCTTGCAGGCTCCAAGGTGGTCCCCTATCTTGAGGATGTTGCGTTGCGGCTCCCCTCATGGCCCAGCGTAACTGGTGCACTCACGTGCACCTCCTCCCTGAACCTTGGCCACCTGGAGCATCGCTCCAGGTGGTTTTTTCTTGTCATGACGGGAAGCGGGCTATTCCGCTGCAGCGCGCCAGCGTCCGCGGTCGGACGTCCGGCCAAGATCGGCAACGTCCACCGCCAGCCGCCGGACAAGGCCGATCAGCAGTTCGACTGTAGCCTCGAAACCCGGTCCAGGTTCGGCCATGCGCGAATCGAGGTAGCACGTCCGGTCGATCTCGAGCTGCATGCAGTGCAGCCCTTCCGTTCTGCGGGCGTGGCGCTCCAGAACGTACCCGCCGGCATAGGGACGGTTGTGCGAAACCCGCCGGGCCGATTCGGTAAAGTACCTGAAGGCCGCGCTGACAATGCCGCCATCGCAGGACGCGCCGAAACGATCACCCACCACGAACTCCGGCGCCCGCTCACCAGGAGAGCGCGCGGCGAGCGGCGGCATCGAATGAAGGTCGATCAGCAGCGCTGCGCCCCACCGGTCGCGAATCGCTTCCAGCGTCGTAGCCAGAGCAGCGTGGTAGGGCTGATGGATCGCCGCGATTCGCTCGTTGAGTTCCGAATGGTCCAGCCTGCGCTTCCACAGCTCGCCCAGCCCGGGCAGACGGCGGGGGACGAGCCCGAGGCCACTGCGCGCGCGTCGGCCAAAGCCGCTCGGCGCAGCTGACGCATCGGCGGGCGGACCGCCCAGCATCTCCCAGTCCACATCGTCGCTGGCCCGGTTCAGATCGAGCATGGCACGCGGCGCATGGGCCACCAGCAGCGCAGCGCCCGTCTCCCGCGAAACGGCATCGCCCAAGAGGTCGGCGTAGCGATCTTCAAGCCGCGGCGCGGCAAATGCCGGGTGGCGCATCCGGTCTAGCAGGGACTTGGCATAGGCCCGCCCGGCGTGTGGCACCGCGATGACCACCGGGATCGGCGAAGGATCGACCATCTTCAGGCTGAACGCAGGCACATCGGGATGTCCGGGCACCGATCCCCCTTGGACCAGTGCCGAATCGCCGTCGTGCTTTCCGGATTTCTGCATGGGCAAACCGTGCAACCGATTCGCAGCGAAGTCAAAAAAGGTCTGGCGTGTGCTCGACCAGCACTCTTGCCCGCTGCAAAAAGCGACGTAAACGGAGTGGCCTTGTCGCAAGAATGTTAACTTAGCTGGGCGTATGACAGGTCAGGACGCCAGCGTGCGCCTCCGCCCGAACCGAAGCCCGAAACAGATACAGGTTGGCCATGATCCGGATACTGCTCGCCGAAGACGAAGAGGCGATGCGCACATACCTAACCCGCGCGCTCGAAAACGCAGGGTATTGCGTGGCAGCCGTCGATCGCGGCACCGCGGCGATCCCGTTGCTGGAAAGTGAGCACTTCGATCTCCTGCTCTCGGACATCGTCATGCCCGAAATGGACGGGATCGAACTGGCACAGCGCTGCAGCGAGATCAGTCCCGGCACGAAAGTCATGTTCATCACCGGATTCGCCGCCGTCACGCTCAAGGCTAATCGCGAAGCCCCGCAGGCGCGCGTGCTTTCGAAGCCCTTCCACCTCAAGGATCTCGTGCTCGAAGTGGAGCGCGTGTTCGAGGATGCGCCTTTTGCCGGGAGCCGTTGACTGCGCGTGAACAGCCACGCGAAATTCCCCCTTGCCTTGCCTCGAACCCAAGGCTAATGGCGCGCTTCCCGACGACGAGAGCGGCATGCCGCAAGGTCCGGGACAAGCAGATGGTGCGGGCGTATAGCTCAGTGGTAGAGCACTATGTTGACATCGTAGGGGTCGCAAGTTCAATCCTTGCTACGCCCACCATCGCAAAACAAACCCCGCCAATGGCGGGGTTTTTTGTTGGCTTGGCTGCTTGAGAAGCGGGAGCGACAAGCGCCCCCGCCCTCCTGTTTCTCAGGCTTGGGTTACTTGCCCTGCCAGTTCGGCTTGCGCTTCTCGGCAAACGCCGCGGCACCCTCGCGCGCATCGCTCGAGGTGAAGACCGGCGCAATATAGGCCTGCTGCTTCTGCCACATCTCGGCCTCGGTCCATTCGTGCGAATCACGGATGATCCCCTTGGACGCGATCAGCGCGAGCGGACCATTCTCCGCAACCTTGGCCGCCAGCGCCTTTGCCGCATCCAGCGAAGGCCCTTCGACGATCTGGTTGATGAAGCCCAGTTCATAGGCGCGTTGTGCCGAGATGAAATCACCGGTCAGTGCCAGTTCCATCGCGATGCGCGGCGGGATCTGGCGCGGCAGCTTGATCAGGCCGCCAGCAGCCGCCGCAAGGCCGCGCTTGGCTTCGGGAATGCCGAACTTCGAAGAAGCGCTCGCCACGATCAGGTCGCAGGACAGCGCCAGTTCCATCCCACCCGCCAGGGCATAGCCATCCACCGCCGCGATGATCGGCTTTTTCGGCGTCCATTCCGACAGCCCGCCAAAGCCACGCCCCGGGATCGAAGGCGATTCGCCGCGCAGGAAGCCCTTGAGATCCATGCCGGAACAGAAAGTTCCGCCCGCACCGGTGAGAATCGCGCAGCGCAGGTCGGCTTCGGCATCCAGCCGGTCCATCGCCGCCGAGATGCCTTCGGCCGCAGCCTTGTTCATCGCGTTCTTTGCATCGGGCCGGTTGATCGTGACGATCAGCACGTTGCCATCGACTTCGGTAAGGACTTCAGCCTCGCTCATTGCATCTCTCCAACTGGAATTTCGTCCGGCCTTAACCGGTCACTTAAATATCTGCATCGCATGTGTGCCGATGTCCAGCGCAAAGCCCGAAAAATTGCGCGAATAGCCCGATGCACAGGCGCCCCGCCTTGCGCCAAGACAAGCCTCTGCTAAGGGGAAACGCAATTTCTCTCCCCAGCTTGAAAGACAGGACGGACATGGCGAAGATCAAGGTGAAGAACCCGGTCGTCGAACTCGACGGCGATGAAATGACCCGGATCATCTGGGAATGGATCCGCGAGCGTCTGATCCTCCCCTATCTCGACATCGATCTGAAGTACTACGATCTGTCCGTCCAGAAGCGCGACGAGACCGACGACCAGATCACCATCGATTCCGCCAATGCGATCAAGCAGTACGGCGTCGGCGTGAAGTGCGCCACGATCACCCCTGATGAACAGCGCGTCGAGGAGTTCAACCTCAAGTCGATGTGGAAGTCGCCCAATGGCACGATCCGCAACATCCTTGGCGGCGTCGTCTTCCGCGAACCGATCGTGATCCAGAACGTGCCGCGCCTGGTTCCGGGCTGGACCGACCCGATCGTCGTCGGTCGTCACGCCTTCGGTGACCAGTACCGCGCCACCGATTTCGTCGTCCCCGGCCCCGGCAAGCTGCGCCTCGTCTGGGAAGGCACCAACGGCGAAACGATCGACCGCGAAGTGTTCAACTACCCCTCGGGCGGCGTCGCCATGGCGATGTACAACCTCGACGATTCGATCCGCGACTTTGCCCGCGCCTCGTTCAACTATGGCCTGTCGCTGGGCTGGCCGGTGTACCTGTCGACCAAGAACACCATCCTCAAGGCCTATGACGGCCGCTTCAAGGACCTGTTCCAGGAAGTGTTCGACAGCGAAGGCTTCAAGGAAAAGTTCGCCGCTGCCGGCATCAGCTACGAACACCGCCTGATCGACGACATGGTCGCCTCAGCGCTCAAGTGGTCGGGCAAGTTCGTGTGGGCCTGCAAGAACTACGACGGTGACGTGCAGTCGGATACCGTCGCACAGGGCTTCGGCTCGCTCGGCCTGATGACCTCGGTCCTGATGTCGCCCGACGGGAAGACCATCGAGGCCGAAGCTGCCCACGGCACCGTGACCCGTCACTACCGCCAGCACCAGCAGGGCAAGCAGACCTCGACCAACCCGATCGCCTCGATCTTCGCCTGGACCCGCGGCCTCATGTACCGCGGCAAGTTCGACGAGACCCCGGAAGTCGTGAAGTTCGCCGAAACGCTTGAGCGCGTCTGCATCGAAACCGTCGAAAGCGGCAAGATGACCAAGGACCTCGCCCTGCTGATCGGCCCCGATCAGGCGTGGATGACCACCGAGAAGTTCTTCGAAGCCATCGTCGAGAATCTCGAAGCGGAAATGAAGAACTGGGGCTGATCCTTCAGCTTTGTTCTGAGAAAACCCGGTGAGCATCGCCTCGCCGGGGTTTTTCCTTGCACCTGACCTTGGTGGCTCAGGGATGTGGCGGCGTCGAGGGAGGAGGAGGCGGCTCTTGCTGCCCGGGGATGGAGGTTAGGCCAATCGATCCATCCTGCACGGGTTGCGGACGTGTCAGGACGAGCGCGTTCCTGCCCGCCGAAAGGACGAGAATGCCACCCGTACCAAGTTCCGCCATCGGCCCAGTCGTCAGCACCTTGCCGACATAGCGATACGCATCTGCATAAGGCAGCGCCTTGCGGAAAGCCGAGGACATGCACGGTGGCAAGTCTTCCTTGTTCGCCGTGATCAGTCTGCCGCTCTCGTACTTGAATGCGAGAGCCTCGCTTGGGCACGCCGTCAACCAAAGCCTGTTGTCGCTTATCCGGATCAGCCGCGGAAGGTCCGAGAGGCCAAACCCGCTACCGCCTCCAGCCGATTGGTCAGCAACGGAAAGCACCTGCCAGTCGCCTTGGAGCTGGGCCAAAGACGCAATGTTGGCCTTCTGCCGTAAAGCCGGTCGCTCGAGCAGCAGCCGGTCATCCCCTGCACGCACCAGCAACCTGTCCCGGTTTATCCGTTCAAAGGACGGCGAACGTTTGAACAATCCGAAAAATTGCCCGTCCCGCTTCATCCTTTCCGGTTCGCACAGGACCAGCGTGGTGATCTGATCAGCATTTGATGTCCGGAAGATGCCACGCGCATCCACCTTCCCTGTCGTGCCCGAATAGTTGCAGCCGATGCGAAACGAGAGCGAGCCCCTTCGGCCAATCATCACGAACGCCTCGTGCCATCCAGAGCCATTCAATCGCGCCGGAACATAACCGTTGAAGTCGGCGACGTCCCACATGCCCTCTATGCTTGAGAGCGAAGTCACTGGCGTTCCGCGAATTTCCTTCGTGGGAGATGCCACAGGCGTTTGCGAAGGCGCCACTCCGCTCGGTGGCTGGCAACCTGCCAACATCAGTCCAATCAAAGCGAATGCCTTGCGCATCGGCCAAAGCCCTTATCAGATTTCTCTCTGAGAACCGGCGCGTTCAATGCAGGTTCCACCATGGACCTACAGGGCCCTCGGTTCACTCTGGAGCCGCTTTCGTTTGGCAACTGTTCGACACACGGAAACGGGTGACACTGCCGCCCCCCTCCCCTAACCAATCGAAATGGCAGGCAATCTCGAACCGACTACCGCGCTTTCCGACGCACTCGTAATCCTCGGCGCTGCCGGCATCGTCATCCCGGCCTTCGCCCGCTTCCGTATCACGCCAATCATCGGCTTCATTCTGGTGGGTCTGGTCGTCGGCCCATTCGGCCTGGGCGCGCTCGTGCCGCAGTACCCGTGGCTCTACCACATCACCATTTCCGATCCCGCGGCGATCGCACCTTTTGCCGAGTTCGGCATCATCCTGCTACTGTTCGAGATCGGCCTCGAACTGTCGTTCAATCGCCTGTGGGACATGCGCCGACTGGTCTTCGGGCTTGGCGCCATGGAACTGGGCGTGTCGGCCCTGCTGCTTTCAGGCGTCCTTCTTGCCACCGGACTGCAGATCAGCGGTGCCTTCGGCCTCGGCCTCGCGCTTGCCCTGTCATCGACCGCGCTTGTCTTGCCCATTGCCGGAACCCATGGCCCTGTCGGCCGCGCCGCCCTCTCGATGCTGCTGTTCGAAGACATCGCGCTCGTTCCGATCATCTTCATCCTCGGTGCGATGGGACCGGTGGCGGCACATTCTGACGGCCCCACGCTTGGCGAAACGCTGCTCTATGGCGGCATCGTCGTAGCCGTCCTTCTGGTCGGCGGACGCCTGCTCCTCCCGCGTCTGTTCGCGCAAGCCGCACAAACCAAGAGCCCTGAGCTTTTCCTCGCCGCCACGATGCTGGTAGTGATTGCAGCAGCCCTATCCACTTCCCTCGTAGGCCTTTCGCCGATCATGGGCGCATTGCTCGCCGGCCTTCTGATCGCCGAGACCGAGTATCACACCGAAGTCGAAGCAATAACGAAGCCGTTCAAGGGCCTCGCTTTGGGCGTCTTCCTCATCACCATCGGCATGGGCATAGACCTGCGCGTGGTCTGGGCGCAGATCGGCCCCCTCACCCTCGCGGTAGTGGGCGTGGTCGTCCTCAAGGCGTTGGTCACGATGTTCGCGCTGCGCTTCATGGGCAAGGAACGCGCAACTGCGCTGGAAGCCGGCATCCTGATGGCCAGCCCATCCGAAACCACACTGATCGTGCTCACCACGGCCGCAGAAGCATCGCTGATTGACCGCGAAACCGCACAATTCTGGCAGATCGTCACGGCCATTGGCCTCACCATCACCCCGCTTCTTGCCAAACTGGGCGAAAGCTGGGGTCAACGCGTGGCTCGCGGCACCGCTGACGTCGGCCAGAACACCTTCGTCGAGGAACCCGAAGGCGAACGCGTCGTCGTCATGGGCTTCGGCCGTGTCGGCAGACTGATCGCCGAGATGCTGACGGTCCACAAGGCCCCATGGCTCGGCATCGATTCCGACCCGACGATCGTGCGCAATGCGCGCAAGGACGGGTTGCCGGTCCTGTTCGGAAACGTCGACAGCGAAGGCGCCATCGCCCGGCTCGGGCTGGACGATGCCAAGGCCATGATCCTGACCATGGACGAGCCGGTGCTGATCCTGCGCATGGTCAAACGTCTGCGCGGTGCCCACCCTGACCTGCCGATCATCGTCCGTGCCCGCGATGCCGCCCATGCCGCCGCGCTCTACAAGGCTGGCGCCAGCCATGCCGTGCCCGAAACGCTCGAAAGTTCACTGCAACTGTCCGAAGCCGTGCTTGTCGATTTGGGCTTCCCGATGGGCCCGGTCATTGCCTCGATCCACGAAAAGCGCGACGAATTCCGCCAGAAGATCAAGGAAGAAGGCGAGTTGAACTCGCTGCCGAAGCTGAAATCGGCTTCGCTGCGAGAGCGCGCAACCGGACAGACGGCCTGAACCAACAGGCCTAGCTCACGCGCGGTTCGAACACGCTCCACCCCGTGCGCTGAACCAGTCGTTCCAGCGCCAGCGTTCCAAGTTGCGAGTTCCCGCTGGCATTGAGGCCTGGTGACCAAACGGCAATGCTGGCGATCCCCGGTGCAACGCAGAGAATGCCGCCGCCCACGCCCGACTTCCCCGGCAACCCCACGCGAAAGGCAAAGTCCCCGGAGTTGTCATAGTGCCCGCATGACATCATCAGCGCGTTGATGCGGCGGGCCCGGTTCGCCGTGATGACCGAATGACCGCCGACCCGACCGCCGTTCATCAGATAGCGCCCGGCCATCGCCAGTTCGCGGCAACTCATCGCCAGCGCGCAGAAGTGGAAATAGACGCCCAGCACCCGCTCGACCGGAGCGCGGATGTTTCCGAAAGCGCGCATGTAGTTGGCCAGCGCCATGTTGCGAAAGCCGGTGTCCTGCTCGGCCGATGCGACCGCCTCGTCGATACCGATGCTGCCTGCTTCATCACCCGCAAGCGTCCGCACGAAACGTACCATCTGGGCAATGGCCTCTGCCGGCGCACTGCGGCCAAGCAGCACATCGCACACCACGATCGCGCCCGCGTTGATAAAGGGGTTGCGCGGAATGCCCTGCTCGCTCTCGAGTTGCACGATAGAGTTGAAGGCGCTCCCCGATGGCTCGCGCCCGACGCGTTGCCACAGCTGATCTCCCACTGCGCCAAGGGCAAGGGTCAGCGAAAAGACCTTCGAGATGGATTGGATCGAGAACGCCTCATCCGCATCGCCCGCCACGTGGACGGCACCGTCGGCCATGACCACGGCAATGCCAAACTTCTCAGGCGGAACCTGCGCCAGCGGCGGAATATAGGACGCAACCGTCCCCCGCTCCGCAGCGGCACCCATTTCCGCTGCGATGTCCGCAACGATGCCAGCGATTTCGATCGTTCCGATGGCGTCCATGCGGCACACCATCGCACGAAGCCGATCAACCGGCCAGCACGGCCTTTGCCGCCGCGATGGCATCGGCGGCCTTGGCACCATCCGGCCCGCCGCCCTGCGCCATGTCCGGTCGGCCGCCGCCGCCCTTGCCGCCCAGCGCCTCGACGCCTGCGCGAACGATATCCACGGCGCTGATCTTGCCGACCAGATCCTCGGTCACGGCGGCCGCAATCGAGGCCTTGCCCTCGTTCACCGCGACGATTACCGCCACGCCCGAACCCAGACGCTGCTTGGCCTGATCGAGCAGGCCGCGCAGTTCCTTGGGATCGAGGCCATCAAGCACCTGGCCTGAGAACTTCACGCCGCCCACGTCCTCGTCGGCATTCTCGGCCTTGGCCGAGCCGCCGCCAAGCGCGAGCGCCTTCTTCGCTTCGGCCAGTTCACGCTCAAGCTTCTTGCGCTCATCCATCAGCGCGGTGACGCGGGCTTCCACGTCTTCCGGCGTCGTCCGCAGGATCGAGGCGGTGTTCTTGAGCGCATCCTCGCGTGCCACGAACCACTGCCGCGCACCCTCGCCTGTCAGCGCTTCGATGCGGCGCACGCCCGAGGATACCGCGCTTTCGCTCACGATCCGGAAAACGCCGATGTCGCCCAGCGCGCGTACGTGCGTGCCGCCGCAGAGTTCGACCGAATAGTGCTTGTCCGCCACGCGGCCCATGCTCAGCACGCGCACTTCGTCGCCATACTTTTCGCCGAACAGTGCCATCGCGCCTGCCTCAATCGCCTCGTCCGGGCTCATCAGGCGGGTGCTGACCGGCTCGTTGGCGCGGATTTCGGCGTTCACTTCGGCTTCGATCGCCGCGATGTCATCGGGCGTGAGCGCGGTCGGCTGCGAGAAGTCGAAGCGTAGGCGATCGGCCGCGACGAGCGAGCCCTTCTGCGTGACATGGCCTCCAAGGCGATGGCGCAGCGCTGCGTGCAGCAGGTGGGTTGCCGAGTGGTTGGCGCGGATCGCATCGCGGCGCTCGACATCGATGTCGAGCTTGACCACATCGCCGACCTTAACGGCGCCCGATGCGACAGTAGCATTGTGCGCATGCAGGCGGCCCAGCGGCTTGGACGTATCGCTGACCTGCAGGACCAGCCCATCGGCTCCCGTGATCGTCCCGGCATCGCCAGTCTGGCCGCCGCTCTCGCCATAGAACGGCGTCTGATTGACTATGACGGTGACGCTTTCACCCGCAGCCGCACTGTCGACTTCCTTGCCGTCGCGAACCAGCGCGACTACCTGCGCCTCGCCGGTGGTCGCGGTGTAGCCGGTAAACTCGGTCGCGCCGACGCGTTCGGCAATGTCGAACCAGACTTCGCTGTCGGCAGCCTGGCCGGAACCCTTCCAAGCCGCACGCGCTGCCGCCTTCTGCTGCGCCATCGCCGCGTCGAAGCCTTCGCGGTCCACCGCGATGCCGCGCGCGCGCAGGGCGTCCTCGGTCAGGTCATAGGGAAACCCGAAGGTGTCATAGAGCTTGAACGCAGTGTCACCCGGCAGTTTGTCGCCCTCGCCCAGCGTCGCGGTCGCTTCGTCGAGCAGCTTGATCCCGTTCGAAAGCGTGCGGCGGAACTGCACTTCCTCGCGCAGCAAGGTTTCCTCGATCAGCGGCTGCGCCCGGCCAAGCTCGGGATAGGCAGCGCCCATCTCGGCGACCAGCGCCGGCACCAGACGGTGCATCAGCGGGTCCTTCGCGCCCAGCAGGTGGGCATGGCGCATCGCGCGACGCATGATCCGGCGCAGGACATAGCCGCGTCCTTCGTTCGAAGGCAGCACGCCATCGGCCAGCAGGAAGCTGGTCGAGCGCAGGTGATCCGCGATCACGCGATGGCTCGCGCGCTGCTCGCCCTCGGCCTTGACCGCAGTCAGGCTCTCGGACGCGGCGATAAGCGCCTTGAACGTGTCGGTGTCGTAGTTGTCGTGCTCGCCCTGCAGCACGGCGGCGATACGCTCGAGCCCCATGCCGGTGTCGATGCTGGGCTTGGGCAGGCTGCCGGTGATCTCGCCCGCCGTCTGCTCGAACTGCATGAACACGAGGTTCCAGATCTCGATGAAGCGGTCGCCGTCTTCTTCGGGCGATCCCGGAGGGCCACCCCAGATGTGGTCGCCGTGATCGAAGAAGATTTCCGAGCACGGACCGCACGGGCCATCGTCACCCATCGCCCAGAAGTTGTCCTTGGTGGCGATGCGGATGATGCGGTCTTCAGGCAGGCCTGCAATCTTCTTCCACAGCTCGAACGCCTCGTCGTCGGTATGATAGACCGTCGCGAGCAGCTTGTCCTTGGGCAGGCCCCATTCGCGCGTCAGAAGCGTCCACGCGTGCGTGATCGCCTGTTCCTTGAAGTAATCGCCGAACGAGAAGTTGCCGAGCATCTCGAAAAACGTGTGATGCCGTGCGGTGTAGCCGACGTTGTCGAGATCGTTGTGCTTGCCGCCTGCGCGCACGCACTTCTGCGAAGAGGTGGCGCGCGGCACGGCCCGCGTTTCGAGCCCCGTGAACACGTTCTTGAACGGCACCATCCCCGCGTTGGTGAACATCAGCGTCGGGTCGTTGTAGGGCACCAGCGGCGCGGACTGCACCACGTCGTGCCCCTGCGAGCCGAAGTATTCGAGGAAGGAGCGGCGGATTTCGTTCGTCGAAGTCATGAAAGGCCGATTAGGCGAGCGTTCGGCGCGCTACAAGCACGTTTCATCCATCAGTGTGATCGGATGTGCCCGTGACCAGCCATGCTGCCGCTCGGAAGGCTACACGGTCACCCTGATGATGCGTTTCGACAAGGTCTTGCAACCGCGCAGCGACCGCCTCGCTCTGGTCTTCGGACAGTGTTCGCAGCGCGGCTGCGGCCGGACCGATTCGGCGGAACAGCGCCATAGCCTCGCCCACCGCATCTTCGCCCGTCCCCGCGATATAGTTGAAATCGACCGGCGTGAACGCAAGTTTGCGCCACCCCGCCATGCAGCGCCGCACGTGATCGGGCTGTGCGAAAGCGAAAGGGCCCGGCGCGAAGGGTTGCGGCGGTGGCGGCTCGGATCTGGGCAGAAGGTCGGCGATCGCAGCCGCCCACTCGTTTTCGGCGGCTGAACGGAAGCATGAGAACACCATGCGGGCACCCGGCGCAGAGATGGCTGCGAGATGGGTGAAGGCTTGTGGCGGATCGGGAAAGAACATCACGCCGTGGCGGGAAACCAACAGCTCCGGCCTTCGGCGCGGCTGCCACCGTGTCGCGTCGGCCAGTTCAAACGACAGGTTCGCCGCAGTGATGCGGGCGGAGGCAGCTTCGACAAGGTCCGGCGAAATGTCGATGCCCGTAACCCGCGCCTGAGGTCTTGCCGCAGCGACAGCCATGGCAAGCTCGCCCGCACCACAGCCAATGTCGACGACGTCATCCCCCGGCTCGGCCGCAATGGCAGCGAGCAAGGCAGGGGTGAGCTCCGAAAAGCTGACGTCGGTCCGCCGCCATTCCGCCGCCCAGCTCCGCCCGACGGTCCCCTGCCAGTCACTCGCACTCGTCATCGCATTACATCCCGAAGTATGCGCCGCCCTTCGCGCGCGCACTCTGCCACGCCGGGCGGGCGTGAACAGCTTCGACGAAGGCCGCGAGCTTGGGGAAGTGTGCGCCGGCCCCGTTCATCACCGCAATCTCCACCGGGAAGCTCATCATCACGTCCGCCCCCGTCCAGTCGTCACCGATAAAGTGGCCGGAGGGGCGCAGGATCTGTTCCATATAACCGAAGTGCGAGGCCAACTGCTCGTCGATGCGCGGCTTCAACGGCTCGGCCGCATCGCCAAGGCGCGAGGTGTAGAGCTGCAGGAGGATCGGCGTCATCGCCGACCCTTCGGCAAAGTGCATCAGTTCAAGATGGCGCAACGCCTCGTCCGACCCGGCGGCGGGCAGCCAGGCACCACTCCCATAGCGCTCGCACAGCACCTGCACGATCGCTCCCGATTCCTCGATCACCCGGCCATCGATCTCGAGCAAGGGCGATTTGCCCAAGGGATGCACCGCCTTTAGTTCCGGCGGCGCCAGATTGGTCACGGCATCGCGTTGGTAGTGCCGGATTTCGTAGTCCACGCCCAGTTCCTCGAGCAGCCACAGGACCCGCTGCGAACGGCTGTTGTTGAGGTGGTGCACGATGATTGCCATGGTCGGGACTCCTGTTGGATTAACCGGAAGGTTAAACACCAACCATCAGAACGCAAACAAAAAGCCCGCCCATTCCTGCCGGGGAATGCGCGGGCTCTTTGGTGTGGCAGGCGGGTGCGGATGGAGGCTGCACGCCCGCCGCCTTGAAGATCAGACGTCGTCGTCCGCGTCCGGACCGACCATCAGACCTTCGGCAACCTTGTCGGTGCGGCCACGTATCGCGGCTTCCAACCGGTCGCAAAGTTCACGGTTTTCGCGCAGGAAATTCTTGGCGTTCTCACGACCCTGCCCGATGCGAATGGAGTCATAGCTGAACCAGGCGCCCGACTTCTCGACGAGCCCGGCCTTCACGCCGAGATCGAGTATCTCGCCGATCTTGGAAATGCCCTCGCCATACATGATGTCGAATTCGACCTGCTTGAACGGCGGAGCGACCTTGTTCTTGACCACCTTCACGCGCGTGGCGTTGCCGACGATCTCGTCACGATCCTTGATCTGCCCGGTGCGGCGGATGTCGAGACGGACCGAAGCGTAGAACTTGAGTGCATTGCCGCCCGTCGTCGTCTCGGGGTTGCCGTACATCACGCCGATCTTCATGCGCAGTTGGTTGATGAAGATCACCATGCAGCGTGAGCGGCTGATCGAACCGGTCAGCTTGCGCAGCGACTGGCTCATCAGGCGAGCCTGAAGACCGACGTGGCTGTCGCCCATCTCGCCTTCGATTTCGGCGCGGGGAACAAGCGCTGCGACCGAGTCCACCACCAGCACGTCGATCGCGTTCGAACGTACCAAGGTATCGGTGATTTCCAGCGCCTGCTCGCCAGTGTCGGGCTGCGAGACGATCAGGTTGTCGATGTCCACACCCAGCTTGCGGGCATAGACCGGGTCCAGCGCGTGCTCGGCGTCGATGAAGGCAGCAGTGCCGCCGTTCTTCTGCGCCTCGGCAATCACGTGCAATGCGAGCGTGGTCTTGCCCGAGCTTTCCGGTCCGTAGACCTCGATCACGCGGCCGCGCGGCAATCCGCCCACGCCCAGCGCGATGTCAAGCCCGAGTGAGCCGGTGGAAATCGCTTCCACCTGCATCGCTTCCTTCGAGCCCAGCTTCATTGCCGACCCCTTGCCGAACGCGCGGTCAATCTGCGCAAGGGCTGCGTCGAGCGCCTTCTGACGATCCATGTCCTTGATCTTACCTTCCTCGATGAGCTTGAGCTGAGCCGCCATGGCTTCTTTCCCTTGCTAGAGTTGGCTGACACGAGCCGTCAACAAGGGTTATGTACTCGTTGTGTTCCATTAGAACAAGAGAGGAACGTTAAATTCCCTCCGTTATGGAAGCACGTTATCGCAAACACTTATCGCCAGAGGCTTTTCCCGATAGTCTGAGATCTCGGAACGACGCTACGCGCGCTGTGACGAAGTTCGCTCCGTTCCGCAACAGTTCCGGAGAGGCATCGGCGCATCATGCACCAACGCGAATCGCGCCAAATCCGGCGCATTTACCGATGATCGCAATTGCAAGCTTCGCGCATATCTATAAAGTATATCTTTAGATATACCGAAAGTTATAGGAACATGCCTTCCAATAGCCACTTGGGACATAATCCGCTTGCCTCCCGGCAAACGGATTTTGTCGTGAGTTTCGAACATGCAGTCCTGTCCGCAAGGCAGAGCCGCAATGGAGGGATCAGCGCAAGGATTCTGCATTTCGGAAACGGGGCCCCGCCCGTCGAGGTTAACTGTGCGACGGCCTTTCAAGAAAACGCTCAAGTCTTTCGCATAGCCGACGACTACACGTCCTTTATCGACGATAGACGCGAGACGTACAGTGTTATCTTCATTGTGGGAAGCGATCCGGGCCGCATCCGCAAGTTCATGCGAATTTATCGGCCATTACTGAAGAGCAAGGCCAAGATCGCCCTTCTGCGCGATGCAAGACCACAAGTGCGCGCGCAGATTCTGAATGTCGGATTTGACGACGTCTTCGATGTCGAGATGGATCCAACCGAGGGACAGGCCCGCATCAAGGCCATTCTTGGCCGCATGGGCCAGCGGCAGACCGACGATCTGCTGCGCAATGTGCGTCAGTTGCACCTTCAGCACTATGTGATCTCGCCCCTTCTCGGCCGCGAATCACGGATCCTGTCGCTACTTGCCGCGGCGAAAGGGGCGCCCGTTCGCACAGAGCGGCTCACCGCGACTGGGAGGTCCGCGCTTCGCCCGATCTCTCCGAAGTCCCTCCAGGTCCTCATTTCAGGCCTGAGAGCCAAGTTGAAACCCACGATCAGCATCATGAGCCATGGATCGTCTGGATACGCCCTGCTGGATGCCTCTCCCGTGGCCGAACTTCTCGCCACCGCAGCAGTCGGGGCTGAACATTAGAGTCGCCAACCCGCGCGGCCGTCTTCTCAGGTTGGCAGACAGCGTCGAGCGCAATGATCGGCTTGGCATGGACAGGGGCGCTAAGCAGCTTTGCGATCCCTTGTTGGCCGAACATCGCTTTGCGATCCAGGCGCCGGGGCTTGACGCGCACGCGATTGCCGATGCGATCCGTCGCTATGCCGACGGCGAGCACGAAACCGCTGCCTTTGCCGCGATCCCGGAATGTCTCGAGATTGCAGCGTTGGGCCTCGAATCATCGCACACGCATGTCGCCAAGGTTGTCATTGCCGGCATTCACAGCGGCTACTCTCAAAATGCCTCGACGCTTCCCGCTGCCGTCTTCGCCGCATTCCTGCGCTGCCTCGCGCAAATTGCCAATGGGTTCGAGGACTAACACCAAACGGAACGGGCCCGGAGATTTGCTCCGGGCCCATCCTCACGGCTTCTCGCCGATTTCGTCCGTTCGCTATACCACGCCGAAGGCCAGCATCGCGTCGGCCACTTTCTTGAAGCCAGCGATGTTCGCCCCCTTCACGTAGTCGATGTACCCGCCACCCTGGTCGCCATAGGCAAGGCACGACTTGTGGATGCCTGCCATGATGTCCTTCAACATCTGCTGCAGTTCCTCTTCCTTCCAGGAACGGCGTTCGGAGTTCTGGCTCATCTCGAGGCCGGAGACGGCAACGCCACCTGCGTTCGAGGCCTTGCCCGGTGCGTAGAGGATCTTCGCGGCCTTGAACACGTGGACGCCGTCAAGGTCGGTCGGCATGTTCGCGCCTTCGGCCACCGCCTTGCAGCCATTGGCGATGAGCATGCGTGCATCATCGCCGAGCAGTTCATTCTGCGTTGCGCAAGGCAGTGCCACGTCGCATGGCACGCCCCACGGCGTCTTGCCGGCGTGGAAGCTGGCCTTGGGGAAGGCCTCGACATATTCCTCGATGCGGCCGCGGCGATGGGTCTTGTGCGTCTTGACCCAGTCGATCTTCTCCTGATCGATCCCGTCGGGATCGTGGATGTATCCGCCCGAATCCGAGAGCGTCAGTACCTTGCCGCCAAGCTGCACGATCTTCTCGGCCGCATGGGTGGCGACGTTGCCCGAGCCGGAGATGACCGCCGTCTTGCCGGTCAGGTCCTCGCCCTTGGTCGCCAGCATGTTGGCGAGGAAGTAGACCGCACCATAGCCGGTCGCCTCGGTGCGGATGAGCGAGCCACCCCATTCGAGGCCCTTGCCGGTCAGCACCCCGGTGAAGTTGTTGGTGATGCGCTTGTACTGACCGAACATGAAGCCGATCTCGCGCCCGCCCACGCCGATGTCACCGGCCGGAACGTCGACGTCTGCACCGATGTGGCGATAGAGTTCGGTCATGAACGACTGGCAGAAGCGCATGATCTCACGCACGCTCTTGCCCTTGGGATTGAAGTTGGACCCACCCTTGCCGCCGCCCATCGGCAGGCCGGTCAGCGCGTTCTTGAAGGTCTGCTCGAAGGCGAGGAACTTGAGCACCGATTCGGTGACCGAAGGGTGGAAACGGATGCCGCCCTTGTAGGGGCCGATCGCATTGTTGTTCTGCACGCGCCATCCACGCTGCACGCGAATGTTGCCCTTGTCGTCCTCCCAGCAGACGCGGAAGGACACGACGCGGTCCGGCTCGGCTATGCGGCGCAGGATCTGCTGCGAGTGATACTCTTCCTTGTCCTGCATGAACTCGAAGATGTCTTCGGCAACCTCCTGAACCGCCTGGACGAATTCGGGCTGGTAAGGATTGCGCTTCTTCACGCCTTCCATGAAGGTTGGCAGGTCAACATGATCGGAAACGGCCACGGTACTCTCCCCCTGATCGGAGCCATCCAAGGCTCCCGATTTGGCCACCATCATGGTGGCCCGGCTTCGGCTGAGTGCGGCCCGTAACCTCCGCGTTCACGCATCGTGGCGAGTCGCGGTATCTGTTTGAACTACCTTAGCGCCTTTTCATCGCTACAAAAGCGATCGCGCTCATTGCGAAGAGTCAGAACGCTTCTTCTTGCCGAAAAGCTTGCGGAGGGTCACTTCGGTGTCCGGATTGACCTTGTCCAGCGGCGGCGGCGTCTCCTCGGCCTTCTCGCCGGTTCCACCGCCAGGCGCTTGGGGCGCGATGGCAGCATCCTCCCCGTCAACCGCCGAGGGCTCCAGTGGCACTTCCACAATCGTCGTGTCACCCGGCACCGTCCTGTCCGGCGAATCCGTTGCGGGCTGGTCGGGCACCGACATCGCGCCCCCTTCCCCTTCAGCTGGCTTTGACGGCTGATCGACAGCGGCGCTCCTCGCCGACTCGACGGTCCCTGCGGTCACGGTGCTTCGCGGCCCGTCACCAACGGGCGCGCGACCATCGTCGATGACCCGCGCCGTAGCGGCCTTGTCGGACGCAGACGGCGCCAGCCCGATCGGAGCGCCTGCCGGTGCAGAGGACTTCTCCGGTGCCAGCGGCAGCCGGAAATCGCCGGGTGATTGCACCGGTTTCGCTACCGGGCCAACCAGCTTGGCAAGGCCGGCAATCTGCTCGGCCAGCACCTTGTCGACCGCGCCTGAGATCGTCTCGGTCTTGTAGCGCATGAAGCCACCGACAACGTACTCCCACAATATCCGCGTAGTCTTCCCGTCGCTCCCATCGACCGGCTTGAACGTGACCGTCATCGTGCCGTTGACCGCCTCGGACTGCAGCGGGCCCAATCCCCCGACGAGGCGCAGCGCTCGGTAAGGTTCGGCATAGACCACCCGCATGTGCATGACCGAACCCGGCTTCTGCGTCGCTGGCGCCCCCTTGGGCACGGGCAGCTTCTCGCAGAAGCAGCCGTTGGCAGACGGGTCCATGGTGAGGTTTGCAGCCTCGCCCGAAAAGGTGTGCTGCGGATTCCACCACAGCGATGGCGTGGTAAAGGCCTTCCACGCATCGGCAGGGCTCGCGGAAACCTCTGCGGTCACACGCACCACAAACCCGGCATCAGTCCGCGCGAGCACTTCGGCATGGGCAGGAGCGGATGCAACAACGGCGAGGCCGCACAGCCCCGCCGTCAGAAAATTCAGAGCCTTGGCCATCGCGCGCCTCCGCCCGCACCGGGACGGGCGGGTCACGCACGCGTGTTAGCGCTTGCCGAGGATTGCCTCAATGGCTGCCGTAACCTCGTCCATGTCGGCCATGCCGTCGACACGGCTGACGATGCCTTGCGCTTCGTAGATCGGCAGGATCGGCGCGGTCTTGGCGCGATACTCGGCCATGCGGGTGCGCACGGTTTCCTCGTTGTCGTCAGGACGACGCTTGAACTCGTGACCGCCGCACTTGTCGCAGGTACCTTCGACGGCAGGCTTCTCGAACGTATCGTGATAGCCCTTGCCGCAGGTTGCGCAGGTGTAACGTCCAGTGATGCGCTCGACGAGGGCATCTTCGTTGACGTCGAGCTCAATCACGTAATCGAGCTTCTTGCCGCGGCTTGCCAGAATTGCCTCGAGCGATTCGGCCTGCGGTGCGGTGCGGGGATAGCCGTCGAAGATTGCGCCCTGGCCCTCGGCCAAGGCATCAAGCTCGTCACCGATCAGCGCAGAGACGATCTCGTCCGAAACCAGCTGGCCTGCTTCCATCACGGCCTTGGCCTTGAGGCCAACCGGCGTCTGTGCCTTGACGGCAGCGCGGAGCATGTCGCCCGTCGAAAGCTGCTTCATGCCATGGCGTTCGACCAGGCGCTGGGCCTGCGTGCCCTTGCCCGCGCCCGGAGGCCCCAACAGGATGATGTTCAAGAGATCGTCCCCCTCATGCAGCTGCTGCCCTCAGCGCAGCCGTCCCTTCAGTTTCGCCTTCTTGATCAGGTCGCCATACTGGTGTGCCAGCAAGTGCGACTGGATCTGCGTAATGGTGTCGACCGTGACGTTGACCACGATCAGCAGGCTGGTGCCGCCAAAGAACAGCGTCCCCATGCCCGTCTCCGCCATGATGAATTCCGGCACGACGCAGACGATGGTAATATATGCCGCACCAAGCACGGTGATGCGAGTTAGCACATAGTCCAAGTAGGTCTGGGTGTTCTTGCCCGGACGGATGCCCGGAATGAACCCGCCATTCTTCTTGAGGTTCTCGGCCGTCTCTTCCGGGTTGAACACCACGGCGGTGTAGAAGAACGAGAAGAAGATGATACCGAGCGCGTAGAACAGCATGTACAGCGGCTTGCCGTGGCCGAGGTACTGGTTCAGCGAGACGATCACCTGACCCATCGTGGTGTCGGGCGAGATCGACTTGCCGGCAAACTGCGTGATCGTCAGCGGCAGCAGCAGCAGCGAGCTCGCAAAGATCGGCGGGATCACGCCAGCGGTGTTCAGCTTCAGCGGCAGGTGGCTGCGGTCGGCATTCATCATGCCGCGCTGCGTCGCCCGCTTCGGATACTGGATCAGCAACCTGCGCGTCGCACGCTCGAAGAAGCAGATCGCCAGAACGAGGCCGATCAGCATGATCACGATGCCGACGATCAGGAACGGCGAAATCGAACCGGTGCGGCCGCCTTCGAACAGGTTGCCGAAGAACTTCGGCAGCTGCGCGACGATACCGGCCATGATGATCAGCGAAACGCCGTTGCCGATCCCGCGCGAGGTGATCTGCTCACCCAGCCACAGCAGGAACATCGTCCCGCCGATCAGCGAGATGACCGCACCAACGCGGAACAGCATGCCGGGGTTGACCACCGCCTGCAGACCGCTCGACGCGCCGTATGCTTCAAGCCCGGAGGCGAGCACCCAGCCCTGGATCGCGGTCAGCAGCACCGCGCCGTAGCGGGTGTACTGGTTGAGCTTCTTGCGCCCGCTCTCGCCTTCCTTCTTCATCGCGGCAAGCGCGGGGTGAAGCGAGGCGGCAAGCTGCACCACGATCGACGCGGTGATGTAGGGCATGACGCCCAGCGCGATGAGGCTCATGCGCTCGAGCGAGCCGCCCGAGAACGCGTTGAAAATGTCAAGAACCCCGCCGCGGGTCTGATCGTAGAGCGTCTCCATGATCAGCGGATTGACGCCGGGCAGCGGAACGAAGCTGAGGAACCGGAAGACGATGAGCGCGCCCACCGTGAACCAGATGCGCTTCTTGAGCTCGGTTGCCTTGGAGAAGTTGGCCAGATTGAGGTTGCTGGCGATGTTGTCGGCGCGTGATGCCATTTCGGGGTTCTAAGCCTTGCTGCGAGATCGGGCCCTGGGCCACGCATCTCGGACGTCTTGAGCTAGCCCATATAGTGCGGGGCGACGAAAGTCGAACCCCTGCAATGCCGAAATCCCCGCCCGACTGGCGGGCGGGGACCGGAAAAGTGCTTACTTGGCCTTGTTGGCCTCGCGGCGAGCCGTCTTCTTCTCGTGCTCGCTGGGCTGCGCTTCGGGAAGCGTGACCGAGCCACCGGCCTTCTCGACAGCAGCAATCGCGCCCTTCGAGGCACCGGTCACGGCAAAAGCGACCTTGGTGGTCAGCTCACCCTTGGCGAGGAGGCGCACGCCGTCCTTGCCGCCACGGGCCAGACCAGCGGCCTTGAGCGCTGCGTGGTCGACGGTGCCGGAAACGTCCAGCTTGCCGGCATCGATCATCTTCTGGATCATGCCGAGGTTCACTTCGGCGAAGTCCTTGGCGAAGATGTTGTTGAAGCCACGCTTCGGGATACGCATGTGGAGCGGCATCTGGCCACCCTCGAAACCGTTCACGCTGACGCCCGAACGTGCCTTGGCACCCTTCTGGCCGCGACCGGCAGTCTTGCCCTTGCCCGAGCCGATGCCACGGCCAACGCGCATGCGGCCCTTGCGGGCGCCGTTGTTGTCGGAGATTTCGTTCAGTTTCATGTTCTGCACTCGCTTTCGCTTTGAGACGCGCTTCGGAAAGGGCGCCGCCTAGCCGATCAGGCCGGGCTTGTCACCCCCTCGCGGGACCGGGCGCACCTGCACCACGGCCCCAAAGGAAAACCCCGGCACTAGGCCGGGGTGTCCCATTTCCCGTCAGGGAAGCAGTGGTCAGTCGACCACGGCCACCATGTGGGGAAGCTTGGCAATGGCGCCACGCACTTCGGCCGTGTCTTCCAACTCGACAACGCGGTGCATCTTGCCCAGGCCCAGTCCGACCAGAATCTTCTTCTGGGCTTCCGGGCGACGGATCGGCGAACCGATCTGCTTGATCTTGATGGTAGCCATGACCGATTACTCCGCGATGGCTTCGGCAGCAGCTTCGGCTTCGACCTGCGAAGCGCCACCACGGCCGAGGAGATCAGCAACCTTCTTGCCACGACGCTGAGCAACCGACTTCGGCGAAGTCTGGTCGGTCAGCGCGTCGAAGGTGGCGCGGATCATGTTGTAGGGGTTCGAGGTGCCGACCGACTTGGTCACCACGTCGGCAACGCCGAGGCTCTCGAAGACAGCGCGCATCGGACCGCCGGCGATGATGCCGGTACCGGCCGGAGCCGAACGGACGTTGACCTTGCCGGCACCGAAACGACCCTTGCCGTCGTGATGCAGGGTGCGGCCTTCCTTCAGCGGCACGCGGACCATGGCGCGCTTCGCAGCGGCAGTGGCCTTGGTGATCGCTTCAGGCACTTCGCGAGCCTTGCCCTTGCCGAAGCCTGCACGGCCCTTGCCGTCGCCGACCACGACGAGTGCTGCAAAGCCGAAGCGCTTGCCGCCCTTGACGGTCTTGGAGACGCGGTTGATGTGGACGAGCTTTTCGATCAGCTCCTCACCACCATCCTCGTCGTTCCCGCCACGGCCACCGCGACGATCATCACGACGACCACGGTTTCCACCGCGATCATTGTTGCCGCCACGGTCATTGCCGCCACGGCCGCGACCACGGCCACGACCTTCACGCTGCTGCGGCTCGCTACCGGTTGCTTCGACCGGGGCGACGCCTTCCAGGTTGGTTTCGTCAGCCATTGTCAGAACTCCAGGCCGCCAGCGCGGGCAGCGTCAGCCAGCGCCTTGACGCGGCCATGGAACAGGAACCCGCCGCGATCGAACACGACGGTGGTGATGCCGGCGGCCTTGGCCTTCTCGGCGATCTCGGTGCCCACCTTGGTGGCGGCATCGACGTTCGCGCCGATCGACTTCTGACCCTTGACCAGCGTCGAGGCGGCGGCAAGCGTCTTGCCCGCAGCGTCGTCGATGATCTGGACGTAGATGTGACGGCCGGAGCGATGCACCGACAGGCGAGGACGACCGCCCGAACGAGCCTTCAGCGCCGTGCGGACACGGCGGCGGCGGCGTGCGAAGAGAGACAGCTTTGCCATTACTTCTTCTTCCCTTCCTTGCGGAAGATAAACTCGCCGCGGTACTTGATGCCCTTGCCCTTGTAAGGCTCGGGCTTGCGCCAGCGACGGATTTCTGCGGCGACCTGGCCGACCTTCTGCTTGTCGATACCCGAGATTTCCACTGTGGTGTTGTCAGGGGTCTTGATCTCGATGCCTTCCGGCACCGGGAAATCGACGTCGTGGCTGTAGCCAAGCTGCAGCTTCAGGTTCTTGCCCTGCGAATTGGCACGATAGCCAACGCCGGTGATTTCAAGAACCTTGGTGTAGCCCTGCGTAACGCCGGTCACGAGGTTGTCGACGAGTGTGCGCTGCATGCCCCAGAAGGCACGCGCAGCCTTGGTGTCGTTCGCCGGCTTCACGAGGATCGTGTCGCCGTCGACGGTGTAGCTGATCTCGTCACGGAGCGTGAGCGTCAGGGTGCCCTTCGGGCCCTTTACGGTCAACACGCCGTCAGCGATGTTCGCAGTGACGCCACCGGGGATCGCCACCGGCTTCTTGCCGATGCGGCTCATCAGAACACCTCCGCAAGCACTTCGCCACCGACGTTGGCAGCGCGTGCTTCGGCATCCGAAAGCACGCCCTTGGGCGTCGAGACGATGGTGATGCCAAGACCGTTGCGGATCACCGGGAGTTCCTTGGAACCCGAGTAGACGCGGCGGCCAGGCTTGGAGACACGGGCAACATGCTTGATCGCAGGCTGGCCCTCGAAATACTTGAGCTCGATGCGCAGCTGCGGATGGGCGCCGGTGGCGTCCTCCGAGAAACCGCGGATGTAGCCTTCACGCTGAAGGACTTCGAGCACGTGCGCACGCAGCTTGGAGGCGGGCGAAAGGACCGAGTCCTTCTTCGCCTGCTGGCCGTTGCGGATGCGGGTGAGCATATCACCCAAGGGGTCGGTCATAGCCATCGGATGATCCTTACCAGCTCGACTTGGTCAGGCCGGGGATAAGGCCCTTGTTGCCCTTGTCCCGCAGCTCGATGCGGCACAGGCCGAACTTGCGATAGTAGCCACGCGGGCGGCCGGTCGTTGCGCAGCGGTTGCGCACCCGGGTCGGGTTCGCGTTGCGCGGGAGTTCGGCCATCTTGAGGCGGGCAATCAGGCGCTCGGTTTCGTCGAGCGACTGGTCGTCAGCCGTAGCCTTGAGCGCAGCATACTTCGCCGCAAACTTCTGAACGAGCTTCTTTCGCTTCTCGTTCTTGTTGATGGAACTCAGTTTCGCCATGGACTTAAGCTCTCTTCTTCAATTCTGGATCACGCGGCCTGCTGCTCTTCAGCAGCTTCCTGCGGGAACGGGAAACCGAACAGGCGGAGCAGCTCGCGCGCTTCGTCGTCCGTCTTCGCGGTCGTGGTGACGATGATGTCCATGCCACGCACCTTCTCGATCTGGTCGTAGCTGATCTCCGGGAAGATGATCTGCTCCTTCAGACCCATCGCGTAGTTGCCGCGACCATCGAACGACTTCGGGTTCAGACCACGGAAGTCGCGGATGCGGGGCATTGCGATGGTGATGAGGCGGTCGAGGAATTCGTACATGCGTTCGCGGCGCAGGGTCACCTTGCAACCGATCGGCATGCCTTCACGCAGCTTGAACTGCGCGATCGACTTCTTCGCCTTGGTGATGACGGGCTTCTGGCCAGCAATCAGCTCCATTTCTGCAGCTGCGGTCGTGACCTTCTTCTTGTCCTGGCTCGCTTCGCCCACGCCCATGTTGAGCGTGATCTTTTCGATGCGCGGGATTTCCATCGCGTTCTTGTAGCCGAACTTGGCCTGCATCGCCTGGGCGATCTCGGCGTCATACTTCGACCGCAGACGCGGCGTATACTTGTCAGCCATCGATCGTCTCCCCGGACTTCACGGCCACACGGACCTTCTTGCCGTCCTTGGTTTCAAAGCGGACGCGGGTGGGCTTGCCATCCTTGTCAGCGACCGAAACCTTCGAGATGTGCATCGGCGCTTCGAAGCGATCGATGCCGCCCTGCGGGTTCTGCTGGCTCGGCTTGCGGTGACGGGCAGCGATGTTCACGCCCTGCACGACGACCTTCTCATCCTTCGGAAGGACCTGAAGGACGGTGCCGGTGCGGCCCTTGTCCTTGCCCGAACGAACGACGACGGTATCGCCCTTCTTGATCTTCGCGGCAGCCATTACAGCACCTCCGGCGCGAGCGAGATGATCTTCATGAAGCCCTTGCCGCGAAGTTCGCGCACAACGGGTCCAAAGATACGCGTGCCGATGGGCTCTTCGTTCTTGCCGACGAGCACGGCAGCGTTGCCGTCAAAACGGATGACCGAACCGTCTGCACGGCGGACATCCTTCTTGGTGCGCACGATAACCGCACGGTGCACGTCGCCCTTCTTGACGCGGGCACGCGGCTGCGCTTCCTTGACCGACACCACGATGATGTCGCCGACGCTTGCGAACCGACGCTTAGAGCCACCCAGCACCTTGATGCACTGGACGCGCTTTGCGCCGCTGTTGTCCGCCACGTCGAGATTGGATTGCATCTGGATCATTGATCCGGTTCCTTCTCACTGGCTTGCCGGAACCAGTCCGGCAGTTCCAAAACAGTAGCAGGGGCCGCTACACGACTGGTGCCGCGAAGCAACCCCTAACTTGACTGACGACTATCAGACGTCCGCTTCGATTGCGGTGCCCTTGCCGGCCGTGACGCGGTCGATGACCTTCCACGTCTTCAGCTTCGAGATCGGCGCGGTCTCTTCGATGCGCACGGTCTCGCCGGTCTTGAAGGCATTCGCCTCGTCATGGGCGTGATACTTCTTCGAGCGGCGGATGATCTTCCCGTAGAGCGGGTGCTTCACCTTGCGCTCGACCTTCACGACCACGGTCTTGTCGGTCTTGTCGGAAACGATGGTTCCGACCAGAATACGCTTGGGCATAGTAGCTTCCTTACGCCTGGGCCGACTGAGAACGCTCAGTCTGCAGCGTCTTGATGCGCGCGATGTCGCGGCGGACTTCCTTGATGCGCGCAGGGCGCTCAAGCTGGTTCGTCGCGCCCTGGAAACGCAGGTTGAACTGCTCGCGCTTCAGCTCGGCGAGTTCAGCGTTCAGCTGGTCGTCGCTCTTGGCGCGAAGGTCTTCGATCTTGGCCATCATTCGACTCCCAATCACTCGCCGCCAAGGTGCGAAGTGTCACCCAGGCGGGCAACGACCTTCGTCTTGATCGGCAGCTTCATCGCGGCGCGGCTGAAAGCCTCGGCCGCGAGCGGGCCGGGGACGCCGTCCAGTTCGAACAGGATGCGACCCGGCTTTACGCGGGCTGCCCAGTATTCGATCGAACCCTTGCCCTTGCCCTGGCGGACTTCGGCGGGCTTCTTCGAAACCGGCACGTCGGGGAACACGCGGATCCACAGACGGCCCTGACGGCGGATGTGGCGCGTGATCGCGCGGCGGGCCGCTTCGATCTGGCGGGCGGTGACGCGTTCCGGTTCCAGGGCCTTGAGGCCGTAGGAGCCGAAGTTCAGGTCCGTGCCACCCTTCGCGAGGCCGTGGATACGGCCCTTGAAGGTCTTGCGGAACTTGGTCTTCTTCGGTTGCAGCATGGTGCTTCTCTAACCTCGAGGATCAACGAGCCGGACGGACGCCGGAAGTCTGCGCTTCCATCATCAGTCGGTCCTGGGCCATCGGATCGTGACCGAGGATCTCACCCTTGAAGATCCAGGTCTTGATGCCGATGATGCCATAAGCGGTCAGCGCCTCGGCTTCGGCATAGTCGATGTTCGCGCGCAGGGTGTGCAGCGGAACGCGACCTTCACGATACCATTCGACGCGGGCGATTTCTGCACCACCGAGACGGCCACCGCAGGTGATCTTGATGCCTTCGGCTCCAAGACGCAGGGCGGACTGCACGGCGCGCTTCATCGCACGACGGAAGGCAACGCGGCGGACCAGCTGGTCGGCGATGCCCTGGGCAACGAGCTTGCTGTCGATTTCCGGCTTGCGGATCTCGACGATGTTCAGCTTCACGTCGCTGCTGGTCATCGCGGCGAGCTTCGAGCGAAGCTTCTCGATGTCCGCGCCCTTCTTGCCGATGATGACGCCCGGACGGGCGGCATAGATCGACACGCGGCACAGCTTGGCAGGACGCTCGATCACCACCTTCGAGATCGCTGCCTGCGGCAGGCTCGTGACGATGAACTTGCGGATCTCAAGGTCTTCCTTGAGCATCTGCGCATAGTTGCGACCTTCCGCGTACCAGCGGCTGTCCCAGGTGCGGTTGATCTGCAGGCGCAGACCGATGGGGTTCGACTTGTGACCCATGATCAGGCCTCCTCAACTTCGCGAACCACGATCCGCAGCCGGCTGAACGGCTTGAGGATGCGGGTCGACTTGCCGCGACCACGGGTGTGGAAGCGCTTCATCGTGATCGACTTGCCGACCGAGGCTTCCGCCACGACCAGAGCGTCGACGTCGAGGTTGTGGTTGTTTTCCGCGTTGGCGATCGCCGAAGCGAGAACCTTGCGGGCGTCAACCGCCATGCCCTTCTTGGAGAAGGCCAGGATGTTCATGGCCTCTTCGGCCTTGCGACCGCGGATCAGTGCAGCCACGAGGTTCAGCTTCTGCGCCGAACCACGGATCTGCGTGCCGACCGACAGCGCTTCCTTGTCGCCAACGCGACGGGGTGCCTTAGGCTTGCTCATCAGCGCTTGCCCTTCTTGTCAGCGGCGTGACCCGGGAACGTGCGCGTCGGCGCGAATTCACCAAGCTTGTGGCCGACCATCTCTTCCGAGACGGAGACGGGGATGAACTTGTGCCCGTTGTAGACGTTGAACGTCAGGCCAACGAACTGCGGAATGATGGTCGAACGACGCGACCATGTCTTGATCGGGCCAGCGCGGCTGCCTGCATCCTGAGCGGCTTCTGCCTTCTTCAGGAGGTGCAGCTCGACGAAGGGGCCCTTCCAGACGGAACGTGCCATGTGGTCTTACCTCTTCTTCTTCGCGTGGCGCGAACGAATGATCATCTTGTCCGTCGACTTGTTGTGACGGGTGCGGGCGCCCTTGGTCGGCTTGCCCCACGGAGTCACAGGATGACGGCCACCCGAAGTACGGCCTTCACCACCACCATGCGGGTGGTCGACCGGGTTCTTGGCAACGCCGCGAGTCAGCGGACGCTTGCCGAGCCAGCGGTTGCGGCCTGCCTTGGCAAGGTTCGTGTTGGCGTTGTCCGGGTTCGACACGGCACCGACGGTGCCCATGCAGTCACCGCGCAGGTAGCGCTGCTCGCCCGAGTTCAGGCGGACGATGACCATGCCGCGGTCACGACCGACGAGCTGGACATAGGTGCCTGCCGAACGTGCGATCTGGCCGCCCTTGCCCGGCTTCATCTCCACGTTGTGGATGATGGTGCCGATCGGCATCTGCGACAGAAGCATGGCATTGCCCGGCTTCACGTCGGTCTTCTCGCCGGCGACGACCACATCGCCGACAGCCAGACGCTGCGGAGCGATGATGTAGGTCTGCTCGCCGTCCTCATACTTGATGAGAGCGATGAACGCGGTGCGGTTGGGGTCATACTCCAGACGTTCGACGGTAGCCGGCATGTCCCACTTGCGACGCTTGAAGTCGATGAAGCGGTACTTCTGCTTGTGACCACCGGCGATGCCGCGCGAAGTGACATGGCCCTTGTTGTTGCGGCCGCCGGTCTTCGACTTGCCTTCGGTCAGCGCCTTGACCGGCTTGCCCTTCCACAGCGACGACTTGTCGACGAGGATCAGGCCGCGCCGGGCGGGGCTGGTCGGATTGTAGCTCTTGAGTGCCATGGTCTAGCCTCAGATCCCGCTGGTGACGTCGATCGACTGGCCTGCGGCCAGGGTCACGACAGCCTTCTTGACGTCGGAGCGCTTGTAGGGCTTGCCCTTCCAGCGCTTGGTCTTGCCCTTCTGCGTCAGGGTGTTCACCTTGGTGACCTTGACGTTGAACAGGGCTTCGACCGCTGCCTTGATCTCCGGCTTGGTTGCCTTGTCGGCAACCTTGAAGACCACGGCGTTGTTCTCGCTGAGCAGCGTTGCCTTTTCGGTGATGTGGGGAGCCACGATCACGTCATAGTGACGCGTGTCGATTGCATTAGCCATTGAAACGCGCCTCCAGCTTTTCGACAGCAGAGCGCGTCAGCACCAGCGTGTCATGCTTCAGGATGTCGTAAACGTTCGCGCCAATGGCAGGCAGCACGTTCACGCCGATGATGTTGCGGGCAGCCTTGGCGAAGTTGTCGTTCACCGCATCGCCGTCGATCACCAGAACCTTGCGGCCCCAGTTGGCCTTGCCGAGTTCTGCAACCAGAGCCTTGGTCTTGGCTCCGATGTCGAGGTTGTCGACGATCACCAGACCGGCCTTGGCCTTCGACGAAAGCGCCATCTTCAGACCGAGCGCGCGAACCTTCTTGTTCAGCGAAGGGTTGAAGTCACGAACGCGAGGACCGTGAGCCTTGCCACCGCCGATGAAGATCGGAGCTGCGCGGTCACCGTGACGAGCCGTACCGCCACCCTTCTGGTTGCCGAACTTCTTGCCGGTGCGGGCAACGTCCGAACGCTCACGCGCCTTGCGGGCAGTGCCGCGACGCTTTTCGAGCTGCCAGGTGACAACGCGGTGCAGGATGTCTGCGCGGGGTTCGACGCCGAACACGGCTTCCGACAGTTCGACTTCGCCCTTGCCGGCAGTGCCGTCGAGATTGAGGATCTGAACCTTCACGACTTAGCCCTCCTGACCTTCGGTGGCTTCGACAGCCGCGACGTTCTCCGCCGGGGTGTCGGCAGCTGCCGAGTCATTGCTGTTGGCGGCCTGCTTGAGGCCGGCGGGATAGGGCGCTTCAGCGTGACGCGAGACCTTCACGGCATCGCGCACGAGGAGCCATGCGTTCTTCGAACCGGGCACCGAGCCCTTCACGAAGATCAGGCCACGCTCGTCGTCGGTGCGGACGACTTCGAGGTTCTGCTGCGTGCGCTGACGGTCGCCCATGTGGCCGGCCATCTTCTTGTTCTTGAAAACGCGACCCGGATCCTGGCGGTTACCGGTCGAACCGTGTGCACGGTGCGAGATCGAGACACCGTGGGTGGCGCGCATACCGCCGAAGCCCCAGCGCTTCATCGCGCCCTGGAAGCCCTTGCCCTGGGTGTTGCCGGTGATGTCGACATACTGGCCGGGAACGAAATGCGAAGCGGCGATGGTCGAGCCGACATCGAGCAGCGCGTCGTCTGCAACGCGGAACTCGGCGACTTCCATCTTCAGCGGAACTTCTGCCTTGGCAAAGTGCTCGCGCTGCGGCTTGGCAACGTTTTTCTGCTTGGCTTGGCCAGCACCGAGCTGAACCGCGACGTAACCGTCACGGTCTTCAGTGCGAACCGAAACCACCTGGCAATTTTCTAGCGACAGGACGGTAACCGGCACGTGCCGACCATCTTCCTGGAAAAGGCGGGTCATCCCCACCTTCTTCGCGATCACGCCGGTGCGCATGATCCATACTCCATAACAGAGGCATGCCGGGCCCATCCCGACATGCGTGTTCAGCCCGTATGTGAAGCGCGCCCCCGACCGGGCTGAGTGCCCCTGCCTTGGCAGAAGCAATCGGGGGACGCTTGCCCGGCTGTGCCCATAAGGCGGCGCCGGAGGTATCCCATTGTCAACGAGGCTTTTGTTACCCCGGAAACTCTGGCCCCTCACCGAAGCAAGGGTCTTGGCCGGACATGTCCGACCAGAAACTCTGGGCCGTTGCGGACGACCCGACCGGAGCTGGCGACTGCTTTCGCAGGCCGCTCGATCAGCGGCCTCAGGCCAGCTTGATCTCGACGTTCACGCCGGCCGCAAGGTCCAGCTTCATCAGCGCGTCGACAGTGGCCGCATTGGGCTGCACGATGTCGAGCAGGCGCTTGTAGGTACGGACCTCGAACTGCTCACGCGACTTCTTGTCGATGTGCGGACCGCGGTTCACGGTGAACTTCTCGATGCGCGTCGGGAGCGGAATGGGACCCCGAATCAGCGCGCCGGTGCGGCGGGCGGTATCTGCAATTTCTCCAGTGGCCTGGTCGAGCACACGATGATCAAAGGCCTTGAGGCGAATGCGGATATTCTGGGCGTCCATGTCCGTTTACCGATGCGAAAGAGCAAAAACAAAAAAGGTCAGTCGACCTGCCCTCTACCCCACCCCATTTTCTGAAGCTCGGGGAGAGCGGGCCAACTGCCTAAAAGCGATCAGTCAGTAAAAAACCGACCGGCGGGAAGAGCGAATCTCCCCGCCGGTGCGCGGCCTATATTACTTCGTGATCGTGCTGACAACCCCCGAACCGACGGTACGGCCGCCTTCGCGAATTGCGAAGCGCAGACCCGGATCCATCGCGATCGGAGCGATCAGCTTGACAGCCAGGGTGACGTTGTCGCCCGGCATGACCATCTCGGTGCCCTCGGGAAGGATCACTTCGCCGGTCACGTCGGTGGTGCGGAAGTAGAACTGCGGGCGGTAGTTGGCGAAGAACGGCGTGTGACGGCCACCTTCGTCCTTCGACAGCACGTAGACCTCAGCCGAGAACTCGGTGTGCGGCTTGACCGAACCGGGCTTGCAGAGAACCTGACCACGCTCGACTTCTTCACGCTTGATGCCACGGATCAGCGCACCGACGTTGTCGCCGGCTTCGCCCTGGTCGAGCAGCTTGCGGAACATTTCAACGCCGGTCACGGTCGTCTTCATGGTGTCCTTCAGACCCACGATTTCGACTTCTTCACCAACCTTGACGATGCCGGTTTCGATACGGCCGGTCACCACGGTGCCGCGACCCGAGATCGAGAACACGTCTTCGACGGGCATCAGGAACGGCTTGTCGGTCGGGCGCGGCGGCTGCGGGATGTAGCTGTCGACAGCTTCCATCAGCGCATTGATCGAATCGCGACCGATGTTGTCGTCGCGGCCTTCGAGAGCGGCCAGAGCCGAACCCTTGACGATCGGAATATCGTCGCCCGGGAAGTCGTACGACGAAAGCAGTTCACGAACTTCGAGTTCGACGAGCTCGAGGATTTCCTCGTCGTCGACCTGGTCGACCTTGTTCATGTACACGACCAGTGCAGGCACGCCGACCTGGCGAGCGAGCAGGATGTGTTCGCGGGTCTGCGGCATCGGGCCGTCAGCAGCGTTCACGACCAGGATCGCGCCGTCCATCTGGGCAGCACCGGTGATCATGTTCTTCACGTAGTCGGCGTGACCCGGGCAGTCGACGTGCGCGTAGTGACGGTTGGCGGTCTCGTACTCGACGTGTGCGGTCGAGATGGTGATGCCGCGCTCGCGCTCTTCAGGAGCCTTGTCGATGTTCGCGTAGTCGGTGAACGTCGCGCCACCGGTCTCGGCGAGAACCTTGGTGATTGCGGCGGTCAGCGTGGTCTTGCCGTGGTCGACGTGACCGATGGTGCCGATGTTGCAGTGCGGCTTGGTCCGCTCAAACTTAGCCTTGGCCATTGTTCAAACCTTCTTTTCAATGTGTGCAGATACTGCGGGAAATGGACGGCACCCGCTGAATCGAGCGCCGCCCCTAATGCTATCCGTGCTCTTATGCAAGCTTCGCCTTGAGCTCGGTCGCGACGTTCGCCGGGACCTCGTCGTAGTGGTCGAAGAACATCGAGTAGTTTGCACGGCCCTGGGTGAACGAGCGGAGCTGGTTCACGTAGCCGAACATGTTTGCCAGAGGCACCATTGCCACGACGGCCTGGGCATTGCCGCGGCTGTCGGTGCCCTGGATCTGGCCACGACGGGAGTTGATGTCGCCGATCACGTCGCCGAGATATTCGTCCGGCGTGATCACTTCGACCTTCATGATCGGCTCGAGCAGCTTGATGCCGGCCTTCTGGGCGGCTTCGCGCATGGCACCGCGGGCGCAGATTTCGAAGGCCAGGGCCGACGAGTCGACGTCGTGGTACGCACCGTCATAAAGCAGGACTTCGAAGTCGATGATCGGGAAGCCGATCAGCGAGCCCGTCATCGCGGTTTCGCGGAAGCCCTTTTCGATCGCGGGGATATATTCCTTCGGAATGTTACCGCCCTTGATTTCGTCCTTGAAGACGAAGCCCGAACCGCGCTCGCCCGGTGTGACCTTGACCTTGACGCGGCCGAACTGGCCGGTGCCGCCCGACTGCTTCTTGTGTGTGTGGTCAAGATCGATCGGCTTGGCGAGGTATTCGCGATAGGCCACCTGCGGCGCACCGACGTTCGCCTCGACCTTGAACTCGCGCTTCATGCGGTCGACAAGGATTTCGAGGTGAAGTTCGCCCATGCCCTTGATGATGGTCTGGCCCGATTCGTGGTCGGTCGAGACGCGGAACGAAGGGTCCTCGGCCGAGAGACGGTTGAGCGCGATGCCCATCTTCTCCTGGTCGGCCTTGGTCTTCGGTTCCACCGACAGTTCGATGACCGGCTCGGGGAATTCCATGCGCTCGAGGATGATCGGCTGCTTTTCCGAGCACAGGGTGTCGCCCGTGGTCGTCTCCTTGAGACCGGCGATGGCAACGATGTCGCCGGCATAGGCCGCATCGATGTCTTCACGGTTGTTGGAGTGCATCAGCAGCATGCGGCCGACCTTCTCCTTCTTGTCCTTCACCGAGTTCAGGTAAGTGCCCTTGGTCAGCGTGCCCGAATAGATGCGGGTGAAGGTCAGCGAGCCGACGAACGGGTCGTTCATGATCTTGAACGCCAGCGCCGAGAACGGTGCATCGTCTGCGGTCGGACGGCTGTCCGGCTCTTCCGTGTCGGGGTTGATGCCCTGCACGTCCTCGATGTCGATCGGCGAAGGCAGGTAGTCCACCACCGCGTCGAGCAGGCACTGGACGCCCTTGTTCTTGAACGCCGAACCGCACAGCACCGGCACGAAGGCCTGGCCGAGCGTACCCTTGCGGATCAGCTTCTTGAGCGTCGCCACGTCGGGCTCGTTGCCCTCAAGGTAGGCTTCCATCGCCTCGTCGTCCTGCTCGACGGCGAGTTCGATGAGGTTGTTGCGGTACTCGGCAGCTTCGTCGGCCATGTCGGCCGGGATCTCTTCATAGAAGAACTCCGCACCGAGCGATTCATCCTTCCAGATGATCGCACGCTGTTCGACGAGGTCGACAAGACCCTTGAAATCGCTCTCGGCACCGATCGGCAGATACAGCACCGCCGGCTTCGCGCCGAGGCGGTCGATGATCGTCTGCACGCAGTACTTGAAGTTCGCGCCGGTGCGGTCGAGCTTGTTGATGAAGCACATGCGGGGGACGTTGTACTTGTCGGCCTGGCGCCAGACGGTTTCCGACTGGGGCTCGACGCCGGCGACGCCGTCGAAGGCGGCGACGGCACCGTCGAGCACGCGCAGCGAGCGTTCGACTTCGATGGTGAAGTCGACGTGGCCGGGGGTGTCGATGATGTTCAGGCGGTGGTCGTTCCAGAAGCAGGTCGTGGCGGCCGACGTGATCGTGATGCCGCGCTCCTGCTCCTGCTCCATCCAGTCCATCGTAGCGGCGCCGTCATGGACTTCGCCGATCTTGTAGGACTTGCCGGTGTAGTAGAGGATGCGCTCGGTCGTCGTCGTCTTGCCGGCGTCGATGTGTGCCATGATGCCGAAGTTGCGATAGCGCTCAAGCGGATGGCTGCGTGCCATGGTGCTATTCCTTGGGAGTATGGGGGAGCCGGAGAGGCTCCGCCCATATGGTTACCATTGTGACCGTTTAAAGACGGCCGCAAATACCGCGAGTGATTACCAGCGGTAGTGGCTGAACGCGCGGTTGGCGTCGGCCATGCGGTGGGTGTCTTCACGCTTCTTGACGGCGTTGCCACGGTTGTTGGCAGCATCGAGCAGCTCGGCCGAGAGACGCGCGGCCATCGTGGTCTCCGAGCGGTTGCGCGCAGCGGTGATCAGCCAGCGAATGGCGAGCGCCTGGGCACGTTCGGGGCGAACCTCGACCGGGACCTGGTAAGTCGCACCACCGACGCGGCGCGAGCGCACTTCGATCTGCGGACGGACGTTGTTCAGCGCATCGTGGAAGAGCTGGACCGGGTCCGCCTTCGCACGGGTCTGCATGGTTTCGAGCGCACCGTAGACGATGCTTTCGGCAACCGACTTCTTACCATCGAGCATGAGGTTGTTCATGAACTTCGACAGAACCTGATCACCGAACTTCGGGTCGGGCAGGATGACCCGCTTTTCCGGACGACGACGACGTGACATATTGTGTACTCCTTCGGAGTGCGGCCCACCCATCCGGGTGTGCCTTGCGGCACCGGCCCGCTCCGCGTTCCCGACCTTTTTTGGCCGGCCACCCAGAAGCCACCTGGTCGGTGGCTGGGTGAAGCGAAGGAAAGCCGGACCTTGGCCTAATTACTTCGGACGCTTGGCGCCGTACTTCGAGCGGGACTGCTTGCGGTCCTTGACGCCCTGCGTATCGAGCACGCCGCGCAGGACGTGGTAGCGAACGCCGGGAAGGTCGCGAACGCGGCCGCCGCGGATGAGCACGACCGAGTGCTCCTGCAGGTTGTGGCCTTCACCCGGGATGTACGAAATGACTTCGCGGCTGTTGGTCAGGCGGATCTTGGCGACCTTGCGGAGAGCCGAGTTCGGCTTCTTCGGGGTGGTCGTGTAGACGCGGGTGCAGACGCCGCGCTTCTGCGGGTTCTGCTCCATCGCAGGGACCTTGGACTTGGCCTTCTGCGGTTCGCGGCCCTTGCGGACCAGCTGATTGATTGTGGGCATGTGAAAACTTCACCTGTAGTTCTGGCGCTTCGGCAGAAGGTGAAGGATGCGGGCACCGCAAATGCGCAAACCGGAAAGGTGGCCGGATGGCCCCTTCCCCAACGCAATCACGAACCGAAACGCTCCACCCGCAACTTTCGTCACCGGGTTACTTTGACGGATTACCTGAGAGACCCAGACGCACCGGCAATGTTCAGCTCAAGCCACCTGCGCAGCGAGGCCGCACCTGTGGAAGGACGCGCCCTTAGGCGGGTTTGGGGGTGGGGTCAAGGGGTGGGCTGAAGTGATCTCAGCCAACTGCCAAAACACTTACTCACCATTGAGTTTGCGCACCCCGGACCACCAGAATCGACACCCTCACCCCCCGCTAAAGTTATTCACTGAATTTTGCCCTACCCACAAAACGAAATTTATCTAATAAAGCTGCTTCCGCATAACATGCAGTCGCAGAGCACCTTGGTCATCGTTAGGGGCACCGTGGAATTAAGTACGCTTAGAAAGAGATTACAGGAGCACTTCAGCGATGGGTTAGTCCTAGTTGTCGGTTCTGGACTCTCGTGTGCCGAAGGTGTGCCAGGCATGCATGCGCTTGGCGAACACCTAGTAACCCAAATACCTAAAACGTTATCACCACAAGATTTTGATCTTTGGCAAATGATTTATCCGGAGATTCAGAAGGAAGGGCTCGAAGCAGCGCTACTTAGATATGCGCCAACCGCCTCCCTTGAAGCTTCGATTGTTCAAAGCAGTGGTGAATTCATTGCCTCTGCAGAGGCAAAGATAATTGCAGAGGTATTTTCTCGATCTAAAATTCTACGCCTTACAAAACTTTTGCCACATCTCATTGTTCCAGACAGTGGCATTCCTATCATTACCACTAACTATGATCGTCTCGTCGAAGTTGCATGCGAAGAGGGTGGCCTCGGTGTCGACACGATGTTTAATGGCCACTTTGCTGCACGCTTGGAACCAGAACATAGTCATTGGAGCTTTTGTCGAAGTGCCCGCGTTGTAAATCGAGTTCCTCGAGTGAGGTTTGCTAAACGCGCCAAAGTTTTTAAACCTCATGGCAGTCTAGATTGGTATCATCGCGATGGCGATCCGGTTCGCTATGCCGGATCACTGCCATTACCCCGCCTCATTATTACCCCCGGTTTAAATAAATTTCGTAGTGGATACGAAAGCCCATTTGACAAACATCGCGATAAAGGGAATGAATCAATTGATAAAGCACAAAAATTTTTAATAATCGGATATGGATTTAATGACGATCATCTTGAAACACACCTAACACCACGGATAAAATCCGGAGTTGGCACATTAATTATTACACATACCTTGTCGGAAAAAGCAAGGACTATCGCCCTATCTTATAAAAATGTAATAGCATTGGACTTTCAGAGTCGCACTATAAGTTCTGGCACCAGAGTAATCGCTGATGGCGCAGAGACTGATATCCCCGAGATCGACCTCTGGGATTTAGATGGGCTTGTAAAGGGAGTATTGTCGGCATGAGCAGCGCAGCGCTTTTGTTTTCTGGTAACGACCAGATAGGCCGAGTTGCAGGGGTCGACACCAGTCGGGTGTCGATAGATGTCACAAACTCAACGATGCTGACTCGCGTTGGCATCGGACAACTCATCGCGATAAGGGGCGCAACTCAGGCTGAGTTTTTGATCGCCATGACGGACCGAGTAACCCGGTCTCTGCGTGAAGACATTGGAGAACCGGAGAACGGGGAGTTCGGAACCCTAACCATCGAATTTTCCGACCATATGCAGGCCTTCGTAATCGGAACATATCGAACCGTGGATGGAGACAAGAAGGACACCTTCAAAAGAGGAGCGGATAGCTTTCCGCAGATCGAGAGGGACTGTTTTGTCATCGAGGGCGGTAACCTTCAGCGTTTCATGGGGATTCTCGGCGCAGATTTGGCCGAAGGAGAACGCCTCAAGCTCGGCACGTTCGTCGCTGACCGAAGCGCTGAAGCGATCGCCAGCGGCGACCGTTTTTTCCAGCGACATGCTGCGGTTCTAGGCAGCACAGGCTCGGGAAAGAGTTGGGCTATAGCACTTATTTTGGAGCGTGCGGCCAAACTCAAGTTTCCAAACATTGTAGTCTTCGACATGCACGGGGAGTATGCTCCCCTCGCTGACGAACAGAGCGGTGGCTTTGCAAAAAGGTATAGAATCGCAGGCCCCGGCGATCTCTCTTCCCCGCCAGCGGACACCCTTTTCCTGCCATATTGGCTTCTCAATCGCGACGAAATGCTATCAATGATTTTGGATCGCAGTGACCAAAATGCGCCAAATCAAGCATCCAGGTTCACGCTACACGTTCGCGATCTCAAAAGTGCATCCTTAGAAAACGCCAATAAGATGGATGTGAGAGAAACGTTCACTGTGGACTCTCCCATTCCTTATGCAGTTTCTGATTTAGTCGGCTTGTTACGGACTGACAACACGACAAAAGGTGTTGGCAAGACGGGACCAGTCAAAGGCGAATGGGAAGACAAGCTTACGAGATTCATTTCTCGTCTTGAGGCGAAACTTGAAGATCGCCGATATGGTTTCATGTTTTCTCCACCTGCTGAGTCACTAAACTATGAATGGCTTGGAGAACAGGTCATAAAATTGCTCGACTCTGGAGATGGAAAAGGCATAAAAATTATCGATTTTTCGGAAGTTCCGGCAGATATATTGCCAATTGTCACGGGAACTTTGGCACGATTACTATACGATGTGCAATTTTGGATGCGCGCGGAAACGCGTACACCGGTTACGCTTCTATGTGATGAGGCACATCTCTATCTACCCGTCAGAGACGATGCTGATGCAGTACAACGTCAAGCCTTAGGATCATTCGAGAGGATTGCAAAGGAGGGACGAAAGTATGGATTCTCGCTTTTAGTTGTAAGTCAGAGACCTTCTGATGTGAGCCGTACTATTCTTTCTCAATGTAATAATTTTTTAGCGCTACGCTTGACGAACGACAGCGACCAAAACGTGATAAAGCGTCTCATGCCAGACTCTTTGGTCGGACTTACCGCGATGTTACCTTTACTAGATGTTGGAGAAGCACTTTTGCTGGGTGACGCTGTATTGCTCCCAACTCGCATAAAGCTTGATAAGCCGAAGGTTAAACCGGATAGCGCAACCAGAGAGTTTTGGACAGAATGGGGGACGAGACAGCCAGAACCAAGTCGTCTCGCTGCCGCAGTAGAGAGCTTAAGAAGCCAGTCCAGAGGTAGCTGACCTCGATGGTCAGTAGTGGCGGAGTGAAAAATGCAAGCACCCGGGAGCGCGAGGGCGATGGCCCTCGTGTTTTTCCTTTCCTTCTGACCCTTCCAAGTTTTCGCTTTCCTACATTTAACCGTATGGGTTAATTGTGGGGGATGGATGAAATTGGGCGCGATGAGCTTGGGGAGGTGCTGAATGGCGCGTGCCCCTCCACCACCTCCGGTGGTCCCCCTCCCCGTGTCGGGGAGGAACCGGGGGTGGCGTCTCTGCGCGGGTGCCCCTCCACCACCTTCGGTGGTCCCCCTCCCCCGGCGGGGGAGGAAAAGCGGACTTCTCGGGTGCGGCGGGTGGATGTGGTGGAGGAGTCGGCGCTCGACTTTGTGCCGTTTGTGCATGTGGCGCCTCGGCGCAATTCGATCACGCCGGACAAGCAGCGGCGGTTCATTGCCACGCTGGCGGCTACGGGGATCGTGTCTCAGGCGGCGCTCTCCATCGGGGCTTCGGTGGAGGCGCTGTACAAGTTGCGGCATCGGGTGGGCGCGGAGGACTTTGCGCGGGCTTGGGATGCGGCGGTGGAGCGGGGGTATTCGCGGCTGGAGGACTGCGCGCTGGAGCGGGCGATTGCGGGGGAGGAGCGGCCGGTGGTCTCGCGCGGGAAGGTCGTCGCCACGTGGACGCATCACAATACCGGGCTGCTGATGTTCCTGCTGCGCGCGCGGCGGCCGGAGAAGTATGGCGCGGTTCGCGTGGGCGACCTGCGGCCGGGGCATCCGGTCTATGACGCGCTGAAGGTGCAGTGGGAGCGCGAGCGGGCGGCGGCCGAGGCGGTGGAGGCCGAGGCGGTGCGGCGGTCCCTGCACGGGCGGCTGCTGGAGATGCGCGAGCGGATGCTGGCGCTGCGCCAGGCTGCGGGTGAGCGAGATTCGGAAGAGTCGGAAACGGAGCCAGAAGAGGGATCGCCGGGGGAAGCGGGCGGGCTCTGCTGACTCCGTTCGGGTGGCGCCGGGGTTTTGGGTGCCGGCGCCGGGGGTATCGGCAGTGTCAGGCCGGGTCGGCGGCGGCGTCGCCTGTTTCCGGGCCTGTTTCCGGGCCTGTTTCCGGGTCGGCTTCCGGGGCCGGGTCGGCGATTTCCTCGGCGATGGCGAGGATGCGCTTGCGCAAGGTGGCGAGCGTGGCGTCCATCGCGGCAAGGCCGGTGGTGCTGAGGTGGACGAAAGTGCGGCGGCCATCGCGGCCATCGTCCTCACGCTCTACCATGCCGCGCGCTTCGAGGAGGCGGAGCCAGCGCAGCGCCGTGGTCGGCGGGACGTGGGCGCCGATGCAGGCGCTGGTGGTCGGCACGCGGCGGCCTTCGCGCGAGGCGACGTAGAGATCGAGGAGGATGTCCCAGGTCGGCTCGCCGAACAGCTCTGCGGGCAGGTAGCGGTGGCGGCGGCGGCGGCTGGCGTAAAGCTCGCGCGCGAGGGCGGCGTGGCGCTGGATCGTCGCGTCGTCGAGCGCGGGGTGGACAGTGGCGGGGACGACGAGGCGCAGGCCGTTGCGGCGGCCGGTCAAGGCTGGCGTCGTGGTGGTGGCGCGCGTGGAACGGACAGTCATATGGGGCTCCTGAAATGGAGGCGTGATTTCGCTTGGTGGCGTGGATGACGGCGGGACTGTGCCTGATCAGGCGGGTTGCAGATCAGGTCGCCAGGCGTGGTAGGGGCCGATGTGCTGCTTGCGCAGGAGATGGGCCCGGGTGCCGGCCAGCAGCGCCACCATCTGGATGGCCGCGGGCAGCTGGGTCATCGTGAAGTAGCCGTAGCGGACGAGCGAGAGGTCGATCAGCTTGGACATATGCGCGAGGACGACGATGATCTGCGCCGAGCAGGCCCAGAGCGGCCAGCCGCGGTTGGCCCGCAGCGCGACCCACAACATGCCGACCAGCGCCCACGTATCGATCACCAGATGGCCGGGATCGAGCGCGTAGAAGGCCGGACTTCCGAACGCGGCGTGGTTGATCGCATCGGCCGTGGCAGCGGCGATGATGATGGCCGAGACGAACCGTTCGGGCTCCTCGCCCTTGCGCAGGGCAAAGGCGAGGATGGCGACGATGCAGAGACGGTAGAGCCACAGCAGCATCATCGCCAGCGGCCTCCTGCGCGCGACCGGTATTGGGCTGGCCTGTTACGCCGCATCGGCCAGTGCAGCCGGGCGGCCTTCGTCACCAAGTGAACCAGCGGGCGGGCATTCATCGATGACGGAGCCCATCTCGCGGCCGACGTCGAGCAGCTTGCCGTGGACGCGGGCGAGTTCGCCGCTGGCATCGAGCACCGCCTTCTGGCTGGCGGCGAGGCGGAGCAGCGCTTCCTGGCCGGTGAACGGTCCGACTGCAGTCTCACGCCGGGCGCGGACCATGGTGGCGAGGAGATTGGCCTGGCGGATCAGCGCCTCGTCGAGCGCGGCTTCGGCCTGGTGCAGATCCCGCGTGATGCGCATGCCGTGAACGGCAACGGCGTTGTCATGTGAACGCGCTGCGACATCGGACCCGAAGTTCACGCTGACAGTGTTGTCGGTAGCTTTCATCGTAACACCCCATCCCGCCGTCTCAGGGACGACAGGCCCCTTGTTTTGGATGGCGGCGCCCCCGCGCCGTCCATCCGGTTCATGGACGGAGATGTCTGGCCGGGCAGGCGGCGATCAGTGATCGAGCATGGTGGAAAGCTGCGCGAACATGCTCAGCCCTCCCAGCACGATCAGGATCAGGAACACCGTTATGCCGCCAATGTAACCCAGCCGCAGAAGGGTGCCGTTCGGCCCGTCGAACATCTCCGGGAGAACGTGGTGATAGGCGTTTGCGTCCTCCTTGCCCGACAGGAAAAAGTCCCCGGCAAGAGCGGCCTGGTTCGTACTTTCGATCGCTGGTGCATCGTGCACCGGAAGGTCGAACCCTGCCGCGGACGTTCCGACATCCACGTCATCCCGATCCGGTGATGCAACGGGAAGTGGCGGAAACCCTATATGGGAATCTTCATATACGGGTTGTTCGTATATGGCCATCAGGCGCCGATATGCTTGGGCAACTTCGCCCCTGGTAGCGACACCAAGCTTGGCGCGGGCGAGCATGATGCGCTGATCGACCGTATGCGGAGAGATGCCCAGAAGGCGGGAAATCTCCTTCGAGGTCTTGTGCTCGATCAGCAGGTCGAGAACTTCGCGCTGCTTGGCGGTAAGTTCGCCCAGCGGATTATCGAATAGTTCCCCTGTCACGATCATATGTTTGACGTGTCCCGATCCATCCGCATCCCCTGAAAAAAGGGTAAACGGCACCCACGACAATCTTGCCTGAAAGCCGTTAACTTTCCAACTCGTCTTTCATAAATCGTAATCATTTCTGCAGATAATGGTTAACGCCGGTCTAATCCGACACACGATCAACCGCACAGATCGGACTTGCTGTTCATACGGCGCAAGCTGGTGCACAAACCAGCGGAGACCGAATCGGTTGGAAGACGGGAAATCGCATGGCGAGACGCAACACGGGTCGGGTCGTGGCAATGGGACGTGCCATCCTGGCGCTCGCGTTCCTGCTCGCGCTCTGGCTCGATCCATCGGTTCCCACTCGCGGTGCAATTTACGGATACGCGCTGCTGAGCAGCTATGCCCTGTGGACAGCAGCATTGATGGTCGTAGCCTGGCGGAGCTGGTGGTTCGATTTCCGCCTTGCCACGCTTGCCCAGGGCCTCGACATCGCGATGTTCCTTGCGGCGGTCTATTTCACCGAAAGCCGCTTCACCGAATTCCAGAGCCCGTTTCTGGCCCTTGCCGCATTCCTGCTCGTTGCATCGATGGTGCGCTGGAACTGGCGCGCCACGGTGCTGACCGCAGTCGTGCTGCTGAGCACGAATCTCATCTTCGGCATTTCCTTGTACAAGCTGGGAGTCGACATAGACCTCTTCCGCTTTGTCCGCCGCACGATCTACATGATCCTGCTGTCCTCGATGCTGATCTGGCTAAGCATGTCACGCGGCAGCGGGCGCACGGTCACCTTGCCCGATCCTTCAGGAATTCCGGGTGAGCGCCGTGACATGGTCTTCGATGCCGCCTTGGCGCTCGTTTCGCGCTGCTTCGGAGCAGGCCATGTCGCCTTTGCCTTTGCCAGCAGCGAGGAACCGTGGATCGAACTGCGCCGTCTTGACGGTTCAGCGATCACAAGTAGCCAGCTTGCGCCCGAGGACTATGCCGAGGAACTGCTGGCGCCAAGACCGGCAGCGGTGTTTGATATCAATCGCGGACGCATGCTGACTCATGCGCAGAACGACCCATCCATCATCTGCGCAGAGGAAGCGCTGCAATCGCGGCTTGCGCGCGCACTTGGCGCCGACACCGGCATCATCGTGTCCGTGCAAAGCGTGACAGGATCCGGCCATCTCATTGCCTGGGACACCGAAGCGCTCAGCTTTGACGACATCGGCCTGATGGCCGCCGTCGCCGACGAACTGGGCCGCGCGCTCGACCGCGAGGAAATGGCCCGGCTTGCCCGCAATGCTGCCGAGACCGGGGTGCGCCACGCGGTTGCCCGCGACCTGCACGACAGTGTTGCCCAGTTCCTTGCCGGAACCCTGTTCAGGCTGGAGGCGCTGCGCCGCTGGATCCGCGAAGGCAACGATCCCGAGGGCGAGATCGATTCGATCAAGAATGCCCTGCGGCGCGAACAAGGCCAGTTGCGCCTGCTGATCGAACGTCTGCGCCGCGGGCAGGAGAGCGACCGCCGGACCGATATCGCCGAGGAGTTGAACGACCTGCTCACCGAAGCAGGCGCCCACTGGCATATCGACACCGCGCTTGTCCTGCCCGACTATCCCCTGCCCATTTCCGTGCAACTTTCCCACGAAATCCGGCAGCTGGTGCGCGAGGCTGTCGCCAACGCGGCACGACACGGCAAGTGCAGGAAGGTCACCGTGCGAGTAGACAATGTCAGCGGGCAGATCCGGCTGAGCATCGTTGACGACGGCATGGGTTTTCCCCCAATCGAAAAGGCCCCGAGGCCGCGCTCCATCACCGAGCGCGTCGAAGCCCTGGGCGGGAGTTTCGAACTTCACAGCAGCGGCGACGGTGCTCGCCTTGAGATAGCGCTACGATCCGGAGAATTCGCATGATCCCCATTCTGGTTGCAGACGACCACGGCTTCATCCGCGCCGGTGTCGAGGCCGTGCTGCGGGGCACGCGTTTTTCTGTCGTTGCGGCAACGGCCAGCGGCGAGGAAACTCTTGATGCGATCAAGACGCATGATCCGGCGATCGTGCTGCTGGACATCAACATGCCCGGCATGAACGGGGTTCAGGCGCTCGAAAGCCTGCGCGAACGCGGCGACAAGCGTCCGGTTGTCCTGCTGACCGCAGAGATCAACGACCGACAGCTGCTTTCTGTCATGCGCGCCGGCGTTGAGGGAATCGTGTCCAAGGATGGGGCCGAGGACGGTCTCGTCGATGTGCTGGAAAAGGTTCATGCCGGACAGAAGGCGATCGAGCCGATATTTCTGCAGCGCGCCATCGATCTTTCGCTGCGACCGGACACGCAAGGCCCCCTCGCCAAGCTCAACCCGCGCGAGCGCAAGATCGCCGGATTGGTGGCACGAGGCCTGCGCAATCGCGATATCGGGGCGGAACTGGGGATCGGCGAAGGCACGGTGAAGGTCTATCTCCACACGATGTACCAGAAACTGGGCATCGACAACCGCACGGAACTCGCACTGCTGGCGGTGAACGATCAGGACGCCTGAGGGGATTCCTGAGGACTGAAGAGAAGCGGGGCCCCGGGTCGAGCCCGGGGCGACGGCGGGGTTTGGGGTTGCGGTTGATTGCCCTGAACGGCAGAGATGCGGGTAAATAGCTGCCGCTACACAACCCTCAGGGAACGTGAACGGATTTAATCTTCAGGCGCGAGCAATCTGCCTCGCAGACATCGGCGTGCAGAGTGAGGTCGCTGACCGGCTCACTTACTGTCGAGAGGTCCACCAGCACCTCCCAATAACCACCCGCCCAGCGATAAATGGAACGATGCCACGTCGCTTCGTCGAGCGGTGCGAGGCGATCTCCATACGCAGCGACGTTCGCAGAAATATGTTCGGCAGTCTCCCGATCGACCGGCTCAACCCCTTCGACGCGAGACTTGCAGAGTTGGAAATCGCCAGCGGCCAAGGCAGCAGCAATCTCTGCGAACTTGGCGCGCCATAGCTCTGGGACCGGATGCTCGGCATCATCCATCAAGGCCATTGGCTTACCTCCAGAAAAGAGTTTTGCATGACAAGGCCAATGACTTCAATGGCGTCGTATCCTGACAGTCGGCTTTCGAAAAGAAGCTGCCGATAACCGCCTTTGACCGCCTCCTTCTTTGCGAAGCACCAATGGAGAAGCAGGATCGGGGTTGAAGGCAGCTCACCGGATCGAAACCGGGCTGTGCGGGTTGGGTGAGCGATCGCCGTGGAGTTGCCCTGACCGTGCTACGCTGTTTGCCCGCCCTTCTTGCCTTTGGCCTGCTCGCTACTCCTGCCCGCGCCGAATGGATGAGCGGGGAGCAGTTGCAGGATACCTGTTCGACGACCGCGCCGGTGGATCGGGCGATGTGCCTTTCCTACGTGATCGGCGTGCTCGATGGGTTTCGAAGCCTTGATCGGGCGCCCAAGGTGCCCGAGAGCGTGAGCGCGGGGGAAGTGCGCAGCGTGGTGGCCAGTTACCTTGCCGATCATCCCGAGGCGCGCAGCCTTGAAGGGCGGATGGTGGTGAAGGCTGCGGTGGCCGATGCCTGGCCGGATATCCAGCCCAAGGCGGAAGCTGCGCCGAAGCGCAAGGTGCCGGTCAAGGTGCGCAAACGGCGGACGCGAGGATAGCGCCAGAGATAGCCCTTCCCCAGTGGGGAAGGGTCGGGATGGGGGTTCTGCCGTATCGGGCGTCGCGCCCCACCCCCCAACCCCTCCCCACCGGGGAGGGGGGATTAGTGAGAGGACGCGGACGTCAGGCCGGTTCCAGAAGCAGGCTGGCGGCGGCGGTGTTGCTGATGGGGATGTGGTAGTTGCGGCTGACTTCCGCCAACGGCACATCGCCCATCGCACCGCGCGCGGCGATCCAGTTGAGGATTTCGACGCCTTGGGTGCCAGCGAGTTCGGCTACCTGTTCAGCGGTGTGGCCGGTCAGCGCGTCGGGATTGGCGGCGAGGTTGTCGAGGCAGAACATGTCGTAGTCCGGGTTCATGAAACCGGCGCGCGGGCCATCGAGCTGGTGCGAGAGGCCGCCGGTGCCGCAGATCAGGATGCGTTCGTCACCGCCCCACGACTGCAGCGCGCGATGCACAGCGCGGCCCAATGCAAGGCAGCGCTTGGGGCTGGGCAGCGGATATTGCACGGTGTTGATCGCAAGCGGGATGAGCTTGAGCGGCCAGCTTTCGACACCCGGATATGCCAGTTCGAACGGAATCGACACGGCGTGATCGACCAGCATCTTCTGGCAGGTGGTGATGTCGAACTCGTCGCGCACGAGGCTGTCGATCAGGTGCCAGGACAGCGCGGGATGGCCCTCGAAGCTCTTGTAGACCGGCAGGCCCCAGCCCTCGTCCGCGTTGTCATACGACGGGGCGGCGCCGACGGCGAACGTCGGCATCTTGTCGAGGAAGAAGTTGAGGCCGTGGTCGTTCGAGAAGACGACGGCGACATCGGGCCTTGCCTCGGCAAGCCATTCGCGGATCGGGGGAAAGCCGGCGAAGAACGGTTTCCAGTAGGGCGTCTCCTGATCGCCGCGCATGATCGCGCCACCGATTCCGGGGACGTGGCTGGTGAAATAGCCACCGATGATCTTGGCCATCATGCGTTCTCCTTCTGGGGGATCCTGGCGTGCGGGATCTTCTCGGCCCAAGTGACGAGCATGGCCTTGAAGGCATCGACCGACATGCCGGTCTGCAGCGCGCCGAGGTCCTGCACGCCGAGGCCGAAGATGCCGGCGAGCTTGGCGAGGTAATAGACGTTGCCGCCGGCATCGAGCATCGCCAGCACGTTGCGCTCCGCAACGGCCTTGCGCTGTTCGGGCGTGAGGTGGAAGCGGGCGCAGTAGGCATCCTCGTCGGCGAGGAAGGCGTCGCGGTTGGCTTTCTCGTTGAACGAGAAGCACATTGCGTTGAGCTCATAGCCGCGCGTGGCCAATGCGCCGTCGAACAGCGGTATCGCGCGGCGCAGCGACTGCTCCTGCGTGATCGCGGTGGCTGGTTGAGGCACCATGGTGCGAATCTCCCGGCGGGCTGGATTGCCCTCTCGGCAAAATTCATATGCAACACATACGATCTTGACCTTGATCGAGGTCAAAGTCGGTGAACGCGGGGTAAGTAACGTAACGGAGTGTTCAAGGTGTTGGTTAATCGGTAGAAATTCGAAATGTCCCTATCCACCGCAACCCAACCTCTCTCCAACGCAGAACGCCAGCGGCGCTATCGCCAACGCCTCAAGGCCCGGGCATCGGGTGCGGCGGTGGTCGCGCAGGCGCAGCTTGCGGTCGAACGCGCGGTGCAGGCGCTCTGGGCCTATCACGAACGGCCTTCGCCCACAGGGCTTGCCTGGGGCGAGATCGACGGGTGCCGGACGCTCGATGCCTATCGCTCCGAGCTTGAGCGCGCGCCGGGCAACCTGCTGCAGGCCTGCCGGGCATTTCTGCCGGACTTCTCGGGCCTGACGCCCGATGAAGCGCGAGCGGTGGCTGAGGTGATCGCGCTCGCTGACGTCCTGCGGCTGGCCCCGCCGACGCGGTTCGAGGAGGCCGAAGCTGCCTGAGCGGCCAGACCGTATCCGGCCGTGGTTAACGCCGTGCGGACGGTCCCGAAACCGCTTTATTTTCTTGCACTTGCGCTCCATCCGATTTTAGTATGGTCCGAAGCGGACCAAACTGTGGAACGGGTGGCCGCAAGGGGTATGGGGGTGATGCTCGTGGGACTGGACGAAGCGCGTCAGGCGAAGCTCGTGCGTCTGCTTGTCGGCCCAAGGCGTTCGCCTGCTCAGTCGCTTGCGTGGATGGCCGGGCTCCTGATCGTGCCGACGGTGGTGCGTGCGGCGCTCGACACGGGATCACTGGGACGGCCTTTCGTCACCTACTGGCCCGCCCTGCTGATCGCCTCGCTGGCGTTGGAACTGCGTTATGCGCTCGCCTACACGGTGATCGCGTCCTTGCTGGCGCAGTGGCTGTTCGGGGGCGAGCTGTGGTTCTCGCAAGTGAGCGTGGTGCGCGTGCTGTTCTTCGGCCTGTTCGTGCTCTCGGGTGCTTTCACGGTCTTCATCGGCAGCATGCTGCGGCAGACGATGCGGCGGCTTGGCGAGGTCAACGACCAGCGCGAGAGCTACAACCGCGAATTGCGCCACCGGGTGCGCAACATGCTCACGCTCATCCAGGCGCTCGCTTCGCGCGGGCCGAAGGCGACTTCGGCGATGGACTTCTACAAGGAGTTCAGCCTGCGCATCGAGGGGCTCGCAGCGGCGAGCGACCTGCTGCAGATCGGGGCGGAGGCGGAAGGCAAGCTGCCGCAGCTAGTCCGCCAGACAGTCGCACCTTTCGACCGCGACGGACGCATCCAGTTGAGCGGCGAGCCCTGCCTGCTGCCGGCCGACAGCTGCATTCCGCTGATCATGGCGCTGCACGAGCTGTGCACCAATGCGGTGAAGCACGGTGCGCTCTCGGGCGAGCGGGGGCACGTGGAACTGAGCTGGTTCATCGGACCGGAAGGCTCGACGCTCTATGTGCTGTGGACCGAGCGCGGAGGGCCGCAGGTGAGCCCGCCGAAGCGCGAAGGCATCGGGATGAAGCTGCTCATGCCGCATCCGGGGCTCGACGGGGTGGAGCTGACCTTCGATCCGGCGGGCGTATGGTGCGAATTCCGGATCGAGGGTGCCAAGAGACTGTAGCGGTGAAGCGCTTTAGAAACCGGCCTCGATAGCCACGCGGATGGCGTCGGCACTGGTCTTGACGTCCAGACCCTTGAGCACGGCGGAGCGGTGCATCTTCACGGTACGCTCGCTCAGGCCCAATTCGTAGGCGATCTGCTTGTTGAGCTTGCCCGCCGCCATCAGCACGAGGATCTCCTTCTGGCGGCGGCTGAGGCGTTCCACACGCTCGGCAGCGCCATTGCGGCGGGCGTCGTTGGCTGCGCCCTGCTCTTCCGCCAGTTCGACCTGGCTGCCGAGGAAGTATTCGACCTCACCTTCGGCATCGAAGATCGGCGCGACCATGACCGCGTTGCGGAAACGGGTGCCGTCCTTCTTGTAATTGATGATTTCGACCATGACCGGCTGCTTGCGGTGGATGCCATCGCGCAGGACCTTGGCCTTGTCATCCTCGGTGCTCGCCCCGCGCAGGAAGCGGCAGTTTCGTCCGATGATCTCCTCGCGGCTGTATCCGGTGAGTTCGACGAACGCGTCATTGCAGGCAATGATCGGGTTGTCCGGCAAACGCGGATTGCTGATGACGGCGGCCGTCGGGCTGGAACTGATCATCTCGGCTATGGACATGGGTGCACATATACGCGCTTTCGCGCCGCTTTCCAGTCCGTGCCCTTTGGTCCGTGTTGTCCCTGAGGGGGCTGCGGCGCATCCGGACAACATCCCGCAATATCGACATCCGGAGCGTGCGAACCGATGAACGTCCTATCCCCTTCCCTCGCAGCCTCGTCCGGCATGGCCGACGTGATCGGCGAGGATGGCAAGATCATCGTCCCGGCCGACGTCGAGGATGCGATCCGCACGCTGATCCGCTGGTCGGGTGACGAACCCGAGCGCGAAGGTCTGCTCGACACGCCAAAGCGGGTGGCGCGAGCCTGGCGCGAATATTGCCGTGGCTATGCCGAAGACCCCGGACTTCACCTGTCTCGCACGTTCGAGGAAGTGGGTGGCTATGACGAAGTCGTCCTGCTCAAGGACATCCCGTTCCAGAGCCACTGCGAACATCACATGGCGCCGATCATCGGCACGGCTTCGATCGCCTACCTGCCCAAGGACCGGGTGGTCGGCATCTCCAAGCTTGCCCGCGTGCTGCATGGCTATGCCAGCCGCCTGCAGGTTCAAGAGCGCCTGACCGCAGAAGTTGCCAGGTGCATCTGGGACAATCTCCAGCCCCACGGCGTTGCCGTGGTGATCGAGGCGCAGCACGGCTGCATGACCGGTCGAGGCGTGCGCACGCACGGCGTGGGCATGGTGACGAGCCGGATGCTCGGCTGCTTCCTTGACGATGCCAGCAGCCGCAAGGAAGTCCTGGCGTTGATGGGTCGTGGTTGAACCTCTCAAACCCATGAAAATGAAAGTTGCCATTGTCGGGGCCGGAATGTCCGGACTCTCGTGTGCTGCCCAGCTTGTCCGCGCAGGACATAACGTATCGCTGTTCGACAAGGGACGTGGTCCGGGCGGCCGCATGTCGACCCGGCGGATGCAGACGCCGCTGGGCGAAGCACAGTTCGATCACGGCGCGCAGTACTTCACCGTGCGTGATCCAGCCTTCATGGCGCAAGTGGCCCGCTGGTCGGCCAGCGGCGTGGCCGCACCATGGCCCGCAGCCGGAACCGGCGCGTGGGTTGGCGTGCCGACGATGAACGCGGTGGTCAAGGAAATGGCCGACCAACACGACGTGACCTTCGGATGGCACGTGCGCGGCCTCGTCCGCCGCGAAGGCCAATGGCACCTGAGCGGAGAGATCGCCGGTGGCGACCGGGCGCAGGCGGGCCCGTTCGACGCGGTGGTCGTTTCGCTACCGCCCGAGCAGGCTGCGGCGATCGTGGCGCTGCATGATCTGTCATTGGCCTCGACGGCTCTTGCCGCCCGCTCGCAGCCCTGCTGGACCGGCATGTTCGCTTTTGGCAAGCGTGTTCCTTCGAAGGTGGACACGGTTCGAGAGGCCGGGCTGATCAGCTGGGCGGCGCGCAACACTGCCAAGCCGGGCCGCGTGGGGCTGGAGACCTGGGTGGTGCAGGCCAGCCCGCACTGGTCCACCCGGCACATCGAGGATTCGGTCGAAAACGTGGCGAGCGCACTGTTGGCAGCTTTGCAGGATGCGCTTGAAATCAGCCTGCCCGAACCGGTGACCGCCTCTGCCCATCGCTGGCGCTATGCCATGTCGACCGGGAGCAATCTCGGCGCGCTATGGAGCGGGCAGTCGAAGATCGGCATCTGTGGCGACTGGCTGCTCGGCCCGCGCGTGGAGAACGCGTGGATTTCGGGCCGCACGCTGGCAACGCGGATGATGGCGCGCGAGCGCGAGGAAGTGGCCTGATCGCTCAGGGCTTGTTTACGGCGAGTAATTGCTATCGACAGGCGTTCAAGCGTCCGCTTAAGAGAGCGGCCATGAGCACGCGACAACCATCATCCAGCACCCCGCCAATCAGGGGCGATTTCGAGCAGGTCGGCGACGGAGCCTGGACCGGCTGGTGGAAATGGTCGGGCAAGGACCCCTTCGAGGACGGCACCGGCCCGTTCTTCGTGAAGAAGGACGAGCGCGGAATCGTCACTGGATTCAGGCCAGAGACAAAGAACCTCAACGGCCACGGCATCGTCCACGGCGGCTCGCTGATGACGTTTGCCGACTTCTCGCTGTTCATGGTCGCGGCATCCAATGGCGACGAAGTGAGCGGCGTGACCGTGACGATGAATTGCGAGTTCGTCAGCGGCGCGCAGGCCGGCGATCTGCTGACCGCGCGGGGAGAATGCGTGCGTGCAGGCGGCAGTCTGGTCTTTGCGCGCGGCACGATCCTGCGCGTGGGGGCAGATGGCAAGGAAGAGGCCGTGCTGAGCTTTTCGGGGACGATCAAGCGGGCGAAGCGGACTTCGCACTGAGCGTTCGCAACGCCCATGATCACGTGATGCCTGCCTAGGGTCGGGCCCTAGGTCCCGTCGTCAAGCAGATGAGCTTCGGCTTCGGTGGCTTCACCGCTGGCAAATGTGATCGGGCCGAGTTGTGTGGTGTTGGCTGCGAGTGCTTCACGTGCAGCAGCGACCGGCTCCGAAACATTCAGCATCCCGAGGGCATCTGCCTCGCGCTGGGCATCATTGAGGGCACGCCTGAGCGCAATGTAACGTTCCAGCATCACTTGTGCTTCGCTACGATCTGCCACGTGATGTCCCCCATGAGGCGAAGTCGCCCGCTAACTAGGACAAATCATTTTTTGTCAAAGGGTTCCCGGGAAAGCAAATTCTTTTTTCGAGCACTCAATGTACCTCGGCGGCGACCTCACGCATCTGCTGCCGCAGCCATGTCAGGCCGGCGTCGTCGGCGCGGGATTCGTGGAACTGCATCATTTCCTGCATCTTGGGGAAATCGAACGGCATCGGCGCCCAGGCAAGATTGAAGCGGCGGCCGATCTGACGGACAAGACGTTCGTGCAGGACGGCGAGGCGGGCCGTGCCTTCGATGAACCACGGGGCCGAAGCGAAGCTCGATACGGTGACCTCGACGAGACGTTCGCGCCCGCGACGGGACAGCGTGGAATCGGCAAAGGCCGGGGTGCGGTTCGCACCGAAGGCAATTGTGACATGACCTGCGGCGTAGAAGTCCTCCTCGGTCATGCCCTTTGCAAAGACCGGGTTCTGTGCCCAGCCGACGACGACCTGCTCTTCGACAAACAGCACCTCGTGCGGATGCCATGAGGCGAGGAACGGTTCGGGCGTGACAAGGAGGTCAGCCCTGCCCTGTTCCAGTTCGGCAGCGCTGTGCTCGTTTGGCTGGACAATCTCGACGCGCACGCCCGGCGCGGTGCGCGCAAAGCGCTCGATCAGGGGAACAAGCACGGCGACCATGATGTAATCAGAGCCGATGATGCGGAATCGCCGGTTCGAGGTTGCAGGATCGAAGCGTGTGGGCGTGGTAATCGCGCGTTCGACGCCGCGCAGGGCCAGCTGGATCTGCGGGTGCAGGCCCTCGGCAAAGGGCGTGGGGTGCATGCGCTTGCCCACGGCGACGACGACCTCGTCACCGAAATAGTCGCGCAGGCGGCGCAGGGCAGCGCTGGTGGCGGGCTGGGTCAGGCCGATGCGTTCGGCCGCGCGGGTGACGCTGCGCGTTTCCATCAGCGCGTCGAACACGACGAGCAGGTTGAGATCGAGACCCTTGAAACGCATCGGCGGAACCTTTCGATCAATCACGCGGTGATTGGTTACGTGTCCTCACCACAAATGCAGATGATTGTGAAGGCCTGTTCGAAGGGATGTGCGTGAAGGGGCGTGGTTGCGGTTGAAATGATTTAATCGGTCGCTTAACACATGTGTCAACAAGCGTCATGTGGGAGATTCGGATGGGCGGGATGCTCGAGGGCAAGGTCGTTGCCGTGACCGGCGCAGGGCGCGGGATCGGGCGCGAGGTAGCCCTGCTTTGCGCGCGCGAGGGGGCGGCGGTCGTGGTCAACGATCCGGGCGTGGCGCAGGGCGGTGATGGCGGCGATGCGGGGCCGGCGCAAGGCACGGTCGACGACATCGTGGCGGCGGGCGGCAAGGCCTGGGCCAATCTCGCCAGCGTGGCCGATCCGGCGGGCGCGGCGACGATCATCGAAGATGCCGTGCAGCGCTTCGGGCGGATCGATGCGGTGGTCAACAACGCTGGCATCCTGCGCGACTCGATCTGGCACAAGATGTCCTACGAAGACTGGACGAGCGTGATCGACGTGAACCTGACGGGCGCCTTCAACGTCTCGAAGGCGGCAACGCCCTATTTCCGCGAGCAGCAATCGGGCAGCTTCATCCACTTCACCTCGACCTCGGGGCTGATCGGCAACGTGGGGCAGGCGAACTATTCGGCGGCGAAACTGGGGCTGGTGGCACTGTCGCACTCGATCGCGCTCGACATGGCGCGGTGGGGGGTGCGGTCGAACTGCATCGCGCCGTTTGCGTGGAGCCGGATGACCGCCTCGATCCCGGCTGAAACGCCGGCGCAGAAGGAACGGGTGGAACGGCTGAAGGCGATGAGCGCGGACAAGATCGCGCCGCTGGTGGCGTTCCTTGCATCGGATGCGGCGAAGGAGGTGAACAACCAGATCTTCTCGGTGCGCAAGAACGAGATCGTGCTGTTTTCCAAGCCACGCCCGGCGCGCTCGATGATCAATCTCGAGGGCTGGACGCCGGCGAGCATTGCCGAGGAACTGGTCCCGGCGTTCAAACCCAGCTTTGCGCGGGCCGATGAAGTCACGGCCCACGTCTTCCCCTACGATCCGGTCTGAGGAGTTCTGAAATGGCCAATCCCGGTATGGACCCCGAAATCTTCGACCAGTTCATCGAGCAGCTGCGGCGCTATGTGCGCGAGCGGCTGATCCCGGCGGAGGACGAGGTCATCGCCAATGACCGCATTCCCGACGATATCCTGGGCGAAATGCGCGAGATGGGGCTGTTCGGCATCACCATCCCCGAGGAATTCGGCGGGGCGGGCATGAACATCAGTCAGTACATCGAGACGGTGAAGCAGATGAGCTACGCCGCGCCTGCCTATCGCTCGACCATGTCGATCAACATCGGCATGACCGGCAGCGCGATCAAGAACTTCGGCACGGCAGAGCAGAAGGCCGAATGGCTGCCGCGCATCGCCAGCGGCGAGATCGCCTGCTTCGGCCTGACCGAGCCGGGGTCAGGCTCTGACAGCGCGGCGATGCAGACGACGGCGGTGCGTGATGGCAATGGCTACCGGCTCAACGGGACCAAGCGCTACATCACCAACAGCCCCTCGGCAAAGATCGGGCTGATCATGGCGCGCACGTCGAAGGAGGCGCTGCCCAAGAACGCGCATGTCTCGGCGTTCATCGTCGACATGACGACGCCGGGGATCACCGTGGGCAAGCCTGACAAGAAGATGGGCCAGGCGGGCGCGCACATTGCCGACGTGATCATGGAGGACGTGCACATTCCGGGCTCGGCACTGGTCGGCGGCGAGGAAGGGCGCGGTTTCCAGATCGCGATGCAGAGCCTTGATAACGGGCGGCTTTCGGTGGCGGGCATGGGCGTTGGCATGGGGCGGCGTGCGCTCGACACCGCGATCCGCTATGCCACCGAGCGCAAGGCGTTTGGCGAGCCGATTGCCAACTTCCAGCTGATCCAGGCGATGCTGGCCGACAGCGAGGCGGACCTATACGCCGCCGAGTGCATGATTGCCGATGCCTGCGCGCGGGCGGACCGGGGCGAGAACATCCAGCGCAAGGCAGCAGCGGCCAAACTGTTCTCGTCCGAGGCCTGCGGGCGTGTGGTCGATCGCTGCGTGCAGGTGTTCGGCGGGGCGGGCTATCTGGCCGAATATCCGGCCGAGCGGTTCTTCCGCGATGCGCGCATCCTGCGCATCTATGAAGGCACCAGCCAGATCATGCAGCTGCAGATCGCCAAGAGCCTGCTGCGCGAATTCGCAGCTGAAGGGTCGGTCTGGTAGGCCATGTACAACCTCCTTTCCGGCCTATCGATTGTCGAGGTTTCCTCGTTCGTCGCCTCGCCCACGGTGGGTCTTTACTGCGCGCAGATGGGCGCGGAGGTGATCCGGATCGATGATCGACGCGGGGGGCTGGACTACAAACGCTACTTGATGACGCGCGAGGGGCGCTCGCTCTCCTGGGAGAACCTCAACCGCGCCAAGAAGAGCGTCGCGCTCGACCTGCAGACCGGTGAAGGCCGCGAACTGGCGGTGGAGCTGGCGCGCAAGGTGGGACAGGTGGTGACCAACCTGCCGGTCGAGAGCTTCATGGCGCATGACCGGATCGCGGCGGGGCGACCCGATCTGGTCTCGGTGCGGATCATGGGATGGCATGACGGGCGGCAGGCCATGGACTTCACCGTCAACGCTGCATCAGGCTATCCGCTGATGACCGGGCCGGAGGACTGGGACGCCGATAGCGCACCTCCAGTGAACCAGATCCTGCCCGCGTGGGATTTCATCGCCGGGGCCTACTGTGCCTTTGCGCTGATGGCAGGCTTGCGCCACCGCGATGCGACCGGCGAAGGCAGCGAACTGCGCGTGCCGCTGGGCGATGTGGCCATCGGCACGGCGTTCAATGCAGGCGCAGCGCCGGAAATGCTCTATCGCGGGGGCGACCGCGAGCGCATCGGCAATGCCATCTGGGGGGCGTTCGGACGCGATTTCCAAAGCCGCGACGGCCACCGCTTCATGATCGCGGCGCTGACCCCAAAGCAGTGGACGGCAACGGTTGAGGCCTTCGGATTGACGGGGGATTTGACGGCGGTGGAAGCAGAGCTTGGCGTGAGCTTTGCGGCAAGCGACCATTTCCGCTTCGTCCATCGGCACCGCCTGTTCTCGATGTTCCAGGAAGCGGCAGAACGATTCGACTATGCCGAAATGGCCGCACGGCTGACCAAGGCCGGAGCGACGTTCGAGCGCTATCGTACGATGTATGAAATGGCGCAGGACCCGGATCTTGTGGGCAACAACCCGCTGTTCGGCCCCTCGCCCGCCAATCCGAGTGGATTTGAGTACCCTGCGACACGCAGCTTCGCCAACATCCCAAACCGCGAGGCGGGCGATCCGCTGCCAGCGCCCTATCTCGGTCAGCATAGCGAGGAAGTCCTTAGCCAGCGGCTGGGCATGGCCTCGGGCGAGATTGCTGCGCTGATCGACAAGGGCATCGTCTCTACTTCAGACAAGGAAAGAACATGACCCTTCGCAGAGCCGCCATTGTTGCGCCCATTCGCACTGCCGTCGGCAAGTTCGGCGGAAGCCTTGCGCCGCTGACTGCCGGGCAGCTGGGCGCGACGATCCTGACCGCGCTGATGGAGCGGACGAAGATCGATCCTGCCCGCGTCGACGACGTGATCTTCGCGCAAGGCTATGGCAATGGCGAGGCGCCCTGCATTTCGCACTGGTCCTGGTTGCTTGCCGGATTTCCCGAGGAAGTGCCGGGGTATCAGCTGGACCGGCGCTGCGGTTCAGGCCTGCAGGCAATCGTCAATGCGGCGATGATGGTGCAGACCGGCGTTTCCGACGTTGTGGTGGCAGGTGGCGTGGAATCGATGTCGAACGTCGAGCACTACACCACCGACGTGCGCAAGGGCGTGCGGGCAGGTTCGCTGACGCTGCATGACCGGCTGACGCGCGGGCGGGTGATGAGCCAGCCGATCGAGCGCTATGGCGTGATCTCCGGCATGATCGAGACCGCCGAGAATCTGGCGAAGGACTTCGGCATCAGCCGCGAGGCATGCGATGCCTATGCGGTGCGCAGCCACCAGCGCGCTGCAGCGGCGTGGTCCAAAGGGCTGTTCGACGATGAACTGGTGCCGGTGAGCATTCCGCAGAAGAAGGGCGATCCGGTGCTCTTCGCGCACGACGAGGGCTATCGCGCCGATGCGACGATGGAGACGCTGGGCAAGTTGAAGCCGCTGGAGAAGGGCGTGGTCACGGCGGGCAATGCCAGCCAGCAGAACGATGCGGCGGCGGCGTGTCTGGTGGTGGCCGAGGACAAGCTGGCAGAGCTTGGGCTGGAGCCGATTGCGTGGTTCCATTCGTGGGCGGCGGCAGGCTGCGATCCTTCGCGCATGGGCTATGGCCCCGTGCCTGCGACCGAACGGCTGTTTGCGCGCAACGGGCTTTCATGGGGCGACATCGACCTGATCGAACTGAACGAGGCGTTCGCCCCGCAGGTTCTGGCCTGCCTCAAGGGCTGGGGATGGTCGGACGATGACAGCCGCCATGACATGCTCAACGTCAATGGATCGGGCATTTCGCTGGGCCATCCCATCGGCGCGACGGGCGGGCGTATTCTGGCCAATCTGACGCGCGAATTGCAGCGGCGCGGCGGGCGTTATGGCGTTGAAACCATGTGCATCGGCGGCGGTCAGGGCATTGCTGCCGTGTTCGAGGCCGCGCGATGATCCTTTCGCCCTACGATGCCGAGGACCACGGCGAAATCCGGGAAGGCGTGCGCAAGCTTTGTGCGCAGTTTCCGGGCGAATACTGGCGCAAGCTGGACGAGAAGCGTGAGTATCCGACCGATTTCGTGAATGCGCTGACCGAGGCTGGCTGGCTTTCAGTGCTGATCCCGGAGGAATATGGCGGGTCGGGGCTGGGTCTTGGCGCGGCAGCAGCGATCCTCGAGACGATCCAGTCCGAGGGCGGCAATGGCGGCGCGTGCCATGCGCAGATGTACATCATGGGCACGATCCTGCGCCATGGCTCGGAAGAACAGAAGCGCGCCTATCTTCCGAAGATCGCAAGCGGCGAATTGCGGCTTCAGGCCTTCGGAGTGACCGAGCCGACAAGCGGGACCGATACAACGTCCCTGCGCACTTTTGCCCGGCGCGAGGGCGACCAGTACATCGTCAACGGTCAGAAGATCTGGACCAGCCGGGCCGAGCATTCCGACCTGATGCTGCTGCTGGCACGGACGACCCCGCGCGAGGAGGTGGCGAAGAAGACTGACGGGCTTTCGGTGTTCATTGTCGACATGCGCGAGGTGGTGGGCAAGTCGCTCACCATCCGCCCGATCCGCACGATGATGAACCATGCGACGACCGAAGTGTTCTTCGACAACATGCGCATCCCGGCGGCGAACCTGCTGGGCGAGGAAGGCAAGGGCTTTCGCTATATTCTTTCAGGCATGAACGCCGAGCGCGTGCTGATCGCCGCTGAATGCGTGGGTGATGCCAAGTGGTTCACGCGGCGCTCGGTCGACTATGCCAAGGAGCGGCAGGTGTTCGGGCGGGCGATCGGGGCCAATCAGGGCGTCGCCTTCCCCATCGCCAAGGCTTACGCGAACATGCGCGCGGCCGAACTGATGGTGCGTGAAGCGGCGCGGATGTACGAGGCAGGCCTGCCGATGGGCGCGGAGGCCAACATGGCCAAGATGCTCGCCGCAGATGCCTCGTGGGAAGCGGGCAATGCCTGCGTCCAGACCCACGGCGGCTTCGGCTTTGCCGAGGAGTACGACGTGGAGCGCAAGCTGCGCGAGACGCGGCTCTATCAGGTGGCGCCGATCAGCACGAACCTGATCCTGTCATTTCTGGCCGAGCATGTGCTGGGGTTGCCGCGGAGTTACTGAGTTGCGCGGCGTTTTCGAGGTTCGGGGGTTGCGCTCTGTGGCGACGCAATGGGCCCCGGCCTTCGCCGGGGTGACGGATGGTGTTGCCCTATCCCGCGTCGTCCCGGCCAAGGCCGGGACCCATTACGCTGGTGGGCAGAGCTACCTACGCAGGCGGGAATGCAGAGGGCGCTATTGCTTTGGCGCAGCCGTCGTTTCGACCAGTCCACCGCCCAGGGCGCGGTAGAGTTCAACCATGTTGCTGGCCTTGGTCAGCCTCACCGAGACGAGCGACTGGCGCGCGTTGTAGAGCGTGCGCTGGGCGTCGAGCGGTTCGAGATAGTTGGCGACGCCGGAATCGTAGCGCAACTGGCTGAGCCGGTAGGCGGTGGCGGCGTTGGCTTCGAGCGAGGTCTGGGCGCGAACGCTTTCATCAATGGTGCCGCGCCGCGCGAGGGCATCGGCGACTTCGCGGAAAGCGGTCTGGATCGTGCGCTCGTAGGTTGCGAGCGCCGCATCGCGCGAGGCTTTGGCAGCGGCAAGGTTGTTGGCCGTCGCACCGCCGTCGAAGATGCGCTGGCGCACGGCGGCGTTGGCGGTCTTCTGGAAATCGCCGCTGCTGAAGATGCTGGTCAGCCCTGCGCTGGCAAAGCCGAACAGGCCTGTGAGCGAGAGCGTGGGGAAGAACGCTGCGCGGGCAGCGCCAATGTCGGCATATGTCGCCTTCAGGTCATGCTCGGCGGCGAGGACGTCCGGACGGCGCAAGAGCACCTCGGACGACACGCCGACCGGCAGGGCATCGCGCACCTGATCGGCTATGCCGAGCGTGGTCGGCAGAAGGTCATCCGCAAGCGGGCCACCCGCGATCAGTTCGAGCGCGTTGCGGGCTTGTGCAAGACTGGTGCTGAATTCGGCGACTGCCGCCTCGGCGCTGTTGAGCGCGGTGGTGGCGGTTGCGACGTCGAGCCTGGTGCCGATGCCGTTGGCCTCTCGCCGCACGTTGACGTCGAGCGTCTGCCTGCGCGAGGCGACGGTTTCCTCGGCGATGCGCAGTGCATCGGCGGTGGCCGCGTAGGACAGCCATGCGCTTGCGGTTTCTGCGACGAGTGCGATCTGGGTGGCCTTGCGGCCTTCGTCGGTCGCCAAATAGCTTTCGAGAGCGCTCTGGCTCTGGTTCCGCAAGCGGCCCCAGAGGTCGATCTCGTAGGCGCTGGTACCGGCCTGGACGAGGAAGTTGTCGGTCACCCGGCCGGCCGTGCCCTGCACTGCAGAGAGCGTGCCCGAGGCGTTGACGATGGGGAACAGGGCGGCGCGGTTTACGCGGTAGAGCGCGCGGGCCCTTTCCACATTGGCGAGCGTGGCGCGCAGGTTGCGGTTCTCGGCCAGCGCCTTTGCGATGACTTGCTGCAGGCGGGCGTCGGTGAAGAATTCGCGCCAGCCGAGCGCGTCGGCTGTTGTCTCGCCGCTCGCCAGCACCGGATAGGCGCCGCCTTGCGGGAGCGTCTGCGGCACGGGGGCTGCGGGCTGAACGTACTTGGGCGCAAGGTTGCAGGCCGCGAGCGAGGCTGCGGGCAGCATGGCGATGATCGCGCGGAGCTTCATGCCGGTTCTCCCTGCACTTGCGGCCCGGTCTCAGGCTTCTTGCGATTGAACAGGCCCTTCACCACGACGAAGAACACCGGCACGAGGAAGATCGCCAGCACCGTGGCCGAGAGCATGCCGCCCATCACGCCGGTGCCGATCGCGCGGCGGCCGTTGGCCCCTGCCCCGTCGGCCAGGACCAGCGGCACAACGCCCGCGATGAAGGCGACGCTGGTCATGATGATCGGACGCAGACGAAGGCGCGCGCCCTCCAGCGCCGCGGCGACAGGTGTCGCGCCTTTGGCCATGGCGAATTCGGCGAACTCGACGATGAGGATCGCGTTCTTGGCCGAGAGGCCGATGGTGGTGAGCAGGGCCACCTGGAAGTAGATGTCGTTGTCATAGCCGCGCAAGGTGACGGCAAGGACCGCGCCGATGATGCCCAGCGGGATCACCAGCAGTACCGCAACCGGCACGGACCAGCTTTCATAAAGCGCGGCAAGGCACAGGAAGATGAAGAAGACCGAAGCTGCATAGAGCAGCGTGGACTGGCTGGAGGCGGCGCGCTCCTGATACGACAGGCCACTCCATGCAGGCGTGAAGCTGCCCTCGAGCTGCCCTGCATTGTCCTCCATGATCTGCATCGCCTCGCCCGAGCTCACGCCGGGTGCCCCACTGCCGCTCAATTGCTGGGCGGCGATGCCGTTGAAGCGATCGAGCCGGACCGGGCCCTGCGTCCAGCGCGATGAGGCGAAGGCAGAGAACGGGGCCATCTCGCCATTGGCGCTGCGCACGAACCACTGGCCGAGGTCGGAAGGCTTGGACCTGTAGGGCGCATCGCCCTGGACATAGACGCGCTTGACGCGGCCCCGATCGACGAAGTCGTTCACGTAGAGCCCGCCCCAGGCGATGGAGAGCGTGGAGTTGGCGCTGGCGGGCGCGATCTGGAAGGCGGTCAGGGCATCGTCATCGATATCGACCTTGAGCTGCGGGGTGTCTTCAAGGCCGCTCAGGCGGACCTGTGCAAGGCGATCGTCGTCGCCTGCCATCTTGGTCAGCTGGCGGCGAGCGGCGGTGAGCGCTTCACGACCGGCACCAGCACTGTCCTGAATCCACATCTCGAAGCCGGCCGACTGGCCGAGGCCACGGATCGGCGGCGGGGAGAGCACGAAAATCTGTGCAGCGCGCGACTTGCGGAAGTAGCCGTTGAGTCGTTCGGCAATGGCAGCGGCGGAGCTGTCGGCGCCCTTGCGTTCGGACCAGTCCTTGAGCAGCACGAAGCCCTGTCCCGCATTCTGCGCAGAGCCCGACTGTCCACGGCCCATCACGACGAACACGGCCTTGATGTTGTCGGCTTCGGTCTTGCGGATGTAGTCGGAGATCTCGTTGGCGACGGCGCGGGTCTGCTCGGCGGTGGAGCCGACCGGGAGCTGGTAGCTGAGCGACAGGTTGCCCTGATCCTCGTCGGGCAGGAAGCTCGTCGGCAGGCGGACGTAGAGCAGCACCATGGCAATGGTGATGCCCGCGAAGACGATCAGCCACGGGCGCGGGCGACCGACCACGCGGGCTAGGCGCGAGCGGTAGCGACCTTCGAGATTGGCATAACCGTTGTTGAAGGCGCTGAAGAACAGGCCCTTGGGCTTCTCGTGCGCTTCGAGCGGCTTGAGCAGGGTGGCGCAGAGCGCAGGCGTGAAGACCAGTGCGACGAGCACGGACAGGGACATGGCCGAGACGATGGTCACCGAGAACTGGCGATAGATCGCGCCGGTGGAGCCGCCGAAGAAGGCCATCGGCACGAACACGGCGGTGAGCACCAGCGTGATGCCGATCAGGGCCGAAGTGATCTCCTCCATCGACTTGACGGTGGCTTCGAGGGGGCCGAGCCCTTCCTCGTGCATCACGCGCTCGACGTTCTCGACCACGACGATGGCGTCATCGACCAGCAGGCCGATGGCGAGGACGACGCCGAACATGGTCAGCGTGTTGATCGTGTAGCCGACCAGCGAGAGCACGCCGAAAGTACCGAGCAGCACGACCGGCACGGCAATCGCCGGGATCAGCGTGGCGCGCCAGCTCTGCAGGAACACGAACATCACCACCACGACCAGGACGATGGCCTCGAACAGCGACCACACAACTTCCTCGATCGAGAGCTTGACGAAGATGCTGCTGTCACGCGGGTAGGCGACGGCGTAGCCCTCGGGCAGGTCCTTGGCGAGGTTCTCCACCTCGGCCTTGACGAGATCGGCCGTCCGGGTGGCGTTGGCGCCCGAGGCGAGGCTGATCGACAGGCCGGTTGCGGGAAAGCCGTTGAACTTGCTGAGCGAGCCGTAGCTTTCCTCGCCCATTTCGACGCGGGCGACGTCCTTGAGCTTGACCACCGAGCCATCGACGTTGGTCTTGACCACAACGTTTTCGAACTGCTCGGGCGTTTCGAGACGCGAGCGAGCGGTGACCGTGGCATTGAGACGCTGGCCTTCGGGTGCGGGATTGCCGCCGATCTCGCCCGCGGCGACCTGGGTGTTCTGGGCCTGCAGCGCTGCTGTGACGTCAGACGGCATGAGCTGGACCGCCGCGAGGCGCAGCGGATCGAGCCAGATACGCATCGCGAAGGATCCGCCGAAGACGTTGGTGCTGCCTACGCCCTCCACGCGCGAGAGCGGGTCCTGGAAATGGGTGGTCAGGTAGTCGGAGATGTCTGAATTGGTGGCGCGGCCGGTCTTGTCATAGATCGAGACGACCATCAGCTGGTCGGACTGCGCCTTGTTGACGTTGACGCCCTGCTGCTGAACCACGGCGGGCAACCGGCTGACCGCACGCGAGATCGCGTTCTGGACCTGCACTTGCGCAGTATCGGGGTCGGTGCCCTTGTCAAACGTGACGGTGATGTTTGCAGATCCGTTGGACGAAGTGGAGGTGAAGTAGAGCATCCCGTCGAGGCCCTTGAGCTGCTGCTCAAGGACCTGCGTGACCGAGTTTTCGACCGTGGCGGCATCGGCGCCGCCATAGGACGCGTTGATCGAGACTGTGGGCGGGGCGATATCGGGGTATTGCTCGACGCCCATGGTGCGAACCGCGATCAGACCGGCAGCCATGATCACGATGGCGAGCACCCAGGCAAAGATCGGTCGGTGCGCGAAAAAGCGGGAAATCATCCGGGATCAGTTCCCGCCGCTCTGGGAAGCCGTTTCGGGCTTCGGCTTGCTGCCGGCAGGTACGACCTTGGCCTTCTGCCCTTCGCGCGCGTTGATGAGTCCTTCGACGACGACCCTTTCACCGGGCTTGAGGCCGGAGGTCACCAGCCAGTTCTGGCCGACCGGGCTGTCGGCAACGATCTCGCGCTTCTCGAGTTCGTCCTTGGCATTTGCAACCAGCACACTGGCGCGTCCGCGCGGGTCACGGCTGACCGCAGCCTGGGGAATCAGGATGCCGTTAGGCACGGTGCCCTGTGAAACGCGGGCGCGGACGAACAGGCCGGGTAGGAGTTCACCCCTAGGATTGGGCACGACGGCGCGCACGGTGATCGTGCCGGTTTCGGGGTCGACGTCGATATCGGCGGGATTGAGCTTGCCTGCCACGGGATAGGTGCTGCCATCGGGCAGGACGACGGTGACCGGGGCCGCGCCCGAGACCAGCTTGCCGCTTTCGATCGCACGCCGCAGCGCGATGAAGTCTGCGCCCGACTGCTTGATGTTGACGTACATCGGATCGAGCCGCTGGACTTTGGCCATGGGCGTGGTCTGGGCATTGGTGACGAGCGCGCCCTTGGTGACCATCGAGATGCCGATGCGTCCGCTGATCGGCGAGGACACGCGGGTGAAGCCGAGGTTGACCTGCGCCGAGGCCAGTGCAGCCCGAGCCTGGCCGACGGCGGCCCGCGACTGGTTGTAGGCGGCGCGCGCATCGGCTGCGTCCTGCTTGCTGACGCCGCCCTGCAACGCCAGCGCCTCGAAGCGCTCGGCCTTGAGACGATTGGCCTCGACGGTGGCCTGCGCGGCAGCGAGCGATGCCGAGGCTTGCGCCTGACTGGCCGCGTAAAGGCGGGAATCGATCTGGTAGAGCGGTTGGCCAGCGCGCACGAACGAGCCTTCCTGGAACAGTCGCTGCATCACGATGCCGGCGACTTGAGGGCGCACTTCGGCGATCTCGGACGCTTCGGTGCGTCCGGAGAGTTCTGCCGTCAGTTCGACCGGCTCTGTCTTTGCGATCATTACGCCGACGACCGGGGTCGGCTTGGGTTTTGAAGCGTCGGACGAACCGCAGGCACCAAGCGTCAGAGACGCGATGACGACTGTGGCTGGCGCAAAAATGGCTGGCACCACAGTGCCTGCGAAGAACGAATTACGGATGCTGGAGCGCAAGGACAGTCTCACTCGAAAACGCCAATCTGCACATTCCGGCACTGCTTCAGAGCGAATCACGCTGCACGCAATCCACTCTTACTTCGCAAGTGCGAAAGGGCCTTGAAGCCGGTGTCTAGCATATTGCTGCAGCCAAGCACGTCCCTTGATTGGGAAGGTCGCGGGCTGCGACACAAAGTTACAAATGCCCTGCAAGTTCCCGCGAAATGCCGATTCGACGCAGCACAAGCCCAAAATCGAACTAAAATCGTTCGGCGCCTGTGAAATTCAGTGGAAAGACGCGCAAAGGCCATGGCTTTCGCGGTTCGCCATGCGTTAGCCGTGCGCTCCCTTTCCAGCAGAGGACATCAGGACAATGAACAACAGCGACCTCGCCGATTCCATCGCAGCAAGCCACGGCCTCACCAAGGCAGACGCCCGCAAGGTCGTCGACAGCGTTTTTGCAGCGATCGCCGACGCAGCCGCGAAGGGCGAGGAAGTCTCGCTGAACGGCTTCGGCAAGTTCAAGGTCAAGAACACCCCGGCCCGTGAAGGCCGCAACCCCTCGACCGGCGCCACCATCCAGATCGCAGCTTCGAACAAGCTGACCTTCTCGGCTGCAAAGGCGGTCAAGGACAAGCTGAACGGCTGATCCGTTCCGGACCGGCGCCTGCCAACGCGGGCGCCGGGTCCACCTTTGCGATTGGATGACGGCAGCTCTAGAAATGGCTGCGCCCGATCGGCAGGCTTGAGCCCAGTTGCGCTCGCCTCGGCGGACACAGTTAACCGCAATTATCCAGACAGTTGCACCGAATCGACGAAAGATCGCCCAGGTTACATCCGAATCGGAGTATCTGGCCGGATCACAAGTGATGTCCGGTACTTCATGGGCGGCTGTTAGTTCCTTACCGTGCAGCAGTTTTCCCTTACAACTTTAGTTAATGAAACTGACCGGGACATCCCCTTGCTGACATTAAGTTAAGCTAAACTTTCACAAACCACTCGCCCGACAAGACCCATTATCTCATTGTTATTTATAACATAGTTTAACCCCCAACCGAACCTGCTGTGGTTAATATCTGCCGTTCCCGACCCGCAGCACGTTAACCTTTGCTTAGGCAGCTACACCTAGGGCTTCCCTCAGTCCGGCCACTTGTCGGCAATGGATTGCACAAGGGTTTGCGCAATCCTCTTCGGGACGGCTCCGGTGGCTCCGGGGCTTTGGAAAGGGGAATTGAGATGAAGAAGTTGCTTGCCAGTGCGGCTGTTGCCGCCGGGCTGCTGGCCGGAGGCTCCGCCTTCGCCCAGGCCGCGAATACCAGCAGTGCGACCGCATCGGGCTCGGTCACGATCGTGCGCCCGCTGACGATCACCAAGAACAGCGACCTCGCCTTCGGCCGTATCGTGCGTCCGCGCACCGGCGGAACGGGCACCGTCACGTTGGCGAACACCGGCAACACGGTCGTTGCAGCCAGCGGCGCGGTTGCGCTTGCCAGCACCACCAGCCGTGCGCAGTTCACGGTTGACGGCGAAGGCGGCCAGTCGGTCACGGCCTCGATCCCGTCGAGCGTGAACCTGACGAGCGGCACCAACACCATCGCAGTCACGCTGCTGCCCGACTTCGGTTCGACCGTGACGCTTTCCGGCGCGCTGGCCGCTGCCGGTTCGTCGACGCTCAACGTCGGTGGCTCGTTCAGCCTGCCTGACACCCAGGCGACTGGCGCCTATACCGGCAACTTCACGGTTACCGTCACGTATCAGTGAGGTGACTCTCCGGAGAGATGTGCCGTAATCATGCGGCACCTCTCCGGGCGGCAGGGTACCGGAGGCAGGAGGGGGACAGGCAATGCGCACAACGACAAGGAACCACGCGCGGCAATTTGCCGCTGCCGTTCTGATCGCGGGCGCGGCCTTGGACCTGTCTCCGGTCGCCCACGCCGCAACCGCTGAAGCAAGCGCATCGGTCGTCATCGTCGAGCCGGTGGGGGCAGGCTTTTCGTTCGATATCCTGAGCGATACGGTCTCGGCGGTGTTTCTCAACGGAGATGCCGGCGATTCCGTCTCTCTGCTGATGTCGGGGCGCAAGCCCGGCGGCCAGAGTGCGTCACGCGAAAGCGGCGTGGTGGTGATGGCGAGCGGGGTTTACCGCATCGACCTGCTCCAGTCTGCCGCATCCCCTGCCCGCCTGCGCAGCACGATACGTGCAGCATCGCCGGGCGGAAGTTCGATCCTGTTTCTCGCCCAGTTCAACTGACCGGTTGGGTGGGCACAATGAAAGCTGATCTTGCCATGAAGCGCTATTCCAGGACGATGCTGGCCTTGCTGCCGCTGCTGTCGCCGGTCGGCGCCTGGGCGCAGCAGGCGTCGCTGCCGATTACCGCGCCCAAGGCCGACGCTGCACAAGTGAGCGTGCCGGTGCAGGCGGCGGCGGCCAACATCAACATCACTCCGCGCCGCGTGATCTTTGATCGCACCAAGCGCACCGAAGCGGTCTATGTGTTCAACCAGGGGACGACGCCGGTCGCGGTCGACGTCGCGCTGATCGACAACGCGATGCTGCCTTCGGGCGAGATCGTGCCGCTATCGCGCCTTGGCGAGCGCGGGGCTGCGGGCGAAGCGGCGGGCGCGAAAGTCCGTTCGGCCAAGCCCTTCGTGCTGGCAGCGCCCAGCCGCCTGACGCTGCCGCCGGGCCAGGGCAAGACCATCCGCGTGCGCGCCACGCTGGCCGATGGCGCCGACACGAGCGAGTACCGCACGCACCTGACTGTCACCACCGTGCCTGCACCCGATACCGGGCTGACCGCCGAACAGGCGGCGGCTGCGGAAAAGGGCGAGCTGGTGCTGCGCATCCAGTCGGTCTTCGGCATCTCGATCCCGCTGATCGTGAGGGGCGGCGAGCCTGACGCGACAGGGAGCATCGGTCCGATGGCGGCTGCCACCGTGCGTGAAGGGCCTGCCCTCTCGGTCACGCTGCGCCGCAAGGGCACGACCTCGCTCTACGGTAACATCGAATTGCGCACGGCCAAGGAGATCGTCGGCGTCGCACGCGGCATCGCGGTCTATCCCGAGGCCGACGAGCGCGAGGCGCTGGTGCCGCTGCTGCGTCCGCTCAAGAAGGGCGAAGTGGTGACCGCAACCTACAGCGCGGACGACGGCAAGAAGCCCGTCGCCATCGCCAGCGGGACCTACACCGCCCCCTGATATGCTTACGACATTGGGTATCCTGGCCCTGGCAACCGCTGGCAGCAGCGGTCCGCCGGAGGGACCGGTTGCGCCTGCGCAACACGTCGAGGCTTCGGCCCCGGCGCAGGGCACTGCGTCATATTCGGCCAGCGACCTTCTGCTGTTCTCGGTCCAGCTGGACGGCACCACGATCAGCGAGGCGCTGACGGCCTATGGCGATCCGGCAGATCCATTGCTGCCGCTGGGCGAGCTGTCGCGCCTGCTCGAGATCCCGCTCGACATAGACGTGGCCAATGGCATCGCCTCGGGCCGCGTCGGCGAAGGCCAGCGCCCTATCACCATCGATCTCAAGTCCGGCCAGGCGCTGATCGGCGGCAAGGTCGTCGCGCTGATTCCACCCGACAGCCTGATCACCGAAACCGACATCTACCTTCGCGCCTCGCTGATTGCCAAGCTCCTGCCGTTGCGCATCACATCGGTGGCCGACGAGATGATCCTGACGCTTGAGGCGACCGAGAAGCTGCCGCTGCAGGCACAGCGCGAGCGCCTTGCCCGCATGGCAGGCCTTGCCGGAGCGCCCGAGCAGCAGGACGACGCGCTGCGCGTGGCGACGCCCTATCGCTGGGCGAGCGCGCCCTCATTCGATTTCACCACCGAACTTGGCTACAACAGCGAAGGTGGCACGAGCGGGGGGCGCGCCGTGACGCGGTTCGAGGGGCGCGTTGCGGCTGACCTGCTGCAGACCGGCTTTTCGGCGTGGCTGGCGACGGACGATCAGGGCAAGCCGTCCTCGGCGCGCGTGGCCTTTACGCGGCGTTCGGAGGAAGGGCGGCTGCTGGGCTCGCTGGGCGGCACTTCGGCCTCGGCAGGCGATGTGTTCACGCCGCCGCAAGTGATCGGCGCACGCAGCCTTGGCGGGGCGGGCTTCGTGTTCTCGTCATCGCGCTTCGACGAGGCGAGCGTGTTCCAGCGCATCAACCTGCGCGGCGAACTGCCGATCGGCTATGACGCGGAACTCTACGTCAACGACATCCTGCGGTCAGCGCAGCGCGGGTCAACCGCGCAGGGACGTTATGAATTCAACGACATTCCGCTGGTGCGCGGGCGCAATGCATTGCGCGTGGTGCTCTATGGCCCGCGTGGCGAACGGCTCGAGCGGACGCGGGTTATCAATGTCGGTGGCGGGCAGCTGGCGGCGGGGAAGACCACGGTGGACCTGGGCGTGGTGGCGCAGGACCGCACGCTGATCGACCTGTCGGATGCCAACCTCAGCGGCTTTTCCAAGGGCAAGGGCGACCTGCGCGCGACGTTCAACATCGCCCACGGGATCAGCGAGCACATGACGGTAGCCGCCGGCCTTTCGCGCTTCACGGACTTTGGCGGCACTGCGCACACGATGGGCTCGCTCGGCACACGCACCTCGCTGATGGGGCTTGCGGTGCAAGCCGATCTGGCGAGCGATTTCGGCAAGGGCCGCGCCGTCTCTCTGGGTCTGGCCGGACGGATCAAGGGGATCAGCTTCCTTGGGCGGCACGTGGAATATGGCGGCGGCTTTGCCGACGAGGCCAACACGCTGTTCGATCCGGGCCGGGCAATGCGCCGCTACAGCGAAGTGGTTTTCGACCTGGCCGTGCCGCTGCCGGGATCGCTCGGCCTGCCTGTTTCGGGCCGCTTCGACCGCGCCGAGTTCAGCGATGGCGGGCAGACGCTTTCGGCCCGCGCGCGCACCACGGCCAATGTCGGGCAGACCCTGCTGGCCATAGGCGCAGACTACAGCCGCCGCACGCAGGGGAGCTTTTCCGACACGCGGATCAATGCGAACCTCGGCGCGATGCGGCTGATCGACTACAAGTGGCAGCTTCGGGCGACTGCGGATTTCCGTCTCAAGCCGGGCACGCGGCTGGAGACGCTGGGCTTTGCCGCCGACCGCGCGATCGGCGAGCGCTACAGCCTGCGGCTTGGCGCGACACGCAACTTTTCAGGGCATGACACCGCGTTGCAGGCTGGCTTTACCGCGCGCCTGCCGATGGCGACAGCCACGTTCGGCGGTGACTGGTCGACCAGTCAGAACCGCTGGCGGGTCGGCGTGCAGCTCAACTTCGGCATCGCCCGCGATCCGCTCAAAGGGCGCTACCGCATGACCCCTCCGGGACCTGCCAATGGCGCCAGCGCGGCGCTGCTGGCGTTCATCGACGCAAACGCCAACGGCACGCGCGACGCGGGCGAGGAAGCGGTACCGGGCGTGGTCATTCAGGGTGGAGGGCTGAAGACGGTGACCGACGCGAAAGGGCGCGCGTTCGTGACCGGGCTGGGCGATGGCACGATGACCACGCTGCGCGCCGATGTTTCGGGCGCTGACACCATGTTCGTCGCGCCGCCGCCACAGAACATCACATTTGCCGCGCGCGCCGGAAACGTCGCGCAGATCGCCTACCCGATGGTGCCGACTTCGGAGCTTGTCGCGCGCATCCGTTTCCGCGGGCGCGAGGGCGCCCTGAGCGGGCTGTCCGCGGTCAAGCTGCGGCTGGTTTCGACCAAGGGCGTGGTCGTGCAAGGCATGACCGAGTTCGACGGCACTGCGGTGTTCGACGAAGTGAAGCCGGGGCGCTATGCGCTGGAGATCGATCCGGAACAGGCGATACGGCTGGGGATGCATTTGAAGGAACCCGTATTCGTGACCGTGGGGGCTGACGGGCGCAGCATTGACGCTTCGGGCGAAGTAGCCTTCAACCAGCCGACACAGATGGTTTCCCGCTAATGCTCCGCCTGATCCTTGCGGCCCTGATGCTGCTGTCCGCATCGCTTTATGCCGGAAGTGCAGCGCAGGCGCAGAGCTATTCGGTGGACACGATCACCGATGCCAATTTCGGCGACATCGTTTCTGCGGCGTCCGGGCAGTCAGTGTTCCGGTCGAGTGCGACATCGGGTGGAGTAACGCTGGTTTCGGGCAGCGGCGTGCGGCTTTCGGGTACGGCTGCAAACGCGGTCGTGACGATCTCTTGCAGCAACACCAACGCCTGCAATTCGACCAACGTGCAGGTGCAACTCTCACTTGCGGGGACACCTTCGGGACGCCTGGCCTACATCACCGCGATCAGCCTTGCGAACGGTACCGCCTCGATCACTTCCGCGTTCAGCGCCGGGAGCTATATCGTGATCAACCTCGCACCGATCCCGCGCAGTTCGGCACGCACCTTCCTGATCGGCTTCGACCTGCCGGTGGATGGAAACGATTCCGCCGACCCGACCGGCAATGCGGTGTCGTCGTACCTCATCACCGCGCAGCGTGCATCGGGGGGCGGTGCGGATTCGCTGGTCGGCAATATCCTTGCCAAGGTGATCCGGCCGATCAGCATCGCCAAGACGCAGGACCTGCAGTTCGGAAGCGTGACGCGGCCGAGCAGTGGTTCGGGCACGCTGACTTTGACGCCGGGCGGCGTAGCCTCGGTGACCGGTACCAACGTTCGCCGCTTCCCCACGCCCGCCGCAACGGCGGCGCAGTTCACGGTGAGCGGCGAAGGCGGTCAGGCGGTGACGGTATCGGTGCCGAGTTCGGTGACGCTTTCGGGCAGCAGCGGATCGGTGACGGCGACGCTGACAAACACCGGGGGCGGCGCACAAGTGCTGAGCGGTTCGACCGGATCGGCGGGCAGTGCGCAGGTCAATGTGGGCGGTACGGTGCCGCTGTCGGGCTCGAGCGCGCTGGGAACGTTTACGGGCACGGTGACGGTGACGGTACAGTACAATTGAGGGAGGCGCTTTGGGCTTGGCCTTCAAGCTTTGCTCGGGTCTTGAAGGGTGTGCGAGATCGCGCAGTCATGGGCCCCGGCCTGCGCCGGGGCGACGGGGGTTGGGTGTTCAGGGCGATTGGGATTCAGTTCACCTGACGCTCGAGTCCCGCCCAATAGGGTTCGCGCAAGGTGCGGCGCAGGATCTTGCCGGAAGGGTTGCGGGGGAGTGCATCGATCACATCGACCGACTTGGGCACCTTGAAGCCTGCCAGCCGCTCGCGCGTCCAGTCGATGATCGATTGCGGATCGATCGCGTGGCCGGGCTTGGGCACGCAGACAGCCTTGACCGCCTCACCCCATATCGCGTCCGGCACGCCGATGACAGCGACTTCGAGCACGTCGGGGTGGCCGTAGATCGCGCTTTCGACCTGGGCTGGATAGACGTTCTCTCCCCCCGAGATGATCATGTCCTTGATGCGGTCGTGCATGTAAACGTAGCCGTCGTCGTCGAGATAGCCCGCGTCTCCAGTGGCGATCCAGCCGTCGGGGGTCATGGTCTTGGCGGTGGCTTCAGGCAGGTTCCAATAGCCGAGCATGTTGTTGGACGAGCGGGTCTGGATCTCGCCGATCTCGTTCGGACCCAACGCTTCGCCATTCTCACCCACCACGCGAACCTCAACGCCGGGCAGCGGCTTGCCGGCCGAGCGCATGCGCTGGTTGCCTTCGACACAGTGATCTTCGGGCGGGAGCATGCAGATCGTGCCGGTGGTCTCGGTCATGCCATAGGCCTGGATGAACTCGGCCTTGAACATGGCAATGCATTCGCGCAGCAGCACGAGCGGGATCGGTGAGGCTCCGTAGATGATGTATTTCACACGGGAGAAATCGACGCTCGCGCAGTCGGCGTGGTTGAGCAGCATCTGCAGCGCGGCGGGTACGATGAAGAAGCGCGTTACGCCCTTTTGCTCGACCGCGTCGAACACCGCGCGCGGTTCGAATTCGGCAAGAATGATGCCGGGGAGTCCCGCGCCGATGGCCATGACGCCAAGACCAGTGCCGCCGATGTGGGCGCAGGGCATGGCAACGAGGATCGCCTCGTCGTCGGTCATCGTGGTGTAGGGCTGGTCGCTGCCGAGCGACTGCTTGCGCAGGCCGAACAGGTTGCGGTTGGACAGCACCGCGCCCTTGGGGTTTCCGGTGGTGCCAGAGGTGTAGAGCTGCAGCACGGCATCGTCGGGGCCGGCCGTTTCGAAGGGGGCGGGTTGCTGTGCATCGATCCAGCGCCAGGCATCGTCCTGCGTCATCGCGATGCGGACGTCGGGCAGTGCGGAGAAGGCATCGGCGAGGCCTTCGAAGCCCTGCCCGAGGAACACAACCTTGGCGTTGGCATCGTCTGCGATCCACGTCGCCTCGGCAGGCGCAAGCCGCCAGCCGATCGGCACCATGACCACGCCAAGGCGCGCAGCGGCGAAAAACAGGGTGAAGTAGAGCGTGCTGTTCTTGCCGAACCACGCAATGCGGTCCCCTTTGACGAGGCCAAGGTCATGCAGACCGGCGACGGCTTGAGCCGTAGTGGCTTCGAGTTCGCCGTAGGTGAGAGTGCGGTCCGGGCCGTCGAGAGCGGTGCCTTGCGGGCGGTCATCGGCCCAGAAGCGCAGAAACTCTTCGAACGTGAACAGGTCTGCGGTGCGTTCTGCCGTTGTAGGCTTCACGGCTGCGTCGGCCATGTCTTGCTCTCCCAAGCGATTTTGCGCAGTTAATCACGCAATTAAGGCTGGGCGCAAGCCTGCCAATCGTGACAGTGTGCGTCGGGTGGGGCAGACTGCCTCAAGCCTCGGCCATGGCCTTCTTGTAGATGCTGTTCAGTGGCTTTTCGAACAGGCGCATGACCATCGGCTCAAAGAATTCGAGCGGCAGGGTGTCGTAGTCAGGGTCGAAGGCGGGGCAATCGTACTTCTCGATGAACTCGGCGGTGGCGGCGGCATGGGGGTGGTCGGCAAACTTGTCGCGCAGATTGCGGTCAAGGCCGATGAAGTGGAAGAAGTTGTAGCCCTGGAAGATGCCGTGGTGCTGGACGATCCACAGCAATTCCTCGGACACGAAGGGCTTGAGGATCGCGGCGGCAATATCCGGGTGGTTGTAGGCGCCGAGCGTATCGCCGATGTCGTGCAGCAGGGCCATGACCACGTAGTCCTCGGCACGCCCGTCGCGGTGGGCGCGGGTGGCGGTCTGGAGGCAGTGGGTCAGCCGGTCGACCGCGAAGCCGCCGCAATCGCCTTCTAGCAGGCGCAAGTGATCGAGCACCCGCGCGCCGCCGTTGCGGGAATGGGGCTTCAGGTGAATCATGATGGCGTCCCAGTCTTCCTGGGTGCCCTCGGTCATGGTGTGGAACTTTGCGGTCGGCAGCTCTTCCATCGCGCGAATCCTCTCCCCGTGCGCATTCTCGGCGCATCTGGTTGCCGACGAGAGTATCGCGATTATGCCGCTTGGGAAGAGGCCTCGACCGCAAATATCTGGTCGGGCAGCGAAAGCGCGAGGGCGAGGCATCCGGCAAGCAGGACGAGGATGACGCCGAGCGCGGCATAGACGCCGCCCGGCCCTTGCGCCATGTCCGGTCCGCCCAGTGCGAAGTATGCACTGCCGACGAGCGCGATGCCAAAGGCGCTACCCATCTGCAGCACGGTCTTGAGAATGCCGCTGGCCGCGCCTGCGTGGGAACGGTCCACGCGCGCAAGAGCGACGGGCGAGACCGGGCCGGAGAGCGTGCCCATGCCGACGCCCGCCAGCAGCAGCGCGGGCAGGAGAAGCGGCAGGCCGGGGCCGCCCAATGCGATCCAGCCGAGCGCCGCAGTATCGGCCACGAACAGGGCGAGCGAGGCGCATACCATCACCCACTTGCCCGCCCTGGCGAGGTAGCGGCGGCCAAGGAAACCCATGCCGATCATCACGCCCGCGCTGAAAGGGATGTGGACGAGGCCGGTCTGCAACGGCGAGAAGCCCAGTCGCGATTGCAGTGCGTGGGCAAAGACGAAGAGGAAGCCGGTGTTTGCCGCCGAGAACACGAGGCCGATCAGCGCGCCGGTGCGAAACAGGCGGTTGTGGATCAGTTCGGGCGGAAAGATCACCGGGCGGCCTGCGCGGGCCCGAACGACAAGGCCGCGCCATGCCGCCCACATCAACAGCGGCGAGGCGGCCAGCAGCAGGAGGCTCCCCGTATCGAGCCCGGCGTGTTCGCCACGCACCAGCGGAAAGAGCATGGCGGCGAGCGCTGCGCCGAAGGCAAGTGTGCCAATCACGTCGATCCGCCCGCCCTTGTGCGCCACTTCGCGCGGCAGATAGCGCCACCCGGCAACGAAAGCGGCGATCCCGATCGGCAGGTTGATCAGGAACACGGTGCGCCAGCCGAGCCCGGCAATGTCTGCCGAGATCAGCAGTCCGCCGATAATCGGCCCGGCAATGCCGGCAAGGCCACCGATCACGCCGAACCATGCCAGACGTCCGATGCGTTCGACCGGATCGTAGAGGATCTGGATCACCGCCATGACCTGCGGCGCCATGACCGCACCCGCCGCGCCCTGCAGCACGCGCGCGGCAATCAGCAGCTGCGGGTCAGCCGCCATGCCGCAGAGCGCCGAGGCGAAGGTAAAGCCTGCAACGCCGGTGAGGAACATCGCCCGGCCACCGAACAGGTCGCCCAGCCGTCCACCGAGAATCAGCAGCAGCCCGAAGGCGAGCGAATATCCTGCCGCGATCCATTGCGCTGCGCTGCCGCCCAGATCCTGCCCGCGCGCGGCAAAGTCTGCCTGCATGGCAGGGAGCGCGGTGTTGATGATCGTCACGTCGACGATCTCGAGCACCAGCGCGGTGATCAGGGTGAAGAAGGCGAGGCTTTTCTGCCGCTCGGTCATGCCTGCGATGGCTGTAGAGGTCACGTCAGATGGAGCCTTCGCGCAGCATCTTCACTGCCGCGTCGCAGGCCCGCGCCGTCAGCGCCATGTAGGTGAGCGACGGGTTCTGGCAGGCCGAGGAGGCCATCTGCGCACCATCGGTGACGAACAGGTTCGGGATGTCGTGCGCCTGGCTCCATTTGTTGAGGACCGAGGTCTTCGGATCGAGCCCCATGCGCGCGCCGCCCATCTCGTGGATCGCGGTGCCGCCGGGTCCGGGCTGGTCGAGACCCATGATTACATTGCCGCCCGCTGCGGTCATCATTTCCGCCGCATCGGCCTTGGCCTGTGCGAGCGCCGCCTGCTCTTCCTTGCCGAACGCGAATTCGACGTGGAGTTGCGGGATCCCGAAACGGTCGGTCCTGACCTTGTCGAGCGTCAGGCGGTTGCTGTCGCGCGGTACGCAATCGGCGAAGGCGACCAGGACGAAGCGCCACATGCCGGGTTGGTGCAGCTTGTCCTTGAGCTCCGCGCCGATCCCCGCCTCGCGCTTGCCCGCACCCCAGTTGCTCTGCAGCGCGCCACCCTGGAACGAAAAGCCGCGGGTGTGGCCGACGCCGTCCATCGTGTCCATGTTGCGATAGCGCGCGATGATCGCACCGGTCGGGCGGTTGCCGAAAGTTGTGCGGTCACCGAATTGCGGGAACAGCGCGATGGTGGACAGCGTGTTGGCGTGGTCCATGATCTGCGTGCCGAGCACGCCGCTGGAATTGGCAAGGCCGGTCGGCATGGCCTCGCTGCGCGAATTTAGCAGGAGGTGGACCGAGTTGAATGCGCCTGCATTGAGGAACACGAGGCGGGCGGTGGCGGACCCGCGCGTGCCGTCCCTGGTGTTCACGTAGCGCACCCCCGTCACGCGCTTCGTCCTGGGGTCGTAGTCCACCGCCTCGACGATGGCGTCGGTCACCACGGTGAGATTTCCGGTAGCCTTGGCGGCGGGAAGCGTGCTCGACTGCGTCGAGAAGTAAGCACCGAAAGAGCAGCCGCGCGCGCAGATCGAGCGGTTCTGGCAGGCCGAGCGGCCCTCGTCGGGCTTGGCTTCGGTCATGTTGGCCACGCGGCCCACGGTGACGCAGCGGCCGTACTTGTCCGCCACGACCTTGCGCACGTGCTGTTCGACGACATTGAGCGCCATTGGCGGCTGGAACTTGCCGTCGGGCAACTGGGGCAAGCCCTCCGCCGCGCCCGAGACGCCGATGAACTCCTCGACCTTGTCGTACCATGGCGCGAGGTCGGCATAGCGGATCGGCCAGTCGGTGCCGTGGCCGTCACGCTTGTTCGCGCCGAAATCGTAGTCCGACCAGCGATAGGACTGGCGGCCCCAGGTCAGCGAACGGCCGCCTAGCTGGTAGGAGCGGAACCAGGTGAAATCGGTTTCCGGCGCGGTCGCGTAAGGGTTATCCTTGTCGTTGACGAAGTGGCCTTGCGTGAACTCGTTGAAGTGCCGGTTCTTCATCTGGACCTGATATTCGCGGACGTATTGCGCCGCGTCGCCGCGGCCCCGGAAGGGCATTTCCCACGGCGTCTTCATCTCGGTTTCGTATTCGCCGTGGACGATTTCGCGCCCGCGCTCGATCATCAAGACCTTGAGGCCCGCCTGCGTCAGTTCCTTGGCGGCCCACCCGCCGGTGATCCCGGAGCCGACCACGATCGCGTCGAATTGCATGTCAGTCAGTCCTGTATCTCAGCCGAAATCGACGGCAGTCCAGTCGTTGGAAATCGCCCGGAAATCGGGCGTCAGCGGCAGGTCGGGATCGAAGCGACCGGGCACCGGTTCGTATCGCAGTTCCTGCGACCCGCCGACTTCGCTGGTGTAGTAGCCGGTGAGGATCAGGCCCTTGATTGCCTTCCACGGGCTCTCGCTCTCACGGCTGGCAAAGGCCTCGGCGTCGAGCGCCTTGAGCAGGGCGAAGCGGGCTTCTGCGGGAGCCTTCAAAAAGTCTCCGCCTGCGCGGGTATCGAGTTCCTTCTCCAGCCAGGCGACGTGGCGGATCGATCCGTCGTTGCGGGTAAAGCGGGCATAGGCTGTCTGGTCCTTCAAGGGCGTGCGCGAGCCGTCGAGGCCGTGCGCGAGCGCGAGAATCGCAAAGTCGCCCGCCCCCACCTCGCCAGCGCCGGCCGTTGCCGAACGCGGGATGACCAGTTGGCTGACGTCCTCCATCAGCAGGCGCTGGCGGTCGCTCGGGGCATCGGCCGATTCGAGGCGGGTGAGGCTGACAGCAGCAGCAGGCAGTCCAAGCGCCACCGCGACAAGCGCCGAAGCGCTGACGAACTCGCGGCGGTTCCAGCCACGCTTTGCACTTTGCGGCATGAGGCGATCATTCTCCCTTGCGCAAGACGCCGGTGACAGCGCCATGCCAATATAAGAATGAATACTCTAATTTTGCATCGGACCGCAAGAGGGTTGCGCGAGGGGTGCCACGCTCCCCTTTCCTTTCGCCATTGCGAGCCGGCGAAGCGACAGAAGCGATCCAGAGCATCCCTGCAAACCGCTCTGGATTGCTTCGCTACGCTCGCAATGACAAGGTAGTCTGGCAGGCAGTTGTTGAGCGAAATCAGCCGTTTACGCGGGCTTCGCAGATTTCGCAGAGCGCGTGGATGATGGCGCGGACGATCTCGTCCTTCAGGCTGTAGAAGCGCACTTGCGCCGCGACGCGACTGTCCACCACGCCTTCATCGCGCAGGCGGGCAAGGTGCTGCGAGACTGCCGATTGCGACAGGCCGGTCAGTTCCACCAGCTCGGTCACCGAAACCTCACCCTCGTCCATGCGGCAGAGCATGAGCAGCCGTTCGGGATGGCTCATGGTGCGCATACGTCCGGCCATGGCGGCGGCGTTGGTCTTCAGATCGGCAAGGCTGGCGGGCTTCATCGTCAGATCAGATAGCGCCGATTGCGCTGCGCACAAGAGCGGGACAGAGATTAAATTCGACTTGCCTTATATTAGTGTCATATTATATTTAAGCGCGAAGGAGTTGCCCACCATGTCCGATCCATCCCTCGATGCTGCCATCGCGCAGATCCGCGCCATCCACGCATCCGGCGTGCAGCCGGTGGTCACCACCTTCTTTGACGAGGCGACCTTCACCGCCACGCACGTCGTCCACGATCCTGCAAGTCGCCGCGCTGCGATCATCGATCCGGTGCTCGATTTCGATCAGGCCTCGGGCCGCACCAGCCACGTTTCGGCAGAGCGGGTCGTCGCCCATGTCGCCGCTGAAGGGCTGACGGTCGACTGGCTGCTCGAAACCCATGCCCATGCCGACCACCTTTCTGCCGCGCCCTGGCTGCAGGAGAAACTGGGCGGCAAGATCGTGATCGGCAGCGCAATCACCACCGTACAGGAGGTGTTCGGCAAGGTCTTCAACGAAGGCACCGCCTTTGCGCGCGACGGCAGCCAGTTCGACCTGCTCATGGATGACGGCCATGCCTTCCAAGTCGGTGGAATCGAGGCCATCGCGCTGCACGTGCCCGGTCATACCCCAGCCTGCCTCGCTTTCGTGATCGGCGATGCAGTCTTCGTCGGCGATACCCTGTTCATGCCCGACTATGGCACCGCCCGCGCCGACTTCCCCGGCGGCGATGCCCGCATGCTCTACCGATCGATCCGCCGCCTCATGGCTCTGCCGGACGAGACCCGCGTCTTCCTGTGCCATGACTACAAGGCACCGAATCGCACGCAGTTCGTCTGGGAGACCACGATCGGCGCGCAGCGCACGGCCAACGTCCATGTTCATGATGGCGTGAGCGAAGAGAACTTCGTTGCCATGCGCGAAGCGCGCGATGCGACGCTGGGCATGCCGAAGCTGATTCTGCCGTCGATCCAGGTCAACATGCGCGCAGGCCACATGCCCGAGCCTGACAGCAACGGCGTGCGCTACCTCAAGCTGCCGGTCGACCTCCTGTGATCTGGGACATGCAGCACCTGCTGGCGGGCCTTTCGGGCGTGATCGTCGGCTTTGTGCTCGGCCTTGTCGGCGGCGGCGGGTCGATCCTTGCCGTGCCGCTGATGGTCTATGTCGTCGGTGTCGCCAGCCCGCATCTGGCCATCGGCACGAGCGCGCTGGCCGTGGCGGCCAACGCCCTGTCGGGGCTTGCAAGCCACGCCCGTGCGCGCAACGTCAACTGGCTCTGTGGCGGCATGTTTGCTGCCGCTGGCGTGCTCGGCGCGCTGGGCGGTTCGACCATCGGCAAGGCCGTGGATGGGCAGAGCCTGCTCGCACTCTTCGCCCTGCTGATGCTCGTGGTTGCCTTCTTCATGTGGCGCGGGCGCGGTGCCGAGGGGATCGAAGGCGTGGTCTGCAACCGTGACAACCTTCCCCGCGTGGTGACCTTCGGCGCGGGCACGGGGCTGCTCTCGGGCTTCTTCGGCATTGGCGGCGGCTTCCTGATCGTCCCCGCACTGATCGCCAGCACTTCAATGCCGATCGGCCGCGCCATCGGCACTTCGCTCGTCGCAGTGAGCGCCTTTGGCCTTGCCACCTCGCTGAACTATGCCGCCTCCGGCATGCTCGACTGGCCGATTGCCATCGCGTTCATCGCGGGCGGCATGGTCGGAACGGTGCTCGGTACAAAGGCGTCGGCCCGCCTCGCCGCGAGCAAGGGCACGCTCAACACCCTGTTCGCGGGGCTGATCGTGGTGGTTGCGCTCTACATGCTGGCGCGGAGCGTGCCTGCGCTGATCGGCTAGTCCGTCTGCGGCGTGCCGGGCGCAGGCGTTTCCACGAGTTCGGCGATCTCGAAGGCGAAGCTCTTCCAGCCGCGCATCCGAGCCGCTTCGGCGGCCGGGGCCTGCTTCTTGCGGGCTTCGGCCAGCGACCGGGTGTGCCCCCAGAACACTTCGGTCTTGCCGTTGGCGAGTTCTGCAACGATGCGCCAGTAGTGGGTGAAGCTGTCGGACGTCGGCCCGATGGTCTTCACATAGCCATCGGGCATCGTCGCGGTCAGGTATCGGCGGCGGCGCTTGCTCATCGCCGCCTTCGTGGCGAAATGCGTGCGCCGGAGCAATCGACGAAAGCAACTTGCGACAAGATCAGACGTTTCCGCTTGCACGCACAGAACATAGAAACTAGGGGCCATGGCCAGTCGGGGAGTAGCGCAGCCTGGTAGCGCATCTGGTTTGGGACCAGAGGGTCGTAGGTTCGAATCCTATCTCCCCGACCATTTTCCTTAAATCGCTATTCCACGGTCACCGACTTGGCGAGGTTGCGCGGCTGATCGACGTCCGTGCCCTTGGCCACGGCGACGTGATAGGCGAGCAACTGCACCGGCACGGCATAGACCAGCGGAGCGATCAGCGGGTGGACCTTGGGCATCTCGATCGTGGCAAGGCAGCCCTCGCCCGCTTCGGCAATGCCCTCGGCGTCGGAAATCAGCACCACCTTGCCGCCGCGCGCACGCACTTCCTGCATGTTGCTGACGGTCTTTTCAAACAGCGGCCCTGAAGGGGCGAGCACGATCACCGGCACCGCTTCGTCGATCAGAGCGATGGGCCCGTGCTTCATCTCGCCAGAGGCATAGCCTTCGGCGTGGATGTAGCTGATTTCCTTGAGCTTGAGCGCGCCTTCCAGCGCCAGCGGGTAGTCGGGGCCACGGCCAAGGTAGAGCACGTCGCGCGCCGGGGCGATGAGGTGCGCCATGCCGGCGATTTCCTCGTCATGCGCCAGCGCCGCGTTGAGGCAGGCTGGGGTTTCGACGAGTTGCTCGACGATTTCGGCCTCTTCAGCCCGCGTCAGGCGACCGCGCTTGACCGCGAGGTGCGCTGCGAGCGCCGCCAGCACGGCAAGCTGGCAGGTGAAGGCCTTGGTCGAGGCGACACCGATTTCCGGTCCGGCGTGGGTGGGCAGCAGCAGGTCGGCCTCGCGCGCCATGGAGCTGGTCGGCACGTTGACGACGACGGCGATGGTCTGCCCTGCCGCCTTGCAGTGCCTGAGCGCGGCCAGAGTGTCTGCCGTCTCGCCACTTTGCGATATGAACAGGGCAAGGCCGCCCGGCTCCAGCACGGGATCGCGGTACCGGAACTCGGATGCCACATCGATGTCCACCGGCAGGCGCGCGAACTGCTCGAACCAGTACTTGGCGACCATCCCGGCGTAGAAGCTGGTCCCGCAGGCGACGATGGTCACGCGGTTGATGCTGGCGAGGTCGAAATCGATCTGCGGCAGGGCCACGGTCTGCTCTACCCGGCGCAGGTAGCTGCGCAGGGTCTGGGCCACCACCACCGGCTGCTCGAAGATCTCCTTCTGCATGAAGTGGCGGTAGTTGCCTTTCTCGATAGCCGCAGCGGTAGCGCCCGAGGCGACGATGGGGCGTTCGACCGGATTGTTGTCTGCATCGAAGATCTGCGCGCCATCGCGGGTAATCACCACCCAGTCGCCCTCTTCGAGATAGGTGATCCGCTGGGTGAGTGGGGCGAGCGCCAGCGCGTCTGATCCGAGATAGGTCTCGCCCTCGCCATAACCCACCACCAGCGGCGAGCCGAGCCGTGCGCCGATCAGCATGTCGTCATGGGCGCGGAAGGCAATGGCCAGTGCGAACGCCCCGCGCAAGGTCGGCAGCACGGCCTTGACCGCGTCCTGAGGGGACAGCCCAGCCTCGACCTGTTCGGACACGAGATGCGCGACGACTTCGGTGTCAGTCTCGCTCTCGAACTTGCGCCCGCGCGCGATCAGCGCATCGCGCAAGCTCTTGAAGTTCTCGATGATGCCGTTGTGGACCAGCGCCACTTCGCCCGTGGCGTGGGGGTGGGCGTTGCTGGTGGTTGGCGCACCGTGGGTGGCCCAGCGCGTATGGGCAATGCCGATCAGGCCAGAAGCCGGATTGCGGGCCAGTTCCAGCACGAGGTTGTTCAGCTTGCCTTCGGCGCGACGCCGCACCAGCTGACCGTCCTCTACCGTGCAGATGCCCGCCGAATCATAGCCGCGATACTCCATCCGCCGCAGCCCATCGACCAGCCGGTCCGCCACCTGTTCCTTGCCGACGATTCCGATAATTCCGCACATGCAGCGATAGGCTTTCGCATAAGAGTTCAAGTCACACGGACACCCGGCACTCTTGCCGGAAAATCCTTGGCATTTGGTGTAGCGGCAGCGCTTTTCCGCGTTGCCATCACCTGAGCCGGTATGGGCATGGCGACCTCTACCGCTCCTATCGAGAATATTAAATCCCTGACATCAGGTCGAAGTGTCGGGGGAACGTAAAGTCTCTCTCGCCGGTTGCCTGTGCAAACCCTTTGCAGGAGCAATCGATGAGCATTTTCAGCAAGATCATGGACGCCATCTCATGGAAGGGTACCCGCCCCACGCAGACCGGCTACGTGCCGAAGGATGCGCCGAAGCCGACCGCAGCACCAGCGGCCCCCACGGCTGCTGCTCCCGCTGCGCCGGCACCTGCAACCCCCGCACCCGTTTCGCAGTTCGACGTCGAAGCCAACCTGGCTGAAATGGCGCAGGGCAAGGACCTCAACTGGCGCACCTCGATCGTCGACCTGATGAAGCTGCTCGGCATCGACTCGAGCCTCGCCAATCGCAAGGAACTGGCGCAGGAGCTCGGCTACACCGGCGCGCTTGACGGGTCGGCGGAGATGAACATCTGGCTCCACCGGGCAACGATGCGCAAGATCGCGCAGAATGGCGGCAAGGTGCCTGCAGCAATGCTCGATTGATGCCATAATGGGGCGGACAACCCGCCCCACCCTTTTCCGGTTTGACAACCGCCTGCAAGTAATCGAGCAATATTCCCAATTGTCAGGACTTGGACGGGGAGTGTTGCCGGATGCGTAAGACGGGTTACCTTGCGGCTATTGTTCTTCTCACAACTGCGGCAACAGCCCACGCCGAGCCGATGACTCCTGAAGCCGCGCGCGAGGCCGTAAGCAAGGCAATGGACGAAATTCGCAAGCAGAATCCGGCTGGCGTGCTGCCGTTGGTCGATCCGGTTGTGGTGGCTTTGCAGGATCAGCAGAGCAAGCAAATCAGCCAGTGTGCTGACGACATGACACAGGCAATCCTGCTTTCAGCTATGCAAGCCGCTGCCTTGAAGAAGCAGGATGAGGCGAAGTCCGCTGCGTTGATCGACAATGCCTACTGCCTCGCCCCGTTCCTCAAGGGCTTCGCGCTGATCGACCTTCACCGCTGGGACGATGCCGAACCGATGCTGCGCCTCGCCAGCGAATCCGCACCGCTCAACGCCCAGTTCCGCAATGAATACGCCGAGTGGTTCAAGGCGATGAAGCAGTGGCAGAAGGCCCACGATGTCTTCGAAGAAGCCTATGGCCTTGGCGAATTTGAAAGCGACGAAGCCAACAAGAAGGCCAATCAGGCCCGCGCCCTGCGCGGCATGGGCTTCACCGAGATCGAGATGGGCGACCTCGACAAGGCCGAGAAAAGCTTCAAGAAATCCCTGAAGATCATCCCCAACCATGAGGGCGCGAAGATCGAACTGCAATACATCGCGAACTTGCGGAAGAAGGGGAAGAGCTGAGGGTTCGTTTCAGGGGCGATTTGTCATCCAATTGCCTTGGATGACCTAGTCTGCAAAAAATCCATGCAATTCCGAAGTTGGGACGTCGATTTCTTTCAGTAGCGAGTTGAGAATGGCGACCTTCGATTGGGACGCCTCGTATCCGTACACATCTCTCAATGCATGCGAGAGGTGCCCGATCATATCGGCGATCATCACCCCCCACGCCACGCGTTCGTCAACTTGGGTGTGGTCCGCGTAGATTCCGACATTAAGAGCGCAATGGAGGCCCTGCTTGGCAATCCAGATGCTCGCCACTTCTAGTGCATCGGGATCTTCTTGAACCGCATCCGGTTCGATCAGATAGTTCGGCACCTTACCCCCGCTTCTCCGCCTTCTTTTTCTTCATCGCATCGTGGAAGCGGTCCGCCCAGCCGGGCTTTACCAGCTGCTCGGCCCGCACCATCCGCAGTTCGCCATCGGCCACGTCGCGTGACACTGCGCTGCCCGCCGCGACAATTGCGTCCGCACCGATTTTCACAGGCGCGATCAGGGCCGAGTTGGAGCCGATGAAGGCGCGTTCGCCGATGGTGGTCTTGTACTTGAAGTAGCCGTCATAATTGCAGGTGATCGTGCCTGCGCCGATGTTGGCCTCTGCGCCCACTTCGGCATCGCCGAGGTAGGTCAGGTGGCTGGCCTTTGCGCCGCGGTGCATGACCGTGTTCTTGACCTCGACGAAGTTGCCGACCTTGACGTCTTCCTCCAGCTTCGCGCCGGGGCGCAGGCGGGCGTAGGGGCCGATATGGACGCCGGGCGAAAGCGTTGCGCCCTCCAGATGGCAGAAGGCGTGGATCGTCACGCCATCGGCCACGGTCACGCCGGGGCCGAAGAAGACGTTGGGCTCCACCGTCACATCGCGGCCCAGCACCGTGTCCCACGAAAACCAGACCGTCTCCGGTGCGATCAGCGTCGCGCCATCGCCCATGGCCTGAGCGCGGCGGCGGCGCTGCCAGCGGCCTTCGGCTTCGGCCAGTTCGGCACGGCTGTTGATCCCGGCCACTTCATCGGCATCGTCGGTGACGACAACGGCGCAGGTCCGGCCATCGGCAATCGCGATGTTGACCACGTCGGGCAGGTAGTATTCGCCTTGCGCGTTGTCGTTGCCGACGCGGGCGAGCAGTCCGAACAGGTCTGCGCTGCGCACTGCCATCAGCCCGGAATTGCACACGCGGCAGGCGCGCTCGGCCTCGCTCGCGTCCTTGTGCTCGACCATCTTCACGATGCGACCGGCCTCGGCGATCACGCGCCCGTACTGCAGCGCATCAGCCGGTTCGAAGCCCAGCACCACCGCGGCCGGAGCGTCATCCTCATGAAGCCGCGCGATCATCGCCTGCATGGTCTGCGCGCGCACGAAGGGCACGTCGCCATAAAGGATCAGCACGTCACCTTCAAAACCGGCAAGTGCGCCTTCGGCCTGCTGCACGGCATGGGCCGTGCCGAGCTGCGGGTCCTGCACGGCAATCATCGCCGAGCCACCGAGCGCCTTTTCCAGCTGCTCGCGCCCGTGGCCTGCCACGACCACCTGCCGCTCAGGCGAGAGTTCAGCCGCGCTCGCCATCAGGTGCTTTACCATCGGCCTGCCCGCGATCGGGTGGAGCACCTTGTGCAGGTCGCTCTTCATGCGGGTGCCTTTTCCGGCGGCGAGGACGATGGTGGCCAAGGGCGAGGTTTGTGGCGTCTGGTCAGTCATGCGCGCACCCTTGCCAGACAAACCTTGCGCTTTCCAGAACAGGACGCCACTTGGCCCCACCATGGCGGATTTTCCTTATGCAATCGTCGGATTCGATCTCGACGGCACCCTGCTCGACACCAGCCGCGACTTGGGCGTCGCGCTCAACCACGCGCTGGCGCTGGCGGGTCGGCCTCCGGTGCCGCTGGAGGAGACCAGGCGCCACATCGGCGGCGGCGCGGCGCAGATGCTGCGTTCGGCGCTGACGGAATCGGGCGGGGTGGACGAGGACGCCTTCCCCGGCCTTCAGGCCAAACTGATCGAGTTCTACGGCGAGAATATCGCGCACCACACCACGCTGTTCCCCGGCGGCGCGGCGATGATGGACGCACTGGACGAACGCGGCGTGAAGATTGCCATCGCCACCAACAAGGCCGAGGGGCTAGCGGTAAAGCTGTTCGAGGAACTTGGCCTCCTCCACCGCTTCGCCTGCGTGATCGGCGGCGATACGCTGGGCCGCCATCGCGCCAAGCCCAGGCCCGACATGCTCCACGAAATGGTCGCCCGCTGCGGTGGCGGACGTGCAGCCTTCGTCGGTGACACCACTTTCGACATCGGCGCCGCAAAGGCCGCAGCCATGCCCGTCGTCGCCGTGCGCTTCGGCTTCAACGATCTTCCCGCCGATGACCTCGGCGCAGATGCCGTGATCGACCACTACGACGAACTGGTGCCAACGCTCGAACGTCTCGCCAGCACCGCGCAGAGCGTCTAGGCTGAAACCATGACCGCCCCTCTTGCAATCAGCATCGGCGATCCCGCAGGCGTCGGCCCCGAACTCGCCGCCGCCGCCTGGGCCCTGAGCGATGCAGAAGGCCTGCCGCCGTTCTTCGTCGTCGGTTCGGCCCGCGTGGTCGAGGAAGCGGCCCGCAGGCGCGGTATCACCGTGCCGGTCTGCACGATAAAGGCGCCCGACGAAGTGGCGGATTGCTTTGCCGGGGCGCTGCCTGTGCTGGACCTTGCCGACCTGCCCTACACTCCCGGCGAGCCTGACGACGCAGGGGCCAGCCTTGCCCTCAATGCCCTTGCCGCCGCCACCGGCCTCGTCCGGTCGGGCGCGGCATCGGCGCTGGTCACCGGCCCCATCGCCAAGAGCCGCCTCGCCCGCGTCGGCTTCGACCACCCCGGTCAGACCGAGTTCGTGGCCGAGGCCTGCGGCGTGACGGCCGAGAACGCGGTGATGATGCTCGCCGGGCCGAGCCTGAAGGTCGTGCCGATTACCGTCCACGTGGCACTGCGTCTGGTGCCGGACATGCTCACCACAGAACTGATCCGCAACCGCACCGCGATCACCGCTGCAGCCCTCGCCCGCGACTACGGCATCGCAAGGCCACGCCTCGCAGTGGCCGGGCTGAACCCCCATGCGGGCGAAGACGGGCGCATGGGTAGCGAAGATGCAGATATCGTCGCCCCCGCCGTGGCCATGCTCCGCGCCGCCGGGATCGACGCGTTCGGCCCTCTCCCGCCCGACACCATGTTTCACGACGAAGCGCGCGCGGGCTATGACGCGGCCATCTGCATGTACCACGATCAGGCATTGATCCCGATGAAGGCGCTCGATTTCGATGAAGGGGTGAATGTCACGCTCGGCCTGCCGATCATCCGCACCTCACCCGATCACGGCACTGCCTTCAGCCTTGCCGGAACTGGCAAGGCGCGCGTCGGCCCGACCATCGCAGCCCTACGCATGGCTGGCGAATGTGCTGCGCGAAGGGCCTTGGCATGACCGACCTCCCCCCGCTTCGCGATGTCATCAACCGCCACGGCCTTTTCGCCACCAAGGCGCTGGGGCAGAACTTCCTGTTTGACGAGCAGTTGCTCGATCGGATCGCTCGCGTTCCGGGGAAGCTCAAGGGCGAGAACGTCCTCGAAGTCGGCCCCGGCCCCGGCGGACTGACCCGCGCCCTGCTGCGCGCGGGCGCTAACGTCACCGCGATCGAGATGGACAAGCGCTGCCTGCCGGCGCTTGCGGAATTGTCCGAAGCCTTCCCCGGCCAGCTGACCGTGATCGGCGGTGATGCAACGAAGATCGATCCGGCCACGCTGTTCGACGGGCCGTGGCATGTGGCGGCTAATCTGCCCTACAACGTTGGCACGCAGCTGTTCACCGGCTGGCTTTCGGGACAGGACTGGCCGCCGCAATGGAAGTCGCTCACGCTGATGTTCCAGCTTGAGGTGGCCGAGCGTATCGTCGCCGCGCCCGGCACCGATGCCTATGGCCGCCTTGCTGTGCTGGCGCAGTGGCGCGCTGCCCCGCGCATCGCGATGAAGGTCCACCGCAGCGCTTTCACCCCGCCGCCCAAGGTCATGTCGGCGATCGTCCATGTCGAGCCCGGCACGATGCCCGAAGGCGTCTCGGCCCGCATGCTGGAGCGCGTGACCGAAGCTGCCTTCGGCCAGCGCCGCAAGATGCTGCGCCAATCCTTGAAGGGATTGCCGGGCGCGCTGGATGCGCTCGAAACGCTCGGCATTGATGCCCAGCGCCGGGCCGAGACCTTGAGCGTGGACGAGTTCGTTTCGATTGCTCGCGTGCTGACGAAATAAGGGCGGACCCGCAGGCCCGCCCCCTCAATCTCAGGCCGGCTCGGCCACCTTTGCCATCGCCGCCTTCTTCTTCAACCGCCATGCGTGAAGCAGCGGTTCGGTATAGCCGTTGGGCTGCTCCACCCCGTTGAACACGAGGTCGCAGGCCGCGCGGAAGGCGAAGCTTTCTTCCCAGTTACCGGCCATCGGTTCGTAGAGCGGATCGCCCGCGTTCTGCGCATCGACCTTGGCCGCCATGCGCTTGAGGCTGTCCATGACCTGCTCGTTGGTGGCCACGCCGTGCAACAGCCAGTTCGCCATGTGCTGGCTGGAGATGCGCAAGGTCGCGCGGTCTTCCATGAGGCCGATGTCGCTAATGTCGGGCACCTTCGAGCACCCGACGCCCTGATCGATCCAGCGGACGACGTATCCCAGAAGCCCTTGCGCGTTATTGTCCAGTTCCTCGCGCACTTCCTCGGCTGACCAATTGGTGCCCTCGGCCAGCGGGATCGCCAGCAGCGCGTCGAGCCCCGGCGTGCCTTCCTGTGCAACGCTTTCCTGAACCTCGAACACGTTGACCTGGTGGTAGTGCATCGCGTGCAGAGTCGCCGCCGTTGGCGAAGGCACCCATGCGGTGTTGGCGCCAGTCTTCGGGTGCGCGATCTTCTGCTGCATCATGTCGTGCATCATGTCGGGCGCGGCCCACATGCCCTTGCCGATCTGCGCCTTGCCCGAAAGCCCATGGGCGAGGCCGATGCAGACGTTGCGCTTCTCATAAGCCGCGATCCATCCCGAGCCCTTGATCGCGCCTTTGCGGATCATCGCGCCCGCCTGCATCGAGGTGTGGATCTCGTCGCCAGTGCGGTCGAGGAAGCCGGTGTTGATGAAGACGATACGGTCGCGCACCTGCTCGATGCAGGCGGCAAGGTTGGCGGACGTGCGCCGCTCCTCGTCCATCACGCCAACCTTCACGGTGTGGCGGTCGAGGCCGAGCAGGTCTTCCACTGCATTGAACAGGTCATTGGTGAAGGCGACCTCTTCCGGCCCGTGCATCTTGGGCTTCACGATATAGATGCTGCCGGTGCGGCTGTTGCGGTGGCGGCCCAGCCCCTTGATGTCATGGCAGGCAATGGCGCTGGTGATCACAGCGTCCATCACGCCTTCGGGAATCTCGCTGCCATCGTCCAGCAGGATCGCCGGGTTGGTCATCAGGTGGCCGACATTGCGCACGAACAGCAGGCTGCGCCCCGGCAGCGTGATCGTCTCGCCACTGGCAGAAGTCCATGTCCGATCCGGCTCCAGCGCGCGGGTCATGGTCTTGCCGCCCTTCTGGAAGCTCGCTTCCAGATCGCCGCGCATCAGGCCGAGCCAGTTGCGATAGGCCAGCAGCTTGTCCTCGGCATCGACCGCCGCGACCGAGTCTTCAAGGTCGACGATGGCTGTGAGGGCCGCTTCCATCACGATGTCGGAAATGCCCGCCTTGTCGTCCGCGCCCACGGGCGTTGACCGGTCGAGCACGATCTCGACATGCAACCCGTTGTTGCACAGGAGGATGCCGCCGGGCTTGTTTCCGGCATACTGAGTGGCGTCGCACAGCGGCAGGTCGCTCGCCCCGTCCCAGTCAGCCCAGCTCATCCCGTCGAGTGGGAAGGTCAGGTCAAGGAATGCGCGCCCAGCGCGGACCACGGCTGCACCGCGATCCTTGTCGTACCCGCCCGGCCGCGCAGGCGGCGCATCGAGCGCATCGGTGCCGTACCACGCGTCATAAAGACTGCCCCAGCGCGCGTTGGCCGCATTGAGCACGAACCGGTCGTTGAGCACCGGCACGACCAGCTGAGGCCCCGCCATGCAGGCAATCTCGCGGTCGACGTTCTGCGTGCCAATGGTGAAGTCTTCAGGCTCGGGCACAAGGTAACCGACCTCGGTCAGAAACGCGCGGTACTCGGCGGCGTCGATCGGTTTGCCCTTGCGTTCGCGATGCCAGGAATCGATCAATGCCTGCAACGCGTCGCGCTTGCTCAGCAGCATGCGGTTTGCCGGGGCAAAATGTCCGACCAGCGTGGCAAAACCCTGCCAGAACCCAGCCACGTCAAGCCCGAGTGGCCCGAGCACGTCATTGTCGATGAAGCTGGCGAGGTTTGCGTCGACCCTGAGGCCGTTGCGATCGATACGTCCGTTCATTTCACCCATGTCCATACGCTCACATTAGCGACCCTGCACAAACCGCGCGCAGTGCCGAATCCGATGAACCTGGGGAGGAACGGCTACAGCCTATGCATGATCCGGCAGGGCATTGCAATCATGCGAAAGTCCCGGCTCATCCGAACACTTCGGCATAGAGCCGCTCGATCTCCGCCGCTTCCGGCACGCGCGGGTTGTTGCCCGGAGAGCCCGAAGCCAGCGCCTGTCGAGCCATTTCCGGCACGACCTCAAACCACCGCGCCTCGCTGATCCCGTGCGAGCGCGGGGTCGGCACAGATAGATCGGCATTCAGCGCGGCCAATTCCTCCAGCAGCCGCGCAACGGCGGACTGGTCGCCTTCCTCAGCGCCTGCAACGCCCATCGCGCGGGCGCAATCAGCATAGCGCGACAATGCAGCCGGCGCCGAGAACGCGGTGACTGCAGGCAGAAGCATCGCGTTGGAAAGCCCGTGTGGCACGTGGAAGAACGCGCCCACCGGTCGGCTCATGCCATGGACCAGCGCGACGCTGGCGTTGGAGAATGCGATCCCGGCATGATGCGCGCCGACCATCATCGCCTCGCGCGCCGCACGGTTGCCGGGTTCGGTGCAGGCGGTGCGGATATTGGGCGCGATCAGCTTCATCGCAGAAATCGCCATCGCATCGCTGAAGGCATTGGCCTTCTTCGAGACATAGGCCTCGATCGCATGGGTCAGAGAATCAATCCCGGTATCGGCGGTCAACCGCGCCGGCTTGCCCATCGTCAGTTCGTAATCGACGATGGCCACAGTCGGCAGGAAGGCAAGCCCTGCGCAGAGCATCTTCTCGCTGCTCGCCTCGTCCGTCACGATGGTGAACCTGGTCGCTTCCGAACCGGTCCCGGCGGTCGTCGGCACCGCGATGATCGGCAGGCCCGGAACGTCGGTTGTCGCCGGAGCCTTCATTGCCTGGACGGGTCTCGGCTCCACCGCCAGCGCGGCAATGGCCTTGGCCGTGTCGATCGGGCTGCCGCCACCAAAACCGATCACGCAATCGCTGTCGGCCGCGCGCAAGGCTTCCAGAGCCGCTTCCACGACGGCAACCGTCGGATCGGGAACGGTTTCGGCAAAGACGACGGCCTTGATCCCCGCATCGTCAAGCACGGCCAGCAGCGATGCAACCATGCCGCTGCTCACCATGAAGCCGTCAGTCACGATGAACGGGCGGGCAACGCCGCATTGCGCCATTGCCCCCGGTAGTTCCGCCAGAGCGCCCCCGCCAACCCTGATGATCCGGGGAAGATTTATCGCCGCCATGCGCGCCCTCTCTCGATGCCTTCTGCTCACCCCACCGCATAAAGCACGTGCGGGCAAGCTGGCAAAAGCGCTCTCGCTGCCAAAATCAGCCCAGAATCAGCTAAGCGACTGCCCTTCGACCAGCTCCGCCTTGACCGGCACCACCGCACCATCCGGATAGGGCATGATCAGCGTGCCGTCCGGCGCAGCGGTGAAAGTCGTCTGCGTCGGGTAAGGAATGCTGATGCCTTCTGCGGCGAACCGCTCCATGAGCGATACCAGCAAACGATCGCGCAAGGGGTGGGCCACGTTCCAGTCCGCTCCTGCCACGTCAATGATCAGCACGAAATCCAGCGAACTCGCGCCAAACGCATCGAAACCGGCGCGCGCCACCTTTGCCCCCTGCGCTTCGCCCAACTCCCTGAGCATCGCCGGGAGGTGGCCGAGCGTGTCTGGCGGCGTTTCGTAGGCAACGCCGATTGTGAAAGTCATCCGGATATGGTGGCGCACAGTCAGGTTGCTGATTTCCTTGTCCAGCAGGTTCTTGTTCGAAACGATCAGCAATTCGCCACTGACCAGCCTTACGCGCGTGGTCCTCATGCCGATGGTCTCCACCGTGCCGATCGTCCCGGCCCAGCTGATCGTGTCGCCAACCTTGAAAGGCCGGTCGAACAGGATCGAAATTCCTGCGAAAAGGTCGGAGAAAATGCCCTGCGCGGCAAGACCGATGGCAATGCCGCCAATGCCGAGACCGGCAACCAGTCCGGCGACGTTTACTCCCAGGTTGCCGAGGATCAGCACGAAGGCGATGGCAAAAACGAGGAACGTCACCAGCGCACGCACGATGTTCATCGCCGAGATCAGCGCGCCATTGGCGTGCTGCGCTTCACCTGCGCGGTGCTCGATCAGACCGATGGTCAGTTCGCGCACCCACAGTGCCGCCTGGAAGGTCAGGCCGATCGTGAACAGGAACTGGATCGTCCGGTCAAGCCACAGCGGCGTCTGCGCATAACTCGCCACCGCTTCGGCCGCCACCAGCACGATGAACCAGAACCGCGTGCGGCCCGCCATGCGGCCCACGATGGTCTTCCAGCCCACTAGCGCCTCGCCCTCGGGGCAAAACTTGCGGCCCAGATTGCGGATGGTCAGCAGCACGAACACCACCACCACGGCAATGCCGATGGCGATGGAAATGCGCAGCCAGTTGTCAGTGATCCAGCCGCTGGTTTCGGCAATCAGGACTTGGGGGCTGGCAGGCAGGGTAAGCGGAGGTGCATGCGAAATGGACGTCATGCCTTAATCAAAGGCTGGCCACCCGATCCGTTCCCGTCAATCTTTCAGCGCACCAGCCTATCAGCGGCCCTGCATGTCCCTGGCCTCGGCCGGAATGTGCACGACCAGACCGTCAAGCGCATCTGTCAGTTCGATCTGGCAAGACAGGCGGCTTGTCCGGGTCACGCCTGCGGCAAGGTCAAGCATGTCCTCCTCGTCATCCACCGCCGGCGGAAGCTTCGCGAACCAATCGGCATCGATGACCACATGGCAGGTGGAACAGGCCATCTGGCCTTCGCAGGTTCCCTCCAGCGGCATGCCCTTGGCCTGCCCCAGCTCCAGCAGCCGCGTGCCTGCTTCGCCCTGTGCGGCGATCTTTTCGCCCTTTGCGGTGACGAAGGTGACGCTGACCATGGTTACAAGACTCCCTGCGCGCGCGCCGCGGCGTTGATCGCCCCGGCTGCCTGTTCCAGTTCATCATCCCCCGTATAGCGTCCGAAACCGATGCGGATCGCGGTTCTGCTATCCCTGTCCGAAAGTCCGAGCGCACGCAAGACATGGCTCGGCCTGCCCGACCCGCTGGCGCAGGCCGAGCCTGCAGAAAATGCCACAGTGCGGCATTCCGACAACAGTCTTGCCACGTCCAGCCCCGGCAAGCGCAAGTTGAGATTGCCGTGCCAGCGTTCGGCGGCAGAACCGTTGAGCGTCCAGCCTTCGAACAACGCCAAAGCCTTCACCCACAGCTTTTCCACATGAAGCCGGTCACTTTCCGACAGACTTGTGCACAGCGCCGCCGCCGCGCCGAAGCCGGCGCAAAGCGCGGGGCTGAGGGTGCCGGACCGCAATCCGCCCTCCTGACCGCCACCGTGGATCAGCGGCGAAAGCTCCACACCATCGCGCACCCACAGTGCGCCAATGCCCTTGGGGCCGTACAACTTGTGCGACGATAGTGCGATCAGGTCTGCCCCTTCAGGCGCGGCAATCTTCCCCGCTCCCTGCACCGCATCGCACAGGAACAGCGCCCCGATCTGATGCGCCCGTCTTGCCAGCGCTTCAACGGGCTGCACCGTGCCGATCTCGTTGTTGACCTGCATCACCGCGACAAGGCCGGTTCCTTCCGGGATTGCCACCTCAGGATCCACCAGCCCGGCCCCATCCACGGGCAGCACCGTCACGCTCGGATCAAGCACCCGCGCCGTATCGAGTACTGCGGCATGCTCGATGGCACTCACTGCCAGCCGTTTGCGGCCCGACCCCGCCAGCGCCAGGTTGATCGCCTCGGTCGCCCCGGAGGTGAACACCACGCGCCCGCCCGGCGGGAGAAGCGCGGCCACCTGCTCGCGCGCCACTTCCACCGCTGCGGCCGCCGCACGACCTGCCCGGTGCGGGCTGTGCGGATTGGCAAACCCCATGGCCTCGGGCCCTGCCAGCCAAGGCATCATCGCTTCACGCGCTTCGGGAGCCAACGGCGTGGTGGCCTGATAGTCGAGGTAGATCATCCCCGGATCTCCTTCCACACCGCCACGAACCGCGCGATCTCTTCCTCGGTCGTCTCGCGCCCGATTGAAACGCGGATTACTTCAGCGGCATGGGCATAGCCCATCGCCGTCAACACGTGGCTGGCCTTCAATGAGCCCGAGGAACAGGCGCTCCCCGCCGAAACCGCGATGCCTGCCCCGTCGAAGCGGATCAGTTGCGCTGCGCTCGACTTGCCCGGCATCCGATACGCCGCAATCGTCGGGCTTCGCGGAGAAGTGGCAGCAACAATTTCCGCACCTTCTTCAAGCATGTGATTCGTAAGCGATCTTCGCAAATCCGAAGCTGGCTTGAGCCATTGATTCCCCGCCTCCATCGCTGCCACCATGCCCAGCACGAGAGGCAGCGCCTCGGTCCCGCCACGATAGCCGCGCTCCTGCCCGCCGCTCGGGTTCAACAAGGCCCAGTCGCGCACAAGCAACGCGCCCACGCCCACCGGGCCGCCGAACTTGTGAGCCGAAAGCACGATGATGTCCGCATCTGGAAGGTCGAGCTTGCCCGCCCCTTGCGCCGCGTCGCAAAGCACCAACCCGCCGCTCCCGCGAACCGTTGCGGCGATGCCCGCAACATCCTGCACCACCCCGGTCTCGCTGTTGACCTGCTGCACCACGATCAGTGCTCGCCCGCCCAGCGCCGCCGCCAACGCCTCTTGATCAAGCAGCCCTCCTGCATTGACCGGCAGGCGCATCGCGTCGCCCGCCGCGCGCAAGGCGGCATCGTGCTCCACCGCCGAAACCAGCACCCGCTCCGCCTTGGCCCGCCCGATCCCGATGGCCAGCGCCTCGCTCGCCCCGCTGGTGAAGATCACCTCGCCCTGCCAGCCGAGCGCGGCCTTCACACGGGCACGTGCGTCTTCCAGCGCTGCCCGCGCCGCGCGCCCCGCCGCGTGCGGGCTCGAAGGGTTCGCCCAGATGCGAAAACCCTCCTGCATCGCCGCCATTGCCTCGGGCAGCAGTGGCGTCGTGGCAGCATGATCGAGATAGATCGGATTTAGCGGCAAGATTCGCCCCGGAATGCGTGGAAAGATTGCTTTCGAAGGCTCGGTTTCTATATAGCCATCAGCTTAATTCCCAGCCCCGGCATTCCGTGCCGCATGGGGCCAGACCACAGGATTACCGGACAGGCAATGCCCGCAGTCATTTTCCCCGGCCCCGAAGGCCGTCTCGAAGGTCGTTTCCAGCCCGCCACGCGTCCCCGCGCGCCGGTCGCCATGATCCTGCATCCGCACCCGCAAGCGGGTGGCACGATGAACGATCGCATCACCCAGGCGATGTACAAGACCTTCGTCGCGCGCGGCTTTGCCACGCTGCGCTTCAACTTCCGCGGAGTCGGGCGGAGCCAGGGCTCGTTCGACAACGGCATTGGCGAACTCAGCGATGCTGCCGCCGCGCTTGATTGGGTGCAGTCGATCCACCCCGAAGCCAGCACCACCTGGATCGCGGGCTATTCGTTCGGCGCGCTGATCGGCATGCAGTTGCTGATGCGCCGCCCCGAGATTCGCGGCTTCATCTCGGTCGCGCCGCCCGCCAACATGTACGATTTCAGCTTCCTCGCCCCTTGCCCCGCCTCAGGCATCATCGTGCAGGGCACGGCCGATACGGTCGTCACGCCCAACGCGGTGCAGAAGCTGGTCGACAAGCTGCGCACGCAGAAGCACATCACCATCCACCACGATGAAATCCCGCGCGCCAACCATTTCTTCGAGAACGAAATGGACGACATGATGCGCGCGGTCGACAACTACCTCGACATGCGCCTGTCGCCGGACTGCCCGATCCGCTGATCGCGCAGATCCGTTGGAACAAGACCCCCGCCCTCACCGGCGGGGGTTTTGCGTTTCACAGCGTCGATGGCATGCCGTCGATCAGGATCGTCTTCATCTCGAGATAGGGGAACAGCCCCTCCGGCCCGCCTTCGCGGCCGATACCCGATTGCTTGAAACCGCCGAAAGGCAGGCCGAAGTCCATGCGCAGCCCGTTCTGGCCAAAGCCGCCGGTGCGCACGCGGCGGGCGATGCGGTAGGCGGCATCGGCATCAGTCGTAAGCACCGAACCATTGAGGCCATAGGCGCTGGCATTGGCGGTACGGATCGCGTCCTCCTCGTCCTCGACCGGGATCAGACTGAGCACAGGGCCGAAGATTTCCTCCTGTGCGATGCGGCTTTCATTCTTCACATTGGCGAACAGCGTCGGTTCGATGAAGTAGCCGCGGTTGAGGTGAGCGGGGCGTCCGCCACCGGTCACCAGATCGGCAGTCTGCCTGCCCTCCTCGATATACATCTCGATCCGTTCAAGCTGGCGCTTCATCGCCACGGGTCCGAGCTGGGCTTCAGGGTCGTCCGAATGGCCGATGCGGACCTGCTTCATCTCGGCCGCGATGGCTTCGGCCAGTTCGTCGTGGCGGTGGCGTGGCACGATCACGCGGCTGAGCATCGCGCAAACCTGCCCGCTCATCATCGTGATCGTGCCGGTAAGCATCTTGGCAGCGGCCTCGATCGGGAAATCGTCGCGCACGATCGCGGCAGACTTGCCACCCAATTCGAGCGTGCACCGCGCCATCCGCGACCCGCAGACCGAGGCGATGCGCTTGCCTGCAACGGTGGAGCCGGTGAAGCTGACCTTGTCGACGCCTTCGTTGCAGACGAGATGGTCGCTTGCGTCGCGATGGCCGGTGACAAGGTTCACCACGCCTGCAGGGATCCCTGCCGCCTCCGCCGCTTCAGCGATAATAAAGGCTTCCAGTGGCGTTTCCGGCGATGGCTTCATGATCACCGTGCAGCCCGTCAGCAAAGCATAGGCGACCTTGTTGGCCATGATCCCGAATGGCCCGTTCCATGGCGCGATCGCCGCGACCACGCCGACCGGCTCATAGGCGATCAGCGCTGTGTCAGCCGCCATGCTCGGCCGACGCTCGACGAATTCGAAATGTTCGGCAAAGCCCGCGATCTGTCCGAGCGCCATGACACTGCCACCATGCATCGGCCCCGCAAACGAGGCGAGACCGCCCATCTGCGCGGTCCAGGCTTTCGCCAGTTCCGGCACGCGCGTCTCCAGATGCGCAACCATGCGCCGGAACGCTGCAATGCGCTCGGCAGGTGGCGTGGTCGGCCAGGGCCCATGATCGAACGCCGCGCGCGCTGCGGCGACGGCAGCGTCCATATCGGTCTCGTCAGCCTCAGCTACGCGTCCGACCACTTGTTCTGTATTGGGCGAGATGAGGTCAATCATCCGTCCGGAGTGCGCAGGCACCCACCGTCCGCCGATGAAAAGCTTGTCGGGATGAGCGACGTTCACGCCTTCGGGTGTCATTTCTGGTGTCCTCTCACGCCTGTGCCAACGCGCATTCCACGCGGACGATCAGGCTGTCCTTGATCGTGTAGAAGATGAACTGCCGCATCTCCTGCACTTCGCCTGCAGCAATCGGGAAGAAACCGTGCAGACCACGCTCATCGAGCGCCTCGCGGGTGAGGGCCTTCACTCCCTCCACCCGGATCACCGCATCGATGGCGGTCAGCGTATCGGAAGCGGCAAAGTTCAGCACCGTCACGCTTTCCTTCACGTGATCGTGCAGGAAGCCGTAGAAGTCCTTGAGCGCCTGCCGCGAGCGGATTTCGACACCGAAGAACGTCATCTCCGGCGGATCCACGTAGAAGTCGGCCACCGCGTCATAGTCCTTCGCGTTGAACGCGGCGACATAGCGGTCATAGGCTTCGCGCGTCAGCACGGCATCTCTCCCGGTGGCGGCCGGATTCGGCTCGCAACGTCAAAGATAACATTTGATATGGTTGTCGCCAAGCTGAAAAGAAAAGGGGCAGCCATCGCTGACCGCCCCCGTTCCCTCATGAACCCTGAACCGATCAGAAGCGCTTCTGCACGGTGACCGCCCATTCGCGTGGGCGACCGACCTGGCTGTAGGCTGTGCCAGTGAACAGATAGACCGCAGCGAAGCGGAAGGGCGTGTAGTATTCGTTGAATACGTTCTGCACTTCCATCGAGATCGACAGGTCTTCGGCCTCGTTCCGCCAGGTCAGGCGGGCGTTGCCGATGTCATAGGCGTTGAAGTACTCGATCGGCGCTCCTGCAGCGATGCGCCCCGCGCTGGTCTTGCCGGTGTGGGCAAAGTCGAAGCGCGGTGTCAGCGAGCCAGCACTGCCGAGATCGGCGCGGTACTGGATACCGAAGCTGTACTTCCACTTTGGCGTCACGATCGGGTCGGTCAGCAGGATCGCGTTGCCCACGCGCGGATCGATGTTCTTGTAGTTGCCAGTCAGGTGGCTGAGCGAGGCATCGATATCGAGGCCTTCGATCGGCGAGGCCTGCATTTCGAGCTCGAAGCCCTTGATCCGGCCGTTGCCCGCGTTCTGGCGTGCGCCGCAGGGCGCGTTTGAACCCAGCGATGCGCAAGTAATGAGCGGAAGCTGGATGTCGTTGTAGTCGTTGATGAAGCCAGCGAGGTTCAGGCGCAGACGCCGGTCAAACAGATCGGTCTTGAGGCCTGCTTCATAGGCCGTGACGGTTTCGGGATCGAAGCTGCCGTTCAGCGCCTGCGCGGCGTCAAACGGACGCGCGGTCACGCCGCCGCCCTTGAAGCCAGTGCCCACGGTGACATAGGCCAGCACTTCCGGGCTGAAGCGGTAGTCGGCCGAAACGCGCCAGTCCACACGGTCGCCCTTGAACGTCGCCTTGACTCCGTCCAGCGCGCCAAGAGCGGTCGAGACAGTGCCGTCATAGTTCTTGCGGACGAAAGTGTAATCCTTGGCTTCCTCGGTGTAGCGCAGGCCACCGGTCAGCGTCAGGCCGTCAATCGGACGGGCGATCACGGTGCCGAAGACGGCCTTGCTGTCAGCATTGACCGGGTCATTGCCGACGAACTGGATCAGGCCGGCATAACGGATGTCCTGTCGCGTGAAGTAGACCGAGCGCTGATCGGAGTAGAACCCGCCGAGGGTGAAGTCGATCTTGTCACCGATCTTGCCGTTGAGCCGCAGTTCCTGGCTGAAGAACCAGAACTTGAGGTCATTGTACCCCTGCCCGACAACGCCCAGGTCCGGGGTGAAATCGTCATCCGTGCCCCATATCTGGCGGTAGTTGCGGTAGGCGGTGATCGACTGCACGTTGAGCGAGTCATTCAGCCCGATGGTCATGTTGGCCGAGAAGCCATAACCATCGAACTTCAGCCGGTTGGGCATCTCGTAGCCCTGGGTGACCTGCCCGCCCGGCGGTGCATAGAAGTTGGCGTAGGTGCAGAAGCGGCCGCAATTGTAGCTCGACATGTCACGACCGGCGAAACCGCCGAACGGGAAGCCGACGCGGTCGGCACGGGTGATGACTTCGGCGGCGTTGGTGCGTTCTTCGTGCGTGTAATCGCCGGTGATCACGATGTCGAAATTGTCGCCCGGATTGTAACGCAGCGAACCGCGAAGGCCCGCATAGCCCTTTTCACCCAGCTTATCGATCACGCAGTCAGAACCGGAGCCTGGACGGGCGGTGATGCCCTGCGCGTTGCCAGGGTTGGCGCAGCCATAGTCGACCTGATCGACATAGCCGTTTTGGCGCTTGTAGACGCCAGAGATGCGCGCGTAGAGATCCTGCGCCAGGATGAAGTTGGCGCTGCCGCGGATGTCGACGCGGTTGCGGCTGCCGTAGACCGCCTCGACCATGCCGGAGTTTTCGTCCGAAGGCTTCTTCGAGAACAACTTGATCGCCCCGCCAATCGCGTTGCGTCCAGTCAATGTGCCTTGCGGCCCGCGCAGCACTTCCACGCGTTCAAGGTCGAGCAGGTCGAAAATCGAGCCTGTCAGCGTCGCATAATAGACATCGTCAACATAGATGCCGACGCCCGGCTCGTATGCTGGGTTGAAGTCAAACTGGCCGACGCCACGGATTGCAGCACCGAGCGAGGAGCCATAAGCACCGCCCATCGCGTTCAGCGTCACATTCGGCGCCTGCTGAGCGATCTGCGACAGGTCCGTCTGGTTGCGCGAGGCGAGCAACTGCGCATCCACCGCGGTGATCGAAAGCGGGGTATCCTGCAGGCGCTGTTCGCGGAACTGCGCGGTCACCACGATCTCGCGGGCCGATTCCGAAATGTTCTCGTCAGCCTGGGTCTGCGCCTGCGCTTCCTGCGCAAGAGCGGGCATAGCCATGCCGAGCGAAAGCGCGGCAAGGCTGCCTGCAGCGAGCAGGCGCACGTGTGACGTGGTACGATGGGCTTGAGCCATATCCCCTCTCCTGTATGGTCCTCTTCGGAACCGGTTGCTGTTTGTTAGTAAGACATACTAATTACCGCTTTGCAAGCCTAACATTTGCGCGGGTTCAACAGGGGCTGGAGTGATGCAGATCGGGCACACTTCGCCCCTTGCCGAACACCGGGAACACGGCGATAGAAGCGGGCGATGGACAATACGCCGCCCGCAGAGCCACCCGCCGACACAGCCGCCCAGATCGAGGGTGAGGTTGCGCTGCTGGTCGACCTGCTCAAGCTCGGCACTTTCATCGGTGCGCCAATGCGCGAAGGTGTGGCCGATCCGCTGGGGCTTACCACCACCGACTTGCGCATCGTTCTCGCACTGGGCGGCGAAGGGGAACTTGCGGGGCACGACCTGTCGGAAATCATGGGCGTGCCGCCGATGAACGTGAGTCGCGCGATTGCTGCACTCATGCAGCGCGGCCTCGTCGAGCCCGGCGCCAACCGTGTCAATCGCCGCCGCAAGCCTGTCCGCCTGACGGAGGCCGGTCAGCGTCTGTTCGCCCGTACAATCCCGGCCATGGCCCATGTTGGTGCCGACCTGTTCAAGGGCGTGCCTGCGCGCGACCGTGAGGCTTTCCGCCGCGTCGCTGCATCCGTCCTGACGCGCATCGGCCGCTGGGGCGGGTAAACCGCCCCGGCAATCGTCAGGGCCACTTCTTCTGCAGCCTGGTGAAATCGCCCACGGCAAAGGCCTTGGCCAGCACCGGGTGGGCAAAGCTCATCGCCACTTCCTGACGGTGCGGCCAGGTCTGGCGGACGTCGGTTTCGGGCAGGAGCCGGTCCGGCCCGATCGGGTTTTCGGGGAAGCATACGGCGGCAGGTTGCAGGTGCGCCACGGTCTTTGACCAGCCGGTTTCGTAATCGGCCTGCCACTGCATCATGTAGTCCAGCCGCTTGATCTTCCAGACGCCGTCCTCTTTGACGTAGTCGTTCTCGTAGATCCCGCTTTCCCAGAATTGCTGCGGCATGCCCTCGGGCTTGTCCCCCAGGATGTCGTCATGCCAGCCACCGGCAAGGATGCCGCGAAAGCGGCCCTTGGCAGTCAGGCCGTCTTCGGAAATGGTGATCACGTCCTGCAGCTGGAAATGGTCGAGCAGCAGCCCGTGCACGGGGCCGCGCCGCCCGCCGGTGAACAGGTTCTGGAACCACGTGCCGTAGAGCCGCATCACCCCTTCATAACCGACGTATTCGCCCGAGAGGAACACGACCGCGCCGTCGCGCGCGAATAGCCCGGCCACTTCCTCGGGCCGGTTGTAGTCGATGTAATAGCCATAGGCCCATTGCAGGCGGCGGATCGCGTTGAGATCCTCAAGCTCGGTCACGCGCGCTTCGAGCGCGGCAAGGCGGGCAGATACATCGGTCATGGCTCAACTCTCCCAAGTTGGTGCTATTTGTAAGTAACACTAACAAATATTTTGCCGATTGCGAGAAGGAAAAATGAAACCGATCGCACCTTGCGCACGAACTGCCCGGCGTTACGTTCTGTCCCGGACGGACAATGGAGAATCTGCGATGTGCGATGAGATCACCGAAGCCGAAAACACCGCGTTCTTCCTCAATCGCCGCGAATTCGCAGGGCTTGGTGCAGGCGCCGCCGCACTCGTAACGCTGCCGGGATGCGCCACGGCAGCCGAGGCCCCCACCGCGAGCCGCGACGTTGTGATCGACACGCCCGATGGCAAGGCCGACGCGTTCTTCGTCTACCCGAAGAAGGGCAAGCACGCCGCCGTGATTATGTGGCCCGACATTGCGGGCCTGCGCGATGCCTACAAGACCATGGGCACCCGCCTTGCCGCTGCCGGTTATGCGGTGCTCGTCGTCAACCAGTATTACCGCTCCAGCCCGGCCCCGATCCTGAATTCGCTGATGGAGTGGCGGTCTGACGCTGGGCAGAAGAAGCTGAAGCCGATGATCGCCGCGATCACGCCTTCGGGCACCACGACCGACGCCGCCGCCTTCGTCTCGTGGCTCGATGCGCAGAAGGAAGTGAACTCGAAGAAGCGCATCGGCTCGTGCGGCTATTGCATGGGCGGCCCCTTCACCGTGCGCACCGCGTTTGCAAACCCGGCGCGCGTGGGCGCGGCGGCTTCGTTCCACGGCGGCGGCCTTGTCGGGCCGGAAGCTGACAGCCCGATCAACCTGATCGCCAAGACCCGCGCCGCCTACCTCATCGCCATCGCCAAGAACGACGACGAACGCGCGCCAAAGGAAAAGACCCAGCTTCGCGCCGCTGCCAATGCTGCAAAGCGCCCCGCCGAGATTGAGGTATACCCGGCGCAGCATGGCTGGTGCACGCTGGATGCGCCGATCTACGACAGGACGCAGGCGGAGAAGGCTTGGGGGCGGATGCTGGCTTTGTTCAAGGCGAATTTGTGAGGTGTGGGGCCGGTTTTGCAGGGTTTTTAGTGAAAGCCGTCCATCCGGATACGACGCAGTTGCAGCCATTCGGCGCGTGGCTTATCGTCTTAGCGTGATACGCCTACTGATATACGGGGGGCTAGCGAGCTTCAGCCTTGCTTCGTTTCCGGCCTTGGCTTGCTCGCCGCTTGACCCGCAGTTATTATCGACACAAGAAATCACAAGTTCCACTAAGGAACGCCTAAAGTACGCTGACGTAATAATTGACGGTGTCGTCGTAAGTGACAACGATCGCACATATCTCAAGCCAATTAAAGTTTGGAGAGGAAAGACTGTTAAGCGCTACTATATAGATAATAACCATTGCGGCGTTATCTTGCCGCATGGTGATAAAGTGCGAGCTTTGTTGGAGGGGGATGGGTCGCACTTCATCATGATGCGCCCTCTCCGTGGGCGAAGGGCCGATACAAGGTTGTATGATAGAATTATCGACAACCACTTGGGTGAGACTCGCCCGGCAGGCTATGAGAACGGAAGCGGGCAACGTTTCGCGCCACCGATAAAGTGGCCACGCTAAGCGACTGCTTCCCACCCCGTTCCCGCCGACGAGGCACTTTAATACTCTACCCAAAAGCCGCCGTCGCCCCGGGCTTGACCCGGGGCCCCGCTGCCTTTGCGCGAGTTGGTGGCGTCAGCTTGGCCGAAGGAGAAAAGCGGGATCCCGGGTCGAGCCCGGGATAACGGGGGTTGAAAAGGGCGTACCCCTCCCCCTTGAGGGGGAGGCTGGGTGGGGGTGCGCTGTGCTGAGAGGCAGTCGCGAGGCTGGGCCTCGCTCCCCCACCCCTGCCCCTCCCCGGTGGGGAGGGAGGAGCGTCAGTTCTTTGAGCCCTCGATCAAGATCGGGCGCAAAGTCGCAGTATCGAGACCGTCGAGGCACCCGGCGTTAATTGCAAACTTGTCGGGCAGCTTGCGCATTCGGTGGAAGGTGTAGCAGCCACATATCGAACAGAAGTAGTGGATCGCAACACCAGTGTTGAAGCGGTATTCGTTCAACGCATCGCGCCCGGTCACAATGACCAGATCGGACTCTGCACACCGCAACATGATCGAATTGCGCCGCCTGCACATCGAGCAGTCGCAAAGGACAGAGTAGGACGGATCGCATTGTGCCGTGAAACGTACTGCCCCGCAGTGACAAGCACCGCTAAACGCTTGCAGCACGCTGGCCACCGTCATGCCCCTCAAGCCCCCCGCAGCATCTCCGCATTGTCCTCGATCATCTGGCGGACCGAGCGGGCCTTGCGCCCCGTCAGGCGCTCCACATCGTCGGTGCGCAGCTCCAGAAACCCCTCGCGGATGGCGCGGCCGAAGCTGACCATGTCGTCGCTGTTCCAGGGGATGCCAGCGACTTCGAGATCGTCGACCGGGCGGCGGGGCACGCCCATCGCGTCGAACATCGCGTATTGGCCTTCGTCGTCGAGCGAGACGTGTTCGACGGGGCGTCCGGTCACTTCGGCCATGATCGCGGCGACTTCGCCGAAGGCCTGCAGGTCGGGGCCGGTGATGTTGTAGATCTGGCCTTCATGTCCCGTGCCGGTCAGCACGGCGACGGCGCTTTCGATGCAGTCATCGCGCCAGACCATCGCCTCGCGGCCTTCTCCGGCGTTGGAGAACCACTTGCCGCTCTGGATCACGCCGGGGCCTGCCATCAGGATCATCGCATCCGCATAGTGCGCGTCGCGCAGCATGGTCCAGCCGCAGCCCGAGGCGCGGATCAGGCGTTCGGTCTCGATATGGTCGTGGCGGACTTCGGCGGGGTTGGCGGGATCGTCGATGCCGATGAAACTGGTGTAGATCACGTGCTTCACACCTGCTGCTGCGGCCGCATCGATAGCCGCCTTGTGCTGCACCACGCGCGCGCCGACGCGGGTGCCGGAGATCAGCAGCATCCTGTCAGCGCCCTGCACCGCTTCGGCCAGCGTTTCCGGCTTGTCGAAATCGCCATAGCGCACGGTGCAGCCTTGCGCGGCGCGCTCAGCCAGTTTTTCCGGCTTGCGGGTGATCAGGATGAGATCTGCGGCGCGGCCCTGCGCGATCAGGCGGTCGGTGACGCCACGGCCATAGTTGCCCGAGGCTCCGGTGATGACGATCCTGCCCATTTAAATCCATCCTCTTTACGTGCTCCCCCGCGCAGGCGGGGGCCTCAGTCGGTTTACTGAAGGGTTCCGTAACAACACCGAGGCCCCCGCCTTCGCGGGGGCACAAACCTGTCTAGGCGAGCGAATCCAATTGCGCCTGCGGCACCCACCAGCCGTGCACCTGCGGGCGCAACCGCGTCGGGATGTTGACCTTGGCGACGGGCCCCGCGCCGATGTTCCCCGCATCGACCACCCACGCCTCATGCACGAACTGGTTGTCGCCGATCTGCTGATCCATGATAAACACCAGCCAGCCGTCCTTTGCCGGATCGGTGGCAGGCACATGCACCGGCTCGTTGAACCCGGCCATCGGCGGCAAGGCGAGCGCATTGGTCACCTGCGGGGTGGCTGTGTCCATTCCGTCCAGCCGCAGCAGCATGTTGAAGCTGACGCCCACCGGCCCTGCGAACAGCGGCGGCCCCTGAAGCTGCGGGTTCATCGAAAGCATGAAACCGGTCTTGTAAGGCCGCCCCTGCAGCCTGGCCGGGATCACCGGGAAATCGCCGGGAGGCCCGATGATCATTTCGGTCACCTCGCCGCCCTCGCTGCGCGGATCGACCGTCCAGCGGGTGAGCGCGCCAACCACGTCCTGCGGCCCCATGTGGATGCCCGACGGTTCGCGGATGAAGGCGAAGGCGTTGGTATTGTTGAGGCAGGCGTCGAAGTGGAGCATGCCCTCGGCATCCTCCCACGCGTTCATCATGTGGTACGAATGGCAGCCCTTGGGACCCTTGAACCACTTGATCTCGCTGACATCGCCATAGCGCGGCATCACGCCGAGCCATGAGTCCAGTTCGGGCTGATGATGCCAGTGCTCGCCCCCAGCCTTTAGACGGTCAAGATCCGCCGTCGTCGGATAGATCGGGAACAGCGCGTAGTTTTCGCTGATCGTGAAATCGTGCATCATCGCGCAGTAGGGTGCGTCGAACCATTGCTCTGACTTCAGCGTGCCATCTGGCGCGACGACGCAATAGGAGACCTTGGTCGAAGCCTGCCCATCGGCCTCGTAGCCGTAGAAGAACAGCTCACCCGTCTGCCCATCGATCCGCACGTGCGCGGTCATCGTTTCAGACTTCAGCGCACCGCCGAAATCGTAGGAGCCGAGCGTTTCCAGCGTCTTTGGATCAACGCGATAGGGCCGCCCGTCCTCCTTGGCCATGAGCAGGCGGCCAGCGTGCCAGACCGGCGTAGTATTGGCCACGGTTCGGTCCACGCCCTGCACCGAGGCGTCATCGGTGAAGGGGTTGCGGTACTTGCCGAACAGCGCCTTCCGGGCGGCTTTCTCGGCCTTGTAACGCGCGGTTTCGACATACTTTTGTGCGAAATCAGCCGTGCCATCTTCGTTGAACGACAGGCGGCTGACCATGCCGTCGCCCGACAGGGTGTGGTCATTGTCGAACATCGGCGGGAATGCCGGATCGGGCACGGCGCGATAGAAGCTGCCGCGCACTTCAGGCGGCAGATCGCCTTCGACCTTCAGGCCGCGAATGTCGACCTCCTGGCCCACCGGCTCATTCGCGCCGGTGAAATAGATCGTCTGCGGAAACGCGCCCATGACCTTACCCTCACCCTATCATTTGTTACGATAGGTGTAGCGCGTTCCCGCCCAAGATCAAGCCCACCAGTATGCGGTCGCGCGCATTTCGATGCTGACGCGGGGCGGGGCATTGGCAGGGCAGCCGGGCAGGTCGAACGCCACGTGGGGCACGTGATGCGCGCGGGCGGGATCACTGTCGTTGGTCTTGAACAGCACCGCCTCGTCGATGGTCATCTGCGAGAACCAGTGCCAGCGGTGCGCAGCGTTGTGCGCCACCACCAGCCCTTCGAACGACCACTCCGGCTTGCCCGGCTCGTCAAACACGGCATCGGCGAGGATCAGGTCCTGGGGCGCAAGACTGCGCGCGTCGCAGAACGCCAGCGGCACGTCCTGCGGCGGCGGCGAGATCGCGCGCCAGACGTTGTAGTGTGCGCAGCGCACGAAGGGACGCCCGTTCGCCCCGCGCTCGCCAAACTGCTGCGCCGTAAGGTCCGAGATGTCGATATGGGCAAAGCGTGCGGGCATCGAGTTGTTGAGGCTGCCTGCCTTCCCGCTCCTTTCGGAAAAGCGCAGCAGGCCCGGCGCGCCGACATGGACGAAGTCGGCATTGGTCTGCGCCTGCACCAGTTCCTCGATCTCGCGCATGTGGATGCGCGCGACCTGATCGCGGTCTGCAAAGTCGGTAACGGCGCTCTTGTGCGCGATGATCTCGAAGCCTTCGCGATCGATGCTGGCGCCCAGACCCCGCGCATCGGTCATTGCCATTGCCACGAGGGAAATTTCGACCTCGTCCCGCTCATGCGCATTGGCATAGTAGCGCGGGCGCGTGAACTTGCGGCCCGAATAGGCAATCAGCGCATCCATCCTTGTCTCCTCACCGGCCCGCTTGTTGGCGCGGGTCCGTGTAACTCCCCAACGAAAAAGGCCCGCTGTTTCCAGCGGGCCCTTCATCAGATCAGCCAGCGGCCAGCTGCTGTTCCAGCTCGCCCAGCACGCGGTAGCAATCGAGCACCTTGGCAACCGAGCTGTTCGGCTCGCGCCCCTCGCGGATCGCGGCGATGAATTCGCGGTCCTGCAGTTCGATGCCGTTCATGCTGACGTCCACCTTGGAGACGTCGATGGGCTCTTCCTTGCCGTTCACCAGATCGTCGTAGCGTGCGATGTAGGTGGCGGTATCGCCGATGTAGCGGAAGAAGGTGCCGAGCGGGCCGTCATTGTTGAACGACAGCGACAGGGTGCAGATTGCGCCACTTTCGCTCTTGAGCTGGATTGACATGTCCATGGCGATGCCCAGTTCCGGGTGGATCGGGCCTTCGACGGCATTGGCCTTGACGATCTTGCCCGCCTGGTAGGCGAACAGGTCAACCGTGTGCGCGGCGTGGTGCCACAGCAGGTGGTCGGTCCACGAACGCGCCTCGCCCTTGGCGTTCATGTTCTTGCGGCGGAAGAAGTAGGTCTGCACATCCATCTGCTGGATGTTGAATTCGCCAGCAGTGATCTTGTTGTGCACGTACTGGTGCGAAGGATTGAAGCGGCGGGTGTGGCCGACCATGCAGACCTTGCCGGTTTCCTGCTGAACCCGCAGGACTTCCTGTGAATCCGCCCAGCTGTCGGCCAGCGGGATCTCGACCTGCACGTGCTTGCCAGCCTTCATGCAGGCGATGGCCTGCGCGGCGTGCATCTGCGTCGGCGTGCACAGGATCACGGCGTCGACGTCGTCACGCTCAAGCGCTTCTTCCAGTTCAGTGCCGGAATGCTTGGCGCCATACTTCTCAGCAACGGCCGCAGCCTGCTCTGCGCGGCGGCTGATGATCGAGGTGATTTCGACGCCGTCGATGTTCTTGAGGCCGTCGAGGTGCTTTTCGCCGAACGCGCCGGCGCCTGCCAGGGCTATGCGCATGTCTGTTCCCTTTCCTGAAAAAGCACCGGGCGGCTGTGGAGCCGCCCGGCAAGGGTGGATGGGTTGAAAATCAGTCCGCCGGTTCGAGCACGATGTGCCCGATCGCGGTGTTGCTGCACGGAATGTGGTAATGACGGTTGAGCGTCTTCACGCTCTTGCCGAGCGCTCCGCGCATGATCAGCCACATGACCATCTCGATACCTTCCGAGCCGGTCTCGCGCAGGTATTCGATATGCGGGATGTGGCGGACGTCGTCATTGTCCGATGCCAGCATGTCGAGGAACTTGTTGTCCCACTCGCGATTGAGCAGTCCAGCGCGCGGCCCCTGAAGCTGGTGGCTCATGCCGCCGGTGCCCCAGATCTGCACGTTGAGGTCTTCGGGGAAGCTTTCGACCGCGCGGGCGATCGCCTCGCCCAGCGCCCAGCAGCGGTTGCCCGACGGCACCGGGTAGGTGACCACGTTCACCGCCAGCGGCACGACCTTGACCGGCCACTTCTCGGGCTGGCCGAACATCATCGAGAGCGGCACGGTAAGGCCGTGATCGACGTCCATCTCGTTGATGATGGTCATGTCGAAATCATCGAGGATGAGGCTCTGCGCGATGTGCCAGGCGAGGTCTGCATGGCCTTCCACGTCGGGCACCGGGCGCGGGCCCCAGCCTTCGTCGGCGCTCTTGTAGTGCTCGCCGCAGCCGATCGCGAAAGTCGGGATGATGTTCGCGTCGAACGCCGATGCGTGGTCGTTATAGACCAGGATCACCACATCGGGCTTTTCGCGGGCTTCCCACTCGCGGGTCCATTCATAGCCCTTGAAGATCGGGCCGAAGTAATCGTCCTGCCACTTGCCCTGATCGACAGCGACACCGAGCAGCGGAACGTGGCTGGAACCGACGCCAGCGGTAATCTTGGCCATCAGTAGCCCCCTTTGATTGAGCGATTGCCGATGGGCGAACGACCGCCATCGAGCATCATCTGGCGGTATTCCGGCCAGGTCATGTCGGTCATCGTGCTGACCGCCTCGGCGAACGGCAGTCCGTCCGCGGAGAACAGCTTCGACAGGAAATAGACGTTGCCGCCAAGGTCCAGCAGCGTGTTGTAATCACGCTTGAGCAGTGCCTGCTTGGCCTCTTCCGAGATATTCCACTCGTCGAGGTAGGCGCGCTCATCGGCCTTGAACCGCTCGCGGTTTTCGGCCTTCATCAGGCTCATGGCGAACTGGTTGATCCAGTAGCCCTTGCGCGCGCGAGCGGCGGTGTAGATCCGCGTGCCCGGAATGTCGTCAAGCTCGGCAAGGTACTCGTGGATGTTCTGCTTGGGCGTTTCCTGCGTCACAGGCCCCTCTCCTTCAGCTTGGCGTCGAGGCGCGGGAACACGCGGCGTGCGTTGCCCTCGAAGATCGCGTGGCGTTCGGCATCGCTGATGTCGAGAGCGTCGACATAGCGTTTGGTATCGTCGAAATAGAACCCGGTGGTCGGATCGATCCCGCGCACCGCGCCGACCATTTCCGAGCCGAACAGGATGTTCTTGTTCTCGATCACGTCGGCCAGCAGGTTGATCCCCGGCTGGTGATAGACGCATGTGTCGAAGAACACGTTGTTCATCAGGTGCGTGTCGAGACCGGGCTTCTTGAGCATGTCGGCAAGGCCGCGATAGCGCCCCCAGTGATACGGCACCGCGCCGCCGCCGTGCGGGATGATGAAGCGCAGGGTCGGGAACTTGCTGAAGAGATCGCCTTCGAGCAGTTGCATGAAGGCGATGGTGTCAGCCGCGATATAGTACCCGCCCGTCGCATGCATCGCCGGGTTGCAGGAACCTGAGACGTGGATCATCGCCGGAACGTCCAGCTCGCACATCTTCTCGTAGAACGGGAACCAGAACTCGTCCGTCAGCGGCGGGTGCTTGAAGTGGCCGCCACCCGGATCGGGATTGAGGTTGCAGCCGATGAAGCCCAGCTCGTTCACGCAGCGCTCCAGCTCGGCGATCGAGCTGGTCATGTCCGCTTCCGGCGACTGCGGCAGCATGCACACGCCCGCAAACGTCTCGGGGTAGAGCCCCACCACGCGCGCGATCAGGTCGTTGCAGACCTGCGCCCACTTCACCGCGACCGACTGGTCGCCCACGTGCGGGGCCATGGCCGAGGCGCGGGGGCTGAAGATCGTCATGTCCGCGCCGCGCTCCTTGAGCAGGCGCAGCTGGTTCGATTCAATCGTCTCGCGAATCTCGTCATCGGAGATTTCGGGATACGGCGGGCACTCGGTCCCGGCCTTGAATGCGGCCTTCTGCTTCTCGCGCCACTCGTCGTGCGCCTTGGGCAGCACGGTGTAGTGGCCGTGGCAGTCGATGATCATGGTCATGCGACTTCAGTCCTCTCAGGTTTGAATGCGATTGTCTTTCCGGCCTGCGCGCGCTGGCGCTTCACCGTGCCGCTGGTCATCAGCGGCTCGATGCCCAGCGATTCCAGCGTCTTGGCGCTCTCTTCCATCTCAGCGGCACGGCGCAGCCCGTGGGTGGTCATGCGCTCGACATTGTATTCGGCGCGTTCGAACCAGCTCTGCGTCTTCTCGCTGGCGTCGAGCGAGGACAGCACCTCGTCCACCACGCCTGCCTTGGTCGCAGCCAGCATCATCTCGGCGGTCAGCGCTTCTATGCCCTTGACCATGATCGAACGGATCATCTTGATCGCACTGGCACGGCCGATCTCGTCACCGACGACCCGCGTCCTGGCAAAGCCCGCCGCCTGCAGCCGCGCCTCGGCCTCTGCCGCATGAGCACCTGAAATCAGCAGCGGCACGTTCATCCGTGCAGGGTTCACCGGCGCCAGAACCGCCACGTCGACATAGCGACCGCCGGCAGCCTCGATGGCCTTGGCCGCAGCCCGCTTGGTATCGGGCGCCACCGAATTCATGTCGCACCACAGCGCGCCCGGCTTCAGCAGACCGGCGTAGTCCTCAGCCGCAGGCAGTGCCGAATCCGCCGTCACAAGTGACAGCACCACGTCGGCATCGCCAAGCGCATCTTCAGCCGTGCCGCAGATCACCACGCCCGCCTCTTCCATCACCGCACGCCGTGCCGGGTTGATGTCAAAGGCAAGCGCTGCAGACTCCCAGCCTGCCGCCTTGGCAAAAGTGGACCCGGCCTCACCGAAGCCGATCAGGGCAATAACGCTCTCCATGGCGTCGGTCCTGCGTCGCACAGGCCAAGCAAACAAATGCAAACATCGCCATGGGTATAAGTTTATGCAAAGCCTTCTGCCGCAACTTCGCGCAGCAGCGCCACGAATGCGGCCTGTGGCGCAGTCGGCCGCCACCCTTCGCGCGTGGTAATGCCGATGGTCCGCGCCACCGGCACCGGAGGCGGCAGCGTGGCAAGCACGCCCGCGCTCAATTCCACCGCCAGTTGCGCCGGAGAGAGCAGCGTCAGCGCGTCCGATCCCAACAGCAACTGCCGCACGGTCAGCACCGATCCGCATTCGATCCCCACGCGCGGCGGCTCCGCCCCTGCCGCGCGCATCATCCCTTCCCAGTAATGCCGCAGCGGCGTGTCGCTGGCGGGCAGTATCCACGGAAAGGACGCCAGGGCCGCGCCATCCACTGTGCCCGAAAGCAAGGGATGCCCGCTGCGCATCACGAGTGCAGGCTGGTCCTCGAACACAGCCTCCTGACGCAAGTCATCGAGCGACGTTGCATCGCGAAGCGCCCCCAGCATCATGTCCACTTCGCCATCGCGCAATGGGCCGGAAAGCTCGGCATGACTCCCTTCCACCACCGCCACGTCCACCCCCGGAAAGGCAGAGGCAAAGCGCAGGATCGTTGCGGGCAACCATCGCGCGCGGCTGAGCGGCATGGCACCCACGACTACGCGCCCTGCCGCCTTGCCCTGCCAAGCCGCCACTTCGGCAAGGCCTGAGCGCAGTTCCGCCATGGCAAGGCCGAACCCGCGCGCGCGCCGCTCGCCCGCTGGCGTCAGCATCACCGAACGCCCGCGCCGGTCCACCAGACGTTGCCCAAGCGCCACCGACAGGTCCGCCACCGCGCGGTGTAGCGAGGCCGAGGAAAGCCCCGTTGCTTCCGCCGCCACCGCATAGGACCCGGCCCGCGCCAGCGCGAGGAAAGCGCGCAACTGCGTGCCCGTCACGCGCGGAGACCCAACGTGTGCAATCGCCGCCTCTGCCCGCGGTGCCAGCAGCAGCGCCGGTTCGGTCGGCGTCATGCCCGCAGGCCCACGTTCGAACAGCGAACAGCCAAGGTCCGCCTCCAGCCGCGCGATCGCCTGTGTCAGCGCAGGCTGCGTCAGGTTCACCGTTCGCGCAGCGCGTGTCACGCTGCCATGCCGCACCGTGGCGGCGAAGGCCGCAATGTGTCTGACATTGATCGCATGGAGTTGCATGTCCGGTCACTTAGCATTTCCTTATGCCCTGTGCCAAACATTGCATTGGTTCCACGCGGCCCACAGTTCCATGGAACCCGCGAAGAGTTTTCCATGGGAGCCGGAAATGTCGGGTATCGTCGTCCAGAACATCGAACGTGCCGATCCAGCCGTGATCGACGGCCTTGCCGCCTGCGGCGTCGCCACCGTCCACGAAGCGCAAGGGCGCACCGGCCTCCTCGCCTCCTACATGCGCCCGATCTATCGCGGCGCGCGCATTGCAGGTTCCGCTGTTACCATCAGCTCCGCTCCCGGCGATAACTGGATGGTCCACGTTGCCATCGAACAGCTTCAGGCCGGGGACATCCTGCTCCTCGCCCCGACATCCCCCTGCGAGGACGGCTACTTCGGCGATCTTCTCGCCACCAGCGCGCAGGCCCGCGGCTGCCGTGGCCTGGTGATCGACGCCGGCGTGCGCGACGTGCGCGACCTGACCGAAATGAACTTCCCCGTCTGGTCCAAGGCGATCTACGCGCAAGGGACGGTCAAGAACACGCTGGGTTCGGTCAACGTCCCCGTCGTCTGCGCCAATGCGCTGGTGAACCCCGGTGACGTGATCGTCGCTGACGACGACGGCGTCTGCGTCGTGCCCCGCGAAAAGGCCGCCGAAGTCCTCAAGGCCGCGCAGGCGCGCGAAGCCAACGAAGGCGAGAAGCGCGAGAAGCTGGCCGCAGGCGTCCTCGGCCTCGACATGTACAAGATGCGCGAACGGCTGGAGAAGGAAGGCCTGAAGTATGTCTGAGGGCTCCGTCCGCTGCATGTGGATGCGCGGCGGGACGTCCAAGGGCGGTTACTTCCTCAAGGACGATCTCCCCGCAGACACCGCTGCCCGAGACGCCTTCCTGCTGGCCATGATGGGAAGCCCCGATCCGGTGCAGATCGACGGGATGGGCGGTGCAGATCCGCTGACCAGCAAGGTCGCGGTAGTTTCGAAGTCAACTCGCGAAGGCATCGATGTCGACTACCTGTTCCTGCAGGTCTTCGTCGATCAGGCCATCGTCACCGATGCGCAGAACTGCGGCAACATCCTTGCAGGAGTCGGCCCCTTCGCCATCGAGCGCGGCATTGTGGCGGCAACTGGCGATGAAACGCGTGTCGCCATCTTCATGGAGAACACCGGGCAAGTCGCCGTCGCCACGGTCAGCACGCCGGGCGGTCAGGTCACCTACAAGGGCGATGCGAAGATCGACGGCGTCCCCGGCAGCCACGCCCCGGTCCCCTTGGAATTTCGCGACACTGCCGGATCGTCGTGCGGCGCGCTCCTGCCCACCGGCAACGCGGTCGATGTGGTGAATGGCATTGCCGTCACCCTGATCGACAACGGCATGCCCTGCGTGGTGATGAAGGCCGAAGATCTCGGCATCACGGGCTACGAGGATCGCGACTGGCTCGACAACGCGACGGAACTCAAGGCGAAGATCGAAGCCATCCGCCTCGCCGTCGGCGAACGCATGAACCTCGGCGACGTGAAGGAAAAGTCCGTCCCGAAGATGATGCTCGTCGCGCCCCCGAAAAACGGCGGCGCGGTGACCGTGCGCAGCTTCATCCCCCACCGCGCCCACGCCACCATCGGCGTACTTGGCGCGGTGAGCGTCGCCACCGCCTGCCTGATCCCCGGCTCGCCCGCTGCCGAGGTTGCCTCGATCCCTGAAGGCAGCCGCAAGCTGCTCTCGGTCGAACATCCCACCGGTGAAATGAGCTGCGTGCTGGAAGTGGACGACGAAGGTGAAGTCCGCACCGCCGCCCTCCTGCGCACCGCGCGCAAGCTGATGGATGGAGTAGTATTCGCATGACCGACCAGAACCGCATCATCAGCTGGCACGCCAATCCGAGCAAGCCGCGCTACACCCCGCCCCCCGGCGCGGTCGACGCGCACTGCCACGTCTTCGGTCCGATGGCGCAGTTTCCGTTCAGCGCCAAGGCCAAGTACCTGCCTCAGGACGCTGGCCCGGACATGCTCTTCGCCCTGCGCGACCATCTCGGTTTCGAACGCAACGTCATCGTCCAGGCCAGCTGCCACGGCACCGACAACGCCGCCACGCTCGATGCCATCGCAAAGTCGAAGGGGAAAGCCCGCGGTGTCGCGGTCGTCGACCCGGCGATCTCGGAAGCAGACCTCCAAGCGCTGCATGACGGCGGCATTCGCGGCATCCGCTTCAACTTCCTCAAGCGCCTTGTCGATGATGCGCCCAAGGACAAGTTCCTCGAAGTCGCGCAGCGCCTGCCCAAGGGCTGGCACGTGGTGATCTATTTCGAGGCCGACATCCTCGAGGAACTGCGCCCGTTCATGGACGCGATCCCCGTGCCTCTCGTCATCGACCACATGGGCCGCCCGGATGTGCGCCAGGGACCGGACGGCGCCGACATGAAGGCCTTCCGCGCCTTCCTGAACAGCCGCGAGGACATCTGGTTCAAGGCCACATGCCCTGATCGGCTCGACGCGATCAAGGAAGGCGGCGCGGGCGATCCTTGGAACGCCTTTGCCGATGCGGTCGCGCCCTTGGTGGCCGATTATCAGGACCGCGTCCTGTGGGGCACCGATTGGCCGCACCCCAACATGGACACCGAAATCCCCGACGATGGCCACCTCGTCGACATGATCCCGCGCATTGCGCCGACCGAGGAATTGCAGCGCAAGCTCCTCGTCGACAACCCGATGAAGCTCTACTGGGCAGACTGATCTGTGGTAAGGACTGGCGCATGACCATGCGCCAGTCCGCTACCGAGCTTCTCATCGCAACACCTGGCCAGGGCCTGCACGAGATAACCCGCGAAGTCGTCCGCTGGACGGCAGAGCAGGCCATGACCACCGGCCTGCTCACCGTATTCTGCCGCCACACATCGGCCTCGCTCACCATCCAGGAAAACGCCGCCCCCGAAGTGCGCGGCGACATCGTTCGCTGGCTTGCCCGCCTCGCCCCCGAGAACGACGGTTACGCCCATGACGACGAAGGCCCGGATGACATGCCCGCGCACCTCAAGTCGATTCTCACCGGCGTCTCGCTCACCGTGCCCCTGATCGACGGTCTCCTTGCGCTCGGCACTTGGCAGGGCATCTACCTGTGCGAACACCGCCTCGCGCCGCATCGCCGCCGTGTCGCGCTGCATCTGCTGGGCGAATGATACTGAGCGCACCGGCGCGTTTACCATGATAACCCGTGGATTCCGGCCGTCTGGCCGTCTCAGGCCGACGCGGGCCGCAAACCTCATGCCCAAGTCCTTAACCGCGGTCTGCGCAGCATTACGGTGCACCGGCCTTACCTGACGTTCCGGATCAACTCCTAAACCAGTCCCATGCCGACAGGCTTTTGAGGGACTGTGATGCTCAAGTTCAACATTACGACAAAATTCGTCGTCGCTTTCGCGCTGCTCCTCGCAGCGACGGGAGCCATGGGGTTGTTCGCGATCCGCAAGATTGAAGAGGTAAACGCGATTGCCGCAGAGCAGCGCGATATCTGGATTCCTGGCGTCGAAGCGCTCGGCGACATCCATGCCTTCACTTCGCAATACCGCCTCAAGCAGGGCGAGCTGCTATCCGCGCCGACGCCCGATGCCATGGCCCGCGGACAGAAAATACTGCGCAACGCCCGCAATGCGATCGACAGCAGCATTGCTGATTACGAGAAGTTCACCCGCACCCCCGAACAGAAGAGCGCGGTGGCGGCGGTAAAGCAGGCGTGGTCGGCACTGCTGGCGCAAGACGAGAAACTGCAGGGTCTGGTCCTCGCGGGCGATGGAGCGGGCGCACAAGCCATCCACGATGCCGAAGGCCTCGACCTGTTCTACGCGCTCGAGGACGCTACCCTTTCGGCGATTGATGCCAACAAGAAGGCCGCCGCTGCCGTAGCCGAGCAGGGTGCGAAGATCTCGACCTCCGCACAAAACTTCACTTTCGTCGCCATGGGCCTAGCCCTGCTCGCCGCCATCATCCTGTTGTTCTGGCTGATGCGCACGATTGCCAAACCGGTCGTCACCATGGCCGATGCGGTGACCCGCCTCGTCGACGGTGACCACAACATCCATGTACCAGGCACCTCCCGCAACGACGAACTCGGCCAACTCGCACGCGCCCTCGACAAGTTCCGCGACGTCTTCGCCTCCGACCTTGCCCGTGCCGATGCGGAACAGGCCCGCGCCCGCGAGACCCAGGTCACCATCGATGCGATCGGCGATGGCCTGACCGCGCTTGCCGAGGGCAACCTCACCTTCCGCGTCAAGGAGAACGGCTCGGGCGCACTGGCGAAGCTGCACAGCGATTACAACGCCGCCGTCGCCTCGCTCGAACGCGTCCTCATCAAGATCGTCGACGGCTGCAACACGATCAAGCTCGGCACCGACGAGATCTCCAGCGCCGCCACAGACCTTGCCCTGCGCACCGAACAGCAGGCCACCTCGCTTGCCGAGACTTCGCGCACGCTCAGCGAGTTCACCACCTCGGTCAGAACCACGGCCGAAAACGTCAAGCAGACCAGCGCCCGCCTCTCGGTCGCGCGCAACACGGCCGACAGCGTCGGCGATACCGCCAACCGCGCGGTTGCCGCCATGCGCAGCATCGAGTCCAGCTCGCGCGAAATGGCCGAGATCGTCGGAGTGATCGACGGGATCGCCTTCCAGACCAACCTCCTCGCTCTCAACGCCGGGGTCGAAGCCGCCCGCGCTGGCGATGCCGGCAAGGGCTTCGCGGTCGTCGCAACCGAAGTGCGCGCGCTGGCCCAGCGCTCGGCCGATGCCGCCAAGTCGATCCGCGATCTGATCGGCAAGAGCACCGAGGAAGTCAGCGGCGGTGTCGCCCTGGTCGAATCCAGCGGCGAAGCGCTGCGCCAGATCGTCACCGAAGTCAGTGCCGTGTCTGAACTTGTCGACGAGATCGCCGAGGCCGCCGGCCAGCAAGCGGCAGGCATCGCCGACATCTCGAACATGGTCGGTTCGATGGACAGCTTCACCCAGAGGAACGCGGCCATGGTCGAGGAAAGCTCGGCCGGAACCCGCAATCTCGCCGCCGAAACGCTCAGCCTCGTCGACCAGCTCGGCCGCTTCAACCTCGGCTCGACAGGCGCCCGGCGCGCTGCGCCTGCCGGCTTGCCTGCGGCTCTTGCACCCCGCGCTGTGCCCGCCCCCGTCCCGGACCGCCCGGTAGAACGCACGCCGCCTTCGCGCCCTGCTGCTGCGCCTGCCCCGACCCGCGGCAACACCGCACTCAAGACCGACATCGACGACTGGTCGGAGTTCTGATCGACCCCCTGTTCAATACCCCCGCATCACCAGACAAAGGACACGCCCCCATGAAACTGATCGATAGGATTGCCCTCGGCCTCGCCGCATTTGCGACTCTCGGCGCTTCCGTTCCCGCGATGGCCCAGTCTGCCGAATGGCAGAAGCAGGTCGCTCGCATCATTGCCTCGAAGCAGACCTACCCCCGCACTGCCCAGATGCGCGGCGAGGAAGGCACCGCCAAGGTCAAGGTCTATGTCGGCGCAGGCGGCAATATCGAGCGCACCGAACTCGTTGCCCCCTCGGGCTCATCTACGCTCGACAAGGAAGCGCTGGCGATGCCGACCCGCGCAGGCAGCGTCCCGCCCCCGCCGGGTGGGGCCGCTGCGATCATCGTGCCCGTTACGTGGAAGTTGCTCTGACCGAAGCGCCGGCTCAACGCGTTGAACCCTATTGCCTGCCGCCTCGCTCCCCTTCGGGCGGCAGGCAACCCCGCCGGTCAATCCCTGCCGGCAAACGTCGGGGCGGTCCCAGCCAGGCCGCCCCTTTTTTTGCGTCCGTCGCAAAGCAGGGCTACTTCACCACCTCGCCGCCCTTCATCACGTGCGCCACGCTCTCCAGCGCGGAGACGTCGCTCAAGGGATCGCCCGCCACCGCGATCATGTCGGCGTAATGCCCAGGCGACAGCGCGCCCACGTCCTTGCTCCACCCGAGCAGGTCCGCCGCGACCGTCGTCGCAGACTGGATCGCCTGCATCGGCGTCATGCCGTAGCGTACCATATACTTGAACTGCCGCGCGTTCAGACCGTGGGGGAACACCCCGGCATCGGTCCCGTAGCTCAGCTTGACCCCCGCCTTCACCGCCTTGCGAAAGCCGGTGCGCTGCGCTTCGGTGGTCTCGTCATTCTTGCGCAGCATGTCTGCAGGCCAGCCATCGCGCCTGCCCACGTCCGCGATGAAATCGCCATTGTAGACATCCATGTCTAGCCACACGCCCCGCGCCTTGGCCAAAGCAATGCCCTCGTCGTCGATCAGGCTGGCATGCTCGATCGCCTTCACGCCCGACTGGATGGCGAGCTTGATCCCCGCAGCCCCATGCGCATGGGCCGTCACCCACGAACCACGCTGGCGGGCAACGTCCACTGCCGCCTTCATCATGTCGCCTGAAAGCTCGATCTGCCCCGGCTCGGTCCCCTGCGCCAGCACTGCGCCGGTCGCGATCAGCTTGATCGAATCCGCGCCGTTCTGGAACAGCGCGTTGACCTTGCGCGTGGTGTCGGCCGCATCGGTCACCACGCCCGCACGCATGTCCGCCGGCACGGTTACATCGGGCGAGAACCCGGTGACCTCGCCCCCGCCGCCGGGGATCGTGACATAGGCCCCCACCGCACTCACCCGAGGGCCGGGCACGTCCCCGCGATTGATCGCGTTGCGCAATTCCACGTCGGCATAGGCCCGGAAACTTCCCACATCATGGACCGAGGTAAATCCAGCCAGCAGCGTCTTCTTCGCATTTCGCGCGCCGATGAATCCGATCTCCATCGCCGAATGCAGCAGAGGCTCGGCCACGTTGTTCGATTGCTCAACGTCCGCCAGATGCACATGGCAGTCGATCAGCCCCGGCAGCACGGTGAACCCGGACCAGTCCACCACCTTCGCCCCTGCAGGCAAAGTCCCATCGGCCTGCACCGAAACAACCCGCCCATCCTCCACCTTGAGCACCTGCGCGGCAAGCACCCGCCCAGCCTCCGGATCGACCAGCCGCCCCGCGCGAACGTAGAGCGTCTCGGCATGCACAGCGGAAGGGATCAGGGCGAGCAGCGGGAGGAGATGGCGCAACATGGAGCGAGAGACTACCGCGCGGCAGCCAAAGCGCAAACCCTCACGCACTTGACAAAACGAACCATATAGGTTATACGCCCCACCCACAGGTCAGGAGAGGGCAAAAGGCCATCCCGCTTCTTTCCTTCGGAAGCCGATGCTGTGTGCGGAGGCTCCGGCGCGATCGGTGCGGCAGGTGCGCGTGGGTTCAATGCGGGGCGTAAAGTCCAGACCCACCGGGCAAACCCTGTCGTTACCCAAGGACAGACAGGACACCCCAGGGCTGATAGCACGGCGCCGAACCCTGAGCGACGCTGCGGATGCGGAACCCGCCATGACTTGCGTGACGAAGTCTGCGCAAACGACAGGTTCTTTTCACGCAGCCGCTTGCCAGAAGCCAAGGCAGTACGCGAGCCGCTGCCAAGGCTTCGTCCTTTCACATATGTCCGCCCTCAGGCTGAGCCGACAAGGGGTTCGGAACCGCCCCCCGGCCACTCGCAACCGGTCCCGCGCCCTTTCCCACGCGTGCCACGACGGCACCGCACCGGTCGCGCGATCTGTGACTTTCCCCCCGGCGTTACCGTCCGCATTCGCCAGCGGATGAGTTTGTGTTTGCTCCAAAAAGGAAGGGGTCGCCGCAGCAGCCCCCTCCCCGATCACTCCACGATGAAGCTCAAAGCCCCGTCGCCTTCGTCGATACGCACGGTCGAGCCGTCCGGCACCTCGCCACCAAGCAGCTTCTCCGCCAACGGGTCCTGCAGGTACCGCTGCACCGCGCGCTTCAAGGGCCTTGCACCATAGACCGGATCGTAGCCGACGCGCCCGAGCCAGCGCTTGGCCGCGTCGGTCAGATCCAGCGCGATCTTGCGGTCCTTGAGCAGCTTGGCCACCCGGCCAACCTGGATGTCGACGATCGGCGCCATGTGCTCGTGACCCAGCCTGTGGAACAGGATGATCTCGTCCAGCCGGTTGAGGAACTCGGGCCGGAAGTGCCCGCGCACGATGTCCATCACCTGCGGCTCGACCGAGGCAACGTCCTGTCCCTCCTCCAGATTGGCGAGGTACTGGCTGCCGAGGTTGCTGGTCAGGATGATCAGCGTGTTGGTGAAGTCCACCACGCGGCCCTGCCCGTCGGTCAGGCGGCCGTCGTCGAGCACCTGCAGCAGCACGTTGAACACGTCGCCATGCGCCTTCTCGACCTCGTCGAACAGCACGACCTGATAGGGCCGCCTGCGCACCGCTTCGGTCAGCACGCCGCCTTCGTCATAGCCGACATAGCCCGGAGGCGCGCCGATCAGACGGCTGACGGAGTGCTTCTCCATGAACTCGCTCATGTCGATGCGCACCATCGCGCTGTCGTCGTCGAACAGGAATCCGGCGAGCGCCTTGGTCAGCTCGGTCTTGCCGACGCCCGTGGGGCCGAGGAACAGGAAGCTGCCGAGCGGACGGTTCGGGTCCTGCAGGCCAGCGCGCGCACGGCGCACGGCCTTGGACACGGCAAGCACCGCATCCTTCTGCCCGATCACCCGCTTGCCCAGCACTTCTTCCATCTTGAGGAGCTTCTCGCGCTCACCTTCCATCATCCGGTCGACCGGGACGCCGGTCCACTTGCTGACGACAGCGGCGATGTCCTCGGCGGTCACTTCCTCACGCAGCATGGCATTGGCACTGACGCCCTGCGCCTCGGCCAACTGGCGCTCCAGCTCCGGAATGCGGCCATAGGCAAGCTCCCCGGCCTTCGCCAGGTCGCCATTGCGCTGCGCCACGTCCAGCTCGCTGCGCGCGGCGTCCAAAGCTTCCTTGACCTTGCCCTCCGCCGCGATCTTGTCGCGCTCGTTCTGCCAGCGGGTAGTGAGTTCGGCGGATTGCTGCTCGTGGTTCGCCAGTTCCTCGCGCAACGTGGCGAGGCGATCCTTCGAGGCCTGGTCGGTCTCCTTCGAAAGCGCCATCTCCTCGATCTTCATCTGGATGATGCGCCGGTCGAGCTTCTCGATTTCCTCGGGCTTGCTCTCCACTTCCATGCGGATGCGGCTTGCGGCCTCGTCCATCAGGTCGATGGCCTTGTCGGGCAGGAAGCGGTCGGAGATGTAGCGGTTGGACAGCGTCGCCGCGGCCACGATCGCATTGTCGGCAATACGCACGCCGTGGTGCAGTTCGTACTTGTCCTTGATGCCGCGCAGGATCGAGATCGTGTCCTCCACGGTCGGTTCACCCACGAACACCGGCTGGAACCGCCGCTGCAGCGCGGGGTCCTTCTCGACGTACTTCTGGTATTCGTCGAGCGTGGTTGCACCGATGCAATGCAGTTCGCCGCGGGCCAGCGCAGGCTTCAGGAGGTTGGACGCATCCATCGCGCCCTCGCCCTTGCCCGCCCCGATCAGGGTGTGCATCTCGTCGATGAACAGGATGATCTCGCCCTCGGCGCCCTTGACTTCGTCAAGCACCGCCTTCAGCCGCTCCTCGAACTCGCCGCGATACTTTGCGCCCGCGATCAGGCTGCCCATGTCGAGCGCCATCAGGCGCCGGTCCTTCAAGGAATCCGGCACGTCGCCATTGGCGATGCGCAGGGCGAGGCCCTCGGCAATCGCGGTCTTGCCCACGCCCGGCTCGCCGATCAGCGCCGGGTTGTTCTTGGTGCGACGGGCGAGGATCTGCACGGTGCGGCGGATTTCCTCGTCGCGGCCGATCACCGGGTCGAGCTTTCCTTCGCGCGCCGCTTCGGTCAGGTCGCGGGCATATTTGCGCATCGCATCATAGGCGTTCTCGGCGCTGGCGCTGTCGGCCGTGCGCCCGCCCCGCAGCGCGGTGATCGCCGCTTCAAGCCCCTGCGCGGTCACGTTCGCGGCCTTGAGCGCCTGGCCCGCAGACGTCGTGCTCGCCAGTGCCAGCGCGACGAGCATGCGCTCGACGGTGACGAAGCTGTCGTTGGACTTGGCCGCGATCTGCTCGGCAGAATCGAGCACGCGCACGGCATCGTTGTCGAGCCCCGGCGTCTGTTGCGCGCCAGAACCCGAGACGGCGGCGATCTTCGCCAGTGCCTTGTCGACCTCGGTCTGGGCAAGCGCGGCATTGCCGCCCGCGCGCTGGATGAGCCCGCTGGCCATGCCCTCGCTATCTTCCAGCAGGGCCTTCAAGATGTGGTCCGGCGTGATCCGCTGATGGTTCATGCGGATCGCAACGGTCTGCGCGGCTTGCAGGAAGCCCTTGGCGCGGTCGGTGAATTTTTCGAGGTTCATGGGGTTGAACATCCTCCTGTTGCGCAGAACATGGTGTGGCTTTTACGCAACACAAGGGCCGCGCCGACGAAAAAGCTATACCGCTCGACCGGAGTGGTTCCTTGATCGGGAGCAAGGAGGGTTTCGATACTCTCATCGTCATTGCGAGGAGGCGCAGCTGACGAAGCAATCCAGTGCGTAGTGCATGACGCTCTGGATTGCTTCGCTCCGCTCGCAATGACGAGGGTGGTGGGAAACCTACTTCCCCGGATCAGCCGCCTTCGCCGCGCCCGGAGCGAACTCCTTGCCGAAGAAGCTGCCCGCGTACCACTGGGGCCGCTCGGCGCCGTTGGCGAGGCCCATCACGGTGTAGTAGTTGACCTTGGCGAACAGCGCGCCCGCATCCCAGTTGAACGGCAGCTTCAGGTCGTCGCTCGGCTGGTGGTAGTGGTCCTTGAGGAAACTGCGGAACGCCTTCTCACCCGGCCCTTCGAAACCGGTCATCATGAACACGGCGGGCACGCCCTGCTGGACGAAGCGGTAGTGGTCGGAGCGGGTAAACAGCCCCTCCTCCGGCATGGGATCGGGCGATAGCTTGATGCCCGCCTTCTTCGCAGCTTCGGCCACGACCTTGCCCATCGTCGAGTTCTCCGCCCCGAAGGCCACGACATCGCTGAACATGTAGGTCAGCACCGGCATGTCGAAGTTGACGAGGCCGACGACCTCACCCTTCACCACCGGGTTTCGTGCCAGATAGTCCGATCCGATCAGACCGCCCTCTTCACCGGTCAGCGCCGCGAACATCACCGAACGGCGCGGCTTCTCCTTCGCCACGGCACGCGCCACCTCCAGCATCGTCGCCACGCCCGAAGCGTTGTCCATCGCCCCGTTGTGCAGCATGTCCTCGCCCTTGCCATGCACGCCGATGTGATCGAGATGCGCGGTCATGCCGATGAATTCGCCCGCCACGGCAGGATCGCTCCCCGGCAGCATGGCAACGACGTTCTCGCTGACCACGTCCTTCCACGTTTGCGCATAGGACAGGCTGGCACGCGCCTTCATCGCGAAGCCCTTGGGCTTGCCACCGGTCCTGTTGGCCTCGCTGCGAATCTTGTCGAGAGACTTGCCTGATGCGGCAAACAGGAGAGCGGCGGCATCGGGGTTGAGCGTCGCACCCCCTTTGATCCCGGTGGTGCGGGTGAAGGCCTTGCCATCGGCACCGACCCAGCCCTTGGCCGGACCGTCGAACATCGTCACGCGCTTGTCCCACGGGCGGCGGGCGGTATCCTCGATCGTCGGCACGCTGATCACGCCGATCGCCCCGCGCTTCATCGCCATCATCGCCTTGTCGGAATTGAGGTGTGCGCCCAGCTCGCTCGGCGTGCCCTTGGGGAAGCCCGTCAGCACGACGACGATCTTCCCCTTCACATCGAGGCCCTTGTAGTCGTTGAAACCAAGATCGGGCCGGTCAAATCCGAAGCCTGCGAAGACCAGCGGCGCATCGATGGCAACCTTGGCGTCTGTCAGGCTCGGCCTCACCAGCACCTGCGCGGTGTCCGAAAGCACCGTCTCCTTGCCGCCATAGGTCAGCGCCAGCTTCGGCGCGCCATCCAGCCGCGCCTCGCGCACGGTCAGCTTCTGGAAGAACGAACCATCGGCCGCAGCGGGCTTCAGCCCCATCGCGATGAACTGCGAGGCGACATAGTTCGCCGCGATGTCATAGCCTTTCGAGCCGGTATCGCGGCCTTCAAGCAGGTCGTCGGCCAGAAAGGTGACGTGGGCACGCACGGCCTGCGGATCGAACACCGGCTCTTCGGCCAGCGCCGGAACCGCAACGGTGGACAGCAGCAGGGCGGAAACAAGCAGTTTGACGTTCATCGGTCTCTCTTTGTCGTTCGTCGAAAGGGATCGAGCGGCACCTGCCCATTGGGCCTGCCCCACTTGCGCGCGCGATCATGGGCACTAGAAAGTTACGGATCAAACCAAATCTGGGCAGGTCGGATAAGCCTTCATTCAGGCACGACCTGATCTTGGATGTCGCATCACCAGAGCAGCCCGCCCAAGGCCGCTGCCACTTTTACGGGACACCCATGCAGCACAAGTTTTCTGCCAGCCTGCTCGCTCTTGCCGCCGCCACTGCCCTTGCCGCCCCCGCTTTCGCGCAGGAAGCAAAGCCGGCTCCGCTGTCCGACCTCGTCTCCAAGGTCCAGATTCCCTACGAAAGCTTCAAGCTCGACAACGGCCTGACCGTGCTGGTCAACACGGATCGCAAGGCCCCGGTGGTCGCGGTTTCGGTGTGGTACGGCGTGGGTTCCAAGAACGAACCCAAGGGCAAGACCGGCTTTGCCCACTTGTTCGAACACCTGATGTTCAATGGTTCGGAGAACGTGCCGGGCGATTTCTTCACCCCGTTGCAGCAGGTCGGCGCGACCGACGTGAACGGCACGACCTGGTTCGATCGCACCAACTATTTCGAGACCGTGCCCACCGCCGCGCTCGACATGGTGCTGATGATGGAATCGGACCGCATGGGGCACCTGCTCGGCGCGGTGACGCAGAAGGTGCTCGATAACCAGCGCGCCGTCGTCCAGAACGAAAAGCGCCAGGGCGACAACAACCCCTACGGCATCGTCGAGTACGAGCAGCTCGAGAACCTCTACCCCTCGGGCCACCCCTACCATCACTCGACCATCGGCTCGATGGCCGATCTCGATTCGGCCAGCCTCGATGACGTGAAGGGCTGGTTCACCGATCACTACGGCCCCAACAATGCCGTGCTGGTCCTGTCGGGTGACATCGACGCGGCGACCGCGAAGGAAAAGGTCGCCAAGTGGTTCGGCGACATCAAGCCCGGCCCGCAGGTCAAGCCGGTTAGCGCGCCGGTGCCGACGCTGCCCGCCACCGTTGCCAAAACGATCAAGGACCAGGTTGCCACCACGCGCATCTATCGCATGTGGGCAGTGCCGGGGCTCGACAACCCCGATTACCTGCCGCTCGATCTTGCGGCCGCGGTACTGGGCGGCCTTTCCTCCTCGCGTCTCGACGATGCGCTGGTGCGCGAACAGAAGGTCGCCGTCTCGGTTTCGGCGGACGCCGAGATCTTTGCGCAGGCCGCGCAGTTCGTGATCAAGGCCGATGTCACGCCGGGACAGGACCCGGCAATGGTCGCCGCCGCGCTCGATGCCGAAATCGCCAAGTTCATCAAGGAAGGCCCCTCGCAGGACGAACTGCTACGTGCCGCCACCTCGGCGACTGCCAACGAGATCCGCGGGCTGGAACGCACCGGCGGCTTTGCCGGCAAGGCGCCGACGCTGGCCGAAGGCCTGCTCTACAACGGCACGCCCGAGCATTACCGCAAGGAGCTGGATCGCACCGCGAAGATGACGCCCGCAGAGGTCAAGGCTGCGGCGCAGAAGTGGCTTACCCGCCCGGCCTTCGCGCTCACGGTGGAGCCCGGCGAACGCACCGAAGGTGGCGAGGCGCGCGGTGGCTTCTACACCAACGAAGCCACCGGCATGCGTCCGGCCTACTTCCGCGATCCCGACATGCCCGCAAAGGGTGCGCCGGCATCGCAGGTTTCGGGCGCCAATCGCTCGAAGCTTCCTGCTGTTGGCCAGCTCGCCCCGCTCGATTTCCCGTCGATCCAGCGCGCCACGCTCAAGAACGGTATTCCGGTCTATTTCGCCAAGCGCAGCGCAGTGCCGACCGTTTCGGTCCGCGTCAGCTTCGATGCAGGCTATGCCGCCGATCCCAAGTCGGCGCTCGGCACCGAATCGCTGCTGCTCAGCCTGATGGACGAAGGCACCCAGAAGCTTTCGGGTTCGGAATTCGCGCGCGAGCGTGAGCGCCTTGGCGCAAACATCTCGCTCTCGGCGACCAGTGACCTGACCTCGTTCCAAGTCGATGCGCTCTCGCCCAACCTTGGCGCTTCGCTTGGCCTGCTGGCAGACGTCGTCCGCCGCCCGGCGCTCAATCCCGCCGACATAGAGCGCGTGCGCACCCAGCAGCTGACGGCGATTTCGGCCGAGATGAAGAACCCGCAGGCGCTTGCCGCCCGCGTGCTCGTGCCCACGCTTTACGGCAGCCACCCCTATGCCTTCCCGTCGAGTGGCCTCGGCGATGCCGAAGTCGTCAAGAAGCTGACGCGCGAGGACCTGCTGGCCTTCCACACCCGCTGGTTCCGCCCGGATACCGCGCGCATCTTCGTGGTGGGCGACACCACGCTCGACGCCGTGGTCAAGATGCTCGACGACAGCTTCGGCAACTGGCCTTCGAACCGCATGGCCCGCCCGGTGAAGGATTTCTCCGTCGCGGTTCCGGCGCAGAAGGCCCGCGTGATCCTCGTCGACCGTCCCGGCTCGCCACAGTCGTTCATCATGGCCGGCAAGGTGATCGACGCCAAGGGCACCGACGACAACCTTTCGCTTAACACTGCCAATGACATCCTCGGCGGCAACTTCCTCGGCCGCATCAACATGAACCTGCGCGAAGCCAAGGGCTGGACCTATGGTTCGTTCAACGGCATCAGCGAGCCGCTCGACAAGGTCCGCTTCCAGGTGATCGCTCCGGTCCAGACCGACCGTACCGGCGATTCACTGGTCGAGATCAAGCGCGAGATCGACGAATACGTCACGACCAAGGGCGTGACCGCAGCAGAGCTCGACTGGTCGACCAAGGGCAGCGCCCGCGAACTTCCGGGCGCATTCGAGACCAGCGCCGCCGTGCTCGACGGGCTTGCCAAGATCGTCAACTACCAGCGCCCGGACGACTTCTACGAAACGCTCTCCACCCGCTACGGCAAGCTGACCGCGGCAGACGTGGACAAGGCGTTCCGTTCGAAGATCAATTCCGACGGCATGGTCTGGGTCGTCGTGGGCGATGCCGCCAAGGTGAAGCCGCAGCTCGGCAAGCTCGGCCTGCCGGTGGAGGAAATGGCTGCACCGAAGTAAGCTTCGTCACTCGAAGCGGATTGGGGGGCGTGCTGCCAGCGCGCCCCCTTTTTCGTGCCACCAACCGGGGCAACGCTTCGTCACGAGGCCTGCCTTGCTATTGACACGTTTGTAGATAAACTTCCCCAAGCAGACCATTATGGGAGAGCATCAATGTCAGTTGCCGGCACCTACAATTGCGTGACCCACACCCCGATGGGCGACCAGACCAGCACTTTCACCGTCAACGTCGATGGCGACAGCTTCACCGGCACCAACAGCGGCCAGATGGGCTCGATGGAAGTCGAGAACGGCAAGGTCGATGGCAACACGCTGACCTGGCAAATGAAGATGACCGTGCCGATGCCGATGACGCTGGATTGCACCGCGACGATCGATGGCGACACCCTGACCGGCAAGGTGACGGCAGGCATGTTCGGGACGTTCCCGATGGAGGGTGTGCGGGGGTGATCGGCACTTTTGATCACCTGTGAATTCGTCTCAAATTTCATGGTCGTAACGGACGAATTCGTAATTGTCGAAACCCCCGCCCTGTGCAATTTAGCCGTCAGGGGCGGGGGAATTCACGGACAGTGCAGGCATTCGTAAGCTTTGTGACAGGCCTTGCCGCGCTGGCCGCCCAAGGGCCAGATGGTCAGGCTGCATCGGCAAGCACTCCGACACAACCTGCACCCGTGGCTCAATCAGTTCAATCAACTGATCAAGCTGCGCAACCGACACCTGCCTCGATGCTCGAGTTGCCCGTGGGTACGGCCGTTCCTGTCGCTGTTGCCAGCGAACTCTCTTCCAAGACCGGCAAGACCGGAGACCGCTTCGATGTGATCGTGGTTGAAGACGTCTCGATGGCTGGAACGGTCGTGATACCCAAGGGAACCTTGGGGCACGGCGAGATTCTCTATACGGCTGACAAAGGCGGTTTTGGCAAGGCAGGCTTCATCTACTTTACCCTTCGCGATCTCGTGATCGGCAGCCGGACTGTTATGCTGGACGGGCGATTCCGACAGGAAGGCAAGAACCGCAACGGATCGACCGCGGCCACATATTTCACCGTTGGCATCCTCGCAGGATTCATCAAGGGCGACTCGAGCACCATTCCCAAGGATCTGGTCCTCCAAGGTAAAACCGGCGAGTCGATACGCTTCACTCCCGCGCCCGCGAAAGCGCTCTCGCCCCCCGAGACGACCTCTTCCACGCAACCTGCATCCGCTGGCAGCATGCCTGCCCCGACCGCCACACCTGCATCCTGACAAGACGAGAGGACAAGCTGCATGCCCAAGATGAATACCCATATCACTGCTGCGGCGGTGGCAATATCCTGCGCATTGTCCGGCGCCGCGTTGGCACAGGAAGCCAGCGCACCGGCAGCCACGACGACGACGGAGGCTGCAGCGCCTGCAGCACCCACGTGCGAACTTCACGTCTTCCCGACCATCGAGGGTCAGGCACAGACAACTGGCTGGCTCTCGGGGTTCGGTGCAATCGGCGCGATTGCCGACGCTTCAGCCAACAAGAACCGCAATGTGGGCGACGCCGCATACCTGAAGGAAGCGCTTGGACCAGCGATGCAAGTTGAGGCCCTCAAGGCACTTGACCTTGCGACCGCGCTGAAGCTGCCGGCATCGCAGGTCGTATTCGAAACGCCGATCGCCGATCGCAACGTGACGACCAAAGCAGGCAACCGGCTCTCGACCTCTACCGCGCCATGCTATGTCGAGCTTATCGTCACGCAGAACCTTTATACAAAACGCCCTATCTATGGACGCGCCCTCAACAACAGGTTCATTGTCAAGGATTTCCGAACCGGAAAGACAAAGACTGAACTGAAAAAGGGGCGGGGCGGAAACGGCCTTACCCTGTTTCCACCGAAGACCACCGAAGAAGCTGCAGCTGCCGAAAAGGAACTGCAGGAAGTGTTCACCAAGAATTTTCTAGAGTTCGCTGGCACCACCACGACGGCTGCCAAGTAAGAGTCTGAAGTGCGGGTCAGAGGGGGGAACAGGCTTTTCGCCCCTCTGGCTTGCTGCCCTTTTTCCAAAGGAGCGTTCCCTGTGAGGATTCTTGCCAATGCTGGCCTTGCCGCCGCAGTTGTCTTGCTTGCATTGCAGCCAGCGTTTGCTGCCTCTTCCAAGCTGACCAAGGGACCTCCGACACTCCCCCAACAGGAACGCGCTGCGCCGGAAGGTCGCGCCGTCCAGGTGGTGCTAGACACCCCTCAGATCGGCACGCAAGTCGAAATCGGACGCGTGATACCGGATACCTCGGCAGGTTCAAAGATCGCCGCGCTGACCAGCATGGCGCAGCGCGAGGCCGATGTCGCCATTGCTCCTTTGCGTTCGGCGCTAGAAGGCTACGACGGTAACAGCAAGGCGCTCGATGCGGCAAAGGCGGGGCTCATGTCGGTGTCCTGGCTGAACCCCGTGCCTCTTGAGACCGCCACACAGCCTGGTGCGACGCAACCGCTGGACTTCATCGCTATTGCGAAGACTCCGACCGTGGGCCTTGTCAGGATCGGCTACTACCTTTCGCCAGACGCTACACGCATCGAAGCTCGTGCTGATCTTGAAATCGTGCGCAAGAGTGGGAAGGGCGGTGCGATAACTGTTCTTGTGCTCCAGCATATCACCAGCGCCGTCCTGCTAGACAAACCTTCGTTTGTTGTCCGTGAGAACATCGCGCGGTGGTCCGCTCAGAACGGATTGCTCGCACGTAGCGCGATCGACCGCTCCCTCGGCCAGTTGCGCGATTTGATACCGCGGTCATTCAATCTCGATGCAAGCCAAATCGCCGCCTTCAGCACGGCGACAGATATGGCTCAGGCCGCGGGGCGTTTTGGTCCGGTGATCGAGCGTGGAACCGCAGGACCCGGCAGCGTGGTAATCTGGTCGAAGGGCTTGATCGGAGTCATGCCCGCTTCTAACTGACGGATTGCGGTGTCTGTGCAATGCAACGGGTAGAGCAAGGAATGCTCCACCCGTTTCATTTCAAAGCACCGGCACCGAAGCTGGTCCTGACGCGATAGTCACCCCAGCTTCTTCTTCAGCAGTTCGTTGACCATGCCGGGGTTGGCCTTGCCCTGCATGGCCTTCATCGTCTGGCCGACGAAGAAGCCGAACAGGGCTTCCTTGCCCGCCTTGTACTGTTCGACCTTGTCGGCGTTGGCGGCGAGGATGGCGTCGATGGCGGCTTCGATCGCGCCGGTGTCGGAAGTCTGCTTGAGGCCTTCGCGCTCGACGATCGCGGCCGCGCCGTCGCCGGTTTCGAGCATCTTTTCCAGCACCTGCTTGGCGATGGAGCCGGAGATCGTGCCGTCGGCGATCAGGGCGAGGAGTTCCGCGCCTGCCGCCGGGCTGACGGGCGAATTGTCGAGGCCCTTGCCGAGCTTGTTCAGCGCGCCGAACAGTTCGGAGATCAGCCAGTTGGCCGCCTGCTTGGCGACATCGGCTTCACTCTTCTTCGCCTTCGCCGCGGTCTCTGCCAGCAGCACTTCGAACCAGCGCGCGGTTTCGACGTCTGCCGTCAGCACGCCCGCGTTGTAGGCCGAAAGGCCCAGCGCGGTTTCATAACGGTGGCGCTTGGCATCCGGCAGTTCCGGCAGGCTGGCGCGGCAGGCCTCGAGGAAGGCATCGTCGAGTTCGAGCGGCAGCAGATCGGGATCGGGGAAGTAGCGATAGTCGTGCGCGTCTTCCTTCGAGCGCATCGAGCGGGTCTCGTTGCGATCGGGATCGTAGAGGCGCGTTTCCTGCACCACCGTGCCGCCGTCCTCGATCAGCGCGACCTGGCGCTTGGCTTCCTGTTCGACCACCGCCATCACGAAGCGGACCGAGTTGACGTTCTTGGTCTCGGTGCGGGTGCCGAACGGCTCGCCGGGGCGGCGCACCGAGACGTTGACGTCGGCGCGCATCGATCCCTGGTCCATGTTGCCATCGCACGAGCCGACATAGCGCAGGATCGTCCGCAGCTTCGACAGATAGGCCCCCGCTTCTGCGGGTGAGCGCAAGTCAGGGCGGCTGACGATTTCCATCAGCGCCACGCCCGACCGGTTGAGATCGACGTAGGACATCGTCGGGTGCTGATCATGCATCAGCTTGCCCGCGTCCTGCTCCACGTGGATACGCTCGATCCCGATGGTCTTGAGGCTTTCGGGGTTCTTCTCGTCGAGCTGGACCTCGATGCTGCCCTCGCCCACGATCGGGTGGTAGAGCTGGCTGATCTGGTAGCCCTGCGGCAAATCGGCGTAGAAGTAGTTCTTGCGGTCAAACCGCGACCACTTGTTGATCTGCGCGTTGATTGCCATGCCGGTGCGCACCGCCTGGCGGATGCACTCCATGTTCGGCACCGGGAGCATGCCCGGCATCGCCGCATCAACGAGGCTGACCCGCGTGTTGGGCTCTGCGCCGAACGCAGTGGCCGCGCCCGAAAACAGCTTGGCGTTGGAAGTGACCTGCGCGTGGACTTCGAGGCCGATAACGACCTCCCATTCGCCGGTTGCGCCCTGGATACGATATTCGCTCATGATCCGCCCGATAAGGTGTGAGGGATGGGTTGGAAAGGGGTCAGTTCGCTGTATTCGGTGCTTGTTGCGCGGCCACGCGGCGCGACCAGCGGCGCGCGGGCTGCTCGATCAGCCTTGCAAAGGGTACGGCGACAACGAGGCACAGCGCAATCACGGCAAGCTTGACCATATCGGCCTGCCAGCTCGGCCCGACAAGCGCATCTTCGCCGCCGATGGTGGTATCGGCAATCAGCAGCCCGAAGCGCGGCTGGAGCACGGCCAGCAGATCGAACACGCGGCCGATAACGAAGACGTGGACCATGTAGAGCGCATAGGACATCGTGCCGAGCCACTGGAACGGCGCGGCGGTCAACACGCGCGAGACGAGGCCCTGTTGCAGTGCCGCCAGTGCGACGACAGCGGCGGCGGCAAGATCGAAGGCTGCAATGCTCCCGCTGCTCCACAGCACGCCGCCGAGCGCGACAAAGGCGGCAATCTCCAGCGCCGTGGCAACGCCTGTGCCAAGTGCGGGAGGACTGCTGCGCTCCAGCGCGCGATGGAGGAACAGGCCGAGGCCGAAGCCTGCAAGGCCACGCCCGATGTTCGAAGCGAGGCCAGCGAAACCCGGACCGAAGGCCATGAAGACCAGCAGGGCGATGGCCAGCGCCAGCCACGGCATCCATGCACGCTGCCCGGCGAACCGCCACGCCACCGCGGCAACGATATAGAGCAGCACCTCGACCGAGACCGACCAGCTCGGGTGGTTCCAGACGGGCCCGAGCGAGGGCACCACGCCCTGCAGCAGCAGATAGGCAATCGGCAGGTCAGCCGGGTCGCTACGGCCCGCCATCAGGCCGTGGGTGCGAAGGTCCGGCTGCACCAGGCCGAGCGCCAGCATCGACAGGACGAAGACCGTCAGCATCGCGGCGTGGAGCGGCCAGACCCGCCACCAGCGCAGCCAGAGAAAGCGCGAGACCGGATAGCCCTCGCTCAGCTTCGCGCCATAGGAGGCGGCGATAACGAAGCCCGAGAGCACGAAGAACAGATCGACCATGCGGCCGAAGTTCGCATCGAACCCCGCCGCCGATAGGCCTGCCACGGCGGGGATGTGGTGAAACACCACGCCCACCGCCGCAAGGCCGCGCAGGGAATCGAGGACGGGATAGCGCAAGGCTTTCACCGCGCCACTCCCGCCGCTGATGGGTCTTACCACCACTTCTCCGGCCGTGCCGAGAACTGCGCGCGCTCTTCGAGGGCAAGGCTGGCGTTGAGCACGCCCTGCTCGTCGAAGGCCTTGCCGATGACCTGAAGACCGAGCGGCAAACCGTTGCGGTCGAGCCCGGCGGGCACTGACATGGCAGGGAGCCCTGCAAGGCTGGCGGGCACCGAGAACACGTCGTTCAGGTACATTTCCAGCGGGTCGGCGCTCTTTTCGCCAAGGGCAAAGGCCGAGGACGGCGCGGTGGGCACGAGGATCACGTCGACATCCATGAACGCGTTGGTGAAGTCGCGCGCGATCAGGGTGCGGACCTTCTGCGCCTGCGTGTAGTAGGCGTCATAAAAGCCCGCCGAGAGCACGTAGGTGCCGATCATGATGCGGCGCTTCACTTCCGGGCCGAAGCCTGCGGCGCGGGTGGCGGCGTACATGTCCTGAAGGCCTGCACCGTCCGGCAGATCGCGCAGGCCGTAGCGCACGCCATCGTAGCGGGCGAGGTTCGAGGAGGCTTCGGCAGGGGCGATGATGTAGTACGTCGGCAGCGCGTACTTGGTGTGCGGCAGCGAGATCTCGACGATCTCGGCACCTGCATCCTTCAGCCAAGCGATGCCATCGTCCCAGGACCTGGCCACATCCGGGTCCATGCCATCGAGGCGGTATTCGCGCGGGATGCCGACCTTCTTGCCCCGCATGTCGGCGCTGAGGCCTGCGGTCCATTCGGGGACGGGAAGGTTCAGGCTGGTCGAATCCTTGGGGTCGAACCCGGCCATGGCTTCGAGCATGATCGCGCAGTCGGTCACGTCGTGCGCCATTGCGCCTGCCTGATCGAGCGAGGACGCGAAGGCGACGACGCCCCAGCGCGAGCAGCGGCCATAAGTCGGCTTGATACCCGAAATGCCGGTTAAGGCGGCGGGCTGGCGGATCGAGCCGCCGGTGTCTGTGCCGGTGGCGGCAGGCGCGATGCGCGCGGCAACGGCTGCGGACGAACCGCCCGACGAGCCGCCGGGTGCAAGTGGCGCAGTGTCGTTCGGACGACGCCAAGGCGAGATCACGTTGCCAAAAGCGCTGGTCTCGTTCGAGGAGCCCATCGCGAACTGGTCGAGGTTGAGCTTGCCCAGCATGCCCGCGCCCGCATCCCAGAGCTTGCTGCTGACGGTCGATTCGTACTGCGGGGTGAAGCCTTCGAGGATTTTCGAGGCAGCGGTGGTCTGCGTGCCCTTGGTGGCAAACAGGTCCTTCATGCCGATCGGCACGCCGGCCATGGTGCCGAGCGGCTTGCCTGCAGCACGGTCGGCATCGACCCTCGCCGCGGCTTCGAGCGCCTTTTCGGGCGTGGTGACGATGAAGGCGTTGAGGGCAGGCTGCGCCGCCTCGACCGCCGCGTTGAATGCGGTGGCGACTTCGGTGGCGGTAAACTCGCCCTTGGCCACGCCATCGCGGAGGGCGGCAATGCCGAGATCAGTAATATTCGTCATTATTCGATCACCTTGGGCACGCCGAAGAAGCCGTGTTCGGGCGCGGGGGCGTTTGCCAGCACGGCGTCGCGGATGTCGCCGCCGGTCAGCGGGTCGGCGTTGACCACGTCATCGCGCAGGCGCTGATGGTTGGGGATCACGGCGGTCATCGGTTCGATCCCGGTCACATCGACTTCGCCGAGCTGTTCGACCCAGGCGAGGATGCCGTTCAGTTCGGGGACCATCGCGTTCAGATCGGCCTCGGTCACCTTGATGCGGGCCAGCGAGGCGATCTTCGCCACCGTGGCGGTATCTACGGACATGGCGGATACTCTTGTCGGAAAGAAATGAGGAACGCCGCGCGCTACCAGAGCGCGCGGCGTGCTTCAAGCCGAGGCGGGACCACAAGCGGCCCCTGCCCGGCAGGTGTCAGGGTTGCGGAACGGCAGGCGCGCCCGGCATGGGCATGGGCATTCCGCCCGGAGCGCCACCGGGAGCGCCACCGGCGCCGCCCTGCATCTTCTGCATCTGCTCGAGCATCATGCGCTGCTGCTCCAGTTCGGCCGCGCTCTTGAAGTCGATCAGTTCGACTTCGAAGACGAGGTCCGAATTGGCGGGGATCACCACTTCGCCGGTCTGCGGATTGCGCTTTTCGTCCGCGCCATAGGCCTTCTCTGCCGGGATCTCGAGGACGTACTTGCCGCCCTTCTGCATCTTCGACAGGCCTTCGGAGAAGCCGGGGATCACGGTTTCGAGCGGGAGCACGGCCTGCTGGCCACGGTCGAATTCCTTGCCGCTGGCGAGGCGACCGACGTAGTTGATCAGCGCGACGTCGGACTTGGTCGGCGATGCGCCGGTGCCGGCCTTCACCGTCTCAAGCTCGATGCCCTGGTAGCGTGTGGCATAGGCCACGCCCGAGCCGAGCACGACCGCAGCGATGACGCCGAGCCAGATCTTGCCGACGGAGCCCTTGGCAACGGGCTGGAGCGGAACGCGGGTGATTTCCGACATGTTTTCCCCCTCGAACGCGATTCGCCCGAATCGCGCTGAATGATTCGAATGACCTGAACCGGAACCACGAAAAAGGGCGCCGGAGTGCGGCGCCCTCTTGGCCCATCAGGGCTAAAACGGCAAGTAGCCAGATGGGGCGTTTCCGCCCCGTCCGGTCTTACTTTCCGCCGTCACGCTCCTGGCGCTTGCGCTCAAGCTTGCGGGCGCGGCGCACAGCGGCAGCCTTCTCGCGAGCGCGCTTTTCCGAGGGCTTCTCGAAGTGGCGACGCAGCTTCATTTCGCGATACACGCCTTCACGCTGCAGCTTCTTCTTGAGTGCACGAAGAGCCTGGTCAACGTTGTTATCGCGAACGAGAATCTGCATAAACCGCTACACCTCAAACTGTCGGCAAGAGCCCGCCAATCGCGCGGGAGTTACCCTGATTCTGGAAATACCAAACGTGCCGAATCCGTACAGGACCGGCCCGAACGGGAGCGCCACTAGCCAAATCGGGCAGCAAAGGCAAGCAAAGTCGTGCATTTTGCAGGCCATGGGGTTAAGGGCGGCGGATGAACTCTCCCAATACCCTGACGGCAACCGCCATCGTAGCGATCGGCGGCGGCGTAGGCGCCATGCTGCGCTACCATGCCGGGCGTGCCGTGACCGCCTTTGCCGGTCCCAACACCGTGTTCCCATGGGGCACTTTCCTGATCAATGTGAGCGGCAGCCTGCTGATGGGCCTGCTCGCCGGATGGCTGGCACGGCAGGACGGAGCCGAGTCGCTGCGCCTGCTGCTCGGCGTGGGCGTGCTCGGCGGCTTCACCACCTTCTCGGCCTTCAGTCTTGAAACGGCGATGCTGATGCAGCGCGGGCTCTATGGCATGGCTGGCTTCTACGCGCTGGGCTCGCTGCTTGGCGGCGTGGCCGGGCTGTTTCTTGGCCTTTCGATGATGCGAGGTGCAGCATGAAGATACCTCGCAAGGGCCAGGGCGCCCTCCCCGACGATCAGGTCCGCCAGTTCACCATCGGCAAGGATGATGAAGGCGCGCGGCTTGACCGCTGGTTCAAGCGCCACCTGCCGCAGGTCGGCTTTGCCACAGTGTCGCGCTGGGCGCGGACCGGGCAGATCCGGCTCGACGGCAAGCGCGCCGATGTCGACACCCGGCTCGAGGCCGGACAGACCCTGCGCGTGCCACCCGGCAATGCGACGCCTGTCGGAACCCCCGGCAAGGGCGAGCGTCCGCGCGAGCCGCTGACCGACGAGCAGATCGAACTCGCCGAATCGATGATCCTCTCGCAGGACCGTGCCGCCATCGTGCTCAACAAGCCGCCGGGCCTTGCCACCCAGGGTGGCAGCGGCACCTACGAGCACGTAGACGGGCTGCTCGATGCCTATGCTCAGGGCGGCGGCCCGCGTCCGCGCCTGGTCCACCGTCTCGATAAGGACACCTCGGGCGTGTTGCTGATCGCGCGCACGCCGGGCAGCGCCGCGTTCTTTTCCAAGCGCTTCTCCGGGCGCACCGCGCGCAAGATCTACTGGGCGCTGGTCGTCGGCGTGCCCGACGTGAAGGACGGGCTGATCGAACTGCCGATCGCCAAGCAGCCGGGCACCGGCGGCGAGAAGATGATGGTCGACGAAAGCGGACAGGGCCAGACCGCGCGCAGCCGCTATCGCGTGATCAGCCGCGCGGGCAATGCCGCCGCGTGGGTAGAACTGCAACCGCTGACCGGGCGCACCCACCAGTTGCGCGTGCACATGGCGGCGATCGGCCACCCGATCGTGGGCGATGGCAAGTATGGCGGTCAGGCGGCATTCCTGACCGGCACGATCAGCCGCAAGATGCACCTCCACGCGCGCCGCCTGCGCATCGAGCATCCCGAGGGCGACCTGCTCGACGTGACCGCGCCCCTGCCAGCGCACTTCGAGGCCAGCATGGCGAGCCTCGGCTTCCACGAGGAAGACGGCGATCTGGCGATCGATCCGATCAAGCCGATCCCCGAAAAGACTATGCAGAAGCGCGCGGCCAAGGCGCACGCCAAGGAGTACCGCAAGGAGCGCCGGGGCGAACGTCGCAAGCGCGCCGATGGCGAAAAGGGCGCAGGCAGTGCTGGTCGCACGCCGACAGGCAAGCGCGCCGGTCCGGCCAAGGCTCCTGCCAAGGCGGGTACCAAGACGGGGCCGAAGCCTGCAGGCAAGCCTGACGCGAAGGCAGCGGCACGACCTGCCAAGCCCGCAGGGGTTCGCTTCGGGGCCGCACGCGGGTCAGAGGCACGCAATGCGGAAGCCCGCTCCACCGGCGGCAGGGCCTCTGCCCGCAAGCCCGGCACCGGTGCTCCCAAGGGCAAGCCGCGCTGATGCATCCCAACCCGGCGTTCCGTCATGATGACCGCGCGCTGCTGGAAGCGCTGATCGGCGAGATCGGCTTCGGGATGGTCTTCGCGACCGTCCCCGATGGCCCGCGCGTGGCGCATGTGCCGCTGCTTTCCACCGGAGACGGCGCGGTGCAGTTCCATCTGGCGCGGGGCAATGCACTGACGAAGCACCTTGACGGGATGATGGCGCTGGCCGTGCTGAACGGACCGGACGGCTATGTGTCCCCGCGCTGGTATGCCGATGCGGCGCAAGTGCCGACGTGGAACTACGTGGCGTTGGAACTGGAAGGACGGGTGCGGCGCATGGATCAGGAAGGCCTGCTCGGCTTGCTCGAAGCGTCCTCCACTCATCACGAAGGGCGCATTTCCGATGGCACGCCCTGGACGATGGACAAGATGCCCGACGACACGCTCCGCCGGATGATGGGCGGTATCGTCGGCTTCGAAATGGAAGTGCTGGCGTGGCGGCCCACCTTCAAGCTATCGCAGAACAAGAGCGCCGATGACCGGGCGCGCGTGGCGGCGGGGCTGGAGGCAGAGGGCTCCCCGGCGATTGCCGAACTGATGCGGAGGCTTGTCCCTTGAGATTGGCGATCTTCGATTGCGATGGCACGCTGGTCGACAGCCAGGCCGATATCTGCGCGGCGATGGACGCAGCGTTCCGCGCCGCCGGGCTGATCCCGCCCGAACGCCAGCTGACGCGCCGCGTCGTCGGCCTTTCGCTGCACGAGGCGATGCGCCAACTGCACCCTGAGGGCGAGCATCACGAACATGCCGGTCTCACCGAACTCTATAAGGACGCCTTTCGCGCAAGGCGCGCGGCTGGCGCGGTGGCCGAGCCGCTCTACGAGGGCATTGCCGCGCTGATCGAGGATCTGGCGCGCGAGGGCTGGCAGCTTGCCGTGGCAACCGGCAAGTCGGACAAGGGCCTTGCCCACTGCCTCGCCACCCATGGCCTCACAGGCCACTTCGTTTCCTTGCAGACGGCGGACCGGCACCCGTCCAAGCCCGACCCGTCGATGATCGAGCAGTGCATCGCCGATGCAGGCGCGGACCGCGCGCGCACGGCGATGATCGGCGATACCGTCTATGACATTCACATGGGCGTGAACGCGGGCGTGCGGTGCTTCGGGGTAGACTGGGGCTACCACGAAACCGACGAACTGCTTGAAGCAGGGGCCGAGGCCGTGGCGACCAGCATCGATGACTTGCGCTCCCTGCTCGGGAGGATTGCATGAGCGACCCTGCGCCCAGAGATCCGGCCATGGGGCGCTATTTCGCATTGCAGGCGGTGCGGGCTTCGGGCGCGGTGCTGGTGCTGCTCGGCGTGCTGGTGCAGGCGGGCAAGGGACCGGGACCGCTCGCGGTGCTTCCGCCGCTGGCCGGAATCGTCATGGCTCTGGTGGGCCTGTGGGACTTCTTTTTCCTGCCGCGCATCGTCGCGCGGCGGTGGCGAACTCCGGATTAGAAAATGAAGCGCTTTTACAAGGACGTGACAGTCGAGGCGGCAGAGGGCGGCTTCGGGGTGAGGCTCGACGGGCGGGCAATCAGGACGGTCGGCGGCAGGCCGCAGGTCGTGCCGAGCCATGCGCTGGCCGAGGCGATGGCAGCGGAGTGGGCAGCACAGGGCGAGGAAATCGACCCGGCACTGTTTCTCTACCGCGACATGGCCGACTACGCGATCGACGTGGTGGCGGGTGATCCGGCGTCCGTCATCGGAGAAATCCTGCCCTACGCCGAAACCGATACGCTGTGTTATCGTGCCGAGCCGGACGAAGCCTTTGCCGCACGCCAGCGGATGATGTGGGAGCCGCTGCTGGCCAAGGCAGAAGCGCGGCTGGGCGCGAAGTTCGTGCGCGTATCGGGCGTGATCCACAAGCCGCAGCCGCCCGAAACGCTGGCACGGTTGCGCGAAGAGTTGGAGACGCTGGACGCTTTCGCCCTCGCCGCCCTGCGCAATACCGCCAGCCTCGCCGCCTCGCTGATCCTCGGCCTTGCCGCACTGGAGCCGCAGGCGGACCTCGACGCGCTGTGGGACGCCGCCAACCTCGAGGAAGACTGGCAGGCAGAACTCTGGGGCAAGGACGCCGAAGCGATGGAACGGCGTGAGCGGCGCTCTGCCGCGTTTGCAGCAGCAGCACGGTTTGCGGGACTGGCGCGGGCTTGAGGCCCTTGCGTCCCCGCGAAGGCGGGGACCTCGGTGTTGTCACGGACCGTTCATGTAAACCGACGGAGGCCCCCGCCTGCGCGGGGGAGCAAGTGTTCTCTATCGGTAGCTCACCCCACCCAGTCCGCGATCTGCTTGGCCACGTCATTCGCGGCTTCGTTGAGCGCCGGGCCGACGTATTTCGCCTCGGCCTCGGTCACCGGGACCACGCTTTCGAAGCGCTTGGTCTCGACCTTCGTACCCGCTTCCTTGACCGCGTCGAAGCGGACCACGGCGGAGCGGGTGCGGGCATCGTAGCCCATGTCGAGCAGGCGGCCGGAAACGTGCAGGCCAGCAGCGCCCGGGTCACTCTCGATCACGAGGCGGCTGCCGCGGGCACGGATGGTTTCGGCGAGCAGGCGCTGGAACAGACGCGAGGGCCGTTCGACCCACATCGTCTTCTTGAGATAGGCGACGTTGGCGTCATCAATCTGCACCGGCACGCGGGTAACGGCGAGACGCGCTTCGGCCGAAGGCTCCATCACCACCAGCGCGTTGGCGAATGTGCCGCTGGTGGTGCTGCCCGCGGCTGGCGCGGCAGTTGGAGTCAGCGCGAGCAGCGTATCAGGCACCTTGGGGCCGAGGCTGACGCAGCCTGCCAGTGTTGCGAGGAGCGCAGGGACGAAAAGGGCTTTGCGGATCATCTTCATCGCCTCCTCAGTTCTTGTAGTCGGGCAGCTTGGGGCCGCCGACGAAGCCGCCGACGCCCTGATCGTTCAGGCGGTCAGTCACTTCGCGCAGGGACCTGGTCGTCGCCTGAAGATCGCGGATCGCGGCTTCGGCAGCGGGCAGCGTGCGTTCGTTGAGCTGGCGGGCGGCCGGACGGGCCTCACCAAGCGTGCTCTGCAACGCATCGGCAGCGCCTTGTGCGGACTTCAGCGTCTTGCGCATCTGCTGGGCAAGACCGTTGCCTTCATCATTCAGCATCGAGTCTGCCGAGTTGGTCAGCTTTTCGAAGCTTGCCAGCGTATAGTTGGCCTGCCGCAGGGTTGCCTGCAGTTCAGCCATGGTGCGCTTCACATCGGGCGAAGCTTCGGCGAGGTTTGCGGTCATCTTGTCCGTGTTGGACAGGATGTTCTCGATCGACTTCTGGTTCTTGTCGGACAGGACCATCGTCAGGCGCTCGGTCAGCGTGGCGAGGCGTTCGAGCAGGAGCGGCGCGTTCGACAGGATCTCGCCAAGGCCGGAGCGCTTGGTCGGGATCACGGGCACGCCTTCGGGGCAGGTCGCGCGCTTGTTTTCCTTGGGGCATTCGATGGCGGGCGCACCCTTGACCGCGCCGGAAAGCTGGATCGTCGACACGCCGGTGAAGCTGCCGAGCAGGCTGGCGGTCGTACCCTGAAGGATCGGGACCTTGCGGTCTACCGCGATGCGCACGCGGACGAATTCGGGATCGCGCTCCCAAAGTTCGATGTCCTTGACCTGCCCAGAGGGCACGCCCGAGAACGAAACTTCCGAACCCTTGGCGAGGCCATCGACCGACTGCTTGAAGAAGATGTCGTACTCGTTGCTGTCACCCTGGTTGATCCGGGCGATCCAGATGGTCAGCAAGGCTACGGCCGCCAGCAACGCCAGCGTGACGAGCCCGACCCAGATATGGTTTGCGCGCGTTTCCATGCCTAGTCCTTATGCCCCATCAGGGTCGGGCGAAGAACGCCCGTCGTCCGAAAGTGTCGCCCGCACGGCATCGTGTCGCGCTTGCGCATCCTGCGCCGCGCGCCCGCGCGGGCCGTTGAAGTATTCCTGAATCCAAGGGTGATCGAGCGCGAGCAGCTCGGGGATCGTGCCCACCGCAATGACCTTCTTGTCGGCGATCACGGCCACCCTGTCACAGATCTCGTACAGGGTATCGAGATCGTGGGTGATCAGGAACACGGTAAGGTCAAGCGTCTGCTGCAGCTTGAGAATCAGCTGGTCGAACGCGGCCGCGCCGATCGGATCGAGGCCAGCGGTCGGTTCATCCAGAAACAGGAGCTCGGGATCAAGCGCCAGCGCACGGGCAAGGCCCGCGCGCTTCTTCATGCCGCCCGAAAGTTCTGAGGGGAACTTGCTTGTCGCTTCGGCAGGAAGGCCTGACAGGAGAACCTTGTAGCGGGCAATCTCGTGGCGAAGATCGTCGCTGATCTCGGGATAGAATTCGCGCAAGGGGACTTCGACGTTCTCGGCCACCGTCAGGGTCGAGAACAGGGCACCGCCCTGGAACAGCACGCCCCAGCGGCTGCGGATGTCGATATCGGCATCGTCGCGCGCATCGGTGATGGTATCACCCAGAACCTCGACTTCGCCCGCCTCGGGAATCTGCAATCCGATGATCGTGCGCATGAGCACCGACTTCCCGGTGCCCGAACCGCCGACCACGCCAAGGATCTCGCCCCGCCGGACATCGAGATCGAGCCCATCATGGATTACGTGATCGCCGAAGACGTTGCGCAACCCGCGCACGCGGATCGGGTACTTGCCGTCAAAGGGATCGGGCAGATCAGGGACGATTTCGGGGGGTGCGGCAGTCTGGTCCATCATCCCCACCCGATGTTGGTGAAAAACACCGCGAAGAAGGCATCGAGCACGATCACGGTAAAGATCGCCATGACGACCGCCGCCGTTGTGCGCGCACCGACTTCCTCGGCGTTGTTCTTCACCTGCATGCCCTGATAGCACCCGGCCAGCGCAACGATCAGGCCGAAGACCGGCGCCTTTGTCAGCCCAACCCAGACGTCATGCAGGGGCACGACTTCCTGAATACGCGTGAGGAAGGTGAAGAACGGGATGCCGAGCGTCAGGCTCGACAGGAAGGCGCCTCCGATGATGCCGAGGAAGGCGGAATAGAAGCCAAGCAGCGGCATCATGATCATGGTTGCGGCAATGCGCGGAATGACCAGCGCTTCCATCGGCGCGACGCCGATCGTGCGCATCGCATCGACCTCTTCGGTCAGCTTCATCGTGCCGAGCTGTGCGGCAAAGGCCGAACCGGATCGGCCCGCAACCATGATCGCGGTCATCAGCACGCCAAGTTCGCGCAAGGTAAGCCGGCCGACGAGATTGACGGTGTAGATCTCCGCACCGAACTGACGCAGCTGCACCGCGCCCTGCTGGGCAATGACGATGCCGACGAGGAAGCTCATCAGGCCGATGATGGCGAGCGAATTGACGCCGACCAGTTCCATCTGATGGACGAGCGCCTTGCCGCGGAAGCGCGAAGGGTGGCGCAGCAGGCTTGCAGACGACAGGATGATCTGGCCGAGAAACCCGACCACCTGCAGCATCCCGCGCCCCAGCCCGAGCATGACATCGCCGACGTGTTCCGGCACGCGCTGGAACAGCGGCAGGCGCATCGCGCGAACGGAATGATCGTTCGAATCGGCCTTGCTGATCGCATCGACCAGCTTCTGCGCTTCGTCACTGCAACCAATGATCCTCGCATCGTGATCACGCGAGAGGCGCCAGACGGTCCACGCACCGACGGTGTCCATCCGCGTGACGCCGGTCAGGTCTATTTCCGAGAAGGAATCGCTAATGGCCCGCAGCCGCGCATCGGCCAGACCGAGCGACGACACGGTCATCGGCCCGCTGAACGCGAGCGTTGAAGTGCTCCCCCCTTCGGATTGCACTAACTGGAAATCGGTCAGTTCCCGCATCTTGCCCGCTTCATGGGGTAAATCATCCAAGGCGACAAGTGCAACACATGAGCCGTAACGTTGGAACTGCACTTGCGGTTCCCCGCAGCGCTTGCAGGCAGGGCGCGGGGATGGCAAGGCGCTGGCCCATGACCGACCAGAATTCAGCCGAGCTTGCGAAGACTTTCGAACCCGCCGGGATCGAGGCCAAATGGTATGCCCACTGGGAACAGAACAACCTGTTCCGGCCAGAACGGCCTGACGCTGCGCCCTATACCATCGTCAATCCGCCGCCGAACGTAACCGGTTCGCTCCATATCGGCCACGCACTGGACAATACGCTGCAGGACGTGGTGATCCGCTACGAACGTCTGCGCGGCAAGGATGCGCTGTGGGTGGTCGGCACCGATCATGCCGGCATCGCCACGCAGATGGTGGTCGAGCGCCAGATGGAGGCGAAGCAGGACAAGCGCACCAACTACACCCGCGAACAGTTCGTGGAGAAGGTGTGGGAGTGGAAGCACGAGAGCGGCGGGACGATCACCGGTCAGCTGCGCCGGCTCGGTTGTTCGATGGACTGGTCGCGCGAGCAGTTCACGATGGACCCGCACTTCACCCGCGCCGTGGTAAAGGTCTTCGTCGACCTGTATAATCAGGGGCTGATCTACCGCGACAAGCGGCTGGTGAACTGGGATCCGAAGCTCAAGACCGCGATTTCCGACCTTGAGGTCGAGACGCGCGAGACGCAGGGCGGTTTCTGGCACTTCAAGTATCCGCTCGCCGACGGGGTGAAGCGGGACGACGGCCTCGACTACATCGAGGTTGCGACCACGCGCCCCGAGACGATGCTGGCCGACATGGCCGTGGCCGTCCATCCAGAGGACGAGCGCTACAAGTCGGTCATCGGCAAGGAGATCCTGCAGCCGCTGACCGGACGCCGGTTCAAGGTGGTGGCCGATGAGCATGCCGATCCTGAACTGGGTTCGGGCGCGGTGAAGATCACGCCGGGGCATGACTTCAACGACTTCGAAGTGGGCAAGCGCGCCGGGATCAAGGCAGCCGACATGCTCAATATGTTCGATGCCGAGGCCAAGGTGGTGCAGACTTCCGATGGGCTGGTGCCTGCCGAATTCGTGGGGCTGGACCGCTTCGACGCGCGCAAGCTCGTGGTCGAGCGGATGAAGGAACAGGGCTTCCTGATCCCGCACCTGACCAAGGACAAGGAAGGCAACGAGATTGCCGCCGACTTCGAACCGCGCACGATCCAGACCCCGTTCGGCGACCGTGGCGGCGTGGTGATCGAGCCGTGGCTGACCGACCAGTGGTACGTCGATGCCGAAACGCTGGCCAAGGCGCCGATGGAAGCGGTGCGCTCTGGCGCGATCGAGATTGTGCCGAAGACCTGGGAAAAGACCTTCTTCAACTGGATGGAGAACATCCAGCCCTGGTGCGTGTCCCGCCAGCTGTGGTGGGGGCATCGGATTCCGGCTTGGTATGGCTCTGACGGCCAGTGCTATGTCGCCGAAACCGAAGAGGAAGCGCAGGCCAAGGCTGGCGCAGGCGTCACTCTGGTGCGGGACAACGACGTCCTCGACACGTGGTTCTCCTCCGCTCTCTGGCCCTTCGCCACGCTCGGCTGGCCCGATGAAGACGCGCCGCTGCTGAAGAAGCACTATCCCAACGATCTGCTCGTCTCGGGCTTCGACATCCTGTTCTTCTGGGATGCGCGCATGGCGATGCAGGGCCTGCACTTCATGAAGGAAGTGCCATGGAAGAAGCTCTATCTGCACGGCCTCGTCCGCGCCGCCGATGGCGCGAAGATGAGCAAGTCGAAGGGCAACGTGGTCGATCCGCTGGGCCTGATCGACAAGTACGGGGCTGACGCGCTGCGCTTCTTCATGTGCGCGATGGAGAGCCAAGGCCGCGACGTGAAGATGGATGAGAAGCGCGTCGAAGGCTATCGCAACTTCGCCACGAAGCTGTGGAACGCCGCGCGCTTCTGCCAGAGCAACGGGATCACCGGCAGCACTTCGGTGGCAGCACCTGCGGCGACTTCCGCGGTCAACAAGTGGATCATCGGCGAAGTCGTCGAAACCGTCGCCGCGCTGGATCAGGCGATGGCGGACCTGCGCTTCGATGCGGCGGCGAACACCGTCTATCACTTCGTCTGGGACCAGTTCTGCGACTGGTATATCGAACTGATCAAGGGCAACTTCGATGCCGAGACCAAGGCGGTCGCCGGTTGGGTGCTCGACCAGATTCTGGTGATGCTCCACCCGTTCATGCCCTTCGTGACCGAAGAACTGTGGCATGCGCTGGGGCAGCGTGACGCCGAGCTGATCGTGGCCGCGTGGCCCAAGCCCGAGGCCACAGTGGACGCAGCAGCCAAGCGCGAAGTCGAATGGCTGATCGCGCTGGTTTCGAACCTGCGCACCGCAAAGAACGAACTCGGCATTTCGCCGGGAGCCAAGCTCGATGCCTACCTGCCTGAGCCTTCGGCGCTGACGCGCGGGATCATCGAGGCAAACCCGGCGGCAATCGAGCGTCTGGCGCGCCTCAACGGCATCCGCTTCGAGAACGCCCCGGCTGGCGCCGCCATGCAGGTGGGCGCAGGCGATGCCAACATCGTCGTGCCACTGGAAGGCGTGATCGACATCGCGGCGGAAAAGGCGCGTCTGGAGAAGGCGCTGGCCGCCTCGCAGAAGGAGGCCAAGTCGCTCGAAGGGCGCCTGGGCAATCCGTCGTTCGTCGAGAAGGCCAAACCCGAGGCGGTCGAGAAGGCGCGCGCCGATCATGCGATGCACGCTGCCGAGGCCGAGCGGCTCGCAGCGGCGCTGCAGCGGCTGGGGTAACTTGCTCACTCTCGCTACCACCTCACCCGGCGAGCCGGAGGTGTTCTCCTCGTTGCAGGGTGAAGGCCCCGGCATGGGGCGACCTTCGGTGTTCATGCGGCTTTCCCGCTGCAACCTTGCCTGCCGGTGGTGCGACACGGCTTATACCTGGCGCTTCACCGGCGACAACCGCCCGCACCGCGACGAAGTGGCCTTCGAGCGGGGTGAGAATCAGGTGGCGATGAGCGAGGCCGATGCTGCCGCGCTGATCCTGTCGCACCCAGAGGACCGACTGGTGATCACCGGGGGCGAGCCGCTGTTGCAGGGGGCAGCACTGGCGCGGGTGGTGGCCTTGGTAAAGGCAGAGCGCCCTGCCCTGCACGTCGAGATCGAAACCAACGGCACGGTTGCGGCCCATGCCGAACTTGATCCGTTGATCAACCAGTTCAACGTCAGCCCGAAGCTAGCGCATTCAGGCAATGCGGCAGAACTGGCGCTGGTGCCCGAGCGGCTCGATGCCTGGGCGCGGGATCCGCGTGCGTGGTTCAAGTTCGTGGTGGCGACGGCCTCGGACCTTGCCGAGATTTCAGCGCTGCAGGCGCGCCATGCAATTGCCAGCGATCACCTGTTCGTGATGCCCGAAGGCACCAGCAGCGCGGTGCTGCGCGACCGTTCGCGCTGGCTCGCCGAGGAAGCGCTCGAGCGCGGCTGGCGGTTCACGGACCGGCTGCATATCCACCTCTATGGGGATACGCGGGGGACCTGAGCCTGCCTCCAAAATGACAGTGCCCCCGCGCAGGCGGGGGCCTCAGTCGTTTTACACCTGGATTCCGTAACAACACCGAGGTCCCCGCCTTCGCGGGGACGCAAGGAGTGCGGAACGATCAGAACGGGATATCGTCGTCGAGATCGTCGCCGAAGCCGCCGGCGCTGCCGCCGCCCTGGTTCCAGCCGCCGCCCGACGAGCCGCCACCCGATGCCCCGCCGCGCGAACCACCGCCGTAGCTGCCGCCGCCACCGGAGCCGCCTTCGTTCCAGCCACCGCCGGACGAGCGACCACCGCCGCCACCCATGCCGCCTCCGCCCGAGCCACCCGAGGGGCCATCGAGCATGGTCAGCACGCCACCCATGCCGCCGACCGAGATTTCGGTGGTGTAACGGTCATTGCCGGACTGGTCCTGCCACTTGCGGGTGCGCAGCTGGCCTTCGATGTAGACCTTCGAGCCCTTGCGCAGGAAGCGTTCGGCAACGCCGACGAGGCCGTCAGAGTTGAGCACGACCGAGTGCCATTCCGTGCGCTCCTTCTTCTCACCGGAAGCCTTGTCCTTCCAGCTTTCCGAGGTCGCGATGCGCAGGTTGGCGATGCGCCCGCCGTTCTGGAAGCTCTTCACCTCCGGGTCCGCGCCGAGATTGCCGACGAGAATGACCTTGTTGACGCTGCCTGCCATCGAATCACGTTCCTTCAGATTTGGCGTCTTGCCTAGCGCATGGGGGCTCAGGCGCGCGAGTCACCGCGTCACCGTTTCCACAGCCGAGCGCGTCAGATCAGCCCAAACCGGCCGCGATTGCCGTCCAGTAGGTGATTCCCGCTGCCGCGTAGGCCAGCGCGAAGAGGTAGGCGAGCATGAAGGATGGCCACTTCCATCCGTTGGTCTCGCGCCGGGCGACCGCTATGGTCGAGAGGCACTGCGGGGCGAAGACGAACCAGGCAAGGAAAGCGAGCGCCATCGGCAGGGTCCAGCGCGATTTGAGCTGGTCCCCCAATGCCACGGCAGCCTGATCCTCGTCGTCGCTGGCACTGACGGCATATGTCGTGGCGAGCGAGCTGACCGCGACTTCGCGCGCGGCCATGGCCGGGATGATCGCAAGGCTCATGTCACGGTTGAAGCCGATGGGTTCGAGCACGACCGACAAGCCATTGGCGAGCGTGCCTGCGACCGAGGCGTTGATCTGGTCCTGCCCCGGCTCAGCACGCGGGAAGTTGAGCAGGATCCACAGCGCTATGGTCACGGTGAAGATCATGGTGCCTGCGCGGCGCAGGAAGATCCACGCACGCTGCCACAGACCGAGGGCTAGGTCCTTGACCGTGGGCAGCTGGTACTTTGGCAATTCCATGATGAAGCCCGAGGCCGCGCCCTTGGTCACCGAACGGCGCAGGACGAGCGCCACAAGCATCGCACCGACGATTCCGGCAACGTAGAGGCAGAACAGGACGAGGCCTTGCAGCCCGATGCCGGGGCCGACGCGATTGTTCGGGATGAACGCGGCGATGATCACCGCATAGACCGGCAGGCGGGCCGAACAGGTCATCATCGGGGCAATCAGGATCGTGGTCAGGCGGTCCTTGGGATCGGTGATCGAGCGGGTGGCCATGATGCCGGGGATCGCGCAAGCGAAGCTCGACAGCAGCGGGATGAAGCTGCGGCCCGAGAGGCCGACGCCTGCCATCATGCGGTCCATCAGGAAGGCTGCGCGGGCCATGTAGCCGGTCGCCTCCATCGTCAGGATGAAGAAGAACAGGATGATGATCTGCGGCAGGAACACCAGCACCGAGCCGACGCCCGCGATCACGCCATCGGTGAGCAGATCGCGCAGCAAGCTGGGAGGGATCGTCGCCTTGGCCAGATCGCCGAGGGCCGAAACGCCACCGTCAATCGCGTCGGCGAAGGGTGTGGCCCAGCTGAAAACGGCCTGGAAGACGATGAACAGGAACGCGAAAAGGATCGGAGGTCCGGCCCATGGGTGGAGCAGGACCTTGTCCATGCGCGCGTGGATGCGGTGCTTTGCTGTCTCTGACAGAATTGCGCCGCTCGCCATCTGGTGGGCGAGCATGCGGCGTTCGGGCAGCGTCACATGCGGGCGCGACACCGGCTGTGCGGATTCCGAACGATCACGCGCTTCGGCGATGGCGGCGGCGAGCTCTGTCAGGCCGCGGCGGCGCACGGCGACGGTGGGGATGACCGGCACGCCCAATGCGGTCTGCAGTGCCGCGGGATCGAGGACGAGGCCATCGCGCTCGGCCAGATCGACCATGTTGAGCGCAACCACGGTGGGGCGCCCGAGTTCGAGCACTTCCTGCGCGAAGACCAGGTGCTGTTCGAGGTTCGAACTGTCGAGCACGAGGACGATGACGTCGGGTTTGGCCTGCCCCGCCTGCTCGCCCATGATGACCTTGCGGGTGACTTCCTCGTCCGGGCTGGTGGAATCGAGTCCGTAGGAGCCGGGCAGGTCGACCAGTTCGACCGGCTCGCCCGAAGGCAGCAGCAGGCGGCCAGCCTTGCGCTCGACCGTGACGCCGGGATAGTTTGCGATCTTCTGGCGCGCGCCGGTGAGCGCATTGAACAGCGCGCTCTTGCCCGCATTGGGGTTGCCGACCAGCGCGGCGACGGTGGGCATCCTGCTCATGCTACGGCTTGGGCAACGGGTTCGACGGTCATCGCCATGGCATGGACGCGACGGATGGCGACGGTCATCCGGCCGATTTCCACCGCCAGCGGATCGCGCCCGGCGAAGACGCCGCGATAGGCGAGCGTCACCCGCGCACCTTCATCAAGGCCGAGCGCACGCAAGCGCTGCGCCTCTTCCGCGACGAGCGCGGACCAATCGACCGAAGCGATTCGGGCGGGCGTGCCGATAGGGAGCTGATCGAGGGTCACCACTTCCCGCTGCCATAGCGGCGAAGCATTTGCAAGTCATTCGCAATAGAATTGCGCTGGATCAAAAATCAGGTCGCAGGGTAGCGCAACCGTCCGAGCATCCGGGTGAGCGAGAAGGTTTCCTCGCGAGGCCTGGTCAGCTTGGCCTTGGCTTTCTCGAACTGCATCACGTTCTCGATGCTGCGGTCGAGGAAGGTGCGGGTATCTTCATGACCGTCGCTGGTGTCCTGCGCGAAATAGGCGAGGGTGGCGGCATAGATCGAGCCGAGCGTCACGCGCTTGGTATAATGGTTGTAGTCGGTCGCGACATCGCCTGCGAGACGCCACATGGCATCGGCGCTCGACCAGCCGAGGCGGGTGGCGGCGCGCAGGTTTTGCGGCATGGCCATGATCGCGAGCGCGCGGCGCAGCGCCTCCTCCTTGCCGTCGAGCGCGTCGAGGCGGAACTGGACGAGGCGGCGGATGCGTTCGCGGATCGGCAGATTGCCGAGCTGCTCCATCGGAAGGGCCGCGGCCATATCGGCATCGATGCGCGCGATCCAGGCCGAGATCATCTGCATTGCGCCATCCTGAAACGCGAAAGCGGCAAGGGCCGGGTCTACGCCTTCCATAGCGGCAGCGGCTGAGACCGCAGCAGGTTTCCACCCGTCAAACGCGGCAGCCTCGGCAATGGCCGGGGCGAGGCGGAGGCGCAGGGCTTCAAGGCTGGTGTCTTCGGTCATTGCTGGCACGCCGCTATCAGAATGAGGGGCCGTAAGTCTTCTTGGGGCCTGCGGCCTTGGCTTCCTTCGAGGCCTTTTCCAGTTCGCCTAACACTGGGCTGCCCTTGTCGAGCGCGGCGTAATCGCGCGCGGAGCGGCCAGAGTTGTCGGGACGATCGGCGCTGGCCCCGGCCTTGATCAGCATGCGCACCAACGCAAGGTCCTTGCGATGGACGGCGCTGATCAGCGGTGTTTCGCCAGTGTTGTTGGCTTCATCGACACGTGCGCCGGACTTGATCAGTTCATCAACACCTTCGAGGAAGCCCATCTCGGAAGCGGCCACGAGAGGCGTCACGCCGCGATTGTCGCGAGCATTGACGTTGGCGCCCTTCGCAATGAGGAACTGCACCCAGACGAGATCGCGGCGCGTCACAACGATGTGCAGCGCGGTCTGACCGGTGGTGTAGTCCTTGGTGTTGATGATCTGGGTGCCGGGCTCGTTCAGGGCCTCGGTCACCTTGTCGCCCTCCTTCTTGCGGACGGCTTCGAGGAACTTGTAGCTGTCGGAAAACTGGGCGTGGGCCGGGACGGCCAAGGCCGTGGCGAGCAGCATGGCCATTGCGATGAGCGGCCTGCGCTTGTTCGACAGCATTCGATCCTCCTGTTGCGTGCCCCGTAAGCCTATGCGGCTCAAGGACTCGCCTCTTGCAAGGACACGGTTAGCAGAGCATGAACCGCCGCGCCATGGCCCTGACTTCCAGATCATTCCTCGCCGCGCTTGCCGCAACCTGCACTTTCGCGCTTGGTGGGTGCAACTTCGCGCCTGCCGAAAAGCCGCCGCTCGAAGGTGCGTCGATCGGCGGAGACTTCGCCTTGACCGGCAAGGACGGCCAAGCGGTGAAGTGGAGCGACTTTTCCGGAAAGTACCGCGTCGTCTATTTCGGATACACCTTCTGCCCCGACGTCTGCCCGCTCGACATGCAGAACATCGCGCAAGGGCTGCGCCTGTTCCGCAAGGAGCACGCCGATGCCAAGCCGATCGTGCCGATTTTCATCACCATCGATCCCGAGCGCGACACTGCGCAGGTCGTCGGCAAGTATGCATCCAACTTCGGCAATGACGTGGTCGGGCTGACGGGTTCGCCCGCGCAGATCGCCGATGTCGCCAAGAAGTGGGCGGTATTCTACCAGCGGCGCGACGAGGGCAAGCCCGATGCCTATTTGATGGACCACAGCCGCGCGGCCTATCTGATGGGTCCGGACGGCGCGGCCATCGCGCTGCTGCCCGCCGAGCAGGACGGCAAGGCCGTTGCCGCCGAACTGGCCAAGTGGGTGAATTGACGCAGGACCGCTTCTGGGAGCGGCCGGTGGCGACACTCAGCCGCGAGCAGTGGGAAGCGCTGTGCGACGGCTGCGGCAAGTGCTGCCTGCACAAGCTGGAGGACGAGGACACCGGCGAGGTGATCCACACCAACGTGGCGTGCAAGCTGCTCGACCTGCGCACCGCGCGCTGCAGCGACTACAAGCACCGCCGCGCCTATGTGCCCGATTGCCTGCGGCTGACGCCCAAGCTGGCGCGCGAACTACCGTGGCTTCCGGATACTTGCGCCTACCGCCTGCGCGCCGAGAACAAGCCCCTGCCGGACTGGCATTACCTGATCTCTGGCGATCGCGAGACGGTGCATCGGGCGGGGCAATCGGTGGTGGGCAAGGCAGTGAGCGAGACGTTGGCAGGGCCGCTGGAAGACCACATCGTTCCTTCCGACCACTTCGATGACTAGAGGCATGCTCGACTGGCTGCGGCGCGCCGATACACGAGCCAAGGAGACCCCTGCCCCGCGCGCGATCTCGCGCCGGACGCTGGTGGTCGAAGGGCGCGAATTGCCGCTGGTGATCCGCAAGCTTGGCCATGCGCGGCGGATGACGCTGCGGCTGGCACCCGACGGCAGCGAGGCGCGGGTTTCGATTCCTGCGTGGGGCCGCGTAGGCGATGCCGAGGCCTTCGCCCGCGACCGGGCGGACTGGCTGGCGGGACAGCTTGCCCGCCTGCCCGAACCACGGACCATCGCGCCCGACGCGACGCTGCCCTTTCGGGGCGAAGTCCTGCAGATCGCCTGGTCCGAGAAGGCCCGGCGCAAGCCGGTGATCGAGGACGGGCGGCTGATCGTGGGCGGGCCGGTCGAGGGTCTGAGCACGCGGCTGCAGCGCTGGCTGGAGGCCGAGGCTCTTGCCTTGTGCGGACAAGATCTGGCGCACTATTGCGCGCAGGCCGGTGAAACCTTGCCGCGCCTCACGCTCTCGCGCGCACAGCGCCGCTGGGGCAGCTGTGCTGCGGATGGATCGATCCGGATGAACTGGCGGCTGATCATGGCACCTGATTTCGTGCGGCGTTCGGTGGTGGCGCACGAGGTTGCGCACATGCGCCACTTCGATCACAGCCCGGCCTTCCACGCCCATCTCGGCACACTGTTCGAGGGTGACATCGGAGCCGCCAACCGCTGGCTCAAGCGGCACGGGCGCAGTCTCTATGCGCCGTTCGGTTGACGGGTAGCGAAACGGGGCGGCTGGCCCTATCTAGGCGGACATGAGAGCTTTCTTCCGCAATGTCTCCCCGCGCCGGGCTGTCGTCGATTTCTGGCAGGTGTTCACTGCGCCGAGCGATTATCGCCGGGTCGGGCTGTTGATGGCGGCCGCGGTGACCGGCACGCTGTTCACCGCGATGGCCATGGAGGGCGGCACCGCCCTGCCCCGCCCGCCTGAGATCATCTACTTCCCGAGCTTTGTGGAAAACCGCAGCGACGCCGAAATTCTTGCTGAGAACAAGGTGGCATCTGCCAAGGCACGCGCCGAAGCAGCCGAGGAAGAAGCCCGGCAGGAGCGCGTCCGCCAGATGTACAAGGCAGTGGGCGATGCTACCGGAGTCGAGACCAAGCGCGCCTACGAGGAAGGCAAGGCCGAGCGCGAGGCCTACCGCAAGAAAGTGGAAGCCGCGCGCAAGGAAGTGCTCGACAAGCACATGGTCGACAATCCCGTGTTCGACGCGGAAATGAAGAAGGCGCAGAACGGCGCGCAATGAGCAGCGCGGACGACTTGCGCTGGCTTGACGCGGCAGCAGCGCTGGCCGCGCGCGGGCGTCCGCTGAGCAGGCCCAATCCGGCGGTCGGCGCGGTCGTCGTCAAGGACGGCGTGGTCGTCGGGCGCGGATGGACACAAGCTGGTGGACGGCCCCATGCGGAGGCAGGCGCACTGGCGCAGGCGAACGACGCTGCGCGCGGGGGCACGCTTTACGTGACGCTCGAGCCCTGCGCCCATGCAAGCCAGCGCGGGCCATCGTGCACTTCGCTGGTGCTGGCAAGCGGCCTTGCCCGCGTGGTGATCGGCGTCGAGGATCCCGACCCACGCACGGCGGGAAGCGGCATTGCGGCCCTGCGTGCGGCAGGAATCGCGGTGGAGCTTTCGGGTTCTCCTGCGGCGCGGGCTTCACTGGCCGGATACCTGACGCGGACGACGCTCGGGCGGCCTCATGTAACGTTGAAGCTGGCAACTTCTCTCGACGGGAAGATCGCTATACCTGACGGATCGAGCCAGTGGATTACCGGACCCGAAGCCCGCGCGCATTGCCATGTCGAACGAGCACGGACCGATGCGATTCTGGTCGGCGGTGGAACCTTGCGCGCCGATTCGCCCCGGCTTGACGTGCGCCTGCCGGGGCTCGAACCGCGCAGCCCGCAGCGCATGGTGCTGACCAGCGGGCCGGCCCCCGAGGGTTGGACGGGCGTTGCCGACATCACGGCGCACGGTGCCTTCGGCGATGCGCAGTGTCTCTTCGTAGAGGGTGGCGCACAGGCGGCGGCAACCTTCCTTGCTGCCGACATGGTCGACCGGCTGCTGATCTATCGCGCGCCGATCATCGTGGGTGACGGGTTGCCGTGCATCGGCGACATCGGCCTCGGTTCGCTGGCCGGGGCGCATGAACGGTGGCGGCATGTGGACCGTCGGACGCTTGGCAGCGATGCGCTCGACGTCTACGAGCGCTTGCGCTGAAGGAGATTTGTTATGTTCACCGGGATCGTCACCGAAATCGGCAACATCCTCGCCATCGAGGACAAGGGCGACCGCCATATCACGATCTCGTGCGCGATGGACCCGGCGAAGATAGCCATCGGCGCCTCGATTGCCTGTTCCGGCGTATGCTTGACCGTGGTCGACAAGGGCGGGGTTGCGGGTGAAGGCTGGTTCGCGGTGGACGTCTCGGGCGAGACGGTCAAGCGCACCGCGCCTGAACAGTGGACGGTTGGCGCCCCCTTGAACCTTGAACCGGCGCTCAAGCTGGGTGACGAACTTGGCGGGCACATCGTTACCGGACATGTCGACGCGGTGGGCGAAGTCGTGAAGGTGACGCAGGTCGGCGCTTCGTGGCAGTACATCGTCGCCGCGCCCAAAGAGCTTGCCCCCTTCATTGCACCCAAAGGCTCGATCACCGTGGACGGCGTTTCGCTGACGGTGAACGAAGTGGCCGACCAGACCGATGGTGCCTGCCACTTCATGCTCAACATCATTCCGCACACCGCTGAAGTCACCACGCTCGGCACGCTCGTCGCCGGGCGCAAGGTGAACCTGGAGATCGACGTGCTGGCGCGCTATCTCAAGCGGATGCAGAGCCTCGCCATTCAAGGGTAACGCGGTTCAGGCGCAGCCAAGAACGATCTGCAGCAGCTGTTCGGGCTGATCGCTCATCACATCGTGGCTGGCTTCGGCCTCGTGGTATTCCCATGCCGGATCGTCCTGCACCCGATCGCGAAACTGCGGGAATGGTGACGGGCTCCAACCATTGGCGAAAACATAGATACGGCGGGGAATCTTCGCTTCCTCGCCGGTGAAGCGCACGGCTTCTACCAGCGTCAGCAGCGGGTGATCGGATAGCACCGGGCTTTCAAGGCCAGGGAGCGGTGAGACGGCGCCGGGCTTGTGCTTCTGGCTGCCGATGTAGTGGTTGTGCTCCCACTCGCCCGTCAGGTCCCACAACGATTGGCCGTCCTGCGGCAGGAAGGCATCGACATAGACGATAGCGTCGATCCTGCCTCCGAGCCGCGTGGCAACGCCGGTGATGACCATGCCTCCCCATGAATGTCCGACCAGTACGAAGCGGCCAAAATCCGCTTCTGCAATCTGTGCGCAGACGTCGTCGACATGGGTCGTCAGCGTGATGCCGGGATGGAACTCGGCCTTGCGTCGGCCGAGGCCAGCCAGGTCGGCGGCGAGCACACGGTGGCCGGCGGCGGTGAGATCAGCCTTGAGGCGATCCCACGCGAAGCTGCCGCCCCACGCGCCGTGCACGAGGACGAAGTCAGCCATGGCTCAGGCCCCCTGGCCGATGCCGTGCTTCTTGTTGTAACCGTGTATCCATTCCAGCGTCTTGGTGAGGCCGCCGAAGGGATAGAAGTGGAGGCGCACCTTGCCGTGCTGGGGGCCGAGGCCCTTGGCGAAGGCATCGACCAGCTTGTCGGGCCCTGCGGTGCCGAGCAGGTTCGTCACCGAGATACCGTACTTCTTGAGAACCGAAGTCGACGCGCCGACGCCGCAGCGCGCGGCAAAGGCAAGCAGGCGCTTGATTCCGGCAGGGCCAGGCACGCCGATACGCACCGGGGCATCGATGCCACGGGCGCGCAGTTCGAGCAGCCAGGCCAGGAACGCGTCGGGATCGAAACCGAACTGGGTGACGATCAGCGGCGCCATGCCGCGGGCGGTGATCTCGGCGACCTTCTTCTCGAGCACTGCCCAGCACTCGGCCTCGGTCATGTTCGGATGGCCTTCGGGGTGGCCCCCGATACCGATGGCCTTGATCCCGCTTCGTTCGAATGCGCCGGTCGCGATAAGGGCCGATGTATCGAAATAGGGGCCGACCGGTTCGGGCGGATCGCCCGCCACGATGAAGCAGCGCTCAACCCCGGCCTGTTCGACCACGGCCTTGAGGTAGCCCTCGAAGTCGTCCTCGGAGGTGATCCGGCGAGCGGAAAAATGGGGCATCGGCTCGAAGCCGAGCTGGCGCACCGCGACCGTGGCGGCGACGCGGGCGGAAACGTCCTCACCGGGGAGGAAGGTGACGGCGACGGGAGTGTCAGCCGGGATGAGCGGCGCGGCTTCGCGCAGCGAGGCCTCGTCCTTCGCGGTCATCTCGAGGCTGAAGCCGTCCGTGATCCCGTCGGGCGCCTTGTCCCAGTTGGGATGGATAAGGGGTGTTGCCATCGCGGGATCCTCTCAATCGTTGGAGGCAGTCCGCCCGGTTGCCTTTGCTGCAATCCGGGCGGTGCCAGTCTGTTTTGCCTTGGCGAGCGGCCTATCAGCGCGCTGTACGCCAGCCTTCGGCATAGTTTTCACGAGCGACGCGGCTGTAGGGGACCGGCGAAACGATCGCGCGAACCTCGATCTGCTTGTGCGGTTCGACCGTGGTCTTGCGGGTACCGCCGTTCTCTTCGCCCCACACCACGCGCAGTTCGGTGCCGACCGGGATTTCCGGATCGATGGTGGCGAGCGAAAGCGCCTGCTTCTCGTTGTACGAGTAGCCGGTGAACATCGAGAAGCCGACGGTCTTGCCGCCGGCATCGACGACGCGGTCGTAGTTCGACGAAGCATAGTTCGCGAGCGGGGTGTCGAAGAACTTGTACTGGTCGCCATCAGGGTTGAACAGCGAGGCCATGATCTTGGCCATGTCCTCGGGGTTCCAGGCGAGAGTCACCTTCTTGCGCTGCTCAGCCGGATTCAGGGCTTCGAGCGCTTCACGGCCATGGAAATCATGGTCGAACTTGACGAAGTTGCCGTAACCCAGTTCCCACGGATTGAGGTAGTAATCCTCGATGTTGTCCGAAACGAACGAGCCGCCGATCGAACCGGTTGCTTCGTAGCTGTCAGCTGCCAGCCACTCACGGAAGCCCTTGAGCTTTTCGCCGGTGTAGATCGCGGGCAGCGGCGACGGGATCCAGCCCGATTCCAGAGTGTTCGACGGATAGGCGCGGCTGCCGCAGGCGATCAGGCCGAATTCCTTGCCGGCTTCCAGAATGGCGGCGCGAATTTCTTCCTGTTCAGCATAGGGACCCCAGATTTCAAGGCCCGGTGCGCCCGACATGCCGTGGCGCAGCGTGCGCACGGTCTTCCCGGCGATGTTCATGGTGCTCATGTTGAAGAACTTGAGCTGTTCGAGTGGGCCGCCATGCAGCTTCTCGATCACGTTCCACGCCTGCGGACCCTGGATCTGGAAGCGCCATTCCTTGCGGGTGACGGGCTTGCCCATCGGGCGCATCGGCGAGCGGTCGTCCAGCTCGATCTCGCAATCGTAGCCGCCGGTCGCGCCGTGGTAGCGCAGCCAGTTCGAAGCGGGCGCGCGGCCGACGTAGGTGAACGATTCCTCTTCTTCCCAGAAGATGATGCCGTCGCCGATGACGTGGCCATAAGGCGTGGTCGGGACGTATTGCTTGGCCTTGTTGACCGTCCAGCCCTTGGGGCTGTTGATCATGGTGTCGGACAGCAGCTTCAGCGCGTCCTTGCCACGGATATAGAGGTTCACCATGTGGTGCGACTGGTCGAACAGGACGGCGCTGTGCTGCCATGCCCACTGCTCCGAACGCCAGTTCGAGAATTCCGGTGCGACAACCGGATACACGTACGCACCAAGCTGCGAGTTGCGCAGCATTTCGACGACGTTGCCGTTCTGCTGGATTACCTCATCGAGGTTCTTTGCTGCCATCATATCTCTCCCGACGTGAAAATGGCTGGTTGAAAAACTTGTATGCAACACATACAATCTCACCGGAGATTCGCAATGGGAAATGTTGCGCCCTATGAGCGCGACATCGACGGGAGAGATTTTGATGAGTGCATCGCTGATTCTGACGCTATCGTGCGAAGACAAGCCGGGAATCGTGGCCCGGGTCACCGGCAATCTCTACGAGGCCGGTGGCAATATCAGCGAAGCGCAGCAGTTCGATGATTCGCTGAGCGGCAACTTCTTCATGCGCGTGGTGTTCGATCCGGGCGAAGGCTCGGTCGAACATTTCCGCGCGGCTTTTGCTCCTGTGGCCGAACATTACGCCATGGACTGGAACATGCGCGACACGGCAGTGAAGCGTAAGGTCGTGCTGATGGTCAGCAAGTTCGACCACTGCCTGGGCGACCTGCTTTACCGCACGCGTATCGGCGAGTTGCCGATGGAAGTCGTGGCGATTCTTGGCAATCACCCCAAGGAAGCGCTGTCGATCTCGTTGATCGGTGACGTGCCCTATTACCACCTGCCGATCACCAAGGACACCAAGCCTCAGCAGGAAGCCGAAGTGAAGCGCATCGTCACCGAGACGGGTGCGGAACTGGTGGTGCTGGCGCGCTACATGCAGATCCTCTCGGACGACCTGACCGCGTTCCTTGCAGGCCGCTGCATCAACATCCACCACTCCTTCCTGCCGAGCTTCAAGGGCGCCAAGCCCTATCATCAGGCGCATGCCCGCGGCGTGAAGATGATCGGTGCGACCGGCCACTATGTGACGGCCGACCTCGACGAGGGTCCGATCATCCATCAGGATGTGGAGACGGTGACCCACGCCGACAGCCCGGAAGACCTCGTGCGCAAGGGCCGCGACGTGGAACGCCGCGTGCTAGCCGAGGCGGTGCGTTTGCACCTTGAGGACCGCGCGCTGGTCAACGGCAACAAGACCGTCGTGTTCAAGAGCTGACGCTTTGATGCGTTGAATTCAGGCGGCGGCGGGAGCACCATGCTTCCGCCGCCGTTTTGGTGTGGGAGAGAAAAAATGCACGTCAACGCGCTGGACCACGTCAACATCATCACAGACCGGCTCAACGAAACAGCGGAGTTCTACAAGGCACTGCTGGGATTGGAGCGCCGCGATGGCCCGCCTCCGCTTACCCCGCAAAACGCGCAGTGGATGTACGATGCAGGCGGTAAGGCAATCGTCCACATCAACGCAGTCGATTGTCCGCGCGCCTTTGATCGGGAGGTGCAGCCCGGATCGCTCACCGGGGCGATCCATCACGTCGCGCTTAACTGTTCGGGCTATGACGAGGTGCTCGCACGAATTGGCGCGATGGGGCTCGAATGCCAGACCAACGTCGTCGACGCGATCGGTCTGCGGCAGATCTTTACCGCAGACCCGAACAACGTCCTGCTGGAGCTGAACTTCTTCGGCGATTAGGCCGGGATTGCCGCTTCCAGCGCATCAGCAAGGTCCTGCGGCCTTGACAGGTAGGGGCTGTGGTCCGCCTCGAGCGTAACCACCTTCGCGCCCGGCGACATCGCGATCATGCGGCGCTGGCTTTCGATCGGAATCGTACGATCGAGCGTGCATTCGACATACGTACGCGGCAGGCTGCCCCAGCGCTCAGGCGTGACCGCGATCTTCTGCGAACGCGGCGAGTGCGGTTCGGCCATGAGCCTTGCCATCGCGGCTTCAACCAGATCAGGCGGCGAGATTTGTGCGAAGACCGGCGCAGCATTTGCAGCGTCAATCACCGTGGCCACTCCGCCATGGACCTTGGAGATGATTGCGTCGAAGGCCGGGTTCGGACCTTCGGTTTCCTTGAACTCGGCACGGCTCATGCCAGCGGGAAGCATCATCGCACAGATATAGACAATGGCATCCATCGCCGTCGGATCGCTTTCTGCCGCCGTGGAGACGACAAGGCCACCGCGCGAGTGTCCGCCCAGAACAACCGGGCCCACGCCTTGCGCCTTCAGCTCACGGCAATGCTGCGCAGCAAAATCACCCCAGCCATCGAGTGTGACAGCGGCCACTTCCTCGGCCGTGCCGCCCATGCCGGGTAGCGTGGGTGCGACGACAGTATGCCCCCGCGCGCGCAGGATCTCGGCAACAGGATCAAAGCACCAGCCGCCATGCCAGGATCCGTGAATCAGAACAAAACCCGCCATCAGCGCGCGTGCCCCGACCACGTACGAAGGCCCGGTGCGGTGCGGTCTTCGCTCTTCAAAGCTTCAGCGACAGCGGGACGTGCGGTGACGCGATCGCGCCATTCGCACAGGCGTGGGAAGCGGCTCGCCACTTCCATTTCGGGAAACATACGCTCGATCATCATGCCGCAGTGCGAATAAAAGTTGATGTCTGCAAGGGTGTATGTGGCCCCTGCCAACCACTTTGTTTGCCCCAGCTGCGTTTCAACCTTGGAGAGGGCATATTCGATCTTGGCCGTGGCGTTCGCGAGGTCTGCCTCGGAGAATCCTGAGCGTGCCGTTGCCCACTTCTTGCGCTGATCGGGCAGCGGGATGCTTTCCAGCAGCTTCTCGAATTCGCCGCTCTCGATATTGCGGGCAATGACGCCGACCATGCGGTGCCAGCCGTGCATCGAGACGAAGTTCATCACGTGCTCGTCGATGAACTTGTTCCAATAGCGCATCCGCGCCGCGCCCACGGGTTCGCGCGGGCGCAGTGGGGCGTCGGCAGGCTGGGCATCAGGGAAGGCATCCTCGAGGTATTCGTTGATAACCGTGGTGTGGGTGATGATCGTGCCATCATGATCAAGCACCGGCACCTGGCCCTCGGGATTGATCGCAGTGAACCACGGCTGGTGCTGCTCGAACTTGTGCAGATCGACGTAGATGCTCTCGTAGGCGAGGCCCTTCTCCTTGAGCGGGACCATCGATTTGAGCGAATTCGCCAGCGGTTCGGCGTGATAGTACTTCAGGGCCATCGTTTCACACTCGCATGGTGCCGAGCATGCCGCCGTCCACCGCCCAGCTCTGAGCAGTGACGTGGCTCGCGGCGTCAGAAAGGAGGAATGCGGCGACTTGCGCCACTTCGTCGGAGGAGCCGGTGCGACCTTGCGGCACGGCCTTGGCCATCTGCGAGGCAGCTTCGGGCGGCAGGCCATCGAGCATCGGCGTTTCGACCAGGCCGGGCAGGATGCAGTTGCAGCGCACGCCGAACTTGGCAACCTCATTGGCCACAGCGCGCGACAGGCCGAGTACGGCGTGCTTGCTGGCGACATAGGCCGCGTTCATCGGCAGCCCCCTCTCGCTGGCAAGGCTGCCTGTGACGAGAATTGCGCCCTGCCCGCGCTGTTTCATGGACGGAAGCACGTGTTGGATCGCCCAGAACACCGACTTGAGGTTGACCGTCATGACTGCGTCGAAGGCTTCGTCGCCATAGTCCTCGACGAGTGAGAACATGCCGCCGATGCCCGCATTGAGGAACAGGCCATCGACCGGGCCATTGGCCGCAATGGCGTGATCCAGCGCAGCGTGGAGCGCGGACTTGTCCGCCACATCGGCGGCGGCGAAGGCAGTGGCGCCCCCAATGTCGCGCGCGGCCTGTTCGAGCAGGTCGGCACGGCGGGCGATGAGCGTTAGGCGGGCACCGGCCGTGGCGCAGGCGGTGGCGGTGGCGCGGCCAATCCCGGTCGAGGCGCCGGTGATGACGACGTGCTTCCCCGAAAGGTCGGTCACGCAGGCCTCGTTGCGATGAACTCGGCCCAGATGCGGGCCTCGTTGCTGTCATGGCCCTCGGGCGACCACTGTCGTTCCATCAGCTGACGCGCTTCGGATTCGGGCAAGCCACGACGGTCGCGGTTGTAGCGGTAAAAGAATGCAGAGACGCGCCAGTTCATGATGCAATGGACGTGGACGGGCTTCGGCCCCTGTTCCACCGCGTCCACGAAGGCGGTGAAGTGATCCTCACCCGGCGCGTCGAAAGGCACCGGAATGTGGGTATAGGCGATGCCCTGTGCCGCCAGCTTCTCCCCTTCCCCGGCCAAAGCCTCAGGGTGGGTTTCGAGAGCAAGGTTGACGACATGTGCGACGCCAAGATCGGCGAGGCGCATGACGTCCTTGTCCTCGATCCGGCCCGACGTGGTGGTCAGCGCGTCCAGCCTTTGCCAGGCGCGGATATCGTCGGGATCGGGCATAGCCTGCTCCTTCGGGTCAGGTCCGTTGCTTGCGCTCAGGCGAGGCCGAGCACGCGGGCCGCGTTGTCCTTCATGATGCCGGGCAGAACCTCGTCCTTGAAACCCACCTGCCGTGCGGCATCAAGCCACTTCTGCGGGTGGATCAGGGGGAAGTCGGAACCGAACAGCATCTTCTTGCGCAGCTGCGTGTTGGCGTACTGGATGATCTGCGGCTGGAAGTACTTCGGCGACCATCCCGACAGGTCGATGAACACGTTGTCCTTGTGCAGCGCCATCGACAGGCTTTCATCCACCCATGGCCACGAGGGGTGGGCGAGGATGATCTTCATGTCGGGGAAATCGACCGCGACATCGTCGACCAGCATTGGCTGGCCGTACTTCAGGCGAACGCCGCCGCCGCCGCGCATCCCCGTACCCATGCCTGAATGGCCGGTGTGGAAGATGGCGGGCAGCTTGTATTCGTTGATCACTTCGTAAATCGGGTAGCCGACCTGGCTGGCCGGCTCGATGTTCTGCATGATGTGATGAAACTTGAAGCCCTTGACCCCATAGTTCTCGATCAGGTCACGTGCCTCGCGGGCGCCCATCTTGCCCTTGTGCGGATCGATCGAGGCAAAGGGAATGCAGATGTCGTCGTTCTTGTTCGCCAGTTCGGCGATCTCGTAGTTCGAGACGCGCTTGGCGCCGATCCCGCTCTCGCAATCGACCGTGAACATGCAAAAGGCGATCTGCTGTTCGCGATAAATCTCGATGATCTCGGGCATCTTGGGCCGCTCGCGCGGGGCCTTGAAATAGGCCGACGCCGCATCGAAGAACTTGCCCATGACCGGGTCTTCGGGATCATGGCACGAGACCTCGGCGTGCACGTGGACGTCGATCGCCTTGATCTTCGAAAGGTCGATGGGCACCGTTCTTTTCCTTCAATTTTGCAGAGCCGTGCCGGTCCTGCCAACGTGCGGCAGGACCGGCTTCGACATTCAGGCGCGGATCAGACCAGCGCATCCTTCTTGACGGTGATCACCTGGCTGTAGGTGAACTCCTTGAGGCCTTCGATGCCATATTCGGCACCGAAGCCCGACTGCTTGTGCCCGCCGAACGGCGCAAAGGGCGACAAGTGGAGGAACTCGTTGATCCACACCGTGCCGGTTTCAAGCTGTTCGGCAATCTTCACGCCGCGCTCGGTGTCCTTGGTCCAGACGGCGCCTGCAAGGCCGTATTCCGAGTTGTTCGCGCGGGCGATGACTTCATCGTCGCTCGAGAACTTCATAAGCGGCATGACCGGGCCGAACTGCTCCTCAGCGACGATGCGCGCATCCTCGGGCGGATTGTCGAGGATCGTGATCGGCACGTAGTAGCCCGAGCCTGACGGATCGACATCGCCGCCAACGAGGAATTTGTAACCGTTGTCCTTGGCATCCTGGATCAGTTCGCAGACGCGCTCGAACTGCTTCTTGTTCTGGATCGGACCGACGCCTGTGCCCTGTTCGGACCCGTCACCAACCTTAACCGTCTTGGCGTATTCCGCGATCGCCCTCGACAGATCGTCGTAGATGTCCTCGTGAATATAGACACGCTTGGCAGCCACGCAGATCTGGCCTGCGTTGGTAAAGCTCGACCAGAACAGCTGCTCGGCGACCTTCTCAACATCAGCATCGGGCAGGACGATAGAGGCGTCGTTGCCGCCCAGTTCCAGCGTGATGCGCTTAAGGTCCTTCGAGGCGCCTTCCATGATACGCTTTCCGGTGGCGGTGGAGCCGGTGAAGGTGATCTTGTCGATGTCCGGGTGCGAGGTCATCATCGGGCCCAGCGCGTCCTCGCCGGTGATGATGTTGACTACGCCTGCGGGCACGACGTCCTTGATCAGTTCGGCAAACTTCAGCGTGGTCAGCGGCGTGAACGGCGAGGGCTTCAGCACGATGGTGCAGCCCGAGAGGATGGCAGGCGCGATCTTCTGGACAGCCATTAGCACTGGAAAGTTCCAAGGTACGATGCCCGCAACGACGCCTACTGGAACTCGCCGGGTGCGGCTAAGGCGCGTGTCGCTATCTTCGTTGATCGTCTCTTCAAGTGTCAGCGTGGACTGCGCGTTCATAATGGCAGCGCAGGCGCCGATCTCGTTCTGCGCCTGATGGTGCGGCTTGCCCTGCTCGCTGGTGAGTAGGCGGTAGAGTTCCTCGAAGTTCGCCTCGATGGCCGAAGCCATGGCGCGGATGACGGCCCGACGGTCATCGACGGGTGTCTTCGACCAAGTCTTGAATGCAGCGCGCGCTGCGGCAACGGCACGATCAAGTTCGGCCGCACCGCACGCGGGGACTGACCCGATCACCTGCTCGTTGGCAGGGTTGACGACGTCCAGCGAAGACGCGGTGGTGACCAGTTCGCCGTTGATGAGATTGGGGTAAAGATGCGTCACGACTCTCTCCACTCGGTTGTGATTGCTATTTCTCATAGCATTCTAGTCAGCGCGCTTCCAGTTCCTTGTCTTCGTTCGCACGCTTGATCAGATAATGGCGGATGTTGTCAGCATCCTCTGGCTTGAGGGCCGACTTGAACGAAACCATGCCGTTATGTTGCAGCGCTCCGTCGATCACGACTGAACGGATGGCTTCGGGGGCGTTAAGCGCAGCAGAGTGGCGCAGGTCAGGGTTCAGGCCGCCAGCAACCGCCGCATCGCCGTGGCAGACGTTGCAGTAACGGCCATAAAGCTCACCACCGGCCTTCGCCTGCTCGGGCGTTCCGGTGAACGGTGGCGGATCGAGCACCATCTTGGCCATCGGCGGCGCAGCGGGCAGCGTCGCCTTCCCGCCAAGCTTGAACACCACGAGACGGCTGATGTTGCGTTGCTTCTTCGCCTTGTGGGCAAGAACGCCGGTGGCCACGTCCCACACACCACCCCAGCCGACCATCACAGCGACGTACTGCTCGCCATCGATCGCATAAGTCATCGGCGCAGCCAGGATGCCGCTCTGCGCCGGGAACGACCAGAGCTGCTTGCCCTTGTCGGCGCTGTAGGCCACGAAATCGCCGCCGGCGGTGCCCTGGAACACGAGGTTGCCCGCAGTCGAAAGAATGCCGCCGTTGGACGGGCTTGGCAATTCGACCTTCCACGCCGCCTTTTTCGCCACGGGATCCCACGCAACGAGAGTTCCCGTAGTGGCCTTCATCGCTTCGGCCTGAACCTTGGCATCGGCGGGCATCGAGGTCACGTAGCCATCGAGGCCGGTCTGGAAGCCGATGTCGGTGGCCTTCCAGTCCTTGGCAGCGGCGTATGGGAACGCCGCATTGTTGACTGGCAGATAGAGAAGTCCCGTTTTCGGGCTGAAGCTTTGCGGCTGCCACGAGTGCGCACCGACAGCGCCCGGAAGGCTGACGAACGGCGCGCCCTTTTCATATCGGGCAGCAGGATTGACCGTGGCCTTGCCGGTCTTGGGATCGATGCCGGTTGCCCAGTTTACCATCACGAAGGGCGTGGCTGATATGAATTGGCCGGTCTTGGCGTCCAGCACATAGACATGGCCGTTCTTCGGCGCATGCAGCACGACATGGCGCGATTGACCTCCGATCATCAGGTCAGCCAGCGTGATCTGCTGCGCGGAGTCAAAGTCCCAGCGGTCTTCCGGGGTTTCCTGGAAGTGCCAGGCATATTCGCCGGTATCGGCATTCACCGCTACGATCGAGGAGGTGTAAAGGCTATCGCCCTCGCGGCCTGCAGCCGCGGGGTTCCACGGTTCTGCATTGCCTGTGCCGAACAGGACTAGGTTTGTGGTGGGATCGTAGGTGATCGAATCCCAGACGGTTCCGCCACCGCCCAGCTTCCACCATTCGCCGGCCCACGTGCGGGCGGCGTTTTCCATGGCCTTGTTCTCGAAGCCATCGGCGGGGTTGCCGGGGACGGTGTGGAACTTCCACACTTCGTTGCCGGTGTTGACGTCATAGGCTGCGATGTAGCCACGCGCCTTGTACTCCGCGCCGCCGCTGCCGATCAGGACCTTGCCCTTCACCACACGCGGCGCGCCGGTGATCGTGTAGTCCTGCTGGTTCGGCACCACGACCTTGGACCACACGGGTTTGCCGGTCTTCTGGTCAAGCGCGACAAGGCGGCCATCCAGCGTACCGACAAAGACCTTGTCGCCGTAAAGAGCGACGCCACGGTTGACCGCATCGCAACAAGCGCGGACCAGCGTTTCACGCGGGACTTCGGGATCGTAGGACCACTTGAGCGCGCCGGTCTTGGCGTCGAACGCCTTCACCATCGACCACGCGGTCGAGATGTAGAGCGTGCCATCGTGCATCAACGGGGTGGACTCCTGCCCACGCGCGGTTTCAAAATCGTGAAACCACGCCAGGCCAAGCTGGCCCACGTTGCCATCGTTCACCTGCGTCAGCGGGGAGAAGCGCTGCTCGCCATAGTCACGGCCGTAGCTCAACCATTCGCCCTCCGGCGCCTGTGCGATCATCGCGTCGGTAACGCCGGTAGAGGCGACGGTTCCGCCGCCTGCACTGCCACCATCGCTCTTGATGTTGCACGCTGCCAGCGGCAGCAGTGCGGCCATCAGGCCCAGGACCTTCAAACGCATATCCAGCTCTCTCCCACTGTCCGCATTTCGGATCAGTTGACCATACGATCGGCGTTGCCCCAATAGGGAACCCGCAGCGCCTTCTTGTCCATCTTGCCCGCTGCTGTCCGCGGAATCGAGTCGATAAACGTGACAGATTTCGGCGCCTTGACACCGCCTAGGCGATCCTTGGTGTAGGCGATGATTTCAGCCTCTGTGATACCTTCGGCAACGACCACGGCGTGGACCTGTTCCCCCCACTTCTCGTGCGGGATGCCGAACACACAGGCTTCCTTGACCTGCGCCAGTTCTGTCACCGCAGCTTCGACCTCGGCTGTGAAGACGTTGAAACCGCCCGAGACCACCATGTCCTTCTTGCGGTCGACGATGTATAGATAACCATCCTTGTCGAACTTGCCGACGTCGCCCGTGTGGTGCCAGCCGAACTTGCGGATTTCGGCGGTTTCCTCGGGCTTCTCGAAATAGGAATGGGTGACGAGCGCCCCGCGCACGCAGATCTCGCCTGCTTCGCCGAGTGGCACCTGATGGCCGTCGTCGTCGAGAAGCGCAACCTTGATCGAACGCGTCGGCTTGCCGCAGGAGGCGAGCTTTTCCGGCGCGGACGTCGCGAACTTCGCCACGTCCTCCGGCGGGAACCAAGCAACGATCATCGGGCACTCCACCTGGCCATAGGCCTGGCACATTGCCGGGCCGAAGATCGACACGGCTTGGCGGAGCTTCTCGGGGCTGCAGGGTGAGCCGACGAGGATGAAAATCCTTAGCGAGGAGTAATCGTGGTTGCCGATCTCGGGCGAGGCCATGAGCTGGTACATCGCCGTAGGCGGCAGGTACATGTGCGTGACCTTGTAGTCTTCGATGGTCCTGAGCACTGCCTCGGCATCGAACCCGGGAAGGATGACCTGCGTGGCGCCAAGGCTCAAGGTCGAGAGCGAAATAGGTCCTGCCGCGTGGGTGATCGGGGCGGATACCAGCGCGATCGGATCGTCGGTACGTCCACCCATACCATCGGCTGCGGTCTCGATCATCGTGCCCCAGCCGAGATTGGTGACGTTCGCGCCCTTTGAAGGACCGGTGGTACCGCCGGTGGGAAAGATGCCGACCATGTCCATCAGGTTGCCGAAGGCGTCGATGTCGGGCTCGATAAAATCGGCTTCGCTCACACCGGCCATGAATTCGTCGAGGCTCGGGTCATCGCCCATCCGCTTGTCGAGGCATACAAAGTGCTGGAGCGTCGGGCAAAGATCCTTGAGCTGCTGCACCTCGTCGGCCTTGGACGAGTGATAGACCAGCCACTTGAGACGGACGTAGTTGATGTAGGCGGCGTTGGCGTCGATCGCGTTCCGGGTATTGACCGGGATCCACTTGCCGTTGGCACGCCACATCGCCAGCAGCACAACGAGCAGCATGCCATCGTTCGGGCCATAGAGGCCAAGACAGTCCTGATTTTCGAAACCGCCCTTTTGCAACGCGGCCGCAATGCGTTCGGACAGCGCCTTGGTCTCGGCGAAGGTCAGCTTCAGGCCCGTCTCCGTATCGACGATGGCGAGACGCTGCGGATCGCGATCATGGCCGCGGTCAAAGTAGTCGATGGCGCGCATTGGTTATCCCCAACGGTTGATTTCAGGCCCCGGTGCCCATGCACGGAGCGGTTCGGAAACGGTCGATCTGGCAAGTGCCGCCGCCACGCAGGGTTGCGCGAGGGTGCGGGCCAACCATGCATTCGCAAGAGGCGCTTGGGCGAAGGCACAGGGGCGCAGAAGCTGCATTCCGGCAAGCCAGGAACAGGTGACGAGATCGGCAATCGAGAACGTGCCCATCAGCCATTCGCGGCCATCTGCGAGCTGCTTCTCGCAGCGTTCGACGGCAGACGCGACCTTGGTCTCGCTGTCGGCGATCTGGGCAGAGTCGACGACGTCGTCTTTCAATGCCTGCCAGCGCTGGCGCAGGTCATCCGAGACGATGCACGCGGTCAGGTTGGCAAAGTCGATATCCGGAATGCAGGCAATCGCGTGCTGCGAGGTCGCAAGGTTTCCGAGCAGCGCAGCGGCGGGCGAAAGGCGCTCGGTGATCTGGCGGCACCACATCATCATTTCCCAGCGTGCATAGGCGTCAGCCGGCTGCAACCCTGCCCCGCCAGCGGCCTCGTCAAGGTACTGGGCGAGGAACACGGACTCGGTCATCGCCTCGCCGTCTATGACAAGGACGGGGCCTTCGCCTTCGATGCACAGGTCAAGGGCGATCGGATCGGAAATCCCGGGCAGAGCGTGGCGTTCACCCGAAAGGAGGTCGATAGGGCGACATTCAATGTCGAGACCGGACTGGGCCAGCGCGGCAAGGACGGTGAGCGAGGCGCCATTCGGCTCGCCATGATAGAGCACGGCGCTCATGCTTCGATCTCCGCCATGATCAGGCCATAGCGATGGGCAAGGTCCGTCTTGCCCATCGCCCAGGTCTTGCGCACCGCCTCACGGGTGTAGACCCGCTTGAGCCAGCGCATGATGTTCGGCGTCTTGTCCTTGCCCGCCAGATCGGGCTGCGACAGGGGGAGTGAATAGGTGCTGTTGAAGATGTTGATATCGGCAAGGCTATACTGGTGCGAACCGACATAGGGCCGTTTGCCAAGTTCCTCTTCCAGCTTGGCGATGCCCAGCCCCACGCGACGGCGGCTCTCGGCCATTTCGCTTGTCGAGAAATCGCCGTTGATTGCCTTGCGCCACGCGACGCGGCGTTCGGGCAGCGGAATACGCTCGATTGCGGCGTCCAGTTCGGCGGGATCGCGCTGGCGAACCATCGGCCCCACGAACACGCTCCAGCCGATCATCGAGAAGCTGGGCCCGAGCCACTGGTCCATGAACTTCATCCACCATCGCACGCGCCAGCGATCCTGCGCATCCGAAGGCATCAGGTCGGGCCCGTCAAACCGGTCGTTGACGTATTCCATGATCGCGGTGCTTTCGGTCAGCACCAGACCATCGTGCGTCATCGCCGGGATCGTGCCTTGCGGATTGATTGCGAGGTATTCCGGCTTGTGCTGATCGAACTGCAGCATGTCGATGTAATGGCTGGAAAAGGGCACACCCTTCTCCATCAACGCGAGCATCGGCTTGCCCGAGTTCGCGTTGGGTTCCCAGTGATAGAGGGTTACCTCGTCCATCTGCAGCCTTGTCTCTCTCCCGATTCCGGTCAGCGACAGGAGTCGCGCCGGAATTTGTTAGTAACACATACTAAATCAGCGGGAGTGCGGGTCAAGCCCGCATGCCTAGAATTTCTTGGCGACGGGCTAACCGGTTGTTCAACAAAGCGGCACGGCTCCATTTAGGAAATTTCACCTGACGGAACTCGCAAAGACAGAAAAAGGGGCACGTCCCATAGGAACATGCCCCCTTTTTCCGAGACGCAGACGTCGCACCGGGACTGTTTAGCGCGCCGTTATCGTCCAGCGGAAGAGGTGCGTGCGACCGGAGAGGGGGGCGGCAGCACGAATCTCTTCCGAGAGACGCAAGCCTTGCGCCTCCATGACTCCTCTTAGCGCGGTCCAGTCACTCCAGCGTGTGAGCCCCGTCACGGCACGCAAGTCTTTGATCGCACGCGCGGCCTCTTCAGTGCCGTGAGCTAGATCAAACCGCATGTGTGCCGATTGCGAGGCCGCAAAGGCAACGGATTCAGGGATGCGACTGTCGAACACGACGACCGGTGCAGACCTCGCCATGGCCGCCATCGCAGGTGTCGCGGCAACGGCTCCGGCAAGTGCACTACCCTTGAGAATGGAACGGCGGGAAACGCGCATCAGCCCGCCTTCCCGAGATACCTGGCCACCGCATCGAGTTCGGCATCGGTCAGGTCGACCTTGGTCTGCTGCGGCATGGCGCCCTTGCCCATGCGGACCACGGTCTTGACGTAGTCGGCGGTCAGATCGGTGCGGTTGGCGAGCAGACCCTTGTCGGGCGTGTTGCCAGCCATGACCTGCTGCTTGGTCAGGAGGTTGGTGCCCATGCCGCCAGTCAGATGGCAGTAGCCGCAGTGAACCTCGAACAGCACCTTGCCATCGCCGCCGGGCTTGAGCCGGTCGCCGGCAGGTACAACGGGGCGCATCTGGTAGGGTGGCGGCGGGCCGGGTGGCGGTCCCGGAGGAGCGGCGAAGACTGCGGTCGCGACAAGGCCGATTGCGGCAACCAGGGCAAGCGATGCGCGGCTCATGCCTTATTGCTCCTGCCGCGAGCCTCAGCATAGGCAGCAGGCCAGATGCCCTGCTTGCCCGGAGCAATGATGCCATTGGGATCGAGCGCGTTCTTCACCTTCTCGCCAAAGCGACGCAGCGCATGGTTGTTGAAATCGAACGTTTCCATGACCGGATCCATCCAGCCAAGGTGGGTGCGGTACTCAGCGTAGCCGGCCTTTGCCGTCTCGACGATCAGCGCATCGAAAAGCTTTCGCATCTTCGCGACTTCGGCCGCGTTGTCGCGGTCATACATCAGCATGTTGACGTTGTTGGCAAAGCGCCCGCCGATGGTGAAGCTGGCATAGAAATCGACGTCGAAGTCGGCGATGATCTTGCGGCTACGAGCCATCTGGTCGAGCACATGCTTTCCGGTAGCCGGGACCACGGGCGAGAAGCCCATGTGCGCGCCGCGTCCGCCGATCCAGTCCGACATCTGCAGCGGCACGGCCGAGGGAATGCCCATCGTGGTGTCGACGCCATGGATATAGTCGCCGGGATGCCACCAATGTTCTTCCGGAGCGGCAGCCAGATTGCGCTTCATCGCCGCCTTGACCACTTCGGCCTTCGCCTTGACCACGCTCTCCTCGCCATAAAGCCTGAGCGCAACCTGCCAGTAGCCCAGCTTGTGCTCCCTCAGCAGTTCCTCGACGCGCCATTCGGGGATTGCCGAGGGCTTGTCCCAGAAGTCCTGCCGCTGCCCTTTCAGCACCATCTTGCCGAGCCACGAAGGGATGAACACGTTCTGGTCGATCAGGCCGGATATCTTGAGCGGTGCGATCGTATCGACGACCCACCCGATATCCTCGACCTTGGGAATATCCCACACGATCTCGAGCGAACTTTCCGGGGCGGGCTGCAGCCAGATGCCCGCCTTGGTCACCACGCCGAGGTTGGATTGCGTGAAAGCCAGGTCGAACGTCGGCCCGTAGCTCATCGGAAAGAGGTGCCAGGCCGGGTTGTTGCTCATCGCCCCCATGCCTGTGCGGACAAGATCGCCATCGGGCAGCACAGCCTCGATCCCGCAGAGGTTGCGGGCGTGGAGGCCGTAGGAGGTATAGCCGATCCCGTGCTCGAGCGCGTTGCCCAGCACCGAGCCCCAGGCGTTGCCGGGGACCGACATCCACAGCGGCGCCTTTTGGCGCTGGATATGTTCGTAAAGATCGAAGAAGCCGACGCCCGGTTCGACCACGCAATAGGCCAGCTTGCTATCGAGTTCGAGCACCTTGTTCATGCGGCCAAGGTCGAGCACGACAGTGCCGGGCAGGCGCGGTGCTGCCGTGCCATAGCCAAGGTTCTTGCCGCGCGCGACCGGCCAGAGCGGCGTCTTGTGCTCGTTGGCAAGGCGCACGATCGCGCGCACTTCCTCGACCGAAGCAGGGGCGACAGCGGCCGACGCGGGCCATTCCTCGGTGCTGCCTGGAGCATAAGTGTCGGAATAGGCGTCACGGTCGGCGTCGGAATCCATGACCCATTCCCTGCCGACTACGCCGGCGAAGGCGGTCATCGCCGTCTGGAACTGTTTGGGACTGACGCGCGGAGGCAGGTGCAGCTTCAAGGCGTGGTCTCTCCCGTCCTGTTTATTCTAACAATTGTTATTGTTTGCAGCACTTACGATTTTTCGTCAAGGGTCACGTCAGCGCATAGTACTTCACGTAATTCCCATCCGGCCTGCGCTCGCCCACGCCGATAAAGACGTGCCGGGTCAGCCAGTCGTGCTTGCCCTTGCTGGTCTCAAACGTCGGCTGGGCACGGAGGTAGTATTCGGCGTGGGGCACAGGCTCGCCCCCGGCGAAGGCCCATGCGCGCAGGCGGTCCATCGTGCCGGGCTCGCGCCCCCACAGGAAGCCCTTGTTCTGCATGTAGATCAGCGTGCCGTCATCAACCTCGAGGACATAGCGCGCATCGAACACGGCGGTATCATCGGGCCGGAAGAAGGCGTAGTCGCCACCCGAATTGGGGACGGCCTTGCCTTTGAGACGCGGCCCCTCAAACTCGCCCTCGTCAACATAGACCGCGCTGCGCATGCCGCCGGACGGCAAATCTGGCACCATTTGCACGCGAGTGAAGCGCAGGCGGCAGGCAAAGGCAAATTCGAGGCGAGGATTGTCGAGCGTGGAGAAGTCCATGAGAGTCGCCTCAATAGTTCGAAAGAATGGTCAGACTCGGCCCGTCGAGCGGCTTGCCGGACTTCTGCTTGGCCAGTTCGTCAGCGCGGGTCTTGCCTTGCAGGTCGATCAGGTAGGCATGGATCGCATCGGCATCGCCGGGGGAGAGGATGTCGTCCCAGCGCGGCATGCCGTTGGGTGTCAGCAGGCCTTCGAGCACGATCTGGCGGAATGCCTCATGCGTGCCGGGCTGCATCCGCCGCAAGTCCGGCGTGATCGAGCGCGGCTGGTTGGCGTGACAGATGGCGCAGTTGCCGAAGAACAGGCCCTGCCCCTTGGCGATCGTCGCTGCCGTGACGCCCGGAGCCTGCGCAGGAGCCTCCGGTGCCACTTCGAGCGGCGGCAGCAGATCGGGCATCGGCACCTTGCCGCCGCCCAGCTTGAACACCAGCAACCGGTTCATGTTGCCGCGCGTGTAGGCGGCCGAATAGCGCGGTACAAACGGATAGCCGCCCCCACCCCACCCGGCCATGACTGCGATATACTGTACGCCGCCTACCTCGTAGGTCATCGGCGCGGCCATGATCGGGGTGCCGGTGTCGATCTCCTTGAGCAGCCTGCCGGTCTTCGTCTCGCGAACGAAGAGCTTGCCGGTGACGCCGCCGTAGACGGTGAGGCTCGAGGCCGTGGTCAGCACACCGCCGCGATCCTGCCAACCAGCGGTGTCGGCAGACCAGACGGTCTTGCCCGTCAGCGGGTCAATCGCGCGGATCTGCGCGGTGGCAGGCTGCTTCAGTGCCTCCTGATAGGCAGGCAGCTTGCGCACGGCATCACCGAACTCTGGCGGGAACCCAGCCAGCGCCTCCTTGACGTCGGGGGTGAAGATCAGCGCAGCATCATTGTTCAGCCCGCGCGCTTTCAGCGGCTTGGCCCCCGGCGTCATGAAGATCAGGTTGCCCATGTCGAGCACCGCGCCGATGTAGAGTCCGGTCGCGGGATCATAACTGGCGGGATGCCAGTTGCGCGCACCGGTGGTGGCCGGAAACACGATCTTGGGGCCGGTGGTATAGTCCGCCGCTTCCGGATCGAGGATCGGACGGCCGGTCCTGGGGTCGATCCCCTTGGCCCAGTTGGTGCGGACGATGGGATTGGCGCGCAGCAGCTTTCCGTCACGCCTGTCGAGAATATAGAGGTAGCCGTTTTTCGGCGCGTGGAGCACGACTGGGCGGATCTCACCATCGACGTCCATGCGCGTGAAGATCATCGGCTGCGTGGCGGTGAAGTCCCAGTTATCACCGGGCGTTTCCTGATAGTGCCACTTCATCCACCCGGTCTTCGGATCAAGCGCGACGAGGCTGGCGAGATAGAGGTTGTCGCCGCCTGTGGGTGAGCGCTTAGACGTGGCGTAAGGCCCGCCGTTTCCGGTGCCGACGAGGACCAGCCCGGTCTCGGGGTCGTAGTTGATCGCATCCCACGGGGAGCCGCCGCCGCCGATGTCCCACCGGCTGTTCGGATCCCAGGTCTTGAGCGCGGCTTCGAGCTCAGGCGATTCCTGCGGGCCCAGCTTCGGATCGCGCGGCACCACATGCCAGCGCCAGCGCAGCTTGCCGGTATCGAGATCGAGCGCGGTGACATAGCCGCGCACATCGTATTCCGCGCCGCCCATGCCGATGACCACGACATCGCCAGCGACTTCGGGGGCGCCGGTCGAGTTGTCGCCACGCTTGCGGTTCTCGATGAAGTCGCTCTTCCACTCGACCGCGCCGGTCCGCGCATCGAGCGCGTACATCCATCCGTCGAGACTGGCGACGAAGACCTTGCCTCGCGCCACCGCAACGCCGCGATTGACCATATCGCAGCAGACCGTGCGATTGACCTGCATGTCGACCTCGGGCTCGAACCGCCAGAGCTGCTTGCCGGTGGCAGCATCGAAGGCATAGGCGCGTCCTGCGGTGCCGGACGTATAGAGCACGCCGTCAACCACGACCGGCGTCGCCTCCTGCCCGCGGAATGTGTCGAGTTCCGCAGCCCAGGCGAGGCCGAGATGGCTGACATTTTCGGCGTTGATCGCAGTCAGCCGCGAATGGTGGGTCTTGCCGGAATCACCGCCGGGGCTGCGCCAGTCGCGGCCTGCACCTTCGGTCAATGCCGTCGCGCCGCCGAGCAAGCAGGCCGCAAGACCGAGAAAAAGACTGGCAAGGAGCTGCCGCATCATAGCGCATCCCAAGGGGATGGCATGCGGTAAGGCACGGTGATGAAGTTCGCCTCGATCTGTTCGATCATGCCATGGTCGATCTTGAACAGTTCGGAGATGTAGAAGCTGTGCGGGCGCAAGACGGGGCTCTTCACGGTGCGTCCGTCGGTCAGCTGATACTCACGCAACCGGCCCGAATGGTCGATGAACCCGAAGGCCAGCACCAGTCCACGCTCCTCATCCACCAAGGGGAAGCGACGCGCGCGCAGGTCGTCGTCATAACGGTAGTTGCCCATGCGAAACTGCTCTTCGCAACCGAGGGCAGAGACTGGCACGATCTTGGCGAATTCAGGGTTGCGCGTGGTCTGGACGCCGTTTTCCACGCGGTTGCAATCGGGGTGGAACTTCGTGTGAATCGTGCCGTCATTGCGCTGCAGGGTGTCGAAGTAGCCGTTCGACAGGCGCACCATCTCCTCGCGCGCGACCGGGGCCTCAGGCTCGCGGTGGAGGATCGGCTTGTCCCAGTATCGGCAGTTCTCGAACTTGATGCCGCTGTCGGACTGACGGACGATAAGCATTTCGCACTCGGCAATCTGGCCAGCTTCATTGACGGCTAGGCGCAATGTGAAAGCCGATTCCTCGATAGGTTCGATGACCGTACCGAAATAGCCAACCTGACCCGTCTTCACGTCGGCAAAGCGGAGCTGGTAATCGCCAAGCCGGTCGATCGTGCCCCAGACCCCATCGCCGATCTCCAGCATCACGTTGTTCTCGCTGTGATGCGCACCGGGCGCCCAGTCGAGCGCGTGTGGATCGCGCGCGTCCAGGGCGGCAAGGAACCGGTCAAGGACGGCATAAAGCTCGGCGCGGGTCATCGATTCTCCCAAGGTGCAATTGAGGCTTTGACGGCCTTCTCATGCCAAGGCATACTCTACCAAATGTTATAAATAAAGGGGAGAGACGCATGGCCCGGACAGAGGCGGAACAGGCCAACCATGACCTCGTTCTGGAGATGTACCACAAGGTCCTGATCGCGATGGATAGCAGCGCCGTGGACCGTTACATTGCGCCGGGGTATGTGCAGCATTCCTCGCTGGCCGAACCGACCGTGGAGGCGCTGAAGGGCTTTCTCGATCGCGTCCGCACCGAATCGCCCGATGCCACGCAGACCATTCACCGCAGCTTCGTCGATGGCGATCATGTCATCACGCATACCCATGTCGTGCGCTGGCCGGACGATCCGGGCCTTGCCGTGGTTGACATCTTCCGCGTGGAGGATGGCCTGATCGTCGAGCACTGGGACGTGATACAGGACGTTCCGGCCCAGCCGGTAAACCCCAACAGCATGTTTTGAAGGGAGAGAAACGTTGCGCCTTCTTGCCACAGCTATCGCTCTAGCGCTGACTCCTACTGCCGCGCAGGCAGAAGAATGCAAGCTGACCCCAAAGCAGGTCGTCAGCAATTTCATGGATGAGTTCTACATCCAGAAAAAGGTCCGCTCTTCATTCGAACGCTGGGTCGATCCCGGCTATATCCAGCATAACCCCTATGCCGCTACCGGACGCGAGGCGGCAATCGGCTTCCTCGAGAAATTCGTCGAGCAGAACCCCGGACAGCGCACGACGATCCACCGCATCATTGGCGATAGCAATCTGGTGGCAGTTCACAGCCACGGCTGGATGGAAAATGGCGATGCCGCAGCCAAGCGCGGGTTCGCGGTGGTCGACATCTTTCGCGTCGAGGGCTGCCGGGTAATGGAGCATTGGGACGTGCTTTCACCCGTGCCGGAGACTGCGGCCAACACCAACACCATGTTCTGAGATGAAGCGGTTCGACAACAAGTGCGTGGCGATCCTTGGTGGCAACGCCGGGATCGGCCTTGCCGCCGCGCGGATGTTCGCGGCCGAGGGAGCGAAGCTTGCCATCACTGGCCGCAATTCCGAGAAGTTGCGGGCTGTGGCCGAGGAATTGGACGCATTGTGCATCCGCTCGGACATCAGCGACCTTGCGCAAACCGAGGCGGCACTGAGTCAGATCGAGGACACGCTGGGCGGAATCGACGTGCTGTTCGTCAACGCGGGCGTCGGCGGTTTTGCCATGGTGCCCGATGTTACGCCCGAATTCTGGGATCAGATCCACAGCGTAAACCTGCGCGGCGCCTTCTTCGCGATCCAGAAGGCCCTGCCGCTGATGGGCGATGGCGGTTCGATCGTCATCACCGGCTCGATCGGATCGACCGCAGCCGTTCCGGGCAACGTTGCCTACGCCGCAGCGAAGGCGGGCCTCAGGGCCATGGCGCGTATCGTCGGCAAGGAGCTTCTCCCGCGCCGCATCCGCGTCAACATGGTCAGTCCTGGCCCGACCGATACGGAAATCTTCAAGCGCGATGCCTCACCCGAGGAGATCCAGGGCATGCGCGACATGCTCTCCTCGGTCGTCCCGATCGGACGCATGGGGACGTCTGAGGAAGTGGCCCGCACAGTGTTGTTTCTCGCCAGCGCGGAGGCAAGCTTCATCAATGGTGTGGACTTGTGCGTCGATGGCGGTTGCATCGAACTGGGCTGAGGCCCGGGCTGATTACTGCGTCGGCCCTGCCTGCGCCGCACCGGCAAGCGTGCTGCCGCTGCGATCGGGCAAGGTCCAGATGATCAGGTTCACAACCATGATCCCGGCCAGTGTCAGCATCAGCACCGGCCGCTTGCGCTCGCCCCGACGGAGCAGGAACACCCCCCCGCCGACGAGGGCGATGGCGGCAAGCATCATCAGGGATAGCGCAGCGTCGAGCATTCAGCGCCGTTAGCGGCTGAACAGACCCTTGGCCATACCGGCAAGATCGTCGAGCGGATTGCCGTCACCATCCTTGTCAAGGAAGGCCGACACCTTGCTCAGCGCATCGGGGTTCTGCCCTAGCGCTGAAGCAAAGCTCGCGAGCGAGCCCTCGCCACCAATGTGACTGACGATTTCCTGCAGCTTCGACGCATCAATGCCTGAGTTGGCGGCGGCCGTCTCGATCGTGTCACCCTTCGACTGGTGCCCGGCGGCAAGGGCAGCGATGGCGTTTTCGGCCATGTCCGGATCGATGCCGACCTTTGCCGCAAGGTTCTTCACATCGACATTGCCAGCCACCTGGCCAAGGATCGAATCAAACAGGCTCATTGCACTTCCTCTCGATAGAGATTGCCAGAGTAACAGGTGGGGTTCAGACTTCCAGCGCGTGGATTTCCGCCCGCCGCCGCTCACCGTCGCGCCGGACAAGCAGTGCCGAATATTCGGGCACCTCGATCCATGTGGCAAAATCGCGAGTGAGCGGTTCGGATGCCACGATCACGCTGTCGGCATCGATTGCTCCGCCCGTCAACTTCCACTCGCCCTCGTGAAGGCCATAGTCGCGCCCGCAGGTGTACCACATCGACAGATATTCGGAGCTGCCCTGCAGCGCGCCAGCGTCGAAGTGACCGAAATCGAAAGTGAAGCGTACGGCGGCAAGGTTGGTGCCATCGCAGAACATCAGGTTAGTCGAACTTGACCGGGTAATGCCATGCCGCGCCCGCGCCTCACGCAGAACGCTCAGGGCATGGCGGATCGCTGCAAGGATCGCGTCCGGCTCGTTGATCTCGCCCGGCTCAGGCAGCGCCGATACGACAAGCGCATATATCCATTCGCTGTCGGTCGATCCCTGGATCTGCTTGGCAAACTCGGGCCGGATGTGCGGCGCAAGATCGAAGCGCATGTCGCGGAAACCCGCCAGATCGCCGTTATGCGCCATGGAAAGCGGCACGCCATCGAAGCGGAAGGGGTGGCAGTTCTGTTCGTTGATCTGAACGGTCGAGTTGTAAGGCACGCCGCGAATGTGGGCGAGCAACGCGGATGACCGCAATTTGCCCGCCAACGCCTTGAGATTGCGGTCGAACAGCGCGACTTGCGTGGTGCGATAGCGGAAGGGCACGTTGGGCGCGTGGCTCGTCTCGTCCCACGCGGCCATGCCGAACCCTGCAAGGTTCAGCATCTGCAGCATCTGCGCGCCGATGGTCTGGTTGAGCAGCGAGGAATCGGGCGCATAGAGCAGGTCGTCGAGCGGGACCGGCGTGCCAAGGTAGCTCAGGATGCGGCACATTAGCCGAGTTCCCCGGCATGGTTGAACCGCGCGAGGGAAAGCGAGCGGCCAAGGTGGCGATTGGCCTTGCGCTGGTCCTGCACCAGCTGTCGCCCGAAAGCCGTGTGAAGCAGGGGCAGCCAGGACGGCATTTCGTTTTCGAGCGCGGACAATGTTTCGGCCGGGAGATGCACAAGCTTGGCATCCTCCACCGCCGTTACCAGCAAGGGCTGCGGTCCGCCATCACTGTGGCCGGTCAGCCCAACGAAGCAGCCGGGGCCGAAAACGAACACCTGCTCGGCCATGGCACCGCGCGGGACCGCTGCCCTGACCGCACCCCGCAGGACGAGATGAAGCCCCTCCTGCCCCTCACCCGGCCCGACCAGCGTGCTGCCGCGTGGCGCGTCGAGCAGGGTGCCATGGGTGGCAATCGCCTCGAAGCCGCGCAACCGGGCGAGCCCATTGGCCAGATCGGATGCTCCTGCCTTCGCCGCCACGGGCGCCGGGCCTGCGTGCAGCTGGCGCAGGGCATGGGGATCGAAATGCCCCTCCGCAACGATCCGCTGAAGCGTTGCTCGGGTCCGCGATGCGACAAGACGGCGAAGGGCGACGCCCAACCTGACCGCCCAGGCCGAACCATCATGCAGGAGCGCGCGGAAACGGCGGCCGGAAATGGCAAGGCCATGCGTATCCTCGATCGCGCGTACTCTGGCAGACCGAGGTCCGTCATCGAGCAAAGCGAACTCGCCCACGACTTCGCCGGGGCGGATGGCGGAAATAACCGCGTTGTCATCACCGGGAATGCGCGCGGCAATCTCGAGCAGGCCACTGTCGACGAGATAGAGCGTGTCGGCATGATCGCCCTGACGGAACAGCACGTCTCCCGCAGCGACGGCAAAAGGCGCGGCATTGCCGAGCAGGGCCTTCCATTCATCGCGTTCGAAGCCGGCCAGTTGCGCCGGTACCTGCGCCTGCTCTCCCATGAAGCCAGATTGCGCCTGCTCCCGTTTTTGGTCAATCGGCTTCAGCAAGAGCCTTGAGCTGATCGGCGCAGGCCCCCCAGCCGGCTTCGAACCCCATTTCGGCGTGATTTTTCATGGCCTCTTCGGTCCAGTGGCGGGCACTGGCGGTGTAGCGCGTTCCCTCGCCCTCGGGTTCGATCTGCCATATCCCGATCATGAACGGGCCTGCGGGTTGAAAATCCACCGTCACGGCATCAGTCGACACGAAGCGACGGCCTTCCTCCCAACTGAGGAATATGCCTTCCTGCGGCATCTCCTCTCCCTCGGGGCCATGCATGACCATGGCCGAACGGCCACCGGCGCGGCGTTCCTGGGCGATCATCGTGATGTACCAGGGCTTGGGGCACCACCATTCCTCCTGCCGGTTGGCAAGTACGTCCCAGACCTTCTCAGGGCTCGCGGCGATATAACGGCTGATCGAGAGTTCGTGCATGGTTCAGTCCTTTCATCTTCAATCGCGGTCGGGCGCGCCAAGTGGGAAATAGTGCCGGAACCGCCGCGCATCCTCCACGCAGCGCGACACCGGCGGCAGCGCGAGGAGATGGGCGCGCCACTGGCGCAGCCGGGCACAATCCTCGGGAATCCGCGTGACCCAATCGGCGTAGAACAGGGCAGGCACGGCAGCGCATTCAATCAGGCTGACCGTGTCCGGCCTAGTATAGTCTGCAAGCCAACCGTCGATCCAGCGATAGGCCCGGGTCACCCGCTCTTCAACGCGAGACCGCACCTCGTCCGACACCTGCCCGTGGCGTATCGCATCGTCCACGCTCTCCTGCATCGCGTTCATCACGTAATTGTCGAACACCCGGTCCATCATGCGCGTGGTGATCGCTTCGTCCGGGTCGGCAGGAATCAGCGGTGCCGGCCCCGGATGGTGGAGCGCGAGATACTCGATGATCGAAGTCGCCTCGAACACCTCACGCGATCCATCCACCAGCAGCGGAAACTTGCCCATCGGGCTCGCCTCCTGGACACGGGCATAGGCAGCAGCCTGATTGGGGTTCTCGCCATCGAGACTGTGGAACACGAATGGCGTCCCGTTCGCATAAAGCGCGATCAGCGCCTTCCAAGTGTAGGACGAAAACGGATGCCCATATAGTTCAAGCATCAGGCATCCCCTCTTGCGGCAGCTTCGATCGCTGCATGGTCGATCTTTCGCATCGTCATCATCGCGGTGAACACGCGGGCACGAACTGCTGCGTCGGGATCGGTCATGCCCTCGGAAAGTGCGCGCGGGGTGATCTGCCAGCTGAGCCCCCACCTGTCCTTGCACCAGCCGCAAGCGCTTTCCGCGCCGCCATTGCCGACGATGGCATTCCAGTAGCGGTCGGTCTCCTCCTGCGTGTCGGTCGCCACCTGGAACGAGAACGCCTCGCTGTGCGGGAACAACGGCCCACCGTTGAGGCCGATGCACGGAATGCCAAGAACGGTGAAGTCGACCGTGAGCACCGTGCCCGCCGAACCGCCGGGAAAGTCGGTCGGCGCGCGATGCACCGCGTTCACGTGGCTGTCGGGGAAAGTCTGCGCGTAGAACGTCGCCGCCTCTTCGGCATCGCCGTTGTACCACAGGCAAAGGGTAACCGGCGCGGCAGTCATGACTGCATCTCCGCGATCAGCCTCATGTCGATAGCCTTGGCTTCGCTATAAGCCGGGCGCGCTCGCACTCGCTCGAGATAGGCGGTGAACTCTGGCCGTTCCGGCAATGACTTGAAGCCCACGCCCCAATCGACATGGCTGCCGACATAGACGTCGGCCATGGTAAAACGGTCGCCACAGACATAGGCGTTCTGCGAAAGGTGACCGGCCAGTGCCTCGACGGTTCGCTCGTAACTGCCGAACCCTGCCATGCCTTGCTGGCGCGAATCCTTGGGTTCAAAGCCCAGACTGCGGGCGGTCACGGCCTGCTCCACGGGTCCTGCCGCAAAGAACGTCCAGCGCAGATAGGCCGCACGTTCCTGGTCCTGCGGCCCCAGCCCGGATTCGGGAAAGACCTCGGCAAGATAGAGGCAGATCGCCGCGCATTCGGTGACCACATGATCGCCATCGTCCGCGTGGTGGACGATCGTGGGCACCTTGCCCATCGGGTTGGCGGCAAGGAAGCCCTCCGGCTTGGCCTGCCAGTCGACCAGCACGGTCTCGTAGCTGGCGCCCACTTCGTGCAGCGCCCAGCGCGCAATCTGGCCGCGCGACATGGGGTTCGTGTAGAAGGTGAACCTGCTCATTTTCATTCTCCCTTCGGGCCGACCACGCCAAATTGCGCACCCTGCGGGTCCTGCGCGATAACGACCCAGTCGCCGCCCGGCACCTGATGCGGTTCGGCAAGGATCTTGCCGCCAGAATTGGCAATGGCAGCGCGAGCCTGCGTGACCGAAGCGACTCCGAAATAGACCTGCCAGCCGGGCCCTCGCGCTTCTCCGAACAAAGGCATGATGCCGCCGAGCGCCTGACCTTCGAAGTCGATGAAGGCGTATTCGCCCAGTTCGCCCATCGGCATCGCATTGTTGAACTCAAAGCCGAAGTGCCGCGCGTAGAAAGCCTTGGCACCCGCCGGATCGGGCGTTGCCAGATCATGCCAGCGCACATGCTGTACGCCATCGGCCTTGAAGGCATCGCTCTGTGCATCGGGCCGATCCGCCGGTGGGCGTGGCTGCATGACGTAAAATAGCGCACCTTGCGGGTCGGTCATCATCGCGAAGCTGCCCTCGGCGATATCCGTCCGCGGCATCAGCGCGCGGCCCCCATCGGCCTCGATGGCAGCCAGTCCCGTGTCGATATCGGGAACGGCAAGGTACGGTACCCACGCGGGGCGCGCACCACCTTGACGCATGGCTTCGGTCAACTGCAGCACCCCGCCATTGGCGCCGCCATCGCTGCGCAGGATCATACGGTAATCCATCGGAGATTGCGGATCGGGCGCAGACAGCTTCCAACCGATGACTTTGCCATAGAAGTCTGCCGCGCCATCGGCATCGCTGGTCATCAGGTCGTACCAGCAGAAGGGGACGGGCCGGCTCACAGATTTGCACCAAGCGAGAGGAAGGTGCTGAATCCGCCCACGATCATCCGGGCACCATCGAAGGGCATGTCCATCGGCTCGGCCATGTCGGCCATGATCTGGTTCATGGAGGCATGCGCCGCATCTCGGCTTTCCTTGTCTGGCCATTCAGCCCAGGAGAAGACGATGATCTCCTCGGCGGTTGCCTCGGTGGCACGATAGAAATCGGTGCGCTTGCCGTGCTTGACGTCGTCACCCCATGCTTCGACCACGCGCAGGGCGCCATGTTCGACCATGACCGCGTCGAACTTGCGGGCAACTTCCTCGTATCTTTCCCGGTTGGCAGCAGGCACCGCCAGCACAAATCCGTCGATATAGGTCATGGCCTTTACTCCTCTTCGGTTTCTCTCCCGAACAACATCGCGAAATACCGTCTCAGGTGCGCAAGCTGATCTCGCGCCAGATCGGCGGCGGTTTCCTCTGGCTGGGTCTTCGCCAGCACGAAGGCACCCTGAATCACTGCCTGGACATGGCGCGAAAGACTGGCGCCTGTCGTGCCAGTAACGCCGCACTGTGCCACTGCCGCGTCAAGATCGGCCTCCAGCGCCCGGGCGTTGCCCATGATGCTGGACTGCGCAGCGACGCGAATGGCGGCGCTTGACCGGAAGGCTTCCTGCACCAGCGTTCCGGCGACGCAGGAAAAGGCTTCCGGCGGCCCACCGATCAAGGCGATGCGCAGATCAATATAGCCGAGCACGCGATCGACCGGATCGGCAAGAGCGTGAAACGGGGCTTCGGCAAAGAAGCCGCCGGTGCTTGCAGACCAGTAGTCGGCTGCGGCGACGCCAAGCGCTTCCTTCGAAGCAAAATGGTGGAAGAACGCGCCTTTGGTGACACCTGCTTCCGCGCAAAGCTGATCAACGGAAGTGGCCGCAAACCCGTTAGCGCGGATAAGCTTTACCGCAGCTTCGAGCAGCTTGTCCTTCGCGGTCAGTGCCGGAGGACGGAAGGGTCGATTCGGTATCACTCAAGCGAACATACCGACTGGTTGGTATGTCGCAATGGGTAAAGCGATAAAGCGTTTCCGGAAGGGCGCCGCCGCCCTCCCGGCCTGCCAATTACATGGACATGATCCGCTGCGCGATGGGTTCCTCCTGCGCCGCAACCGCCGCCCATGCCGGACGCGCGGCAACGCGTGCGTACCAGGCTGCCGTCTTCGGCCGGACCGCAGCGTCAACGCCATGACCGACGTAGGCGAGCGTCCGGAAGGTCGAGGCTACGGCGATGTCGCCCAGACTGAAGGTCTCGCCCAGCAGCCAGCCCTCGTCAGGTACTGCTGTTTCAAGCCAATCCACCCAGCGCGGCAGTTCCGCTTCTCCCTGCAGCGCCACAACCTCGTCACCGCCGACCTTCAACAGCTTGGGGCCAACCAACCTGTTGAACAGGATCTTGAGGCCCGAGGCTCCCAGCACGGTATCGGCAAACTCGTCCCAGAACACCGCCTTGCCCTTCAGCCTCGGGTCATCCGGGATCAGGCGAGGATCAGGATACTGCGCGTCGATATAGGTTGCGATGGCCGTCGAATCAGCAAGCTGGAAGCCATCGTCATCGATGGCCGGAATCTTGCCCAGCGGGCTGCAGGCGAGAAAGTCCGGATCGCTGCTGCCGGGGCCTCCGCGTGCCAGATCGAATGAAATGCCCTTTTCCGTAAGGACAACCGCCACCTTGCGCACGAAAGGCGAAAGCATCGCGCCATAGAGCTTCATCGAAATTCTCCCATTCTATCGGACAGGTTCCGTGAAACCATATTGCAGCACCGCGCCCGCGCGTATAGGCGAAGCAGCGATGAGCGAACTTCCGAACAGCCACGCGACGACGCTGCTCGCCGCGCCCGATACCGAAATCGATGTCCGTGAGACCTTCGGCATCGACATCGACATGAAGGTTCCTGCGTTCAGCCGCGCTGATGAGCGCGTGCCTGATCGCGACGACACCTACGTGTTCGATCCGGACACCACGCTGGCGATCCTTGCGGGCTTTGCCTACAACCGCCGCGTGATGGTCCAGGGCTATCACGGCACCGGCAAGTCGACCCACATCGAACAGGTTGCCGCGCGCCTCAACTGGCCGTGCATCCGCATCAACCTCGATGCCCACATCAGCCGTATCGATCTGGTTGGCCGTGATGCGATCGTACTGCGCGATGGCCTGCAGGTCACCGAGTTCCGCGAGGGCCTGCTGCCCTGGGCGCTGCAGACTCCGACTGCACTGGTCTTCGACGAATACGATGCCGGCCGCCCTGACGTGATGTTCGTGATCCAGCGCGTGCTGGAAACCGAAGGCAAGCTGACGCTGCTCGACCAGAACCGCGTGATCCGGCCGAACCCCTATTTCCGCCTGTTTGCTACGGCGAACACGGTGGGCCTTGGCGATACTTCAGGTCTCTATCACGGTACGCAGGCGATCAACCAGGGCCAGATGGATCGCTGGAACCTCGTCGTCGCGCTGAACTATCTGGGCGAAGCGACCGAAGTCGAGATCGTCACCAAGAAGGTGCCGACGCTTGCCCCTAAGATCGTGACCGACATGGTCCGCGTGGCCAACCTGACCCGTCAGGGCTTCATCAACGGCGACATCTCGACCGTGATGAGTCCGCGTACGGTGATCAGCTGGGCGCAGAACAGCCAGATCTTCAACGATGTCGGCTTCTCGTTCCGCCTCTCGTTCCTCAACAAGTGCGACGAGACCGAACGCGTGCTGGTGGCGGAATACTATCAGCGGGTGTTCGGCAAGGATCTTCCTGAAAGCGTCGCCCACCGGGGCTGACCGTTTCTGGCTGGAGCATCGGCGGGTCTCAGGCTCGCCGCGCTTCCTGTCGCCCGGAAGGGCGGTCTTCCGGCTCTTTCTTCCGCGGTTCAGCCAGTACCGGCCTGAACTGCGAGGTTGCTTCGATCTTGCGAGCGCCGGAGCGCTCAATTGGCAGCATGTCCGCCGGGACCGCCTTGCTGATCAGGTAACCTTGCACCTGCTCACATCCCAATGTGCGCAGGCTTGCGAGTTGCTCTTCGGATTCCACGCCCTCTGCGATGGTCTGCATGTTCAGCTTGTTGGCAAGATCCAGCACGGCCTCGATGATCGCACTGCTCTCGCTGCCGGCACTGATTTCTGTGATGAAGCAGCGGTCGATCTTGATCTTGTCGAACGGGAAGCTGCGCAGGTAATTGAGCGAGGAATAGCCCGTTCCGAAATCGTCGAGCGCAATGCGGACGCCCAGTGCATGGAGCCGTTCAAGCTGCCTGAGATGCTCGTCGCACTCCTGCATCAGCATGGTTTCGGTGATTTCCAGTTCCAGACGATGTGCGTCGAACCCGCTGGCTGAAAGCGCGGAGATGACCTGTTTGAGCAGTGTGAAGTCTGTCATCTGCGCAGGCGAGACGTTCACTGCAACAGTCATGTCCTCCGGCCATGTCGCAGCTTCCGACAATGCCTCGCGTAGAACCCATTCCCCCAAGGTCACAATGAGCCCGGTCTGTTCGGCAATCGGAATGAACACATCCGGCGGAATCAATCCGCGCTCGGGATGCCGCCAACGCAACAAAGCCTCGAACCCTGCAATCCGGTCTGTCGCCAACTCATGCAGTGGTTGGTAGTGCAGTTCGAATTCGCCATTGGCGAGAGCGCTGCGCAAGTCGAGTTCGATCCTGCCGCGCTCCTGCTTTAGCTCTTCCATGGCAGGGTCGTAGATAATTGCCGAACCGCGACCGCGCGATTTCGCCTCGTATAGCGCAAGGTCTGCACTGCGCAGGAGGATCTCGGAAGTCTCGCCATGATCGGGCGCGATCGCAATCCCCACACTTGCGCCGATGCGAACGGTCCGACGCTCGATCTCCATCGGCTGGCTTATCACCTCGACAATCTGCGCCCCAATCTGCCGCAGATCGGCAGGCGTAGCGAAGTCTTCGACTACGCAGGCAAACTCGTCTCCGCCAAGGCGAGCGACAAAGCCACCTTCGCCCAGCGAGGAACGTATCCGCCACGCCGCTTCCACCAGCACGCTGTCGCCGAATTGATGGCCAAGCGTGTCATTGACCGCCTTGAAGTGATCTAGATCGACGTAAAGGACTGCAAACGGCGCGGCAGCGCTCGACCGGTCAAGCGTCGCCTCAAGCCGACTCTGGAAATTGTGGCGATTGGGGAGCACGGTGAGACTGTCATGGTCCGCAAGGAAGCGGACCTGACTCTCGGCCGCGTGGCGGTCCGTTACGTCGCGAACGAATATCCTGAATCCGGTGTGCTCCAGACCCTCAAACACCGCATTTCCGGTCAACGACCACCACTGCAGCTCGCCGTCGATGACCAGCGGCACTACCATGTCACGGAATGGCTTCAGGCTTCGAGCGGCCTTGCGCACGGCTTCCGTCTCGGAGCCTTCGATAAAGATGGTGACGAACTTGAGACCTTCGATTTCGTTCGCCGGTCGGCCCAATGCGGTACAGAATCGTTCAGAGGGCGAAACCACCCGGCCATGCGGGTCAGTTTCCAGCATCCAGTCGCTGGCATGGGTTTCATACTCGCTGAGCAGGGTCTGGATGGTCTGGTTCGCGTGTTTCAACCTGCGCGTTCGGAGTATGCGAGTGGCAAACATGTAATGCAGGTTGAACAGCATGACGTGAAGCGCGAGCAACTGTAGCGCGATGACCGGAAGCACAAGTTCCGCTTGCATGTCTGACCGAAGCAGCAGCGCCAAAGCCGCAAGTCCCAACGAGATGCTTTGCGAGATGATCCCGGCAACGGGCATGGTGAATTGCAGCAGCAGTTCCAGCTGTGCCAACACGAGGACGTAGATGATCATCGCCGCGATGCGCTCTGGCGGCACGACAAAGATGCAGGCAGCGGTAAAGGCAGACAGGAATATGGCACGCAGCCAGATGCCTTTTGCCCAGATGTCCACCATCTCCGGGGGTGAATAGCGGCCGCAGGATTCCTTGCGCCGGAGCTCGGTCAGTCCAACGCGCATCTGTGCAAGCAGCAGCACCGCGCAGACATAGAAATGCCAGGTCAGCCCCGGCGCACAGATAGCCAGCATCAGGCCCATGCGCAGGGCTTCGAAAAGGTTGCCGCTTAGCGAATTGATGTATTCAAGCTTGCGCCGGGCAAACCAGTCCTCCTCGCCCGGCTCCAGGTCATAGCGCAGCAGATGCAGCAACGAGCCGGGCTGCCTCAGCAGCCACTGCCTCAGCCCTTCAGGTGCCAGCCTCGCGCGAATCCCATCCATGAATGCCGGATAGGGCTCGAGTCGTTCAAGATTGTCCCAGCGCGGACTATGTAAACTTACGAGTGTAAGTCCCCGCTGCTCTCAGGGTGTGATCAGGTACTTCTCACCCGTACGTCGCGCGTTGTAGTCCAGCGCCGCCTCGCGGGTCAGCGCCTGGTCCAGCGTGACGCGCGCCTTGTAGTTGCTGGCAAAGGTGGTGGTCAGTTCCGCCATCACCCGGCGGCGCATCTTTTCGACGGCTTCGGCACCAAGCTTGCCCATCCAAGGCGTGAGCAGCCAGCCCGAAACGTCCCAGCTGAAGCCGAAGTTGCGCGTCAGAACCGTCGGCGAGAGATCGAGTGCGCCATAGATGAAGGCGTGCTTGGGGCTGTTCGAGCCATACCGGCTGTAGGCCGCGCCCGAATTGGCAACCTGTTCCATCACCGTCATGATCTGGCTGACGAGCTTCCCGCCGCCGATGGCGTCGAAAGCCATGGTCGCCTTCGTCGCGCCGATAGCCGTGGCGAGGTCTTCGAGGAACGAGTCCTTCGAACTGTCGACGACATGCTCCGCGCCGATCCCCTTGAGAATCGCCACCTGCGCCTCGTTGCGCACGATGTTGACCAGCGGAATGCCATCGGCCTGGCAGATTTTCACCAGCATCTGCCCAAGGTTCGATGCCGCCGCCGTGTGCACCAGTGCACTGTGCCCAAGATGGCGCATTGTTTCGGTAAAGCTCAGCGCCGTTAGCGGATTTACGAAAGCCGAAGCGCCCTGCTCTGCCGTCACGCCTTCGGGCAGCTCCAGGCACATGGCTGCGTCTGCCACGGCTAGCGTCGCATACATGCCGCCAGGAAAGCAGGTGACGCGCTTGCCGAGCAGGACCTGAGCCTCGGGGGCGTCTCCTGCCGCTACCACCTTGCCTGCGCCTTCGTTGCCCACCGGCATCGCTGCCCCATGACGTGCCACCATCGCGCGCACGGCAGGCTCGGGCATCCGCGCCACGATCTTGCCGGGCGAGAACTCCGCGTTGGCAACGTCGGCGGGGCCAAACAGCAGGCCGAGGTCGGACGGGTTGATCGGTGTCGCTTCGACCCGGATCACCACCTGACGACCTTCAGGCTTGGGCAGGGTGTAGTCTTCAAGGGCGACGGTCAAGGTCCCGTCCGGATCGAGCTGCGAGACGATGCGCTGGCCTTGAAGGTCGGTCATTTTCTACTCTCCGGGATATGTTGCCCGGACGAAGTATAGACCTTCCGACGGCGCGTTAAGTCCTAATTTGCCACGGTCTTTTGCGGCAAGGGCTTCCCCCACCTGCGCCACGCTCCACATCCCTTGGCCCACAAGCGCAAGGCAGCCAACCATCGAGCGAACCTGATGGTGCAAGAAGCTGCGCGCGGCTGCCTCGATAAAGACTCGGTCGCCTTCTCGGCGCACATCCAGACGGTCCAGCGTCTTGATTGGGCTGGCCGACTGGCAATGCACCGAACGAAAGGTTGTGAAGTCGTGATGCCCGACGAGGAGTTGCGCCGCTTCGTGCATCGCCACCTCGTCGAGCGGCTTTGCGATCCGCCAGGCCTTGCCCAGCTCGACCGTCAGCGGTGCCCGGCGATTTATGATCCGATATTCATAGGCCCTGCCGGTGCACGAAAATCGGGCGTGCCAATCCTCTGGCGCCTCGATGCAGTCCAGCACTGCAATTGGATGCTCCGCCAGCCGCAGCCTCGCGTTGACCGCCTCCATCATGCGGAATGGATCGAACGAGCGCGACAAATCGAAATGCGCCCGCATCCCCAGCGCATGAACGCCGGTATCCGTCCTGCCCGCAGCATTGACGACGACCGCCTCCCCGATGACGGACTCGATCGCCTCTTCCACCGCCTGCTGCACGCTCGGCCCATGCCCCTGGCGCTGATAGCCCATATAGGGCCCACCGTTCCATTCGAGTTTGATTGCAAGGCGCATCAGCCGAGCCGCGTACCCGCCGGGATTGATCGCCCGCGCAGCAGGGATGCCGTGTCCATGGCCGGACGCCCCGCTCGCTGGATGAGCGTGGGACGGATCGCGCCGGAACCACAGGCGATGGTCAGCGCATCGTCCTGCGTGACGCCGGCCTCGCCTGCCGCGTCCACCACGTCAGCCGCCAGCACCCGATAGCGCTCCCCCTCCAGCTCAAAGAACGCCCCGGGCGCAGGCGCGAAAGCTCGCACCTGCCGCTCCACGTTCAGGGCATCGCGCGAGAAATCCAGCCGGCTCTCGGCCTTGTCGATCTTGTGGGCATAAGTCACACCCTCTTCTGGCTGCACCTCAACTGGAAAAGCCGAAAGGTCCGACAGCACCTGCACCATTAGCGCAGCGCCCTTGCCTGCCAGTTCCGCTGTGAGTTCCCCCGCCGTCTTGCCATCGACCGGCGTCTCCACCTTCGCCAGCATCGGCCCTGTATCCAGCCCGCGCTCCATCTGCATGATCGTCACGCCGGTGCTCTCGTCACCTGCAAGGATTGCCCGCTGCACCGGCGCCGCACCGCGCCATCGCGGCAGGATCGAGCCGTGGACGTTGAGGCAACCCAACTTCGGTGCATCTAGCACCGCCTGCGGCAGGATCAGGCCATAAGCTGCCACCACCGCCACATCGGCCCCCAGCGCGGCGAGCGCAGCCTGGTCATCTGCCCCCTTCAATGAAACCGGCGTGCGCACTTCGATCCCGTGCGCCTCGGCCGCCAGATGCACCGGCGAAGGTTGCAGCTTCTTGCCCCGCCCCGCCGGGCGCGGCGGCTGGCTATAGGCGGCAACCACCTCGTGCCCCGCAGCGACCAGCGCTTCCAGTGTCGGCACCGCGAAATCGGGCGTCCCCATGAAGATGATGCGCATAAGCTGTAACAGGGCCTTCCGTTTGTCGTCCCCGGCCCTATCTGTGCTGCCATGGCATCGCAAGAGATCGAGGCACTTTCCGGCGCATTGGCGCGTCTTCCCGGGCTCGGCCCCCGCTCCGCCCGCCGCGCCGTGCTGTGGCTGATCAAGCGGCGCGAGACGGCGCTGCCCCAGTTGCTCAACGCCCTGACCCAGGTGCAGGAACTGCTGGTCGAATGCGACACCTGCGGCAACGTCGATACCACCAACCCCTGCGGCATCTGCACCGATTCCCGCCGCGATCAGCGCTCGATCTGCGTTGTCGAGGAAGTGGCCGACCTGTGGGCGCTTGACCGCGCCCGACTGTTCACCGGCAAGTACCATGTGCTCGGCGGCAGGCTTTCAGCGCTCGAAGGCGTGCGGCCCGAGGACCTGACCATCGGCCAGTTGCTCGACCGCGTAAACCAGGGCGGCATCGACGAGGTTGTCCTTGCCATGAACGCCACGCTCGAAGGCCAGACCACCGCACACTATATCGCCGAACGCCTCGAAGACGCGCCGGTCCGCGTGACTCAGCTTGCGCACGGCCTGCCGGTCGGCGGCGAGCTGGACTATCTTGACGAGGGCACCTTGGCTCAAGCACTCAGGGCTCGGCGTCCGGTCGGCTGATCCGGCACCGAGGAGGTCCTGACATGGCTATTCAGGGAATTGGCGGTTTCTTCTTCCGGGCAAAGAATCCGGAGGCTCTGGGCAAGTGGTACGAAGAGCATCTCGGCATCGGTGCATGGTGGGAACAGAAGGCCGGACCGACAGTGTTCCAGCCCTTCCCCGCCGACAGCGATTACTTTTCGGCAGATCGACAGGCCATGCTCAACTTGCGGGTAGAAGGCCTCGACGCCATGGTGGCCGAACTGGAACAGTCCGGAATCGACGTGATCCGCAAAGCGGAATGGGACGGCGAATACGGCCGTTTTGCGCGGATCCACGATCCCGAAGGCAATCCTATCGAGTTGTGGGAGCCCTGATCGCACGGCCAGAAACGAATGTTCGGCATACCTTGCGACTCCCACCTACATTCCTTATCTGCCCCCCATGGCCATCCGCGAAATCATCGAAGTCCCCGACCCGCGTCTGAAGCAGGTCTCCGTCCCCGTCGAAAAGTTCGACGACGAGCTCAAGACGCTTGTCGAGGACATGTTCGAGACGATGTACGATGCCCCCGGCATCGGCCTCGCCGCGATCCAGGTAGGTGTGCCCCTGCGCGTTCTGGTGATTGACCTGCAGCCCGATGATCCGGACGCTGAACCCGTCGCCTGCGATCACGATGGCCACCACCATCACCACCAGCCGACCAAGAAGGAACCGCGGGTCTTCATCAATCCCGAGATTCTTGATCCATCGGAAGAGCACAGCCTCTATCAGGAAGGCTGCCTCTCGGTGCCCGAGATCTACGCCGAAGTCGAACGCCCCGCCCGCATCCGCGCGCGCTGGCAGGACCTCGACGGCAAGGTCCACGAGGAAAACATGGGCGGCCTGATGGCCACCTGCCTCCAGCACGAGATGGACCACCTCGAAGGCATTCTCTTCATCGACCACCTCTCACGGCTGAAGCGCAACATGGCGCTCAAGAAGCTGGAAAAGCTGCGCAAGGTGGCGTGATGGTCGCCCTTTGCGGATAAACCGCGAAGGGCAATTGCCAGATTGGCATAGTGAAGCTAGGTTCTTGCTTCGTTCTTGTGCGGAGCAACCGTGGACCTGTCGCTGATTCTCGTTTTCGTGGCCCTTATCGTGGGCGTCGTGCTCGGCTGGTTCTTCGGGTCGCGGCCCGTCGCCGAATGGCGCGCGCGGCATGACCAGCGCGATGCCGAAGCGAAGGCGCACGAAGGCACGGTCAAGGCGATGACGGTGGACCTTGCCGCAACGGCCGAGCGGGCAAAGGGCCTAGAAGCGAGCCTTGCCGAGTTGCAGGACGTCCGCCGCCAGCGCGACGAGCTGGCGCCTGCGCTCGCTGCCGCCCGTCAGAGCGCCGCCGATGCCGAAGTCATCCGCGCCGAACTCTCCCGCGTGCGCGATGATCGCGATGCGCTGCGCGGCGAACTCGAGCGCCTCAAGGCCGATGCCGAAAACTTTGCCGAACAGAAGCGCCTGCTGATCGCCGCGCAGGAAGCACTGCGCAAGGAATTCGAGAATGCGGGCAACAAGGTGCTGGAAAAGGCGCAGGAAACATTCCTTGCGCGCGCCCAGTCACGGTTTGAGGAAAGCGAGAAGACCAGTGCCGAGCGGCTGAAGTCGCTGCTTGCTCCGGTCGATCAGCGACTCAAGAGCTATGAAGAACAGGTTCAGAGCCTCGAAAAGCAGCGCGTTGATTCCTTCGGCCAGCTGACAGGTCTGATCCAGTCGATGCGCGATGGGCAGGAGGCCGTCCGCGCCGCCGCTGCTCAGCTTGGCAACAGCTTGCGCAACGGCCCCAAGACACGCGGCCGCTGGGGCGAACTGCAACTGCGCAACGTGCTCGAACAGTGCGGCCTTGCCGAACACACCGATTTCATCACCGAGCATTCGGTCAATACCGACGAAGGCCGCCTCCGTCCCGATGCGATCGTCCGTGTACCCGGCAACAAGCTGCTGGTGATCGACGCAAAGGTCTCGCTCAACGCCTATCAGGATGCGTTCGAGGCCGAGGACGACGATACGCGCAAGATCGCGCTCAACGCCCACGTCCAGTCGATGCGCAACCATATCCAGACGCTGGGCGCCAAGTCCTACCAGTCGCAGTTCGAGGAAGCACCGGACTACGTGCTGATGTTTGTCCCCGGCGAACACTTCATCGCGGCCGCGCTCGAGCGCGACCCGACGCTGTGGGACTTCGCCTTCGAACGTCGTGTGCTGCTGGCCAGCCCTACCAACCTCGTCGCCATCGCCCGCACCGTGGCGCAGGTCTGGCGGCAGGATGGCCTCGCGCGCGAAGCGCGGGAGATCGGCAAGATGGGTGGTGAGCTATACGACCGCCTTGCCGTCGCCGCTGAACACCTCAAGCGCGTCGGCAACGGGCTCGACAGTGCCGTTTCCAATTACAATAAATTCGTCGGCAGCTTCGAACGCAATGTGCTTTCCGCAGGCCGCCGCCTGAAGGACAAGCACATCGAGATCGGCAAGCGCGAGCTGGAAGAAGTTCCTCTCGTCGAAGCTGCTCCGCGTTATGCCGAGGCAGAAACCCCATCATTGGCAGCAATTGCCAACGATGAAGGAGACGTCGCAGCGGAATGACGGTCAGCTTCGCCCCGCACTTGCTCGCAATCGCCGCAATGACGGTGCTTGCGGGTTGCGGTAGCGAGCCCAATGCCTCTGCCAGTTCGCCTGCGCCAGACAAGGCCGCAGCGAAGCCATTCCATACACCTCTGCCAACCAGCGAACCGGTTCCGGCCCCAAGCGATCCTGCCCCCGTCGCATCCGCCACCTCGGAATCTGGCAGTTACGCCCCGCAGGATGATTGTGCCAGGGAACCGGAATGGCCGACATTCCGCAAAGCCTTGGCCGGAGCCATCAAGAGCCGCGATGCCCAAGCGATGGCCAAGCTTGCAGCACCTGACATTTCACTCGACTACGGCGGCGGCAATGGCACTGCCGAATTGGTCAAGCGCCTCAACGATCCCCAATCAAAGCTCTGGCAGGAGCTAGACGCCATCCTCCCGCTCGGCTGCGCAGTTCAGGGCGGGCTTGCGGCCATGCCTTGGGTGTTCTGGAACGCGCCCGAGGACATCGACAGCTACAGTGCCATGCTCGTGCTGGGCGATGCTGCGCCGTTGCTCGACAAGGCGGGCGGCAAGCCCGTAACCAATGCGGGCTGGACCATCGTCGGCATCGATCCGATGGACTTCGACACCGGTGCCAAGACCACGCGCGTGACCACGCATGACGGGCGCAAAGGCTGGATCGAAACACGCAAGCTGCGCAGCCTTCTCGACTATCGCCTGATCGCAGAGCCAAAGGATGGACAATGGCAGATTACCGCCTTCATCGCAGGTGATTGATCAGCCCTCGGAAAGCTCCAGATCAAGCGCGTGCCCGCCCGAAACCAGGCGCAGGGTGGATCCGCTGCGGCGCATTTCCGGCGCTGCGGAAAGCAGAGCGTTGACCGCCTCTTCCTGCTGCCAAACTGGACCTTCGCAAAACATCCGCGTGGCCATCAGCGGCCCGGCAATCAACCGGTTGCCTTCGACGCGATAATCGCCGCCAATGCCATTGCAGCCCACATTGGCGCTCAGCCGTTCGTCCTCGAACTTGAGGCTGGCGCGACTGGGTGCCGCAGGCGCTGCACCGTCGACACGGGTGATGATCCACCTCGTTCCAGCAAGGCCAGCACTCTCCGTCGGCGCAGTCGCGCAACCGGCAAGAAGTGCCGTGGACATCGCGATCAAGGCCAGAGAGTTGCGCATTCGATGATGATACGCGCGCGCGACTGAGCGTGGGATTAACCGGGCGATCCGTTATCGTTCATCAAGCGTTGCAAGCACTTCGTAAGCCAGCACCGCGCCTGCCACCGCGGCGTTCAGGCTATCCGCGCGCCCCTTCATGGGCATGGTCACGCGCAAGTCGCAGGCCATCTCGTAATGTTCGGGCAGTCCGCGTGATTCATTGCCGACCATGACGAAGCAAGGGGCCGAATAAGGCGCCCCGCGATAAGGCACTGCTTCGCGCAAGGAGGCTGCTACAAGTTGGCCCTCGCCCTCACGCAGCCAACCGAGGAAGTCCTCCCAGCGCGCCTGCGCCAGCCTCTCGGTAAAGATCGCGCCCATGCTCGCGCGCACCGCCTCGACCGAGAAGGGATCGACGCAATCGTCGATCAGGATCAACCCGCCTGCGCCAACCGCATCGGCAGTGCGCAGCATCGTGCCGAGATTGCCGGGATCGCGCATGGCATGGGCGACCAGCCAGATCGGCGCAGTGTTGCGGTCAATCAACCGGATCGAGGTGTCCCATTCGGCAAAGACTCCGGCCACGGCCTGCGGGTTCTCCTTGCCGGTCACCTTTGCAAGAATGTCGAGCGGCAGTTCGATGACCTCGCCACCGCTGCGCGCCACATCGGCCTCAAGCTCATCAAGCAGCGGATGTCCCTCGCGCCCCTGCGCCATCAGCAGAATTTCCGGCAGTCGTCCGCCTTCTCGCGCGTCGGTCAGCAGGCGCAGACCTTCAGCCAGGAACTTGCGTTCGCGCCGCCTGTGCTTCTTCTCGCGCAGACTGCGGACGAACTTTACCGTCGGGTTGGAGTAACCAGTGATGATCTTGCGCGTCATGCCGCCGCCATGGGGCAGAGCGATGCGCGCGGCAAGGGGATCAATCCTCCCCGAAGCCGTCCTTGATCAGCCCGGTCAACTTCATCAGGATCGCGTCAGCCTCGCCCTCAGGGCCCGCGACGACAACGTCCACCGTATCGCCCTTGGCCGCGCCGAGCATCATCAGGCCGAGGATGGAGCCCCCGGCTGCATCAGTTCCGTCCTTTGCCACCGTCACGTCAAAGCCGTCGGGCAGCTTGGCCACCGCATTCACGAACTTCGCACTTGCCCGCGCATGAAGGCCGCGCTGGTTGACGATCGTCACCGTTTCGCGGGTGACGTAACCCTGTTCTGCCATCTCACGCGTCCTGCCCTAAGAATTCGGATGCGATCGTGATGTAGTTCCGCCCCGCATCGCGCGCGGCGGCTGTCGCTTCCTTTACACCCATGCAATTGCGAGCCTTGGCCAGACGGATCAGCATGGGCAGGTTGATCCCGGCAATCACTTCGACGCGCCCCGCCTGCATCAACGAGATTGCGAGGTTGGAGGGAGTCCCGCCAAACAGGTCGGTCAGGATGATCACGCCTTCCCCGCTGTCGACGCGCTTTATCGCGTCGGCAATTTCCTTGCGGCGCTTCTCCATGTCATCGTTGGGGCCGATGCAAACACCGATCACGTCGCTCTGTCTGCCGACGACATGCTCCATCGCATGGATGAACTCGTCGGCAAGAGCGCCGTGGGTAACCAGAATGAGACCAATCATGAAAGGGGCAGGCTCCGAAGTGCGGCCGGGCAATCTGCACCATCCGCGATGAACGCGAGATTGGCAGGATTGCAGGGCGCGCAAGACGACTGGGAATCAAAACGCATGGCTTCCAGTGCTGCCCCGCCCAATAATGTTCTTCCCCGCTTGATCAATGCTTCTGGCCCTCAAGAAGGTCAGCCGCGCGTGATGCGAGGTTGCGATGCAGCAATGTGGGTGAAAATCCCGCCTCGCGCAAGGCGGAAGCGATCTGCTCGGCCATGAACACCGATCGGTGCCGCCCTCCGGTGCAACCGAAAGCGACATGGACATAGGCCTTGCCCTGCGCCTGATAGCGCGGAAGCAGGAGCAGAAGAAGGTCGCGAATCCGTCCGAAAGCCTCGGCAAATGCCGGATCCTGGCGGATATAATCCCCCACCGGAGCGTCTTGCCCGGTCTGTGGACGCAGCTCGTCCACCCAGTGCGGATTGGCAAGGAAGCGCATGTCGAACACGAGGTCTGCCAGCGGCGGCGTGCCCCGCGAGAAACCGAAACTGCTGATCGTCAGCGTCGTCGGCGCGGGCGTTTCCTCGCCGAACTGCGCGCGAATCGCCTGCTGGAGGTCGTTCGCGGTGAAGCTTGTGGTGGAGATGACTAGGTCTGCCCAGCGACGCAGCGGCTCGAGCAGTTCGCGCTCGGCGGCAATGCCGGTCGCCGCAGGCTTGTCTTCGCTCATCGGGTGGCGGCGACGCGTCTCATTGTATCGCCGCTCGAGCTCTGTGCCGGCGCAGTCGAGAAACAGGGTCGTAACTTGTAGATCTTTGCGCTGCGAGAGCTTCTTGACGAGCTGGATTGTCCGCGCCGGATCGAAGCCGCGCGTGCGCGTGTCGAAGCCGATCGCCATGGGCGTGCCACTCTCCATCCGCGCCGAACCCGGTTCCGTCTCGAGCAGACGGTCGAGCAGGCGAATGGGAAAGTTGTCGACCGCCTCCCAGCCAAGGTCCTCAAGCGTCCGCAATGCAGTCGTCTTGCCCGCCCCCAGCAAGCCGGTGACGAGAAGGATGCGCTGCGGGCCAGAATCCCGGAGGCCAGAATCCGAGGAGCTTGAGTCTTGCGCCATTGCCCGGTTGCTTTGCGCCTTTGCTGCGCGGTTGGGAAGTCCGCACGAAGGCCCTGTCCCCAATCAGGAAATCGTCAACCCATAGCGGGAAAGCGCCAATTCCGCCCGTAGCGCGAGCACCGGGCTGTCGGGCCAGAGCCGGACCTGCGGCAGCACAACGCCATCGATTTCAAGAGCTTCGGCGGCTTCGATGAAGCGCGGTGCCTCACGGTCGAGTTGCACAGCCAGCGCTACCGGCACGGACGCCGACACCGGAAATTCGAGCAGCCCCAGATTGCGCACTTCCAGCTTGCCGATGATGTTGGGATGGGGCGCGGCGAACACCTGCCCTGCCCGCACCTCGATCATTACTCCGTCATCGCCGACCAGCATTGCACCACGGTCGATCATGGCAAGGGCAAGACTCGACTTGCCGACCCCGGAGGGGCCGAAGATCAGCACGCCACGACCGCCAATCGACACGCAGCCAGCCTGCAAGGCGCGACTCACTCCTCGTCCTCCTCGATCGCCAGTGGCAGGCTGAGCACGACATAGGCGCCGGGCTTACCATCAGGCCTATCATGGATGGTCAGCGTGCCGTCATGCGCTTCGGCAATGGTGCGGGCAATTGCCAGACCAAGACCGCTGTGCGCTCCGAACGCCTCCTCTGCCGGACGGACCGAATGGAACCGCTCGAACACTTTCTCGCGTTCGACCACGGGAACGCCGGGCCCCTCATCGACTACGGCGATATGTGCGCTTTCACCATCGCCCCACACGGTGAGGTCCACCACCCCGCCTGGCGGCGAAAACGAAACCGCGTTGTCGAGCAGGTTCTCGAGCACGCGCTCAAGGCGCGCGGCATCTCCAGGTACCACTGTCAGCCCGCCCTGGCGATGCAGGTGGATAGGCGTCGTCGGGCTGGCACGCACATCGCGCGCACCCACGACTTGCGAGGCCAGACCGGCAAGATCGACATCCACAAACGTCGCACGACTCAGTTCCGCGTCGATACGGCTGGCATCGGCGATCTCGGTAATCAGCCGGTCGATCCGTTGCACATCATGGGCAGCGATATCCGCCAACTGCCGCCGCAGCGCCGGGTCCTCCACCCTCTCCATCGTCTCGAGCGCACTCGACAATGATGCCAGCGGATTCTTGAGCTCGTGCGCAACGTCTGCTGCAAAAGTCTCCACCGCGTCGATGCGCTGGCGCAGCGCGGTGGTCATGTCCGAAACCGCGCGGGCAAGCAGCCCGATCTCGTCGCCTCGGTCAGGCAGGCGCGGCACCACGACCTCGCGCTCACGCCCGAGCCGCACCCGCACTGCAGCCCGGACCAGCGCCCGCAGCGGCTGGACAATGGTTCGGGCCAGAAACAGCGAAAGCTGCACCGAGAGCAGCAGCGCGATGCCGATGATGATCACGAGCGTCTGGCGCGCGTCGCGCACCGATTGCGTCACGTCGAGCGCATTGCGCAAGGTTAGCAGGACTTCGCCTTTGTCACCCACCGGCGTGGCTGCGGTGATCACCGGCGTGCGGTCGGGTGCATATCGCAGGAACACTTCGGTGCGGCCAGACGTTCGCGCAGCCTTGATCTCCGGCCAGCTGCCCGCGGGCAATTCGGACGTATCCCGGTAGCGCTCCACTGTCGGCGCGTTGACGATGAAATCAACGCCGCGGTCGAGCAACCGGGCAGCTTTCTGGTACCAGGGCTCGCTCTCGGGATCGATCAGCGCGAACGAGGGCTGTGCCAGGGCAAAGCTGTCCGCCAGCAAGCGGCTTTCGTCATCGTAGAGCCGCAGGCGCAGGACCTGGTCTGTACCAATCCGGGCGATAAGGTCACGCCGCTGCTTGGCACTCGCGCCGTCTAGCGCATCGGCCGCGATCTCCGCTTCTGCGCGTGCCAGCTTGAAACGCTCCTCGATCAGCTGGGTGCGATAGCTGTCGAGATAGAAGAAACCGCCCGCCAGCAATGCCAGCGCAATCACGTTCACAAAGAGAATGCGTGTGGTCAGCGACACGCCCCGGATGCGCCACAACTGCCTCAGCCGCCGACGCCCTGAACCACCAGCGCGCCGCGCTACCGGGGTTGCGGGGTCACTCGTCGGCAAAGCTGTAGCCTGCACCGTAGAGCGTCTCGATCGCACCAAAGCGGGGGTCGACCGCGCGGAACTTGCGACGCAGGCGCTTGATGTGGCTGTCAATGGTGCGATCGTCGACGAAGACATCGTCGTGATAGGCCGCATCCATCAGCTGGTTGCGAGTCTTGACCACGCCGGGCCGTATCGCCAGCGCTTCGAGAATCATGAACTCGGTCACCGTCAGGGATACCGCCTCCCCATCCCAGGTCACGGCGTGGCGTGCGGGGTCTATGACGAGGCGACCGCGACGGATCGGCTCGGGCAAAGGTTCACCGTCCGGCTCCTGCTCTTCCGCCTCGCGCCGTACGATATCGCTGCGGCGCAGTATGGCCTTGATGCGCGCTACCAGCAGGCGCTGGCTGAATGGCTTGGCGATGTAGTCGTCCGCGCCCATCGACAGGCCGAGTGCCTCGTCGGCCTCGTCGTCCTTGCTGGTCAGGAAGATGACGGGCAGATCGCTCTTCTCGCGCAGGCGCCTCAGCAGTTCGAGCCCGTCCATGCGCGGCATCTTGATATCGCAAACCGCTAGATCGGGCGGGTTGTCGAGCAAAGCCTTCAGCGCCGTGTCACCATCATTGTAGAGACGCGTGGCGAAGCCTTCGGTTTGCAGCGCAATCGAAACAGTTGTCAGGATGTTGCGATCGTCGTCGACCAGCGCGATCGTGCGCGGAGCATCGATGGCTTCGGTACGTGGCGATTGCGGGCTGACCATGGTTTCGAGCGATACCGATCCTGCCCAACCCTTGCAACTTCCACCACAAATCGCGCTGCGACGCAGCATTTTCCAGTTGCACAAGTTGCAACTGAGTGCGCAAAAAAACTTCGTTGCAGGCTGTCATTTGACGCAGCAAAGCGGGGTGACTATGCGCAGATCGAGAATCAGCGCATTCGTATTCGCAATCCGTGCGCGAAGGGACAAATTCCTGTCCGGAGCGCCGCCAACGGGAGGCCCGAAGTGTCCGATAACAGCCTGAACGTGTCCCTCGCCAGCCAGGGCTTCCCCGAGCCGGCGGAACTGTTCGCCAACCTCGGCACTGCGCCACTGGTCGAACATGCGGTCCGCAATGGCGAAGGCCTGCTCTGCGTCGACGGTCCGCTCGTGGTCGAAACCGGCAAGCACACCGGCCGCTCGGCCAAGGACAAGTTCATCGTCCGCGATGCCGAGACCGAGAACACCGTGTGGTGGGGCAAGACCAACGTCGCGATGACGCCTGAGCACTTCGCCAACCTCAAGGCAGACTTCATAGCGGCACTTGGCGCCAAGGACCGCCTCTACGTCGCCGACCTGTTCGGTGGCTCGCAGCCCGAGCATCGCGTCAACGTTCGCGTGATCAACGAGTTTGCCTGGCACAACCTGTTCATCCGCACCCTGCTGGTCCGTCCGACCACGGACGAACTTGCCGCGTTCGCGCCCGAATACACCATCATCGACCTGCCGAGCTTCCGCGCCGATCCGGAACGCCATGGCAGCCGCAGCGAGACTGTCGTCGCGGTCAACTTCACCGAGAAGCTGATCCTTATCGGTGGCACGGCCTATGCTGGCGAAATGAAGAAGTCGGTCTTCGGCATCCTCAACTACCTGCTGCCGGTCAAGGGCGTCATGCCGATGCACTGCTCGGCCAACGTCGGCCCCGATGGCAAGACCGCCGTGTTCTTCGGCCTTTCGGGCACTGGCAAGACCACGCTGTCGGCCGATGCTTCGCGCACCCTTATCGGTGACGACGAGCATGGCTGGTCCGACACTGCCGTGTTCAACTTCGAAGGCGGTTGCTACGCCAAGATGATCCGTCTCTCGGCCGAAGCCGAGCCGGAAATCTTCGCCACGACCAAGCGTTTCGGCACCGTGCTCGAAAACGTTGTGATCGATCCGGTCACCCGCACGATCGACCTCGACGACAACAGCCTTGCCGAGAACAGCCGTGGTTCCTACCCGATCGACTTCATCCCGAACTGCTCGGAGAAGAACCTCGGGCCGGTCCCGGCCAACCTGATTTTCCTCACCGCCGATGCCTATGGCGTCCTGCCTCCGATCGCGCGTCTCACGCCCGACCAGGCAATGTACCACTTCCTCTCTGGTTACACCGCCCGAGTTGCCGGTACTGAAATTGGCGTTACCGAACCGGAAGCCACGTTCAGCACCTGCTTCGGCGCGCCGTTCATGCCGCGCCACCCGTCGGTCTACGGCAACCTGCTGAAGGAACGCATTGCCAAGGGCGGCGTGAAGTGCTGGCTGGTCAACACCGGCTGGTCGGGCGGCAAGGCCACGCAGGAAGGCATCAAGCGCATGCCGATCAAGGCCACCCGCGCCCTGCTCAACGCCGCGCTCGATGGCAGCCTCAACAGCGCCACCTTCAAGAAGGATGCGAACTTCGGATTCGAAGTGCCGGTGGAAGTACCGGGCGTCGACACCAAGCTGCTCGATCCGCGCGGTGCCTGGGCCGATGGCGAGGAATACGACAAGACCGCGCAGGAACTCGTGCGCAAGTTCGTCGACAACTTCCAGCAGTTTGCCGAGCATGTGGACCAGTCGGTCCGCGATGCGGCTCCGGTCGCGGCCTGATTGCCGCCTGACCATTGCTGAAACGCTGCGGGGCTCCTTCGGGAGCCCCGTTTCGTTTCAGGCCTGCCGATCAATCAAGATCGACGTAGTGGCCGTGGACCCATCCGGTCTTGCTCGGCTTGCCCGCAGCATCGAGCACTGTCACCTCAAGCCATGAGCCGTTCGCACCGATTGGCAAGACCTTGGTGCCATCGGCCAGCAACTGCACCACGGCGTTGTTCGTGCCCGGGCCACTGCGCAGATTGAGCCCGCCCGGCGAACGGATCACGCCCGTGTTCGGCCCGTCGTCGTCCCGGCCGCCAAGCACGCGCTGGCGGAAGCGCACCATGTCGAATGCTGGTCCGGGATCGGACTTGCGCACCGGCGCAATGTCATCATGCCCGACGATCTCGGCAATCGGATAGACCGCACGCAGGGCCCTCACCAGCGCCACGGTCGCTTCGAACTGCGCCTCGGGATAGGCCTCCCAGCCGATCGGCGTGCGCGATCCATCCGGGTTGCCGTTGCGGTGCACGGCCATGACCACATTGTCGATCCTCTGCCCCGCGGCATTGCTCCAGCCATTGGCCCCGCCGCGCAGCGCACCCCAGTTGGCGATTTCGATGCCGATGGAGTGCCTGTTGAGCCCGACGATGTCCCGCCATGTGGACTTGCCTGCATGCCACGCCACCTCGCCGAAGTTCACGCACTGGATGATCGTGCCATCCCGGTCGATCACCACATGAGCGGACGAATTGGTATTGTCCTTCGATGCAAACCAGTTGGCCGATGACGCCGCCGATCCGCCAGCGGTGAAATGGATCACCACGATCTTGGGGGGCGTCGGAAACGCGCCGCCGGTATTCTTCGAGCGGATCTGTCTTACCGGATTGTTGCTGTCGGTCAGAATCCCGTTCTTGATCGCGTAAACCATGCCCCACGCCTCCATCGCCAACTCGCTGGAGCATCTTACGTGAATCCACGGAGGAATCTGTGTGAGACGTCACCAGACCGGCGCAATGCGCGATGCGGATCAGGCGAAGAGCGCGCTGTCCTTGAGCAGGTTGTAGGCTTCGACCACTTCCTGCAGCCGCCCCTCGTGCGTGCGATCACCGCCGTTGCGGTCGGGATGGTACTTGCGCACCAGTTCGGAGTAGCTCCGCCGCAACTGCCGCCGGTCGGCATCATAGGCCAGATGCAATGCATCATAGGCCTTGCGCTCGTCAGGGCTTATCCCGCGCCGCGCCGCCTCGGCAGCTTTCTGGTGATCGGCTCGCCGCGCACTCGCCCGTCTGGCGATGGCTTCGAGAGGATCGTCGAAGTCCGCCCAACGCGGCGCCTGGTCGATCCCCGCATCGGCCCGGAACGCCCGTGTCTCGCGCTCCCAGCCCGACAGCGGTGATTGCGCCTTCAGGATTTCCTCTGGCGTCATCCCGGCAAAGAAATCATAGCCCGAATTGAACTGTCGAACGTGTTCGAGGCAGAACCAGCGATAATCCCCCGGCCCATCGAACCCGGACGAACGAACGCCGGGCGCACGGAATTCACCCGGCTCGTCGCAGCCGGGGGCATTGCAGATACGCCCCGTACCCTGGACGCGACCGTGGAACTTGTCATTTCGCATGTGCTGTCCACATGGCGATGAAGACGCTAGAAGAAAAGCCATGACCGGACCAATCGCACAGGAAATCGAACGGCTTCTGACCGAAGCCCTTGCCCCCACCCGCCTCGCCGTCATCAACGACAGCGCCAGCCACTCGGGCCACATGGGCGACGACGGCACTGGCGAATCGCACTTCACCGTCGAGATCGAAAGCCCCGCCTTCACCGGCCAGTCGCGCCTCAATCGCCAGCGCTTGGTCAACAGGGCGCTGGGCGACCTCCCCGGCCAGCGCGTCCATGCCCTCGCCATCAAGGCACGCGCGCCCGGTGAGTAACCGGCGCATCAGGCGCGCCGCCCGCATCCTCCTGCTCGACGAGCACGACCGCCTCCTCCTGATCCGCTTCGCCCCGGCAGACCGCCGACCGTTCTGGTGCGGCGTCGGCGGCGAATGCGATCCGGGGGAGGACTTTGCCAACGCTGCCGTTCGCGAGCTCTTCGAGGAAACCGGGCTGGTGGTCGAAACCTGCGGCCCCGAAGTGGCCTGCCGGGCAGACGATTACCTGACTCTCGAAGGCGAACCGATCACCTCGGACGAGCGCTTCTTCCGCATCCGCACCACAAGCTTCACCCCGGACACATCTGGCCACACCGAAATAGAGCGCGAACTTATCAAGGAATTTCGCTGGTTTACCCGCGCAGAACTGGCAAACTGGCACGAACCGGTGTTCCCGGCGAACCTGCTCGAACTGCTCGATCTCGAGGCTGAAGCATGACCGATCCGATCATTCAGACCATCACCCCCGTCGCCCATGACCTTGGCGCGTTCGAGGTCCGCCGCGCCATCCCCTCACGCCAGCGCACAATGGTCGGCCCGTTCATCTTCGTCGACCAGTTCGGCCCGGCCCACCTGCCGGACGGCACCGCAATGGACGTGCGCCCCCACCCGCACATCAACCTTGCCACCGTCACCTGGCTGTTCGAAGGCGCGATCGACCACCGCGACAGTCTTGGCTCCTTCGCCACGATCCGCCCCGGACAGGTCAACCTGATGACTGCCGGCACCGGTATCGTCCATTCCGAACGCTCGCCCGAGACCGAGCGCCCGGGCGGCCCCCACCTATACGGCATGCAGACCTGGCTCGCCCTGCCCGACGGCAAGGAGGAGATCGCCCCCGCCTTCGAACAGGTTACGAAGCTTCCGGTTGTGGAGGACGTCTGCGCCAGCGCCACGGTCATCATGGGCACGCTCTGGGGCAAGACGGCGCCGACCACCCAGCACGCCGCCACGATCTATGCCGAGATTCTCCTCGCACCGGGCGGTGCCTTGCCGATCGACGCCGAGGCCGATGAACGCGCCGTCATGCTCGTCGGCGGCGAGGCCAGCATCGACGGCCACCCCCTCGCCCTCTACGACCTCGTCGTCCTCGCCCCCGGCGCGGTGCTGAAGCTGCAATCCGAAACCGGCGGCCGCGTCATGCTGATGGGCGGAGAAGCCTTCGCCACCAAGCGTCACGTATGGTGGAACTTCGTCAGCTCCAGCCGCGACCGGATCAACCAGGCCAAGGCAGACTGGCAGGAAGGCCGCTTTCCGAAAGTGCCCGGCGACGAGGCAGAGTTCATCCCACTGCCGAAGGTGGCGACGACGGTCAGCTATCCGTAACGGCGCAATCCGCACGCACTTGATCCGATTCGACCGCGCGGACAATCGTCAAGCGTTAGCAAAGCAGCACGCATTAATCCGGAGTTGTTCCTAAGCGCCGGAAAACAACCCCTTGTTATCCTAGATTTATGACGGAAAGTAAGGGGCAGGCGCGCGCCGCACAATCAAGCAGCATGTGCCTGCTGGCTCTCGCATGCATGTCTCTGGTTGCCACGTCGCTGGCTCCGAGGACCGGTTCAGCGCTCGCCATTTTCTCCGTTTCACAACCGAACTCCGCAGCTTTCGTCGGCTGGGCGACCGCACGCGGCGTTCGGATTGTCGGGAGGACGCCGATCGGCGGACTCATCCTCGACCGAGCTCCAGACGGAGCATTCCTTTCGGCACTGCGCCACGGCACGATTGCGATCGCAGTCCCGCTCAGCCTTTGCACTGCATCATCAGGAAATTGAACGGCATGGAACAGTTGCAGGTGCTTCGCGCCAACGGTTTACGGGCTCTCGCTTTCACCTCGATTGTCGGCACGCTGATCATCTTCATCGGCGCGATCTGGGCGGATTCGGGGCTTCTTCCACCGATCGCAGCCTCGCTCGCGGCACTGCTCACGGTCTACGTGGCGATGTCCGGCAGTAGCGATGCCACCGCGCGCTGCGCCGTGGCGGCCGGAGTGATGACGTTCCCGATGATCCTGCTCTATCAGTGGGCTGGATCGGCCTGGATGATCGACCTGCACATGGTCTTCTTCGCCTGCCTTGCGATCATCGTCGTTCTTGCTGACTGGCGCCCAATCGTAACCGGCGCAGCCCTGACAGCTGTCCATCATCTTCTCGGCAACCTCGTCGCGCCCGAGCTGGTTTACGGCACTGGCGGCGACCTACTTCGCGTGGTCCTCCACGCGGTCGTGGTCATTGCTGAAACCGCAGCGCTGGTGTTCCTCAGCGTCCAGTTGCAGACCCTTGTCATTACTCAGGCCGAAGCCGAAGCAACCAAACTTGCCATGGAAGAAGCGGCAGCCGGAGAGCGGCAGCGGATTGCCGAAGAGCAGGAGCTGGTAATCTCGGCGATCGAGCAGCGGCTGGAGGAACTGGCTGCCGGCGATCTCAGCACCATGATCAACGCCGACTTCCCACCAGCCTACCTCAAGCTGAAGAGCAGCTTCAACGCAGCGACCGCCGATCTCGATCGTCTTGTCGGTGCCGTATCTTCCACGACCATTCACATTGCCCAGGGTTCTTCAGAAATCCGCAGTGCGTCTGACGATCTGGCTCGCCGGACCGAACTGCAGGCGAGCGCTCTGGAACAGAACAACTTGGTAACCTGCGAGCTTGTAAAAGAGATCGACCAGACGGCCCGGGAAGCTGGACATACCCGCGAAGCCATTAGTCAGGCACAAGAGTTTGCCGAAACAGGTGGCGCAGTCGTGTCGAGCGCAGTCTCGGCGATGAACGAAATCGAACGCTCTTCCAACGAGATCGGCCAAATCATCTCATTGATCGACGGGATCGCCTTCCAGACAAACCTGCTTGCACTTAACGCAGGAGTCGAGGCTGCTCGCGCTGGCGATGCCGGAAAAGGCTTTGCGGTTGTTGCCAACGAAGTCCGCGCGCTCGCACAGCGCTCTGCCGAGGCAGCAAGCAGTATCCGCACCCTGATCCAGACATCCAGCGTACAGGTCGCCGCGGGGGTAAGCCTCGTCGGCAAAACCGGAACGGTGCTGGGCGATATCGTCAGCCGCGTTTCGCAGGTCAGCGAAGCCATCTCGGATATTGCGGATTCGGCTGTTCGGCAGTCAGGCGAACTGACCCGTGTCAGCGGCTCGTTCGGAAACCTCGACACGCTTACGCAGCAGAATGCGGCGATGGTCGAGGAAAGCAACGCGGCCGCCCATCAATTGGCAAGAGCGGCTGAAGAACTGCGCGAGCTGGTCAGCAGGTTCCGCACGAGCCGCTCCGATGCGTCCTTAGACCGACCTGTCGCGATGCTGCGCGTCGCCTGATCACCGCAGGGAATCATCCCTGCGCTGGCGTGGCTCGACAACACTAGTCCCGCGATCGTCAGGAGGTTTGGCGATTCACCCCCTTTCCTCCCCTGCAAAACCCTGACACGATACCTTTAATGGGTCGATTAAGATCCGGCCGAGGGAGAGCGTGCGAATGGCATTTGCTGGGCAAGTCGTGTGGACCACAGGTGCATCGTCGGGCATCGGCGCGGCACTGGCGCGGGCGCTGGCTGCGCAAGGGGCGCAGCTGATCCTTTCCGGACGCAACGAAGCTGCACTTCGCGAAGTCGCCGCGCAATGCGGCAACGCCCTCGTCCTGCCCTTTGAAGCAACCGACTATGCCGCCGCCGCCCGTGCCGCCGATCAGGCGTGGGGCTGGAAGGGCCATGTCGACATGCTGGTCAACAACGCCGGCATCTCGCAGCGCTCGCTCGCCGTAGACACCGCGTTCCCGGTCTACGAACGCATCATCGCGGTCGATCTGCTCGCCCCCATAGCGCTTACGCAGGCGCTCCTGCCGCGCATGGCAGCGCGCAAATCCGGGCGGATCGTCATGGTCTCGAGCATTGCCGGCAAGGTCGGCTCTCCCATGCGCACGGGTTACAGTGCCGCCAAATTCGGGCTGTTCGGCTATTCCGATGCCTTGCGCGCGGAAGTCGCGGGCCTTGGCATCAAGGTCCATGTGATCGCGCCCGGCTCGATCCGGACCGATGTTTCGCGCAACGCCATTACCGCCGACGGATCGCGCCGCGGGACCAGCGACAAGGCCATCGAGAACGGACTCGATCCGAACGTGGCTGCGGCCCGGATGCTCGACGCCATCGCGGCGGGCGAACGCGAGATCATCATGGGCGAAGGCATGGAACGGGAGATCGGAGAACTGCGCCGCACGCCCGATGCCCTGCACGATCGCATGGCCGAAGTCGTCGCCGCAGGCTATGCCCAGAAGATGGACGAGGGAGCTTCCGAATGACCGACCTGAAACGCGTGACACTCGCCAGCGGGATTGAACTCGATGTGCTGGATGTCGGCCCGAAGGACGCGCCCGTCCTGATCTTCCTCCATGGCTTCCCCGAAAGCCACCGCACCTGGCGCCACCAGATCGCGCACCTCTCCTCGCGCTTCCGCTGCATCGCGCCCGACCAGCGCGGCTATCGCGGCTCGTCGAAGCCGGAAGGCGTGGAGAACTACACGCCCGACAAGCTGATCGGCGACATCTTCCAGCTCGCCGATGCGCTGGGCGTGCAGCAGTTCACCATCCTCGGCCATGACTGGGGCGGCGCGATTGCCTGGGGGGTGGCTCTCCTCGGCCAGGGCACGCGCGTCACTCGCGCAGTCATTGCCAATGCCCCGCACCCTGTCATTTTCCCGCGCCTGCTCTGGACCGACCGCCAGCAGCGCGAGGCTAGCCAGTACATGCGTGCCTTCCGTGATACTGCCAACGACGCGATGGTGCGCGAACACGGCCTTGGCGCATTGCTTGCCCAGGCGCTCAAGTGGGAGCGCGCGCCCACCATGGAAGAGGAAGAGCGCGCCGCCCTGTTCAAGGACTGGTCGAACCCCGATGCCGCCATCGCCATGCTCAACTGGTATCGCGCCAGCCAAATGGCGGTCCCGCCGATGGACGTGCCTTTCGAGCTGCCCGAAGACTATCAGGATGCCGCGGTCCCGCCCTTGCAGATCCCCACACTGGTGATCTGGGCGATGGACGACATGGCCCTGCCTCCGTGCAACCTTGACGGCATGGACAAGCTTGTCACCAATCTTACCGTGGAACCGGTGCAGGATTGCGGGCATTTCGTGCCGTGGGAAGCACCTGATACGGTGAACGCTGTGCTGGACCGGTTTCTTGGCTGATCGAAAACCTGAAATTTCTGCCGCCCCTGCAACTTCGCTGTTGCGCAACCATGGGGGCGGCCATGCCCCGGTCAGCTACCTCGAACTGTTCTTCGATCTGGTTTACGCCTTCGCGATCACGCAGGCCTCGCATTTTCTGCTGATGCATCCCGGCTGGGCTGGGCTGCTCGAAGGCACGCTGCTATTTCTCGCGGTGTGGTGGGCATGGGTCTACACATCGTGGGTCGCCAACTGGGCCAACCCGGATCGCGTGCCGGTCCGCCTCCTGCTGCTGATGGTGATGTTCGCGAGCATGGTCATGGCCGTAGCCATGCCCAAGGCCTTCGAAACCGGGGCGGAGGACATGGGTCTGGTCTTTGCCCTCAGCTACAGCGGCTTGCAGGTCCTGCGCACGCTCTTCATGGTCTGGGCCATGGGGCGCGATGAACGCGCGGCAGGAATCAACATGCTGCGCATCCTTGCATGGTTTGTCGCCTCGGCGGGATTCTGGCTCGCAGGCGCGCTGGCCGAAATGTCGGAAAGGCGCATCACTCTCTGGGCCATTGCCTTGGCAATCGAGTATCTGGGGCCCTCACAAGGCTATCGCGTTCCATTCCTCGGCCGGTCGGACCCTTCGGAATGGCGCATCTCGGGCGGGCACATGGCCGAACGGTGCGCCCTGTTCGTGATCATCGCCCTTGGCGAGGGCATCATCGTCACAGGGTCAAGCTTTGCCCAGCTGAGCCACGAACCCTTGCGCGCCATCGCCTTTCTCCTCGCCTTCATCGGCTCGGTGCTGATGTGGTGGATCTATTTCGATCGCGGTGCGGCGCGCGGGGCCGAGCATATCGAGCACCACGCCGAACCAGGGCGCATAGCGCGTAACGCCTTCACTTACCTGCACATGCCGATCGTGGCCGGAATCGTGATCACCGCAGTGGCGGACGCGATCTTGCTGGCCAATCCGGCAGGGCCCACGTCGTTGCGCCTCGTCCTGTTCCAGAGCATCGGCCTGCTCGTCTATGTCCTCGGGGTCGGCTTCTTCAAGAGCTACAGCAGCGATCGCGGCAACTTCCCCGTAAGCCACATGGCGGGACTTGGCGTGATCGCCGTGACCTCGCTCGTGGCATGCGTCCGACCGCCCAGCGCGCTGGCCTTCGTCGCGCTGACCGTAGCGGCTCTGGCGCTGATCGCCATGTGGGAATGGGTCTCGTTCCACGGCGGCTGGCGCGAACGCTTCCGCACCGCGTTTGATGGGGGCTAGGAGTTCATTCCGAACAACTCCACCCATGCGCCATGGGCGTGGGCCGTGCCAAGAACGGTGGGTTCTTCGCCTCCCGGCCAGTAGCGCACGGTCAGTTCATGCCTGAAAGTCTGCCGGTTTGTCTCCAGCATGACCCAGGCCAGCCGTCGCGCGGCATCAGCCCTCGCGCCCGCCTCGCCCATTGCTGCTTCAATCCGGGCGCGGGTTTCGGACGGTAGGTATTGCCAGACGATGGAGTGGAAGAACACTCGGGTGGTGTCTTCCTCCTGCGGCGCGGCAAGAACCGCGGAGACGAAATCCCCGGCATCCATCTGCAACAGATCCGGAGCACGCTGCGCAGCCAGTGCAATCGCCGCATCGATCCGCCCGATCCGCTCGGTCACCTCGGCCCAGACGTAGGACTTCAGCCGCAGCGCCTGTTCCGGATCTGCAAGGTTCATCGGCGCACGGTCACACCCGCGGATGGAGGTGATCTCCACTTGCGCCTGGGGCGGCGGGGACCCGCGCCACTCCGGCACGATCCGCATGGGCGAGCTTTCCGGCCCCGCCACGGTCCCGCCAAGATCGAAGAAAAACCGCTCCATCATCGTGTTGACGCCCGCGCTCGCGCCAAGCTCGTTCAGTTCGAAACGCGGGCCAACCTTGCCCGAAAGCCACAGCAGCGCCGCCATGATCGAAGCTGACCGCCCCGCCTCGTTGGTCTGCGGCGGCCCATCGAGCCATGGGAGCAGTTCCACGTCATGGTCACGCGTCACTGCCACCACCAGCGCATCCACTTCAGCCTGATCGGTCACCTCGCCTCGATAGACCGGGGCCAGCCGCATGTCCTTCCCTGTCAGCACGAGATGGTGATGCCCGCCCGCCAGTCGCAGCGGCAGAGCGTCCTCCAGCGGCCTTCCCGGCCAGGCAGCGATTCGCGCGCCCACCTCCGTTGCGCCGTCCAACAGGTGCAATTGCGCCCGCACCACCCGGCCGGTACAGGGTGCACCATTGTTCGTGGCATGGTCCGCCTGCCATTCTATGGCCTTTGCGACCTCTTCGATCTCCATGATCGGGTTCATTCAGTTGCCCTTTGCGCCGCGCTGCCATAAGGGCGGCGGGTTATGTCCACCGCCGCACCGCTCGTTTTCGCCCTGCCCAAGGGCCGCATCCTCGAGGAGGCCCTGCCTCTGCTCGAGAAGGCCGGGATCGTGCCCGAGGCCGATTTCTTTAACAAGGCCTCGCGCGCCCTCTCTTTCGCCACGAACCGCGCCGATGTGAAGATCATTCGCGTCCGCGCTTTCGACGTGGCGACCTTCGTGGCGCATGGGGCGGCACATGCAGGCATCGTCGGTTCTGACGTGATCGACGAGTTCGATTACGCGGACCTCTATGCACCGGTCGATCTGGACATCGGACACTGCCGCCTGTCCGTCGCCGAACCGGTAGAGTTGGTGGAGAGTTGTGCCTCTGCCCGCGAGAGTCATGCCAGAGTTGCCACCAAGTACCCCAACCTGACGCGTCGCCACTTCGAGAAGCTTGGCGTGCAGGCAGAGGTCGTAAAACTCAATGGTGCCATGGAGTTGGCACCCTCGCTTGGGCTTGCCAGCCGCATCGTCGACCTCGTTTCGTCCGGTAGGACGCTCAAGGAGAATGGTCTCGTTGAAACCAGCCAGATTCTCCCCGTCTCGGCCCGCCTTATCGTCAATCGCGCCGCCTTGAAGACTGACAGCGCCCGCCTCGGCGCGCTGGTCGACGCCTTCCGCGAGATGGTCGCTGCAAGGAAGGCCGCCTGATGTTGCGCCTGAAATCCAGCGATCCGGGCTTCGCAAAGGCCTTCGCCCGCCTTGTGAAGGACCGCCGCGAGAGCGACGAGAACGTCGCGCGCGACGTGCAGACGATCATCGAGGACGTGCGCCTGCGCGGCGATGAGGCCCTTGCCGAATACACCGCGAAATTCGATGGCCACGCTCCGGCAGATGACGACTGGCGCATTCCCCCCGAAGCCTGCCGCGAAGCGTTCGATGCGTTGAAGCCCGATCTGCGCGCCGCGCTCGAACTCGCCGCACAGCGCATTCGTGATTACCACCGGGCACAACTGCCTGAAAACCGGGACTATACTGACGAGAGTGGCATGCGCCTTGGTGCGCGCTGGAGTGCTGTCGATGGCGCTGGGCTCTACGTTCCGGGCGGCCGCGCGGCCTATCCGTCGTCGCTGCTGATGAATGCCATCCCGGCCAAGGTGGCAGGCGTCGCACGTCTCGTCGTCGTCACCCCGACGCCCAAGGGCGAGGCCAATCCGCTGGTTCTCGCCGCCGCGCACCTTGCCGGTGCCGACGAAGTCTGGCGTGTCGGCGGCGCGCAGGCCGTGGCAGCGCTGGCCTATGGCACGGCACGGATCAAGCCGGTCGATGTGATCACCGGCCCCGGAAATGCCTGGGTGGCCGAAGCCAAGCGCCAGCTTTTCGGCGTGGTCGGCATCGACATGGTGGCCGGGCCATCCGAAATCCTAGTAATCGCCGATGCAAAGAACGACCCGCAATGGATCGCCGCCGACCTGCTCAGCCAGGCCGAACACGATCCGGTCGCCCAGTCGATCCTCATCACCGACGATGCCGCCTTCGCCGATCAGGTGGCGGACATGGTCGGCGTCGAGATTGCCATGTTGCCTACCGCCAAGGTCGCCAAGGCCAGCTGGGACGATTACGGCGTGATCATCGTGGTGGATTCGCTTGATGAAGCACCTGCCCTCGCCAATGCGCTTGCCGCTGAACACGTCGAGATCGCGACCGACGATCCGCAGAGCCTCTTCGACAAGATCCGCCATGCAGGGTCGGTGTTCCTCGGCCGCATGACCCCCGAAGCCGTTGGCGATTATGTCGCCGGGCCCAACCACGTCCTGCCCACCGGGCGCCGCGCGCGCTTTTCCTCGGGCCTTTCCGTTCTGGATTTCATGAAACGCACCAGCTTTATCGAGGCGACTGACGCCGCGCTTGCCGCCGTCGGCCCTGCCGCCATTGCCCTTGCCGAGGCTGAAGGGCTGGCCGCCCACGCCCGGTCGATCGAAGTGAGGCTCGGGCTATGACGCAGATTTCGGGCAAAGCCCGCGCCGCCTCGCGGCTCGCCGCCGTGCAGGCGCTCTACCAGATCGACATGGAGCAGACGCCGCTTACGGTCCTTCTCGACGAATTCCACCAGCACCGGCTGGGCGCGGAAATCGAGGAGGTCGAATACCTCAAGGCTGATGTCGCCTTCTTCGACGATGTGGTGAAAGGCGTCGATGCCCGCCGCAACGAGATCGATCTGATGCTCTCGGCCAAGCTTGCCAAGGGTTGGTCCCTCGCCCGCCTCGACAAGACGATGCTGCAGATCCTGCGCGCCGGGTCATACGAACTGCTGGCTCGCAAGGACGTTGCCGTGGCGACGGTGATCACCGAGTACGTCGATGTCGCACACGCGTTCTTCGAGGAGCGCGAGGCGAAGTTCGTCAACGGTGTGCTCGATGCCGTGGCGAAGGACGTGAGGTAAGAAAGCCAAACTCCGTCATTCCCGTGCAGGCGGGAATGACGAAGCTTTCGGACTATAGCCGTTCCGCATGCCAGCGGATGTGGTCTTCCATGAAGGTCGAGATGAAATTGTAGCTGTGGTCGTAGCCCGGCTGCAGGCGAAGCGTCAGGTCCACGCCCGCAGCATTGCAGGCCGCGTCCAGCAGTTCCGGTCGGAGTTGTTCGGCGAGGAAGCCATCGGCATCGCCCTGATCGACCAGCACCGCACCCGCGGGCCGCTTGCCGTCCTCGATCAGCGCCACGGCATCATGCTTGCGCCATGCACCGCGATCATCGCCAAGGTACCCCCCAAGTGCCTTGTGTCCCCAAGGCACCTGCCCGGGCGCTACGATCGGCGCGAAGGCGGACAATGACTTGAACCTCTCAGGGTACGTCAGCCCCAGCGTCAGCGCACCGTGGCCGCCCATGGAATGGCCGGTGATGCCCATTCGATCCAGATCGACCGGGAAGTTTGCGCCCAGCAATGCGGGCAGTTCGTCGGCGATGTAGTCCCACATGCGGTATTGCTCCGCGAACGGCTCCTGCGTGGCGTTGACGTAGAACCCTGCGCCAAGGCCGAAGTCATAAGCGCCATCCGCATCGTCGGGCACGCCCTCGCCCCGTGGCGAAGTATCGGGCGCAACGAAGACGATGCCGTGCTCGGCACAGGCCCGGCGGTATTCGCCCTTGTCGGTGACGTTGGCGTGGGTGCAGGTCAGCCCGGACAGATAGATCAGCACCGGCAGCTTGGCGCCTTCCACTGCCTGCGGGGGCAGGAAGACCGAAAAGGTCATTCCCGTCCCCGTCGAAGTGGACTCATGCTTGTAGACGCCCAGCGTTCCGCCATGCGCCTTCGAGGTAGAGACCGTTTCGAGTGTCATCAGGCGATGATGTCCAGCGCGCAGAGCTTGTTGCCAGCGGGGTCGCGCAGGTAGGCGAGGTAGTAGGGCGAGCCTTCACGCGGTCCCGGCGGATCTTCGCAAGCCGTACCGCCATTGGCAACGCCCGCCGCGTGCCACGCGTTGGCCTGTTCCGGGTTCATGCGGAAACCGATCGTTCCACCATTCGCACCACAGGCAGCCTCGCCGTTTATCGGCTTGGTCACGATGAACATGCTGCCATTATGCATGTAGATCAGGCGGCCCTTGGGGTCGGTGATGGCTTCCGGGCCACCGAAGGCGGCGAACGTGGCGTCGTAGAACTTCTTGGCGGCGTCGATATCGTCGGCACCTACCATCACATGACTGAACATAAGCTCTCTCCCGTAGTCAGGTTGCAGCGGCATGAGAGCTAAGCGAATGCAGGGGGCGGTCAAGCGCCTATCCGGGAAATCTTTATTGCCGTTTCACCTCAGGTGGCAGGATCGAGCAAACCGAGCAGTGCAACCGCGCCGATTACGCCCAACCCCACGGCAAATTCGAGCGCGAGCGAAATGCGCAGGCGGGCGGTTGCACCCGGATCATTCCGCTCGAGCGCTGGCACGATCCGCCAGCGGTTGCCTGCTGCCAGACCGAGCATGAGCGCGAAGAATGCGAGCTTTACCGCCAGCACGCCGAACCATCGCGCCTCGAACATCATTGGCCACCCGGCAATGGCGAGCGTGTTGAGTAGGCCGCTCAGCACCAGCACTGCAACTAGCATGCTGCCCATGCGGGCAAACCGCGTCAGCGCAACGATGTCGGGACCCTTGCGCGAGAATGCCGAGACGACAAAAATTGCCAGCGCCGCCAGCCAGGTGGCAGCGGCGAGCAGGTGGAAGACATCTGCCACGCGGTGGATGAGCATTCCGCTGGCCCCGGCATGACCGGTCCAAGCCATTGAACACAGCGCGACCGCGCCGCTCAGGGCAAGCAGCGGCAAGCGCAAGAGACGCAGCGTCAGGGCCGAGGCCGCTACGACGCCCACGAGCGCCGTCAGTCGCCATTCCATGACCTTGCCCAGCGGTGTCTGCGCGAGCACGACTTCGGCCGTTGCCTGATCGAGTTCACCAAGCGTGATACCCGCCATGGCAGCGACGCTTTCCAGCGCCCACCAAGCCGAAGCAAGTGCTGCGAGAAATGCCAGCAAAATCAGAGCGATACGGGAACGAATGGACAGCAACCGGCCCGCAGCGAGGCCATAAAGCGGGACGCCCGCGACGAGCAGCAGCGCAAGATACGCCACCGCCCGCGAAGCGATCAGGCCGGTCGTCTCCACGCCCCCTCAGGCCCGATCAGCGAACGGTGAAGGCGTACTGGCCCTCGATGCGATGCTGGTCCGCTGCAACTGCGTGCCACTTGAGGTTGTAGCTGCCGGCAGGCAGTGCGCGCGGGAGAGTCACGGTGAGAACCTTGCCTGCAGCGGCGGTCTTGAAGCCCTTGATCGGCATCGGCGCGTGGTTGGCCATGCCGGGCATCCCGGTCATCACCAGTTCGATACCCGAAAGCGGGCCGACGAGCTCTTCGGAGAAGGTCAGGGTCAGCTTGGTCGGTTTGGCCACAGCCGTGTTTGCCGCAGGATTGGCCGAGAGCAGCTTGGGGTGCGCAAGGGCGGCACCGGGCAGCGCGAGCATGGCAAAGGCGGGAGCGGCAAGAAGCGCGAGACGGCGCATGGCAAGTCCTTTCGGGTTGGGATCTGCAAGGTGATACGCAAGGCCTGCGGTCATCCCTCAGCCCATAGCGCAAAATTTGTCTTGAGGGATTCGCTCGAACCTTGCGTAATGGGAATCGCGTGGAAAAAGGAACATAGCCAGTGATGGCCGATATCGACGAACTTCTTGGCGCCTTGGCCGCCAAGGCAACGCCCGCTTCGCTAGGCGCCATCGACGATGGTGTGATGCGTGGCCTTGCCGAGCGACGCGAGAGCGCTACTGCGCGGCGCGGCATGATCATGGCGGTGGGCATTGCGGCTGTCGTGGGCATCGCGGGGTCGGTCACCCCCTCTGCCCCGGCACAGGCCGAGCCGCTATTCGGGGTGCCCTCGGGCGCGCCCTCGCACTTGCTGGCAGATTGATGGGCGGGGCCTTGCGCTATGTGCTGGTGGCGGTGGTGTCCGCAGCCGTCGCGCTTGCCGCCAGCCACTTCGCCCGCGGCTTCATGCCGATGCATCACGGCAGCGAACTGCACCAGCTGATGCACGACCGGCTCGATCTGTCGGCGCAGCAGAAACAGCAGATCGACCGGCTGGAAGCCGATTTTGCCGGCAAGCGCCGCGCGCTAGACGAGCGCTTGCGCGCCTCGAACGCAGACCTTGCCCGGGCTATCGAGAGCGAGCACCAGATCGGGCCAAAGGTGACCGGCGCGGTCGATGCCTCGCACATGGCGATGGGTGAGCTGCAGAAGGCCACGCTGGCACACGTCTTTGCCATGCGCGGCGTGCTCACCCCTGCCCAGCAGGCCATCTTCGACCGCGAGATCGCCCGCGCCCTCACCGCCCCCGACCACCGCTGAACCGGTGACGGGGGATGGCGCGCACGGCGAAAGCGACCCGCAACTGGTCGCGAGTGCGCTGGCCGGCCGTCAGGCTGCCTATGCCGCGTTGATGGCCCGGCATCGCGAGGCCGTGTTCAGGCTGGCCCGCCATCATACCGGGGATGAAGGCGAAGCGCTCGACGTGACGCAGGAAGCCTTCATCGCCGCTTTCGCATCACTCGCAAAGTTCGACGCGGCCCGTCCGTTCCGCGCCTGGATCATGCGGATCGCGGTGAACAAATGCCGTGACTGGGCCCGGCGGCGCACAGTGCGGCGGCTGTTCCGCATGGCGCGCCCACTGGAAGACGCATTCGACGTGGCCGATCAGGGGCTCGACCCGGAGGCCGAGGCGATCTCGCGGCGCGAACTCGCGCGGGTTTCGGCGGCGGTTGCCGCGCTTCCGGCAAATCTGAAAGACCCGCTGATCCTCTGCCGCCTTGAAGGCATGAGCATGGCCGAGGCCGCCGATGTGCTGGGCCTGACCGAAAAGGCAGTGGAGACGCGGATTTACCGGGCGCGGCAGAAATTGTCGGAAATGCTTGAGGGGTAGCGGCTTTTCCTGCGTAACTGCAGGGTAATGACCAACACGCTTCACCTCAATCGCCGCAACCTGCTCCTGGGAGCCGGTGCCCTTGCCGCAACGCCGCTGGTCCCCGCCTGGGCGCAATCCGGGCATGGCGGGCACAAGATGGCCTCGGGCGCCATGGCCGGGCGTAACAGCGGCGGTACGCTTTCGGGCGATAGCATCGCGCTTTCGATCGGCGCGGCGAAGTTCGCGGTGGGGGATCGGTCAGCTCCTGCGGTCGCCGTCAATGGCTCGATCCCGGCACCGCTGATCCGGCTGCGCGAGGGACAGAAGGTACGCATCGCGGTTGCCAACACCCTGGGCGAACAGTCCTCGATCCACTGGCACGGGCTGCTCGTGCCGTTCCAGATGGACGGCGTGCCCGGCCTTTCGTTCCCCGGCATCGATCCGGGCGAGACGTTCACCTACGAGTTCCCGATCCTCCATTCCGGCACCTTCTGGTACCATTCGCATTCGGGGATGCAGGAGGCTGTCGGCCTCTATGGCCCCATCGTGATCGACCCGGCCGAGCCTGATGCCTCTGCCCCGTTCGATCGCGAATATGTGCTGATGCTGGCGGACTGGAGCCCGATGAATCCGCACGAACAATTGCGCAAGCTGAAGGCCATGGGTGGCTACTTCAACTGGCAGCGCCAGACCGTGGGTGGTCTTCTGAAAGGCAAGGACCAGAGCCTGAAGGAGCGGCTCGAATGGGCGAAGATGCGCATGGACGCGACCGACATCTCGGACGTGACCGGCGCGACGTATTCGTATGTGATCAACGGACACGATACGGGCGCCAACTGGACCGCGCTGTTCCGCCCGGGTGAGCGGGTGAAGCTGCGGATCATCAACGCCTCGTCGATGACCAACTTCAACTTTCGCATCCCTGGCCTGCCGATGACCGTGGTCGCGGCGGACGGATGCAATGTCCAGCCGGTCGAGACCGACGAGTTCCAGATCGCGATTGCCGAGACTTATGACGTGATCGTGCAGCCGACCGAGGCTGCGCCGTTCGGAATCATCGCCGAGGCCATCGACAGATCCGGTCTGGTGCGGGCCACTCTTGCCCCGCAGATCGGCATGGCCGGGGCCATCCCCGCCCGCCGCGCTCGCCCCGTCCTGACCATGCGCGACATGGGTATGGACATGAGCGGGATGGACATGGGCGACGGTGGCGAAATCGACCTGTCCAAGCCTGCCAACGAGAGCATGGCAGGCCATTCGATGAAGATGCGCGACCTCAGCCTTGCGCCGGGGGTAAAGCCAGGACCAGGCGTTGCCACGATCTCGCCCATGCCGGCCGACCGTCTGGCCGACAAGCCAACGGGTCTGGAGGACGTGGATCACCGCGTCCTGACTTATGCCGACTTGCGCTCGCGCAGTGCCAATCCAGACCCGCGCACACCCTCTCGCCAGATCGACGTGAACCTGACTGCCAACATGGAACGCTACATGTGGTCCATCGATGGCGAGACGATTTCCGATGGCGCCAAGCCCATCCCGTTCCGCAAGGGCGAGCGGGTGCGGGTGAACCTCATCAACCACACGATGATGCCACACCCGATCCACCTCCACGGCCACTTCTTCGAACTGGTCACGGGCGAGCCGGGCAACCGGCCGCGAAAGCATACTGTCAACGTCCTGCCCGGCGGCAAGGCGAGCTTCGACCTGACCGCCGATGCGGAAGGAGACTGGGCATTCCACTGCCACATGCTGCTGCACATGCACGCCGGGATGATGCGTGTCGTTACGGTGCGCAGCGCGGGAGACGCAGCATGAAGCGCCTTCTGCTGGCCGGTGCCGCGCTGATCTCCACCCCCTCCTTCGCGCAGGAAGTGCCGGACCCTCATGCCGGCCACGACATGACCCAGATGGAGGGCATGGACCACTCCAGCCATGACATGGGTGCGATGGAAGGGCAGCCGATGGAAGGCATGGATCACTCCATGCACCAGCAGTCGGAGGCTGCGACTGCGGACCAGGCCGCGCCGATGGACCATTCCGCACACGCAGGCCACGTGATGCCGACGGTCAGCGACAGCGAAGTGGGCAATGCCCCGCCGCCGCCCGTCCCTACCGACCATCCCGCCGATGCCTACTGGGACAGGCAGCGCATGGCGCAGGCCAGGGCCGACCTCGCCAAGGAAGGGCGCTTTTACGGCAACGCGCTTATCCTCGATCGCCTTGAGTATCGCCCGCGCAGCGGCAAGGACGGATTTGCCTGGCAGGCGATGGGCTGGATCGGCGGCGACATCGACCGGCTCGCGGTTGAGACCGAAGGCGACGGCGCATTCGGCGAACCGCTGGAAACCGGCGAGGTGCGCGCAGCATGGCGGCACGCACTCGATCCATGGTGGAACTTCGAACTCGGCGTCCGGCAGGATTTCGCCGCAGGCCCCGACCGAACTTATGGTGTAATCGGCATCGAGGGGCTTGCCCCATACTGGTTCGAGCTTGGCGCACACGCCTTCGTCTCGAACAAGGGCGATGTGCATTTCCGGGTTGAGGCAGAGCACGACATGCGCCTGACCCAACGCCTGATCCTGCAGCCTTCCGTTGAAATCGACGCATCGGCACAGGACGTGCCCGAGCTCGGCATCGGTGCGGGGTTCGAGAAGGTCGAACTGGGTGCACGGATGCGCTATGAATTTGCCCGCGAATTTGCGCCCTATGTTGGCGTCCACTGGGAGCGCAAGCTGGGCGAAACGGCGCGGCTAGCGCGACTGGATGGCGAGAACCCTTCGCAGGTCAGCGCCGTCGTTGGGGTGAGGATGTGGTTCTGAGATGCCGTTGACGCGGCATCGAGAGGCAATCCAGGCGAAGCATTCGCAATCCTCTCCCGTCGAAAAGCATTCTTTCGGGCTACAGTTCCGCGCGCTTTCGGGTCATGTGGCAGCATGCGATACGCATTGCCCCTTCTGGCCTCGATCCTGTTCGCCACGCCTGCACTCGCCGATCCGGTTGAGGCCGAGGTGGACCTGCTTGAGCTCCACGTGGGCGATGGCGACGAGCACTTCACCTTTGACAGCGCGCTCTCGGTAGGTTCCGACAGCGACCGGTTCGAGGTGCGCGCATCGGGCGGCAGCGACGTTGGCCCTTTGATCGACAACGTCCAGCTTGAAGCTCTCTACGTCCGCAATGTCAGCGACAAACTCACGCTACTTGCCGGCATCCGGCAGGATGTGCGCGGGGGCGAAGACCTGACGCATGGCTCGTTCGCTTTCGTGGTGACGCCCGTAGACTGGCTCGAAATCGAGCACTTCTTCTATATGTCGGAGCGCGGCGATCTTATCGGCAGCGGGCAGTTGAACTTTACCCTTCCGCTGTCGGCAACCCTCACCGCCGAACCGCGCCTCAACGTGAACTGGGCCGCTCAGGACATCGAACAGGAAAGCAGCGGTCATGGCGTGACCGATATTCAGGTCGCTCTGCGCGTCCGCAAAACCCTGACACCGCTGCTCGAGGTCTATGGTGGCGCGATTCACGAGCGCCTGGTCGGCCGTACGCTCGACATGGCCCGAGCCGAGGGCTCGCGCGGGCGGGTCACGCGCGGGATTGTGGGCATGGCGCTGCGATTCTAGGGTCCTGACCCTAGACCAGCCAGTGCTTCGCCAGCGCGACGTGCAGGCGGATGCCGGTCTCCAGCACGTTGTCGTTGAAATCGTAGTGCGGATTATGCAGCGGCGCAGCGTGATCGGACGTGCCCTGCCCCAGCCAGATATAGGCACCCGGCCGCTGCTGGAGCATGAAGGAAAAGTCTTCTGACGTAGGCGCAGGCTCTGGCGCCAGTTCGGCCCTCGCAACTGTAGCCGCAACTTCCAGCGCATCGGCAGCGGCAACCGGATCGTTGATCGTCGCAGGGTAGTAGCGGTCATAATCGAGCGCACATTGCACTTCGAAGGAAGCTTCGATGCCCTTGAGCATCCCCCGCATCCGCGACTCGATCCGGTCCTGAACTGCCGGATCAAACGTCCGGACGGTGCCGCCGACCAGCACTTCGGCCGGGATAACATTGTGCGCATGGCCGCCATGGATCTCGGTGATCGAAAGGACCGCCGATGCATAAGGCGGCACGGCGCGGCTGACGATGGTGTTGAGCTGCTGAACCAGGCTTGCCGCGGCGAGGATCGCGTCGGGGCTGTCCTGCGGGATCGCTGCGTGGCCGCCCTTGCCGGTGAGCGTGATGCGAAACTTGTCTGCAGCCCCCATGATAGCGCCAGGACGCGTGCTGATGGTTCCGGCAGGCAGGCCCGGCCAGTTGTGCAAGGCATAGACGCGGTCGCAAGGGAAGCGGTCGAACAGACCTTCCTCGATCATCACGCGAGCCCCGCCCTGCCCTTCCTCGGCAGGCTGAAAGACGAAGTTGAGCGTGCCGGCAAAGTCGGGATCGGCGGCAAGCACCCGTGCAGCGCCCAGCAGCATCGCCACGTGGCCATCGTGGCCGCAGCCATGGAAGGTGCCGGGCGTGGTGCTGGCCCAGGGCAGGTTGGTCTGCTCATGAATCGGCAGCGCGTCCATGTCGGCGCGCAGGCCAAGGGAGCGGGTACCGGGGCGCTTGCCCTTGAGCACGCCGACAAGCCCGGTGGTGCCAATCTGTTCGTGAACCTCAATACCCAGCCCACGAAGCTCATCGGCAATGCGTGCGGCAGTGCGATGTTCGCGAAAGCCCAGTTCAGGGTTGGCATGGATATCGCGGCGCAGGGCGACGAGGTCGGGCAGAATCTCAGACAGATCAGTCATTAGAGCATCAGCCATGGGTTTGGCCGAACAGGTTCTGGATCGGGAAGTGATGCTTGATGAACGGCGATTTGATCACGACGTAGGAGAAGTACTTCTCGATGCCATAATCGCTCTCCAGCATGCCTTCGATGATCGACTGGTAGTGCGAGACGCCGCGCGCCACGAACTTCAAGAGATAGTCGTATCCGCCCGAAACGAGGTGGCATTCGACGATCTCGTCGATCTTGACGATGCGGCTTTCAAATCGGCTGAAGTCACCGCGCCGGTGTTCGCTGAGAGTGACCTCGGTGAAGACGGTGAGGAATTCGCCGAGCTTGTTGAGGTTTACATGCGCGCCGTAGCCGGTGATGTACCCGGCCTTTTCAAGCCGTTTGACGCGCGTAAGGCAGGGGCTCGGCGAAAGGCCGACCGCATCGGCCAGTTCCACGTTGGTGATCCGCCCCTCCTGCTGGAGCTTGGCGAGGATCTTAAGGTCAATCCTGTCGAGCTTGGGTCCGGGCAGCATTGCGGTGATCCCCCTCAGGCGTGTTGCAGCGCGACGACCGCGCGGATCTCAGGCTGGTCGAGCAGTTGATCAAGCGAGCGCTCGACGCGCTCGAAGATCGTGTCCATTTCCTCCAGCGTGCAGCACAAGGCTGGCGCGAAGCCCAGAACGGCATTTGCAAAGCAGCGCACGATCACCCCGTTGCCGTAAGTCAGCTTCGAAAGCCTGCCGCCGATATCGAGCGAGGCATCAAAGGTTGCCTTCATCGCCTTGTTCGGCGTGAGTTCGATCGCGCCAAGCATCCCACGATAGCGCACGTCGCCGACCAGCGGGTGGCTGCGGATACGCTCCATGTGTTCGGCAAAGCGCGCGCCGACCTTCACGCCGTTCTCGAGCAGCCCGCCTTCGCGGTAAAGGCGCAGGACTTCGAGGCCTACCGCGGCGGCAACCGGGTGACCGGAATAGGTCTGGCCGTGGCCGATCGGCAGGGCAGCGGGTGCAGCGTCGGCGATGGTCTGGTAGACATGGTCGGCCATGAACATCGCGCCCATGGGGATGTACCCGGCGGTCAGGCCCTTGGCCGTAGTCATGAAATCGGGCGAGACGCCCTCGTCAAGGCAGGCGAAGAGCGGTCCAGTACGGCCGAAGCCGGTGATGACCTCGTCCACCAGCATCAGGATGCCGAGCCGAGTGCAGGCCTCGCGCAGGGCCTTGAGCCAACCGCGAGGGGGAACGATTACGCCGCCCGATCCCTGGATCGGTTCGCAGCAGAACGCCGCCACGTTGTCTGCCCCGAGTTCGGCCACCTTGGCTTCAAGCGCGGCAACTGTAGAGGCGATCACCGCCGCGTCATCGTCACCTTGCGGGTGGCGATACTGATAGGGCGAGGCGATGTGATGCTGCCAGGGGCGCGGCAGGTCAAAGTTGCGGTGGAAGTTGCCGAGCGCAGTGAGCCCTGCGCCAAGGCTGCTTGATCCGTGATAGCCCCACTCCAGCGCGATGAAGTGCTTCTTCGAAGGCTTCCCCGCCGCATTCCAATAGTGGACGATGTAGCGGATCGCGCTGTCGACGGCGTCAGACCCGCCCTGCGTGAAGAACACGTGATCGAGGCCTTCAGGCGCGGCGGCGGTGAGCTCTCCGGCGAGCCGGATCACCGGTTCGCTGGCGAAGTGGAAATAGCCGGTGGCATAGGGCAGCTTGCGCATCTGCTCGGCAGCAGCCTCCACGATCGAGTCCTGCCCATACCCGACATTGACGCACCACAGACCCGCGAAGGCATCAAGCAGCCGGTTACCTTCGGCGTCTGTAAGCCACATGCCCTTGCCGGATTCCAGCACGATCGCGCCGTGCAGCTCATGACCCCGGAACGACGTGACCGAGTGGATCAGGTGATCGCGGTCAATATCTACTAGGGAGCGGTTCGAGAGGGCAGAAGCGGAGGCGTTCATCACAGGCTCGTCCATTGGGGAACAATGGAACGAGCCTATGCCGCTAGCAAGAGCGGGTTTGGCCGAAAGCGTGGGCTAAGGGGCGCTCCGCGGGCTTTCGCGTGGTAGAACGCAGCATTTTATGCTGCACCTCCGCGCTGTCAGCCCAAGGCTTCGGCGATGGCCTTGCCGCATGCTTCGGTACCGGCCGCACCCTTAAGGTCGCGTGTGCGGGCCGAGGGCGTGGCAAGAACCTCTTCTACCGCGCGCATGATCGCCGCGGCAGCTTCTGCTTCGCCGAGGTGTTCCAACATCATCGCGGCTGACCAGATCTGGCCGACCGGATTGGCAATGCCCTGCCCGGCAATGTCCGGCGCGGAGCCGTGCACCGGTTCGAACAGCGAAGGATGGATGCCTTCGGGATTGATATTGCCGGATGGCGCAACCCCGATGGTGCCGGTGCAGGCGGGGCCCAAATCGGAGAGAATGTCGCCGAACAAGTTGGAGCCGACAACCACGTCGAACCGGTCAGGATTCAGCACGAACTGCGCGGTCAGGATGTCGATGTGGTATTTGTCGTGACGTACATCGGGGTATTCTTCGCCGATCACTTCGACGCGCTGGTCCCAGTACGGCATGGTGATAGCAATGCCGTTGGACTTGGTGGCGCTGGTCAGGTGCTTGGCGGGGCGTTTTTGTGCCAGATCGAAGGCATAGCGCAGCACGCGGTCCACGCCGATGCGCGTCATCACCGTTTCCTGGATGACGACCTCGCGCTCCGTACCGGGGAACATAATCCCGCCGACCGAGGAATATTCGCCTTCGGTATTCTCGCGCACGACCCAGAAATCGATGTCACCCGGCTCGCGACCCGCCAGCGGGCAGGGAACGCCAGGCATGAGGCGCACGGGGCGCAGGTTGACATACTGGTCGTATTCGCGGCGGAACTGCAGCAGCGACCCCCAGAGCGAGACGTGATCGGGCACGGTATCAGGCCAGCCGACCGCACCGAAGAAGATCGCATCTGGCCGACCGATCTCCTCTTTCCAGTTGTCGGGCATCATCTTGCCGTGGCGGGTGTAGTAGTCGCAGCAGGCGAAATCATGCCACTTTTGCTCGATCTCGAAACCGAACAGCGAGGCGGCCTTTTCGAGCACGCGCATGCCTTCGGGCATCACTTCCTTGCCGATGCCGTCACCCGGGATGACCGCGATTGTGTGCTTGCGCCTATTGCTCGTCATTGTTCCGCCCCCGGTTCAGATCTTCAGGCCGCCGATGTGGAAGGCCTTGGTTTCCAGATATTCCTCGATGCCCAGCGTGCCGCCTTCGCGTCCGAGGCCGGATTGCTTCACGCCACCGAACGGAGCCATTTCCATTGCGATCGAGCCGGTGTTGAGAGCAATCATCCCCGCCTCCAGCGCCTCGGCCACACGGAAGGCGCGATCGAGGCCCGACGTGTAGAAGTAGCTGGCAAGGCCGTACTCGGTATCGTTGGCCAGCGCGATGGCCTCGTCCTCGGTCTCGAAGCGGAACAGCGGAGCAACAGGGCCAAAGGTTTCTTCCGAAGCAAGGCGCATGTCGGTGCTGGCCTCGCCGATAACGACCGGTCGGGCAAAGTTGCCACCTTGCGCGCCTTTGCCGGAAAACAGCACCTTGCCACCCTTGGCCAGCGCATCCTCAAGATGAGCCGAGACCTTGTCGACTGCCGCGCGGTTGATCAGCGGGCCGGTGGTTGCGTCGGCGTCTATCCCGTTGCCGACATTGAGCGCTTCGACTGCAGCCCCGAGACGCGCGGCGAATTCATCGTAGATCGGCGCGTGCACCAGAATGCGGTTGGCACAGACGCAGGTCTGCCCGGCATTGCGGAACTTGCTCGCCATGGTAGCCTTAACCGCCAGATCGAGATCGGCATCGTCGAACACGATCAGCGGCGCATTGCCACCCAGTTCGAGGCTCAGCCGCTTGATCGTGTCTGCGCTCTGCCGCATCAGCAGCGAACCGACGCGGGTCGAGCCGGTGAATGAAAGCTTGCGCACCACCGGGCTAGCTGTGATCGTCGCACCAATCGCCTGCGGCATGCCAGTCAGAAGGTTGATCGTCCCTTTGGGGAAGCCTGCGCGGATCGCCAGTTCGATAAGGGCGAGCGCGGTGAATGGCGTCATTTCCGACGGCTTGATCACCACCGAACACCCGGCAGCAAGCGCGGGCGCGCATTTGCGGGTGATCATCGCAGCGGGGAAGTTCCAGGGCGTGATCGCGGCTGAAACACCGACCGGCTCGGTCAGCACGATGATCCGACGGTCGCGCTCGGGCGAGGGAACGTTGCGCCCGCCAACGCGGCGGCCTTCTTCGGCAAACCACTTGATGAACGTCGCCGCGTAGCGAATCTCGCCTTGAGCTTCGGCGAGAGTCTTGCCCTGCTCGGCAGTCATGATCCGGGCTAGATCATCGACATTGGCAAGCACCAGAGCATGCCAGGCTTCGAGCAGCGCGGCGCGCTCGCCTGCAGTCCGGCGGCGCCAGCCCGACCACGAAGCCTGAGCCGCGGCGATGGCCGCCTCTGCCTCTGCCGCGCCGCAATCGGGCACGGTGCCAATGACCTCGCCGGTTGCGGGATTGGTGACATCAAGCGCGGGGAGGCCGGCAGAAATCCACTGCCCATCAACCAACGCGGCCTGCCGCAGCAGGGTGGGATCATTCAGGTTCAACATGTTCAACCAAGCGCCTGTGCTGCAATTGCAAAAGTTGTGATGGCGTCATCGACCGCCGGTGCGGGCCCGAGAGCCATCGTAGTGACGCGCCCCACTTCGGGCAGGCCAAGCTCCTCAAGCCATGGTCCGAGCCCGCTGCTTTCAGGAATGTCGAGACGACAGAAGCTGCCGGACTGCGTGCCCAGCCAGTGCGCGATCAACGCCTTGGCCCCTGCCTGATCGGGCGCGATCACCGGGGCGATGGCCCAGCCCCGCCCGAACCTTCGCAGCACAGCAAATCCGGTCTGCTCATGCTCTCGGCAGAGCACAACCGTGCTGCCCTCGGCCTGGAAGGCATCGAGCACCGCCTTGCGCTCCATGCCACTCGCCTTGACGTAGAGCGCGTCAAGCGCCTCGCCATCGGCGGCCCCCATTGGCCGCACGCGCTCACCGCGCCGTAGCTCGACGAGCGGCTGGGCAGGGGCGACCGCCTGATGCTGACACACAACCCCTAATTCTTCGAAGCCGAGCTTGCGATAGAGCGGCAGCCCTTCTGCCGTAGCGTTGAGAATGACCGTGCGCCCCTTGAGACGTTCCAGCATGGCGTCCATCAGCTTGCGACCGAGCCCCCGGCCCTGCATCGCATTCGTCACGATAACCATGCCGAGAGTCGCGAATGCCTCGCCGAACTTCCAGCCCATGATCGTGCCGACCACCTTGCCGTCGACTTCGGCCACAACGCCCTCGCCGATCGACAGGAACAACGCCAGATCCCCTTCGCGATGCGGCCATTGCTGCTCGAAACACAATTCGGCAGCAGCGTGGATGTCGTCGCCGGTCATTGCGCGCATGACGATCTGCGTCGCGTCCTGAACTGCCATCGGATGCTCCCGGAACAAGATTGAGAAAGGGTGCGATCAGCACCACTGTAATGCTTTCGGTCTAACCAGCGCCGATCAACATGAGGTGCCGGTTTTCCATCTTATTCGGAACATTATCGCGCGTTCTCACGCCCCTTTGCCGCGCCGATTGCGAAAGCGGCGGCATAGACTGCTGCGTCCCCGCCATGTCCGGAAAGCTGCGATGCCCCTGTTCGATCCTGATACCATTCGCCCCGCCCTTGCTGCCAACTTCATAGGCGGAAAGGCAGTTGTGGGTAGCGGACACAGCTTCATGGTCACCCGTCCTTCCGACGGCGGGCTGTTGGGCGAACTGCGCGCGGCGGACACGCAGCAACTGGCCGACACCGTGGAAAATGCTGCCCTCGCGCAGAAGGCCAGCGGCTGGGGCACGATGGAGCCGCGCGGCCGCATGCGCCTGCTGCGCCGCTGGGCCGATCTGATCGAGGCCGATGCCGCTACGCTCGCTCCGTTGGAGGCTGCTGGGTCGAGCCGCACGCTGCCTGAAATTCTCGCCTGGGACTTGCCGTACACCGCAGAATGTATCCGCTTCTTCGCTGAATTCGCCGACAAGCACGGCGGCGAAATCGGCGCGACCACGCCCGACAAGCTCGGCTTCACCCTGACCCAACCTTATGGCGTGGTTGGAGCCATTGCGCCTTGGAACCTGCCGCTGGTCATGGCCGCCTGGAAGCTCGGGCCCGCGCTCGCAGCAGGCAACGCGGTGGTGCTCAAGCCCTCGGAGCTTACGCCCTTCTCGGTCGTGCGTCTGGCCGAACTGGCGGTCGCAGCCGGCATTCCAGCAGGCGTGTTCAACGTGGTGCAGGGCGGCGGCGCGGACATCGGCGATGCGCTTGTCCGGCACGAAGCGGTGGGCAAGGTCAGCTTCACCGGCTCCACCCGAACCGGCCGAGCGATCATGGCCGCCTGCGCGCAGACCGGGCCGAAGCCCTCCACGCTGGAGTTGGGCGGCAAGAGCCCGCAGTTGGTCTTTGCCGACGCAGACATCCCAAAAGCATCGGCGCTTGTAGCACGCGCGATCACGCTCAATTCAGGGCAAGTCTGCGTCGCCGGATCGCGCTTGCTGGTGCAGGACAAGGTGCGTGATGAAGTGGTCGAGCGCCTGACAACAGCATTCGAAAGCCACCGCATCGGCTCTACCTGGGACGAAGGCACAACGATGGGCCCCATCATCTCCGAAGGCCAGCTCGCGCAGATCGACGGAATCGTCCAGCGCGCCCGCGCCAACGGGGCAGAAGCCGTGACCGGCGGTGCGCGCGCCACTTCACCGCAAGCGGGCAGCTATTACCAGCCCACCCTGCTGGCCAATGCCGCCGCCGATAGCGAAGCCGTGCAGGGCGAGATCTTTGGCCCGGTCCTGACCGTGCAGTCCTTCGCCGATGAGGAGGAAGCCTTCGCGCTCGCCAACGGCACACGCTATGGCCTCGCCGCCGGCGTCCACACAAACGATCTGTCACGCGCGATGCGGGCGATCCGCACGCTTGATGCCGGAACCGTGTGGGTGAACCGCTATGGCCGCTCGGACGATTTCATCCTGCCGACCGGCGGCTTCCGACAATCAGGCGTCGGCAAGGACCTTGGCCGCGAGGCCTATCTGGCGTCCTGCAAGGTGAAGACGGCGCTGATCCAGATCTGACGATCAGCCGCCTTCGCGGAACCGCCTGATCGCGTACTGCTCGATAGGAATGTCCGTCGTACCCGTGGCGATGATTTCAGCCATCGTCTCGCCCACGCCGGGTCCGATCTGAAAGCCAGAGCCTGAAAAGCCAAAGGCGTAGAACAGGCCCGACACGGTATCGCTCGCCCCCATGACCGGCAGGGCATCGTCAGTGTAGCCCTCGATCCCGCTCCAGACGCGGATGACCTGCAGCCTGGCCAGCGCTGGCGCGAGGCGGCGCAAGTGCTGGAACTGGGTCATGGTGTTCTCGGGCATCACATAGGCGCGGTACTCATCGGGATAGGACGGCGCGCGCAATGAGCCACCCAGCACGATGTTGCCGCGAGCGACCTGGCGGAAATACACCGTCTCGACCTCGTCAGGCGTCATCACGCCAACGGCGGGAAGGATTGAGTAAGGTACCGGTTCGGTCACGCTCATCGTCGGCGCGCGGGGGGTGAGCTTTACCGGCTCACCGAACTGACTGACAATCTTGCCTGCCCATGCGCCCGCGGTAACGAGCAGGGTCGGCGCGCGAAAGCGACGCCCATCCTCGGCCTCAAGCACGAAATCTTCGCCGACCTTGGCCGCGTGGACGATCTTGGTGTCTTCCACCACTTGCGCGCCCAGCTTCATTGCCGCCCGGGCGAAGGCGGGCGCGGCAAGACGCGGGTTGGCGTGGCCATCCAACGCGGAATGCGAACCGGCGAGGACATCGGGGCCGAGCCATGGGAACTTCTCGCGCAGCATGTTGCCCGAAAGCAGCTCGAGATCGAGCCCCTCCTCTCGTGCCTGAGCGGCGTACTCCTCCATCTTTCCGACGTTCTCGGGCCGATCGCGGAAGCAGACGCGGATGTGGCCGTTCTGCAGGTATTCCACGTCGGACCCAAGCAGTTCGCTCGCCTGCCGCCAGATGCGGCTGGCGCGGTTGGCCAGCGGCAATTGGAAGATCGGGCGGCCCTGACGGCGCACATTGCCGAAGTTCGTGCCGCTCGCCTGACGTCCGACCTTGTCGGTCTCGAGCAGAAGCACCGACAACCCGCGCTGCGCGAGGAAGAATGCGGCCGAGCAGCCCATCAACCCGCCGCCGATGATCGCGACGTCTGCAGTGGCTTCAGGCGCGATCATGCGTCGGTCCTCGCAGTGGCAACGGGGATGGGCTTGACCGGCGCCTGACCGCGCAGTCTGCCAGAACACTCCACCGGCTCGCCGCGCAAGGCCGAGACAATCTCTGCCGAAGCGTTGCCGCAATAGCGCCCTTGGCACCGCCCCATACCGACGCGGCTGAACGATTTGGCGCGATTGGTTTCGGTGGCAAATGCCTCGCTGACACTGGCGCGCAAGGTTCCTGCCGTCACGCCTTCGCAGCGGCAGACCACGGTGCTGTCCGCCGTGTCCGCAACGAACTGGTGCGGCCATGGGAAGGCTTCGGCGAGACCCTCGGCAAATCGCACATAGCGTGCGCGCATCGCCCGCAAGTGGCGACGACGATCCTTGTCGATGGCGTGGCCCATGTCAGCCAGCGCAGCAATCGCCGCAAGTTCACCGGTCACTTCGGCCGACCGCGCGCCGAGGATCTTCGCGCCATCGCCTGCAAGATAGAGGCCGGGCACAAGTGCTCGTCCATCACCGTCGATCTCGGGAAGCCACTGGCGGGTGCGCAGATCAAAGGAGAAGCTGGCCCGCGCGAGATCGGCAATCTGGGTTTCGGGCCGCAAGTGCCAGCCCATGGCGACAGCGTCGCACGCGAACCGGCTGAGCGTGCCCGAAGCAGTGCGGACGGTGACGCCCGACACGCCAATTTCGGAATCGCCACTGATCTCCACCGGAGTCACACCCGAAAGCACAGTCACGCCCGCACGCTTGAGGCCGAACGTCAGCTTCATGCCCTGCCACAGCAGGTCGGGCTGCTCGGTCAGCTTGGGCAGCGCTTTTACCCGGCCAGCAAAGGGCGAGGTATCGAGCACAGCGGCGACATTCGCTCCCGCCTTAACGTATTGCGAAGCGACGTAGTAGAGCAGCGGTCCTGTGCCCATGAACACCACCTCACCGCCGATGCTGCAGGCCTGCGCCTTCAGCGCCACCTGCGATCCACCGAGCGAATAGCAGCCCGCCAGTTGCCAGCCGGGCACTGGAGCCAGCCGGTCGGTAGCGCCCGAGCACACAATCAGGCGATCATAGGCGATCGCCTCGGTCTCGCCGGCCCGCGCTGCCCAGACGTGGCCTTCGGCGACGTTCCACACCAGCGTTTCAGGGCGGTAGTCGATGTCCGGGCGCAGGGCATCGAACGTCTCGTGCACACTTCGGGCTCTGCGGGCCTCGCTGCCATAGAGCGTTTCGTATGGGCGCTTGAAGCCTTCGGGCTGGCGGCGATATATTTGCCCGCCCGAGCGCGTACCCTCGTCGATCACAATCGGGCGCAGGCCCGCCCGCACCAGCGCCTCTGCCGCGCGCACGCCTGCTGGCCCCGCGCCGACGATCACCACCTTCTCGCTCATGGCGCCACCGACCAGTCTGCAGTCATTGGTTGCGTCGAGATGCTCTGGCCGTTCTCCACAACAGTGGAGCAGGCACGCAAGGCATTGCCCTGTGTATCGCGGACCCAGCAATCCTGGCACGCACCCATCAAGCAGAAGCCTGCACGGCGCTCCGGCCCGAACTCGGCACTACGCAGGGCGAGGCCGCTGCTGAGCATTGCGACCATCAGTGTATCGCCTTCGAGCGCAGTGATTTCGCTACCGTCGACAGTCAACCGCACAGGCGCACGGTCGGTCACGTCAAGGCGGCGGAAGCGGCCGGTCATGCGGTCAGTTCCCTCAATGTCTGGAGTTCGTGGTGGCACAGCAGCGCAAAGCCATCGCCTGCCCGCAAGGGTGCTGCTTCGGCATTGCAACGTCCGTCGATCGCAACAGGACAGCGGGGCAGGAATCGGCACAGGTCGTCGCCGACCTCGCTAGGCAGAACTGCCTTGCGCGTTACCGCCTGTTCGAGCCAGCCAGCGCGCATCTCAGGCACGGAGTGCATCAGCAGGTCAGTGTAAGGGTGATGCACGCCGCGTGCGAAGGCTGCTGCATCGGCCTGTTCCACCGCAGTGCCACCATAAAGCACCAGCACCTGATCGCAGAACGCACGCACTGTGGAAATGTCATGGCTGATGAACACCGTGGCGATGCCAAGTTCGCGTCGCAATTCATCGATCAGCTCGAGGATCGCAGCGCCGACAACTGTGTCGAGGGCGGAGGTCACTTCATCGCAAAGCAGCACGTCAGGCCGCGCCGCCAGAGCGCGGGCAAGGTTCACGCGCTGCTTCTGACCGCCCGAAAGCTGGCGCACGTTTCGCGTGGCAAGATCAGCAGGCAGGCGGATCATGTCAAGCAGTCGCGCCACCTCGGCCTTCGCCTCCGCGCCTTTGAGCCCGTGGTAGAACGCCAGTGGGCGCGCCAGCGTCTGCCCCACCGTGTGCACCGGATTGAGCGCCGTATCCGCATTCTGGAACACAAGCTGTACCCTGCGGAACTGCTCGCGGCTTCGCCCGTCAATGCCCTTGGGCAGTTCCTCACCGCCTAGCCTGACCGATCCTGCGCTGCGCGGCAGGAGTCCCGCGATCACGCGGGCCAGTGTCGACTTGCCCGACCCGCTCTCGCCGATCACTCCCAGCGTGGCACCGCGGGCAAGCTGGAGCGATATGTCGTGCAGCACCGGCAGCCTGCCATAGGCGGCATGGACGCCTTCGACCTTGAGCAGCGCATCTCCGGCCACCACGGCAGGCGCAGAGCGCTCAGTGGGACTCGCCGCCGCCATCAGCGTGCGGGTATAGTCGTCTGTCGGCGCATGCAGGATCTGCTCGGCTGCGCCCTGCTCCTTCGTGCGCCCCTGGTTGAGCACGAGGATCTGATCCGCCATCTGCGCCACCACGGCCAGGTCGTGGCTGACGTAGATAGCGGTCGCACCGACCGAAGCGATCGCGGCCTTGAATGCCTTCAGAACCTCGACCTGCGTGGTCACGTCGAGCGCGGTTGTCGGCTCATCGAGAATGACCAGTTCAGGGCGGGTGATGAGTGCCATCGCCGCCATCAGCCGCTGCAGCTGCCCGCCTGAAAGCTGGTGCGGATAGCGTGCACCGATGGACTCAGGAAACGGCAGCGCCAGCGCGCGAAACAGGTCAACTGCGCGCACCTCGGCATCAGCCTTGCTTGCAAGCCGGTGCACCAGCAGGGGCTCGGTCACCTGCGACATGATCGTGCGCGAGGGATTGAAGGCGGAAGCCGCACTTTGCGCCACATAGGCAACGCGTCGGCCGCGCAGTGCCTGCAGGCCCGCTTCATCCAGCTGATCCACCCGCGTTTCGCCTAGCAGGACTTCACCGCTGATCGTCGCGCCGAACCGCGAATGGCCCATGAGGGCGAGCGCGATCGTTGTCTTGCCCGATCCCGATTCCCCGATCAGCGCCAGCACCTTGCCGCGCGCGATCTCGAACGAGACTCCATCGACGATCGCCTTGCTCCCTGCGACGATACGCAGGTTCCGCACCGAAACATGCGCGCTCATCCCTGCTTCTCCACGGGCTTGAGCGAATCGATCAGCAGGTTTGCACCCACCGTCAGCGTGGCAATCGCGATAGCTGGAACCACGATCGCAGGTGCGCCATCGACAAGGCCCGACATGTTCTCACGCACGAGCGAGCCGAGGTCAGCATGGGGCGGCTGCACGCCAAGGCCGAGGAACGAAAGGCCCGATAGCAGCAGTACGATGAATACAAAGCGCAGGCCAAAGTCCGCCAGCAGCGGGTGGATCATGTTCGGGAGCACCTCGCGCAGGGCAATGTGCAGGCCTCGCTCGCCCCGCGCCTGCGCCACGGTAACGAAATCGAGCGAGACGACATTCACCGCCAGCGCGCGCGCAATGCGGAAGTTACCCGGAACATAGGTGATCGCGGTGATCGTCAACAACAGTCCCAGCGAGGAGCCGAACGCAGCGACCATGACCAGTGCGAAGATTTTCGACGGGATCGAGATCAGGGTGTCCATCGCGCGCGAAAGCACCTCGTCCACCCATCCCCCCCGCACCGCAGCGGTCAGCGCCAGCGATGTGCCGATCAGGCAGGCAAGCATTGCAGCGCCTGCCCCCAGGAACACGGTATAGCGCGCGCCCCACATAAGGCGGCTCAACACGTCGCGACCCAAGTAATCGCTGCCGAGCGGGAATGACGCCGTGACCGGCGAGAACACGTCCTGATCCACGAACGCGCCCACTGGATGCGGTGCCAGCAGTGGCCCGACCAGTGCCACCGCCAACCAGAACAGCACGAGGCCCAGCCCGATCCGGCCCGAAAGTGGCAAGCTTCGTGCGAAGGAGAAAACATGGTTCATTGCGCACGAAGCCTCGGATTGGCAAGGATCGCCACAACATCCGCGACCAGAACAAGCATCAAGTAGATCGCACAGAAGATCATCGCACAGGCCTGTAGCAGCGGCATGTCCCGGCTGGTCACGGCATTGACCATGAGGCTGGCAAGGCCGGGGAAATTGAAAATGGTCTCGACGATGATCGCGCCACCCAAGAGGTACGACAGCGACAGTGCAACCGCATTGACGATGGGACCCACCGCATTGGGCATGACGTGGAACAAAACCACACGGCGGAACGGCACGCCCTTCAACCGCGCCATCTCGACATAGGGCCGGTCAAGTTGATCGGCCACCGCCGCCCGGGTCATCCTCGCCATCTGCGCGATCACAACGACCGAAAGTGAAAGCACTGGCAGGGCGCAGGACCGCACCGTGTCCCACAAGCTCGCATCTTCGCTCACCAACGCGATCGAGGGCAACCACAGCAGCTTGACCGAGAAGATCAACACGCCAAGCGTCGCGACGAGGAATTCCGGAACCGCCACGGCCGTAAGAGTCAGCACGTTCAACGTACGATCAAGCCGTCCTCCCCTGCTGATTGCCGAAGCTATGCCGATCGCAAGCGCAAGCGGAACCGAAACCAGCGCGGTGAACGCAGCCAGCATCAGGGAGTTGGGCAGGCGCTCGGCAATGACTTCGCGCACCGGCAGGTTCGCCACAAGCGATTGGCCCGGATCACCTTGCACGATGCCGCCCAGCCACGCGAAGTACCGCGTCAGAGCGGGGCGATCGAGACCCATTTCGTGGCGCAGCGCGGCGACCTGCTCTGGCGTCGCGCTTTGTCCCAACGTCTCCTGCGCGGCATCGCCCGGGAGCAAGCCCGAGATCGTGAAGACAACCGCCGAAACCAACAGCAGCGTGATCAGTGCAGAGGCGAAGCGCTTGCCGATCAGCGGCAGCACGCCGAACATCGCCGAATGGGGTGCGGAGCCGGACATCAGGCGTCCCACCAGGCATATTCGGCAAAGCGGTAGCCCATCAGCCCACCCAGCGGAATTGCGGTCATGCCTTTCAACCGTCGGTCATGTCCGTCGAGCATGTTGATGAATACCGGAATCGCAACACCGCAATGATCGTGCACCAGTTGCTGCATCTCGCCATAAAGCTCCTTGCGGCGCGCCTCATCCGCTTCGGCGCGCGCTTCGGTAAGCAGCATGTCGAAGCGCGGGTTCTTCCAGCCGCTCTCGTTCCACTCGGCGTCCGAACGGAAGAACTGGCTGAACACGAGGTCGGCCGTCGGGCGCGGGTTGGTGTTTCCGAAGCTCATCGGATGCTTCATCCAATGCGTCGACCAGTAGCCGTCTGCGGGCATGCGGTTGACCGCAAACTCGAGGCCCGCCTGCGCACCGTACTCCTGCAAAACCGAAGCCATGTCGACCGAACCTGCCGCCGCTGGCGAACAGTAGATCGGCAGGCGCACGCCCTTGAGACCCGAACGCGCCACGTGCCACTTCGCCCGGTCGAGATCGAGTACGGTCTGCGGTACAGCCGGATTGTAATAGGGATGGAACGGCGGAATCGGCTGATCGTTGCCGATCGTCGCATACCCACGGAACAGTGCACGCTTGATTAGCGGACGGTCGATCAGGTGCTTTACCGCCGCCACGAAATCCGCATTGCCGGTGGGCAACTGATCCTGCCGCATGATCAGGTCGGTATAGAGCGGCGAAGGCGTTGTCAGGATGCCATGCTGCGACGACCGCTCAATCCGTCGCGTCGACAGCGGCTGCACCGCAATGATCAGCTGTACGTCGCCGGCCAGCAATGCGTTCACGCGGCCGATTTCATCGGGAATGGCGATGATCTCGATCCGGTCGAGGTATGGCTCGCCATCGCGCCAGTATTCCGGATTGCGCGTCACCACGGTACGCACGCCGGGACGGAAGTCGGCGAGCCGGAACGGACCGCTGCCATTGCCCGTGGGCTTCTCCTCATCCGCCGGGACGATCAGGAAGTGGGATTGCGACAGGATCGCCGGAAGATCGGCGTTGGCTCCGGTCAGCCGGATAACCAAGCCATGGCGACCATCTGCCCGTACCTCGGCAAACTGCTTGGCAATCGAGGCAACTTTCGACCCAAGCTTGGGATCCAGGTGGCGCCGCAAAGAATGGACCACGTCAGCGCTGGTCAGCTCACGCCCGTCTGAAAAGCGCACTCCTCGCCGCAGCGCTATGTTCCAGGTGATCCGGTCAGCGGACGCGATGCTCTGTGCAAGGAACGGACGCGGGCGCAAGTCCGCCTCCATGCGAGTAAGACCGCTGTAGAGGCAGAAGTGTCGCACATAGTCCGTCGCCATCGCACCCTTCGCGGGGTCGAGCGTATCGGCAGTGGAGGACGACTGCATCGCCACGCGGATCGAACCCCCTTGCCGGGGACGTGCGCGCGCGGGATCGCCGATCCCGGGCAAAGTCAGCGCGCCCGCGGCAGCGAGGCCCGAACCGATAAGGGAGCGGCGTGTGAAGATCATCAGTGCAGCCAGTCCTGCAGGCGATACCATGCCCCCACCATCGGCAGGAACCACGGCTTGCCAAGATGTCCGGGGATGGCGGGCCACGAAAGTTCGGCAAAGGGATTGGCCGCAGCATCGCCGCCCATCACCCGCGCCATGCGCTCGCCCATGGCTGTGGCCATCTGCACACCATGGCCGCTGTAGCCCATGGCGTAAAACAGCCCGTCATGCTCGCCCGCACGCGGCAGGCGGTCCGCGGTTAGGTCAATGGCACCGCCCCAGCATGCGGCGATTCCGATTCCGGAAAGCTCGGGGAACATCTCGCGCAGCTTGGCTTCAAGTACGCGACCGGATTTGGCGTCGGAAGCGGGATTCGACAGAGCGAAGCGCGCGCGTCCGCCAAAGATGAGACGGTTATCAGCAGTCAGGCGGAAGTAATTGCCGATAATCCGGCTCGTCACATAATTGCGGCGCGTCGGGAACAGATGGCCGACAAGATTGTCGGGCAATGGTTCGGTCGCGATCACGAAGCTGCCCACTGTCACGATGCGGCGGCGGAACCAGCCGAACGGGGGATACGGGCTGTTGCCGCCTGTCGCCACGAGGACCTGCTTCGCCCGCACGCCACCGCGCGGCGTTGTCAGCCTCCAACCTCTGCCACTGCGCTCCATCGCCTCGACCGGGGCATTTTCCCAGATGCGCACGCCTGCCCGCACAGCCGCTTCGCCGAGGCCTATGCCCAGCTTGCCAGGGTGCAATTGCGCGCTCGTCGTTTGCACCAGCGCACCATAAAACCCTTGGGCATTGATCTCGGCCGAGAGCTCATCGGGACCGACGAGCAGGACGTTCGGATCGACTTCCTTGAGCAGCAGGGCATGTGCCGCTTCCAACTTAACGAAATGCTCCGGCTTGGCTGCCAGCTTCGCACGGCCGCAACGGGTGTAGTCGCAGTCGATCCCCTCGCGCGACGCTATACGGCCAACCGCTTCCACCGCGTCGACATGCGCAAGATACCACTTGCGCGCCAGGTCGATGCCATGTGCCGAGGCGAGCGCGCCGAAATCGTGCGCAGTCCCAGCATTGCACTGCCCGCCATTGCGTCCGGATGCCGCTCCGGCAATGCGCCCTGCTTCGAACAGCATGACGCTGGCTCCGCCCCGCGCTAGTTCAAGCGCAGCGGAAAGGCCGGTAAAACCGCCCCCGATCACTGCAACGTCGCAGTCGCCCTCGGCACGGCCTTGCACACCGCCCGCAAAGGGCGGTGTGCTCAGTTGCCAGTACGAGAGCGACTGAGGCTGCACGATCAGAGGCCTACCACTGCCGGCAGTGCGCCGATGTGCGGGATCTCGACGTCGCGATAGTTGCCGTTCGAAGGCTCATGCCCGCGCCCCACAAACACGCGACAGCCAAATCCAAGATCGGTCGCGGTGTTCTGGTCATAACGGAAGCTCGAGGAGACATGCATGCCCACTTCCGGGCCCATGCCGATCTGGTCGAACATGTATTCAAACGCCTGCATGCGCGGCTTGTAGGCCTGCGCGCTCTCTGCGGTGCAGACCTTGTGGAACGTAGCGCCGAGCATGCCGACGTTGGACATGATCTGGCTGTTCATCGCATTCGACAGAATCACCAGCGGTATCTTGTCGCAGATCTTTGAGAGACCGCCCGGTACATCTTCGTGCGGCCCCCACGTCGGCACCGCTTCATAGACCGCATTGGCGTCTTCTTCGCGGAATTCCACGCCCCACTTCTTCGACGCGCGCTCCATAGAATTGGCGATCACGTCGCGGTACGGCTTCCACGCGCCGAGGACTTCGTCGAGACGATAGGCACCCCAGTCCTTGCAGAATTTCGGCAACGATTCCGCCGGGAGCCGATCCGCATACTGGCGCGATGCCATCTCGGTCATGCGGAAGCGAGTCAGCGTGCCATAGCAGTCAAAGCTGATGAACTTGGGGGTGAAGACGGCGGTGCCCATGGCCTTGTTCGGTCCCTGTCTGATGCCTCGGATCAATCCCGGAGGCTGCTGTATCTGCCAGTTATAGCACCATTGGCGGGTCGGAACTTGCATCCGTTCGCAGCCGTTCGAGACCCGTCCCAGCACTTTTTGCGAAGGGTTCACGGCAGGACATGCCGTGCCTCAATAGCCGCGCGTCCGGTCAACTTCGCCAAGCATCGCCTCGCCCGCCAGCAATCGCTCAAGATTGTCTGCCAGCACGTTTCCGGCAGTCTCATGTCGCGTTTCCGCCGCCACGTGAGGCGTCAGGAAAATCGCGGGATGGCGATAGAATGCGTGGGTTTCAGGCAGCGGCTCGGGGCTGGTGACGTCGAGCATCGCCGCGCGCAACTGCCCTGAATCCAGCGCCGCGATAAGGTCGTTGGCCACCAGATGCCCACCCCGCCCAGCATTTACTACCGCGCTGCCCACTGGCATTTTTGCGAAGGTCTCGCGGCATAGAATTCCGCGGGTGCCCTCTGTCAGCGGCAGCAGGCAGATGAGGATGTCCGTCTGCGCAAGAAATGCGTCAAACCCTGCCTCACCAGCAAAGCACGTGACACCCTCGATCGTGCGCGCCGATCTGCTCCAGCCGGATAGCGGAAAGCCGAGCGGCCGCAGCATCTCCAGCGACGCCCGTCCCAACTCGCCCAGGCCCATGATCCCGACACGACTTTCCGAAGCGAGCCGCGTATGCCGGTACGACCACCGGCCCGCACGCTGCTCGGAAATGAAGAATGGCAGATCGCGATGCAACGCAAGGCAGGCCATTGCGACATATTCGGCCATGCCGGTGATGATCCCCTGCTCTACCATGCGCACCACCCGCACCTGGGGCGGCAGCGCAGCCAGCGGCAACTGGTCGATCCCGGCACCGACGCTGAACAGGATCTCGAGATTGGGAAACTGCGCGATGAACTCAGGAGGCGCGTTCCACGCTGCGATGTAGCGCACAGCTAGCGGGTCGACGTCATCATGCCCCCACCGCAGGAACGGGATCTCCGGAACGCGCCGCGTGGCGATATCGCACCAAACGCGTCCGCGCTCTTCCAGTCCGTGATAGAGCAGGGTCACTTCGAGCGGATCCTCTTCTGCCACCACATCAGCGGCCCAGTGATTGCCAGCGCCGCAAGGATCAGCGCCTCTGCCAGCAGCAACAGGCGCCCAACCAGCCCGAAACTGTCGCCCGCGTGCAAGGGCAGCACCTTCATCCACAGCACCGGATTGCCCTCGGCAGGCAAAGCCTTGAGCAGTTCAGGCTGCGACAATCGGACGGAGACGACGTGAACCGAGCGCGGCCCATCCTCTGGGGCCAGAAAGTTGATGTCTAGCCGGTCGGCCTTGGGAAAGCGTACGTCGCGAATACGCGCGTGCGGAAATGCCCGTTGCGCTACGTCGATGGCGGCATCGATCTGCGCTCCGGTTGTGACAACGGGTGCAGATTGAGCGGACTTGCCCGCAGGCAGAAGATCAGGAACCACAAGCAACAGCCCGGTCATTGCGCTGAACAGCACCACGATGGCAGTGGCCACCCCGCCGCTGCGATGCCAGTGCCGCAACCGCACCCGTGGTGGCATGCGAGGATTTATGGCCAACGCCTTGACGATGCGCCCTTTGCTTGGCCACCAGAAGCGTAACCCGGTACCGCAGATGAGCAGCAACGCGATAGCGTTGAGCGCGACCACGGTGAGCCCAGCAGTTCCGGCCATGAGCCGATAATGCCACTGCAGTGCCGCTTCGAGAGGAAAAGCAAGGATGGTTCCCTGCCGCAGAAGTGTAGCGGAACCGGGATCGATCGCGGCATAGACGTCATGTCCATCCGGGCCGGTCATCTGCGCCGTGGCGGGATAACCGGGCCCGAGTGGAAGGAACAGCCGGTCGAGCCGTGCTCCTGTGGAGCCCGCTGCCCTGGCCAGATCAGAAACGGGCCGCACAGGAAGCTCGGACGCATTGGGCCCAAGCCAGCCTGCCAGAGGCTCGCGAAACAGCAGGGCCGCTCCGGTCAATGCCTGCAGCAGGAGCAGAGGCGCAAACAGCAGCGCCAATCGGCGATGCCAGGCAAGGAAGCCGCTGCGTTGCATCATGCCTCCTTGATCGGTCGGGTTGCCGGAGCGGTGACCCCGGCAACCCAGCCTGTCTTCACATCAGAACGAGAACGAAGCCCTGACGGTGAAAGCGCGTGGCGCGCCTGGCGCAATCCAGAACTTGGAATACGACGCCGAGTAGTACTGCTTGTCGAAAAGGTTCGTGACATCGGCAGTGATCTTGACGTTATCGGCTGGCTCATAGCTGGCCATCAGTCGAGTCAGCACATAACCCGGGAGATAGAACGGGGCACCCGTTTCACCCAGACGCTTACCAACATAGTTGATCCCGCCGCCAAACGTGAAGCGCTGTCCACCAATCAGGAAGCCCTTGTTCACAATCAGGTTGGCGGCATGCTTGGGGATATTGATCAGCGGGTCGCCCGGATTGATCAGCAGATTGAAGTCCTTGTCGCCCGCCTGTGTCGTCCACACCGCATCGGTATAGGCATAGGTGGCGAGGACCATGAGATCGCCCGGCAGATTGGCTGTGAAGTCTGCCTCAATCCCGCGTGAGCGAGCTTCACCCCCGGCAATCGAAAAACCACTATGGTTTGGATCGGGGTCCGATGTGAGGATGTTGTTTTTCTTCATGGTGTAGGCTGCAACCGATGCACTGATGGCATCGCCCGGCGTAGCAAAGCGCGCACCCACTTCGAATGAACGGCTGGTTTCGGGAGCAAAAGGATTGCTCGAGAAATCGGTGCCGCTATTCGGCCGGAAGCCCTTGCCATATCCGCCGTAGAGCGAGAGCGAATCCGTGACTTTGAACAGCACCCCGGCAGTCGGGCTGAAACGCTCCTTGGTGCTGTTGATCGGATTGGTTACCGAAAGTGCCGCCGACCGGTTGAGCACCACTTGGTTGAAGTGGTCCCAACGCCCGCCAAGACGGACCTTGATCGTGTCCGTGAAATCCATCTGGTCTTGGAAATAGATGCCGTAGGACTTCTGGACTTCATCGGTGTTGGTGATCGTTGCGGTTGGCACCGGCAACTGTCCATAAACCGGATTGAAGATGTTGACCGCGTTATTCGCCGCCGTGATCGCAGCCCCTGCAGTATAAGCAGGCGGACGATAGCGCTTCTGGAGAGAATCGATGTGGAAGCGATCCCAGTCAGCACCAAACAGCACGTGATGCGTGATCGGGCCAGTATAGACCTTGCCAGAGATCTCTCCACGGACGGTAGTATTTGTCGTGCTGTAATCACGATACCGGCGCTGGCGAGCAAGATTGGTGCCGTCATTGTCGAGGATCTGACGACCAAGAGCAAGCTCCGCTTCGGTCGAGAATCCTTCAAAGCTGGTATCGCGGTATCCAAACCCGGCGAGGAAGTACCAATCGCTGCTTAGCTTTTGCTGCAATTGCACTTGATGGCCGAGCACCTTCACCCGGATCGGGCCATCGCCCGGCTCACCCAGAAATCGCGAGTTCGGAATGACACCTAGCTTGCCGTTCACCGCCAGCACACCACGATCGAACGGCACTTTGTTGTCCACGAATTCCATCTCGTACGACAGACTTGTGCTGCTGCTCGGCTTGAACAGGATCGACGGCGAAGCGACGTACTTGGTCGAATGCACCGTGTCACGATAGCTGTCGCCGTCCTGCACCGCGCCATTCACGCGCACTGCTAGCGTGTCGCTGATCTGGAGATTGTAGTCCCCTTCGACGCGATAATTGTTCCAGCTGCCGCCCGAAAGCGCGAACGAGCCGAAGTTCCCGTCGAGCTTGGCCTTCTTGGTGATGATATTTACGGTACCGCCCGGCTCGCCACGCCCGAAGACAGCGCCGTTTGGCCCCTTGAGGACTTCTATCTTCTCGATGTTCGAAGCATCGCGTGGGCCACCATAGCCACGGCCACCGTTAAAGCCGTTGACGAGAAAGCCCGAGGGGAAGTTCTCATCGCCTGCAAAACCGCGAACCGCAAAGGCATCCCACAATCCGCCGAAATTGTTCTGCCGGGCGATACCACTGGCAAGGTCGAGTGCGGCGTCAAGGCGGGTGATGTTGAGATCTTGCAGAGTCTTGGCGTCGATCACCTGCACCGTCTGCGGCACTGCCGCAAGCGGCACGTCACCACGATACTGCTGTCGCTGGCCGACGACCACCATTTCCTCGGCTGGAGCCGCTTCCTCTTCAACAGCGGCGGCGGATTGCGCCAAAGCCGCCATCGGCATCGTTCCCATGGCCACGCCGGCAATCAGCGCGCCCTTTACTGCGGACATAGTCTTCATCGCAACTTCACCCCTCATCTGTGATGTGCATTCACAGATCCCCCTTGGTCCATGTAACATTGTATCATGGAGCTCAAGAGAAATCATCGTCTGAGCCGTCCTGCGTCTTGTTCTGTTATGTCCCGAGGCTATGCGTCCTCATGCGAATGTTGCGTCGAAGGAAGTGGTTTCAGCGGATTATAATTGTGAAAACGGCGTGACAGGGGCGTTTTGTGCCGTCCCGGTTTTGACACATCCCGCCACGAAAAAGGCCGGAGCTTTCGCCCCGGCCTGCATATCTTGCGGCGTTCCCGTGCCGTTACAGATACTTGAGCCACCAGATGTCCTTGCGGCGCTGCTTGACCCCCGCAAACCAGCGCGTCGGCAGATAAAGCGGCACGATCAGCGCGAAGACCCAGATCCATACGGTCGAGAGGTTGTCCACGCCAAACACTGTGCCCTTGACTGGTCCGTAGAGCGCCAACGCAATGTGGTAGATCGCCTTCAGCGTGTAGAGGTGGAGAATGTAGAAGAACATCGGTGCGCCGCCGAGATAGGCCAGATGCGGCAGGACCGCGCTGTCCTGATACTTCTCGAACAGCGCGAGCAGCAGCACGCCCGTTCCCACCGTCGGCAGCAGGAACAGCAGTGAGGGCGGATACTTGGTCAGCGCAAGAAAGCTCATCAGCGTGCGAATCTGACTGTCTGCAACAAACCACGGCTTGTCGCCATAGACATTGGCATAGCGGATCGCCACGAAGGCGAGGATCATCCCGACGCCGAGCCTTACGAGCCGCTTCAACCGCAAAGCCGGGTCGCTGCCCTTCCCGAACCACGGCCCGCAGGCATAGCCCAGCAGGATCACGCCGATCCACGGCAGGACCGGATAGGTCGTCTTGGCCGTCAGCCCCATCCCGAGGTCGATCACGGTGCGCTGGTGCAGCACCGCCCAGATCGCGTAGCCGCTGTCCTGCGGGGTCAGCACAATGCCATCGAGGAGGTTGTGCAGGCACACGATCGCCAAGCCTACGGCAAACTGGCCCTTGCGCGGCAGATAGATCAATGCCGAAAGCGCCACCATAGAGATGCCGATCGCCCAGATTACCTGCAGCCAGAAGCGGGCAGGCGGAAACTCGAATGTCTGCGTCGGCCAGGCAAGGCAGATCACCGTGAGCTCTAGGAAGATCAGGAACAGCCCGCGCTTGAGCAGAAACTCGCTAACCTCCTTCTTGGTGTGCGACTGGCCATAGAGCCAGGCCGAAAGCCCGGTCAGTGCAACGAAGGTCGGTGCACAGAAGGTCGAGAGCAGGCGTGTGAAGAACAGCCCCGGATCGGTGGTGTTGGCATCGACCGGATCGGTCACCTGCAGGTGCAGGAAGAACGTCTCGCGAACATGGTCGACAAGCATGAACAGCATGACCAAGCCGCGCAGGGCATCGATAGCCAGCAATCGGGTTCGGGCTACAGCCGTGTTGGCCGGTTCGGCAACCGCTGGTGCGAAAGACTGGCTCTCGGCGGTGATCGTGGTCATTTCGGCTCCCCTCTTCGTCTCGTCATTCGACTGCAGGCAGGAACAGGTCCTTGTAGAACCCCGTTGTCCTCACCTTGACCGTCACGGGCGTGTCGCCCTTGTTGCGGAAGTACCAGCCATGCGTCCCGGCAAAAGGAGCGGTAAACTCCCCCTTACCGCCGCTCATCTGCTTCTCTTCCCAATAGCTGGTGAATTCGCCTTCGGCAGCATTCACCTTCTCGCCGTGCATGTCGGCCTTGACCGGGCCACCTACGCTCGACCATTCGAACACGAACCCGTCACCTGCCTTCATATGCGCTTTCACTTCCTGCCCGCTGTGCGGCGCAAGCTTCAGCATCATCTCGTCGCTTCGCAGATCACCTTCGCGAAGGATCGTAGCCTTCGAAGGAACGGCAAGGTTTGCAGCAGGAGCATCGGCCGGCACGGGCTTTCCGGCCACCTCCGGCCCGGAAGCCATGGCGGCGATCCCGGTCAAGCGCCCCACACCGGTCGGATCGATACCATATTCAGCAGGAAGCACGAACAGCACGAGGATGACGGATGCCGCAATCGCAGCAGCACCGGTCGCCTTGCCGAGGGCGCGGCGAGATACAACGATCCGATCAGCTGGCAACACGGCAGTCACGTGAGTCATCAGATGTCCCTTCGTCAGGCCAATACGAGATATCCCGTCAGCTGGTAGCCGACGAGCACGAAGCCTGCACACATCAGCGCTGAATTGGCGGCAACTGCACCACGACGGAAGCTATCTGTCGTCCGCCACAGGTTCATCAGGATCAGGACTGCACCCAGCGCAATGAACTGTCCGAGTTCCACTCCGAAATTGAAGCTCACCAGATTGGGCACCATGCCATCGCGTGACAGTGTCAGGTCCTGCAGCTTGGTCGCAAGGCCAAAGCCATGGAAAAAGCCAAACACAAGAACCGCCGCCTTTGGATTAGGTGTCCAACCCAAGAGCGTGCGGAACCCGTCTAGATTGTCGAGCGCCTTGTAGACAACGGACAGTCCAATGATCGCATCGACCAGATAGGGATTGGCGCGAATATCGAACAGGACGCCAAGCAAGAGCGTAGTGCTGTGGCCAATCGCAAAGAGCGTGACGTAGGCCCCCACATCCTTCATCCGGTAAAGGAAGAAGATCACGCCGACCAGAAACAGGAGGTGGTCATACCCCGTCACCATGTGCTTGGCGCCGAGATACATGTAAGGGCCGATCGCAGTGCCCGATGCGCCCTCGATAAAGGCCCGGTCATCCTCGCCGACGCCGTGTGCGTGAGCCGCCGACCGGATGGCAGTGATGACCAGCAGTGCCGCAACCCAGCCGATCCACCGCAGCGTATTTGCCGGGAGAGAAAAGGCCAGACGCGACATCAGCGCCTCACTTTACCAAGAACGTGGCGAAGGTCTTGGCTCCATCACGCTTGTCGATCAAGGCCACCACGACCTTGGCACCCGTTGGAACCTTGAGACCGGCAGCGGACAGCTTGTTGCCCGACTGTGCCACAAGTGGTGCATCCTTCTTTTCCCCCGCAGCGGTGACGGTGAGCTTTGCATTGAGGCCCGATGCTGCGATCGGCTCATCTTCCTCGCTTACATAGACGTCGACACCTTTGCTGCCGCGGACCAATTCGACCATGGTCTCGCCCGACATGGTAACGATGCCACCGTGGCTGGGCTTCATCGAGCCGTGCGCGCTTGCGCAGACTGGCATGGCGACGAGCGAGAGACCGGTGATTGCGGCGAAGATCGATTTTGCGTTCATTGCAATTCTCCGTGACGAGCCGATCATTCCGGCAGGTGGGGCAGAACGAAGGAAAGCGAAGCGCGATATTCCATGCGCTCGTACTTCGCGGGATTGTCGCTCGGGCCAACATAGATCGCCATGAGCACGTTCAAACCTTGGTTGCGGACCGGAATCGTCGCGTAACCTTCGGCATCGGTCTTCAGCGGAACCTGATCCGGGTCGTTGACATAGTCATTCTGGATATCGACACCCGCGATAGGCTTGCCGTCATAGAATGCGCGCACCTTGATCGGCTCACCCATCTTCTGCGGAATGGCTGTCGCTGCGGGGACAAGCTGGAGCTTGTGGCCTGCGATCAGCGGCACCGGCTTGGTCGGCTGCTGCGTCAGGTGCACGGCATACTTGAAGTTGTGCTCGCTCACCGTGGCACCAAGCACCTCATCGCGGCCCTTGTTGTGCCATTCGCCCGAGGGGTCCTTCGACCAGATGCCATAGTCCATTTCCGCAGCCACGATGGCCACCGGCTCGTCGCTGTCAACAACGGGAATGGCACCTGCCGCGCGCAGTGATGTATTCACAGGCATTCCGTCCGCATCGAAGCCCTTGACCGCCTTGACCAGTGGCAAACGCTTGACCGCATCGAGATCGTCGGCACCCACGCCATAGACCAGCGCCAGTTGCCGCGCCCGTTGCGCAAACCAGATTGCGTGCGCCTGTGCGGACGTCGAGGTAATCGCGGCAGCTAGCGTTGCTACCGCAAGGCCTGCTGAAATGTAACGGGAAATCCTGCGCATCGGGGCGAACTCCGGACTGACTGGCCGGAGCGTTCCGGCATGACCAGCTTATGCCACCCTAGCGGCGTATCCTATCGAAGATGTTGGCACCTCAGCAAGATTCTGTCGCACAAGCACCACCGAGAAGCATAATCCGGGCGCAGACGTATCCTGCTTGCCGCGCACCGCCACCTCGTGTCAAACGGCGCCGTGCCTCAGCGAGAAACGCCATGACTGCCGCCCACACCGGCGTGATCGCCCAGACCATCCAGCTTGCGCTGGCCCCTGTTTTCGTGCTCGTCGCCATCGGCAACATCATGAACATCCTCACGACGCGCCTCGGCCGGATCGTCGATCGCTCGCGCACCCTGCAGGCCCAGCACGCGACCACCACCGGGCGCGAGCACGATGTCGTGGTGATCGAGATCCGCTACGTCGACCGGCGCATCCACCTGATCGGACGAGCGCTGCTGCTGCTGGTGATCTCGGGCCTTGCCATCGGCATCACGGTCGGCTCGCTGTTCATCGGCGAAATGACCGTTCTGGAAACCGGCGCGTTCACCGGCCTCACCTTCTCGGCGGCCATCGCCCTGTTGATGACCGCGCTCGTCTACCTGCTCATGGAAACACGCATAGCTGCAAACTCCTTGCGCCTGCCGCAGGAACTGCTGGAGCTTGAACGCGACATCTGACCGGCATCAGGTCAGCAGCTTCTCGCTCTTCTCGCGGATCATGCCCTCGATCATGCGCTTGGCAAAGCCGAGGCTGGCGGGGATATCGACCTCGACCACCAGTTCCTTCTCGGCCAGTTCAACCCCGCAATCGAGCGTGTAGCCCATCGCGCTGACGGTCATCACCATGTGGTCGTCGTCGCTGAAGCTGGTCGTCACCGTTGCCATGCCCTCGGCCTTGGCAGCAGCCTGCGCCGCCTTCTCGCGCAGACGCCTGCGCGCTTCGTCGCGATCGAGCGAGTGGGGAATGGCGATACGCATCTTAAGGAACCTTCGGAGCTTCAAGCTGAGGCGCAGCCTCTAGACCCTCGCCGTAGCGATAGTCCAGATACCGTCCGCGAACCGCCAGTGCATCAAGATCGCCGACGGCCAGCTGACGCGCAATCTCGTCGATCTCCTTGCTGATCTTGCCCAGACCGTCGGCCAGTTGCTGATCCGCATTGCGTCCGCCCCGCTCCTCGCGACGCAGGTTCTGCGGGATCTTGCGATAGCTTTCGACCATGCCTGGCAAGTGTTCACCTACCAGCTTGCGCACTTCGGCAACCGCAGGCTCAGCCGGATCGATACCCTCAAGTTGCAGCCCGAGCCCATCAAGCTGCACGCCGATCTGGTCCACCAGCTGCACCGCAGGCGCAGGCAGCGCAGGACGCTGCGCCTCAAGCCACAGTTCTGTCCGCCCGACCATCGTGCGGACATCACCGGTGTTGAGCGCAGACAGCTCGGGCACCTTCATCTTTGGAAATGTCGCGAAGAACCAAAGCGCCGCCACAATGGCGAGACCCAGCACCATCACGCCGGTCACGCCGATGCCGTTCAGGATCATTCCGGCAACCATCGCTCCGACGATCAAGACGCCGACCGACATTGCCATGCGCGCCGCCTTCTTGCCAAAATGCTGGCGCTTCAATTCTGCCGAGCGCCTGCCGATGCTACGCCGCCCGCCCGCCTGCTGGCGGACAAGTGATGAGCGCGCCTGTTCCAGAATGCGGTCGCTTTCGTGTGCCGGGGAATTGGCCATTGGCCGCTCAGCCCTCCAGCGTCAGCAGCGGGGACGTCTCCGGCCCTGCCAGCTTGGCCTGCGCCGCACCTTCCGCCCGTGCGATGTAGCCCTTCGACTTCTCGACCTCGCCAGAAAGCGTGGTCACCGTTTGCTTCATCGAGTCCAGCGCTTTCAGCTTGAATGTGTCGATCGTGTCCATCGTGTCGTAGATGTTCTGGAAGGCGCGCTGCAATGTTTCCAGCGGGATCGTGCTCGATGCCGCCATTTCGTGGATCTTGCCGGTCTGCTCGCGCAGGAGCTTGCCGGTGGAATCGATCATGTTTGCGGTCGTGGTGTTCAGCGCGGTGATCTGCTGCAACACCAGCCGCTGGTTGGTCATCGCCTGGGCCACGGTCACCGCCGTGCGCAGCGCCGCCACCGTCGTCGTGCTGGCGCGGTCCACGCCCTTGACCAGTTCGACATTGTTCTTCTTGACCAGATCAAGCGCAAGATAGCCCTGTACCGTTACCGCCATCTGCGTAAGGAGGTCCTGCGTGCGCTGGCGCGTATAGAACAGCGCGCTTTCGCGGATCGCCTTGGCCTTGGCCGGATCCGTGTGATCGAGATCGGCGGCAGCCTCCTCGAGCTTGGCGTCGAGCGTCTTGGAAATGTGGATCATCTGCTCGAGGTTGCCCATCGCTTCCCACAGCTTCTGGCGCTCCACGTCGATCGCGGCATTGTCCATCAGCAGCTCGTCCTTGCCCGAGGCAAGGCGTTCGAGGATCGACTTTATGTGACCCTGTGCCGAGGTGTAGCCGTCGAAATACTTCTTCAGGCTGTTGCCAAAGGGGATGATGCCCAGGAACTTGCGGCCCGACGACAGGTTGCCCTGGCGGCCCGGATCGAGATCCTCGATCGTTCGGCGCAACGCGGCAAGATCGGCACCGACGCCGCTATCCTTGTCCATCGCGCGGATTGGCCGGTCGAGAAACCGGTTCGCCATGCCCGCCGCCTGCGAAATCTCCTTGCGCCCCATGTTGGTCAGCTGGTCGACCTTCTTGCCGAATTCCGGACTCTGGGCATCGACTGACACGAGATCGGCGACGAAAGCGTCAACCTTGGCTTCCAGCTTGGAGCGGTTCTCGTCCGAAACCGGTACCAGCCCCGCCGCCTGTGCGGGTGCGACCACCGGCACCGGATCAGGCGGGGTCAGGGTAATCGGGCTCATCGTGGCGGTTTCAGTCTGGGTCGAAGCCATCGTTATCGGACTTTCGGTAATGGACGCGTTCAACAAGTATCTCGGCAACATGGTATCTCGCGCGGTCGCGCGCAAGCTGTCTTATACCCGCAACACAGCACAGCGCCTTGGGCCATATCGACGGAGCGTTCCCACAGGTCCATCAACGGCATGATGACACGGATGAAACGCTGCGCCATTTTTGGCGCGAGCGGCGGGATCGGCGCCGCCTTGACCACCCTGCTTGCCGCTCGTGAAGACGTCGGCGAAGTCCACGCCCTGGCGCGGTCGCCGGTGACCGCTAACGGCAAAGTCGTTCCGCACCAGTTTGATCTGCGCGATGAAGCCTCCATCGCAGCCGCCTGCGCAGACATCGGCGGAACGCTCGATCTCGTCATCATCGCCACGGGACGTCTGGTGAGACAGGACGGCACGGGCCCGGAGAAATCATGGCGCGCGCTTGGAGCAGAGGGTATGGCAGATATGTTCGCGATCAACGCCATCGGCCCTGCATCGATTGCCCGCCATGTCCTGCCAATATTGCCTAGAGACAGACGCGCCGTCCTTGCCGCCATTTCCGCGCGGGTTGGATCGATCTCGGACAACCGCCTCGGCGGCTGGCACTCCTACCGGGCCTCCAAAGCCGCGCTTAACATGCTGTTTCGCACCCTCGCGATAGAACTGTCGCGCAGCCATTCGCAGGCCGTCGCCGTAACCTTGCATCCAGGCACCGTCGATACGCCCCTGTCCCGCCCGTTCCAGCGCGGCGTCCCCCCCGAAAAGCTGTTCACGCCCGAGCGCTCTGCCAGGCACCTGCTCGACGTCATCGAGGGCCTGACGCCCGAACGGTCCGGGAATCTCATTGCGTGGGACGGCAGCGACATTGCGTTCTGAGCGGAAATCGACCGCCATTGCACCGTTGACAAGTCATTGCGTAATAGCCGTTCCTTGCCTGCAGCCGATCAAATGGTTCCGGCCTTCATGAATTCACTGGCGTGGAATGCGGCGCGGGCAGACAGCGCCATGTAGGTCAGCGACGGATTCTGGCATCCGCTTGACGCCATGGCAGCTCCGTCCGTAATGAACAGGTTCGGCACGTCATGCGCCTGATTATAGGCGTTCAACACCGAATTGCGCGGGTCCTTGCCCATGCAGGCGGTGCCCATTTCGTGAATGCCCAGACCCGGCGGGTTGATTTTTTCCCTCACCTGGATGTTTGTTGCGCCGACCGCTTCGAGCATCGCCTTGCCATCGACAAGAATGCGCGAAACAATCTTCTTCTCGTTCTCTCCGTGGGTGCAGTCGATGTTGACCAGCGGGATTCCCCACTTGTCCACCTTGCTGGCATGGAGCGTGACCCGATTGTCCGGATTGGGCAGCATCTCCCCGAATCCGCCAAAGAATGCCATCCACGGGCCGGGCTTGCGGACACGGGCCTTCAGCTCTTCCCCGATCCCGGGCTGAGACGTGGCCATCTGTCGCCAGTTCACACGTTGCATGGCGCCCTGGAAGCCAAAGCCGCGAATGAAGTCGACCTCGCTCTGTTTTCCGGGGAGGTTGTAGAAGCGTGGAATGTACAATCCGTTGGGGCGCCGGCCGCGGTAGTAGGTATCCGGTCCCTGCACTGTGCCTGATACGCCCACGCCGTAGATGTGGTCCATCAGGTTGCGTCCGACCATGTCCGACGAATTGGCAAGCCCACGGGGGTTCTTGTCCGAGCGCGAATTGAGCAGGATCTGCGCGGTGCCGATTGTCGACGCGCAAAGGAATACGATGCGCGCATCGTAAGTACGGGCTTCGCGCGTGTTCTGATCGATGACCCGCACACCGGTGGCTTTCCCGGTCTTGGGATCGGTAATCACGGAATGGACGATCGAATCGGTCACGATCGTCAGGTTACCGGTGCGCTCGGCAGCCGGCAGGGACGACGAAAGGCTCGAATGATAGGCGCCATATGAGCAGCCGCGTTCGCAAAGCGAACGGTACTGGCAGGGATTGCGGCCCAGTTCTTCGTGGTGGGGCCGTGTTTCGGTAAGATGGGCGCAGCGGCCAATTATGACCTTGCGGTCAGGGAAGGCCTGCTCGACCTTCGCCTTGAACATCTTCTCGGCATCGTTCATCGGCATTGCCGGCAGGAATTCACCGTCCGGCAACTGATCCAGCCCTTCACGCGAGCCGGACACGCCAATGAATCGTTCGACATGATCGTACCACGGCGCCAGATCGGCATAACGGATCGGCCAGTCCGCGCCGTGGCCATCGAGCGCGTTGGCCTGAAGATCCATTTCCGACATGCGATAGGTCTGGCGGCCCCACATGATCGAGCGTCCTCCAAGGTGGTAGCCCCTGATCCATGAGAACGGCTTGCCCTCCGGCGTCTCGTAAGGGTGCTCGCTGTCCTTGACCCAATATTGCTGCGTGGCAGTGGACACGGCATAACACTGCCGCTGGATCGGATAATCGCGGGCGAGTTCCTCTTCTGGGATACCGCCGCCATTTGGCACTTCCCAAGGCTGCAGTGAGTCTGTGTACGACGCACCATGCTCGAGCTTGCGACCGCGCTCAATCACCAGCGTCTTCAGTCCACGCTCGCAAAGTTCCTTGGCAGCGATTCCGCCGCTCATTCCTGATCCGACCACAATGGCGTCAAACATTGTCCCGCCTCCCTCTCAGATATATCCGGCGCCAGCCCAGGCACGGGTCTGTGCGGTGATAGGAACCGACGGTTCGAAAGCGCCCGGTGCGTGTTCGTAGCGCAATTCAACGGTCGCGCCCGGCTCGCTCGAGTAATAAAGCACCAGCATGAGTTCCCGCAGGCGCCGATAGCCGGTGTCGGCAAAGTTGGCCTGATCGTATGGCGCAAGCATGGCCCTGCGTTGAGCCGCAGACTTTGCCGCGAAGCCGCCTGTGCCGGCTGCCCCATCGATCTTCTGCAAGGCTTCGAGCACGCTCGCACGGGTTTGCGGCGATGCCCAATCCGCAAGCAGCGCTGCAAAAAGCCTGGGAACGCCGGCGTCGACCGCGCCTGGCGTATCTGTCCGCGGCATCAGTGTATCAGCATAGGCACTGGCAAGCGACTGGATCGGCGCAGGCAGGCGCACGTCTGCTTTTGCAGCCTTGGCCAGCACATCTGCAGGCAAGGTGGAAGCCCCAAGAAGTGCAGCCAGGCCGCCAAGGGTCTCACGGCGATTCAACGCTGACGCTTGCATCGATATCTCTCCCGCCCCGATCAGGTGTTGTGTTGTCCAAAAATTTTGGCAACGTTGTCAAAACAGATATGGGATGGGGAATCACAGATTGTCAACGCTATCATTGAAGCTGCGTCTGTTCGTCATGATGGCGCTGCAAGTCGCCGTCTGGGGTGCATGGGCGCCGAAGCTTTTTCCCTACATGGGGATGCTGGGGTTCGATGCCGGGCAGCAGGGACTGGTCGGCACATGCTGGGGGATTGCCTCGATCGTTGGCATCTTCTTCTCGAACCAGTTTGCTGATCGCCGGTTTGCGGCCGAACGGTTTCTCGCCGGCAGTCATGCCATTGGCGGTCTGGCCCTGCTCGGCGTTGCGTTCAGCACGACATTCGGGACATTCTTCACTTGTTTCCTGATTTACAGCCTTGTCTATGTGCCGACCCTGTCGGTCTCGAACACGATGGCCTTTGCCAATCTTGAAAAGCCAAGCGACTTTGGCACGGTGCGTTCTGGCGGCACGGTCGGCTGGATCATGGCGAGTTGGCCGTTTGTATTTCTGCTTGGCGCTCAGGCAGACGCCAGCGAAGTGCGATCGATCTTTCTGGTGGCAGCCGCGATTTCCTTTGCGATGGCGGTGTTCTCGCTGACGTTGCCGCCCACCCCGCCCAAGACGAGCGAAAGCGTCGACAAGCTCGCGTGGCGACGCGCCATCGGGCTGCTGAGAACGCCGGTCATCGCGGTGCTGTTTGTCGTAACGTTCATCGATTCCATCGTCCACAATGGCTACTTCGTGCTTTCGGACGCCTACCTTACCAATCGCGTGGGCATTGCCGGCAACCTGTCGATGCTGGTGCTCAGCCTTGGGCAGGTGGCAGAAATTATCACAATGCTGGTGCTGGGCCGGGTTCTGGCCAGGCTTGGCTGGCGCACGACGATGATCGTCGGGATCATGGGTCACGCTGCCCGGTTCCTTGCCTTTGCCTTCCTTGCGGATTCTATTCCCGCGATCATCGCGGTGCAGCTGCTGCACGGCATCTGCTACGCCTTCTTCTTTGCGACCGTGTACATCTTCGTCGACGAAGCCTTCCCGACCGACGTGCGGTCGAGCGCGCAGGGTCTCTTCAACCTGCTGATACTGGGGGCGGGCAATGTGGTCGCAAGCTTCGCCTTTCCGGCCCTCGTTTCCAGCCTGACCGACGCCAATGGCGTGACCGATTATTCCAAGGTCTTTTTGGTTCCGGCTGGCCTTGCGACCCTGGGCGCGCTGATCCTTCTTCTGGCATTCCGGCCAGCAACCCCTGGCCCCGACCGCAAACTGGAGACTGCATGATGCTTGCTGACCGTCGTTCGATCCTTGGCGCACTTGGTGCGGCAGGACTTTCCGCCGCGCTGCCCTCATCGGCCCGCGCAGGCCGGGGCAAGCCTTTCTTCAAGCGCATCGGCAAGCCAATAGGGCTGCAGCTATATACGCTTGGCGATCTGCCGGTGAAGGATCTGGAAGGTACGCTGGCCAGCGTCGCGAGCATCGGCTTTACCGAGATCGAACTTCCAAACTTCTACAACCGCATGCCGAAAGACCTTCGAGCAGCAGGCGACAAGGCAGGCGTCCGGTTCAGTTCGATCCATCTGAACATGCCGGGACCATTCAACGGTGGTTCCATCAATCTGCTGACAGCGCCCCAGGAGCTTGCCGATGCGCTGAACACGCTTGGAATATATCAGGCGTTTCTGCCCCTGTGCCCCTTGCCCGAGGGCTTCTCAGTCCCCTCCGGCGGAAACGTGCAGAAGGCCATCGGCGATGCGCTGCTAGCAGCAGGCCCCGACCACTGGAAGCGCACGGCGCAAATCCTGAATGAACGCGCAGCCGCGCTGCGACCGTTCGGCATCCGGCTAGGCTATCACAACCACAACATGGAGTTCCAACCACTTGCCGGAGAACAGACGGGCTGGGACATCCTGCTGCGCGAGGTCGATCCGGGGTTGGTCAATTTCGAACTGGATCTCGGCTGGGTATCGGCGGCTGGGCGCGATCCCGTGACCGAATTGGGAAGGCTGAAAGGACGCGTGGCAGCAGTCCACGTCAAGGACGTGAAAGCGGCGACCAAGACCAACTTCATCATGCAGCAGGTCCCCACTGAAGTCGGCTCAGGCCGTCTGCAATGGTCCCGCATACTCCCCGCGGCACAAGCCGCAGGCGTTACGCACTACTTTGTCGAACAGGAACCGCCCTTCGAACGCGACCGGCTCGCAGCCGTCGCGATATCGCACGGGTTCCTGAGCAAGGTCGTTGCATGACAGGATTTGCCCCTCGCCTTCCATCCTGAAGCGCGAGGGGCGAACTTCCAAGTATCAGTGTTTTGCGGTCGCAAGCCGTTCGGCGAAATCGAGCCTGGCAGTGAATGGGTCAGCGACATGCGAAGCACCGCTCGCATCGATCAGCTGGACCTTGCTGTCATCCGCCGTAGCGGCAGGCCACGCGGGCACGCCGCCCTCAGCATCCGGACGCCCGGTGCGGGCGAAAGACACCCAGTAACGGTGCGTCAGCGTCGCCACCTTGATCTCGTTCGTGAGCGGGCGCGGGTCCTTGATCATGCCGCCACCATTCCCGCGAACATCCACCGTATCGAAGACATAGGGAAGTTCGCTGGCATGCGGCGCGCCACCCATTGCAGCGAACTCGGGCCGGGCGTAACCGAAGCGGAAGAGATAGGTCGGCTGTCGGGGAGCAAGCGCCCTCGCCACTGCGCGCGCCGGTTCGATGAACATGGCATCTGCCGAGGTGGATACTCCGACCGCAAGCCCGCCAACCTTGCCATCGGGATCATGTAGAGCTCGGGCTTCCTTTTCGTTCTCACCGTATGCCCCGAATATGACGTCCTTGTCGGTCGATCGGGGGAAGCCGTCAGCGGAATTGGCACCGACCATGACCGGAACCTGCGCGTAGATACCTGCAGCGGCACCATCGACGCCGGCGCCAAGGATCGTGCGGCCATCGACCATTGGCCCCGCATAACCTGGCTTGCCCATCGTCATCATCGAAAGATCACCAGTGACTTGCTCGGCCGGAAGCGCACGCAGAGCCGCAGCATCAAGGCCAGGCGCGAAGGCAACGCCTGCAGCCGCGGACTGAGCAATGGTCGGCATGGGCAGTGCGCGCTCACGACCGCCCCCGCTTTCAATGATGACCTTGTGAAACAGGCCTCGCGCCATGGGAGATTGCAGCAGCATGTGCATCGACATGCCCCCTGCGCTTTCTCCGAAGACGGTGACATTGCCGGGATCGCCGCCGAACTTTGAAATGTTGGCCTTCACCCACTGCAGCGCCGCGATCTGGTCAAGATAGCCGAAGTTGCCGCCGAAACCCTCGGTGGCCAGCCCCGGATGAGCGAAGAAGCCAAAGCGGCCAAGGCGATAATTGATGCTTACGAAGACCGCGCCGTCACGCGCGAAATTCTCTCCGGAGTATATGGCAGGCGATGATCCTCCATTCACGAAGCCACCGCCGTGAATCCAGACCATCACCGGCAGAGATGCCCCTTCCTTCGCCGCAGTCGGCTTCCAGACGTTGAGATACAGGCAGTCTTCGGAAGGCTTCGTGCGGATCGGTGCTGCATCGGGCGGGAAAGGTGCCTGGGCACAGTCTGGCGCATAGGCCGTCGCTTCACGCTGCCCATTCCAGGCGGCCACAGGTTGCGGCGCCCGCCAGCGGTTCTCACCGACCGGCGGCGCAGCATAGGGAATGCCAAGGAAGCTGGACACAGTGCCCGCCGTGCTCCCCTTCACGGTTCCTGCGGTGGTCTGTGCAGTCTGGGCTGCCGCGATTGTCGGCAGCATTGCAGCGCTTGCTGCGATCAGCCACTTCAGCTTCTTCATCAGGTCAATCCTTCCAGATCTTGCGCGACATCTTCACCTTGACCACGGCCCCAAGATCCTCCGCATTCTTGCCAAGAGCAAAGCCATATTCGCCGGCCGGCATCACCCAACCCCCATCCTTCCAGTCCGCGAGAAGACGGGGATCTATGGTTACCGTGACCTTCTGCTTTGCTCCCGGCTCGAGCGTGATGCGCTTGAACCCGACAAGCCGCTGCTTGGCTTCGCCAGCCCGGTTTACGAGATAGAGCTGGCCGACATCGTCGCCCTTGATCTTGCCCGTATTCGTTATGGTGAAGCTGGCGTTCAGGCCCGAAACCTTCAGTTCACTCGCAGAGAAGCTCGTATAGCTCAGGCCATACCCGAACGGGAACAGCGCCTTCTGCCCCTTGCGGGCGAACCAGCGATAACCGACGTCAGAGCCTTCGATGTCATAGTCCGAATGCAGCTGGTCCTTGCCCGGTTCTGCATCCCCGGAGAAGTTGGGCTCGACCCAATCTGCGCCATCAAGCTTTGGACGCGGCAGCTGGCCAAGGCTTGCGGGAAATGTCACCGGCAGGCGTCCACCGGGATTGGTATCGCCGAACAACACGGAAGCGATGGCTGGCCCGCCACGTGCCCCTGCGTACCAGGCCTCGACAACGCCAGCGACCTTGTCGAGCCAGGGCATGGCCACCGGGCCCCCGGTTTCTAGCACGACGATCGTGTTGGGGTTTGCGGCGGCAATCGCAGCAATCAGTGCGTCCTGCCCGTCGGGTAGCGAGAGATCAGGCTGGTCGAGCCCTTCGGTCCGCCATTCCGTGGCAAAGACGATCGCCACTTCGGCCTGCTTCGCCTTCTCCACCGCATCGGCAATGTAGCGACCGTCGCGGAAAGTCACCGCAGCCGCTGGAGCCGCTGCCTTGATCGCAGCAAGCGGTGCCGATCGGTGATAGCTCTGTTGCATGAGCGCAGAGAACGGGCTGTCACCACCAAGCGATCGCGTCGCCGCGGGCCCCTTCTCGTCGTGCACGAGGCTCGAGCCTGATCCTGCCACCACGCCGCTGTCGGCATAGCCGCCGATCACAGCTATTGACTTGGCCGTCTTGGCGAGCGGCAGCACGCCATTGTTCTTCAGCAGGACGATGCCCTGCTTCGCCGTTTCCTCAGCGACTTGCGCGTTGGCGGCAAAGTCGATCTTGCCCCCAGGCTTGGTCGGGTTCCTGTCCAGACCCGCCGCGTAGATCGCGGTCAGCACGCGCCGGTTCATATCGTGGATCCGCGCGGCATAGGCAGGGTCGGAAGCTGCCTTGGCCTTCAGCACGTCGCCAAAGAACACTGCCTTGTCCAGTTGCTCACCCGATTGTTGGTCCAGCCCGCCCAGTGCCGCTTCCACGCCCGGAACGGCACCCCAATCCGACATGACGAAGCCCTTGTAGCCCCAGGACTGCTTGAGCACCTTGTTCAACAGCCAATCGCTGGCGCAGGCCTGTTCGCCATGCACCCGGTTATAGGCGCACATCACCGATCCGGGCTGTCCCTTTTCGATCCCGATCTGGAAAGCAAGCAGATCGCTTTCACGCGCGGCACCTTCGGCGATCTTCACGTCGACATACTTGCGACCCGTCTCTTGCCCGTTGAGTGCGAAATGCTTGATCGTGGAAATGATGCCGTTTGACTGGACACCCCGGATGGCCGCGGCCACCAGTTCTCCCGACAGAAGTGGATCTTCGGCGAGATATTCGAACGTGCGGCCATTGCGGGGATCGCGCATGAGATTCACGCCGCCTGCAAGGAGCACGTTGAAGCCCTTGGCCCGCGCTTCCGATCCGATCATCGCGCCGCCGTGATAGAGTACGTCGGGGCTCCACGTGGCGGCTTGCGCCAGACCCGATGGCAGCGCGGTTGCGCCATCCTTGCGCAATCCGCCCACCCAGCTCACGCCCAGCGAAGCATCGGTTTCTGTCAACGCGGGGATGCCAAGGCGGGGGATGCCTGGAATAAACCCGGCGCCCGGCACCGATCCTTCGGGCAGGACAGTGCCGGGCACGAAGGGAAGCGGCATGATGCCATGGGTAAGCACCGTCTTTTCATCCCCGGACATCTGCTTTGCCACGGCATCTGCGCGCGCGACGCTCTTGGCAAGGTCGATCGCGGGGGCCTGCTCGGCTTGAGCAGTCCCAAAGGGAAGAGCCATCAGTCCCGCCACGCCCCAAGCCAGTCTGCTACGAACCTTCATCACATTTCCATCCTGAAATCAGATTGTTACGAGTTCTTCGAATGTTAGCCAAGGCCAGCGTCTACGTCGATTGCCCTACGGAAGGGACGCGTCTGCGACATGCTGGAAATCGCACGATGGCGAGGAGCGCGTTTCAGTCGTCAACCTCTCATCCCCCTGTCGTGCGTCATGATTTTCCCGCGCTTTCAATGAATTTCTGCGTTAAATTGGCAACGCTGTCAAGATTGCGCTGTCATGCGGCAAGAGGGTGTTGGCAACCTGCTATGGAAACGTTCATATAAGGGCCATGGACAACACATCAAAACGGCGCAGCGGCGCTCACGCGACAATGGAAGACGTGGCGCGCCTGGCCGGAGTTTCCCTCAAAAGCGTTTCCCGCGTGATCAATCGGGAGCCACACGTCTCCCCGAAGCTTCGGGCCAAAGTCGATGCCGCCATCGCGGCGTTAGATTACGTTCCTGACATGGCGGCGCGTTCTCTTGCCGGGTCCCGCACCTTCATCATCGGCCTGCTCATCGACAATCCCAGCCCCAACTACACCATGAAGGTGCAGACCGGCGTCTACCGCGCCTGCAGCGAGGGGCAGTACCACCTGCGGATCGACCAGATCGATTCAACGCAGCCGAACGCAGGGCTCGAGGCGTCCCTCGCCGCGATCCTGCGCAACAGTCGCTGCGATGGCTTCGTGCTGACGCCTCCATTGACCGACAATCCAGTCGTCCTCGATTTCTTTGATCGCGAAGGGGTCGATTATGTGCGTATTGCACCGGACATTGACCCGGCCCGCGCACCGGGCGTGATCATGGACGACTTTGCAGCCGCAAGCGTCGTGGCGAAGCACTTCTGGTCACTCGGACATCGTCGTTTCGGCCTCGTCACCGGGCCAGAATCTCATGGTGCCTCGCACTTCAGACGCAAGGGGTTCTTGCACGCACTCGAAGAACTGGGTGCAACGGAACCGGTTTTCGAGGCCAATGGCCGCTTCGAATTCGAAGGGGGGATCGAGGCCGGCCTGGAACTGCTCAGGGCCAATCCACGCCCGACGGCAATCTTTGCTACCAATGACGACTCAGCAGCGGGGCTGATGGTTGCCTGTTCGCGAAGCGGACTTTCGGTACCACGCGACGTCTCTGTCTGCGGCTTCGACGACAGCTGGGTAGCGAGGTCGGTTTGGCCTTATCTCACCACGATCTACCAGCCTATCGAAGAAATGGGCTATTTCGCAGCGCAGCTCATCCTTGATCGCGAACGTGACCGGCAAAAGCTCGTCACCTTGCCGTTCAGGCTGGTAGTGAGAGATTCGGTGGCTGAGGCACCAAGCTGACGAACCCTCGCGCGCTTGATTGACAGAGCGCTGATTTGCGTTCTGCCATAGAGAACGGGCGAAACCTTGCGGCCCCGCCCGTCCTTTGCCGACCTAACCCTCATGCCAGTCGGCAAGATGGGAATCAGAACTTCACGCCAGCCCGGACACCAAAGGTGCGCGGATCGGAGAACGTGACTGACCCGAATGCACCAACGCCCGCACCGGTCACCACGAGATTGTTCTCGAGGTTCTCGACAAAGCCCGCCACGTAGAAACGATCGTTCGGTGCATTGTAGGTGATCGAAGCGTCGGTCTTGCTAAAGCCGGGCTGCAGGAAATAGACGTAATTCGCCAAATCGGTCACTTCATATTGTCCACGCGCCGCAGTTTGGACGTCGAGCACAACTTTGCCGTCACCGACGGGTATCGTGTAGTTGGCACCGGCGACCCAGCTCCACTTGGGGCTGCGGTTCAATGCACGGCCTGCAAAATTGACCGAGCGGAAGCCTGTTGACGATGTGGCATCGGCATAGGTCGGTGCAAAAGTATCGTACCTCGCATCGAGGTAGTTGAGCGCGAGACGGACCGAGAAGTTGTCGATCGGCTGAATTACCGCATCAAGTTCGACGCCATCGACCTTGGCCTTTGCGGCATTACTCGTTACCTGGCAGGGACCGCCGCAAGCATTCGAAACGGCAGAGAGTTGCAGACCCGAATAGTCGTAGTGGAAGACGGTTCCGTTCAGGCGAAATTCCGGGCTGATCTTGAACTTAAATCCTGCTTCGTAAGCGGTCAGCGTTTCCGGGTCATAATACAGGTCGCTTGCCGAGAGGGCGCAATTCGGACCCTTGCCGGTTTCGCAACCGTCGTTGAAGCCGCCTGCCTTGTAGCCGGTCGAAACCGAGGCAAAGACAAGACCCAGCGGGCTATCGTAATCGATCCCTGCGCGCCAGGTGACCTTGCTGAATGTGCGCTTGGCATTGTTGGTCTGGAACGTGTTGCGGACGATGAACGTCCCGATGTTCGACGAATCGACGACCGACGAATAGATGTCGAGCACCGTTGCGCCAACGCGTGACTTGAGATCGCTCGAATAACGCACGCCACCGGTCAGCTTGAGGCCGGTAGCGATCTCGTACGTAGCCTGCCCGAATAAGGACTTGTTTTCGGCAATGGTGGGCTTCTGCGGGAAGCCAAATCGGCTGTTGGGAGCAAGGAGGTTGTTGATGAAGAAGGCAATGCCCGACTTCTCCTTGAAGTAGTAACCGCCGACCTGGACCTGAAGCGGGCCATCGCCGCCATATGCGAGGCGCAGTTCGTGCGAGGTCTGCCAGTAGCTACCATAGAAATCTGCTGTAACTGGGGTCGCGCCAAGGTTGCTAAATTCCTTGCGGTCGGACTCGCGATAGGAACCGAGGTACGTCAGCGTGACATTACCCATCGTGTAATTGAGCTCGCCCATCAGGCCCCGGTCGGTGTTGTCGCGAAAGGTGTACTGTCCCTGCGGGTTTGACAGGACACGACCGGCCTTGGCCGAAGGATCGAGATAGGTCGGACGCTCATACGTCTGGCGACCGCCGCTAACGATATTGGAGTAGAAATTCGAGACCGGCACGCCATTTGACGGGCTACCCTTCTGCCAGCTGTAATCGCCGACAAGGAGCAGGCTGAAGTCCGACGAAGGCTTGAACAGCGCTGAGAGGCGGACGGTCTTGTTGTCCTTGAACTTTCCGATACCGATACCGTCAGCAGCGTTGCCATCGATCAAGTAGCTGTCGCGCTGGTCGATGTTGGCAGCCACGCGGAATGCGATTGAATCGCTTGCCGCCAGATTGATTGCCGCAGTTGCGTTGATCGCATCGAAGCTGCCGTATGTTGCGTCAACACGTGCGCCTGTTTCGAACTTGGGCTGCACCGAGATCACGTTGATAACACCAGCGGTCGAGTTGCGACCATAGAGTGTGCCTTGCGGGCCGCGCAGCACTTCGACGCGCTCGATGTCGAAGAAGGAAACTTCCTGCGATTGCGGACGGGCGAGATAGATGCCGTTGAGCATGAAGGCGGCCGAAGGGTCACCTTTTTCAGTACCATCGGTCGACGTCACGCCGCGGATCGTGATCTGCAGGCCATTGCCGCGAACGATCGAAAGGTTCGGCACGGATTCTTCGAGCTGGGTCGGGTTGGTAATGCCCGATTGAATGAGATCGTCACCGCCGACAGCAGTCATCGCGATAGGCGTTTTCGACAGAAGCGACGACGTGCGATTGGCCGTTACAACAATGTCACCACTGTCAGTGGTGTCGCTTGCGTCCTGAGCAAACACCGGCGTCGCCGCAAGCGCCAAGACCGAAGCGAGACACGCGAACCGCAGTTTTTTCATGGTCATTCCTCCCTTTCAAACGCATCGTTGCGCGCAGACAGCGCTGTCATGAAAGGGGGGATCTCGCCAGATCAATGATCCGGTCGACACGCCTGTGGCATCCCCTTCCTGTCACGGCGTTTGTACGCGCGATGTTATTTTGTATGTCTGGCATAGCTGTTTTGACAGCGCAAGCCAATTGTGATGCAGTCCGACTATCGTTTTGCATGGGTCGGGTTAGTAGAGAGATCACCCGCAGAAGCCGATCTCGACGAAGCACGTATTCCGACCTTGCCGACGTCGGCGTGCTGTCGGCCATGGTGGGGGTTGAGGGCACGCGCTACACCCCCGGTCGGTGAGGCCGCGGCAGGACTTTGATCAGGGCGGTGTCGGGCCCCTCGCCGCACTTGAGTCAATTCGGAAGCTGCGCCGCGCTCCGTTGTGTCCCCGGACGCAAGCAAGCCGGTTCAGACCGCACAAGCATTGGCCAAGGGCTGCCAGTAGTCGCATCGGCAGGGCCTGCCCGGCTGCAAAGGCCTGGGCGAGTGCTTCTGCTCAGGCGCCGTCGCTGCGCGGCCTCGCCCATGCGAGGGTCGCGCGAACAATGGACTGCGCGAGAGCCTACATAGGCGCACCCGACTTGAAAACCGCACAAGTGTCATTGCTGCTAGCGGTTCAAAACATGTCCCAATAGGGCGGATCGCCAAAACTGGTCCGAAGGCTCTCACCGAAGGCCTTTATCTTCGCTGCGGCGCCATGGTCGCGGGGATAAGTCAGGAAGAGCTCCGCGCCCTCGGCTGGCCACCCTATGTCCACGACAGTCAGAGTACCCTGCCGGACTTCGTCGTACACGAAAAAGCTTGGGAACAGGGCCAGTCCCAAACCCGCCATTGCGGCATCGCGCATGACGATGCCGTTATTGACCCGCAGCGCACTTCGCGGCCTGACAACGGACCAGCCCGTGCCAACGGCAAATCGCCAATCCCCCGAACGGTTGGCATAGAGAATGCCGCTGTGGTCCTCGAGGTCTTTCAGAGCCGTGGGCGTCCCTCTGTTTGCGAGATAGTCGGGCGACGCAACCAGCAATCGGCGGCTCCTTGCCAGCCTGCGTGCAATCAGGCGACTATCGCCGATAGCCCCATGGCGCAGGACTGCGTCGAAGCCGCCGGTCGCCGCGTCGACAAAGCCGTCGTCGAGTTCCAGCGACATTTCGATGGCCGGATTGTCTTTGAGGAAGTTCGCGATCGCCGGACTCAGATGCAAGATTCCGAAGCCTACCGGTGCTGATATCCGCAGCGGTCCGGCCAGCTTCCCGCTGCTGGCGTCAACCTCGGCAGCAGCTTCTTCGATCTCGCGCATGATGCGCTGCGCGCGCGACAGGAAGGCCTGCCCAGCGCTGGTCAGCGTCAGCTTGCGCGTAGAGCGCTGAAGCAAGGTTACTCCAAGACTGCGTTCCAGTTCGGCAAGCCTCTCACTGACAACCGACTTGGCAAGGTTGAGCCGTCTTGAAGCGGCACTGATCGAGGTTTCCTCGACCGTGGCGATGAAGGCGGCGATACCGTCAAGCTTCATCATCGTTCGGTTTTTCCGTCAGCCAATTCCGGAATTGGATGGCTAGTTTGAACGATGCACTATCGGCATCTTCAGGTCCAGACAGCGAGACGGCAAAGGCACTTACACGACCTGTCCCGCTGGAACGCAAACCAATGGAGACTGATCATGAATGATTTTACCGGAAAGAACGTCCTCGTCCTTGGTGGCAGCCGCGGCATCGGCGCCGCGATAGTCCGCCGTTTCAGCAAGGGCGGCGCCGCCGTCGCCTTTACATATGCAGGTTCGGAGAACGCAGCTCAGGCACTCGGGCTGGAAACTGGCGCGCAGGCAATCAAGGCAAACAGCGCGGATCGCGATGCCCTCACCTCGACCGTCGCCAGTCGCGGCGTACTTGACGTGATTGTCATCAATGCAGGAACGCTGGTCATGGGCGATCCGTTGGCGCTTGCCGCTGATGACATCGACAACATGATCGATGTCAACGTCCGCGCACCGTATCATGCAGCAGTCGAAGCGGCGCGGCGAATGAACCCGAATGGTCGCATCATCATCATCGGCTCGGTCAACGGCGATCGTATGCCATTTGCCGGTGGTGCTGCCTACGCGATGACCAAGTCCGCCGTGCAGGGCATGGTGCGCGGCCTCGCCCGTGATTTCGGAGATCGGGGTATTACCGTGAACAGCATCCAGCCGGGGCCGACGGACAGTGACATGAACCCGGCCGAGGGCCCGATGGCCTCGATGATGCACGGCTTCATGGCCATCAAGCGTCATGCCAAGCCGAGTGAAATCGCCGAGTTTGCAGCGTTCATTGCCGGTCCCAATGGCGCGATCATAACCGGTGCCATGCACACCATTGACGGCGGTTTCGGCGCATAAGGCCGGAGTCGGAATTCAGACAGCTGCGGCCAGTTTAACGAACTGGCCGCAGCTGTTGACATGCCTATCTTTCCCACACCGCAGCAAGCAGCCCGAGCGTAGAGGAAGGCATAGGTTCATTTTCCTCCCGACGAGGCCCTGAATCTATAAATGCCCCCTGATGCCTAGGCGCGTGGCGATCGCCTCTTCAGCGCAGCAGGACCACCGGGCTGTGCAGGCAGCGCGTTGCCTTCTCGCGACGATCTCGCGACCACCTGACAAAAGCGTAATGTTCTGCCCACGCGCGGGAAATCGGCACCAGTCTAAGTCAGGAGTCGGTGATCGGTGTGTCATGGCGGTTCCTGACGTCCCGCCTGCGCCCATCGAGGCTCCGGTCTTTCCCGCTGGTTGAACGCGACGAAGGTCGCGGAAATGGTGATCCTTGGTTCGTCCGATTTTCTATGACCCCTCGGGTCGCCGCCGCAACTGGACGCGGCGCGGGCTGCTGTCCGTCCTGTGCGCGGTCGTAATCGCCTGTGCCATCTTCGCGACAACCGTCGTCAGCGTTCCCGCCGGACCGCCGGTTCCATTCGGTCTGGAGCGGATCACTCCGCTGCCGTTCCGCGCGCAGGTGAGCAAGATCAAGCACGGCATCAGCCGACTTCTTCCCTGGCACGCCCATCGCCAGCCCCCGACAACGACAGGGCACCCCCTGACGATCGCCTTCTATACCTCGTGGTCCGATCAGAGCACGCCCTCACTCGCCCGCCATATCGACCAGATCGATTGGGTCGCGCCGACCTTGCTGCAGTTGGCACCGGACGGAGGGCTGGTGCAGACGCAGGACGCGCCGATGCGGCGGGTAATCGCCGGCAGCCTGCATCGTCCTCTTGTCGTGCCAGTGCTCCAGAATGCCCTCAACGGGTCATGGAATGGCGCTGCTGCCGGCTTGTTGCTCAAGAGCCCGCAGCGTCGCCACCAGCTCGTTGCATCGCTTGAGGCGATGCTGGACAAGACCGGTGACGGCGGCGTGATTTACGACTTCGAAGATCTCCCGAAGAACAGCCTCGAAGATCTCGTCAGGCTGGTGGACGAAACCCGCATCAGCTTTGCCCCGCACCACCGCGTCGTCGCCGTAACCATGCCAGTCGACGATCCGTCGTGGCCTGCGGCGAAACTCGCGCGGGCGGCGGACCAGCTGATTCTGATGGCCTATGACGAGCACTGGCAGGGTGGGCAGGCCGGCCCGATTGCCTCGGACTCATGGTTTGCCTCCCGCGTTGCGTCCACGATGCTCGGCGTGCCTGCGGGAAAGGCCGTCATCGCTCTGGGAAACTATGGCTATGACTGGCATGACGGTCACGCAGACAGTCTGACGGTTGAGGAAGCCTGGCTCGCTGCGCACGACAGCGGGACGAAGCCCATGTTCGATCGCGCCAGCGGCAATCTCGGCTTTTCCTATCTCGATGACGGTGCGCGGCACGACATCTGGATGCTCGACGCCGCGACCAGCTGGAACCAGATGCAGATGCTTTCGCGCCTCGGCCTGCACAGCGTCGCGCTGTGGCGGCTTGGCTCGGAAGATCCCGGCTTCTGGTCATCGCTGAAAAGCTGGCGCAACGGACATGGCACTCCCGACCTGACCGCAATCTCGCAGCAGACGAACGTCGACGTGGAAGGCCAAGGCGAGATCCTGCGCGTGTCTGCAGAACCGCAGTCCGGGAGCAGGAGCGTTTCCTTCGCACCGGGCAGCACCCTGATTAGCCAGGAACAGTACAACCGGCTGCCGACGCCCTATGTCGTGTCCAGAACCGGCGCGCGCGACAAGATGGTATCGCTGACGTTTGATGATGGACCGGACCCGAAGTGGACGCCGCAGATCCTATCGATCCTAGAACGCTATCACGTGCCCGCGACGTTCTTCATTGTCGGCGAGAACGGCGTGACCAATCCCGGTCTGCTGTCCCGGATCGTCGCCGATGGCAACGAAATCGGCAATCACAGCTACACCCATCCCAACATGGCGGATGAAGCGAAGACCGGCATCGGGCTCGAACTCAACGCCACGCAGCGCCTGATCGAGGCCTTTACCGGCCGATCCACCCGCTTGTTCCGCGCGCCCTATTTCGGCGACGCCGAGCCGACCACGCCTGACGAGCTGATTCCGGCCCTGATCGCCCAACAGAAGGGCTACACCGTGGTTGGGCTGCACGTGGACCCTGGTGACTGGAAACGTCCGGGCGCGCAGGCCATCGTCGACCGGACCCTGCAGCAGGTTTACGCCGCAGATGCGGATCGATCGGCCAATGTCATTCTGCTCCACGACGGTGGCGGCGACCGTTCGCAGACGGTGGCGGCCCTGCCGGGCATCATTACCGGGCTGCAGAAGGCCGGATACCGCATCGTCCCGACCTCGACGCTCGCCGGGCTGAGCCGCGATCAGGTCATGCCCAGAATCTCGGGCGCAGACCTGCTTTCCGTGCGGGCCGACGTCGCCCTGTTCACTGCGCTCGACTGGTTGATCGTCGCGCTCGACTGGACGTTCTTCTTTGCCATCGCGCTTGGCATGGCGCGTGCCGTCGGCATGACCCTGCTTGCACTTCGGCGTCGCCGCGAAGCGCCAAGGGCCCTACACAGCTCCCCGGACCACCCCCTCGTCAGCGTCATCATCCCCGCATACAACGAGGAGCGCGTCATCGAAGCCTCGGTCGAGCGTATCCTGAACAGCGACTATCCAAACATCGAAGTCATCGTGGCAGACGACGGCTCGAAGGACCGGACGAGCGCACTCGTCGCCAAAGCATATGGTTCCGATCCCCGAGTCACCCTGCTGACGCTCGAGAACGGCGGAAAGGCAGCCGCCCTCAATCGCGCACTGACCGGCGCTAAAGGCGCGATCATCGTTGCCCTCGATGCCGATACGCAGTTCGAGAAGGAGACGATTTCGCGCCTCGTTCGCTGGTTCGCCGACACGCGGATCGGCGCAGTCGCCGGGAATGCCAAGGTGGGCAACCGGGTCAATCTGGTAACGCGCTGGCAAGCCGTGGAATATGTCACGGCCCAGAACATCGAGCGGCGCGCTCTGACCCGCTTCGATGCGATCATGGTCGTTCCTGGCGCTGTCGGCGCGTGGCGCCGCGCCGCGCTCGACGAAGTCGGCGGCTATCCCGAAAACACCCTTGCCGAGGATCAGGATCTCACCATCGCGATCCAGCGCAGGGGCTGGAAAATCGCCTATGACGAGGACGCAGTCGCCTGGACCGAGGCGCCCGAGACCTTCAAGGCCTTGTCCAAGCAGCGCTACCGCTGGTCCTTCGGCACGCTGCAATGCCTTTGGAAGCATCGCAAGGTTCTTCGCCAGGGACACCCGTCGGGCCTTGCCTTCATCGGCATCCCGCAGGCGTGGCTGTTCCAGATCCTCTTCGCGGTAATCTCACCTGCCATCGACCTTGCGCTTGGCGTCTCGATCATCGGAACCGCGATCCGGGTGATGCAACATGGCTGGGCGCAGACGCAGACCGATGTCCTGCGCATGGCGTTCTACTGGGCAGCGTTCACCGGCGTGGACCTTGCCTGCGGCTGGATCGCGTTCCGGCTGGACACTCGGGAAAAGCGCTTCCCGGCGCTGCTGCTGCTGGCGCAGCGGTTGGTCTACCGACAACTGATGTATTCGGTGGTCATCCGCTCGATCGGTTCGGCACTGGCAGGGCTGGGCGTCGGCTGGGGCAAGCTTGAACGGACCGGCCGGGTCAACGCCAGTGCCTCATCCAAGGGGAATCCGGATGGAGGAAACCAGCCCACCACCGTGCTCGGCAGCGGCACCTGACAGCTCCAGCCTGCCGTCATGAATCCGCGCAACCGCCGCCACCATGGCAAGGCCGAGCCCGGCACCTGGGCGGGTTCGCGCATTGTCGAGCCGCGTAAACCGATCGATCGCGCGATCCCGGTCGCTCTCGGCTATTCCAGGCCCGTTGTCGGCAACCGAGACGACGGCAATATCGCCTTCACCTCGACAAGAGACATGGATCTTGTCCCCGCCATACTTGATGGCATTGTCGATCAGGTTGGCAAGTGCTCGCGACATCAGCTCGCGGTCAATCTGGGCGCGCAAGGGCACGACGTCCCACGTCAGCGCAATGCCGGATTGCTCGGCGAGCGGTTCGTAGAGTTCGGCAAGGTCCGCCGTCACTTCGCCCAGATCCATGGGCTGGCGCCGGTCGATGATTGCGCCGGATTCCAGCCGGCTGAGTTCGAGAGCCGCCGAGAGCATGTCCTGCAAGGCCTCGGCATCGGTTCGCGCCATGGAAAGGGCGATCTCCGCCTCGCTGCCGATGTCCGCCGCCATTGCGGTTTCGATCGATGCCCGCAGTCTTGCGACGGGTGACTGGAGGTCATGCGCCAGCGTTCCGGCAACCGACTGCATCTGGCGAACAAGCTCGTCAATCCTCTCCGCCATGAGGTTCATCTGTCGCCGCAGGTGGTCGAAACCGTCGCCAGCATGTCCATCGGCAACGCGTGCGGCGAAATTGCCGGATGCGAGCGCCTCGGCTGTCGTCGCGATGGCATGCGTCCGGCGGCTGATCAGCGTGCCGAGCAATATCGCGGACACCAGCGCCAGTCCGATAGTCAAGGCAATTGTCAGGCCGATGGCTTCGGCAAAGGCAAGATCAAGGCCGCGCTCGGTGGCGGTCGATGCGCCCACGACCAGCGTGCTGCCATCGGGCAAGGTCGTGCGCATCGCCAGTGCCTCGCTCGCCGGAAGGCCGGTGGCGCTGGTCACGGTCACCGGTTCCGGCCGTTTCGCAGAGATCGACCGGGGCAGGACCTCGACGTTGCTGAGCAGTGGTGCCCCCTTGCCAGACAACGCTACGAAGATGAGCGGATCTGCAACGCTCCCTTCGCGGCGGCTGACAAAGTTTCGCAGCGCGTCCGCACCGCCTTCATAATAGGTGGCCAGCAAGTCGTCGCGCACATCCAGCACCTGCCGCGTGCGATCCTCATGCACCAAGTCCTGCACTTGCGCGCGCAGCAGATAGATCGCAGCCCCGCTCGATACGAGCTGGAACAGGAAGATCGCCGCCCCAAGCCGGGCAATCGTCGAGGAGAATAGCGCTCGCAACACCTAGTCCGCCGAAAGGCGGTAGCCAGCGCCGCGGACGGTGTGGAGCAGGGGCATGGCCTCGCCTTCATCCAGCTTCTTGCGCAGGCGGCTGATGTGAACGTCGATCACGTTTGTGCCGGGGTCGAAATGATAGTCCCAGACCGCTTCGAGCAACATCGTGCGCGTGACGACTTCGCCCGAATGCATCATCAGGTACTCCAGCAGGCGAAACTCGCGCGCCTGCAGGGCGATGCGCCTCGCGCCCCTCTTCACCTGCCGCGAAAGCCGGTCGAGTTCGAGATCGGCGCAGCGCAGGCTGGACTGCTGCGGCACGGACATGCCCTTGCCCCTGCGCTGCAGGGCGTGGACGCGGGCCAGCAGTTCGGCAAAGGAAAACGGCTTGCCCAGATAATCGTCGGCACCGGCGGTCAGACCGTCGACGCGGTCGTCGGTCGCGCCCAGCGCGGATAGCACGATCACCGGCGTCGCGATGCCCGCCGCACGCATGGCCTTGAGAATGGCAAGCCCGTCCATTCCCGGCAGCAGGCGATCGAGAATGACGACGTCGTAATCGGCGTCGGTGGCGTGGAACAACCCGTCGCGCCCGTCGCTCGCGCGGTCCGTGGTAAAGCCGTGTTCGGCAAGGCCGTTGACGATGTATTCGGCCAGCCGGTCATCGTCCTCGACGACAAGTATGCGTCCCACCATGTGAATCTCCAGCAGATGACATGCAGTTAATGTGTTCCCCACCGGACGGAAAGTGGCCTCGCCCTATCTGTGGTTCATGATCTACCCTCCCCAAGCCGCTCGCTGCCTGCCATGAGGTATGTCCTGGCCTTAGCCGCGCTGGTAACGCTGGCGTTCGCGATCTTCGGATACTTCGACGCCACGCCCTTCGTGTTTCGCGAGCCTGCCAGCCACCGCGCACGCTACCCCTTGGCCGCGATCTACTGGTCCGGCGACATGGGCTATACGCTCGGGGTCGGTCACGGGATGGTCCAGACCCTGCTCGATCACGACATTCCCGTTCTCCAGGTCAGCTCCCCGGTGCTGTTCGGTTTCCAGCGTGACCGGCCCTTCACCGAGCAGGCCATGGCCAGTTCCATTCGCGAGGCACTGGCTCGCAGCGGGGCATCCCGGGTCGCCTTGGTTGGCAATTCCTTCGGCGCGGACATGATCGGTGCTGCTGCAGGGTCGCTGCCGGCAGACCTGCGAAAGCGCGTCGCCTCGATCGTCATGGTGGTGCCGGGGACATCGGTCTATTTCCACGCCAATCCCACCGGCATCTTCTATCGCGGCCCGGGGGACTCATCACCAGAACGGACAATCCCGCAGCTGACTGGACTGCCCCTGACCTGCATCTACGGCACCGACGAAGATGAAAGTCTTTGCCGCGAGCCCGTCATGCGCATGGCACGGCGCATTCCTCTCAACTCCGGGCACATGATGCTGGGTGACCGCGACACGCTCTACGCGGCTGTCTACAGGGCCGTCCAATCGCCGCCGCCGCCCATGCGGAGATCCCAGTGAATCCCGTCCTCGCCGCTTGCACCGCCGTGGCGCTGTCCCAAGCCGTGACCAGCGCGCCAGAATCGTTCCTGCTGGGCACCTGGGCCAATCCCGAACACAGCCTCGAAGTGCGCATCGCCCGTTGCGGGGCCACACTCTGCGGCATGGTCGCCACCGCGAGCGCCGAAGAAATTGCCGATGCCCGCGATTCCGGCTCCCCCGGCCTCGTCGGCATGATGCTCTTGCGCCATTACCGTGCCGATGGCCCGGGCCACTGGTCCGGCAATGTCTTCGTTCCCGACATTGGGCGCGAACTGTCATCGCATATCGTCGCGTTGGATAAGGATCACGTCCGGGTTTCGGGATGCCTGATGGGCCGCTTCCTGTGCAAGTCGCAAGTCTGGCAGCGGGCATGAGGATGTCGCTCGCCCTCTCACATGCGCCGCGCATTCCGCGCAAGCTGCTGATTGGAATTGCCTTTCTTTGCATTGCTGTAATCGTCCTGCTGGCCATCCAGCGGATCGCCGGTGATCTCGACCCGCACCGGATAGCCGCATCCATTCGGGCCCTGCCGCCATGGCGGATCCTGTGCGCCATCGGCCTGACCGCCGTGAGCCATCTGCTGCTGACCTTTTACGACGTCATCGCGCTGCGCTGCATCGGCTCTGCAATTGCGCCGAGGACGGCGGCACGCGCAGCCTTCACGAGCTATACCCTCAGCCACAATCTCGGCTTTTCCCCGCTGACCGGAGGGTCTGCGAGAATGCGCATTTACGGCCGGGCAGGCCTCACGCCGTCGGATGTCGCGCGCATCATCGTCCTTGCGGGCATGGCATTCTGGGCAGGGGTGGTTGCCGTGGCAGGCATCAGCCTTGCCCTCGCCCCGGCGGGTGTGGCCATAGCAGGATTCGCCTTGCCATCTGGCCAGACGCATCTGCTGGGCGCAATGCTGGTCATCGCGGTCGTGGCCATACCGGCACTTGTCCGGATTATCCCTGTCGCGAGAAACGCCACCAACCGGTTTCTGCCAGTCCCCGACCTTCCGACAAGTCTGGCGCTCGTCGCTGTGGCGGCAGTTGATCTGGCGGTCGCTGCGCTAGCCCTCTTCGTTCTCGTGCCCGGGATGCCGCTATCGGCGTTTCCGCAGATCTACCTTTCCTACGCACTGGCCATCATCGCCGGATTGCTGACCCATGTTCCAGGCGGCCTCGGCGTGTTCGAGGCGGTTTTCCTGGCGGCATTGCCAACAGGTAGCCCTGCCGCGCCCTATGCTCTCGCGGCCCTCGTCGCCTATCGCGCGATCTACTACTTGCTGCCGCTCGCGTGTTCGTTGCTGATGAACACGACAATAGAAGCGCGCGGCCTCCAGCGCCTGATTTCCCCTTTTCTGCGGCCCGCCAAGGCCATTGCAGATGCCATCAGTCCTTTCGCCTTTGCTGTCCTGACGTTCGGTGGCGGATCTGTCCTGCTGCTCTCCGGCGCGCTGCCTGGCGTCGACGATCGCATGCATCGCCTTCACCAGTTCCTGCCCCTGCCCTTCATTGATGTCTCGCATCTGGCAGCCAGCCTTGTCGGAACCTTGCTGGTCCTCGTCGCCCCGGCCCTCGCTTCGCGGCTAGAAAGCGGCCTGAAAGTCGCGCGCGCGCTTTTTCTGCTGGGAGCCTGCTTTTCGCTGGCCAAGGGCCTCGACTACGAGGAAGCATCCGTCATGCTGGTCCTGGCAGGCCTTTTGCAGCTGGCATCGCCTGCGTTTTACCGCAAGACGGCAGGGGCGTTCACATCGCAGAGCCGTGGCTGGCTGGTCGCCGCTCTGGCAGCAGTCTGCCTCGCCGCATCCAGTGGGATCGTCGCTTATCGCCAGTTGCCCTACGATACGGAGCTGTGGTGGCAGTTCGTGCTGCATGGCGACGCCTCGAGCTTCCTGCGCGCCTCCTTTGGCACTGGGATTCTTGCAACCGCCATCGCGATCCGCAGCCTCCTTGGAAGCTCACGGCGACTGGGCGGCCTTTCCTCGCTCCCTGATGCGATCTATCGCAATGCCACAGGTCATTCCTCGCGCAGCGACTCAGCCCTCGCGTACACTGGCGACAAGCGCTTCCTGATCAACCCTTCCGGCGATGCCTTCGTCATGTTCCGACCCTGCGGCAACAGCTGGATCGTCATGGGCGATCCCGTTGGCCCGTTCCAGCGCTGGCGCGACCTTGTCTGGGACCTCAGGATGCAAAGTGACCGCTGCAACGCCCGCCTGTGCTTCTACCAGGTGAGCGACCGGATGTTGCCGCTGATCGTCGATCTCGGGCTCAAGCCGATGAAATACGGGGAAGAGGCGATCATCGACCTGCAAGGTTTCACGCTCTCAGGTCCGAAGCTCAAGAACGTACGCAATGCCCACGCCCGCGCACAGCGGGAAGGGCTGCGCCTGCAGATCGTTCCGCCAAGCGAGGTGCCGCAATGGTTCGACAGGGTCAATGCCTTGTCCGATGTCTGGCTCAGGCTGCGGGGAACGAAGGAAAAGTCCTTCAGCCTCGGCCACTGTGCGCTCGATTATCTGGCGCGATCCGAACTCGCTCTCGTCTTCGCGCAAGACGGCGATAGCCTCATGGCCTTCGCCAATATCTGGAAGTCGGGCGACGGCCGCGAATACTCGGTCGATCTGATGCGCCATGCACCCGATGCCCCGCCCGGGACCATGGACTTCCTGCTCGTCGAACTCTGCCGCGTTGCCCGCCAGCAGGAGTTCGAGCGGTTCAATCTCGGCATGGCTCCGCTTTCGGGGCTGTCCGGCGGAAAGCTCGCACCGCTCTGGGCGCGGCTGGCGAACATGGCCTTCGCCTCCGAAGGCCTGCGCTACAACTTCGGCGGCCTCAGGCGCTTCAAGGAAAAGTTCGCCCCGCGCTGGGAAAATCGCTTCATCGCCATCGCCGAAGGGAATGGCGGCAGAGTATCCCTGCTCAACCTCCTCGCTACCATCGGCCTCTGATACGTGCAACGGCTTCGGGAAATGGGGCGGATGAATTAATCAGCATATTTCATTCTTATGACCTTACGAAAATACTAAAAACTTTTCGCGCTTTCTCCTCATGTATAGTAGTAATGTTCTGTAATTTTCCATTCTCCTCCCTGCAATTTAATGGCGTTTATCATTGATCTCAAATATCATTCTACAAACAGAACTAGAGCCTATTAGAAATTAAAACAGTCAACGTGGCCCAGCAATTGCTTCACGATCCTATTCGCTTGCCTTTCCCAGCTTATCTCATGCTTCCTCAGCCAATCATCATCGTGGTATGTGCAAGCGTAACGGTCACCTCCGTCGCACAGCAGCGTCACGATGCTGCCCCTCTTGCCCGCCGCCACGAGGTCATCTGCGATTGCAAGGCAGGCGACAAGGTTGGTCCCAGTTGAGCCACCGACATTGCGTCCAAGCACAAGAGACAGAGCACGCATTGCTGCAATCGAGTCCGCATCGTTCACCGCGATCATGCGGTCGATCACGCCCGGTATAAAGCTTGGTTCGACACGCGGCCGTCCAATGCCTTCGATCTGACTGGCACACCCCTCTGGCAGGGCCGTTACCGCAGGATCGGCGTAGTGACGATGGAAAACCGAATGCTCCGGATCGGCGACGCACAAGCGCGTTTCATGTCGTTGGTAGCGGATGTAGCGACCAATTGTCGCCGAGGTGCCGCCTGTTCCGGCGCCGCAGACGATCCAAGCCGGCACAGGATGATCCTCCTGCGCCATCTGCGCAAAGATGCTTTCGGCGATGTTGTTGTTGCCTCGCCAGTCGGTCGCACGTTCGGCATAGGTGAACTGGTCGAGGTAATGACCACCTGTCTCGTCTGCTAGCCGTTGCGCGACATCATAGACCGTTCGCGGATCATCGACCATGTGGATCTCGCCTCCTTGGAAGCGAATGGCATCAAGCTTGGGCATCGCCGTCGATGCAGGCACCACGGCGATGAAGCGCAGGCCCAGCATCTTGGCAAAATAGGCTTCGCTGACCGCAGTCGAACCTGAAGACGCCTCGATCACACAAGTGTCAGGCCCGATCCATTCGTTGCACAAGGCATAGAGAAACAGCGAACGCGCCAGGCGGTGCTTGAGGCTGCCGGTCGGATGGCTGCTTTCGTCTTTCAGGTAGAGCGTCACGCCGGGATGCATTGGCAGAGACAGCCTTATCAGGTGCGTGTCTACCGAGCGGTTGAAGTCTGCCTCGATCTGGCGAATGGCTTCGCTTGACCATGTGCGATTGCATTGAGCCTTCATCGCAGGTTCCATTTCACGATCTGCTGCATGATCATTTCAGGGCGACAATGGCATCGACTTCGACGGCCACCCCAAGCGGAAGCGTGGATACACCGACCGCGCTGCGGGCATGACGTCCAGTATCCCCGAACACATCCTGCATGAGTTCCGATGCGCCGTTCGCGACAGCGGGTTGAGCGGTGAAATCCGCCGTCGAGTTTACGAAAACCCCCAGCCTGACGATGCGCGCGACCCGATCGAAGTCTCCGAGTGCGCCCTTGATCTGCGCAAGCACCATGACCGCGCAGGCCCGCGCGGCGGCGACGCCTTGCTCGACATCAAGCTCTCCCCCCAACCGCCCACAGATCAGCGATCCATCGGCGCGGAATGGCAGTTGGCCCGATACGTGGAGCAGGCCACCCGCTTCGACGCAAGGCACGTAACTGGCGACAGGCGATGCCGGAGACGGAAGGGCAATGCCAAGGTCTTCGAGGCGAGCGGAGATAGTCATGGGCGGATCATTGCCTCTTCGTGAAGGATGGATCGGCTGCGCATCGCAAGCGGAGTGCTGCGACCGATCAGCCAAGTATCTCGTCGATTTCCTTGGCCAGGCGGGTCCGGCTGCGTTCACGCAGGGCGATTGTCCTGCCGTTTGCCAGAAGCGCCAGGTGAGGAATGCCCTGCACGCCAAACCTGTCCGCAATCGCGGGGTTCTCATCGACGTTGACCTTCACCACCTTCACGTCGCCTTCGTAAACGGAAGCGAGGCCCTCGATCGTGGGCAGGAGCGCAAGGCAGGGGCCGCACCACGGGGCCCAGAAGTCGATCAGGACCGGCTTGTCGCTTTTCTCGATTTCGACCTCGAAGGTGGCATCCGATACCGCCATGACATCTGCGCTCATCTTCTGATCCTCGGGCTTGATTGAATGATAGGGGCTATGTCGGGACCGGAGCCGAACGGTGCGCTCCTCGCTCCGACCGTGATCTCGTCAGGCGCTGCGAATGAGCCTGAGGACCGTATCCATCGTCTCGCGAATGATCGTGTCCTTCCGGCCTTGCGCTGCCGCTCGTATTTCCGCCATGCGGCCCATCATCTGCTCGAGATACTCGGCCGAGAGAACGCGGGCGGACTCGGGATGCGCTTCCAGCGGGTCGGGATCGACAAGTCCGATCTCGTCGCGTGGCGCGGTCGCCATCGCTTTCCACCCGAGCAGCATGTGCGCGCGATCCGACCGTTCCTCATCGGTCATGAACGCTGTTTCCTCGAACATCAGGCAGTTGAAGAACATGGGCTCGAACAGGCCCGTGAATTCATGCGAGACGGTAGCGATCGGCCAGGCGATGCCTTCGATGAAACTCGCAATCCGGTAGGCCCAGGCATCGCCATCGCTGGCTGCAGCAGACATCGCCGCGCGCTGAACGCCGCGCCATTCGCCACGCGAGACGCTTTGGCCGGCAAGCTCGCGATCCCACAGATCGCGGATCTGCCCGGCAGCTTCGACCAGAGCGGGACTGACGTGGACTGCGAGGGGAAAGTCCGGGCGCAGTATCAGATCCATGCAATGGCGTGCAAAGCGCGGAACAGTCATGCCGAGCTCCGCACCGGGCGCGATGGCATCGAGCCATTCGGTGCCGAATGCCAGCAGCGCCTCGTTCCCCGCAATCGCAGCGGCATCGCTCGCGGGGGTCTTGGTGATGCCCATTGTCAGGAGGCACTCGCAGAGCTTTGCCAGATCAGCAGGAATGCCCGTTCGCTGTTCGAACGTCTCCCGGTCGTCGGTGCGTCCCAGCAAGCCACTGATCGAACTCGCCTTGCCGTGGCCGTTCCACACCAGATCGACATCGGGCACCACAGCGCGGGCAAGCCACAGCTTTCGCACGGGTTCGATCATGCTGACCTTGACGGCCTGACTGGAGTTGAAGGCTTGGAGGGTCATGCTTGCGCGCTCAGGGCAGGATATCGTCGAGTTCGGCGGCAAGCTGCGTGCGCGTGCGCGAAACAAGCCGCGCGATCGGTGCGCCGGCACTGGCCAGATACAATTGCGGAATGGACTGAACGTTGAACTTCGCCTTCAAGGCCGGGCTTGCGTCAATATCGATCTTCACGATTTTCAACGCGTCCGAATACATCGGCGCCAAGGCTTCGAGTGCCGGCAACAAGGCACGGCAAGGCGCGCACCACGGTGCCCAGAAGTCGATCAGGACCGGCAAGGCGCTGTTCACGACTTCGGCCTCGAAATTGTCCTCGTCTACAGCGATGATGGTACTGGCCATGGGTCTGTCAGTCCGGAAGCCGCATGCGGGCTCTCGCTACCGCATGTCGGAAAGAAGCAATGCCGCCCGGTTGCGCCGCCGCTGACGGGCCGCAAACCGGGCGCACGGTGGCATCAGAAATGCTTGCGCAGCGAAAGGGTGAACCGTTGCAGCCGGGGATCGCCGAAAGACGAATAGCCCAGTTGATCAACACCCGATGCGATGGTCGGCGGCTTCTGGTCAAACAGGTTCTGAATGCCGACGCGGATGCTCGAACCACCGAGAATCCCGCCAGTCTTGAAATCGTAATTCACATAAATGTCGCTGTAAGTCTGGCCGCGGACCTTCCCCGAGCCCTGCCAGGTTTCCTTCTGATTGCAGGTGAAGTCAGTCAGGAAGGATTCGCATATCCTGTAGCTGCCATAGATCTGCGTGTTCCAGCCAGCGCTCCAACTGCCGCTTTTCCAATCGACGCCGACATTCCCGCGCCATTTCAACGGCCCTTCGAAGAAGCCAGCCCGATTGACCGATGGCTTGCCCGCCAGGGTGGTCAGGCTCAGCTCGCTCGTATGCGTGGCAACGCCGTAGAAGTGCAGGCTCCCGATACCGGTATTGTCGAGGTTGTAGTCGGCCTGGATATCGACCGCGCGCAACTTGGACTTGGACAGATTCAAGGCAGTCGTGTCGATGGCGGTGATCGGACCGGGCGTGCCCGGCGCATCGCCCGGCAGGTTCGGCCCGCGGGTGATGCGACCCGGGAACGCGGCCGCATTGGCCAGGTAGAACGTCACAGGAAGGTTCAAGACCTCGTCACTCTTTCGTATCGAGGTCAGGTCGACCGAAAGGCGCAGACCGGGCACGAACCTCGGGGTCAGGATGACGCCTGCAGAAAAGCTGTTGGACCTTTCTGGCTTCAGGTTCGGATTACCACCCCCCGTTATAGACAACGGGCCCGGTATCAGAGCATTTTCGCGTGCTGGGTCACGAAGATTAAGAAGAAAGATCAGGAAGTTGCTGAAGATCGCAGGCGGCTCTGATCGAATGTCGCCAAGCCTCGGCGGCAAGAAGCCATTGCCCCAGCTTGCACGAAACGTGATGTCCTTGATGGGTTCGTACTTGAACCCGAAGGTATAGTTCGTGGCAGAGAGCTTGTTGATGGATGCAGCCTGCTCCGGGAACGGACCAGTCTCACTGTCAACCGGGATCGACGATCCCGAATAGCGCGTCTCGTATCGGTCATGGCGCACCGAGCCCATGATTTCCAGGGCGTGAATGAAGGGCACGTCATTCGCCTCCCCGATGATCGGGGCGCGCAGTTCGAGGTATCCGGATTCGACATTGCGAACTGCCTTGGGCGACCAGAAATAGTTGGTGAGTCCGAAGAACGAAGATGCGTTTACGGTCTCGTCGCTCGATTCCCAGCGCTTTTCCAGAAGGGCTGTCGCCGTCAGGTTGCCGCCCGGCAACTTCACAAGAGGGCCGCCAAGACGCAAAGATGCAGTCTCCAGTGTCGCGCCACTTGCTCCGACCGATTCAAATACGTCGAAGAGCGAAAGGGGGTTCGTCAGAGGGTGGGCTCGCAAATCGGTAAATGCCGCAGCTTGCAGAATGGCTTCACCATCGAACGATGGGCCTAGGACGGTGTTGCTGACACTGCGGCTCTTGCTTTGAAGCCAATCATACTCGAGCGCGGCACTCCATTGACCGGGCAGGCGGATGATTGCGCCGACGTTTACGCGCTTATTGCGGGTGTTCTGGGTTTGCGCAAAGCCGTCGGGAATATCGATGAACCGAAGCACATCCTGCTGAAACGGGTTCGACGGCGCATCTGCGGGCACATAAAGCGGCAAGGAGATGGGGGTGAGATTTGTGCTCTTCGATTCATCGCGCGAAAAATCGGCGAACACCTCGACGCTTTTCCCGAACTCCCTGCGCACGTTGAAATTGTAGTTTGTGACATCCGGCGCCGTCCAGATCGGCACATTCGAACGGTCATATACCAGTTTGCCCGAACGCGCGGCTAGATCGGACAGGTTGCCGGAGTAGTTATCGGGTATGCTCGTGACCGAGGAACCGAGCGCCGTACCGCTTTTCAGAATCAGCGGATCGTTCGAACAGTCGAAACCGTCAAGGGTCGAGCAGATGTTGGGGCCACCGAGCAGAACGCTCTGATTGGCAGGGTCATTGCGGAACTGCAGTTCGGCTCCGCGGCGGAAGAAATTGCGGTCGCTGGCCACAAGGGTCTCGGCGCGAGACCTTGAGAACGAGCCCATCACGCGCATTCGCCCCTCGTCGAATGTCAGACCGCCATTGATGCTCAGGAAGCTCTGACCTGCCTTGAAGTCGGTGGAATCGTTGTAGCGGGCTTCAAGATCGAGGCCCGAGTAGTTGCGCTTCAGGATGATGTTGATGACACCACCTGTCGCTCCACCACCGTAAATGCCGCTCGCCGTTGACGGCAGAACCTCTATTCGCTCGATCTGCGCGATCGAGATGCCGTTGATGTTCGGCTGCCCGAACGTGTCACCGCCGGCTATGCTGGGAAGGCGCCGACCATCGACAAGAACGAGTGTCTCGTCAGCTCCCAGCCCGCGCAAGTCCAGACGCCCTGCAGCCGAGGTTGGCGGGCCCGCTTGCGACTGCGTCACTTGCGTCGCATTCATCGGCAGGCGCGCCTGAAGAAAGTCCTCGATATTCTGTGCCCCGCTCTGCTTCAGCAGTTCGGAGTCGAATACGACGTATGGCTGGATATCGTCGCGATCACGGGGAATGTCGTTGTTGAGCGAGCGCTGTCCCGTGACGAGGATTTCAGCCACGCCTCCCGATTCCTGAGGCGTAGCCTCGGAATCCGTGCTGGCGTATGCCGCCGGTCCGGCAAGCACGATCGCCAGCACAAGGCCGCTTGCGCCAAGCCAATGCCTTGTGCCCGAAAACATCTTCATTGCGCTCATTGAACTGGCCTTCCCTCAAGGCGGTTATTCCCCACCCGCCTAGACGCACGGCTGCCGTGTTTCCTCCATTGCCAGCGTCACAAAAATGCAAAGGCCCGGTCGCGACGGTTCGGTTGCGCCCCTCGACGGACAGGGGGGTGTGCTGCCACCATCAGGATGGCTGGCCTTGCAGTGGCGAAACCTCGGCCACGCCGTTCTCGATCAGCAGTCGCCGATCGTGATAGGCGGCAACGCTCTGACGATGCGCCACCGAGATGATCGCGGCATTGGGCAACCGTTCGACCAGCGCCTTGTAGAGTTGTTCCTCGGACCCGGCGTCGAGTGCACTCGTCGCCTCATCCACGAAGAGAAAATCGGGATGAGCCAGAATTGCCCGCGCCGCAGCAATGCGCTGCTGCTCGCCAGGCGATAGAATGCGGCTCCACGGCATGTAGCTGTGCAACTGCGGTGCCAGCCGCGCAAGGCCAAGAGCTTCCAGGAGCTGGACATATTCGGCATCGCCACGAGAGTCCGGATCGTCCGGATAGGACATGAGGGCCGCAAGGGTGCCGTCAGGCATGTAGTTTCGCTGGGGCAGAAACGCGACCTTGGCGTTGCCGGGCAGTTCGACGTCACCTTTTCCGTAAGGCCAGAGACCGGCGATGCTTCTGAGCAAGGTGCTCTTGCCTGCCCCTGAACCGCCTTGGACCAGCAGGCGGGAGCCAGGCGTGATCTTCAACTCATCCAGCTCAACCATGGGTTGACCATTGGGATAGGAGACCCTGAGACCGTTGACTTCGACGCTCCGGTCGGCCGAATCCCTGACGGTGATGCCACTGTCCATCGGTACGGAGAGCAGATCCTCAAACAGCTGAAGTCGTGCGACGGCCGAGCGCAGAATCGCAAGTTCGGCGTACTGAGTAACGATGGCGCTGATACCCATGTAGACCGCAGTGAATGATCCCATGACGATCTGGATGTCACCCACCTGCATTCTCCCATCGAGCACGAAGGGAATGCAGATCAGGTAGGGGAACAGGAACATGAAGGTCTCCGGCAGGCCGGTGACGATCGTGATCCGCATGTTCGCCAGCGTGTAGGCGCGCCAGTTGACCCGGATCAGGTCAAAGGTGTTGGCCAGCCGCTTGCGTTCGAGCGCTCCCGCGCGGGCAAACGCAATGGATTCGCCGTTGCCCCGGATCGCCTGCATTTCCAGACGAAACTGCGCCTCAAGCCGCTGGCGAACAACCTCTGCACGGGTAAGCAACCGGCCGACCCAGTGGACCAGCACCGTCATGACAATCGCAAGCGTGAATGCCACGTAGACAAGCAGGCCGGGAACCGGCTCGGTCATGCCCACCGAGGGGAATACCAGTGGGGGCGAAAGCCGCCAGAGCTGCGAAGTATACAGGAACACGCCAAAGACAGATGCAACGACAGAAACGCCGATGAGGGTCACCTTCTCCACGAAGGTAAAGATGTCTTCCTGGATGCGCTGTTCAGGATAATCTATTTGCGCCCGCTGTTCGAGATGGAAGTAGCGGTTGTCCTGCATCCAGCTATCGAGCAGGCGGGTCGTCAACACCTTGCGCATCCGGATGCGCAATGCGAGGCGTGTCCACACACCGACCATGTTCAGGATGGCCATTCCGGCGCTGTAGAGCAGAATTTCGGTGACGATCCCCGGGATTTCGGTCCCGTTCCTGGCGGCCAGCGCACTGACAATGGCCGCAAAGCCCAGTTGCATCTTGAGCAGCACCGCCACAGTCACGGTGCTTTGCGCGAACTGGTAGGCGATCAGAAAGACGCCGATTACGGGTTCGGCCTTGATGTATCGCCAGATCATCCCGGCGCCGTACTTCACATGCAGCCAGACCGTGCCCGGCGGAACCTCCGGGGGCCTTTCGTCCCGAGCAGCGCTCTGTGCGGATGGATCGATCAGGTCGGTTTCGGTCATCTCGGGAATCTCGGTCAATGGTGTCGGGTACGATGGGAAAGGCTGGGGCGGAGCCAGTCAGCTATCGGATCGCAATAGCCCAAGGATTTGATCCATCTGCTGGCGCAGCATTCTGGTCATGAGCCGGCGCGCAGAATTCTTGGCCGCACTCATGCGCGACATCACGGCAGGCTGCGAGTTCTCGAACATTGCGCGTTCCACGTCAGGCAAGTGGGATAGAATAGCTTCGTCGGATGCACCGGCGAAACGTTGCTCGCCGCGCGCCCGCGCGAGTGTACGGGCGCCGTTTGCCGCCTTTGCCCAGATCGCACGATCCTGGGGGGACAGTAGCTCCGCAGCAAGGGCCTGCAGCAAGCCGTGCAGGAAGCTGTGACATATCGCTGGAAACTCCGGCGCAAAGCCAGAAATCGACCACGGCAGAGATTCCACAAGTTCTGCAAATGGATACGCTGCTGGCTCACTAGATGCCTCCGACGCGCAGAGAGCGCCGGCGCGGACGGCTCGCCACTCCTGACGGGAAACCGCCTCTCCCTGCAACTCACGCGTCCAAAGGGCCACGATGTCGTCAGCCGCCGCACGTACTTCTGGTGAAACATGCTGCACAAGCGGAATGTCGTCGGACATCATTCCGGACAGAAACACCGGCAGGAAACGCGACACGACGCTGCTCAACTCGTGTGCGACATCGAGCGCCTCCAGCCATTCGATGCCGAAGGCCAAGATCCTGTCATCTCCCGACAGGGTCGTGCCGAAAGGCGCTTCTGGATCATCGACGAAGGAAATGCCGGCGTTGATCAGCGTCTCGCACAATAGCGCCAGTTCAAGAGGTATCCCTGTCCGCCCCGTAAAGGCTTCGGGATCGCCGGTTTCGCCGATGGTCCCCGTCAATGAGGCAAAGCCACGATCGGGCGACCACTTCATATAGATAAGCGGCATGATCTGCCGCGCTTCCCAGCGTATCCGAACTCGATCAAGCGTGGCGGCTTTCAATGCCGCATCGCCCAGAAACGCTCGAACTGACATCTACGACATCCCCTAGATTGCTATCGGGGGGCACAGGCTGGTTTGCTACTTTCGAGCATCGTTCCCCCGGAAACCGGATGCGCACCACTCCTCTAGAGCAGGATGTGCGAACCCATGCTAACCAGAGACGCATGACCTCGCCTTTTCCGCAGTAACTGCCCCAATTTTCTCGCTTGGCTTGTTGGATTGCGGGGCATCCGAAATGACCGCTAGTCCGAGGATTGCGGGCTCCCATCGGCCATGTGCAGTGCAACAGCCAGCGCGCGCGCAAGCGCGCCTTGCCGACGGATATCCTTTGCGAGCCATCTTTCCAGCCTGATCTCCTCATCAGCGGTTAAAGCACGCGCATCGATACGTGCAGCCCAAATGGCCGCTGCATCATCAATCCGCGCATTGCTTTCGCGATCGGCCATCAGACCCAGTGTTGCTCTCATTGCGTGGTCTAGACGCGCCACGCGGTGATATTCCGGAACAGGCAATTGCATCCATGAACAATCGGATGCCTTTTGCCATATGTTTTTCCACGGTGCTTTCAGAAACGTTCATGCGCGCCGCGGTATCCCGCTGCGAAAGTCCTTCGACACGCCTCAGCGTAAAGACGGTTGCGACCTGTTTCGGGAAACTTGCAACGATCTCGCCAACACGACGTAGCTCGTCTCGATCCGAAGCACATCGCTCGGGCGATGCCTCCTGGCATTCAAAGCGCGTCAATTCGCTGTCATCGACGGCACGAATGGAAACCACCTGTGATCGCCTCAGATGGGTGCAGATGATCGAATGTGCCGTCTGAATGAGATAGGAAAACGGGTTGTAGACGGCTTCGACACTTTCTACGGCCGCCAGCCGCGCATAGGCCTCCTGGACGATATCATCGACGTCCAGCCCTTCAACCTGATGGCGTGCCAACCATGATCGAAGACGCGGCTCGAGCGGCACGATGTTTTGCGCCAGCCAACGGGCTCTTTCGGTCTGAATTCGCGTCATGACGCGGCAAGCCGATCACAATGGCACGGCGTGACAGGCATCTTCCGCATCATCGCCGCGCTCGCGCACCCAGTTCCTGCCTCATTGCCTTGGCAGAGACGCCGAAGCGGGCACGGAACTGGTGGGAGAAATGGGAAAGACTGGCGAAGCCCACGCCATAGGCGATGTGCGAAATGCGATCGTGGGTGCGGACCAGCTGATACTGTGCCGTAACGAGCCTGATCTCGATCAGGAAAGCATTGAAGCTGGTGCCGTATACCGCGCAGGTTTTGTAGATCGTCCGGACCGAGCACTTCAGGCTGGTCGCCGCATCCTGCGCCGAAAGGCCCGGCGTATCGAGATTTCGAATGATGAATTCAAGGATCGCACCCATTCGACCTTGCCAGCGCGGGAGAGCCTTTCCGGTGTCCACGCACGCCACCAGCGCCGTCCGCATGAGATCGGCCAGCATGGTCAGGCCCTGCGATGAGGCGGTGTCCTCACTGCTTGGAAGAGCCAGAATTGATCGTACGAGTTGTTCAATTATCGAAGCGGCAAAATAATCCTTGGCCACATACAGGTCCGGCAGGATCAGGAAGCCGTCCAGAAACCGCTGCATTGCCCACCAGGCCGGCAATGTGACGATCAACAAGTCGAGATTGTCTGATCCCTCCAGCGTCATGGGTTGCCATGCACAGGCCACGAAAATGTCGCCGGTTGACAGCGTACGGACGTGACCTGCCTGGCTGATGGTCAGTTCGCCCGCCTCAACAACGATCACCAGCGCACAGAACCCGGGACTGTCGAATGACGTTGCGCCCTCCAGCGAGAACGCAAAGGCATTGGTTCTCAGGGTATGGAAACCCGCAATATCGCGCGTGGTGCTGTCAACTTTCCATCCATCTCCGCCGCGCAATCCTCGAACCGGATTAGCGGCGAAAATCGAAGCGAGTTGGGCGGGAGTGACTGCCATCAGATGCCGGACAGATCGAGCGTTTCGGGCGGCACGCCCTCTGGCATGATGTCGGTCCGCTGCGCAAACGACCGATCGGCGATTTCAAGAACCCTTTTCTGGATGGCAGCACGCCAGACGGCCATCTTGGCATTCGACCGTTCGCGCCTCGCCCTTGACCGCCTTCTCAAGTCATTGCGCACGGGGTCTGCGACCCAGATCCGATCAACCACCTCGAGAAATTCCTCGACGCCAATGCTGTCCATCGAACGGCTTTGCGCCAGTGCTTCCATAGCCTCTTCGTTGATCTTGTTCATCTCGATCTCGAAGCGCTCACCTTCTTCAAGGCTGAAGGCATCCTCGTCGGATGCATCGGCTTCGGCATTGATCCCTGCCGTCCACGCGACCATCACATCCTGCGCGGCCCCGGGTGCCTGATCGAGATCCCAGGCAAGCGACATCATCAAATCAACCGTCTTTTCCAAGCCTGCATCGCCAGAGGCCGACGCCAGCAGCCTCGTCCGTGCAGCACGCCAAGCCTTTCTGTCGACGGGAGCATCGATCGACTGCCGGACAAGAGCGACCACGCCTTCGCAAGCCTCGCGCACCGCGCCCTGCGGTACGATCTTCGACCGGCCGTAGGTTGGGTCTGTCCATGCCAGAAGCACAGCTTCACGTGCGAGAGCGCCCGTATCTGCCCCGGTCGGAATGGCGTCAAACAGTGAACCGTAAAAGGGCCGTGCGTCCTCCGCCTCGCCGAATGCGCCAAGACAGGGTAGCAGGCGTGCAAATGCCGGGTGAAGGCCATAGTCGTCGGACACGAGAGAGATGTCCCCTGCGACGGACTCACGCGTTAGCCATGCGGCATAAATCGGACCCTTCGCGTCAATATCCGCGATCAGAGACGCGCGCTTGCGCTCGTCACCAAAGGCACGAAAGGCGGTCACTTGCCGTCTCCGACAAACTGCTCGAGAACGCCAGCAAGCTTGCCACGCGAAACCAGTCCCTGGAACCGTTCGACCGGCTGGCCATCCTTGATAAGAATGAAGGTCGGCACACCCTGCACATCATAGGCTTCTGCGATCTCTGCCTCCTGGTCGACGTCCACCTTTACGAACGCGATCTCGCCCTCGAATTCACGCGCAGCATCTTCAAGAGCTGGTGCAGACGCCTTGCAGGGACCGCACCAGACTGCGTGGAAATCGACCAGAACCGGGATTGGAGAACACAGCACTTCCGTTTCGAATTCTGCAGTCGTGACGTCTTTCAGCTTGGACATTGCATGTTCCTTCAACAGGGGTCCGGCTTACGCGGCGGTGTTCTCATGCGAGACTTGATTGGCAACGGCGGCACTGCCTGACAGGAAATGCTCGGCCTCCAGCGCGGCCATGCAGCCCATGCCCGCAGAAACCACCGCCTGCCGAAAGTGCTTGTCCTGCACGTCGCCTGCGGCAAACACTCCGGGTACACTTGTCGCCGTCGCCCCCGGCGTGACCGTTATGTAGCCTTCATCGTCCATCGCCAGCTGTCCCCGGAACAGGCTTGTTGCCGGATCGTGACCAATGGCAATGAACAGCCCGTCGATATCCAGGATCGATCTCTCGCCAGTCCGCATATCGGCAAGCTCGACGCCGGTAACCTTGCCACCATCCCCCTTCACCTCGGTGACCTGCGCATTCCAGATCGTCTTGACCTTCGGATTGGCGAACAGCCGCGCCTGGTTGGTCTTGTCGGCGCGTAGCGCGTCACGACGGTGGATCAGATAGACCTCGCTGGCAAAATTCGCGAGGTGAAGTGCGTCTTCGACAGCTGTGTTGCCTCCCCCAACCACCGCGCATCGCTTGTTGCGGAAGAAATAGCCGTCGCAAGTGGCGCAGGCCGAAACACCTTGTCCCCGATAGCGGGCTTCGCTCTCCAGACCCAGCCAGCGCGCATTGGCCCCGGTGGCTATGATCAGGCTATCAGCCGTATAGCGGTCACCCATGTCACCCGTGGCCTGGAACGGACGCTTCGAAAGGTCGACGTCAACGATATAGTCGGAAATCACCTCCGCACCGACATGCCGGGCGTGATTACCCATGCGCACCATCAGATCGGGACCCTGGACAGTCATGTCGCCTGGCCAGTTCTCGACCTCGGTTGTGATCGTCAACTGCCCACCTGGCTGCGGACCTTCGATCAGCAGCGGGTTCAGGGCGCTGCGCGAGGCATAGATCGCGGCGGTGTATCCCGCAGGGCCCGAGCCGATGATCAGAACCTTGCTGTGGCGCGACGAGGCGGGAGTTTCACGTCTACGCATCATGCCCCCGCACCGCCGACCACGACATGATCCATGCGGATCGTAGGTTGCCCCACGGACACGGGAACCGTCTGGCCATTCTTGCCGCAGAAGCCGATGCCCAGCTCCAGATCGTTCCCAATCATCGAAATGTGCTTGAGAGCTTCGTTGCCTACGCCGATGAGCGTCGCCCCTTCGATGGGAGCGGTCACCTTGCCGTCCTCGATCAGGAATGCCTTTTCCGCCGAGAAGTTGAACTGGCCCGATGTGATGTCCACGGTACCCCCGCTGAACTCCACGGCATAGATGCCATTCTTCACCGAAGCGATGATCTCTGCCGGATCGTAAGGACCGCTTTCCAGAAAGGTGTTTGTCATCCGGGTCATTGGCAAGTCGGCGTAGGATTGGCGGCGGCCGTTGCCGGTCATCTTGTCGTTCATGATCCGCGCGCTGATCTTGTCCTGCATCAGACCGACAAGGTAGCCATCTTCGATCAGCACGGTGCGCTGCCCGGCGACCCCTTCATCATCGATGTTCAACGATCCGCGGGCACCAGGCACTGTGGCGTCGTCGACTACGGTAACGCCCGGAGCGGCGATCCGCTGGCCGATCATGCCATTGAACACGGATTCCTGCCTGCGATGAAAATCGCCTTCCAGACCGTGGCCAACAGCCTCATGCAACAGGACACCGGGAAAGCCGTTGCCCAGCACAACCGTCATTTCGCCGGCAGGCGAAGGAATGGCCTCGAGATTGGTGAGAGCGACCGACGTGGCTTTCTCGACAAGCTTCTGCAGGCGGTCAGATCCGAACTCGGCAAGCATGAAGCGTCCGCCGCCACCAGCTGAGCCGGAAGCGCGCTTCGCGTTGCTCTCGGCCACAACCGATAGGCTGATCCGGATCTGAGGCCGGATATCGCCGGCAAGTGTGCCATCGGTGGCGCCAACGAGGATTGTCGAGTCTTCGACGGCTAGCTGCGCATTGACCTCGGTAATGCGCGGGTCGACCGCGCGAGCCAGGTCATCCAGAGTTCGCAGGATGGCGACCTTTTCGATCGTGTCCATGCCACCGGCTGCATGCATGATCCCATAGGCCTGCGCATCCTGCCCTATAGCCTCGATCCTGACACCGCGTCCGCTCTCGGCAGCATCCTGACCATGAGACTGCATGGCACGCGCTGCGGCTGTCACCGCGTCGATGGCTTTGCCGCTGATGTCGCTGGAATAGGCAAAGGCCGTCTTGTCGCCTGTGACGATGCGGGCGCCGATACCTTGGGAAATGGCGAATGCTGCACGCGTCACCTTCCCTCTTTCAAGTGACCAGGTGTCCCGCGTGGTCATCTCAAGATAAAGATCGCCATAATCGCCTCCGCGAGCCCAAAGGCTGCTGAGCCCATCCTGAAGCTTGGCAGTATCAAGGTCGTTGGCGACAAGAAGGGTGTCCTGCGCGCGCGCCAGACGATCGACTGAAGGGAAAGACATTGGGTGCATCTCTTTCGGAGAACGGGTTCTGATCAACGGCCGGCGATCTGCATGTCCGGGAGCAGCAGCGAGCCGACCCTGATCCCGCCTGAACGGTGAATGTCGGCGCCGACCGCAGAGATGGATTTGAACATCTCCTGAAGGTTTCCTGCGATGGTAAAGCCGTGAACCGGTCGCACGATCTCGCCATTTTCGATCCAGAAACCGCCTGCCGCCTGTGAATAGACGCCGGTTGCCGGATTGGTTGCGCCGCCCATGATGCGGGTCAGCCAAAGACCGGTGCCCAGCTTGCGCAACATCGCGCCGATGTCATCGTCTGGCAGAGTGCCCTTGCTGACGAGCGAAAGGTTCCGCATCCCGCCGGCATTGCCTGTGGATTGCATACGCAGCTTGCGCGCCATCCGCGTATCCAGAAACAGCCCGGTCACGACGCCGTCGCGCACGATATCGCGCCGCTCGCCAGCCACGCCCTCTTCGTCGAAAGGCGCACTGGCTAGTCCGAAGGGCTCGAAGGGATCTTCGACAAGCGTAAGGTGTGACGCGCTGATGACCTGGCCTTGGGCATCGGGCAGAAAGGTCATCCGCTGGAACTGCGCCGTACCGGTCAACTGCGCACAAAGAGCGCGAACGAGGCTTGACGCCACGGGAGCATCGACCAGCACGGGCGCGCGGCGGGTGGAGAGGCTTTCCGCCCCAAGCGTATCCAGAGCCTTCCGTGCGGCGCGCCGACCGATCGCCTCTTCAGGCTCGAGTCCGCCGAGTTGCCGGTCAACCGATGACCAGCTTCCCTGCTTCATCTCGTCGCCGCGCTGGGCAATCGTCTGGCACCACCTGTGCTGGGCCGAACTGCTCCAGCTGCGACAGAATCCGTGACTGGTCGCAAGCGCGAAGCGCATGTCCTGGCTCGACGCTCCTGCTTCCGACACTCTGGAACTGTCAGCCGTCGACGTCGTCACTGCGGCATGCTCAATCGCCAGAGCCGCGTCGGTCAATGCCTGGGCAGACTGCCCGGTTGGTGCAAACATGGCAATCTCGGGCGTAGTCCACGCCAGAAGGTCACGATCAGCAAGACATGCATCAGGGTCCGGCTCGAGCTGGCGGGCCATGCCGATAGCCTGCTCCACCACCCGGTCGATTGCAGAGCGACTGAGCGACTCGCTCGACGCCATACCGGTACGCCCGTCTTCGAACACCGTGATCTGGAGACTCTGATTGCCGTCGCGGACAGCATTTTCCACTTCGCCCCGTGCGACGGTCACGCTGATCCCGCCACCCTCGCTGACCCGCGCCACTGCCCCACCTGCACCCAACGCGACGCTTCTCTCGATGGCGTAGGAGGCGGCATCGGCAAGGTCGGCTTCTGACTGCAGCAAGTACGTGGTCGGCTGCTCATCGAGCGCCTCGACGGACTGGAAATGCTTGCGCGCGCTCATGAGAGCTCCTTGTTGGTTCTGCTGCTGATGGGGCGGCCATCATCTGTCGCCCCGAGACTCCGCATCGATGCTGTCAGTTATAGATCAGGCATCGCAGGCCGATTGCGTGTTACGCCCCAGGTTGTTGTCTGAGGGTGCACCTTGGAGTTGATGGCAGCGTCCTGGATCGGCAAAAGGCTGATGCCCAAGCGACGCGTAAACCCGGCGCAACGGGAAGAATCAGATCCATGGCCGAAGCGCGCATGGTTCATCCGGCGGGCGACTTAATCTCGGTCTTAGGATGAAACGCAGAATTTCGCCAGAATTGTGCGGAATCGAGCGACGTGCCGCAATCAAATCAGCGTGAATGACAAACCGATTTCCACGTTGCCCGCAAGACAACGATCCTGCACACCACGGACGGCCCAATGCCAACTCTCGTGGGCCAGCTCGGCCCGCCTTTAGATGCCCATGAACAGTTAAAGCCGGTAGTGGCTGTGCCAGCCGGTCCGATCACCGTGCGCATCGCCGAACCTTCCAACATCGGGTAAGTTTGCACAGTTTGTTGGAAGGGCAATTTCTCCACCAAAGCTGGAGGGCTTCTCCATCGTCTCATTTTCTTTTGAGAATGGACAGAAGTGTCGGCCAAGCGACGGGCACATTCCTAGCGCCAAGGACGTCATAGGCCTGAAAACAGTTCATAATCAGTATCTTGACCGTGCGCTTCCAACAAATACCTTGTTGGAGCAATTTGCGCACGTTTTTGAGATTTTGTTGGAAGAATTTCGCCCTTCCAAGGGAAACCGTCACTCGAAGCCATTGAAAAGATTGGAGCGGGTGAAGGGAATCGAACCCTCGTATTCAGCTTGGGAAGCTGCTGCTCTACCATTGAGCTACACCCGCCCATGCAGGCGCGGCTTGGCGCGGCCCTGAGCGTGGCGGGCGATTGCCACAGGGGCGCGGGCGGGTCAACCGGGTCTTGGCTGGCGCTTGCGCGATCTGCGTATTGCTTGCGGCCCGGCGCGGGTTGATCCTCACCTTGCTTTTGGCGGGTTCCGCACCGCCAGCGACCCGTCAAACCCTTTTCCCGCAGGTGCGAACAAAGGCGTTGACCAACTTTTGACATCTGTCCAGTCTTCCCTCGAAGCCGCATCGACTCATGCCGGTGCGGCCCAGCTTTCAGGGGGAAATTGCGACCATGAGCGTGGCCGAGACCGTTACCCGCCGATCCAGCGCCAACCGGGCCAATAGCCTTATGCGCAGCCGACTCATCCAGTTCCTTGCGCTTACCGCGCTACCTGCCGGAATCGTTCTGGCGCAGGCAAGCAAGGAGCCACCTCGCGATCCTTCGAACCCGGTCGAAACCGAAGCGGGCATTCCGGTCACCGACGCGACCGTCATCGAAAAGTGCGGCACCTGCCATACCGCAGATGCGAAGGGGAACCTCTCGCGCATCTCGTGGGTGCGCACCACGCCCGAAGGCTGGGCGCAGGTGATCCACCGCATGTCCTCGCTCAACGGCCTGTCGATCACGCCGGTTGAAGCCAAGGCAGTGATCCGCGCGCTTTCCGCCACCCACGGCCTTTCGCCGGAAGAGGCAAAGCCGGTGATGTACCTGCCCGAACACCGCATGGTGAACGAGACAAACATCCCGAACGAGACGATCCGCCAGTCCTGCGCCTCGTGCCACGCCTTTGCGCAGCCGCTGTCGTGGCGCCGGTCCAAGGCGGAATGGAGCCTGCTGCGCAACCTCCACGTCGCGATGTATTCGCAGGCCGACGCGCAATATCGCCGCCCGGTGGAGGACCCGACGCAGCCCGTGCCAGCGAATGGCGCCCCCAAGCCGCTGCCGGTCGAAGTCGCGCTCGAATACATCAACAAGACTGCCCCACTCGCCACGCCTGAATGGACGAAGTGGCAGGCCCGCCAGCAGTCGGCCAAGCTCGGCGGCAAGTGGCTGGTCAACGCCATGCTGCCCGGCAAGGGGCTTTATGTGGGCGAAATGATCGTCACCCCCGCCGCGGGCGAAGACGACTACACCACCGCGATCACGCTCAAGTCGATGGCCGATGGCTCCACCCTCGTCCGCAAGGGCAAGGGGCTGGTCTACACCGGCTATTCCTGGCGCGGCACCTCGTCGAGCGGCCCGGAAGGCAAGCGCGCCGAGGCCCCCGAGGATCACGAGACCCGCGAGGCCATGTGGTTCTCGCCCGACCGCAAGTCTGCCGAGGGCCGCTGGTTCTGGGGTGACTACAAGGAATTCGGCTTCAATGTGAAGCTGACCCGCGCCTCTGCCGAACCAACTGTCGTCGCCACCTGGCCCTATGCCCTGAAGGCCGGATCGAAGGGTGCCACGCTCAAGCTGCTCGGCGATGCCTTCCCGGCGGGCCTCAAGCCGGCCGACCTCGATCTCGGCAAGGGCGTCGTCGTCAGCAAGGTGGTTTCGGTCAGCCCGACCGAAGCAGTGCTCTCGGTCGATGTCGCAGCCGATGCCACCGTCGGCGCGCATGACATCGCGGTCGGAGACTCGGTCGTCGCCTCGATCCTCCCGGTCTACAAGAAGGTCGATTACCTCAAGGTCGTGCCTGACACCGCACTCGCCCGCCTTGGTGGCAGCGAGAAGCACGCAGCCGGTTACCAGCAATTCGACGCGGTCGGCTTCGACGCCGGGCTCGACGGCAAGCCCTACACCGCCGACGACGTTGCGCTCGGACCCATCGATGTGACCTGGGCGATGGAGGAAATGCCGACCGTCTATTACGACGATGACGTCAATTACGTCGGCAAGCTCAGCCCGACCGCGCTGTTCACCCCGGCCATCGACGGGCCCAATCCGGCGCGTAAATGGGGCCGTAACAACTACGGCGAAGTCTGGGTCGTCGCCACGGCCAAGACCGAGAAGGACGCGCTGGGCAAGCCGCTCAAGGGCAAGGCCTTCATGGTCGTCTCGGTGCCCGCCTACAAGCGCTGGGATCAGCCGGAGGTGGCCAAGTGACCACGATCCTCGCCCCCAAGTACCGCCGCGGTGACATCCACCTGTTCGATGCCGATGGCGCGGGCTTCGTCTACCTCGCCTCGGCAGGTGCGATCTTCGCACTCGACGAAGGCGCCGCCAGCGTCATGGCGATCCTTGGCGAACGGCAGATGGCCTATGGCGAGATGGTCGCCGCGCTGGTCGAGAAGGGCTATTCGCGCGCCGACGCCGAGGACCTGATCCGCGAGTTGCGTGCCGTGCGCGGCATCGTCTCGGACGAGATCCGCGAGGCCCCGCTTGCCCCGCCTGCTCCGCCCGAGGACTACCCGCTCCAGGCACTGGTGCTCAACGTCACCAACCAGTGCAACCTGGCCTGCACCTACTGCTACGAATTCGGCGCAGACAAGATCGCCACGCCCGCTGGCAAGCCCAAGTACATGACGCTGGAGACGGCCAGGACATCGGTCGATTTCCTGCTCAAGAGCTCGGGCGAGCGCGAGGTGCCGCACATAACCTTCTTCGGCGGCGAGACCTTGATGAACTTCAAGCTGCTGCGGGACGTTGTGATTTACGCCAACGAAGCGGCGGCGGCGGTCGGCAAGCGCATGACCTACAGCCTGACGACCAACGCCACGCTGCTGACCGACGAGATCATCCAGTTCCTCTCCGATCAGGCGATCGGCGTCACCGTCTCGATGGACGGCCCGCCCGACCTGCAGGACAAGCGCCGTGTCTACAAGAGCGGCAAGGGCTCCTACGCGGTGATGGAGCCGCGCCTGCGCAAGCTCATCGCCGGGCACAAGACCCGCGCGATCACCGCCCGCGTCACGCTGACCGAAGGCGTGACCGATGTGATCCGCATCTTCCGCCACCTCAAGGACGACCTCGGTTTCCACGAAGTCGGCTTTGCTCCGGTGACGGATTCAGGTGAACAGGCCTACACGCTCGATGCCGATGGCATGGACACGGTGGTCTCGGCATTCCACGAACTGGCCGCCGAGTGGCTCAGCTTTGCCTTGCGCGGCGAGATGCACGGATTCTCGAACGTGTCGGAAACCATCAGCGAACTGATCCAGGGCACCAACAAGTCGCACCCGTGTGGTGCGGGCCTCGGCCTCGTGGGGGTAAGCCCTTCAGGCGACCTGTCACCCTGCCACCGCTTCACCGATGCCGACACCCACGTGCTCGGCCACGTGACAACCGGGCTCGACAAGGAGAAGCGCACCGACTTCCTGACGCGCGGGCACGTTGGCGCGAAGTACGAATGCGCCAGTTGCTGGGCCCGTCCGCTCTGCGCGGGCGGCTGCCATCACGAGGCCTTCGTCCGCTACGGCGATACCGGCCACGCCAACCTGCATTACTGCGACTGGATCCGTGAATGGACCGAGGCTTGCCTCAAGATCTACGGCACCGTCGCCCAGCGCAATCCCGAATTTCTTGAACGCTTTGCTGCACGAAAGGGCTTGTCATGAAGCACCTGAAACCCCTGAACAAGAAGGCACTGCGGATCGAGGAAACAATCGCCTCGACCGAAGAAGACGTGATCGCGCTCCAGCAGAAGCCGATGCACACGCCGATGGGCTGCTCGATCTCGTTTTCGCCGGGCTGGGAAGTCGATGCGGGCGGCGGCACCGCGGGCCTGTGCCAGCCGGCCGAGCGCGACATCTACGATTGCTACGTCACCTGCTTCTGGCCGGTACAGGTGCCCGATCACGTCAACTACTCGCCCGACTGGGCCAGCAATTGCGCGACCGCGGCCAAGGACTGGCGCAGCCTCGACATCATCTTCCCCTGAGGCCGAAAGCCAGACCTGGCCGTCCTCTTGTGACCCCACTGCATCGGAAGACCCGACCCATGAAGAAACTCGGTCTCGCTCTCCTGTCGCTCCTTGCCAGCGCCACCCCGGCGCAGGCATCGACCGTTTTCATGGGGTCCTACCCCGACAAGATGCTGATCGTCGACGAGGCGACCGGCGAGATCAAGGATCGCATCACGCTGGCCTCGGGCCTGCCCACCGCGATGCGCATCTCGAACGACCAGAAGAAGATCTACGTCTCGACGATCACGACCAGCGGCATCGAGGTGATCGACACCGCGACCAAGAAGGTGGTCAATTCGTTCAGCCTGAACACGCCGACCACGCGTTATCGCTTCGGCGGCGGCGTGCCCGATCCCACGGGCCGCTACTTCTACACGATGATCCAGAAGTTCGAGAAGCTCCAGGACCGCTGGACCGTCAGCCCGCAGATGTTCGGCGTGATCGACCTGACCAAGAAGGCCGTCGTCCGCACCGCAGACGTGCCGGACGAGGACGTGCGCAACGGGGCAGGCCGCGGCAACTACATGCTGTCGAAGGACGGCACCACGCTGTTCCTGATCCGCGACAAGGTGCTGGTCGTTGATACGGCAACGCTCAAGGTCAAGGACCGGCTCGAGTTCTCCAAGCCCGAAGCGACCGGCATCGAGGGCGTCAGCTTCGGCGGCGGCGTGGAAGCCCTGCGCAATCCCGATCAGTACGTTTCGATGTTCACGGCGCAGGATCCGTACATCCGGAACAAGGTCTATGGGGTGGGCCGCTTCGACCTTGTCACCAAGAGCTTCGATTTCCGTCCGATCGGCCCTGCACCCGTTGGCGGAGGCATGGCCGGCCTGCAAGTGTCCAAGGACATGAAGGAAGGCTGGACCGTGGTCACGCAGGAGAAGGTCGGCAACAAGCGCTGCGAGTTCTGGCACCTCGACCTCACCACCAACCTGGTCAAGAACAAGGCCGAGTTCCCCTGCCGCACGCGCTTTCAGTTCGGCATGTCGGGCGATGGCAAGCTGCTCTACATCTATGGCGCCAGCTACGACATCGAGATGTACGACGCGCAGACGCTGCAACATGTGAAGACCATCGACCTCGGCAATGACACCACCGGCGCGGGGATGATCATCACCCAGTGATCGAGACCGGCATCCTTCTGAGGGGGCAGGGCGTCGCGGTGGCTACGGCCGCGCACCTGCTGGACCGGGCCGGGTTTGCCTTTTCGCGCGAGCCCGGCCTGCGCCGTCCGGTGCCGGTGATCATGTTGAGCGATCCGGCCCTCGCCCTGCTCCGTGACGTGTTCGGCGATGCGTCGCTCTTTGCGGACAGGCCCCGGATCGAACAGCGCGTGGTCAAGTGGGGCAGCGCCGAGGCGTTGGCAATGCCGCATGGCGCGGTGGTCGTCTCGGAAGACGATCTGGCCAATGTTCTTGATTTGTTTCCCCGGGGAAACACTTTGGACGGTGGGTTGCACATCCAACAATCCAATGATTTCAATGCTGATTTTGCAATCCACGCGATGCCCGCGTTCCCACAGGGCGAAACGTTGCGCTTCGGGACGCGTCTTTCAGCCACCGCACGCGTCACCCTCAAGGCCGACGCCCTCGCCCATACCTGCTGGATCGAGGCGGTCGATGCAGGCTGGCTCTTCCTGATCCCCGATGGATTTGGGCAGGCGTGGCTGCTGGCCGTCGGCGGAGATCCGCAAACGCTGGCGCAGGATGCACCACTGATCGGCCCGCTGATCGAAACCCTTGAGCCGACCGGCGGCCAGTTCGACACCAGCCCCCGGATGCTGGCCCAACTCGCCGGAGACAGTTGGCTCGCCTGCGGCACGTCTGCCATTGCCTTCGACCCGATCTGCGGCGACGGAACCGCGCAGGCCGCGCGCGAAGGCATCCTTGCCGCCGCCGTGATCGGCGCGCTGGCGCGGGGGGAAGAACCCGGCCTGCTCGCCACCCACTACCACTCGCTGCTGCTCGCCTCGCTGCGCCGCCACCTCCAGCTTTCGCTGCCGTTCTACGCCAACGGCGGTGCAGGACGCTGGTGGCATGAGCAGTACGCCGCCGCGCGCGAAGGGTATGAGCGGACGACCACACTGCTGGCAAAACTACCCGAGCCACGCTTCGCGCTTCACGGCTTCGACCTTGTCCGCCGGGATCAGGCTGCATGACCCAAACGCCGAAGATCGCGCCTTGGAGCACCTACAAGCGCCTCTGGCCCTGGCTGAAACCCTACGCCCCTCGGCTCGTTCTGGTGCTGCTGGGCAGTCTCCTCGCCACCGGCCTCACGCTCGCCCAGCCGTGGATCTCCAAGCTGATGATCGACGAAGCGCTGATGAAGCGCGACTGGGACATGCTGGTGAAGATCGCCGCGCTGATGATGGGCGCGACGGTTGGCGGCTTTGCCGTCAATGCGCTGGTCTCCTACCGCTATGTTTCGCTCTCGGCGCAGATGCTGTTCGACATGCGCGTTGCCCTGCTGCGCCACCTCCAACGCCTCTCACCGCGCTTCTACGGCAGTTTCCGGCTGGGCGACCTGATGTCGCGCCTCAACTCCGACGTTTCGGATGTACAGCGCGTGGCCGGTGACACCCTGCTTTCGGTGCTGAGCAACGTGCTGTTCTTCACCGGCTCGGTCGGCATGATGCTTTGGCTCGACTGGAAGCTGTTCCTTGTCGGCACGGTGCTGGTGCCCTTCGCGGTCATGAGCTTCCTGCACTTCCAGCGCCGCATGACCGATCTGACGCGCCAGATGCGCGAGCGCGGCGCAGACATCGGCAGCCTGCTGGCCGACACGATCCTCGGCATGCGCACGGTCAACGCACTCGGGGCGGAGGAACACGAGGCACAACGCTTCGCCCGCGCCAACGGCGGCTTCGTGGCCATGATGCTGCGGATGCAGACCACCTCGTTCCTGACCGGCGCCCTCCCGGGCACAATCGTCACCGCATCGAGCGCGGCAGTGATCCTCTATGGCGGCAAGCAGATCATCGATGGCACCATGACCATCGGCGCGCTGGTTGCCTTCATCACCTACCACGGCCGCCTGCTCGCCCCGGTGCAGGCGCTGATGGGCCTTACCGCCAGCCTCGCCACCGCGCGCGTGGCGCTGGCCCGCATCTTTGAACTGTTCGACACTGCGCCCGAAGTGACCGAGGCCGAAAAGCCCTGGCCCCTGCCGCTTGTCGCCCGCGAAATCCGCCTCGAAGGCGTGACCATGCACCACGGCCGCGAGCCGGTGCTGCAGAACGCCAGCCTTCTTATCCCGGCAGGCTCGCTCACCGCCATCATCGGCCCCTCGGGTGCGGGCAAGTCCACCCTTGCCGACCTGCTGGTGCGCTTCCTTGATCCGGTCGGGGGCCGCGTGACCATCGACGGCGCGGACTTGCGCGACCTTTCGCTCGCAGACTTGCGCGAACGTGTACTGCTGGTCGATCAGGCGCCGTTCCTGTTCAACGCCACCATTGCCCAGAACATTGCCTTCGCCCGGCCCGAGGCGGCACCCGAACAGATCGCATCAGCCGCCAGCGCCGCCGGGCTCGACGCCCTGATCGCCCGCCTCCCCGAAGGCCTCGGAACCCGCACCGGAGAGCGCGGCCTTGCCCTCTCGGCGGGCGAGCGCCACCGCATCGCCATCGCCCGCGCCCTGCTGCGCCAGCCCGACGTGCTAATCCTCGACGAGCCCACCGCAGCTCTGGATGAAGAGACCGAACGCGTCGTCGCCCTCGGCCTCAGGCGCGCCCTGCCCCACGCCACGCTGATCGTGATCACCCACAAGCCCGCACTGGCCGACATGGCCGACCACGTGATCCGGTTGGAAAAAGGCCGCACGCGCATCGAACCTCAGGTCAGCGCCCATGGCTAAGGTTGCGGTCATAGACAGCGGCGTCCACCCCACTCACCCGCACATCATGGCAGAGCGCCTGCTGCCAGGCATTTCGGTCCTCGCCAATGGCACCGTGCTGACCGACCCGCGCGAAACGCTCGACAAGTTCGGACACGGCACCGCCGTCACCGCAGCGATCCAGGAGCTGGCACCGCAAGCTGAAGTGCTCCCAATCCGCGTCTTCCGCGATGGCCTGCGCGCCTCGGCCCGCGCGCTGGCGACCGGTATCCGGGAGGCTCTCGAGGCCGAATGCGACCTGATCAATCTCAGCCTCGGCACAACGAATCCGCAGCACGCCGAGGTCTTCGCCCTGCTGGCCGAGGAAGCAGCGGAACGAGGCGCGCTGATCGTCGCCGCGTTCGAAGCCGAGGGCCAACCCTGCTGGCCCGGCTCGCTGCCCGAGGTCCTCGGCGTCGGCCTCGACTGGGACCTGCCGCGCGGTGAGCCACGCCTTTCACCTGACCATCGCATGGTCATGGCCTCGGGCTACCCCCGCCCCATCCCCGGCGTCGAACCCCGCCGAAACCTTTACGGCGTCAGCTTCGCCGTGGCGCAGGTGACCGGCTGGATTGCCGCGCGGGGGCTTAGCGGTAGGGATGCGGTCATGGCTGCTTGCGCCGAATTGCGTACACCGCTGAGGGCCGGCGCCGACTAGGCTCGCCCCATGATCCAGCATCTGCGTGCGCCTTCGCCCCAGCAAGCCCTCGCCGAGGGAGAGGCCCTGCTGGCAAGCGCGCCCCACAAGGCGCTGACCGCTGCCGAAACGGTGCTCCGGCAGGCCCCGGGCTTCCCTCCTGCCGAATTCCTCGCCGCCCGCGCGCTCAGGCGGATGGGCAAGGGCAAGCAGGCGTTGGCCAAGCTCGATGCTCTCGCCCGCAACAATGGCCGCGTTCCTGCCGTGCTGTGGGAATTGGGACAAGTTGCGTCAGACCAGAATGATGCGCCACGGGCCATCGCCGCGTTGCAGGCGCTCACGCAGTTGCAGCCCGCCGTTGCCGGGGGCTGGTTCCTGCTCGCGCGCCAGTTGCGCAAGGCAGGCCGTGCGCAGGACGCCTGGCGCGCAGACCTTTCCGGCGTCCACGCCTCCTCGCGCGATACCGGCCTGCTCAAGGCTGCCGTCGCCGTGAACGATGGCGATCTCGATGGCGCCGATGCCATGCTGGCCGAGCGCCTTGCGCGCGAGAGCGACGACCCGCCTGCCTTGCGCCTCCACGGCGAAGTCGCCTGGCGCAAGGGCGAAATGACGCCCGCGATTGCCCGCGTCGAACAGGCCGTGGCGCTCGCCCCTGGCTTCGATCTGGCGCGTGATTTCCTGATCCGCTTGCTGCTCCAGACCAACCGCCTGCCCGAAGCGCTGGAGCATGCCGAGGTTCTGCAGGGCTCACCGATCCCCGCCTCCGGCCACAAGCTGATCCTCGCCTCGGTGCTTGTGCGGCTCGGCCATCAGGAGCGCGCCGCAGGGCTCTACCGCGAACTTCTGGCAGGAGACCCTGACCAGCCCCAGGTCTGGCAGAACCTCGGCCATGTCCTCAAGACGCTGGGCAGGCAAGCCGAGGCCGTCGAGGCCTATCGCGCCGCAGTCACCCGCCAGCCCACCATGGGCGAGGCCTGGTGGAGCCTTGCCAACCTCAAGACAGTGAAGCTGAACGCAGACGACATCGCCACGATGGAGCAGGCCCTCGCCTCGTTGTCCGATGCGGTGGACGAGCGCAAGGAGGACGTGTTCCACCTGCACTTCTCGCTGGGCAAGGCCTTCGAGGACGCAAAGAACGCAGAAAGCGCGTTCGCGCATTACGACAAGGGAAATGCCCTGCGCCGCACGATGATCCTGCACGATGCCGATGCATTCGCAGCCGATGTCGAAGCAGCGAAGCAGACTTTCTCCGCCGCGTTCATCGCCTCCATGGGCGAAGGTGGCTGCCCCGCCCCCGATCCGATCTTCGTCGTCGGCCTGCCGCGCTCGGGTTCCACGCTGGTCGAACAGATCCTGTCGAGCCACCCCATGATCGAAGGCACGATGGAACTGCCCGAGATGATGATGATCGGCGCGCGTCTGCAGTCACGCGTGGATGAAGGCGAGTTTGCCGATTTCGCCACGATGACCGCTTCGCTCACCCCGGCGGATCGCCAGCGACTGGGCGAGGAATACATCGAGCGCACCCGCATCCATCGCCAGACCGACCGCCCGCTGTTCATCGACAAGATGCCCAACAACTGGCAGCACACCGGCCTGATCCGCCTGATCCTGCCCAACGCGAAGATCGTCGATGCACGGCGGCACCCGCTGTCATGCTGCTTTTCGGGCTGGAAGCAGCACTTCGCGCGCGGCCAGACCTTCACTTACGACCTGACCGACATTGGCAGGTATTACCGCGATTACGTCGGCCTGATGGCGGCGTGGGACGCGCAAATACCCGGCCACGTCCACCGCGTGATCTACGAGCGCATGGTGGCCGACACGGAGGCGGAGGTTCGCCGCCTGCTCGATTACATCGGCGTGCCTTTCGATCCGGCGTGCCTCGAATTCTACAAGAACGACCGCGCCGTGCGCACGGCCAGCTCCGAACAGGTCCGCCAGCCGATCTTCAAGGATGGCCTTGAGGCCTGGAAGCCCTACGAGCCATGGCTTGGTCCGCTGAAGGCCGCACTGGGCCCGGTGCTGGAAAGCTATCCGGACGCGCCTTTGGCCTGAAACTGTCGGTTAGCTTTTGCAGCGACGTCATGGGCCCCTGCCTTCGCCGGGGCGACGATGATTTTTAGCGCCACCAATCATGGAACCGTCACCCCGGCGAAGGCCGGGGTCCATAACGCTTGATCCATCGATTGTCCCCGCCTCCACCGCTCGCCACGCAAAAAAGCCCCCACGGTTTCCCGTGGGGGCTGCAGTTGCCTTACGCAGGGTAACGTCTTGAAAGCTTAGTACTTCTGGCCCCAGCGGATGCCGAAGAACTGCGGCTTGATCATGAATGTGCGCGAGGACCCCGAGCAGAAGTCGATCGAGCAGAAGGTGTTCTTGGTCAACTGGCCGCGCTTGTCGAAAGCGTTCTGGAGGAACACGTCGAGCGTCCAGCTCTCCGTCTTGATCCCGGCCGAGAAGTCGAAGCTGACGAAGCCGGGCGTGTTGCCGTAAAGCGCGTTCTGGTCGACGTTGAGATCCTGCGTCGCGCCGGTCTGGTAGAGCGCGGCGCCCTGGACGTAGAAGTCCTTGTCGCCCCAGTCACCGTCATAGCGCACCGACGTGGTGCCCTTGAACTTGGGCTGGCGCGGCAGGCGTGTGCCCTTGGCAGCGGCGACCGACGGGGTCTGGCCGTTGGTGTTCTCAACAGGGACGCCGACGGCGCAGGTGGCAAGCTGGGCAATGGTCTCCGCCTCACGGTCTGCCACGAAGTTGCAGAAGTCCTCCTTGAGCTTGCCGTCATTGAACGCACCGGAGCTGGAAATGGTGACACGCCCGAGCTTCAGGTCGGCATCGAATTCGATACCTTTGACTTCCGCCTTGCCAGCATTGCCGGTGTAGCCTGCACCCTGCGCGCCAGCCACGACCACGCCGTACTGGATATTGTTCCACTTCTCGAGGTAGACTGCGGCGTTGAGGCGGAACATGTTGTTCCATGTGCCCTTGAAGCCGACTTCGAAGTTGGTCAGCTCTTCCGACTTGAAGGACGGAGCGGCCACGATAACGCTGGGCAAGGTGGCGGTGGCCTTGATGCGCAAGGGGCGGTTGAAGCCACCCGGGCGAAACCCGGTCGAATAGTTGGCGTAGATCATCTTGTCCGGCTGGAACTGCCAGTTCAACGCGACCTTGTGGGTTTCTCCGTCCTCGCGATACCGGCCGACGCTAAACGGATCTAGGCGGTTGATATTGCGGCACTGCAGGCGTTCGGCTGGCAGCGGCAATGGGCAGCCATAATCAGGGTCCGCCGGATCTAAGGTCGGAAGGTAGATCGAAGGGGCTCCTTGCGCCGACGCCGCAACACCACCGAACCCGGTTACGTCATACCGTGTCCAGAAGTAACGGATACCGCCCGTCAGCTTCAGTTCGGGCGTGATATTGTAGTGCCCTTCGGCAAAGACCGCGTAGTCCTTCCAATGGTTGGTTTGCTCCGTCAGGTAGAATGCATCGCGCTTCACCGCAGGAGAGCCGAGGACCATCGTGCCAAGCGGATTGCCCGCAGGGTTGATGACATTCTCGGTGTCGAAGAAGGGATTTCCGTCGTCATCGTAGTCAATTGCGTAGCGCGCCGGGACGCCGAGCAATCCACCCGGAACGTCGCCCCCTCCGCCTTGAGTATAGCCGACGATATTGCCAAGGCCGTGAATGCCGTAGTCGTTGTTGATCTCGTTCGTCTGGTGGTGGAGGAATCCGCCGATCGTTATGTCGAACGGCCAGGACTTCGGCGTGGTCAGGCGCAGTTCCTGCGTAAACTTCTTTTCGTTGCGCAGGCCGCTGTAGAACTGCGTCGGGTTCAGGAAATTGGTGCATTTCTGCGCTGCGCCAGTGCCTGAACAGCCGCTCTTGTCGAAGAACTGCAGATAGCTTTCATAGCCGGCACCGAAACCGTCATAGGTGACGGTATAGTAAGTGTAATCGTTCAGCAGCTTGATCTGGCGCTGGTAGTAGCCCGTGGCGGAAACGAGATCGAAATCACCGATGTGGCCATGGATGCTCAAGGCAGCCTGGTAGAACCTGTCGTTCTGGCTGGTCTTGTCATAATCGTGGACCTCGAGATCGCCCACGCGCGGGTCGAAGCCGAAGTAGCCATTGGCGATCTGCTGCTGCGCGGTGATCGAGGGCATGATGTCCCAGCCATCGAACGGCTGCCAGAGGACCTGCAGGCGGCCGCCATAGCCTTCGATCGTGTTGTAGTCGTCCTGCGCCAGGGTAGAGTTGTCGAGCGTGTAGCTGGTCAGCGGGTTGTTATCACCCAGCGTCAGGACAGACGGGCTGCCGTCGTTGAACCTGCCGTTGTTGGGCGTGTTGTCGATGTAGCCACCGTCGCGGCGATAGAAGCCCATGGCACGGATCGCCAGCGTGTCGGTCACCGGCACGTTGATGTAGCTCTGGTACTGGCCGCCGAAATCGCCCTTGCCGTACTTGTTGACCTCGGCATCATAACCGAACTCGAACTTGTCGAGCGTGGGCTTCTTGGTGATGAAGCGGATCGTGCCTGCCAGCGAGCCAGCCCCATAAAGCGTGCCCTGCGGCCCCGAAAGTGCCTCGATGCGTTCAAGGTCATAGGCCATGATATCGGGCAGGCCGGTGCCGGTGATCGGAATGTCGTCAATGTAGTAGCCGACCGATTCACGTCCGCCGCCCGCAGGCACGATGCCGCGGAAGTAGGGTGTGTTGCGGCCCGGGCCGATGCCCGCGAAGGTCACCGAGGGAAGCAATGCTGCGAAATCGGTCAGGCCCTTGACCTGGCGCTGGCCGAGCACGTCTGCGCTCAAGGCCTGCATCGAGATCGGAACCTTCTGGATCGAGGTCGCCGAACGCGTCGCGGTCACCACGATTTCGCCCAGACCCTGCTCTTCGGCTGGCTGCGGTTCGGCAGCGGGCGCCATGGCTTCCTGCGGCTCTTCGGCGGCGCGCGCCATCGTGGGCAGGACCATGGTCGAGAGAATTGTCGATACGCCCAAAGCCCTGATGGCTTTCGATTTGAGTCCGAACTGCTTCTTCATCTGGTCAACCCCCTGTTATGACTGGCCATGCGGCCCTTGCGCTTCTCCCGTGCATCCATCCCCAATTCCGGCGCGCATCAGACCTTGCCGCACCGCAGCATGGCTCGGACCGCTGCACGGGCGGCCCAATTCGAACAGGCAAAGCGATCCCTCCGCCGGAAACAGAAGCGTTTCCAGCCCCGCCGCATCAGCGCGGCAGACCACAGGTTGTCAGCAATACCCCTTCGACCGGCGTGGCCTTTTGGCCATTTCATGACGCCTGTCCGGGATTGATAATGCTGCAGGGCAACATGGAGTCAACGCCCTTTTGGGCAGGTGCTGCACCCTTTTTGGGTTCCGCCGCAAAACGCGTTGACACATCACGAAAAAGCGGCGCCCGGATCGCTCCGAACGCCGCTGGCAGGAGTTGCAATTGAGACCGGCTTACCAGGTGCCGGTATTGGCCATGCTTGCCCAAGGCTCTTGCGGCGGCAGATGGCCGTCCTGCAAAAGCTCCACGGAGATGCCGTCGGGCGACTTGACGAAGGCCATGTGCCCGTCGCGCGGAGGGCGATGGACGATATGGCCTGCGTCCATGATGCGCTGGCAGGTCTCGTAGATGTTGTCGACGCGGTAGGCGAGGTGGCCGAAGTTGCGCCCGCCGGAGTAACTTTCCGCCGGCGAGCCGTCTTCAGGCGGCCAGTTGTACGTCAGTTCCACTTCGGCCACGCCTTCCTCGCCGGGCGCGGCAAGGAAGATCAGGGTGAAGCGGCCCTGCTCGCTGGAGAAGCGGCGCACTTCCTTGAGGCCGACCAGTTCGAAGAAAGCAATCGTCGCGTCCGGATCGGTCACTCGGATCATGGTATGGAGGAATTTCGTCACGGGCAGCGCTTTCCGTTCAAAATCGGTTCATCGATAGAATTGCACAATTCATCGCAAGGCATATGAGCCGGGGAGATGACGATGAGCGGTGAAGATAGCGACGACGCACGGGAAACCCAAGGACATGCGCGCAGGTTCCTGTCGCGGGGTGGAACGGCGCTCCTGCCGGTGTCGATCATCGCTGCCGGACTGATCGTCGGCGGCTGGTTCATCGGCGACGGATTCCGCCGCGCCAAGGTCGCCGACCGTGCCGTCACCGTGCGCGGCCTTGCCGAGCGCGAAGTGACCGCCGACCTCGCCACCTGGACGCTCGCCTATTCCGCCACCGCGCCAGACCTTGCCAGCGCCCAGGCCAGCGTGGACCGCGACAGCCAGTCGATCCGCGCCTTCTTCGGCGAAGTCGGCTTTCCGGAAGACGCCCTGCAGCCGACCGGCGTCAACGTGCAGAGCTTCACCAACAACGGCGTGGTCAGCTTCACCGTGCGCCAGCGCATGACCTTGCGCACCACCGACATCGCCCGCGCACAGAAGGCGGTGAAGCGCCAGTTCGATCTCGTCCGGCGCGGGGTGATGCTCGAGGAAGGGTCGGGCATGGCCTATACCTTCACCCGCCTCAACGCGATCAAGCCCGAGATGGTCGCCGCCGCCACCAAGGACGCGCGCGCTGCCGCCGAACAGTTCGCGCATGACAGCGGCGCATCGGTCGACGGCATCAAGACCGCCAGCCAGGGCTACTTCGAGATCACCGCGCGCGATGGCGACGGCGGTGGCTGGGGCGTCTCCGACACGCCTTACAAGAAGGTCCGTGTGGTCACGACGATCGACTTCTACTTGCGCTGACCCGTTTGCGCAGGAGGAGGAAACGGAGCCCTCGCGTAACCGTTCGTGGGGCAAAGGTGTTGCATGACGCACAAGCCGCGCCCATATCGCGGGCTAACGAGGGTTCATGTTCAACAAGCTTCGCTCGCTTTTTTCTCCTGTCGCCGAAGAGCCGGTACATCCTCAGGCCGCGCTGCCGCCGGGCCAGCGCGCCTATGCCATCGGTGACATCCACGGTCGGTTGGACCTGTTCGAGCAGCTGCTCGCACGGATCGATGAGGACGACGCCGCGCGCGGGTCTGCGCAGACCACGCTGATCCTGCTGGGCGACCTTGTCGATCGCGGCCCCGACAGCCGCGGCGTCGTCGAACGCGCGATGGACCTTATGGCCACGCGCAAGGTCCGCGTGCTGGCGGGCAACCACGAGGAAATGCTGCTCGGCAGTCTCGAAAACGAAGAAACCCTGCGCCATTTCCTCCGCCATGGCGGCAAGGAAACCCTGTTCAGCTACGGCCTCACACTTGAGGAATACAGCCGCGCCAAACTTGACGAGATCTGTGGGCGCGCCAACGCGCTGATCCCGGCAGACCATGTCGCCTTCATGCGCGCGATGGAAAACCAGATCGTGATGGGCGACTACCTCTTCGTCCATGCCGGTATCCGACCCGGCGTGCCGCTCGACCAGCAGATGGTGGCCGACATGCGCTGGATCCGCCGCGAGTTCCTCGAGCATGGCGAACCCCACAGCCATCTCGTCGTCCACGGCCATACGATCACCGACGAACCTGTCGTCTGTCCCAACCGCATCGGCATCGATACCGGTGCCTTTGCCTCTGGTCGGCTGACGGCCCTGGGCATGGAAGGGGATGACCGCTGGTTCCTCACCGCTATCATCGAACCCGAGGAACGCGAGGCAGCCTGACGCGCGCCATCGGCCGCCATCCGGTTGCAGTGCAACATTTTTTCAGACTGTGGCAGACCTGCCACGGGTATGGAAAAGTGTCCCTGAACAGCGCCTTCCTGTAACAGAACGTGTCTGCCGGGGCAGAATGGGCAATTCTGTTTCGCGCCTGCAATAGCGACTGTCGCGCAGTCGTAGCACCGTCATTATAGTGTCACCTGACACCGGTTTGGGTGGCTGGCGAGGGCGGTTAAGGCCGCTCGCGACGGCACGGCGCATGGGTGATTCCCGCACCGGCCGAAGCACACGGCCCGAAGCAACGGGCTGGATCAACCGCGCCACAATCCGCGCCCGCAAGGCGCCGCAAACGGGGTCAGTAAATGCAGATGAAATTCCTGGTCGCAGCCTCGACCATCGCGCTCGGTAGCGTCACGCTCGCCAATGCCGCCCACGCCCAGTCCACCGGCTCGGTCGACGTCGAAGAGGCGATCGTTGTCACCGGGACGCGCGGCGAGACCACCGTCAACGGTTTCAAGTCGCCTGAAACGCCCAAGGCCAAGGCCGTGATCACCCAGGAACTGGTGGCTCGCCAGAACCCCGGCAAGGCGATCTTCGACACGATCAACATCGTGCCCGGCGTAAACTTCACCAGCACCGACCCCTATGGCGCAGCAGGCGGCAACTTGCGCATCCGTGGCTTCGATGGCGCGCGCATCTCGGCGACGTTCGACGGCGTTCAGGTCAATGACTCCGGCAACTACTCGCTCTACACCAACCAGCAGCTCGATTCCGAACTGATCGAGCAGGTCAACATCAACTTCGGCGCGACCGACGTCGACAGCCCGACCGCAAGCGCCGCTGGCGGCACGGTCAACTACCGCACCCGCCTGCCCAAGCAGGAACTGGGCGCAGCGGTGAACTATTCGCACGGAACCTTCGATTACAACCGCGTGTTCGGCGTGATCGACACCGGCATTTTCACCCCGTTCGGCACGCGCGCATTCTTCTCGGCCAGCGACACGAAGTATGACCAGTTCCGCGGCCCCGGCGGCATCCACAAGCAGCAGTACAACGCCCGCGTGTACCAGCCGATCGGCGAGAACGGCGATTTCCTCAGCCTTGCCGGCCACTACAACGAGAACCGCAACAACTTCTATCGCCGCGTCGGCCTCAATGACATGCGCACCCTGCTTGGCGCCGCGACGATTCCGGCAGCGGGCAATGCCGTGACAGCCCCCAACGCGACCGGCGTGATCCTGCCCACCTCGCCGCTGGATCTCGGCAAACTGACCGACGCGCAGCAGGACACGATCTTCAACTACAACAACGATGCCAGCTGCACCCTGCCCAGCATGACAGGCGGCAGCGGCGCACAGAGCGACCGGACCTCGTGCAGCAACTACTACAACACCTCGATCAACCCTTCGAACACCGGCAACATCCGCTTCAACTCGCGCTTCACCATGAGCGAGAAGCTGATCGCCACGCTCGACGCAAGCTACCAGTATGTTCTGGCCAATGGTGGCGGCACCGCCGCGTTCACGGAATCCGATGCTGCGGCAGCCGTGTCGCCCCTGCCGAGTGGCCTCTACAACCGCCAGGGTTCACGCCTTGGCGCTGGCGTAGCCGCAGGCGTGGATCTCAACGGTGACGGCGATCTCGCAGACGTCGTCCGCCTCTACTTCCCCTCGAACACCCGCACGCACCGCCTCGGCGCAACGCTGTCACTGCGTTACGAAATGTCGCCCGAGAACACGATCCGCCTGGCCTATACCTATGACCGCGCCAAGCACCGCCAGACCGGCGAGGCCGGCCGCCTCGACGCCTCTGGCAATCCGGTGAACGTGTTCGGCGGGATCGACGACGCCAATGCCGTAAAGGACGCTGCCGGCAACGTGATCCAGAAGCGCGATCGCCTGTCCTACGCGATCCTGCATCAGGTGGCGGGCGAATACATCGGCAAGTACTTCGACGATACGCTGACCATACAGGCCGGTATCCGCGCGCCGTTCTTCCGCCGTAACCTGACCAACAACTGCTGGACTATCCCCGGCAGCTCGAACGATGCCTATTGTACGTCCGAGAGCGCCGCTGTCGTTACCGCCAAGTATCCGACCTATGGAGCGCCTTACGCCGCTCGCAAGGTGGCCTACAGCGCGGTCCTGCCCAATGCCGGGTTCGTCTACAAGTTCGCGCCGCAGATGAGCGTGTTCGGCAACTTCAGCCAGGGCTTCTCGGCTCCGCGCACCGACAACCTCTACGGGTTCGACGGCGTGAAGATCCAGCCAACCACGCTCGTCAAGCCCGAGCGCACCAACAGCTTCGACCTCGGCGCACGCTACACCAGCCGCGTCGTCCAGGCCCAGGCCAGCGCATGGTACATCGGCTACAAGAACCGCATCATCTCGTCGCAGGTGCTGCTTGACGATGGCAGCACGCTCAACCTCGACCGCAACGTCGGCCGTGTCCGCAGCTACGGCTTCGACGCCAGCATCGCGGTGCGTCCGGTCGACATGCTCTCGCTCTACACTTTCGCGTCCTACACCAACGCGAAGCTGAAGGACGACGTGGTCTCGCCAGCGGGCGCGATCATCTCGCCCACCAAGGGCAAGTTCGTGGCCGAAACGCCGAAGTGGCAGGTCGGTGGCCGTGCGCAGTTCGATCTTGAGCCGGTCTCCGTCGGTGCGCAGGTCAAGTACGTGGGCGACCGCTTCCTGACCGACATCAACGACGTGATCGCCCCGTCCTACACCACGGTCGACCTCGATGCCCGCATTAACCTCGGCAAGGTCAACGACAAGGGCGGCGTTTATCTGCAGCTCAACGTGATCAACCTGTTCGACAAGTTCTACATCGGCAACCTGTCGACCCAGGCTGCGGCATCGAACAACCCGCAGGTCGAATTCGGCTCGCCCCGCACGGTTATCGGCTCGATCCACTTCGAGTTCTGATAAGCCGCTAGAGGTTTAATGAATTGGCGCGGGGTGAGGCAACTTACCCCGCGCTTTTTCGTTTTGGGCAGGTTCGTGGTGGTTGTTGCGGACTGACTTTTTTGAAGCGCCTGTCAGAATATCACCCCATCGCGAAACTTACAGCCGAACCTCCTGGTACGGATCGGCTCGGTCCATCTCCCAGAATTCCACCATGTTCACGACGTCGGCAAAGGACTCCTCGGGATGAGAGGTCGTGCAAACGAAGCGGTCAGAGTCGTACCCGTCCCCCACCACAATCCAGTCAATCAAATCTTCAAGCCGGGCGCTGTCTGGGCCAACGACAGCAATCAAGGAAACGCGATCACGAAGGCACTCCTCGACGAAGTACTCGAGAAGCCTCTCATCAGAAACTGGCGAATGTAAGATAATCTTCCGGGCTAACGGCATAACTTAGATCTATCACGGGAAGAGGCAGCTTCCGAACTCATTTCCGCCGTTCGCCTCATCATGCCAAGCCCCCGGGACCGGACACCCGTGAGGTGTCGAGACTGGCTGCATCCGCTCAACCCACCCTCAATCGTAAACGCAGGAATCCAGCGCCTCGTTCTTCACTACACCCACGCGCCGCGCGATGGCGTTGCCGTGACGCCGCGTGAAGCCGCCTGCGCCGTTGACTTCGCGCTTCTTGGGCAGCGGCAGGACGGCGGCGATGCGGGCGGCCTCCACCGCTGAAAGCTTGCGCGCGCTCTTGCCGTAGTAGCGTTGTGCGCCGGCTTCCACGCCATAGGTCCCGATGCCGGTCTCGGCGACGTTGAGATAGACTTCCATGATCCGGCGCTTGCCCCAGATCGTCTCGATCAGGACGGTGTACCAGGCCTCCAGACCTTTGCGGACATAGCCGCCGCCCTGCCACAGGAACACGTTCTTGGCGGTCTGCTGGCTGATCGTCGAGCCGCCGCGGATGCGCCCGCCCTTGGCGTTGCGGCGGAAGGCGTTCATGATCGCCTCGTGATCGAACCCGTTGTGCTGGCAGAACTTGCCATCCTCGCCCGAGATCGCGGCGGCGACCATGTCACGGTCAATCTGCGACAGCGGGGTCCAGTCCTTCGTCACCGGATGCTCGTCCATCAGCATGGTCAGCGTTGTCGGCACAGGCACGAACTTGTAGATCACCACCTGCACGACCGAGATGAACAGGAACGCGGCAACCAGCCGGGCGACGAGCCAGCCTATACGGCCGAGCATGCCGGGGGTGCGGGCGGCGGGGCGGCGGGCGTTCTTGAGTTCCTCGAGCATCGGTCCGCAGCCTATCCAACTCGGGGCCGGTCTGGCAACGCCTTCGACCGTTCAGGACGCTCAGGCGGTCTGCGAATAGCGGTGCAGCCTGTCGGCCAGACGCTCGACCGACGGCACCACGATCCGCCGACCTTCCTTCACGACCAGCCCTTCGCGGATCAGCAGCGAGAACTCGCGCGTCACCGTCTCGCGATTGGTGCCGATCCGCGCGGCAAGCTCTGCCTGTGTCGGCACGCGGGTGATGCTGGCAGCGCCCTTGGCGTCCGGCTCACCGGCAAGCCGCAACAGCTCGGCCTGGAGCCGCGGCCCGACGCCCATCGTCGAAAGCTCGTAGATCCGGTTCGTCAGATACCGCACCTGGTGCGCAAGATAGCGCGCCAACCACAGTGACAGCACCGGCTCCCTGCCGATAAGGTCGACGAAGGCAGGCCCCGGAATGACCAGCAGGGTGCTGTTCTCCGCCGCGACGACATCAGCCGAGCGCGGTTCGCCATCGATCGCGGCAAGCTCGCCGAACATCTCGCCCGGCCCGATTGCCCGCAGCACGGTCTCGCGGCCTTGCGCCGAGATCAGCGAGACGCTGACGCAGCCGTCGATTACAAGATAGACGTCGTTGGCAGGAAGCCCCACCGCCAGCAGCACCTGCCCCTTGCGCACGCGCATCTGACGGCCATGCGCAGCAAGGATCGCGCGGACTTCGTCGGGCACCGTGAGGTTCGAATTAGACAAGACTGTATCCGATGTGGCGGTATCTTTCATGCGCAGGCTTAGAGAATGTGCCGAGAATCACAAGTGGGCGGTGCGATGCATACAGGCGCCGAAAGGCTATGGCGGGCATTGTCGAGGGCCATTCCTCTAGTCCTTCAGGTCAATGTCCCGCTATCTTATCTGGAAATCCGGCCCCGGCCCGCTGCACCTGGAATTCATGCGCGTGGGCGAGGCAGTTCTGCGCCCGTCGTTGCTCATTGTCACCCCCACCTGCACCGTCGCTCTCCCGCGCGAGGATGACCGGGATGTGGCCCGTTTTTCTCTTTCTGCAGATGATGTTGCCCGCCTGTTGAGTCCGCGCGAGGAAGTGCGTCCGCCCTGCATGATGCTGCAATGCGACGCCTTCCTGAGCGCGGCGTCAACGCGTCGGCGCTGGGGCTGGTCGATCCGGGTCTCGCGCGATGGCACGCCGCTGCCAGTGCAGCATCTCGATGGATCACCCCTGCCCTTGCGCCGGGACGGCTTCACCCGCGCCCGCCTGCAGCACATCCCCGAGCATTCCGGGATGGCCCGCGGGCACGAGATCATCGGGCTGGCGTGAACGCAAGAGCCTGTCTTGAAGCTATCCGTCTGTGGGACATGCGCTTGAAGACAAAACGATTCTCGTTGCGGTTCAGGCCACAAACTGAATATCTGCCTCTGTCAGTTCGTCCGGCGCAGGATTCGGGCGGCCTGACATGGGGGCACAAGGTCGAAACGTGCGAGTTGAGGGGCTCGATAACGCTGGGGGCGATTCGGCAGGGGTGCCGGAAGGAGCCGTGCGCGGCGGCCCGGCGAGCGGTATTCTCACCGGTGACATCGAATCTGTCCGCTTCGCCACGATCCTGTTCGCCGATATCGTCGGCTCCACCCGCCTCATCTCGGCGCTCGATCCCGAAGACGCGCGTGACCTGCTCGACAGTTCGATCGCACTCATCGCTCAGGCGATCCACGATTTCGCCGGCATGGTCGTGCGCGTGCAGGGTGACGGAGTGATGGCCGTGTTCGGTATCCACCCGGCGGTCGAGGACCATGCCTTGCGCGGTGCGATGGCCGCCCGCGCGATTGTCGAGCGGATGCGGACCGGCCCCTCGGGCATTCTCCCCGCGCCACAGGCACGCGTAGGCCTGCATTCCGGCCCGATCCTGCTGCGCCGCCAGAACAACGACTTCGGCTCCATCATCGACGTGGTCGGCCACGCCGCACACGTTGCCGGTCAGATCGAGAAGCTCGCCCCGCCGGCCAGCGTCGCGATCTCGGCCACCACCGTCTCGCTGATTGCCGAGCCCTGCCAGCTTGAACCTGTCGGCACCATCGGCAGCGATGGCGACAGCGAAGGGGGGGAGCGGGGCGAGGCAGTGTTTGAACTTGCCTCGGTCGAATTTGCCGGAAGCGATCGCGTTCCGGTCAAGGGCAATGCCACCAATCCGCTGATCGGCCGCGATGCCGAATTTGCCGTGGTGCGCAACCTCATCGTCACCCTTCGGCAGAACCCGGGCAGGAGCCTGGGCCTTCTCGGCGAAGCCGGCATGGGCAAGAGCCGCCTGTTGCTCGAAGCCGTGCGCCTGTCCGCAGGCCTTGGCGTCACCGCGCTGGTCGTGCGCGGCAATGCCCTGCTCGCCGCCGTGCCGTTTGGCAGCCTTCGCGGGCCGGTGCGCCACCTGCTCGACCTGTTGCGCCCGTTCACGCCCGATCCTGCGGCTGCGGCGATGCTTACTCCGGAGCAGTCCGTCTGCCTGCAGGGTCTGGTCGACAATTCGGCAACCTGGCTCGCACACCTTGCGCCGGGCGACCGCAACCATATTGCCACGCAGACCATCGTCCGCTTGGCAAGACTCGCCGTCGAGCACTTGCCGCTGCTCCTGCTGGTTGACGACGTCCAGTACCTCGACCGGGAGAGCCTTGCCGTTCTCGCCGGCATTCGCGAGGGCGGCGGTGTGTCCATGCTCGCGGGCGGGCGACCCGAGGCGAAGGACAGCCTCGTTACGTTCTGCGACGACCTGATCGTGCTGAAACCGCTGCCACCCTCTGCCGCGCGAAGCCTCGTCGCGCTGATCAACCGGCTCGCCCCGCTTGATGAGGCACTGATCGATAACATCCTCGATCGCGCGCAAGGCCTGCCGCTCGCGTTGCAGGAATTCGCGATGAGCGCTCAGGACGGCGATGCGGCAACCTTCGGCAGCGAAGGCGGCGATGCGGCAGGGCGTCTGCCCGCGCGGCTCGATGCCCTGCTCGGCGCGCGCCTCGCCACACTGGACGACGACGCGACGAAGCTGGCCCAGTTCTGCGCCGCGCTCGGCCCGGCCTTCCCGCTCGCCCGGCTGCGGCAGGGCGCTGGCCTCGTCTGTCGCAATCCACAAACCGCGATCACCCGGCTGGTCGAAGCGCGCGTGGTCGAGTTTGGCGGCGCCAATCAGGCGCGGTTCACCCACCAGCTCGTGCAGGAAGCGGCCTATCGCACGATGGCGCGGCGCCGCCGCACGATGATGCACACCCGCGCGCTCGAATTGCTCTCGGCACAGGGGAGCGCAGGCGAGCCCGGCCATGACGGCGACGCCGCCAGCCACGCCGAACTTGCCAGCCACGCCGAGAAGGCAGGCCTCACCCAGCGTGCGCTCGGCCATCTGTGGGATGCCTGCCAGCAGGCCCTGAGCCTTGCCGCGATCGACTCCGTCCGCCAACTCTATGATCGCGCGCGCACTATCGCCGCACGGCTCGATCCTGCCCCCGCCGCGTTCGAGCACGCCCGGTTCTCGCTGCTGGCTTATGACACGCTGCAGCAGCTCTCGTGCGAGCAGGTCACCCGGCCAGACATGGAAGCGGTCGCCACCGGCAAGGTGGATCTGGGCCCCGGCCTGCGCACGGTCGCCCGCATCAACATGGCCCTGCTCGATTGGATCGACGGGGCACCAGCCAAGGGCGAAGCATGGCTGGCCGAGGCCGAGCGCGATCTCGCCTCCCATGAAAGCCTGCCCCGCCGCACCTATTGCGATATGGTCGCGGCCTACCTTGCCTACTCACAGGCGCGGCCCATCGAAGCGATCGAGCGGATCGAGCGGATCGGCAACCGGCTTGAAGATGGCCAGCGTGGCTCCACCTTCGGCGCAGTCGTGGTGATCCCGCACGTGCTCGCGCGCGCGTTCGGCGCGTGGTATCTGACCGACCTTGGCGATGTAGCCAAGGCAAGGTCATGGGTTGCCGAGGCGCTCAACCTCTCGCGCCGCTACCGCCACGATTACTCGCGTCTGCTGGCAGACCTCGCTCACGGCTACCTTCACTACCGCGAGGGCCGCCACGATCGTGCGCTGGGCATCCTGCGCAGCGCATACGCCGATTGCATCCGCCATCACTTCCTCGGCTTCGAGCCGGCCAGTGCGAGCTGGCTGGCATTGACCATGATCGAGCTGGGCAGGCTGGACGAAGCCGAAGCCGTGCTCGGGCAGTCTGTCGATCGTGGCCACTTCCACCATGTCCGCACCTCGGCGACCTATTACCTGCACGAAGCCCGTGCCCGCCTCGCACTGGCCAAGGGCGAGCACGAAAGGGCCGCCGCACTGGCCGCCGAAGCACTGGCGCACTGCCGTTCCTGCGGCGAAGTGATGCACGAACTCCATGCGCTGGTCCTGTGCAAGGAAGTGGAAGCGGCCACCGGCATCACTATCGCGCCTGCTGGCGATGTCACGCTCGATGCCTTGGACCAGCGCATTCGCGACCTTGGCATCGCACCGCTCATGCAACGCCTCGCGGCCATCGGGAAATTCGGCTGATGAGCGATCAGAACCTGCTGGCATCAGTGGCTGCCCGCCTATTCGAACCCGGCGCGCCCCCGCTGCTGCCCTGCCCCGAACTCGACAAGGACGGCGTCCGCGTCTTCGTCGCCGCGCGCCACGATGTGGTCAGCGCCGTCCTCAGCGAGGAGGACACGTTCTCGCTGCGCCATTACGATGATCTCCTTGAAGAAGTCGTCCCCGGCACGCGCTATCTTGTGGGCGAGAATGACGCCAACCGGCAGGTCCGCCTCCGCCAGCTTCACGCTGCGCAAGGCTGGCTCAACGCGCGGCTCCCCGGTGTGGACCCCACGGTTCCGCCCAATCTCGATCCCGGCTTTCGGGACTGGATCGCCACCCTCGCGCGCGAGGAAGCCACCCACGTTCTCGACGTGCTGGAGCACCGCGCCCGCACCGGCGAGACGATCAACTTCGTGCGCGAATACGCCTTCCTGCTTTCCTGGCGCATGGCCCGCCGCGTGATCGGCGTGCCGGTGCAAGGCAAGACGCCCGCGCTGGTCCACCTGATCCTCTTCTTCCGCAACGTCTTCATGCCCGGACCTTGGCTGCGGTTGAAGGACGAGCTGGGCGCTTCGCTCAGGACGCTGTTCCTGCTACAGCCGCTGTTCGGTCAGGTCTTCGCCACCATCACCAGAAGCAGCGGCGCCACGCGATTTGCCAGCAAGCTGACGGCAACGCCTGCGCTGGCCGAAATCGACGCCGCCTTCGATCATCCGCAGTCCTCTCCGCCCGACAGCCTGCTGCGCGCGCTCGTCGCGGTCGAGCCGCAATTCGCAGGCGTTGCCGACTATCGCCTGCAGGCGCGCAGCGTCCTGTTCGAACTGACCGGCGCGCTCGTCCTGATCGTCGGCAAGGTGCTGTCCGAAGTGGCCGCCTTCGCCGCCTCGCCGCGTGGGGAGAACGCCGGCATCGGCTGGCACGCGCTGGTCGCCAGATTGCGCGATCCTTCGCTCGACAGGCCGATGCGCGATGCGATCATCGCGGAAATGCTGCGCCTGACCGATACCAGCCAACTTGTCCGCACGGTGCGCGCCGATTGCACATGGCGGGGCGTCAGCCTCCGCGCGGGAGACCGCATCGTCGCCCGCGTCGGTGAAGCCGCGCACGATCCGGAAGTCTTTGCAGAGCCTCACCGCTTCGCCCCCGATCCGGCGCGCCCCTACATCACCTCGGGCCCGCTGCAGGGCCCGCACGTCTGCTACGGTCGCGGCATCGCGTGGACCGTGATTGCCGAAGCCATCGCCGCCACTGCCGGGCGCATCGAACCGGCCAGGGACGCCACCCTCGCCTCGTTCCTGTTCCTGCCCGATCACCTGCCCTTCACCGCAATCCGCTCATAACGCAAAGGACAAGGCCTTGAGCGTCACCCAGGACTACGTCACCGTGGCCATCCCCTTCGGCGACAAGTCCGAATGGTGCGACGTCGGCGATGTCGAACGCGCCATTGCCGAACTCGGCAATCCCGCGAGCGAAGCCATGGCCAAGGCCCTTCGCCAGACCGGCGTGGTCCATTTCGCCAGCATTCATGCCATCCCCCCAGAAGCACCCGGCAAGCCCGCACACCTGCTGATCGAGGCGACAGTCGACGGTAGCGCCGACGCAGCGCTCGACCGTATTGCCGAAGCCATCGGCGAAATGCTGCTCCCGGTCCTGCACCTCACCAGCGGCATCGGCGCGGTCGGCGAAGTGCTGCCCCTGCTGCGCCAACATGCCCGTGGCATCAGCCCCTCCGTGTTCCGCCTGCCGCGCTGGATCGACCGGCGGATGACCGGCCTGCCTTTCGTCGGCCTTCCCGGCCTTGGCGTGACCGCGATCGACCAGAACCGCGCCATCGTCGCCAAGGCGCGCAAGATCATTGGCGAAGAACGCGCCCGCTCTTCGCTCCACGGCCCGCAGAGCCTGTTCCGCGCCGTTGCTACGCAGCTGAAACCTGATCTTGAAAAGCTGGACGACCGCAGGCCTCCCAAGCTTGCCTTCTGCGAACGCAACGATGCCCCATGGCTGGATTTCGCGCGCTCGCGCTGGACGCTGGGCTGGATCGGCAAGGGGCTTGCCAATGCGCAAGGGCTGATCTGGCCGCTGCTGGCCATCGGTTACGCGCTGGCCCTCCTGTTCGGGCGCGCAGGCGGCGCAACGGGCCTCGCGCTGTTGAAGGGCGCCATATTCCCAGCTTTCGTGATCGCCCTGCTGGTCGTCGCTGCCGTGGCATGGCTCCTGCGTCGCGACGAACTCGCCAACACTCCGGTTGACCGCACCCCGTCCGCCGCCGCGCTCGGCGCGATGATGGCCAACGAGAACGCGCCCGGCCACGCCCACAACCACATGATCAGCGTCACCACCCTGCGCAAGGCATGGGTCCGGCGCTGGACCCTCCCGCTCGCCTTCACTGCCGTTGCGATCATGGCAAAGATCGGCGTGATGCGGAAAGGCTTCCTCGCCACCATCGGCACGATCCACGCCGCGCGCTGGGTCGTCCTGCCCGGCACGCGCCAGCTCGTGTTCTGCAGCAACTACGATGGCAGTTGGGAAAGCTATCTCGAGGACTTCATCACCAAGGCCTCCGAAGGCGTCACCGCCGTGTGGAGCAATGCGGAAGGGTTCCCCGCCACCCGCCTGCTGTTCTTCAAGGGCGCCGAGGATGGCGACCGGATGAAGCGCTACGCCCGCTGCTCGATGCGCCCGACTCCGTTCTGGTTCGCCGCGCACCCCGATCTTTCCGCCCCCGCCATGCGCAAGCACGCGCTGATCGTCAGCGGACTGCTCTGCGCCAGGCGACTGGAGGCGAACCCCTCCGACGCCGAGGCCTGGCTTGACCTGTTCGGCTCGATTCCCCGCCCGGACTACGGTTTGCAATACGAGGAAATCCAGACGCTGATGTTCGGCGGCCTGCGCCGCCACCCGCACAGCCGCGTTGTCGCGCTCAACTTCGGCGAGCCCCGCCGCGAAGGCAGCGCACACCCCTATGCCCACGTGCAGAAGTGGCTCGCCGGGCTCATCGCAGACGACATCGTCTCCTTTGGCGACAAGCCTCCACAGGACCTCGTCTGCAACATCGCCTTCTCCGCCGCCGGACTGCGCCTGCTCGGTCTGGACCGGGAACTGGCACTCGAAGGCGAGGGCACCGAGCAGGGCTTCCCCCCTGCCTTCGCCCTTGGCATGGCCCACCCCAGCCGCAAGCGCGCCCTCGGTGATCCGGACAAGCTGGAATGGTGCGACGACGACGCCCACGTCGTGCTGCTGCTCTATGCCAAGGACACGGCGAACGCCGCGCGTTTCAACCAGATCGTCACCGACGCCGCAGCGCTTGGCATCACGCAGAAAGCGGCGATCCGCACCGGCCTCAAGACCTTCGATCTCAAGCGCTTCGAACTGGCCTGGGAAAAGAGCGACGATTCCGTCTCCGCGCCCGCTGACGCCCCCGGATTCGTCCATGCCAAGGCCTCGAGCGACGAACTGTCTGAGGAACCCTTCGGTTTCGTCGATGGCGTCTCGCAACCGCTGGTGCGAGGCTTCCCCGGCCGCCATGGCGCGCCCGATCCGGTCCACGGCGTTGAGCCCGGTGAATTCATCCTCGGCTATGCCGACAACCGCGGCTACTACCCGCCCTCGCCATTGGTCGAACGCAAGATGGACAGCTTGGGGATGCTCCCCGAGGTCCTCCTGCCCTCACCCCCGCCCGAGCAGCCGACCCAGTATCCCGACTTTGCCGATCAGGGTGCCCGCTCACGCGATTTCGGGCGCAACGGCAGCTACCTCGTGATCCGCCAGCTCGCACAGGACGTCGACGGCTTCCGCCAGCAGCTTGACGAGAAGGCGCGCGAGATCTGCAAGCAGCCCGACGTGATCAACCCGCACAACGGCGACATCCACCGCACGCGTGAATGGATCGCCGCCAAGATGCTCGGCCGCTGGCGCGATGGCTCGGCGCTGATCGACCACCCGTTCACCCCCGCCATGAAGCCCGGTGCGGACGCGATGCGGAAGAACGATTTCCTCTACAAGGACGCCGACCCGCAAGGGTTGCGCTGCCCCTTCGGCAGCCACGTCCGCCGCACCTTCCCGCGCGACAGCCTCGCGCCGACGGAGCCCGTCGAACTCTCGGTCAGCAACCGCCACCGCCTGCTCCGCCGTGGCCGGCCATATCTCGACCAAGATGGCGATACCGCGCGCGGCACGCTGTTCATGGCCTTCAACGCCGATCTCGAACGCCAGTTCGAATTCGTCCAGCAGACCTGGCTCGCCTCGCCCACCTTCCACGGCCTCGAATGCGAGCCTGACCCCTTCGCCATGCACAAGGGCCCGACCGAGAGCGAAACCCAACGCTTCACCATCCACGGCCGCAACGCCCCACTGGAGCTGTGCCCGGTCCAGCGCTACGTAACCCTGAAAGGCGGCGGCTACTTCTTCCTCCCCGGCCGCCACGCCCTGTGGTTCCTGGCAGGTGCGGCGCTGGATACGGACCGGCTCCATATGTCGTGATCTCACTTCGTCATTGGGAGGAGCGCAGCGACGAAGCAATCCAGAGCGCCGAGGCAAACCCCTCTGGATTGCCGCGCTCCCTCCGGTCGCTCGCAATGACGAACGGATAGGCCAAAACAAAAACGGCCGGGTTCATCACCCGGCCGTTTCGTATCATTCACCCAAGCCTGATCAGGCCGGCAGCAGCTTGCGCTCCACCGCGATCCGCTGGATCGCATTCTGCAGCTTCTCGAACGCGCGCACCTCGATCTGGCGGACGCGCTCGCGGCTGACGTTGTAGACCTGCGAAAGCTCTTCCAGCGTCTTGGGCTCGTCCACCAGACGGCGATCCGTCAGGATGTGGCGCTCGCGCTCGTTCAGGCTGTCCATCGCCTCGACCAGCAACTGGTGGCGATAGCTCGCCTCCTCGGCGTCGGCGACGGTCTCGTCCTGCAGAGGGCGATCGTCGGTCAGCCAGTCCTGCCACGAGCCTTCGCCATCCTCGCGCATGGAGACGTTGAGCGAGGCATCGCCGCCCATCATCATGCGCCGGTTCATGTTGACCACTTCCTGCTCGGGCACGCCCAGGTCGGTCGCGATCTTCTTCACGTCGTCGGGGTGAAGGTCCGAATCCTCGAACGCCTCAAGGTTCTTCTTCATGCGGCGAAGGTTGAAGAACAGCTTCTTCTGCGCCGCAGTGGTGCCCATCTTCACCAGGCTCCACGAGCGCAGGATGAACTCCTGCATCGAAGCCTTGATCCACCACATCGCGTAAGTGGCCAGACGGAAGCCCCGGTCGGGCTCGAACTTCTTCACGCCCTGCATCAGGCCGATGTTGCCTTCGGAGATCAGCTCGCTGACCGGCAGGCCATAGCCGCGATAGCCCATGGCGATCTTCGCCACGAGACGCAGGTGGCTCGTCACCAGCTGGGCGGCGGCTTCGGGGTCCTGATGTTCCTGGAAACGCTTGGCGAGCATGTATTCCTGCTCAGCCGTAAGCACGGGGAACTTGCGGATTTCCGAGAGATAGCGGTTGAGGCTGGCTTCCCCGCCAAGGGCAGGTACTGTCACAGCTTTGCGTTCCTCACTCACCTGAACACGTCCTTTCGTTTCGTCGGTTCCCAGATGACGGCCCCCTGATGGGCGACCGGCGGCGGGACCACTTCAAGCGGAGCCTCTTTACCGGACGACTCCAAAGTCCTTCACTACACCAAACGCATTACGCTTGCATCATGCCCTTCAGCGCAGAGTTCGACGATCAGTTCCCGCATATCGACGGGCGTCGGGCTGGTAAAATGGTGGGCTGCACCGGTAACGGGGTGAATGAACCCCAGTTCCGCCGCGTGCAGTGCCTGCCGCGCAAACCCGAGTCTCTGAAGTGTGGGCCGAAGCCGCGTTGGTGTACGTCCATATACAGGGTCACCCAATAGCGGATGGCCGATTGACGCAAGGTGAACGCGGACCTGGTGGGTTCTCCCGGTCTCGAGCCGACACTCCACCAGCGCCGCCCCTTCGAGCGCAGCCAGCGTCCGGTAATGCGTCACCGCATGCTTTCCGCGACCGTCCTCGACCAAGGCCATCTTCTTGCGATCATGACTGGACCGCGCAATCGCCCCGCGCACCGTGCCCGCAGGCGGCACCGGCAGCCCCGCCGTCACGCATTTATAGGCGCGCACGATCGAATGGTCGGCAAACTGCTTGGCCAGCCCCTCATGCGCCACATCGGTTTTGGCGACGATGAGCAGGCCCGACGTATCCTTGTCGATCCGATGCACGATCCCCGGCCGCGCCACCCCGCCAATGCCCGACAATTGCCCCCGGCAATGGTGCAGCAGCGCATTGACCAGCGTGCCGTCGAGGTTGCCCGCTGCCGGATGGACCACCAAGCCCGCCGGCTTGTCCACCACGATCAGGGCATCGTCCTCATAGACGACGGCGAGCGGAATATCCTGCGCAATGGCTTCGGCAGGCGCGGCTTCGGGCACGCGGATCTCGAACGAAGCGCCCTCGGCCAGCTTTGCCGAGGCTTGCGAAGCAACCTTGCCCGAAACGCTGATCCGCCCCTCGGCCAGCAACGCCTTCACCCGCTCGCGCGAAAGCCCGGAGGCATCGGCCAGCGCCTTGTCCAGCCGCTGCCCGCCACTCGCGACGGTCCCGGAAATGATCGTGTCTGCGGCCCCCATTGGTGGAGATATGGGTGCCCCCGACCGCCGCGGCAAGGCCTCGCCGGGCCAGGTGTTCAGGCGTAGGAGACTTCGCGCTTGTCCTTCAAGGAACGGCCGAATTCGTGGAACGGCTTTTCGATCAGGCGATAGGTCAGCGTCGAGAAGATCAACGTGCCGATCAGCGTCAGCACCAGCAGCGCGGCAGAGAATGCAACGTTGCCAAGTTGGAACCGCTCGAGCAGGTTGAGAGCACCGATGATCACCAGCATGTGCGAAAGATAGACCGAGTAGGCCATATTGCCCATCTTTAGCGCGAACGGATGAGTGAGCGCACGCGATGCGGCGGCAAACGGCCCCTTCTCCTGCTCGCGCGCGATCACGATCGTCACCATCATCAGGATCCAGATCATGTAAGGCAACGTGGCGGGCGTATTCAGGAACACGAGGAACGGAACGCCGAACACGGCGAAGGGCAGCATCGGGAACTGCAGAGCCGGATTGCCCTCGAACCGCGCCTTCAGGAACGCGAAGCTGAAGATGCCGATCAGGAACTTGTGCAGGTGCGTCCCGAGGAAGCCTGTCGGCATGAACCGCGCAAGGCCGACGCAGACCACGGCGATCAGCAACAGCCACACCATCCGGCCAGCGGGCGATGACGGTCGCGCCCATGCGATCATGAACGGCGCGATCAGGTAGAACTGCCACTCCAGCGAGATGCTCCACGCCTGCCCGAGGAAGGCATAGTCGGTGCTGGGCAAGAACCGGTCAGGGATCAGGCCCTGCACGGCGGTAAGGTGCGCCCACAGGTGCGGCCAGAAATACGTAAGACTGTCGGTCGCGATCCTGATCCGGTTGTCCTGCATATATCCGGCAGGCGCCGCCTGCCATGTCTGCAACGCCAGCGGCGCGAGAAGGGCCGAGAGGACGAGGAAGAACAGATAGACCGGGAAAATGCGCAGGAACCGGCGGGTGATGTACATGCCATAGCGTTCGGGGCGCTTGTCTATCAGCGCCGCGATGGCAAACCCGCTCAGGATCACGAAAACGTCAACGGCATAACCGTTGTAGAGCTTGGTCTTGCCGATGAAGTGCGGAATCGCGGCCGTGGTGGACCAGTGCCCGACGACCACCCACCACGCCATCACCCCCCGCAGACCCTCAAGCTCGCGAATATACTTCATTTCCCGCTCCAAGCAGCCTGTCGAGATTACGCCCCAGTAAAACCACGTATAGCGCCGGTTCCCGCTGCTGTGAACCGCGATGCAGCATCGTTCTTCGCACCCGCAAAACCATTCGTGGCAAGTGGCCGCGCCGCATCCCCATTCCTTCGTCATTCCCGCGTAGGCGGGAATGACGAGGTCGGTAGCCATGCTACATCCTGATGGCATCTTGACAAAACGAACCATATAGGTTATACGCCCCGCCCACAGGTCAGGAGAGGGCAAAAGGCCATCCCGCTCCTCTCCCTTCGGAGGTCAGGCTTTGCCGAAGCCTCCGGCGCGATCGGTGCGGCAGGTGCGCGTGGGTTCAATGCGGGGCGTAAAGCCCAGACCCACCGGGCAAATCCTGTCGTTACCCAAGGACAGACAGGACACCCCAGGGCTGATAGCACGGCGCCGAACCCTGAGCGACGCTGCGGATGCGGAACCCGCCATGACTTGCGTGACGTAGTCTGCGCAAACGACAGGTTCTTTTCACGCAGCCGCTTGCCAAGAAGCCGAGGCAGCAAGCGAGCCGCTGCCAAGGCTTCGTCCTTTCACATGTGTCCGCTCTCAGGCTGAGCCGACAAGGGGTTCGGAACCGCCCCCCGGCCACTCGCAACCGGTCCCGCGCCCTCCCGCTGCGTGCCACAACGGCACCGCACCGGTCGCGCGATCTGTGTGCTTTCCCACCGGCGTCACCAGTCCGCATTCGCCAGCGGATGATCCTTCATATCGCGTGTCCGCGATGCCCACCCCTGGCCCCTCACGCTTGCGGGAGGGGGGAACACACGCGGCGCTCTAACATGCCCTCCCGCAGGCGGGAGGGCCGCGAGACTTAGCGAGCCAAAGGCGAGGTTAGTCGCAGCGGGGTGGGCAGGCCCCGCCGCCGCCGCTCAAAAGCTCAAGGTCAGCCGCACGATCCCCACAACCCCATCGGGCGCATCGCGGTCGCCGCCCGGCTGGTGAATCCATTGCACGTCGGGCTGCAACGCAAGCCATGGCGTGATCTGGTCGGCATAAGTCAGTTCCACCACCGTCTCGTTGCCGGGATTGCCGCCCTCGGCGCGCAGGGCATCGCGGAAATGGTTGCTCGTCCAGGCATGGTGCATGCCGAGCGACACCTGGCTATCCGGCCGCGAAGCCAGCGCCGGTGCCATCAGCACGCCTGCCTGAAAGCCCCCGTGGAACGGCGTCACGTGGGGATCGGAGAGGCCTGCGCGCAGGAACGCGGTCACCTGACGCTCCGCGCCCTCGGGCATGAGATCGCCCTCCACCACCGCATAGGCCCCTTGCGAGGGCTTGCGCAGAGGCGAACCGTCCGGCCCGGTCTCGACGCTGTCTTCGGGATTGCGGGTATAGCGCCACACGCCGACATTGCCGCGCAGCCGCCCTTCGCTCCGCCCAGCCTCGCCGATCAGCAGCAAGCCGTCGCGGAAGCTGAAGTCCACACCGCCTCGGTCACCCAGCGTGCTCGCCCGCGCATTGATCACGCCAAGCCGCACGAAAGCCGCGCCAACCGGCACGTAAAGCCTCGCTGCCAGTGCACTCGAGGGAAAGATCGAAGGCCCGTTCGGCCCCGTCGCCGCCAGTTCCGATCCGATGCCGAACGGCGGCGCGATCAGCAATCCTGCCGCATCGTTGGCATAGAACTCGCTGTTCACATCGTAGAGCCCCATGCGCATCGATGCTCCGCCAGAGCCAATGTCGCGCTCCACCCACGCCTCGAACAGGCGCAGGCCAGCATAGGGCACCTCGACATTGTCCACGCCCTGCAGCGTGCCGGCAGCATCGTTGGGACGGCCCCCGCGATTGTCGAGCACGTAGACATGCGCCCGCGTGCCATCGAGCCCGACCAGCCGGGCAAGATCGAGATCGGCGGTCAGGTTCACATTGGTCAGCGCGCGCACCTTGCGGTCGCCGTTGCCCGAAATCACTCGCGCGAGATCGACGATGACTTCGCCCGCAAGATCGACCGCAGGCACCTGCTCCTCGGCTCGGGCCACCGGAGCACCCAGCGCCAGCGCCGCACCACAGGCAAGCGCCCGCCACCTCACGCCGCCAGGCTCCTCGGCGCACGCTCGGCCGCTGCCACGCTGCCCTGCCCGATTTCGAAGCGCGACAACTGCTGCACCACTTCCTCGATCGAGGCGATGACGCTGCTGCTGGCATTGCTGACCTGCTCGGCCACGGCACTGTTGCTTTGCGTGATCTGCTCGATCTGCTTGGAGGTGGCATCAATGGAGCGCAGCGACAGATCCTGCTCGCTCGCACCCGCCTCAACCACTTCCATGACCCGGTTGATCTCGTCCATCTGCCCGGTGATCGCGCGCAGGCTCGATCCGGCATCGCGCACCAGTTGCACGCCATTGCCGATCTCGCCGGAAGCGTTGGTGATCAGGTGACGGATCTCGCGCGCGGCATCGGCGCTGCGCTGCGCCAGCGCACGTACCTCGTTGGCAACAACGGCAAATCCCTTGCCCGCATCGCCCGCGCGCGCCGCCTCGACGCCGGCATTGAGAGCCAGCAGGTTGGTCTGGAAGGTAATCCCGTCGATCACGCTGACGATGCTGCCGATCTCCTGCGCCGCGCTTTCGATCCGGTCCATCGCCGCTTCGGCATGCTGGATCACCTCGCCGCCGCGATTGATCTCCTGCCCGACCTGATCGACGGCATTGCGCGCAGTCGAGACCGCCTCGGTCGACCCCTGCACCCGCTGCGCCAGGCTGGCGATGGCGGCCGCCGTCTCCTCAAGGCTGGCGGCCTGATTGGCATTGCGATTGGAAAGATCGCCCGCTGCCCCGCCGATATCGCGCGCCACGCCGTGCAGCCGCTCGGTCGACGCCTTCATCTTCTCGAGCGCCACGCCCAAGGTGCTCAGCGCCGCGTTGAAGTCGCAACGCAGCTTCTCGAACGGTCCCGTCAGCGGCACGTCTATCCGATAGGAAAGATTGCCTGCAGCAAGCTGGCCGAGACCAGTGCCTATCGAAGTGACGATGGCGTCGGCCTGCCGCGCGGTGTCCGCCCGTGCCTCGCCCAGATTGTCGCGCAGTTCGACCACCGCGCGCGCCAGATCGCCGATTTCGTCCGACCGGTCGTCGCCCTCCATGGTCACATCGAGCCGACCGCCCGCCATCGCCTGCACCCGCTCGGCTATCGCAATGATCGCCGCCACGATGTCCTGCCGTCCGTGACGTGCCACCCAGGCCAGCGCGAGCAGCAACAGCAACAGGCCGCCGAGCGAAATCCATCGTGCCTGTTGCGCAACAGCGCTGGCCGCTTGCGCGGTCGTGGCCGCATGCGCCTCCACCGCGTCCGATATCTTCGCCATTTCCCCTTCGAGCTGGCTGAACAGTTGCTGGAAACGCTGCAACTGCGCATCGTCGGGCACGGCACCCTGTTCCGCTGCCGTGGCGATGGACCGACCGATGCCCACGTAATCGCGGAACGCCGGATCCGCCGCCGTGCGCGCGGCAAGCACTTCTGGCGCATCGGTGGCAAGCGTGGTCGGCACCATGCGTTTTTCGAACTCGCCCAGCCGAACCTGCAACTCGCGCGCTGCCTCAGGGCCATCGATCGCGCCGGTCTGCCGCGCGGCGACGATGCTGACCACTTCCCCACGAATGGCATCGTGGCCCATGTCGGCCTCCATGTGATCGCGCATCAGCCCGGTCGCGGCGTTGAGCTCGACCATGGCCTGCTCCTGCCGCCACATGCCACCAAGACCCAGCACTGTCGAAGCGACCGCCCCGGCGCCAAGAATGATGCAGCCCAGCGTCACTTTGTGCTTTATCGATCGTCCGGAAACCATCTGACGCTCCGCAAGCTGCAGCACCGCGACCATCATGCGGGTGCTTGAACAGCGTGCGATCATGCTGGAGATTACCAAAGATAGAGCCAGCACGATCTTAAGTACTTTCACGCGCCCCTGCGGTTCAATGTGGATGGGTGCGGAGTGCTTGCATGGATTGCCGCACACCGCCAGAACAGGGCCATGTCACTGGAGATCGCCCGGAGCGCCCTTGCGGCCATGACGGCCGCTGCGCAGCAAGCCGCCCCGGTCGAAGCCTGCGGCATCCTGCTTGGCAACGCATCGCACGTCGCTTCGGCCGTTCAGGCCGCCAACGTCGCCCCCGATCCCGCCCGTCACTTCGAGATTGATCCTGCCGCTCTCATCGCCGCACACAAGGCCGCGCGCGCAGGGGGACTGCAAGTTCTCGGATATTTCCACTCGCACCCCAATGGCCTTGCCCGCCCCTCTGCAACCGATTCTGCCAGCGCGGCGCGCGATGGCAGGGTCTGGGCCATCGTCGCCCCCGAGAATGTCGGCGCCAGCGACGGAACGTGGGCAATTACGTGTTGGCACGATCGTCCGGAAGGGTTCGAAGCGCTTTCCTATGCTCTCGTGGCTGGCTAAGGCTGGCGTAACGTCTTCGTCCTTCAAAAGGCCCATATCCTGAACATGACCGCATCCGTTCCCGCTCTCGATCTCGCCAGCCTGCTGTGCTCGCGCCTTTGCCATGACCTGCTCAGCCCCGTGGGCGCGCTGTCCAACGGGCTCGAACTGCTGACCGAGGAGCAGGACCCCGCGATGCGCCAACGCTGCTTCGAACTGCTGGAGCAGAGCGCCAAGGCTTCGGCCGACAAGCTCAAATTCTTCCGCCTCGCATTCGGTGCGGCAGGGGGCTTCGGCGATACGGTGCCGGTGTCCGAAGCGCGCGCGCTGGTCGATGCGCTGGCTGGCAGCAACGGGCGCGTCGCGGTGAACTGGATGTTCGGCGTCGATTCCCTGCCCAAGCCTGCGGTCAAGACCCTGCTCAACCTTGCGCTGATCGGGCTCGACGCTCTGGTGCGCGGCGGCACGCTCGATATCGGCGCCGAGGCGACCGGCAGCGCGATCGAGATCGTGGTGCGCGCCGCCGGACAGCGCGTGGCCTTCGACCCCGCGATCGGCGAGGCGCTGGAAGGCCGCCTGCGCAGCAGCGAACTGTCGAGCCGCACCGCTCCTGCCGCGATGGTCCAGCAGCTTGCCGCCTCGGTCGGTGGCGGCGTGCAGGTTCACGTGACCGCCGAAAGCCTCGTCATGGGCGCGGTGCTCCCGGTCGGCTGAGGACCGGACTCATGCGCCGCTGGCTCGTCCACCGCGAAGTGCCCTCGCCCAACTGGAACGAGCGCAAGCTTCCCGTGTCGATGGTCGTGCTGCACTACACCGGCATGGAGACGGGACGGGCCGCGCTTGACCGTTTATGCGATCCGGCAGCCGAAGTCTCTGCGCATTACATGATCGACGAGGACGGCACCGTCACCGGCCTTGTCGATGAAGACAAGCGCGCGTGGCACGCAGGCCGCTCAAGCTGGCGCGGGATCACTGACGTCAATTCGGCCAGCGTCGGCATCGAACTGGTCAATCCCGGCCACGAATTCGGCTACCGCCCATTCCCCGATGCCCAGATCGAAGCGCTGCTCCCGCTGCTCGCCGATATCGTCAAGCGCCACAACATCCCTCGCGCCAACGTGGTCGGCCACTCCGACGTCGCCCCTGCGCGCAAGGACGATCCCGGCGAGCTGTTCCCGTGGGAGTTGCTGGCCCGCCATCGCCTCTGCCTGCCCACGCCAAAGCTGACGATGCGCCTGCTCTATGACAACGAGGCCGCCTTCTTCCTCGCCCTCGAGCGTTTCGGCTACGACATCTCTGACCAAGCGGCCGCAGTCCGTGCGTTCCAGCGGCGCTGGCGGCCGCAGCGGATCGACGGGCAGGTCGATGGCCAGATCGGCGCCCTGCTATTCGAACTCCTGTTGGAACGCGACCTGGGTCATGCTAGGTGACCGCTCGCCAGGGGGCCGGGCAGCCGCGTGATCGCAAGATCCCGAGGAAAGTCCGGGCTCCACGAAACAAGGGTGGCGGGTAACGCCCGCCGGGCCTGGGATCAACGTCCCCGGTCAAGGGAAAGTGCCACAGAGAGCAGACCGCCTGATGGTCGCAAGACCGGACGGTAAGGGTGAAAGGGTGTGGTAAGAGCACACCGCGCGACCGGCAACGGAAGCGGCACGGCAAACCCCACCCGGAGCAAGATCGAATAGGGACTGCGCGTTTCCGCAAGGGAACAGGCCTGTTTCGGGCCAGCAGTCCGGGTTGATTGCTTGAGCGTTCCGGCAACGGTCCGCCTAGAGGAATGGCTGCCAGTGCCGATACGGTCCACTTGTGGGATACCGTCGGCGCTACAGAACCCGGCTTACAGGCCCCCTGGCGCTTCAATGGTTTCCTACACGCGCCCAAAGCGTTAGGAAGTGCCCATGTCCGGCGGCCACCACCATCATCACCACCATGACCATGACCATCATGGCCACGCACATGCACCCGCCAGCTTCGGCCGCGCCTTTGCCGTGGGCATTGCGCTGAATCTCGGCTTCGTCGTGGTCGAGGCGGTTTATGGCGTGATCGCAGGCTCCATGGCGCTTGTGGCCGACGCTGGGCACAATCTCTCGGACGTGCTCGGCCTCGTCATCGCCTGGATCGCCAGCGTCCTTGCTGCGCGGCCGCCGTCTGCCCGCTTCACTTATGGCTTCAAGTCCAGCTCGATCCTCGCAGCGCTTGGCAACGCGGCGTTCCTGCTGGTGGCGCTCGGCGCGATCCTCGTCGAGACGATCCGCCGCCTGGTCGAACCCGAGCCGGTCGCTGGCGGGCCGGTGATGATCGTTGCGGCCATCGGCATCGTGATCAACACCGCCACGGCGCTGATGTTCATGCGCGGCCGCAAGCATGACATCAACATCCGCGGTGCTTACCTGCACATGGCAGCAGACGCGGCGGTTTCGGCGGGCGTCGTCGTCGCAGGCCTGCTGATCACCCTGACCGGCGCGCAATGGATCGATCCGGTGACGAGCCTTGTCATCGTCGGCGTGATCGCCGTCGGCACATGGGGACTGCTCAAGGATTCGCTGCGGATGGGACTGCATGCCGTGCCGCCAGGGATCGACGAGCAGAAGGTGCGCCGCTTCCTCACCGGCCTCAACGGCGTCGAGGCCGTCCACGACCTGCACATCTGGCCGATGAGCACGACCGAGACCGCGCTGACCGCGCACCTCGTCATGCCGGGCGGCCATCCGGGTGACAACTTCCTGCACCAGCTGGCGCACGAGCTTGAGCACGATTTCGGCATCGGCCACGCCACGGTGCAGGTCGAGACGATCGACGGGCACGAGTGTGCGCTGCTGCATGACCACGTGATCTGACCTGACCAAGCGGGCATAGCCCCAAGGGACATGTCGCGTATGGCCGCGCGAAGGTCCATTCCGGTTGGCGGAGACGTTCCAACCGGGTCAGAATTACCCCTCCGACCCGGTTCCTCCCTTGAACTCCCGGCTACTCGTTCCCTTCGGCCGGGGTCATTCTTCTAACGGCGCGCTGCCCCACGCAGCGCGCCTTTTTTTTCGACTTTGCATTTTTAAATCAATGACATGCCCCAAGGGCCATGTGGAATGTGGCGCATACGGCACCATCTTCATGCGTGGACGGGCAGGCCGGCAGCCCCGCTTTACGCGCCGGACAAACGCATGTTTCCTGCAAGGAGTTACCGATGACCCGCAAGTTCATGATCGCCGCGCTCGCGGCCACCGCAGCCACCGCCGCCCCCCTGTTCGTCGCGCCCGCATGGGCCAACCACCACGAAGAAACCAAGATGGTCGGCGGCGCGGCCATGTACCCGACCAAGACCATCGTCGAGAACGCGGTGAACTCGGCCGATCACACCACACTTGTTGCCGCAGTGAAGGCTGCAGGTCTGGTTGACACGCTGAACAGCGCTGGCCCCTTCACTGTCTTCGCCCCGACCAACGCCGCCTTCGCCAAGCTTCCGGCCGGCACCGTAGACACGCTGCTGAAGCCCGAGAACAAGGCGACGCTCGCCAAGATCCTCACCTACCACGTCGTCGCAGGCAAGGTCTCGGCGGCTGACCTGGTCGCCAAGATCAAGGCCGATGGCGGCAAGACCGAACTGACCACCGTCGCAGGCGGCAAGCTCACCGCCTCGCTGATGGGCAACACCGTGATGCTCACCGACGAGAAGGGCGGCATGGCCCACGTGACCCAGGCCGACGTGTTCCAGAAGAACGGCGTGATCCACGTGACCGACGCAGTCTCGCTGCCGAACTGACCATTTAACGCCCACTTCGCTTAACAAGCGTCATTGCGAGGAGACGCAGTCGACGAAGCAATCCAGAGCGTCACGCAAAACGCTCTGGATTGCTTCGCTTCGCTCGCAATGACGAAGTCTGGTCGTGAGAGTCTGGCGGAAAAGCGCAAAAGAAAAGGGCGGGTGCCACATGGCCCCGCCCTCTTTTGTGTCCGGTGTCAGCGCCCGATCAGGCCGCTTCTTCCTTGCCCTTGTGGACGCGGACAGGTTCCTTGCGGCCTTCGACGACGTCCTTGTCGACGACGACTTCGGCGATGTCGGTCTCGGTCGGCACGTCGAACATGGTGTCGAGCAGCAGGCCTTCGACAATCGAGCGAAGCCCGCGCGCGCCGGTCTTGCGTTCGATGGCCTTCTTGGCGATCGCCTCGAGCGCGTCGTCGGTGAAGGTCAGCGCCACGTCCTCGAGTTCGAAGAGCTTGGCGTACTGCTTGACCAGCGCGTTCTTCGGCTCCTTGAGGATCTGGACCAGCGCCTCGATGTCGAGGTCGTTCAGCGTCGCGATCACCGGCAGGCGGCCGACGAATTCGGGGATCAGGCCGAACTTGAGCAGATCTTCGGGCTCTGCCTTCTGCAGTAGTTCGCCGACCTTGCGCTTGTCAGGATCGGCGACATGCGCGCCGAAACCGATCGAGCGCTTCTGCAGGCGGTCCGAAATGATCTTTTCGAGGCCCGCGAAGGCGCCACCGCAGATGAACAGGATGTTCGTGGTGTCGACCTGCAGGAATTCCTGCTGCGGATGCTTGCGCCCGCCCTGCGGCGGCACCGAAGCGGTGGTGCCTTCCATGAGCTTGAGCAGAGCCTGCTGCACGCCTTCGCCCGAAACGTCACGCGTGATCGAGGGGTTTTCCGCCTTGCGGCTGATCTTGTCGATCTCGTCGATGTAGACGATGCCGTGCTGCGCCTTCTCGACGTTGTAGTCGGAAGCCTGGAGCAGCTTGAGAATGATGTTCTCGACGTCCTCGCCCACGTAACCGGCTTCGGTCAGCGTGGTGGCATCGGCCATGGTGAAGGGCACGTCGAAGGTCTTGGCGAGCGTCTGCGCGAGCAGCGTCTTGCCGCAGCCCGTGGGGCCGACGAGCAGGATGTTCGACTTCGAAAGCTCGACCTCGCCACCCTTGCCGCTGTGCTTGAGGCGCTTGTAGTGGTTGTGGACAGCCACCGACAGCACGCGCTTGGCGCGGTCCTGGCCGATCACGTAATCGTTCAGAGTCTCGAAGATGTCGCGCGGGGTCGGTACGCCGCCATCCTTCTTGCCGGCGATGCCGGCCTTGGTCTCTTCACGGATGATGTCGTTGCACAGCTCGACGCATTCATCGCAGATGAACACGGTCGGCCCGGCAATGAGCTTGCGCACCTCATGCTGAGATTTGCCGCAGAAGCTGCAGTAGAGGGTGCTCTTGGTATCCGATCCGGAAAGCTTGGTCATTCGTCCATCCCAGGCGCCTCTCCACGAGAGGCGGGCCCGATCATCCTACTACCGCAAGGGCATTAATCAACCGGACTCGATTACAGTAACGTGATCCTAGGGGGCAAAGCCTTTCGCTGGGCTTAAGGCCCTGCCCCTCAGGGTTATTCCTTATGCGGGCGCGCCGCCCGAACCTTCGTCGCCACCGACGGAGTCGGTTGCGGGGCGCGACTCGAAGACCTTGTCGACAAGACCGAACTTCAGCGCTTCCTCGGCTTCGAGGAAGGTGTCGCGGTCCATCGCCTTCTCGATCTCGTCGAGCGAGCGGCCGGTGAACTTGACGTAAAGGTCGTTCATCCGCTTGCGGATGCGCAGGATCTCGCGTGCCTGAATCTCGATGTCCGAGGCCATGCCGCGCGCGCCGCCCGAGGGCTGGTGGACCATGATCCGCGCGTTGGGGAGCGCGATGCGCATGCCCGGCTCGCCCGCTGCCAGCAGGAACGACCCCATCGACGCAGCCTGGCCGATGCACACGGTGGACACGCGGGGGCGGATGTACTGCATGGTGTCGTAGATCGCGAGACCCGCCGTCACCACGCCGCCCGGCGAGTTGATGTACATCGAGATGTCCTTCGAGGGATTTTCCGACTCGAGGAACAGCAACTGGGCGATGATCACCGAAGCCATGTGATCCTCGACCTCGCCGGTCACGAAGATGATGCGTTCGCGCAGCAGGCGCGAATAGATGTCGAAGCTGCGTTCGCCACGGCTCGATTGCTCGACCACCACCGGAATCAAAGCGCCGGTCACGGGATCGTGGGTGAACTTGCCCTGGGCTCCATAAACACTGGCGCCGGAAGCGCCGAACAGGTCGAGCATGGGAATCCTCATCTGGTTAGACCTCGCTATGTCGCGTGCCACGGCGCGATGTTCAAGGGCGTTAACGGTGATTCCGGGGATTTGCGTGGGGAAGCCGGTGAACAAAAGGGTGGTCGGCGCCAAGGAACTTGCCAGTTGGCCTGCAACGCAGCAGCTTGCAGCGGCAAATCCTTCAAGAGGTTATCCATGAAGCTGCACCTGCTTGCATCGACTCTGGCTATTAGTGCGGCCCCTCTTCTGGCCACCGCGCAGGCGCAGACCGTCTCCGACTATCTCGCGCGGATCGCCGCCGTGGACGACGCCGGGCCGCGACTGAACGCTGTGCTGGCGATCAATCCCGATGCCGCGAAGGAAGAAGTGGCAGCACGCGCGATCAAGGGGCCGCTCTCCGGCAAGGCGGTGCTGATCAAGGACAACGTCGAGGTGGCGGGACCGCTGCCTACTACGGCAGGCAGCCTCGCACTGAAGGACAGCGTGACCGGCCGCGATGCGCCACTGGTCGCGCGGCTGCGCAAGGCGGGCGTGGTAATTCTGGGCAAGACCAACCTTTCGGAATGGGCCAACATCCGCTCGTCCTCCTCGTCCAGCGGGTGGAGCGCGGTTGGTGGGCAGACGAAGAACCCCCATGCCATCGACCGGACGCCCTGCGGTTCGTCCTCGGGCAGCGGGTCTGCCATTGCCGCTGGTCTGGCGTGGGCCGCCATTGGCACCGAGACCGATGGCTCGATCACCTGCCCTGCCTCGGTCAACGGAATCGTCGGGTTCAAACCCACCGTCGGCCTGGTCAGCCGCACCCACGTCGTGCCGATCAGCCACAGCCAGGACACGGCAGGCCCGATGACGCGCAGTGTTGCCGACGCCGCGCTGCTGATGAACGCTCTGGCCGGGACCGACCCTGCCGATGCCGCGACTGCCGAGGCCGACAAGCGCAAGGCGGATTTCACCTCCGGCCTTGCCACGGCCTCCCTCAAGGGGGTGCGCATCGGCGTGCTGCGCAAGCAGGCAGGCAACCACCCGGCGCTGCTCGCGCTGTTCGACAGGGCACTGGCCGACATGAAGGCTGCAGGCGCGGAACTGGTCGAGATCTCCTACGACGCACCGCCCGAGATGGGCCGCGACGAGTTCACCGTGCTGCTCTACGAACTGCGCGAGGACATGGGCGCTTATCTGCGCTCGCTTCCCGCCAAGGCCGGACCGAAGACGCTGGCCGACCTGATCGCATTCAACAAGGCGCACCCCGAAGAACTGCGCTGGTTCGGGCAGGAGGTGTTCGAACAGGCCGAGGCGACGACCGACAAGGCGGCCTATGAAGCCGCGCGCGCCAATTCGCTCAAGCTCGCGGGCGCCGAAGGCATCGACAGGCTGTTGCGCGACAACAAGGTAAGCCTCCTCGTCGCGCCGACCGAGGGCCCGGCATGGCCGATCGATCTCGTGCTAGGCGATCACTTCGTTGGCGTAGGCGCAGGCAACCTCGCCGCGATTGCCGGATACCCACACCTCTCGGTGCCGATGGGAGCGGTGGAGGGCCTGCCGATCGGGCTTTCGATCATGGGTGCCAAGTGGGACGACAAGCGCGTGCTGGAAGCAGGCGCGGCCTATGAAAGGGCGCGGACGAGCGCAGTGCCGGTGCCTTCGTTCAAGCGCTGGGGGGAGTGAGAGCCTACCCGCCGCGAGAGCGCCGGAATCCCGCAGCCTCCGCTTCCGCTTCGGTGCAGAAGAGCCGCTCGGGACGCGTGCCGTCGTAATACTTCATACCGGGCAGGTAGTAGATGTACTCGCCATTGCGACGGCTGACGTTCCCCTTGATCGCGCAGCCAAGGCTGTTGTGATAGAGCTGCCTGCCGCCTGAGGCTGCCGGTCGGCCGGAGGCTCGTTCACTGCCGCCGGTTTCGACAACAAGGCGTGCCTTGGGATGCGCTTTGCGCCAGTCCGCAGGCCGGTCGAAGCCGCCTGCCCACAGCCCGACCTTCCCGGCTTTCACCCGATCTTCGATGTCCGAATAGGTCACATCGCCGGAGTGCGGCTCGCTGGCTACGGCAAGTCCTGCGGCAATCATGGCCTCGGACAAATCTCGTCCGTCGACGGTGCATCCGGCAATAGCCAAGCCTTGTGCGTGCTGCCCAAGCACGGTGCATTCCGCCTCGCCACCCTGAAGCAGAAGTGCAAGGTGGCGCTTGGCCTGCACGCCACAATCCCAGGCCGCACCATCGCGCTGGCATGTCTGGGCGAGTTCGGGCGCATCAATGCCGGTGAGGCGGAGCGGTTGCCCCGTCATCTCCAGCGTATCGCCATCGAGCGCTGTCGCCTGCCCGCTGACGATCTGCGCTGCCGCCGGGAGCGGCATTGCGACGAGAGCGAGCGAAATGAGCATGCGCATGGGGAAACTCCTCAACCGGGATGGAGCACCCTTCAGGCAACACAGGTTAGGATTTGGTGTGCGGATTCAAAGCCTCAAGAGCTTCGAACTGCGATTGCAGGGCGCGCTGGTGGGCATTGGCTCGGGCGAGGTGTGTACGCTCCAGCGTAGTCTGCCGCTGCCGGAACATGCGCCAGAAGGCGAGCGCCCTTGCCGTGCTGCGCAGCCAGTCGCCGATGACGTCCAGTAACCCGCTGCCGCGCGGGAGCGTGGGGGCTCGCGAGCGCGGCAGCGGGGCAACGTCGACCACATCTTGGGAGGCAGTGGCCGAAAGGGATTCAAGGGGAGAAGCCGGGTGAGGACGGACGGGCGGCAGTTCCGGCTCGATCGCCAGCGCACGGTCCAGCAGGTCGATCGTGGTCATGGCGGCAGGCGCTTCCTTGGCCGGTGGGATTGCGGCGGCGACGGACGGAGCGGCGGGTACCTGCTTGCGCGCGGCCTTCTTGGCCGTGACGGGCCTGCGCGTCGGGGCTTTCCGTGCTGATGGCGGGCGGCGCTTTCTGGCAGCGCTCTTGCCCTTGGCGACCTTGCGGGGCTCTTTCGGTGCGGATGGCGTTTCGATGGCGGGGGCTTCGGGCCAGGGGACGCTGGCGATCACTGCCCCCCGCCGCACGGGCAGGATCAGGTGTTCGGGGAAGGCCGGCGGATTGGGCTGGCGCAGCAGGAACGCTGGTTCGCGCCGCCCCTGCGCACAGGGCTGTAGCGCCGAAGATCTGGGCACTTTTCCCTTGGTCGAAGCCCGTGGCGGGCGAGGACGCGAGGCGACGCGATTGCGAACGGTGTGCATGGCAGTTCCCCCAGACGAGGTTCCTTGCCTACGGATGATCACACAGCGCGACTCGGGCGCGAAGCGGAGAAAGATCGGAAACCGAGAAACCTGCAGTTTTCTTTACAAATTACGCATTCAAGCGACGGACAACTACGTAGTTTGACCCCAAAAACGCCAACGGCCCGGCGTGCCGAAGCAGCCGGGCCGTCCGATATCCAGCCCCGTCGGGCCGGATCAATCCGATATGGAGATCAGCCCTCGGCCTTCTTCTTTGCCGGAGCCTTCTTCTTGGGAGCGGGCGCTTCCTCAGCAGCCGCTTCAGCAGCAGGAGCTTCCTCGGCAGCCTTCTTCTTGGGCGCGGCCTTCTTCTTCGGAGCTTCGGCTTCAGCAGGAGCAGCGGCTTCTTCAGCCGGAGCTTCTTCCTTGGCAGCCTTCTTCTTGGCCGGAGCCTTCTTGGCAGGCTTTGCCGCAGCGGCGGCAACGCCTTCCTCGGCTTCGATCGCGGCCTGCAGCTCTTCCTTGGTCACTTCACGCTCGGTGACTTCGGCCTTGTCGAACAGGAAGTCGACGACCTTGTCCTCATAGAGCGGCGCGCGCAGTTGGGCGGCGGCAAGCGGTTCCGAGCGGACGTAATCGACGAAGCGCTGGCGATCCTGCTCGCGGTACTGCTGGGCAGCCTGGCGGATCAGCATTTCCATTTCCTGCGAGGAAACGGTCACGCCGTTGGCCTGGCCGATTTCCGACAGGAGCAGACCGAGGCGCACGCGGCGTTCGGCGATCTTGCGGTAGTCGTCCTTCTCAGCCTCGATTTCCTTCAGGGCCTCTTCCGGGTTCTCTTCGTTCTGGGCTTCCTGCTGAAGCTGGGCCCAGATCTGCTCGAACTCGGCATCGACCATCGAAGGCGGCACGGCGAAATCGTGACCGGCGGCAAGCTGATCGAGCAGCGCGCGCTTCATCTGGGTGCGGGTCAGGCCGGCAGTTTCCTGCTCCAGCTGGCCGCGCAGCAGGGTCTTGAGCTGCTCGAGGCTTTCGAGGCCGAGCATCTTGGCGAATTCGTCGTTGGCTTCGAACTCACCGGGGTTCTTCACCGCCTTGACCTTGATGTCGAAGGTGGCTTCCTTGCCCTTGAGGTTTTCGGCCGGATAGTCTTCCGGGAAGGTCACGGTGATGACGGTTTCGTCACCGGCCTTCACGCCGACGAGCTGTTCCTCGAAGCCGGGGATGAAGCGGCCCGCGCCGAGTTCCAGCGGGGTGTCTTCGGCAGCGCCGCCTTCGAAGGCAACGCCATCGACCTTGCCGAGGAAGTCGATCACGATCTGGTCGCCGTCCTTGGCCTTCGCGCCCTTCTTGGCGTCGGTGAAGGACTTCTGGCCAGCGCCGATGCGGGCGACGGCTTCGTCGACCTGCTCCTCGGTCACGGGAACGGTCAGCTTTTCAAGCTTCAGGCCATCGAGCGTGGGCGCTTCGATCTGGGGCAGCACTTCAAGCTCTACGGTGAGCTCGGCGTCCTTGCCCTGATCATAGCCTTCGCCGAGCGAGACGGCGGGCTGCATCGCGGGGCGCAGCTTGTTGTCGGCCACCAGCTTGTCCATCGCTTCACGGATGGTGGTGTTCAGCGCTTCCTGATGAAGCTGCGCGCCGTGCATCTTGCGCACGAGGTTGGCGGGCACCTTGCCGGGGCGGAAGCCGGGCATCTTGATCTGCGGCGCGATCTTCTTGACCTCACCTTCGACCCGGGCGGCGATGTCGGCCGCGGGGATGGTGACGGTGTAGGCGCGCTTCAGGCCCTCGTTGGTGGTTTCGACGATCTGCATCCTGATCCAACTTTCATGTATGTCACGCGCTTGCGCGGAAAAAGCTGACTCGGACGCCGGCGCGCGGACTGGTGCGGGCGAAGGGACTCGAACCCCCACATCTTGCGATGGCAGGACCTAAACCTGCTGCGTCTACCAGTTCCGCCACGCCCGCATCCGGCGAAAAGCGAGCGGTGCCCCTATCGCAGTGGCTTGAAAAGGGCAAGCGCCTTGGATTTGGGGTGTGGAATGACCGTTTCAACTCTTCGTCATTGCGAGGAGGCGAAGCCGACGAAGCAATCCAGAGTCAGCGCAAACCGCTCTGGATTGCTTCGCTCCGCTCGCAATGACGAACTTGGGAGACGGCCCGGAACCTGCTATCCTCGCGGCGAGTTGGGGAAACAAGCAAACCGCTTCCAAGGAGCCGCACGATGGCCACTACCCCCGATTCCCCGCAGCCCGACCGAATCGACCCCCAATCCCCGCCCGAAAGCCCGCCGGTGACCGAACCGGACGGCGTGCCGCCCGTCATCCAGCCCGATGAGGCTCCGGTGGTGGAGCCGGATCAGGTTCAGCCGGGAGCGCCGCAGGAAGTGCCGGTTGCGCCGGATTGATTCGTAGCGGGGGAGTTTTTATCTGAGGTGGGCAATCAGGGCGTCTGCGCCCGCCGCCAGACCCTTAGCGTAGTCTTGCCTTCTGAATGATGGAAGCATCTCGCTTTCGATGATTTGCTGACAAAGAGCATTCGGAAGTCTTTCTTCCAAACCGTGTCCTACGGATATTCGGACTTTCCTCTCTGTTGGTGCGATCAAGATGACGATGCCATCATTGATGCCCTTCCGCCCCACTCCCCAACTGTTTGCCAAGTCCTTGGTGTAAACAGCCACGTCTCGTCCCCCGAGCGAAGGCGTCGTGACGATGGCCATCTGGTGCCTCGTTCGGCTCTCAAATTTTGCGAGTTTTTGAGTCATTTCAGCGCGTTGATTAGCAGTCAGCACGTTTGCCGCGTCAGTGACCAGACCGGTTGGCGGAAACGGATTTTTTCTATCGGCGATTTGCGCGTTTGCATCTGCTGCCGCGCTGCTGCTGCTTGGTTGGCCTTGCGAGCAGGCGCAGATGACGATGGCGAGTGCAACGACGCCGGAAGCGCGCAAGCCTCTCACCATGTCAGCATATCAAGACCGAAGTAGAACATGAAGCAAGCGACCACGAACCCGAACAACCGTCCGCCTACCAGCATCCAGAAGTAGAACGGCTCTTCCGCGCGTGAGTACTTTGCGCCCGCCCAGCCCCAGCGCGCCTCTCCGCGCTTGAACTCGTATCGGGCCCAGACAAGATTCACGGCGCCAATGACGGCCACCATGAAAAGCCAGAAGTAGGGAAAAAGGTCCGTCCGCCCCATGACGTAACCTCCAGCCCTACGCGACGAGTTTCACAAGAGTGGCCCAGAGTCCCAAGGACTGGCCGGCAGTCCCTTTTTCTACAGAGACTGGAGACTCCTCCCCCCCACACTCCAGACAATAAGCCCTGATCCCGCCGCCTTCCATCAGGCGCATCACGTCGGCCTGCATCCGCGCCAGCAGGCCCTGCTGTTGCGCGGCGAGTGCGCCAGCCAGATCGTGCGCTTTCGCCTCGGGCGCTTCGCCGGTTTCCATCTGGCGCAGGAGCTGGGCGAAGGGGCTGGGTTCGTCAGCGATGTATTCGGCGTGGAAGGTTTCGGCCTTGGCCTGTTTGGCGACCCAGGCCACTGCATCGTCTAGGCCGCCGAACTGGTCAACGAGGCCGAGCTGGCGGGCGGTGCCGCCGTCCCAGATGCGGCCTTGGGCGATCTTGTCGATGTCAGCTGAGGACTTGCCGCGCGCCTTGGCGACGAGGCCGAGGAAGCGGGCGTAGGTCTGTTCGACCTGGCCCTGCAGCAGCGCATCCACTTGCGGGCTGAGGCCGCCCAACAGGTCCGGCTGGCCCGAGAGCGGAGTGGTGCGGATCGAATCGGTGGTGACGCCATATTGCGGCAACGTCTGTTCGAGCGTGGGGATGACCGCGAAGACGCCGATCGAGCCCGTGATCGTGCTGGGTTCGGCAAAGATGCGCTGGGCAGGCGTGGAGACCCAGTACCCGCCGCTGGCGGCAAGGCTGCCCATCGAGACGGCAACCGGCAGGCCCTTGGCCTTCACGCGCTCCACCGCGTTGCGGATGCGTTCCGAGGCCATGACCGAACCGCCCGGCGAATCGACACGCAGGACGAGACCTGCGTAGTCGTCGCTCTGCGCCACGCCGTCGACCAGATCGGCAATGCGATCGCCGCCTGCCATGCCGGGGCCGGCATCGCCATCGACGATTTCGCCTGCGATAGTGACCACGGCAACGGCCTTGCCCTGCGATGGCGCGGACGTGTCAGCCAGATAGACCGGGAGTTCGGTGGCCTTGAACCCGCCAAGGCCTGCGTCGTCGTCGGCTCCGGCGATTTCGGCCACGCGCTTACCGAAAGCCACGCGGTCCCCGATCTTGTCGACGAGGCCGGACTTCAGCGCGGCCTGCGCGGCGTCGTTGCCATTATCCTTCACCCACTTGGCGGGGTCGGTGGTGGCGAGCGTGAGGTCAGCCTTGGGGCGGGCCTTCTTCACCTCGTCCTGCCAGTTCTGCCACAGCGTGCCATAGACCGCCTGCATCGCCTCGCGCGCTTCGGGCGACATCTGGCTGAGCATGTAGGGTTCGACTGCGCTCTTGTAGGTGCCGACCTTGAAGATGTGGACGTTGGCTTTCAGCTTGTCGATCAGGCCCTTGTAGAACAGCAGCGTGCCGCCGGGGCCGCTGATGGCGACCCCGCCCATCGGATCGACCCATGCCTCGGACGCATGCGCGGCAAGCTGCATCGCATCGTCGGTGTAGATCAGCGAGCGGACGAGGACGGGCTTCTTGGCGGCACGCACCTTGTCCATCGCCGCGCCGATCTGGCTGAGGTGGACGGCAGAGCCGCCACCGAAGGCTTCGAGATCGAGCACGACCGCCTTGATGCGCTTGTCGTCTGCCGCAGCGGCAATGGCGCGCGAGAGATCGCGGGCGGTGTATTCCGGTTCAGGCGTCTGACCCGACAGCAACTGGGTGGGCGAAATCTCGCTCGCCTCTTCCACCACGCGGCCTTCCAGCGGCAGGTACAGCGCGCCTTCGCGGACCATGCCGGGGGCGGGCCGCAGCGTGAGGACGGTGTAGAGTCCCGCAAAGAACAGCAGCAGGAACAGCAGGACGAGACCGTCCTTGATGGCGACGAGGATCTTCCAGACCGATTTGGCAAAGCTCATGGGCGAGACTCTATTGTGGACGACCTGCCCTGACCAGCGGGAAACGGCTTGAGACTGAACCAACTGCCCTCTAGGGAACTGGTTTCAATGCAAAGCCCAACAACACCCCAAGCGGGCCGCTATCCAGCGGGCGGCCTCGCCTACCCGCACCGTGACCTGACCGGCATCGGCCAGCTTGCGCGCCACGAGATTCTCTACCTCCTCGACGAGGCGGAGCAATGGGTGGAGCTGAACCGGCAGCCGAAGAAGAAGACCGACCTGCTGAACGGTCTGACGATCATCAACGCCTTCTTCGAGAACTCGACTCGAACGCTGCTGAGCTTCGAGATCGCAGGCAAGCGGCTGGGCGCTGACGTCGTCAACATGCATGCCGCCACCAGCAGCGTGAAGAAGGGCGAAACGCTGATCGACACAGCGATGACGCTCAACGCCATGCGCGCCGATGCCATCGTGATCCGCCACGCCAGCTCGGGCGCGGTGCGGCTGATTGCCGAGAAGGTCGATTGCCCGGTGCTCAACGCCGGTGACGGGCAGCATGAACATCCGACGCAGGCGCTATTGGATGCGCTGACCATGCGGCACGCGCTTGGCTTGCCGATCGGTTCGGATCTCAACGGGCTGAAAGTGACGATCTGCGGCGACATCCTGCACAGCCGCGTGGCGCGATCGAACATCCTGAGCCTGACCGCGCTGGGTGCGGACGTGCGGGTCTGTGCGCCGCCTGCGCTGATGCCGGCCGAGGTCGAGGCGATTGGCGTGACGCCGTTCTTCGATTTCGACGCGGCGCTGAAGGGCGCGAACATCGTGATGATGCTGCGCCTGCAGCAGGAGCGCATGAGCGGCCAGTTCATCCCCTCCCCGCGCGAATACCGCCATCTCTATGGGCTGACGCCGGAGCGGCTGGCCAAGGCTGAGCCTGATGCCTTCGTGATGCACCCGGGGCCGATGAACCGTGGGATCGAGATCGATTCGACCGTGGCCGATCACCCCACGCGCAGCCTGATCACGCGACAGGTGGAGATGGGCGTTGCGATCCGCATGGCCTGCCTTGAAGTGCTGACGCGCCGGGCGCGCGGCGTGCCGGGCTGGGAAGCAGCCAATGAACTCGGCAAGGGAACAGCAGCATGATCGCGCAGCCTCTGACGATCACTGGCGGAAAGCTGGTGCTGGGCTCAGGCGAGCCGGTTGCGGGAGCCTTGCGCTGCGAGGGCGGGCGGATCGTGGCGATTGGCGATGTCGTTCCGCAGGTTGGCGACGAAGTGTTCGACGCTGGCGGAAAGCTGGTGACGCCGGGTCTCGTCGATCTCGGCGTCTTTGCCATCGACAAGCCCGCGTTCCACTTCGGCGGGATCACGCGGGCGGCGCTGATGCCCGACCAAGGGCCGCCACTCGACCATCCGGCGCGGGTGCGCTTTGCCGCGCAGTCGGGCAAGCCGGACATGTGGGTTCACCCGCTGGCAGCAGCAACGCGCGGGCTTGAGGGTAACGAACTCGCCGAACTCGCGCTGATGCGCGATGCCGGGGCCAAGGCCGTGGCGACCGGGCGCGGCTGGATCGCGGATTCGGGCGTGATGCTGCGTCTGCTGCGCTATTGCGCGATGCTGGGGCTGGTGGTGGTGACGCACGCCGAAGACGCCGGGATCACCGGCAGCGCCGTGGCGACGGCGGGCGACGTGGCGACGCGGCTGGGCCTGCCAAGCGCCCCTGCCGAAGCAGAGGCGCTGGCCGTGGCGCGCGACATTGCGCTGGCCGAGCTATCGGGAGCGCATGTCCATTTCCGGCAGGTGACGACGGCGCGCGCGCTTGATCTGGTGCGTGCAGCCAAGGCGCGCGGGGTGAAAGTGACCGCGGGGGTCACGCCTGCGCACTTCATCCTGTCAGACCTCGAACTCGTGGGCTTTCGCACCTTCTGCCGGATGTCCCCGCCGCTGCGGCAGGACGCGGACCGCAAGGCGGTGATTGCGGCGATTGGTGATGGCACGATCGACGTGATCTCATCGGGCCACGATCCGCGCGGGCCGGAAGACAAGCGTCTGCCCTTTGCCGATGCGGAGCCCGGCATGGCGGGCGCTGAGACGCTGCTGCCGCTGACGCTGACGCTGGTGCGCGATGGCGTGATCGACATGGCCCGCGCGTTCGAACTGCTCGCCGCCAATCCGGCCAAACTGCTGGGCGTCGAAGCCGGACGGCTGGAGATGGGAGCCGAGGCAGACCTCGCGATTGTCGATCCGGCCCGGCCGTGGATCGTCAATTCGGACAAGATGGCTGCCGCCGCAGGGAACACGCCGTTTGATCGCAGGCCTGTTGAGGGCCGCGTGACCGCGCTGTTCAAGGGCGGCGCTCGGATCGACTGATACGAGAAAGGGCGCGGAACCGGATGGTCCTGCGCCCTTTCACCGCTCTCACACGGTAACTCTTGAAATTCAGCGCTTGGCCATGCGCGTTTCGGTCGGGCGCTGCTGGCCGGGCGTGGCGGGGCCATTGCCGCGCATCACGAGGCAGACGCCGCCGCGCGACTTGACCGAGCCGCACATCGAGCTGGCGGAGGCAAAGCCGCCGAAGCCCGCAGCCTGAACGCGCCAGAACTGCTTGCCGTTGACGCTGACCTGGGTGGTCACGTTGGTGAAGCCGTTCAGCGATGGGTTGCGTGCGGTGTAGTGACGCCATGCGCGACGGGCGCCTTCGGCCGTCGAGAACGAACCGAGCTGGACGAGATGCGTGCCAGCCTTAGTCGGCACAGCGACCGGCTTGGCAGCAGCAACCGCCGCCTTGCGCGCCGGTGCGGCAGCAGCAGGGCGGACATAAGGCTGCGAAGCGGTGGGCTGCGATGCAGGCAGGTCGATCAGGGCAAGCTGGGTCTGCTGCGACTGCGACGAGGAATCGGCGAGCGCGGGAGCGGGCGTCGAGGTCTCGGTCGCGGGCAGCTCCATGACCGCAGCTTCCGCCAGCGCAGGCGCGGCGGCAGCCGGTTCGGCGCGCGTCGCGGCCTCGGTGGCAAGCTGTTCGGCAGCCGGGAAGTTGGCCAGAGCCAGCGCTTGCGGCTGGCCGGTGTCACCGCGCAGCGGTACGCCAAGCAGGGTGGCGACGCGATCGCGGGTGCGTTCGGAATAGCCCATCAGCGCCCACTGCTCCATGCGGTCGCCAAGTTGATCAGCGGGCACGTCCTGCGCAGCCATGGTACGGGCCTCGCGCCACATGCCGGAGAGGGCATAGGCCAGCGCAAGGTTCTGGCGGACCTTCGGGGTATTCTCGCCACCACGCAGCGCCTGGCCCAGAATCTGCGCGCCTTGCTGCGGTTGTCCGGCGAGCGCGAGGGCAAGGCCGTAGTCCGAAGCCGGCAGGCTGTCGCGATAGGAATTGAGCGTGTCGATCGCTTCGCCGTGGCGGCCGAGCGCAATGTCTGCCAGCGCAAGGCTGAGCGCTGTGCGGCTCGAGTCCTCGCCAAGGTCCATCGCCTCGTCATAGGCCTGCCGCGCCGATTCGAAGCGGCCTGCCTTGAGGTAGGCATTGCCGAGCAGGACGCGGTAGGCCGCATTGCGCGGATCGGCGAGCACGGCCTTTTCGGCATTGTCGACGGCAGCCGTGGCCGAGCCCCTGGCCAGCGCGGTCTGGGCAGAGGAGGCGAACTTGTCCGGGTGGGCACCGCCAGCGGTGCAGCCGGTCAGTACGCCTGCGGCAAGCGCAGTGGAAATGGCCAGGCGGGTCGCCCGGTTGGGGGAGCCCAGGGTGGCAGCGAAGGCAGAGAAGCGGTTCGTCATGCTCAGGTTTCCTTCGGCAGTCAGTTGCGCGTGATGGCGCGCCGGGCGAGATCCTCGAGCCCGGGGAGTTCGTCGAGAAATTTGTCGAGCGCCTGCGTCACCAGTTCCTGTGCACTGCTATCTTCAAGCGTGCAGGCGAGGCGGAGGCGCAAGTGGCGATAGTTGTCGAGGCGCAGCGTGAAGGCGGCCTTGCGGCCTTCCTGCAGGGCCGAGCGGACGACCTTGCCGCCCTTGGTGCGGTTGCGCACGATCTTGATGGTGCTTGCCGAGGCAAAGTCTGACGCGGGCGCTGGCTTGTCGAAGGCCGCAACCTTGTCAGCCAGCGTCTCGATCTGCTGAACGATCACCGGCTGTTCGACCGGCGCGGAAGCTTCGACGACGAGATCCTCGCCCAGATCGTTCCAGCCAAGGTCATCCTGCGTCAGGACGCGGCTCTGTTCCTCGAAGCTGATGGCCAGTTGCGGGCGCATGGCCGGGCGTGCGGCGCCCTTGCGGGCGAGCAGGCTGGGCGAAAGCGATGCGAGAGGCTTGGATGCGCTCATCTCCCGCGGCCCCTTCACGAACCGACGACGCGGCGGCCGAAGCCGCCCATCGGGCGCTGGGCGCCTGCCATCGGCACGGCGGCTGCCTGCTGCGGCACAGCAAAGACGGTGCGGCGGAAGTTCTTTTCGAGCCGCTCTGAAATATAGGTCCACAGCGCGGCCACTTCGGCGGCGGACTTGCCGCCCGGATCGCATTCCATGACCGTGCGGCCATCGATCATCGAGGCGGCAAAATCGGTGCGGTGGTGAAGCGTGACCGGGGCGACGGTGCCGTGCTGCGAAAGCGCGACGGCGGCTTCGGAAGTGATTCGCGCCTTGGGGGTGGCGGCATTGACGACGAAGATCAGCGGCTTGCCCGCGCGATCACACAGATCGACCGTTGCACCGACGGCGCGCAGGTCATGCGGGCTGGGCCGGGTCGGCACGACGATCAGTTCGGCAACCGAGATCACCGACTGGATCGCCATGGTGATCGCTGGCGGGGTATCGATCACGGCGAGCTTGAAGCCCTGCTGGCGCAGGATCGCAAGATCCGAAGCGAGGCGGGCGACGGTGGTCTGGGCGAAGGCGGGGAATTCGGCCTCGCGCTCGTTCCACCAGTCGGACAGGGAGCCTTGCGGGTCGATGTCGATCAGGACGACGGGGCCAGCGCCCGCGCGCTGAGCCTGGACGGCGAGGTGGCCGGACAGGGTCGTCTTGCCCGATCCGCCCTTCTGCGATGCCAATGCCAGTACGCGCAAAGCCCAATTCCCCCGAAAAACACCAAGTCTCGGCGTTCGGATTCGCAGATCGGGCTGAAATTTCGGTTAACGCGCGTTGAATTGGGCGCTCAGGGCTTCAATACCGGACTGCCACAAGTCTCGGCGCGGCGGGCTTTAGGGCCTGTATTCTCCGCTAAGACTTCGCTAACGCCTCGTTGACTATAAGCGCCACCGAAATGACACCGAGGGCTGCGCCGCACACATGGCCGCCCGCCCCAGGGTTCCAGCGAAGACGGACATTTTCGATCATGAGGGACTTCACGCGCACGACTGCACTGGGTGCCGCTCTGGTAACCGCAACGTTTTCCGGCGCGGCCTGGGCCGACACCAAGGCCGGGGTCGACGCCTGGACGCGCGGCGATCACGAGGCTGCGGTCAAGGAATGGCTCGGCCCCGCTGCCAAGGGCGATGCCGACGCGCAGTTCAACATGGGACAAGCCTTCAAGCTGGGCAAAGGCGTGCCACAGGACCTGAAGCGCGCCGAGGCGTGGTATCGCAAGGCGGCGGAACAGGGCCACATCAAGGCTGCCGACACGCTTGGACTTCTGCTGTTTCAGGACAACCGCAAGGCCGATGCGATGCCGTTCCTGCAGGCTTCGGCCGAGCGCGGCGAGCCACGCGCGATGTACATCCTGGGCGTGGCCCACTTCAACGGCGATACTGTGGGCAAGGACTGGGTCCGCGCCTATGCACTGATGACCCGGGCGGCGGGCAGCGGCCTTGATCAGGCAACGCGCAGCCTTGCCACGATGGATGGGATGATCCCGCTCGAGCAGCGCCAGATGGGCGTTTCCCTCGCTGCCGAGCTTGAACAGAAGGCGCAGGCCAAGCGCTCGCAGCAGTTCGCGGCGGCAGACCTTGGCGTCAAGGCGTCACCCACCGCGCCGCTGCGTCCGGTTGTGCCCGGAGGATCGCTCGAGACGACGGAGCTGCCGCCGTCAGTCATCACCGCCGGGGCGGACTATGCCAATCCGGTGACGATGCCCGCACCAAAACGTATGGTCGGGGCAAATACGCCGGTGCAGAAACCCGCGCCGGTCACGGTCCATGTCGGCGAGAAGCCTGCGGTTAAGATGGCGGCGGCAAAGCCCGCTGATCCCAAGCCTGCCGCTTCGCAACCTGCGGCACCGAAGTCTGCGCCCCAAAAGCCTACAGTGGCGGCTCCCGCAAAGGGCAACTGGCGCGTCCAGCTTGGCGCCTTCGGCGTCAAGGCCAATGCGGACGGGTTGTGGAGCAAGGTCAAGGGCCGCCCGGAACTGGCGGGCCATGGCCGGATCGATCTGCCGTCAGGCGCTGTCACCAGACTGCTGGCGGGTGGCTTTGGCGGTCAGGCCGAGGCGGACAAGGCTTGCGGGGCGCTCAAGGCTGGCGGCTTTACCTGCCTGGTGGTAAAGCCCTGATGGCTTGGACGAAGACACTCCCCGAACACGCATAGAGGCGATCGATTTCCTGCGCGGCGTGGCCGTGCTGGGGATTCTGGCTATCAACGTGACCGGGTTCTGGGGGCCATCGCTCGCCACGTTCTCGCCCCGCATTCCTGAATTTGCGACCGGCTCAGACCCGTGGTTCGCGCTCGCCTTCGTGGTATTCGAGGGCAAGATGCGTGCGCTGTTCAGCCTGCTGTTCGGCGCGAGCATGGTGCTGTTTGCACAGAGTGCCGAACGGCACGGCGCAGACCCCGATCTGGCACAATTGCGGCGGCTCGCGTGGCTGCTGCTGTTCGGCTACCTCCATTTCGTGCTGCTGTGGTGGGGCGACATCCTGTTCCTCTATGCGCTGTGCGGACTTGGCGCGCTGGCACTGCGCAGGCTGGAGCCGATTCAACTGCTCGGCATTGCCCTGCCCTTTTACCTGCTGGCCCAAGGCATCGAGGCGCTGTTCGCCCTGCCCGGCGTGTTCACCGAGCAGGCGGTACTGGGCGGGACCGCTGCGCCCTCTGACGTAGCCGAACAGGCCGCGATGATGGGCCGGATCGCAGCATCAGTTGCCCGGGACGTAGCCGTGCTGAACGCCGGGTTCCTCGAGGCCATCCGGCTCAAGCTATCGAGCGCGCCGCTGCAACCACTTAACACGACGCTATCGACCTTCACCGAGACGCTGCCGCTGATGCTGATCGGCATGGCAATGATGCGCAGCGGGTTCTTCACCGACTGGCCAAGGCGGCGGCTGGCATCCATTGCCGGGATCGGAATTCTGGGCGGCGGGTTGCCGACGGTGCTGGTGACGCTGTGGCTGTGGCATCATGGCTGGCCGCCGCGCGCGATGTTTGCAGCGATCGAGCATGGCATGGCCCTGCCCCACCTGATGATGGCGCTGGGATATGCAGCGGCGCTGCTGGTGGTGTTTCCCAGCATTCGAAAGTGGACGCTCGCGCGGGCGCTGGTGGCTGCGGGCAAGTGCGCGTTCAGCAACTACATCGGCACCACCGTGCTGATGGGCGCGATCTTTTCCGGCTGGGGACTGGGGCTGGGACCGGAACTGCCGAGGGTCTGGCTGCCTGCTTTCGTGCTGCTCGGGTGGGGGGCAATGCTCTCGTGGCCGCAGTGGTGGCTGGCCCGCTTCGGCCAGGGACCGCTCGAGCGGCTGTGGCGACGACTGGCGCTTCCCCGAGGGGATCTTGCACGCCAGCATTAACCACGACTGTTAATCGGCAAGGCCGGCAGCGTCCCGCAGGGGGACGCGCTCCAATGGGGACTCGCAAGACACTGTCTTAACGCCTATTCCTTAAGGCGAAAGGAGCGGTCGCGATGTCATTTCTGAAGGGTTGGTCGGACAAGCGCTGGGTGCGCATGCCGCTGGGCTTTCTGGTGACCGGTGCCGCGTCGCTGCTGGCTTTCCATGTCGGGCAGAACGTTGCCGAAGTGGCCTTCGGCGGCGGCAAGGCCGAAGCGGCTGCGGTCATGGCTCCGGTGGCCAAGCCCGTTCCTGCAGTGGCAGCAAAGCCGGTAGACGGGCCGTTCGTGGTCAAGTCGATCCTGCCGATCAACGAGCCGATCAAGTTCGGCAAGTTCTACTGGGACGAGACCCGTGCCCCTGCTTCGGGCAAGCTTGTCGTCACGGTGGACCTGACCGCGCGGGTGATTTCCGTGTTTCGTGATGGGCACGAGATCGGCGCTGCGGCGATCCTGAAGGGCTATGGCGACAAGCCGACGCCGACCGGCATTTTCCCGATCACGCAGAAGGACGCCGACCACGTTTCCAACATCTACGATGCGCCGATGCCGTGGATGATGCGGCTGACCAACGATGGTGTCTCGATCCACGGCAGCAAGGTGGAAAAGGGCTATGCCACCAACGGCTGCATCGGCGTGCCCGATGCCTTCGCCGAGAAGCTGTTCCGGATCGCCAGCCTTGGCGACAAGGTGATCGTTACCGATGGCAAGACCATGCAGGTGGGCGATCCCATTCTGGCGGGCGAACACGCGTCGTGATGGTTGCGCCCATGGCATTCGCCATGGGCTCGCCGCACGCGAACTACGCCAGCCCCTTGGTCGTGCTCGTGCGTGAGGCATCACCGACCGAGCTGCCACCATCGACATCGAGAATTGCGCCAGTCACGTAGCTGGCCGCGTGGGTCGAGAGATAGACTGCAGCCTCGGCGATCTCGTAGGCCGTGCCCCAGCGCTTCAGCGGGATTCGGGCGTAGTGTGCCTGCCTCGTGTTCTCGTCAGGTGCGAGGCGGGCCATGCCTTCGGTATCGGCAATCGGCCCGGGCGAGATGCCATTGACGCGCACATCCGGGCCCCATTCGATGGCAAGGGTGCGGACCAACTGGTTGATCCCGGCCTTGGCCGCGCAGGCATGGGCCTGCATCGCCATGGCCTGCTCCGCCTGTCCCGCCGTGATCGCGATCAGCGACGCGCCGGGGTTCAGCAGTTCGTGGCAACCCCGGAAGACGTTGAACGTGCCGAGCAGGTCGATATCGACCACGGTCTTGAAGGCATTGGCCGACATGCCGAGCACGGGAGCGAGGAAGTTTCCGGCTGCGCCCGAGATGACGATGTCGAGCGCGCCGATTTCATCGCGGACGGACTTCATGGCCTCGCAGATCGCGCCGTAATCGCGCACGTCAGCGGCGCGCCAGATGGCATCGTGGCCGATCTCGTCGGCAGCGGCAGCGGCTTTTTCCGGATTGCGGCCAAGCACGGCGACGCGCGCGCCGAGTTCGGCAAAGCGCTTGGCGATGCCGAGGTTGATGCCGCTGGTGCCGCCCGCGATGAAGGCGGTCTTTCCGGCAAGGACGTCATCGCGAAACGGAGATTGGCTCATGCGGGAATCCTCACCGGGGGGCCATGCGGATCGCGCCATCGAGACGGATCGCCTGGCCGTTGAAATAGCTGTTGCGGACCAGTTCCATGGCAAGGCTGGCGAACTCCTCGGGCTTGCCGAGGCGCTTGGGGAACGGAACCGAAGCATTGAGGCTGTCGAGCACCTTGTCCGGCAGGCGGCCCAATAGCGGGGTGCCGAAGATGCCCGGCATGATCGCGTTGACGCGGATACCGAGGTCCATCAGGTCACGCGCCATCGGCAGGACGAGGCCGTTTACGCCCGCCTTGAGCGAGCCATAGGCTACCTGCCCGATCTGCGCGTCCTGCGCAGCGACAGAGGCGGTGAGGATGATCGTGCCACGCTCGCCGTCTTCGAGCGGATCAAGGCTGGCCATGCCGAGCGCCGAGAGCGAGGCGACGCGGTAGCTGGCGACCAGGATGCCTTGCGCGGCGTATTCATAGTCTTCGGTCGAGAGCCGGGTGAACTCCCCGGTCTCACGGTTGCGGCTGACGGTCTTGCCCTTGCGGTGGGTCATCGCGCAGTGGACGCAGACGCGCTCCTGCCCGTGGACGGCGCGCGCCTTGGCGAAGCCTGCGACGACGGACTCTTCGGAAGTGATGTCGACCTTGCAGAACATGCCGCCGATGGCCTTCGCCACGGCCTCGCCCTGCTCCTCGTTGACGTCGAAGATCGCGACTTTCGCACCTGCCGCCGCCAGCGCCTCCGCCGTGGCGCGGCCGAGGCCCGAAGCGCCGCCGGTGACGACGGCGCTTAAGGTGTTGTCGATCCTCATACGATCAGGCCCCCGAGACGCCCGCGGATGATGGCTTCGGCATCGCCGACGATGCGGTCGATCAGTTGCTGGCAGGTGGGGATATCGTGGATCAGGCCCTGCACCATACCGGCCCAGAACACGCCCTTGGTAAGATCGCCAGTCTGGAGAAGTTCCTTGCCCGCCGTACCTGCAACGAGTTCGCGCACATCCTCGAACACGGCATCAGGCTTCGACAGGCGGCGGACGACTTCTTCGGAAACTTCGCTGCGGCCGACGCGGGCAGTGTTCTTGAAGTTGCGGAAGATCAGGAAGCTGCCGCGCTCGTCATTGTCGATATAGGCCTGCTTCACGTTGTCGTGGATCGGCGCTTCGACCGTGGCGCAGAAGCGGGTGCCCATGTTGATGCCTTCGGCGCCGAGCGAAAGCGCCGCGACAAGGCCGCGCCCGTCGCCGAAGCCGCCGCTGGCGAGCATCGGGATCTTGACCTTGTCCGCGGCGGCAGGGATCAGGATCAGGCCGGGAATGTCGTCCTCGCCGGGGTGACCGGCGCATTCGAAGCCGTCGATCGAGATGATATCGCACCCGGCGCGTTCAGCCGAGAGTGCGTGGCGAACGGCGGTGCACTTATGCAGGATCGTGACGCCGTGCGGCTTGAGCATCTCCCAGATCTCGCGCACGGCCTGGGTGCCTGCCGTCTCGACAATCTTGACCCCGCCATCGATGATCGCCTGGGCATAGGCCTTGTAGTCGGGCGAGTTGACGGTGGGGAAGATCGTCATGTTCACGCCGAATGGCCTTGACGTCATCGCCTTGGTGCGCTCGATCTCGTCACGCAGGGCTTGCGGAGTCGGCTGGGTCAGCGCGGTGATGATGCCGAGGCCGCCCGCGTTCGAAACCGCGCTGGCGAGTTCCGCATAGCCAACATTCATCATGCCGCCCTGCACGATCGGGTGCTCGATGCCGAGCATCTCGGTGATGCGTGTACGGATTGCCATTCTTGCCACTCCCTAACTGCGTTTAACTGATCGGTTAAACTGACTCGGGAAGCTTGGCAAGCGGGGTCAGAGAATATCGTAGCCCTCGCCCAGCGCCGACCGCAGCTTGTCGAGTGCCTGCGCCTTCAGCTGGTGCACGCGGGGGATGCTGACGCCAAGCACCTCGGCGATTTCGGCAAGATTGAGTTCCTCGACGAAATAGAGCTGGATGATCATCTGCAGGCGCTCGGGCAGATCAGCGATGGCCGAGGCGACCGCGCTGCGCATTTCGGAATCGGCGAGCATCGCGAAGGCATCGGGGCGATCGTCGGCGAAGGCGGCGTTGCTGTCCGAGTAGGCATCGTCGATGGCTTCGAAGCGCAAGGGCTGGTCTGCCGCGTTCTGGTCGGCCAGCTCGCGCGGCGTCAGGCCCATGGCGGCGGCAAGCTCGTCGTCGTTGGGGGGACGGCCGAGATCGTTCGTCAGGGCCGTGGTCTTCTCACGCAGGAGACGGCGGCGTTCTGTTGCCGAGCGCGAAAGCGGGGTGGAGCGGCGGACAAGATCGACCATCGCCCCACGCACGCGCAGCTTGGCGTAGGCGGCAAAGCCGTCCTCGGTGGGACCGTCGTGGCGCTGGGCGCATTCGGTCAGTGCGACGAGCCCGGCCTGAACCAGATCCTCGACCTCAATCCCGGCGCGGCCCGAGCCGTGGACGTGCCACGCAAGGCGCTTCACCATCGGCAGGAAGCGGCGGATGCGGTCGGCGGCCTCGTTCTGCGCATAGGCGCGGGCGGCGGCGAAACCGCGATGATCGTGTTTCATGCAGCAAGTCCCTCAGGGATTTCGTGATGGACGGGGGGTGGCGCTTCGCCGCCGATGACCGAGATGACCTCGATCGGCTGCGACGGTGGCAGTTCGGAAATCGACATGACGAGGCAGTTGGGCGCGCGCAGACGCAGCAGGGCTGCGAGCGGACGGCGGGCGCGGGGCTGGACGATCAGGGCAACAGGTGGAGCGGCGGGGCCACGCTCGGCGATCAGGGCAGAGATCCGCTCGCCAATGCCGCGTGCGAGATCGGGTTCGATCACGGGCTGGCCGGTGGCCGGATCGTGCATCCCGCCAACGATCATCTGTTCGAGCCCGGCCTCGAGCGTGACAACGGGCAGGCACTCGTCAGGACCGCAGATGCGTCCGACGATCATGGCCCCAAGATCTGCGCGCAGGAGATCGACCAGACGGTCATGGTCGTTGGTCTGCTGCAGCGCCTCGCTCAGCGCGGAAAGGATCGGCAGCGGGTGGGCGATGGAGATTCCATCATCTAGCAGGGCGTGGAACAGGCGGGTGAGCGCGCCAAGCGACATCGGCTGCGGGTGGATCGTCTCGACCAGTCCGGCGGCACGTTCCTTGACCGCTTCGAGGATCGCCTTGACTTCGTCAGGCCCGAGCAGCGCGGAAGGCCGGTCGCCCAGAACCTGATTGAGATGTGTGGCGACGACGGTGCTGGCATCGACAGTGAGGAAACCCTCGGCGATGGCCAGATCGCGCTGCGCCGGTTCGATCCAGATCGCAGGGCAGCCGAAGCTGGGATCGCGGGTGGTCTCGCCGCGCAGTCCGTGGTCGGGGCTGGCCTCACCTGCATCGATGGCAAGGATCTTGTCGGGGCGCATGTCCGCGATGCCCACCGGCACGCCGCCCAGAAGAATGCGATAGGAATTGGCCCCAAGCTCCAGAGAATCGCGCACGCGGAACTGCGGGACGATGAAGCCGAAGGCCTGGCTGAGTTGCTTGCGCACCCCGGTGAGGCGGGCGACGAGCGGGGAGCCGCGACGCTCGTCAACCAGGTGGATCAGGCCATAGCCCATCTCGATCGTGACGAGGGTGTGATCGCTGACTTCTTCAAGCGTGATGCGGTTCGGATCGATCGGTTCGGGTGCCACGACCGCGACAGGGGCCGGACGGTCGGCGCGCTTCTTGAGAGTCCACCACAGCCAGCCTGCAAGCCCAGCGGCGGGGAGGAACACGATCTGCGGCATGGCCGGGATCGCGCCGATAGCGCCGAGGATCACGGCCACGGGGAGCCAGATCGCGGGGTTGGCAAACTGGCCGCTGATCTGCCCGGTCAGGTCGCGGCTGTCGGAGACGCGGGTGACGATCACGGCGGCAGCGATGGACAGGAGCAGCGAGGGGACTTGCGCCACCAGGGCGTCACCGATGGCGAGCGTGATGTAGAACTCGGCCGCCTGAGACGCGGTCAACCCGTGGCTGATCATGCCGAGGCAGAAGCCCGCGATGATGTTGACGCCAAGGATCAGCAGGGCGGCAATGGCATCGCCCTTCACGAACTTGGACGAACCGTCCATCGAGCCGTAGAAGTCTGCCTCGGTCGCAACTTCGCGGCGCCGGGCCTTGGCTTCTTCGGCCGTGAGCAGGCCTGCGGCGAGGTCGGAGTCGATCGCCATCTGCTTGCCGGGCAAGGCATCGAGGGTGAAGCGCGCGGAGACTTCCGAGACGCGGCCCGCGCCCTTGGTGACGACGACCATGTTGATGATCATCAGGATCATGAACACGAACAGGCCGACCGCGAAGTTGCCGCCGATCAGGAACGCGCCGAAGGCCTCGATCACGTGGCCTGCCGCCGCGCCGCCCTCGTGGCCGTTGACCAGCACGATGCGGGTGGAGGCAACGTTGAGCGCGAGGCGCAGCAGCGTGGCGAAGAGCAGGACCGAGGGGAAAGAGGAGAAATCGAGCGGCTTTTCCGCGTTCATCGCAGCCATCAGGATCGCGACCGAAAGCGCGATGTTGAGGACGAAGAACACGTCGAGCAGGACGGCCGGGATCGGCACGACCATAAGCACGATCAGCATGAGAATGCCGCCGGGCAAGGCCATCGCGGCGGGCGAGCCAAAGCGCTTCAGCATGGCTTAGAGCCCCAGTGCCGAAAGGCGGCCATAGGCCTGCCGGACGTGGGCGGGGACATTGCTGCCATCGTTGAGGGCGAAGGCCTGGCGCAAGGTGTCGGCCATCGAGCTTGCCGGTTGCGGCACCGGATTGCCGGTGCTTGCCGCTGCGCTCTGGAACTCACGGGCGATGGGTCCGCCTGTGGATTGCTGCTGCGCAGTCGCAGGCGTGACGCCCATGCTGGCGGCCCATTGCAACGCTTCGTCGCCAGTCGCACCTTCGCTGGCACCAGCCATGCGCGTGCGGATGACGTTCATCACCTCGCTGACCGAGCGGGGATTGCCGCTGCGGTCGTAGAACGTGGAGCGGTTGGCTGAGGCAGCGGATGGCAGCAGCGCGGCGGCGCTTTGCGAGGGATCGCTGCCGAGCGCGGTAAGGAAGCGCCCGGCTCCTTCGGCCCCGAAGAAGTGTGCCAGATAAAGCTCGGCATGGTCTGGCTGGCGGCCGAGCACGCTAGAGAGGTAATCGCCGTTGTCGCCTGCCAGCTCACCAGCCATCGTTGCGGCTACTTGCGGATCGAAGCGTAGCGCGAGCAGCTGGGCGCGGGCGGAAGGATCGTTCGCCGCGCCGCTGCGGATCATGTCACTGGCCCAGCCAAGGCCGTGTTCGGCCCCGTGCTTCTCGAGCGTGCGCAGCCAGGTGCCGCTGGTGAACTGGTAAAGACCCGAAGCGCTCGACGTGCGCGAGCGGGCCGAGGGATCGAGGCTGGATTCGAGTTTGGCCTGCGCCATCAGATAGGCGAAGTCGGTGCCGGTGGCCTGCGCGGCTCCGGCAATCGCGCCACGCACGCTCGCCCCGGCTCCGCTCGTGGCGGCCGGGGAACCGGGCAAGGCAAAAGCGTCGGCTGAACTCACTGAACATTCCTTCCGGCCGCAGGCTTGCGGCGTGACGGGAGGTGTTCAGCAAGGCCCGTGCCAACTTGGGCACTGCCGGGTAATCAAGCCGTACGCAGGCGGTGGACCTGGGCGTTCGCGCGATAGAGCGGGGCCGTTCCGGACAGCGCATCGAGCCGCGCCGAAACATTGGCCGCGATCAGGTTGCGCACCTTGCGATTGGCCTCGTTCTGGCGGCGTGCAGCATCGAGCAGGCCCCGGCATTCCTCGTCGACCAAGGCATGATCGACATCGGCCAAGGTGCCGCAAAGGTCCGCCTTGTTCGATGCACAACCCATGATCATGTCGAGATCAAGGCCTGCAAGCGCGTGCCGTTCCTCTTGCAGGACGGCAAGCATCTGCCGAAGCGTGTCGCGAAGGTCCGAAGGGCGAGCGACGGTGGAAGTTGCCATTACTGGGCAGTCCTCAGCAGCATGCCGGCAGCGATGATCGCATCGGCAATCTTGGCGGGAATGATCGGGTACGTGCCGGTCTCGATCGCATGACGGATGTCCTTCACGCGTTCCGGGTCGACGGGGGCAGACTGCCCTGCATCGAGTGCGCTGGACTTCTCGACCTGTGCCGCTGCACCGGTATCCGCAACCGTTGCAGTGTCGACGACAGAGGCAGTCGAGGCCGCCTTGGCAGACTTCGGCGTACTGACCTGCACCGGCCCAACCGGGCGCGATGCACCGATTTCAATTGGTGACATGGTACCGCTCCTAGCGTTTGATACGGACAAGAACGGTGGTCTTGCCGATGCGTTAAGGGCGGATGCGGAAAAATTTTGCCGGTTTGTGAAAAACCGGCCCAGGCCGCAGTCAGTCGACCGGAACGACGACGAGGCCGGGGCGCTCGATCCGGGCGCGGATCGGTGTGGCTCGGGCGCTGGTGCGCACCCGGATCCAGCCACCAATGGGTCCGGCTTCCATGGCCTCGCCCGCCTGGCTGACGGAGAAGCCTTCTCCTGCCACAGCAATCGTCAGGGCATCGCCACGGGCAACAGCTGGCGCAGCGGCAGGCGTAGCGGCAGCGCCTTGCCGGTTCATGCCGCCAACGGCAACGAACAGCCGCCAGCCGCCGACATCCGGACACTGGACCAGCACGGTATCCTGACGCGCGCCCTGCCAGCCAAGCGAAAGCTGTGACCGGCAGGCAGACAGCCGCAAACGGCGGTCGACCGGCAAGGTCGCGCCGCCTGCCTCACCGATCCCGGCGCCGAGAAACGCGGCGACTTCGCGGTCGATGGTGACGAGGTCATGGAACGGCGAAGTCTGCGCCTGCGCGGAGGAAGCCGCGATCAGGACGGACAGGACGAAAGGCAAGGGTCTGGTCATCGAGGGCATCCGCGAAGAGAGTGCAATACCCCCACCCAGCAATCATCGTGCCAGAGCGCCTTGTCCCGCCAATGCCTCGCGCGAATAGACCAGCGCTACGCTGGCCCCGGCACGCTCGCCGGGCTCGACGAGAATGCGCGCGCGGGCGGCACGGGCACCACCCTCTGCGGCCAGATCCACCGCCTGCGCTATCGCAGCCGCACGCGCGCCGCTGGCATAGCGGACTACGATACGCACTTCGAGCCGGGGGTCATCGCCCACTTGCGCGAGCCATGCCGCCAGCGAGGGCGCTTGGGGACCCGGGCTCCAGACAGCGACTGGCTCGCTGTCGATCGCGGCTGTCACGGGCGCAGGAGGCGGGGTCGGAGATGCGGCAGGCTTCCCGTTGCCAGCATGGGCAAGGGCGGAGGCCGTGACGAGAAAGAGGATCAGCGAAAGGTCGGCAATTGCATATTGCCAGCCTGTCCCGGCGCGCACGATCACCCGGCGGCCCTCCCGCGTGGATGCAGGCGATGGACAGGTGCATGGGCCGACAGCGCCGGTTCAAGCTGTCCGGAAAGCCATTCGATCACGTCCTGCCTCTGGCGCTCCTCATCCTGCGAGCGCCGCTCCACCGCGCGGGCGAGCGGGGCGAGCACGAGATTGGCGAGCAGCAGGCCATAGAGCGTGGTCATGACCGCCATGGCAACCGTGGCGTTGAGTGCGCCCTGATCGAGCCCGGTCGTGGGCAGGCGACTGAGCGAGACGAGCGTCCCGACCATGCCGAACACCGGTCCCAGCTCTGCCGCCTGGGCGAGCGTGCGCACGGCCGTGTCGGCAGCGGCAAGGCGGGCGCGGCGGTGGGTGTGGTGACGTTCGATCAGCACGTCGAGCGAGCGGGAGCGGACAAGTGCATCGGTCGCATCGTCGAACTCTCTGTCGCCGATGGGGCCTGATCGCGCGCGCAGGATGCCGTCACGGCAAATGGCAGAGACTTGCGAGGCCAGATCGGCCTTGGCCTTTGTGGCAGAGAAGCGCGCGGCGAAAAGCCCTGCGAGAGCGCGCATGGTCACGTTCAGCTCCTGCCGACCGGAGCGCAGCACGGTGGCAAGCGCCGTCCCGCCCAGCACGATGCCAAGAGACAGTCCGTCGAACAGCGGTGCGGATGGCATTGGCCGGGGTTCTCCTCAGGGATCAGGACGGCACGGCAACCGGCTTTTTCAGTGCCTCCTGCCGATTTGTGCCTGCAATCTGCCGCCGACCGGCAAGACTTTGCCGCTCGAGGCTGCACATGGCGTCGGAAACCCCGCTTTTGCGCGATTGGCACGGTGCTTGCTGAAACACCGGCAGCAATCCGTCAGCCAGTGAAGGCATACCACATGAGCGAGTCCCTCTTCGGCATCCACGGCGCGGCGCTGGAACTGCGGTCCCAGCGCATGGGCCTGCTGACTTCGAACATCGCCAATGCCGCAACGCCCGGCTTCAAGGCCAAGGACATCGACTTCGCTGCCGCGTTGAAGGCGCGCAGCGCCGGGATGAGCGAGGACAAGGCGATTGCCTCTGCCACGCGCTACCGCGTGCCGGTGATGCCGAGCCTCGATGGCAACACGGTGGAGATGTCGACCGAGCAGACCGCGTTTGCCGAAAACGCGGTCGGCTATTCTGCCACGCTCAACTTTCTCAAGGGCCGGGTCGAGACGATCACCCGCGCCATCCGGGGAGAGTAAGCCATGGCCGGCAGCAATCCCCTCACTCTGTTCCAGGTCACCGGCCGGGCAATGTCGGCGCAGCTCGTGCGGATGAATGCCGCCGCGTCGAACCTCGCCAACGCCGGGACCGTCACCACGACCGAGCAGGAAGCCTATCGCCCCTTGCGCCCGGTCTTTGCCGAACAGCTCGATCAGGCGAACGGCCTTTCGACGGTGCGCGTCGCCGCCGTGAAGCGCTCGGACGCAACGCCCATTCGCCAGCACGATCCGGGCCACCCGCTCGCCGATGCCAACGGCGATGTCTGGACTGCCCCGGTCGATGAGAACGCCGAGATGGTCGAGATGCTCGAAAGCTCCCGCCAGTACCAGAACGTGGTCGAGGCGATGCAGACCGCAAAGCAGCTCATGCTCGAAACGATGAGGATGAAATAATGTCAGTCGCTTCCGTCACTTCCACCACCGGCGTCAATGGCGCCACCACGTCGTCCAAGTCCGGACAGGGTTGGGGCGCAATGGGCGCCGAGGACTTCGTCAAGCTGCTGACCACGCAGTTGCAGAACCAGGACCCGACCGAGCCGGTCGACAACACCCAGATGCTTGCCCAGCTGGCACAGTTCTCCTCGCTGTCAAACCTCAACGACATCAAGGATTCGCTGAGCGGAACGGACAAGCAGGCAGACACGCTCTCGGCGATCTCGACCAAGCTCGACACGCTCAACAGCACGGTGGCGCGACTGCTTGCCAGCCAGCCCACTTCGACCTCGACCACCGCCTAAGCCACGCAGGAGACACGCATGTCCTTCTATACCTCGCTCAACGGCCTGAAGAACGCCCAGACCGACCTTGGCGTGATCAGCCACAACATCGCCAACGCCGAGACCACCGGCTTCAAGAAGAGCCGCACCGAGTTTGCCGACATCGTCGTCGGCAGCGCCTTCACCAACCCCAAGCTGGTCGTCGGGATTGGCGCTGCAGTGGAATCGATCAGCCAGAACTTCGCTCTGGGTCCGATCGAACAGACGGGTTCGGCGCTCGACCTCGCAATCAACGGCGACGGTTTTTTCACCACCAAGAACGTCGTGACGGGCCAGACCCTGTTCACCCGCAACGGCAGCCTGACGGTGGACGGCGCGGGCTATATCAGCGACGGTTCGGGTAATCGCCTGCAGGTCTTCCCGACCGATACAGTCGGCACGATCACTTCGACCACGCCAGCCGATGCACTGATCCCGGCTTCCAACGGCACCGACGCCAGCGGCAATCCGATCGAGTTCGCCGGGATCACCGTGGGCGACGATGGTGCGGTGACGGCTTCCTACGCCGATGGTTCGAACGTGATCATCGGCAAGGTGGCGCTGGCCAGCTTCATTGCTCCGCAGGGTCTCAAGCAGGTCGGCTCGTCGAACTGGGTGACCACCGGCATTTCGGGTGCGCCGAACTACGGCCAACCCAGCACCGGCCAGTATGGCTCGCTGCTGTCCGGCGCGCTGGAACGCTCGAACGTCGACATTGCCGAGGAACTGGTCAGCCTGATCACTGCGCAGCGCAACTTCCAGGCCAACGCCAAGGCAATCGATACCGCCACGCAGATCTCGCAGACCGTGATCCAGCTGCAGACCTGATCCTTCGCATGATGACGGAGCCTGATCGATGGACCGCCTTATCTACACCGCCTATTCCGGCATGACCGGTTCGACCGTGCGCCAGCGCGTGATCGCCAGCAACATGGCGAACGCGCAGACGATCGGCTTCCGTGCCGAGATGCTCACGGCCACGCCGATGACGCTGAAAGGCCCGAGCCTGGAGGCGCGGGCCATGACCGATGGCGAAGTGCGCGGATCGTCGATGGCGCAGGGCACGCTGATCTCCACCGGCAAGCCGCTCGACGTGGCCCTTACCGGCGATACGATGCTCAGCCTTCAGGCCGAGGACGGCAGCGAGGTCTATTCGCGGCGCGGCGATCTGGCGGTGAGCGCAGGCGGCGTGCTGGAAAACGGCGATGCCCGTCCGGTCATCGGCGAGAACGGTCCGATCACGGTTCCGCTTGGCTCCAAGGTCACGATTTCCCCCGATGGCGGCGTGTCCGTCGCCAATCCCGAAGCGCCCGACCAGCCTCCCCAGCTGGTCGGGCGCATCAAGATCGCCTCGACCACCGGCAGCAAGATCGAAAAGGGCCTCGACGGCCTGTTCCGCGTGGCAGGGCAAGACGGCCAACCCGGCATCCTGCCACAGGATGAAGAGGCCAAGCTGATGGTCGGCAGTCTTGAACAGTCCAACGTCGATCCCACCCGCATTCTCGTCGAGATGGTCGAAGCCCAGCGCCTGTTCGACATGCGCACCAAGGTCGTCAGCCAGGCCAAGGAAGTCGACGAATCCAGCGCATCGCTGATGCGCATTTCCTGATCGCAAAGGTAACCGAACATGCCCAGCTCAGCCCTACACGTCGCCCGCACCGGTCTTGAAGCGCAGGACACGCGGATGCGCGTGATCGCCAACAACCTCGCCAACGTCGGCACCACCGGCTTCAAGCGCGACCGCGCCAACTTCGCGACGCTGGCTTATCAGGACGCGCGCGTGGCCGGGCAGCAGTCCTCGAACGAGACGGCCTATGCCACTGGCCTGAACCTCGGCACCGGCGTTGCCGTGCAGGCGACCACCCGCATCGACAGCCAGGGCACGCTGCAGAGCACGAGCAATGCGCTGGACCTCGCGCTGGATGGCGAGGGCTACTTCCAGGTGACGATGCCGGGGGGCCAGCTTGCCTATACCCGCGCAGGCAACTTCTCCCGCTCGGCCGAGGGCGTGCTGGTGACCGCGCAGGGCTATCCGCTGAACCCGGCGATCACCATTCCGGAAGGCGCGAGCGCCATCACCATTGCCAACGACGGCACCGTTTCAGCCACAATCGCAGGACAGAACGAGCCTGCACAGCTCGGCCAGATCACCGTCGCCAGTTTCGCCAACCCCGGCGGCCTGCGCTCGATGGGCGACAACTTCCTGCAGGAAACTGCAGCATCAGGCGCGGCGCAGGTCGGCGTTCCCGGGGAACTTGGGCGCGGAAAGATCCAGCAGGGTTACCTCGAAGGCTCGAACGTCAATGTCGTCGAGGAACTGGTCGACATGATCGAATGCCAGCGCGCCTACGAGATCAATTCCAAGATGATCTCCGCCGTCGATGACATGCTCCAGAACGCAAACCAGACGCTGTGATCACCATGGAAACGCCCTTCGACCACCACTTCACCCCGGAACGCAACGAAAGCCCGCGGCGTCGCAAGACTGCCGTTCGCGCTATCCTTGCCGGTTCGATCGTCGCAGCCTTTGTCGTGTTCGGCATGGACCCGGCCGCTGCTGCCAGACCCAAGAAGGGCTTCGAACCGGTCGTCGCCCCGCCGCTTCCAGTCCAGACGGCTGCGCCGACCGCGGGCTCCATATTCAACGTCAGTGCTGGATATACTGGCTTTGTCGAAGGCCGCCGAGCCCATGCGGTGGGCGATCTCATTACGGTCACGCTGGTCGAGAACATGACCACTGCCAAGACCGCCGGGGCCAAGACACAGAAGTCCGGACAGTTCTCGGTCACGCCGCCAACCACCGGGCCGCTCTCGTTCATCAAGCCCACGGCCCTTAATGCTTCGGGCGGATCGTCGTTCAATGGTCAGGGCAATGCCTCGCAGACGAGCACGCTTGCCGGCGAGGTTGCGGTGACGATCGCGGAAGTGAGGTCCAACGGCACGGCACTGGTGCGCGGGGAAAAGCGCATGATGCTGAGCCAGGGACAGGAATGGGTACAGTTTTCGGGGATCGTGCGCCTTGGCGACATCGATCAGGAGAACCGTATCCTTTCCAGCCAGGTCGCGGATGCGCGGGTCGAATACACCGGCAACGGTTCGGTCGGCCGGGCAAGCCGCGAAGGCTGGCTCTCGAAGTTCTTCAACGCGATCTCGCCCTTCTGAAGGTTGATGCAATGCTGGTCCGGTTCATCCTTCCTGTTCTTGCAGCCTTCGCGGCAGCCCTGCCCGTGCCCGCCATGGCAGAACGCGTGCGCGATCTTGGCGAATTCCAGGGCGTGCGCGCCAACCAGCTCACTGGCTACGGTGTTGTGGTGGGTCTTGCCGGAACGGGTGACGACAATCTCGAATACCTGACGCAGGCGATGAAAGGCACTGCCGGGCGCCTCGGCGTGCAGTTGCCCACTGGGATCTCGCCCGGCCTCAAGAATGCCGCGGCAGTACTGATAACGGCCGAGCTTCCTGCCTTTGCCAAACCCGGCCAGCGAATCGACGTGACCGTCTCGACCATCGGCAAGGCCAAGTCCCTGCGCGGCGGGGCGCTGATCCTTGCGCCGCTCTATGGGGCGGACGGACAGATCTACGCGATGGCGCAGGGCAATCTTGCAGTCGGCGGCCTTGGCATCGCGGCGCGCGATGGCTCGCAGTTGACCGTCAACGTGCCGACCGTGGGCCGTATCGCCGAAGGGGCCAGCGTGGAACGCGCAGTCGCCACCGGGTTCGACAGCGGCGAATTGCTGCGTTGGAACCTGTTCGACGCCGATTTCATGACCGCCCAGCGCGTGCGCGATGCGATCAACGCGCGCTTCCCGCAGTCGGCAACGATCGAGGATGGTGTGACGCTGGCGCTGCGCCTGCCCGCAGGCGCCGACAGCCGCGCCACGTCCATGGCCGCGATCGAGATGATCGAGGTTATCCCGGCAGAAACTGCCGCCAAGGTGATCGTCAACAGCCGCACCGGCACGGTGGTGATCAACAACGCAGTGCGCCTTTCGCCCGCTGCGATCAGCCATGGCAAGCTGGTGGTGAAGATCGACGAGAAGCCACAAGTCTCGCAGCCCGCGCCATTCAGCCGGGGCCAGACAGCCGTGGTGCCCAACAGCCAGATCGCGGCCGAGGAAAAGGAAGCCAAGGTTGCGCTGTTCAAGCCGGGGGCTTCGCTGTCCTCGCTGGTCGATGCGCTGAACAAGCTCGGCACCAGCCCTTCGGACCTCGTCGCGATCCTCGAGGCGCTGAAGCAGGCTGGCGCGCTGAAGGCGGAGATGGTGGTGATATGACCGCGATCTCCACCTCTCAGCCCACCCTTTCGCTCACGCCCAAGGCGCAGACCGAGCGCGAGAAGCTTTCGGGCGCGGCAAAGCAGTTCGAGGCAATCTTCATCAGACAGATGCTTTCGGCAGCACGTGCCAGCAATTTCGGCGACGATGACGTCTTCGGCAAGATGGACCAGACATTCGTGCAGATGCGCGATGACCGCTTTGCCGAGATCGCTTCGCAAACCGGCGCGCTGGGTTTTGCCCGGCAGATCGAGAACCACCTTGCCGCGCTGCTTCCCGCTGACGGCACCGAGGGAGGCGCATAAGCCATGGCGTCCGATCTCCTCTCGATTGGCCGCAGCGGCGTGCAGGCTGCCCGCATCGGGCTCGACGTAACCGCTCAGAACATCGCCAATGCCTCGTCCACCGGTTACGTCCGGCGTTCCGCCTCATTCCGCGAAGTGGCGTCGACCGGGGGCGCCTACCGCATCGGCGACCTCTCGCTTTCGGGCGTGCGGCTCGATGGCATCGTGCGCAATGCCGATGCCTTCCGCCAGGCCGAAGTGCGCCGCACGGGTTCGGACCTGGCGCGGGCGAGCGCGGAGGCTTCAGGGCTCGAGAACATCGAATCCGCCATCGAGCAATCGGGCGTCTATGATGCAATCGTCGGCTTTGAATCGTCGCTGCAGCAACTGACCCAGAACCCGACCGATACCAGCTTGCGCGCCTCGGTGATCGAGAAGGCGCGGACAATGGTCGGCACGTTCCAGATCGCCTCGCAGGAAATGGACGCGGCGGCCGATGGGCTGCGCTTCCTTGCCACTGATGGCGTGACGCAGGTCAACCGCATTGCGCAGGAGCTGGCGCGCACCAACACCCGCCTCGCCCGCGCCTCCGACGCCAGCAGCGACCAGACCGCCCTGCTCGACCAGCGCGACAAGCTGCTCGAGGAACTTAGCGGCTATGCCAACATTGCGACCGAGTTCTCCACCGATGGCCAGGTTGCGGTAAAGATCGGCGGCAGCGGTGGCCAGGATCTGGTGACCGGCAATGCTGCCGCAACCGTGGGCATCGCCACATCTCCAACTGATGGCACCGTAAGCTACACTCTCGGAAGCAACGCGCTAACTCTCGCAGGCGGATCGCTGGCAGGACAGCAACTCGCGCTTGCCAAGGGCGCGCAGCTCAAGACCGACATCGACACGCTCGCGGGGGATATCGTCGAGGCCTTCAACGGCGCACAGACCGGCGGCCGCGATCTCGACAATGCGATCGGCGTGCCGATCTTCTCGGGCACAAGTGCTGCTACCATGGCCCTTGCCGTTGAGGACGGGCGCAAGATTGCCACCGCGCCTGCCAGCAGCACGACGGCAGGCAGCCGCGATGCCACCAACCTCACCGCGATCCGCAGTGCGCTTGCCGGGGTCAACCCTTCGGGTACGATGGACGAGATCCTGTTCGACGTCTCGGGCACGCTGGCCGGTCGCAACGTCACGCTCGGCGCGCTCCAGACCATTGCCGACACCGCAAAGGTCGCGCTTTCGGCCCAATCGGGCGTCGATCTCGATCAGGAAGCGGTCAACCTAGTAAGATTCCAGCAGGCCTTTCAGGCGTCCGGAAAGGTCATGCAGGTAGCATCCGATATCTTCGACACCCTTCTGGGAATCAGGTAATACGTCATGAGCACGATCTTCGGCACATCGACCAGCGCATTCTTCGAAAGGTCCCTGATGGACCTGACCGCCCTGCGCAAGCAGGCGGAAGAGACGCAGGCCGAGATGTCGAGCGGGGAACGCCTGCAGCGGTCCTCCGACGATCCGGTCGCCGCTTCGCGCCTTCGCCAGCTGGCCCGCGCGGACGTGTTCGACGACATCGACACCGCCGCCACCAACCGCGCGTCGACCGATCTCAACCTGACCGACAATGCCCTGTCGCAGTTCGCCAACTTCGTCACACGCCTGCAGGAGCTGACGACGCAGGCCGCGTCTTCTACGCTGAGCACCAGCCAGCGCGCGGGCATCGGCGAGGAAGTGGCGCAGATCCGTGACAACCTCGTCGCGCTTGCCAACGCGCGCGACGGCAACGGCAATGCCCTGTTCGGGGGCGAGAGCGCAGCGGATGCCTACACGCTCGATGCAGCGGGCAATGCGACTTATGCCGGGACCGGCGCTGCGGGCGTGATTTCGCTGGGCGGTGGCCAGTCGGTCTCGCGCGGGGTGACAGGGCCGGAGTTTCTCAAGTTTCAGTCCGGCGGCGCGACCGTCGATCTGCTGGCCATGACCAAGGCCCTTGCCGACGACCTGAAGTCCGGCACGGGCGGCGCGGCCACGGCCAACGCTGCGCTCACCGCCCTGAACGACAGCCTCAATTCGATCACCACCGCACAGACAGTGGTCGGCTCGCGTCTCAACTGGATCGATCTCAATACCGAACGCCGCACGTCGCTTTCGGAGATGCGCACCAACGAGAAGACCGAAGTCGGCGGTGCGGACCTCACCGAATCCATCGCCCGCCTGCAGAACACCATGCTGGTGCTGCAGGCCAGCCAGGCCAGCTTTTCCAGGCTCGCCAACCTCTCGCTCTTCAGCGTGCTCAACTGAGCGCGACCGCGCCCACCGGGGATCTTTTCCATGTTCGTGATTGTCGGCATCGTCATCCTGCTTGCCATGGTCTTTGGCGGCTTTGCCATTACCGGTGGTGACCTTGGGCCGGTCCTGCACGCACTTCCGCACGAGATGCTGATCATCGGCGGGGCCGCCGTCGGTGCGGTCGTGACAGGCAATTCGATGCACGAACTGAAAGGCATCGGTGCAGGATTCACAAAGACGTTCAAGGGACCCAAGCATAACAAGCAGGATCACGTCGACGTCATCGTCCTGTGCACCAAACTGATGAAAATCCTGCGCAGCGATGGACCGGTTGCTCTGGAAAGCCACGTCACCGATCCAAAGAACTCGCCGATCTTCGCAGAGTATCCGCGACTGCTGGCCAATTCCGCTCTCACCTCGCTCATTTGCGATACACTTACGCTGATCGTGGTGTCGTCCGGCACGCTGGAAGTGCACGCGGTGGAAGAAGTGATGGATCACGCGATGAAGACACACTTCCATGAGTCGGGCGAGGCTCAGCATGCCATTCAGGGTCTTGCTGACGCGCTGCCTGCTCTCGGCATCGTTGCGGCCGTGCTTGGCGTGGTGAAGACCATGGGGTCCATCGACAAGCCACCATCGATCCTTGGCGCAATGATCGGTTCGGCCCTCGTCGGCACATTCCTCGGCATTCTGCTTGCCTATGGTATCGTTGGACCGATCGCGGGACGCCTGAAGCAGGTGCTCGAACAGGACGAGATGATCTTCCAGGCGGTCAAGCAGGTGATCATCGCGAGCCTGCACGGCTGGCCGCAGCCGCTGGTCGTGGAAAGCGCGCGTTCGGGGCTTGGCCATGCCTTCCGTCCCGGCCTGTCGGAACTGCTCGACGCGTTGCGCGGACGATAAGCCATGGCCAAGGCACCGGCCAAGGGCAAGAACGAGCCGCCCAGACCCATCATCGTCAAGAAGATCACGGTCGTCGCAGGTGGCCACCATGGCGGCGCGTGGAAGGTTGCCTATGCCGACTTCGTGACCGCGATGATGGCGTTCTTCCTGCTGATGTGGCTGCTCGGCGCAACCACGGAGAAGCAGCGCAAGGGCATCGCCGACTACTTTACGCCCACGCTCGTCAAGGTGAGGCAGGGCAGCGCGGGCGGCTATGGCGTGCTCGGAGGCTCCTCGCTGACCGACGCCGACGATTACCCCCACCGTGCCGGGCAGACCGGCAACAAGACTCTCTCGATCCCGCGTGATGCGACTGGCGGCCCGAAGGAAGGCGGCAGCAAGATCAAGCGTTCGCAGGTGATGAAGGAGCGGATCGCGCAGAAGCTCGCCCAGTCGGAAAAGCTCAAGAAGCTGGCACGGCAAGTGCGCATGACCGAAACGCCCGAAGGCGTTCGCCTCGATCTGGTCGACGATGCCGACTTCTCGATGTTCCTGCTCGGCACCACTGTGCTGACACCGGATGCCGCAGAACTGCTGCGCGCGATCGGTCAGGCTATCGCGCCCGATCCGACGCAGCTGACCATCCGCGGCCACACCGACTCGCTGCCGTGGAAGAACGGCGTCGCCAACAACTGGTCACTCTCGGCCGGACGGGCCGAATCGACGCGGCAGGCCCTGATGCGACAGGGCATCGGCGAAACGCGGTTCCGCCGCATCGAGGGCGTGGCTGACCGCGAGCCGCTGGTGCAGAACAACCCGGCCGACCCGCGCAACCGGCGCATGTCCATTCTGATTACTGGCTGATCAAGCAACAAAATGACATCATCATGAAATATTGGTGAAAGTTCTGGTTGCAAGTGCAACCTCTTCACTGCAGCTTCCTGTCATTGCGGGGTGCGTCGTGCGTCGGTCACGATCCGCAAAGGTTTGAGACAGGGAGTTGAGACAAGATGAGGAAGTTTGCAGCTTTGGCTACCGTTTCGGCGGTGGCACTGGCAGGAATCGTGCTCGCCGCTGCCGGAGGCGGAAAGTCGGCAGGATCAAGCACTGTCCTCCTCCCCGCCACGTCGAGCGCCAGCGTCGCCGCATCGGCAAAGCCGACCATGGCTGCAGCTGCGGGATCGGCCATCCCGGACAGCTGGATCTGCGTCTTCAAGAAGGGGAGCGTCGCTCCGGGTGCGGAAAAGGCCGAGGCGAACCGGGTTGTCGGCAAGGCCGGCGGCAGAATTGGCCACGTCTATAGTCATGCCCTGCAAGGCTTCTCGATCAACCTGCCGGCGCAGGGTGCCCAGGCAGTCGCCGCACACAATCCCAATATCGAATATTGCGAGGCTGACCAGATCGCGACGGTGATTGATCCGATCAACGCGCTGGCCCGGCCCGGCGGCGGCGGCGGATCGACCACCGAAAGCACGCCTGCGGGCATCACGCGCGTTGGCGGTGGAGCGGCCTACACCGGAACTGGCCGCGCCTTCGTGATCGACAGCGGCATCTTCCTGACGCATCCGGACCTCAACGTCGATACCGCGCTGAGCCGCAACTTCGTGGCGCGAGAAACCTCGCCGAATGACCTCAACGGCCACGGCACGCATGTCGCTGGAACGATTGCCGCCAAGCTGAACGGGACGGGCGTCGTCGGGGTCGCGGCAGGGGCGAAGGTCGTTGCCGTGCGCGTACTCGACCGTCGTGGCAGCGGGGCTTATTCGGACGTGATCGCAGGGGTCGACTACGTGGCATCGGTCGGCAAGCTGGGTGACGTCGCCAACATGAGCCTTGGCGGGCCGGTGTCCGATGCCCTCGATACGGCGGTAATCAACGCCTCGAACAGCAGCAAGGTCATCTTTGCTCTGGCCGCCGGGAACGAGACCGACGATGCCAACAACCATTCACCCGCACGCGCAGACGGGGCCTATATCTACACAGTGGCGGCAGTGAACAGCTCCGATACCTTCGCGAGCTTCTCGAACTACTCGGTGATCAACGATCCGGTGGACTTTGCCGAACCCGGCGTCTCGATCCTCTCGACTTGGCTCAATGGCGGATACAACACGATCTCGGGCACCTCGATGGCGACGCCGCACCTTGCCGGGCTCGTGCTCATCGGTGGCCCGCGCAGCGATGGTCGGCTTTCGACGGCAGCGCCCAATGGCGTCCGTTTCCCGGTCGGCGTGAAGTAAACCCGCCCATCTCCAGAAATGCGAAGGGCGGCCCCGCAAGGTGCCGCCCTTCTTCTGTACCGGAGAACGCACGAAGACCCGGCGGCCTGGGGTGGGCCGCCGGGCTCGTGATCACGCCTGGTGGAGACAGGCGTATCTCATGCCTTAACGCAGCAGCGACAGCACGTTCTGCTGGCTCTGGTTGGCCTGTGCGATCATCGCGGTCGAGGCCTGCGAAAGGATCTGGGCCTTCGCCATCTGCGTGGTTTCGGTCGAGTAGTCGGTGTCCTGAATGCGCGAACGGGCATCCGACAGGTTGGTGATGTTGTCGTTGAGGTTGTTCACCACCGATTCCAGGCGGTTCATGCCGGCACCGAGCGTTGCACGCGAGCTCGAGATCGAGTCCAGTTCGGTGTCGAGCGTTGCGAGCAGACCGTTTGCCGAGGTTGCCGAGGAGACATCGTAAGACCCGGCAGCACCGCCGTTAGCCGACAGCGTGGTAAGGTCGGCCATGGTGATGTCCACGGTGTCCGAACCGTTTGCACCGGTCTGCACCGTCACGGTCGCAACCGAGCCATCGAACAGCTGCACACCGTTGAATTTGGTGTTGTCGATGATCTGGCCCATCTGCGCGGTCAGCTCGTCAACTTCCGTCTGCATGTAGGCACGGTCGGTGGCGTCCTGATAGGTGCCCGAAGCCGACTGCACGGCCAGTTCACGAACGCGCTGGAGCATGTTCGACACTTCGTTCAGCGCGCCTTCTGCGGTCTGTGCCAGCGAAATGCCGTCGTTCGAGTTACGAACGCCCTGATTCATACCCTTGATCTGGGCCGTCATGCTCGTGGCAATGGCAAGACCCGCTGCGTCGTCCTTGGCGCCATTGATGCGCTTGCCGGTCGACAGGCGTTCCATCGCCGTGCCGAGCATCTTGTTGGCCATGTTCGACGAGTTCGTCGCCTTCAAGGCACTGATGTTTGTATTGATAACCGCCATTTTCCATTCTCCGGTAGGTGGTGTGTCGTTCCCGATAGGACCGCCGGTCAGAGGATCGACACGGCTGTCGGAACAAAGACCGGCAAAGTGCAGCCGGTTTTAAGCCACCCCCCGGCAAAAGACTGCCGCACCTAAGTACTGGCACTTAGGGTTACCCGACCCCTTAAAGTTTCAACCTGTTTGTCGGTCCCGCGCGAAAGAAGGTCCCAGACAGGATGGTTAACAGGGGTCTTGAAATGATTCGCGATTGCGGAGCACTGCAGTTCACGGAAGCGGCGGCGAAAGCCCATCCTGCGCTGGTCCAGCGCGCGGCGGCAGTGCTGTCGAGCTATGGCGAGCCCGGCGATGCCATGCTGGCCGATGCCTTCGAGAACGCCAGCCTTGCGCCTCGCAAGCCGGTGGTCCTGCTGGAACGGTCGGAAGTGCCCTCGATCGAGCGTCAGGCCGGAAGCCGCATTGCTTGCCTGCGCTACGCCGACGGCGCGGGCGAAGCCGCATTGGCCGCACTGCTAGCCTGCGCGGCCCGCCCCGGCGCGCCGATTGCGGCCGATCCCGAGAGCCTGTCCGTCCTTGCCCTTGCCACGCGCATTGCCGCCAGCGAGATCCCGGTCCTGATCAACGGCCCCACCGGCACCGGCAAGGAAGTGCTCAGCCGCTTCATCCACGAACGCTCGGCTCGCAAGGACAAGCCCTTCGTTGCGATCAATTGCGCCGCCATGCCCGAAGCCATGCTCGAAGCGCTGCTGTTCGGCCACCAGAAGGGGGCGTTCACTGGCGCCAATGCCGCGAGCGAAGGCTTCTTCCGCGCGGCTGACGGCGGCACTCTGCTGCTCGACGAGATCGCCGAAATGCCGATCACCCTTCAGGCCAAGCTGCTGCGTGCGCTGCAGGAAGGCGAAGTCGTGCCGCTGGGCGCGACCAAGCCGATCAAGGTCGACGTCCGCGTGATCGCCTGCGCCAACCGCGATCTGCCGCTCGAGGTCGAGGAAGGCCGCTTCCGGGCTGACCTCTACTATCGCCTCAACGTATTCCCCCTCACCCTGCGCGCGCTGTGCGAACGGCCCGAGGATATTGCCCCGCTGGCCTTTGCCATGGCGCTGCGTCACTCGGCCACCAGCCCGTGGATCTCGGACGAGGCGCTGTCGATGCTCTGCGGCCACTCCTGGCCCGGCAACGTGCGCGAGCTGGAGAACGTGATGCGCCGCGCCCTTGTCCTTGCGGGCAACGCTGCGGTGATCGGCGCGGAGCACATCGTGTTCGACCGGCCCGCCCGCCTCATCAACGAGCCAGCGGCCCCTGTCGTGACGGGCGATGCCACCCTGTCCAACATCGTCCAGATGTCGGAAGCGAAGGCGATCCTCTCGACGCTGGAAGCCTGCAACGGCAGCCGCGTTGCTGCCGCACGCCAGCTTGGCATTTCCGAGCGGACCTTGCGCTATCGCCTTGCCAGCTTTCGTGATGCCGGGATCGAAGTGAACGGCCGTGCAGTGGGTGGCAGGCGATGAGCGTCTCCGGCATCGGTGGCCGGGCCTCCGGCATCCAGGACATCATGGCACTGCGCCAGCAGATCATGGAGCGCTCGCAGCTGCTCCAGCAGGTCAAGGCGCCCGAGACCGCAACTTCGACGAGCGCAACCAGCGGCCCGGCCGGAAGCTTCACCGAGAGCCTCAAGGGCGCGCTCGATAACGTGAATGCCAGCCAGCAGAAGGCCAGCGCGATCACCGAGGCGTACGAGCGCGGCGAGACCATCGACATCGCCAAGGTCATGCTTGCCCGGCAGGAATCAGGCGTTGCCTTCGAGGCTACGCTGCAGGTCCGCAACAAGCTGCTGACCGCGTACCAGGACATCATGCGGATGGGAGTGTGATTGAATGGCTGAGGCAAATCCTTCCGCCACACAGGCAGGCTCGCTGACCGATCCGCTTGCCGGTGGCCTTGGCGCGCGGGCGAAAGCCATGCTCGCCCAGCCATCCGTGCGGCGCATGATCCCATGGTTCGCGGGCGTATCGGCCGCAGGACTGACCGGCGTGCTGTGGCTGACCATGGCCCCGGCGCCGCAGCGCATGCTCTACAGCCAGCTCTCCGACGGCGAGCGCGCCGAAGTGACCGCCAGCCTCGAGAAGGCAGGAATTCCCTACCAGATCGACAGTGCCACCGGCGCGATCACCGTGGGCGAGGACGACCTCTACAAGGCGCGCATGGCAGCGGCATCGGACGGCGCGATCGCCACACCCGAAACCGGCACGCAGATGCTCGACAAGCTGCCGATGGGCGCAAGCCGCGGCCTTGAAGGGCAGCGTCTGCAGGCCGCGCGCGAGCGCGAGCTGGAACTGACGGTGATGGAGATCGACGGCGTCGAAGCCGTGCGCGTCCACCTCGCCGAACCCGAAAAGTCGGTGTTCGTGCGCGAGAACGTCCCGCCATCGGCTTCGGTCATGGTCAAGCTGAAGCGCGGGCGGCAGCTTTCGGAAAGCCAAGTCCGCGCGATCGTGAACCTTGTGGCGGGATCGGTTCCGGGCCTTTCGATCGATGCGGTCCGCGTGGTGGACCAGCATGGCGCGCTTCTTTCCGACCCATCCGGCCCCGATGGCGACCGCCTCGAACTGCAGCAGCGCATGGAAGAGAAGCTGCGCCAGCAGGTTGCCCAGTTGCTCACCCCCATGCTCGGCGAAGGCAACTTCTCGTCCGAGATCCAGCTCGACCTCGACATGGATCAGGTGACATCGGCACGGGAAAGCTATGACAAGCAGGGCGTCGTCCGCTCTGAAACGCAAAGCGCCTCGCAACAGGCAGGCGCGACCACCGCGCAAGGCGTGCCCGGCGTCACCGCCAACACGCCACCACCGGCCACGACCGCGCAAGCAGGTGCGCCGCAAGGCACGCCGACAACCGCCGCAGCTCCTGCGGGCGCCAACGGGGAATCCAGCTCGACCCGCACATATGAACTGGGTCGAGAAGTCGCCGTTTCGAACCAGACCCCCGGCAAGATCAAGCGCCTCTCGGTCGCGGTCGCGCTCAGTGCGGAGATCATGGCCAAGGCCAAGCCGCAGGACATCGAACAGATCAAGCAACTGGTCAGCGCTGCAGTTGGTGCGGATGCCGCGCGTGGCGATCAGGTTGCCGTGGCCGTGCGTGCGTTCAAGCCTGCTGATGTCACCCCGGCGCCGTTCTGGGAAACGCCGTGGTTCGCAACGATCCTGCGGAATGCTGTCGCCCTGATCGCAGTGCTGCTGGTGCTGCTGCTCGGCGTCAGGCCGCTGATCAAGGCGTTGAAGCGCGAGCCCGCCAGTGGCGAAAGCAAGCCGCTCAAGAAACGCAAGAAGGGCGAAGCGGCAGAGGATGAAGGCAAGGACGAGGACGAGGAGGAGACCGGCGAAGACAGCGTCGAGACGGTCACGCCCGAGGAAGTGGCTCAGGCTATCCAGCCCGCGCAGGACCCACAAACTGGCGTGGTCGATGCCGAAGCGCTCGCCCGGCAGGTCAGCCTTGCCCAGCGACTTGTCGTCGAGAAGCCCGATAGCGCGGTGGTCGCGCTCAAGCAGATGCTCAAGACCCCTGAAGAGGAAGGTGCCAGCGCATGAGCGACCTGATGGAAGCCCCGGCCATTTCCGATCCCGAGCGTGCGGCCGTGATGGTCATGCTGCTGGAGGACGATCAGGCGGCGCAGATCCTTGCCCAGCTAGAGCCTGCCGAACTGCGCCTGCTTGGCGAAAAGATGTGCGCATTGGGCGAGATCGGCCCGGTCGCCATTGCCCAGGCGATTGCAGGCTTCGTCGAGAAGACCGAGCGGCTTGGCCTGATCGCGCATGATCGCGTCGGCCAGGTCCGCTCGCTGATGACGCGGGCCGTGGGCGAAGTGAAGGCCGACAGCCTGATGCAGCGCATCGTGCCCGACGATCCCTCGCGAACGCCGACTATCGAACTCGCCCGCTGGCTGACCCCGCAGGTGATCGTGCCGCTGATCCGCGACGAACACCCGCAGGCCATCGCCGTGCTGCTCGTGCAACTCGATCCCGAGGTTGCCGCCGCCGTGCTCCATGGCCTGCCCGACGAGGTGCAGCCTCAGGTCGTCCATCGCATCGCCACGCTCGGCCCGGTCGCGCCCGAGGCCATCGCCATGCTCGACGAACTGCTCAACCGGCGGATCGGCGAATGCCACGGTACAGGTGCCCTCACCATGGGCGGCCCGCGCGAGGCGGCCGACATCATCAATGCCTCGGTCCGCGCGGTCGAAAAGCGGGTCATGCCCGAGATCGCCAAGCAGGACCGCCAGCTCGCCAAGGCCATCGAGAACGAAATGTTCAAGTTCGAGCACCTCTTCGTGCTCGACGACAAGTCGATGGGCGCGCTTCTGCGCGAGGTCGACAGCGATGCACTGATAGCGGCGCTCAAGGGCATTCCCGAAGACCAGCGCGAGGTGTTCTTCCGCTCGATGTCGAGCCGTGCCGCCGATGGCGTGCGCGACGAGATCGCGGCGCGCGGCCGCATGAAGATGGCCGAAGTGATCGAGGCCCAGAAGGCCATGGTCACTGCCGCCCGTCGCCTCTCGGCCGAAGGCGTGATCGTGTTCGGTGCCGGCGACGACGACTATGTCTGAAGCCCTGCGCGCGATTTCGCTTGCCGATCTCGGGCATGCTTCCCCGGGTTTTGCGCGGGACCGCCGCTTCTTCCGCCAGCTTGTCGTTCCCGAGCCCGAACCCGAGTCGGTCGCGCCCGAGTCGGTCGCGCCCGATCCGACCGAGCCGCACGATCCCGTGGCCGAAGCCTGGGCCGAGGGTTACGCCAAAGGCCTTGGCGATGCGCAGGAGGCGGCCGCGCAGCTCATTGCGGAGCAGGATGCCGCGCGCAGCCGCATCGAATTCGGCCTCGGCAGAATTGATGCCGCCATGCAATCCGAACTCGAGGATCGCCTGCGCGAAACCGTGATCGCATTGTGCGAGGCGGCCATCGCCCCCGCCGCGCTCGATCCCGATGCGCTTACCCGGCGCGTTCAGGTGGCTGCGGCGATGCTCGCCCGCGCCGAAGACCAGCGTGTGATCCGCCTTCACCCCGAAGACCTCGCCCTCATCGCCGCACGCCTGCCTGAAGACTGGCACTTCGAACCCGACGCTGGCCTCGAGCGCGGCGCACTGCGCGTCGAAGGCGCGGCAGGCGGCGTCGAGGACGGGCCCGAGCAATGGCGCTGCGCCATCAACGAAGCCTTGCGCCAGTGCTGAAGGCCACGACGCCTGTCCTATTCGAACGCACGCTCGATTCCCTCGCGCTGTGCGAGCCGGACTTCACCCCTTCGCGCTATGGCCTGCTCGCTGCCTGCGATGGCGGAATGCTGGAAGTCTCTGGCCTTTCTGTCCCGATCGGCACGCAATGTCGCATCGCCCATGGCACGGGCTCGCTGACAGCTGAGACCGTAGGCTTCCGCAATGGCCGCACGCTGATGATGCTGCTCGGCGATCCGGTCCTGCTGCGCCCCGGCGCACGGGTCCGGCCTGAAGGTCGGCCCGGCATGCTCCCTGTGGGCGAGGCCTTCCTTGGCCGCGCCATCGATGGCGAAGGCAAGCCTATCGACGGCATGGGACCGATCCACAGTCGCCGTGAATGGCCCGCAGGTGGCGTCCGCGCTGCCGCGCTGGATCGCTCGCCGGTGCGCGAGAGCTTCGACACCGGCGTGCGCGCGCTCAATGCCCTGACCACCTTTGGCGTCGGCCAGCGCATCGGCATCATGGCAGGCTCTGGCGTCGGCAAATCGGTCCTGCTCGACATGATCGCGCATGGGGCCGAGGCCGAGATCGTCATCGTCGGCCTGATCGGCGAACGCGCGCGCGAAGTGTCCGATTTCGTCGAAAGGCACATGCAGGGATCGAAGCGCGAGCGCTCGGTCATCGTTGCCGTTCCTGCAGACCACGCACCCAACTTGCGCATCCGGGGCGCGATGCTCGCCACCAGCCTTGCCGAATATTTCCGCGCGCAGGGCAAGCGCGTGCTGCTGATCATGGACAGCCTCACCCGCGTCGCCCACGCCGGACGCGAGATCGCGCTGCTGCTGGGCGAACCGGGCGCGGCGCGCGGCTATCCGCCCTCCGCGCTTGCCACGATTACCAAGCTGGTCGAGCGCGCAGGCAATTCGGCACAGAGTGGCGGCTCGGTCACCGGGCTCTACACGGTCCTCGCCGATGGCGACAACCAGGACGACCCGGTGGTCGATACTGCCCGCTCGATCCTCGATGGACATATCGTGCTGTCCCGCGATCTCGCCCAGCGCGGCCAGTACCCGGCGATCGACATCGCCGCATCGCTCAGCCGCGTGATGAATGACATCACCGCACCCGATCACCAGAAGGCCGCGCGCACGTTCCGAGCGCTCGTCGCCGCCTATGAAGCCAACCGCGATCTCGTGCTGATGGGCGCCTATCGCGCCGGAGCCGATCCGCAGCTCGATCGCGCCATTGCGATGCACGAGGCGCTCTCCGCCTTCATCGGCCAGCCCCAGCGCGAGGTCGTGCCGATGGCTGACAGCATTGCCGCGCTGACCGGGCTGATCGGCCCGTGAAAGCCGAACGCGCCCGCCTTGCCCGCCTCAAGCGCCTCGAACGTATCCGCGACATCGCCCGCCAGAACGCGCTTGCCGAAGCGGGCAAGGCCGAAGGCACGCTGGCGCAGTTGCAGGGTTTGGTCGAACGTACCCAGCGCCTTTCTGCCGACTACGCCGCGCGCACCGATGCCCGCGACGCGCACGGCCTCCAGCAGTTGCGGCACTTCGTGGCCGGGCTCGATCGCATCACCACCGGAACCCGCGCTGATGCCGAAGCCGCCCGGCGCATTGCCGATGCCAAGGCGCAGGAAGCCGCTGCTGCCGAGCGCCGCCGCGCAGCTGTGGAGGAACGCGCCGAGGCCCAGGCCCGCCTGATCGCCCGCAAGGTGGAATCCGCAACAATACCTACTGCCGCCTCGGCCAAGCGATCTGGCACGGGCCTTGAATAGACAGGGTTGACGCCTTCGCGACGGAGCCCTGCCCATGTTCGACTTTTCCGCCTCCCCCTTGCTGCCAGTGGTTTCGCCGCTTCCGGCGATGCCGCTCGCAAACATGGGGAACGCGGCGGAAACGGCGGATCTTGCCCCCACTCAGCCATTGATCACGGACTTTGCGTCGCTGCTCGCCGGACAGTCTGCACCGGACGAAACCCCCATTGCGCCCCCCGCCCCCGGCAATACCCTGCCGATTGGCGGCAAGACCTTGCCGGTACCGGCAATGGGCCGCGCTCGGCCGGCAGTTCCAGCACAGACTTTGACCGCGAAGACTTCTGGAGAACAGGCTCAGCCCGAAACATCGGCACGGCCGGAAAACAAGGTTGAGGCGAAGGCCGAGGAAGCGCTCGAGGGGTGGGAAACCGGCAAACCTGAAGCGACGGGCCTGCCCCTCGCTGATATGGCAATGCTGACCGCGATCTTCGCCGCGCCCGATCGCCTGACTACGAACACTTCCCCGGAGCGAGTAGTCGAAGGCTTCCAGCCACCTTCGAATACAGCGCCACACACGCCTGCCCAGATCGCTGCGCCGCTTGATGCCGCACAAAAGGCAGTCGCTCTGGCACAGACGGCACAGGTCGAACTGCTCCCTGCGAAAAGTCAGCCGATAGCTGGCGCAGCCAGCAACGCCGAAGCACCGAAGGGTGTGTTTCCTGCTGAGATTGCCGCCGCCTTGCAGGCCGGCAACAGCCACATGCAGACGCCGAACAGGGCATCGCCAGAGGCACCAGCAATCGCCGAGGCGGAGGCTCCCGCCGAGGATGCGGCACCCCAGTCGGCTCCTCGCCAAGCGAACCCGCGCGAACCAGCAGCGCTTGAAGCGGTCACGCCCGCAGCAAGCACGACGCTGGCCTCACAACGGCCATTGGCCACCCGAACTCAGCCAGATCCGGAAAAACCGGACGAGCCCCTGAAACCAGCATCGGCTGCGCCAACCCCCAACGTCCTGGCTGCTCCGGACCAACCATTGCGCGCCGAGGGGCAAGCCCCGGCCAGTCTCCGGACAGAGCCCGCGCCGGAGCGGATCGATTTTGCCACGCTGGTCGACACGCTCGCCCGCGCCCGCGAGGACGCTTCGCCGCGCACAGTCCATGCCTCGGTTGCCCATGCCGAGTTTGGCCGCGTCTCGCTGCGTTTCGACCGTGACGAGGACAACGCGCTGTCGGTGGCGATGAGCAGTGCGGACCCCGACTTTGCCCGCGCGGTCAGCGCCGCCGCTGACGCTTCGCCCGCAAGCAACGAATCTGCGGCACAGGCTCCGCGCCAGCAGGCCGCGGCTGACGCCCGCACCAGCCAGGGCGAAGGCCAGCGCCAACAACCGCAGAGCCAGCCAGCCCAGCAGCGCCCGGCCACCAACGCCGCGCCTCGGCATGACCAGAACGACGAACCAACCACCCGGCGCGATGCGCGCGACATCTACGCCTGATCCTGATCCCCGAACTTCGAGAGAACCCGCATGAGTGACAAGAGCGAGAAGGACGACAAGCCCAAGAAGAAGAAGGGCGGCGGCATGATGGTCAAGGTCATCGGCGCCGTTGCCTTGCTCGGCGTCGGTGGCGGGGGCGTATTCGGTCTCGTCGCTGCCGGGATCATTGGCGGCGGCACGCACGAAGTCGTCAAGGTGGACAACAACCCGAAGCTGATCCGCAAGGGTGAGGAAGACCCCTATGCTCCAGTGGCCAAGGAAGGCGAAGGCGAAGGTGCCGCGGCCGACACCGATGGCGAAGGCGGCAGCGAGTTCCGCACGGTCTATTACAACTTCCCCGAGGACTTCACCTCGAACCTCAAGAACACAGACGCGCTCCTGCAGGTCAACGTCTCGGCCTCGACCCGCCGCGATTATCGCGTGGTGCTGTGGATGAAGAAGCATGAGCTGGCGATCCGCTCGGCCCTGCTCATCGCGATTGCCGATACGCCCGAGGAAGACGTGATCAGCCCCGAAGGCAAAGGCCGCCTGCAGAAGCGCCTAACCGCCGCAATCAACAAGGTCCTCACCGAGAACGAGGGCTTTGGCGGCGTCGACAACGTCTATTTCAAGACCTTCATCGTCCAGTGACGCCTCAAGCCCCAAGGCTCCCATGAAACCCGAACGCGCCTTCATCGCCGAACGTGCCATCGCCCGGCACGATCCGGTCCTGCTGCGTCCCGGCCCGAGTGCTGCGGATCTGGTCCCGGCGCTCACCCGGATGAGCGAGCGCCTGGCCAAGGCCGTGCGTGGCGCGCTCGTTCCGCTGCTTGGCGGTGCGGAGCCGCAGATCAATCCGATGAAGCCGATGCAAACCGACTTTGCCGACTTCTGCTCGGAAATCCCGCGTCTTGCCGCCAACAGCCTGATGCAGATCGGCACCGCACCGTTCATGGTCAGCATCGAGGGCGAGAACGTGCTGCGTCTGGTCGACCGCGCCTTCGGCGGTCCCGGCGACACTCCGTCTTCGCTGCCCAAGGAATTCCCGCTCTCGGCAGACCTGATGATCGGCCGCATCGAACAGCTCGTCGCAGCCTGCCTTGCCGTGTCACTGGGCGGAGCGGGTGGTCCGGTCCGCAGCATTCGGCGCGATGCCAGCCTGGCGCAGTTGCAGGCCATGCCCGATGCCACGCCAGTCGCCAGCCTTACGCTCAATGTCGTCGAGCAGGGTCGCATGCCTTGGGCGATTGCCTTCGCCTTTCCGCTCGAAACGCTGTCGGCGATGTTCGCGCATGGCGAATCCAAGCGCCCAGCAAAGCCTGCTCGTGGCCCCGCCCAGCCGACTGACGCACCCTTCGCCGACTTGCCGATCGATGTCACTGCCGTGCTGGTCGACATGAGCCTGCCGCTCGCCACCGTCTCTGCCCTGCGCATCGGGCAGGTCCTGCCGGTGCCAATCGCCCGCAGCGTGCCGGTCAAGGTCGGAGCCAAGACTTACGCCCACGGCACCATCGGCGCGCTCGACGATCGCGTCGCCATCCAGATCACCCAGCTTTCCTGATTTCACGAAGAGGCCACCAAGACATGACCTTCCAGCCCCGCGGTTTCGATTTCCTCAAGGACGTCGATGTCCGCCTGACCGTAGAACTCGGCCGCACCGCGATGAAGCTCAGGGACGTGCTGTCGCTGTCCGAAGAGTCGGTCGTCACGCTCGACCGCATGACCGACGAACTGCTCGATGTCATGGTCAACGGCAAGCTGATCGCGCGCGGCGAAGTGGTGGCGCAGGGTGATCGCTTCGGTCTCAGGATCGTGGAGCTGGCCGGGAGCGAACCGGAGGAAGCGCCTGCAGCCGCCCCGGCGAAGAAGCCCGCCAGGGGGGATGCGGCCTGATGTTCTGGTACGTCCTCAAGCTGCTCGTGCTGCTGCCGCTGATCGGCGGCCTTGCCTGGGCCAGTCTCAAGTTTGCCAAGCGCATGGAAGGCCGCTTCATGGCAGGCAACGCGCCCAAGTCGGTGCGCATCGTCGAAACCCAGATGCTCAGCCCCACGCTGCGCCTTGCCGTGCTGGAATTCCACGGGCGAGAAATTCTGGTGTCCGCTGGCAAGAACGGTCTGGTTCGGCTTGCCGAAGCCCCCGCACGGCCCAAGGTTGAAGCGGAGGACGCCCAGTGAAGCGCCTGCTCGCAACCCTTGCCACGACGCTGACCCTGATTCCGCACTACGCCATGGCGCAGGCCGCCGGCCCTGCCCCGGCGCAGCAGCCCGCCGCGATCTCCGGTGCGCTCGACCGCGCCTTCGGCCAGATGGCTGGCGCGCAGAGCGGCGGCTCGCTGTCGCTTTCGTTGCAGCTCCTGCTCATCATGGGCCTGCTGACGATCCTGCCGTCGCTGATCCTGATGATGACCAGCTTCACGCGCGTGCTGGTGGTGCTGTCGATCCTGCGTCAGGCGATGGGTCTCCAGCAGTCGCCGCCCAACCAGGTGCTGATCGGCCTGTCGCTGTTCCTATCGCTGTTCATCATGGGCCCCACGCTCGACAAGGTGAATGCCAACGCGATCCAGCCCTATTCCAGCGGTCAGATCGGGGCAGAGCAGGCCTTCGTGGCGGGTGGACGCGAGTTCCATGCCTTCATGATCCGCCAAACCCGCGAGACGGACCTGCGCATGTTCTCGGAAATGGCCAGAGCGCCCAAGTTCGCCAGCCCCGCTGACGTGCCCTATTCGATCCTGCTGCCCGCCTACGTCACCAGCGAACTCAAGACCGCCTTCCAGATCGGCTTCATGCTGTTCCTGCCGTTCCTGGTGATCGACCTCGTCGTGTCATCGGTGCTGATGAGCCTCGGCATGATGATGATGAGTCCGACCATCGTCTCGCTCCCGTTCAAGCTGCTGCTCTTCGTGCTAGTCGATGGCTGGGCGCTGCTGATGGGCAGCCTTGCAGCAAGCTTCGGGTAAGCGGCGATGGAAGACACCGCCTCCCTCCTCGCGCTGGCTGACCGGATGTTGTGGATCACGGCGCTGGTCGCGGCGCCGATCCTCCTCGCCTCGCTTGCCGTCGGCCTCGTTGTCGGCGTGATCCAGGCGGCAACGTCGGTCAACGAACAGACGCTGACCTTCGTGCCCAAGCTGGCTGTCACCGCGCTGGTGCTGGTGCTGTTCGGCTCGGCCATGCTCGGCCTTGTCGGGGATTTCACCAAGGAAATCTTCGACCAGATCGCCATGACGGGCAAAGGCTAGGCCGTGCTGCAACTCGACTTCGGTTTCGGCGCGCTCGAGGCGGACTTCTGGCGGTGGATGTTCGTGATGACGCGCATCGCCGCCGCCATGTTCGCAGCGCCCCTGTTCGGCACCGGCACCGTTCCTTATCAGGTCCGCATCGTCGCCTCTGGCGCCATCGCGATGCTGGTCTGCGGCTGGACCGATGTTGCAGCGCCAACGGCTCTGCTCTCGATCAACGGTATCCTCTCCGCCGCCAACGAAGTCCTGATCGGCCTCGCCATGGGCTTTGCCCTGCAACTATCGTTCGCCGCGCCAACGCTGGCGGCCGAAGTGATCGGCGGCGGCATGGGCATGTCGATCGCCACCACGGCCGACCCGGTCAGTGGCGCCCACTCGCCTGCGATGGGCCAGTATTTCGCGGTAGTGCTGACAGTGATCTTCCTCGGCACTGGCGCGCATCTCAACTGGATCGCGCTATTGGTCGACAGCTACCGCACCTTCCCGCCGGGCACATCTTGGTTAGCGGCTAACCGGATCGACTTGATCGGCCAGTTCGCCACGCAGATGTTCGTGACCGCAATCCTCATCGCCCTGCCCGTCACCCTGATCCTGCTGCTGGTGCAGGTAACGACCGGTATCATCAGCCGCTCAGCCCCCAGCCTGAACCTGTTCTCGCTCGGCCTTCCCGCAGGCGTGCTCGCTGGCCTTGCTGCGATGATCGCTGCCGCCCCGATGCTGACCGACGTGATGGTCGACATCTCCGCCACCGCCGTCGCCAACGCTGGCGCGCTGGTCCTGAAGTAGGAGGCGGACATGGCCGAGCAGGAAGGCGAAAAGTCCTTTGCCCCGACAGAGAAGCGCAAGAAGGACGCTGCCAAGAACGGCGACGTCTTGCGCTCCAAGGACCTCGCGACGGCCATCGGCGTACTCGTCGGCGCGATCTGGCTGAAGTTTGCCGGGCCCTGGATGTTCGATGCCCTGCAGGACACCCTGCGCGCCTCGTTCATGCTCGACCGCGCGGCCATCGAGGACTTTGCCCCCGCCAAACTGCTGACCGGCGCGCTGATCGCGGTACTGCCCCCGGTCATGCTGCTTGGCCTGATGGTTCTGGCCGCTTCCGTCTTCTCGCAGATCGGCCTGTCCGATGGGCGGTGGATCCCTTCGAACCTCGCCCCCAAGGCTTCGCGCATCAATCCGCTTTCGGGGCTGAAACGCATGTTCGGTCCGCAGGGCTGGATCGAACTGGCCAAGGGTCTTGCCAAGCTGCTGCTGCTTGGCGCGATTGCCTGGTCTTGGGCCTCGGGCCGCATCGCCGGGATGGTTGGCCTTGGCCAGGGCAGCATCCACGGCCAGCTCGTCACCGCATGGGAGACCATCGTCTCCCTCGCCTTCGCGCTCGCATCAGGCCTGATCGTGATCGCGCTGGTCGATTTTCCGATCCAGTGGGTGCGCCGCTTCCTGCGTCTGCGCATGACGCTGCAGGAAGTGAAGGACGAGCACAAGGAGGCGGAAGGCTCGCCCGAAAAGAAGGCCGCAATCCGCAACAAGCAGCGCCAGCTCGCCATGGGCGCAATGCAGCAGGCGATGCAGAAGGCGCAGTTCGTGATCACCAACCCGACGCACTTCTCGGTCGCCATGGTCTATGATCCCGAGCTGGCCCCAGCACCGGTCGTCCTCGCCAAGGGCCGCGGCGAGAAGGCGCTTGCCATGCGCGAACTGGCCGCAGAACTCGGGGTCCCCACCCTCGAAATCCCGCCGCTCGCCCGCTCGGTCTATTTCACCACGCGCGAAAACCAGATGATCCGCGAGGACCTCTACGCCGCCATTGCCTCGGTTCTCGCTTTTGTCCTCTCGTTGAAACGTGGTGACAACCCCCAACTTCCCGCGATCGATCTTCCGATCCATATGCAGTTCGACGCAGAAGGTCGCCCCGAAGCTGTCATCGACCTTAAGACCGCAACTGCGCGGCCGTCCTAAGTCCCATGGAAACCACCACTTCATCGACCTCGTCGACTTCGGCCACCGCGCAGATCGTTTCGGCGCTGGGTGGCGGCAGCGGCATCAACACGGCGCAGCTTGCCGAACAGCTGGCCGCCGCCCAATTTGCCTCGCGGCTCGATCAGCTGACCGCAAAGAGCGACAAGCTTACCGCGCAGATCTCCAGCGCATCGAACCTGAAGTCGCTGATGAGCACGCTGTCGTCCTCTATCGGCACCCTGATCCGCACGGGCGACCTTGCCGTGAAGCCGTCGATCTCGAACAGCAGCGTGGCCACCGTCAGCAAGGGCACAGCCACCGGAAGCGGCACCTACAGCCTCGAAGTCACCAGCCTCGCCAATGCGCAGAAGCTGGTCACGCCAGCCTATGCTTCGTCGGCCGCGACGGTCGGCTCCGGCACGCTGACCCTGCGCTTCGGCACGGTTTCCAGCGGGACCTTCACTGCCGACGCCAGCCGCGATCAGGTTGATATCGCGATCCCATCGGGCGCGACTCTCGACGACGTTGCCATCGCGATCAACAGCGCGAAGACAGGCGTTACGGCCTATGTTGCTAACGGCACGGCAGGTGCGCAGATCGTGCTCAAGGGGCAGGAAGGCGCAGCCAACGGCTTCGTCATCGAGACCACGCCAGACGTTGGCGGGGAGGCGCTCGCCGATCTCGCGTGGACCCCGGCAAGCGCAGGCACACGCCTGAAGTCAACCGCATCGGACGCGGCCTACCGCATCGACGGCATCGACTACACGTCGAAGAGCAATACTGTTACCGACATCGTTCCGGGCCTCAACATGAAGCTGACGGCGACCAACGTCGGCAATCCGGCAACAATCAGCTTCAGCGATCCCTCCAGCGGGATCACCACGGCTATGACCGATCTCGTGGACGCCCTGAACGAAGTCGTCTCGCAGCTCAACACTGCGATGGACAAGACCAGCGGAGAGCTCAACAACGATCCTGGCGCCCGCGCGCTGCGCGCCGCCCTGACAGGCCTTACGAGCACGAAGATCATGCCCAATGCCGCCAGCGGCAAACCTTCATCGCTCGCAGATCTGGGCCTCACGATCGAACGCGACGGCACCTTCAGCCTCGACAGCACACGCCTTTCCAACACGCTCAAGGACAGCCCCCAGGAAGCCGGCGCGATGTGGACCACGGGCGTCTATGGCGTCTATGCTGCCATCGACAAGATTGCCCGTGCGGCATCCTCGACAACCGCCATCTCGCTGGGAAGCTCGATCACCCGCTACACTGCGCTGCAGAAGACGGCGACCGACAAGGCATCCGAGCTGACCGACAAGCAGGAAGCACTGCGCCAGCAACTCGTCTCCCGCTTCGCCGCGATGGACACGCGTGTCAGCAATTCGCAGTCTACACTGACCTTCCTGCAGGCGCAGATCGCCGCCTGGAACTCATCGAGCAACAACTGATATGCTGCACCACCGTCGAGATCCATCCGAAGCCTACCGCCGCGTCGATTTTGACGCGCGCGTCCGTGGCGCAGACTCCCGCCAGCTGGTCGATCTCTGCCTCGAACAGGTCATTGGCTCGGTTGGCCGCGCCATTCATGCGCACGAACGCCAGGACAATTCGGCAAAGAGCGCCGCGCTGACCCGCGCCGTTTCCGCACTGACCGCGCTTCAGATGGGTGTCGATGTTTCGAACCCGACCGCTGCCGCGCTGGTCCAGCTCTACCAGTCTGCGCGCAACGCGATCCTCGATTGCGTGATCCGGTTCAATGCCGATACGCTACGCACGATCCGCCAGGATTTCAGCGAGATCCGCGAAGCCATGCTGCGCAGCATAGCGGCCTGAACACTTCCCATATTCTGCAACATGAAAGCCCGGGACCATCGCTGGTCCCGGGCTCGTTTCCCTCGCGCGCAGGGGACGTACACGCGAGGGTGCTCTAGCCCATGTTGCACGCAGCAATCAGTGCCGCACCGAGTCCATCCAGATCGAGTTCGCTTTCAGCAGCGCCCGCATCGATTGCAGCGCCCGGCGCTTCTGACACCAGTGCGCTCTTGCGATCCTGCGCAAACGTCTTGCATCCTGAGTCGCGCATCAGCTTGAGGCCTTTGGCCCCGTCTGTGCCCATGCCGGTCAGCACGGCTCCTGCCGCCGGCACAGAACCGCGCGCGATCGACCCGAACAGCAGGTTGGCCGATGGCCGCATGCCTTCAACGGGATCGCGGTCGATCAACCTCAGCTTTGCCGGGCTGCCGGGCTCGATCACCACGTGGCGATCGGGATCGTAGGCGATGTGGATCGTGCCCTGGGTCAGTGGCGTTGCGTCCTTCGCCGCCTTGACCGAACACTTCAGCTCGCCCTCCATGCGCTTGATGAACGTCTCGACGATGCCCGGTTCTGCATTCAGCGCGATGACCGTCGGCGGGCACTTCTCGGGGAAATCCTCCAGCAACTGCGTCAGGGCGTCGATCCCACCCATCGAGGCGGACAGCGCGAGTATGTGCCCGTTCCATTCGAAGTTGGTATCGGCAACCTTGCGCTCGCGCGGAGCCCTGCGGTCCTTGACGTTGCTGTTGGCCGCCGCCAGCACGATCTTGCCGAGCTTGCCCACGGTCTTGCTGAACTGCTCGGGCGTAGCCTTCAGCGGCTTGGGAAAGCACTCCACCGCACCCAGCTCGTAGGCCTTCAGCGAAGTCTCGGTGCCCGCCTGCGTAAGGCTTGAAAGCATGACCACCGGCAGCGGATTGCTGCCCATGATCTCCTCGAGAAACTCGATCCCGCTCATCCCCGGCATTTCGACGTCGAGCGTGACAACGTTCGGGCGCAACTCCTTGATCTGCTCGCGCGCCTCTGCGGCATTCGCGGCCGCACCGATCACGGTCACGTTCTTGGACTGGTCGAGAATGTCGGAGAAGAGAGCCCGCATTGCTGCGGAATCGTCGACAACCAGAACGCGTGCTTCATGCATGTTGAACGGAACCTTCCAAGGCATTGTATTGGCCTGCATCCGTCTTACGCGCGAAGCCCCGATCAATTCCTGTGCCTTGCCTTACGTATCTCACCGTAGGCCCGGCGAAAGCCTGCCTTTCCGCTCCTGCTCTATTCCGGAAAGCCTGTTGCCGAACCGGTCCTGTCGGTCCGGTCCAATTGAGCCGGAGGAAGAGCATCTCCATGACGTCGATCACCTTGCCAGCCCGCTGCGATCGCGCCGCTGCCGAAGCCCTGCTGCCGGAGATGATCGCGGCGCTGGGGTCCGGTGCCCTGCAGATAGACGCGCGTGAGTGCCAACAGATCGGCCAGGCCATGCTGCAACTCCTCGTCAGTGCCCGCCAGACCGGCGAAGGCGCCGTGATCCTGCCCTCGCGCGCTTTGGAAGACGTGGCCGCGCTTACCGGCCTGACCGACGAACTGTTCTCCGGAGTGCTGTCATGACCGCCGAGGAAATCCAGGCCATTTTCTTTGCCGAGTGCGAAGAATCGCTCGAGGCTGCCGAGCAGGGCCTAGCCGCCTGCCGCGAAGGCACGCAGGACAGCGACACGGTCAACGCCGTGTTCCGCGGTGTCCACTCGATCAAGGGCGGCGCAGGTGCGTTCGGCTATGTCGCGCTGCAGGGCTTCACCCACGTCTTCGAAACCCTGCTGTCCGACGTGCGCGACGGCACCGTTCCCATCACCGAATCGCTCACCGACGTTCTCCTGCGTGCACTCGATACGCTGAGCGATCACGTGACCGCTGCGCGCGATGGCGGCGAACCGCCCGAGGATGGCGCGCTGCTGGCCGAACTGACCGCCGCGATGGCTGCAAATGCCGGCGCGGCGCCCACAGCTGCACCAGAGCCAACTGCAGCGGCACCGTCCGAACCTGTCGCCGCCGCATCTCCGGAACCTGAGAGCGCCTCCGACGACTTCGATTTCGATCTCGATCTCGATGCCCTGCTCGACGACATCTCAGGCGAAATCCAACCCGAAGCGCAAGAAGCTGCGGCCGACGCCGGACCGCCCCGCTGGAGCGTGCGACTGCGCCCGCATTCCGGCGCCATGCGCAATGGCAGCGAGCCACTGCTCATGCTGCGCGAAATGAGCGACCTCGGCGGCCGATGCGACGTCTGCGACGTTTCTTCGGTGCCCCCGCTCGATTCCTTCGACACCGGCACCGGCTATCTCGGCTGGACCTTTAGCTTTCCCGCCGATGTCAGCGAAGCCAGCGTGCGCGATATCTTCGACTTCGTGGGCGACGACTGCTCGCTTGCGTTCGGTGCCGACGCCGAGATGCCACCGGTGCAGCATCGCGATGTGGCCACGCCGGCTCCGGCACCGGTCGCCGCACCAGCAGAACCTGTGCCCACTAAGGCTGCTCCCTCCGTGGCGGTCATGGCCGAGAAGCCCGGCGAGTCCGAAGCTGCCCGGGCCGCTCTTGCTGCAAACGGCTCTGCCCCGCCCGCGCCCCCTGCGCCGGGGCAGTCCATCCGCATCGAACTGGGCAAACTCGACAAGCTGATCGATGCCGTGGGCGAGTTGGTCATTGCCCAGGCGATGATGGCACAACGTCTTGCCGGGCAAGGCCTCGCCGTCGCCGAGGAGATGGCGATGATCGAGGGGCTGACGCGCGACATCCAGGAGTCCGCGATGTCGATTCGCGCGCAACCGATCGGCTCGGTGTTCAGCCGCGTGCCGCGCATCCTGCGCGAACTGGCCTCGTCCACCGGCAAGCATGTCCGCCTGGAAGTTTCGGGCGAAAGCACCGAACTCGACAAGACCGTGATCGAACGGCTCGGTGAGCCGCTCACCCACCTGATCCGCAACGCGGTCGATCACGGCATCGAACCTGCCGACGAGCGCATCGCTGCGGGCAAGACCGCCGAAGGCACGTTGACCCTGTCGGCGGAGCACCGCTCGGGCCGCATTCTCATCCGCATCGGTGATGACGGCAAGGGAATCGACCGGGAACGCGTGCTGGCAAAGGCCATCGAGAAGGGTCTCGTTACCGCCGATACAGTCCTGTCCAAGGAAGAGATCGACCTGCTGATCTTCGCGCCGGGCTTTTCGACCGCGCAACAGGTCTCGAACATCTCGGGCCGCGGCGTCGGCATGGATGTCGTTCGCCAGAACGTGAAGGATCTGGGCGGGCGCATCACCATCGATTCCGAACCCGGCAAGGGCACCACCTTCACGCTTACCCTGCCGCTCACCCTCGCGATTTCCGACGGCATGGTCGTCAACGTCGGTGACCAGACGCTCGTCGTCCCGCTTGCCAACGTGGTCGAGAGTCTCCGTCCAGAACCGCACGAAGTGCAGGGTCTTGGCGCGAATCGCAGCATGATCAACGTGCGTGGCCGCTTCATTCCGGTCATCTCGCTGGCCCAGTCGGTCGGCGCCGCGCAGGCCGTTTGTGACCCGCGCGAGGCTGTGCTGATCGTGGTCGAAACCGAAGGCGCTGGCCGCGCCGCGCTGATGGTCGATGCGATCTGCGACCAGCGCCAGGTGGTGATCAAGAGCCTCGACACCCACTACCGCTCGGTCGAAGGCGTCGCAGGGGCAACCATCCTCGGCGATGGCCGCGTGGCGCTCATCGTCGATGTCGACAGCCTCGTCTCGCGCAGCCTCGCATCCACAGGCGCTGCTGCCAGCCTGGCCGAAGCCGCATGAGCCTGATGGATGCTCTCGATGCCTCGATGCCCGGAGTCAGTCCCGGCGTATTCGACGAGGCAGATTTCCGCGCGATCTCCGAGATCGCCCATGCCGAGGCCGGCATCGTCCTGGCTGCCGGCAAGGCGATGCTGGTCTATTCGCGCATCTCTCCGCTGGTCCGCGATTCGGGCTGCGCCACCTTCAGCGCCTATGTCATGCGCATCCGTGAGGACGCGACCGAGCGCCAGAAGGCGATCTGCGCCCTGACCACAAACCACACGTTCTTCTACCGCGAAGCTCACCACTTCGAACATTTCGCCCGAGAGGTGCGCAATGGCTACCTCAACCGGCTCCAGAGCGGCGGCAAGATCCGCCTGTGGTCGGCAGGTTGTTCAAGTGGCGAGGAAACATGGTCGCTGCTGATGACGCTGCTCGGCGAGGATACCTCGCAAGGTGCCGCCATTGCCCGCAAGGACTTGCGCCTGCTGGCCAGCGACATCGCGACCCACGCGGTGAACAAGGCGCGCGCCGCAACCTATCGCACCGAGGACCTCAAGCCGGTGCCGGATGGCTTGCGCCGGGCATGGACGCGCAGCACGGGCGATGAAACCGTGATCGCGCCCGAAGTCCAGCAGATCGCGCGCTTCCGCATTCTCAACCTGCTGGGCGAATGGCCGATGCAGGGGCAGTTCGACACGATCTTCTGCCGCAACGTCATGATCTATTTCGATGGCCCGACCAAGGAGCGTCTCGTCGCGCGCTTTGCCGAAAAGCTCGCGCCCGGAGGCTGGCTTTACATCGGCCACTCCGAACGTGTCACCGGCCCCGCGCTCGACCTGCTCACGACCCAGGGTCCCACCATCTATCGCAAGAGGGCCGCATGACCATTCGCGTCGTCATCGTCGAGGATTCGCCAACCATGCGCGCGATTCTCACCAACCGGCTGAGCAAGGAGCACGACATCGAAGTCGTGGCTGCTGCGGCCAATGCCGCCGAAGGGCGCCAGATGATCCGCGAGCTCGATCCCGATGTGGTCACGCTCGACATCGAGATGCCCGGCATGAACGGCCTCGATTTCCTTGCCAAGATCATGGAGCTGCGTCCCACCCCGGTGATCATCGTCTCCGGCTCGACCCAGCAGGGCAACGAGATGACCGCCCGTGCGCTCGCGCTGGGCGCAGTCGATTGCTACGCCAAATCAGGCGGCGGCACAGGTCTCGATGATGCCGGCAAGCTTGCGCAGATGATCCGCGAGGCCGCAAAGGTCCAGTTTCCCGCCCGCGCGCCGCAGCCGAGCGTTCAGGCTATTCGTCAGGCTGCCCGCCCCGCGAGCACCGTGGCCAACGAAGCGCGCTCCCTGCTGTCCGATCGCCCGGCCCTGATCGCCATCGGCTCGTCCACTGGCGGAGTAGAGGCGCTGCAGACGGTGCTGGCAGGCTTCCCGGTCGACTGCCCGCCGACCGTCATCGTCCAGCACATCAACGCCCGCTTCGCCCCCGCCGTAGCGCGCACGCTCGACCAGTCCTGCCCGCCACGCATCCTCGTTGCCGAGCCCGACATGCCGCTCAAGGACGGCCACGTCTATATCGCCCCCGGTGACGACAGGCACCTCTCGCTCGGCGGCAGTTCTTCCTTTCACTGCAAGCTGCGCAGCGGCCCACCGGTGTCTGGCCACCAGCCCAGCGTCGATGTGCTGTTCGCTTCGGTTGCCAAAGTCGTCGGCGCCCGTGCAGTCGGCATCCTGCTGACCGGCATGGGTGCAGATGGGGCGCAAGGCCTGCTCGCCATGGCGCAGAAGGGCGCGCGCACCATCGCGCAGGACGAGGCCACCTGCACCGTGTTCGGCATGCCGCGCGCCGCAATAAACCTCGGCGCTGCCCGGATTGTCGCGCCATTGGGCGCGATCGCACGCCACGCCTTCAGCAAGGCCGCCTGATATGAGTGCCGAACTTCCCATCCCCGGCACGCCGCCACTCGAACGCATCACCGTGATGCAGGGACAGGCCCTGGCCAGCGCCAGCGCTTCGGTCGAATACTCGACCGTGCTCGGCTCATGCGTCGCCACCTGCCTCTACGACCCGGAAGCGCACGTCGGCGGCATGAACCACTTCCTGCTGTCCGAACCGCCCGCCAATCTCCCCGGCACCCAGGTCGATGAGCATTACGGCGTCTATCTGATGGAATTGCTGGTCAACCAGATGCTCGGTCGCGGGGCCCGCAAGGCCAATCTCAAGGCGCATCTCTACGGCGGTGCCAACGTCAACCGCAACATGATGCGCATTGGCACGATGAATGCCGAGTTCGCGCGCGAATTCCTCCGGCGCGAAGGAATTGCCCTGATGCGCGAGGATCTTGGCGGCATCAATGCCCGCCGCGTCGATTTCCGCCCGGCATCGGGCCAGGTCCGCCTCCGCACGGTGGAAGACCGGTTCGCGCCATCTGTCCAGCCAACCCCACGCCCGCCCGTATCCCGCGGCGACGTCGAACTGTTCTGATCTTCGAGAAGCGAGTCCCACCCATGAACAACACCACCCGGATTCTTACCGTAGACGACAGCCCGTCCATGCGGGCGCTCCTCAACCATGCCCTTTCGGGGCATGGCTTCGACGTATCGCAAGCCGAGGACGGCATGGCCGCGCTCGACTGGCTGGCGATGAACGAGGTCGACGTCGTCATCACCGACATCAACATGCCACGCCTCGACGGTTTCGGCCTGATCGAACGCCTTCGCGAGGGCAGCCGCCACCGCGACCGTCCGATCCTAGTCCTGACCACCGAAAGCTCGGACGAGAAGAAGGCCCGTGCCCGCGCGGCGGGGGCCACTGGCTGGATCGTCAAACCCTTCGATCCCGAAAAGCTCGTCGCCGCCGTCCGGCGGGTATCCCACTGATATTTCTTGAGAGGAGTCCGACCATGCTGCGCGAACTGATCACCTTCGAGGTTGAAGGACAGGTCTTCGGCCTCGACATCATGGCCATCCGCGAGATTCGCGCCTGGTCGCCCACCACGCGCCTGCCGCGCGTGCCGTCCTATGTCGCCGGGGTGGTGAACCTGCGGGGCACCGTTCTTCCGGTGGTCGACCTCGCCGCCCGCCTAGGGTGGCGTGCCACCGAAGCCACGCCGCGCCACGCGATCATCGTTACCCAGCAGGGCGCGCAGATCTCTGGCTGGATCGTAGATTCGGTAAGCGACATCGTGACGCTCGATAGCGATGCGCTGCAGCCACCGCCGCCCAGTGCCTCGGGCGACACCGTGGTCCCCTTCCTTGAAGGTCTGGCCGCGATCGAAGACCGCATGGTCATGGTCCTCAACCTCGCCGCGCTTTCCGATGGCGCCCAAGTCGCCGAAGCAGCCTGAGCCCAGGGAGGGCATGCCCATGGCGCAAGCCACCCATCGCCAGATAGCGGTCGTGCTCGACGAGCTGGCAGAGGAAGTCGAAGCGCTTGGCGCCGCCCTGTGCGACGACATGAGCGTGGCAATAAATCACATGGACAAGCTGCAGGCCATCGACCTCATCGCGCAGAAGCAGCGCTCGCTCGCTCGCCTGTTGCTCGCCGATCGCCCGGCCGACGCCATAGAGCGCATCGCGATCGACGTGTTACGCGACAGGATGCGTCTCTCGGGCTGACGCTGATCGACGAAAGGCTTTGGTCGGCCTGCGGATGTCGTTGGTCGAGGTCTCCACGCCACCCCTGCCGACTTGCGTCATCGGCAGGGCATGAGGTTTCCGAAGAAACATTTTTCGCTTCTGGCCAGCACTGCGCTCATCGCGCTCTCGCTACCGGCGCACGCCGACGAGGCGGCGCCCGAAACGACTCCGCCCGCTGCCCAGACGGCCGGTAATCGGGCCACCTTCACGCCCAAGGACTTCGATCGCTTCGCCCCGCGCAACGCGCTCGACATGCTCCGTCAGGTTCCCGGCTTCACCATTCGCGAGGGCGAGGAAGCACGCGGGCTGGGTCAGGCCAGCGGCAATGTCCTCGTCAACTCCAAGCGCCTGTCCTCCAAGTCGGACGACATCTGGACCCAGCTCTCGCGCATCCCGGCATCCACGGTCGAACGGATCGAACTGGTCGATGGCGCAACGCTCGACATTCCGGGCCTGACCGGGCAGGTCGCCAATGTCGTCGCCCGTTCATCCAGTTTCTCCGGGCAGTTCCGCTATAGCCCTGAATTCCGCCCGCACTATGCCGATCCCCGCTTCACCAACGGCGAAGTCTCGGTTTCCGGGCGCACGGGGCCGGTGGAATACACGGTCAGCCTCACCAACAACGCCAATCGCGGTGCAGCGGGTGGCCCCACGATCATCACCGACCGCACCGGCGCGGTGATCCAGACGCGCGAGGACGTGGTCAAGGCCAACCGCGATGACCCGAAGCTGGCCGTGCGACTGACAATCGAAGGCCCCGGCTCCTCGGTTGCCAATCTCAACGGCTCGTTCCAGCGCGTACCCCGCCATTTTACCGAACATTCAGTGCGCACCAATACGGACGGCAGCGTTGTGGTGCGCGACCTGCTCGACAAGTCCTCGGCCCGCAACTGGGAGATCGGTGGAGACTACGAGTTCGCCCTCGGCCCCGGTCGCCTCAAGCTGATCGGCCTCAACCGTGAAGAGCATGAGCCATACAGCCAGCAGGTCGTCACCACTTTCGACGATGGTTCACCCGCCGTTGGTGACCGCTTTGCCCAGACCGGCGACAGCTCCGAACGCATCGTGCGCGGCGAATACTCGTGGAAGATGCTCGGCGGCGATTGGCAGCTTGCAGGCGAAGGCGCATTCAATTCCCTGCGCAACGTTGCCAGCCTCGCAGAGCTCGACGCCGACGGCCAGTTCGTCGATGTGCCCTTCCCCGAAGGAACCGGCGGAGTGAAGGAAGACCGCTACGATGCCAGCCTCTCGTTCAGCCGCCCACTTTCGAAAACGCTGACGCTCCAACTGATCGCAGGGGCCGAAAAGTCCACGCTGATGCAGACCGGCGCCACCGGTCCCGAAGGCAACCTCAGCCGCTCGTTCTTCCGCCCGAAGGGTTCGCTCTCGCTGGGCTGGAAGGCGGCGAAGAGCCTCGACGTGTCGTTCAAGATCAAGCGCTCGGTCGGCCAGCTCTCGTTCTACGATTTCCTCGCCCGCCGCTTCCTCGATGATGGCAACGCCAACAGCGGCAACGCCGATCTTGTGCCGCAGCAGGACTGGTCTGCCGAACTCGAACTCAACCGCACGTTCGGAAAGCTGGGCTCAACCAAGCTGCGCCTCGTCGGCCGCAACGTGCAGGATTACGTGACGATCGTGCCCATCGGCGCAAATGGCGAATCCATCGGCAACGTCGGCTCGGCGCGCGAACGGCAGATCGTCAGCAACACCACGCTCCAGTTCGACCCGCTTGGCTGGAAGGGCGCGAGGCTCGACCTCAATGTCGAACTGACATTCACCAAGCTGCGCGATCCGTTCGATCCGGCAAACCATATTCCTTATGGCGGCATCACCGACCGCTACTGGGAACTGAGCTTCCGCCAGGACTTTCAGGGTACCGACTGGGCCGCTGGCGCATCGTACGAATACAACCACCAGTCGCTCTACCACCGCCGCTTCGAGCGTGGCCGCGCCTTCGAAGGTCCGGTTTTCGCCGGCGTCTACATCGAGCACAAGGACGTGTTTGGTCTGACCGTCAAGGCGAGCGCCAATAACCTTCTGAACGGCCGTCAACGCTGGGACCGCGAAGTCTTCGCCGGCCCACGCCCCAACTCCCCCATCGCCTTCGTCGAGACCCGCGACCGCCTGATCGGCCCGATCTTTACGCTGACCGTGAAGGGGAGTATTTGAGCTTCAAGGGGTCTCCCGTCCTTGACCCGCTGCGCCTCCCCGCGCAAAGCTTGAGGGATGTGGCAGCTTCATCAATTCCCCCTTTGTCCGTTCTCTCGCAAAGTCCGCCTCCTGCTCAGCGAGAAGGGCGTGGCCTATGATCTCGTGCGGGAGAATCCGTGGGAGCGGACCGAGGCGTTCGGGAAGCTGAGCCCCGCCCATCGCACGCCAGCGATCCACAATCCCGACCGTGGCGTCATCCTCGCCGACAGTCGGGCGATCTGCGAGTACTTCGAGGAGACCGTCGACAAGTCGCCGATGATCAACGGCACGGCGGTAAATCGTGCGGAAATCCGCCGACTGGTCGCGCTGTTCGACGAGAATTTCTACGCCGACGTGACCCTGCCGTTGCTGGAAGAGCGGATGAAGAAGCGGCTGGTCTATCGCAGCCCGCCCGACAGCAAGCGTCTGCGCGATTCAATGCGGCTGGCCGATGAGCATTTGTATTATATCGATTATCTGATCGACAACCGCCCGTGGCTTGCCGGTTCGACGATGAGCCTGGCCGATCTTGCCGCAGCCGCGCAGATCTCGGTCGCCGACTATCTTGGCGGCATCGACTGGTCGGGGCACGAGCAGGCGCGCAGCTGGTATTCGGTGTTCAAGAGCCGCCCCAGCTTCCGCCCGCTCCTGTCAGAACGCATGGACGTGATCCAGCCGCCGAGCCACTATGCGGACGTGAACGCGTGACGGGTTTTCCAACTCACCCCTAACTCACCCCCAACTCTCGGGGGCAAAGCGGCAACTCTCCTGAACTCCCCCTCAACTCCGGGGGGCAAAGTCACACCCCGTGGTAGCCCTTGTACCACTTCACGAAGTTCGGCACCCCGACCTCGATGCTCGTCGTCGGACGGTAGCCAAGGTCGCTCGAAATCGCGTCGATGTCGGCGAAGGACTGGCGAACGTCGCCGGGCTGCATCGGCATGAGATTCATCTCGGCCTTGCGCCCGAGTTGCTCTTCCAGAATCGCGATGACCTTCATCAGGTGCTCGGACTTGTGGTTGCCGATGTTGTAGAGGCGGTGCGGCTTTTCGCTGCCGCCAGCCTTGACCGAACCGTCGTCGGGCGGCGGATTGTCGAGGCAGGCGATGACGCCGCTGACGATGTCGTCCACATAGGTGAAATCGCGGTACATGTCGCCGTGGTTGAAGACATTGATCGGCTCACCCGCCAGAATTGCCTTGGTAAACAACCACATCATCATGTCCGGGCGGCCCCATGGGCCATAGACGGTGAAGAAGCGCAGGCCTGTCAGCGGCAGGCGATAGAGGTGGGCGTAAGTCTCGCTCATCAGTTCGTCCGCCTTCTTGGTAGCGGCGTAGAGCGAGAGCGGGTGGTCTACGCGGTCATCCACCGAGAAGGGAAGCTTTGTATTTCCACCATAAACCGATGACGAGCTGGCATAGACCATGTGCTCAACCCCGCGATGGCGCGAGACTTCGAGCAGGTTGAGGTGGCCGACGAGGTTGGACTGCACATAGGCGTGCGGGTTCTCGATCGAATAGCGCACCCCGGCCTGCGCGCCCAAGTGGACGACGCGTTCGAACTGCTTGTTTGCCAGCGCGGCAGTCAGGCCCGCATAATCGGCGAAGTCATTGCGGCAGAAGGAAAAGCGTGAGCCGCCCTGCTCCACCAGCCGCGCCAGCCGCGCTTCCTTGAGGCTGACGTCGTAGTAATCGTTGACGATGTCGACCCCGACAACCTCGTCCCCGCGGGCGAGCAGTCGGGTGATGAGCGAGTAGCCGATGAAGCCGGCGGCTCCGGTAACGAGGACGCGCATTGCAATTCCAGTTTGTTATTTGGTCGTCAGCCTAGGGGGCGGCGTTCAGAGTTTCCAGTCGGCCTGTTCGCCCAGCACCCCCTTGAGGTCCGCGAGCGTCCCTCCTGGCGCAAGGAGCCCGGCGATCCGCTCGGCCCCGGCAGCGAGATAATACTTGTGCGGAACCGCAAGAAAAACAAGATCATAGACCTGGTCGAACGCATCTCCGGCCAGCTGGATGCCATATTCGAGCATGGCCTCGGCGTTGTCGGCATGGGGATCGTGGACGGCGACATTGTGGCCGAGCTTCTCCAGTTCCGCAACGACATCGGCGACCTTGGAATTGCGCAGGTCTGGCACGTTTTCCTTGAACGTCAGGCCCAGCACAAGGACCGAGCCCGCCTGCCCGCCACGCTTGGCATGGAGCTCGCGTGCGACCCATTGCGCCATGCCATCGTTCACGCCTCGCCCGGCAAGGATCACCTGCGGATCGTGGCCGAGGGCTTCGGCGCGGGCCGAGAGGTAATAGGGATCGACGCCGATGCAGTGCCCGCCGACAAGGCCGGGGGTGAAGGGCAGGAAATTCCACTTGGTGCCGGCGGCGGCGAGGACGTCCCAGACCGAGAGATCCATCTTCGAGAAGATCTGGGTAATCTCGTTCATGAAGGCGATGTTGATATCGCGCTGGGCGTTCTCGATGACCTTGGCGGCTTCGGCAGCCTTGATGGAGGCGGCGCGGAACACGCCGCCCGAGGTGATCGCGCCATAGAGATCGGCAACGCGATCAAGCACTTGCGAATTCTGGCCCGAGACGACTTTGGTGATGCGTTCGATGGTATGTTCGCGGTCACCGGGATTGATGCGTTCCGGGCTATAGCCGAGGAAGAAGTCCTGCCCGCACCTGAGGCCGGAAACTTCCTCGAGAATCGGGCCGCAGATGTCTTCGGTGACGCCGGGGTACACGGTGCTTTCGAACACGACGACCGGGGCGCGGCCTTCCTTGACCGCAGCGGGGAGCATCTTGCCGACGGTGCGCGAGGCGGATTCGACAAGACGCAGGTCCGGGCGATTCTGGGCATCGATGGGCGTCGGCACGGTGACGATGTAGAAATCGCTCGGCGGGCAGACCCCGGCATCGCAGGTCAGGCCAAGGCTCGACATAGAGAGCAGCGCCGGTTCGATCTCGCGCGTGCGGTCATGCCCTTCGGACAGCTCTGAAATGCGCTGCACGTCGATGTCGAAGCCGGTGACGAAGAACTTCTTGGCAAGCGCGACGGCGAGCGGCAGGCCGACGTAGCCGAGGCCAAGCACGGTGACGCGGGTGGTGGCGGACACCAGCGGATCAAGGCCGCGGACGGGGGCAGGAGCAAGCGTCGGGAACTGGACTGTCACGGGACAGGCGGCCTTTCATGGTTGACGCATCGCGCGCCGGATTGCCGCCCTGCTTAAATCGAGGCTCTTATTTCACGGTTAACACTCGCAAGTTATTGGAAGCGCCATGACGGAAAAGACCATCCTAGTGGTGTTTGGCACCCGCCCCGAAGCGATCAAGATGTTTCCCGTGGTCCATGCGTTGCAGGCCGATCCGCGCACGCGCGTCGTCACCTGCGTGTCGGCGCAGCATCGCGGAATGCTGGATCAGGTGCTGGAAATCGCCGGGATCATGCCGGACTTCGACCTTGACCTGATGAAGCCGGACCAGACGTTGGACGGGCTGACTGCCGCACTGCTGACCGAGCTTGGCAAGGTGATGGATCAGGTTTCACCAGACTGGGTGGTGGTTCAGGGCGATACGGCAACGGCCATGGCAGGCGCGCTGGCCGCCTACTACCGCAAGCTGCCGGTGGCCCATGTCGAGGCGGGCCTTCGCAGCCACAACATCTATCACCCCTGGCCGGAGGAGGTGAACCGCAAGATCATCGGTACGATCGCGAAGCTGCACTTTGCGCCGACCGATGTTTCGGCGGCGGCACTGTTGGCGGAGAATGTTGATGCGGCTGGCGTCCACGTTACCGGCAATACCGTGATCGACGCCCTGCAATGGGTGTCGGCGAAGATCGAGGCCGAGCCTGCACTCGCCTCCGGGCTTGCCGAAATCGAGGAGCGATTCGCTCAGCGGCGGGTGATCGGCGTAACCAGCCATCGCCGCGAGAACTTTGGCGGGGGGCTGGAGAATATTGCCGAGGCGATCCGCCGGATTGCGACGCGCGAGGACGTGGCGGTGGTCTTTCCGGTCCACCCCAACCCGAACGTACGCAAGGTGATGGACGCGACGCTGGCAGGCCTGCCCAACGTGGCGATGATCGAGCCGCTGGATTACCCGCACTTCGCGCGGTTGCTGTCGGTGGCCGAAATCATGCTGACCGATTCGGGCGGCGTGCAGGAAGAGGCGCCTGCGCTGGGCAAGCCGGTGCTGGTCATGCGCGAGACGACCGAGCGGCCCGAAGGCGTGACTGCCGGGACCGCAAGGCTCGTCGGCACCGATGTTGACCGCATCGTTTCCGAAATCTTCACCCTGCTCGACGATAAGGCTGCCTATTCAGCCATGGCGCGTGCGCACAACCCGTTCGGGGATGGGCAATCGGCGCGCCGTATCGTGGAGTTGCTGGCGAATGATGGGTGATGTGAAGCCGGACGTCTGTGTTGTCGGCCTCGGCTATATCGGACTTCCAACTGCTGCCATCATAGCGCGCGCAGGCTGCAAGGTGCTCGGCCTCGACGTGTCGCAACACGTGGTCGATACGATCAACCGGGGCGAGATCCATATCGAGGAAGTGGACCTCGATGGCCTTGTCCATGGCGTGGTGCAGCGGGGCCTGCTGCGCGCATCGACCGAGATAGCGCCGTCCGACGTCTTCGTGATCGCGGTGCCGACGCCCTTTGCCAAGGACGGGCACCATACGCCCGACATTTCCTATGTGCTGGCGGCTGCGACGCAGGTGGCGGCCGTGCTCAAGGCCGGGGACACGGTGATCCTCGAATCGACGTCGCCGGTAGGTACGACTGACCAGATGCGCGATCTGATGGCTGGCCTGCGGCCTGACCTGAAATTCCCCGGCAAGACCAAGGAGACGCCCGACGTTTCCATCGCCTATTGCCCCGAGCGCGTGCTGCCGGGTCGCATTCTGGAAGAGCTGACCAACAACGACCGTTCGATCGGTGGCATTACCCCGCGCTGTGCACGCAAGGCGCTGGCGTTCTACAAGCGCTTCGTGCGCGGTACGTGCGTGACGACCGATGCGCGATCCGCCGAGATGACCAAGCTGGTCGAGAACGCCTATCGGGACGTGAACATCGCCTTTGCCAACGAGCTTTCGATGGTGGCGGACAAGATGGGTCTGGACGTGTGGGAAGTGATCCGCCTCGCCAACCGCCATCCGCGCGTGAACATCCTGCAGCCCGGCCCCGGCGTTGGCGGGCACTGCATCGCGGTGGACCCGTGGTTCATCGTGGCGGGCGCTCCCGATGAAACGCCGCTGATCCGCACCGCGCGCAATGTGAACGATGGCAAGATGCACCATGTCGTCGCCAAGGCCTCGGCACTGGTCGAGGCGCATCCCGGCGTGAAGGTTGCGTGCCTTGGCCTCGCGTTCAAGGCAAACATCGACGATTTCCGCGAAAGCCCGGCGCGCTATGTCGCGGCGAGCCTCGCGCGCAAGTTCGGTGCGCGGATCAACGTGGTGGAGCCCTATGCGGGCGAGTTGCCGCGCGAGTTCGAGGGAACGGGCGCGGTGCAGATCGATCTGGATACCGCGCTTGAAGAGTGCGGCGTGCTGATCGTGCTGGTTGACCACGACGTGTTCAAGGTGATCCCGCTGGCCGAGCGTTCGGGCAAGGTCGTCTATGACACGCGCGGGATCTGGCCGGATCAGCCGGGGGTTGATGTGGCGGCTGCAGGGTTAAGGCTGGCGAGCTGAATTTGCTGATCCTCCCCTTTTTCACAGCGTGCAAAAGGGGAGGTGGCAGCGCGCAGCGCTGACGGAGGGGTTCTTGTTCCTACCCCTCCACCACCCTTCGGGCGGTCCCCCTCCCCGTTTGTCCTTCGGAAAAACAGGGAGGGTCGGACTTACGCTACCGCGCTGGGCATCTGCTGGCTGGCGCAGTGGAAGCCGCCGCCGCCTGCGAGGACGGCGTCGCCCATCAGGCCTATCGTCGCGCGATCCGGGAAGAGTTCGGCGATTGCCGCGACGCCTTCGTCATCGTGAGGGGAGCCGAAGATCGGTACGACCACGAGGTTCGTGGTGATGACGAAATTCATGTAGCTGGCCGGCTGAATCATGTTGCCCCATTCGATGCGGCCCGGCGAGGGGACTTCGACCACATCTACGCCTGCGGCCTCGGCACGAGCCTTGGCGTCAGCGTAGATCCCGGCGTTGGGGTCGTTCGGGCCGGTGGCCCCGGGGAGCGCGAGGCGGTTGGCGCCGACGAAGCGGGCGAGGTTGTCGACGTGGCCGTCGGTGTGGTCGTTGATCAACCCGTCGCCCAGCCAGAGGACGCGGGTGTAGCCGAGATCGCGGCTGAGGCGCAGCTCGAGGTCTTCGCGCGTGAGGTGCGGGTTGCGGTTGGGATTGAGCAGACACTGCTCGGTCGTGGCGACGAGGCCGGTGCCGTCGCCGTCCAGCGCGCCGCCTTCGAGTATCCAGTCGGCCTTCGAGGCTTCGAGGCCTGCGGAGGCGGCAAGGTCGGCGCCAATCTCCTGATCGCCCGGCATCAGGTACTTCTCGCCCCAGCCGTTGAAGCCGAACAGGCGGGCTCGGCGGTTTGCGGCTTCATCGAGCACGACGAGCGGGCCGGTGTCGCGCAGCCAGACGTCGCCATAGGTGCGGCGTTCGAGCTTTACGGCGGCAGACACGAGCGACTTCGCGCGCATTTCGTTGGCAGCATCGCGCACGACGAGGCGGACTTCCTGGCCGCTGTCGGCCACGGCGCTGGCGAAGGCGGCGATCTGCTCCTGCGCCTTGTCGATAACTCCCGACCATTCCTCGGCCAGATGCGGGAAGCCGATCCACAGCCAGTCCTGCGGGTGCCATTCGGGGGGCATGCGAAATTGGGCGGTCATGGGCGTATGGTCCGGATTCTGGGAATTGGCTCCGCGCCTTAGAGCAGAAGTCGCGCGGTTTCCATGGCGCTTGATCGAGGCGGGCAAGCGGGGCATGCGGGTGGAACGATGACGGATTTTCACAGCGCCCTTGCCCGCGCCCATGCGCATTCGCCGTTCCTGTCGATGGCGCTTGGCCGTTTGCCCGAGCTGGAGGCAATGCTGGCGGCGGGCGAAGTCGAGGGCGCGCTGGCGCGGGCCAAGGCGGCGGGTCAGGGCATCGAGGATGGCGCCGTGGCGCTGCGGCGGGAGCGGCTGGCGCTGGCGACCGTGGTGGCCATCGGCGATCTGGCGGGGGCATTCCCGCTGGGCCGCGTGGTGGGGGAGCTTTCCGACTTTGCCGACAGGTCGCTCGACCGGGCAATCGAGGCGGCGATCCGGCGGCGGGTGCCGGATGCGGAAAGCACCGGATTCTGCGCAATTGGGCTCGGCAAGCATGGCGCACAGGAGCTGAACTACTCGTCGGACATCGATCCGATCCTGCTCTACGATCCCGAGGTCCTGCCCCGGCGCGAACGCGACGATCCCGCCGATGCGGCGCAGCGGGTGGCGCGGGCGATCATGGAAATCATGTCTTCGGTGACAAGCGAGGGCTATGTCTTCCGGGTGGACCTGCGGTTGCGGCCGGCTTCGGAGGTCAGCCCCCTCGCGCTGCCGTTCGAGGCGGCGATCACGCACTATGAATCGAGCGCGCTGGCGTGGGAGCGGGCGGCCTATATCCGGGCGCGGGCGGCTTCGGGCGATGTGGCGCGAGGGCAGGCTTTCCTCGATACGATCCGGCCCTTCGTGTGGCGGCGCAGCCTTGATTTCGGGGCGATTGCCGAGATCGGGCGGCTGACGACGCGGATTCGCGATCACTATTCGGCGGGTCAGGCCATCGGGCCGGGCTATGACCTGAAGCGCGGGCGCGGCGGGATTCGCGAGGTGGAATTCTTCGCGCAGACGCACCAGCTGATCCATGGCGGGCGCAATCCGGCGCTGCGGCTGCGGGGCACGCGGGCGAGCCTGGAGGCGCTGGCCGAGGCGGGGATCATCGGGGCCGACGATGCACAGGTCATGGGCGAAAGCTATGACCGGCTGCGCACGCTGGAGCATCGGCTGCAGATGGTGGCGGACCAGCAGACGCATTCGCTGCCGGGCGATGCGGCAGCGCTCGACAACGTGGCGCGGCTCGATGGGCTGGCCGATGGCGCGGCTCTGGTGACAGAACTGGCGGCGATTTCGGACACGGTCGGGCGGCGGTTCGATGCGCTGATAGAGACTTATGCGCCGACCGGGGCCGTGCAGGCGATTGAGGTGCCGAACCAGTCCGATCCGGTGGTCGATGCCTTTACGCAGAGGGTGGAAGCTTGGGAGGGCGGGCACTATCGCTGCCTGCGCTCTGCCGAGGCGCGCGAGGCTTTTGCGCGGATACGGCCGCAACTGCTGCGCGCGCTGTGCGAGGCGCCCGACCCGGAGCGGGCGCTGCTGCGCTGGGAGCATCTGCTGGAAGGATTGCCGAGCGCGATCAATGTGTTCCGCCTGCTGGAGGCGCGGCCCGGATTGCTGGCCGTGGTCATGCGCGTGCTGGCCCATGCGCCGACACTGGCGGACGAACTGGCACGGCGGTCAGACCTGCTCGACATCCTGATCGACCGTTCGGCCTTCGACCTGCCGGGCAGCGTTGCCGAGATTGCGGCGGAGCTATCGCGCGGGGAAGCTGGCGACGATTACCAGCGGCTGCTCGATACGGTGCGCCTGCGCGTGGGCGAGATGCGCTTTGCGCTGGGGGTGCAACTGATCGAGGGGCAGCGCGATCCGCTGGAAGTGGCGGCGGCGCTCAGTCGGGTGGCCGAGGCTTCGATCGAGGTGCTGGGCCGCGCCGCAATCGAGGAATTCCGGGGCAATCATGGCGTGGTGCCGGGGAGCGATCTGGCGATTCTGGGCCTCGGCCGACTGGGTGGAGCGGCGCTGACCCATGCATCGGACCTCGACCTGATTTTCCTGTTCAGCGGGGATCATGCCAGCGAGTCCGACGGACGCAGGCCTTTGGGCGCGACGCTTTACTTTAACCGGCTGGCGCAGCGGGTGATCGCGGCGCTTTCGGTGCCGACGGCGGCGGGCGCGCTTTATGAAGTGGACACGCGGTTGCGGCCTTCGGGCGCGCAGGGGCCGATCTCGGTCAGCCTCGAGAGTTTCTCGCTCTACCAGTGCGAGGACGCCTGGACGTGGGAGCATATGGCCCTGTGCAGGGCGCGGGCGATGTTCGGGACCGAGGCGGACCGGGCGACGCTGCAGGCGATCATTGCGCGTGTGCTCGATCGGCCCCGCGATCCTGCAAAGCTGCGCGCCGACGTGCTGGAAATGCGGGCGACCATGGCCGAGCACAAGCCAGCCAAGGGTCCGCTCGACGTGAAGCTGGCGCGCGGCGGGCTGGTGGACATCGAGTTCATGGTTCACTTCCTGCAATTGCGCGACCATCTGGCGCAGACGCCCGATCTTGGGGCGGCGGTGCAGGAACTGGAGGACAATGGGCTCCTGCCGCACGGTATCCGCCAGGCGCATGACCTGCTGACGCGATTGCTGGTGGTGGTGCGGCTGGTTGCACCTGATGGCATGTTTCCACCTGAAGCCAGCCGGGGCATCGTGGCGCGGTCTTGCGGCCTGGAAGACTGGGATGCCTTGCTGGACGCGGTGGAGTCTGCACGGCATTGCGTGGCCCTCGGCTGGGCGCAGGTGTTCGATACTCAACTGGAGATTGCGGAATGAGCGAGCGTATTGGAGTGGGCGAGGCATTCCCCGACGTTGCGATGACGACGCCCGATGGTGGCAGCGTGAAGGCTTCGGATTTCGCAGGGCGCAAGCTCGTGGTGTTCTTCTACCCCAAGGACGACACGCCCGGCTGCACGACTGAAAACAAGGACTTTTCCGCCCTGTACGGTGACTTCCAGGCCGCAGGGATCGCCGTGCTGGGCGTGAGCAAGGACCCGCCAAAGAAGCATGTGAAGTTTGCCGAGAAGCATGGGTTGACGGCGCCGCTAGCATCGGATGCGGACGAAGGCGGAGTGTCCGATGCGCTGGGCATCTGGACCGAGAAATCGATGTACGGGCGCACCTACATGGGCATGGAGCGCACGACCTATCTGGTCGGCGCCGATGGCAAGATTGCGCAGGTCTGGAACAAGGTGAAGGTCAAGGGCCACGCCGAAGACGTCCTGGCCGCTGCCAAGGCGCTTTGATCGGGAGCCACGTTTGTGAATGCCCCCTCCCTCGCCCGCGCGATCCGCGCGGTGATGCTGACGGCTGAGCCGACTGCCAAGGTAATGGCAGCGCGCGATGTCGTGCGGCGTTGGCGGGCGGGCGAGCTGGCGCTGGTCTTCGATGTGGACATGCCGGACTATCCGGCGCGGCCTGCAAAGCCCGAACTGCTGCCGCCCGCAGCCATGCCCAAGCGTGGACGCGGGTCGGAACACGGGCGGATCGCGCTGCTCCACGCGCTGGCCCACATCGAGTTCGTGGCGATCGACCTGGCGCTCGATGCGGCAGGGAGGTTCGGCGCCCAGATGGGGAGGCAGTTCATAGACGACTGGCTATCGGTCGCGGCTGACGAGGCCATGCATTTTGCCCTGATCGCGCGGCGGTTGCGCACGCTTGGCAGCTTCTACGGGGCAATGCCTGCGCACGACGGGCTATGGGACGCCGCGCGCGAGACAGCACACGATGTGGCCGCGCGGCTCGCGGTGGTGCCGATGGTGCTGGAAGCGCGTGCGCTGGACGTGACGCCGATGACGGTAGAGCGGTTCCTGAAGGCGGGAGACGAACGCTCTGCGCGCATCCTGCAGAGAATCGTTGACGACGAAATCCGCCATGTGCGCTTCGGCACAACACATTTCGCGGAGGTGTGTCAGATGAGGGAAGAATCGCCGCCCAAGCTTTGGAAAATGCTGGTCGATCGGCACTTCCGCGGCGTGGTTAAGCCGCCGTTCAACGACTCGGCGCGCCGGTCAGCCGGTTTGTCGCGCGAAATGATGGCAGGGGTTGCCTGCCTGTAACCTGCCACGCATACCCCAATTCACGAGATGGCGGGGGGTTCCGACCAACTCTGAAATATCCCAAGGCGGCGGGCCGAAACCTGCCTGCTGCCATAAAACGGGTTCGCTCTGGGGGTTCAGGGCTTGCCGCTTCAAAGGTCGCACCGGCCGGGAGCGGAGAGCCGAGAAAAAGGTCGTACGGGTCGTAATGTTGTTCAACACCAACACCTTCAAGACTGTATTCAGCGCCCTTACGGCGATTGTTGCATTCTCTTCCGCTCCGGCTTTCGCCAACAGCGCTTCTTCCGCAGACATCGCCGCTCCGCTTCGCGCCGCCGAAGCTGCCAAGGCAGGCGTCTCGGCCGATCGCGGCGATGAAGAATTCCGCCGTCTCTTCGCCAGCTGGCAGCAGCTCGACAACGGCATCCTGCCTTCTTCGCGCCCCACCACCATCCGCAAGGCTTCGGTTTCGATCCCGTCGCTGGCGCCCGTGTCGATGACCCGCCTTTCGAGCGGTTACGGCATGCGGGAACACCCGGTGCTTGGTGGCCGTCGCGCGCACAAGGGCATCGATCTTTCCGCCCCGACCGGCACCCCGATCCGCGCCAGCGCCGATGGCGTCGTGGAAAAGGCTGAATGGTTCGGCGGTTATGGCCTGTTCGTCGGCCTTGATCATGGCGGTGGCATGGAAACCCGTTATGGCCACATGTCGCGCGTGGCGGTTGCCGAAGGGCAGCAGGTCCGCAAGGGCGACGTGATCGGCTATGTCGGCTCGACCGGCCGCTCGACCGGCCCGCACCTGCACTACGAAGTCCGAGTTGCCGGCGAAGCGGTCAATCCGCTGCCTTACATGCAGGGCAAGAGCGACTCGCTTTATGCCAGCAATGACAAGGCTGCGGGCCGCGGCGGTCCTGAGGAATAATGGCAAGGGCCATATGGCCCGGCCAGACGATGCATCTTGGAGAGGATGTGGAAGAGGGCTCCGGTGACGGGGCCCTCTTCTGTTTGGGCCTTGTGACCCTTTATTGGTTTTCCGAGATCTCGCCGGCCGGCAGCAGTGCCGCCAGAGCGCGAGCGACATTTCCGATCGTGTAGGGCTTTTGCACCACGGGCCGTGCCCGGTGAACGTCAGGAAACTTTGCCTGTTCTCCGTATCCCGTCGCAAAAATGAAGGGGATGTCGAGCTGATGAAGAACATCGGCGATAGGAAAGCTCGTGCCGATGCCAAGGTTGATATCGAGCATGGCGACCGTCGGCGGCGCAGTGTCGATGAGATCAAGTGCGGCGTCTACCGAACCCGCCGTGACGATCTCTTGGGCACCAAGGCGCGACACGATATCTTCGGCATCCAGAGCGATAATCAGGCTGTCCTCGACCAGCAGCACACGCTGTCCGGCAAGAAGATTCATCGGCGGCTCTTCGGCGTGACCGGGGCCCGACTTGGGGAAATGGATCGTGCGCGACGCTCCTGAAGCTTCGGCGACGTGCCGCTTGGGAATCAGCAGGTCGGCTTCGAACCCTCCTATGGCAAAACGGACATGGGCTTCGCCGCCAAGATCGTAGGGCACCGAACGCTGGATGATCGTGGTGCCAAAGCCCTTGCGCTTGGGTTGCTTGACAGGGGGCCCGCCGATCTCGCGCCATTGCACGCACAGATCGCCCTTTGCCGTGAACGACCAGGTGATCGAAACGTGGCCATCGGGCAGCGAAAGGCTACCGTACTTGTTCGAGTTGGTGACCAATTCATGCAGCACGAGCGCCAGCGTTGTATAGGCAAGCGGGTTCAGCATGACCGGCTCGCCGCTGCTGCGGATGCGCGTGGCATCGACCATGAAGGCGGCCGCTTCGGCATCGATCAGCGATTGCAGCGGGGCCGGTCCCCAGTGATCCTCGGTGATCTGGTTGTGCGCGCGGGCGAGAGCATGGATGCGCCCGTCGATCAGCTTGACGAAGGAAGACAGCGCCGGGTCGCTTGCCTGTGACTGGCGGATGAGGCCGCGGATGAGGCCAAGGATGTTGCGAACGCGGTGGTTGAGCTCTGCGATCAGCAGTTCCTGCCGCTCGCCTGCCTGCTGGCGTTCGGCCGTGGCTTCGTCCGATAGCCGCAGCACCACTTCGATGAGGGTTGCGCGCAAGGTTTCAGCCACGCGCAGCTCTGAGGTCGTGAAGGGTTGCGATTTACCCCGGACAAGTTCCTTCCATTCGGCAAAGCTCTGGCGCGGGGTAAGGCGCGGGCCGTTCGGGCCATATTCCACCGGCTTGTGCGGATCGCCCGCCCAGCGCACCGAGCGGACCATTTCCGACCGGAACAGCACGACGTAATCGCGCGGTGAACGGGAAATCGGAATGGCGAGCAGCCCTGCGGCCTTGTCGGAAAAGTGCTCTGCATCCGGCACCAGCGAACCGATATTGTCGGTGGCGTAGACTTTCCCCGCCGCGGTTGCGTTGAGCGCCCGCACGATACGGCGGAAATCCTCTGTCGGCGGGCACTGCCCCGAAAAGGCATAGCCTCCCGATAGCCAGACGCCGACGCCGTCTGCCGGGATCGCATGAGTGAGGATATCTGCCAGCCAGTCAGGATCGCGCAGCAGGGCTTCATCGGATGCCACGGCACCGAGCAACTGGTCCGAAATGTCGCGGGCGCGGCGCTCGTATTCGACGGTAGCCTGCCGCTCGCGGCTTTCCAGCCTCATGCAGAACATCTGGGCGAAGAGTTCGGCGACGGCGCGACGTTCGAAGTTCGGGTTGTTGGCTGAATAATGATGGCAGGCGAACAGGCCCCAGAGCTTCCCATCGACGATGATCGAGATGGACAGCGAGGCATCGACGCCCATGTTCTTGAGATATTCGATGTGGATCGGCGATACCGAACGCAGCAGCGAAAGCGACATGTCGAGCGGGGCGCCGTTCTCGTCGAGCGCGGGGTGGATCGGGACCGGCTTGGCGTGAACATCGCCGATGACGCGCAGCATGTTGCGCAGGTACAGCTGACGCGCCTGCACAGGGATGTCGGTGGCTGGATAGTGCAGGCCGAGGAACTGGCCGATACCCGGGCGGCAGGCCTCGGCCACGACTTCGCCCGAGCCATCGGCGGCAAAGCGATAGACCATGACCCGGTCGAACTGGATCAACGCTCGGATCTGGCGGGCGCCTTCGCGATAGAAAGCGGTCATGCTCTGGCATTGATCGAGGCGGGCGAACATGGAACGGACGATGCTGGTGACATCGCCGAGATGGCCACGCGATGGCTCTGCCTCGATCACGATCTGGCGGCCGCTGTAATGGATGGCGACGTCGAAATTTCCTTTGCCATCCACCAGCGGCACGTCGAACATCCGCTCGACCGAGTCGGGCCCACGGAGCATCGTGGTTCGGTTGCGCAGGTCGTGGACAGCCTGTGGCGTGAACACCTGATCGAGCGACTGTCCGAGGACGTCGTCCACCGTGCGACCGATGAACTCGGGCAGGTTGACCGATGCCCGCGCGACCATCCAGTCGCTGGTCAGGGCGAGCAGAAAGCCGCTGGGCTGGATGGTGCCAAGAATGTGGATCGGTTCACGATCGCAATTGGTCAGATCGACCGCGTAGTCAGTACTCAAGGACACAGCCTCCAGCTTGTGCCAGTGCCGCTTCTTCGAAGAGACGGAACACCTTGCGTGCAGAGGCCAGGGCAGAAGCCTTGTCATCCGGGGAAATGAGCTTGCGGTCGAGAAGGTCGACCAAGGTCCGCCAGCGCAATGACGCTGAATCGCCGAGGAAACGGCGAGGTAGATCTTCCGGCACACGCCGCGCGAGCATTGCCCCGCCAAGCCGCGAGCCCTCGATCACGTAGAGTGCACCAAGCACTTCTGCAGTCGAGGAGAACGTGAGAGCGGGCTGCTTCGCGAGGGGGAAGTCTGCGCCGAGATCGGACAGATCGGATTTGAGCAGGTGCGAACGCTGCCTGGCCGGCCAGTCGCCGAGGATCTGCCCTGCCCCCGCTTCGTCGAGGGACGTTTCGAGCGAGGCTAACGCGCTTGCCTGAGCCAGCAGAAACAAACGGTAATCATCACGATGGGCAAGGTCAAACTGGCCAAAGGCTTCGTCGACACGATCGTGGTCTGCACGTGTTTGTTCGCGAAGGAACATGCGGGCCGGTTGCCCGGAAGTAACAGAAATATCCAACGCGCCACCGACCAAACAAGACTTGCATCAAGCCCCAAAATGCACATCATTGCGAAAAGTTTCTGCGGTGACCGCACAATTTCGACGTCGCGTGCAGTTTTTGAGCCTGACTTTTCAGCAAGGCGCTGAATTTCCTGCCTTAAAGAACATACGTCATTCGACGCGTATACCTGCGGCGAGATCCTCCCATAGTGCCTCCCGAATAGCGGGGTTTTGACCCTGCTTGTGTCGTGCGTTCCGGAGTGTGGCAGATGGCAGGTGTACGCGTTGGCAATCGGATCATCGGGGCGGATGCACCGGTAACCGTCGGGTGGGAGAACCTGCCCAAGGTTGAGGGCGGCGCGTTCAAGCGGGCGTTCTTCACCTGGTTCCAGCCGGTTACCTTCTTCGGCTTCCTGCTGTTCTGGTACTACGCGCCCAACGAGTGGGCGGTGGCTTCCACCGGCATCGCGATCGGCATCGTGTTCAAGCTGGTGCTGCTGGGGCTGGAGTGGGTCAATCCCCGGCACCGTTCATGGCAACTGACGTGGAAGGAACTGGTGACCGACCTGTTCTATGTTGGCCTTGGCTATACCGTGCTGCGGATTGTCGACCAGTTCATCGGGTCTGACGCGATCATCGGCATGGTGCAGAACAACTTCGATCTGGCCAAGGTGGCGTGGTTTACCGGGCTGCCGCTGCTGCTGCAGGCATTCCTGATCTCGTTCATCTTCGATTTCGGGCAGTACTGGATGCACCGGGGCATGCACAACTGGTACCCGCTGTGGCTGACCCACGCGCCGCACCACTACATCACGCAGCTCAACATCAACAAGGGCGCGGTGGGCAATCCGGTGGAGCTGTTCCTGATCGGCCTTGGCATCGGCGGGTTCTTCGACTTCCTGCCGCGCGCGTTCCTGCTGGCGGGCACTTTTGGCCTGGCGGTGAGCACCTACCAGCACATCAACACGCGCTTCAACACGCCGCGCTGGTGGCGCTTCCTGTTCAACACGACCGAGCATCACAGCGTCCACCACTCTCAGGACTACGAAGCCACGCGCAGCAACTATGCTGGCACCTGGATCGTGATCGACCGCATGTTCGGCACCTGCGTGGATGGCGAGGCGGAGCTGCTGGGCATGGAAGGCGGGCGCCGCATGCACATTCGCGAAGTGATGCACTATCCCTTCACCGAGGCTTGGAAGACGATAAAGGCGAAGCTCGGGCGCGGCGCGAGCATGCCCGAGACGGCGGTTCCTGCGGAATGAGCGGAACCGCGATTGCATCACCCTGGACGCAACCGGTGAGCCCGGAGAAGCCTCGCGTGAACCTGCGCTTCATCGACTGGATCTGGACGGTGCGCGATGAAGTGCCGGTGCCCGAAGGCCTGAGCACCGCTGAAGCGCTGGAGCGGGTCGCGCCGGTGCTGGACGAGCCGGACACGCAGTACCAGCGCGATGGCGAGGGACTGCGCTACACCAAGGGATCGCCCGCCGCGCAGGACCCGCTTTCGGTGTTCGAGAAGGGATCGCTGCGGGTGGAGGATACGGCGGGCGGGATGGTGCTGCGCTACCGTCTGGTCAGCCGGTTCATGCTGTTCTGCTTCATCCTGCCGCTGGTGTTCGTGGGCTTTGGCCAGTTGACGCTGGCCGTGGCCGAATACCAGAAGGCGCAGGCCGAGGCGAAAGAGAAGGCCGAGGGTGCCAAGAAGGACGAGAAGAAGAAGGACGAACCGGTCCTGACGCTCAACCCCGTCGACAAGTTCCTTGGCGCGCCTGCGCCCGAAAAGCCCAAGGACGGCGAGAGCAAATCGCGCAAGCGCAAGCCTTCGGCAACGGCGGCTTATGTCTTCGCGGGGATCTTTGCGTTTCTGTACCTTGTGGGGCGGTTTCTGGAACCGTGGCTGGTGCGGCGGACGTTTCGGCGGAAGTTGGCCGGTGAGGGTTAGGCTGGGGAGCTTGATCAACGTCCGCTGTGTGGCAATTTTGCGAAGGTGCTGAATTGGGGCAGGAGCGGCATTCAAGCCGATCAAAATTGGACGCCTACTTCACATTACCCCGCTCCAACGCGGGCCTTGCACATCGCCATCACGGTATCCCGTTCCGTCGTCACACCCGGTGATGCTGTGGCCAAAGGCACGGACCAAAGTCCTCACCGAATCGATTCCTCCATAGGGATAAGAGTGCGGATCAAGTTCAAACCGCGCGCGCCCTTGCGTAAGTTTTCGAACCCCAACCAACTCGTATTCACCGTCCAAAATAGCATCGATCATTGAGCCGAAATCCCAAGGCGGTGTAGGCATTTCGGGGCTGTGGCGATCAGGCAGTGGGGTAGAGAACCAGAACTCATTCCAGAGTTCCCTTTCTGCTTCGCTAGGCCACCAAAATTCCGCGAGATCCGAGACAGTGAAAAGGCGTAGCCAGAAATTCTCATCCCGAATGCCGTCGCCGTTTTTCTGCTTCCGCAATTGACCAGCAACAGTCGCCAAGCGGTTAAATGCAGCGTCGTCAGAGATTACGAATTCGACAAATGCCAATTGCTGCGTGCGGGTCATCTCCTTCTTGTGATGGATTGAAAGATTGTCCGCAATGGCGTCGTGCGCTGACGAGCAGCTTTTGTCGAAAACACTCCGATAGCGGACGTTCTCGGTTCGCCTGCGCCAACGGCTGCCTTCGGTGCCGGATACGAAATGTGGACGAGCGGGCATGGGGGGGCGACGAAGGGCTGGCGCCTTCGTCGGTTCGCTTGGCCCTAACCCTTCACCCACCGCGCGGCAAAAAATCCGTCGATGCCGCCTTGTTCGGCCAGCATGCCGGGATCGGAGCGGAAGCGGCCGTTGGTGGCGGTGAGAGTTGCGGGCAGTTCGGAGTCGGTGATGGGGGCGGGCGTCAGTTTGTCGAAGGCAAGGGCCTGAATTTCGCCCTCCTCGCGCTCCAGCGAGCAGACCGCATAGACCAGCGTGCCGCCCGGCGCGAGCCAGGTGGCGGCGCGTTCGAGCATGGCGGATTGCAGGGCGGTCAGCTCGGCAAGGTGGGCCTGACGGTGGAGCACATCAGGATGGCGGCGGCAGGTGCCGGTGGCGCTGCAGGGGGCATCGAGCAGGATGGCATCGAACTGGCCTTCGGGCTGCCAGTTCAGGGCATCGGCGACGACGACTTCAGCGGTGAGGCCGCTGCGCTTGAGGTTTTCGGCAAGGCGCTCGGTCCGGCGGGCGGACTTGTCGAGCGCGGTGACGTCCCACCCGGCGGCGGCGAGTTGCAGGGTCTTGCCGCCCGGCGCGGCGCAGAGATCGAGCGCGCGGCGGCCCTTGCCCTCGCCCAGCAGGCGCGCGGGCACGCTGGCGGCGAGGTCCTGCACCCACCATGCCCCTTCGCTGAAGCCGTCGAGCGCTTCGATGGCACCGGCGCGGGCGAGGCGGACGTGGCCGGGGGCGAGCGACTGGCCGCCGAGGCGTTCGGCCCATGCCTCGGTCTGTGAGGGATCGCGCAAGGTGAGGTCAAGCGGGGGCGGGACGGCAAGGCCCTGGGCAATCGCATCCAGCCGTTCGGGCCATGCAACCTGCCAGCGCGCGGCGACGGCGGGCGGAAGCGTGGGAGCCTCGGGCAGTTTTGCGCCGCTTTTGGTGACGGCGGAGAAAACGCCATGGGCCAAGCGGCGCGGGCCGCCGGTCAGCAGCGGCAGGCCTGTGGCGACGATGGCGTGGCCGGGCAGGTTCAGGCGCAGGGCCTGTGCCAGCATCAGGCGCAGGACCGAGCGGACCTTGGCATCTTCGGGCAGGGCCTGCTTCGTCGCGCCATCGATCAGGGCATCGAGATCGGCCATCCAGCGCAGCGATTCCTGCACGATGGCCAGGGCAAGCGCACGGTCATCGCCGCGTTCGATGGCGCGCAGCACCGGGGGCGCGGCCTGATCGAGCGGATCGCCACGGTGCAGCACGGCATCGAGCAGGCGCAGCGCGGCGCGGCGGGCGGGGACGCCGGGGACTTCATCGGCAGGTGTGGAACGGGCCATAACGGTGAGCCTATCGGCGCTTGTGCCCCAATATGCAATTGCAGTTCGGCCTGAGACGCGCCATCTGCAAGAGCATGGAAAAGCCCACTCCCCGTGCGACGAAGCGCCCCGCGGACTTCACCCCGCCCGCGCACTGGACCAACGACCCCGCCCCTGCGCCCAAGGCCATCGAGCGCGGCGACGACCCGGACGGGATCGACCCCACCCGCTTCGGCGATTGGGAAAAGAACGGGATCGCGATTGATTTCTGAGGGGTGAGCTTCAGCCCTCGATCACCTTGGCCTCAGGGTGGTGCTTGTCGAGGTGGGCTCGCAGGATCTTGAGGTTGCGGGAGTTGGAGCGGAAAAAGAGGTCGAAGGCGTCGCCGACCAGCGGCACGGCGCCGAGCGCGGTGTCGAAGGCGACGTTTGCACCCATGCGCCAAAGCTTCCACCTGGGCAGACCGAGGTTGCGCGCTTCCCAGACGATGTAGGCGCCCATTGCGGCGGTCAGCACGTCACCCAGCACCGGCACGAGGCCAGCGATGGCATCGAGGCCGACGTCGCGGCGGATGCCGGGGATGGTGAAGCTGCGTTCAAGCACGCGTTCGAGCATCTCCACGCGCTGGCGCACCGAGGCGGCATCGTTGCCGAGGCCCGGCAGTTCGGGGCGCAGGCGCTGCGGGCGAGCGGCGTGGGAAGTCTGGTTCATTCCCCTTATCTGGGGAGCCATGCCATCGGCGGCAAGGGATGCCAGCCCCACGGGTTGGCAGCAAAGCCCGGCGTGCCGCTACGGACCATCGACCAGCGCAACGGACGGGCGATGGGAATGAAGCCGTTGGCCGACGTGACCTCGGCCTCGGCCTCTGACAGGAGAGCGGCGCGGGCGGCGGGATCGGCGGACTTGCGCGCTTCGGCCACGCGCTCGTCCCCTACCGGGCTGCAGACAGATTTCTGCACTGTGCAGGAGAGCTGATTGAGGAACCACGTGGCGCGTCCATAGCGCGCGGCCACGTCAATAAGGCGCAGGTCTGCGCGGTCCCGCTCGCCAACGCGGCGGATCGAGAGGCCGATGCGCGCGAAATCGACCTGCAACTGGTCGAACACGCGGGCAGATCCGGGCCCGCCGGGCATCGCGATGTTGAGCGTGGGAATGCCCCTGCCCCCGCTCTTCCACGCAGCCACGCGCGCTGCGGCTTGGGTCTGACGTTCATCCATCGACATGCCCTGCCAGCGTTCGCCGATGGTGCCGAGATCATCCTCGACATCAGGCGAGACCACGCGGGTGGTGGGTTGCCAGCCGCCGATGTTGAAGCGGCCGATCAGGGCATCGCGGTCAATCGCCATGGCCAGCGCCTCGCGGTTGGCGGAGGCGCCGAGGAAGCCTTGCGTGCTGTCGACCATCAGGCCGAACAGGCCGATCACCGGATCGAGCTGGACGTTGCCGCGGGTGAGTCCGATCGAGCCTGCCAGCGGGATGGTATCGATCCGCCCTCCGAGCAGGACATCGGCATAGCCATCGTTGAAACGGGTGACGGCCTTGTCGGGCGTGGTAAAGGTGATTGCAAGTTTGCGGGCGCGGCGGGTGAAATCTGGCTGCTTGGGCAGGCCGCGCTGTTCGGGCGGGATCAGGGTGAAGACCTGCGCACCTTCCTCGTCACTCCCGCGAACCATCGGGCCAGTGCCCTTGCCGCGCCAGGTGAGAGCTAATTCAGGCTGGGCAAGCAGGGTGAGCAGTTCGGGCACGGGGGCGGACAGATCGATCTCGATCACGCGGTCGGCCATGACGCGGACCTCGTCGATCGCGGCGAGATCGAGACCCAGCGCCCTGCCGTTGAGGCCCGCGATGGTCTTGCGCAGGGCAGCGGCGGCGGCATCGGCAGTGATGCGCTTGCCATCGGGCCAGGTGCCATCGCGCAGGCGGAAGATGTAGCTCTGGCCATTGTCGGTGACGATCCAGCGGTCTGCCAAGGCGGGGACGACGCGGCCCTGCTCGTCAAAGCCGACAAGCCCTTCGTGGGTTGCCGAGCGGACAAGCTGGGCTGCAGGAGAAAGGCGCAGGCCCTGTTCCTTGAGTGCGCCGGAATCGCCCATGACCGCGATCTCGAGCGTGCCATCACGCGACTTGCCGCAAGCGCAGAGCGCGAGAGTCATGGCTGCAATGACGGCAGAACGCAGGGACATCGTGGGAGCCTAGGCCAGCAGGCCCCGTGCGTCCAGAAGGTCAGATCTTGCGGAGCGGCCCGACTTGCGTGGCAATGGGTGGCTTGACGAAGCGCGGCGTGGATGCGCCCGTGCCGACCGGTGCGCGGGCCAGCTTGGGATCGACTTCCTCGATGAAGGCGATGCCAAAGCGATTGTCCTGAATCCAGGCTACGACGCCATCAACCCAGCCGATGTTGCGCAGGTTGACCTCAACCGGGGTGCCGCGAAGCACCTTCATCCCGCCTTCGGCCATCATGCCGCCAGCCGAGAGGTTGCGCACTTTCACGCGATGCTCTGCCTCGGACCCCGACAGGCGCACTTCCGCCATCAGGAACAGGCTGTCGCGCCCCAATTGCCGATGGTCGGTGCTTGTCACCAAAGGTCCTGCCGTTCCCGAGTTAGTCAACGCCAGCGGAGGCTTCCGCACCCGCGTGAACGGGCATAGCGCTTGTTCGTCGATTCTTCCTAAACGGGCAAGGTAAACAAGGAATTAGCGCGCAGCTGCGTTAACCTGATTGTTATGCTTGGGGGGCTGCTCGGAGGCAGCCCAACCCATCACATGTCGCGCGAGATTTTTTCCCTGCGTTCATGCGCTTCCTGCGCTTCGACCGTCATCGTCGCGATCGGACGGGCGATCAGGCGGCCAAGGCCGATCGGTTCGCCAGTCACTTCGCAGTAACCATATTCACCTTCATCGATCCGGCGCATGGCGGAATCGATCTTGGCGATCAGCTTGCGCTGGCGATCGCGGGTCCGCAGTTCGATGCCCCAGTCGGTCTCGCTCGACGCGCGGTCGTTGAGGTCAGGTTCGCGAATCGGGCCGTCCTGCAGCGCCGACAAGGTGCCGGCGGCGGCAGAGAGGATCGACTTCTTCCATTCAAGCAGCAGGCGCCGGAAATAATCCTGCTGCGCCTCGTTCATGTAGGGTTCGCTGTCACTCGGCACATAATCACCTGGCAGGGCGCGTCGCGCTTTTGCCAGAACGTCAATCTCGTCACTCAAGACCCCAGCCATTCGGCCCTCCGCATAACAAGCTATCCGCCCCTCCCGGCCTGCATCTTCCCCTTCTCAGGCGCGCAAGCTCTTGTCTTGGCGCGCCTATAGGATTGGCCTGTGACGGGCACAAGCACTTAGGCGGTTATGATGCATTAATGACGACTGAAGCGTGAGCGCGCGCACAGGGTTTTCCCAAACTGTTTCATAGGAAAACGGTTTCGTTTCGGCGTTAACCATTTGTTGACCAAGATCGTTGACCTTTGTCTCTGTCGGAAGTCCGGGAGTTCGGGCTTCCCGAAGGGGGTAAACGGTTATGGGACAAGCCTGGATCAAGCTGGTCGCGGACGAAGCCGCACCGATCACTGAATCGCATGATGTTGCTGACATGCTGGTGGCAACGTGTCTGGCGGCCGCAGCGAATGGTGACAGCAATGCGCTGTTCGATCTGGGCGTGGCCTATTCGACCGGCAGCCACGGCGTCGACTGCGACCTGATCGAAGCGCACAAGTGGTTCAATCTTGCCGCTGTTGGCGGGCATGACGAAGCGGCACAGTGCCGTGCGGATGTGGCAGACGAAATGACCGCACGCGAGATTGCCGAGGCCCAGCGCCGGGCGCGTGAGTGGCTGCGGAGCGGTCGGGCGGCGGCTTGATAGCGGCGTAGTTATCCAAACTCTGCCTTTATGCGCGCGATCCTGTGCATGCGTTCGTGCAGCACAGCGACAATTGCGATCTCGCCGTCGGCTTGCTCAGTCCAATAAACGTAATGCCGTTCGTGACGGCAGAACCAGCCTTTCACGCCAAGTTCTGCAGGTATCGACTTCCAGATGACCCGCCGTTCCGCGATTGCTGCGAACTTTTCGAACAGATCGCGAATGTACTTTTCCGCCTGCTCGACGCTCCACACATCACGCGTGTAGACAAAAATCTCGTCGAGCCGTGCCGCTGCAGAGGGTTCTATGCGGTAACGGGTCACTTTGACCGACTGTTCCGTTCGATAATGTCTTCGGCAGATAAGAGCACATAGTCCGCCTCAGGGGTTGCAAAGGCGCGCTGGAGTTCCGCCTTGAGCCGGGCGACATCCTCCCGCTCCACTCGCTCCATGTCCTTCCTGATCAGATCGCGAACGTATTCGCTGACATTTTCGAAAGTGCCGGACTCTCCGACGTTGGCAGCTACGAACTCGCCAAGGGCACCACTGACGCGGACGTTAAGGCTGACTGATTTTCCCATGCGCGCACCTCAGCGTGTCGAGATATTCTCGCATATTGTTTACATGGCGGAATGCGCGTGGGCAAGCATCACCCCTTCCTGAACGGCGTCCTCGTGCCCAGTACCATCTGATCCTGCGCCACCCCTGCCCGTTCGCGCTCCAGAAAGTCAGCCACGGCGCTGCGGAAGTTCGGGTCGGCGATGTAGTGGGCAGAGAGGGTCTGGACGGGTTCGTACCCCCTTGCCAGCTTGTGGCCGCCTTGAGCGCCCGCTTCCACCCGTGACAGGCCCAGTGCGATGGCTGCGTCTATCGCCTGATAGTAGCACAGTTCGAAGTGGAGGAAGGGCTTATCCACCACTGCGCCCCAGTACCGACCGTAAAGAGCGTCCCTTCCGATGAAGTTGAGCGCCCCTGCCACCGGTTCATCTCCGTCGAAGGCGAGGACGAGGAGCACCTTGTCGGCCATGCGCTCGCCGATCAGGTCGAAGGCGGCGCGGGTCAGGTAAGGGCGGCCCCATTTGCGCATCCCCGTGTCCTGGTAGAAAACCCAGAAGGCATCCCAATGTTCGGGAAGGATGGCATCCCCCGTCAATTGGCGGATCTCGACGCCGTCCTGCGCCTTGGCGCGTTCCTTGCGCAGGTTCTTGCGTTTTTCGGAACTGAGAGCCCCCAGGAAATCGGCGAAGCTTTCGTAGCCTCGGTTTTCCCAGTGGAACTGGATGTCGGAGCGGGGGAGCCATCCGGCCTGTTCGAACAGGGGCAGTTGTCCGGGTTCGATGAAGGTGGCGTGGGCCGAAGAGAGCCCGTTGTTGTCGCACAGCTGTTCCGCGGCGCGCAGGAGCGGGATCGCAAGGTCCGGGCGGTCTCCGAGCAGCAGGCGGGGGCCTGTCGCGGGCGTGAACGGCGCTGCGATCTGCAGCTTGGGGTAATAGTTGCCCCCTGCCCTTTGCCAAGCATCCGCCCACGAATGGTCGAATACATATTCGCCCTGGCTGTGGCTTTTGAGATAGGCGGGGAGTGCGGCGGCGGGTCTCCCGTCTCCGCCCTCGATCACGATGGGCAGCGGCGACCAACCGGAGCGACCGCCGACAGAACCCGAGTCCTCGAGCAGCTTGAGGAAAGCGTGGGATACGAAAGGGTTGCCGTCGCCTGCCAGCCGGTCCCAGTCCTCGGGGGCGATTTCCGAGACGGACTTGTGAATGCGCGCGGTATAGGTCACGCGAGGGTCATGCCCCGACGCCTGCGCCCTCGGCAATAGGTCCATCGGCACAGTCCGCCGCGCGGGTAGCGAGTTCAGCAGAGCGGACGGTCCATGTCAGCACGGGGAAGCCGCGCTTGCGCTGGGCGGCGGTAAACTTGCTCGGCAGATCGCGAATGTCCCACGCGAGGAACTGCGGGCGGGCCTGCCAGAAGGCGAGATGCAGCTTCAGCGTGGCTGGCAGTGTGCGCTTGCCCTCCTCGGTCACGACGAGACCATGGACGATGTGCGGCGAATGGCGGGCAAACCAGCGGCTTACGCGGGGATCGAAGCTCATCACTGCAACCGGGCCGCGATAGCCTTCGAGCGCGCGACGCACGGCGAGGCACAAAGGGGCGACGCGGATTTCGCGCTTGGATTTCAGCTCGATCAGCAGCGGGGCGCGGCCTGCGACCTGATCGAGGAAAGCTCGCAGGGTGGGTATGCAATCGGTGCTGCCGGAGAGCTGAATCCTGGCCAGCGCATCGGCTCGGCGTTCGATCACCGGGCCGGTTTCAGCGGTCAACCGATCGAGGTCCCAATCGTGGAAGACGACCGCGTGTCCGTCTGCCGTGCGCTGGACGTCGCATTCGATACCCATGCCGCGCTCGATTGCGAGGGCGAAAGCGGTGGGGGAGTTTTCCGGCACACTGTTCCCGTGCAGGCCACGATGGGCGTAACTCACGCCCCGCAGCCAGCCGACCCGCGCCTGATCGGGCGCGGGGACGAGCCAGCGATCAAGCAGGGCGAACAGCAATGACAGCATCGACTTCCACCGCAGCGCCCAAGGGCAGGACTGGCACACCGACCGCGCTGCGGGCATGCTTCCCGGAATCTCCGAACGCCGCTGCCATCAACTCGGAGGCACCGTTGGCGACCTTGGGCTGGTCAGTAAAATCGCCGGTCGAACTGATGAACGCACCGAGCTTCACCACCCGCTCGACGCGATCAAGCGAGCCCAAAGCGGCCTTGACCTGCGCGAGGATCATCAACCCGCAGGCCTGTGCGGCAGCGGCGCCCTGTTCCAGGCTGACATCTTCGCCAAGACGGCCGGTGACAAGCTTGCCATCGATGAAGGGCAACTGGCCCGAGACGTGGAGGAGGCCATTCGCTTCGACCGTCGGCACGTAGGCTGCAACGGGTGCGGCGGCCTGCGGCAGAGTGTGCCCGAGTGCGGCCAGCCTTGCTTCAACGGAATCGGTCACGCGTCTTCTCCATGTATTTGTTCCAGAATCCACGGCAGCGCCGCTTCCCAATCGTCGATGCGGGCGTGGGCGTGGCCGGCCTGGTGGGCACAATCGATATGCGGGGCGAGCAGCGGTTCGCCGCACAAGTGCAGGCGGATCACGTCCGGCGTCAATTGCGAGACCGAATCGTGGTGCTGCGGCAGGTCGTCGATGAACAGGGCGCGCGACGGGTTGTACTCGTCAAGGATCGCCTTGAGCGCGGGGCCCTTGGGTCCCTGATTGGTGAAGACGCGGGCATTGATACCGACATCGGCCAACTGGCGCGCACGGGTTTCGCGGCGATGGTCGTTGAGGTTGGTCAGGATCACCACGTCGGCGTCCTTGCCGATGGCGTTGATCCCGGCAACCGCTCCGGCGATGGCCTGCTGGCGATACATCTCGGTATCGAAGAACTTGTTGAGCAGGCTCCATATCTGTTCGGGCGGAACAAGACTGCCGTCCTTGGCATAACGCATGGCCTTGGAGAAATCGGCGTTGTCCATCTTGAAGGTGACGCCCTGGCTCTCGCCCAGCCAGTCACGGAAGGGGGCGACCATGTGCAGCAGCACCTCGTCGCAATCGCTGACGATCAGGGGGCGGCTACTCATGACAGTTCCTTCCGGGCGGCAACAATGGTCTCGGGCGAGATGTCGAGCGCGAAGGCCGCGTTGACAAGGTCTGCCTCATGGTTGGCAAGAAAATCGAGGACGGCGCCGAGCATGGCCGGATCGCCCAGCCGCTCGCGCAATTCGTCGGGCGTGAGGCCGGTGAGCGCCAGGAACCGCTCGGCGCGGTCACCGTCGGACAGGACCCAGCCCAATGCCTGCAGCGCCAGCGCTGCAGGATCGACGGGGGAGGAAGGCTCGCGGATGATTGTCAGGGCCTTTCACGGGCAATAAGGGTGGCGCCGGAAGCTTTCGGAAACAGGCGTGTCAGTGGCAAAAAGAATTCTGGTTGTCGAGGACAACGACCTCAACCGCAAGCTGTTCTGCGACCTGTTGCGCGCCAAGGGCTTCGAGGTGGAGCCGGTGGCTGACGGGCGCGAGGCTATCGAGAAAACGCGCCTGTTTATGCCACAACTGGTGGTGATGGACATCCAGTTGCCGAACATCTCGGGCATCGACCTGATCGAGGCGATCAAGGCCGACGAGGAGCTGAAGGCGATTCCGATCCTTGCCGTGACTGCCTATGCCGGAAAGGGCGACGAGGAGACGATCCGCGCGGCGGGTGCCGAGGGCTATCTCGCCAAGCCGGTTTCGATCGGGCCGTTCATGGCGGCGGTGAACGCGCTGGTGTGAAGCCTTACATCGCAGCGGCAACACTGTTGGCGTGTTCAATTACGAATGTCACGACCGTCAGGCAGAGGCCTGCCATGAAACTCTTGTAGGCGTAAGCGAGGTATTTGTACTTCTTGCGCTGGAGCACCTGTCCGTTCTGGTAAATGTCATGGAGCATGGTGCGGAACACGGTTTCGTCGGCGTGCAGTTCCGACAGAATGGAGTTCGTCCATTCGTCTTCATCCATGTGGGTGAAATAGCCGAAGAACAGCTTGTTTGGCTTGCCATCGTTCAGCTTTGCGGACTTTGGATTGCTGACAGAGGGCAGCACCGCGAAGACCGCACACATTGCCGAAATGAAGGCAAACAGCGCCAGTACCCCCAGCGACCACGGCATCGCCCCACTCTTGGCCTGCCCCACGGCGATGGTGAACACTAGGAACGTTGCGCCCATCAGGATCGAGGCCTTGGCGTCCGCCATCTGGCTCAAGGTCAGGTTGATCTGCTGCGAAGTGCGCACCAGATGGATCGCGTGGTTGGAATAGCCCGAGGGCGATGGCAGCGATGGCGCCGCCAAAGGGCGTTCAGGCTGCGTTTCGTTGTCTGCCACGATCTCCCCTCCCGGAATGCTGTTTTCTCTGTAAACCGGGGATGACACAGGGGGGACGCGCTTGACAAGCGGGGGCAATGGCCGCTTTTCCGCCTTAATCGTCTGGCAGGGGCCAAAGTGAAGCATTGGGCCCTTGCGCCTTGGAGAAGAAATTGATGGATCGCGCCGCAACCGCCGAGAAAATCGCCGAACTGATCGAACCCTTCAACAAGAAGGGCATCACGGTCACCGAAGCGACCACTTTTGCCGGTGATCTCGAATGGGACAGCCTGACCGTGATGGACTTCGTCGCGGCCATCGAGGACGACTTCGACATCATCATCAGCATGAACCAGCAGGCCGAAATCGAGACCTATGGCCAGCTGATCGACGCGGTGACGAAGCTTCAGGGATAAGCCCATGACGGACCTGTTTTCGAAATTCGACCCTCTGATCGAACAGCGCCGCGCTCTGCTGGCAGGCGGGGTCGAAGACCCGTTCAATCTGGTGATGGAGCGAGTGATCAGCCCCACGGTTGCCGTATGCAACGGGCGCGAGACGATCCTGCTCGGCACGTATAACTACATGGGCATGACCTTCGACCCGGACGTGATCGCTTCGGGCAAGCAGGCATTGGACGATTTCGGTTCGGGCACCACCGGTAGCCGCGTGCTTAACGGCACTTACGCAGGACATCGCGCCTGCGAGGAAGCGCTCAAGGAATTCTACGGCATGGACCATGCCATGGTGTTCTCGACCGGATACCAGGCGAATCTCGGCATCATCAGCACGATCGCCGGCAAGGGCGATTACATCATCCTCGACATCGACAGCCACGCCTCGATCTGGGACGGCTGCAAGATGGGCGATGCTGAAGTGGTGCCGTTCAAGCACAACGACATCGAGGCGATGGAAAAGCGCCTGAAGCGCGTGCCTGAGGGCGCGGGCAAGCTGGTCGTGCTCGAAGGCGTCTATTCGATGCTGGGCGATATCGCCCCGCTCAAGGAAATGATCCGCATCGCCAAGGAAAACGGCGCGATGGTGCTGGTCGACGAGGCGCACTCGATGGGCTTCATCGGCCCCAACGGGCGCGGCGTGGCCGAGGACCAGGGCTGCCTCGAGGACGTGGACTTCGTGATCGGTACGTTCTCCAAGTCTGTCGGAACGGTGGGCGGATTCTGCGTTTCCAACCATCCGAAGTTCGAGATCATGCGACTGGTGTGCCGTCCCTACGTGTTCACCGCCTCGCTTCCGCCAAGCGTGGTGCACACCGCTGCCACGTCGATCCGCAAGCTGATGCATGCTGGCAACAAGCGCGCGCATCTGTGGGAGAATTCCAAGACCCTGCACAAGGGCCTGCGCGACAAGGGCTTTCAGCTTGGCACAAGCGAAGCGCAGAGCGCGATCATCGCGGTGATCATGCCCGATCTGGAGCGTGGCGCGGCGATGTGGGAAGCGCTTCTGCACGAAGGCCTCTACGTGAACCTTGCGCGTCCACCGGCAACACCTGCGGGCATGACGCTGCTGCGCTGCTCGCTTTGCGCCGAACATTCGGCCGATCAGGTGCAGACGATCATCGGAATGTTTGAACGCGCCGGAAAGGCCGTGGGGATCATCTGATGCGGTTGGCGCTTGCGATCCTTCTGACCTTGGCTGCAACGCCTGCGATGGCCCAGAACCGGGCCGCAGCGCCCACCTTCCCGCCACCCTCGCCCCCGGTGCAGCCGCCGGGCGATGGCATGATCGAGAAGCCCTGCCCGACCGAGCCTGGCCTGTGGTTCGGGCACCCTTACGTCCGTCAATATGACTGGGCGTGGGAATGCCGCTATTCCGAAGCGGACAAGCGGCTCGCGCAGGCACCGCGCGTGGTGTTCATCGGCGATTCGATCACGGAGAACTGGGTGGGTCTTGCGCCTTCGCTGTTCGTTTCCGGAGCGGTGGGTCGGGGGATCAGCGGGCAGACCAGCCCGCAGATTCTCGTGCGGTTCTATCAGGACGTGGTGCGACTGCGGCCAAAGGTCGTGCACATCATGATCGGCACCAACGATCTGGCCGGAAACACCGGGCCTAACAGTGCCGAGATGTACACCAACCATGTCGCAGCCATGGTCGACATGGCCAAGGCAAACGGCATCGGCGTGGTGATCGGCAGCATCCTTCCGGCGGCGAAATTCCCGTGGAAGCCGAAGCTATCTCCCGCAAGACAGGTGGTGGCTCTGAACACCTGGCTCAAGGACTATGCCAAGGCGCGCGGAGCGGTCTTTGCCGATTACCATTCGGCACTGGTCAATGCCGAAGGCGGGATGAATCCCGACATCGCGCCAGACGGTATCCACCCCAATGCCAAGGGCTATGCGGTGATGGAGCCCATCGCCAAGGCGGCAATCGCGCAGGCCGAGAAGCTGATCGCCAGGAAGCCCTGAGGATTTACTCGGGCGCCTGCCGCTCCAGCCAGCGTGCGCGGATGGCGTCGGAGCCTTCACGGCTCCCGTCGTGACTCCAACCGGGTGCCCGGACCAGATACGACAGTTTGTGTCGTAGCGGGGCGCGCCAGAAATCGGCGAGCATCCCGCGCCATTCGTGGAACGCGGCGTGGAGCAGATGAAAGCTGCCGAGCTGCTTGACGATGCCGTAGCGGATCGGAAGATCGTCACGCTCGCGCTGAAAGGTACCGAACAGGCGGTCCCACACGATCAGCGCTCCGGCATAGTTGCGATCGAGGTAGAGCGGGTTCGTGGCGTGGTGGACGCGGTGGTGCGAAGGTGTGTTGAACACAGCCTCGAACCAGCGCGGCATGCGGCCGACCGCCTCGGTGTGTATCCAGAACTGGTAGATGAGGTTCGCCCCACCGACCGTGACAAGCATCGCGGGATGGAACCCGAGAAGCGCGGGCCAGATGCGAAATACGAACGACAGTGCGAAGAAGCCGGTCCAGGTCTGCCGCAGCGCGGTCGACAGATTGTAGTGCTGGCTCGAGTGATGGTTGACGTGGCTCGCCCAGAACCAGCGCACGCGATGGCCAGTGCGGTGCGCCCAGTAGTAGTTGAAATCGTCGAGCACGAAGCAAACGATCCAAGCCCACCACACGTTCGGGACGGTGAGCACGCGATGCTCGTAGAGCCACATCGCCGCAGCGAAGACCACGCCAGCGGTCAGCGCACCTGCCACAGTGCTGCCGAGGCCAAGGGCGAGACTGGTGAGCGTGTCACGCGGCTCGTACTTATCAGGCGCGCGCCGGGCGGCCCAGATCATCTCGGCAAGCACGAGGATCACGAAGAACGGGACGGCATAAGTGACGACGTCGATGGGCTTCATGCCGGTGTCCCCAGGCGCCGCAGGCTGGCGGCCCAGACCTGGGCCTGCTCACCAAGATCGAGCGTGATAGTGCCGAAACGGCGATCGTCGGTGGTGATGGTGAGGAAGCGACCGTCCAGCCGCACACCGGCATGGCTGGTCAGCTCGCGCGCGGCGAAGTGGCTGCCGTGATGGCGGATCAGCAGCACGCGGTTGTCAGCATCGCGGACGAGAGCACCAATACCGGCCCGATCAACCACCACGGCCTCCGGATCGAACCCGCAGATCGCATCCTCGGCTAGGGCGCAGGCCTCTTCAGGACCGGCAATGCGTGGATCTCCGCCGAGGTTCATCCGGCGGGCGAGCCATGCCAGCACAAGGATCGCAACGAGCGAACCAAGCACCTGCAAGGCCTTCGCGACAGCCGGATTCGCCATAATCTGGGCCAGGTCAAAGCCCGAACTTGCCGTCACTTCTGGGTGCCCCCCTGCGCAGTCTTCAACCCGCCTGCGCGGCCAGCATGTCGACCGTGGCGCGGATCGGACTGATATCATATCCCGCTCCGGCAGCCTTGGCGGCGATCTCGTCAGGGCTGATGCCGGAGCGTGCCTGCGCGAGTGCCCAGAGCAGGGTTGAGCGGGTGCCGGAACGACAATAGGCAAGGACCGGCTTGTCGCCTGCCTTCGCCAGAGCCTGCTGCATCGCTTCGACTTGCGGCATCGAGAACCCTGCGTGGCTGACCGGAATGGCGACATAGTCGATCCCGGCAGCGCGAGCGGCAGCTTCGATGTCGGCCCCGGGCGTCTGATCGTCCGATTCGCCTTCCGGGCGATTGTTCACGATGAGCCCTATGCCGAGCGCCTTCGCATAGGCCACTTCAGCCTCGCCGATCTGGGGGCTGGCGAATGTCTTCTCGTCGATCTTGCGAAACATGGGGCCGCCTCCTGTTTGTCCGGGTGTCCAAAAACACCGAGTCCTGAACCGCATGGCAGGACCATGCCAGCTGTCGATCCAAGTTCTGCCTAATGGGCAAGAGCGGCGCAATAGCGCTCAAATCGGCACAAAAGCCACAGTTTTCGGGACGAAATGTGGCGGTCTTGTCGATTCCGTTAGCGGTCGCGTTTTTTTGCTCTATAGTCTCGCCCGCAAAGGAGTGGCCCGGCGCCGTGAAGCCCGGAACCGATTCCTACGTCGCGCCGCCGGTTCCCGCGTCCGGCCAGCGGTGCCGTGAAGGTTGGGGCGGATTGAAGGTCTATTGATTTCTATGGGTTTTGACAGAGGGCGGCGCGGTCGCGGCAGAGACAAGCGCGACGGATTCGGCGACGAAGGCGGTTTTGATCCCTACGGCGGCGGTGGCGGCTTTGGCGGCGGCGGTTTTGGTGACCGTGGCGGCTTCGGTGGCGGTGACCGTTTCGGCGGTGGCGGCGGTCGTGGCGGCTTTGGTGGCGGCGATCGCGGTGGCTTCGGCGGTGGTGACCGTGGCGGCTTCGGCGGCGGTGATCGCGGTGGCTTCGGCGGCGGCGGTGCCCGTGGCGGCGGTGGCGGCTTCGGCGGCGGTCGTGGCGGCGGCGGCGGCATGCCCGCCCAGGTTGTCGGCACCGGCAAGGGCGTCGTCAAGTTCTTCAACGGCCAGAAGGGCTTCGGCTTTATCTCGCGCGAAGACGGTGGTGAGGACGTGTTCGTCCACATCAGCGCCGTGGAACGCGCAGGTCTCGAAGGCCTGGCCGAAGGCCAGACGCTCGAATTCAACCTCGTCGATCGCGGCGGCAAGATTTCGGCTGCAGACCTTCAGGTTGTCGGCGATGTCATCCCCGTGGCTTCGAAGCCTGCAGCGCCGCAGCGTGAGCTGACCGGCGAGAAGGCTACCGGAACGGTCAAGTTCTTCAACGCGATGAAGGGCTTCGGCTTCATCACGCGTGACGATGGCCAGCCGGACGCGTTCGTGCACATCAGTGCCGTCGAACGTTCGGGCCTGCGCGAGCTGAATGAAGGCGACAAGCTGGAATTCGACCTCGAGGTCGATCGACGAGGCAAGCACTCGGCGGTCAACCTGGTGCCGATTCAGGGTTGATCCCGATTGCATCGCTTCCGGTAGTCTGACCGGCAGCCTGCAACCACATACGCGCACAAATGGCGGTCCCCAAGGTCCTTGAACGGACTGACGGGGCCGCCATTTGTCGTTTGTCGATTCCCCTTTTCCCATTCGGGCTGCGTAGTATTATTGCGCTATTCCGTAACTTTCGAAACTGACAGGAGAGCACTATGTCGATCACCCCGCTGATGCCCGTGTACCCCCGGTGCGGCGTGCGTCCGGTGCGAGGCGAACATTGCCACCTGATCTCCGAGGACGGCACCCGCTACCTCGATTTCGCCAGCGGCATCGCGGTGAACCTGCTCGGCCATTCGAACGAGCACCTGATCGGTGCCATCCAACGCCAAGCGGCGACGCTGATGCACGTGTCGAATCTCTACGGCAGCCCGCAGGGTGAGCATCTGGCGCAGCGGCTGGTTGACCTGACCTTTGCCGACACAGTGTTCTTCACCAATTCCGGCGCGGAAGCGGTGGAGTGCGCGATCAAGACTGCGCGCGCCTATCACTCGGCCGTGGGCAATGACCACAAGTACGAGCTGATCACCTTCAAGAACGCCTTCCATGGCCGCACGATGGCCACGATCAGCGCCTCCAACCAGGAGAAGATGCACAAGGGCTTCCTGCCCCTGCTCGAAGGCTTCAAGTACGTCGATTTCGACGATCTTGAAGGTGCGAAGGCAGCAATGGGTCCCAACACGGCGGGATTCCTCGTCGAGCCGATCCAGGGCGAAGGCGGCATCCGCGATGCCTCGGACGAGTTCCTGAAGGGCCTGCGGGCGTTGTGCGACGAGCATGACCTCGTGCTGATCTTCGACGAAGTGCAGTGCGGCGTGGCGCGCACCGGCACGCTCTATGCCTACGAACAGTACGGCATCACGCCCGACGTCATGGCCACTGCCAAGGGCATCGGCGGCGGCTTCCCGATGGGCGCATGCCTTGCCACCGAAAAGGCAGCACGCGGCATGGTCGCCGGCACGCACGGCAGCACTTATGGCGGCAACCCGCTGGCCATGGCGGCAGGAGAAGCTGTGCTCAACGTGGTGGCCAATGAGGAATTCCTGAGTGAAGTGCGCGCCAAGGGTGAGCGGCTGCGCGGGCGCATCGAGCAGTTCATCGGCAACTACCCCGACATGTTCATCGGCGTGCGCGGGCGCGGCCTGATGCTGGGGCTGATGATGAAGGTGGAGCCGCGTCCCTTCGTGGCGCACATGCGCGACAACCACCAGTTGCTGACCGTTTCGGCCGGTGACAACACCGTGCGCGTGATCCCGCCGCTGGTGATCGACGACAGCCACATCGACGAATTCATGGAGCGGCTCTCGGCCGCTGCTGCAAGCTACGCGCCGGAGGCGCCGGTCACGTGACACAGAGGCATTTTCTCAACCTGACCGACGCAGGCGGCGATGCCGTCGCTGCGATGCTGAACGACGCCATCGACCGGAAGGCAGCGCGTGTCGGTCTGCCCAAGGGCCAGCCGGACGCAGACGCGCCACTAGCCGGGCGCGTGCTTGCCATGGTGTTCGAGAAGAACTCGACCCGCACGCGCGTTTCTTTCGACGTTGCGATGCGCCAACTGGGCGGCTCAGCATTGATTCTCGATGCCGGCACGACCCAGCTTGGCCGCGGCGAGACCATTGCCGACACCGCGCGGGTTTTGAGCCGCATGGTCGATGCGATCATGCTGCGAACCGACGACCATGCAAAGGTCGAGGAACTGGCCCGCTATGCCAGTGTTCCGGTGATCAATGGGCTTACCGACCTTTCGCACCCCTGCCAGATCATGGCGGATCTCCTGACCGTGATCGAGCATGGCAAGGCTCTTCCCGGGCTTGAGGTCGCATGGCTTGGCGATGGCAACAACGTGCTCAATTCGATCGTCGAAGCAGCGGGCCTGATGAAGTTCAATGTCCGTATCGGCGTGCCCGAAGGCTACGAAAGCGATGCGCGGATGGTTGAGGCTGCGCAGCTTGCCGGGGCGAATATTCGAATTGTCCGCGATCCGGTCGAGGCAGTGCGCGGGGCTGACGTCGTCGTCACCGACACGTGGATATCGATGGGACAGGCCCATGCCGAGGCAAAACTAGCCGCGATGGAGCCCTATCAGGTGAATGAGGCGCTCATGGCGCACGCGAAGGGGGATGCCCTGTTCCTTCACTGCCTGCCCGCCCACCGCGGCGAGGAAGTGACCGATGCGGTCATCGACGGGCCGCGCTCGGTGGTGTGGGACGAGGCGGAGAACCGCATTCACGCCCAGAAGTCGGTCCTGCGCTGGGCTTTCGGCCAGATCTGAAGGAAATGGCAGACGTGAACGATCAGGCCCCTTCCACCGGTTTCGACCAGGTGATGCACTTCACCCTGCCCGACAGGAATGCGCGCGGGCGTGCAGTGCGGCTGGGGCCGGTGCTGGACACCATCCTTTCCGCCCATGCCTATCCAGCACCGATCCGACACTTGCTTGCCGAGGCACTGGTGATCACCGCGCTGCTCGGATCACTGCTCAAGGATCAGGAAGGCCAGTTGACCCTGCAGGCGCAGACGCAGGATGGCGTGGTAGACCTGCTGGTCTGCGATTACCGCAACGGCGAATTGCGCGGGTATATCCGTCACGACAGGGCCCGGCTTGACGAACTCGGGCCCGTGCCGTCACTGTTCTCGCTGTTCGGCGAGGGCTATCTCGCCATCACATTCGACCTTGCCACCAGCGGGCAACGCTATCAGGGCGTGGTTTCGCTCGAAGGGTCGTCTCTGGCCGAGGCTTGCGAGAGCTACTTCTTCCAGTCCGAGCAGGTGCCCACGCTGATCCGCGTGGCTGTGGAGACCACGCCGAACGGATGCATTGCCGGCGGTCTGCTTCTGCAGCACCTCCCCGAAGGCGAGGAAGGGCGTGAGCGACTCCATGTTCAACTGGACCACCCCGAGTGGGAACACGTTTCGATCCTGGGCGGGTCTGTAAAGCAGGGAGAACTGGTCGATTCCGCGCTGGACCTTGAAACCGTGGTCTGGCGCCTGTTCCACGAAGAACCCGAAATCCGCGCCGAGACCGGCGCGTCATTGTCGCGCGGATGCCGCTGCACCGCAGATTACTATCGTGACGTGCTCTCGCGATTCGGCGCTGAGGAACGCGCCGAGATGGAGAATGAGGAGGGGCTGATCGTGGTCGATTGCGCGTTCTGTTCGCGCAAGTTCGAGATCGACGTACCCTGATCACAGCCCATCTCGTCAAATGTGACAGCGATTTTCACACTTCAACGCTCCCTTAGGGCGTTTAATCGCACGCGTGCCGGTGATATGATCGGACACAAGTGAGCAACGGCACAGACGCCGCTGCTGTTGGGTGTGAAAGAACGGCATGTTTTCAGGAGTTCGCCATCTGCGCGGCGCTGGCCGCGCCTGTGTCTTGGCCGTGATTGCGGGGGCGGGCTTCCTTGCAAGTTCCAGCCTGGCGCAGGGGCCGGCGCTGGCAATGTTGGATCGGCTCGAGCCCGGCCTGTGGGAAGTGCGCGCACGCGACGACGCCGATACCGTGCAGATCTGCGTCGATAACGGGCGCAAGCTGATCCAGGTGCGGCACCGCGGCGAAGCCTGCCGTCGCTTCGTCATCGATGATTCAGCGACGATGGTGACCGTGCAATACACCTGCCCCGCTGGCGGCTATGGCCACACGCGCGTCAGGTTCGAAAACCCGCGCCTGGCCCAGCTCGAAACGCAGGGCATCGACAATGGCCTGCCGTTCAACTTCATTGCCGAAGCGCGCCGCCTTGGTCCCTGCGGGCGCTAGGCACGCCATCCACGCGTAGTTGGCGACAGCAGCATAAAGTTACGCGCGAGACCATTGCATCGTGCTGGCCACGCGGCTAGCCCATTGGCAATGTTGCAAAGCCAGTCAGCACACCAAGCCCCGCTCGCCGTCGTTCTGCTATCGGGCGGACTCGATTCGATGGTCTGTGCGGGCCTTGCAAAGGAGCAGGGCTTCCGCGTCCTTGCCCTGACGATTGACTACAACCAGCGCCACCGCGTCGAACTCGATGCGGCCAAGGTCATCGCCGGGCGCATCGGCGTGGAGCGCCACGTGATCCTGCCGCTCGACTTGCGCCAGTTCGGTGGTTCCGCGCTAACTTCGGATATCGCAGTGCCCAAGGACGGCGTGGGCGACGACATTCCGGTCACCTATGTGCCAGCCCGCAACCTCGTGTTCCTCTCTCTCGCGCTAGCCTGGGCGGAAGCGGCGGGTTCGAACGACCTGTTCATCGGCGTCAATGCGCTCGACTATTCGGGCTACCCCGACTGCCGTCCCGAATTCGTGAAGGGCTTCGAAGGCCTCGCCCGCGTCGCCACGCGGATCGGCAACGATGGCGGGACCGTAAAGGTGCACGCCCCGCTGCAACACCTCAAGAAATCAGAGATCGCGCAAGAAGCAGCGCGACTGGGGCTTGAGCCCGGCCAGAGCTGGTCGTGCTACGATCCCCTTCCGGACGGGAGAGCCTGCGGCACATGCGACAGTTGTCGTCTGCGGCGCGCAGGGTTTGAAGAGGCAGGCCTGCATGACGGAACCCGGTACGGCGAAGATTAACGAGGATTCGGATCAAGACTCATCAAGCCCGCACGCACAGGAGGCCACGGCCTACAGTTGGTACGTGCTCGGCATTCTGGTGCTGGTTTATATCCTGAACTTCGTTGACCGGCAGATCCTCTCGATCCTCGCCAACGACATCAAGAAGGACCTGTCGCTCTCCGACGCCGATCTCGGTTTTCTCTACGGCACGGCGTTTGCAGTGTTCTATTCGCTGTTTGGCATACCGCTAGGCCGACTGGCCGACAGCTGGCATCGCGTGCGCCTGATGAGCGTGGGCCTCGCCGTCTGGTCGGTGATGACTGCGGTTTCGGGCCTTTCTCGCAGCGGCGCACAGCTGACGGCAGCCCGCATCGGTGTCGGCGTTGGCGAGGCAACAGCCAGCCCTGCCGCTTATTCGCTGATCTCGGACTATTTCCCCCAGCGTCTCCGCGCGACGGCTCTGGCGATCTACTCTTCGGGCCTGTTCCTTGGCGGCGGGCTTTCGCTGCTGGTCGGCGGGATGGTCGTGGAGCGCTGGAATGCAGCCTACCCGATGGGGGGCCCTTTCGGACTGGTCGGCTGGCAGGCGGCGTTCATGGCCGTGGGGCTGCCCGGCGTGGCGCTTGCGCTCTGGGTTGCGACGCTGCGTGAGCCGATCAGGGGGGCAATCGACGGCTTGCCCACACCGAGCGGCGAGCGGCCCTTCCGCGGATTCTTTGCAGAGTTGCTCAACGTCATTCCACCGCTGACGCTTATCGGCGCGGTTCGCCGCGGCCCTGCCGCACTTCTCGCCAACCTCGCCGTCGCCGCCTTGATTGCCTTGACCGTTCAGGCGCTGACAACTGTTCTGGGCACATCGACCCGGCAACAGTGGATATTCCTCAGCGTTGGAATTTACGCCGTCTACAGCTGGGCAAGCGCGCTGCGGGCACACGATCTGCCAACCTTCCGCCTGATCTGGGCAACACCGGCGTTCCTGTGCACGACGCTGGGATACGGAATGGTCGCCTTCACCTCTTACGCGACGTCCTATTGGGCCGCGCCCTACGCCGAGCGGGTTTTCGACATCGACAAGGGACAGCTTGGCTGGTTCATCGGGGCTCCCGGCGCTTTAGCCGGATTCCTCGGCGTCATTCTTGGCGGCAGAATGGCGGACTTTCTGCACCGCCGGATGGCTGCAGGACGGGTTATGGTCACACTGTTCGGGTTACTGGCCCCCATTCTGCCACTCGTCTTCGCGTTCCGTGCCGACAGCTTCGGCGCATTCGTGGCGCTCCTGTTCGTGGCGCAGTCAATGTCGAGCAGCGCGCTCGGGGGCGCGGCGGCAACGAGCCAGGCTCTGGTCCTGCCACGCATGCGTGGCACGGCAACTGCCACGTTCTTCCTGGCTACGACGCTAGTGGGGCTTGCGCTCGGGCCGTTCATGGCAGGCTATGTTTCGGCGACCCACGGGGACGATCTTGCCATGGGTGTGCTGTCGACGCTGGTATCGGTTCCGATCGGCTTGATCTTGCTGGTAATCGCAATCAGGACCGTTCCGGCAGCGCAGGCAAGCCTCGACAGCCGCGCCCGCTCTGCCGGGGAAGTAATCTGACCGTTCAAGCCGGACGGTTCAGTACCCCGCAGGCAATCCGGCCACCGCTATTGCCGCTCGGATCGGTCTTGTAGTCATCCGCGCTGGCGTGGACGACTACAGCAGTTCCGTCGGCATCGAGCAGGCTTGCTGCCAATTCTGCGGCGCTGCCAGTAAGCACGAAGCTGAGCGCTCCCTTGCCGTCAGCGCCGACAGCGACATTGGGAAGATCACCTAGGTGCGGTCCTGCCGGGTTCATCGACCCGTGCTGGTGCGAAGAGGGATTGAGATGGCCGCCTGCTGACGCAAAGGCAGGCGCCTCACATTTGCCCGTGGTGTGAAGGTGAATGCCATGATCGCCCGTGCTGAGCCCGCTAACTTCTGCCACCAGTCGCATGACAGTACCGGTCTGCTCGACCCGAGCCATGCCGACCGACTTTCCCATTCCGTCGGTCAGGTTGGCAGTGGCCAACACCTTTGCTGATTCGGCAGGTCCTGTCGTGGCGCATGAGCCCAAAAGATAAGCGCACGCGATCGGAAGCGCCGTGGCCAATTGTCTTGCAGCCTGGAATTTCATGATTCTCTCCATCAACGCCAATGCGCTTGAACTTTAACGAAAAAGGGGCCGGATTGCTCCGACCCCTCGTTCGTTTTTCGGCAAAACCGAAGATTACATGCCCGAACCCGGACCGTAGGTGATTTCCACGCGACGGTTCTGCAGTTCGCGAACGCCATCCGCGGTAGGAACGCGGTTGTTGCTTTCGCCGAAGGCCTGGCTGGTGATCGAGCCATCGGGGATGCCGTGGGTGGTCAGATACGAACGGACAGCCACGTTGCGGCGCTCCGAAAGAGCCTGATTGTACTTCACGGTGCCCGAACGGTCAGCGTAGCCGGCCAGCATGATCGGAACGTTAGCGCAGTTGCCATAGGCGGTGACTGCGTTGTCGAGGATCGTCGACGCTTCCGGCGTGATGTCCGACTTATCCCAGTCGAAGAACACGATGTACGGACCCTTGTTGCAGACCGGAGCCGGCGGCGGGGGCGGAGGAGGCGGCGGCGGCGGCGGGGGCGGGGGGGGCGGCGGCGGAGCCGCTTCCTCAACCGGTGCAGCGCCACCGAAGTTGTAGCTCAGCGTGCCGAGGATCGAGTGCGAACGGAAGCGGGTGCGGGCAGCGTTACCGCCAGCATCAACCAGATCGACCTTGTCGGCGTTGAAGAAGCGATACTTCAGACCAACGTCGATGTGGTCGGAAATCGGCGCACGGATGCCGGCCAGAGCCTGCCATGCAAAGCCGGTGTCCGAATCGTTGACGTCAACCGCGCCACCGCCTGCGTTGATGAAGTACTTCGCACGAGCGACGCCGACACCACCGCCGACGAAGCCCTGCAGGCCGTCATCGGGACCGAAGTCGAGCAGGCCATTGACCATGAAGCTCAGCGCATCAGCGTGACCCTGAGGGTTCGTGAAGGTCTGCGCACCAAAGTCGACAGCGTCGTTGTAAGCACGGCGATAGCCGACTTCGCTTTCCAGACGGAAGCCACCGAAGTCATAACCGACGATACCGCCGAAGTCATAACCGGTGCGGTTGTTAAGAACGATCTGACCGCCAAGCGCTTCAGAATCTTCAACCTTCATCGCGCCGGCGTCGGCTTCGACGTACCAAGAGTCATCCCGTGCAAGCGCCGGAGATGCCAAGGCACTCGAGGCCAGGGCAAGGCCCAGGACCAGTTTCCGCATTATCGTTTCCCCTTTTAGCGACATCATGCCACGTCGTGCAGGTTGTCTACCGGTTCCAAAGTGGTCATGCAAGCGGACAAACACACCGAGTGTTGCACGAAAACAACGGATTTACTCCATTGTGCAGTGCAATTATCTGTTGATTGCGCCCTCATGTCCCCCTGCAATGCCGGAAGGGACGATTGGTTCCACTTAACTGTCAGAAAAGATGCCAATTGCTTTCAATGCTTGAATGACGAGTGCAAGAGTCGCACGCGCCTCTGAGTCGACATTGCCCCCGGCGGGCGCAGCGGGGGCTTCAGCCAGTTTCCAGGTCCCGTCGAAAAGCCTTATCGCACTGTATTCTAGATCGTACGCCCTCATACCTGGTACAGGCTTCACGAACCGCCATCCACCATCTGTCCAGCCCGCAATGCAGTTGCTCTGTCCGACGAACGCACCGGTGGGAGTGGTACCGACAATCCACACCTGCCCAACCGTCGGCGAAGCCGGGGGATCGTTTCGCAAGCCAAGCACGGCCACCGCCACCAATCATATCGATCATGGCCAAAGCCTCGTTGACGCTCGTCTCTTTCTGGGTCTGGCTGACAAGCATGGCTGTGTTGTGGCCCACGAAAGGCTTCGGGCTCACCGGCCGAATAGAGAAACGCCTGTGCCCCGTTCGGCCAGGTCAACCGCCGCACCGAGCTCTCATAGCTCGGCCGCCGCCACGGTGCCCCGATCGAAAGCAGCCCGCTCTCGCCTTCCACCATCACGCTGCGCGCTTCGTGAAGCGAGGAGCCAACAAGCGCGATCCGCGCCTCGGGATCGGCCTCGGCCACGGCTCGCACCCATTCAGCCCCCAGCCGCGTCTTGCCGAACCCGCGCCCGGCCATGACCAGCCAAACGCGCCAGTCGCTTTGCGGCGGCAGCTGGCTGCTGCGCGCACAGGTTCGCCAGTCATGCGGCCATTCGGTAATCTCCTTGTCATCCAGTTCTTCTACGAAAGCGGCGATGCGCTCGGGGCTTGCATCGGACAACCAGTCCAGCAGCGCCCGCTCAGCCATGCACACTCACGTCGATGGCAGTTGCTTGCCGCTGCCGCTGCACTTCCTCGCGGATCTGCAGCAGCTTGGCATGGAGCGACTGGCGCACAGCCTCTACATCGGCATTGTCGCGGATCGCCCGCTCGCGTGCCACCGTCTCGCGGTGTCGCGAAAGCAGTCGCAGCGCGGTGGCATTGTCGAACTTCGCGCCATCCTTGGATTCACCGAAGCGCAGCCGATGCAGCACCTCGATCTCCAGCAGGTCGTAGCCCTCGCACAGCGCCTCGCGCCACCGAGCGGCAAATTCGCTGTCGTCGCGCTTGTCCTTGTAGGCTCGCGAAGCCGGAACTTCTGCCGCCGCCGCTGCCGCCGTCACGTTCGATGTTTCGGCCAGAATGGCCAGAAAGACCGGCCGCCACGGCCTGTTGCTCTTCTTTGCCTTGGTTGTCTGCGCAGATTCCGGTTCCTCGTTGGGAACCTCAAAACCGGGTGTTTCAGGGCACGGTGTTTCCGCGCATGACTCATTGGCACCCGGCTGCACTGTCGGCTTGGCCATGCGGACCATCCCTCTCGGACTTGAGCTGATCTGACGCCACCCCACCCGCCGTTCCGACCTTCAGGAACGATTCGGCCTCGCGATGTTCTTTATATGTACTCAATCCACGGCGAAAGTCAACCAAAAAGTGCCAATTCGGTTATCCGCGCTCAATCAACCAACCAAAACACCGTCACCCCGGGCGCAGGCCGGGGCCCACAACCTGTCGCAGCCAACCACCCTCAAAAGCCGCCAAGATCCCCGCACAACCGACGCAAGAACCTCTGGCACTTGCCGCCCGTCTCCCCTATTCGCCGCAGTGCAACAAGAAGGGCTCCCGATGCTTCGTCGCCTCTACGATTGGACCATGGCCAAGGCCGCGCATCCCCATGCTGAATGGTGGCTGGCGCTGTTCGCGTTCATGGAGGCAAGCTTCTTCCCGATCCCGCCGCACCCGCTGCTTGGCCTGATGTGCCTGGCAGAGCCGAAGAAGGCCGTGCGCTTCGCCGCGGTGGCCACCATCGCGTCGGTGCTCGGCGGATTGCTCGGCTATGCGATCGGCTACGGGCTCTACGACACTGTCGGCACCCAGCTCCTGGCCGCGCTGCATCTCACCGAGAGCTTCCCCAAGGCGGCATGCTACCTGCGCGAATACGGGGTCGAAATCATCATGATCAAGGGCGCCACGCCCATCCCGTTCAAGCTGCTGACGATCACCGCCGGCTTCATCGCCATGCCGCTGGTGCCGTTCATCCTCGCCAGCATCGTAAGCCGCTCGATCAGCTTCATGATCGTCGGCGTGCTGTTCCGCCTGTTCGGAGCCCCGATCAAGCGCTTCATCGACAAGTACCTTGGCCTCGTCACGGTCGGCTTCGTCCTGCTCGTCGTCGGCGGCTTCATCGCCGCCACCATGCTCGGCGGCGGCGGCACGACAGATGCGAAGTCGAAGTGCGAACAGGTCGCGCCGCTGAGTTAAAGGCCGAAGCGGTACGAATACCCCAGACCGACGGAAAACTGCGTCCGCTGCCCGCGCTCGCGGATCAGCGAACTGCCCGCCGGTTCACCGCCCAGACGGTCCACTCCGGCGAACAGTGCGACCACGCGCTTCTGGCTTAGCGGCCGGATCAGATTGCCACCCACCCCGTAGGACACGAGCCCGCCATCGGGCCGAGAGACCGCCAAACCGGTGCGCACGGCCTGCCCCGCATCGACGCCATAATAGGTCCGCATGAAATCGCCGCTGGCAAGGGTCGCGCGCGGTCCAACTGCATAGATCAGCTTGCCCGAACGCCCGGAATACTGCGCCAGCACATCGCCGACCACGCCCTCGTGCCCGCCAAACCCCTGCCGCACTTCGGCCCGCAACCGCCACTGGCGCTTCGCGCCCAGCCGCTTCTCCACGAAAGCACCAGCTTCGCCCGCAATATCCACGTCGCCCATTCCGCGCAGCGCATCGCTCCCCCCAGCGATCAGGAACGGCGATCCGCCATCGTCCTCGTTCCGCCCGAAACGCGAACGCACGATCGGCCCGGCCTTCCAGCCATCCCGGTTCACCGCGTTCCAACCCAGGCCATCCTGAACCGAGAGAAACAGCGTGTCCTTGTAGTTGATGCGCAGGTCCGGAAAGATCGACAGCGCGGTATCCTTCGATCCGGCCCAGGCCATGCCGAACACCGGTGCCACGCCCACTGTCATCGTCCAGCCCTGCGGCGTCGGCGGCGGTCCCGCAGGACGCGCCGAGGCAGGGGCAGTTGGGGGCGTCTGGGCCAGCGCGGGATGCGCAAGTGCAAGGCCCACGGCAGGCAGCAGCATCGCTCGAACCAGACGCATCCTTATTCTCCTTGATGTAAGTAACGACCCGTCGCGTCCTATGAACTGCCTCCAAGACCGGCGCTTTGCGGCAATGTGTCGAACATTTGCGCTTGTGCTGCAGGTGCCTGCACGCAATCCTGCCCCATGCTCACGCTCTTTCACTGCAAGAACGCCCGCTCCTTCCGCGCGCTCTGGGCGCTCGAGGAAATGGAGCTGCCGTACAAGCTCCACGTCCTCCCCTTCCCCCCGCGCCACCGGCACGAGGGGATGCACGAGATCAACCCGCTGGGCACGATTCCGGTGCTCGTCGATGGCGACGTGAGGTTGACGGAAAGCATTGCGATTCCACACTATCTCGCCACGAAGTACGGCCCGACCGACCTTGCCGTCGCCCCGCACGAGGAGGGCTACGCCGCCTACCTCAACTTCCTCGTCATGGGCGAGGCGACGCTGACCTTTCCGCAGACGATTCACCTGCGATATCAGGTCTTTGCCAAGCCAGAGGATCGCCGTCCCGAAATAGCCCGCGACTACGCCGAATGGTTCGGCTCGCGCTTGCGCAATGCCGAGGGCATGATGGGGGAGGAATTTGTCGCTGCGGGGCGCTTCACCATGGCCGACATCTCGGTAGGCTACGCGATCATGCTCGCGCTATCGGTTGGCCTCGAAGAGTTCGTGCCGAGTTCCTTTCGCGCCCGCTGGAGTTCCCTTTCCGCACGCGAGAGTTGGAAACGCGCGATTGCGGCCCAGAATTCAAGCGCCTAAGCGCTTTCGATGGCTCTTATCGCGTTCAACAAGCCCTTCGGCGTGCTCTGCCAGTTCTCCCCCGAACGCACCGGCCCTCCCCGCCCGACACTGGCCGATTTCATCGACTTTCCGGGCATTTACCCGGCAGGCCGCCTCGACCATGACAGCGAAGGCCTGCTCCTCCTCACCGACGACGGCCGCCTCCAGGCCCGCATCGCAGACCCTCGCCACAAGCTGCCAAAGACCTATCTGGTTCAAGTGGAAGGCGAGCCCGACGAGGCCGCGCTACAGGCCCTTTGCAAGGGCGTAACGCTCAAGGATGGCCCCACCCTCCCCGCAATGGCGGAGCGGATCGAGGACCCTGCCCTCTGGCCGCGCGACCCGCCAATCCGCGTGCGCAAATCGATCCCCGACACCTGGATCAGCCTGACGATCCGCGAGGGCCGCAACCGGCAGGTCCGCCGCATGACCGCCGCTGTTGGCCACCCGACCCTTCGGCTCGTGCGCTGGCGCATCGGCGACTGGTCGGTCGAGGGAATAGCGCCGGGGGAATGGCGCGAGCTATAGACCTGCGCCGCGCCAGCAGCGCGCCAGGCAATCTCAGGCGGTCAATTGGACGTACGCCCATATGGCAAGGGCCCAGCCGGATACAAGAATCGCGGCTATGACCGCAGCCTCGATTGATCGCGCAGGATCGACTGGCATCCATTCCGGCACAAGGACGATATCGATCGGTTGGTATGGGATGACGTCTATGGTGCCGACGGTTTCGTCGTGATCAGCAGACGGCCAGGTTCCAACTGTCTCGCGCACATCATCCAACATGTCCATCGCACCTAGACTCCGCTCGCGACGCATGCGGCGTCTGAGACCGCGTCGGGAAGTGGGGCGTGGGCTTCAACTCCGATTTGCTCGGCCATCATTTCATAGATCTTCTGGTATGGCTCATCCTCCAGCCAGACCCAACGCACCCGGTGGTCGACCGAGTCAGCGGAGCTTGAGATGAGCCCCTTGCGCTCCAGAACGTTGATCCATCGCAGCGCTGTGGTCGCTGGCACACCAGAGGCTATACAGGCGTTCTTGACCCGAGCCGATTTCCCCTGCATCCGCATGACGAACAGCTCAAGCAGGATGTCCCAGGCCGGTTCACCGAACAGATCCTGTGGCAGCCAGTTGCTGCGCTTGCGCCTGAATGCATAAATCTCTTTGGCGTACTGCAGCACCTGATTCTGATGTTGTTCATCGTCAGCATGCCGAGGCAGTCCCGATAATTCCTGGCTTTTGCCGATAGCCAAGTCCAGGGAAGCCGATAGCTCGCGCACGCGGGTGAGAAGGCCACGGAGATTCTCGAAGTCTTTTGGTAGAATGGCTGCTTGCATGTCTGACTGCCCCCGACACGTATGCGTCATCGATTGGTCCACCACATCGTCTTCTTCTTCAAACCCGCCCAAATCTCCCCGGAAACGACAGCAACTGGAATTGATACCCAGACCGCTGCCCTTAGCATTTCAAAATATGAGTTCGGCACCTTTACTCCACTGAAGCTAAGCACCACGAATGTGTACCTCAGAAGAAAGATAGCCGATACCAATAACGGCCAAATTCTTTTCGTTATTAACGCTAGCCATAATAATATCGCTAGACTTACGCCTTGAACTACGACTTGCCCGAAATTCACGCCGCCAGATAAATGGCGGGAAAATGCCCAGGACATTAGAGCCTGATCCGAAACTAAGTTGAGTGGTATCAGTGGGTTAGCTTGACGCGAGCCCAAGTCGTTGATTCAGGTGGTTTTGCGAAGACTACCGGAGATCAAGGATGTGGACCGACACCACTCGGGCGCAGTATGCCCGCGCGGACTTGGCTTTGCCAAGTGATTTGACCGACGCCGAATGGGCGCTGCTTGAGCCGTTTTTGCCACCGCCGTCGCATGTGGGCCGTCCGCGCAAATGGCCGCTCAGGCGAATTGTCGAGGCGATCCTGTATCTGTTGCGCGGCGGTCTGCCATGGCGGATGCTACCACCGT
>NZ_VLKJ01000002.1 GCF_007830315.1 Novosphingobium taihuense
GCACGGTGGTAGCATCCGCCATGGCAGACCGCCGCGCAACAGATACAGGATCGCCTCGACAATTCGCCTGAGCGGCCATTTGCGCGGACGGCCCACATGCGACGGCGGTGGCAAAAACGGCTCAAGCAGCGCCCATTCGGCGTCGGTCAAATCACTTGGCAAAGCCAAGTCCGCGCGGGCATACTGCGCCCGAGTGGTGTCGGTCCACATCCTTGATCTCCGGTAGTCTTCGCAAAACCACCTGAATCAACGACTTGGGCTCGCGTCAAGCTAACCCACTGATACCACTCAACTTAGTTTCGGATCAGGCTCTAAGATGCATGGCTGATCCCGGCCTCGGGGCTAATGTCGGCCACGACAACGCCTTCCGCTCGCTGCGTCGAAATCAACGCCTTCTGCGCATCTGAGAATCTCGATGCCTGCATTGGTCCTTCGCTCGCCCCACCCAAGGGAGATTGCAACGAAGAACTCTAACTCCAAGTGATCCGGCTTTCCAGGATCAGGTCAACACCCCACGACCCCAAATCGTTATGTCATATACCATATGGGTCATGTCAAACCTGCAACATCGCTTACTCATGCCTCCGAAGAGCTCTCGGTCAATCGAGCAGTGCCGCAGGGAGATAGTTCTAAATGGCTTTTTCACGTCAACTGTTGATTGGTGCAATGACCGCTGCGCTGGTCGTGCCAATGCCGGTGCTGGCCCAACAGCAGCTGCCTGCACAACTGCTCCAAGGGGCTGGCTCGGAAGTCCCGGTCGCCACGCAGGTGATGCGCTGGCACATGAACGACGCCGACGTGAATAGCTTTGCTTTCCGCAATATGGACCAGCTCTTTACCACACGCACCGTCCCCCATTCCGGGGCGGTCTGGACCTTGCCCAAAGTCGAACGCGCCGCAGACTTCACGTATAACTTCGGCGGAAAGACGATCACCGCGCAGGAGGCACTTGAGCGTACCTACACCAATGCCCTTCTGATCATGAAGGATGGGCGGATCGTCACCGAGATTTATCGCAACGGATCAAACGAGCGCACCCGTTTCATGGGCTGGTCGATGACCAAGTCCGTCACATCGACACTGGTTGGAGCAGCGCTGGAAGATGGCTTGATTGCTTCGCTTGACGATCAGATCACCCGCTACCTCCCCGAGCTCAAAGGCAGCGGCTATGACGGCGTAACCATTCGCCAGATTCTGCAAATGCGTTCTGGCGTTGCCTACGAAGAGCGTTACGATTTCGCCAATCCCGGCATTGCTGCCAGCAATCACATCAATGCCCTGGTCAAGAACGTCGTGCGGTTTGCCGACGCGGCCCGCACGATCAAGCGCGCGCACAAGCCGGGCGAGGTCTTTGCCTACAAGACTATCGACACCGCCGTACTGGGCTGGCTGATCGAGCGCGTCAGCGGTGGATCGGTTGCCGCCTATACCGCGCGCAAGCTGTGGGAACCACTGGGCACCGAAGCCGACGGATTTTACATCATGGACGGCCAGCCAGGCACAGGCCGCGAATTCAGCGGCGCCGGCTACAACGCAACGCTGCGTGATTGGGCACGCTTCGGACAGATGATGCTGAACGGCGGCATCGCCAATGGCAAGCGCGTGGTAAGCGAGGAATGGGTGAAATTGGCGCAAGCCCCTGCGGGCGCCGAAACCGGCGTTCTGGGAGGCTATGGCTACCAATGGTGGACCATGCCGAATTCGGCCGCTTACTCGGCCATCGGGCTGCAAGGCCAGTACGTATACATCGATCCGACAAGCAGGACAGTTGTAGTCAAGCTCAGTTACTTCCCGCCGCAGGAAGAGGCCGCTGAGCAGGAGACTCTGGCGTTCCTTGCTGCCGCATCGGCGTGGACGCCGAAAGACTAATCAAAGAAACGGGAGGTAGATTTGAAAACACAATCCATGATGGGAGGAGCTCTTGCTCTCGCCCTTGCAGCGCAACCGGGAATTGCACTGGCGCAAGCGCAAGGCGCGAACGTCGGCGATTCCTCCGTCACCGGCAACGCCGATGAAGAAGGCGTTGGCGAAATCATCGTCACCGCGCAGCGCCGCAAGGAAAAGCTGCAGGATGTCGCCGTCTCAGCCACTGCCTTTGACGCCAGTGCGCTGGCTGACAAGGCCGTAACCAACCTCGCCGACCTGCAGAACGCCAGCCCGGCGCTGTCGATCTCGGACGGTGGCATCACCCAGTCGATCAACATCCGCGGCATCGGCCTTGCCAGCAACTCGCCGGCCGTGACTGCGGGCGTCGCCACCTACGTCGACGGCCTGTTCCAGCCGCCGATCGTGCAGGCCAACAGCTTCTACGATCTTGCCAGCGTGGAAGTTCTGCGGGGGCCGCAGGGCACGCTGGTCGGCTCCAACTCGACCGGTGGCGCAATCTTCATCAACACCCAGAACCCGCTGCTCGGCGAGGGCCTCGGTGGCTATGCGATGTTCGGTGGGGGCAACTACAACTCGGTCCAGTCCGAAGCTGCCATTAACCTGCCCGTCTCGGACACGTTCGGTTTTCGCGCGGCAGGTTTCTACCGCAATCGCGATAGCTTTTACAAAAGCGTCGGGCCGGTCGGCAACGACGCGGGCAAGCTGCGCGAAGGTGGCGGCCGCTTCACCGCAATGTGGAAGCCGGGTTCGTTCCAGGCCGTTGCCAAGGTCTCGTTTAACGACCGCGACTCCGGCGGTTACGCCTATCGCCCGATCCTCGGCACGCCGTCAGCTGCATTTCGCGTGGGTGACATCCGGACCCTCAGCTACGATACTCCGGTTGCTGAACGCCAGAAGGCCTTCCAGGCTAGCCTCGAACTGCGGCAGGAACTGGCCAGCGGCATCACGCTGCGCTCCGTCACCGGCTATCAGAACAAGAGGATCAAGGCCCTCAACGATCTTGACGCCTCGACCGATCCGAATGGTATCACCGAAGATTACTTCGCCGGCGAGAAAGTCTACACGCAGGAAATCAACATCATCTCGCCGACCGAAGGCCGGTTTGACTGGATCCTCGGTGGCTATTTCCAGCGCAACGACATTGATGTCCGCATTTTCCAGGATCAGAGCGGTTTCCTCACCGACATCGTCCCCAAGAACCAGCGCACCACGACCGGGTTGTTTGCCCAGGGCAATTACGAGCTCGTCCCGGGCCTCGAGGCGCAGCTTGGCGTGCGCTATTCGACCTACAAGGCGACCGGCAGCGGTGACGTGAAGATCGGTCGCGGCATTCCGGGCTTCCCGCCCGAAGGTGCCTCGGTTGCCGATCTGGGCGGCAGCCACAAGGATTCGCTGGCCACCGGCAAGTTCGCCCTCAACTGGAAGGTCGATCCCGACAACCTGCTCTACGCGCTGGTCGCCCGCGGCTACAAGCCGGGCGGCTTCAATTCGCCCACCTCCAACTTCGATCCTGAACGCGTGATCAGCTATGAAGCGGGTTGGAAGTCCGCCTTCCTGCGCAACCGCATTCGCACCCAGATCAGCGCGTTCTACAACAAGTATTCGAACTTCCAGTTCAACGTGGTTGAGCCCACCACCGGTTTTGCCGGGGTGGAGAACATCTCGACCGTGGAGATCAAGGGCGTGGAAGCGCAGGTACAAGGTCGCTTTGGCGGCTTCGGCTTCGATGCCAACGTGGCCTATGTCGACTCCGACCTGGCCAGCGTCACTTTCGTCAACACCCGGACGTTCGGCGGGGCCGCGCTCGGCCCGCAGTGCCCGACCGGTACGCCGTCATCGCCGCCGGTCTGCTTCAACTATACACCGTTCATCCAGACCACCGGCGGCGGCCCGAACCTCTATGCTCCGCGCTGGACCTGGGGCGGCGGCGTGGAATACGAGATCCCGCTGGGTGGCGAAATGTCGCTGACGCCGCGCGTGAACTATGCCTACGTAGGCGAGCAGTTCACCTACATCGGCTATTCGCCGCTGTCTGACCGGCTCAATCCGCGCGGACTGCTCTCGGCGATCGTGACGCTCAGGATCAACGACAAGCTGAAGCTTGAGGCCTGGGGCACGAACCTGACGAACAAGGAGTACGTCACCGGCCAGCTCAACTCGAACGAGTTCTATGGCGCCCCTCGTGAATACGGGGTCAAGTTGCACGTAACATTCTGATGTCAAAGGGCCGAAGTGGTTAACCCTGCTTCGGCCCTTCTGATACGGAATGCGGTTTGAACCCCGATCTCTAAAGCCGTGCGAGGGACTGGCAAACCTGCCGGACCAGATCGGCCTGCCGCCCCACACCTGCCTTTGTCAGCGCGCTCTTGAGCTGCATCCGGGCTGTACCCTCGGCAATGCCGCGATGGGCCGCAAACTCCTTGACCGTCATCCCGCCGACCAGATGCGTGGTCAGCGTTGCCTCTGCCATGGTAAGACCGAACAGATGCGCCACTTCAGTGGCATCGATACGCGGAGCTGTGCCCGGAGAACATAGGGCAATCAGCGCGAGATTCCGGCCCCACCGGCGCTTGTCCGCTGCATCGCGGCGAAGGACACGCAGATGCAGGACCTCAGAAGGCTGATCTCCCTCCACTCTGCAGGTATCGCCACGCTGCCCGTGTATTACTCCTCGAACCATGGACATACCATCGTTCGACCGGAAACGCAGCCTGCCGTTCAGTTGCGCCACTTGAGGCAATCCGTTGACCAGGCTTTCGGCAGCGGCATTCATCCAATGAACCCCAAGGTCCATGTCGCACGCTACCAGCGCCAGACTGGTGGAGTCCATGAAAGCTTCCGCCACTGACAGTCGAGCCTTGATTCCCGCAACATCTGTAAGAAGCCGCGACATTTGCCGAAAATGCGGGAGGAGCAGGTTCATAAAATGCAGATCGGCGTCTGTCATGTCGCGCCCGTCACCCGGATAGCGATGAAAGATCATCGTCGTGTGCTCACCTGGGGCAGTTCGGCAACCAAGCCAGAAGCCGGCACCAAGGCCACAAGCCGCGAGCCCCTGCTTCAGGTTTTCACGGTCTGTTGCGCTGAATGCAAGGCAGCGGTGGTCGCTCTCGATCTCATCCTGCCCGCGAGGCTCGGTATCGCGCCGGAAACGGGGGTTGAGCGGGGAATTAGCCCAAGCATCATGACGGGTCGCCTCCTGCGTGGACCACGTATCGCGAAGGCTGATTACCGGAATCAGGTCATCCCTGTCGGCCACAAGGCGCTGGAAGACCGCGCTCGCGACACCCAACCGCGATTTGAGCGCATCAAGGACCTCGGTCCAACGAGTGTCCTCGCTGACCGTGCCATACAATGCAGCAATCAGGTCGTTGTCGTCCACCGCCCGCCTGCGCTCCCTACCCTCACGTACCCGATGCCTTCTTATCCCATATTCTCCCTACGCGCGACATAACCTTCAGGCTGATTGGACCTTCGGATCGCGAGCGGCGATATGGGAGACTGCGTTGATGCGTCTGATGTGTGGCGAGCGATGCTTCGCACGTTACCGTGCCCTCCCCTGGGGACAATAGCACATCGAGATGTGATTTGAATTGACGCTTGCCATGTCGATGTGCGACATCCCGAATCATGGCACAGGACATTGTGGCGCGTGCGCGCAAGCTCATCGAGGATCGGGTCATTTCGCGGGCGGCGCTTGCCCGCGCGGCAGGTCTTCATCCCAACACCTTGCGCGACGCGCTGTCGCCGGACTGGAACCCCACCGCCGACACGCTGACCAAGCTCGAACGGGCGATGGACGACAGCGACGACGATGACTTCAGCCTCGCCACGGTCGAGGAAATCATCGCAGACGTGCGCAATGGGCGCATGGTCATTCTGGTAGACGACGAAGACCGCGAGAACGAGGGCGATCTGGTGATCCCCGCGCAGATGGCAACCCCGGAATCGATCAACTTCATGGCAACGCACGGTCGTGGCCTGATCTGCCTGTGCCTGACCAGCGACCGCGCCAACAAGCTCGGGCTCGAACTGATGAGCCGCAACAACGGCACGCGCCATGGCACCGCATTCACCGTTTCGATCGAGGCGCGCGAGGGCGTGGACACCGGGATTTCTGCGGCAGACCGCGCCCGCACCGTTGCCGTGGCCGTTGATGCCACCAAGGGCCGCGACGATATCGTGACGCCGGGCCACGTCTTCCCGCTGATCGCACGTGACGGCGGCGTGTTGGTGCGCGCCGGTCACACCGAGGCTGCGGTCGACCTGCCCCGTCTTGCCGGGCTCAATCCTTCGGGCGTGATCTGCGAGATCATGAACGACGACGGCACGATGGCTCGCATGGATGACCTGATCCCCTTCGCGCGCAAGCATGGCCTCAAGATCGGCACGATCCGCGACCTGATCGCCTATCGCCGCAAGCATGACCACCTCGTCGAGTGTCTCGAGCAGGCGCCGTTCTATACTGATTACGGCGGTGACTGGACGATCAAGACCTATCGCAACAAGGTCGACGGTTCGGTCCACCTGGTGCTGCAGAAGGGCCCGATCCTGGCCGACAAGCCGACGCTGGTGCGCATGCACTCGATCTCGGTCCTGTCCGACGTGCTCGGCCAGCCCGGCCCCCGCAAGCGGATCCTGCAGCGGGCGATGAGCGAAATCGGCGAAGCGGGCTCGGGCGTGATCGTGTTGCTGATGCCGACCGATCCCGAGCAGCTCCAGCGCGAAGTCAGCGGCACGGCCGGACACGACATGGAACTGCGCAGCTATGGTATCGGCGCGCAGATCCTTGCCGACCTTGGCATCCACGACATGGTGCTGCTGACCAATTCCCACCACAATCTGGTGGCACTGGAAGGCTATGGCCTGAACATCGTGGGCGAGCGGGCGATTCCTTCGATTTAAGCCGGGCTACCGGTACTGGTAGCCCACATGCTTGTCGTGATCGCGAGCGTAGCGAAGCAGTCCGGAGGTCGTTTCAGGCCGCGCTGGATTGCTTCTCCCTCCTTGCGGGCACTGAATGACGAAGGGAAGTTCTCAGCAGGTGGCGCTTGCAGCCATGACTTGCCTGCCATCATGGGCGAAGGCGGCAAGCTCGATGACCTCCCCTTCCCCACGCATGACTAGATGCAGGGGCTCGTTGCAGATCGCCGGTGACAAGCCGCGGAAAGCGAAGCCTTTGAGCGCGTTGTCGCCGAGTTCGGCCTGCGCAAGGTCCAGCAGCAAAGTGGCGGTCAATGGGCCGTGGACGACGAGGCCACGATAGCCCTCTTCCTGCGTGGCATAGGGCAGATCGTAGTGGATGCGGTGACTGTTGAAGGTCAGCGCCGAGAAGCGGAACAGCAGGCGTTCGTCTGGCACGATGGAACGGTGAGCGGACCATGGTGATGGCTCGAAGGAGGTGTCGGCGGGTGGCGGCGGCACCGCAGGGCTGCCGGCTGCTGCTGCGTCGCGATAGACGATGGTCTGCATCTCGCGCACCGCAAGCTCGCCCTCGCACCGGGTTTCGTGTGCGATGTCGACGAAGACCAGATGGCCACTGCTGCCGCTTTTTTCGCTGATCGCCATGACGGTGGAGAGGCGTTCTACCCGTGCCAGAAGCGTGAGCGGAGCGAGGAACTCGACCTTGCTCGAGGCCCACATGCGGCGGGGAAGTGGCACCGGGGGCAGGAAGCTGTCGGGACGTTCGTCACGCCGGGGATGCCCGTCGGGGCCAAGCTGCGATGTTGGCGCATCAGGTGTGCACAGGCACCAGTGGAAACCCTGCGGCATGGTGTTGCTGGCGGGCGCTTCACGATCGAGCGTGGCAAGCCAGCGCATGGCAAGGCTACTGTCGACCCGCTCGGTGCGGCGCTCGCTCCTACCGATCCACGCGTCCCACATGCCCGTCAATTGCGCCCCTCCAGCAGGCCCTTCGCGATCACCTGTGCCTGAATTTCTGCGGCACCTTCGAAGATGCTGAGAATGCGCGCGTCGCACAGCACGCGGCTGATCTCGTATTCGAGGGCATAACCGTTGCCGCCGTGGATCTGCAATGCGGCATCGGCATTGGCCCATGCGGTGCGCGCGGCGAGGAGCTTGGCCATTCCCGCCTCGATATCGCAGCGCTTGCCCGAATCCTTGGCGCGGGCGGCGGCATAAGTAAGCTCGCGGGCCATGACGACGTCGACGAGGCTCATCGCCAGCTTGTCGGCGACACGGGGAAATTGGACGATAGCCTTGCCGAACTGCTTGCGATTCAGCGCATAATCCAGTCCGAGTTCCAAAGCGCGACGGGCTACGCCGACGGCGCGGGCAGCGGTCTGGATGCGGGCGCCTTCGAATGTGCGCATCAGTTGCTTGAAACCCTGCCCTTCCTCGCCACCGAGCAGGGCATCGGCGGGCGCGGCCATGCCGTCAAACTGCAGCGCATATTCGCGCATGCCGCGATAGCCGAGGACTTCGATCTCGCTGCCGGTCATGCCCTGGGCGGGGAACGGCTCGGCCTCGCTGCCGCGTGGCTTGGGGACGAGCAGCATCGACAGGCCGGCATAGCCCTTGGCTTCCGGCAACGTGCGGGCGAGCAGGGTCATCATGTCTGACCGGGCGGCGTGGGTGATCCAGGTCTTGGCGCCGTCGATAACCCATTCGCCTGACGCAGAACGGCGCGCGCGGGTCTGGAGCGAGCCGAGGTCGGAGCCGGTATCGGGTTCGGTGAAGACGGCGGTGGGCAGGACCTCTCCGCTGGCGATGGCCGGGAGCCAATGGGCCTTCTGGTCTGGTGTGCCGCCGAGCACGATCAGTTCCCCGGCGATCTCTGATCGGGTGCCGAGGGAGCCTGCGCCGATCCATCCGCGCGACAGCTCTTCGGTGACAACGCACATCACCAGCTTGCCGAGGCCGAGGCCGCCGAACTCTTCGGGAATGCACACGCCGAAGGTGCCGAGATCGGCCATGGCGTGCACGGTCTCATCGGGGATCAGGGCGTTGGCGAGGTGCCACTTGTGTGCGTGGGGCAGGATCTGCGCATCGGTGAACCGGCGGAACTGGTCACGGATGGTGTCGAGGTCGGCATCGCCGAAGCTGTCGGATGGCCACTGGCCCTGAGTGAGCGCGGCTGCGATTTCGGCGCGGGTCTGGGCATGGTCGACAGCGATCATGTCGGCGCAGGTCTCGGCCAGGACGCGTGCGGCTTGGCCAAGCCCGAGGTCTGCAGGGCGGACAATCTCGTTCTGCCCCATCGGCAACCCGCCGACGAGCTGTGCGAGCGTTTCGGCAAAGGCGAGGCGGGCGACGGCATGGTCGAGCGCGGAACCGCTGCGCGCAGCCCATGTGGCAGTAGCTTCGAGTGCGGCAACGCTGGTGGCGATCCAGGCGAAGCCGTGGGCTGCGCGTTGGCGCTCGTCAATGCGTGAACCCTCCAATAGCGCTGCCAGAGCAGCCCTTGCCGCTGCCTGATAGTCCCGCGCTGCGACCAGTTCGCTATTGAACATTCTGCTCTTTTTCCGGATTGAAGATTGTAAGCATTGCTATTATCGCCACAGTATGAATGTCAACGTGGCCTTCTTGTCATCTGATATCGGACGCCTGTTCCGCAAGCGGTTTGCCGCGAGCGCGCAGCACTTCGGCGTGACCGGGCCGCAGTGGCGGATGCTGGCAGCGATCCTGCGCGAGCCGGGCACCAACCAGGGCGCGCTGGCAAACTGGCTCGAAGTCGAGCCGATCACGGCCGGCCGAATGATCGACCGGCTCGAGAAGATGGAGCTAGTCGAGCGGCGGCACGATCCTTCGGACCGCAGGTGCTGGTGCCTGCACCTGACGGCGAAGGGCGAGGACCTTGTCAGGCACATGGCGCCTCTTGCCCAGCAGGCGATCAACGAAGCGGTTTCGGGACTTTCCGACGAGGACCATGCCCTGCTGCTCGCCCTGCTCGAGCGAGTCCGGTCCAACCTTTCCAACGATGCAACTCCTGAAGCGAACCTGATCCATGGCTGAGGCTGACCCCTTCCCCAACCAGACCAAGACGGCCGAGACCACGCCTGCGGCGCAAGCGGCCAGCGACCATGCCGGAGCGACGCGTTCGAAGCGGATGCGCACGATATTGATGATCCTGGGACCGGTTGCGGCGGTGGCCGGCGGCCTGTGGTACTGGTTCGGCAACCCAGGCGTGGTGGAAACCGACAACGCCTATATCAAGCAGGACATTGTTGCCGTGGCGGGCGAGATCACCGGGCTGATCACGCAGGTAAAGGTGCGTGACAACCAGCACGTGAAAGCGGGTGACGTGCTGTTCACGATCGATCCTTCGACCTTTGCCGCAACCGTTCAGCAGGCCGATGCCCAGATTGCGACCGCGCAGGCCAGAGTGACCGCACTGAACGCCGATGTTGCCGCCAAGGCTGCAGACCTCGCTGCGGCGGGCGACGATCTCGCGCTGGCGCAGGCCAACCTCGCGCGCGAAAAGGCTTTGATGGACAAGGGGTTCAATACTCGCGCGCGGATGGATGCGGCAGAGCATGCCGTGGCCGTGGCGCGCGACAAGATCGTCTCGATCCGCGCCGAGGTGGAACAGGCACGGGCAGAACTGGCCAACGGTGCGCAAGTGCCGGGGGTCAATCCCGCGATCGCCGCGGCGCAGGCCAACCGGGCCAAGGCGACGCTCGATATCGAGCGCACGGTCGTCCGCGCGCCGGCCGATGGCGTGATCACGCAAGTCTCGCGACTTCAGGTGGGGCAGATGGTGTTCCCTGGCGTGCCGATGCTGTCGATCGTGCGCGATGGCAGTGCTCGGGTGGAGGCGAACTTCAAGGAGACCGACCTCAATCACATGCGCCCGGGCCAGCCTGCCGAGATCGAGATCGACGCCTATCCGGGGCTCAGGCTGAAGGGCCATGTCGATTCCATCGGTGCTGGCACGGGGTCGGAATTCTCGGTGCTTCCGGCGCAGAACGCGACGGGCAACTGGGTCAAGGTCATCCAGCGCGTGCCGGTGCGCATCGCCATAGACAGCAAGTCCGAGCGGCCACTCATCGCGGGGCTGAGCTCCGACGTCACGGTTCATGTCGGGAAGTAGCGCGGAGATACCGCCACTCGTCTCGCGCAACCGGCCGCTGATGCTGGTCGGCGCGATGGCGGCGATGGTCATGTACACGCTCGACACGACGATCGCGAACGTTGCGCTTCCGCACATGACCGCCTCGCTCGGCGCGACTCAGGATACGATCACCTGGGTGCTGACGAGCTACGTGCTGGCCTCGGCCGTCGCGCTGCCCCTGGCGGGTTGGCTGGTCGACAGGTTCGGAATCCGCACGATGATGCTGGCCTCGGTCCTGCTGTTCACAGCCGCGTCAATGCTGTGCGGCGCGGCGCAGAGCCTGGAGCAGATGGTGTTGTTCCGCATCCTCCAAGGGCTTGGCGGCGCGTTCCTGTCGCCACTGGCGCAAACGGTCACGCTCGATTCGAGCACGGCTGCAGAGCGGCCCAAGATGATGGGCATCTATACGCAGGGGGTGATGCTCGGGCCGATTACTGGTCCGATTATTGGCGGGTTCCTGACAGACAATTACAATTGGCGCTGGGTGTTTTATGTGAACCTGCCAGTCGGCCTGATCTGTTTCGTGCTGCTGTTATTTTACCTGCCCAAGACGCCGACCAAGCAGCGTCGGGTGGACTTTACGGGCTGGGTGCTGGTGGCGCTCACCGTGTCGGCGCTGCAATTGATCCTGGACCGCGGTCTGACGCTTGACTGGTTCGCATCTGCCGAGATCGTGACTTATGCCGTTGTCGCCTTGGCCTGTGCCTGGCTGGCCGTGTTCCACTTGTCGGGCACAGCCAATCCGCTGTTTCCGGCAGGCCTGTTCCGCGACCGCAACTTCTCGGTGGGACTTGCCTTCATGTTCCTGGTCGGGCTCGTCATCATGTCGGTCATGGCGCTGCTGCCGGGACTTCTCCAGCAGATCTATGGCTACACGCCGATGCAGTCAGGCATGCTGCTCGCGCCGCGCGGGATCGGCATGCTGGCGTCGATCACGCTGTTCGGGCGCTTCATGGACAAAGTGGATGCCCGCGCGCTGCTGGCGCTGGGATTGCTGCTGATGGGCGCATCGTTGTGGTTGATGACGGGATGGTCGCTGACAATGCCCCGCGGCCCGATCATCGCGGCCGGTTTGCTACAGGGCCTTGGCCTCAGCTTCACGTTCATGCCAATGAACCTGATCTCGTTCGCGACCCTGCCACCGCAATACCGAACCGACGCTGCAAGCCTTGGCAACCTGATGCGCAATCTCGGTTCGTCGATCGGGATTTCGGCGGCCTCGGTGGAACTTGCACGGAATATCCAGGTCAACCATGCCGAGTTGGGCGCGCACGTGACGCGCACGCTGGTTCCGTTCGATCTTGACCGGATAACTGCCTATGGCGGGGCGGCCGACGCGATGCTGCGAGTGATGGATGGCATGGTCAACCAGCAGGCGGCGATGATCGCCTACATCAACGACTTCTACGTCTTGTCTCTAGCTTGCTTCCTCGCAATCCCGATGTTGGTACTGGTACGCCCAGCCAAGCGACAGACAGAGCCCAAGCTCTCAAAGTAAGAATCAAGAAGACAAAAAAGGGGGCTGACTTGCGCCAGCCCCTTGGAAAGTTTGGGAGAGGATGCCTGAAAGGCACCCCCTCTATCCACTTTGGCGCCCCATGCTGCAAGTGCGAACGGCGCTAAGTGAGTTGCAAATCATGCATGCGATGCGCGCTTCGCGGCCAGAACCGTGTTGCTAAGCAGACAAGCGATGGTCATCGGGCCTACTCCGCCGGGTACGGGCGTAACTGCCTTGGCATGGTCAAGCTCATGCGTGGCGCAATCGCCAACGATCCTGGTGTTGCCATCGTGATCGACCACGCGGGTGATGCCGACATCGATGACCACCGCGCCGGGCTTTACCCAGTAGCCGCGCACGAGATGCGGGGCACCGGCTGCGGCGACGATGATATCTGCCTTGCGCGCAACATCGGGCAGGTCCTTCGTTTCGATGTGGGTGACGGTGACGGTTGCCTCGCGCTCCAGCAGCAACATCGAAACGGGCTTGCCGACGATGTTCGACTTGCCGATGACCACGACGTTAAGGCCACGATAGTCGTCGATCACGCTGTCGAGCAGGAGCATGACGCCAAGCGGGGTGCAGGGCACGAGGCCACCGGTGCCGGTGGACAGGCGGCCGACGTTGACCGGATGGAAGCCGTCGACGTCCTTGCCGGGGTCGATCCGGTCGAGCACCAGCGCGGCGTCGATGTGCTTGGGCAGCGGAAGCTGGACGAGGATGCCGTGGATCGCGGGATCGGCGTTCAACTCGTCGATCAGGCCAAGCACGGTTTCTTGCGGCGTATCGGCGGGCAGACGGTGCTCGATCGAGCGGATGCCGGCCTTGCGGCACTGACTTATCTTGCGACCGACATAGACTTCGCTTGCCGGATCATTGCCGACGAGGATGACGGCAAGACCAGGTGCCGTGCCGCCGCTCGCAACGATATCCGCCACGTCCTGTGCGGTGCGCGCCAGCACTTGCGCAGCAAGCGCCTTTCCATCGATAATCTGGGCCATTCCTGTTCCTCAACCGATAATTTGTATGTGTTGCATACAATATTAGCGGTGGGCGTCGCGGAACGCAACCGCCTCTGGCACGACATCAGCCAGGACATGGGCCAGGGCGCGGGCGTTGAGATCCTGCGCCTTCTCCTCGCTTTCCGCCTCACTGTAGCAACGCAGTTCAGGCGCATTCCCCGAGGGTCGGAAGTGGATGATCGCGCCATCGGCAAAGGTCATGCGATAGCCGTCTGTCGTATCGATGGCGGTGGGGAAACCGGCAATGTCGCCGAACAGGCGGGCGATGCGGGCGAGTTGTTCGTCCTCCGGCCCATGCGACAGGAAGGCGATGAGCGCGGCGCTGTTGTCCTGCGGGAAATCGGCGACGCGATCGGAGAAAGTGAAGCGCGGGGGCAGTTCGGCTACCACATCGGCAAGCGGGCGGTCCTTGGCGTTCAGCACAACTGCGATGATCGGCAGCAGGGCGTCGCGCGTCGGCAATGCGGCCAGATCGTCCACCTTGCTGCCGAGCAGGAAGCCGCCATTGGCCTCATAGCCGCAGACGCGAGCGGCAGGGTCGGCCTCGGCAGCGTCCATCATCGCGCGGATCACATAGGGCGAGCCGATCCGGGTGCGCACTACGGACGGAGCCGTGCTGCTGAGTTCGAGAACGGTGTTGGAGCTGACCGGCGTGACCACCACGTCTGCAGCCACTGCGCGGGCGCAGAGAAGGCCGACGATGTCACCCCGCAGCCAGGTGCCTGTGGCATCGGCGACCAGCGGACGGTCGGAATCGCCATCGGTGGAAATGATCACGTCGACCTTGTTCTGAGCAGCCCACTGCGCGGCAAGATCGATGTCCTCCTGCCGGATCGCCTCGGTATCGACCGGCACGAAGACCGTCTCGCGCCCGAAGGGCACGGCTGTGGCGCCCAGTGCCTCGACCGCGCGGACGAGGACGTCCCGACCGACTGCTGTGTGCTGATAGACGCCGATCGTCATCCCGGCGAGCGCATCGGCACCGAAATGGCGTACGTAGCGCGCAATGTATTCGTCAACGACCTCGGTGACGGCGGGCATTTCGACCGGGTCGAGCAGGCTGTCATCATTGCCGAAGCGGGCCGGGTCCTGCGCCACGCGCTGGGAGACGATGCCGCCTTCGTCGCTCTTGAGCACTTCGCCATGGGGGCGATAGAACTTGATGCCGTTGCGGTCTGCCGGGATGTGGCTGCCGGTGACCATGATCGAGGGCATGCCGATCCCCATGGCGTGGAAGGCCAGCGCAGGTGTGGGCGTGAGGCCGCAGAACACGACCTCGCCACCGCAATCGCGCACGGCCGTGGCGCAAGCGGCGAGGATGCGGGGCGTGCTCACGCGCAGATCACCGGCAAGAGCGACGCGATCACCGGAAGAGAACTCTCCGATCTGGCGAAGATACTGGAGAAATGCCGTTGCATAGGCGTGGCAGAGCTTGTCGGTCATGGCCACGGCCAGACCTCGCACGCCGCTAGTGCCGAAGGGCACCCCGCTGCTTGCCATGAGTTCGGCTACAGTCACGCCGCCTTCGATCGACATATCATTCATATACAACAGTTTTCCATTTCAAAGCCGATGCGTACCGAGCAGCTGCAGCACGCACCCACGATCAGACCGGCTTAACCACACCGGAGATGCCTTGGCAAAGGCGCACTCCTCCTCACCGAACCGGACGCTCCGTTGTCGGTTCCCCCGGATCGTAATCTTGCCGCACTATTTCGGCTTTGTGGCAGACCCGTGTCCGGGAGGGGCTCTTGCAGTTCAGCAAAAAAAGTTCACACAACATTGCCACAAAGACATCAAAGCGCCTCCACTTGTGCTGCACTTGCGAAGATTGGATTAGCCCAAGATCATGGCCGTTGCCCACTCCGAAACGTCAACGGGAGCGAACCATCACCACGTACCGACGGTCCGCGACTTTTTCCGCTGGTCGAATCAGGTACTTGCCCCTGATGGCGCGTTTATCCGGCTGGCACTGCTGTTCGGTGCTGCAATATCGCTGCTTTCGCTGGCGACGCCGATTTCGGTGCAATTGCTGATCAATTCGGTCGCCAACACCGCCCTGCCCGCTCCGCTGCTGACGCTGGCGGCGATTCTCTTTGCCCTTCTCTTGCTGTCCGGCATCCTCAGCGCGTTCCGGGTGCATCTGCTGGCCAAATTCGAGCGGAGGTTCTTCGCCCGGCTCGTGGCAGAGATCACATTGCGCGCGGTTCACGCCCAGAACCCGTTCTTCGTCGATTCCCGACGCGGAGACCTGTTCAATCGCTTCTTTGACATGGGAGTGGTGCAAAAGGCGCTGACCAGCCTGCTGATCGGCGGCTTCACCATTGTCCTGCAAAGCTTTGTGGGGCTGCTGGTGACGAGCTTCTACCACCCGTTCTTCCTTGCCTTCAATCTGGTGCTGGTGCTGCTGGTCCTGCTCATCTGGCGCGTCTGGGCGAATTCTTCGATCGCCAGCGCCGTGACCAAGAGCCACGCCAAGCACGCGACCGCACATTGGCTGGGCACGGTGGGCGGCTCCAACGGCGTCTACAAGTCGAGCCGGCACATGGCCTATGCCATCCGCCGGTCCGAGGACATGACCGCGAACTACGTGTCGGCCCATCGCCGCCACTTCCGCTATACCTTCGGCCAGACCCTCGCTCTGCTGCTGCTCTATGCGCTGGCGAGTGCGGGTCTGCTGGCGCTGGGCGGGTGGCTGATCCTTCAGGGTGAGCTTTCGATCGGCCAGCTGGTGGCTGCAGAGCTGATCCTTTCGGGCGTGTTCTACGGCATCGCCCAGCTCGGCACCTATCTCGAAGTGTTCTACGAGCTGGCGGCGAGCCTCGAGGAGTTGAACCTGTTCTGGGAAGTGCCGCAGGAAGGCGCGCCTCTCGCCGGGACAGAGGGCGACGCTGCGCGGCTGGTGGATGGGTCTATCCGCCTGCGCCAGGTCGAACATGGCCCGCATCGCTTCGACTTTGCCGTGCCCGGCGGCGCGCAAGTGGGCGTGCTTGCCGCGCCCGGCGTGGAGCGCACGCTGGCGACGCTGCTAAAGCGGCTGGAAGTGCCACGCAGCGGCTTCGTCTCGGTCGGCGGCGCGGACCTTTCGACATTCGACATGTACCGCCTGCGTTCTGACGTGATCGTGCTCGACCGCCCGACCATCGTCGAGATGTCGGTGCGGGAATACCTCGGCCTCAGTGCACCCGACCGGCCCGACGCGATGATCCAGGCGCTGGAGCTTGTCGGGCTCGACCGGCGCGTCGGAGCGCTGGATGGCGGGCTCGATGCCCTGCTTTCCAGCACGGGCTTCCCCTTGACGGTGGGCGAAACGATGACGCTGAAACTGGCGGGGGCCGTGCTGGCGCGTCCGCGCGTGCTGATGCTTTCACCGATCTACGACATGCTGCCGCCCGAACGGCTCGATGGCGTGTTCGCAGCGCTGCGCGAGCATGGCACAACGATCCTCCAGTTCACCGCCCGCCCCGAGGGACTGATGCGCGACCGCTGGTTGTGGCTTGGCCCGAACGATCAGCGCGAAGGCGCCTGCCTTGAAGATATCGAGCCGTTCGTCCGCGGCGAAGGTTTCGCGCAGGGGGAGCGCTAAGCCATGGCCATGATCCCTGGAACGTCAGTGCGACACGACCTGTCCGCCTTCCCGACGCTGGCCGGCCTGAAGGTGCCGCGCACCACCCGCACGCTGGGGCGGATGATCGCGGTGGCCATTCCGCTGCTGCTGATCCTGCTCTTCGCAGTGAAGTGGGTCCAGACAGCGCCCGGCCGGGGCGAGGTCATCGCGCTCAACCCCGAGGACCGCGTGCAGCAGGTGACCGCACTGGTGCCGGGCAGGGTCGAGCGCTGGTTCGTGGTCGATGGCCAGCAGGTAAAGAAGGGCGATCCGATTGCCCGGATCATCGACAACGATCCCGACCTGCTTGCCAGCCTTGCTGCCGAGCGCGCGCAGGTAGTAGCGCAGATTGCGGCAGCCGAACAGGCGCTGGCGACGGCGCGACTGGACGTGACGCGCACGTCGCAGCTCTATGCCGACGGTCTTGCCGCCCGCCGCGACTACGAAAACACGCAGATCAAGGTGGCCGAGATGGAAGCCAAGCTGGCCGAAGCGCGGGCCAAGCTAAACAAGGCCAACATCGGGTTGAACCGTCAGTCGGCACAGCTGGTCCGCGCGCCGCGTGACGGGCGCATCCAGCAACTCAACACCGCCGCCGGTGCAACGCTGGTCAGCGCGGGCGACTGGCTGGCGACGATTGCCCCGGAGCGCCAGCAACGCGTGGTCGAACTTCTGGTCGACGGGCGCGACGTGGCGCTGGTGCGGCGTGGACAGCCGGTGCGCTTGAACTTCGAGGGCTGGCCCGCAATCCAGTTCAGCGGCTGGCCATCGGTGGCACAAGGCATGTTCGACGGGCGCGTACTGGCAATCGACCCCTCGGCGCAGAACACCGGGCTGTTCCGCGTGCTGGTCGAGCCGATGCCGGGCAAGCCTGCCTGGCCGGACGACAACTACGTCCGCCTGGGATCGAAGGTGCGTGGCTGGATCCAGATGGAGACGGTGACCATCGCCTACGAACTGTGGCGGCAGCTCAATGACTTCCCGCTGGAATTCCCGGTCCCGGTAGATACCGGCCCACGCAAGGGCACCGCGCTCAAGGCGCTGACCGACAAGGAAGCGACCAAGGGCAAGAGCGGCGGCAAGTCGGACAGCTATGGCGGTGCTGATTACGGCGGGGGCGAGGAAGAGAAATGATCTTCCGGATCGTGGCCGCGATCCTCGCCTTCCTGTCGCTTGCGGCTCCGGCAGCGGCGCAGGCAGTCAAGGAGGGCGAGCTGTCCTTGCGCGAGGTGTTGCAATCCTCGGCCACGCACGCGCCGCAGATCCTCGAGGCGATGGCGCGGCAGCGGCAGGCCGATGCCCGTGCGCTAAGTGCCGAAGGACAGTTCGACCTTGTGTTCAATGCCGAGGCCATGGCGCGACCGCTGGGCTACTACAACGGATCGACGGCGGAAGTTTCGGCCTATCGTCCGCTGCAGAACAACGGCGGACAGGTCTATGGCGGCTATCGCAAGTCGTTCGGCGACTTTGCCTCCTACGAGGGCAAGTCGATCACCAACGAGCTGGGCGAGATCAAGGCCGGGATGCTGTTCTCGCTCCTGCGCGACCGGGTGATCGACGAACGGCGCGGGCGGCGCGAACTGGCAGGAGCAGACATCGAACTGGCCGAGCTGGACCGCGATCTGGTCGCCATCGGCGTCCAGCGGCGCGCCATCGAGGCCTATCAGCTGTGGGTGGCTGCGGGCATGCGCGTGCGCATCTATCGCGAGATCTACGATCTGGCCAAGGAACGGCAGGCTTCCATCGAACGCCAGATCGAACTGGGCGCCCGCCCCTCGATACTCGGCACCGAGAACCAGCAGAACATCGTCCGACGTCAGGCACTTTTGGTGCGCGCAGAACAGGATCTGGAGCTGCAGGCAAATGCGCTTTCGCTGTTCCTGCGCGACGGGCTGGGGCAACCGGTCGTGCCGTCGGCGGAGCGCCTGCCGCCGAGACTGCGTGACAGCGTCACCCCTCGCCTTGTCGACCAAAGCGCGGCCATCGCAGCGCGACCCGACCTGCAGTCGCTGCTCACGCGGATCGAGCAGGCGGGCATCCGCGCGCGCCTTGCGGAGAACGACCTGAAGCCGCGTCTGGACGTGCGCGTGGAAGCATCGAAGGACATCGGCGCGGGATCGCCCGTTCGCACGCCGACCGAGGGGATGGTTGGCCTGCGCTTCTCGGTGCCGCTCGAACAGCGGGCAGCCAAAGGGCGGATTGCCGAGGTGGCGGCGGAGCAGGATGCCCTTTCGCTGCGGCTGCGCCTTCTGGAGGAACAGATCGGCGTTGAGATTGCCAACCTCCGCACGCAAGTGAAGGGCGCAGAAAAGCTCGCCGGGCTCGCCACCGCCGAGGCCGCCCTCGCCCGCAAGATGGCCGAAGCCGAGCGCCGCCGCTTCTCCCTCGGCGCAAGCGACTTCCTTGTGGTGAACCTGCGCGAAGAATCGCTGGCCGATGCCACCGTGCGCGAGATCGACGCGAACTATCGCCATGCCGCCTCGCAGGCGGAACTCGTTGCCGCTCTGGCCGACCGGGAGCAGCTGGGGCTCTAAAGCATTAAGCCGGTTTTTTCGGCTTCTCGTGGATACTGCGCGGCGGAGGAGGGTTCAGCGTGGATGGGTCGGCGGTTGCGTCGACCGCTTTGCGGAGTTTTCCATGGCGAGCCTGACCGGTACCAATCTTTCAGACGCACATACCCAGCAGCCAGCCCTTGCGGGCAAGCGCGTAGTCGTGACTGGCGGAACGACCGGCATTGGACGGGCAATCGCAGTGCTGCTCGCGAGCGAGGGCGCGCAGGTTTTCGTGTGCGGCCGGGACGAGAACCACCTCGCCGATGCTCTGGCGCGCATCAACGAAGTGGGCCGTGGCGATGGAGTCGCGGTCGATTTGGCCACGCCCGAAGGCATGCGGCGCTTCTGGAGCGCAGCTGATGCAGCCTTGGGTGGCGCGCTAGACGTGGCGATCATTAACGCCGCCGTTCCGGCCGGGACCGCGATGGAGGTGAACGAGGAGGAACTGCGCTACCAGCTCGAGACCGATCTCGTCGCCTACGTGATCGCATCGCGTGAGGCGGCGCGGCGGATGAGTGGAAGCAGCGACACGGGGGGCGACATCGTTCTGATCGGATCGATGTCCGCCGTGTCGCGGGGCAAGGGCAGCTCAACCTACGTGGCGGCCAAGTCTGGCGTGCAGGGCTTTGCCGCCGCCTTCCGAGAGGAAATGGCGCCGAAGAACATCAAGGTAGGCCTGATCGAGCCGGGGCTGACTGGTGCAGACCTCCAGTATCCCGAACATTCGGCGCAAGACCAGCGCGACATGATCAATGACGGGCAGATGCTGCGCGCCGAGGACATCGCCACGGCGACGTACTTCATGCTCACCCAGCCCCGCCGAACGGCGGTTTCGCTGATACGGGTGGAACCGCGGCTGGATCAGCGCTGATGGCATGCGGCCTCTTGCCCCGACTTGGGCCTCGCTTCGCTCAAAGCCTTTTTTTCACGACCTGTTGAGGCATCGAGACAGAAAGGCGGGCGGAGCTATTGCCCCGCCCGCCTGCTGTTTGCCGCCCTGATTCCACGCTGGTCCAGGCTGGCGAGGGAGCCGAGTTCAGAACTTGATGCCAGCGCGCACGCCGTAGGTGCGCGGATCGGCAAGCTGGACTGTGCCATTTGCACCCGAAGCGATGGACGAGACGGTCACGTTGTCTTCCAGGTTCTTCACGAAGAGCTGGAGATAATAGTTCTTGTCTGGCGCGTTGTAAGTCAGGTTCGCGTCAGTCTTCGAGAAGCCCGGCTGCTTGAGTTGCTGGACGTTGGCAAGGCCCGCCAACTGGTAGCTGGTGCTGATGCGCGTGCGAATCTGCGCATCGATGGTGCCAGCGCTACCGATATCAAAGGTGTGGACGTAGTTGAGGTTGACCGTCCAGCGCGGCGAACGGTCCAGGTCGAGACCCTTCCAGTCACGCTCGACGGTAGCTCCGCTGATGATCAGGTTCGGCTTGAAGTTGCCATAGCGGGCATTGAGCCATGCCACGGCAACGTCGAAGTGATCGTTGTCGCCAGCCTGGATATTGCTTTCGAGTTCGATGCCGTCGACCTTGGCAGTCGCCGCATTGGTCGTGACCTGGCACTGGCCGCCTGCAGGAGTGCACGTGGCGACCTGGCTGACCTGCAGGTTCTTGTAATCGTAGTGGAAGCCCGAGAGGTTGAGACGGACACCGCCGCCGAGACGCGTCTTCAGACCGGCTTCGTACGAGGTCAGCGTTTCTGGCTCGTAGTAGAGCGCGCCGAGCGTGCGGTTCTGGTTGCACGAAGCGTTCTCTGCAGTGTTGCAACCGTCGTTGAAGCCGCCTGCCTTGTAGCCGGTCGAGACGGTGGCGTAGAGCAGCGTCGTGGCGTTCACGTCATAGTCGAGGCCGAGACGCCAGGTGGTCTTGCTGAACGAACGCGCGGCGTTGTTGTTGGCCTTGGTATCGGTCGGCAGGTTGCAGGCCACGGTCGAGCAGGTGACGGTGTTGCCGATGCGCGACTTGTCATCGTGCGAATAGCGGATACCGGCTGTGAAACGCAGCGAATCCTGCAGGCTGTAGGTGGCCTGCGCGAACCCGGCATATGACTTCGCCTTGGTCGGATCCTGCGGGAACCCGAAGACGTAGCCCGGCGCGTTGGGGGTCGGGTTGAGCAGGCCGAGCAGGTAGAAGCCGATACCCGACTTCTCCTCGAAGTAGTAGCCGCCGATCTGGGCCTTCAATGGACCATCGCCATTGGTGGCGAGGCGCAGTTCATGGCTCTGCTGCCAGTATTCGCCATCAAACCGGGTAGCAATGGCACGGGCACCGAGGCCACGGATGTTGATGCCATCTTCGTGGCGTTCGAATTCGCGGTAGGAGCCGAGGTAGTTCACCGTGACCGGGCCGAGGTCGTAGCTGAAGTCAGCCATCACGCCCCAGGTCTTGTTATTGCGATCAGTGCCGAAATTGGCAGGCACGTTGAGCGTGCGCAGCTCGCTCGAGGAACGGTCACCGCCGATGTAGGTCGGATTGACGAAGTTGGTGGTGACGTTCGAGTAGACGTTGCTGAGTGGCAGGGCGTTGACGGTCGTGCCATCGATGTTGGAATAGTCAGCACGGACGACGAGTTCGCCGCTACCCAGGTCAAAGAGGGCCGAGCCGCGAAGCGACAGGTTTTCCTTGAACGGGCTGAGGCGTGAGGTGAACCCCGTGCCCGCCTTGAGATAACTGTCACGGCGATCATAGTTGACCGCGCCGCGCAGCGCGATCTTCTCGCTGACCGGGACGTTGATCACGCCAGTGGCCTGGAACGTGTTGTAGTTGCCATAATTGAGGTCGACCGATCCTTCGAACTTGTCGAGCTTCGGCTTGGCAGAGATCACGTTGACCACGCCTGCCGTGGTGTTGCGACCATAGAGCGTACCCTGCGGGCCGCGCAGCACTTCGACGCGGCCGATGTCGAAGAATGAGACTTCCTGAACCTGCGGGCGGGCAATGTAGATTCCGTCAAGCATGAATGCAGCGGAAGGATCACCCTTTTCGGTGCCGTCAGTGCTGGTCACGCCCCGGATGGTGATCTGCAGGCCGTTGGCACGGTCGATAGAAAGGTTGGGGACGGTTTCGGCCAGGGCGGTCGGGTTGGTGATGCCTTGGCTGACGAGGGCCGTACCTGCCACTGCAGTGAGCGCCACAGGCGTCTTGGAAGCAAGTGACTCGGTACGATTGGCGGTAACGATGATGTCGCCGCTGTCCACGGGCTGTTCGGCCGCTTCCTGTGCAAAGGTCGATGTTGCAGACAGGGCCAGAACCGAGGCCAGGCAGGTGAGTTGCAGTTTTCTCATTGGTATCCTCCCACAAAGCAGATGCTGCCGCGAGACATCGCTGTCATGCGAGGGGGATCCAGCCTCCATTCCGGACGATCTGCTTCAGGCCTCCCCTCGCGTTGCAGTGTGTATGCACGCGAACGTTATGGGCCTTGCCTTGCATACCGACTTTGACAGCGCAAGGCAAAAATGCACAGATCGATACATATCGATCCTGCGCATGCTAACCTATCGATACTTTGGCTTTGTGCATGCAACTAAGGTCAGTAAGATTTCTTCTCGACCTGACGAGCAAAGCCTTCGAGAGCGCTTGAGGCATTGAACATGTGCGCGCGCATCAGCTTGGCCGCTTCCTCGCCATCACCGCGCATCACAGCCTCGACAAGTTCGCCATGTTCGTGCCGCGACCGCTCGGGCCGTCCGCTCTTGCGCAGCTGTGCGCGACGGAAGGCAGCCATGCGTTCCCGCAGAGCCTTTGCTTGCTCGACGATATAGGCATTGTGCGTGCCTTGGTAGATCGCATCGTGAAAGCGCCAGTTGAGCCGATCGTATTCATCGACATCACCACGCGCGACGGCGAATGCAGAATCCTCATGAATTTGCCGCAAAGCGCTGCGCTCAACCGGCGTCATGCGCCATGCTGCAAGGCGAATGCACATCGCTTCGATCTCGGCTGACAGCTCGAACATCTCGAATATGCGCTCAGCGGTCATTTCTGCGACGACCGCGCCGCGGCGAGGCCGCATTTCGACAAGGCCGGACGCCGCCAACTGGCGCAGCGCTTCTCGCACCGGCGTCCGAGAAGCGCCGAAGCGATCTCCAAGCAACTGTTCGTCCAGCTGTGCCCCGGGGAGAAGCGCCCCAGTCGTGATCTCGTCAGCCAGGGCCAGCCTGATGCGATCGGATAGCAGCATGGCAGGGCCCACGTCAGGTTCGGATTTCATGTTGATGCATGCTCGATAATGTGATTATTGGAATATTGCATACACATTGGCTGCAAACAACCTTATCCGGCAAGATGCCTCAAGGACTTTACTGTTGTCCCAATCCGCTGCTCAGGACGTTCTGTCCCTCTTCCTTGCCAATTGCACCAGCAACCCGGACGCGCCGTTCCTGATCTCGCCTGACGGAGCTGCCCTGAGCTATGCTGCAGCACGCGGGAAGTCTGCCCGACTGGCGCATGCCTTCCGCGCGGCAGGCGTCAAGCCTGGTGACCGCGTGGCGATACAGGTGGAGAAATCACAGACCGCGTTGCTGACCTGGCTGGCGGCACTTCAGGCAGGCGCGGTCTATCTGCCGCTGAACACGGGCTACACCGTGGGCGAGTTGCGCTATTTCCTGGGCGATGCAAAGCCTGCGCTGGTGCTCTGCCGGACAGAGGACGAAGCGGCAATGGCAGCGCTGTGCAGCGACCTGGGCGTTCCCGCCCTGCTGACGCTCGATGCGGCGGGCACCGCCGGATCGCTGGTCGATGCCGCTGTGGGGCAACCGGACACTTTCGATGCGGTGCCGGTTGAAGCCGGCGATCTTGCGGCGATCCTCTACACCTCCGGCACTACCGGTCGCTCGAAAGGGGCCATGCTGAGCCATGCAAACCTCACCTCCAATGCGCTGACGCTGCTCGATTACTGGCGCTTCACCAGCGCAGACCGGCTACTCCATGCCCTGCCTATCTTTCACACGCATGGCCTGTTTGTTGCCACCAACCTGACGATTGCCGCAGGCTCTGCGATGATCTTCGTCGAACGGTTCGATGCCGGTGAACTGGTCAGGCTCATGCCCCAGGCCTCGGTGCTGATGGGCGTGCCGACATTCTATTCCCGCCTGCTCGCCCAGCCCGGTTTCACGCGCGAACTTGCGCAGGGGATGCGCCTGTTCATCTCGGGCTCGGCACCGCTCTCGGCCGAAGTGCACAAGGATTTCAGCACCTTGACCGGCCATGCCATTCTTGAACGCTATGGCATGACCGAAACCAACATGAATACCTCGAACCCTTATGAGGGCACGCGCAAGCCGGGCAGCGTCGGGTACCCGTTGCCGGGCGTGGCCTTGCGCATTGCCGATCCGGAAAGCGGGACGGCGCTGGCTCAGGGCGAGATCGGAGTGATCGAAGTCAAGGGCCCCAATGTCTTTGGGGGCTACTGGCAGATGCCCGAAAAAACCGCCGAGGAATTCCGGGCAGACGGTTACTTCATCACCGGGGACCTCGGATTCATCGATGCGGATGGCTACGTCCATATCGTCGGGCGGGCCAAGGACCTGATCATTGCAGGGGGCTTCAACATCTACCCCGCCGAAGTCGAAGCCGCGCTGGACGAGATTCCCGGCATTGCCGAGAGCGCAGTGATCGGCGTGCCCCATGCAGATTTGGGCGAAGCCGTCGTCGCGGTAGTGAAGGCGACAGATCCTGCACTGGATCAAACGGCCGTGACCAGCGCCCTTGCCGACCGCCTCGCCCGTTTCAAGCAACCGCGCGCGGTGGTGTTCGTGGACGAACTGCCGCGCAACACGATGGGCAAGGTGCAGAAGGCGTTGCTGCGCGAGGCTCACGCGGGCCTTTTCGCGGGTTGAGCGTAGCGCGATGATCCTCCTGTCCATCGCGATCCTCGTCGCGATCTTTGCTGCGGCGGTTTGGCTCCCAGTCAACATGGGGCTGATCGGCCTTACCGCAGCGTTGGCTCTTGGTGTTTTCGGCGCAGGCCTTCCGGTCAAGGACATTCTGGCAGGATTCCCGGCGGACCTGTTCCTGACCCTGCTCGGTATTACCTACCTGTTCGGCATCGCAAGCCGGAATGGTGCGATCGACTGGCTGGTCGCGCGGGCCGCAGCACTGCTTGGACGCCATACGGCTCTGGTGCCGCTGCTGGTGTTCATGGTCGCAGGCACACTGACCGGCCTTGGCGCGATGGGGCCTGCTGCCGTTGCCATTGTCGCGCCGGTGGCCATGAGGCTCGCGCGCAGCCATGGCTTCTCGCCGCTGATGATGGGCCTGCTCGTCGTTCATGGCGCGCAGGCGGGCAGCTTCTCGCCGATCTCGATCTATGGCGGCATCACTGCCAAAGTGCTCGGGCAAAGCGGTATCGCGCCCGATGCGCAGTACCTGTTCCTTGCCAGCGCTGCGTTCAACGCTGCCATTGCCCTGCTGGTCTGGGCATTCTTCATCCGGCGTGAAGCGGTGGCGGGCGCCGGGCATGAATCCCACCTCGAACCCGTTGAACTTGATCGCAACGGTGCATGGACACTTGCTGGCCTTGCCACGCTGGCAGCAGGCGCGCTGCTGTTCAAGATCGACATCGGGTTCATGGCACTGCTGGTGATCCTCGCCCTAGCCGTGGTCGCGCCGCGCACGCAGGATGGCGCGCTAAAGCAGGTCGACTGGTCGACGATCCTGCTGATTTCGGGGATCGTGATCTATGTCAGCCTGCTTGACCGGATCGGCACACTTGATGCGGTCAGCGCGATGATCGAACGCGTCGGCTCGCCGATGCTGGCGGTGCTGCTGTTGTGCTATCTCGCAGGCGTGGTCTCGGCCTTCGCCTCCTCGACAGCGCTGCTGGGCGTGATCATTCCGCTCAGCCTTCCGATCCTTGCCGCAGGACAATTGCCGGTGATGCCGGTTGTCGCCGCCATCTGCATCGCAAACACCATCGTCGATACTTCGCCCTTCTCGACCAATGGAGCGCTGATCGTCGGCAATGCACCTGAGGACGAGCGGCCCGCGATGCTGCGCAAGCTGCTGGGCTATGCCGCGATCATCGTAGGCATAGGACCGTTGCTGGCCTGGGCGGCATTTGTGGGACTTGGCAGCCTCTAGAGCTTCACCACCCGCATCGATGGCACGATGTTCTCAGCCGCATTGATCCAGCGCCAAAGGCCAGTGCCCGAGCGATGGCCCGCTAGGTCGACCCAGTTGCCAAAACCGGGGTCCGCATCGGCGCAGACCACGACCACGCGGCCATCCGCCTCGTACTTTGCCATGGAATTGTTGAGCCAGACCTTCTGGTGAACGTGGTCCAGCGATTCCATCCACCAGTTGTCGATCTGCAAGTTCCACATGCGGCAGTCGGGGACTGGCGTCTCGATCACGAGAGCCTCGCCCGGCTGGAGATCGAAGTAGAAGTGCCCGTACCATATGTTGGGATCGCCGCCTGCCTTCCAGAATATCTCCTGCGGGGCGTCATAGAACTGGTTCGGGTGGGCCTTGAACCATTCCGACCAGTTGGCGAAAGTGTTCGCGGTTCCCTTGGCCCATGCGGCTGACGCCATGAGTTGCTGTTCGATCAGTTCGGGCGTCAGCAAAGCGGGCACTGCGGGCCCTGCGCTGATCCGCTCGACCGTGATGTCGGCGGGGACTTGCGTCTTCTTGTCGTCAAAGGTCTGACGCACGATCAGCAGAGTAGTGTCATCGGCCATGGGCAGCCAGTTGCCCGGTTGCGGATCGCGGCTGGCGATGATCTCGAACGTACCGTCCGGGCCGAATTCCATCTGCGCAAACTCGATCTCGCCGGTCGAGGCCATGGTGCCGTCGATGGCGTAACGGTTGGCCTTGCTGCCGATCGAGAAATAGGGGACCGAGTTGCGCTTGCCGGTGATGCGATAGGTGCGATCACCGCGCACGACGCACTGCTGGTAGAGGTTGTCGGGATTGTCCGCACCGATCTTGATCTTGTCGTCGCACAGCAGGAACAGGCGCGGAAAATCGGGGTCAGCGCTGTCGACCAGCATGTTGAGCGCCGTGCGCGCAAGGCGGCTAAGGTAACGCAGGCCCTCAGCCTGATCGAGCGCGCTCATCGGCGTGGACGGCCGGGCGAGAACGTCACCCGCTTCGGCCAATTGTGCGCAGAACTTGCGCCAGACATGGTCCAGAGAACCAACATTGGTGGAGGGGGCAGTCACGGTCTCATCCTGCCAATTGACCGCCATCGACCGTAAACAGCGAGCCGGTGATCTTGCGCGCCTTGTCGCTGGCCAGGAATGCAAACATCTCGGCGATGTCCTCGGGCTGGCACGCACCGTCAACCAGCTTGGGCGCGTTGCGCATCATCAGTGCCCAGTCCACGCCCTCGGGGGGAAGGGTGTTCTGGGTCATCGGGGTGATGACATGCCCCGGACAGATGGCATTGATCCGCACGCCTGCCGCCGCATATTCGATGGCGAGGCCCTTGGTGATCGCCGCCACCGCGTGTTTCGATGCCGAATATGCCGCGTTGTAGGGCTGGCCCTGCAGCGCTGCAGTCGATGCGGTGTTGACGATATTGCCCTTGCTTTCGAGCAGGTGCGGCATCGCTGCCTGGCAGATCACGAACACGCTGGTTGCGTTGACGTGCATCAGAAGGTCGAAGTCTTCCGCTGCGAACGTGTCGGACGGACCCCACTTGAGCAGACCGGCAATGTTGCAGACGATGTCGAGACCGCCCTGAGCGGCGGTAGCCACCAGCGCGCGGCACGAACCGTAGTCAGTCGCATCATAGGCCTGCACCACGGGCGCAGACTGGCAAGCGGCGGCAATCATCGCCGCCGTCTCCTCGAGCCCTGCAAGGTTGCGATCGCCGATGGTGAGCGCAGCGCCCTCCGTTGCAAAGCGGATGGCAGTGGCGCGGCCTATTCCAGAGGCCGCGCCGGTCACCAGCGCCCTTTTGCCCGCAAAGAGCATCAGAACTTCACGCCCAGCGTGAGGCCATAAGTGCGCGGATCGGGGAAGTACCCCACCGTAAGGCCGCCAAACCCCGGACCGAAGTCGATGAAGTTTGAGGGATCGCGTTCCTTTGTCAGGTTCTTGACCCACAGCGCGAGCTCGGCCTTGGCCCCGCCCAGCGGCACTTCCGAAACTGCAGCGCGCAAGTTCACGATCGTGCGGCCTTTCGACCTGGTGTTGTTGGCGTTCTGTGCCGAAGGGTTGGTCGTCACCAGCGCATAGGGGAAGGTGTAGTAGCTGGAGACATAATTGATATCGCCGTTGACGTTCAGGCGCCCCCAGTTGCCCTGCGCCACCCGAAGATCGACGCCTGCTGCAGCCGTCGTCTTGGGCGTGTGCGGGAAGGCGCGGTTCTTGGCAACGTTGGTATCAACGCCGTTCACCGCCTCGATGTAGTTCTTGTACTGTGGGTCGAGGAACGCGAGCGAGCCATTGATCGTCAGCACGTCGATCGGACGGAGTACCGTCTCGATTTCGAGACCCCGGATGCGGGCCGAGGCGGCGTTCTTCACGATCGAGGAGGCAGCGCCATTGGCCGTAAAGACCGAAAGCTGGATGTCCTTGTGCTCGTCCCAGAAGCCGGCGACGTTGAAGATCACCTTGCCATCGGCGAGGCGGGTCTTGACGCCGACTTCGTAACTGTCGACCGTTTCGGGGCGATAGGGATTGCAAAGCTCGAACGCGCCGGTTGGGCACGAAGCGGTCGGCGCACGGAAGTCGTTGGTTTCACCGTTGAACCCGCCAGACTTGAAGCCTTGCGCGAAGCGCGCATAAAGGTTGATGTTCTGGTTTGCCTGATATGCGAGGGTAATGGCCGGGTTGAAGCGGTTGTACTTCGCATCCGGCACGCCGCCATAAGGGATGTTCGCCGCCACTGTGGGCGCGAAAATGCCGTTTGCCGGATCGAAGTTGACGCGCAGGAAGCGGCGCACGTCCTTCTTTTCGTGCGTGTAGCGGCCACCGAGAGTGACCTTCAGCGCGTCGGTGAAGTTGTAATCAAGCTGGGCGAATACCGCGAAAGCCTCGGTGTTCGAGCCATAATCCGACTGATAGGATGCACCGCCGCCAAAAAAGCTCTGCGGCCCCAGTGTTTCAGCCTTTTCCTTGTAGTAGAACACGCCCGCCACGTATTTGAGCTTGTCGCTCATGGCCTGTCCGGAAACCTGCAGTTCCTGGCTCCAGCTGTGGAAGCTGGTATCGCGCTGGGTCAAAGCCACGGGCAGCGGCGAACCATCAAGGTCAATCGAGTCCGCCCATTTCAGGTTGCGATAGGCCGTGATCGACTTGACCGTAGCACCGCCCAGATCAAGCGCGAGTGTCAGCGCATGTCCATATGTCCGTGAACGTTCGTAAAGCGGGTTGGCGTCAAGCGAGGCGGTCGACTGGCGGTCGGCACGATCGTAGAAATTCAGCGGAAAGAACGCACCGCCGAAAGCATAGCCTGGCGAGTTGGGATCGAAGATGTCTTCCGGGCGACCATTGCGGTTCACGCGGATCAGCTGGGCATAGTCCGGGCGCTGGTCGAACTTCGAATAATCGAACATGTAATCGGCAGTGAAGTTGCTGCCTTCGGGCTTGAACCGCAGCTGCACCATGCCGCTCTTGCCGTCGAGATCATTTGTGCGCCCTGTGCGGGCAGGCCCTGCGGCAACTGCCTGCGGATAGGGATTCGGCGTCAGCTTGATGAAGCCGTCGCGCTTCTGGATCTGGCCGGAAAGCTTCAATGAGAACGGACCCATCGCCGGAAGGTCGAGCACGGCGCGACCCTTCCAGTAGTTGAAGTTGCCGTAGCTGACCTCTCCCTTGAAGCCCAGTTCGCCGCTCGGCATCTTGGGCACGAGGTTCACGGCACCTGCCAGCGCATTGCGGCCATAGAGCGTACCCTGCGGCCCGCGCAGGATTTCGACGCGCTCCAGATCGGCCACGTCGAAGATCGAACCCTGTGCCTTGGCGATATAAACACCGTTCAGGTAGAGGCCGACCGCCGGTTCCCAGGTCACTGCCGGGTTGATCGTGACCGAGCCGCGAATGGCGATCTGCGAGATCGTCTTGTTTGACGGCGCGCGCTCGAACTTCACGTTCGGCGCGATCGAGCCGAGGCTGTCGATCGAGGTGATGCCGCGCGTCTCTAGGAACTGGCTGCTGACCGCCGAGATGGCGATCGGCACGTTCTGGATATTCTCCGAACGCTTCTGCGCAGTGACGACAATCTCGCCAATGCCGGAGTCGTTCTGGGCAGCACTATCCTGAGCAGCGTCCTGCGGGGCAGCCTGTGCGAATGCGGGGCCTGCGATAAAGGCAAGCGAGCTCAATGCCGTGGCGGCAAGCAGATTCCTCACGATGTCCTCTCCCTCTCGTGGATTCGTTCAGATACGCCGTTGCGTATTCCAATTCGGTTGAATGTCTATGTTTTTGAAACGAGATTGACAAGCGATTCTTGAAAATCGTAGCTGAATGCGTTTTTTGAATAGCTAATGTCTGCGCAGAATGGCCATTGCAGCAAGGAGGGCGACCCATGGAGCAGGCACGCGGCAAGGCAGGGCCGCTTCATCCGGAAAGCGTTTGGCGCACAAGCACTTGCACAGCATTGCCGCCACCGGGATCTCCGATACGGAGTTGGGGCCTTGCCATCGACGCGCCACTTCGTCTCGGTGACGCCGATGCGCACGACTGGGCTGGCGAAGCAGACGTGGTCATCGTCGGGCTGGGCGGCGCCGGGGTGTCCGCAGCGCTTGAAGCGCTTGAACAGGGCCTGTCGGTGATCGCGCTCGACCACTACGACGGCGGCGGCTCCTCGGCGGCAAATGGCGGGGTCTATTATGCGGGTGGAGGCACATCGATCCAGCGCGAGGCCGGCGTCGAGGATGATGCCGAGCGGATGGAAGCCTACTTGCACACAGAAGTGGGCGACGTGGTGCCCGAACACGCGCTCAAGGACTTCTGCGAGCGCAGTGCCGAGACGTTCGAATGGTTGCGCAGCCACGGCGCGCCTTTCAGCGCCACCCTCTATGGCAAGAAGACATCCTACCCGCCGCTCGACCGGTTCCTCTATCACCCCGACAGCAGCCTTGCCGAACCCTTCCGCAGCCACACCCCGCCCGCCGCGCGCGGACATCGCACGGTCCGGCGCAACGGCAACAAGCCCTGGGGCCTGGGCGCCGGGATCTGGGAGCCACTGCGCGATGCGGCGTTGGCGCGCGGCCTGCAACTCCACACCCAGGCCGAAGCGCGCCAGCTCGCACTGGATGAGACAGGGCGGGTCATCGGCGTGCGCGTCGAGATGTTCCGCGATCCAGCCATACGAGCGAAGCATTCGCGCCTTGTGGGCAAGGCCAACGCATGGATGGCGATGTTGCCTCCCACCTTCCCGGGCGCACGGTTGACCTATGCGCGGGGCTTCAAGTTCCTTGCCAAGGCGCGGGCACTTGAAAAGACAAGCCGCAGCAGCGCATGGTTCCGGGCGCGCAAGGGTGTGGTGCTCAGCGCGGGTGGCTTCATCTGCAATCCCGAAATGGTCCGCCATTTCGCTGCACCCTATGCTGCGGGCCTGCCCAACGGCACGCTGGGCGACAACGGCAGCGGCATCATGCTTGGCGTCACGGCCGGGGCTGCAACCGGCCTGATGGAGCGCGTATCGGCATGGCGCTTTCTCTCGCCGCCTGCCTCGTGGGGGCGCGGCATGCTGGTCGACGGAACCGGTGTGCGCTACGTCAACGAGACATGGTACGGCGCAAGGATCGGCGATGCGATGGTCGAGCGCCACGGCGGCCTGGGCTGGATCGTGCTCGATCGCAAGCTCTTCCGCCAGTCGCTGCGCGATGCCTTCGCACCCGAGACGTTAGCCTTCCAGCGCGACATCACGCTGGTCAACGCGCTGTTCGCAGCCGTGAAGGCCGGTTCCCCCGCCGCGCTTGCCGCAAAGCTCGGGTTTGATCCGGCGGTCTTCTCGCAGACCCTGGAGACCTACAACAGAGCCGCGCGGGGCGAGATCACCGATCCCCTGTACAAGACCGAGGCAGACCTGGCCGTGCTGGATGAAGGCCCGTTCTATGCCATCGACGCCTCGGTCGATGCACGCATGTTCCCCATCGCCTGCATGACAGTCGGCGGATTGCTGGTGGACGAGCGGACCGGCGCGGTCAAAGCGCTCGATGGTGGCCGGGTCGAAGGGCTTTACGCGGCGGGGCGGAATGCGGTCGGCATCTGCTCCAACCTCTATGTCAGCGGGCTGTCCTACGCCGATTGCGTGTGGTCAGGCAGACGTGCGGCACGGGCATTGGCTGCGCTCGAACTGAAACCGGGCAGCACGCAGGTCGAGGGAGAATGAAGTCATGATTCCAAGATTGCTGGACCGGGCCATGATCGTCGTCGGGGCGGGCACAGGAATTGGGGCGGCAACAGTCGAGCGCCTCTGTGCCGAAGGCGCTCGCGTCTGTGTTGCAGACGTGAACCTTGCAGCCGCGCAAAGCGTGGCAAACCGCATGACCGAGGCCGGGTACGAAGCGCACGCCAGTGCGGTTGACATCACCGACGAAGCCGCGGTCCACGCTTGCTTCGCCGATGTCGTCGCAAGGTTCGGCCGGCTTGATGGTGCGCACATCAACGCAGCGGACTTGCGCACGATCTTCCTCGATTCCGATGCGCTCTCGCTTGATCTGGCGGCATTTGACCGCACTCTGTCTGTAAACCTTCGCGGACATCTGCTGTGCACCCGCGCGGCGCTGCCACACCTGCTGCAAAGCGAACATGGCGCGATCGTCTATACGAGTTCGGACGCGTGGCTATCAGGCGAGCCGGAGCGGCCCTCCTATGCCGCTTCGAAAGGCGGCCTGAACGCTCTCATGCGGCATGTCGCAAGCAAATGGGGCAAGCAGGGTTTGACCGCCAATTGCGTTGCGCCGGGCTTTGTGATGACACCTGAGATGGTCGCAGGCGGCGCTGTCCCGCAAGACTGGATAGATCACTGCATCGCCCAGACCCGCAGCACCCGCCTTGGCAAGGTGGAGGACATCGCAGCAATGGTCGCCCTGCTGCTGTCGGACGACGGACGGTGGATCAACGGTCAGGTCATCCATGTGAACGGTGGCGCCCTGCTGACCTGACAGGTCAAAGGTCCAGGGTCAGGGTCCTACGGGCAGAATCACCGGCGCGAAGGTCGAGAGCAGTGCGGCATCGAGAACCTGTGCCTGCCCTGTAATGAACCCGGCAGCCGGGCTCGAAAGCCATAGCGCCACTTCCGCCACGTGCTGGGCGCTGCCCATGCCGCGCAAGGGCACCCGCGGAAGGGCCTGCGGATCGATCATGGCCACGTCAGCCGCACCGATCAGTGGCGTCTCCACGCCACCCGGGCAGATCGCATTGATCCTGGCCCCGCGCGCCGCAAAAGCGTCGACGCAGGACTTCACCAGCCCGACGATACCGTGCTTGGCCGCGCTATAGGCGGGATTGGCCGGATGCCCGACCACGCCTGCCGCCGAAGCGGTGACCACGACTGCGCCGCCCTGCGCGATCACCGGCTGTACCGCCTTGATGCCGCCGAAGGTGCCCTTCAGATTGATCGCCACGACCTTGTCGAAAAACGCCTCGTCCACGGTGTCGAGCCCTTCGGCAGCACCGTAGAAACCTGCGTTGAGAAAGGCGATGTCGAGCTGGCCTGCCTGCGCCAACACTGCGTCGACCATCGCCTGGTTGCTGGCATAGCTCGCAACATCGACCTCCACGGCACTGGCATTGCTGCCGATCTCGGCCGCAACCGCTTGCGCGCCTGCGAGATTGAGGTCCGCACAGAACACCCGCGCGCCTTCCTGAGCAAAGCGGATCGCCGCCGCGCGGCCGATACCCGATGCCGCGCCCGTGACCAGCGCGACCTTGCCTGCGAAAGTTCCGGCCATCCTCTTGTCTCCCTTATCGCCTCTCAGCCACGCAGTTCGGTCTTGAGTACCTTGCCCGCCGCATTGCGCGGCAGGTCCTCGACCAGCACGAAGCTGCGCGGCACCTTGTAGTTCGCCATGTTCTCGCGCGACCACGCGGTCAGCTCTGCTTCGGTCGCAGCCGCGCCGGGGCGCAGCACCACGTAGGCGCGGCCCACTTCGCCAAGCCGTTCGTCCGGCACGCCGACGACCGCCGCCATGCCGATCGCGGGGTGCTCGGCGAGCAGCTTCTCGACTTCCGCCGGATAGACATTGAAACCGCCCGAGATGTAGAGATCCTTCATCCGGTCGGTGATGCGCACATAGCCGCGCTCGTCCATCGTGCCGACATCGCCGGTATGGAGCCAGCCCTCGGCATCGATGGCCTCGGCAGTGGCTTGTGGGTTGTCGAGATAGCCGAGCATCACGCCTTGCCCCCGCACCTGCACCTCGCCGGTCTCTCCGCGCAGCACCTCGTTCCCGTCGGCATCGGCAATGCGCACCTCGTTGCCGGGGAAGGCCTTGCCGCAGGTGCGTGCGATGGTTTGAGCATCGTCACCCGGCACGCAAGTGGTGATATTGACGCACTCGGTCATGCCATAGGCGGTGATCAGGTCCACCATGCCAAGGTCGTTGCGGATGCGCTCGACCAGCGCTGGCGGCACGCTGGCCGCTCCGGTCGTCCCACCGCGCAAGGATGAGCAATCCCACTGCCGCTTGTCGAGTTCGGCCAGCAGCATCTGGAAGATCGTCGGCGGCCCCGGCATGAACGTGATCCGCTCACGCTCGATCAGGTCGATGGCCTGCGCCACGTCGAACTGCGGCATCGGAACGGCCACTGCACCCGCAAGAATGCAGGCCACCCAGCCCACCTTCATCCCGAAGGAATGGAAGAACGGATTGGCGATCAGGTAGCGGTCACCCTTGCGCAGGCCCGTATTCCGGCACCAGATCGCCGCCTGCGGCAGCACGCGGCCATAGGTCATCAGCACGCCCTTGGGGCTACCGGTCGTGCCGCTGGTAAAGAGGATGTCCGAAACCGTATCGGCATCGATGCCCGCCAAAGCGGCATCGACGGCCGGATCGTCGGCACCATTCCCACCCTGCGCCAGATCGCTTTCCGACAGGAGCGTCACTTCGAGCGCAGGCAGATCCTCGTCCGCGATCAGCGCGCGGTAATCGATGCCGAGGAAGCCCTCGACCGTGAACAACAGCTTCGCATTAGTGCGGCGCAGGATGTCCCCTGCCTCGCGCCCTTTCAAACGGGTGTTGAGCGTGACCACCGCCCCGCCGCAGGTCATCACCGCAATCGCGGCAACAATCCACTCGCGCGAATTGGGTGCCCAGATCGCCACCCGATCCTCTGCCCCAACGCCACGTGCCAGCAAGGCAGAAGCCGCCGCTCGGCTCCGCTGCCAAAGTTCGGCAAAAGTCCAGACCTCTCCATTCTCCAGCACCGCCGGAGCATCGGGCCAGGTCTGCGCCGCTGCCTGCGCAGCGTGGGGTATCGTCAGCGGAAGCGGATCGAGCACGACGGGTCAGGCCACTTCGAACAGGCCGGCAGCACCCATGCCGCCCGCCACGCACATCGATACAACCACGTATTTCACGCCCCGGCGCTTTCCCTCGATCAGGGCATGGCCGACCAGCCGCGATCCGGTCATGCCGAAGGGATGCCCGATGGCAATGCCGCCGCCATTGACGTTGAGCTTTTCCGGATCGATCCCAAGCTTCTGCTGACAATAGACCGCCTGCGAAGCGAAGGCCTCGTTGATCTCGAACAGGCCGATATCCTCGATCTTCAGGCCCGCACGGTTGAGCAGCTTGGGGATTGCGAAGACCGGGCCGATGCCCATTTCCTCCGCCCCGCAGCCTGCCACCTGGAAACCGCGATAGATGCCCAGCACCGGACGACCCTCGGCCTTTGCGGTATCGAGGTCCATCAGCACCTGCGCCGAAGCGCCATCAGACAACTGGCTGGCGTTGCCTGCCGTCACATGCTTGCCTTCAGCGATTACCTGTCCGTTCTTGAACACCGGCTTGAGGCCCGCCAGCGCCTCGTAGGTCGTGCCTGCGCGCACGCCCTCATCCTTGGCGAGCATAACCTCTTCCTTGCCGGTCTCGTTGCCTTCCTTGTCGAACAAGGCCTTGGTCACGGTGATCGGCACGATCTCGTCGTCGAACTTGCCCGCTGCCTGCGCAGCAGATGCGCGCTGTTGTGAAAGAGCCGCGAACCGGTCCTGCTCCTCGCGCGTCACGCCATAGCGTTCGGCCACGATCTCGGCCGTCTCGATCATCGCCATGTAAGCATACGGGTCTGCCGCCTTGATGAATTCTGAACGGTTGCGAAAGGTGGGCGCGCGCTTGTTCAACGTCAGCGAAATGCTTTCCATGCCGCCCGCCACGGCCACGTCGATCTCGTTGCACATGATTCCGCGCGCAGCCAGCGCGATGGCGTTGAGGCCGGAAGAACACTTGCGATCGAGCGTGAAACCGCCGGTCGTATCGGGCAGGACCGATCCGTGCACGGTCAGCCGCCCAAGGTTGTAGCTCTGCGTGTTCCAGTGGTTGCCGACGCCGAGGTAGACATCATCCACCCGCGCAGGATCGATCCCGGCCCGTGCGATGGCAGCATTGACCACGTGGGACGACAGGACCGGAGCTTCGGTGTCGTTGAAGGCTCCGCGATAGGCCTTGCCCACGCCGGTGCGGGCGGTCGAAACGATGGCGGCTTCACGCATGTTTGCGTCCTCTCAGGAAAATCCGTGCATGTTGGTCGGCCCGAAATAGGCCCGCATTTCGACGACCTTGCCGTCGTCGTTGAACTTGAACGTATCGATCACGTCGACATGCATGTCCTTGCCGCCAAGGTTCAGCAGGACCGAGAACGCGAAGGCGGCATAGGGCCCGCAGACGCGGATCGGCCCTTCGAGCCGCAGCTTCGCGCCCGTCTGCATCGAGGCGATGTAGAATTCGAGGATCGCGGCCTGCCCCACCTTGGGCTCGGTCCCGACCGGGTCTTCCACGCTCGCGTCGTCGGAAAAAAGCGCGGCCACCCGCTCCGGAGAACCGGCATCGAAGGCCGCGACATATTCGTGGACGGCGGCTTCCATGGTCTTGGCATCGGTCATCGCACTTACTCCGGAAAATAGCGGCTGATGGTATCGAGCACGCAGGCGGGCTTGTCCTGCCCCTCGATCTCGACGGTGACGCGCACGACCGACTGGATCGCGCCTTTCACTTCCGAGACCGAGACGATCTCACCCACACCGCGAATGCGGCTGCCGACCTTGACCGGCGAAAGGAAGCGCAGGCGGTCCGCGCCCACGTTCACCGCATGAGCAAAGCCGCGCACTTCGATCAGTTGGGGCAGGAAGTAGTTGACCAGGCTCATCGTCAGGTAACCGTGCGCGATGGCCCCCCCGAATGGCCCATCCTTCGCGCGCTCGACATCAACGTGGATCCACTGGTGATCGCCGGTCACATCGGCAAAGCCGTTGACCCGGTCCTGATCAATCGGCAACCACTCGGTCGGCGGCAGCTGCGTGCCTTCCCTGCCCAGCAGATCAGCCGGTTTCTCGAATACCACCGCCACGATCAGGCCCTCTGGCTTGAGACCGGGACGATCTCGCCGGTCATGTAGGAGGACAGGTCAGAGGCAAGGAACAGCATGACGTTGGCCACTTCCCACACCTCGGCGGGCCGCCCATAGGCCTCGGTCTTGACCAGCTCTGCAAGGCGCTCCTCGGTCGTCACCTTGGCAAGGAACGGATGCATGGCAAGGCTCGGCGCCACCGCATTGATGCGCACGCCATGATCCGCTGCCTCAAGCGCCGCACACCGGGTAAAGGCCATCACGCCAGCCTTCGCCGCCGCATAATGGGCCTGCCCCTTCTGCGCGCGCCAGCCCAGCACCGAGGCGTTGTTGACCATCACGCCCTTCTTCGCCGCATACATCGAAGGCAGGAACGCTCGCGTCATCCGGAACAGACTGGTCAGCGTCACGTCGAGAACGCGGCTCCACTGCTCGTCGGTCATGTCGATCACGTCGACTTCGCCGCCAAGACCGGCATTGTTGATCAGCACATCGACCGAGCCAAGTGCGGCCAGCGAGGCATCGCGAAGGCCCTGCACCGCTTCTTCGCTGGTCACGTCGCAGACGAATGTGGCCGGACGCTCGCAGCCGACTTCGGCGGCGATGCGGTCTGCCGCCTCGCCCAGACGACGCTCGTGGAAATCGCTGATGAGGACGCGCGCGCCCTCTTCGGAGGCACGTTTGGCGACCGCGAAGCCGATGCCGGTGCCGGCAGCGGCAGTCACGACCACCGTCTTGCCCTTCAGCATGCCTAGTGGCGTCGGATAAGGAGGAACGGGAACGCTCATGCTTGGCCTCTCGGTTCAAGTCTGGTCATTGCGAGCCACGAGGCTCGCGAGGAAGTCCCAGGCCGCGCTCGGCGATCAGGTTGCGCTGGATCTGGTTGGTGCCGCCGTAGATCGTGTCGGCACGGGCATAGAGAAACAGGTTGGGCAGTTGCGGCCACCCGTAGTGCGCGCTGGCCGAGACTTCCCCGGCCTGCCCCAGCACCTCCATGCCCAGCTCACCCAGATCGCGCCGCCACGTTGCCCACTGGATCTTGTAGGTCAGCGCAGCGCCGTCGATGGCGGCAAGATCGGTGCCCGAAAGCATCCGCAGCGCGCCATAGCGCATCAGGCGAAGGCCGATTTCCGCCCGCGCGATCTTCTGCCGCAGCACCGGATCGGAAGACTTGCCGTTGGCCTTGGCCGCATCGATCACGGCGTCCAGCTCGTTCCTGAACTGCATCTGCTGGCCCAGCGTGGAGACCCCGCGCTCGAACGCCAGCAGCGCCATCGCCACTTTCCACCCCTCGCCCTGCGCCCCCAGCATGGCATCGGCCGCACAGCGCGCGTCGGTGAGGAAGGTCTCGTTGAACTCAGCCTCCCCGTTGATCTGGCGGATCGGGCGCACCTCGATGCCCGGCTGGTCCATGTCCATCAGCAGGAACGAAAGCCCCTTCGGCCCCGCCGAACCCTCCTCGCTGCGCGCGACGACGAAGATCATGTCCGAATAGTGCGCAAGGCTGGTCCAGACCTTCTGGCCATTGACCACCCACTGCCCATCCTCCAGACGCGCCTTGGTCTTCACGTTGGCAAGGTCGGAACCGGCATTCGGCTCGGAATAGCCTTGGCACCAGATTTGCCGCCCCGCCGCGATCTCGGGCAGGTAGCGCGCCTTCTGCTCGTCTGATCCGAAAGCAAGGATCGTCGGCCCAGCCAGTTCCACACCGATGTGATTGATGCGGTTGGGAGCGCCCGCACGCGCATATTCCTCGGCAAAAATCACCTGCTGCGCGATGGTGGCATCGCGGCCACCCCATTCGCGCGGCCAGCCAATGCAACCCCAGCCCGCCTCGCCCAGCCGCTGCTCCCATTCCTTGCGACGCGGGATGGCGTCGCACAGGTTCGGAATGCCGCGAATGTCGGCAAACTCCCCTGTCATTTCCGCCTGCAGCCATTCCGCGCACTCGGCGCGGAAAGCTTCATCAGCCGGGGAAAAGCCGAGCTTCATGCAGCCGCGCCCAAAACTGCCGAGGCAACCTGCTCACGGTGCCACTGCCCATCGCCCAGCAGCGTCTGGATCGAACGTGCCCGCTTGAAGAACAGGTGCGCGTCATGCTCCCAGGTGAAGCCGATCCCGCCGTGAAGCTGGATCATGTTGCCCGCACACATGAAATAGGTGTCCGCGCAGAACGCCTTGGCCGAATGCAGCGCCACTTGCGCCTCGTCCGACCCTTCGTCCACCGCACAGGCCGCCCAGTAGACGGCAGAGCGCGCCTGCTCGATCTCGATCATCATATCGGCAAGGCGGTGCTTGTAGGCCTGGAACGAACCGATCTGCCGCCCGAACTGCACGCGCTCCTTCGAATACGCCACCGTGCGGTCAAGCGTCGCCTGCGCCCCGCCCAGCGCCTCGGCGGCAAGGCATATCCATCCGGCGGCAAGCGCGCCCGCAATCGCCGCATCGCCATCGGCCAGCCGCTCGCCCTGCGCGCCGTCGAGCGTCGCGGTGGCAAACGGACGCGTCTGGTCCATCGTGACATGGGCCTGCACGCTCACGCCCGCGCCCTTGAGGTCGACGATCCACGCCTCGCTGCCCGAATGCACCAGCAGAAGGTCAGCCGAAGCCCCATGCGGCAGGAACGGAAAGGTGCCCGAGATCCGGGCATCCATCACGCTGAGTTGCGGCGCCCATGCCACCGTCGCGATCAGTTCGCCCGCAGCCAGACGCGGCAGCCACTCGGCTTTCTGCGCTTCGGACCCACCGCGCGCGATGGCTTGCCCGATCATCACGTGGCCCAGCAACGGTAGCGCCGCCACCTGTGCCCCTGCAGCCTCGGCCACCTGCGCCATCTCGACCATGCCCAGCCCGGCACCGCCATGCTCTTCAGGCAGGCCGATCCCGGCAAGGCCAAGCTCGGTGGCGAACGAAGTCCACAACTCGCGGTCGATACCGTCCGCCGCCATGGCCCGCCTCGTGCGCTCGCTCGTCGCGTTCTCGGCAAAGAAGCCGCGCACGGTATCGGCGATCATCGCCTGTTCGTCGGTGAAGGCAAATTCCATTGTCTCTATCTCCGTCCGGCTCTCAGGCCGTGCCCCAGACCTTGCGCGGCGGAACGCGCGCCTCGATCAGCTTCGCCACCGCATCGCCCACTTCGGCGGGCTCCCAGCGCGCGCCCTTGTCCACCACCGGACCCTCGCGCCAGCCATCCTCGAGCATGATCTTCCCGCCTTCGAGTTCGAAGACGCAGCCAGTCACATCGCGGCTCGCGCTGCTGCCCAGCCACACCACCGTCGGCGCGACATTGGCCGGGTCCATCACGTCGAAGGCCTGGCCCTCTGTCGCCATCTTCTCGGCAAAGGCCTGCTCGGTCATCCGCGTGCGGGCCGAAGGGGCGAGCGCATTGGCGGTGATGCCATAGCGGCCGAGCTCTGCTGCCTGCACCAGGGTCAGCGAGGCAATGCCGCCCTTCGCCGTCGAATAGGCCGCCTGCGCGATCGAGCCCTGAAGCCCCGCGCCGCTTGACGTGTTGATGATCCGCGCATCGGGATCGCGCCCGTCCTTCTGCTTGGCCCGCCAGTAGTTCACCGCATGGCGCGCAATGCAGAAGTGTCCCCGCAGATGGACGTGCATCGTCGCATCCCATTCCTCGAGCGTGGCCGAAACGAACATGCGGTCACGCACGATGCCCGCGTTGTTCACCACCACATGGAGATCGCCGAAAGCATCCAGAGCGGCCTGAACGATGCGGCCCGCTGCATCCCAATCGGTGATGTCCTCATAGTTGGCCACGGCCCTGCCGCCTGTCGCCACAATCTCGGCCACCACGCCATCGGCGGCGCTGGTATCACGGCCTTCGCCGCCCAGCGATGTGCCGATGTCATTTACCACCACGTTCGCACCCTCTGCGGCAAAGGCCAGCGCATAGGCCCGGCCCAGCCCGCGTGCGGCTCCGGTGATGATGACGGTGCGGTTCTCGCAAATGCCCAAGGCAATTCTCCCGTAAGGTTCTTCAGCCGACCGGCAGCAGCAGGTGCTGCGAAAGGTCGCCGATGTAATCGAGCATGGAATAGTCGCGCGTGGCGAAGCGCCAGGCTCCGTCCACGCATTCGAAGGTGTCGTGATAGCGGCCCGAGGCGATGGCCTGCAGCGGCAGCTCCGGCGCTTGCTGGAACACGGTATAGACCGAGCGACAGCTCGCCCATCCCGCCGCCTCGTCGATCTCCACGATCGGGTTGGTGATGACGTGCCGCGTGCGCGGCGTGCCGCAAGGGTGGATGCGCACGAACGCCCGCCACTGCTCCAGCATCGCCGCACTGCCTTCCACCACGCGTCCACCACCGAGAGTGACGCGCGCATGGCTGAACATCGCGGCGACCTCCTCGAGCCGGCCTGCATCCATCAGTTCCGCGTAGCGGTAGAGCAGGTTGGTGATGGCGGTGGCGGACCCCATGACGCTCAGAGCCGCTCGATGATGGTGACGTTGGCTTGGCCCCCGCCCTCGCACATCGTCTGCAGGCCATAGCGGCCACCAGTGCGCTCCAGCGAATTGAGCAGCGTCGTCATCAGCCTCGCCCCGGTTGCGCCAAGCGGATGGCCCAGGGCAATCGCCCCGCCGTTCACGTTCACCTTCTCATGCGGAATGCCCAGCTCCTTCATCCACGCCATGGGCACGGACGCAAACGCCTCGTTGCATTCGAACAGGTCGATGTCGGCCACGGTCATGCCCGCCTTCTTCAGCGCGTGCTGCGTCGCCGGGATCGGCGCGGTCAGCATCCACACCGGATCGTCGGCGCGGACAGAGATGTGGTGAACGCGAGCGCGGGGCTTGAGATTATGCTCCTTCACCGCCCGCTCGCTCGCCACCAGCAGCGCGGCGGCGCCGTCGCAGTTCTGGCTGGCAACGCCTGCGGTGATCACCCCGCTTTCCTGCACGGTGCGCAGCGAAGCAAGGCCCTCCAGCGTCGTGCTCGCACGGATGGTCTCGTCATGGGCAAGGCCGTTCAGCGGTGCGATCTCGCCCGCAAACCAGCCCGCATCGGTGGCCGCCTGCGCACGCTGATGGCTGGCGAGCGCGAAGGCTTCCATCTCTTCGCGAGAGATGCCCCACTTGGCCGCGATCATCTCGGCCGAATTGATCTGGTTGAGAAGCCCATCCCCATACCGCTCGCGCCACGCGACCGAGCCGGTGAACGGATCGCCAAAGCCATACTGCTCGCCTGCGAACATCGCCGCCGAGATCGGGATCGCGTTCATCGCCTGGCTTCCGCCTGCAACGACCAGATCCTGCGTGCCCGACATCACCCCTTGCGCGGCAAAATGCAGCGCCTGCTGGCTCGATCCGCACTGGCGGTCGATCGTCGTGCCCGGCACATGCTGCGGCATTCCGGCGCAGAGCCATACGGTGCGGCCGATATCGCCAGCCTGCGGACCGATGGTATCGCAGCAGCCCCAGACCACGTCGTCCACCAGATTGGCGTCGATCCCGGTGCGCTCGACCAGCGCCTTGATCGGATGCGCGCCAAGGTCTGCCGGATGGACTTCCGCAAGACTGCCCTTCTTGCGCCCGATGGGGGTGCGGACGGCGTCGATGATATAGGCTTCGGGCATTGTCCGTCCTTCAGGCAAATGTGTGTTCGGGGCCGATGGCCAGTGCGCCACCCAGCACGGCATCGTCGATACGGGCATAGTGAAATGCGCGGTCGCCCCACGCCCCGGCCAAGGCCCAGGCGCGCTTCATCCAGAAGTGCAGGTCCACCTCATAGGTGTACCCCATCGCGCCATGGACCTGGATCGCTGTCTCGGCGGTGAGCATCGCCGCATCGGTGGCTGCAAGCTTGGCATGGCTGACATGGACGGCAGCGCTGGCCGCACCGTCCTGCAAGGCCGAGGCCGCGCGCCACACCACCGGCTTGGCAAACTCGATAGCCACCGAGCATGACGCCAACTGGTGCTTCAGCCCCTGAAACGCCCCCACCGGTTGTCCGAACTGGGTACGGATCTTGGCGTATTCCACGGCTTGGGTCAGCATGGCGTCGACAAGCCCGACCAGCTGCGCCGCGCTCATCAGCGCGCCAAGGTTCAGGAGGTCCGCATCGTCTGTCGCCTCGCCATCGCGCAGCGCAAGGTTGCGCAAGGGATCGACGCTCTGCACCGGCGCGCCTTCGCCGTCGGCCACCCATGGGTTGATCGCATGGCTCAGCGCAATACGGCGCTCACCGGCAACTACGGCTTCCAGCCCCTCGGCTTCACCCCGACCCACCAGCCACGGCACGCCGACGAAGGCGGTATCGACCAGCGGTTCGGCCAGACAGGCGCGCCCGCATTCCGCAGCAATGAGCGCGGCCTCGACCAGCCCCATGCCAAGGCCACCCTGCGCTTCGGGCACCAGCAGCCCCGTCAGCCCCATCTCGACCAGGCCCTGCCAGATCGCCGGATCGCGATTGCCCTCGGTATCGAGGCGGCGCAGCACTTCGGGACCATGGGTGCCAGCCAGATAATCGCGCACGCTTTCGGCAAGGGTCAGCTGGTCGTCGGTGAAACGGAAATCCATCAGCCTGCTCCCACACGCGGCAGGCCAAGCAGCCGCTCTGCGATGATGTTGCGCTGGACCTCGTTCGATCCGGCATAGATCGGGCCGGAGAGCGAGAAGATGTATCCCTCAAGCCACTGGTTCACGCGCCCATCGTCGAACCGCTTGAGTTCGGCCGCTGCCCCCAGGAGTTGCATGGCAGTCCGGTGCATGTTGCGGTCGAGTTCCGACCAGAAGATCTTGTTGAGGCTCGCCTCTGCGCCGATCTTGCCGCCCGCCATGATCTTCGAGGCGACCGCATACGTGTTGTAGGCATAGGCCTGCGCCGCGCCCCAAGCCTGCAACACCGCTTCGCGCGCGGCGGGCGAGGCCTTGTGGCCATGCTCGCGGTAAAGCTCGACCAGCCGCTTCGCCGTCGCCTGAAACCGCCCGGGCGAGCGCAGCATCAGCCCGCGCTCGAACCCCGCCGTCGCCATCGCCACGCTCCAGCCCTGCCCTTCGCCCGCCAGGCAGTTCTCCACCGGCACGCGCACTTCGTCGAAGAAAAGTTCGGCAAATCCGGTGTCGCCATGCAACTGGCGGATCGGGCGGCGGGTGATGCCAGGCGAATTGATGTCGAACAGGATGAAAGTCAGGCCCTTGTGGCGCTTGCTTTCAGGGTCTGTGCGGAAGATGCCGAAGCCCCAGTCGGCAAAGGCCGCGCGGCTCGACCAGGTCTTCTGCCCGGTAATCACGTAATGATCGCCATCGCGAACCGCCTTTGACTGGATCGCCGCCATGTCGCTGCCCGCGCCGGGTTCGGACCACGCCTGCGCCCAGATCACCTCGCCCCGCGCCATCGGCGGCAGGAAGCGCGCCTTCTGTTCGGGCGTGCCGAATTCCATGATCGTGGGGCCAAGCAGGAAGATGCCGTTCTGGTTCGCCCGGTTCGGCCCCCCTGCGCGGAAGTATTCCTCCTCGAAGATCAGCCATTCGATCAGGTCCAGCCCGCGCCCGCCGAACTCTTCGGGCCAGGTCACCATGCCCCAGTTGCCGCTCGCAAGCCTGCGCTCCCATTCGACGTGGCTGTCATATCCTTCGCGGCATTCCAGCGTGACGAGCGGCTCCTTCGGCACGTTCGCTTCCATCCACGCGCGCACTTCGGCGCGGAAGGCCTGCTGCCTGGGGGTGTAGGTCAGGTTCATCGGTTCAAATGTCCTTCGTCACCCCCGCGCAGGCGGGGGTCCAGTCAAGGTTGCGCGCTGGATTCCCGCCTTCGCGGGAATGACGAAATCGAGGGCACATTTGCTGCATCAGAACGTCGCCGCCTTGCCGGTCTCGACGAAGGCATCGCGTGCCTTCTGGCTGTCTTCGTGCATGTACATTTCCAGCGTGAAGCCCTGCTCCCACCGGTAGCCACGATCCACGTCGCGCGGCTCCAGGCCGTTGAGCGCCTCCTTGGCGATCACCAGCGCCTTGCGGCTCTTCGACGCGATCACGGCGCAGAACGCGCGCGCTTCCTCGACCAGCTTGTCGCGCGGCACCACCTTTTCCACCGCGCCCAGCCGATAGGCCTCTGCCGCCGGGATGTTGCCGCCGGTAAAGAACGCGGCGCGCACCTTGTGCAGCGGCAGCATGCGCGAAAGATGGCTGGCCCCGCCCATCGCGCCACGGTCCACTTCGGGCAGCGAGAAGAACGCATCGTCCGCAGCAATGATCGTGTCGCTCGCCCCGCAGATGCCGATGCCCCCGCCGATGACGAACTTGTGCGCGGCCACCACCACCGGCACTTCGGCATCGCGAATAGCCTTGAACGTCAGGTAGTTACCGCGATTGAGCACGGTGATGCGCTCGGGGTGCGCCTGCATCTCCTTGATGTCCACCCCGCCGCAGAAGCCCCGCGAGGATTCAGCCGCGCGGATCAGCACCACATTGACCTCCGGATTGCTCGCCGCCGCCGTGATGATCGCGGGCAGCGACATCCAGGTCTCGCTGTCGAAGGCGTTGACCGGCGGCACATCGAAGACAATCTCGGCAATCCGGTCACGGATTTCGGTGGTAATGGGCATGGGTCAGTTCCCGTTACAAAGCGCGGCTATCCGCCCGCGCGCTTCGGTTTCGATCTCGTTCAACAGGTCGGCGCAAGTCGGCAGGTCCTTCAGCCGCCCGGCAACGACGCCGGTCGCCATCAGCCCGTTCTCGGCATCGCCCGATACAACGGCGCGCATGATCATCATCGGCGCTGCTGCTGCCATGATCGCCTGTGCCAGAGGCATCTCGCCATGCGCGGTCATGGCGCGGGCGGTAGCGATCACCTGCCCCCAGCTCATGCCATTCTGGCGCTTCATCTCCAGCCCCGCTTCCATGGCCCGAACCCACATCGCCAACTTGCCTGATCCTTCGATGCGGCGCAGCAAGGGGTTCAGGATCATGCGCTGCGGAATGCCATCGACCTTCGTGGAAATCGCAATGTCCGCCGTCCCGGCCTTGACGTAAGCGGCCTTGGGACCTTGCGGTACCGGGCTTTCCGCCGTCATCAGGAAACGCGTGCCCATGGCAATGCCGACCGCGCCATAGGCAAGCGCCGCCGCCAGCCCGCGCCCGTCGCCAAATCCGCCTGCGGCAACCACCGGAACGCCAACCGCATCCAGCACTTGCGGCAAAAGCACCGTCGTCGGCACCGCGCCGGTATGCCCGCCGCCTTCTCCGCCCTGCACGGTCACCATCTCGCAGCCGAGCTGGACCATCTTTTCGGCATGCTTCACGGCACCCACGGTGGGGATGCACAGGATGCCGGCATCGCGGAATGCGCCGATCATCTTCGCATCCGGCCCGCGCCCGAAGCTCACCGCACGCACACGGTCCTTGTTGGCAAGGATCAGCTGGACAATCTCGGCGGCACCCGGCTGGAAGCTGTGAAAATTCACACCGAACATGTGCGGGGTCAGGTCCCGCAACCGGGCGATTTCCTCGGCAGCTTCCTTGGGCGTCATCACTGCTGCCGCAAGAAACCCGAAAGCCCCGGCGTTGCTCGATGCTGCCACCAGCTCCGGCTTGGCGACCCAGCCCATCGCGGTCTGGATCACCGGCAGCCGGCAGCCAAGCCGCTCGGTCAGGACAGTGGCAAGCGGATCGGCCATCAGGACTTGTCGGCCTTGCCAGAGTCACTCTTATTCGCAGCCGCCGCCGATTTGCCGCTCACCCCGGCAATCGAATTGCCGGTGACGAGATCGTTCTGGGCATGGGCGAAGTGGTGCATGTGGTACACCGCGTCCATCGCCGCACGCTTGCCGCGCAGTTCCTCGACGTGGTTGACCGACTGCTTGGTCAGCCAGTTCCCCAGTCGCCCCTGCCCCGCCAGCTTGTTCGCCCAGGCCGCCGTCGCCTCGCGCAGTTGCTCGCGCGGGACCACCTTGTTGACCATGCCAAAGCTGTAGGCGCGCGCCGCCGGCATGCGCTCGCCCAGCAACAGGAATTCCTTGGCCACGCGTGGCGGCAGTTCATAGGCGTGGGCGAAGTATTCGACGCCTGGAATGCCCATCAGCGGGTTCACCGGATCCTGGAAGAACGCATCTTCCGATGCCACGATCAGGTCGCACACCCAGGCCAGCATCAGTCCTCCGGCCACGCAGGCGCCCTGCACCATGGCGATGGTCGGCTTGGAGATGTCGCGCCAGCGGCGGCACATGCCGAGGTACTGTTCCTGCTCGCGGGTATAGAGCAGTTCGGCGCCCGGCTTGTTGGTGTGCGGCGGGAACATCAGCCGCTTGTCGAACTCGTGGTGCAGGTCGCGCCCCGGCGTGCCGATGTCGTGCCCGGCCGAGAAGTGCTTGCCCTCGCCTGCCAGCACGATTGCCCGCACGTTGTCGTCCTGCACCGCGCGATTGAATGCATCGTCGAGCGCGTAGGTCATCTGCCCGTTCTGGGCATTGTTGAACTGCGGCCGGTTCATCGTGATCCAGGCCACGGCGTCGATCACCTCGTAACGGACGGGCTCTTCCGTCTCATAGACGATGTCGACCTTCTTCGGCTCGACGAGGTCGGTCATGCTTTCATCTCCCTCAGGCGGCGGCGCGAACGGCGGGCGGATTGTCCTTGAGCACCGAGGCGCGGACGTTGTGCGGATCGAGGCTGGCGATGACGGCCAGTTCCTCCGCCGTCGGCAGCGGAGTCACTTCCACGTTTTCGGCTTGGGCCAGTTCGAAACCGGTCGCGGCCTGCACTTCCTCGAAGGTCACGCCCGGATGCAGCGAGATCACGCGGATCTGGTTGTCCGGCCCGCCGAAGTCCATCACGCACAGGTTGGTCACGATCCGGCGCAGGTTCACACCCGAGAAGTTGCCGCCCGGAACCCGCTTGGCCGGATTGTATCCAACGCCCGAGATCATATCGACCTGCGGGACAAACACGCGCGGTCCGTGTGCCGGGAAGAAGAACGAGTTCGGGTGATAGATCGTGTTCCCCGGAAACCCGCGCACGCCCAGCATCTGGGTCTTCGGCTTGTCGTAGGTGCCGCCCATATAGGACAGGTTTATCTGGCCGAAGCGGTCAAGCTGCGTCGGCGTGACCATGGCATGACGACGGCCGGACCACACTGCACTGTCGAAGAAGCGCGAGAACGGTAGGTAGCCCGCCGGCTTGCGGTCGTCGTACTTGCGCGGGCCCAGCGGCACCGGCTGCTCGACGAGATAGGCCTCGCCATCGGTCATCATCAGCTCTGGTGTATGGGTCAGCTTGGCGAGCCCAGCCGCAAGCCGCGGCACAGGGCCAACGCCGGTCGCCACGATCTCGCCATTGCCCCGGAAAGCTTCCGAACAGGCGACGATGCACAGGTCTACAAGAGTTATGTCGCTCATCAGAAAATCGGCAGCGAAAGAGCCGCTACCGCCTCCTTTCCGCCAATGGATTCAAGATATTCGGCTTCCGAAGCGCCTACGAAACGGTCTGCCACGGCCGACCAGTCGCCCGGATCGCGGGCGGCGTCGGCGTAAGCCTTGAACGCCTTCATATCCCAGCCATAGTGCGGCGGCATCGAGCTTGGGTGCGCCCCGCATGGCATTTCGACCACGCCGGAAACGAAGCACCGCTCGAACAGGTTGTCCTGCGCGCCTTCGGGGTAATGGTCCTCCATCCGGTCGACCAGCTCTTCGCACGAAACGTAAGCCTTGGTCGCCGCCTTGGCGAACCACTCGTCGTAATAGACGTCCGGCCCGAACACCTGCACGTTGCCGCGCCAGTCGCTGCGGTTGACGTGGATCAGCGCCGCATCGAGCTTGAGCGCGGGCATCGCGATCAGCGTCTCGGCATCATCATAGGGTGACTGCACGGTCTTCAAACCGCCCAGCTCGGCAAGATCGGTGCCCAGTCCCACCCGCGTCGGCAGGAACGGCAGGCCGAACGCAGCCGCCTTGAGGCCCCACTGGAACATGCCTTCGTCCAGTTCCAGCACCTGCAGCACGCCGCTCTCGCGGGCCTTGCGGAACCATGGCTCCAGCGGAATCGCATCGAGGCTGACGAAGGCGAAGACCAGCTTCCTGACCTTCCCCGCCGCGCAGAGCATCCCCACATCCGCACCGCCATAGGCGACCACGGTCAGGTCCTTGAGATCCGATCGCATGATCTCGCGCACCAGCGCCATGGGCTTGCGCCGAGGCCCCCAGCCACCAATGCCGATGGTCATGCCATCGGACAATTGCGCGACGATCTCCGCCGCCGTCATCCGTTTATCGAGGCTCACGCCTGTTCCCCCTGCTGTTCTTTCATGGCTTTCTGCCAGGCCCATTCGTGCCCCCACACGCTGATCGCTTCGTGGCGGGTCGTCTCCCAGTTGGCCGGATCGATCACCAGGCTGTCGCAGCCGATTTCCAGATCGAAGCCCGAGGGCGTCTGCACATAGAAGCCGGTGGTCTCGTCATTGACATGCCGCCCCAGCGTCGCGCTTTCCGGATATCCGAAGCGCTTCATCCGGTCGTGCGCCTTGCCCACGTCGATCAGCGTCGGCAGCTCCAGCATGATGTGCACCGCGCCCGAAGGCGGGATCGGCCCTTCGCCGAACGCGATCGAATGGTGCCGCCCATTGTCGGCATGAAGGAAGGCAAAGCCCATCGACGGACCTTCCGGGCCGAACAGCTGGAACCGCGGCATGTCGGTCTGGCCAAAGCCCAGCACGTCGCAATGGAAGGCAATCGTCTCGTCAAAGTTCGGCGCGGAGAACACCGCATGGCCCATGCCCATTGCGCCGGTAACGAATCCGGGGACTCCTATGGGCGAGACAAAGGGCGCATCGGTGCGCGCATCACCGCAGTACAGCTCCAGCCCGTTGCCGGCCGGATCGCTGGTGCGGAACATCGCCTCGGCACCGCGCCCCTTGGCCTGAGCTTCGTCCGCCCATTCCACCGGACGGCCCGCGGCTGCAACCTTCGTCGCCAGCGCATCAAGCGTCGCGCGGTCGTCCACTTCATAGCCCGCCGCCACGAACCACTCGCGAGAGCCGCTCTCGATGCGGAAGCGAAACACCCGGTCGTCCACGCGATAGAGCGCCGCGCCGTCACTAGCATCGGCTACCCGCATGACCCCGACGAATTCCGTCAGGAAGCGGCCCCATTCTTCCGGCTTTGCGGTTTCCACCACGACATAGCCAAGCGCCTTGATCGACATGGCTGCTTATCCTTTCACGAGGTCGAGGAAGTATGGCCGCTCGCCCCCGCCATCGACGTTGATGCGCGCGCCGCTCACCCACGAGGCGAGGCTGGAACTCAGCCACAGCACCGCGCCCGCAATGTCCGCACCGTCACCCATGCGCTGCAGCGGCAATGATCTGGCGACCGCAGCCTGCGCCGCGGCATCGCCATAGGTTTCTTCCGCAGTCTCGGTCTGCATCAGCCCGACGATGATCGCGTTCACACGCACCCCGTCCGGCCCCCACTCCTGCGCCAGGCTCTGCGTCAGGCTCAGCAACCCTGCCTTTGCAGCACCGTATGCTGCCGTCATTGGCGAAGGCCGGATGCCCGAAACGCTGGCGATGTTGACGATGCTGCCCGCACCCGCCTTCGCCATGTGGGCATAGGCATATTGCGACATGTACATCGCCGCATGTAGGTTCAGCTTCACGATCGCGTCGAAGAAGCGCGGGCTCGACGTGGCAGGCGCGTGCGGCGATCCCCCGGCATTGTTGACGAGGATGTCGATGCGACCATGCTGCATCGCCACCGCCTCGACCAGCGCATGGGCCTGTTCGGGATCGCGAATGTCGGCGGCCCGGAACGCAACACCCGCAGGCAGGTCCGCAGGTTCGCTTCGTCCGCAAACCGTGACGTCCGCTCCGGCCCCGGCAAGGGCCTCGGCGATATGCCGCCCCAACCCTCGCGTACCGCCCGTGACGATCGCAACCTTGCGCGACAGATCGATGTGATCAGTGCCCTCCACGGGGCCGCTCTCCCTTTGCTCTTGTTGATACGGGCAAAACCCTCATCAACAGATTCGAAATCGCCAATATCGAAAGGCGATTGGGTTTTTAATTGACGATTTGCGTATCCAATGCAATCTGAAATTACGAATGCGGTGCAGAAATGTCGAATTGAGTCGGGCCAGGCCCCTTGCCGGGGCGGCCTCTGAACGGCGGACAAGACGATCCGCGATGGCTTGGGAGCGGAAGACCGGAATGACAGCCTATTCTCAATATCGGCCACTGCCGCTCGCGCAGGTTCCGCAGTGGGATTTCGAGACGGACGTCGCCATCGTCGGCTTCGGCGCAACCGGTGCCTGTGCCGCGATCGAGGCCCGCACAGCAGGCGCGCGCGTCATGCTGTTCGAACGCAGTTCGGGAAGCGGCGGCGCATCGGCCCTGTCGGGCGGAGAAATCTACATCGGCGGCGGTACCGATGCCCAGAATGCCGCAGGCTTCGACGATACTGTCGAGGACTTTACCGCCTATCTCAAGCTCGCCGGCGGCCCCTGCGCGGACGACGCCAAGTGCGACCGCTACGGCCGCGAGGCCCTCTCGCATTATCAGTGGCTCAAGGATCAGGGCGTGCCCTATCGCGGTAACTTCCTGCCGGGCAAGATCATCGAACCCACCGACGATTCAACCCTGATCTGGTCGGGCAGCGAGGCAGCCGCGCCGTTCTACAAGCTGGCCAAACCCGCCCCGCGCGGCCACGTGATCCAGCACATGGGCTGGGGCGGCGGACGTCCGCTGGTGGATATCCTCGAGACCCGCGCCCGCGATCTCGGCACCGAGATCCACGTCGATGCCCGCGCCGTTGCCCTGATTACAGAAGGCACCCGCGTTGCAGGCGTGGTCGTGCGGATCGACAACAAGGACCGGTTCGTACGCGCGCACAAGGGCGTCGTCCTTGCCACCGGCGGCTTCGTGTTCAACGATGCGATGCGCCGCAAGTACTGCCCCGAAAGCTTCAGGGTAAACAGCCCCATCGGCGACAAGGACGACGGCATCGGCATCGAGCTTGGCGCTTCGGTCGGCGGCGATCCGATCCACATGGACCAGTTCTTTACCACCTGCCCATGGACCATCCCGGAAGAGCAGGCCTATGGCGTCTTCGTCAACGTCGCCGGACAGCGCTTCATCAACGAGGACTGCTATCACGGCCGCGTCAGCCGTTGCGCCGTCGACCAGCCGGGCGGCAAGGTCTACCTCCTGCTCGACAGCGCGCACTTCACCCAGCCGCTCGACCTTGCCGGCATAACCATCGCCGGCACGGGCGAGACCTGGGAGGAAGTCGAAGCCGAACTCGAAATGCCTGCCGGAACGCTCTCGGCAACGATGCACTTCTACAACACCCACGCGCGCGAAGGCCGCGACCCCCTGTTCGACAAGCAGGCACCGATCCTCAGGCCCCTCGACCAGTCACCCTTCGTCGCGCTCGAGTGCAACTTCGAGACGAGCTACTTCAGCTTCTTCACGTTGGGAGGCCTAAAGACCTCAGCCGATGCCGAAGTGCTCGACCGCACTGGCCAGCCGATCCCCGGCCTCTTTGCAGCAGGCCGCTGCACTTCGGGCCTGCCCGCCTGGGGTCACGGCTATTCCTCGGGGATGAGCCTTGCCGATTGCACCTTCTTCGGACGCTACGCAGGCATGAACGCCGCGAAAGGCTGACCCTGCGGTCCTGAAAGGATTACCAAGATGCTCTCTCGCGTAACCTTGAACAACACCGACCTCACCGTCAGCCGCCTGTGCTACGGCACCAACATGCTCGGCTGGATGCTCGATCAGGGCAAGGCCAACGCCATCCTCGATACTTATGCAGGCCTCGGCGGCAACTTCATCGACACTGCCCGGAGCTATGGCGACTGGATCCCCGATGCGCCTGTGGGGGCCAGCGAACGCGCGCTCGGCGCGTGGCTCAAGACGCAGAAGCGCGACGACTTCGTGATCGCCACCAAGGGCGGCTTCTATGACATGCGCGTGGGCGATTGGCGCAACCGCGTCACCTCGGATGACGTCGCGGCAGACTTGGCGCAAAGCCTCGATCACCTCGGCGTTGATACCATCGACCTCTATTTCCTGCATAGGGACAACCCGGAAAGCCCGGTCGAACCGATCATCGACGCACTGATCGCCCACCGCGAGGCAGGCCGCATCCGCCATTTCGCCGCGTCGAACTGGTCAGCGTCACGCATCAGCGCCGCCAATGCCTATGCCGCCTCCATCGGCAAGGAAGGCTTCGTCGCCTCGGAAACCTTCTGGGGCCTTGCTGTCCCCGATACCGCGGCCGCCGCGCAGCAGGGCTACCAGCACTACTATGAAGGCGAATACGAAGACCTCCACGCCTGCGGCCTGCCAATCGTCGCCTATGCGGCGCAGTCGGGCGGGTACTTCACCAAGCTCGCCTCAGGTTCGGTCGGCGAACAGCTTGCCGCGCGCTATGCCAACCCGGCCAACGAACGCCGCCTTTCTGTCGTTCAGTCATTGGCCGAAAAACACGGCGTGTCGATCAACGAGATCGTCCTGTCCTACCTGCTCAGCCAGCCCAACCAGACTGTGGCCATCTTCGGCGGATCCTCGCCCGAACAGGTGACCGACAGCGCCAAGGCCGACGCCCTGACCCTGACTCCAGAAGAGCTCACCGCCCTGCGAAGCGCCTGACCTTAACCTGTAGCAGCGCGCGCGCTATCGACGGCGCGTCGCGCACGCGTCGCGGTAGTCTCGGTACCGACCGCGTGGTTGCGCGGGATTTCCACGCTTATCGGGCACCCTTCCGGCAGTGCGCGCACGAAGCCCGCAACGTCGAACGCGCCCTGCCCGCACAGCAGTCGTTCCGACGAAGCTTCCTCTCCGGGGTCTTCGGGCGCCAGCGCAGGACCATCGGCCACCTGCCCATAAAGCACATACCCTGCCGGAACCGCTGCCAGTTCGCCAATCGTGCCGCCCGAGCGAATGAGGTGCAGCAGATCGACATTGATTCCGACCCGTTCTGGCCGCGCCACCTGCCCCACAAGATCCAGCGCGGCAGCCAGAGAAGGCACCTGGCTTGGCGGATAGAACTCCACACCGACCCTCAGCCCAAAGCCATCCGCCATGTCGCAGAAGCGCGCGAACGTATCCAACCGGCGCGCCGGATCGCGGTCATAGAGCAGCGCATTGATCATCCCGGCGCCAAGCTCTGCCGCACATTCCATCGCCGTGGCAAAGGCGGCAACATCGGTGCGGCCGGTCAGGGTGAAGGGATAGGCAAGGTCCAGCGAAACGCCCAGATCGCGCATTACCGACTTCAGCTCCGCCCGCGTGACCGGGTCGCCGCAAATGTCGAATTTCGGCATCAGTGGCAGGACGTCCATCGGCTCCATGAACAGGCACATGCCATCGCAACCGACAGCCCGCGCCGTCTGCGCCAAGTGGATCGGCGTTGTGTCAATGGCGGTCAGGTGATCGAGAGCAAGACGCTTCATCAGCCAGATCCTATCGCCTCAACCGCATGCACGCCACCGATTTCAGATACGCATTCGGATGACATAATCTTATTCATATAATAATATTCGAACATTGATCGATTCATTCATACGCATTTTCATAAAAGCGCAGAGTTGAAAATGCTACGGCAGGTAAGCCGCGGTGAAAGGCTGCGTGGAGAGGAAAGGCTCACATGGCAACGACTGCACCCGAAATCGCGATCTCCCCTATCACCGATGGCGGCCTGTCGATGGGCCACCTCGCCCTGCATTACGGAAAGCCGGAGGACGGCCCCACTGCCTCGCGCCTGCTGCAGATCGCGGGCCTCAGGGAAACGCAGGTCCTGCCCCTGCCCAGTGGCAGCTTCTACCGCTTCGTCGTTTCGGGCCGCCACTTCGCGCGCGGCGATGGCATCATTTATCTCTCATGCCTGCCCGAACCCCAGCAGAAGCTGATCGCCGCGATCCACGCCGCGTTGCGCGTCGGCACCGATGACGAGCACGAAGCGGTCAAGGCCTACCGCGCGATGATGGCGCAGGACTTCGAAGCCAGCTTCCACTTCGGCTTCCTCGTCGAATCTCTGGAAGAGCTTGAGAAGATGGTCCTGACCCTTCAGGATCTCTCCGAGAATGACCCCACCTTCAAGGGGCGCCTCAACATCGGCTTGAATCGCGCCCGCCGTGGCGATGACGCGATCGATGCCCGCTTAGATGCCTCGCCCGTATTCGGGAAGGCGACCCGCTACGCCTACGGCAGCGCTGGCGTGCAGGTCTTCGTCGAGACCGATCTGATCTGCGCTGGCCCGCTTGGCGAGAGCATGGTTCTCGAGTTCGATTACGTCTTCCCGGACAAGCAAAGCCACATCCTCTCCGTCGTCGAACTCTGACCCGGTTCGGCGTGGCGACCATGGAAAGCCTCGAATTCGACTTCGTGATCGTCGGTGCCGGGGTGGCCGGATGCGTCCTCGCCAATCGCCTCTCCGCCGATCCGGAGTGCCGCGTGTTGCTGCTCGAAGCGGGCGGCAAGGACAACAGCCCGCTGATCGCCGCGCCGGGAGGCTTGCTCCCGATCATGATGTCAGGCGCCTACGCCTGGCCCTATGTCTCGGCGCCGCAGCGTCATCTCGATGACCGCGTGCTCTACCTGCCGCGCGGCAAGGTGCTGGGCGGCGGCTCCTCGATCAACGGCATGGCCTACGATCGTGGATTCCACTCCGACTACGATCGCTGGGCGCAGGCCGGTAATCGCGGCTGGTCCTTCGCCGATGTGCTTCCCTACTTCCGCAAGCTCGAAAGCTACGGCCCTGCCCGCAATGAATGGCATGGGACCAATGGGCCGATCCACGTCACCCGCGCCGCACAGGACCATCCCTTCGCCCGCGCCTTCCTGAAAGCCGGAGCCCAGGCAGGCTATCCCCTGATCGGAGACCTCAACGGTGAGACCCGCGACGGCTTCGCCGCGGTTGACCTCACCGTCGGCAAGGGTCGCCGCTCCAGCGCTTCCTCGGCTTACCTCCGCCCCGTTCTGAAACGCCCGAATCTGTCCGTGCTGACCGAAGCCCACAGCCGGCGTATCCTGTTCGAAGACGCCCACGCCACCGGTGTCGTGTTCCGCCGCGCAGGCATCGACGCACTTGCCAAGGCGCGGCGCGAAGTGATCCTCTGCGCAGGCGCCATCAACACACCGCAACTGCTGATGCTCTCGGGCGTCGGCCCCGCCGCTCACCTCGCCGAACGCGGCATCGCGCTGGCCCACAACCTCCCCGGCGTCGGCCAGGGCCTGCAGGACCACCTCGCCGCGCACGTCAAGTACCGCTCGACCAAGCCGTGGTCGATGCTGCGCTTCCTCAATCCTGTGCGCGGTGCGCTGGCGATGGCGCAGTACCTTGCCTTCCGCAGCGGCCCGCTGGCCGATCCCGGCATGTCGGTCGCCTGCATGGTGCGATCCGACCCGGCGCTGGACGAGCCTGACATCAAGATGCTGCTGGTCTCGGCACTGTTCGGCCAGAACGGACGCAAGATGGTGCCGATGCATGGCTTCTATGCGCACATCAACGTGGCGCGCCCGGAATCGCGCGGCAGCGTCACGCTTGCCAGCGCCGATCCCGATAAGCCCCCGGTGATCGACCAGAACTACAACGCCACGCAAAGCGATCGCCGCGTCATGCGCGAAGGCATACGCATCGCCCGCCGCATCTTCGGCCAGAACGCCTTCGACGAAATGCGGGGTGAGGAACTCAACCCCGGCCCGCAAGTCCAGTCAGATGACGAGATCGACGCCTACATCCGCGGCCATGCCGAAGCCGATTACCACTCGACCAGCACTGCCCGCATGGGCTCGGATCCGATGGCCGTGGTGGACGATGCGTTGCGCGTGCACGGCCTCCGGTCGTTGCGCGTGGTCGATGCCTCGATCATGCCGCACCTGCCCGGCGGCAACACCGCCATCCCGGTCGCCATGATTGCCGAGAAGGCCGCCGACCTGATCCTCGGGAAAGGCCCGCCCCCATGAAAACCAGAGCAATGGTCTGCCACGCACCCGGTACGCCGCTGGTCGAGGAATTGCTCGACCTCGCCCCTCCCGGCCCCGGAGACGTGCTGATAGAGATCATGGCGAGCGGGCTGTGCCACACCGATCTCAGCCAGATCGAAGGCAAGGCCGCGCCCTATCCCTTCCCGGTCGTCGTCGGCCACGAGGGCGCCGGGATCGTGCGCGAAGTCGGCGCGGAAGTCACCTCGGTCAAGGTCGGCGATCACGTGATCCCGGTGGGCATCGGCGAGTGCGGCACATGCCGCAATTGCCGGTCGGGCAAGACCAACCTGTGCGAGGCCTTCCTCGGCGACATTGCCCTCCAGCCCAGCCCGTTCTCGCTGAATGGCCAGCCGGTTTCGGCCTATTCCGGCGTCGGCAGCCTTGCCCAGTTCATCGTCACGGCCGAGCGCAACGTCGCGGTGATCCGCAAGGACGTGCCCTTCCACCTTGCCTGCACCGCGGGGTGCTGCGTGGCAACGGGCATCGGCGCCGTGATGAACACCGCGCATGTCGAAAGCGGCGCGACCGTTGCGGTCTTCGGCCTCGGCGGCATCGGCCTCAACGTTGTGCAAGGCGCACGCCTTGCCGGGGCCTCGCGGATCATCGGCGTGGACATCAATCCCCTGCGTCACGAACAGGGCCAGCGCTTCGGCCTGACCGACTTCATCGACGCGCGCGAGGGTGATGTGGTTGCGGCGATCCAGGCGCTCACCGATGGCGGCGTCGATTACGCGTTCGAGTGCGCGGGCAACGTCAGGCTGATGGCCCAAGCCTTCGAATCCACGCGGATCGGCTGGGGCTGCACCGTTGTCCTCGGCGTGCCGCCCGATGGGCAGGCGATGGAACTGATCCCCTTCCAGCTCCAGCTCGGACGGCGGGTGCAAGGCTCGTTCATGGGCAACGTCAAGGGCCGCAGCCAGTTGCCCAGCCTGCTCGATCATTTCGCCGCAGGCCGCCTCAACCTTGCCGACCTTGTCACCCATCGCCTGCCGATGAGCGAAGTCAACGAGGGCTTTGCCCTGATGAAGCGCGGGCAATCGCTGCGCTCTGTGGTCGCCTTTTGAAGACGGCCTGTTTGTTGATGAAATGTTTCCCCGGGGAAACACGTCGAAGGCTGCACCACTTCAACCCCTGACATCTAAAGTTGCAGAATAGAAAATCTCCTATTCTACGCAAATGGCAATTTCAAAGCAAAATATATAAATAACTGCACATGCATTGCAGCCATTTGGAAGCGCATTTCAACTTGCTCCTCTCCGAACGGTCGAGTAGCTTCTCTGAAAGAAGATGGGAGAGCGACGATGACCGCAAAGGCCGACCTGCTGATTCGCGGGGGAATGATCGTCGATGGCACCGGGACAGAGCCCCATTTCGGCGACGTGGTTCTGCAGGGCGACCGCATAATCCAGGTCGGCGGCTCGTTCGCAGGAGCCGCGGCCGAGGTGATCGAGGCCGAGGGGCTGGTCGTGACCCCGGGCTTTGTTGACATCCACACACATTACGACGGGCAGGCGATCTGGTCCGACACGCTCTCGCCAAGCTCCTCGCACGGCGTGACGACCGCTGTGCTGGGCAACTGCGGGGTCGGCTTCGCGCCTTGCCGCACTGCTGATCACGAGGCGCTGATCCAACTGATGGAAGGCGTGGAGGACATACCGGGCGTGGTGATGGCAGAGGGCCTGCCGTGGGACTGGGAGACCTTTCCGCAATACCTCGACGCCCTCGCCGCCCGCCAGCGCGACATCGACGTGGCCTGCCTGCTGCCGCACAGCCCGTTGCGCGTGTGGGTGATGGGCGAGCGGGCCATTGCGCGCGAAGAAGCGACGGATGAGGACTTGGCCCGGATGCGGGCTATCGCTCTCGAGGCGCTGGAAGCAGGGGCCGTGGGCTTTGCCACGTCTCGCCTAAACATTCACCGCACCAAGGCAGGCGAACTGATCCCGACGTTCAACGCCGAAACGCGCGAACTGTTGGCGATAACCGGAGCGCTGGCCGAGGCCGGGACCGGCGTGTTCCAGGCGGTGCTCGACGCGCCGTTCCAGAGCTGGGAAGAGGAGATGGCTCGGCTCCTTGCCGTGACCAAAGCCTGCGGCCGGCCTTCCACCTTCACGCTGGGGCTGGTCAACAGCGGTCCACGCAACTGGGAAGAGGCGCTCGACAAAGTCGACGAGGCGCGCGCGCAGGGCATGGAGATCTGGCCGCAGGTGCTTCCGCGCCCGATCGGACTGATCTCAGGCTGGGCGCTTTCGACCCACCCGTTCTGCCTCTGCCCTTCGTATCAACCGCTTGCCGCCCTGCCGCTCGAGGAACAGCTGCCCCGCTTGCGCGATCCGGCGTTCCGCGAACGGCTGATCGGCGAAATGCCACAGGAGGGCCATCCGCTGGCGATGCTGACCCGCATCTGGGACTGGATGTTCCCCTTCGGCGATCCCCCGCAGTACGAACCCGCGACCGACCAGAGCATCGCCGCGCTGGCCCGCGCGCAGGGGCGCTCGCCCGAGGACGTCGCCTACGACGTGCTGATGGAGCGTGACGGCACGGGCATGATCCTGAACACGCTCGGCAATTTTCACGAAGGTCGGCTCGATGCCCTGCTCGACCTTGTGCGCCGCCCGGATACCGTGATCGGCCTTGGCGATGGCGGCGCGCACTACGCCGCCATCTGCGACGCGAGCTATCCGACCTTCATGCTGACCTACTGGGTGCGCGACCGGGCAGGTGAAAGGCTGTCGCTGGCCGAGACCGTGGAGATGCTGGCCGCCCGCCCCGCGAAGGTCATGGGGCTTGAGGATCGCGGCCTGCTGCGCGTGGGCTACAAGGCAGATATCAACGTGATCGACCTGGAGCGCCTGACGCTTCACGCCCCCGTCATCCGCCATGACTTGCCGGGCGGAGGACGCAGACTGGACCAGACCGCAACCGGGTACTGCGCAACCGTCGTCAGCGGTCAGATCATACGGCGCAATGACCGGCCAACCGCGCTCCGGCCGGGTCAGGTCGTGCGCGGGGTGCAGAAGGCTTGCGCCGATCCGGTCGGGTCAGGCGAAGACGTTTTGCCTGATCCAGTCCACGCTCATCGCGGTCGTCGCGAGCCGCTGTTGCCCGAGCACCCGTGACCAGTAGCCTTCCGAGCCATCGGCCATGCGCCATTCGTGCAGGCGGCGGGTGAGGAGCTGCAGGTCGTATTCCTCGCTGATGCCGATGGCACCATGGACGGCGTGGGCAGTGGCGGCGATGCGCGGGGCAGCAGAAGACGTGGTGATCTTGGCGGTGGCGGCGGCGGCGAGCGGCACTTCCAGACCATGCGACGCGCCAAGCTGAGCGGCGATCCGGCAGGCGATCATGTCCTCGGCCATCACGGCCAACATCTGCTGCAGCGATTGCTGGCGGCCGATGGGCTTGCCGAACTGCACGCGTTCCGAAGCATAGGCCGTCGTCACATCGCACAGGCGCGCGGCGGCACCGGCGATCAGCGCGGCGCGCAGCACGGCCGCGATGGGGCGCAGGCCAGTGCCGGGGCGCGGTAAGGTCTGGCCTTCGGGGTTGCCGGAGATGCGGGCTGCGAGCGAATTCGTGACGCCTGTCTGCTCGGGCGAAAGCTGCGCCATTTCGCACAGCACCAGTGCATCGCCGCGATCGAACAACACGGCCTGCGCCACCAGTCCGCAGGGAACCGGTTGAGCCAGAGAGGTGACCAGCGCGATCGGCCCATCCGGCGCAGCCACGCCCGCCGACGCCAGCAGGGCGCGCGCCACAATCGTCTCTGCCACAGGCAGCGGCACGGCGCGGGCGCCGAGCGCCTCTATCAGCGGCTCGATATCAGCAAGGCTCAGCCCTGCTCCGCCGTACTCTTCGGCAACCAGCGCATCGAGGAAGCCGGACTGGGCGATTTCGTCCCACAGTGCGGCAGCGGAACCGCCGTGTTCGATGGCGCGCACCACTGCAGGGGGCGCCGCCGCATCAAGCATGCGGACGAAGGGTTCGAGCAGTTCGTTGATGTCCATCTTGTCCTCTCGCTTCAACGCAGGCCCATGCCGCGCGCGATGATCCCGCGCAGGATCTCGCGCGTGCCGCCGCGCAGGCTGAAGCTTGGCGCGATGTGCGTGACGTAGAGCAGCGTGCGATACAGCTCCTCGCTCACCGCCTCGTCCGGGTGCGCGGCAAGATCGTCAGCGATCACCACCGGCAGTTCCTGTTCGAAGCCGGTGCCACGATCCTTGACGATGCTCGCTTCGACCACCGGGCTTTCCCCCGCCACAAGTCGCGCGGTGCAGGCAATCGACATGGCGCGCAGCGTGGCGAGTTCGGCGGTAAGCCGCCCGACCAGCGCTTCGCAATCCTTTCGGCCCACTGCCTGCACGTGCTTGATCCAGGCATCGAGCAGGACGGCGCTGGAATAGATGCGCTCCGGCCCCGATCGTTCGAACGCGAGTTCGGCGACGACCTGCTTCCAGCCCTCCCCTTCCTGCCCGACAAGGGCATCATCGCCCAGTTCCACATTCTCGAAGAACACTTCGGCAAAGTGGGCATCGCCCGTCAGGTCAACGATGGGGCGCACGGTCACGCCGGGCGCCTTGAGATCGATGATCAGCTGCGACAGGCCTCCCTGCCGGTCCGCCGAGGTGCCGGACGTGCGGATCAGCGCGATCATGTAGTCCGAATGCATGGCATTGGTGGTCCAGATCTTCTGGCCATTGACCACCCAGCCGCCACCCGTGAGCTCTGCCCGCGTGCGCACGCTGGCAAGGTCGGAACCCGAACCCGGTTCGCTCATGCCGATGCAGAACAGCTGCTCGCCCCGGCAGATTGCGGGAATGTGCTTGCGGCGCTGCGCCTCGGTGCCGAAGTTCAGGAGCAGAGGGGCGCTCTGCCGATCGGCGATCCAGTGCGCCGCCACTGGTGCGCCAGCGCTCAGCAGTTCCTCGACCACCACGAAGCGGGCGAACGGACCCTTGCCGTGCCCGCCGTATTCCTTCGGCAGGGTCAGGCCAAGAAAGCCCGCCTGCCCCAGCGCACGGCTGAACTCCGCGCTGAAGCCCTGCCATGAACGCGCGCGGCGATCCATCGGGATGCTGGCGATGTGTTGGTCTATGAATGCGCGGATGGCGGGGCGCAGTGCCTCGTCCTCGGGCGGAAGTTGGGCAAGCGTCAGGGTATCGAACACGGAAGGGCGGCTCCTGTCCCGGGCGGTGCATCATGCCACCGCTCCAGGGGGTCGAGCGATGCGCCCGCAGACCCTCTGCATCAAATATTTATTTTGCCCTGTCCGATAGCGATCGAATATCAATCTTGACAGCCGGCGAGGGCGGTGCGCACGAAATTCTGTGCCAGCACCGATGGTTCGTTTGCCCGCGCGATGCCCATTGCGATCGGCAACGGCTCTGCCAGGGTGACGATGCGCACGCCCTCCCCGGCGAAGCGCGCACTGCGGCCGGGGATCAGCGCCACGCCAAGTCCTGCTTCGACAAGACTGAGAATGGTCTGCACCTGCACCGCCTCCTGCGCGACGCGCGGGGTGAACCCGGCGCGGTGGCAGGCGAGGCGGATCGTGGCATGGAGTACGCTGACGGGACTGTAGATGATGAAGCTGCGGTCAGCCAGCGCGCCAAGGTCGAGCGTCTTGCGCCGGGCGAGCACGTCGCTGGCGGGCAGGACGGCCACCAGTTCGTCGGTCTCGATCACATCGAAGGCGACGGGCGCGGAGTCCATCACCGGCAGGCGCACCAATCCGACATCCAGCCGGCGCGCGGCGATGGCACGGACGATCTCGACGCTGTTCATCTCTTCCAGCGCCAGTTCAACTTCCGGGTAGGCCTGGCGAAAGGGCGAGACGATGCGCGGCAGCAATTCGCCGATGGCCGAGCCGATGAAGCCGATCGACAAGCGCCCACGCAGGCCTGCCGCGCCCTGTCGCACCGATTCGCGCACTTTCTCCGCCGCCGCCAGTGCCTCACGCGCAGGGGCAACGGCGGCGAGGCCCGCAGTGGTCAGGCGCACTCCGCGCGGATCGCGTTCGAACAGGGCGACGCCGAGTTCGTCCTCCAGCTTGCGGATGGCAACTGTCAGCGGTGGCTGCGATATGTGCAGGCGCTCTGCCGCACGGTGGAAGTTCAGCGTCTCGGCAAGGGCGCTGAAATAGCGCAGCTGGCGCAGGTCCACGATACATACTCACTATCGAAGCTGGAAAATTCAATATTAGCCCGTAAGAGCACCGGGGCCTAGCTGTTTTGCCCAAGCAATAGCCCATGGAGTGTGCGCAATGTCCGAAACCCCCTTCCTGCTGATCGAACGCGATGGCCCGGTGGTGATCGCCACGCTCAACCGGCCGGACACACGCAACGCGATTTCGGAAACCGCGCACAGCGAGGAAATCGCTCAGTTCTGCGCCGACGTGACCCGCGATGCCTCGGTGCGCGCTGTGGTGCTGACGGGCGCAGGCAAGGCCTTCTGCGCGGGCGGCAATGTCAAGCACATGGCGGAGAAGACCGGCATGTTCGGCGGATCGCCCTTTTCGATCCGCAACCAGTATCGCACCGGCATCCAGCTGATCCCCACAGCGCTCTACGACCTTGAAGTGCCTGTCGTCGCCGCCGTCAACGGCCCGGCTATTGGCGCGGGGCTCGACCTTGCCTGCATGACAGACATCCGGATCGCGTCGGAGTCCGCGCTCTTTGCCGAAAGCTTCGTCAAGCTTGGCATCGTGCCGGGCGATGGCGGCGCATGGCTTTTGCCGCGCGTGATCGGCATGGCCCGCGCCAGCCTGATGACCCTGACCGGGGACACCATCGACGCGGCGAAAGCGCTGGAATACGGCCTTGTCAGCGAAGTCGTTGCACCAGACCGGCTGCTGCCGCGCGCACTGGAAGTGGCCCACGCCATCGCCGCCAACCCCGGCCACGCCACGCGCATGGCCAAGCGCCTGCTGCGCGAAGGGCAGGACATGAAGCTTGCGCCGCTGCTCGAACTTTCCGCTGCCTATCAGGCGCTGGCCCATCATACGCATGACCACCATGAGGCCGTCAGCGCCTTCCTCGAAAAGCGCACGCCGGAGTTGAAGGGCGAGTGAGGGAACCGCAGGCTGCCGGCCCGCTTGCCGGAATTACCGTCCTCGATCTTTCGCGCGTGCTGGCTGGGCCGTGGTGTTCCCAGGTTCTGGGCGATCTTGGCGCAGACGTGATCAAGGTGGAACAGCCGGGTCAGGGTGACGATACCCGCAAGTGGGGCCCGCCGTTCCTTGACGATGGCAGCCGCGATGCCGCCTATTACCTCTGCGCCAACCGCAACAAGCGCTCTGTCGCGATCGACATGGCAAAGCCTGAAGGCGCCGACCTGATCCGCCGGTTCGCCGCGCGGGCAGACGTGGTGATCGAGAACTTCCGCGTCGGCGGCCTTGCCAGGTACGGGCTGGATTTTGACTCGCTGCGCGCGATCAAGCCGGACCTGGTCTACTGCTCCATCACGGGTTTCGGCCAGACCGGACCCTTGCGCGATACGGGCGGCTACGATTTTCTGATCCAGGGCATGAGCGGGCTGATGAGCGTGACTGGCCTGCCCGATGGCGAGCCGGGCGGCGGGCCGATGAAAGTGGGCTTGCCGGTGTGTGATCTCCAGACCGGGCTTTACGCCGCCATCTCGATCCTTGCCGCGCTCCACCACCGCCACGCTACCGGAGAGGGCCAGCACATCGATCTTGCCCTGCTCGATACCCAGGTCGCGCTTCTGGCCAATCAGGCGTCCAACTGGCTGAACGGTGGCGTCACCCCTCGCCGCATGGGCAACCTGCATCCCACGGTGGTTCCCTATCAGGATTTTGCATGCGCCGATGGCGATGTGCTGGTGGCAATCGGCAACGACCGCCAGTTCCGCCAGTTCATGGACCTCCTTGGCCTTGGCGCGCTGGCCGACGATCCGCGCTTTGCCATCAGCAGCGGCCGCTGCCTCAATCGTGATGCGCTGATGGACGTGATGCGGCCGGTCATCGCGCGATGGCAGGCGGCAGACCTGATCGCGGCGATGCAGGCCGCAGGTCTGCCCGGCGGCAAGGTCAACGAGATCCCGGAAGTGCTGGCGCATCCTCAGATCGAGGCTCGCGGGCTGGTGCACGAAATGGCGCGGTCCGATGGCACGCCGGTCAAGGTGCTGGGCTTCCCGGCACAACTTTCCGCAACGCCCGCGACCTATCGCCACGCCCCGCCGCGTTCGGGCGAGGACACCGTAGCGGTCCTTGGCGAAAGGCTGGGGCTGGACCGCAACGAGATCGACCGCCTGCTGGCTGCGGGCGTGATTGCGGAGCGACTATAGTCGCTCAATCCACCGCGATCTGGCGGGCGATGTCGGGCATGATCGGCGCGATCTGCTCCTGCAGGAACTTCACCCGGCCGCCGATGATCTGCTTGCTCATCTCGGGCTGGCTGTGAACCCAGAACCTGTTCTGCGCCATCTGTTCAAGGAACAGGCGGCAGCCTTCGTCCAGGTCCATGCCATGGTCGCGCATCATCTCGAACATCGCGCGGCGGTGTTTCGCTGCGTTGTCGGGCTCGCCTTCCCCCGCCTCAGCGTTGAAGATATTGGTGCGCATCATGCCGGGTACGATTGCCGATACGTGGATCGGCAGGGCCTTCAACTCCATCTCCAAATAGAGGCATTCGCTGAACGCCTGCACCGCGTGCTTGGTCACGGTATAGGCAGTCTGCCCCGGCATCTGGCCGAACGCGCCGACCGACGACAGGTTGCCGATCCACGCTTCCTTGCCGCTGGCGATGATGCGCGGCACGAACGCGCGCACGCCATGGATCACGCCATGCAGGTTGATATTGAGCGTGGCCTCCCAGCGCGCGGCTGGCACTTCCCAGCTGTTGCCGACGGTTTCGATCCCGGCATTGTTGATCAGCAGGCGCACTTCGCCGTGCCGGTCGAACACCAGTTCGGCGAGGCGGTCCAGTTCCCCGGGGACTGACACGTCAACCTTCTCGGCCTCGGCCCTGCCGCCTGCTGCCTCGATTGCGGCAACTGTTTCGGCCGCCGATGCCTCGTTGATGTCGGTCACGACCACAGTCATGCCCAAAGCGCCTGCGCGCCGCGCAAGGCCTGCCCCGATGCCCGATCCGGCGCCGGTAACAACGGCCACTCCGCCGGAAAATACGTCCTTGTCGGGTGCCACCTTTTCTACTCCTGAATGTCGATCGATTACCGCGCGATCGGTGGAGGACACCACGCACGTGAAGCAAGACTGCTTCGCGGATCGGGCCGACCAGCGTGGTGAGGTCGTCAACGACGACGCCAACGATATCTTCGTAGGAGAATTGATTATCCTATACGCAAATGCAAGCATCAAGGGGAGCATTTTGGGCAGATGTAGGATTTCCTGGCATTCTGATGCACGGTATCCTTTATGAGCGCTTGCCCTCGGAGAGGAGATCCGAGGACCTTGCGTGCAAGACTGACGCTTCCGCGCTGTGTCCAGCCCACCTCTGACTGCCGCCCACGCACCAGCAACGCCGTTCATCGGCAAAATTCGCGAATATCCGAAGTGTATTGGCTTTTTGATTGACCATTTGCGTATCTTGGATCATTTTGAATTACGAATACGGAGGACGCCAATCGGGAAACGAGTCGCCGTGCAGTGAACGTGATTTGGGAGAGATGGGGACCATGGCCAGCGCTGTCGCAATTTCGCAGACGGATGCGATTCCATCGGGCGAGGAACTGGTTGCCCGCGCCAGGGCGATGATCCCGACCCTGCGCGAACGGGCCCGTGCCTGCGTTTCCGGCCGGGACGTTCCGGCACAATCGATCGCGGAGTTCCAGGAGGCAGGCTTCTTCCGCATCCTCCAGCCCAAGCGCTGGGGCGGCTACGAAATGCATCCCAACGTGTTCTACGACGTCCAGCGCGCGCTGGCCGAAGGCTGCATGTCCACCGGCTGGATGTACGGCGTCGTCGGCTGCCACCCATACGAGATCGCCCTGTTCCATGAAGAGGCGCAGGCCGAGGTCTGGGGCAAGGACACCTCCACTCTCGTCTCCTCGTCCTACCAGCCCGTCGGCAAGGTCACCCCGGTCGACGGCGGCTATCGCCTTTCGGGCCGCTGGGGGTTCTCGACCGGTTCGGTCCACTGCCAGTGGGTCGTGCTCGGTGCGATGGTCCCACCGCGCGAGGCGGGCGGCGCGCCCGACATGCGCGCGTTCCTGTTGCCGCGCGCCAACTACGCCATCGACACCGACAGCTGGCACGTATTCGGCCTTCAGGGCACCGGCAGCCATGACGTGATCGTCGATGACGTCTTCGTGCCCGAGCACCGCACCCACCGCTCGATCGACGGGTTCCTCTGCACCAACCCCGGACAGGAGACCAACACCGGCCCGCTCTATACCCTGCCATGGGCGCAAGTGTTCATGCGCTCGGTCTCGACCGCAGCGTTCGGTGGCGCGCGTGCGGCCATTTCCGCCGCGATGGACATCGCCCAGAGCCGCGTCTCGACCAACACCGGAAAGGCATCCAAGAGCGACCCCTTCCTCCTTGCCGCCATCGCCCGCGCGCAGGCCGAAGTGACCGAGATGGAGCAGACCCTGCGCCTGACCTTCGAGGAACTGATGGCGCTCGCCGAAGCGGGCAAGCCGATCCCGATGGATAAGCGCACGCTGTTCGCCTACAATTCAGCCAGCGTCGTGCGCCGTATGGCCGACCTTGTCGACGACATGGTCAAGCTGCTTGGCGGCCGTGCGATCTACACCTCGAGCGCGATCATCCAGCCCTGGCTAGACCTCAACGCTGGCCGCGCCCACGTTGCCAATGATCCGGCCAACCGCACGCTCGATGTCGTGGGCGCAATGCTGGGCGAAGCGCCCACCTTCACATTCCTTTGATCGGAGCGCCCCTTGGCTGACCTGACCCAGACCACGCATCGCGTTTCCGGCGGCTACGACATCGTCATTGCCGAAGCGGGCGATCCGTCCGCACCTGCCGTCGTTTTCCTGCACGGCAGCGGCCCCGGCGCTTCGGGCGCATCCAACTTCCGCCAGAACATCGATGCCTTCGTCGGTGGCGGATACCGCGTGATCCTGCCCGACCTGATCGGCTACGGCGGCTCGTCCAAGCCCGAGGGGCTGGACTACACGCTGCAGCTCTTCACCGACACAGTGCATGAAGCGCTTGTTGCCCACGGCGTGACCAGCGCCAGCCTCGTCGGCAATTCGCTGGGCGGCGGGATTGCCCTGCTGATGACGCTGGATCACCCGGAGTTCACAAGGAACCTCGTGCTCATGGCGCCGGGCTGCGTGGCCGAGCGTGAGGCCTATTTCGTGATGCCCGGCATCACCAAGATGGTCTCCAGCTTCGGCGGGCCGGACTTCAACCTTGCCGAACAGAAGCGTCTCGTCTCGAACCTCGTCCACCCCGATTTCGCGAGCAAGATTCCAGATGCGCTGGTGGAGGAACGCTTCGCTGTCGCCCGCACCCAGCCCAAGGACGTGCTGGTGCGCATGCGCACGCCCGATCTGTCGCCGCGCCTGCCGGAGATCACTCAGCCCGTCTTCGTGCTCTGGGGCCTGAACGACGAATTCTGCCCCGAAGCCCACTCTCGTCTGTTCCTTGAACACTGCCCGGACGTTCGTGCGATCACCTTCGGCCGCACCGGCCACTGGGTGCAAGTCGAGCGCGCCGCCGAATTCAACGCCTATGCCATCGAGTTCCTCAATGCCCGCCGATAAGATCCAGCATTTCGGTGCCGCGCTTTACGAAGCGCTGCGCGCCCGCAAGACCATTGCCCCGCTGATAGAGCAGGACCCCTCGCTGACGCTCGACGATGCCTATGCGATCAACCTCGATTTCCTGTCGCGTCGCGTGGCTGATGGCGAGAAGGTCGTCGGCAAGAAGATCGGCGTGACCAGCAAGGCCGTGCAGGACATGCTCGGCGTGCATCAGCCCGATTTCGGCTTCCTGACCGACTGGATGCATGTCGCAGGCGACATCGATATCGACGCCAAGGCCCTGATCGCCCCGCGCGCCGAGGCCGAGATCGCCTTCATCCTCAAGAGCAGCCTCAACGGTCCCGGCGTCACTGCCGCCGACGTTCTCGCCGCCACGGAGAGCATCGCCCCCTGCTTCGAGATCGTCGACAGCCGCATCGACGACTGGAAAATCAAGATCGTCGACACCGTGTCGGACAACGCATCATGCGGGGTCTACGTGATCGGCGAAGAGCGGCTTGATCCCAAAAAGCTCGACCTTCCCAACCTACACGTCGCCGTCACCAAGAATGGCGAGCCCCTGTCCGAAGGCTATGGCCACGCTGTGCAGGGCGATCCGGCGCAAGCGGTGGCGTGGCTCGCCAACACGCTCGGTGCCTATGGCGTGACGCTCGATGCAGGGGACGTGATCCTGTCCGGCAGCCTCGTCCCGCTCGCGCCCGCCGTGAAGGGCGATCGCTTCGAAATGACTCTCAGCAACGATGCGGGGCCGCTCGGCACCTGCGTTGCCAACTTCGTTTAAGGAACTCCGAATGGCACGCGTGAAAGCGGCAATCATCGGCTCGGGCAATATCGGCACCGACCTGATGATGAAGATGATCAAGTACCCGCAGAACATGGACCTCGCCATCGTCGTCGGCATTGACGAGAAGTCCGAGGGCCTGGCCATGGCGCGCGCGCACGGCATCGCCACCACGCACGAAGGCCTCGAAGGCCTGCGCGCCCATCCGCTCTACAAGGACATCGGCATCGCCTTCGATGCGACCAGCGCCTATGCCCACAAGGTCCACGACGAAGCCCTGCGCGCCGATGGCATTCAGGTCGTCGACCTGACCCCTGCCGCGATTGGCCCCTTCATCGTGCCCCCGGTCAACATGGAAGCAAACCTCGGCGCCTCCAACGTCAACATGGTGACCTGCGGCGGGCAGGCTACGATCCCGATGGTCGCCGCCGTCAGCCGCGTCGCCAAGGTTCACTACGCAGAGATCGTCGCGTCCGTGTCCTCGCGCTCGGCCGGTCCCGGCACCCGCGCCAACATCGACGAGTTCACCCGCACCACTGCCCGCGCCATCGAGCAGGTCGGAGGCGCGACGCGCGGCAAGGCGATCATCATCCTCAACCCGGCCGAACCGCCGATGATCATGCGCGATACGGTGTTCACCCTGTCCGAAGGCGGCGACGAGGACGCCATCCGCCAGTCCGTGAAGGACATGGTCGCCGAAGTGCAGAAGTACGTCCCCGGCTACCGCCTCAAGCAGGAAGTCCAATTCGAACGCTTCGGCGACAACAACAAGCTGAAGATTCCAGGCCAGGGCGAATTCAGCGGCATCAAGGCGATGATCATGCTCGAAGTCGAAGGCGCAGGCGATTACCTGCCGCCCTACTCCGGCAACCTCGACATCATGACCGCGGCCGCCAAGGCCACCGGCGAACTGCTCGCCGCCCGCCGCATGGCCGCTGCAGCCGCCTGAAGGAGAACGGACGATGACTGCCACCTTCAACGTCGAACGCGGCGACAAGCTCTACATCCAGGACGTGACCCTGCGAGACGGCATGCACGCCATCAAGCACATGTACGGCATCGACCATGTCCGTGCGATCGCCTCGGCCATCGAGAAGTCTGGCGTCGACGCCATCGAAGTCGCCCACGGCGACGGCCTCTCGGGCGCCAGCTTCAACTACGGCTTTGGCGCACACACCGATTGGGAATGGCTCGAAGCCGTGGCCGATGTGCTCGACAAGTGCGTGCTGACCACGCTCATCCTGCCCGGTGTCGGCACGGTCGAGGAACTGCGCCGCGCCTACGACATCGGAGTCCGCTCGGTCCGCGTCGCCACGCATTGCACCGAGGCTGATGTTTCCAGACAGCACATCGGCATCGCCCGCGATCTGGGCATGGACGTCTCTGGCTTCCTGATGATGAGCCACATGATCGAGCCCGATGCGCTGGCCCAGCAGGCCGTCCTGATGGAAAGCTATGGCGCGCAGTGCGTCTATGTCACCGACAGCGGCGGCGCGCTCGACATGGATGGCGTGCGCGCCCGCTTCGAGGCCTATGACCGCGTGCTCAAGCCCGAAACCCAGCGCGGCATGCACGCGCACCACAACCTCGCATTGGGCGTGGCCAACTCCATCGTTGCCGCGCAGTGCGGTGCCGTGCGCATCGACGCCAGCCTCACCGGCATGGGCGCGGGCGCGGGCAATGCCCCGCTCGAAGTGTTCATCGCCGCCGCCGACCGCAAGGGCTGGAACCACGGCTGCGACGTGATGATGTTGATGGACGCCGCCGAAGACCTCGTGCGGCCCCTGCAGGACCGCCCCGTCCGCGTTGACCGCGAGACGTTGGCGCTGGGCTACGCCGGGGTCTACTCCAGCTTCCTGCGCCACGCCGAAAAGGCTGCCGAAACCTACGGCCTCGATACGCGCACGATCCTCGTCGAACTCGGCCGCCGCAAGATGGTCGGCGGGCAGGAAGACATGATCGTCGATGTCGCGCTCGACATGCTGAAAGAGCGCGCCTGACTTGAACCAAACCAACCGGCGAGAGGGCGAAACGCCCCCGCCCTACCGGGAGAGAATGCGATGATCCTCAAGGACAAGGTCGTCATCATCACTGGCGCTGGCCCCGGCATGGGCCAGGCTGCCTGCCGGGGGGCCGCGAAAGAAGGCGCAAAGGTCGTCGTCACCGCCCGCTCGAAGCAGGCTATCGAGGAGGTGGCGCACGAGATCGTGGCCGCAGGCGGTGAGGCCATCGCCGTCCCGCTCGACGTGACGCAGACGGACCAGTGCCAGGCCGCTGCCAAGGCCGCGCTGGACCAGTGGGGCCGCATCGATGGTCTGGTCAACTCAGCCTACTACCACCCGGACTGGGGCCCGCTGATCGAACATGACATTGACCAGGTCCTGCAGGCCTTCAACGTCGGCGCGGCAGGCGCGCTGCGCATGGCCATGGCGGTGTTCCCGACGATGAAGGCGCAAGGTTCGGGCTCGATCGTCAACATTTCCACGCTCTGCACCCGCAAGCCGATGCCCGGCGAAGGCGGCTACGGCATGGCCAAGGGTGCATTGAACCACATGACGCGCCACCTCGCGATCGAGTTCGGCGGCACGGGCGTGCGCGTCAACACCGCGCTGATGGGCTGGATGATGGGGGCGCCATTGGAAGGCTTCATCCAGAGTCTCGGCGAAGGGGCTGAAGCCTTCCGCAAGCAGCGCGCCAGCGAAATCCCCGTCGGCCATATCCCGCCCGACGCCGATTGCGCGAAGGCGGTCTACTTCCTGCTCTCGGACTACGCATCGGAAGTGACCGGCGCGATGCTAGACGTCAACGGTGGCGACTGGGTCGCGGCATAAGGAACCTCGCGCCATGCTGCTCGACTGGATGAAGAGCCACCCCACCCTTGCCGACGATCCTGTATCGGGCTTCGATCCCGATGCGGTTACGGTCAGCGAAACGGTGGAGATTGCGGCCCCGGCCAGCGTGGTCTGGGCCGTGCTCACCGACATGCCGCGCTACAACGAATGGAACCCCTTCTGCGTGCGCGCCTCGTCGACGCTCGAAATGGGAGCGGCGGTCGACATGACGCTGATGAATTACGCGGTGCCCGGCACGCTCGTGCCCAACTGCGAATACATCTGCGCATTCGAACCGGAGCGCATGATCTCGTGGGAGATGATCCACTCCGATTTCTGGCCCTACCCCGCCCGCCGCGATCAGGTGATCGAGCCGACGGGCGAGGCCTCCTGCCGATATTTCTCCACCGACGCCTTCCTTGGCGCCAACGGCATCCACGTCTTCCGCTTTGCGGGACCGTGGGTAAAGCGTGCCTTCGACGACAGCGCCCGCGCCCTCAAGGACCGCGCCGAAATGCTCTACGCGCAAGAACAGAAAGCCTGATTTCGCAATGCCCTACACCCTGCAGCAGCTTTCCGACATGGAAGAGATCAAGGTGCTCAAGCACCGCTACTTCCGCGCCATCGACACAGGCGATTTCGCCGCCCTGCCCGCGCTGTTCACGGCAGACGTTGCCTGCACCTACAACGGTGGCACCTACAAGGTCTCGCTCTCGGGCCGCGAGGCGATGGTCGAGTTCCTGTCCAACTCGTTCCATTCGGGCGCGCTTGCCATGCACATCGGCGTCATGCCGGAAATCAACGTGACCGGCGACAACAGCGCCACCGGCCTGTGGTACCTGCAGGACGTGTTCATCGACCTTGAAAAGGACGCCCACACCTTCGGCACCGCGATCTACACTGACGCCTATCGCCGCGAAGGCGGCGTGTGGAAGATCGAGTCCACCTACTACGACCGCGTGATCGAGGTCCTGCGCAAGTTCAGCGAAATGAAGGGCAAGCCCACCGTCCAGCGCCTCGCCACCACCGGCCGCAAGCCCCACGAACGCACCGACATCAACCATCTCATTCACTGGGACGAATGACCCGAAAGACTGCGCGCTACTTCAGTCCATAGCCCGCATATTCCTCGACGAGGCCGGGCATGACCTTGCGAAAATAGGCAAGGTCGGCCTTTGCCTCCGGTTTTCCCAGGCCATTGGCCACCCAGGCTCGGACATATTGCGTCGAGACCTGCCCCGGGGACACTTTCAGAGCGGCCTCGGCGTCAACCAGAGCATTCGCCAGATTGCCTTGCGCGATCCACGCCATCGCCCGGCTGTCGAGCACCGCAGAGGCATTGGAAGCACGCTCCACCGCCTGATTGCACACCTCCATCATGCCTTCGGCTCCCACGCGGAACCGTGCCCGATACCAGCATGAGGCATTGAGCAGCGAGGTATCGCCGGGCTTTTCGTCGATCAGTCCGTCAATTTCCTTGAGGCCCTCGGCCACCTTGCCGCCACGCGCAAGCACATCGGCACGGATCTGCACGACCGAGGAGTGCTCGTCACCCATGTCATCGTACTCAGTCAACAGGGCCAGCGCTTCGTCGGTCTTTCCGGCAAAGCCCAGCAGATCGGCCAGCGGCAGCGCGGTGTCGATCGAAGGCGACAGCTTGAGCGCCTCGCGCAGGTCGGCAATCGCAGCCTCGGTCATCGCCAGCTGCTTCTTGAGATAGCCGCGCCGAATGTAATTGCCTGCATCAGGGCCCAGTGCGATGGCCTTGTCGTAATCGGCAATGGCACCCTTCAAGTCATAGGTCCCGGCGCGGAAGCTTGCCCGCGCCACCAGCGCCGCACCCTGCTCTTCCGCCGGATCGCGAGCGATAGCGAGCGCATAGGCTTCCTCGACCGGCGCGATCCGCGCGCGGTAGGCCGGGGCCTGATAGCGCCAGGCCCGCGCTGCCGTCACCGGAGCGATCAAGAACGGCACGGTATTGCGCAGCCGCAGCGCCTTGGCCTTTTCGGCGGGAATGTCGGCCGCGGCCAGTTCCCCGCCCAGTGCCGAATGCTCCTCGCTCACCACGAACCGCGCGCCATCGAGCAGGCCCTTGCGGACCACCGTCGTCCCGGCAAAGCTCGCCTCGTAGTCCGCCTTGCCGCCGGGCTTGTATCCCGGCTCGTCCGCCGGAAGAAGCACTTCCACGTCCTCGCGCGTGCGACGTGCCGCGCCGAGATCGACCGGCAGCGCCTTCCAGGCCGCGCGACTGCGGTCGAAATCGAGCGAGAGGTTGGCACTTGAAAGCGCGCCCATATCCATCCGCTTTGTGCCGTCGCGGGAGACGAACTGGGTCGTGACGATGCCTTTGACAACAGCAGTGGCCGTCCCCGTCTCGGGATCGAATGCCATGCTGCCGTCGGTCACCAGCCCGCCATTCTTCGAAAGTGTGCCAAACATCGACCCGGCAAAGGCGTCGATCATCTGCTTCTTCTGTTCGGCACTCGCCTGACCCAGCGCCGCGCCAAGGTTGCTCCCCAACATTCCCGAAAGCGTCGTCGTCGCCGTGACCAGCGCCGGAATGTCCACCCCGGCGCGCTGGTCAATCACCATCTTGACCGCCACCATCGGCACTTCGGGCACGCGCGGTGCAATGGCGATCAGGCCTGCGCCTTCCGCCCGGATCGGCAGGGCATGGCGGAACGGCGGCGTCTCGCCGATCGTCGCAAGGCGCGTCCCCGTGGCGGTTCCGTCAAGCCAGTAGGTGACGCCGCCGATCTCGGCCCGCACGATCACGTGGTCGAAAGCCGCAGGCATCGGCAGCGAATCCGGCACGGCATCCCCGGTCTGGCTTTTGACCGCCACGACTTCAGCCTTGATGCCCAGCGCTTCGAGCAGCGAGAGCAGCAGCAGCGACTTCGCCTTGCAATCGCCGAAGCGCGAAACCCATGTCTCGGCAGGTGCCTGCGGCACGTAGTTGCCGCCGGACATGCCGTTCATCAGATAGCTCACCTGATCCTGCACCAGACGGGTGGCGAGCGCGGCGCGGGTCAGCGGGTCCGGGCTTGCAGCGGCGATCTTCGCCACTTCCGCCGCCAGTGGACTGCCCGCAGGAATGGCGTCTTTGGTGGCATAAAGTGGCGCGAACACGCGCGAGACTTCTTCCCAGCTGGCAAAGTTGGTCGCCTCGATCGTCGGCCCGCGCGTGAAGCGCGAAGGCACGCCCGATGGCATGTCCTCGCGCTTAGGCAGTGGCAGCGCCACGCTCACCGTGTGCCAGCCGTTCTTCACCGCCTCGCTTGCCGTGCCGACGGCAGGCCCTGCCCGCCACTTGACGCTTGCGCCCTCCGGCCAGGAAACCGTCGTCCGGGCAAAGCCGGCTTCCACTGGCAGCGTCAGCAGCGGCGTGTCGATCTGGACCTTGCCCTGCAGCGCCTTGTCCCGCGTGGTCTGGCTGTAGGCGATGCGCAGCACGTCGCCCACCTGCAGGCCCGGAATGGCGAGCGTCGCGGTCAGTTGCCCGTCGATCTGACGGCGCTCGAGCCCGGTCTCGCGTCGCAGCACCTGATAGCGCGCGCCGCCCTTGATCACGTCGATCACCTTGCCAGCGCGCAGGATCTCGACGCGGTGAACCGTAAGATCGCCCTTGTCGGGCATCCATGCCGCCGTGCTCGTGCCGCCCTGCGTCAGCGATTCGGGGCTGGCCAGCTTGTAGGCCTGGTCAACATAGACCGTCAGCGTCTCGCCCTCGATCCGCTCCTGCACGTCGTACAAGGCAAGCGCCGTGTTCGATGCTGTGTCGATCTTCGCCCCATCGCGCACTTCAGCCCATTTCGGAGCAGGGCCATAGAGCACGGCCTCACCGGCAAGGGCGGGCGCGGTCGTGCCCAGCAACCCCATGATAACAGACGCGAATCTTCTGCCCACGCAAACCCCCTGAACACAGGGGACTTACCTGCCCGCGATCACGGTCTCTGGCAATTGCCGTTCAGGCTTCGGCGGGCAACGCGGCGATGCGGGATAGCACCATTTCGGCGTGTTCCTGCCGGCAGATCAGCAGGTCGGGCATGTAGGTGTCGGCCTGGTTGTAGACCAGCGGGCTGCCGTCAATGCGGCTGCAATGCAGGCCATGCGCCAGCGCCACGGCCACAGGCGCGCAGGAATCCCATTCGAACTGCCCGCCCGAATGGAGATAGATGTCGGCATCGCCAAGGATCACCGCCATGGCCTTGGCCCCGGCGCTGCCCATCGGCACAAGCTCGGCACCGATCGCCTCGGCCACGGCCACGGCCTCACGCGCGGGGCGGGTCCGGCTGACGACCATGCGCAAGGTTTCCGGCGCTGGCGGAACAGCGCGCGGCTGATCAGTGCGCAGCACTACGCCAGCGCCCGGCAACGCTACCGCGCCAACCGTAGCCACGCCATCGACCGCCAGCCCCACATGCACCGCCCAATCGGTCCGCGCCTCGCCATATTCCCGCGTCCCGTCGACCGGGTCGACGATCCACGTGCGCGCAAACTGCAGGCGGTCGAGGTTGTCCTTCTCTTCTTCGGAAAGCAGCCCATCCTCGGGACGCTGTTCGCGCAGGGCGTGGACGAGGAACTGGTTGGCCGTGGCATCGCCCGCCTTGCCCAGCGCCTTCAGGCTGAGCATCCCGCTATCCCGCACCGTCAGCAACAGCTTGCCTGCCACCTCGGCAAGGTGGGCGGCCAACTGAGCATCGGTCATCGTATCGGTCATCTCGGTATCCATCTCTCAGGCTCGCCTTGCAATTCATCGCTTCGCCCTTAAACCAAAGCTCCCATATGGGAGGAAAAGGTAGTGTTCAATCACAGTGACCAGCAGGAGCTGTTCCTGCCCTTGGTCGAAGGCGTGCACGAAACCCCGCCGTGGGGCGCGTTCATGCGCAATCTGGTTGCCCGCACATATGCCCGCCGCGCTTTCCTGATCATTACCCTTGCCAGCGCCATGCCGACGCAGGAACCGACCGTGATCCACGTCTCGGCCCCCCGCGCGGTCAAGGAACCGCCGCTCGACTTCCGCCGCCTCGACGGCCTCGGGCTGCACCCCTACGGCCAGCTGCGCCCCGGCCGGGTCTATGCGATCGACGAGGTGCTCGATTTCGACAATGCCGAGCGGCTCGCCTTCCAGCGCGCTGCACTGGCCGAGATGGGCATACGCTATGGCCGCTGGTTGCGCGTTACCGCAGGCGGCGCGGCCGATGCCTGGCTTCTGCTGGTGCGCGAGCGCGAGGACTTCAGTTCGAGTGCCGTCTCCACCCTCGCCGCCATCGGCCCGCACCTCACCGCCGCGCTGCGGACGCTCGCCGCGCTCACCCAGCAGCGCCTGCAGACAGCGATGGCGCAATCGGCGCTGGCGCGGCTCGGCGTCGGACAGCTGGCCTTCGATGCCGCAGGCCGCGTGATGGCGGCAGACCCGGTGGCCGAAGAGCTCCTGCCCTACTCCAACGCACCCGAAGCTCGCGCCGGTCGCCGCCTTCAGCTCCTGCCAGCCGTTTCGTCCGCGCTCGAACAGGCCTGCGCTGCCATTGCCGAGGGCCGATCCGAAGGCGGCACCCTGCTGCTGCTAGACCCGTCCCGAAACCTCCACTTGCTGCTGCGCAAGTCCGACCTGAACCTGCCCGAGCCCCGCGCCGTGCCGGCGGTCATCGGCACCCTGCGTATCGCCCGCCGCGAGGACGAGCGGGCTGGCGCACTGGTCCTGCGCGGCATCCATGGGCTGTCGGACCGCGAGGCAGCGCTCGCCGAGAAGGTCAGCCGTGGCGAAACGATCACCGACGCTGGCCGCACCCTGCGGCTGACCGACGAGACCGCGCGCAACTACTCCAAGCGGATCTACGCCAAGACCGGCACGCAAGGTCAGGCAGATCTTGTCAGGGATATCCTCAGCGGACTGACGCCTCTGGCATGATCTTGCGCGTATAATAACAGTTTCGCCGCTCTGTTCAATTTTTGCGTATTGAAGTATTCTAAATGATACGCATCATGAAGGGAGAGTCGGCATGATCAAGGCTATTGCGCTGCTGCGCCGCAAGCAGGGGCTCACCCGCGAAGCTTTCATCTCCTACTACGAGACCCGCCACGCACCACTGATCCGCTCGCTGCTGCCCGGCATCGCCGACTATCGGCGCAATTATGTGGACCGTGCTGGAGCTTTCGAAAGCCCGATTGCTGCCATCGACTTCGACAGCGTCACCGAAATGCGCTTCGTCGATCGCGCCACGTACGACGCGTTCCTTGCCCGTGCTGCTGACCCCGAAATCGCCCGCCGCATCGCCGAGGATGAGGAACACGTATTCGACCGCGCCGCCACGCGCATGTTCGTGGTCGAGGAAACGCCAGCCGCGCCTTCCTCTGCGGCACTCGGCGAACTTCTTGCCGAACGCGCCATCCGCGAAGGCCTTGCCCGCTTCGCCCGCGTGCTCGACCGCAAGGACTGGGCTGCCTTGGGCGAAGTCTTCGCGCAGGACGCGACGTTCGACTATGGCCTTGGCGAACAGGCTGGCCTGCAAGCCCTGACCGCCAACATGCGCCGCTTCCTCGACATCTGTGGCCCCAGCCAGCACCTGATCGGCAGCATCACCGTCAGCGTCGATCCTGGCCATATTGCAGCCACCAGCCGCGCCTACGTGCAGGCCCGCCACCAGCGCTCCGGCGACAGCGGTGGCGCGGTGTTCGACAGCAATGGCGAGTACGTCGACCGCTGGGAAAAGCGCGGCGAAGGCTGGCGCATCATCCGGCGAGACGCACTCTGGCAGACCCAGAGCGGCGATGCAGCCATCATTTGGTCTGGCGAACCGTCAGGCGGCTGATCAGCCCCCGCGCGAAACCGGGATCAGCGCGCCCGAAATCGCGCGCGCCGCAGGACCTGCAAGGAACACGATGACCTTGGCCAGCGCCTGCGGGCTCACCCATTGCGAGAAATCGGCGTCAGGCATGTCAGCACGGTTGGCCGGGGTGTCGATGATGCTCGGCAGCACGGCGTTCACCGTGCAGTCGGTGCCCGCGAGTTCCGCCGCGAGGCTCTCGGTCAGCTTGTGCACGGCCTGCTTGGACGCAGCATAGGCCCCCATTCCCGCACCGGCGACCAGCGCCGAACCGGCACCGATATTGACGATGGCCGCGCCCTTGGCTGAGCGCAACAGCGGCAGGGCCGCCGTGGTCATCGTCACGCAGGTCGTCGCGTTCATCGCGAACATCCGCGCCCAGGTACCCGGAGCCTCGTTGCCCACGGTCTCCCACGTAAAGCCGCCAGCCACGTTGACCAGCACGTCCACGCCGCCATGCGCCGCCTTGACCTGATCGACAGCCGCTGCCGCCTGCGCCGCATCGGTCAGGTCCACTCCGCCAAGGTCCAGCCCGCCGGGGTTGGCATCGGCGGCCGATGGCGCAAAGTCAATCCGCGCCACCTTGTCGCCGTTGTCGCGGAAAGCCTGCGCCACCGCACGGCCCAGCACGCCGAACCCGCCTGTCACGATTACGGAACGCATGTCTTCTGAAGCTCCTTCAAGGCCGCTGCGAATGGCGGATGCCACCATCGACGACGATCTCCGCCGCTGTGATATAGCTGGCCTCGTTCGACAAGAGGAAGCGTATCACAGATGCAATTTCCTCAGACTTGCCAAACCGGCCGATGAAGATACGCGGCCCGTAAAGCTGTGCCATTCCGTCGCGCATCTCGCCAAGGATCGGCGTGTCGATCATGCCGGGGCTCAGCGCATTGATGCGGATGCCGTCCAGCGCCAGTTCGTCGGCCATCGATCGCACCAGCGAGATCACCGCGCCCTTTGCGGCCGTGTAGATCGGGATCATCCCGCTGCCGAACCACGCATTGATCGAGGAGATGGCAACGACCGATCCGCCGGCATGCGCCTTCAGATCCTCGCGGAAGGCCTGTACGAGTTCGATCACCGCGCGCACATGCAATGCCATCCCGGCATCGAAGTTTTCAGGCGTTACCCCGCCGATCCCGGTCTGCAACGCCGTGCCCGCACCATGGACGATGCCTCCCACGCTGCCTAGCGCCTCGCGCGTTTGCGCCGCTGCGGGCGCCACGGCCTGCGGATTGCGCAAGTCCACCACCAGCCCGATCGTCGCCACGCCATGGCGCGCGGCGATGTCGGCCGCTGCCGCCTTCACGCCCTCGGCATTGATGTCCCACAATGCCACCGGCCGACCCACTTCGGCCAACGCATGGGCTGCGGCAAGGCCGATGCCCGATGCGCCGCCGGTGATGACGACGCCGGTACCCGGCGCGCCCAGTCTTTCGTCGCTCACCCTCACGCGGCCTCCTTCTCGGGCCCGAGCCCGGCAAGGCATACTGTGTCGAAGCCGAGCACGTGGGCCACGCGGCCAAGTCCTGCCCACGCCGCCGTACAATGCGCCAGATCGACGATCTCGCCATCACTGAACGCGCCGTGCATCATTGCCCAGAAGTTCTCGTCCGATGCCAGCGCCTGTGGCTCCGTTCCGAAGCGTTCGGCAAATTCGATTGCCAGCCGCTCGCGCTCCGAGAACAAGCCTGAGGTCCGCCACGCGCTGACCGCGCCATAGAAATCCTCGTCAGGTCCGGGTCCGTTGGCCGTTACCAGCCGGTTCGCCTCGTCTGCATCGCCATAGATCTTGGGCACATCGCGTTGTGCGCGGAAATCCCGGCAGATCATGCAGCCGTTGATCTGCGCCGTGCGCATCCTTGCCCCTTCGAATTCGCGCAGGGAAAGCCTGCTCTCGCGATAGACCGCCTCTGAAAAGGCAGCTCCAGCGGCCATGATCGGCACGGCATGGTTGCGAGCTGCGTAGCCATAGGGATTGGCCTGTTCGTCATCCGGAATCGCTATTCGCGCCATGGCACTCATCCTCTCTTTCACTTCTTTGACGGCAGACGCCGCGAATTCACATGCCGGGCGAGCCGGGGAAGCCCATGTAGTAGGTTCCAACCGTCATTCCGCCGTCGACCACGAGTTCCGCACCATGCATGTAGGAAGCATCGTCGCTCGCCAGGAACGCGCTGGCCGCGGCCACTTCCTCAGGGCCGCCGATGCGCTGCAGCGGCACGTTGGCATAGCCCTTGTCCACTTCCGCGCGCGGCGCGGCATTGTGGTTTGACATCACCGTATCGACGCCGCCGGGATGGACCGAGTTCACGCGCACGCCCTTGTGGCCAAGCTCCATCGCCGCAACCTTAGTCAGCCCGCGCACGCCCCACTTGGACGAGGCATAGGCGACAAGGCTGTTCGCGCCCTTCATCCCGTCGACCGACGAGATGTTGACGATCGAGCCCTTGCCCCGCGCAATCATCCCCGGCGCCACCGCCTTGATGCCAAGGAATTCGCCGACAAGGTTCACGCCCAGCACCCGCTCGTAATCGGCCTTGGTCGTCTCGAGCAGGCTCTTGAACATCAGGATGCCGGCATTGTTGACCAGCACGCTCACCGGCCCGAGATCGGCCTCTACCGCCGAGACCACCTTTGCCCAGTTCTCTTCGTTGGTCACGTCCAGCCGGTAGAACCGCGCCGCGTCACCCAGCTCTGCCGCCAGCGCCGAACCTTCCGCCTCGAGCACATCGGCAATCGCCACTTTCGCACCATCGGCCACGAAGCGCCGCACCGTCGCCGCACCCATCCCGCGCCCACCGCCGGTGACGATGGCAACCTTGCCTTCAAGCTTTCCCATGATCTCTCCCAAATTGTGCCTGCTGTCAGCAAATCTCAGGCGGAGGCGCCATCGGCGGGACGTTGTGCGTCCAGCCCATCTCCTCGTAGCGCTCGGCAATGCGCCAGCCTTCGGCCGTGCGCACCAGCCGGTCGCGGTACCAAAGCCCGATGAAGAACACCTGTTCGGTCCCGTCCTGCGCCTTGTACGTCATCGGGTTGAACAGGATCGTCCGGCTGCGCGCCTCGTCACCTGCCAGCTCCAGCTTGGTCGTCGCCACCATGTGCTGGAACATCGGAAAGCGCTCGAGCGCGACCGGCAGCCAGGCCTTGATCTCAGGCAAAGTGCCCTTCGCCCCACCCGTCTCGGTGTAGTCAATCCGAGCATCGGGCATGAACACCGTGTCGAGCGCGTCAAAGTCGCGCTCGTCGATGGCAAAGCTGTAGCGTGCGAACAGATCCTGGATCTCGATCCTGTCCGAAATCTCCTGCAGCGAGAGCACGTGCCGAACTCCCCTTCAGGCGACCTTCTGGCCCGGTCGTTTGTCGAGCGTGACGTGCAGTCCGTTGACGCGGTCCTGTATCTCGGGCGCCTTGTCCCGCGGATTGTAGAACTGGCGGTACCACAGCCGCACCTTGGCGTAGGGACCATCCTTGGGGATCGCCAGCGGGTTTATGCAGGCACGCTTGTTCGCCCAGATCTCCACGTCCTGCGCAAAGGCAAGGCGGCTGCCTTCCTGATAGGCCAGCGCCATCTCGCGATCTTCCCTGGTCGTCTCGCGGCTACCATCATGAACCTTGACCATCAGCGCATGCCAGCACCGTGAAACCCCATCCTCGATCGGCGTATTGGCGATCATGATGAAGCTGTCGAACGTGCCCGCCATCTCCGACTGGAGGAAGCCGGGGCCTTCGTACCAGGTGTCGAGCACCAGCGCGTCTTCCGGATTGGCCGTCAGCGTGCGGTGCCCGGCGCTGTAGTACTGGTGCAGATGGCCACCCATGAACTCGTTGGCGAAATACTGCCAGTCGGTCGCCCCGTGGATCGGGACGAAGTGTCCGAAGTCGGCCATGTTGTCGACGATCTCGATGCCGTGGCTGCCCAAGTCGCCCATGTAGTCGATCTTCCATTCGACCCAGCCCGGCTCACCATAGTGGCCGCCGAAATTGGCCAGCTCGACATCAGGCTCAAGACCTTCGGGATCGTGCCACATCCACACGATCCCGGCGCGTTCGATCACCGGATATGTGGCCAGTTTCGCCGCCTTGGGGATGAAGTCCGAGTATGGAATGTGGTTGCACGCGCCATCGGTGCCAAAGCGCCAGCCGTGGAACGGGCAACGGATAGATTCCCCTTCCACATGCTCGCCGTCGCGCACGATATAGGAGGTGCTGTTCTTCGCCAGATGCGCGCCCATGTGCGGGCAATAGGCATCGACGACATAGGCCTTGCCGCTCTCGCCGCGATAGATCACCAGATCCTTGCCGAAATAGCGGATCGGCGCGGGCGTGCGCGTGGCATCGGCAGAGGTGCCGATCATGAACCAGCCGCGCGGGAAATCGAACTCACCCAGGCCATACTCTTTCGAGGTTGCCATCTGCATCACTCCTGTAACCGGTGCGCCGCTTCCAATTGGCTGCTACAGCGCATTTTATGGTCTTTCATCCGAATCATACGCGATTTGCGAAACCATTTTAGGCTTTCCGTGCCGCACGAAGATGACACGCCTTCGTCACCAGAGCAAGAGACCGCTTTGCCTGATGCTGCGTTGACCAGCATCTTCTCAGTTACGCAAATCGTTTGCCTTGACGGTTTTTCATTCTCAATTGCGTCTGGATTTTTGGTTTGCAGTTTGCACCATGCCATGGCAACAATCCGAAAAATGCGTATCGAAACGCTCTCGTCGCTACGCACCCCGGGAGAGACCAATGACCGCAGCCACCCTCCGGTTCGACCGTGAAACCCTGCTCGCCGCCGCGCGCGAACGCACCGGCCTGACCGACTTCGGCAACACCTGGTTTCTGGAACCGATGGACCGCTACATCCAAGCCGCCAATGCGCAGGGCAACCTCACCGAAGCAGGCTTTGCAGGGCAAACCGAGTCCATCCTCAAGGGCCTCGCCAGCCGCCTGCGCATGGTCGAGGACATCCGCCTCCACCCAGAAATCCTCGACGAGAAGGTCGAAGTCGCCGCGATCATTCTCGGCCTGCCGCGCACCGGCAGCACCATCTTCCACCGCCTGCTCGCCTCCGCTCCCGGCATGACCGCGATCCGCTGGTACGAAGCGCAGAATTACGCCCCGCTGCCCGGTGACGAGCCCGGCAACCCCAAGGCACGCCGCGCCTATGCCGAAGCGATGATCGAAGGCTGGCTCAACCTCTCGCCCGAACTCGCCTCGATCCACCCGCTCGATCCCGATGCGCCTGACGAGGAGATCATCATCCTCGGCCAGTTGTTCATCACCACCATGGTCGAGGCGATGACTTTCGTCCCTGACTTCGCCTCATGGCTCAACGGCTACGACCAGTCGCAGGGCTACGAGGATCTCAAGGTCATCCTCAAGTACCTGCAATGGCAGGACCCGTCGCGCCGGGGTCGTAAGTGGGTGCTCAAGAGCCCCTCGCACTTGCCCTATACCGAAGCCGTCGCAAGTGCCTTCCCGCAGGCTGCGCTGGTGATGACCCACCGCGATCCATTGGAAGTCGTGCCCAGCTACGTCTCGATGGAAGCCGCGCTCTACAAGCTGAACTCCACCCATTCCGACGAAGCGGTCGGCGCATTCTGGTTCCCCCGCCTTGCCGAATGGATGCACCGCTTCGAAGAGGCCCGCGCCCGCATCGGCGAAGACCGCTTCATCGACATCGACTACCGCGAAGTCGCCCGCCAACCCCTCGCCCAGGCCACGCGCGTGCTCACCCACATCGGCATTCCGGTCGATGATCAGGTCGAAGCCGCGCTCGCCGAATTCATGGCCGGCAACAGGCGCGAACAGCGCCCGATGCACGACTATTCCCTCGCCCGCTTCGGCCTTGACGAAGCCACCGTGCGTGACGCCTTCACCAGCTACCGCCAGCGCTACATCACCAAGGACTAGACTTGCCGACCTCGCCCGGCTTTTGTAAGTGTTACTAACAAAACAAGGGCAGAGGAGCCGCAGCGTGCAAGACTTCGCAAATCAGATCGCGTTCATCACCGGCGGCGCCTCGGGTGCCGGGCTCGGCCAGGCGCAAGTCTTTGGCCGCGCAGGCGCAAAGGTCGTCATCGCCGACATCCGCGCCGAAGCGATCGAGCAGGCCCTCGCTTCCCTACGCGCCGAGGGCATCACCGCCCACGGCCTCGTGCTCGACATCATGGACCGCGCCGCCTACGCCCGCGCCGCCGACGAGGTCGAAGCGGTGTTCGGCGCCCCGCCCACGCTCCTGTTCAACACAGCCGGCGTCAACAGCTTCGGCCCTGTCGAGAACACCAGCTACGACGATTTCGACTGGATCATCGGCGTCAATCTTGGCGGCGTTATCAACGGCATGGTCACATTCGTGCCCCGCATGATCAGGAGCGGCAAACCCGGCCACATCGTCACCACCTCGTCCCTGGGCGGCCTGATGGGCAGCGCGCTTGCCGCGCCCTATTCGGCAGCCAAGGCGGCAGTGATCAACCTGATGGAGAGCTACCGCCAGGGCCTCGAAAAGCATGCAATCGGCGTCTCGGTCCTGTGCCCTGCCAACATCAAGTCCAACATCGCCGAAGCCAGCCGCCTGCGCCCCGCCCAGTTCGGCCAGAGCGGCTATGTCGAAAACGAGGACTCGATCGCCTCGCTCCACTCGATCCACCAGCACGGCATGGACCCGGTGGAACTTGCGCAGCACGTCAAGCGCGGCATCGAGGCGAACCAGCTCTACATCATCCCCTATCCCGAAGCGAAAGACGGCCTGCGCGCCCACTTCGACCAGATCGTGGACTCCGTCCTCCCCCTCGAAGCCGACCCCGAAGGCGCACGCATCCGCACCGAAGCCTTGCAGAACTGGGCGGCGGGCCGGGCAAAGGTGTTCATGGAGAAAGGAGGCTGAACCCGCCTCGGGCTGATCGCTGCATGAGCCAGCGGGTGACGCAGACTGGACGAAGGCCGAAACCACAAACTTTGCGTCCGAACTTGAAATAGCCTGATTATCGCCCTCCTGATCCACTAGAGCCTGGTGGTCAAAGCCCAGCGGTGGAGACGTTAGCCGCCTTGGGCAGCATGGAGTGGTCTTATGATAGGTTCAATTCTGCGAGCGTTGCGCGGTTGCGATGGCCGCGAGGCTAGCTCGCGTGCAACAGCTGATCCTGCCATTGGCGACATCACCCGATCGGGCTTTCTGAAGCTGGTGGCGGGTACGGCAATGGCCGCGGGGCTTGGCGATGCCGCGTCGGCACACAGACGGCACACCAAACCCAAGATTCCGCCCGTCACCGACATCGACAAGCTCTACGACGCCTGGCAGGACCGCATGAACGTCGGCGATCTTGAAGGGTTGGTCGATCTTTACCTGGATGACGTCACGTACGTGAACCCCGATGGCAAAGTGCTCCATGGCAAAGCTGCAGTGCGCGAGGATTTCACCGCGATACTGGCGCTCAAGCCGCAGATCGTCCTGGGAGATCGCAAGCACCTGCTGTGGCGCGATGTGGCGCTGACGACCAACCATTGGCGCATGACCTTCGCTGGCCCCGACGGCAAGGAGCAGGTCCTGACCGGTGGTGGCATCGAAGTGATGCGCAAGCAGGCCGATGGCGGCTGGCGCTACATCATCGACGACGCTTCAAGGTCGGCCTCAAAGTAAAGGCAAAGGGCGCGCTGGCCACTTTCGGCCGGCGCGCCACTCGCTCATTCCGGCGCAGGCGCAAGCCTCAGGACAACCGCATTGTCCTCGTCCGTCACGGCATAGAGCAACCCGTCCGGCCCCTGCCGCACATCCTTGAACCGCTGGTGCAGGCCATCGAACAGCACTTCCTGGCGCAGCTCCTGCAGCTTGTCGTTGAAGACAACGCGGATCAGCGCACCCGTGCCGTTGATCTGCCCGCGCCTGGCACTGGCAATGAACAGATTGTTCTTCCAGCGCGCAAACCTCTCACCCGAATAGAAGGCGATGCCCGAAGGCGCGATGGCGGGAAGCCACACCATGTTCGGCCCCTGCGTCCCTGCCTTGACCGGCGCGTGGGGCAGCGGTGACCCGCCATACTCGTTGCCATAGGTCGAGATCGGCCAGCCATAGTTGCGGCCCGGCAGGATCTGGTTCAGTTCGTCCCCACCCTGCGGCCCATGTTCGGATGCCAGCAGTGCACCGCCTTGCGGGTCGATCGCCATGCCAAGCGGATCGCGATGCCCATACGTCAGGATCTCGGCACGCGCACCCTTGCGACGTGCAAACGGGTTGCCGGAAGCAGGTGTGCCGTCATCGTTCAGCCGCAAGACCTTGCCGTAGATATTGTCCACCCGTTGCGCCGACATGATGTCGCCCGTGCTCAGGGCCCCGACCGATACATGAACAAGACCATCACGGCCGAACTGGATGCGCGATCCACCCGCACCGATCACCGGCTCACCCGTCATCAGGTCCTTCATCTCGACAAGGCGCATCCCATCGAGACGGGCGCGCGCCAGTATCGTCGCGACGGTAAGCCGCCCGGCCTTGGCATCGAAAGCCATTGGCTTGTTGTAGGTAAGATAGATCAGCCGATTGCTGGCAAAGCCGGGATGCAGCGCGATGTCCTGAATGCCCAGCACATCGTCGGGATGAACGTGCTCCTGCCTGCTGTAATCCGGCACGCCGCCAAGGCCATCGGCAACAAGGTCCGGCTTATCGGAGATCGCCCCGCGCAACAGCCGCAAACGCGAACCACGTTCTACCAGCAGCGCGTCACCATCGGGCAGGAAGGCAAGGCTGTAGAGATGCGAAAGGCCACGGGCGATCACCCGTGCGCTAACGCCATGCTGTTCGGCGCTGTCGAAGCGGTACTCCCTGTCTTCGACGGCAACGGGCTTCAGACCGACTTCTTCCTCTCCAGCGGCCTGTGCCACTCCAGAGCTTGCCAGCAGCGTGACCGCGAAGCCTGCCTCAACCACGCGCCTGAAAACCGCAGCCCCCATTCCCAGCTCCATATCCTTGTGCGCAGGCCGGTGACCCGCCTCGCAACCACCGGCCAATGGTAGTCCGCCTGCGCAACCGGGTGTGATTGCGCAGGCGGTCATCGTCTTGTCATTACGGGCCAGCCCGCTTCAGGCCACGCCCTTTGTTCAATCGCGCAACGATAACGTGAGCCCGATCGTGCGTGGGCGGAAGCTGCCAGCACGGAACCACACCGAATCCGGCGTGTCATGATAAAGCGCGAGAAGCGGCTGTTCGTTGGTCACGTTGTTGATGAACAGACTGAGATCGGCCTCTGCCTTGCCGCCAAGCTTGAACCTGCCGCCAAAGCGCAGGTCGAGCTGGGAAGTCGCGGGCGGACGCGGCAGCGCCGGATCGACCAGTGGCGAATTGAGGTCGATCGGCTTGTTGTTCTTCGATGAGTAGGAGAAGTCTGCACGGCCATAGACTTCGCCATCGCCCACCGGCTGCGTCCATTGCCCGTTGAGCTGGATGGACCAGGGTGCGGTGGGGAAAGGCTCACCCGCACGGCGGATGGTCGTGGCGTTCGGTCCTGGAATGTTGGTCGAATACCGGGCGTTGGTATAGGCGACCGAGGCCCCGATCTGCAGCTGATCGATCGGCTTTACCGCCAGCGAGAAATCGAACCCGTCGATCTTCGCATTGCCAAGGTTGAGCGTGGTGTAGATCGTGCAGACCGGCAACGGCAGCAGCGTCTGGACGTTCTTCCAGTCGATGTGGAATGCCGAAGCGTCAATTGCCAGCTTGCCGTCGAACAGGCGGTTCTTCGAACCCACCTCGTAGCTCCAGATCGAATCCGGCTTGACGTTGACCGAACGCAGCGGATCGAAGCCAACCGCAGCCGCGTCGTCCGCGCAAGTCGCACCCACCGGCGGCGAAACGCCGGGGCCGCGCACGCCCTTGGCTGCGCTTGCATAGAAAAGATTGTTCCGGTCGGCCTGGAAGGACAGGCCAAGGCGCGGCGTGAAGTCCTTGCTGGTGACGCGCAGGTTCTCGGTCTGCCCGTCGGTGGTATAGAACGGACCCGCGCTGAAGCCCTGGAAGCGATACTTCGCGATGGTGTAGCGCCCGCCCAGCGTAACCTTCAGGCGCGGCAGGATTTCGTAATCGGCCTGGGCATAGGCAGCGATCTGCTCGTCGCGGTGAATGTTGCGCTGGAACAGGCTGAACTGGCCTTGATAGAGCTCAACGCCGAACGCATCGGTCAGGCTGTCGAACCGCGGCTCGCCAAGATTGTCCTGGCCGAGGTTGAGCACATCGAGAAGGCGCAGATCGCGGCCTGCATACTGATCACGCACGTAGGACTTCTGGTAGAATGCACCGACGATCCAGTTGAACGGATCGTTCGAACTGTCGTTCTGCAGGCGCAGTTCCTGGGTGAAGGCGGTCTGCTTGGTGCGGCTGCCGGTCGATGGCACATAGTCGACGAAGCCTGCCGGGAATGCACCCGAAGTCTGGCCAAGCAATGCAATGCCGAGCGTGGAATCATCGCTCTGCGTGCTCGTGGTGCGATAGAAGTACGAGGTGTCAGAAACCAGCGTGGCACCGCCCAGTTCAAGCTCCACCTTCAGCGCCGGAAGATAGAAATTGTCCTTGTGGTTCTCTGGCTGGCGGTTGAGGCTGAGGCGCTGATCGCCGCTGTCGAGATCGCTTTCCGCAACCTCGAAGCGCGCACCATCGCGGATGGTCTGGTGCTGATAGTACATCGACGGCGTGATGGTCAGCGCCTCGGTGGCCTTCAGGCCCACCGCGATGCGGGCGGTGAAGGAATCCGAACTGTTGATGTCCTTTTGCACCACCTGCTTGGTCACACGATCGAGCCGGTCGATGTAGCCGCCATCGCGGCGATACCAGGCGCTGGCACGCAGGCCGATCTTGTCGGTCACGATCGGCGCGCCCACGGCAAGGCCTGCCTCGTAGCTTGCGGCGCCGTGCTTGGTCGCGGCGATTTCGGAGCGACCGTAGATCGCCAGATCGTCATAGCTCGGCTTGGGCATGATGAAGCGCAGCGCGCCGCCCACCGACCCGCTGCCGAACAGCGTGCCCTGTGGCCCGCGCAGCACTTCAACGCGATCGAGGTCGAACACCTGCGGATAGGGATTGGAAAGCGACGGGCTGACCCCGACGCGCGTCTGCACCGGAGTGTCATCGATGTAGATGCCGGTAGTGGGAATGCCCGACGATGAATCGACACCGCGAATGGCAATCGTGGTCTGGCCCGTGCCGTAAAGCGTGGCGCTCTGGCCGAAGCTGATGCCCGGCGTGATCTGGGCGATGTCACCGACCGAGCGCACGCCCTGGACGTCGAGTTCTTCCTGCCCCTTGGCAACGATGCTGGCAGGCACGCGGCTGAGCGACTGAGCCTTGCGCGTAGCGGTGACGATGATCTCGCCCACGCCAGCGCCCTCGCCAGCTTCGGCGGAATCCTCGGCTCCAGCCTGCGTCGCTTCCTGCGCTTGTGCGGAATGAGAAACGATCATCAGCGCGATTGCACAGCCGCCCAGCAATCTGTTGCGGAATGCGGTCGCGGCTTGGACGGTTCTTGTGCGTGCCATTTTCGTGTCTCCCTTTTCGTGCTGTTCCAGAGAGCCTCGGCCCCTCGAACTGGGTGCGCGATACCTTGCCCAGCCGTCGATCACGGTCCGGCCTCCAGCGGCGGGCATCCCCTGTGCCTGCCGACTCGTATCTGGACGTCGATTTATTTTAGACCTAAAATAATTGCAACTGTATGTTGCGTCTCGATTCCATTAAGACTCGATGCGATCAGGCACGGCGGGATTTTCGGGACCCTGGAAAGGGGAGGTTTGAGCTTGGAATCGACAAACGATGGCAACTCCACGCCCTTCCCGCCGGAAATGGAGCGTGAAGTTGCGCGCTTTCGTGCGGCGCTTTCGGCAAGTCGTTCCGCTGCCCAGCTCAAGTTGTTCGATTTCCTTGCCGAACGTTCGGCCGATTCCCGGTCGCCCAAGGAAATCGAGATTGCCATCGCCGTTTTCGGCGGAGAAGGCAGCCTGCCCGATGGCGCTGCGGATTCGGGCGTCAGGGTCTATGTGCACCGGCTCCGCAAGCGCATCGACGAGTTCTATGCTGGCGAGAACGGCGCACGCCTGGTCATTCCCAAAGGCGAGTACCGGCTGACCCTGCAACGTCCTGCTGCGGTCGAGCAGAAGCAAGGACTGGTCGAGCGCGCTCTGGCATCTTTGGCACGCCCGACCCGCTGGCACTGGATCGCCTTGGGCGCTGTGCTTTGCCTTATCGTGGCAAGTGCAATCTTTCTGCCCGCAGGCGGTACTGCCGACGATGATGCGCGCAAGCTCGCAGCGACGCGCTTCTGGAGCGGGCTGGATGACACAGCCCCTGTTACCTTGCTCGCAGGCGATTCCTTCATGCTTGCCGAGACGCGCGACCAGAACAGGGTTGATCGCATCATTCGCGACAGCGCCATTCAATCGCGGGAAGACCTTGGACAGCATCTCAAGTCCCATCCCGAAGCATTCTATCGGCTCTATGATCTGGATTTGCACTATGCTCCTGCAAGCACCGTTCAAGCCGTTTGGGATTTGCAGGCATCCTTCCCGCCAACCCGCTCAGGCAAGACGAGAAAGCTCTCGGTTTCATCGCTGTCCGGGGCTGACGGCTCGATCTTGCGGGCGCGGACGATGCTCTATGTCGGCCGACTGGCCGATCTTGGCACGCTGCGCGACACTTACCGTGCGGTTTCCAAATTCGTGCCTGAAGGAGATAGCTCTATTCGCGACATTGCCAGCGGCAAGGTGCTGGGCACCTCGTCTCCCGAAGCTGGTTCAAAGGATGCCGCCAGAACGACCGACATCGGTACCATTGCCAGCATGCGTGCGCCTGATGGCCGCAGGTTGATCTTCATCTCCGGCCTGGGCGATCTTGCCCTTGCCGACATGGTGCGCCTTGTCACTGATCCGGTGGCGCTTGGGCAGCTTGAGGCAAGAGCAAGAAAGGGGCGCTATTACGAAGCATTGTTCCAGGTGCGCTCGGTCGATGGAATCCAGACCGATCGCCAGCTGGAGGCTATTCACCCGCTCGGCTGATGGAGCAGTGATGATCGAATCGATGCTGGGATAAGCGACAGAATACAGGCCGATCCCGTCAGAACCCTGCGCGCCGCAGCTGCGCGCAATGACAAGGGCCGGCTCGTACCGCCACCCGATATCCTCGGTCACGCACAGGCGATCCGGTTGTCGGCAACGACGCGATCAGGCAAAGCCAGACCCGTTGTACGGATGACATTGGGGACGGAGATGGAAGAACGGTCGGCGCGAGAAGAGCCTGCAGGCGCAGGGTCTCCCGAGCTGCGCCTGTGGGTGCGCTTGCTGCGCTGCGCCAAGATTGGCGAAAAGCAGTTGCGGCGCAATTTCGAGGACCAGTTCGATACGACCCTGCCACGCTTTGACGTGATGGCCGCCCTCCATCGCGAACCCGATGGCATGAGCATGGGTCGCCTGTCGAAGGCGTTGCTCGTATCCAACGGCAATGTCACGTCCATCGTTCGCCAGCTGCATGCTCAGGGACTGGTCCTGTCGCAGCCCGATCCTCAGGACGGCCGCTCGGCCATCGTCTCGCTGACAGAACAGGGCGAACGTCAGTTCAGGCAGTTGGCGGAGGCCCACCACCGCTGGATCGCAGACATATTCCGGGACGTCCCGCCAGCCCGCATCTATCAGCTGGTCGACGGGCTGGGCGAAGTGCGAAGACTGTTGGGGGACAAGACTTGAGCGCCGATCTGGCTACAACGGCGCACCCCAGGCGCTGACCGGAACGATATCGAGGCTGCTGACCCGCCCGTCGGCCGTTTCGATCAACCGCAGGTCCAGAGCGCCACCGTCATAGCGCGCACGCAGGCGCGATACCACGCCGCCGCAGCCTTTTTCCGTGGCGAACACCGCAACCTCGCGGCGGGCGCCCAGCGGTGCGATCGTGCCGGCGTATTGCGCCACCATCTCCAACAGGTCGACCTTGGCATAGTCGGCGTACTTCGCCGGGATCACGCGGTTGGCGGCAAGATCATCGAGCAGGGCCTCGACGCGCGCGATCTGGTGCGGATCGTTTGCGGCAACCGGTGCCGCTCCGTTCGATCCCGCCTGCCACAGCCCGGCGATCCTGCGCCCAAGCGTGGGCGCGTCGGCCGCCTCGCCATTGGCAAGGACAACCACTGTCATGTCTCGCGCAGGATTGCGCAGCGCGAATGTCTGGAAGCCCTGCCACGATCCCGCATGCGACCAGACACCGCCGTCCTGATACCAGCCAGGACCGTAGCCGCAGCGGCTGCCGTCCCGAAGCTGCGCAGGCTGCGCCATCTTCTCCCACGATGCCGGGGAAAGAATGCCCTTGCGCGCCATCACCTGCGCCCATGCGGCATAATCGAGCACCGAGAGATATAGCGACCCGTCCGCCGTTGAATTGGCCGTGGCCGAAATCTTCTCTGCATTGCGCAGCTTGCCATCGCGCACTTCATAGCCCGACGCGCGGTCAGGAATGATCGCCAGTTCATCGATCCCGCGCACCCGGCCCATGCCTGCCGGTGCGAACAGGCGCTTCTGAAGATAGGTGGCAAAGTTCTCGCCGGTCACTTTCCGGATGACGAAGCCCATCACCACATAGCCCGCATAGCTGAACCGCCAGCGCTCTCCCGGTTTGAAATTGGTCTCCTGCCCGCCGATGATGGCCAACAGTTCGGCCTCGGTGTATTCCTTCTGAAAATCGCCGCTGGGCGTGGCAGGAACGCCGGACGTGTGATTGAGCAGCTGCCGGATCGTTACCCGGGCCCAGGTCCTGGGCAAAGCCGGCAGGTATTTGCTAATCGGATCGTCCAGGTCGATCTTGCCGTCCTGCGCCAGCAGGAGGATGCCCGCCGCGGTGAACTGCATGCCGGTCGCACCGGCCTTGAACAGGGTGTCGGGATGGACCGGCGCTTGCAGTTCGATATTGGCAAGGCCATAGCCCTGCACCTTGCGCAAGACGCCATGTTCGATCACGCCCACCGCAATGCCCGGCACTTGCCCCCGCTTCATTTCTGCAGTGACCAGATCGTCGACGGGATCGGCCTTAGCCATTGAAGGGATTGCGGCAAGGCTCAGGAACGCGATTGCGATGTGCAGGTGGATCTTCATGCTGCCATCCTGCCCTGTCCGATGCCAGAGCCGTATTGCCGAACCGGACGTTTCCTTTTCACACCCGGCCATGCCTTCATCGCGGCGTGGCGCTCGGTGCAGCGATGGGGCGATATTCGGGCGTCGTGGCAGAACGATCCCAGATGCCCTGCGTCCGGATCGCCCGCTGAAACACGGGCGCCGCCCCGAGATTGACGCTCCCCAGGGTGCGGACCTGATAAAGCGCCTCGAACCCTTGCGAAGACAGCACGGCCTGGGTCCGAAGCGGTGCAAGGCGTGATGGATCGACCACAAGTTCCGCCATTTCCCTTAGGCCGGGATCGCGCAGGGCCGCGATGACGATCAGGGTATTCCCCGCAGGCCCGGGAATTCTCGCGACATAGCCATAATCGCGTCGCGATATCTGTTCGTCGCGCAGTTCGACCCCGTCCGATCGATACTTTCTGCCAGTGGCCATGTCTGTCACGCTGACCAGATCGTCATCCAGCCGAAGTGGTGACGCCTGCACCAGTGGATCGCGCAGGATCGCGCTGACCCCGCTGAGCTGGCCGATGTAGATCACGTCGGTCGATTTCAGCAGGTCTGGCGAAAGCTGCGATGCTGAGATCAGCCGTACCTCGCGCTTACGGAACACGGCGTCGCGCCGCAGCGCTGCCCGAACAGCAAACGCACCGGCAATCGTCCCTGACGAAACATAGTGCTGGTTCGTGTCGAGCACGCGATCGGCCTTTTCCGGGTTGAGCATCTGGTAGATGATCAGGTCCTCGGGGGTCGGCACCTGGCGATCCCACACAAGTTTTCGCGTATCCGGCCTGCGCTGGTTCTCGCCCGCAGCATCGGGCAGGCTTTCGTAGAAATAGTAGTCGCCCATGACCACCGTGATCGGACGGCTTGATCCGCTGATGGCCGCCCAGGGCATGGAATCGGCCAAGCGCGTTTCATCGGCCGGCTTCAACGCGAACCACGCCGCCAGCCCTGCCATTGACAGCAACACCAGAACGGCGCTCCACCGGAAGACGGGACGGGTGAGCATGGGACGCGGGGCAGCCGGAACCGCCGCAGCAATTCCGCCGGCATCCGAATCCTTTTCCGTAGCATCAGTCACAAGCCGCAGCAGATAGCTTCCAACCGGCAGATCCAGCCGGTCGCCATCAGTGCCTGGGGGAAGTTCCTTCAGCACCTTGCGCAGGCGATGAACGTAGACCCTGACATTGGCGTCCCCACGCGGCGCATTGGTGCGTCCGGTGGAGAAAACCTCGTCCGCGATCTGCTGCTCCGTGGGGGGATGCCCCTCGAGACTGCGCTTGAGGAGGAAGTCGAACAGGCGAAGCAACTTGTCGGATCGGTTGCCTTCCAGTCCAGGGCGCACGCATGCGGCCGCAGCGAGGAACCTTGCCTCGTCAAGCGCCGCTTCGTCGCCATCCTGTCTCAAGTCAGCCATTGATCAAATATCAACAATCACTTTCAAAGGGCAAGGACCGTTGAAAAATGTGAACTTGCGCCGAAGCCCTGTGACAGACGTTACACGAACCTTTCCAGCCCTGAAACCAAGGATTTTCAGCGCTACTGTAACGGTTTCACAACTGTAATCGGCTTCGCTCCTTCGCAGACTCCGCTCACCATCGGTTGCAGGTCGCCGCCAGATGACAAGATGCCCTTCGCCAGCCGACTCAGCTGGCAGGCAAATCGGCATTGTTACGGCGCACGTCATCGTTCGAGAGGAGTACATATGATCCGCATCCGCAAGACCACCGCTGCCTTCATTGGTGCAGCAGCGCTTGCTGCAGGCGTCGTGTCGCCAGCCATCGCCCACCATTCCTTTGCGATGTTCGATCAGACCAAGATCACCACCAAGGTGCGCGCCACCGTTTCCGAATTCCGTTTCACCAACCCGCACTCGTTCGTGGTCGTGAACGTGAAGGAAGGGGCAGGCGTCACGCGCTATGCTTTCGAATGCAGCAGCGTGAACATGATGAGCCGCGCTGGCTGGAAGCACAACACGCTCAAGGCGGGTGACACGGTGGATGTCACCTTCTTCCCGCTGCGCAACGGCAAGCCGGGCGGCATGCTCAAGACCATCAAGGTTGCCGACGGCCGCACGCTCAGCGGCTGGTAAGCCGATCAGTTACCGGGGGCGACGGATGCAGTCGCCCCTCCTTCAAGCAACAAGCAGATGCGGGCGGCGAAGGATCGGGCCGGATCGCACGGGAGAATCTTGCATGCGTCTTATCGCCATCAAAGCTCTGGCTGGCGTCGCTGCGCTTGGACTTGCCAATTCGGCTCTGGCTGCAACGGCGCCTGCCCCTGTGCAGCCGGCCGTTCAGGCGAACAAGGCCGAACCTGACATCAACGGCATCTGGGAAATCTACCCGGACCCCTTCGCAGGTGAAGAGAACACCTTCCTCGAGCTTCCCGTCCCCGGAGACGGGCCGAAGCTGCGCGAGCCTTATGCGACCGAGTGGAAGACGCTGCGCGCCAATCGCGATGCAAAGCTGAAGGCCGGCACGCCTCTGGTCGATCCCAGCACGCAATGCACACCTGAAGGCATGCCTTCGGTCATGGGCGCGATCTTTCCTCTCGAATTCCTTCAGACGCCCGGCCAGGTCACCGTTCTGGCGGAATTCATCACGCAGACCCGCCGCATCTACCTCAACAAGAAGATGCCTGCGCTCGAAGAGCTGACGCCCTCTTATTACGGCATGTCCGTCGGCAAATGGGAAGGCGACACGCTGGTCGTGAAGACCATCGGCGTAAAGGAAGAAACCCGCTTCTTCGAAATTCCGCACAGCTACGAAATGACCATCACCGAACGGATCAAGGTGACCGGCCCCGGCCTGATCGAGAACGAGATCACGATCGATGATCCCAAGGTCCTGCTCGAACCCTACCGCTTCACCTACGGATACAAGCGCAATCCCGAATACCAGATCATGGAATACTACTGCGATCGCGAAGATCCGCTGTTCAAGGTCAAGGAAGACGGAACCGTAGAGATGAAGACCGCGGACGAGATCAAGTAACGCCATGACATCCCGCCGCGAACTGCTCGTCCAAGGGCTTGTTGCATCCGTCGCCCTTGCCTCGCCGGCAATGGCACGCAGATCGGTTCGCGTCGTCTCGGCGACAAGGCGCGATGACACGATCCGCAATCTTGGCGGGCTTGGCGATGGCTACAAGATGACGGTGCGGCCCGATGGGTCGCACCTCATCGCGGTCAACGATGGACCGGGCTGGGCAGATCCGCCCAAGGCCTTTTACACAACCCGGACATGGCAGATGGCTGGCGGGCCCGGGGCGGTCAAGTTCGCCGATCTTGCAGGCTACCCGATCCTCAATCGATCGGAGCGCCCGCCCGAGGCACCGCATTACTACGGCCACGGGCTGGTGCAGGTCGGGAACACGATCTACCAATTCCTTGGAACGCTCGATCATGCCGAGGACCGGCCGCGCCGCTGGACCGGGGCCAAATTGATCTGGTCTTCCGACAACGGCGCCACCTGGCGCAACCAGGATGGCTCGACGCCGGTCGTGTGGGAAGACTGGAAGGACCAGTCCCGCACCAGCATGGCCTTCTTCGAGCCCGACGGCTGCTTTTCCCTGCTTTCGATCCTGCAATATGGCGCAGGAAAGGCTGGCCCTGACGGCTATGTCCATGTCTATGGCCTCAACGGCAGCGTCGATGGCAAGATGAACGAACTGGTCCTGTTCCGCGCCAAACCGCAGGACCTTGCCAGAAGAGCCGGTTACCAGTTCTTTGCCGGCCATGACCGCGCCGGCCGGCCGCGCTGGAGCGCTGATATCCTTGAGCGCAGGCCCGTGCACACCTTTCCGCTGGGCTGGGTCAACAGCGTGAACCTGTTCCCCGGCGATCTGGTCGTTGAGTCATGGCTGCCGAGCGTGGTCTACAACGCTCCACTTGGCCTTTACATGATGTCCAGCGCAGGCATCGGTGTTGCATCAGATGGCACTGAGTTCGGCAAGGCCAGCTACTTCGGACTTTGGGTTTCACAGCATCCCACCGGCCCATGGCGGCAGATTCACGAAGACACCGCATGGAAGCCGGGCGGAGATCCACAATCGCTGGCCTATGCTCCACAGATCGCACCCGGCTGGATCGCACCAGATGGCAAGTCCTTCTGGCTGGTCTGGCCCGATCTCAGGGGTATCCGTGAATTCGGCGCCAATGGCGAAGGCGAGCTTGAAGCAGCTCTGTCAAAGGCGAACACCGCCGAAGAGCGCACCGTGATCGAAACTGGCGTTGTCAGGCGCTTCATGCCCGGCTTCAGCATGAACATGCAAAGGATCGACCTGACATTGGCTTGACCTTCTTTATATCTCAATTTATGCATTTGCATATTAATTGGGACTCGGAGAAGGATTGCCATGGCCGAACGCTCTTTTGCAAAGGAGGTCGAACACCTCCGCCTTGGCGAGGGTGAGACGTTCAAGGGTGAAGCGATCCTCGCAATCACCAAGGGGCTGTTGCAGGCTGGCGTGTCCTACGTCGGCGGCTATCAGGGGTCGCCGATCTCGCACCTGATGGACGTGCTGTCGGATGCAAAGGACATCCTCGACGAACTGGGCGTGAACTTCCAGAGTTCAGCCAACGAGGCCACCGCCGCAGCAATGCTGTCGGCGTCGGTGATGTACCCCTTGCGCGGTGCAGTTGCGTGGAAATCCACGGTCGGCACCAACGTCGCGTCAGATGCCCTTGCCAACCTCGCTTCGGGCGGCGTGAAGGGCGGCGCGATGGTAATCATCGGCGAAGACTACGGCGAAGGCTCCTCGATCATGCAGGAGCGCACGCATGCCTTCGCGATGAAGTCGCAGATGTGGCTGCTCGATCCCCGGCCCGATCACACCTGCATCGTCGATCTGATCGAAAAGGGCTTCCAGCTATCGGAGGCGTCGAACACGCCGGTCATGCTCGAAGTGCGCGTGCGCACCTGCCACATGCACGGCAGCTTCGTGGCCAAGGACAACGTCCGCCCGGCCTTCACGCTGCAGGATGCCCTCAACAATCCCTCGCGCGATCTCGATCGCATCGTGCTTCCGCCTGCCGCCTATCAGCACGAACAGGAGAAAATCCACCATCGCCTGCCTGCCGCCATCGATTTCGTGCGCGATAACAGGTTGAACGAATGGTTCGGCCCGGAGCAGGGCAAGGTCGGCCTCGTCCTTCAGGGCGGCATGTACAACAACGTGATCCGCGCGCTGCAGTACCTCGGTCTGTCCGATGCCTATGGCAACACCCAGGTCCCGCTCTACGTGATGAACGTGACCTACCCGGTCATCGACACCGAGATCGTTGATTTCGCCACCGGCAAGGATTCGATCCTGATGATCGAGGAAGGCCAGCCCGAATACCTTGAACAGGCCGTCAACACGATCCTCAAGCGCAAGGGAATTGCCACCCGCGTTCAGGGCAAGGACGTGCTGCCGATGGGTGGTGACTATTCGGTGCAGGCCCTGCTCAGCGGCATTGGTGCATTCCTCGAGGAAAACCACCCCCACCTGCTCGGCAACCGCCCGCCCTTGCCTGATGCGCGCGACGTGCTGACATTGCCCCAAGTCGAAAATCTAAAGACCGTCGTACCCAGCCGCCCGCCGGGCCTGTGCACCGGTTGCCCCGAACGCCCGATCTTCGCCGCAATGAAGCTGGTCAATCAGGACCTAGGCGAACACCACGTATCGGCCGACATCGGCTGCCACCTCTTCTCGATCCTGCCGCCGTTCAACCTTGGCAACACCACCATGGGCTTTGGTCTAGGCGCGGCATCGGCAGCGGCGTTCGGCCAGAAGGGCGGCAAGCGCTCGATCGCGGTGATGGGCGATGGCGGCTTCTGGCACAACGGCCTCACCAGCGGCATCGGCAACGCCGTGTTCAACAAGCACGACGGCGTGTTCCTGATCGTCGACAACTACTATTCATCGGCGACCGGCGGGCAGGACATTCTCTCCTCCCGCGCGAACAACCGCAATCGCAAGACCAACAACCCGATCATCAAGGCGGTCGAAGGCGTCGGCGCGACATGGGTCCGCGAGGTCGATCGGACCTATGACGTCGGCAGGATGAAAGAGGTGCTGACCGAGGCCCTTACCACCAAGGAGGAAGGGCCGAAGATCATCATCGCTTCATCGGAATGCATGCTTAACAAGCAGCGCCGGGTGAAGCCACTGGTCACCAAGGCGATCAAGGACGGCAAGCGCGTGGTCAAGGAGCGCTTTGGCGTGGACGAGGACGTCTGCACCGGCGACCACGCCTGCATCCGCCTGTCGGGCTGCCCCTCGCTCTCGGTCAAGCAGCTTGACGATCCCCTGCGTGACGATCCGGTCGCGGCGATCGACAATTCCTGCGTTGGTTGCGGCAATTGCGGCGAAGTGTCGGAGGCGGCGGTGCTGTGCCCTTCGTTCTATCGCGCCGATGTCATTCACAACCCCACGTGGTGGGACAAGTTCAAGGCGAGTTGGTCGTTGGCCCTCGTGAGTTACCTGCAAGTTCGCCGTTCGCGCCGTAGAGTTGGAGTTCAGTTCGCATGATGCGCGATGACACGGTTCGCCTGCCCCTCGCCCCTGCCGGAGATGCCACAGAACGCCCGATTTCCCTGGCTATCGTGGCCATGGGCGGCCAGGGCGGCGGGGTCCTGACCGGCTGGGTGGTCAAGCTCGCCGAGGATGCGGGCTGGGTTGCCCAGTCCACCTCGGTTCCCGGCGTGGCCCAGCGCACGGGCGCAACGATCTACTATGTCGAGATGATGCAGGCCCAGAACGGGCGGAAACCTGTTCTCGCCCAGATGCCCACCCCCGGCGATGTCGACGTGGTGCTGGCGTCCGAGTTCATGGAAGCGGGCCGTTCCATCCTGCGCGGCATAGTCACGCCGGACAAAACGACCCTGATCGCCTCGGATCATCGCTCGCTCGCGATTTCGGAAAAGAGCGCGCCAGGGCTTGGCATTGCTGACAGTGACGCGGTGACCGAAGCAGTAGGCGTGGTGGCGCGTCAGGAGATCGTGTTCGACATGAACGCGCTGGCCATCGAGAACGGCAGCGTGATTTCCGCCGCGATGTTCGGTGCGCTTGCGGGATCGGGCGCCCTGCCCTTCCCACGCGAGGCGTATCACGCCGTCATCGGTTCGGGCGGCAAGGGCGCTGCGGCAAGCAAGCGCACGTTCGACGCGGCCTTCGATCGCGCCTGCGCTCCCGCAAAGCCCGCCGAGGCAGTTGTCGCCACACCACCGCCTGCCACTATACCCCGCTTCGAAGATCGACGCATGGCTGCCCTCGGCCAAAGGATCGAAGCACTTGGCCTGCCGTTGCGGGTTACAGAAATGGCACTGCACGGCCTTGCAAAAGTGGTGGATTTTCAGGACCTTGCCTACGGCACCGAGTACCTCGATCGTCTCGAAGCGATCCACAGGACGGACCGAGCGCTGGACGGAGCAAGCCAGGATTACGATCTGACCTTCCAGGCCGCAAAGTACCTCGCCAATGCCATGACCTATGACGATATCGTGCGCGTGGCAGACCTGAAGACACGCGCCGCACGCCGTCAGCGGATCGTTGACGAGATCGGCGCAAAGCCCGACCAGATCCTGCACACGACCGAATACATGCATCCGCGGCTGGAAGAGCTGGCAGGCATTCTCCCTGTCGGTCTGGCCCGATGGCTGAAGCACAGGTCCGGCCTGTACAACTGGCTAGATCGCAGGATCGACAAGGGCCGCCGTGTGCACACATATTCCGCCGGCTGGTTCATCCTGCTTTATGTAGTTGGCGGGCTCAGGAGCTGGCGGCGCAGATCGCTGCGCCATGCCTCGGAGATGGCGCATATCGCAGAATGGCTTCAGCAGGCGCTTCACGCAGCCCAGCAGGATTATGAACTGGGCGTCGAGATCATGAAGTGTCGCCGCCTGATCAAGGGCTATTCCGACACGCACGAGCGCAGCCAGTCGAAGTTCTCGAAAGTCATTGCCACGATCCAGCAGTTGCAAGGCCGCGATGATGCCGCGCAATGGGCCCGGCGGCTTCGGGAAACGGCTATCCGCGAAGGCGAAGGCGGCGATCTCGACGGACTGATCAGGACCATCCGCTCGTTCGCCTGATCTGCGCTGGCGTGCTTGCCTCGCAAGGAGCAACGCTGCAAAAGCCCCGAAAGGCATTCCGCAAAGGCAGACAGTCCCGATTATGCACGATCGCAGTTTGGAAGTCCGCGTCTGGGTCGCTGCGCTGTCGTTTCAGTCCGAGTTCTATGTTCGCCTCAATCGCGCTCTGATGCGCGAATGCGGGCTGACCTTGGCAAAGTATGATTTTCTTGCGCAGATATACGGCGTCGACGACGGCCTCACTCTCGGGGAGCTGACACGCAAGCTCAAGGTTACAGGGGGCAATGTGACCGGGCTTGGCAAACGCCTTGTTGCCGATGGCCTCGTCACCAGGGAAGCCTCGCCGACAGACCGCCGATCGTTTATCGCCCGGATCACGCAAAAGGGCTCCGAAGCCTTCGAAGCGGCACGGGCTTACCATGACAGTCTGGTGGACGATTGGCTGGGCGAGAGCGTGCCGGAAGGAAACCTTGAAACGACGCTCGCCTCGCTGGAGATGCTGCGGACCGCGCTTGGCAGGAAAGGCAAGGCCAATGGCAAGTGACGCGGCCCCTCCCGCTACCATTGAAGCGCTGGAAGCGCAGCTTTCGTACCTGATCAATCGCCTTGCCAGCCACGGCCAGTCACGGTTGGGTGCGATGCTGAAGCAATCCGGTGCATCGCTGATCGTGCTGCGGACGCTGTCTGTCCTGCACATCGAAGGCGGGCTGACGATCAACGAAATCGCGGAACGCACGTTCAGCGAGCAGTCCAAGGCCAGCCGCACGATTGATTCGATGGTCGCGGCCGGACTGGTCGAACGCCACACCCCGGACAATGATCTCCGCCGCCGCGAAGTGGTGCTGACGCAAGCCGGGCGCAAGCTGCTGCTGGATTGCTGGCCCCAGATGGAACTGTTCAATGCCCTTGTCTGCAAAGGGATTTCCGAAGAGGATCTGGCAACGACCCGGCGCGTGCTGATGGCCATGACAGCAAACCTGCGCCCCTGACAAAAGCCTCGGAAGCGTATGACAGGATCACTTGACGAAATTTAGTTTATAGCTCAATTTATGCATATAGATATTTATCAGGGGAGTGACGCGTGAGTCTGCAAGACCGGAATGGACCGGGCGAAACCGTATTCTCGCGCTTTGCCGCCACTGCTGCGCGCTATCCCGCCAAGCCGTTCCTGAACGTCCTGCCCGAAACAGCTGCGATCTATGGCATCGCGGCGGGCGAGATCACTTATGCCGCAATGTACGAAGCTGCCGCGCTGCGTCGCTCGGCGCTTGCCGCGGCCAATGTCGGCAAGGGCACACGCATCGGCCTGCTGCTCGAAAACCGCCCGGTCTTTCTCGAGATTTTCCTCGCCGCCAACAGCCTCGGTGCCTCGATCGTTCCGATCAATCCCGATCTGCGCGCTGCGGAACTGGAATATCTTGTCTCCCATTCCGAAATGGCGCTTGCCTTCGTGACGCCCGCTCGGCGCGCCGAACTATCGGCCGCAGCGAAAGCCGGCGGGTGCCCGATCCACTGCATCACGCCAGACGACGCGGTTCCGGCACTGCAAGGCGCTGCCATGGCCAATGCGGTTCTCGGCCCATCAACGGAAGCCGCGCTGCTTTACACGTCAGGCACCACGGGAAGCCCCAAGGGCTGCGTGCTTTCGAACGAGTACTTCCTGCATTCGGGTGACTGGTATCGCGATACGGGCGGGCTGATAACGCTGGTCGAAGGCGAGGAGCGGATGCTTACGCCCCTGCCCGTGTTCCACATGAACGCGCTTTCGGTTTCGGTCATGGCGATGATCACCGTGGGCGGATGCCTTACCATCCTTGATCGCTTCCACCCCCGCACGTGGTGGCAATCGGTGCGCGACAGCGGCACAACCTGCCTCCACTACCTCGGTGTGATGCCTGCGATGCTGATGAGCGCCCCGGAGAGCGATGAAGATCGCAAACACTCGGTGCGCTTCGGCTTTGGCGCCGGCTCACCGCGCGAACTGCACACACCTTTCGAAGCGCGTTTCGGCTTTCCGTTGATCGAGGCATGGGCCATGACCGAAACCGGCAGCGGTGGTGTGATCAGCGCCCACAACGAACCGCGCAAGGTCGGCACGAGCTGCTTCGGTCGCCCCGGCCCGCAGCTCGAGATCCGCATTGTCGATGATGCAGGCAACGACGTCGGCCATGATGCGCCGGGCGAGCTTCTTGTTCGCCGCGCCGGTGACAATCCCCGCTATGGCTTCTTCACCGAATATCTCAAGAATCCCGAAGCCACCGCCGAAGCGTGGGATGGCGGCTGGTTCCACACCGGTGACATCGTCCTGCGCGATCCCGAAGGCGATCTTCACTTCGTCGACCGGAAAAAGAACGTCATCCGCCGCTCGGGCGAGAACATTGCCGCGGTCGAGGTCGAAGCCATCCTTGCCCGTCACCCCGGCATCCGCGAAGTTGCCGTCGCCGCTACGCCCGATCCCGTTCGGGGCGATGAGGTTGCCGCACTCGTCGTCAGCAACGATGCCGAAAACCCCGCCGAAACGGCAAGCGACATCGTGCGCTGGGCGCTGGGCCAGATGGCCTATTACAAGGCGCCCGGCTGGCTTGGCTTCGTCAGCGAACTGCCGCGCACGCCCACCGAGAAGATCCTGCGCGCCGCACTGAAAACGGTCGTCGCCGAGAAAATGGAGCGGGGCGAGTTGCACGATACCCGCGCGCTCAAGAAGCGGCAGCCATGAGCAGGGCCCAGGCCCCTTACACCGGCGTCGCAGTCTGCGCTCCGATTACGGTGCCGTATCAGCGATTTTCGGCTGAACCTGCACACTGGTGGGCGGGCCGTGCCTTGCGGTTGCTGCACGAGAACACGGGCCTGCGCCCGGCAGACATCGATGGGTTCTGCTTCTCAAGCTTCTCCTGCGGCCCCGATACTGCCGTGGGCATGACCCAGCATCTGGGCCTGACTCCGCGCTGGCTCGACCATATTCCGACCGGGGGCGCCAGCGGCGTGATGGCCCTGCGCCGTGCCGCCCGCGCTGTGCAATGCGGCGATGCCGAACTGGTCGTCTGCCTGGCAGCGGACACGAACCAGATCGACAGCTTCCGGCACAGCCTTGCGGGCTTTTCCCGCTTTTCGCAGGACGCGGTCTACCCTTATGGCTTCGGTGGTCCGAACGCCACCTTTGCCCTGATCACCGACGCCTACATGCGCGAATATGGGGTGACGCGCGAAGACTTCGGCAAGCTGTGCGTTGCCCAGCGCGCGAATGCAGGATCGAACCCGCTGGCCCTGCAGCGCAAGCCTTTGTCGCTGGACGCCTACATGGCGGCGCGGCCGATTGCCGATCCGGTCCACCTGTTCGATTGCGTGATGCCCTGTGCCGGGGCGGAGGCATTCATCGTGACCACACCCGAACGTGCCGAAGAGCTGGGCCTGAAGATGGCGCAGATCCTCGCCACGATCGAACGGCACAATGCCTTCCCGGAAGATCCGGTGCAGCTTCGCGGCGGTTGGGCCATGGACATCGAGGGCTTTTGGCAGACCGCCCGGATAACGCCGGCAGAGGTCGATACCCTGCAGGTCTACGACGATTACCCGGTGATCGTGGCCATGCAGATCGAGGACCTTGGCTTCTGCAACAAGGGCAAGGTGGGTGAGTTCATCCGTGCCAATGAGTTCACGATCGATGGCGACCTGCCGCTCAACACCAATGGCGGCCAGCTTTCCGCCGGTCAGGCGGGCGCAGCCGGCGGTTTCCAGAACGTGACCGAAGGCTTGCGCCAGATCCTGCACGCGCCGCTGGGCGATCAGGTGCCCGACGCCAGCATCGCGGCGATATCTGGCTTTGGCCTCGTGAATTACGATCGCGGTGTCTGCACGGCCGCGGCATTGCTGGAGGCTCTGCCATGACCGCCGCTCGCGAAAGACGCGATCCGCTTGCCCGCAAGAAGCTGCGGCATGTGCCATCAGGGCTGCGGAGCCGCGCTATGCATGCGCTGTCTGCCCGTGCGGCCCAGGGACTCTTTGCGTTGCAGGCCTGCACCGAATGCGGGACCGCAACCTACCCACCGCGCGATGCCTGCCCGCTGTGCTGGGGGGAACTCGCTTGGACAGAGCAGCCCAGTGGCGCGAAGGTGCTGTGCGAGACGACCATCCGCGTTTCGACCGACCTTTATTTTCGCGAACACATGCCCTGGCGCATGGGCAAGGTCCTGCTTGATGCCGGGCCTGTCGCCCTTGTCCACCTTCATGCCGCCTTGCATCCCGATGACCGCGCAGACGTGCGCATGATGATCGACCGGGGCGGCAACGCCGCGCTTTTCGCCGTACCCGCAGGAGACACCGATCTGATGAGCGATCCGCAGTGGCGCGAATTCATCGTGCCGATCGAAGGCCGCATCGTGCTGGTCAGCGATGCACGCAATGCCATCGGCAGGGCCATGGTGAAGGAACTGCAGGCAAGAGGTGCAGAACTGATCGTGGCAGGCCTGCCCGGCCCCGCGCTGGCATCGGATGCCACCGATGCCGTGCTCACGCTCGACCGGGTGCAGGCCATCGCGCTTGACGTTACCGATGCGACATCCGTTGCCGAAGCGGCCAGCCGGATCGGTGGTCCGCTCGATATCGTGGTGAACACCGCACGCCATGTCCGCGCCGGGGGCGTCAGCGCCAATCCCGGTTTCGTCGAGCAGCGGAGGGCGTTCGAAGTTTCGGCCATGGGTCTGTCGCGCCTTGCCAGCACCTTTGCTCCAATGCTGGCAGGCAGGCCGAACGGCGCCTTTGTCGATGTGCTGTCGTCGGCGGCACTGGTCGGCGATGCTGCGCAGGCTGGTTTCGCGGCGGCAGAGGCTGCGCGCCATTCCCTGCTGCAATCGCTCCGCCATGAGATGCGCGGGGCAGGCGTTCGCGTCATGTCGGTGTTCACCGGCCCGGTCGACGACGCTGACCATCAGGCCCTACCGCCGCCGAAGGTTGCGCCTGCGCGCATTGCCGCCAGCGTCGCCGAAGCGCTTTTGAACGGGCGTGAACAGACCTGCGTGGGCGATGTCGCCCAGGACGCGATGGAACGCTGGCTGGCCGACCCTGCCCTTCTTGCCCGGGAGAAGAACCTGTGACCGACGCGCGCACCCTGATTGCCGATCTTGCCAGTGCCATTGCCGGCGGCGGGATCGAGATTGTCGACCTGACAAACGTGCTCTCTCCCGATTTCCCGGTGATCGTGCTGCCGTCGGAATTCGGCCAGTGCGAACCGTTCCGCATGGAAACAGTCTCTCGCTATGATGGCAATGGACCGGCGTGGTACTGGAACAACATCTCGATGAACGAACACACCGGAACGCATTTCGATGCACCGGCGCACTGGATCACCGGCAAGGACGTGCCCAACGGCACGGTCGATGCCGTTTCGCCGCAGGATTTCTTCGCCCCTGCCGTGGTCGTGGACATCTGCGCCGAAGCTGCTGCGGACGAGGACTTCATCGTTACCCGCCCGTTCCTCGAAGCCTGGGAGCAGGCCAACGGTCCGATACCGCCTCGCCACTGGGTGTTGCTGCGCAGCGACTGGTCGAAGCGGGTCGGCACGCTGTCCTATCTCAACCTGCGCGATGATGGCGCCCATTCGCCCGGCCCGGATGCCGATGCCATGCGCTTCCTGGTGCATGAGCGCGACTGCGTGGGGCTGGGCGTGGAAACGGTTGGCACCGATGCGGGACAGGCCTCGCACTTTGACGAGCCGCTCCCCGCTCATTCCATTCTCCACGGCAATGGCCGCTTCGGCCTGCAATGCCTAACGGGCCTTGATCGCCTGCCCACGTTCGGGGCGATGATCGTGGCGATGCCGCTGAAGATCAAGGGCGGTTCGGGCAGCCCCTTGCGCGTGGCAGCGATGATCCCCGCGTAGCGCAAAAGCGTGGCTGGCCGGATTTACAATCCAATCCGGTTGAAGCGCTATAAGCCTCGTCCGCCAAATGTGGCACTCTTCCTGCAAGCGACAATACGCTCAACCCAGCAAACGAGCATCGATGTCCAGCACTGATCAAGACGTTTCCGCAAAAGGCGGTCTGCTTCCCGGCATGCTGGGAACGGGCGACATCATCTTCATGATCCTTGCCTGTGCCGCGCCGATGGGCGTGCTGGCGGGCATCATCCCGCTTGCGCTGGCGTTCGGCAATGGCGCAGGGATGCCCGGCACGCAGTTGATGATCAGCGCGGTCATGGTGCTTTTTGCCGTGGGCTACGTGCGGATGATCCCCCACGTTCGCAACGCCGGTGCGTTCTATGCCTACATCGCGGTCAGCCTGAACAAGGAGGCGGGCATCGCCGCCGCCTATACTGCGGTGGTGGCCTATATCTGCGCGGCGGCTTCGGTTCTCGGGGCGATGGCATTTTTCGCCTCGGACCTCGTCAAGACCGCCTTCGATATCGAGACGCCCTGGCTCCTCTGGGCCATGCTCGCCATCGCGGTGATCTCCTGGCTCGGTTATCGCAAGATCACCATGGCCGCCAAGGTGCTGGCTGTTGCCCTGCTTCTGGAGGTCGGCCTGATCCTGCTGGTCGACGCTATGATCCTTTATGATCGCGGCTGGGCCGGGCTCGATTTCAGCAGCTTTGCCCCCTCATCGATCTTCGCACCGGGCCTTGGCATCGCCGTGATCTACGCAATCAACGGCTGCATCGGGTTTGAGGCTACCGCGATCTATCAGGAAGAAGCGCGCGACCGGGAGCGCACGATCCCGCGCGCTACGTATGGCGCGGTACTGGTGCTTGGCACGTTCTACGTGCTCTCTGCCTGGTGCCTTGTCCTTGCGGAATCCCCTGCCCGCATCCAGCAGGTCGCCGCTGCCGACCCCGGGCGACTGGTGACCGGAATTGCATTCCGCTATCTTGGCAGCTTCGGGCGTGAGGCGCTGAATTTGCTGACGGTGACCAGCCTGTTCGCGGCGGCTCTGGGCTTCTTCAACAACATCGCCCGGTATTTCTTTGCCCTGTCACGTGATGGGCTGATCCCGCAAGGGTTGGGCCGGGTTCATCCCGTGCACGGCTCGCCATACAATGCCTGCAAGCTGCTTACAGCGGTGCTGATCACGATCATCGCGCTGTTCGCAATCGCGGGCCTTGATCCGCTGCTGAACCTTTCGACCAGCCTGTCCTCGATGGGTGCGGTCGGTCTGGAAATCCTGCTGACGGTCACCTCGCTGTCCATCCCGGTGTTCTTTGCGCGGCGCGGGGAGTATTCCCTCGGCAAGACTTTGGCCCCGCTGCTCAGCGGCGTGATCATCGGCATTGCCACGATCCTGTCACTGGCCAACTACCATGCGCTTACCGGAACGACGCTGCTGATCGTCAACAGCCTGCCGCTGCTGTTTCTTGTCACGGCCATGGCAGGAGTGATCCATGGCGGATACCTCCGCCGCAAGGCTCCGGACACTTATGCCCGCGTCGGCACCACGCAAGTCGAGGGCGATGTCGCCCCTGTTGCTGCCTGACCAACGATCAATCCCTTCAGGAGCTTTCCATGGCCACCGCTTTGAACGCCCGTCCCCAGACCCTGCCAAGCGGCCTGATCCTGCTCGACGGCAAGCTGGTCGAGCCCATCCGTCCGGACCGGATGATAACCTCGATCGATCCCGCCACGGGCAAGCCGATCATGCAGTTCCACGCCTGCGGGCCGGAGGATGCCGATCGCGCGGTGCAGGCAGCCCAGCGTTGCTTCGAAAGCGATGCCTGGCAGAACATGCGCCCGATCGACCGCGGCCGCCTTCTGGAAAAGCTTGCCCTGCTGGTCGAGCGTGACCGCGAAGAGCTGGCCGCGCTTGAATCGCTGGATAGCGGAAAACTGCTGTTCGTCACCAACGCGGTCGATCTTCAGTTCACCATCGATGGCCTGCGTTACTTTGCCGGCTGGGCCTCGAAGATCGCGGGCGAATATGTTTCGCATTCGCCGCTCATGCCCGAACCGGCGATCTATCGCGCCTATACCCAGCGCCGCCCTGTTGGCGTGGTGGCCGGAATCACGCCGTGGAACTTCCCCATCGGCCAGGCAATCCAGAAGATTGCGCCTGCCATCGCGTTTGGTTGCACGGTCGTGCTCAAGCCGTCCGAGGAAACCTCGCTCACCACGCTGCGCCTTGGCGAACTGATCGTCGAGGCAGGCTTCCCGGCGGGCGCAGTCAACATCGTTACCGGCTATGGCGCGGAAGTGGGCGCGGCGCTGGTGGATCATCCCGGCGTGCGCAAGATCGCCTTCACGGGTTCAACCGCCACCGGCCAGCGCATCATGGAATCGGCCGCCCGATCGATGAAGCGCGTAACACTGGAACTGGGTGGCAAATCGCCGTCAATCGTCCTGCCCGATGCGGATCTCGACCGCGCCATTCCGGGCGTTGCCGGGGCAATCTTCGCCAATTCGGGCCAGATCTGCACGGCAGGTTCGCGCCTGCTGGTTCATTCCTCGATCTATGACCGCGTGATGGAAGGCGTGTGTCGCATCGCTTCGGACATTCGCATCGGATCCCCGTTCGATGATGCAACGCAGATGGGCCCGCTGATTTCTGCCCGCCAGCGCGACCGGGTTGCCGGACTCGTCGCCAAGGGCCTCGACGAAGGCGCAACCGCGCTTGCCGGCGCACGTGTTCCGGATGGCAGTGGCTGGTACTACACGCCAACTGTGCTGGGCGGCGTGGAGCGGGACATGACCGTGATGCGCGAGGAAATCTTCGGGCCGGTGGTCTGCGCGATCCGCTATGACGACGTGGCCGATGCCATCCGCATCGCCAATGACACGCCCTTCGGCCTTGCCGCCAGCATCTGGACGCGTGACCTTGATCGTGCGCATCTTCTGGCAGACAGGATCGATGCAGGCACGGTCTGGCTGAACACGCACAACGTTCTCGATCTTGCCATGCCTTTCGGTGGCAACAAGCTTTCCGGGGTTGGCAGGGAATTCGGCAGCGAAGCGATGCAGTCCTTCACCGAACCCAAGGCGGTCTGCATGCGGTTTGATCTGCCTTCGGCAGGGTTCTGACCGATCAGGCCACCGCGCGAGCGGCGTAGCGTTCTGCCAGCATGACCCCGCCGATGACCAGCAAGGCCCCCGGCAACATGGCAAGCGTTACCCGCTCTCCAAGAAAGAGAACCGCAAGCGCGGCGGCAACAACCGGCAGGCCGTTGAAGAAATTGGCCGCGCGCGCTGGCCCGATGCGCACGATTCCGCCCATCCAAAGCAGCGGCGCCGCAATCGATGCAAGCACGGCTGCATAAAGCACGATCGGCAGATTGGCTGCATTCACGCCCGTCCGGTGTGAAAGCGCGAAAGGCACGGCCAGCACGATCGAAGCGCTTGTGGCCTGAAGTAACAGACAGGTTACCTGCGGCAAGGCGTTGCGCCATTTGCGGACCAGCGTGCTGTAAAGGGCAAAGCAGGCGGTGGCCGCCAGCATGAACGCATCGCCGGGGTTGATCCCTTGCGCGATCAGCCTTGCGGGGTTGCCCTGCGTCACCACGACCGCCACGCCCAGCAAGGAAACCAGGGCACCGATCCAGACCACGGGCGAGAACGTCTGCCGGAACAGAACCATGGCCAGGCCAAGCGCCATGATCGGCATCAATGCCTGGATCACCCCCATGTTGATCGCGCTGGTATGGGCGGCGGCCAGATACATCAGCGTCGGGAATAGCGCTGAACCCAACAGCCCAAGTACGGCTTGCCGACCAACGCTTTCCCGCACCTCAGCCCACTGCGCCTTCAGGGTTGGCAGGGCGAAGGGCAGGAGCACCAGCGCTGCGATCAGCCAGCGCCAGAAGGCGATCTCGGCCGCGCCGATAACCCCTGCCGAAGCCTTGGTGACAACCGCATTCCCGCCCCAAAGCAGCACTGCGGCAATGGGAAAGGCATAAGCGCCGCGCAGGCTCATCAGGCCCTGAAGCGTTCGAGCCGGTACGGCGTGGGATCGATCAGCGGCTTATCGCCCATCACCAGATCGGCCACCAGATGTCCGGCTGCTGGCCCTGTGCCAAAGCCGTGCCCCGAAAAGCCGGTGGCCAGCGTCAGGTTCGGCAACTTCTTCACGCCACCGATCACCGGGAGCGAATCCGGCGTGACATCGATCATGCCACCCCATTCCTGCGCGATCTTCGCCTTGGCGAATACGGGCCATGCTTCGATGAGATTGTGCATGGCCTCTTTGTTCAGCGCATGGTTGATCGCCGGAGACATGGTGCGCACCTTCTCGAACGGCGATGTGCCATCGGCCTTCCACCGACGCGGCAGGCCAAGGTCGGCAAAGAACTCCTTGCCAAACGAGACGCGGAGGTTCTTCCATTCGGCCTTGAGTACCGGAAGATAATTCATCCCGATCATCAGGTGATCGAGCGTGAGTGGCGCAAACAGCGCGCCGCGCTGGGTAATCGTGTACCCGCCGTCCAGCCGCTTGCGGAACGAAAAGTTGGAAGCTCCAACCGCGCAATCGGCAGGGCCTTCGAACGGCTCGGTCCTCAGCACCGCTGCAACAAGCGGCAACGTCAGCAGTTCAACCCCGTGATTGGCCAGAAAGCGGCGTGACCACACGCCACCTGCCAGCACCACATGATCGCAGGCAATCTCGCCATGTTCGGTCACCACGCCCGTGACCGCACCGCCAGTCTGGACAAGCGTACGGACGGCGCAATTCTCGATGATCACCGCGCCCTTGGCCATGGCCGCGCGGGCAATGGCGCTTGATGCCAGCTGCGGCTCGGCGCGTCCGTCCGATGGCGTGGTGATCCCGCCAACCCAGTCGACCGTGCCGCCCGGCACCATCTCTTCGATCTCACGGCGCGAAAGCATGCGGGAATCGAGCCCCGCGCCCTTCACCGTCTCCAGCCAGCCTTCGTGCTTGGCCATTTCCTCCTGCGTGCGCGAGACATAGGTGATGCCCGAATGGCGAAAGCCGCAATCGCTGCCGACGCGGGCCGGCATTTCGGCCCACATCCGCTCCGCCTCGATCGCCATCGGCAGGTCGGGGATCGAACGCATCACCTTGCGCACCCAACCAAGGTTGCGTGAAGATTGTTCGGCCGCGATCCGCCCCTTCTCCAGGACGACCACGGGCACGCCGCGTTCCGCCAGGGTGAGCGCCGTCGAAAGGCCGACGATGCCGCCGCCGATCACCACCACCGTGGTGCGCGGCGGCATGACGACGGACGTTTCGACCGGGTCGATCTGCGGCCCCATGCTCACAGCGTAATCTGGATTTCGCGAACGTTCGCCTTCGACGCACCGCGATAGGCAACCACGTCGATCTCGACCTTGTATTCGGTCGATCCCAGCGGCGGACAGGTCATTGTCAGCGTGGGATTGATGCCGCGCATGCGTTCGCCATAGGCCGTCATCACCGCCATCACATCATCCGGGAACTGCACGAAGACACGTGCCGAAACGACATCTTCCAGCACGGCATCGACCGAGGCCAGCGCCGCCGAGATATTATCGAGCACCTGGTTGGTCTGCTCGGCAAGATCGGTCGGGATTTCCCTGGTGCGCGGATTGCGGCCGGCGGTGTTCGATACGAAGATAAGATTGTCGACCGCCACGAGGCGCGAATAGCTGCCGTGTTCCTCGAACTTGTTGCCGGTCTTGACCTTGATGACTTCAGTCATTGTATTTTCCGTTCAATTGAATTGGGACGCCACAGCTCACTTGAGCGCGGGTTCGGTCCAGAGGTTGAGGCGTGTGCCGATCCCTTCGGCAATGGCCCGCCGGTAAACGTGCGTGCCCCAGGCCACGTCTTCCACCGCCATGCCGCCAACCGAGAGCATGATGATCTCGTCGTCATTCTGCCGACCCGGCGCATCGCCGGAAACGATCCGGCCGAGGTCTTCAAGACTTTCGCGCGCGATACGGCCTTCTCCGGCAAGGTCGAACCAGCGCACGCCGACGGCGGGAATGAAGCGGTGGACCGGCGCGGGCATTTCCTCCTCGTAGGCTTCGTAAAGCCCCGTGAAATCAAGCACCTTGCGGATCTCGGGTGCTTCCATGCCCTGATCGATGTTGCACGGGGCCGGCATCGAAAGAAATGTGCCGGGCCGCACCCATTCGCGGCGGACAGTCGGGTAGATCGAAGGATCGCCTGTGGCGACCGAGGCGCAGAAGGTAGCGATATCGGAATCGCGCACGGCTTCCTCCTCGGTGCCGACCACGCGCACCGTGGTGATCTGCGGGAACTTCTGCGCCACCCACGAGCAGAACGCCTCGAGGTTCGCCTGCCCGCGCCCCTTGATCTTGACCGTATCGATGTTCGGACACGTCGCCATGAACGCTTCAAGCGAGGTGCGAGCCATCACGCCGGGGCCGACAATGCCCACCACGCGCGAATCCTTGCGCGCCAGATGCCGCGCCCCGACGCCTGGCACGGCCCCGGTGCGGTAGGCCGAGAGCAGGTTGGCCGACATGTAGGCCAGCGGTGCCCCGGTATCGGCATCGTTCAGCACGAACGTGAGGATCGAGCGCGGCAAGCCCTTGTCGCGGTTCTCGATGTTCGATCCGTACCACTTCATCCCGGCGGTGCGGAAGCTCCCGCCAAGGTAGGCCGGCATCGCCATGAACCGGCGGTCCGTCGTCGGCTTGGGCATGTCGGGAAACGGGGAATCGTCGGGGAAGACGATGATCGCGCCGTGCTGGTTGTTGTTGCCGCCTGCCATGCGATAATCGCCGCGGTGCAGCAGGCCGAACATCTCTTCCATCGCATCGACGCAGGCTGGCATGTCGGTCACGCCAGCACGGATCATGTCTGGTTCGGACAGGTAGATGAAATCGATGGCTGGCAGCGCCGCGGCACGATCTGCAGAACTTGCCAAGTCGGCCAAAGCACTCTTCCCTTTGGATAAGGTGTTGACAGAGGCATCCGATCCGGAGACTTCATTGACGATTATCTGATCAGACACTCACGCCTCACTTTCCGCGCATTCCGGTGATTTTCCGGTATCGATCGCCGGATTTCCAAACTTTGGCGGTTTTCGGATTTCGCACAGGCAGAGTAAATTGCAGGTCGGGATGACCCCTTTGCAGAATCGGCCAACTCGGGGAGAAGAAACAATGACGGACGATGTTCGGGACAATACCGTCGAAGCGCCTGCCAAGGGCAGTCAGGCCACGATCCGCCTGCTGTTTCTCAGCGCGCTGTTCACCGCGCTCGAGGATGTTGGCCGCCGCATCGACCCGCTGTTGCGGGATCACGGCATGTTCCATTCGCAGCAGGAAACGCCATACGAACGCGTGCCGTTGCACCGCTATGTCGCCTTGCTGGAAAGCGCCGCCGCCAAGTTTGACCGCCCTTATCTTGGCCTTGCCATGGGGTCCTCGTTCGGGCTGACCGAGCTCGGCCCTTTCTATGCCTTGCTGCGGGCCTCAGGCACCTTGCGCGGTGCACTCGATTACCTCGCGCTGTTCCAGTCCCGGTTGCAGAGCCAGACACTTTTCGAAAGCACGATCGACGACGAAACCACGACCTACAGCTACCGCATTCAGGACGCCAAGATCTGGCCACGCGTGCAGGACGCAGAGTTTGCGATTTCGGGCTACGTCAATCTGGCCAAGCAGCTGACCTCGTCGAAGTGGAACCCGGTGGAAGTTCATTTCGAACACTCCATCGCCGGGCGGCAGGATCAACTGGTGCAGCATTTTCGCTGCCCGGTCCATGGCAATCAGATCGCCAACGGGCTGGTTCTGCGCAATGCCGATCTCGACATGCCCTTTGCCAGCGCGATCCCTTCCGAGGATCGCAAGCTGCGCACCATCCTCGAATGGCACCTGCTCGATCTGATGGGGCCCGAGGCCACGCCAAGCGACAGCTTCGTCGATCTCACGCGCGATGTCATCGCGCGCTGGCTGGGTCGAACCCATGTGGACTGCGCATCGGTCGCGGCGGAACTGAAGCTGTCCGAGCGCTCGCTGCGCCGACGCCTGACCGAAGAGGGCACGTCGTTCCGCGAACTCCTGCAGGAAGCCCGGCAGGAACGCGCCAAGACGATGCTTTCGAAGTCGGGAATTTCGCTTGCCGTGGCGGCCGAACAGCTCGGCTATTCCGACACGGCCGCCTTCTCGAGAGCGTTCAAGGAATGGACCGGGGTTTCCCCCGGCCGCTTCCTTCGGCAGGATGATCCGCCGGAATAGGCTTCAGAACAGAACGTCGAGCGTGAAGCCGATCCAGCGGCCCAGCACGATGACAACCGTCCACAGCGCCAGCGACAGGAAGCCGGAAACGCGGGCGGCGGCCGGGGGCGGCAGGTCCGTATCCCAATCCGCAATGCGGCGATGGGCGGTTGAATGGAAGATGGCCATGTTCACCCCGGCCAAGGCAATGGCCACAAGCTTGAGCTGGAATTCAAGGTTGGCGGCATAGGCAGGCGCGTTGGAAACGAACATCAATACGCCGGAAATCACGGCAAGGGCAAAGGCAACCCAGGTATAGGGCAGAAGCTCGCGGATCAGCCGGTCCGCGCTGCGGCGATGGGAAGCAACGCCGACAAGGCGCAGATCGACGATCAGGATCGTCCCGAAGACGAGCGTGATTGCCAGAACATGCAGGGATTCGATCAGCGGAAAGGCGTTGACGTTCTCGCGGATCGAAGCGGAAATCGGCAGGTCATAGATCTGCTGGAGCGTGGTTTCGAGTGACATGGGCGGGTATCTCCCCCTGAAAACTGGTGTGTGCTTGGGCGCTTGGCGAAAGGCTCAGGTGTAGGCGATGAAACGGCCGCAGAAGATCACGACCACCCAGACCGCCAGCAGCAGAAAGGCGATCGGCTTTGCCGGTGTCGCAGCATCACCTGCCTGCGCAGCCAGCAAAGGCCGCCGGAAGGCCAACGTCAGAACGAAGGCACCAAGTACCAGCGCCATCTTGACCCAGAAGATCGTGTTGCCCAGCGTACGCGCCGGCTCTGCCACGATCAGCAGCGTGCCGCTTGCCAGCAGGACGATCAGGGCTCGCCAGATCCACGGCAGATAGCGCCGCACGACATTGCCGGGTGCCTCATCCGTGGCGATCAGGCCCGCCAGGCGCAGTTCGGAAACCAGTGCCGATCCGATGACAACCGCAATGGCAAGGATGTGGATGCTCTGCACCGCAGGTATGACCCACGTGATATCACGAAAGGTCGTCGATATTGGCGTATCGTAAAGCCATTCCCCGAAGGACTGGATGAACATGCCTCATTCTCCCGAAAAACTGATGTGTGGCCATTGCGCCGTACCGGGCGCCTGCGTGCCCACGATCCATGCAGAACCCACGGCGGCAAACACAGATTGAAACGGTACGATACCGCGACACACGCTGGCGAAACGGTGTGCCATGGTGTTCAAAACGCTGCAGAAAGTGTGACACGCAGCGAACGCGGCTCGAGCGGGTGGAAGTGCAGATCTTCCGCGCCTTGGGCGCCCTCGCCATTCAGCCTGCTACGGTAATAGTAGTCGGCCGCGTTATCCTTGCTGCCAAGCAGGTTGAACACCTCCGCCCGCAGCGTCAGGTGCGAACCAAGTTGACGGGCAAGCGCCAGGTTGACCTGCGAATAGCCGGGGGAGCGTACCGAGTTGTCCTCGACCAGCGGATGCGCACCCAGCTTCCGCCAGACCAGACTGCCCGACCAGGGGCCGAAACCATCGACCAGGATTCCTGCAGATCCGATGAAGCCCGGCGCATCCTCGATAAAGCGGGTTGCCAGCGGCCCGTCGGTGTAACGCGCGTGGCTGAAGGCGAGGTTGCCGTTGATTTCAAGCCAGGGTGCCGGACGATACTGGGCAGTGAATTCCACGCCCCTGCGTCTGCTTGGCCGACCTGCCTCGGTCTGCCCCGCATCGGCTGAATAGGTCAGCTCTGAATCGAAATCCATGCGGAAGGCCGTTGCGGTAAGCGTCAGGCGTGGGATCACATTGCTGCGCACTCCCACTTCATAGCTGCTGGAACGGACCAGCAAGGGCGGCCGGACATAGCTGGCCTGCCCCTGCTCATCCTCGATCAGCCCCGCCCTCGCATCGTTGGAATGGAAGCCACGCCCGGCTGAAAGGTAGAATTCGGTGTGCTGCCACGGAGCCAGCACGACGCTCGCCTTGGGCTGGGCCAGAGTGGCGTTTTCACGACCCACCGTGTCGCGCAGCCTGTCCCGGTCGGTGGTACGGAAGTGATCCCCGCGCAAACCGATCACCGTGCGCAGCCACGGCGTCCACTGGGCGCGATGTTCCATGTAGGCCGAAACGCTCAGCTCATCGACGCGATTGTCGCGGTCGACCGAAAAGGGCACCCGCTGTTCGGTCGATGCAAGATCGACGTCGATCACATCGGCACGCACCTGCGTTCCAAACGTAAGGGTGTGGCTTGCGCCAAACGCCGTAAAGGGCACCCGCAGCGTTGCGCCTCCGCCGCCGATCCACCTGGCATCGTTCTGCGCGCGTTGGTCGCCACGTACCGGGTTGTCGAGATAATGGGTGAAGTTGCTCCACAGCGTCATGTGCTGGCGCACGCCATAGGCGGACATCTCAAGGTCGCATTCACCCAGTTCCTGAGCCAGCCTGAACGACAGCGAATAGCGCGAGGCCTTTCCTCCGTCGCTGGGGTCCAACGAGCCGAACCGCCCGATCAGACCCGCTTCGACCGCGCGCAAGGGCTGGTCTGTCGTTGCGTTCCACCTGCCGTCGTAAGCCATCGCCGTTATCGATGCGCCGCTGGCCTGGGTGCCGGTAGACCAGCGCAACACGGCGTTGAACCGGCGCAGGCGGTCAGGATTGTCCCATGGCCCATCGAGGCGAAAGTGCTCTGCTGCGGCCAGCAGCCTGCTGCCGCCGGGCAAGTCGGTCGATCCGCCCGCAAAGACGCGCCGGTCGCCCACGGTTCCCGCCCCCAGACCTAGCGTCAGCGGCATCGTGTCACGCAACCAGAGATGCGCGCTGCCGACTGCCGCAAAGTCACCTTCGGATGCAAAGTAGGCACCCTTTGTATAGTCGATCCCGCCGATCATTTCCGGCAGGAGGAAGTTGACGTCGGTGTAGCCCTGGCCATGGGCGTGGGTGCGCTGGTTGACGGGCATTCCGTCAATCCAGGTGGCAAAATCGGTTCCGTGATCCAGGTTGAACCCGCGCAGCAGGTGCTGGTTCGCCTTGCCCTCGCCACTGTGCGACGTGACCGACAGGCCGGGTATCGATTCCAGATACTGGCCGACGCGATAGGCCGGGCGCTGCTCTATCTCCTGCCGGGTAATCGATCCTTCGCTGGCAGTTGCGGCCACGCCTATCATGTCGAGCTTCGAAGCGGTGACGACGATCTGCCCTCTGGCACCGTCGGCAGCATCGTCCTCTTCAGCCCTGACCGCAGCAGGAAAAAGGACCAGGGTCAGAAGGCACGTCCCCCGGAGCAGGCGTGACGCGCTAGATGACGCTCTTGTGGCATCTTGCATGTGGATTCTCCCCAAGGCTGACAGTCAGCCAATGCCCTCGGGGTTGTCCGCGATGATCACGCAGACAAGTTACGAACGGTTTGCAACGGCCATGGCCTGCCGGAGCACTCACCCCCTTCACGCAGTTCCGTCACAGGTCCATTTGACAAAACCTTTTAATTTCATCGTGATAGAGTTGTGTAACGAGGGTGTAACTGCCCGGTTACCGGAAAAATCTACGGCAATCCTGTCAATCCGGGCACACTTGCGACGACGCCGAAGGATGTGCGTTCCGGGAGGGACCCAAGTGAAACTGAAATCCGCTGCTCCACTTCTGCTTGCCCTGGCTTCGGCAGGTTGCAACAACCAACCGACGCCGGTGGCCTTTGATGTAAAGGCGCTCATGGCCACGCAGGTGCAACCAACGGCCGAGACCTACTGGAATTCGGTACAGTACATTTCCGATGCCGCCGGATCGCGAAAGATTGAACCCAAGACCGATGCCGATTGGGCGCGCACGCAGGAAGCCGCCGCCAAGCTGCGCGAATATGGCGAAAAGATGAAAAGCCCCGCCGTCTCGGCCGGGCGCGGAACCGACTGGGCCGATTACGCGCAGGGCCTCACCGATATTGCCACACAGGCCGAACAGGCCGCGAAAGAGCGCAATCCCGACAAGGTCTTCCAGATCGGCGGATCGATCTACAACGTGTGCAGCGCCTGCCACGAGGTCTACATGCCATCACCCGGTGGCGGCAGTCCTGCCGTAGCAGGGGCAACTGCCGCGGAAACACCCGCGAAGTGATCGGGAAGCCGGGCGACCGATGGCCATGCTTGCCGGTCCTTCCGGCTCTGGCCCTGCTCGCGCTGATAATCGTCCTCGCGCCCGACAGCGCCTTTGCGCATGACGTGGCGCGCAGCGACCGGGCTTTCGTCCAGACGGTAAGCGGGCCGGCATTCTTTCCGTTCTTCTATCTCGGTGCCAAGCACATGGTGACGGGGTACGACCATATCCTGTTCCTGCTTGGCGTGGTCCTCCTCCTGCGTGCCTTCCGCGATGTGGTGCTGTATGTTTCGATGTTCACCATCGGCCATTCAACCACCCTGCTCCTGGGCGTGCTGACCGGCATCGGCGCGAATGCCCACATTGTCGATGCGATCATCGGATTGTCGGTGGTATACAAGGGTGTCGACAACCTCGGCGGCTTTGCCCGTCTCGGTCTGCGCCCTGATCAGCGCCTCGTCATCCTTGTCTTCGGCCTGTTCCATGGCCTCGGGCTTGCCACCAAGCTGATCGATCTGGCGATGCCTGCGAATGGCCTTCTGACCAATCTTGTTGCCTTCAACCTTGGCGTCGAAACCGGGCAGATCCTTGTTCTTCTGCCCCTTGTCGCCCTGCTTGGCCTGTGGCGCAGCGGGGCTTCGTTCACCAGTGCCGCCCGGCTGACCAGCGCACTGCTCGTCGCCTGCGGGCTCATCATCATGTTCCAGCAAACATCGGAGTACATAGCCTCATGACCAGCGAACCGGCTGACCGGCCATCACGCCGCGCGCTCTTCTGGGGGACAGCCATCGCTCTGGCGGCAGGTGCCGCAGCAGTAGTGCTGTTCGTCCTCCCCGCCGAGACCGGCATCGATCCGACAGGCTTCGGGAAAAGCAGCGGGCTCTCGTCGATGGCAAATCCACAGGCCGATGAGGCCCTGAAGCGCGGGCAGCAGCACCCGGACGCCTTCACGCCCGGCAATGGCACGCAAGCGGCAGAACCGGGTCCGAAGGACCGCTTTACATACGAGCTTGCACCTTACGAGGAGATCGAGCTCAAGTACGTGCTCGACAAGGGCGCACCCATCACCTTCAGATGGAAGGCCGATGGCCCACTGAACTACGATATGCACGCCCACCCGTTCGAAGGCGGCGAGGCTCTGACCGAAAGCTACGCCGTTACCCGCGCCGACCAGCAGGCCGGGCGCTATGTCGCCGCCTTTTCCGGCATCCATGGCTGGCATTGGCAGAACCGCACGCTTTCGACCGTGCGCATCACGCTCGACACTTCGGGCAGGATCAGCGGCTCAAAGCTGTTCGGCCCACATGGCGAGCAGGATCGCGCGCTGACACCGCCAGCAAGCTGATCCCGGATTGCAGCCAAAGGAAAGGCCGCAGCAGTCGCGCACCGCTGCGGCCTTCAAGGTATCTGCCAGCCCTGTCTTTCGGCAAGGCTGGCAGAGAGAGAGCCGTCAGAACTTCACTTCTGCGTTGATCCCCACCGTGCGGGGCTGGGAATAGTTGAACCAGTTCGTGTTGTAGCTCGTTTGGTTCCAGAAGCCGCCGCCGATCACGCCGCGCTTGTTGGTCAGGTTCTGCACATAGGCGCTGAGCGTCAGGTTGCGGATCTCGAGCGAGGCATTGAGATCGAACTGGACATAGCCCGGATAGGTCGCCCGCAGCGGAGCCGCTGCCTCGAACGGCACGAACTCACCCTTGCGCTCGCCCACGTACGTCGCCGCGCCGCCGAACGAAAGCTCGGCCTCTTCATCGACCATCGTCTTGTAATCGAACGAGAAGCGGCCCGAATGCTGGCTGGAGAACGGCAGGCGATCGCCCGCTTGCGCAAAGAAGTTCGCATCGACGAATTCCTCGCGGAGCTTGGCATCGACGTAGGAGTACCACGCGCTCAGCGTCAGGCCGTCGGCCGGGCGCAACGAGAACGAGGCTTCGAAGCCGCGGCTGCGGGCACGGCCGGCGTTGCCGTTATAGGTGAACACATCAAGCACCTGGACGATCTGGATGTCCTTCCAGGTGATGTTGAACACCGAAAGGTCATACGAGAACAGGCCATTGGCGAACTGGCCCTTGGCGCCCACTTCGTAGTTCACCGTCTTGTCCGGCTTGAACTGGCACGGAACATTGGCCGGCAGCGCCAGCGGGCCACAAACTGCATTGGTGCCACCGGGACGATAGCCGGATGCCAGACGGCCATAGATCATGTGATCGGGCGAAGGCTTGAAGCGCGGCGAGATCTGGTAGGTGAACGCGCTGCCGCTGGCCTGCGGACGGTTCGTGGCTTCGACTGGCGGGTTCGGATAGGGATCGAACTGGAACCACTCGTGGTGGAACATGTCCTGATCGTTGTGGCTGTAGCGACCGCCGAACTGCACGTCGAATTGATCGGAAAGACGCACGGTCAGGTTGCCGAAGCCTGCATACTCCTTGAACTTGATGGTATCGCGCCAGACGATGATCGTGCCGCGCTGTGGGCCGGTGCCATCGTTGATCGGGACACCCAGCGTGGCGCCCGTGGCCGGATCGACAGCATAGTTGTCAAGATCGTAGTTCGCGTCTTCGTTGGTGTAGAAGCCGCCGACGATCCAGTCGACGTTGTCGCCGAACGAACCCGAGAAGCGGGTTTCGTGCGAAACCTTGTCGACATTGTAGCCTTGACGAAAAACGTCACCGATCGGGCTGATTCCGGGAAACAGGATCGGGAAGATCGGCGCAAACTCGACCAGCGGCGAGGCGGTGAAATCAAGGAAATCGTAATTCTGCGCACGTGAGTAGGCCGTGATCGAGGTTACGTCGATTGCGCCCAGTTCCGCCTTCAGCTCGGCCGTGTACATCTGTGTTTCAGAGCGGCTGCGGCCCGAACCGATCTGGTCGGTCTGCTTGTAGAGCGAACCGGTCGTGATATCGACGTTGGACGAGCCATAGATATCGCGAATCTGGTAAAGGCCGCTCAGCTTCAGCGAGAATGCATCCGAAGGCTTCCACAGCGCCGAGACGCGTCCGCCCCAAACCTTGGAATTGTTCGCATCCTTGACGCCACTGCGGACGTTGTCGATGTAGCCCGCTTCCTTGCGCACGAACGCGCTGCCGCGAACCGCCAAGGTTTCACCGACCGGAACATTCAGCGCACCGCGCAGGTTGTAGCCCGCCTCGCCACCTTCCTTGATCAGGTTTGCACCGGCGGCAACCGAACCGCTCAGGGCCTTGGTGTCCGGATCGACCGTCACGTACTTGACAAGGCCGCCCATCGAGCTTGCCCCATAGAGCGTGCCTTGCGGACCACGCAGCACTTCAACGCGCTGGAGATCGGAAGGATCGAGATCCGGTGCAGATCCGAACAGGCCGCCCTGCCCGGTCGAAGCTCCGAACGGGGCATCGTCGATGGTGTAGCCCACCACCGGGTTGCCGCTGACAGGGCCGGTGGAAATGCCGCGAATGGAAAGCTGGGCGCGGTTGTTCTGGAACTGCAGGTTCACGCCCGGCACGCTGGCGAAGAAATCCTGCGCCTTGGTCTGGTTCTGGGCGATCAGATCGCCACTGCCGACGGCAGTTACCGGCACCGGCACATCGCGCAGGCGCTCCTCGCGCTTCTGTGCCGTCACGATGATTTCATTGGCACTGCCGGTGTCCTCGGCCGCCGATTGCGCCGCTGCCGGCGATGCCAGCAGGGCCAGCGCGACCATGCCGGACAAGGGCACGGCCGTGCATTTCAGTACTTGCTTGAACTTGCCACTCATTACGTTTTCCCCTTCACGTCTTTATTCTGGTTTTGGAATTGAAGTGCTCGCCATCGGCGAAACCCTTGGTCTGGCGGGCCGCTGGCTCCGCCGGCGCCACCACAGCAGCACGCCGGTCATCGAGATGCCGACGACGATCAGCCCGAATATCGAAACGGCGATCTGCCAAGCGCGTCCGCCGATGGCCGCCACGTGCAGCGCAATGATCCAGCTGGTCACCGTGTTGCCTGCGCGCTGTCCGGTCGGCAGTTGCAGCCCCAGCATCCGTCCGGTGCTTGCATCGATGGCCAGCGTTGCCGCGGTCGCGGGGGAGTCCGTCTCCGTCGGATTGCCCTGCGCGTCCAGCAGGTCACGCGATGTGTGCATCAGGAAGAAATAGACGCCCAGATCGCGCCGGTATTCGATGGCGGCTGCTTTGCCGAGCGTGAAGCCTTCTGCCTTTGCCGCTTCGGCGAAATAGCGCTGGCCCAGTTCCGCCGCCTCGAACCAGTCAATCGGCGGATCGATCAGGGGCACCGGCAGCGGCGCGCGCGGCGGCAGTTCCTGAAAGTGCTCGTACGGTGCGAAAAGCTTGAGGAAGCTGCCGTAATAGCCACCAAGGTTCAGGGCAAAGCCGGTCACCGCGAACATCATCAGCAATGGCCATAGCCACAGTCCGCTCGCGCGGTGCCAGTCCAGCAGCAGGCGGTTGCCGTTCGCCCCCTGGCTGATTTTCCACGATGTCGCCCAGCGCTTGTGGAATGGCCGGGGCTTGTTGCCGGCCTTGCCCCGCTTCACTTTCGCGGGCAGCGTCAGGTACAATCCCGTCAGGCTCGCCACCGCCCAGACCAGTCCCAGTACCCCGATCATCAGGATGCCGATGCCCAGCGGGAATATCAGAGCGTAGTGCAGGTAATAGAGGAACGATGGCACACCCTGCGGGCGCAGCGTCGGTTTGCCGATGATCCTCTGCCCCAACCTTTCGCCGGTGTAGGGATTGGCGAAGACCTCGTCATAATCGATCACTGAGACTGCGCCCGAAACCGGGTCGATGGCGGGCATCACGCGCGAGAACAGCGGCTCATCGGGCCTTTGCGGGAACTGCAGCGAGAAGACGTGCGCGCGCGGGTCTTCTTCCTCGAGCCGCGCACGGATCTTCAGTGCATCGGCGATCGTGACCTCCCTTGCCTGCGGAGCGACCACACGCATCCGTGAATTCAGGACGCGCTCGAGATCGTCGTAGAAGGCAATCACGCTGCCCGTCGCAGCAATGATGATCAGGAAAAGCGCAAGCAACAGCCCGAGGTAACGGTGAAGCGTCACCGTCAACTCCCGGATCTGACCTGCCTTTGCCACTGCCCTAAAACCCCCGGTTCAAGATCATGACGCGCAGCAGCCTGCAGCCGGGAAATCGCGCATGCGCGCGTCCCGGTTTCCCGATCCCGCATACGCGGTCCGGAGTGCCAAAACTGTCGTCATCAGGCGCCTGGCGTTAAGCCATCAGCCTTGTCTCGAGTTTGTCATGACCCCGCGCTGGCGGTATTGCGGCGGCGGTCCGATAGATTGTATTTTCGGCCAGAGGCAAAAAGGGTGGCCGCTTTTGATGGCTTCGAGCGCCTTTGTTTCCAGCTATTCCGGCCGCTCGCCCACCGATGGACCGGCGCTGGCAAGTTCGGCCTCGTATTCAGCAAGAGCTTCGGCGGCGATGCGCGTGGAGTCTATTCCGGCGGGAATTCCGCAGTAAACGGCCACCTGCAGCAGGGCCTCCCGGATTTCCTCGTTCGTCAAGCCATTGCGGCGCGCGGCCTTCACGTGAAGGCGCAGCTCGTGCGGGCGGTTGAGCGCGCTGATCATGCCAAGGTTCAGCAGGCTGCGCTCCCGCCGCGAAAGGCCGGGACGGGACCATATCTCACCCCAGCAATAACTGGTCGAAAGCTCCTGCATCGGCCGGGTGAAATCATCGGCCCGCGCCATTGCATTTTCGACATAGGACGCGCCGAGCACGTCCTTGCGCAGGGCAAGGCCACGCTCGAACCGATCTTCGTCACCGACCTTGCCCACGCCTATGCCCTTTCGTGTTGATGGCAGGTCAGACCCCGCCGACCAGGCAATACTTCACGTTCATGTAATCGGCCAGACCGTGGCTCGATCCTTCGCGGCCAAAACCGGATTCCTTGATGCCACCGAACGGGGCGACCTCGGTCGAGATCAGCCCGTCGTTGACCCCGACCATGCCATATTCCAGCCCTTCCATCATCCGCCACTGGCGTGCGGCATCTGCTGTGAAGACATAGGCGGCAAGGCCGTAGGGCGTATCGTTGGCAATGCGCAGAGCTTCGGCCTCGGTATCGAACCGCAGGACCGGCGCGACAGGTCCGAAGATCTCTTCGCCCGCAATCGTCATGCCCTCGGTCACGCCTGCCAGCACCACCGGAGGGTGGAACGCGCCATCGGCGGGAACGGCATGCACTTCGCCAACACGCCTTGCGCCTTCACCCACCGCCTGTTCGACCAGTGCCGATACACGTTCAACCGCACGCTCATCAATCAGTGGGCCCATGGCCCCTGGCGATGCCACGCCATCATCCACCTTCAGTGCCGCAACTGCAGCTGCCAGCTTCTCGACAAAGGCATCGTGCACCCCTGCCTGAACCAGGAAACGGTTGGCGCATACGCAGGTCTGGCCAGCGTTGCGGAAACGCGAAGCCATTGCTCCGGCAACGGCAAGATCGACATCGGCATCGTCGAACACGATGAACGGCGCATTCCCGCCCAGCTCAAGGCTCAGCCGCTTAACCTGCCCGGCAGCCTTGGCCATGATGACCTTGCCCACCTCGGTCGATCCCGTGAAGCTGATCTTGCGTACCAGCGGATGGGTGCAGAACAGGTCACCTATTGCGGAAGACTTGCGCGCCGGGGCCACGCGGAACAGGTCTTCGGGCACGCCTGCCCGGTGCGCCAGCGTTTCCAGCGCCAGTGCCGAAAGCGGCGTGGCTTCGGCCGGCTTGACCACGATCGAACACCCCGCCGCCAGCGCCGGAGCCACCTTTCGGGTGATCATCGCCAGCGGGAAATTCCACGGCGTGATCGCGGCACAGGTGCCAACCGGCTGCCGCAGCGTCAGCACGCGCTTGTCTGTCGCAAATGTCGGGATGACCTCGCCATAGGCGCGCCGCGCTTCTTCGGAAAACCATTCGATGAACGAAGCGCCGTACTTCACCTCGCCCCGCGCCTCGCCCAGCGGCTTGCCGCTTTCAAGCGTCATCAGCAGCGCAAGGTCCTCGCCGTGCGCAACCATCAGGTCGTACCAAGCGCGCAGCACGTCGCTGCGCTGCTTGGCGGTGCGCGCGCCCCATTCGCGGCGCGCCACATCGGCGGCATCGATCATCGCGGCGGTCTCGTCCACGTCATAACGGCGGACCATCGCCACCAGCGCGCCATTGGCGGGATTGAGCACCCGCAGACCTTCGTTTGCATCCAGGGTTTCCGGACGCAGCAGTCCGAGGGCAGAATCTGCCGTCATGTCATTCGCCTTGATAGTATGATTGTCGGGGTCAGAGCATCCGCGGCAGGACGTCGGTTTCGCCGCCCTTGTCGAGAATGCGATGCTTTATGGCGCCTGCAGCATGGAGTGCGACGAGCGTGAGCAGCGCATAGGCACTGTACTTGTGGAGTGCCTGGAAGATCTCGAACGCATTGTCGTTCTTCGGCAGGATTTCCGGCAGTTCCCCAAAGAAGAAGAACGGCACGCCGTCGCTCTGCGTGAAGCTGGCCGACATTGAATAGCCGAGCAGCGGGATCAGCACGGTCAACAGCATGATCAGCCGGTGCACGGCATGCGAAAGCGTCTTTTCCCAGGGCTTCAGCGCTTCGGGTTCATGCGGCAGCGTTGCCCGGTTGCTCCAGCGGATCGCCAGATGCACCAGCGCCAGCAGCCATACCAGCACGCCGAACTGCTTGTGGTTGGGGTAGAACAGGTCGAAGGTGGCCATCGGCGTGTCTTCGGGAAGGCTGGTCATGTACCAGCCCGACCAGATCAGACCGAGGATGATGACAGCGCGCAGCCAATGCAGAACGCGCATTGAAAGCGGGTACTTCGTTGCCTGAGCCATTTCGCCTGCCATTGTCCTTGTCCCCTTCAAAGATAGATGCCGCGAGAATATCCACCATCGACTGTCAATGACTGGCCGGTAATCGAACAGTCGGGCGCACCTGCAAGGAACGCCACCATCCGCCCCACGGCATCGACATCGAGAATGGCGCCGGTCGGGATGTCCGCCGTGAATTCGGCCTCGATCACTTGGGCATCGACACCCCGCTCCTTGGCCATCTCGTCGAACAGTTCGACCAGATGCGGCGTACGGACGATGCCGGGATGCACCGCATTCACGCTGATGCCGAAGGGACCGAGCTGATCGGACAGGACCTTGGTCAGGTGCACCACGCCCACGTTGCGCAATCCGCTCAAAGTGTCGCTCGATCGACCGGTCAGCCCGCCGATGTTGATCACGTGACCTTCCCCTTGCGCCTTCATCACCGGGACGATGCCCTGAATATAGCGCAAGTATCCGCCGACCTTGATGTCCACATCGGTCATCAACATGTCGATATCGACCTGTTCGATCGCTCCGCCGATCGGGTTCGAACTTGCCGCGGCGTTAACCAGCACGTCGATCCGGCCAAAGCGCGAAAGCACGCTGTCGACCATGTGCCGGATGCTCACCGGATCGGTAGCGTCCGAGCCAAGCGCAAGCACAGTTCCATGCTTGCCCAGTTCCTCGGCCGCAGCCGTCAGCCGCTCAAGTCCGCGCGCGGTGATCACGACGACAAACCCCGCATCGCACAGCGCCCGCACGATGCCCGGAGCGATCCCGCCGCTCCCACCTGTCACGATGGCTACGGGATCGGTGCTCATGGCAGCTCAGCCTGGATCAGCATTGGGCCATCGTGCGCAAGGCCATCGCGCAAGGCTGCTTCCAGTTCGCCAGAAGTCGTCACGCGAACCGCCTTCACGCCATAGCCCGCAGCCAATGCGGTCCAGTCAACGCGTGGATTGTCGAGCCGGGTCAGCCCCGCGATCACCGCATCGTCCAGCGGCGCATCGGCGCGGGTCAACTCGGTCTGCAGGATCGCATAGCGATGGTTGGCTGCCATGATGACAGTCACGGCAAGGTTCTCGCGCGCCATCGTCCACAGCGCCTGCAGAGTGTACTGCGCACTGCCATCGGACTGCAACGAAACGACGCGCGCCTCGGGCTCAGCCAGTGCCGCGCCGACTGCGCAGGGCAACCCTTGCCCGATGGCGCCGCCGGTGTTGGTCATCACCCGGTGCCTGCGCGCACGGTGCGCGTTGCGCAGCCACGGTCCGCCAAGCGTCGAACCTTCCAGCGAGATGATCGCATCGTGCGGCAGCTGTGCCAGCAGTTCCTCGACCACCAGCGCCGGGTTCAGCGGCGCATCGCGATCGGCTGTCGGCGCCGCAGGATCGGGCGCAGGCTGCACGGCAAGCGTTGTCGCGCCCAATGCCTCGCCAAGATCGAGCAAGGCCCCGACAGCGTCGTGCTCCGGCCCGGCCAGGCGGACCAGGCGTTCCTCTGCAACCAGCTGGCTTGGCCAGCCTTCATAACCGAAGTAGCTGATCGGCATCCGCGATCCGGCCAGCACGACCGTGGCGTTGCCCATCTGCGCGATCACGTCGTCCGGGAAGTAGGCCTGGCGTTCCACCGCGGGCAAATCGCCGCCCAGCGTGACGATGGCGGGATAGGGCTCCATCAGCAGCCGCCCGCCAAGGCGCGCGGCCAGCGCCGCGCCAGCGCGCACGCCTGCTTCGGTCAGGGCATTGCCACCCAGCAGCACGATGACATCGTCCGCCGCTGCCAGAGCTGCCCTTGCCTGCGCAATCTTCTCTTCCCCCACGGGCTGGCCGGACCATGCCCGTGCAACAAGCTGCTGCACGTCTCCCGAAGCTTCCGCGTCGATCACGTCGGTCGGCACGATCAGGGTGGCCGCGCCACCTTCCGCTTCGCAAGTCGCCGCAAAGGCCGCGTCAACGTCCTGTGCGATGGCTGCAGTCGAGGCCATGCGGATGACCTGCCGCGAAACGGGCGAGGCAAGCGATTCAATGTCCGATGTCAGCGGTGCATCGTATTCCAGATGCCAGGTCGCATGGTCGCCGATCACGTTGATGATCCGCGAACCCGCACGGCGCGCATTGTGCAGGTTGGCAATGCCGTTGGCAAAGCCGGGGCCAAGATGCAGCAGCGTCAACGGCACCTTGCCCGAAACGCGGTTGTACCCGTCTGCCGCTCCGGTGCACACGCCTTCGAACAGGCTCAGCACCGATCGGATCTTGCCGTTGCGGGCAAGCGCGCTGACCATGGTCATCTCGGTGGTGCCGGGATTGGCAAAGCAGATCTCCGCCCCGCCCTGATAAAGCGCGTCGAACATCACATCGGCGCCGGTACGCTTGCTCATGCCTTGTTACCTTCTGCAGATGCAGCGCCAACTCCCGCAAGGAAGCCTTCTACCAGTCTCAGGAAATCCTGCGGTGCATCGTCGTGTACATAATGCGATGCGCCTTCAACGGTCGCATGGCGCAGAAAGGCATTCCGCCCTTCCAACTGGCGCACGGATTCGAGATTGCAGAAATCCGATCTGCTGCCGCGAACGACCAGCGTCGGCACCGCAATGCCTGCGATTACCGGCCAAAGGTCCACCACCCTCGCCGGATCCGGCGAAACCCGAGTTTCAGCAATGCCTTCTGCGTCATAACGCCAGATCACCGATCCATCGCTCTGGCCGCGCATGCTTTCCCACAGGCGCTCTTCGATCGCGGCATCGCCCACGTTGGGCCGCAGCTTGCGCCAATAGGCCCGCGCCTCGCCCCAATCGGCAAAGCGCGTTGGCAGCGCCTTCATCTCGGCGACGATCCGTTCGAACCCGGCACCCGAAACGGACGAGCCAGCGGTGATGTCCTCCACCACCAGTGCTACAAGCCGCTCCGGGTTCTGGTTGGCATAGACATAGGACGTGGTCCCGCCCATCGAATGCCCGATCAACGTGAAACGATCGAGCCCGAATGCTGCCACCACCGCTTCCAGATCAGAGACATACGCGTCGGTATAGTAATTCCGGCCTTGGTCCCAATCGCTCTCGCCACGTCCGCGCGCATCGAAGGCGATCATGTGGAAGCGGTCGGACAGGGCCCGCGCCAGATTGCGCCAGGTTCCCGAATAGCCGCGCAGACCATGCAGCAGGACAAGCGCCGGTTTTGCCGGATCGCCCCACTCGCGGACATGGATGTTCACCGCCCCGTTGGAGACCGTGCGCGTACGCTCACCAACCAGCAGGGCAACCGGCTGCGGCGGAGAATCGAGAACCTGTGCAGTCATCGCCAGCCCCTCAGGTCAGGCCATTGCCTTCGGCGTCTTCTGCGCGAAGGCCACCAAGACGGGCGTTGAGACGGCCGCGCGTGGCAAAGGCCCAGCACACGATCACTTCGTCGCGGTTCGGACCATCGTCGAACGAAACGCTCATCGTGTCATAGTGCGAACGCACATAGAGCGCGTCCTTGTGACCCAGCGGAATGTCGAGGATCGTGCCCGGCACGCCGCGCTTGCCGGTGCTCGGCACCCACGAGGCGCCACCGCCAACCGCGTCACGGATGGGATTGGCAGCGGGATTGGTCAGCAGGGCATTGCCGTGCTCGTATTCGCCATCGATGCCAACCAGGATCGCCTTGCCATAGCTTTCGATCTTGGCATTGCCCGAAAGCGCGTTGAGCCGGCGGCCGATTTCGACGCCGAGTTCCGGCGATGCATCGATCCAGCCTGAAAGGTCCTCGACGAACTGGCCGGCGTAAGGGTTCTTGATGCAGGCACCGATCATGTACTTGAACACGGGCGCGCCATCGGCGGCAGCTCCCGTTTCGCCCGCCCAGATTTCCTGAACCTGCGCATACCAGCGGCGAATGTGAAAGGCGCCAAAGTTGGCGGCATAAGTCGTCATGATAACTCCCCAGTCAATTCTGGTCGTGGCCACCTTTGCGGCAGCTCACGACGTCAATCTTGCCATCAGAGGCTGGTCGGATCGGCCTGCCCCTGGTTCCGGTTCAATTCGGCCTGCGACAATCCCCCTGCCTGCGGCACGCGCTGGCAGAACACCTCAAGCATGTGGCCGTCGGGATCGTAGAAATAGATCCCCACCGACACGCCATGATCGAGGATCTCGGCGATCTCGACCCCGCGCTCGTTGAAGAAGGCATAGTTGGCGCGCAGGTCTTCCATGCTGGTGCTCTTCAGCATCAGGCCGACATGCTCGAACTCCTTGCCCTTGGTGGCGCCTTCCTCGGCCTTGAACAGGGCAATGTCGTGGTCGCTCTCGCCAAAGCTCATGAACACGCCGCCCTTGTAGGGGCCATCTCCCGCGCGCGCGGTGATCTTCATGTTCAGCACGTCGCAGTACCACTGCGCCGAGGCTTCGGGATCGCGCACGAACAGGACGATGTGCGCGATGCGATCGACATTAATTGGTGACATGCGGCAACCCCAGATCCTGCGGCACACCTTCAACCCAGGCGAGATCGGTGATCTCGTTGAATTCGCGCCATTCCTTGGTCCAGTTCCGACCACCGTCGGTGCTCCGGTAAAGATAGCCGAACTTGCTTGCGGCAAGCAGGAAATCCGGATCGGCAGGGTTTGAACCGAACGCCCACATGCACGAGTTCGATGGCTTGTCGAGCGCGGCATGGGTCCAGGTCAGGCCCGCATCGTCCGATGTCAGGATCGCTGCGGTCGTGCCCGGCGTGCCATCGCCGATGCCTACGGCAATCTGCGTTGCACTGCCCGGCTTGCGCAGCATCACGCGCGAATAGCGCAGACCCCAAGCGGCCTTCGCTGGCGTGCGGTCCCAAGTCTTGCCATCATCGGTCGAACGATAAAGGGCAATGACGGTCAGTGCCAGATGCACCGTGCTGCCATCATCCTGCGGCAGGATCATGATGTCGTGCAGGTCCGAATTGCCACCGAACTCCGACCACGTCGTGTCGATGCGGTCCCAGGTGTCGCCGCCATCGCGGCTGCGCCACAGGCCACCTTCCTCGACGCCCGCCCAGACATCCTTCGGATCATGCGGATCAACAACCACCGCCAGCATACGCGGGCGGTTCACGCCTTCGCAGAACTCGGGCATTTCCAGCGTGGTCTTTTCCCAGGTCTGTCCACCGTCGATCGAACGGAACAGCGCCGAACGCGATGGTGCGCCGGTTCCGGCATACATCACGCGCGGATCGCTTTCGCTCACCGCCAGTTTCCACACGGCATAGCCGTTCAGCGCGCAATCGATCCGGCGCCAATGGACGCCACAGTCTTCGGAATAGAACAGGCCCTTTTCAGCACCTGCAAACACCGCTTCCGGGTTTGCGGGATCAACCAGCAGGCAACGCACCCGGTCATCGTATTCAAGATCCTGCCGGATATTGATGCGATACCAGCTCTTGCCATCGTCGTGGCTGCGCATGACGGCCTGTCCGTCGGTTGCGACTATGAGTGTCTTGCTCATGGTTTTCGTGTTCCTGCTGCCTTGGCGCTTCTTGACGGATCAGCTGAGGTTGACCCAGACGCTCTTCACTTCGCTGTAGAGTTCCATCGCCTGTCGGCCGTGTTCACGGCCCCAGCCCGATTGCTTGAATCCGCCGAACGGCGTCGCATTGTCGACCAGGTTGAAGCAGTTGACCCACACGGTCCCCGCCTTCACCGCAGCGGCCATGCGATGCGCCTGCTTGAGGTTGTTGGTCCAGATGCCTGCCGAAAGGCCGAAGTCGGAATCGTTGGCCTGGGCCACCAGGTCTTCCGGATCGGACCAGCTCAGCGCGCTCAGCACCGGGCCGAAGATCTCTTCGCGTACGATGCGCATGTTGCTGGCCGCATTCGCCATGATCGTCGGCTGGAAGAAGAAGCCTTCGTTCAGGCCCTGCGGACGCGATCCGCCACAGACCAGTTCGGCACCTTCACGCTGCCCGATCTCGACATAGGAGCTGACCCGATCCCACTGCTCTTCCGAAACCAGCGGGCCGAAGTTCACAGCAGGATCAAGCCCGTTGCCGATGGTCAGCTTCGCTGCATGATCGGCAATGCGGGCAAGCAGATCGTCGTGAATGTCGGAATGGGCATAAAGGCGCGATCCTGCCGTGCAGGTCTGGCCCTGGTTGAAGAAGATACCCGCTGCGATCGAAGCCGCTGCCGCATCAAGGTCTGCATCGGGCAGCACGATCTGGGGCGACTTGCCGCCCAGTTCGAGGCTCACCTTCTTGAGGTTGCCGGTGCTGCCGCGCACGATCGCCTTGCCCACTTCGGTCGAACCGGTGAACGCCACCTTGTCCACGCCGGGATGATCGACCAGAGCCGCGCCCGCTTCACCAAAGCCGGTGATCACGTTGAACACGCCCGCCGGAATGCCTGCTTCCAGCGCCAGTTCGGCCAGCCGCAGTGCGGTCAGCGGCGTCTGCTCTGCGGGCTTGAGGACCACGGTGCACCCGGCGGCCAGGGCCGGAGCGACCTTCCATGCAGCCATCGACATCGGGTAGTTCCACGGCACGATCAGCCCGCACACGCCCACCGGCTCGCGCACGGTGTAGTTCAGGATCTTTGCGCCACTGCGCGGCGAAACCGGCAGCGTCTCGCCACCGAACTTGGTCGGCCAGCCGGCGAAATAGCGGAAGGTCTTGATCGACCCTTCGATCTCGACCGCCTTGGTCAGCGTGGCAGGCTTGCCGTTGTCGATGCATTCCAGCACCGCCAGTTCCTGCGCATCGCGCTCGATCAGGTCAGCAAGGCGATTGAGCAGGAGCGAGCGGTCCACCGCGCTCATATCGCGCCATGCCGGATTTTCCAGCGCACGGCGCGCCGCCCGCACGGCGAGGTCGACATCTTCTACCCCGCCCTCGGCCACCTGGCAGATTTCCTTGCCCGTGGCCGGATTGTGCGTGGCAAAGGTCTTGCCCGTGACCGACTGGACCGACTTGCCATCGATGATCAGGCCGCGCGGCGCGCCCTTCAGCCCGGCTTCAAGCCGTTCGGCAATGGAATACGCATCGGATGCGCTGGCTTGTGCGAGTGCAGACATTGCCCCTCCTCATAATTTCCACCGGCGGGATAACCGGGATCGGCCAAAGCCTGCGCTGCGAGAAATCGATGCGCGCAGGCCATGCCCCGTCAACTTCGAATCACCTGATAACGCACCTTCATGAAGTAAACAATGCTGGATTTTTAAGTTTGGTTGTTTCATATGATCGACAATGCAGAAGCGCGCTGCCGATTTGCCGTGGGCCGCGTGCGCAATGGGGAGAACGCGGCATGACAGATACCGGGGCAACCCTAGAAGGCCTCCTGCTGGATGCTCGCGCGCGTAGCGCAACCTTGCCGCTTCCGGCGGTTTCACCATCTCTATCAGAGGCATACGCCGTGCAGCGCGCTCTCATGAGCGCGACCAACCTGCCGGTCATGGTATGGAAACTCGGGCTGACATCGCCCCCTGCGCGCGAAGCGTTCGGGGCAAGCGAACCTGCAGTCGGACGTCTGGCGGCCAGCGCGATTCTCAATACGGGAACCGAAGCGCGGCAGGTCTGGCCGGAAACCTTTGCCGAAGCCGAGATCGTCTTCGAACTCGGCGCAGACCTTCCGCCTTCCGGCGCGCCCTACACGCGCGAGACGGTCCTGCCGGCGATCAAGGCGATCCATGGGGGCATCGAACTGGCCGCGCCGCGGTATGACACGTCGGACCTGCCGCTTGGCCTCTTCGTCGCCGACAATGCGATGGGCCATGCTCTCGTCCTCGGAAAGCGCCTTTCTCATGCCTGGGAAGACCGCTTTGCCGACATGGCCGTCGACATTCTGGTCGATGGCCAGGTGCAGGAGCACGGCAGCACCACGCGCGTCATGGGCAACCCGCTCGATGCGCTGGTGTGGCTTGCCAACTGGCTTTGCGAGAACGGCGAAGGCGGCCTGCGCCGTGAGCAGCTCGTCACCTCGGGCAGCTGCACCGGGGCCACGCCAGTCGCGGCCGGAAACATCATCACCGCCGCCTTTGGCGGCATCGACGCCGCGCGCGTCACTCTTGTATCGTGAACATATCTGGAGATCTGAACATGAACCTTGATTTGGGACTCGACGGCAAGGTTGCCGTCATCACCGGCGGCGGCGTCGGCATCGGCAAGGAAACCGCACGCAAGCTGTTGCTTGCTGGCGCCAAGGTCGTCATCGCTGCCCGCACTGCATCCAAGCTGGAAGCTGCCGCCGAGGAACTGCGCGCCAGCACCGGCGGAGAGATCATCGCCGTGCCGACCGACACGACGTCCAAGGCGTCGGTCGAAGCGCTCGTCGCAGCCGCGGTCGAGAAGTTCGGCGCCGTCCACATCCTCGTCAACTGCGCCGCAGCCCCTGGTGGCCTGGTGCGCAACGCCATCGAACTGGCTGACGAGGACGCGCTGATGCTTGATCTCAACACCAAGCTGTTCGGCTATTTCCGCACGGCCAAGGCCTGCGTGCCGCACATGCGCAAGGCAGGCTGGGGCCGCATCGTCAATGTCGGCGGCCTGACCGCGCGCTGCACCGAGGCGCTTTCGGGCATGCGCAACACCGCGCTGGTCCACTTCACCAAGACCCTGTCCGATGAAGTCGGCAAGGACGGCATCACCGTCAACATCATCCACCCCGGCGTGACCCGCACCGAACACATCGAGGAATGGTTCGCCGAGATGGCTGCCGAGGAAGGCACCACCGTCGACGCCATCGTCAAGCGCGAGGCCGGCGATCCCGCCGCGCTCAAGCGCATGCTCGAAGTCGAGGAAGTGGCAGATCCGATCGTGTTCCTCTGCTCGAAGCTTGGCAGCGGCATCACCGGTGAATCCATCGCAGTCGATGGCGGACTTTCGCGCGCGGTATTCCTGTGACGCGAAAGGGGCGCCGATCGCAAGACCGGCGCCCCTTCCCCTCCCAACCGGAGCAATCTGAATATCGGCGGCTCAGGCCGCCTTTTTCGTGCCTGACGTGGCCCAGATCGTCGCCACCACGCTCAGCACCAGCACCACGCAGCATGAATAGAGCATCAGGTCGAAGCTGCCCGTGGCAAGCGTCGCCGCCGCTGCCGCAGGCCCGAGCCCGGTGCCGAACGTCTGGATCGAACCCATCGCGCAAACCACCCGCCCGCGCTTGCACGCCTCCGAACAGATTCCGGAAAGCAGCGGCTGCGCAAAGTTCCAGCTGAACATCATCAGCACGCAGGCGATCACGAAGGCGCCGTTCGTCACCTGCCCGCGGAACATCAGGAAGCCGATGACCCCGGCGATCGCGCTTACGATCAATGGCCCCGCCCGGCCCCAGCGCTGGGGCAAGAAACCGGCAAGCCCGGCAGCCACTACGCCCGCCATTGTCCCGATCGAAAGGCCGCTTGCGATGGTTCCGGTAGGCACCGCGCTTTCAATGCCGATGCGTTCGGAATAGCTCCATCCCGCACCCATCGCGAAGAACAGCAGGAACACGCCGACCAGCGAACCGAACGCGATCCGCCGGTCGAGCGCGCCGCCCCCCGCAAAGATATCAGCCTCGTCTTTCGAACCATCCGGCAGCGCCTTCAGCGAAAGGATGACCAGCAGGCTAGCCCCTGCGATCGTCGCGAAAACGGTGCTCGGGCTGAAGGCCGACTGTATCTCCGGCAAGGCATAAAGGAACATCGTGCTGAACAGCGCGCCAGCCACCAGGTAGATGGAAAAGGCACGGTCAGGGTTACGCGCCCGGCCAAGCGCCGCGAATGCAAAGCCGACCGCGATCCCCGCGCCCGCCCCTGCCACAACCCGCGCCGCCGCCATGGCGAAGAAGCTTGTCGTCAGCCCGGTCAGCAGGTTGCCAGCCGCGATCAGCACCAGCCCCAAGGCCACGGCAACACGCCACGAAACGCGTGAGAGCGCGAAGGTGCTGAGGCCGATCGTCACCCCCATCGCGTTTATATCCCACGCGACGAGATAGCCCAGCTGGTCGTTGTCGAACCCGGTCTGCTGCGCGACAAGCGCGAGGAAGCCGGGCGTCACGAAGATCACCAGAGCACCGATGATGCCCACCGCGACGGCGCTTGCAAGGCCGGCGGGCGTCAGGCGCGCCACCGTCATCTCCGGTGGTGCAACCTGCTCCATCATCACTGCCTGTTCCATCGTTCCACCCACTCCCCGCGCTTCACGTTCTGATTATCAGGCGGGCAGCACGTCCTGGACAGCCAGCGCAAACTTGTCGACCAGCTCGTCCACCTCGGCGCGGTTGATCACCAGAGGCGGCGCGAAGACCAGCGTATCGCCCAGCGCACGCGTGATCAGGCCCCTCGCCGCCGAAGCCTTGAGGATCTGGCGTCCGGTGCGGTTGGCCATCGGGAAGGTTTCCTTGGCCCCGCGATCCTTCATCAGTTCGATGCCGATCATCAGGCCCTTGCCGCGAATGTCGCCGACATGGGCATGCTGGCCCAGGCGGTCCTTCAGCTGCTGGAGCATGTAGGGCCCGACATCGGCCACGTTGTCCACGACCTTGAGGTCGTCGATCAGCTTCAGCGCGGCCAGTGCGGCTGCCGCACCCACCGGATGTGCCGAATAGGTATAGCCGTGGCCGAACAGTCCTGCCGTGGCAGCCGCACCTTCGATCACGTCCCACACCTTGGGCGAGATGAAGCAGACAGACATCGGGAAGTAACCCGAAGTCACGCCCTTGGCCGACGTGATCAGATCAGGCTCGTAGCCATAGGTCTGGCTGCCCCAGTAGGTGCCAAGGCGACCGAAACCGGACACGACTTCGTCGGCCACCAGCAGGATGTCATGCTTCTTCAGGATCGGGCCGATTTCCTCGAAGTAGCCTTCGGGCGGCGGGATCAGGCCGCCTGCGCCCATCACTGCTTCGGCAAAGAACGCCGCGATCGTATCGGCGCCTTCACGCTCGATCGTGTCTTCCAGTTCCTTGGCCAGCTGCTTCGAGAAATCCCGCTCGCTCATCCCTTCGGGGGCATTGCGGTAATAGTAGGGCGCGCTGACGTGGATGATCGGGCCCTTGGGCAGATCGAACAGGGTGTGCATGCCCGGCAGGCCGGTCAGGCTGGCCGTGGCCACGCCCGAACCGTGATAGGCGTTCCAGCGGGCAATGATCTTCTTCTTTTCCGGCTTGCCGCGCAGGTTGTTGTAATACCAGATCAGCTTGAGCTGGGTTTCGTTGGCATCGCTGCCCGAAGCGCCGAAGAACACGCGCGACATCGGCACCGGAGCGCGCTTCAGCAGTTCCTCGGCACACTCGGCAACCACGTCGGTCGACATGCCGTTGAACGTATGGAAGAACGAGAGCCGCTCGCTCTGCCTGGCGATGGCTTGGGTGATCTCCTTGCGGCCATAGCCCAGGTTGACGCACCACAGGCCTGCCATGCCGTCGAGGTATTCCTTGCCGTCAACATCGGTGACGCGGACGCCAGAGCCACTGGCCATGACGGTCGGGCCATCGGCCATCAGATCGGTTATGGAAGTGAAAGGATGGAACTGGCTGCGCTGGTCGCGCAGCGCGGCCTCTGAAAGCTGGCCCTCTGAAATCTGGGTCGCCATGTGGTTTCTCCCCTTGCCGTCCCTGTCTCGCCAATCGAATCAGAGCAGCACATCTATGACACGGCACCCTTCGCGCATTTGATCCGATTACGCAACAGTGATAGTTTTATGATGTTCGTTTTCCCGTTTAGTGAACAATCAACAGCCGGTCGGATTGGCAATCCCGGCGTAACAATACCCGTCCTGAGCGCAGTCGCCATTGACTTGCAGCCAAGCCTGAATGAGTAGGAAGCATGGACGAGAAACCCGATCTTGGTAACGTCATGGCGATGATGTCATTCGCCGCAGTCGTCAGCACAGGCGGCTTTTCCAGCGCGGCCGACATGCTGGGATATTCAAAGGCCGCGGTCAGCCGCCAGATCGCCAAGCTGGAACAGAGCATCGGCGTGCGCCTGCTCGATCGCACGACCCGGTCGGTCACGCTCACCCCCGCCGGGCGTGAAATGTATGCCCGCTGCGCCCGCATCGTCGAGGAAGTGAGCGAGGCCAACCAGATCATCAGCGGCATGGTGTCCAAGCCGCGCGGCGAACTGAAGGTCAACGCGCCGGTCGTCGCCTCGCTGTTCGATCTTACCTCGATCATGCCGCGCTTCCTGCAGACCTATCCCGAAGTGCGCCTGTTCGTGAACCTTTCAGACAGCAAGGTCGATCTGATCAAGGGCCGGTTCGACGTTGCCTTCTGGATGGGGGACACGTTCGACAGTTCGCTCGATTCCGTACGCCTGCGCCACTACCCGATGGTCCTCGTCGCCTCGCGGCCCTACCTTGACCGTTCGGGCCGTCTCAACGCGGCAAACGATCTCAAGGACCACACCTGCATCGTCGAAACGCACATCTCCAAGGTCGGCGAATGGCGCCTGTCGGAGGACGTGACCGTGCCGATCAATCGCGGTCCGCTTACCAGCAACTCGGTGCGCATGGCCCGTGAAGCCACGCTCGAAGGCCTCGGGATCAGCTACCTGCCACGCTTCCTGGTTGCGGACGACATCGCCGCAGGCCGCCTCGAACCGCTGCTGCCCGATCTGGTGACAGAGCGTATTCCGCTGCACATCATTTTCCCGCGCGGCAACTATGCCCTGTCGAAGGTCCGCGCCTTCGTCGATTTCGTGCGCGAGGAAATGCGCGACGAGGACGCGCCCGCTTCGGGCAACGTCCTCGCGCTGGCATCGGCTATCTGAACCTTACAGGTCCATGCAGTCGTTCTCGTACCCGAACGCCATCGCGCCCACGTTGCGCGCATAGGGGTACGGGTTGTTGGCCACATGCGCGCGGGCGCAGTGGATATCCAGGAACGCACGCTGGATCTGGTTGCCAAGGTAGATCGCCTTGCCGCCGGAAAACAGCATCAGCAGGTCGATCGCCTTCACGCAGTTGTTGACCATCGAAGTGGTGTGATGGCCAAGTTCTGCCCGTCGCTCGATCGGCCAGTCGTTGGCTTCGGCGCGGGCATCCAGTTCGGCAAGGTCGCTCTTCAGGCGCAGTTCCATGTCGTTGAGGATCACCTTCACCTCGGCCACGGCTTCCTGGATGGTTGTATCCGCAGCAAGACGCGCGCCGGTATACGTCGCACGCTTTTCACGCGTTGCCTGCACGAACGTCTCCAGCGCGCGGCGCAGCGAACCCAGCGACGTGGTTGAAACCGTGCGGTTGAAAATCTGCGCAAACGGAATGCGATAGAGCGCACCCGGATTGGCATGCTTGCCGGGGACATCGATGTTGAACATGTCCTTTTCGCGCATCACACGGTGTGCGGGCACGAAGGCATCGTCCACCACGATGTCGTTGCTGCCGGTCGCGCACAGGCCCATCGTGTGCCAGGTATCGATGATCTGGTAGTCCGAACGGGGGATCAGGAAATTGAACGGTTCGGGCGCACCGCCCTCCTCTGCCACCATGTTCGCACCCAGCAGCACCCAGTCGCAATGCTCCGATCCGCTGGAGAAGGCCCAGCGCCCGCTGATGCGATAGCCACCTTCTGCCTTCGTCACCTTGCCCATCGGCATGTAGGACGAACTGATCAGCACTTCGCCATCATCGCCCCACACATCCTCGGCCGCCTGCGGATCGAACAGCGCCAGCTGCCAGTTGTGGACCGCCACCACGCCATAGACCCAGGCGCTGCTCATGCAGCCTTCGGCCAGCGTCCGGGCAATCTCGCAATAGACCGCGGGCGACATCTCGTAGCCGCCATAGCGCTTTGGCTGCAGCACCTTGAAAAAGCCCGCGTCGATGAAATCGCGAATTGTCTGCGCCGGCACCTGGCGGGCGGCAATGGCCGCGCTTTCCCGATCGCGCAGCACCGGCACCATGGCACGGGCCCGCGCGATAAGTTCCGCTCCGCTCGGCATCGTGGCGCCGCTGGCGTTTGCCACATGTGCGACGGAGCCTGTTGCTGCAGTTGCCATGATCTTTCCCAATCCCTCTTTTCGTTGACGCTCCGAATCTGCGAATCCGACTTCGGCAGTGGCTGTACAGTTTGCGAAGGCAAAAGCCCGCCGTGCTGCCACCCTGTCCGTTTCGCGCAACTCACTCCGGCTCGTCGTTTGACACCTCTGGTTGAACCTATTCCACTCAAATCAGCCGGTTTGCAGGGGCTTCCGGCTGATCGAATCAGCTCATTCCGTCGTTTCCCTTACGCAACAATAATGCCTGATTGCCAGTCACTGTAAACCATGTAATAACATGAGCCGTTCAGCAACATGAACAATCGGGCACGACACCAAGCGCGTGAGAGGGAGACGCCGTCGTGCAATCGGGGAGAAAGTCACGATGAAACGTACTCAGAAATCCGCGCGAATTGCCGCGCTTATGCTATCCACCGCGGCCCTCGCCGCAGCGTCTGCCGCCTTCGCGCAAGAGGCCCAGCCGCAGGACCAGAATGCCCAGGCCGAATCGGGCGAGAGCGGCGGCCTTGCCGATGCGATCGTGGTCACCGCCAACAAGCGCAACGAAAGCCTGCAGAAGGTTGCGATCTCGGTCAGCGCCTTCTCGGGTGAGCAGATCGATCGTCTCGGCATCACCGAGACAACCCAGATCACCCAGCAGATTCCGTCGCTGCGCGTGAATGCCTGGTCGCCGAACCTGACCATCTTCAGCTTGCGCGGCATCTCGCAGAACAACTTCACCGACAACCTCGAAGCGCCGGTCGCGGTCTATCAGGACAACGCCTACATCGCCTCGATGAACGCGGTTGCCGGCCAGCTGTTCGACATCAAGCGCGTGGAGGTTCTGCGCGGACCACAGGGGACACTGTTTGGCCGCAACGCCACCGGTGGCCTGATCCACTACCTCAGCGAAGATGCCAGCAAGGACGATTTCAACGGCTACGCCCAAGGCGAATATGGCCGCTTCAATTCGTGGTCGCTGGAAGCCGCTGCTGGCGGTGCGCTTGCACAGGGCGTGCGCCTTCGTGTTGCCGGCCGTGTCGAGAAGGCTGATGGCTACATCAAGTCGCGCGACACGCTCGATTCCAACGGCGCGCTCATTGCGCCCGGCAGCGGGCAGGACCTTGGCGGCAAGAACGGCTGGGCGGCGCGCGCCAACCTGCAGTTCGACCTTGCGCCTTCGGCCACGCTCAGCCTGTGGTACAAGCATTCGGAAGACAACAACGTCGCCACCGGCGGCTACGTGTTCGAGAACTGCGAATACCTCGCCAACGGCTATTGCGACACGAACGCTGCCGGCCTCAGCGACAGCCAGAACGGCGTCATCAATGGCGTGACCGCTGAGAAGGCCAGCCCGTGGGAGCACTTCGGCGAACGCCCCGGCCGCCTCGATCGCGTGATGAACAGCTACCAGGCCCAGCTCGACTGGGATCTGGGCGGCGTGGAACTCACCTCGATCACCAACTACCTGAAGATGGACAAGACCTACGCCGAGGATGGCGATGCCTTGCCCTTCACCATCGTGAACGTCGATTCCCGCGTGAACTTTGACCAGTTCTCGCAGGAACTGCGCCTCGCGGGCGAAACCGGCATGCTCAAGTGGCAGGTCGGCGGCTATTACCTCGACATGAAGTACGATGGCTCGCACGCCGTCACCGGCGCGCCGATTCTCGATCTTGCCGTTGCCGGCAACGGTGGCTTCTCGCTGCCCAAGGTCGATCAGCAGTACGTGCTGGATTCGAAGAACTGGTCGATCTTCGCGCAGGGCGATTTCCGCTTCACCGATCAGCTGACGCTGACCGTGGGCGGGCGCTACTCGAAGGACAACAAGAAGATCGATTACAAGAACATCCTGATCGATCCGACTTACGCCCCGCAGCCCAATCCGAAGCTGCTGTTCACCGGCAAGGACCTGGCCGCAGTGGTTCCGGGTGCTGACGAAGATCACTATGGTGATTGGGCGGCACGCGTTTCGCTGAACTACCAGGCAAACCCGGACACGCTGGTGTTCGTATCGTGGAACCGCGGCATCAAGGGCGGCAACTGGTCGCTATCATCGAACATTGCTCCGCAGGACTTCCGCCATCGTCCGGAAACGCTGAACAGCTTCGAAGGTGGTTTCAAGACCACGCTGATGGGCGGCAAGATGCGCCTCAACGGCACCGTCTATCACTATATCTACGACGATTATCAGGCCTTCTCGCTCGCCGGTGGTGTGCCGAAGGTCTACAACAGCGATGCGCGCGCGACCGGTGCGGAACTTGAAGCGTTCCTTTCGCCCTCGCGCAACTTCGATGCGGTGTTCGGTGCAACCTACGAAACCTCGTCGGTGGACAGCATCCCCGGCACTGGCGTTCAGTTCGGTCCGGAATTCTTCCCCGGCGCGCCTGATACGCAGTACTGCACCAATCTGGGTGGCGTGTTCCGTTGCGATTTCCCGCAGGCGAACATCACCAAGGCCGAACTGCCCAACGCCCCGCGCTTCAGCTTCAACTACCTGCTGCGCTACAACCGCGATGTCGCGGGCGGCAATGTTGCCGTGCAGGTCGATGGCGTCTGGTACGATGACCAGTTCCTTGAAGTGACCAACGGCCTCGGTTCGCTGCAGAAGGCCTACAACGTCACCAACGCATCGTTGACCTATCGCCACGAGGACACCGGCATCTCGCTTACCGCCTGGGGCCGCAACGTGTTCAACAAGGCCTATCGCGCCTACGCGCTCAACCTTGGCATCCTTGGCGTGACCTCGATCTACGCTCCGCCGGCAACCTATGGCGCCACCTTGCGCATTCCCTTCGGCGCAAGCCGCTGAGGCCCGGATGAGAAAGGGGTGCCGGTCGCGCATTGCGCCGGCACCCTGATCGTCCTTATCTGATCCGAACTGATCAGATAACCTATTTGGAGTGTTTCCCCGGGAAAACACTCCATTTTTGTTCTTGGCGTTCCAGCGTCCCCACAGGGATGCAGGCGGATCAGACGTCGCCGATGGTCTCGATCTTCCGGGCCATTGTCCGCGCCAATGCCAGCCGGAGGCCGTTGATCAGCGCATCCAGCGCAAACCGGAACGCCTGATCGTGGTCATAGCTTTCCGTGGGCCGATCGGCGCGCTGCCGTTCGCTATCCTCGTGCAGTTGCCAGCCGACCATGAAGCGCGTGATCAGCTTCGAGCCGTAGATCGCGTGTTCTTCCGAAAATCCCGCTTCGCGCAACGGCTTTGACAGCAGGTCACGCGGTTCGGTTGGCAGCGAAGCCGCCACGAGCCTGGCACCGTCGCGGTAATCAAGCACGACCTCGTAGCTTCTGGTCGCCACCGCGCGAAGCCATTCGTCCCACGGCTCTCCCGGGTGCGGCGCGCGCAGAACAGGCAGCAGGATCGCCGCGGCCATATGGTCAAGCAGCACGGCCTTGCTGGGAAAATGGCGATAGAGCGCAGGCCCTTCCACGCCAAGGTGATCGCCCAGTCGGCGCGTGGTCAACTTGTCGAGGCCGATCTCGTTCAGCAGCACCAGACCAGCTTCGACGATCGTCTCCCGCGTCAGGGTTGCCTTCCGGTCCAGTTCCTTGCTCTTGCGGTCCATCAACGCCTCGTCACGCCATGGCCGCAAAGGGAGCGGCCACCGGCAGGGCGCGGGTTAGCACCAGAAACATTGCAAGTAACCCGGTATTCTGCCCATATCGGCAAGGCAGGACGGGGAAGGATGGCCACCACCCTTCCCCGCCATCATCAAAGTGCCGCGATTTCCGCCTTGGCAGCAGCAACTGATGCTGCGCGCATTTCGGGGCCGAAGCCGATCTTGTCTGCCCGCACGATCGTCAGGTCCGTCACGCCGATGAAGCCGAAGAACACGCGCAGCAGGCTTTCCTGATGCTCTGCCGCATCGCCCGCTTCGTACATGCCGCCCTGCGTGGAAGCGATGATCACGCGGGTGTTCCCGGCAAGGCCCTTCGGGCCGGCTTCGGAATAGGTGAACGAAACGCCGGGCACGCCAAGCCGGTCGATCCATGCCTTGAGCTGCGATGGCACGGTGAAGTTGTACATCGGCGCACCGATCACGGCCACGTCCGCGCCCATGAACTGCTGCAGATAGGCGAGTTCGGCCGGAGCCGCAGCCTTCATCGCATCGCTTTGCGCCTCGGGCGGCAGGCGCAGGGCGCCCGTCGTCACGTCGTCAAGATGCGCAACGGGATTTGCCACAAGATCAAGGCGTTGCACTTCTGCGCCGGATGTCTTCGCGGCCAGATGCGTTACGATTGCCGCGGTAAGTTCGCGGCTGACCGAATCCGGGCCGGTGGTTGAACTGTCGATATGCAGGATCTTCATTTTGGTCCTCACAGGTTGGAAACTTCAACTTTGGCCAGTGCCCGCGCAAAGGATTCGAGCAGGTGATCGGCCTCGGTCACATTGATCGGAAGCGGCGGCCGTATCTTCAACGCGGCATTCCCGCGGCCCGCTGCTCCGATCAACACGCCGCCACGCCGCATGGCATTGACGATTGCGGCCGCAATATCGCCAGAAACGGTCTGCACCCCGATGAACAGGCCCGCGCCGCGCAGCCCCGTCAGCGCAGGTGACGCTTCAATCATGGGAGCAAGGCCGGCCATCAGGCGCTGCCCGATCCGCGCGGCATTGGCGATCAGCCCTTCGTCCTCGATCACGTCAAGCGTGGCAAGTGCAGCCGCGCATGAAACGGAGCTTCCGCCAAAGGTGTTGAAATACCGCTGCATTCTGGCGAATTCCAGCGCCAGCATATCGCGCATCACCAGCGCCGCCACAGGCTGTCCGTTGCCCATCGGCTTGCCGGTGGTGACCAGGTCCGGCACGATGCCATGCCGCGCAAAACCCCACATGCCAGCGCCAGTGCGGCCAAAGCCCGGCTGGACCTCATCGGCGATGAACATGCCGCCTGCCTTCCGAATGGCATCCACCCCGCCCGCCAGGAAGCCCGGCGGATCCGCAATCGCGCCATCACTGCCAAAGATCGTATCGACGAGCAGCGCTGCCGGGCGAATGCCATCGGCTTCCATCCGCGCAATCGCCTCGCCAACAAGTGCTGCGAACTGCTCAGGCCCCTCCGGCGCAAGTGGCATGGTGATCGCATGAACATCCGGCCCTAGAGGCAACCCGGTGACCGGCGACATGCCCTGCAAGAGATCGGACGTACCATGATAGGCGCAATCGGTGACGATCACGCCGCGCCTGCCTGTCACCATGCGGCTGATCCGGATCGCCAGATCATTGGCCTCGCTGCCAGAATTGGTGAGGATCACCTTGCCCAGGGCATCGGGAAGTGTGGCCAGGAGCCGCTCTGCCAGAAGGATCGGGTGTTCGGTCAGGTAGCGGGTGTGCGTGTTCAGCACATCGCCCTGCTGCGCCATCGCCGTGACGATCCGCGGGTGGCAGTGCCCAGCCACAGGCACGTTGTTGTAGGCATCGAGGTAGCGCTGGCCATCCGCGTCTTCGATCCAGCACCCTTGCGCGCGCACCGCATGGACCGGCTGCTCGTAGAACAGCCGGTAGCTGGGGGAAAGCACACGTTCGCGCCGGGCAAGAAGATTGGATGTATCACGATTCATCGACTTGCCGGGCCTTCTATCGATCAGAAGTTGCGCGTCAGCGTCAGTGCCCACTGTCGTGGTGCGCCGGGCGAAACCGAAGTGAGCCCCGACTGCTGCGCCTGATCGAAACGCGTGTTTTCGTAATACCGGTTTCCGAGGTTGGTAACTTCCAGTGCCAGCCCCCAGTTCCGGTCTTTCGACTTCCAGGAAAGGCGGGCCGTGGCAAGAAAGTACCCTTCGATCCGGTTTGTGGGCCCGTTGAGCGCTTCGGTAAAGACATGGCTCTGGTACGAACCGTCCGCGCGCAGGCTGAGCAACCCGGCATCGCCATCGAGGATATCGTACTGGATACCGGCAGCGCCCTTCCATTTCGGAGTGAACGGGGTGACCATGTTGAGCGCGATGAACGTGGCCGGATCGGTCCGCCGGTACTTGAAATCAAGGTAGCTACCCGAAAGATCGAGCGAGAGGCGATCAGTCGGATAGGCGGAAATCTCCACCTCCACGCCCTTTACCTTCGCAGTACCGGCGTTGTTGGGCTGGAAGCACGGGGCAATCGGGCAGGCCAGGACATTAAGGATGATGTCCTTGTAATCATTCACGAAGCCCGCAACGTTGAAGCGCAAGCGGCGATCGAACAGATCGGTCTTGAACCCGATTTCATAGGACGTGATCGTCTCTGGCTTGAACGACTTGAGCTGACCCACATCGAAGGGCACGCCATTGAACGGATCGATCTGCCCGTTGGCGACCGGCAGGATCGTACCCGGTGCAAAGAACGGGCGCGGGTTGACGCCACCGGCGCGATATCCGGTCGACACCTGGCCATAGACCAGCACTTCGTCGGAGAAGCGATAGTCCAGCGCCACGCGCCAATCGAAGCGCTTGCCTTCGTACCCGTCCGTCAGTCCATTCAGACCAAGCAGCGCGCAGTTGGGCGCATTGGCCGGATCGAAAGGTGCGCGGCCGGGGAGACAGGGCGTGGCGGGGATCGTGCCATCGGGGTTTGAGCGGAAGTATTCCTGCGTCTTGCGGTCCCAGGTATGGCGGATGCCGCCGGACAGGCGCAGGGCATCGGTCAGTTGGTAATCGCCATTGAGGAACAGCGCGGTCGATTTGCTGCTGCTGTCCTCTGGCCCCTGGTTGAAGTTCAGGCCAACGTACGTGAGGGCAAGCCGCGCGGCAAAGGTTGCCGTGCCGCGGAAGTGGAAGGCGCCTGCCGTCAGGTTCAGCTTGCCGTCCATCAGCCGGGCATTGGCGCGCAGTTCCTGGCTGAACTGCCAGTTCTTCAGCTTCTGCAGCGCCAGCTGGTTCATTACCGGGCTGCCATCGGCGTCTTCGGCAAAGGTGGCCGTGTAATCGCGGTATGCTGTGATCGAGCGGACCTGGAGATTGTCAGACACGTCCCATTTCACGTTGCCCGAGATGCCATAGCTGTCCAGGTGCGACACGATGGGGATGCTGAACGGGGTATAGGGGTCCTGCCCCGTGGGTGCGCGCGTGTCGGTGAATGTCGAATAGGTCCAGTATCGGTTGCGCCCCGCCGTATCACACGAATTGGGCCCATAAGGCACGAAGCGGCAATCAAACGGCACCGGCGGCGTTGCCGGGTTGCCATCATCGATCGTCAGGCGCGGATTGTTGGCAAAGCGCAGGACATCTGCACCTGCCTCCGAACGATCACGCGTGAGATCACCGATCAGGCTGACATCGAGGTTGCTTGCCGGCAGCCAGCGCAGATAGATGCGCCCCGCGGCCAGCGACTGCCCGCCCAGCGTACCAAGCTGGCAACCATCGCCAAGGTTGGGGGCGGCGGAAACACCCGATCCGGGATGGGTGCAGGCATAGTCCATCCGCTTCACGAAGCCTTCCCGGCTGCGCGAAACAGCCGAGACGCGGGCAAAGAGCTTGTCCGGCGCGATCGTGAAATCGGCCATGGCCCGCGCATCGAAGCGCTTGAAGGCGCCACCGGTAACGGACACCATGCCTGAATTGTCGCCCGATGGGGCCTTGGAGAACATCTTCACGGCGCCGCCGATGGAATTGCGCCCGGCCAGTGTGCCCTGCGGACCGCGCAGCACTTCGACGCGATCGAGATCGAGCAGTTCGACGAGCGATCCGGTGAGCGTGGAATAGTACACGTCATCGACATAGATGCCGACACCCGGTTCCAGCGCGGGGATGAAATCAGACTGGCCGACGCCGCGGATGAACGCCAGCATGGTCGACCCGAAGGCCTGCCCTTGCGGGGCGAGCGTGACGCTGGGCGCCTGGCGGGCGATTTCATAGACGCTGGTCTGGTTGCGTGCCTGCAGCATGTCTCCGGTGACGGCCGTGATGGCGATCGGCGTGTCCTGCAGGCGTTCGTTGCGCAGGGTTGCGGTGACGACGATCTCTGCGCTCTTGGCACCTTGCTGTGCGGCAGCCGGATCGGCGTTCTGCGCAAGAGCAGCTGAAGATGCGAACGTTGCGGCCATGGCCAGAGCCGACGCGCCAAGGCGCGCAGACATGGCATTGCGGCGTGACACTTGATGCTGTGCTGACATGTTTCCCCCCTCTTTTCCAAGAAGCCGTTCTCGTTCCTGCGCCTTCCGATCCATCATTTTTGATTGTTACGATCAGAAGCTTGTTAGCAGTGGTATCATTACGATTGTTTCGTGCAAAGAACAAATTTCACGATGCGCGGATCGGCCTGGCAGGGCAGGGCACGCAGCCCTTGCCTTGCGCCCTGCAGCGCTATCAGGTGTGACGGCGGATCAGATCCTGCACAAAGGCCACGCGCCACCCGAAATAGGCCTCGTCAAAGCCAGAAAAGTGCTCGGATTCCGCGGCTTCCTGCTGATAGAAAGCTGTCATGACGACGTTCTGGACCACCCTTGCAGCGACGAGCCGGGGCAGGATCTCGCGCTCGCCTGCGGCAAGTGGAGCAATGCATTCGTAGCCGGAAAGGAAGGCTTCGATCATCGCCCCGGCACTATCTCGATCAGCCATCTGGCCGATCATGCCGACGGCGATATCGCACACCCGCGCCGTGTGAACCGAGTCGCCAAAATCGATGATTCCTGCGATTCGATCATGATTTTGGATAGCAACGATAACATTCCGGGCATTGAGATCGTTGTGCACGAACTGGCGCGGCAGCGCATCAAGGGCTGGCGCCACGTCGCTGGCGAAGCGATCGATGAACGGCAGCACGAATTCGGCAAAGGGCACGCGGCGAAGATCCGCTGCGATTGCCGCAAGATCCGAGAGGCGGCGCAGGTCCCAGATCAGCCGCCGATGCATGGCGGGATGGGAAAAATCGCGCAAAGCGTGGCCAAGCTGTGCCGCCAGCGCCCCACAGGCCTGCGCCTGCGTGATGCTCCGCCGTACCTCCATCAATGGGGTGCCGGGCAGGAAGGTGTAAAGCACCGCCAACCGTCCGCCGTCCAGCATGACGAACGGCGTGGCAGGCGGGGCCGCTACCAGACGCGGAACCGGCAGTCTGGGCGCACGATCCTGAAGATGGCGCAGAACTGCGCAGAGCATGTCCGCCTCATCCTCTGGCGTTCCGGGCCCAAACACCTTCAGCACGAGCTGGCCCTGTGCCGACTGGACACGGAAATTCTCGTCACGCTCTGCGGTCAGTGGCGTGATCTTGCCGGACAGGCCGAAATGCTGCCCGAGAATCCGGGCAGCACCTTCGGTTCCAAAGATCACGGCTTCAGCCGACACGATCGACAAGCCGCAGCTTGGCCATCTGGATTGCCGTGTGTTCGCGCTGGAGCACCGGGTGCGTGCGCAGGACCACAATGTTGCGCAGGAAGCGGCCGATCGGCATGCCGTGTTTGGCCGATGCCGTCGTGCCCGCCGTGCGATAGATCAGATCGATCGCCTGCCACGAAAGTTCGACGCAGCGCTGGGCAACCATCGTCAACTGCAGCCCTTTTGCGGTGTCGAACGACGTGCCTTTATTGCGGGCTGCTTCGGCAAAGGCCATGTAATCCTCGCCCGATTTCACCATTGCGGCTTCGGCCGTCAGCACCAGCGACAGTGCCTCGCCATAATATTGCTGGGCCACGGGATCGTGGCAGCGTTCAAGGAACGGAGGAGCCATGGACTTCTTGGTCAGCAGCAGCTCTTCGTAAATGTCCAGCGCGCCCCGCGCCGCCCCCACCGCCACGGCCGCCGTCTCGCCAATCAGGAATGGGCCGATGAGCCCCGAATACATCGGGTTTTCGTGCATTGGCACGTGGGCATCAAGCGGTTCGGCTCCGCGCGCCATGCCGCCCACGGCCAGCGCGCGATGATCGGGCACGAACAGGTCGGTCACGGTCACCCGCTTCGATCCCGTGCCGCGCATTCCCATCACGAACCAATCGTCCTCGATCGAACAGTCCGCAATATCGACAAGGAGTTGCACCAGGGTTCCACCCTCGTCGCCATCCACCCGGGCAAGCCCCATGAAATGCGTGCCAAGATCACAGCCCGAAGCCGAAACCCAGCTGTGGGTGATGCGGTAGCCGCCGGGTTCGCGCGTGGCAGTGCCCAGCGGGGTGAGCGCGCCGGGGCAGCGCACATCACCCTGCGCACCATAGATTTCCACCTGTGTTTCGGCCGGATAGCGTGACAGCAGCAGAGGGTGACCGCCGACCAGTGAGGTAACCCAGCCGGTTTCGCTGCAACCGCGCGCAATCTCCATGATCACGCGGTAGAACGTTGCGATATCGAATTCATAGCCGCCAAAATGGCGCGGCTGCACGATGCGGAAGAAGCCGCCTTCGATCAGCGCATCCGCAACCTGCCGAGGCACGCGGCCGCCACCTTCGCATTCGGCCTGCGATGCGCGCAGCAAGGGGCGCAAGCCACGGGCACGATCCAGCAGACGCTCAGGCGTCAGGCCCGGTTCGGGCTGTGGAAGAGGCTTCATCCGTGCACTGGCTTCGGATGCAAGACTGGCCATGAAAACTGTCCTTCGTGAAATATTTCAGGTGCTTACCGCAGATCAGACGAGCGGCGGCGGAGCGCGGAAGCAGCAGTCAAGCTCTGCCTCGAGCAGCGCGGCAAGGCGCACGGTCGTGCGATCTTCCATGAACGGACCGATCAGCTGCAGCCCCAGAGGAAGCTCTCCGGCCTTTCGCGGCACAGGCACGACAGTTGCCGGCAGATCGGCAACCGTCGCAAGGCTTGGCCACGACAGTTGCGAAAGATAGACATGGCTTTCACCATCCACCAGCCTGCGCCGATGCAGTTGCGCAGCGATGCCTTCGCCCGACAGATCATGTTCGAATGCCGTGGTCGGGAATACCGGGCAGACGATTGCGTCCCACGATTGGAAGAACGTGGCCCATGCCGCCTTGAGCGCCGCACGCGCATCGCGCAGCGCCTGCCATGATGGACCGCTGCCATTGGCGCATTGTTCCAGCACATCGGCGTACCACAATGCATCGTGGCCCAATTCTGCCCGCTCCGCTTCGTCGATGCGGAAGGGCTGGCCGCCCAGCACGATGGAGAACAGGCTCCTGACATATGTTTCAAGCGACGACATCGCATCGAATGGCGGGCGGGCCGTGGTCGATACTTTCGCCCCCCGGGCCGAGAGCGCCTGCGCCAGATCATCCATCGCGGCGATCGTCTCGGCGCTTGCCGCATAGGGCAGGTCCCCCGTCCACAGGGCGATGCGGAAATCGGCAAGGCGTTCGTGCCGGCTTGGCGGAGCGTGGGTGCCTGCGCGGGTCAGCGCATCAAGGCCAAGTTCCAGATCGGCTGCGTTGCGCGCCATCGGCCCAGCCACCGAGAGTTCCGGCTCCACTTTCACTTCGGGCATGGGTGGAACATGGCCAAGCGTGGGGATCAGCCCGAAGCTACCCTTGTGGCCGAACAGGCCGCACATGTGCGCAGGGATGCGGATTGAGCCGCCGATGTCGCTGCCAAGTTCCAGCGGAGTGAGACCGGTGGCAAGCGCTGCAGCGGCCCCGCCCGATGATCCTCCGACCGTTCGAGAGAGATCCCAGGGGTTGCGGGTGAGGCCATAGATCGGATTGGCGGTCTGGTGGTCGGCCCCGCCGATCGGCACGTTGGTCTTGCCGAAGATTACCGCGCCTTCGCCGCGCAGGCGGGCAACGGGCCGGGAATCCTCGGCCGAGACGTTGTCGGCAAGGAACGGCAGGCCCACCGTGGTGCGCATGCCCGCCATGCCCCAGGTTTCCTTGACCGTCATCGGCAACCCGCCGAGCAGGCCATGTTCCTCCCCTGCGCCGCGCGCATCGAAACGGCGCGCAGCGGTTCGGGCGCGGTCGATATCGAGCGTGACAACCGCATTTATCGCGGGATTGAGCCGCTCCACACGGGCGAGGTGCTGATCGAGAAGCTCCTCGGCGCCGATCTTTCGCCCACGGAGCATGGCAACGAGGTCTGTCGCCCGAGCCATTGCCAGATCGCTGTCCAGAACCTCGGCCATATCAAGACGCCACCGCGAAAGTCGTGCGGCCGACAGCGTGTGCCGCATCTTCCATCTGGAGCACCGCATGCGTGCGCAGGACGTTGAAATTGCGCAGGATCCGCGTCAACGGATGGCCTTCACGCGCGGCCGTGGATGTTCCGCCCGCGTGGAAGATCAGCTGGAATGCTTCCCAGCCCAGCTGGACCGATTGCACCGCGATGGAGCGCAGGCGCAAAGCGCGCATCTGATCGAACGGGACCCTGCTTGCCTGCCATTCCTGCGCATAATCCATGAATTCGTGCCCGGCCTGCACCAGTGCCGCTTCAGCGGTGGAGACGAGCCGGAACGCCGTGCCATAATTGCGCTGGTGGATCGGGTCGGTGCCCTTTTCATGATAGGGGGGATAGGCCGACTTCTTCGTGCGCAGGATCTCTTCGTAGTGATCGAGTGCGGCCCTCGCCGTGCCAACGGCCACGCAGGCCGTCTGGCTGATGAGGAAGGGAGAGATCGAAGCCGAATACATCGGGTTGTCGCTGGTGGTGCAGGCAAGATCGAGCGGTTCGGCCCCACGCATCATGCCGTGGCAGCGCATCACGCGATGTTCAGGCACGAAGAGATCGTTGACGACGACGCGCTTCGATCCGGTTCCGCGCATGCCGATCACGTTCCAGTCATCGACAATCTGGAAATCCTTGCGATCGATCAGGATCTGCGCTGGCTGCGGGCCATCCGGTGCCTCGATCATCACCAGCGGCATGAAGTGGGTGGAGATATCGCAGCCCGATCCATTCTGCCAGGCGGCGGTCACGCGGTAGCCGCCGTCGACGGGTACGGCCTTTCCGGGAGGGGCGAACGAGCCCGAGGCCCGGAATTCGCCTGTGGTGCCATAAGCCTCTGCCTGGGCCTGTTCGGGAAACCGTGCGAGAACCATGGGCTGACCGGATACGAGCGCCATGACCCAGCCGACATCGGTGCTGCCGCGGGCCAGTTCCATCATCACCTTGTAGAAGGTTGGCACATCGCATTCGAGCCCGCCGAAGCTGCGCGGCTGGACAATGCGGAAGAAACCTGCCCCGTCCAGTTCCTCCATCAGGTCCTGCGGCAGGCGGCCCTGACGCTCGGCTTCTGCCTCCATCGCGCGCAGGCGTGGCCGGAAGGCGCGCGCGCGCTCCAGCAGTGCATGCGGCGTGATTGCAGCAAGTTCGCCCTTCACAGGCACAGGCTGATGATCTGCGGAAAGCGCAGCGGATGCCATCGATCTTTCTCCCGCCAGCGTGCCCTGACGGCACGTTATCACTGGTAACGAATCGCTTGTTATCAGTGATAACGCCGCGCGGTCAAGCCGTGATCTCGAGGCGCCGCGAGGGTGCGCGCAAGGACCGGGCAAAGGCGGAAGGAGAAGGGACGCCGATCAGGCCGGGTCAGCTAAGGTCAGGTCTGGTCGCTCATGCAGGCTCCCGGCGTGCCGAGCGCCATCCGCACCAGTTCCGCCTGCCGCGAGGCGCCGGTCTTTGCCATCAGCGCCTTCAGTTGCGAGCGCGCGGTGTGGATCGAAACATCGCGCAGGGCGGCAAATTCGCCCAGATCCCCGCCCAGGGCCAGATGGCGCAGCAGCAGCGCCTCGGCATGGCTGATGCCAAAGCTGCGGGCCAGGTCTTCGGCGTGGACCGCAGGCGGATCTTCCGGATCGGCAAGGGCAAGCACCCAGCCGGGGCTGCCCGTCGTTCCAACCGGCGCCTTTGCGCAGTCAAGCGAGAGGAGCAACGCATCGCCTGCCTGCGCCATGCCCAACGGCATTGCGCAGACCTGCAGTTCCTGCGCGCCGCCCTGCCAACGCAGGACCCGCTCTCCCGAAACCACGCGCGCCATCAGCGATCGCGGCAAGGTCGCACCCGGACGGAAACGTGACGACTGGCAGGTTTCGCTGGCCTTGCCCAGCAACCTCACCGCGCTGGAATTGATCGAGGTTATGCGGCCAGCGCCATCGCATGTCAGGATGGCGTGGCGCAGATGATCCAGCGCACCCAGCAGGTGGCCCTGCCCCTGCCGCAGTTCCTGCATCCGCAACACGTGGCCAACCGCTTCGCGCACATGGGGCATGAGATCTATCAGGAAATCCCGGCTTTCGGGATCGAGCGGGCCACCTTCGATGCGGCCATGCAGTGCCACGCCAACCTCGTGCCGGCCATCGAGCGTGATCCTTGCTGCAAGGAACTGCCCCATGCCGAACGAACGCAGCTGTTCCTGCCATCGGCGCACTTCGGGCTGGAAGCTGTCCGGCAGATAGTGATCTTCCAGCACGCTGGGGCCGGACATCTCGGGATTGCAGTGCGCGACGGTGCGGGGATTGAGCTCGTCGAGAAGCGCCATCTGGTTGGCAGCCTGCGGCGTGTTGGAGCAGGAAGATTGCCAGCGATGGCGCAGACGCTCTGGCGTGCGTTCGAACAGGTGGAACGTGGCCGACATCGCGTTGGTCCGCAGGCGCACACTGTCAAGGGCGGCAGTCAACCGGCTGCGATCAATCGCGGCCCCATAGAAATCGGCCAGCAGTTCGGCTCGCACCATAACGCCCTCCCCCGGCAGTCGCCCCACATGGAGTCTTGCAGTTCAGGCAGACTGGATTGTTATCATCGGTAGCACCAATACGCCAAATGCACCCGGCGCCGCTTTAATTCCGATTCCGGACAATGCCGCACGAATTTCGTACACCGCCCTGGCCCGCCCATCCCGCAAATGGGCGATGCGCGCCGTCTACGGGCCATGCATCGTGCCCCGATCATAATGAAACCGGGGGAAATCACCGTGAGGAAATCAGGCTTTCGAAGCGCATTGATGTGTGCCGGGTGTGCTGTTGCCGTCGTCGCCACGCCGGCACAGGCGCAAGAGACGCAGGACGACAACGGTCTTGAAACGATCACAGTCGTGGCGCGAAAGCGCGCCGAGAACGTGCAGACGGTTCCGATCTCGATCACTGCGCTGACCGGCGAGACCCTGCAGGAGCGCGGCATCGCCCGCGTCAGCGATCTGGTCAGCTCGGTCCCCAACCTTTCGCAGGACGGCGGCGGATCGGTGATTGGCGCGATCGGCATCCGCGGCATCGTCTCGCAGACGCGCAACATCGGTTTCGACAGCGGTCTTGGCGTCTATGTCGATGGCGTTCTGGGCGTGCGTCCCAATTCGTTCGACCAGGAACTGCCCGATATCGCCACGCTGGAAGTGCTGCGCGGGCCGCAGGGCACGCTGTTTGGCCGCAATACCACTGCTGGCGCGATCAACATCACCACCCGCAAGCCCGATCTCGAGGCATTCCACGTTGAAGGCCGCGCGGCCTATGGCAATCTCGATCAGGCCGAGGGCAGCATCTACCTGACCGGGCCGCTGGCACCGGGCAAGCTGGGGCTCAAGATCGCCGGTTCCATCGCCACCCGCGATGGCTATATCCGCAATCTGCTTTCGGACGAGAAGCTGAACAACCTTGATCGCAAGTCGCTGCGCGGTGGGCTTCTGTTCAAGCCGACCGACGATGTTGACGTGGCGCTGGGCGGCAGCTGGCTCAAGCAGTCCGACCGGCTCCTGCTGGGCCAGATTGCCGACAACACGGTGGGCGGACTTGCCGGCCTGCCGGGCTTTTTCGCCGATCCCTATACCGTGGCGCAGGACGGTCAGAACCAGCAGGATCGCGAGATCTGGACGGCCAACCTCAACATCGATGTGCGCCTGGGCGATTACACGCTGACCTCGATCAGCGCCTATGGCGACAATACGTCGCGCCTGATCGTGGACAACGATGCGAGGCCGATCCCGCTTTCGACATCGGATTTCAAGGATGGCGCACGCCAGTTCACGCAGGAGCTGCGCCTGGCCTCGCCCGCAGGCGGCTCGTTCGATTACCTCGTCGGCCTCTACTACCTTTATCAGGACGCCGATGCAGATCGCTCGACCGTGGCGCTTGGCCCTCCCGGCCCCGGCGCGTTCTTCGGGTCCATTTCCAGCACCTCGGCGCTCAAGACCAACGCCTATGCCGTGTTCGTCAACGGCAACCTGCGACCGACCGACAGCGTGACGATCAGCGGCGGTCTGCGCTACAACATCGAAACCCGCGATCTGGATTTCGTGCAGACCAACACGTCGTTCGTGCCGCTGCCGAACCTGACCGCCCAGTTGCATCGCAAGGATGAAAACCTTTCGGGCAATGCGAGCGTGACCTGGCAGTTTGCCGAAAATGCGCGCGTCTATGCCAGCGTGGCGCGCGGCTTCAAGAGCGGCGGGTACAACCCCGATATCGTCGGCGATACGCAGATCAGCTTTGGCCCGGAAAACGCCTGGAGCTATGAAGCGGGGTTCAAGGCAGACCTGCTGGACCGCAAGCTGCGCGTGAACGCGGCAGCATTCTATACCGACTACAAGGACCTGCAGGTTTCGGCGCTGGTCGGCGCGGCTTTCCAGATCCGCAACGCGGCAGCCGCAAAGATCAAGGGCTTCGAACTGGAAGTGACCGCAAAGCCGGTGCGCGAACTCGAGCTGAACTTTGGCGCTGGCTATACCGACGCGACCTATGACGATTTCCCCGGCTGCGGCCCGGGCCTCAATTGCGCCGGCAACCGCCTGCCTTTCGTACCCAAGCTGTCACTGAGCGCAGGCGGACAGCTGACCTTGCCGGTGGGCGATGGCTCGCTCTCGCTCCGGTCCGACCTGTCCTATCGCAGCAGCGTGTTCTACGAAGCCAGCAATGCGCCTGACGGCCGCCTGCCGGGTTACGTGCTGGTCAACGGGCGGATCGGCTATACCTTTGCCGAAGACAAGGTGACCGTGGCGGTGTTCGGCCGCAACCTGTTCGACAAGCGCTATCGCGACTTCTCGTTCTACCTTGCCCCGTTCGACCAGCGGATGGACCGCTGGGCCGTGCCGCGCACCTATGGCGTGGAATTGAGCACCCGCTTCTGATCCCGTCCGGCCACTCCTGATCACGGGGGTGGCCGGACCCTTTTTGCAAGACACGAGATTCCAGATCATGCGCAAACCGCTTCGCCTCACGCTTCTGGCCACGTCGCTGCTGACGATTGCCGCACCGTCCACTGCCCAGTTCAAGGATGCCGTGGGCAATCAACCGCCGGTTCCGGCTGATGTGATCTATGTTCACGGCCATGTCTCTACCCCCGCCGGGTGGCAGGAGGCGATCGCGGTTTCGGGCAGCACGATCGTGGGAACCGGCAGCGAGGCGGATCTGGCCAAGCACCGGACGGCCACGACGAAGGTGATCGACCTTGAAGGACGCACGGTCCTTCCCGGCCTGATCGACATGCATGTCCATGCCGTGGATGCTGGGCTTCAGGCAAACAACTGCATCTTCCCGCAAGGCGCCGCGATGGCAACCGCCATTGCCACGGTCAAGGCCTGCGCGGCCAAGGCCAGGCCCGGAGCATGGATCGAAGGCGGGCAGTGGGATGGATCATCACTGGGCAAGGCAAAGCCGACGGCAAAACTGCTCGACGCGGTTGCTCCGGCAAACCCGGTGGTGCTGCACGATATCAGCCTGCACAGCGTGTGGGTCAATTCCGCCGCGCTCAAGGAAGCGGGGATCACCCGCGATACGCCGAACCCGGCAGGCGGCGTGATCGAGCGCGACGCCAAGGGCAATCCGACCGGCGTGCTGCGCGAAACCGCCGCCATCGCCCTGCTCAACAAGGTGCCCGCCCCCAGCGAGGAAGAGCGCATCGCCGCACTGGACCGCGCCACGCACGCCATGCTGGCGCAGGGCATCACAGCCTATGAAGAAGCGTTGATGGCTTCGGCCAATGCGAAGATCTATGCCGCGCTGGCCGACCGGGGCCGGCTGGTGCAGTACGTGCGCACCTGCATGTGGGACAACGATCAGGACCTGATCGCGCAGCGCCAGATCTATGCCCGCCCCCGGCTCGACCTCGGCTGCGTGAAGATGATCCTCGATGGCGTGCCGACCGATGCGCACACCGCCGCGATGCTTGAACCCTATGCCGATGCCGATCACGCGCTGGGGCCCGAAAGGCAGAAGGGCTCGCTGATCATCGATGCGCCCTCGATCATCGCAAGGATCACCCGGTATGACGCGGCGGGCCTGACCGTGAAGCTCCATGCCGCAGGCGATGCTTCGGTCCGGGCCGCGCTCGATGGCATTGCCGCGGCGCGCAAGGCAAATGGCGGCTATGGCCCGCACCACGAAATCGCCCACGCGAATTTCATCGCGCCCGAGGACGTGGCGCGGGCCGCGCAACTGGGCGCGACATACGAATTCTCGCCCTACCTGTGGTTCCCCAGCCCTCCGGTGCGCGACGTTGTCACCACCGTGGGGCCAAAGCGCATGGAGCGCTTCACGCCGGTGCGCGATGCGCTGGATGCAGGCGCGCGGGTATTGATGGGATCGGACTGGCCGGTGATCCCGTCCATGTCGCCATGGGTCGCCATCGAAACGCTGGTGACACGCCAGGCGCCGGGCGGATCGGCCGAAGTGCTTTCGCCCAGCCAGCGCGTTTCTGTGACCGATGCGGTGACGATGCTGACAACGAATGCGGCCAGGCAGCTTGGCATCGGACACATCACGGGATCGATCGAACCGGGCAAGCAGGCAGACTTCATCGTGATCGACCGCGACATCTTCGCCGTGGCCCCGACGCAGATCCACCAGACCCGCGTGCTGCGCACGGTGGTGGGCGGCAAGGAAGTCTACTCGGCACAGTAATCGCGGAACGGGTGCAAAAAAGGAGGCGCCGGGGGTGATCCCGGCGCCTCAGACATTTCCAGGGCTGGAATGAACTCAGACGAGCGCGTGGTAACGGCGGCCGAAATAGACGAGGCCGCCCTCACCCGTGCCCTTCAGTATCTCGCGCACTTCGCCCAGCACGACGCTGTGGGTCGATGCCTCGATCGTCATGGTGACGGCGCAGGCCAGCGTCAGTTGTGCAGCGCCAAGGCCGGGTACATCGACCGCGGTACGCACGAGATCCCCCGCAGAGGCGAAACGCTGGGCCATCGGCAGGTCCGCGTTGGAAAACAGGCGCGACAGGTCTTCCTGACCCGCCGCAAGCACGTTCACCGCGAAAACCCCGTTCTGCGCGAGAACATCGTGCATCCGCGAATTCCGGTTGATGCAGACCAGCAGCGAGGCCGGGCTATCCGACAGCGAACAGACCGCCGTGGCGGTCATCCCGTGACGTCCTGCCGGCCCATCGGTGGTAATGACGCTGACCGCCGCACCCAGCGATGCCATGGCATCGCGGAAGCTGGGCGACGGTGGCGTCGGTTCAGCGCATGAAGAGGCCACCGTTTGCATCCCAGACAGCTCCATTGGCAAAGGCCGCGTCCCTGCCGGCAAGGTGCACGGCGGTACGGGCGATGAATGCGGTATCCCCGAGCTGGCGCACGGGGATCGTTTCGACCAGCGCGGCAAGCTGGGCCGGCGGCACCAGTTCGTGCACCGCAGGGGAATCAAGCGGACCCGGCGCGATCGCCGTAACTGCGACGCCCGCAGGGCCAAGATCACGGGCAAAGACCTTGGTCAGCGTGATGATGCCCCCCTTGGACGCGGCATAGTGCGCGCCGGTGGCAGTGCCGCCGTTCTGCCCCGCGAGCGAGGCGATGTTGACGATGCGGCCATAGCCCGACGCCTTGAACAGGCGCCCGAACACCTGACAACCGATGAACGTGCCGCGCAGGTTCACCTCGACCACGGCGGAGAACTCGTCAGGATCGATCTCGAGCACGGGCCGCGCCCTGGTGACGACGGCGTTGTTGACCAGCGCCTCGACACTGCCCCAGCGCGCAAGCACGGCATCACGCGCGGCTTCGAACTGGGCAGCCTGACGCACGTCGAGCGCGAGGCCGAGCGCAGTTTCACCCGATGGATCAAGGCCTTGCGCAAGGGCCTGTGCAGCCTCGCCGTCGATGTCGGACACGGCTACGCGCCAACCCGCAGCGTGGAAGGCGCGCACCAGTGCCTCGCCCAGTCCCCGCGCGCCGCCAGTGATCAGGACGCTGTCAGCGGCCATCGCTCAAAGCTCCGGAATCACGAGCTCGCGGCCGATCCGCGCTTCGAAGCGCATGTAGCGCCACAGGCGATAGCCATCGATCTCGATCGTGCGTAGCAGGTTGCACGCGGCAACCACCGTATCGCGATCGGGCATGTCGGCCAGGATGTAGAACGTCCAGGGCCAGCCGGTGGGCGATGTGCCGACCATGGTCTCGTCATCGTCGATCGTGCCAAGGATGGTCACGCCCGGCAGATCGCGGATGCCCCGCAGCAACTGGCCAGTCGCCTGCCAGACCTTGCCGATCTCGGTCGAAGGCAGGTCGAAGAAGTTCTGCAGCACGGCTCCGCACAGCAGGACGCGCAAGGGGCGGCGGGGGGTATCGGTCATGGCAGCTCTCTTTTGCTGATCAGGGGAAACCGGGGGGCGGGGTCAGCCCGAAGAACACCTTGCCCGCGCTTTCGAACGTGCCATCGGCAAGGAACGCGTGCTGCGGCACGATCATCGCATCGTGCATGTAATGCGCCACGGGATGGCCTTCGAAGATGCCGGTTGTCCCGCTCATCCGATAGACCGCGCCTGCAACATCCGATCCGGCGCGCGCCGCGTGGCTGGCCCCAAGGCGCAGCAGTGCGATCTGCTTCGGCGTCAGATCGTCGCCACGCTGCAGGACGTCGAAGGCTTCCTCGGTCGTTTCGTAGAAGAAGGCACGGGCCGAACGCAGCGTGGCTTCGGCACGGGCGAGGTCCATCTGCACGTTGGGCCGGTTGGCCAGGGTCGGCGCGCCGGTGATCGAGGTTCGGCCAAGCGCGTAGTCCATCAATTCCTCGATCGCGGCACGGCCCACGCCCAGCGCGACCACCGCCAGAACCTGCGCGGCCAGGGCCATTGCCGGATAGCGGAAAAGCGCGCCTTCAAGGTTGGATTTGCTGCCACGAACGAAGGTCCACTCGCGCGGGACCATGACCTTGTCGACCACGACATCATGGCTGCCCGTGCCCTTGAGGCCGATCACGTTCCAGTTGCGCACGATCTGCGCCTTGTGCGCGGGCATCACGGCGACGAGCGGCAACCCGCCGGTCGAGGCATCGCCTTCAACCTTGATGCCGACGCCGATGTAGTCCGCACCCGTGCTGCCGCTGCCCCACGACCACCGCCCGCTGACCTCCAGCGCATCGCCGACCGGCGTTGCCGGTTGCGGCGGAAAAATCATGCCGGAGAAGACGACATCTGGCCCGTTCGCGTACATTTCCTGCAGCGAAGCCATCGGCAGCGAGCCGAGATAGGTAGCCGAAACGCCAAAGCTCGCCACCCAGCCTGCCGAGCCATCGGCCTGGGCGATGCGCTCGATCATGCGCAGGAACGTGGCCGGGGAAACCTCGTCCCCGCCAAGCGACCTTGCCACGCAGGCGCGATAGACGCCCGCCTGCTTCATCAGCTGGACGACGTCCTGGCTGATCTGCTGCTTTTCACCGAATTCGTCGCGGCGGGCGCGGCAGGCGGCAAGCAGCCGCGCCATCGGATCGGCGGCGGCTTCATCGGTTATCGGGCGGGTCTGCTCAAGGGGTGCAGTAGCCATCGGGTCCTCCCTCATCTTGTAACCCATCTGACCCCGGAAGCCGCGCAGGCGCTATGCAGATCGCGCAGCAACCGCGAGTGCCCAAACTACAGGACAGGCATCGTGACCGACTTGACCTCGGTATAGAGGTCGATGGCGCTGTGCCCCAGTTCGTGGCCATAGCCGGACATCTTCCAACCGCCGAACGGCACCGCCGGATCAAGGATGTTGTGCGCGTTGATCCACACGTTCCCGGCCTTCAGCCCGGCGGCAAAGCGGTTCGCGGCATGAAGATCGCCCGTCCACACGCTGGCCCCAAGGCCGAAGCAGGTGTCGTTGGCAAGGCGCAGCGCCTCTTCCTCGGTATCGAACGGCAGCGCGATCACCACCGGCCCGAACACTTCCTCGCGGAAGATCGTCATCTCGGGCGTTGCATCGGCGATGACGGTCGGGCGATAGAAGAAGCCATCGCCCTCCGGCGCGAAGCCGCCAGCGGCAAGGCGTGCGCCCTGGGCCAGCGCGCCTTCGACATAGCCGTTCACCCGGTCACGCTGGCGGGCCGAGATCAACGGCCCCATCTGCGCCTGCGCATCGGCAGGCGCCCCCAGCGTCATGCCGTTGGCTGCTGCGGCAAGGCCTTCGACCACTTGCGCATAGAGGCTGCGATGGATCAGCAGGCGCGATCCGGCCGTGCAGACCTGCCCGTGGTTGAAGAAGATCGCACCCGCTGCGCCTTCCACTGCCATCGGCACCGGGCAATCGGGCAGGACAACGACCGGGCTCTTGCCGCCCAGTTCCAGGCTGAGGCGCTTCATCGTGCCGGCGGCGCGGCGCTGGATATCCTGCCCGGCTGCGGTCGATCCGGTAAAGGCGATCTTGTCGACATCGGCATGCTCGACCAGCGCCACGCCCACTTCGCGCCCGCCGGTGACGATGTTCAGCACGCCTGCCGGAATGCCTGCCTCTGCCGCGAGGCGCGCAAGGTAGAGCGCGCTGAGCGGCGTGTCCTCGGCAGGCTTGAGCACAACGGTGCAGCCAGCAGCCATCGCCGGGGCAATCTTCCAGATCGCCATGACCAGCGGGAAATTCCACGGGATGATCTGGCCGACGACACCGACCGGTTCACGCACCGTGCGCGACGAGAACGTGACATCGGGAATGTAGGAGAACGAAGGGTTGATGGTGGTGCCTTCGATCTTGGTGGTCCAGCCTGCGGTGTAGCGCAGCGAATCCAGCGCGATCACCACGTCACCATGGCGCGCGGCGGGAAGGATCTTGCCGGTATCGGTCGCCTCGATCCGGGCGAGGATATCGGCGTCACGCTCGATCAGGTCAGCCAGGCGGTGCAGCAGGCGTTCGCGTGCCAGTGGCTTCATCCGTCGCCATTCGGGCGATTCAAAAGCCGCGCGGGCCGCGCTTACCGCGCGATCGACATCGTGGGCAGTGCCTTCGGCCACCATGCAAACGACCTTGCCCGTTGCCGGCTCGATCACATCGCGGCGTGCGCCGGCAATGGCCGGAACATCCTGCCCGCCGATCCACAGGCCGGGCGCGGAATCGATGAATGCTTGTGCGGCCGCCTTCGCATCGGTTGCTTCAAGAACTGCACTGGCCATAACACCGGACTCCCGCTTCTGGCCTGACGAGGCCCCTTGCTCTCCGGGCTAGGGCGCAACGGGCAGGCCCCGCTATCCGTATTGCGCAAGGGGTGTGCCGAAACGGAATGGGGCTGCATTCATGCATGGCGGCATTCCGGCAAGGCGCTTGACTCACCGCGGCAACGGGTGTGTCGTCGGATCGGAAATCTGAAACCTGCGGGCCTGGGAGAGAGCATGGCCACGCGGGACAACCATTTTGGAGCGTGGCCGTGCTTGCATCCCTTGCCCAAGCCAATGTGCCCGGCGTGTCGAGCCTGTGTTCGAACGACGCCGAAGTGGTGCACAACGCCCTGACCCGCCAGCTTTCGCGCCACAGCTTCGATTGCAGCCCGAGCGCACGGCTTGACGCCAGGGTCTACAGCGCCGAGATCGGCTCCATCCAGATCGTCGACCTGCAATATGGTGCGGACGTCTCTGTCTCGGCCGAGTTGGGGGACAGCCACGTGCTCGTCCACCTCGCTCTCGATGGCGAGACGACGATGTGGGCCAATCACGGCAAGGTCGTTCTGCGGCGTGACGAAATGCTCGTCTCCTCGCCCGGAACGCCGCTGCGCGTGCAGATGACGCCGCAGTGCAGGCATCTGGCCGTGCGCCTGCCGGTGGCGACCTGCACCGAGTATCTTGCGCGCGAACTGCACATCCCGGTCAATCGCCCGCTCGAATTCTACACCGGCCAATCCGGCACGCGCGAACTGCCGCTTGTGTGGCGCGGCATGGTGCAGCACTTGAGCGAACAGATGCGGCTTGGCCCCAGCATCATGGCCAGCCGCCGCCTGAAGCGGCAGTACGAGATGGTGCTGGCCGAGGTGCTGCTGGGCAATTACTGCAACAGTTATTCCGAACAGATCGCGCTGCACGGCAACGACATTTCACCGCGCCACGTACGCCGCGCGCGCGAGATCATCCACCAGTCGCTGGACGACAATATCTCGATCAATGCGCTGGCCGCGCAAGTGGGCGTTTCGGTGCGGTCCCTGCAGAACGGCTTCCGCGATTTCCTTGGGCTGACGCCGCTGGAATATGTCCGCCGCCACAGGCTCGAACGGCTCCATTCGGCCCTGATGAACGCCTGCGGTGAGACCAGCGTGACCGAACTGATGCTGGAATGCGGCATCGTGAACTTCGGCCGCTATGCCCAGTATTACCGCCAGCAGTACGGCTGCCTGCCATCGGAAACCCTGCGCCGCCGCGTCTGAGCGCGCTTCTCGGGATTGGGCTCTCGGGATTGGGCGAGTGGGCCGGGCGGCAAGCCCGGCCCTTTGCTGTTACAGCAGATAACCGATGCCGTGCAGCGGATCATCGCAGTTGATCAGCGTCACGACCTTGCGCGCCAGCTTCAGGCCATCGGCGGAAAGCGCGATGCGATAATCGACATCGGCGGCAAGCACGCGATGGCGCTCGTACTTGTACTCGACGATCACCTGCGCCGCCCGCAGATCGACGCTGGTCTCGCTCCGCGCGGTTTCGACAAAGCGCGATACCGTGCGCACCGTGCGCGCGGGCGGGGCGCTGCTCATCGAGAACCCGCTGAGCAGGCGCTTGACGCGCATCTCGCGCATTTCCGCATCGTCATACAGAACGTTGACCGCGTTGGCATGGTCGGTCACGCCGCGTTCCACGGGCACTATGTAAAGCCCGTCGGCGGACCACAGCTTCAGCCAGTCCTTGTAGGCAAGGCGATCGAGCAGGTCGGCCTCGGCCCAGACGAAGGCGGTGAGATCGGCGAGCGTCACGGCGGGGCGTTCAAGAGTCACAGCGCTCATTCCTCCATCATCCTCTTCCACATGCGATAGGCCGCGCGCATGCCAACCTCGCTGCTGACATCCCCGGCATCATGGCCAGGCTCGGCGGTTCCTTCGGGCGCGGGCACGCCCCGGTTGACGAGGATCGGCATCCCCTCGCCCGCACGGACGCCGCGCTGGACGCGCTCCCACCCTTCGGCATCGTCGGGCGTGCCGAAGCCCATCGGGCCCTGGAAGTGTTCGTGCAGGCGGATGCGGGCGCGGTTCGCCGGGCCGACGCTTTCACCGCCGTTCATGCCGATGGCAACGTGCGTGATCTCGGTCGTTTCCACGTCGATCGGGCGCAGCACGCGGAAGAACGCCATCGAACAGGCGACATTGGGGAACAGGTTCAGGTTGAACCCTGTCCCGCCCACGGCACGGACGAGGCGCCGCACGGTCATGTCATCATGGCCTTCGGCGGCAAGTTCTGCCGCCAGATCGGCAAAGCGATCGGGGATCGGCGCTTCGAGATCGGCTTCGAGATCGATCAGCGACGGGATCATCACCATCACCGAATGGCCATTGCCGAGATCCTCGACCCAGCCACCCTGCCCCAGAACGTCGAAAACGTTCTCGGTTTCCTCGTCCAGACTATCGAGGAAGGTCTTGTGAACGATGGGGAAGTGATAGGCGTCGGTGGTGTTTTCCAGCTGGATCTTCCAGTTGCCGGGAAAGCGGAAACTGTGCTGGCCGAGCACCTTCACGCCGAACCCGCCGCCCTGCTTCATGAACAGGTCCATCCACTTGCGTGCTGCACCCAGATGCTCTTCCAGTGGCGGGGCATCGGCATTGAACGTGGCAAAGATCATGCCCGCGTACTGTTCCACCCGCAGCGAGAACAGCGGATAGTCGGCCGGATCGAAGTTCTCGTCATAGCCCCAGCGGTGCGGCACCTTGCGCAGCGAACCATCGGGATCATAGGACCAGCCGTGATAGGGGCAGACGAATACGGACTGCTTGCCCTTCTTCTTCTCGCACACGCTGGCCGCACGGTGGCGGCAGCGGTTCAGCAGGACGTGGACCTCGCCCTTCTTGTCGCGCGTGATCAGGACCGGGCTGGTGCCGACATTGCCGGTCTTGAACGTGTTCGGGCCGGGCAGTTCGCTTTCGTGCGCTACCCAGACCCAGGTCTGCTTGAAGATGCGGTCCATTTCCGCATCGAACAGGGCGGGGTCACGATAGATCGCGCCATCGGCACGATCACCCTCGAACAGCGCGCCCCAGGGCCGCTCTGCTACGGCATCCTCGCTGTGCATCTCAATTCTCCCGATCGAGCCCGGAGGCCACTGCGAACAGTCCCGCAGCCTCAAGGCGTTGAACCACGTTGCGCGCTGCGGCGCAGAGCTGTGCGTCTTCCCCGCGCCGCCCGACAAGCTGGAGCGAAACCGGCAACCCATGGCCTGCGCGCAAGGGCAGGCTGATCGCCGGATGGCCGGAAAGGTTGAAGGGACGGACCAGCCGCGTCAGCGGCACCAGCGCCGGGGCGTCACCCGCATCGGCCAGCAGGGGGGGCACGACCGGCAAGGTCGGCAGCGCCAGCACATCGCACCGATCCAGTGCCGCATCGACCTCGGTGGCGAAGCGCAGCCGCACGGCCTCCGCCTCGGCAAGCTGCGCGTCGGTCACCGCGCCGCCGGCGCGTACCCGCAGCCGAACATCCTCACCCATGGCGGGGTGATCGACATGAGCCTTCAGGGCATTCCAGCTTTCGCGGCCGATGATCGTCATGCCGGCAACGAAGGCGTCCTGCAGCGACGGCAGCGTGACCTGCACCCCGACGCCAAGCGTATCGAGCGCTTTGCGTACCGGCGCCGTCACGGCCTCTTCAGCCTGAACCTGCACGATGCCCAGCTGGATCGAAGGCTCGGCCTGCAGCACGAAGCCCGGCGCAATTGCCTGCATCATCGCCTCGACCATCGCCACATCGCGTGCGAACACGCCGATGCAATCAAGCGAGGATACCGCGGGCGATGCCCCCGTCCGGTCCACCAGCCCGTAAGTGGGCTTGAACCCGATCACGCCGCAACATGCAGCAGGCATCCGCACCGATCCGCCGGTGTCTGTGCCAATGGCAACGTCTGCCAGTCCTCCCGCAACGGCCACGGCACTGCCGCTTGATGATCCGCCGGGAATGCGGGTTGGCCAGCCGGGATTGACCGGGGTGCCGCAGGCCGGATTGATGCCGGTGACTCCGAACGCGAATTCATGCATCCGGGCCTTGCCGACGATGCGCCAGCGCGGATCGCTCAATATCCCCGCCACCGCTGCAGCATTGCGCGGGGCAGGTGCAGCATCGTGCAGCACGGCACTGCCCTGCACGGTCTGCATGCCTGCAACATCGAGGCAATCTTTCACGACGACGCGGGAAGGACCATTGCCAAGGTCGCACGCCTCGCTCAACGCGCCAAAGCGGTCATGTTGCTTGTGGGGCTGCTGGTTCATGGTGGTGTCCGCTGTTCCCGGCGTGTGAGGCAAGTCCTGCCCTTGTGGGACAGCATCGCAAGCTTTGCCGCTATCCGTAACGCGCAAGGCGGTGTACATTTCACGCCGGAATCGCGACTTCGCCGCGAGCCCGGATCAGCGTGTACCAAAGGGCAAGCTGCGGGAATCGGCAGAAATCCGGCAATCGCATTTTGCGCTAGTTCCGCCACGCAATCGATATCCGGTTTCGGCAAGCCAATTGGATTGAATTGGCCGACGATTCCTTCAAATTCGATGGTGAAGCAAATACCACGGCGCGGGCATTGCCTGCGCCAGACGATTGCGCGACTGTGCCGACGATGCACGGGTCGCAGGGGAGCAAGACCGACAATGCGTTCACGGCGATTCAAAATGCTGGCCCAGATGCTGGCTGGCGGTTTCGGGGTCATGGCACTCGCCACGACCACGGCCTGCGCTGCCCCCAGGAAGGCTCCTCCCGCGCCAAAGGTCCCCGTGCTCGCCGTGGAAGACGTGACCACGGTTGAGCTGAAGGACCGGATTCCCCCGCACTGGCTGGTGGTGAACGACGTGGTCTTCACTCACCTGCTGGATGGCCGCGCCTATATCGTCGATGGAGACAAGGGTGAATACCTCGGCATGGTGCCCGGCGGGCATTCGCATGTGGGCGTGCAATTCACACCCGATGGTTCGCACCTGCTGATGCCCGGAACGTTCTTCGCGCGGGGCAGCCGGGGCGAACGGACCGACGTGATAACCTGGTTCGCGCTGAAAGACCTGATGCCCGGCGAAGAGGTGGTGATCCCGCCCAAGCGCATCCAGTCACTCCCGCTGCTGTCGTCGATTCCGCTGACCGACGATGGGCGCTTCGTGCTGATCTACAACTTCACGCCCGAGCAGAGCATGACCGTGGTCGATGCGGCGGCAAAGTCGGTCGTCGGTGAATTCGAAACGCCCGGATGCGCGCTTGCCCACATGACCGGGCCGCGCAGCTTCATGATGCAATGCGCCGATGGCAGCCTGCAATCGGGGGCGCTGGACGAAAGCGGCAAGATCACGCTGGGCGCAACCACTCAGCCCCTGTTCGAACGCGAGGACCCGGCAAGCGACAAGCCGGTGCGCATTTCCGCCTCGCGCTGGCTGTTCATCACTTTCGCCGGGGCGGTGGCCGAAGTGGACAATGCCAGCGGCACGCCGACGCCGGGCGCGCGCTGGAAGCTGACCGGCCCTGGCGAGGATGCGTGGCGCCCCGGCGGCCTTCAGCCCTACACCTTCCACGCGCAAAGCGGCCTGCTCTATGTGCTGATGCACCAAGGCGGCCCGGGCACGCACAAGCATCCCGGCACCGAAATCTGGGTGTTCAACGTGGCCAGCAAGCAGCGCGTGGCGCGCCTGCCCATCGAAACGCCATCCACCGCGATCGAGATCAGCAAGGACGCAGACCCGCTGCTTTACACCGCGCTGTTCGGTTCGGGCACGGTCGTGGTGCGCAAGCCTGCCGATGCTTCGGTCCTGCGCAAGATCGAAGGGCTGGGCAATGACATTTCCGTGCTGCAGGCGCCGCCGGTGGTCCCTGCCGCAGGACCTGCCAAGTGAACGATCCGGTGATCCTCTGGCTGGGCGCGATCGGCCTTGGCACACTTTTCGTCGCCTCTGCCGTGCACAAGCTGCGCGATCTGCGGCACTTTGCCGGGTCGATCGCAGGGTATGACCTTGTCCCGCGCGGGATGACCCCGGCGCTGGCGCCTGTCATCGCCTTTGCCGAACTGGGCGCGGGGCTTTGTGCCCTGATCACGCCTCTGGCGCAAACGCCGGGGCGCACAGGCATGATCGCCTGTGCCGCAATCCTCCTGCTTTATGCCGCGGCCATCGCCATCAACATCGCGCGTGGGAACACCGCCATCGATTGCGGCTGCTTCGGCTTCGGTGCGCGGGGGCCCGGGCTTCGGCGCGGGATGATCGTGCGCAATGTGGCGCTGGCAGCGCTTGCCATGCCCGCCCTGCTGCCGCCTGCATCGCGCGGGCTGGTCTGGCTCGATGCGCTGACCCTCGTTGGGGGCCTTGCCGTGCTGGCCCTGATCCATGCCGGGGGCGAAATTGCTTTGAACCTTCCAACCAAGGAGTCTGCGGCATGAGCAACGCCGTGATTGCCGCGCTGATCGCGCTGTGGGTGCTGGTCATCGGCCTGTGCCTCGTCGTCGTTGCCCTGCTGCGCCAGGTCGGGATGCTGCACGAACGTCTGGGGCCGGTGGGTGCGCTGGTCATGCCCGGTGGGCCATCGGTGGGCGATGCCGCACCGAATTTCGATCTGACCGCTGTTGACGGGCGCGCCGTGCGCCTTGGTGGGCAGAGCCCGCATCCATTGACGCTGCTTTTCTTCCTTTCACCCAATTGCCCGGTCTGCAAATCAATGCTGCCGCTGATCCGGTCGATCGAACGGGAGCGGCGCGGAGCCTTGCAGGTCGTGCTTGCCAGCGACGGGGACCTGCCCGCCCAGCTGGCCATGGTGAAGCGCGAAAGGCTGGAAGCCTATCCGCTGGTGCTGTCCACCCCGCTTGGCCTTGCCTATCAGGTTTCCAAGCTGCCCCACGCGGTGCTGATCGATGCCGAAGGCAAGATCGTCGCCAAGGGGCTGATCAACAATCGCGAACATCTTGAAAGCCTGTTCGAAGCCCATCGCATGGGCGTTGGCTCCTTGCAGGAACTGGCGGCTCGCGGCCTTCAGGAAGTGGCCGCATGATCGCGAACAGGAAGACCATTCACAGGGAAATCGAACATGCGCAGATTTGACCGTGCGGCCGAATATCTTGCCCGCTCTGCCGCGCGCAGCACCTCGCGCCGGGGCTTCATCGGCAGGCTGGGTGCGCTGGTGACGGCAACGGGGGCGGCCACGCTTCTCCCGGTGTCGCGCGTGCGGGCTGAAAAGGCCGCCGTGCCGATCCAGGTGCAGGAAGAGGGCGATCCCAATTCGTGCGATTACTGGCGCTATTGCGCAGTCGACGGGTTCCTCTGTTCGTGCTGCGGCGGATCGGCATCATCATGCCCGCCGGGTACGGAACCTTCGCCGATCACGTGGCTTGGCACCTGCCGCAATCCGGCAGACGGCCGCAACTACGTGATCAGCTATAACGACTGCTGCGGCAAGGCCGCCTGCGGCCGCTGCAACTGCAGCCGCGATGAAGGCGCATCCCCGGTTTATCAGCCGACCACCGCAAACGACCTCGACTGGTGCCTCGGCACGCAGGTTGGCGTGGCCTATCACTGTTCGCTTTCGGTCGTCACCGGCCCGGCAGACTGATGTTGCCGATACGCCGCCTTGCCCTTTCGGCGCTGTTGCTGGCTGGCGCGGCAAGCGCGAGCCAGGCGATCCAGCCCGCGGACATGGAAGCAAAGCCGCGAGTTCAGGTGGATTATGCCCTGCATTGCCAGGGCTGCCACCTGCCCGACGGACGCGGCATGGCGGGCAAGGTGCCGGACTTGCGCGGATCACTGGGGCGTTTCTTCGAAGTGCCGGGGGGCCGCGCCTATCTGGTGCAGGTGCCGGGGGTTGCCACTTCTCGCCTTGATGACGAAGGCACGGCCCGCCTGCTGAACTGGCTGGTGTCGCAGATGGGCCCGCCACAGACCTGCCGCCCCGCGCCCTTCACCACCGAAGAAGTGCAGGGCCTGCGCCGCAACTGGTTGCGCAAGGCGCGCCCGGTTCGCGATGCGCTGATGCAGCAGATCCCGGCAGCAACCCAACCGCGCAAGCGATCATCCCTGCCTGCCTGCCCGGCCTGAGCCTGCTTCGATACCCGGCGGGTATCGGACTTGCTATAATGACTCGTTATTGGCGGCGATCTTTCCGGCTAGGCAGTAAAAGTATCCGTCATACAGGACTCGATCCCAGCCCATGTCGTCCAAGATCTACTCCAGCCCCGCTGCAGCGCTCGAAGGCCTGCTGTTTGACGGGATGACCGTGATGTCCGGAGGCTTCGGCCTTTCCGGCAATCCCGAAAGCCTGATCCCCCAAATCCGCGATTCCGGCGTGACCGGACTGACCGTGATCTCGAACAACGCAGGCGCCGATGGCTTTGGCCTGTGGATGCTGCTGAAAACGCGCCAAATCCGCCGGATGATCGCATCCTATGTGGGTGACAACAAGCTGTTCGAGGAACAGTATCTTTCGGGCGAGCTGGACCTTGAGCTGAACCCGCAAGGCACGCTGGCCGAGCGTATCCGCGCAGGCGGTGCAGGCATTCCCGCTTTCTACACCCGCACTGGCGTTGGCACCGTGGTGGCCGAAGGCAAGCCGACCGAGGTGTTCGAAGGCGAGGAATACGTGCGCGAGACCTGGCTGCGCGCCGATCTTGCCATAATCAAGGCGTGGCGCGCCGATCCTTCGGGCAACCTCATGTTCCGCCGCACCGCGCGCAACTTCAATCCGGTCATGGCCACGGCCGCGAGGATGACGGTGGTGGAAGTGGAGGAGATCGTGCCCGCAGGCACGTTCGATCCCGACTGCATCCATACCCCGGGAATCTATGTCGACCGTATCGTGCTTTCCACCATCAACGAAAAGCGCATCGAAAAGCTGACCACGCGTCCGCGCTCGGAGAATGTCCAATGAGCTGGTCCCGCGACGAGATGGCCGCCCGCGCTGCGCAGGAACTGCGCGATGGCTATTACGTGAACCTTGGCATCGGCATTCCCACGCTGGTGGCCAACCACGTGCCCGCCGGCATCAATGTCACGCTGCAATCGGAGAACGGAATGCTGGGCATCGGCCCCTTCCCGTATGAAGGCGAGGCTGACCCCGACCTGATCAACGCCGGCAAGCAGACCGTCACCGCCCTGCCCGACAGCAGTTTCTTCTCCAGCGCCGACAGCTTTGCCATGATCCGTGGCGGCCATATCGACATGGCCGTTCTTGGAGCGATGGAAGTTGCGGCCAACGGCGATCTGGCCAACTGGACGATCCCCGGCAAGATGGTGAAGGGCATGGGCGGCGCGATGGACCTTGTCGCAGGGGTCAGGCGCATCGTCGTGGTCATGGACCACTGCGCCAAGGATGGCAGCCCCAAGATCCTCGAACGCTGCACCCTGCCCCTCACCGGGCGCGGCGTGGTGGACCTGATCGTCACCGATCTTGGCGTGATCGCGGTGGACAAGGGACAGGGCCTGCGTCTGGTGGAATGCGCTCCCGGCGTGAGCGTTGACGAGATCGTCGCCCGCACCGGCGCGCCGCTGAAGGTTGCGGCATGATGGCCGAGGCTTTTGTCTGCGATGCCGTGCGCACGCCGATCGGGCGGCTGAACGGCAGCCTGTCCTCGGTCCGGGCCGATGATCTTGCCGCCCTGCCCTTGCGCGCCCTGATCGAGCGCAATCCAGGTGTCGACTGGGCCGCGCTCGATGACGTTCTGCTCGGTTGCGCCAATCAGGCAGGTGAGGACAACCGGAATCTGGCGCGCATGGCGGCGCTGCTGGCAGGCCTGCCCGAGGCGGTGCCGGGCGCCACGATCAACCGCCTGTGCGGTTCGGGCATGAATGCAGTGGGCAGTGCCGCGCAGGCGATCCGCGGCGGCGACGCGCAGTTCCTCATTGCCGGTGGTGCCGAGAGCATGACGCGCGCCCCTTACGTGCTGGGCAAGGCCGGCAGCGCCTTCGGGCGCGACCAGAAGATCGAGGATACGACGCTGGGCTGGCGCTTCATCAATCCGGCGATGAAGGCCGCTTACGGTGTCGACACCATGCCGCAGACGGCGGAGAACGTCGCCGCGCAATGGCAGGTCAGCCGCGAGGAGCAGGACCGCTTTGCGCTTGCCAGCCAGCAGAAGACCGCAGCCGCACAGGCCAGCGGCAGGCTGGCGCACGAGATCGTGGGCGTGACTGTCCCCGCCGGAAAGGGCGAGACGCGCCTGTTCGAAAAGGACGAACATCCCCGCCTTTCCGCGCTGAACGCGCTTTCCGCACTGCGCCCGGTGGTCCGCGCGGATGGCACCGTGACCGCAGGCAATGCCTCGGGCCTCAACGATGGCGCGGCGGCGATGATCGTGGCGAGCGAAGTGGCTGCCACCAAGCATGGCCTGACGCCCCGCGCCCGCGTGGTCGGCATGGCTTCGGCAGGCGTTGCCCCGCGCGTCATGGGTATCGGCCCGGTCGACGCTGTCCGCCGCCTGCTGGCCCGCACCGGCCTGAGCATGGCGCAGATGGACGTGATCGAACTGAACGAGGCCTTTGCCGCGCAGGCCATCCCCGTCCTGCGCGAACTGGGCACCGATCCCTTCGACCCGCGCGTCAATCCCAATGGCGGCGCAATAGCGCTGGGCCATCCGCTTGGCATGTCGGGCGTGCGGCTGGTGCAGACGGCGGTCGAGGAATTGCACGTGTCCGGTGGCCACTATGCCCTTGCCATGATGTGCGTTGGCGTGGGCCAGGGCATCGCAATGATAGTGGAGCGTGTGTGATGGCCGATGCCATGATCGTGACGACGGATGACGGCGTTCGCCTTGCCGTGGAAGTCCGCGGGTCTGAAGGGGCGCCAGTGCTGCTCCTTTCCAATTCGCTCGGCACCACGATGGCCATGTGGGACCCGCAGGTCGCAGCGCTGTCGCAGCGTTATCGCCTTGTCCGCTATGACGGACGCGGTCAGGGCCAGTCGGCCTGCCCGGCAGGCGCGGCCTCGATGGACAGGCTCGGGCGCGATGCGCTCGCCGTGCTGGACGCGCTGGGCGTGGAGCGTGCGCATTTCTGCGGTCTTTCGATGGGCGGCATGATTGGCCAATGGCTGGCGGCGCGCGCGCCCGAACGGCTGTTGCGGCTGGTGCTGGCCAATACCTCGGCCTGCATGGCCCCGCCTTCGGCCTGGCAATCGCGGCTGGAAGGCGTGCTTGCCGATGGCATGGGGCCCCTTGCGGAAGCTTCGCTGCAACGCTGGTTCACGCCCGCATTCCTTGCCGCCGAACCGGACAGGGCCGATTGGATCAGGCAGATGCTGCTCGCCAACGATCCACAGGGATATGCCGCCTGCTGCGCCGCCATCCGAGACATGGACCAGCGCCGCACGGCATCGCTGAACACCGTGCCCACACTGGTCATCGCGGGTGATGCCGATCCGGCGACATCCGTTGCCGACGCGCAGTTCCTCGTGGATGCCGCCGCCGACGCCCGCCTGGTAACGCTTCCGGCCGCCCATCTTTCGAATGTCGAATGCCCCGCGCTGTTCACGCAGGCGGTGATCGATCATCTGGGCTGAGCCGAAAGGCCTTCAGCCCAGATCGCCACCGGCAACCGGAAGGATCGAGCCGGTGATGTAGCTGGCTTCGTCGCTGGCCAGGAACAGGATCGGGGCGATCTGTTCATCGAGCGTGCCATAGCGTCGCATGAAGGCTGACGCGGTGACCTGCGCCACGGCCTGCGCCATCCAGGCCTGCTCTGCGGCACTATCGCCGTGCGGGTTGCGCGGTACCTTGCGATCAGGCGCCTGCGTTCCGCCCGGTGCCGTGGCGACGACCCTGATGCCCGCTTCGGCATATTCCATGGCAAGGCTTTGGGTCAGCGCATTGATGCCGCCCTTCGCCGCCGAATAGGGCACGCGCCGGATGCCGCGCGTGGCATTGGACGAGACATTGACGATCGTCCCACCGCCTTGCGCGATCATCGCGGGAAGCACCGCATGACAGCAGTAGAGCGTAGGCATCAGCGAGCGTCTGATCTCGGCGTCGATCTGTTCGGGTTCGAACTCTGCAAATGGCCGCATGCGGATCGCCCCGCCAACGTTGTTGATCAGGACATCGATCCGCCCGAACGCGGCAAGCGCCGTGGCCACCGCCTCTGCAGCTCCGGTGTGCACCTCGAGATCGGTCTGGCACGACACGGCCTTGCCCCCGGCGGCAACAATGGCAGCTTTCACCTCGCCCACGATTGGCGCGCGGTCGACAAGCACCACCGCCGCACCCTCGGCTGCCATGCGCATGGCAACGCCAGCGCCGATGCCCTGCCCCGCGCCCGTGACAATGGCGACCTTGCCATCGAAACGCCCGGTAAAGACCCTGCTCGAACGATCAGACATGATAGATATCGATCACCTGGTGGATGTAGTCGTCCTTCAGAACCACCTTCTTGCGCAGGATGCGATAGCCATTGTCGCCCGCAGCAAGGGTATAGAACGATGTGCCGAAGAACTGGCTGGTCTGTCTTGCGCGGTGGCTCGATGTCAGCCAGTTGAAGCGCAGGTCGATGGTCCCTTTGCCCTCGCGCAGGATTTCGACATTGGCGATCATGTGGGCGGTGCGCGGTTCGGGCATCGATGCGCTCGAGCGTTCGGTCCTGATGCGATAGACCCTGTCCTCCAGTCCCTTGCGATCCGGGTAGTAGATCAGCGAGATCTGGCTTTGCGGATCTTCGGTCAGGGTATCGTCATCGGTCCATGACGGCATCCAGAACTCTGCAGCAGGGTCATAGCAGGCAAGCCACTCGTCCCACTCTCGGTCGTCCAGATACCGGGTCTCGCGGTGAAGGAAGGCGCAAACGGCCATGTAGTCTTCATGGGTCACGCCGGAACGCTTTCCGAGGCGACTGCCTTGAGCATCGCCTGCATCCAGTATTCGTGCTGGCGGACGAACAGACCTTCGTCCTCGCTCCGCTCGCTCGAAAGCAGCGGATTCATGCCCATCGCCTTCGCGTTCTCGTCGGGCCCCGCGATCCACCGGGTCGCCCCGCGGCTGAGATCGTTCCAGAGATCGCCGGCCCCGGCATAGGCAGACTGGCAACTCCGGAATTCCTCGAGATCATCAGGCGTCCCCATTCCGCTGACGTTGAAGAAATCCTCGTACTGGCGGATGCGGGTTGCGCGCAGTTCCGCACTCTCGCCACGGGGAGCGAAGCAATAGATCGTAACTTCCGTGCGATCGACGCTGATCGGGCGGACCACGCGGATCTGCGTGGAGAACTGGTCCATCAGGAAGACATTCGGATAAAGGGCCAGGTTGCGGCTTTGCGAGACGATGATTTCTGTCCGCGCCTTACCGAGACGCGCCTCAAGCGCATCCTTTTGTGACCAGACAGGACGCACTTCGGGATTCAGCACGTTCGTCCACAACAGGATGTGACCGTTCTCGAAGGCGTAGACGCCCGCCGTGCTCCTTGACCAGCCATTGGCATCGACCGCCTTGGTAAAGGCCTTGCCGCCCGCCTCCTTCTCCGCCTCGCGCGAGCGGTGCGACATCGTTGCGGCGTAATTGTAGTGAACCGAGCTGACATGGTAGCCATCGCAGCCGTTCTCCATCTGCAGCTTCCAGTTGCCATCGAAGGTATAGGTGGAACTGCCCGCAAGGATCTCGATGCCATCGGGCGCCTGATCGACGATCTGATCGATGATCACGCGGGTTTCCCCCAGATAGTCTTCAAGCGCCATGGCATCGGGATCGAGCGAGCCGAACAGAAAGCCGCGATAGTTTCCGAACTTCGCCACCGGCGTCAGATCGTGCGAACCGTCCTGCGCGAAGCTTGCCGGATAGGCTCCGCTCGCCTGGTCCTTGGCCCGCAACAGCTTTCCATCGTTGGTGAAGCTCCAGCCGTGGAACGGACAGACGAGAATGGGCTGGTTGCCACGCTTGCGACGGCACAACTGCGCGCCGCGATGCGTGCAGGCGTTGATAAAGGCCCGCAAGGCTCCATCCTTGTGCCGCGTGACGATGACCGGCACCCGCCCGATCCAGGTGGAATACCAGTCATTCACTGCGCCGATCTGGCTTTCGTGGGCGAGGTAGACCCAGCCCCGCTCGAAGATGTGCTTCATTTCCAGATCGAACAGCGCAGGATCGGTAAAGATGTCACGTCGGCAGCGGAACACGCCCGCTTGCGCATCATCGACCACCGAGGATTTCAGGCGTTCTTCAAGAGACAGCGCCACAGGATTCTCCCATCGCAAGGCTTCAGCCTTTGGTGTGGGCTAATGCCTTGGCCTGACGGGATCAAAGACCATTGCGGTCGCATCATTATACCGCCAAGGTATAGCAATGGACATCAGGCACCTTCGCCATTTCATCGCCGTTGCCGAAGAGCGCAATTTCAGCCGCGCGGCAGAACGCCTCCACATCGCGCAGCCACCGCTGAGCCGGACGATCCAGCATCTCGAAGCAGAAGTGGGCGCCCCGCTGTTCGACCGCCAGGCCCGCCCGATGCGGCTCACCCCGGCAGGCAGCCTGATGTACGAACAAGCCTTGCAGATCCTGCGCCGCATGGAGGAAATGCAGGCCATGATGCACGAGGCCGTGGCCGCCGAGCGCCGCCGCTTCGTGATCGGCTTCGTCGCATCGACGATCTATGCACGCCTGCCAGAACTCATCCGCGCCTTCAGGGCACAAGCTCCAGACGTCGAACTGGTGCTGATCGAGCAGACCTCCCTGCAGCAGATTGCCGCACTCAAGGATGGCCGCATCGATGTCGGCTTCGGCCGGATCCGGTTTGACGATCCAGCCATAAGACGTACGGTGCTGAGGGAGGAGACACTCGTCGTGGCAATACCTTCGCAGCATAGGCTGGCCCAGGAGGATGAGCCTGTTTCGCTACACGAACTCGCTGCCGAGCCGCAGATCGTCTATCCCAGCGCTCCCCGGCCAAGCTATGCCGATCAGGTGCTATCGCTGTTCCGCGATTGCGGGCACGAACCGCGCGTGGTCCACGAAGTGCGCGAACTGCAGATCGCCATCGGGCTGGTTGCGGCCGAGGAGGGACTGGCGATCGTGCCGGAATCGGTCAGCCGTTCCCGGACGCACGACGTGGTCTATCGCCCTTTGCGGGAACATGCCACGTCACCGATCATCATGAGCCACCGGATCGGCACGATCTCGCCGGAACTGCGCCTGATGATCGGCGTCATCCAGCAGCGCTATGCCGAATGGGGCTATCCGGCGGTGCAGACCAGCGCCTGACCGGGCGGCTGAAGCTTCAAGCCGTCTTGGGCCAGGTTTCCCGCCCTGCGTTCCGAAACGCGCGCGCTGCCGCGCTGCTGTCTGTCGCACGCTGGCTGAGGATGACGGGCGAAATCGCGCCGATGCCCGCCAGCGGACGATAGACTATGCTGCCGTGGCGCGTCTGGCTTAGGGCTTCGGGCACGATCGCCATACCCTCGCCAATGGCGACAAGGCCCAGCGCCGTCTGCACCTCGCGCACCTCGCGCGTGGACGAAGGCACGACGGCATTGCGCGTGAGCATAGCCAGCACCTGATCGGCATAGCTTGGCCGCGGCTGGCTGGGGTAAAGGATCAGCCGCTCCCCTTCCAGCATCGCGATCGGCACCGCGCCGCCATTCTCAGCCAAGGGGGAATCCGCAGGCATCGCCACCATCAGCGGCTCTTCCAGCAGCACTTCGCGCACGATCGCCGGATCGTCGATCGCCACGCGGCCCAGCCCGGCATCGATCCGTCCGGTCTTGAGCGCGGCCACCTGTTCGAGCGTGATCATCTCGACCAGTTCCACCTCCACCTCGGGCATCATCGCGCGGAACCGGCGGATCATGGCAGGCATGTCGCCATGCAGGATCGAGCCGACCACCCCCACCGCAAAGCGCGGACGGCGCGCCTGCTTCCACCGCTTCATCATCGGCTTGATCTGGTCGAGCGCGGCGACGACCGGGGCTGCCTGTTCGAACAGCAGGCGTCCCGCCTCTGTCAGCTGCACGGGCCGGGTCCCGCGTTCGAACAGCTCCACGCCCAGTTCGATCTCGAGATCGCGGATCTGGCGGCTGAGGGGAGGCTGCGATACGCCAAGATGCTCGGCCGCGCGCGTAAAGCCCCGCTGCTCCACCACGGCCAGAAAATAGCGCAAGTGTCGAACTTCCACGATACCTCCCGGGTATGATCCCCCCCGGAACTAGTCTTTCCCGATAGCTCGCGCAACGCCTAGTCAAAGAACGCATGAGCTTACGCGAAAATCCCACGATTCTCGGGATCGAGACGATCATTCTCGATCTTCCGACAATCCGCCCGCACGTGCTGGCAATGGCCACCATGCATTCGCAGACGATCTGCCTTGTCCGCATAACCTGCTCTGACGGTATCATCGGGATCGGGGAGGCCACCACCATCGGCGGTCTAGCCTATGGGCCCGAAAGCCCCGAAACGATCAAGGTTGCGATCGACAGCTACTTCGCGCCACTGCTCGAAGGACTTGATGCCGCCCGCCCCGCGATGGCGATGGCGCTGCTGGCGCGCCATGTCGTCGGCAACAACTTTGCCAAGTGCGCAATCGAGACAGCGCTGCTCGACGCGCAGGGCAAGCGGCTGGGCCTGCCGGTAAGCGAACTTGTCGGCGGGCGGCGGGTCGATGCCTTGCCCGTTCTCTGGACACTGGCAAGCGGCGATACCGCGCGCGACATTGCCGAAGCCGAACAGATGCTGGGCATGGCCCGCCACAACGCGTTCAAGCTCAAGATCGGCAAGCGTCCGCTTGAACAGGACGTGGCGCACGTTGGCGCGATCAAGGCGGCCATGGGTTCGCGCGCCTCGGTGCGGGTCGATGTCAACATGGCGTGGGACGAGGCCACCGCACGGCGCGGCCTTGCCATGCTTGCCGATGTCGGCTGCGACCTGGTGGAACAGCCGATCATCCGCCACAACCGCGATGGCATGGCCCGCCTTACTGCGCTGGGCCTGATCGCGGTCATGGCCGACGAAAGCCTCACGGGTCCTGCCAGCGCGATGGATTTTGCCCGTAGCGCCGCGGCCGATGTCTTTGCCGTGAAGATCGAACAATCCGGCGGCCTCGATGCCGCGCGCGCCGTTGCCCAGATCGGCCATGCCGCGGGCATTGCGCTCTATGGCGGCACGATGCTCGAAGGCGCGATCGGGACCATTGCCTCGGCCCACGCCTTTGCAACGTTCCCGGCGCTCGAATGGGGCACGGAACTGTTCGGCCCGCTGCTACTGACCGAGGAAATCCTCGAAGAGCCGCTCGCCTATCGCGATTTTGCCCTGGCCGTGCCCACTGGCCCAGGCCTTGGCATCGCGCTCGACGAAGATCGCGTCGCGCGTTTCCGCCGCGATCGCACCACCAGCCAATTCGCCCTGCAAGGAGCCTGACCGATGCTGTTCCAGGTGGAGATGACCGTCAACATCCCGCTCGATTTCGACAAGGCCGAGGCCGATCGGATCAAGGCGGTGGAAAAGGCCTATAGCCAGAACCTGCAAGCCAGCGGCGAATGGCGGCATATCTGGCGCGTGGCGGGGCTCTACGCCAACGTCTCGATCTTCGATGTCGCCAGCAACGAGCGCCTGCACGAGATCCTGATGGGCCTGCCGCTCTATCCGTTCATGACCATCAAGGTCACGCCGCTGTGCCGGCACCCCTCTTCCATTCGCGACGACGATCGCTGAAACCACAAGACACCCGGGAGTAACGAGATGCCTGCGAACTTTGCCAGCACCGAAGCCGTCCAGAAACTGCTAGACCGCGCCAGCGGGCTTGATGTCGACGGCGGCAATCCCCGCCTCAAGGCGATCATGCGTGACCTGCTGCAGGCGACCGCCGACATAATCGTCAAGCACGACATCAGCGAAAGCGAATTCTGGCAGGCGGCCAAGTACCTTGCCGATGGCGCGGGCGAGATCGGCCTGATCCTTCCCGGCATCGGCCTTGAACATTTCCTCGATCTCTACATGGACGCCAAGGACGCCGAAGCAGGCCTTTCCGGCGGCACCCCGCGCACCATCGAAGGCCCGCTCTACGTCGCCGGTGCCCCGCTGGTGGATGGCACCTCTGAAGTCGACCTGACCTCAGACCCCGACGATACCGATACCCTGCACATGACGGGCATTGTTACCGGCCCCGATGGCGAACCCGTGAAGGACGCCATTCTCCACGTCTGGCATGCCAACAGCCAGGGCTGGTATTCGCACTTCGATCCGACCGGCGAACAGACCCCGTTCAACAACCGCCGCCGCATCAAGCTGGCCGCCGATGGCCGCTACGCCTTCCGTTCGAAGATGCCGCACGGCTATTCGGTGCCGCCGGGCGGCGCTACCGACGTGCTGATGCAGGCGCTGGGCCGCCATGGCAATCGCCCCGCCCACGTTCACTTCTTCGTCGAAGCGCCGGGCTATCGCACGCTGACCACCCAGATCAACTTCGGCGACGATCCCTTTGCCGCAGACGATTTTGCCTTCGGCACGCGGGAGGGCCTGCTGCCGGTGCCGAGCCGTCAGGGCGACACCGCGCACATCGCGTTCGATTTCCAGCTGCAGCGCGCGAGGAACGACGAGGACCAGAGCTTTTCACGACGCGCGCGCGCGCAGGGCTGATCGCGTAATCCGGCTAGGGAAGGGGAGTGACGAAAACCGTCGCTCCCCTTCTCTCATTCCACGGACATCAGCACCGAATTGCCTATCAGGGTCTGTGCCCACCCGCTCGGCAGGTCGCCGATGAAGAGGTTCTCGGTACGGTAGCGGGCGATCTTCCAGCCGGCGTCAGTGCGGCGGAAGGTTACGCGCAGGCGGCTCGACCGGATCAGGGTCGAGCCATCGTCGTGCACCCAGGGCTGGAACTGGACCCAGGTGCCCTCTGCATGGTCCTCGCCCACATCGTAGATCTGTTCCGACGTCAGGTAATGGGTGTTGAAGACCTGTCGCGGCCTGGCTTCGGCAAAGAAACGGCGCATGTGTGCGGCAACCCCGGAGGGTCCGCGATGTTCGCCGAACTGCGCCCCGTGCGCACCGCCCACCCCCTGCCAGATACCATCTTCGGCAAAGAGGCTGCCGATGGCCTCGGCGCGTTCGTCATCGGTCAGGCCCGGTTCCGGCAAGGGTACGTCACACAGATACAGATAGCGCGCCAGCAGGCGGCGCACGGCGGCCTCCGCTTCCAGCAAGGCTACGCGATGCCGCAACTCAGCCAGTTCGTCCATGCGCCATTCTCCCGTGCATTGCCTGCTATTGCCGGTATCTGCCCCAGCCCTGCCAGTGCAAACGCTGCTTGCCCGGCCCGCACGTTTCCTGCGCATCCCGCGCATGGATTGCGCAAATCACCGGATAGGAGCACAGCGCCGTCGCGCTACCCGCGGGCCCGGTTGCACGTCCTGAACCCGTGGCCCAGCGGCGATTATTCCCAGAGCCTGCCCTTGCGAACGACGCAGCAATGATAGCAGGCCGAAAGGGTGTGGTCCTTGTTGTACCATTGATGCGATCCACCAGCTCGCTCGCAGTCCTCACCCTTCGGCACCATGCTCATCATGAAGTGGGGCAGTATCTGGCGTAGCCACGTTCGAAGGCGATACGGTTGCCGAATAAGGCTAGCCAGCTTTCCCATGCCAAGTTGCCCAAACCTGTAGGTCGCAAGGCCAGCCAATTCCGGCCCTCCAGCGCTGCAGAACCTAATCCCGTCGCCGCCCGCCAGCAAAAAGGCAGAATGCCGCATCGCGTCAGGGATGACGAGAAGATGTGCATGGCTGCATCTCAGACCGGCCCCTTCGCCCCGCCCGCTCCCAGTGCCTCGGTCCACGCGATGATCCCGTCCACCCGCATCGGCTCCATGTCCAACCCACGCATCACGCTCAGCATCCCGTACCATCCACTTCCCGGCGCTGCCGGGTGTGCGATGTGGTCGCGTTCGGCCAGGGCCTGCACTTCCACGTGATGCCGCTCGATCAGTTCGGCCAGTTGTGCCGCGCCGGCAGGCGATAGCTTGACCGTCTCGGCGCTGTAGATCGTCTCGGGCTGCGAATAGTCCAGTTCGAAGAAGGTGCGCTTCATGTGCGCCTCGAACAGCGCGCGCAGCGGCTGCTTGCGGAACACCAGCGCGCGGTCGACCAGCGGGCGCACCCGGCCGCTGCGCAACCGGTCAATCAGCGCCAGCCGCTCCAGCCGGTCGAGCGCGGCATCCATCGCCGCCTTGGGCACGTTGAAGTCTGCCGCCACTTCATCGGGCGGCACCCCGCCCAGCAGCGCCATGAACAGGAACGACAGGAAGATATTGGTCGAAAGCGCCTTCTCCTGCGCCAGCGTCAGTTCGTGGGCCAGATCGCCGGGGCTCTCCTCCGCCTCGCGCGCCAGATCGCCCAGCACCAGTCCGCACAGCTGTGCCATTCGCTCCAGCCGGTCGATGGTGAGGCCCTTGCCCGCCAGCCACCGCTTGACCGTCGCCTCACCGACTCCAAGTTCTTGCGAAATTCGCAAAACAGTCCATCCTTCTCTGCGCAAATTGCGGCGAAGGGCAGAAATCATTGCGGATGCAGTTGGATCGTATCGCGTCATGATCCGAATTAGATAACAGGATGATCCGTTTGGCAAGAGCCCTGCTTCGCAAGTCAGGCCCCGCGCATATGCTGCACCCAACGAACAAGATTCTGCACGGGTGCTGCGCAACAAGCGGCAGTCCGGCGAGCCAAACGGGAGAACACAATGTCCGACATCCTGATCAAGAACGGTACCGTCGTGGACGGCACCGGCGCGCCCGCCTTCAAGGCCGACGTGCGCGTGAAGAATGGCGTGATCGCCGAAGTGGGCCCGAACCTGCAGGCCGCAGGCGAGCGCGTCTTCGACGCCACAGATTGCCAGGTCACCCCCGGCTTCATCGAAAGCCACACCCATTATGACGGCACGATGTGGTGGCAGGCCGATCTCGATCCGCTGCCGGGCTATGGCGCGACCACGATGGTCATGGGCAACTGCGGCTTCTCGCCCGCTCCGCTGCACAAGTACATGCCCGCCCAGCGCGAGATGATCGGCATCTTCTCGTTCTTCGAGGACATCCCCGAAGGTCCGTTCATGCAGAACCTGCCGTGGGACTGGAACAGCTGGAGCGAATATCGCGCCTCTGTCGAACGCAACGTCAAGGTTCCGCTCAACTACGCCGCCTACGTCGGCCACATCGCCATCCGCCTTGCCGCGATGGGAGTCGAGGCGTGGGAGCGCGAAGCGACCCCGGAAGAGATCGCCAAGATGGCCGAACTGCTCGACGATGCGCTGGCCGCAGGCGCATTGGGCCTGTCGGACAACATGCACGACCATGACGGCCAGAACCGCCCGGTCCCCTCGCTCAAGGCCTGCGACGCCGAGTTCGAAGCCCTGTTCGACGTGATGGAGCGCTACCCCGGATGCTGCTACCAGGTCATCGTCGACACCTTCATGCGCATGACCGGCCCTGCGAACCTCGAACGGCTCGCAAGGCTGCTCGGCGGCCGCAAGATCAAGGTGCAGATCGCAGGCGCCATCCCGACGCTTGAATTCCAGAAGCCGATCCTGCCCGCGATGCAGGAGTCTGTGCGCAAGATGCGCGAAGCCGGTGTCGACGTCTGGCCGGGCTATGCCCACGTCTCGCCCACCTCGACGCTCAGCCTCGTCAAGTCGCTGATCTTCGCGCAGTCGAACGATTACGTCTGGCATGAAGTCGTGCTGGAAGACGATCACCACAAGAAGGCCGCTCTCCTTGCCGATCCCGCATGGCGCGCCCGTGCCCGCGAAAGCTGGGACACGCAGGCCTGGGATCACTCGCCGCTCAAGAACCCGCAGGAGTTGTTCCTGCTCGATAGCGAGAACGGCACCGGACCCCTCAACATCACGCTCAAGGAATACGCCGACAGCCTCGGCCTGCACCGTTCGGACGCGATGGCCGACTGGATCCTCAAGAACGGCACCCGCTCCACCGTCCACATGGCCCCCTTCCCCAAGGACGAGGCGCTGACGCTGGAACTGATGAAGGACCCTCGCACCGTCGGCAATATCTCCGACGCTGGCGCCCACCTGCAGATGCTCTGCGGTGGCGGCGAGAACGCGCTGCTGCTCACGCAATATGTCCGCGAGGAGAAGAAGCTGACGCTCGAGCAGGCCATCCATGTGATGACCGGCAAGCTCGCCGGGCACTTCAACCTGCACGATCGCGGCGTGATCGCCGTGGGCAAGCGCGCCGATATCGCGGTGTTCAACATGGACGAGATCCAGCGCCGCGAAATGGTCAAGGCGCACGATGTGCCCGATGGCCGCGGTGGCACCACCTGGCGCTTCACCCGCGCCGCGATGCCCACCCGCCTCACCCTCGTGAACGGCGTGCCCACCTTCGAGAACGGCGCCTTCACCGGCGCGATGCCCGGCCAGTTCCTCTCGCCCGCCAACGATGATGCCGCGCTGGCAGAGGCTGCCGAATGATGCCCTTAGCGAGGGCTAACCCCCAAAGATGATCCCTCGCACAGGGGGCGTCCACTCCCTCCCGGACGCCCCCGAACCTGTTTGCAGAACATAAGGAAAGCCAAAGTGGAAAGGATGCCGACATGAGCGAAGCAAAGATCGGCGATGCCGACCGGGCCTACTTCAACGGCCGGATCCAGAAGATCGAGACGCAAAGCTCGGTCCTCGTCAGCTCGTCCAAATACCTCAACCATTCAGGCCTGCGCGCGCTCATTTCGCAGGAAATGCTGCGCCGCAACGGGCCTGACCTGCCCAACACCGCCTACATCCCCGAAGTCGCGCAGATCCTCCACGATCTGGAAGACATGCCCCGCATCATCGAACTGTTCGAGATGGAAAAGGCCCGCCTGCCGCTGTTCAAGCGCTGGCTCGATCGCAAGAGCCTGTCGAACTTCACGATCGAGGAAACCAAGGGCTGCGCTCCCGGCACGCTGGGCGCGAAGATCCACGATTTCATGGTGAACTCGGGCTATCAGCTTGACCTGTTCTTCCAGGAAATCCAGGTCGTCAACGACTTCACCTACTACCTGCGCCAGACCGCGCTTTCGCACGATATCGAGCACATGGTCACCGGCTTCGGCCCCAACCATGGCGGCGAAGTGGCGCTGCTTTCGGCCAACATGCACGCCAAGTCGCTCTACTTCCACCCGGAGCTGAGCAACTTCTTCAGCCGCATCGCCTTCTACCTCAAGGCCAAGACCACGATGAAGGACGCGCTGTTCTATCCCGAAGCGATGGTCGTCAACCTCGAGGCCGAGTTCATCGGCGCGCAGCAGGGCCGCAACTGGAAATACCCGCTGATGCTGGTCGACTGGCGCGAATATGCCGACGTCCAGATCAAGGACATCCGCCGCGAATTGAACATCACCCCGGTGATCGACAGCCGCTGGGACGACACCAACCGCCTCTGCAACGAGGACGACCCCAACTATGGCGTCCCCATGATGGAAGCCGCCGAATGAGAGCGGGTCCGATCAACTCCAGACCACCTGACTGAATACCGGGGCGGCGGGCGCAATGCGCTGCGCCGCCCTTTGCCTTGCAGCGCCACGGCAAGAACCCGGGCGAGACGAAAAGACGACAACACAACGGAGGGAGAGACATGATGAAAGCACGGCATTTCCGGACGCGCCTCCTGCGCGGTTCGATCCTTGGCCTGAGCGCCCTTTCGCTTGCGCCCATGGCGCAGGCCGAAGAGGCAGAGGAGCCTCAGGCCACCGGCCAGTCCGCCTCGGTCCAGGAAATCATCGTCACCGCGCAGCGCCGCGAGGAAAGCCTGCAGAAGGTGCCCGTTGCCGTCACCGCCATCGGCACCGAACAGCTTGAAGCCCTGCGCGTCACCAGCGTGCGCAATCTCGCAGGCCTTGCCCCCAGCCTGCAGTTCAACAACCAGGGCCAGCAGTCCAACCCCACGATCATCATCCGCGGCGTTGCCTCGGGCACCTCGTCCAACTCGGTCGATCCCAAGGTCGGCATGTATATCGACGGCGTCTATATCGGCCGCGCGGTCGGCTCGTTGCTCGACTTTTCCGATATCCAGCGCGTCGAAGTTCTGCGCGGGCCGCAGGGCACGCTGTTCGGACGCAACGCCACCTCGGGCGCGATCAGCATCGTCACCGCCGCGCCCAAGGGCGAATGGGGCGTCCGCGCCACCACTTCCTACGGCAACTATGATGCGTTTCGCGGCAAGGTCTCGCTCGACCTGCCGCAGATCGGCCCGTTCTCGATCCGCTTGTCCTACCTGCATGACCAGATCGATGGCGATGTGACCAACACCATGGCCGGCAAGGGCCTCAACATTGCCCTGCGCGCGCCCGAATTCGGCACTCAGCGCTTCGTCAGGAAGCTCGGCCATCGCAACGTCGATGGCGGGCAGATCGCGGTGCGCGGCGAATTCGGCGCGCTGACCGCCGACTACCGCTTCGACTATACCGACACCCGCGCCTCGGGCCGCGCGATGCAGAGCCTTGGCGTGATCCCCGATGCCTCTGGCCAGTTGCTCGGCCCCATCGTCGCGCTGCAACCGTTCTTCGGCGGCACCACCAACGAAGGCCTGAACGGCCCGCTGTCCTCCGTGGCCGCCGCCACCAGCGAGGAGCATGTCGTCACCCAGGGCCACAGCCTGACGCTGACGCTGGAAGCGAACGACAATCTCACCGTCAAGTCGATCAGCGCCTATCGCAAGTTCCGGCAGGACCCGGTGATCTTCGATCTCGGCTCGGCCGGCGGCATGCGCTTCACTTTCCAGCAGCTGGGCGCGTTCCTCACCCCCGGCCTTACCCCGCAGCAGATCCAGGCAATCCTGTTCAACCCGGCCAACGCCCCCGGCCCCAACGACTACTTCTTCCCGCTGCTCTCGGCCCGCGCCACGCGCCAGGAACAGTTCAGCCAGGAGCTGCAGTTCCAGCTTTCCAACGACAGCTACCAGCTGACTGCGGGCCTGTTCTACTTCCACGAGAAGTCGCCCGGCACCGAAGTGCTCGGCATCCTTTCGCCCACGCCTTCGGCCACGATCGTGCCCAGCCCGCTCGACAACATCTTCGGCAGCGGCATCACCCGCACCGAGGGCGTCAACGATTCCATGGCCGGCTATGCCCAGTTGACTTGGCACCTGTCCGACAGTTTCGACCTGACTGGCGGCCTGCGCGGCACGATCGACGATCGCGAGCTCAAGATCTTCGCAATCTCGGGCGCGCAGGGCGGGTCATTGGGCGTGGGTGATTACAAGGCGACCTACAAGAAGCTGACCTGGACCGGTATCGCCACCTGGCGGCCGAACGAACAGACCACGCTCTTTGCCAAGATCGCCACCGGCTACGTCTCGGGCGGCATCCTTTCGGGCATTCCCTATCGGCCTGAGAACCTGACCTCCTACGAACTCGGCGCAAAGACCCAGTTCCTCGACAACAAGGTCCGCCTGAACGTCGCGGCTTATTACAACGATTACAAGGACCTGCAGACCCAGAACTTCATCAACGGGCGGCAGTTCTTCGACAACGCGGGCAAGGCCAAGATCAAGGGCTTCGAAGCCGAACTCGATGTGGTGCCCGTTGCCGGCCTGAACCTGTCGGGCAGCGTCTCCTACACCGATTTCGACTACAAGCAGTTCATCCTCAACGGGCAGGACGTCGCCGCCTTTGCCCGGCCGACCTACTTCTCGAAATGGACCGGCAGAGCCGCCGCCACCTACAATTCGCCCGATTTCACCAGCAACGGCGGCCATGTCTCGGCGCTGATCGAAGGCCGCTATCGCAGCACCTACTACCTCACCTCCACTCCGTTGCGGAACATCCTCACCGGCCAGCCCGTTCTTGAAGACCGCAACAGGCAGCCGGGATACTGGCTGGTCAACGGCCGCCTCGGCGTGGCCGAAATCGGGCTGGGCGGCGCACGCGTCTCGCTTTCGGTGTTCGGCGACAACATCTTCGACAAGCGCTACATCGCCTTCGGCGCGCCGGTGCTGCTGTTCACCGGCACTTACGAACGCGGCCGCACCTATGGCGTGGAGCTTGGCGTAAACTTCTGAGGATCAACGGATAAACAGGGAGAGGGGCCGGGGCGAAAGCTCCGGCCCCTCGGTTGCTTGTGCTATCAGCTATATTCCGGCCACAACCGCGAAGCCTCGCGGCTATCGAGGTCCACCGCGCCGACGATGCCGAGCGTCGCCCGTGCTTCCTGCAGCGGCAGATGGAACACGTCCTCGTACTTCGCCATCCAGTAGGGCCCGGACCGCTCGCCCACGTCCATGCCGCAGCGCACCGCCTTCAGCGCAGTCGGAAACGCCGCCGGATAGTGCAGCCCGGTGCGCGAGACGAGCCGCAGCGCACCCAGCAATTGCCCGGCATTGATCAGTCCGACGAGTTCCGGATCGAGGAAGCGCGGCAGGTTCGATAGCCGCGCGAAATAGGGCACAAGCTCGCCGATGATGTCGAACCCGCCGCCGCAGACGATATGCTCCAGATCATGCGTCTGCCCGCTGCGCAGCGAGAAGTATTCGAACTGGTTGCGGGGCACGAAGCGCGGCACGATGTCGATCTCGAACCCGTTGTCGCGCAAGTAGCGGCCGAAGGTGTGGCCCAGCGATCCTTCCGGATTGGCCAGCAGTTCGTCCACGGTGAAATTCGACGAAAAGCCTTCCTCGAACCACGCGTCCAGTTCAGGCCAGCGCTTGCGCTCGGCAGTGAACAGCGCCTCGATCCGGGGCACGTCGAAGATGTCGGCAAGGATGCCATAGAGTCTGTGCGCATCGAGCGTGGTGGGTGAATCCTTGCCGCTCTTGCGCAGATAGGCAGTAGCCAGCCAGTCGCGCAGGCGCGGCTCGTTGAGGTAGTCCGAATTGCTGACCAGCACGGTGCTGTCGGTCGCCACCGGCTTAGCACCGCGCGCAAGGTAGGGCAGGTCATCGGCCATCGGTCAGTTCCTCTCACGCATATACTTGTCGCCCCAAATCCTCGTCATTGCGAGGAGGCGCAGCCGACGAAGCAATCCAGAGCGTCGTGCAAGCCGCTCTGGATTGCCGCGCGACCTGGGGTCGCTCGCAATGACGAAAGCGGGAGGCGTCTTTACACCAGCCCCCTCGGCACTCGCACCGGCATTTCCAGCAGGTGCTGCGCCATGCTCTTGGCCGCCGCATCAAAGCGCGGCGAGAGATTGATCCCGCCGCCTTGCGCATCGTGCGCCACGAAGTTTATCGCATGGGTGCCGGGCACCTCGAACCGCTCGACCCGCGCATGGGCGGGATCATCGAACAGGTGGCGATACCAGTCGGTCACCGCTTCCACGCTGAGGCTCGCCCGGATCCACGACAGGGACGCCGGATCGCGCGCGATGACGGCCACGTTGAACAGCCGCCCCTTGTCGCCACTGCGAGCCCAGGCCAGCCGGATCAGCGGCACTTCGACGAGATCGTCAGCGGTCGGCGGGACCGGGGCTTCGAGCTGCGGCAATGCGGCCGGATCGAACCCCGGCCTGACCGGATCGGCAAAGTCGAGCGCAATGCCATCCAGCGCCACCGCTTGCGCCACCCGCGCCCGCTCGATCAGGCCGAAGACCATCCCCGTCAGCGGAAAGGCACGCGGCGCGGCGATAATCGGCGCAATCGAGGTACCGACTGCCATGTTCATGATCGCCGTCGTCTGCTCGCGCCCGAAGAGCAGGCAGGCCGCAGGCATGGCATGATCGACCACGATCTTGAGCAGGACTTCGCGGGGGGCAAGCGCCTGCGCCCTCGGCCCCCATGCCGTCTCGGTGCCGATCACCTCGACATGTGTCTGCCGCCACGGCCCACAGCCGCGCTCGTCGAGCATGGCCGAGACGCGCTCCAGCAGCGCATCCGCCGTCCGCCGCGCCTTGGCCACCGCATCGATTCCGCTGACGGGGATCAGCGCGACGGAGCGCCAGCCGTCGTCATAAGTCCCGCACAGCTTCAGCGTTTCAGGCGGCGCGTAACCCTTGGCCCCGCGCACCAGAACCCGGTCCGGCCCCACCTGCTCCAGCGTGATCCCGGTGAAATCGCAGACCACGTCGGGCACGATATAGGCGCGCGGATCGCCCACTTCGTAAAGCAGCTGTTCGGCAATCGTGCCGACCGAAACCAGCCCTCCGGTGCCCTCAGGCTTGGTCATCACCACGCTGCCATCGGCATGGCATTCCCCCACCGGGAAGCCGATCTGGGCCCAGTCCGGCACGTCCTGCCAGTCGGTAAACGTCCCGCCCGTTGCCTGCGCGCCGCATTCCAGCAGGTGGCCCGCCACGGTCCCCGCCGCCAGCAGATCGAGATCGTCTGCGCCCCAGCCGAACTCGTGGATCAACGGCCCCAGGATCAGCGCGGAATCCACGACACGCCCGGTAATCACCGCATCGGCCCCGGCCTCCAGCGCGCGGGCAATGCCGAATGCGCCGATATAGGCATGCATGCCGATGCTGCCCTCGGGCAGAGGCGCGCCGCTGTACATGTCGCGCAGTCCCTCGGCGCGCAGTTGCGGCACGAGATGCTCGACATCGTCGCCAGTCACCGTCGCGACACGCAAGGTCAGCCCCTGCTCGCGCCCGCGTTGGCGGATCAGTTCGGCCAGACCTTCCGGGTTCATGCCCCCGGCATTGGCGGTCACACGGATGCCGCGCGCCTTCAGTTCCTTGAGGTACGGCCCGATGTGGATGTCGACAAAGTCCGGCAGGAAGCCCGAGGCAGGATCGGCTTGGCGCATCCGCCGGAAGATGCCCATCGCCCCTTCGCCAAGGTAATCGAAGGCGAGGTAGTTCAGGCCCTCCACCTTGAGCAGCCCCGGCACGGCAATCGCACTGTCGTTGAGCGCCCCGCTCGCCCCGCCGATGCGGACGATCTTGCCCGCGTCAGGCATTGGCCCCGGTCAGGTCCCGCGCCGCGACATAGCCGAAGGTCATCGCCGGGCCGATGGTAACGCCAGCGCCCGGATAGCTTTCGCCCATGGCCGAGGCCGCGTTGTTGCCCACGGCATAGAGGCCCGCAATCGGCTGCCCGGCATCGTCCACCACCTGTGCCTTGGCATTGGTGCGCAGGCCGCCGTTGGTGCCGATGTCGCCGGGGTAGATCGGCATGGCATAGAATGGCCCTTCGGTCAGCGGGCGAAGGCAGGGATTGGGCTGGTGGCGATAGTCGCCATACATCCGGTCGTAGGCCGCATCGCCGCGATGGAACTCGGGGTCCTCCCCCTTGGCCGCGCCGGCATTGAAGCGCGCGATCTGCAGTTCCAGCGCCGCCGGATCGACGCCCATGGCCCGCGCCAGTTCACCGATCGTGCGCCCCTTCTTGAGGATAGACTTGACCGCGCCCGATTGCAGCCAGTCGGGCACCAGCGGCAGCAGCGGGCCCATCGGGAACTGGTGGCGATACTTGTGGTCGAACACCATCCAGCTGGGTGACGCGTCGCCGAATTCCTTTTCCCGCCGCGCCATCTGCTGGCCGACGATGTGATACGAAGCCGCCTCGTTCAGGTAGCGCTGGCCCTTCTGGTTGACCATGATGCACCCCGGCAGCGCGCGCTCGATGGTGCACAACCGGCCGCGATCCTCGCCCGGAACATGGAACACCGGCGCGGCCCAGGCCGACTGCATGTTCATCGTGCCCGCGCCCACGGCCTGCCCTGCCCGAATGGCATCGCCGGTATTGCTCGTCACCCCGCCCGATGCCCAGGCTTTGTTGTAGAGCGGCGCGTTCGCGTCGCGCATCTGCTGGTTCTTGTCGAACCCGCCCGCCGCCAGCACCACGCCCTTGCGCGTGCGGATGGCGAAGGGCTTGCCGTCCTTCTCCACCACAATGCCGACAACGCGCCCGTTCTCGGTCACCAGCTCCTTCATCGGCGTGGCCAGCCAGAGCGGCACGCCCGCCTCGTTGAGCGCAACGCGCAAGGCGCCGGTCAGCGCGTTGCCCAGCGTCAACCGCCGGTCCTTGCGCGAAGTGAAGCGCAGGGGCCAGTCGAACCAGTACTTGGCCATGTTCTTCGCCAGCCCCGTCAGCCAGCCGGAGCCGCGATAGAGCAGCTGGTAGGTCTCGGCGAAAGTCCAGTTGAGGTAGCCGAACAGGCTCGCCGCGGGCGAGGGAAGTCGCTGTGTTTTCAGATCGTTACCGAGCAGCGTGCCGTCGAACATCTCGGGCAGGTGGGTGCGGTATCCCGTCACCGATCCGCCGGGATTCTCAGCGTGGTAATCGGGATAGGGCTGCGAGGTGTAGATCACCCCGGTGTTCGCCGTCACCCAGCGCAGCATCGGCGCGGCGTTCTCGACATAGGCGCGGATGTTCTCGTCGGGCACGTTATCGGCGGACAGTGCACGGACATACTTGAAGGCGTCGTCGAGATTGTCCTCGAATCCCAGGGCCTTGGCCTGATCGCTCCCGGGGATCCATATGCCCCCGCCCGATGTCGCGCTGGTGCCGCCCCAGAGCTTGTCCTTCTCGACCACCAGCACGTCGGCCCGGTTCTTCGCCGCCACCAGCGCGCTGAGCATCCCGCCCGCGCCCGAGCCTACGACGACGACGTCGACTTCCTTTTGCCAGTTCACCGTCATATTGTCCTGCCAGCGGGGCACATCGGCGCCCTCTCTCCCGAAATTTGACGCAAACGTCGGCCAGACTTGCGCTCATGTCAACTCCATGCGTAGAATGGGCTCAAGGATTCTACGAAAAAATGGGTTAGGAGAGGCTGAAGCGATGGAAAAGGTCGTCGCCGCGCTTTGGGTGCCACCGGGCGAAACGCGCGAGGCCTATGGCGCGCGCCTGCTCGAAACGCTGCCGCAGGCGCTGGTCTCAGCAGGCGCCAGCCGCGTGCGTCTCAACATCCGCGATGCCACGGTAGCGCCGGGAGAGGCACTGGTCCAGCAGTGGCAGGCCCCGCAGCAGGCCGCCGTCGCACAATTCTGGATGCCGTCCGCCAACGCCCGCTTCCGGGGCGAGGTAGATGTCGCGCTCGCCGCGCACAGCGCATGGTTTGCCGCGTGGCTGGTCTGCGAATCGGAGATCATCCCGAACACCGCACACCCATGTTCTGCAAATGTTTCCCCGGGGAAACAACTGGGGGAGATCCCCGAGCGCACATGGGGCTGGAGCCAGGCGAGCTTCATTTCGTTCCGTCCGGACCTCTCGCGCGAAGCGGCCATCGCCCACTGGCATTCGCACCACACCCGCGTGGCGATCGAGACCCAGGCCAACTTCGAGTACGTCCAGAACCTGATCGTGCGCCCGCTGACCGAGAATGCGCCCGCTTACAGTGCCTTCGTGGAAGAATGCTTCCCGATCAATGCCTTGAGCGAACCGGAGGCCTTTTTCGACGCGGTCGGCAATCCGGCCAAGTTCAAGGCCAATCTCGATGCGATGATGGACAGCTGCCACGCCTTCCTCGACTTCACCCGCAACGACATCATCCCCACCAGCCAGTTCGACTTCGCCCAACGACTTCGCCCATCTGGGCTGACCTGAATCAAGAGGAACCGACATGTCCGACCAACCGAAGATCGCGCCAAAGGTCGCTCTCGTCACCGGTGCCAGCCGGGGTGCAGGCGCCGGGATCGCCCGAGGCTTTGGCGAGATGGGATACACCGTCTATGTCACCGGCCGGACCGTCACCCCCGGCGATGCCAAGGGCTGGGATGGCACCGTGCTGCCCGGCACCGTTTCCGAAACTGCACAGAAAATCAATGACCTGGGCGGAAAGGGCATTCCGGTCGTCTGCGATCATGCCGACGATGCGAGCGTTGCCCGCGTATTCGAGCAGATCATGGACGAGCAGGGCCGCCTCGACGTGCTGGTCAACAATGCCGCCTACATGCACCACCAGCTGATCGACAAGGCGCCGTTCTGGGAGAAGGAGCTCGACGCCCAGAAGATCATCGATGTCGGCCTGCGCAGCGCCTACGTGGCAAGCTGGCACGCGGCCCGGATCATGGTGCCGCAGAAGTCGGGCCTGATCGCGATGACCTCCTCGTTCGGCGCGACCTGCTACATGCACGGCCCCGCCTATGGCGCGCAGAAGGCCGGGCTCGACAAGCTGGCGCACGACATGGAGCACGATTTCCGCGGCACCGGGGTGATCGCCGTCTCGCTCTGGCTTGGCCCGCAGCTGACCGAGCGCGCGCTGATCGCGGCCAAGACCAATCCGGAGCAGTACGAAGGCTTCCTCTCGATGGCCGAGAACCCCGAGTTTTCCGCCCACGTCCTCGCCGCGATCGACAGCGCGCCCAACCGCGACGAGCTTTCGGGCCAGACGCTGATCGTGGCGGAGATTGCCAAGGAGCTGGGCGTTACCGACCGGGGTCATGACCGACCCTCGCACCGCGATATGCTGGGCAGCCCGCGTCCGAAGAATCCGGCGGCGGTTTATTGAGGGGTAGTGGGAGGGCCCACCCCTAACCCCTGTCGGCCAAGTTCACCCGATGATCCCCCACGGATCATCGGGCGATACCTCACAGCCCTGCCCCCTTGCGCCCGATCCCGCGCTCCATACGCTTCGCCCGTCAAGCCGGAGCAACCGGCCGATTGGGAGAAAATCGCATGGCAAGCGCAGCACCTTCTGCCGGTGGCCTTCCCTTGCTCGATGGAGGCACGCCACTTCTTGGGCATCTCGCACAGTTCTTCCGCGATCCGGTTTCGGTCCTGAAGCGCGGCTACCGCAGCAAGGGGCGGATGTTCGCGATGAACTTCATGGGCCAGCGCATGAACGTGATGCTGGGGCCCGAACACAACCGCTTCTTCTTCGAGGAGACCGACAAGCTGCTCTCGATCCGGGAGTCGATGCCGTTCTTCCTCAAGATGTTCTCGCCCGATTTCTATTCCTTTGCCGAAATGGACGAGTACCTGCGCCAGCGCGCGATCATCATGCCCCGGTTCAAGGCGGCATCGATGAAGCAGTACGTGCCGGTGATGGTCGAGGAATCGCTCAACCTCGTCGACAGGCTGGGCGAGGAAGGCGAGTTCGACCTGATCCCGACGCTCGGCCCGGTGGTGATGGACATTGCCGCGCACAGCTTCATGGGGCGCGAGTTCCACGAGAAGCTGGGGCACGAATTCTTCGACCTGTTCCGCGATTTTTCGGGCGGCATGGAATTCGTCCTGCCGCTGTGGCTGCCGACGCCCAAGATGGTGAAATCCCAACGCGCCAAGAAGAAGCTGCACGCGATCCTGCAATCGTGGATCGACAAGCGCCGCGCGAGCCCGCTCGATCCGCCCGACTTCTTCCAGACGATGATCGAGACGAAGTATCCCGATGGCCGCCCCGTGCCCGACGAGATCATCCGCCACCTGATCCTGCTGCTGGTCTGGGCGGGGCACGAAACGACGGCCGGGCAGGTCAGCTGGGCGCTGGCCGACCTGTTGCAGAACCCCGGTTATGCGCAAGTGCTGCGCGACGAGACGGCGGCGCTGCTGGGTGGCGGCATTGGCGGAAACCTGAGCTGGGAACATGCCATCGCCATGGAGAAGATGGACCTTGCCCTGCGCGAGACCGAGCGGCTTCATCCCGTCGCCTACATGCTCAGCCGCAAGGCCAGCGCCGATATCGAGCGCGAAGGCTATACCATTCGCAAGGGCGAGTTCGTGCTGCTGGCGCCTTCTGTCAGCCACCGCATGGAAGAGACCTTCCGCAATGCCGATGCCTATGATCCCGAACGCTTCAACCCAGCCAACCCCGATGCGCAGATCGAGAGCAATTCGCTGATCGGCTTTGGCGGCGGGGTGCATCGCTGTGCGGGCGTGAACTTTGCGCGCATGGAAATGAAGGTGCTGGTGGCGATCCTGCTGCAGAACTTCGACATGGAACTGATCGACGAGGTGCGGCCGATTGCCGGTGCATCGACCTATTGGCCGGCCCAACCCTGCCGCGTGCGCTACAGGCGGCGCAAGGTGGACGGGGCTGCGGCGAGCGCGGACGTTGCGGCGCTGGCCAAGGCGGCCGGTTGCCCGGCACATGCGTGAGGCGCACTGAATGGCCAAGGTGACATTCGTCCAGCCGGACGGTTCGCAGCGCACGTGCGTGAACTTCGAGGGCATGACCCTGATGCAGCTCGCGGTCGGCAATCTTGTCGACGGGATCGACGCGCTGTGCGGGGGGATGATGCAGTGCGCCACCTGTCACTGCTATATCGATCCGGAGTGGCTCGACCGCACGGGTTCGGCGCGGCCTGACGAACGCGAGATGCTCGAGGCCATCGAGGGGGTGGAGATCCGCCCGAACAGCCGCCTGTCGTGCCAGGTCCAGCTTGGCGAGGAGCTTGACGGGCTGGTGGTGCACATTCCGGCGGATCAGCCCGGTATCTGATTGCCGCACGACCTTCGCGAGCGGACTGCCCACCCCGCTGCGACTAGCCTCTCCTATGGTTCGTCAAGTCTCGCTCCCCTCCCGCAGGCGGGAGGGGTTGGGGGTGGGTCTCCAGCGTCAGCCAGAATGATCAAACATCTGCAAATCTTGACTTCTTCTCTTACGCATCCGGTTGACATCCCGATCATCCGAAAACACTATGCGTAGAAATAGTAATCATGTTCGCCGAATCATCGGCGTGGAGAGGGACGACATCCGATGACTGCGGGAACGAATGCTGGCCTTGCTGCGCAAGCGCTGGACTTCACGGGGAAGACAGTGCTCGTAACCGGCGGCGGCGTGGGCATCGGGCGCGCCATTGCCGAGGCCTTTGCCGGAGCGGGCGCGCATGTCGTGATCGCCGAGATCGATCCGGCCAATGCCGATGCCGCTGAAGCCGCCATGCCATCTGCCCGCGTGTTCCGTTGCGACGTGCGCCAGCGCGGTGTGGGCGCGATGCTGGCCGAGCGGATCGCGGCGGAAACCGGCAGGCTCGACGTGCTGGTCAACAATGTCGGCCACTTCGTTCACGCACGGCCCTTTTCCATGCTGGAAGACGAGGAGGCGGAGGAAATCCTCGACGTGAACCTTGGCCAGTTGCTGCGCATGACCAAGGCGATGATCCCACTTCTGCGCAAGGGCGCGCCGGGCTCCTCGATCATCAATGTCACCTCGATCGAGGCGCATCGCGGCATTCCCTATTGCTCGGTTTATGCCGCAGCAAAGTGGGCGGTGACGGGCTTTACCAAGAGCCTTGCACTGGAGCTTGGGCCCGAAGGCATCCGGGTGAACACCATCGCGCCCGAGACGACCGACACGCCGCAAGTGGCGCTCGACTACATGATTCCGCCCGAGAACCGCACCCACGAAGAGCGCTGGATTCCGCTGGGCCGCTTCGGCCAGCCGTCGGACTGCGCGGGTGCCGCGCTCTACCTTGCCAGCCCCCTGGCGGCGTGGGTGACGGGCAGCACGATCAATATCGACGGCGGCGCGCTGGCGGCTGCAGGCTGGTATCGCACGCCGCAGGGCGAATGGACCAACGTGCCGCTGATCTCGGGCAATGGGCTCGTGATACCGGGCACCGTTTCGTGAGCGACCTTTCCGCCCTGCGCCGCACCGCCGAACGCTATGCCGTCGGTGCCGACCGGCGGAACAAGGCGCTGTGGCGCGAGGTGCTGGCCGACGACATCGAGATCACCGGCCCCGGCTTCAGCATCACCGGCCTCGAAGCCAACCTCGGTTCGATCGACCACCTCGCCCACGCCTTCACCATGACGCGCCATGTGGTGCACGACATGGATGTGACCGTGGACGGCGACACGGCGCGAGGCGAAACCCGCTCCACCGCCGAACACCGAATTGCCGCGCCCGATGGCGACACGCTGCTGGTCTGGGCGATCCGCTATCAGGACCAGTGGCGGCGTGAAGGCGACAACTGGAAATTCACCCGCCGCACCCTGATCGTCGATTGGGAAGAACTGCGGCCGATCAAGGGAACAGGCGCATGAAGGTACTGGTCATCGGCGGGACGGGGGCGCTGGGCGGCCATGCCGCGCTGCATCTGGCGGCACAGGGGCATGAGGTAACGATTACCGGTCGCTCTGCCGCGCCGACAGGGACGCCGCTCACCGGCCTCGGTTTCCTCAAGGGCGATTACGTCGCGGGCGATTTTACCGCCGACCGGCTTGCGGGCTTCGACTGGATGGTCTTTGCCGCTGGCAACGATCCGCGCCACGTGCCGCAGGGCGAGGACTTCGCGGCGTGGCTGAAGAAGGCCAACCACGAGGCACTCCCCGCCGTATTCGCCGCCGCGCGCGAGGCCGGGGTGCAGCGCGCGGTGCAGCTTGGCAGCTTCTACCCGCAGGCCGCGCCGGAGCTGATCGCGGGCAATGTCTATATCCAGTCGCGCCTTGCCGCCTGCCAGCTCGCCCGCGACGAAGGGCGCGAAGGCTTCGATGTGGTCAGCGTCAACGCGCCCTTCATGGTCGGCGCGGTGCCGGGCCTGCCCAGCGCGATCTTCGAACCCTATGTCGCCTGGGCCAAGGGGCAGATCCCGATCCCGTTTTTCGCTCCAACCGGCGGCACCAACTTCATGTCGTTCCGCTCGCTCTCCGAGGCGATCGAAGGGGCGCTGCTGCGGGGCGAGCCGGGCAAGGCCTATCTGGTGGGCGATGAAAACCTCACGTTCCGCGAATACTTCCAGCTGTTCTTCGATGCGGTTGGAAGTGATGTCGATCTGGAAGAGCGCGACGAGGAGTTGCCGCTGCTGCCCGATGTCGCCATCCCGCAAGGGCGCGGCAACACGATCAGTTATGAACCAGACGCTGGCGAAACCGCGCTGCTCGGCTATCGTCGTGGTGACGTGGCGGCGGCTGTGGCCGAAATCGTCGCCCAATACGGCTAAGGGAGAGACCACCGATGACGCTCAATCCGCAGGTCGAGGCGCTGCTTGGCTTCTTTGCGCAGATGCCGCCGGTCGATTACGAAACGGTCACGCCGGAGGAACTGCGCGAGGCGAACAGGCCGATGCAGATGGGGCCGCCGCCTGCAGTGGCAGAGGTGCGCGACGTGACGCTGGCGCTGACCGGGCGCACGATCACGGCGCGGCTCTACAAGCCAGAGGGTGCCGGCGAGAACGCGCCACTGGTGCTGTTCTACCATGGCGGCGGATGGGTGGTCGGTTCGGTCGAGACGCACGATGCTTCGGCCCGTGCACTGGCCGTGGCGAGCGGGGCGGCGGTGCTGTCGGTGGAGTACCGGCTCGCCCCGGAAACGCCCTTCCCGGGGCCGCTCGACGATTGCCACGATGCGCTGCTCTGGGCGGTGGAGCACGCGGGCGAACTGGGCATCGATCCGGCGCGGTTGGCGGTGGCGGGCGACAGCGCAGGTGGCAACCTTGCTGCCGCCGTGGCGATCCGTGCGCGTGATGCAGGCGGGCCGAAGCTGGCGCATCAGCTGCTGATCTATCCGGTGACCGACACCGATTTCACCAACGGTTCCTACACCGAGAATGCCGAGGGCTATTTCCTGACCACGCGGATGATGCAGTGGTTCTGGGCGCATTACGTGGGCGACCACAGCGATCCGCACCCGCACGCGGCGGTCCTGCGTCACGACAACCTGGAGGGCCTGCCGCCCGCGACGGTGCTGGTGGCGCAATACGATCCCCTGCGCGACGAAGGGCTTGCTTATGCCGAGGCGCTGAAGGCTGCGGGGGTTCCGGTGGAGACCGAACTGGCGCCGGGCATGATCCACGGCTTCTTCTCGATGTTCGAGGCGGTGCCCGATGCCCTACCCTATATCGAACGGGCAGGTGCGCGGGTGAAAGCAGCTTTCGCGGAGGGCTGACGGGTCAGCTGGCGATGCGCACCGGGGATTCGCCCAAGGCACGCCGACTGCGGGCAAGATGGGCAACAAATTCGTCGAGCGGCATGGGCTTGCCAAACAGGAAGCCCTGCAGCTTGTGGCATCCTGCCTTGCGCAGCAGGTCGGCCTGCTCGTCGGTCTCGACGCCTTCGGCGATCACCCGCATGTCGAGCCCGCATGCCAGCATGATTGCGCCAGACACCAGCATCGCGGCCTTGCTGCCGGGGCTGAGGCCGATGAGCAGGGACTTGTCGATCTTGATGTGGCTGAAGCCATAGCTGCGCAGGTAATGGATACTGGTGAAGCCGGTGCCGAAATCGTCGAGCGCAATCGATAGCCCCCGGCTCTTGAACGTCTCCACGGCGCGGACGACGCGTTCCGGATTGGCGAGCAGGTAGCCCTCGGTGATCTCGAACTGCAGCCGGTGAGGCGGAAACTGCGTCTGTTCGAGCACATGGGCGACTTGCCGTTCGAAATGGGCATCGCGGAACTGGGCGGGGCTGACATTCACGCTCAACCGCAGATTGCCGAGCGGGGCGATATCGCGGCAGGCGCGTTCGAGCACGAACATGCCGAGCGGGTGGATCTGGCCAGTAGCTTCGGCGATCTCGATGAACTCGTCAGGTGGCAGGGGGCCTTCGAGACGGCGCGGCCAACGCAGCAGCGCCTCTACCGCCACGACTTCGCCCGTCTTCGCATCGACCTCGGGCTGGTAATGGACTTCGAATTCGCCGCTCGACAGCCCGCGCCCGATCTGCGCCTCGACCGCCAGGCGGTGCAGGCGGCCCTCGTCGAAGGTCGGGTTGTAGACCGCGATCTGGCCTTTGCCCTGCGTCTTGGCGTGATACATCGCCGTATCGGCGCGGCGCAGAAGTTCTCGTGGATTGGCGGAATCGTCGGTGTTTGAGGCGATGCCGATGCTGGCACCAACCTGCAGCACGTGGCGTTCGACCACGACCGGGAGCGAGACTTCCTCGAGCAAGGTGGCGGCAAGCGTCAGGGCTCTGGCTTCGGCTCCGGGCGCATCGACCACCACGGCAAACTCGTCACCACCGATGCGGGCAAGCCGGGCTTCGAGCGGGCAATGCTGGTTCAGCCGGATGCAGATGCTGCGGATCAGTGCGTCACCCGCCTGATGGCCATGCTCGTCGTTGACCGCCTTGAAGCCGTCGAGATCGATGAAGATCAGTGCAAGCGTGTCGTACGCGAGATCGGAGCGGGCCTCGAGCCGGTCCAGCCGCGTGAGCAATTCGCGGCGGTTGGGCAGTCCGCTCAGCGGATCGCTGAAGGCGATGCGGCGGTTTTCCTCGGAGAGCTTTTCGGTTTCGCGCTGGCGGATGCGCAAGTGGCGCTGCGAGCGGATCAGCGCGGAAAACGACAGGTTGTAGCGATGCGTGACCACGACCATGCCCACGGCAACGATGCACAGCACGATCGACTGGGACAGCATCTGCCAGTCATCGACCCACGAGAAGTAGAAGACGAACGAAGCCGTGCTGACCAGCGCCACGCGCATGGCGGCGGCGCGCAAGGTCATCAGGCAGAACACCGTGCTGACTTCGGTCAGTGCGAGGAAGAAGGTGAGATTGGCACGGGTATAGCCGCTGCCATCCTGGAAAACCCACATGCACCATGCCTCGAACGCCACGGTCATGATGACCGCAAGGTTGCAGGTGCGCTTCAGATAGCTGTCGATCTGCGCGTCCGTCAGCCTTGCCGGATCGCTCTGGCGCCACCACCAGACCGCCCGCCAGATGGCGATGCTGCAGATGAACAGCGGGGTGACGAAGGTCTTGAAGAGCAGGTTTGCGTCGAAGAACGAGACCGTGATCGCCACCGCATTGCACACGAGAATCGCGTAGAGCAGCGGCATGTGAACCGAAAACGAGCGGAATTGCGCGCGGGAAAGCTCGGCATCGCTGGTGTCCAGCTTGAAGAAGTCCCGCGTCCTGCGCATTGGCCAAAACATCCGCCGGGAGAAGTTACACCCCGGTTAAGATACGGACAATTATCGTTTTTTTCTAAAAATATGCTGCCAAGGCGACGCGTAGATTCCCTTAGCGGTTCTGCGGCTTCAGCAGGAAAACGACATAGCCCTTGAACTGTGGCTGGCTTTCGAGGCCGGGTGGCGCCTGCCACTCTCCGCCTTCGACGAGAGCGACCCGGAACGGGATCGGGAAGCCTTGCATCTTCGCGAAATAAGCCTCGTATCCCGGGATGGTGGAGCGAGCCTGATAGGTCTGGACGACGACCTCGTCGACCGTTCCGGCAAGCTGCGCCAAGGCTTGCGGATCGCCGTGGGCGCTCCAGTCCATCAGGCCGGTGATCGAGAGGCGCAGGTCCGCGGGCAAGCGGGCGCGCAAGTCCTTGAGGAACGCGGCGTAATTCCCAAGGCCGCGGGTGGAGGCATCGAAATCGACCTGCAGGCCTGCGACATCGTTGCCCGCCGCGCGCCATTTGGCCAGGTTGGCAAGGATCGCGGCGCGGGTGGCGTCTGTCCAGTCCAGCCGCTCGGCCCGCACCACCAGCCACAGCGTGCGGCCGGGCAGACGCGGGGTGCCCATGCGCAAGGGGTGGAGCCGCGCCGCGCCTTCGCGCCGCACTTCGCCATCGAGCAGGTAGACGGTCTTCGCCTTGATCTGCGGCGAGGGATGGACGCCAGGCCAGACGAACACCGCCCCTGCCGTTTCGGCCTGCACACGGGGTGCTTGCGCCTGCCGTTCGCACGACGCGAGCAGCAGCAATGCAGGCAGGATCGGAGCGCGCCAGTTCACCAGTAAAAGCGCAGCGCCTTGGCCCACTGGCTTTGCGGGTAGCGCTTCTTCAGCTCGTCATACCAGCCCTTGCGCACGGCCAGCGGCGCCTGCGCGGCTTCGAGTTCTGCCGTGGAGCGGGCAGGCCCTGCGCAACCGTTGTAGCCCGCAGGCGCATAGCAGCGCACCGCGCGGTAGAGCGCATAGGCGCGCAGGTCCGCCGGGGCTGCCTTGTCGGCAATGATCGCGGCATAGATCGCATCGCGATAGCTGGACTTACCGGGGAAGAGGTCTGTCCCCTTCCCCAGCACGTTTGCGCCATCGCCGGGCGTATGCAGGGCAAACCCATCAAACCCGTTCAAGCGCCAGAAATCGCCGAGGCACAGGCGGGCGCGCTGGTCTGCGGGATTGCGGGCGAGCGTGGCGGCAGTCTGCGCGATTGCGGGGCAGGCGAAGCCATCGGACCACTGGCCCTTGGTGAACAGGCCGACCGGCACCTTGTCCTGCTGGGCAAAACCCCACAGGCCTCCGTCGGAATTTGCTTCGCCGGGCACCAGCGCCACGTCGCGCGTGAAATCGGCAAAGGCCCCGCGCGTCAGGTCCTTGTGCAGCAGCGAGAACCGCGCAACGTCGCGCTCATGGCCTGATCGCGAGGCATCCTCCGCGCTCGCGCGCAGGATCGCGGGGCTGGCCACCGTCTGCAGCAGCACCTCGCGGATCGACTGCTCCTGCACCGGCGATCCGGGGTCGAAGACCTGATCCACCCGGCCATCCTTCTGCCAGCGCAGGGCAAGGCCGAGTTCGGCGAGCGGCCGCTGGTGGAACGGGCTGGCCGCGCCGATCAGCTCACGCCAGAACCCGGCCTCGTTGGGATCGCGCAGCGCGGAAAGTGCCTGCCCGCGCACGAACTGGCGGCTGAAGGCCAGAGGCGTCATCCCCTGCGCCTTCGCAGCATCGGGCAGGAGAGCAAGGATCGGTTTCGCGTTCTCGCCCGCGTAGGTGATCCGGGTTGCTTCCAGCAGACCATATAGATCGGGATATGAGGCCAGCAGCGGCTTGTGCGCGGCAAGGTCGGCGGCGGAAAGCCCCACCGCCGGCCCGTCATAGACCGGGCGCATCTTCTTCATGTCGGCCAGCGCCAGCAGCAGTGGCGCCTTGCCCTGCTTTGCCACAACAGCTGCCGCATCCTCACGATCTAGCAGCTTGCGGTCGATTTCCTCGGCCAGCTGGGCCGCTGCGACGCTGGAGGCGGGCGTTGCCTTCAGCATCGCCTCATATGTGCCGACCAGCGTATCGATATCGCCGCCCATCCACGCCACGCGCCGCTTCAGACCTTGCGCCGATGCGGCATAGCGCCCCTTGGGATAAGCGGCGAGGTAGGCATCGATCGCCTTGGCCGCCGCGCTCAGCGCTGCCCGGTCAACCTTGTCCGGCCCGGCAAAATCGCCCCATTCATCAAGCGACGTCGCCGCCGCACGGCGCAGGCCGGTGCGGATCGGCATGTAGCGCGCCGTCTCGACAATCCACGGATTGCCCGCCTTCTCCAGCGCGGCAAAGCCCGCCTCCGCCGCCGCATAGTCCGCCTTGTGGAAGGCATCGGCGGCTTTCAGATAGGCAAGGAACGCGCCGCCCTGCTTGCTGGCTATGGCCGCGTCGTTCCACTCACCCTCATGGCAGCCTGCCGTGGCGCGCAAGGCAGTCAGCGCCGCCCGTTCTCCCGCCGGAACACCCTTGTCTGCCGTCAGCGCCTCAAGAAAATCGCCACTGCCCGCCTCAGCCTCGGTGCATTTCTTCTCGTCATACTCGGGCTCGGCAACCTCCGGCTCCGGCCAGAGCGAGGCGCGCAGGCCCTCCCACGAAAGGAACACCTTGCCGAACTGCGGATCGTTGGGATCAATCTTCGCAGCGGCTGGCAATGTCGCACCCGGCTGCACGCTCTGCATCAGCATGACCATGTTGATGCGCGTATCGTTGCCCGGGCTGATCAGCGCGCGGCCTGCGCAGTCATACTCCAGCGCGCCCAGCTGCCAGCCAGGATAGCACGAGGTATCGGCACAGGCCCACAGCGCAGTGCCTATACCAAGGCTGCCGAGCGCCAATGCGCCAGCGGTGGTGAGGACGGGATGCTTGGCAAACAGGCGCTTGATCATGCGCGGCACGGTGGCGCAACCGCCCCCTCGCGCGCAATGGGCTTCATCACATTGTCACACCATTTCCGCCACCCGCGTCTCTGCCGGGGCCAGTGGCGGCAGGCCCCGGATCACGTCGGCGATCTTCTCGGCGATCACGATCGTAGGGGCATTGGTGTTGCCCCCGATCAGCGTCGGCATGACCGAGGCATCGATCACGCGCAGGCCTTCCAGCCCGATCACCTTGCAGTCCTTGTCGACCACGGCCAGCGGATCGTCCGCCGTGCCCATCCTGGCGGTGCCGACGGGGTGGTAGATCGTCTCGCCCTTCGCCCGCACCCATGCGTCGATGTCCGCGTCGGACTCGACATGTGCCCCCGGCCAGATCTCCTCGCCGCGATAGGGGGCCAGTGCCTCCTGCCCTGCGACCTCGCGCGCGATGCGGATGCCTTCGCGCACCACGCGGCGATCCTCCTCGGCGGCGAGGAAGTTGGTGAGGATCGAGGGATCGGCATAGGGATCGGTGCTGGAAAGCGAGACGCGGCCCCGGCTTTCCGGGCGCAGCTGGCAGACGTGGAAGGTGAAGCCATCGCGCTTGGCCTGGACCTTGGCATGTTCCTGCATGATCGCGATGACGAAGTGGATCTGCAGGTCCGGCCGGTCCAGATCGGGCCGCGATTTGAGGAAGGCCCCCGCTTCCAGCCCGTTCTGCCGCCCGGTGCCCTTGCCGGTCAGCAGATATTGCAGTCCCACCTTCAGTTGCCCCAGACCCTTGATCTCGTTGTAGAGCGAGATCGGCTGCGTGCAGGCCCAGTTGAGCGTGACGTCGAGATGGTCCTGCAGGTTGGCGCCCACGCCCTTCAGCGCATGGACCGGCGTGACGCCCTTGGCCCGCAGCGCCAGCGGATCGCCTATCCCTGAAAGCTGGAGGATCTGCGGAGACTGGAATGCGCCTGCACAGAGCAGCACTTCACGCTTCGCATCAGCGCGGTTCACGGGCTTGCCCTGCCCGAGAGAATACTCGACGCCCGTGGCGCGCCCGTTCTCGACGACGATGCGGTGGACCCGCGCGCCGGTCACCACGGCAAGGTTGCTGCGCTTGCCCGCGATCGGCGCGAGGTAGCCGCGCGCCGCACTCCAGCGCTGGCCATCGTTGATGGTCAACTGGTAGCGGCCGAAGCCTTCCTGATCCGCCCCGTTGAAATCGGGCGTCACCTTGTGTCCGGCCTGCCGCCCCGCCTCGATCACGCCGCGATAGAGCGGGTGATCCGAATTCTCCCCCCAGTTGACCTTGAGCGGACCACCGGTGCCGTGGAACTGGTCCGCGCCGCCCGAATAATCCTCGGCCTTGCGGAAATAGGGGAGGACATCGGCATAGGACCAGCCATCCAGCCCCATCTGCCGCCACTGGTCATAATCGCGGGCGTGGCCGCGGATATAGACCATGCCGTTGATCGCCGAAGATCCGCCAAGGCCCTTGCCCCGTGGATGCCACATGCGGCGATTGTCCATGTGGGGCTCCTCTTCCGACCAGAAGCCCCAGTTGTGCTTGCTCTTCTGCTTGATCAGCGTGCCCACGCCCGCCGGCATACGCACCAGCACCGAGGTGTTGCGCCCGCCCGCCTCAAGCAGGAGCACGCGCACGTGGGGGTCTTCGGTCAACCGTGCGGCCAGCACGGATCCGGCACTGCCCGCGCCAATCACGATATAGTCGAACGCGCCTTCGGCCATCATCCACCTGTCCCGATTCCGCGTTGCTCGCGGCTTTGCTTACACAGGGGTAATTAAGCGCACGGTTAAAAGCAAGGGCGAGCGTTGCCAATGCGGCAGCATGTTGATACCGCTACCATTCAACGATTTGAAGAGGATGCCGATGTTCCGCACCCTGCGCCGGATGGCCGTGGGCCTGCTGCTGGCCATGGCGGTGGCAGGCCCTGCCCATGCGGATGACGGCTACCGCCTGTGGTTGGGCTCCGCGGGCGGCAACGCAAGCGTTACGGTGGAAGGCAACAGCCCCACGCTCATCCTCGCCGCCGATGAACTGCGCCGCGCCCTGCCCGCCAATACGCCGCCGATCCGCCTTGCACGCGTCAAGGATGCTGGCCTCGGCAACGAAGGCTATGCCGTGCGGCGCAGCGGCAGCACGCTGGTCATCAACGGGCAGACCGACGTCGCCGTGCTCTACGGTGCCTTCGCGCTGATCCGCCATGTCCGCAGCGGCGGCGATCCGGCGCAAGCGAGCCTGCGCTCCACGCCGCGCGTGGCCCTGCGCCTGCTCAACCACTGGGACAATCTCGATGGCTCGGTCGAGCGCGGCTATGCCGGGCAATCGCTGTGGGACTGGTGGACGCTGCCCGACTACCGTGACCCGCGCTACACCGACTACGCCCGCGCCAACGCCTCGATCGGCGTGAACGGCACCGTGCTCAACAACGTCAACGCCAAGGCGGAAAGCCTCTCCGCGCCCTATATCGCCAAGGCCGCGGCGCTGGCCGATGTGTTCCGCCCGTGGGGCATCCGCGTCTATCTCTCGGCCCGCTTTTCCGCCCCCATCGAACTGGGCGGCCTCAAGACGGCTGACCCGCGCGATCCCGCCGTCGCCGCATGGTGGCAGGCCAAGGCTGACGAGATCTATCGCGCCATTCCCGATTTCGGCGGCTTCCTCGTCAAGGCCAACAGCGAAGGCCAGCCGGGGCCCCGCGATTATGGCGCCAGCCATGCCGATGGCGCGAACATGCTGGCCGCAGCGGTAAAGCCCCACGGCGGCGTGATCCTGTGGCGTGCCTTCGTTTATGCCGACAGCGACCCGACCGACCGGGCAAAACAGGCCTATGCCGAGTTCCAGCCGCTCGACGGCCAGTTCGCCAGCAACGTGATCGTGCAGGTCAAGAACGGCCCGATCGATTTCCAGCCGCGCGAACCGGTCCACCCGCTGTTCGGCGCGATGCCGCGCACCCGCCTTGCTGCCGAGTTCCAGATCACCAAGGAATACCTCGGCTTTGCCACCCACCTCGCCTACCTCGGCCCGCTGTTTGCCGAAGCGCTCGATACGCCAACCGGACATGTGACCCAGGGCAATGAAGCGGGCCAGACCGTCGCCGATACCCTTACCGCTGTCTCAGGCGTGTCCAACATCGGGCGTGACCGGGACTGGACTGGCAGCACATTCAATCAGGCGAACTGGTACGCTTTCGGCCGCCTCGCCTGGGACCCCACCCTGCCAGCGCAGGCCATCGCCCGCGAATGGGCGGCGCAGACCTTCGGCCCCGACGCCCGCGTGATCGACACCGCCAGCGCGATGATGATGCGCTCGCGCGAGGCGGTGGTCGATTACACCGGCGCCTTCGGCCTTGCCCACCTTTTCAGCAGCGATCACCACTACGGCCCCGGCCCGTGGATCGACGATCTGAAGCGCCCCGAATGGAACCCGGTCTATTACCACCGCGCCGATCGGAACGGCATCGGTTTTGATCGCACCCGGACCGGCAGCAACGCCATCGCGCAATATGCGCCCGCCATCGCGGCAAGGCTTGCCCGCCCGGAAACCACCCCGCCCGAATTGCTGCTATGGTTCCACCATCTGCCGTGGGAGTGGCGCATGGCCGATGGCCGCACCCTGTGGGAAGCCCTTGCCCGCCGCTATGACCGTGGAGTTGCGGAAGTGATGGCCATGCGCCGCGACTGGGCCACGCTGAAGGGCCGCGTCGATCCCGAACGCTGGGCCAAGGCCGATACCTACCTCGCCATCCAGACGCGGGAGGCGAAGTGGTGGCGCGATTCCAGCCTTGCCTACTGGACCAGCCTGAACGGCCTGCCCCTGCCCCAAGGCATGGCCGCGCCCGAGCACGACCTTGCCTGGTACAAGGCGCAGCACTTCACCCACGTGCCGGGCGCGCCGTAGTGTCGCTTCAGATCAGAACGCGGTCGCCCCGCCGTCCACCACCATCGCGTGCCCGGTGACGAAGCTTGCTGCTGGCGAACACAGCCACACCACCGCCTCGGCAATCTCGCTGGCCTGTCCCATGCGCCCCATCGGCGTCATCCCGTCGATCAGCGCCTTCATTTCCGGGTTCTGCACCAGCGGCGCGGTCATCGGTGTTTCGATCACGCCGGGGCAGACCGCATTGACGCGGATGCCCGCCTTCGCCCAGCGCAGCGCACCGTGGCGGGCAAGGCCGACGACGCCGTGCTTCGCCGCAGTATAGGCAGGCTGCCCGCCATTGCCGACAAGGCCATTGATCGAGGCGGTGTTGACGATCGACCCGCCGCCATTCTGCAGCATCACCGCCGCTTCCTCGCGCATGCAGCGCATCACGCCCGACAGGTTGATCGCAATATCGCGCTCCCAGATCGCGTCGTCGTACTGGTCGTCGGTGATGCGGTTGATCCCGGCATTGTTGAACGCGCAGTCCAGACCGCCAAACGATGCGACCGTGGCCGCGACCATCGCCTTGACCTCTTCGGCATTGCTCACGTCGCAGCGCACGAAGGCGGCCTTGCCACCTGCCGCCTCGATCAGCGCGACGGTCTCTGCACCGCCCGCCTCGTTCACATCGCTGACCATCACGCTCGCGCCCGACCGCGCGAATGCCTCTGCCGCCGCGCGGCCGATGCCGCCGCCCGCGCCGGTCACCAGCGCCACCTTGCCATCGAGGCCGTAATTGATTGCCATGTCTGGAATTCCCTTTCGAAGGTCAAGCGGCCGGCGCTTCAGCCAGCGCGATCACGGTGACGCTGCCGTCCTCGTCCACCTGCTCGGTCAGCATCGAGGTGACGCGGCTGACCGTCTCGACAATCCACCAGCGCCCGTCGCGCTTTTCGTAGACGTCGTCATACTCCACCGCGAGGCGCACCACCTGGCGCGGGCCGGTGAGGATCGTGCGGAAATTGAGCGACCACTTGCCCGTCGCCCGCGTCTCGCTCTCAAGCTCGATCTGCCAGTTGGTGGCGTGGTGGATATCATAGACCCCGCCGTTGCAGGCCATCTGCTGATAGATGGCGACGAAGGCATCGCGATCATCGAATTCGGGGAAGTTCTCATACGCGATGCGGATCTTGCCGGGCGCAAAGCAATCGCGCACATCCTCCACCTGCTTCAGGTCGCAGGCCCGCAAGTAGCGCGCCTTCAGCGCCCGGATCGCTTCCTTGTCCTCAAGCGCGGTCAGCCGCGCGGCGAGGTCTTCAAGGCTGATCGTCATCACGGCTCTCCCACGCGAACCTTGCATGATTCGCTTTCGCACAAGCTATAGGGATACGCATTCGGTTGTGAAGATGCGTTTTTATAACATGAACGCGTAATTACGGAAAAGCCCCGCTCCTGCATCTGCAGAAGCGGGGCCGCCCGAGGATGTTGCCATCCTCCCCAAGATCAGAACTTCACGCCAACGGTGACGCCGTAAGTGCGCGGATCGGCGTAATAGCCGCCGCCGTAGCCCAGCGCGCCGAAGTCGATGGCGCGGACGAGATTGTTCTCGTCGGTCAGGTTCTTGACCCAGAAGCGAACCATGGCCTCGCTGCCCGCCAGCGGGATGCGATCGATGGCGACCTGCGCGTCGACGATGTTGCGGTTCTCGCCCTTGATCGCTTCGTTGAAGGGCGAGGCGAGCACGTTCGAGAAGCTGTACTTGCCATCTTCGTAGGCATAGCTGACGCGGCCGGTCAGGCGCATGCCGTTGTCGCCCAGCGGGAATTGCGCGTTCATCGCCAGATTGGCGGTGAAGGGCGAAGTATAGCCCGGCGTGGCAAACTGCGCGATGTTGACCAGCGGCTGCCCTGCGGCGACCGGGAGACCTGCAAGGAACTCCTTGTACTTGATGTCGACGTAACCGGCGTTGGCTTCGAAAGTGAAGTTGTCGGTAAGAACCGCAGTCAGTTCCGCCTCGACGCCGGTGTAGGTCACCTTGCCTGCGTTGGTGATCTTCGTGGCGAAGGTTCCCGGTGCGAGATTGGTGATCGGCACGGCAAGGGCCAGATCCTTGTATTCGTTGTAGTACCCGGCAAGGTTGAAGCGCACGCGGCGGTCAAACAGTTCGGACTTGAGCCCGACTTCGTACGAGGTCACGTTTTCCGACTTGAACGAGGGCAGCACGCCCGCGACCGAGGGGTCCTGCGCGTTGAACCCGCCCGAGCGGTAGCCGGTGGCGATGCGGCCATAGACGTTGACGTTGTCGGTCACATCATAGCCGACCATCAGGTTCCAGGTGAACTTGCTGAAGCTCGACCGGCCCTGTTCGGGCGTGGCGAGCGGGGCCGCGCCGTTCTGGCGGCGGACCATCGACTTGTTGTCCCAGGTATAGCGTCCGCCTGCGGTCAGGCGCAGGCCACTGTCCTTGCCGCCGGGATAGAACGTCGCCTGTCCATAGACTGCGGTGCTTTCGGCGGTCGCGGTGTAATCGAGCACCGAGAGCGTCTGGACCAGACGATAGCGCGCCGGATTTGCGGCGACGAACGATGGGCCGAGCGGACCGAAGTTGCCGAGGAAGATCCCGTTGGTATCGAGCACGAAGCCACTGTTCTGCGGGTTGTACTCCGAACCCTTCTCCCAGAAGTAGAACGCGCCCAGCACCCAGTCGAGATTGTCGGTCTCGTTGCCGATCTCGACTTCCTGGCTGAACTGCTTGTGACGGCGCCTGTTGTTGGTGTCGAACAGGTTCTGCTGCACCGTCGGCACTGGAGATGCGGCAATGAACGGGCGGAAGTTGGCCGGGATCGACGGGATGAACTGCAGCAGGCCAACCGGCATGCCGTTGAACAGCGTGGCATTGGTGAAGCGCGGCGCGGTGAACGCGCCGATGCCGTCAAGGTCGGTGACGCTGTCGTTGTTCCAGAAGCGGTAGCCGGTGGTCGACTTCAAATGGAAGGCGCCGAAATCGTTCTGGACCTGAACGTTATGGCCCCAGGCCTTGTCGGTCGAACGGCTGTTGATGTCGTTGCACACCGTCTTGCGCCATTCGCGGTTGGGCGTGGCAAGCGCGGCGCAGCGCGGGTCGAGGAAGTTCACCGTCTGCAGGAACGGCGCGACCGGGGCCTGCTGCGTGACGACCACGGGAACGCCATTCACCGTCACCGGCGGACGCACGCCGCCCGGCGCAACGTTGGTCAGCTGGAAGTTGATCGGCGAGGCATCGGTGCGGCTCCAGTCGAAGATGTACTGGATCGAACCTGTTCCGCCGATGTCCGCCTTGGCAGCAACGCGGAACGAATCCGTGTTCTGCGCGCCGGGATCGCGGGAATCATCGGGCTCGTTGAGGTTGTCGACGATGCCGTTGCGCTGGCGGTGCGAGTAGGTGAAGCTGGTGGCGATCCCGGCAATCTCGCCCGGATCGAGCGTGATGCGGCCGTTGAACGCATTGTAGTTGCCATAGCCGCCCTGTGCGGTCAGGCGGAACTGCTTGGACGGCGCGCGCGAAATGAAGGCGATGCCGCCGCCGGTGGTGTTGCGGCCGAACAGGGTGCCCTGCGGCCCGCGCAGCACTTCGACGCGCTCGATGTCGGTCACGTCCAGCGCGCTCCCGCCCGAGCGGGCGATGAACACGCCGTCGATGTAGAGGCCGTTGGCGGTGTCGAGACCGAAGGTTTCGGTTGCGGGCGTGGGTATGCCTCGGATCGAGATCACCGCCGCGTTGGCGTTGGTCGTACCCTGCACGATGGTCACGTTCGGCGCGAGGCCGGACAGGTCCTTGGCATCGCGGATGCCGAGCTTCTCGACCTTGTCGGCGCTGATCGCGCTGATCGCCAGCGGCACGTCCTGCAGGTTCTGCTCGACCTTCTGCGCGGTGACGACGATCTGTTCGAGCTGGCCCTGATCATCCGTTGCCTGCTGCTCTGCCCCATCCGCCGGAGCATCGTTCGCAAAAGCGGTTCCGCCAATGGCAGCCAGGCTGGCGCCGAGCATGAGACGCACGGCGAAGCATGCGCAGTTACCGGTGTTCATAATAACTCCCCCAAAACCCTTGTCGTCGGGGAACATAGCAAATGCGTATCTGATGGCAAGTTGTAATACGCAAACGTGCCTTTCTGCTCGGATTTGTGCGCTTTATCAGATTTCTTGCGAGGCCATCCAGCGCAAACGGAGTTGAAAGAGCCTGTCCAGCAGATGCCTCCGGTGCGACAGATAGCGAATCACCAGACTTAGTGAATGCGAAGAAATGTCCGATATGAAACGCTGATTGCGCAGACAGAAATCTCGTGATATGCCGTTTTGCATAATTCAAGCGTCCTTAATATCCGCAATTATGCAATGACGGGAGAATCGGGATGAAGGGCCTCAAGGGCAAGGTCGGTATCGTTGCGGGCGGCGGGCGCGGAATTGGCACAGCCACGGCCCGGCGCCTTGCCGAAGAAGGTGCCCAGGTCGTCATTGGCGACCTCATGGGCGACTGGGCGGGCGAAGTTGCCGAGAGCATCCGTGCCACCGGCGGCAGTGCCACCGGCATCCAGCTTGACGGGACGCAAGCGGACTCGCAAGCCGCGATCGTCGCCTGCGCGGTCGAGACCTACGGCGGGCTGGATTTCTACCACTCCAACCTTGCGGGCGGCACCGGGGGCGACAACGACATCCTCGACTGCACCGAGGACGTGCTGGACCTCAGCTTCGCGATCAATACCAAGAGCCACTTTCTCGCCACGCAGGCGGCACTGCCGAAGATCATCGAGCGCGGCGGCGGGGCGATGATCTACACGTCCTCGGGCGCGGCATCGGGCGGGGCGCCGTGGCAGGTCGCCTATCCGATGACCAAGAACGCGATCCACGCGCTCGCCCGCCACGTTGCCGCAAAGTTCGGCAAGAAGGGCGTTCGCGCCAACGTGATCTGCCCCGGTCTCGTCCTCACCGAGGCGGTCAGGCAGCACCTTACCGACGAATACGTGACGCGTGGCCTCGCCGCCGTTCCGCACACCCGCCTCGGCCAGCCTGAAGACATTGCCGCTGCCGTGACCTTCCTCGCCTCGGAAGATGGCGCATGGGTCAACGGGCAGGTCTGGCATGTCAACGGCGGCGCGCAGATGCGGGATTGATCGGCATGGCCGCTCCCATCACGGCAGGCGCTGCCGCGCGCTTCACGGCAAGTGGCCAGCCTCTCACCAACCGCTGGCTGGCGCTGGCGCTGCTGGTCATGGTCGCGGTGCTCAACTATGCCGACCGCTTCCTGATCCCGGGCCTTGCCCAGCCGATCAAGGCGCACTTCGGCATCAGCGACACAGTGATGGGCGCACTGATGGGCCCGGCCTTCGCGCTGCTCTACAGCGTCTTCACCCTGCCGATCGCCCGCGCGGCCGACCGCCGCTCGCGCGTGACGATCATCGCGCTGGGCTGCGGCTTCTGGAGCTTCTTCACCCTGCTTTCGGGCCTTGCGACCAGCCCTGAAATGCTAGCGCTCGCCCGCGTCGGCGTGGGCATCGGCGAGGCCGCCTACCAGGCCCCCGCCGCCGCCCTGATCGCCGCCTATTTCCCCGCCAACGAACGGGGCCGCGCCTTCGCGCTGCTGGGAACCGCGATCTATGTCGGCCAGATGGCAGGACTTGCCGGAGGCCCCGCCATCGCAGCGGCTTCCACCTGGCAGACGGCCTTCCACGCGCTGGGCATTGTCGGCATCGTCATCGCCATGGCGACATGGCTGATCGTGCGCGAACCCGCGCGCGAGGCTGCGGACGCCGCCACCCCCACGCTCCCGCTCAAGCAGACCATGCGCCTGCTGATCGGCACGCCCTCGGTCATGCTGCTGGCCACGATCATGGCACTCGGTTCACTGTCGGGAGTCACGTTCGGCATGTGGGGCCCTGCCCTGTTCGAGCGCGCCTATGGCCTTTCGACGCAGGCTGCTGGCGCCACTTTCGCGCTGTCATTCGGCCTGCCCGGCCTGCTTGGCGTGCTTGGCTTCGGCTTTCTGGCCGACCGTCTCGGCAAGGGCGACGCCACGGTCCAGATGCGCCTGACCGCGCTGGCGCTCGGCGGCGCAACGACGGCGATCCTGCTCGTCACCTGGAGCGACAGCCTGACAATAGCCCGCCTGATCGCCGTGCCTGCCGGCCTGATGGGCGGAGGCTGGTCGGTCGGCGTGCTTGCCGGGCTGCAGCACATCCTGCCCAACAACCACCGCGCCACCGGCACCGCACTGGTCCTGCTGATCGCGAGCATGTTTGCCAACGTGCTCGGCCCAGTCCTTGCGGGGCAACTGTCGGACTGGATCGCCGGAGCCGGCCCCCACGGCCTGCGCATCGGCCTCTCGGTCGCCATCCCCACCGGCTATATCGGCGTCTGGGCTGCCCTGCGCGCCGTGCGCACGCTGGAGCGCGACAAGGCCGCGCTGGCGGGTTAGCGCTTCAGCGCGAGCAGGCGGCGTTGCAGCAGCGTGGTGAAATCCCGGCGCCCGTCCGCGACCATGGCGATGGTCACCACATCATCGCCCAGATGGTAGACCACGCGATAGGGCGCATGGAGCACCTGCCGCCACCGCTTGTCGCCCAGATCGACGAGTTCCGGCACTTGCGGCCCACGCTCGGGATAATCCGCCAGCCCATCAATCGTGGCCAGGATCTCGGCAACCAGCGCCCGCGCACCATCCCAGCCATCGGCTCCGCGCTGCGCCAGCCGCTGCTCGAAGATTTGCCGGAGATCCAGCCGGGCCTGTTCGGTATAGCGAATGCTCGCTTCAGGCATCGGCAGGTCGCTCGCCGGTAATGCGGTCAAGCATGCCTTCGGCCGGATAGGTCCGGCCTGCGTCCATGTCTTCCTTCGCCAGCGCCAGCAGCTTCAGCAGGGCCATCGTCTCCTGCATCTGGTAATAGCTTGCCGCATCCTGCAGCACGGCCTTGGCCTCGCCATTCTGGGTAATGACCAGTGGCTCTGCGCCCTCGTTCAACTCGCGCAGCACTTCGGCGGCGTTGGCCTTGAGGTAGCTTATCGGCTTGATGCGGCTTTCAAGGCCCATGACACGGCTCCGTCCAAATTCAGACCGAATGTAGTCCGGATCTGGACGGCTCGCAAGGTCAGGCCGCGAATGCGAACTCATCGGCCACCGGCTTTGCCATGGCATTGGCAAAGTCATGGTAGCCCCATGGCCAGGTTGCCGGGATACCGGTCTTGTCGAGATACCAGCTGGTGCAGCCCGATCCGAAGATCGTCTTCTTCGCGGCCTCGATGCGGCGTGCCTCGTAGGCCTGATAGGCGGGCTGTGAGGGCTCGACCGTGCGGGCCTCTCCGCTGCGGACGGGTTCGAGCAGCTGCTCTATGTAGTCCCACTGCCGTTCGGCAATGTCGATCAGCGGGAAGTTTCCGACCGGCGCACCGGGGCCGTTGAGCATGAACAGGTTCGGGAAATCGGGCATGGCGATCGCATAGTGCGCGGTCGGGCGCGTCGCCCAGAACTCGTCAAGCGAGCGCCCGCCCCTGCCCGTCACCACCGCCGGGCGGATGAAGCTGTCGGCGCGGAAACCGGTGGCGAGCACCAGCACGTCAAGCTCGTGCAAGGTGCCATCCTTCATCAGCACGCCTTCCGGAACGATCCGCTCGATCGCGCCGACCTCTACCGAAACGCCGGGACGCTGCACGCACTCATAGTATTCCCAGGAATAGATCAGCCGCTTGCACGCCGCGTGGTAATCCGGGCGCAGCTTCTCGCGCAGTTCCGGATCGTGCACGTTCTGTTCGAGGTTCTGGCGGCAGTAGCCCTCGATCTCCTGCATCTGCGGGCTGGTGAAATCGGTGACTCCTTCGGTGAAGCGATAGACGGCTTCCCAGTACTGCGGATCATTGCGGATCGCCTCGATCAGCGAGGGATCGGCGGCAAAGGCGGCGCGCTGTTCGGGGGTGTACTCGAACTGCACCACCGGCATGATCCACTGCGGCGAACGCTGGAAGTGGACCAGCTTGGCCGCCCGACTGCTCAGCGCGTTGACGATCTGCACGCCCGTGGAACCGCAACCGATCACGCCGACCCGCCCGTTATCGAGCACCGCGCTGTCGTCCCAGCGGGCCGAGTGGAAGGCCTTTCCGGCAAAGGTCTCCAGCCCCGGCAGGTCCGGCATCTTCGGATGGTGCAGCACGCCCGTGGCGACGATCACCACGTCGGCCTCGTATGTCGAGCCATCGACAATGCCGAGCGTCCAGGTCTTCGTTGCGTCATCGAAGGTGCACGAGGTCACTTCGCTGTTGAAGCGGATGTAGGGCATCACGCCGAAGCGTTCGGCCACGCCCTTGAAGTAGGCGTGGATTTCCGGCCCGGTCGCGTAATAGGCGCTCCAGTCCGGGTTGAGCGCAAAGCTGTAGCTGTAAGCGTGCGAGGGCGTATCGCAGGTCAGCCCCGGATAGCGGTTGTCGCGCCAGGTGCCGCCAAGCTCCGCGCCTTTCTCGAACACCGCGAAATCGGCATCGCCGCGCTGCAGCAGCTTGATCGCTGCCATAACGCCCGACATCCCCGCACCGATCACCGCATAGCGCAGTCTGCGCTGGCCGTCGTTCTCAGTCATTCTCATCCCATCCCGATAATTCGCAACTTGTCGCCAGACACTCTCCGCAAGCGCATCCGGGTTCATCACCCGAACGGGCTACGCGTAATCTTTATTTCCTGTTGCTACGCATTATCCGCCTCTATACGCCTTGCGGAAACGGAATCGAAAGGAAGAGCGATGGCAAATCTGGCAGGCAAGGTCGCGCTTGTCACCGGCGGCGGGCAAGGCGTGGGCCAGGGAATCGCGCTCGCGCTGGCAAGCGAAGGCGTGGCCGTGACGATCACCGGGCGCACGCTGGCCAAAGTGGAAGAGACCGCGCGGCTGATCACCGAGCGCGGCGGCAAGGCGCTTCCCCTTGTTGGCAATGTGAAGGACGCCGCCGATCTTGCCGCGATGGTCGACCAGACCGTCACCACGTTCGGCGGGCTCGATATCCTCGTCAACAACGCGCAGGAAGTGCCGCTGGGCAAGCTCGAGGACGTGACCGACGAGGCATTCATGGCCGGGTTCGAATCCGGCCCTCTCGCCACCCGTCGCCTGATGAAGCTCGCCCGCCCGCACATGGCGGCGCGCGGCGGTGGCACGATCTTCAATCTCTGCTCCTCGGCCGGCATCCGCTGGGACATGGCGGGGTACGGTGCCTATGCCGCGGTCAAGCAGGCGATCCGCTCGCTCACCCGCGCCGCCGCTGCCGAATAGGGCCGCGAAGGCATTCGCGTCCTCACAATCGCGCCGCATGCGGAATCGCCGGGGCTGAAAGGTTGGCTGGAGCACAATCCGGAAGAGGCCAAGGCCTTCTTCAGGACCATCCCGCTGGGCCGCATCGGCAAGCTGGAGGAAGACATCGGCCGCGCGATCGTCGCGCTATGCGGGCAGGATCTGGGCTACCTGACCGGAGCGACGATCCCGCTCGATGGCGGGCAGGCGAACTTCGACTGAGGTTGCGCTATTGCCCACCCCCGGCCCCTCCCGCTTGCGGGAGGGGGGTGAAACGTCAGCGCTGCAATCCTGCCCTCCCGCAGGCGGGAGGGCCGCGAGACTTGGCGAGCCGAAGGCGAGGTTAGTCGCAGCGGGGTGGGCAATCAGCCCCCGAACAACCCCAACCGGGAATAGACCGGATCATCCGCCCCGACTCGCCCGGTGCCGACCCCTTCGCTGCCGAAATCATCGCCAATGTTGGCGGGCAAGTCCTCGGCATGGTCGAGGATGAAAGAGCGGCGCGCGAAGCGCCAGATGCCCTGCCGCCGCTCGTAGTGATCGGCATAGCGGCCCCAGGCGACGAACTGGCGCGTGCCGTCCAGCGTCAGGTGCCATGCCCGCGCGGTCACTTCGCCCTCGGCGCGGTCGCCATCCAGCACCAGCAGTTGCGTGAAGGCGGTGTGCATCGTCGCCCGCCAGTTCGCCATCATTCCCGGCAGCCAGTCGATGTAGCCGCTTGCCGAGCCGCAATAGTATGGGGTGTGATCGTCCACCGCATCGTCGTGATACAGCGTGCGCAGCAGGTCCCAGTCACGGCGATCGATGCCATGGCCATAGGCGTCGACGAGGTGGCGCAAGGCCGCGCGTGCCGCCGCTTCCTCGGGCGACATCACGCGCGGAGCCAATGGATGCTCAGACACCGAACCCGCCCGAGACCGAGATCGTCTGCCCGGTGACGTAGTTGCCGCGGGCCGAGGCGAAGAAGACTGCGGCCTGCCCGATGTCCTCGGGCGCGCCCCAGCGGCCTAATGGCAGCATGGCCTTGACCTCCGCTTCCCATTCCGGGGTGAAGGTGCCGACTTCCTTGTGGACCTTGAACTGCCCCGCATCGATCACGCCCACCAGCACCGAATTGGCGCGGATGTTGAACTTGCCCTCCTCCTTGGCGATGCCCTTGATCAGCGCTTCGTTGCAGGCCTTGGGCGCAACCGAAAGCCCGTCCTGCGCGGGCCACCAGTCGTGTCCGGCAGAGCCGAGATGGACGAAGCTGCCCCCGCCCATCGCGCGCATGTGCGCCAGCGCGGTGTGGACCGCATTGTTGAAGCCGAACGCCTCGATCTCCATGGAATCGCGGAACATCTGTTCGGTCCAGTCGCCGATGTGAACCTGCGGCACGACCGGCCCTGCACCCCACACCACCGTGTGCACGCGGCCATGCGCGGCGACCGCTTCGGCGAATGCGGCCTGCACCTGCCCGCGCTCGCGCACGTCGGCCTGGTGGATCGTGACCTTGCGCCCCATCGCCGTGATCAGCGCCGCCGCTTCCTCGGCCACGGCCTGCTTCGAGCGATAGACGATTGCGACGTCGGAGCCTTCGCGCGCGAACTCCAGCGCCACGCCGCGCCCCAGCCCGCCGCTGCCGCCGAACACGATCACTGCGCCATCCGGAAACCGGTCCGTCATCCTCAATCTCCTGCCATTTTCTGTCTTGCACTTGGCGCGGCTGCGCTCTGCTTCATACAAACCTGCCAGATTTGCGTAAGCCGTGCCACAAAACCTTGCGCATATTCGGTAGAATGAGGCAAGAAACAGCCAATGCGCAAATATTATAGCTTTCAAATCCGCATATGCTGTCATAGACCATAGCGAAACGATGGCCTGCATCGATTCGATGGGAGAAGTTCAATGTATCACCGGTCCCGGCATGAGCGCGCCTGACGCCCTGCTCGCCGCCGATCCGGTGCTGACCAAGGTGGCCGGGCCAGGCTCTCCGTTCGAGATCGGTGAGCGTGAAGGCCTGCGCCAGTTCGTCGCCGCCCCGCCCGATCTCAACCTGCTGATCGAATCCGCGCGCCGCTTTGGGACACGCACCTGCGTTGTCGATTTCGACAGCGCCGGCACCGAGCGCCGCATGTCCTACGATCAGGTCTTCGCCTGGCGCGACCAGCTCGTACCGATCCTGCACATTGCGCGCGGAGACCGCGTCGCCATCGCCATGCGCAACCGGTCGGAGTGGCTGGTGGCGTTCCTTGCCGTGATAAAGGGGGGTGGCGTGGCGGTGCTGGTCAACAGCCGTGGCTCAGGGCCCGAACTTCTCGCCATGCTCGAGGACGTCGATCCCGCCGTGGTGCTGGCCGACAGTGAGCGCGCCGCTGCGATCCGCGAGGCAGGTTTCACCGGCCGCGTGCTCGATCTGACCAAGCCTTTCGACGCCGAGGAACTCGCGCGCCGCGCGGGCAATGCTGCGCCTGATGCCGGTTTGGCAAAGGCAACCGATCCCTGCGCCATCCTGTTTACCTCGGGCACGACGGGGCGGGTCAAGGGCGCGGTGCTTTCGCATCGCAACGTCATCACCGGGCTGATGACCACGCAGATGTCGGGCATGATCGTGCTGGGCAACATGGCCGCGCAAATGGGCACGACGACCGAAGCCCTGATCGCGCAAATGCCGCAGCAGGCCTCTTTGCTGGTCTATCCGCTGTTCCACATCTCCGGCCTTGGTTCGGGCTTTCTCTCGCCGTTCCTCGGCGGCGGCAAGGTGGTGATCATGCGCCGCTGGGATGCCGAGGAAGCCGCGCGGCTGATCGCGGCAGAGCAGATTTCCATGTTCAGCGCCGTGCCGACGATGCTGTGGGACATCCTCCACCGCGCCCGGATTGACGGCACCAGCCTTTCAAGCCTGCGCAATATCGGCTGCGGCGGACAGGCGCTGCCGGTCAACCTTGTCGAGGAAGTCCACGCGCTGTGCCCGCATGCGCAGATCGGCACCGGCTATGGCATGACCGAGTGTTCGGGCGCGATTGCGCAGGCGGTTGGGCCGGAATTCATGGCGCGGCCTGCGGCAGCGGGGCGCAGGCTTTCGATGGTCGACGTGCGCATCGAAGGGCCAGATGGCGCGATCCTCCCCCCCGGCGAGACCGGCGAGATCGTGGTGCGCGGGGCGCAGGTCATGCTGGGCTACTGGAACCGTCCGGAGGAAACCACCGCCGTGCTGACCCCCGACGGCTGGCTGCGCACTGGCGATGTCGGTCTCGTCGACGAGGACGGCTATGTCTTCATCGTCGACCGCAAGAAGGACATGGTCATCTCAGGCGGCGAGAACATCTACTGCGCCGAGGTGGAGCGCGTGCTCGGCACGATCCCCGGCCTCACCGAATGCGCCGCATTCGGCCTGCCCGACGAGCGGCTGGGCGAACGGCTGGTCGCAGTCGTCATCGCGCCGGACATCGATGAGGCGGGCGTGATCGAATGGGTCGCCAGCCACCTCGCCCGTTACAAGGCGCCCACCCGGGTTGCCGTCACCACCACCCCATTGCCGCGCAACGCGCTGGGCAAGGTCGACAAGATCGCCCTGCGCAAGCTGTGGCCCACCCTTTCCGGAGAACAATGACATGGCAATGCCAGACAACATCGGCATCATCGACTGCATGCTTGGCATTCCCGATGCCGAGGACCGCGCCGAATGGTTCGCGCCGTTCCGTGCGCTGATCAAGGATCAGCAGACGCTCGGCCAGTTCGCCATGCCCGCGCAGTACATGTTCAAGGACATTCCGCAGTCGGGCAAGCAGGACGATTACCTTGCCTGGACCGTGGCGCAGATGGACAAGCACAATGTCGAGAAGGCGCTCGTCGGCTGGAACGAGAACGAGACGTCGTACCGTGCCAAGGAACTCTACCCCGACCGCTTCTTCTTCGACCTGCCGATCAATCCCAACAACGGCACCGAGGAAGTCCGCCGGATCAAGCGCATCCATGCCGAAGTCGGCCTTTCGGCGGTTTCGTGCTTCCCTTCGGGCACGCTGCCGCAGGTGGCGATCAACCACAAGTACATGTGGCCGATCTATTCGACTTGCGAGGAACTGGGCCTTCCGATCCTGCTCAACGTCGGCATTCCCGGCCCGCGCATCCCGATGGAAACGCAGAAGGTCGAACATCTCGACGAGGTCTGCTGGTTCTTCCCCGAACTGAAGGTGGTGATGCGCCACGGGGCCGAGCCGTGGGAAGCGCTGGCGGTGAAGCTGATGCTGAAATGGCCGAACCTTTACTATTCGACCAGCGCCTTTGCGCCCAAGCATTACCCCAAGGCGATAATCGACTATGCCAACACGCGCGGCGCCGACAAGGTGATCTACGCCGGGTACTTCCCCATGGGCCTCAGCCTCGATCGCATCATGTCCGACATGCAGAACGTTCCGTTCAAGGACGAGGTATGGCCCAAGTTCCTGCGCGAGAACGCGATGAAGGTGTTCGGGCTCTGACAGCTTACGGGAGCCGGGAAGTCTGCTCCCCCCAGTGATCGCCGGCATGCGGAGACAACCCCCGCCCCGGCAATTCAGGAGTGAAACCATGGGCGACACAGTGGCAGCAGATGCCCGCACCGCTCCGGTGGCGGTGTGGCAGATACTCGAGAAGCTGAAAGGCAAGGACCTGACCGACTGGCGTACCGCGCCGGTGCCGGGGCGGGCTTCGGTGGCCGAACGCAATCTCGACATCGGCTTCCCGTTCGGCTGGTATCCCATCGACCTTTGCGCCAACCTTGCCGTGGGCGAGGTGAAGCCGCTGCGCTATTTCTCGCAGGATCTGGCGATGTGGCGGGGCGAGGACGGCAAAGTCCGCGTGATCGATGCCTATTGCAAGCATCTGGGCGCGCACATGGGCCATGGCGGCAAAGTCCATGGCAACCTGCTCGAATGCCCGTTCCACGCCTGGCGCTATGATGGCGAGGAAGGGGTGGTGAAGGAGATTCCCTACTCCAAGTCGATCCCGCCGCAGGTGAAGCGCAAGTGCACGCGCACCTGGCACGTGACCGAGGCCAACCGCTGGATCTGGGTGTGGTATCACCCCGAGGACGCCGCGCCGCTGTTCGAGGTGGAGCATCTGCCCGAGGCGACCGACCCCGAGTGGACCGATTACGACATCTACGAATGGAACGTCTACGGATCGATCCAGAACATGGCCGAGAACGGGGTGGACGTGGCCCACTTCAAGTACATCCACGGCACCGCCAACGTGCCGCTGGGCGATCTGCGCTGGGGCGAATGGGGCCGCGGGGCCGACGTCAAGGCCAAGATGGGCACGCCCTGGGGCGAGGTCGACGGCCAGATCAGCTATGACACGATGGGCCCGGGCCAGAGCTGGACGCGCTTTACCGGTATTTCCGAAACGCTGCTGGTGGCCTGCATCACGCCGGTCGAGCTGGACCATGTCCACGTGCGCTTCTGCTTCACCCAGCCGCGTGCCCAAGCCGAGGGCGAGCGCGCCGGGGTTGCCCGCGCAATCATCCGCGACATCTGCAAGCAGTTCGATCAGGACAAGGTGATCTGGGATCGCCAGAAGTTCGAGCCCAACGCGCTGATCTGCGAGGGCGACGGCCCCATCGCGCAGTTCCGCAAGTACTATTCGCGGTACTACGTGAAGTGAAAGCCACCAGACGGGAAGCCCTAGCTGGCGGGATCGCGCTTGCCGCAACCGCCGGCCTGCCGGGAAATGCACACGCCATGAGCGAAGTACTCGATACCCACGACAGCCTCGGGCTTGCCGATCTGGTGAAGAAGCGCAAGGTCTCGGCCACCGAACTGCTCGAAGCCGCAATCGCGCGGGCCGAGGCCCTGAACCCGCGCTTCAATTTCATGGCGCAGAAGCACTACGACTATGGCCGCAAGGCCATAGCGGCGGGTCTGCCGCAAGGTCCGTTCAGCGGCGTGCCGTGGCTGCTGAAAGACCTCAACACCTATATCGCGGGCGAGGTGACCGAGAACGGCAGCCGCCTCTACAAGGGCCAGCGCGCGAGTGTCACCTCTGAACTGGTGCGCCGGATCGAACGCGCGGGCTTCGTGATCTTCGGCAAGACGACCACGCCCGAATTCGGCCTCACCGGCACGACCGAGAGCGTGGCCAACGGCCCGACGCGCAATCCGTGGAATCCTGAGCGGATCGCCGGTGGCTCGTCGGGCGGCGCGGCGGCGGCAGTGGCGGCGGGCGTGATTCCGGCGGCGCATGCCACCGACGGTGGCGGCTCGATCCGCATTCCGGCGTCCGCCTGCGGCTTGTTCGGCCTGAAGCCATCGCGCGGGCGGGTACCAATGGGACCTGCGCGGACAGAAGGCTGGGGCGGCATGTCGGTCCACCACGCGGTCAGCCGCACGGTGCGCGATTCCGCCGCGATCCTTGATGCGACGCATGGGGTAGAGCCGGGCTCGCGCTATTCCGCGCCAACGCCCGAGCGGCCCTACCTGCAGGAAGTGGGGCGCGATCCTGGCAAGTTGCGGATTGCCCTGATGCTGACGCCCAATTCCGGCGCGCCGGTCGATCCCGAAGTGGTGGAGGCCACGCGCGCGGCGGCAAGGCTGCTCGAAAGCCTTGGCCACCATGTCGAGGAAGCCGCGCCGAAGATCGACATGGCTGCAATCGGGGCCAGCAGCTTCGCGCTGATGGCATCGTCAGTCGCCGCCGATTGCGTGGACCGCGCCAGAGCGCTGGGCATCGAACTGGGGCCGGACGTGCTGGAGCGGACCACGCTCGATTTCATCGCGATGGGCAAGAGCTATACCGGCATGGACTACGCCCGCGGCAACAATGCCTATCAGGCCGCGGCGGTGACGATCGCGCAGTTCATGGAACGCTGGGACGTGATCCTTTCGCCCACGTTGTCTGCCCCGCCGCTGCCGCTGGGCCGCATCGGGCTGGATACCGGGCGCAGCATGATGGACTGGGGGCGCGAGGTCGGCACCTTCACCGCCTTTACAGGCATCTACAACGGCACCGGCCAACCCGCGATGTCGCTGCCGCTGGCAATGTCGAAGGACGGGTTGCCCATCGGCGTGATGGTCACCGGCCGCTATGGCGAGGAAGGCCTGCTGTTCCGCTTGGCCGGACAGGTCGAAAAAGCCGCGCCGTGGATTGGGCGGCGGGCGAAGGTCTAGGTGCCGGGGTAACGCCGTTTCCGTTCAGTCGTCGGCTTCACCCTGCCCGCGCAAATCCTCCACCGTGGCAATCGGCCCGATGGCAGCGTTGTATTTTACCGTCTGGAGGACGAGTTCGGTCTCGGCCTCGCGGATGCCGTCCAGCGCCAGGACCTGGTTGGTGACGGCGGCGGCGTCTTCGAGGCTCGGCAGGACGCAGATGGCGATCAGGCGCAGGGCGGCGTTGGCATCGTAGAGCGCGCGTACCTGCGGCAGGGCGAGCAGGCCTTCGCGAACGGCATCCAGCTTGCCGCTAGCGCATTTCACCGTCACGAACATCATGTGCTGCCCGGCGTTGGTAGCATCAAGTCCGCGCGCGATATCGACGATGGGGACGAGCTTGAGCAGCCCTGCGTTCTGGAGCCGCTTCACCCGTCCGCGCACGGTGCCTTCGGTTACGCCAAGGTCTGCGGCGATCTTGCGGAAGGAAAGGCGCGCATCATCAGCGAGCGCCTCGGCGATCTGGCGGTCAAGCTCGTCGGTCTGCGGGAACTGGTCGATCATGCGGCGATGGGGCCAACGGCGGTGTTGTAGCGATAGACGGTGTTGAGCAGTTCGACGTCGACGTCCTCGACCCCGGCAATCCCGGCCGAGACATCGCGCGCCGCTTCGATCATCTCGCGCGCGGCGTGGAAGGCGTAGAGGCAGCTCACCGGATAGCGGCCAGAGGTGAGGTGGACCGACAGGACGTGTTCGCGCGTCGCCAGTTCCTGCGCCACTTCGAGCGGGGCGCGGCCGCTCACCTGAAGGCGGATGCGCGCGAGCAGGCGATAGCCGTGGACGCGGAAATCCGACAGGGCAACCACGCGCATCAGCCCGGCGGCGTCCATTGCGCGGATGCGGTTGGCAACGAGATTGCCGGTCAGCCCCAGTTCCTCGCCGATCACCGTCGATTGCGCGCGGCCATCGCGCTGCAGCACTTCGATGATGCGAAGGTCGATCTCGTCGAGCGCGCCAGCTTTGGCGCGGCGTGTATTCGGCTTGTCCTCGGCCAAGTGGTACCCCCCGGATTGCGTAAGCGAAGCCTAGAGCGCGCTACGCATCGGGGCAAGGGTGAGCGTGTCTCTGGCGATCAGCCGCCCACTAGCCCCTCGGCTCCCTTGGCAGGCCCAATCCCCGCTCGGCAATGAGGTTGCGCTGGATCTGGTTGGTGCCGCCGTAGATCGTATCGGCGCGGCTGAACAGGAACAGGTTGGGCAGGACATCCCATTCGTAAGTCTCGCCCGCGGCAACCTCGCCAGCCTGCCCCAGCACGTCCATCGCAAGTTCACCAAGGCGGCGGCGCCATGAGGCCCACTGGATCTTGTAGGTCAGCGCCGCGCCATCGATGCTGGAATGGTCCGCGTTCGAAAGCATCCGCAGCGCGCCATAGCGCATCAGGCGCAAGCCGATCTCGGCGCTGGCGATACGCTGGCGGATCACCGGATCGCGGTCCTTGCCCGTCTGCTTCGCCGCCTTGATGATCTCGTCCAGCTCATTGCGGAAGCCCATCTGCTGGCCGAGCGTGGAGACACCCCGTTCGAAGGCGAGCAGGCCCATCGCGATCTTCCAGCCATCGCCGGGCGCGCCGATCAGGCTATCTGCCGGGCAGCGCGCCTCGGTGAAGAAGGTCTCGTTGAATTCGGCATCGCCGTTGATCTGGCGGATAGGGCGGACTTCGATGCCGGGCTGGTCCAGTGGCATCATCAGGAACGTCAGCCCCTTGGGGCCTTGTGATCCTTCCTCGGTGCGGGTGACGACGAAGATCCAGTCGGAAATGTGGGCAAGGCTGGTCCAGATCTTCTGGCCATCGACGATCCATTCTCCATTTGGCCATTCCCCACCTTCCAGTCTGCCCTTGGTGCGCACGCTGGCAAGGTCCGATCCCGCGCCGGGTTCGGAAAAGCCCTGGCAGAAGATCGTGCGGCCAGCGGCAATATCGGGGAGGAAGCGGCGCTTCTGTTCCTCGGTGCCGAAGGTCAGGATCGTGGGTCCGGCAAGCTCGACCCCGATATGGTTGATCCGGCCCGGAACCCCGGCGCGGGCATATTCCTCGGCGAAGATCACCTGCTGGGCCAGCGAAGCATCGCGCCCGCCCCACTGCTTCGGCCAGCCGATGCAGCCCCAGCGGTGTTCGCCCAGCTGCTGTTCCCATTCGCGCCGCCGTTCGGGCATAGCGGTAAGCTGTGTGACGCCCCTGATGTCGCGGAACTCGCCCGCCATCTGGCCCTGCAGCCAGGCGGCGCACTCTTCGCGAAATGCCTCGTCGGCGGCGGAAAATCCAAGCTTCATGTGTTAGCCCGGCATGTAGAGTTGCGCGGCCTTGCCCCCATCGACGGGCAGCGCGGTGCCGGTGATGTAGCTCGCCTTGCGCGAAAGCATGAACACGATGGCCTCGGCCAGTTCATCCGGCTCGCCCCCGCGCTGCATCGGGATCGCACGGGTCGTGGCGGCGGCAAAATCGGGCGCGCGGCTTTCGTAATCCTGCGTCGCGGCAGTCTGGACCTGCCCCGGCACGATGGCGTTGACGCGAATGCCAAGCGGCGCACCCTCCATCGCAGCTGCCGCAGTAAAGTGCACCAGTGCCGCCTTCGATGCCGAATAGCTTGCCATGTTGGCCAGCGCCTTGATCCCGCAGGTCGAGGCGATGTTGACGATCGAACCGCGCTGGCGGCCTTCGGGCTCCTGCCGTGCCATCACCGCCATCGCCGCCTTCGTGCCCACGAACACCGCATCGGCATTGACCGCAAAGTCCTTGCGCCAGTGCTCCAGCGTAAGCTTGGCAATCGGAGCGTAGTGGACCGACATGGCGTTGTTCACCAGCATGTCGAGCCGGCCATGGCGCGCGGCCACGTCCTCGATCAGCGCGGTGAAGGCATCGAAGTCCGAGACGTCGAGCTTGGCCGCCTCGACCGTGCCGACCTCTGCGATCTCGGCGCGCGCTGCCTCGAGCCTGTCGTCACGGCGGGCGCAGATAACCACGGTCGCGCCACGCGCGGCGAGCAGTTTCGCGGTGGCGAGACCGATGCCATCGCTGCCGCCGGTCACCACGGCGACTTGCCCTGCGAAGTCCTGCAAGTTCGAATCCTGCGCCATCACGGCCTCCTCTTCCAAACCTTCCGGCGGTTCAGCGCATCTGCGATGATTCGGGCCGCCATGTCAATCCAATGCGTAATTCAATATTATCCAATTTACGAATCAGTGGATGAATTGTCCCCTAACGACCCGGCTCTGCGGAAGCTTTGCCTCGGGTTTTGCAGAAATTCTGCTTTATCCCCTGTCACTTTGGGCATTGCGTGATTTTTTCTCTATAATATCACGCATAAGACAGTATGAGTCTTTGAAAGGCAGTATATGCGGAGAAATTAATTCCAGCATGTGCGCATGAGTTTTGGGGAGACTACCGATGGCCATTTCCGCTTCCACGCTTGATCTGGTGGCCACCCATGCCGCCGAGGGCCGGAAAGCGCGGCGCATTGCGCAGCCGGTGGTCGATGCGCTGACGGCGGACGGCTTCTTCCGCCACTTCACGCCAAAACAGTACGGCGGCCACGCCGGTCGCCCGCAGGACTTCTTCCTTGACCAGATCGCCATTGCCGAGCGGGACATGAGCACTGCCTGGGCGCTCGGCATCGTCGCGGTCCACAACTACCAGATCGCGCTGATGGACCGCCGCGCGCAGGAAACGATCTTTGCCGATGGCCCCGACGCGATGATCTCCAGCTCCTACAACCCTGTGGGAGCAAGGGCCGAGAAGGTCGATGGCGGCGTGATGCTCTCGGGTCGCTGGGGCTGGTCAAGCGGCTCGGCGCATTGCAACTGGGTGCTGCTGGGCGGCGTCATCCCCGAAGAGGGCTATCGCACCCACCTCGTGCCGAACACGCAGTACCGCATCGACGACACCTGGTTCACCATGGGCCTGCAGGGCACCGGGTCGAACGATATCGTCATCGACGAGCCCGTCTTCGTGCCCGACCACATGACCCACAAGCAGATGGACGGGTTCAACTGTCTCCACGAACAAGGCCCCGGCGTCTATGACCTGCCATGGGCACAAGTGTTCGTGCGCGTCGTCAACACCAGCGCGATCGGCGCGGTGCGTCATGCCATCTCCCTGATGCGCGAGCGCGCCGGGATGACCACCACCGACATGACCAAGAGCAACGCCGACCCCGACGTGCTTGCCCGCATTGCCCGCGCCGCCAACCTTGCCGATGAAGCCACCGCCGTGATGGTTCGCGCCTATGACGAGATGGAAGCAGCGGACTGGCGCCCGACCATGCTCGACCGCGTCCGCTATCGCTATCAGGCAAGCTTGGTGGGCGACCGCTGCATCAAGGCGATGGACCTGCTGATGGATGTGGCGGGCGGCCGCTCGGTCTATGCCGGCAGCGCATTCCAGGACCTGTGGCACGACGTCCGCATGGCCCGCGCCCACGTTGCCAACAACCCTGTCGGCTTTGCCCGCAATTACGCCAACATGCTCATGGGCGGCGAGAACGGCGATCTCTTCCTCTGACGCTGCCTTGCCAGCGCGCGGCGATCGCACAACGCCTGAAGGGGCCGCCTTTTACCAAGCGGACCGGGCTTTCGGCTTGTTCGATGATCATGTCACCCCCCAGGCCCGGGCCTTCCCCGCAGGGGATTTCCTCCCCGCGCGCGAAGCTGCTGGCCCGGTGAAGCGGGGCCAACTGTTGAAATCGCATTCTGAGAGAATCCACGGGAACCAATAACTTGGCTGAGGGTTGGGTATGCCTGCGCAGTTGCAACCCGAATTCTGGAGGCCTTGCTCGTGGCATCGAGACCAGCCCATTCCTGCCGCCGGGACAGCTCGCCTGTGGACGTTCAGGCCGGAAACCGTAGGAGATCGAACGCGGCGTTGATCTCTGCGTTCAAGCTGGCGGTTGCCATCAACCTCCTCGCCTGCATCCTTCTCCTGCCCGAGCTCATTGCCCAACGCGAAGCCAGCAGGATGAGCGCTCGTATAGCTGCGGAAATAGGCGCGATACCGGCTTCTAGCTGAACCACGCCCCGCCATTGACGTTGACCGTGCTGCCGGTGGCATAGCTGGCATCGTCGCTGGCGAGATAGGCCACCGCGCCCGCCACTTCCTCGGGCCGCGCCAGCCGCTTCATCACGCTGTCGGCCGCAACGGCGGCTTTCACCTCTTCGGGCAGGGGCGCGTAGATCGGCGTTTCGGTTGCCCCCGGATTGACCGCGTTGACCCGGATGCCGCGTGGCGCCAGTTCACGCGCCATCGCGCGGGTCATGCCGAGCACCGCAGCCTTGGCCGTCACGTAAGGCACCGGCCCATTGCCCGCGAGCGCGGCGGTGGAGCCGATGTTGACGATCGTGCCTCCGGTCCCCTGCTCGCTCATGATCCGCACCGCCGCGCGGCTGCAGCGAAACGCACCGTCGAGCGTCACCGCCAGCACGCGTGACCAGCCCTCGTCGCTGCAATGGATGGTCTGGTCGGCAAAGGCGCTGTCATCGCCCCCGGCGCGCGCGGCCTGCCCTGCATAGAACTCGGCCATGCCATCGCCCGGTGCGCTGCCGATCCCGGCGTTGTTGACCAGAACATCAACCCCACCGAGCTTTGCCGCCACTTCGGCAAAGGCCGCGTCTACCGATGCACTGTCGGCAACGTCGCATGCCACGCCGATGTGAGGATGCAACAACACCGTGCCCGCCTTCTCCGCCGCTAGATCGAGCACGGCGACAACCGCGCCCTCGTCCGCCAGCCGCCGCGCAATCGCCGCGCCGATCCCTTGCGCCCCGCCGGTCACGACCGCGCGCTTGCCTTCGAGTCTTTGCATGTCGCCTCTTTCAACCCGCACGCGGATAATCGGTATAGCCGCGCGCGTCGTCGCCGTGGCCGGTGTAGAAGGTGTTGCGATCCCCCTTGGCGAGCGGCGCACCCGTTCGGAATCGCTCCACCAGATCGGGATTGGCGATATAAGCGTATCCGAACGAGACCGCCTCGGCCTTGCCCTCGCCGATCACCGCATTGGCCTTGTCCAGCGTCAGCCCGCAGTTCTCGATCACCGCGCCCGTCCAGTTGGCCCGCACCAGTTCCAGCGCATCAAACCCCGCATTGGGAATATGGATCAGGTGGCAATAGGCCAGACCCATGCCGTCCACCGCCTTCAGCAGCGTGGCGTAAGTCTCCGCCGGGTCCGCATCGGCCATGCCGTTGAAGGTCACTCCCGGACAGATCCGAAAGCCCACGCGCCCCGGCCCCACCGCCGCCGCCAGCGCTGCAAGCGTCTCGACCACGAAGCGCACGCGGTTCTCGGCACTGCCGCCATAGGCATCGCTGCGCTGGTTCGAATTGGACGAAAGGAACTGCATCGGCAGGTAGCCGCTGGCGCAATGCAGCTCCACCGCATCGATCCCGGCTTCGCGGGCATTGCGCGCCGCGCTCACATACTCGGCAATCACGCCCGGAATCTCGTGCGCTGCCAAAGCCCGTGGCATCTCGGTCGACACCGGCACGCCATCGGGGCCGGGTATCGGATCGGGGCAGGCAATGGCACTGGGCGCAACCGTCTCGGCATCCGCCGCCTTGTTCGCGCGCACCGCCGCGCGGCCCACGTGCATTAGCTGCATCGCGATGAGGCCGCCTTCTGCATGTACCGCATCGGCCACGTTGCGCCAGCCTGCCACCTGCTCGGGCGAATGGATGCCAGGCGTGCGCCAGTAGCCCTTGCCATGCGGCGAAGGCTGGGTGCCCTCGGTCACGATCAGCCCCGCCGAGGCGCGCTGGCGGTAATATTCGACCATCAGGTCGGTCGGCTCGTCGAGCGGCCCCGCCCGGTCACGCGTCATCGGGGCCATGACCACGCGGTTGCGCAAGCTCAGATCACCGATGTGGACTGGCGAGAAGACGTCAGCCACGCCGGTCAACTCCGCACGCGGGGCTTAGGCAACGGCGCACCGCGGCGCATCGTCTCGATGAACTTTTCCAACGGCGCGGGCGGCTCGACCGGCCCGTCATGCGGTTGCCCCTGCCGTGCCCAATAGGTCTTCCAGCTGGGGAACAGGTCGTGGAAGCTGCCATGATAGGGCGGCACACCCGGCCAGCGCATCTTGCGATCGCCGATTGGCGGTTTGTTGAGGTCGCTCGCGTACCAGTATAGCGGCAGGCGGCGGCGGAAGTACCAACGGCCCTCGATGCGTTCGTACTGGTCAAAATACATCATCTGCATGATGACCCAATCCGCGCCGCACTCGTGCTCGTTCTTGGAATAGACCACGCCTTGCGCATGGTCGGGATCGTCGAAGTCGATCACGTGGCCGCCGATGTGGTGGCTCGTCCCGTCGAACTGCATCGAATGCGTCTCGTCGAACCAGTCGCGCAGCGCCTTGCGCCCGCTCTTGCCGCCGCCGACGCGGACGTCCTCGGGGAACAGGTTCACCCAGGCATCGCCATCGCGCATGTCCAGCGCGAGCGAATACTTGGCGGGCAACTGCCGGATCGCGTCGAGCGATTCCAGCCGGTCGATGCGGGCGAGCAGGGATTGATCGGTCATCGGGTTTGCGCCTTCAGGAAATTGGAGCGGGCCGGCAGAGCGCGCCATTGGCCCAGCCGAGGATGTCGTCGCTGCCCGAGGTGATCAGGTCGTCCACCTCGCCCACCAGCAGGTCGTGCGTGCCGAAGCTGACGGATTGGCGGATCGTGCAGAAGATCGCGGCAGGCGCATTGTCGATGAACCACACGCCCCCATGTCGAGAATTGGCATGTGAATGGTGCACATGTTGCCGCCAATCCTCCTGCGTGAACCGGGCATCGCGCGCGGCGGGATCGGCAAAGGGCAAAACGTGCCCGTCCTGCCCCGCCTGCAGCAGATTGATGCAGAAGCGCCCTGCCCGCACCATCGCGTCATAGGCGCTGCCCGAACGGTTCACGCAGATCGCCATGGCGGGCGGATCGAGGCACACCGGCATCAGTGCCGACATCGCCAGCCCCACCGGCGCGCCACTGTCTGGATCGAAGCTGGTAACGATGCCCAGCGGCGCGGGCATGAACCGCAGCACGCGCTTCAACCGGGCATCGAGCGGAAGGCTGGTCTGCGTCAATCTCACTCCCCTCACCCGGTCCGCGACTGACGGGCGAATCCGGATCAATCTTGCCATCTGCGCTATTATATATCATTTGCTCTACGCAAATGCAAAGTGAAACGGCTCAACCCGCCACGAACCCGCAGCCACCCCGCACCCGTCCCCACCATCGGCACAAGACCGACAGCACATGGATCCCGGCCTGCGCCGGGATAACGTGGAAAATTCTGTGAAATTATGCCGTCAAGGCAACCGTCACCCCGGCGCAGGCCGGGGTCCATTGCGCTGCAGACCGTCGCAACCCCGCCGCTCGGGCCCGAAACGCTCAGGCCCCGAAACGCTCAGACGTCGTCGTCGATCACTTCAGGCTTGGTGATCTTGGCCATGCGCGAGTTGTACTTGACCGTCTTCACCGCGATCGAGGTTTCGACGTGGTGCACGCCATCGATCGCCAGGATCTTGTCCGAGGCCAGTTCGACCAGCGCATCAAGCTCATCGATCAGGCACAGCGCGGCGAGGTTGAATTCGCCCATCGTGATCAGCACCGCGTTGATGCCGGGAATGTCGGCCACGACCTGCGCCACTTCGCGCACGCGGTGCACGTCGGCCTGGATATTGATGAAGGCGAGCCGTGCGCGCTTGCCCATCTCGAAGCCGGTGATCGCGGTGAACGCGATCAGACCGTCCTGCTGCAACCGCTTGATGCGGCCGCGCACGGTGCCTTCGGTCACGCCCAGTTCCGCCGCGATCTTGCGGTTGGAAACGCGCGCGTCTTGCGAGAGCATTTCGATCAGCTGCTGGTCGAGCGCGTCAAGTGCCGGTGCCGCCATGGTTCAGCCCTCCCCGCCCTTGGTCACGCCGCTGCGGCCCGCGATCGGGGCCACGTCGAACTTGTACTTGATGATGTCGACCACCACAGCCGGGGTAAGCGAGCGGATGCCGCGGATGCCGGAAAGGTCATCGAGCAGGAACTGCGAAAGATCGTCAAAATCATGCAGCGCCACGAGCATGTCGATGTCGTAGCGACCGGTCACCAGATGCGTTGCAAAGACTTCGGGCAAGGCCGCCAGTTCGGCCGCCACTTCCGAAGCAGGACGTCCATCGACCTGGACCGAGATGCGCAGCAGCACATTGAAGCCATGCGCAGTGAAGTCCGAGACCGCCACCACGCGCAGCTGGTCGGCATCTTCCATGCGCTTGATGCGCGTGGATACCGTCGTCGCCGTCAGCCCGAGCTTCTCGGCGATCTGCTGGTTGTTGGCCCGCCCGTTCAGGCGGAGTTGTTCGACGATGTTGAGATCGGTCGCGTCGTAGCTGAAAGTCTGCGTCATGGTCCCCGGCGTGCCGCCCGAATTGTCTCGGGTCGGTTTGCGCAAGGGGTTGCGATCCGTCAACCTCATTATCGACCGCAATCGGCGCGAGTGCGGATCATGCGCAATGCAAGAGCGCCCCTGTCACGCATCGGCCAGCGCGCGCACGGCATCTGCGGCGCCGCGCATCGCACCCTCGATATAGCCAACGCCATTGGCATCGCCGATCGCATGAACGGTGAACCCGGCCGCGCGCAAGGTATCGGCCAGCGAATGGTCCCCTTCCGCCCCCTTGGCCACGATCACGTTGCCCGCCGGCACCGATAGCTGCTCGCCCGCCGCATTGACGAAGCTCACGCTGTCCTTGCCGATGACGATGTCCCTCGCCCCGCCGTGCAGCCCGACGCCGTGTTCGGCCAGCTCCGCAATCAGCCGCATCCGTCGCACCAGCGTCAGCCCCTTGCCCAGTCGTGGCGCTTCCTCGATCACGTTGACGGTGCGTCCGCGCTCGCAGAGGAACTCGGCCAGCTCCAGCCCCACCAGTTCGCCGCCGATGATCGTCACGCTGTCGGCCAGCGGCATCCACGCATGGGTCGCCTTGCGCACCAGCGCGAGATTGGCCGTTGCCCCGGTCGCCGCGCCGACCTTGGTGGCAAGGCGCGTGAACAGCCCGGTCTTGCGCTTCAGGGCCGCCGTATCCTCGCCCAGCATCATCGCGCGCATGTCGTCGCCGGAATAGACGTGGGTCCCGTCGTTGCCGGGAATGGCGGGCATCCCGCGCACCGCCCCGCTCGCCACGATCACCGCCTCTGCCCCCAGCCCCCGCAGCAATTCGGGCGTCGCCAGCGTCGAAAGCTTCACCTCGACACCTGCCTCTGCCACTTCGCGCCTGAGCCATTCCAGCACGCGCTCGTTGGGTTCATAGGCAAGGCTGGCAAAGCGCAGCGTGCCGCCAAGGCGATCCGACTTCTCGATCAGCGTGACCTTGTGCCCCAGCCCCGCCAGCCTGCGGGCTGCCTCCATGCCGCCGGGACCACCGCCCACCACTGCGAACTTGCGCGGGCCCTTGCTCGAACCTTGGGCGTGCGCAACCGCGCCCTTGAACTCCAGCCCCAGATCCGGGTTGACCGCGCAACGCGCGCTTTCGCCCATGTAGATCGCGCTCACGCAGGTGTAGCAATAGACGCAAGGGCGAACCTTCTCGTCCTGCCCTTCCGCCAGTTTCCTCGGCAGATGCGGATCGGCCAGCAGCTTGCGCCCCATCGCCACGAAGTCTGCCTCGCCCCGGCCGATGGTCGCGTCCGCCGTCTCCACCTCGACACGGCCCGCACCGATTACCGGGATCGACACCACTTCGCGGATCGCCTTGGCGGCGGGCAGGTTCCAGTCCTCGATATGCGGGATGTTCGATTCCGAATGGAGCTTGCCCACAGCAGTATCGTGGTACGCGGTCACGGCAATCGCATCGACACCCGCCGCCTCGACCAGCCTTGCTGCCTCCTGCGCCATCTCCAGCGTGATGCCGCCCGGCTTGCCCACCTCGCGCGAATCGAGCTTGATCCACACCGGGTAATCCCTGCCCACCTCGGCGCGGATTGCGCGGATGACCTCGCAGGTCAGCCGCAGCCGGTTTTCCAGACTGCCGCCATACTGGTCGGTGCGGCTGTTGGTATAGGGCGAGGTGAACGAGGACAGCAGGTAGCCGTGCCCGCCGTGGATCTCCACGCCATCGAAGCCTGCCTCCTTCGCCCGCCGCGCGCCTTGGGCAAACTGGCTGACGGCGAGATCGATGTCCTCCTGCTCCAGCACCTTGATCTCGGGCATCTTCATGCCTGCCAGCGCCTGCAATTCCTCCATCAGAAAGTAGTCGATGAAGCTGCCCTTAGGCGCGGGCGGCACCGCAGGGCCCCACAGCTTGTGCCCCCAGCGGTTGTAGGAATAGCCGGCCACGAACCCGCCATGGTGCAGCTGCGCGGCGATCTTCGCCCCGTGCCTGTGCACGCGGTCGGTCATTTCCCTGAGCTTGGGAATGAAACGGTCCTCGGAGATCGCGGTCTGGCCCATGGCCACCGCGCCCACCGGCCATGCCACCCCTGCCACGCCCGAGACGATCAGCCCGACGCCGCCTTTCGCCTGCTCCTCGTGATAGGCCATGATCCGCTCACCCACGGTGCCATCGTCTTCCGAAAAGCTCACCCCCATCGCAGCCACGGCGATGCGGTTCCTCGTCTCCATCGTGCCGATGCGGCCCGGCGAGAGCAGGTGGGGAAAGCGGTTCGAAGTCATGCTGGCAGCTCCGTGATGCCGGAGCGAACGACCTGCGAATCCTGCGCAGCCATCCCCTTATCCCCGGCCATTATCTTATCTTGCGTAATTCATGATCTATTGAATTACGTTTTTCAAGGAGAATGGCGCAGGCCCAACATGAAATTCGCAAGGACTACCCGGCCAGCGACGCGAGCAGCGCCACCAGCTGCGCCTGCCGGTGCACCCCGGTCTTGGCGAAGACCGCGCGCAGCTGCACCTTGGCGGTGTTGTGCGCGATGCCCAGCGCCCGCGCCGCCTCGACCAGGCTCATCCCCTCGGCCAGCACCGAAGCCAGCCGCGCCTCGGCCATGGTCAGGCCAAGCAGTTCGCGCAAGAGCGCCGGGTCCTTGCGGCTTTCCGGCCCCTGCTGGCGATGCGGACTGGCAAGGAACAGCGCCAGCGCTCCGGTCCCGGCGTGAATGGCGCTCAGGTCCAAGGGCCGCGCCGTCACCACCAGATCGCCATGGCCGGGCCGCTCGATGCGAAAGCGCGTCAAGCCACCGCCGCGACGGCCATCGGCCAGCAATTCGCCCACCAGCCGCTGGTGCGCGCCGTCGGCAAAGGCCAGCTCTTCGCCCCTCCTCCTGAAGCCTTCATCCTGCGCCAACAGGCTCTCGGCCAGCGCATTGCTGCTGACGATACGGCGATTGCGGTCAAGCACCAGCAGCGCAAGGCCCAGCCCCTGCGCGGTCGCATGGAACATGCCGTGCTCGGCGCCTGCAAACTGCAGCTTCTCGAACAAGGTCACCGCAATGCGCAGATGCTGCGCCAGCGCCTGCAGCCGCGCGCGCTCCTCGCGGGTGAAATCGGGCAGCGAGTTGTGGCGGCTGATCCGGAACCGAGCCTCATAACGCCCGTCGTCGGGCCGCCCGGCCCTGCTCCCGCCGAAATGCAGATCGATCCCCAGCACCCGGTCGAACCCGCTTTCTGCCATCGCGCGCCGATAGGTGGCAAAGGCGCCCTCCGGCAGATCGGCCATGAATTCGGCATAGGAGGTGACGACGCCATCGCTCAGCCCCTGGAACGGGTCCTCGGCAAACAGCGTCTCGGTATAGGCCGCGTCGAAGTCTGCATCCGATCCCGGCGTCAGGAATGTCGCGGGCTGGCGCTTGCCCGGCGCCGTGATGATCAGCGTCGCAAAACTCGCCTCCATCCACCGCGCCAGCGCTTCAAGAAACGCGCGCCAGGGCTGCTCGCCCGTTACGCCCGGCGACACCCCGGCATAGAGCCGGGCCAGCAAATCCGAAAAACCCTCGTCGATCGCTCCGCCCATGTCCCAGTACATAGGCCGCGTCCCCGCGATCCGACAACCGCCAAGCACCCCACCCAGCCAGCATATCACCCCTCAACCAGCGCCAACCGACAGCAAATGGATCCCGGCCTCCGCCGGGATGACGCTAAGAGTCGAACGAAATGTCTTACGTCACCCCGGCACAGGCCGGGGTCCATGCGCTCACGCCATGAATCGATAGCAGAGGCCTACTCCGCCGCCTCCATCACCCCGGCCGCAGCTTCTTCCAGCGCGCGGAAATGCGGGATCACCTTCTCGCCGATGTTGCGGATCGTCTCCATGATGATCTCGTGCGGGATGCCGCCCATCTGGAAGATGAACAGGATCTCGTCGGCGCCCGCATCCTTCAGCCGCTGGACATAGCGGATGCAATCGTCGGGCGTGCCATAGGCGTCCTGCGCCACGGTGTAGTTCGAAAGGTGCTCGTCCCCCACTGGGATCGCCTCTTCGGAGAGGTAGGCGATGGTTGCCTGCTTGCCCTGCTCCAGCACCTTGGCGTGGTCCTCGGCATCGAGGTTCTCATCCACCGTCGGCTTCGGTCCGCCCTGATACCAATAGGCGATGGATTCGGCGAAGAAGCGCTGGCCGCGCAGGCCGATCTTGCGCGCCTTGTCGCGGTCATCCAGCACGGTCGCGGCACAAAGCGCGGCGAGATGCTCGGTCGGGCGGAAGCCGACCTGGTCCTCGGCCTTGCGGGTGCGGAAGGCCTCGCGATAGATCGCGTTCTTCCTGGCGATCTCTTCCGGCCCGGAAAAGCCCAGCACCAGCGCACCGATGCCCCGGCTGCCTGCCGCCACCAGCGTGTTCTCGCGCGTGCAGGCCATGTACATCGGCGGGTGCGGGTCCTGCCATGGGCTCGGGTGGATCGGGCGCTTGGGGATCTTGATGTAAGTGCCGTCGTGCTCGATCTCGTCCTGCACCATGATCTTCGGGATCAGGTACATCGATTCATCGATCATCGGCTGCAGGTCATTCAGGTCGTAGCCGAAGGTCCCCGCCTCCTGCTGCGTCCCGCCCTTGCCCACGCCGAAGTGCAGGCGCCCCTGCGAAAGAATGTCGAGCGTGGCGATGCGCTCGGCCACCTTGACCGGGTGGTTCATGGCAGGCGGCAGGCACACCACGCCGTGCCCGATGTGGATGCGGCTCGTCGCGCCGGCAATGAACGCCAGCACCGTCTCGGGCGCAGACATGTGGGCGTACTGCGTCAGCGCAGTATGTTCGACGCACCAGATGCAGTCGAAGCCCATCGTTTCGGCATACTTCGCCTGCTCGACGATCTGGAGGAACACCGCGCGCTCGTTCTCGCGGCTCGTGTCCACCATCTGCGCTTCGTAGATGATCGAGAATTTCATGTCGCTCTCTCCGGGCACCGCCTTGTGATCAGGCGTTTTGGTTCCGGAAGCGAGGCTATCCCACGCGGCACGCGCGCGCATAACCTGATCGGGTTACATCTGCTGCGCGCCCAAGAGATCTGCGGCTGACCACCCTCCCCCAAGCGCCTGATAAAGACTGATCCTTGCGTTCAGCGCATCGGCCCGCGCCTGGATCAGCGCCAGTTCCGCACTCAGCAGCCCGCGCTGGGTGTCAAGCTGTTCGAGCAGCGGCGAATAGCCTTCGCGATAGCGGTTCCCCGCCAGCCGGTTCGCCTCGGCCAGCGCATCGCGCTGCGTCGTCTGGATCGCAACCTGCCGGTCCAGCCCTTCGACCGAGGCAAGCGCATCGTTGACCTCGCGAAACGCCGTCAGCGCCGCCTTGCGATAGCCGAACGCCGCCGCATCGCGCTGCGCGCCTGCCGCTTCGGCACCCGCGCGCAGCCGCCCACCTTCGAACAGCGGCGCCAGAATGCTCCCGCCGATCGACCACAGCCCGACAGGGTTCGCCAGCAAGTTCGAGAACGCCACGCCCGCCGATGCCGAAAGCCGCAGCGATGGCAGGAACCGCTTGCGCGCCGCCGCCAGATTGCTGTCGGTCGCGGCCAGCTGATACTCCGCCTGCGCCACGTCGGGCCGCCTGCGTAGCAATTCGGACGGCAGCGCCTCAGGCACCGGCGGCTTGGTCAGCGCGGCAAGCCCTTCCGCGCGCTCGACCGGCCCCGGCACCCTCCCCGCCAGCACGCTCAGGGCATTCTCCGCCTTCGCCCGCGCCTGCTCCAGCGCGGGCACCAGCACCAGCGCCGCCTGATAATCGACCTCGGCCTGCTGCAATTCCAGCTTGGGCGAATAGCCCACATCCACCCGCCGCCGGATCAGATCGCGAGAGCCCTTGCGCGTCTCTGCCGTGCGCCGGGCCAGCGCCAGCCGGTCATCGAGCGCCAGCAGCGTGACATAGGCGTTGGCCGTGGCCGAGGCGACCGAGAGCCTTAGCCCATCGCGCGCCGCCTGGCTCGCCAGCCAGCCAGACCGCGCAGCGCTCACCTGATCCGACAGGCGCCCGAACAGGTCCACTTCCCACGCCGCCTGCAACTGCGGCTGCGCGGCGCGCTGCACCACCGGCATGCCGAACGGGCTGATCGTGCGCGAATCCGTTGCCCCCAAGGCTGCGTCCAACGAGGGCAACATCGCCGAGCGCGCCAGATCCTGCTGCGCCCGCGCCTCACGCACCCGCGCCGCGGCAATGTTGATATCGGCATTGCGCGCCAGCGCCTCTTCCACCAGCGCCGCCATCTGCGGATCGCCAAAGCTGCGCCACCACTCCGCCGTCACGGGCACACCGGGTCCGAGATCAACCCGAAATGCCCCCGGTGCCTCCACCGGCGGCACTTGCGCGGTCTTCACCTGCGGCCCGGCGCAACCCGCCAGCAGAGCCACCGCGCCAAGCAGTGCGCGCCTCATGATCCGGTATCCACCCGCGCTTCAACCGACATCCCCGGCCGCAACCGCTTCGCCAGCGCCTGCCCCGGATCGACCCTGATCCGCACCGCAATCCGCTGCGCCACTTTCACGAAGTTGCCGGTCGCGTTGTCTGCCTTGAGCACCGCGAATTCGGACCCCGCAGCCGGCGCGATGTTCTCCACCTTGCCCGTCAATTCCTCGCCCGCCAGCGCATCTACGGTGAACTTTGCCGGTTGCCCCACCGCCATCCGCGCGGTTTGCGCTTCCTTGAAGTTGGCGATGACCCAGATCTCGTCGGGCACAAGGAACAGCAGCTGCGTGCCCGCCGTCACGAACGCGCCCAGCCGCACGCCCACTTCGGAAAGCTGCCCGTCTTCGGGCGCGCGGATCACGGTGTTTTCAAGGTCCACTTCGGCCGCATGCAACTGCGCCCGCGCTGCCTCGACCGAAGCCGCCAGCCCCCCGCGCCCGACGATCACGCTCTTGACGTCCTGCTCGCCCACGCCGCGCGCAGCCTCGGCCTGCCGCACGCTGGCCTCTGCCGCCAGCAGCGCCGCGCGAGTCTGGTCGCGCTCGCGTTCGGAGATCGAGCCATCGCCCACCAGCGCCGAGGCCCGCGCCATGTCTGCCCGCGCCTTGGCAAGGTTGGCCTGCGCGCTGGCAATCGCCGCATCCTGCCCGCCCAGCGCCGCCTTGCGCGATCGCTCGCTCTGCTGCGAATTGGCGAGCGCTGCTTCCTGCGCCGCAAGGTTCGCCCGCGCCTGTTCGACCTTGGCCCGATACTGCCGCTGGTCGATCACCGCGATCGCCTGCCCCTTCTTCACCCGGGCAAAGTCTTTCACGAAGACCTGCGTGACATAGCCACTGACCTGCGGGCTGATCACCGTCACCTTGCCCCGGACATAGGCGTTGTCGGTCGATTGCGAGAGGCCCGCGAACGGCGGCAGGTGCCAGGCATAGAGCACCGCAACCACCGCACCCAGCACGGCAATCGCGATCAGCGCCAGCCGCCCCCTGTTCGGGCGCGGCGGCTTCCAGCTGTCTGCAGGCGCGGCGCCCGGTGCAACTGCTGAATCATCGCTCATTCGGGTGTCCTCGGGGGTGTGGTTGAAGGTTGGGCAGCGCCCGCAGCCGCCTGCATCTGCAGCTTCTGCAAGGTAACCAGCGGCGATTCCTCACCGCTCCGCTGGATGCGCCAGCGTTCGAAATAGGACCAGATTGCCGCCAGCACAGCGAGCACGCCGATCAGCAGAAACACGTCGTTGAACGCCAGGATGTTGGCCTCGCGCGTCACCTGCTGCGAAAGGATTCCGGCACCCTGCAGATTGCGCAGCACCGGATCGCCGATGGTCCGCGCCACCAGCCGCCCGCCCGCCGCGATGCGCGCGGCCACTTGCGGGTCGGTCATCACGATGGACTGCACCAGCTCGGCCGAATGCATCTTCTCGCGCACCACCTGGAACGTGCCGAGCAGCGCCGCGCCAAGCAGCCCGCCCAGCGACTGGCTCATCGTGAACAGCACGGTAAAGCTCACGAAATTGCGCGGCCCCGCCAGCAGCGTCCGGGCAAGGCCGATGATCATCGCCTGGGCCAGGAACAGGATCGAGGCGAAGCCGATCAGCGCCTGGCTGAGGTAGAAGTTCTCGGGCCGCGTCAGGTTGGTCGCGCCCATGTCGAGGAAGGCGGCAATCGCGATCAGCACCAGCGAGATCGAGATCGGCCGCGCAGGCCTTTGCGGATCGATCGTCAGCAGCGCCACGATCAGCCCGGCCAGCGAAGCTGCGATGATCACCAGATTGAGGCCGACCATCTGCTCGTTGGTCATCCCCACCACCGTCAGCAGCCCGACCGAGCCGAAGGCCTGCTCGGACAGCAGGATACGCACGGCGGCGGCAATGCCGATCAGCCGCACCATCTGCCGCGTGCCCAGCCAGCGCGTGTTGATCAGCGGGTTGCGGCGGAAATGCTCGATCACGAAGGCCGTCGTCACCAGCACCAGCCCGCCGATCAGCGCCCAGCCCATCCACGCCCTGCTGGTCCACCACTCGATGCGTCCCTGCGTCAGCACCGCGATCAGCAGCGACATCCCCGGCACCAGGAGCGCGATGCTCAGGCCATCGCCCTTCTCGAAGGCCTTGCTGCGCTCGCTCGGTGGCAGCGGCAGGGCAAGGATCGCGGCGAGAGAGGCAAGGCCAAGGCCCAGCTCGAACCAGTAGAGCATGTGCCAGTCGCCCGAAACCAGCAGCGAGGGCGAGACCACGCGCGCCAGCGGCGTTGCGATCTGTGGCACCGAAATGCCGATCATCAGCCCGGCCAGCCGCTTGGCCGCAGGCATGGCCTGCATCAGGTAAAGGATCGTCAGCGTTGAAAGCGCACTGCCCGCAAGACCGCCTGCCGCGCGCACCGCGATGGCCGACCAGAAGCCGTGGACGAAGAGGTGGAACACCGTCGCCACCACATAGACGCCCAGCATCCAGCGAATGAACGGCTGCAGACCGAACTGCTGGCGGTATTTCACCAGCACCAGGTTGGCCATGGTATTGGTCATCAGGTAGGCAGCGGTCAGCCAGCCTGCCTCGTCCGGCCCCAGCCCGAGCGTCCCTTGCGCAAACGGCAGGTTCACCGCGATCAGGGCATTGCCAAGCCCCCCCGCCAGTCCGATCAGCACTCCGATCGCGCCATAGGCCACGCGGCGGCGCGCGGGATGATCCGGATTCGCGGGCGAACCGGGCAGCGTCGGCCGTTCGTGCGGCTTGAATTCGTAAGCCCCAACCTCAGGCACTGTGCGCCTCAGCCATCGAGAATCCCTGTTGCAGCAAGCCTGTGGTGCCCGGACACGAGTCTGCCCCGGCCGCGCCGAAATCGAGCGCGGTCTGCGGATGAGAATCGCCTGCGCGGAAAACCCGAAACGGACTGAAACGTTCCGCCAGACCACGGCAAATTCGGGGAGATCTTCCGTGCTTGCGCCTGATCGAAGGATTAGGCCAATTCTTGCAATGCCTTAGCCACTCGCGCGCGGGGTTGACCCAGTAGCCCAAGAATGGGCAGAACCCGCAGGTGCGCGCACACTCCCTTCGGCATGCAAAACGCGTCGATCATCGCGTTCTTGAGATGTTTCGCCACCTCATTGCGCAATTGAAGGAAATCGGTTAACCACTCGCCCAAACAGCTTCAAACAGGCGGGCGATGTCGGATCCGAATTCAATAGTCAGCCAGATCGGCGATCTTGCCTCAGCGGGCGAGAAGATGATCGAGCGCCTGCGCCGCAAGGCTTTCCTGCCAGACAGTCGCAAGGGACTCAACGTCCGCATCGGCATTGCCGAGGCCGCGCAACTGCTCGGCTGCTCGACGAATCGCATCCGCATGGCCGAAGACGATGGCCGCCTGCCCCCTCCCCCTTCGGGCGAGAACGGGCGGCGGCTGGGCTATTCGATGGAAGAGCTGATGCACATGCGTGAAGTGCTCGGCGCCTCCCCTGCCCGCGCGCCCGACGATGTGCCCGCAATCATCGCGGTGCAGAATTTCAAGGGCGGCGTCGGCAAATCCACCGTCACCACTCACCTCGCCCACTATTTCGGCGTGCAGGGCTATCGCGTGCTGGTCGTCGATTGCGACAGCCAGGCGACGACGACCACGCTGTTCGGCTTCAACCCGCACTTCAACATCACGCGCGACGAAACGCTCTATCCCTATCTTTCGATCGACCCCACGCAGACCGACCTGCTTTACGCGGTCAAGCGCACGCCCTGGCCCAATGTCGATCTGATCCCGTCGAACCTCGAACTGTTCGATGTGGAGTACGAACTTGCCGCATCCGGTGCCGATGGCCAGTCGGTCCTCGCCGCGCGTTTCCGCAAGCTCAAGGCAGGGCTGATGGACATGGCGCGCGACTATGACATCGTGATCCTCGACCCGCCGCCCGCGCTCGGCACCATCTCGCTGGCGGTGATGCAGGCGGCCAATGCCCTGCTCGTGCCGCTGGCCGCCACCACCCCAGATTTCTGCTCCACCGTGCAGTTCCTCTCGATGATGGACCAGGTCATCGCCCAGCTGATCGAGGCCGGGATCGCGGTGGACTATTCCTTCGTCCGCCTGATCTGTTCCAAGTTCGATGGCGGCGATCCCAGCCATGAAATGGTCCGCACGATCATGGAGCAGACCTTCGGCCCCGCCCTGCTCCCCGTCCCCATCCTCGAAAGCGCCGAGATCAGCCACGCTGCCCTGCGGATGATGACGGTCTACGAACTCGAAAAGCCGATCGGCACGCCCCGCACTCATAAGCGCTGCCGTGCCAACCTCGATGAAGCGATGGGCCAGATCGAACAGCTCGTCCGCGCCGGCTGGGGCCGCGTCGCCCCGGCCAGAGAGGAGGACGTGATCCATGCGTGAGGGTGTTTCCGCTTTCCTACACGGAAATGTTCACTTTATGTTCCGCGCCTTTCGCAAAGAGGTGATTCATGGCGCGTAAGCAATCCGATTATCTCGCCGCCCTGCTGGCCGACGAGGAAGCCATCGAAACCAAGTCCGCTGCGCCCGATGGGTCAGACGGGGCTGGCGAAGTGGTGGCCGAGGATGCGGCACCGCCCCCCTCCCCCACCCCGGCAGCGCGCAACGAACGCCTGCGCGGCACCACCCTGCTCGGCCGCGAGAGCGCGCTGGCGCGGGTGGCGAGCGGTGAGGTCCGGCAGGTCACGCAGCTCCTGCTCGATCCGGCGCGGGTGCGGGTGTGGAAGGGCAACGCCCGCTCCTACGAACACCTCTCGGTCGATTCCTGCCGCGAGCTGATCGATTCGATCATTGCCGAGGGCGGCCAGAAAGTCCCCGCCGTGGTCCGCCGCATCGATGGCGACCCGGACCATGACTATGAAGTCATCGCAGGCACACGCCGCCATTGGTCGATCTCGTGGCTGCGCAGTCACTCCTACCCCGAGATGCAGTTCGTGGCGCAAGTCGCCCAGCTGGACGACGAAGCCGCCTTCCGCCTCGCCGATCTCGAGAACCGCGCGCGCAAGGACGTCTCCGATCTCGAACGCGCGCGCAACTATGCGCAGGCGCTCTATGATCACTACGGCGCCCACCTCACCCGCATGGCGGAACGCCTAAACCTTTCAAAAGGCTGGCTTTCCAAGATGCTGAAGGTGGCGTCTCTGCCCGATGCCGTGGTTGCAGCCTTCGCCAGCCCGGCCGACGTCCAGCTCAAGCCCGCCTACCCGCTGGCCCAGGCTCTCGACAACCGCGAACTCGCTCCGGCGATCCTGCGCGAGGCGAAGACCATCGCCCGCCTGCAGGACGAACGGCGCAAGGCAGGCGATCCCGCGCTCCAGGCCAACGAAGTCATCGCCCGCCTGATGGCCGCCCGCACCACAAGGGCCGACGGACCCCCGAGCGAGATCGTGATTCCGGGTCGCGGCGGACGCCCCGCCATCACCTTGCGCTCGATCAACCGCCAGGGCGTCACCCTGCGCTTCCACGCAGGCTCGGGCATGCATCTCGACGCTCTTCTCGAACTGGCGCGCGAGGCGCTGACCGAACTCGAGGACGAGGGCCGGAGCATCCTGCTCTGATGGAACAGGGGGGGAGGATAGCAGCGACAAAGGAGTGTTTCCCCGGGGAAACATTTTTCGCGCGCACCCCTTCCCCCTCGATCAAGACGCGTGTTTCCCCGGGGAAACACAGCGAAGCGAAGTTCAGCGGCACTAAGCACAGTGCAGCGTTGGGCCTTCCAAAGAAACAGGCTGAGCGGATTTCAGGGTCGGGAGCGCGGCACGGCAGTCTTGTCACTCAATGCCGCCCTCCCTCCCCCGCTCATCCTGATCTCATCGAACGGCACCCGCCGCAGGGTGGCAGCCTTGGTGTTTCCCCGGGGAAACACTCGGAACGCACGACATCGCTGAGCGCTCGCAAAGAATGTTTCCCCGGGGAAACACGCGAAGTCCGGCGAAGCCAAACACCCCCGAAAGTCCCCTCCCCTTGACCCGCGCCCGCCCTGCCCCTTCACGAGCCGCGCCGACCAGCGACCAGTTCGACCTGTTCCTGCCTTACGTGGCGGACATGCCGATGCGCGATCAGCGCGAGATGATGGAACGGCCGTTCTTCAGCCTCGCCAAGTCCAAGCGGGTCAAGCCGATCGACTACACCTCGCCCGACGGCAAGCTGTGGGTCCACGTCTCGGCCAGCCCCGAATATGGCATGGCGACGATCTGGGACGCCGACATCCTGATCTACTGCGCCAGCGTACTCGCCGACATGGCGCGGCGCGGTGTGAACGACGTGCCGCGCAAGCTCAACCTCATGCCCTACGACCTGCTCCGCGCCATCGGCAGGCCGACCACGGGGCGCGCCTATGAACTGCTCGGCCAGTCGCTCGACCGCTTGGTGGCGACGACGATCAAGACCAATATCCGTGCGGAAAACCGGCGCGAGGCGACGTTTTCCTGGCTCGATGGCTGGACGCAGCTGGTCGACGAAAAGACTGAACGCTCGCGCGGCATGACCATCGAGTTGTCCAACTGGTTCTGGGAAGGCGTGATGATGAAGGGCGGCGTGCTCTCCATCGACCGCGCCTATTTCAATATCACCGGCGGGCGCGAGCGCTGGCTCTACAAGGTGGCGCGCAAGCACGCGGGCGGGGCAGGGGAGGAGGGCTTTGCCATCTCCATGCCGACGCTGTTCGAGAAATCGGGTGCCGAGGGCGAATACCGCCGCTTCAAGTTCGAGATTCTCAAGCTCGCCGAAAAGGACGCCTTGCCGGGCTATGGCCTCAGCGTCGAAACCGCCAAGGGTGGCGAGCCAATGCTCCGCATGCGCCGGATCGATGGCAAGGACGGCGCAGACCGCGCTCTGCCAATACCACGGGGCGAGGGGGCAGCGGACGTGCTTCGACAGGCTCATGACGAGCGGATCGGGGCGGAGCTTGCCCTTGAACCCGCTCAACCTCAGCCAGTCAAAGCCCCCTCCCGCAAAAGTGTTTCCCCGGGGAAACATAGCGAAGCGAAGTTCAGCGAAGCTAAGCACGCCGAGACCGTCGATGCCTCAGCGCTGATCCGGCGCGCGGTTGCGGGTCTCAGCGATACGGCGACGCGCGGCTTCATGACCGACGAGACCATCGAGACCCTGCGCGCCACGTGCCCGGGATGGGACTTGCACACGCTCCACGCCGAGTTCGAGAAGTGGGTCAACGCCGATGCCGCACGGCTTCCTGCCAACTGGCAGAAAGCCTTCATCGGCTTCGTGAAGCGCCACCACGAAAAGCACGGGCACACGCTGCGGCGCTGATGCGTTCGCAAAATGTCGTCTCCGAAAGTCCGTGCCGTTCCCGAAGTGTCGGGCGCATTTTCACGCTGATCCCTGCCTGTTCCAACGCCAGCGCGCTTTCCACAGAATTTGAACGTCCTTGTTGGAGTTCTGTTGGAAAGTGATTCAATCGCCCTGTTCTCCAACACCCCGTTTCCGGACCATCGATACAACAGGAACGCCGATTTGCGGACCATCGACACTCCGGGAACGATGCTTCGACCTTTCAGGAACGCCTCGCCGATCCTTCGGGAACGATGCTTCGACATTCCGGGAACACGCAGACCGATGCGAATCGTGGGAACATCGCGAGTCGGCAGGCCCCGCGGGGCGCTTAACTTTTCTAACTACCTGTAAAAGCCTCTAACCCGTTCAGGAAGCTTCGCTTGTTTCGGGAAAAAGGGGAGAAGGGCGTCAGTCTTCTACTGCAATGCCCAGCTTGCGCAGGCGTTCCTCGATCTCGGCCATCTCGCTGTCGAACGACTGGAGGATCGCCTCGACTTCGGGAGCAGGGGCTGAAGCCGATGGGGGACGCCCGCGCTCGGCGCTGCGCAAGCCGAGGGACACGGCGATGTCGGGCGCGACGTAGGTCCGCCAGGATCCGCGACCGGAGACTTCGGCGAGGAGGCCGAGGGTTGTCGCACGTTCGAGCAGCTTGCCTGCGCCCGAGACGGTGAGGCCGGTGAGCGGGGCGAGGCTGCGGGCGGCGAGGCAGGGGCGGGCGAGCGCGATGCGACCGAGGTCTGCGAGCTTGCCGGGACGGTGCTCTGCGGCGATGGCGCGGGCGGTGCGACGTGCGGTTGCCTCGAGCCGGTCAAGGCGCTCCAGACCGTCCTCAGCCTGCTTCCTGACAGTCTTGAGCAGGCGGCGCAGGAGCACGGGCCTTGGATCAATGGCGAAGCGCTGGGAGGCGTCTCCGGGGACCATGCAGGGCAGCGCGGTGCGGGTGAGGCCGATGCGGCGCGCGGTGAGCGGGAAGGCGAGCCACGGCGCCACGGTGCGATCGGCGCGGGCGGCGGCATCGAGCAGGTGGAGCGCGCGGACGAGGGCAGGGGCCTCGCGCCAGCCAGCGGGCGGGTCGAAGGTGAAGGGCAGGCCATCGGACCAGTGGCGGCCCTCGGGTTCGGTCAGGAGGGCAGCCCATGGCTCGTAGGCGGCGAAGGGTTCATCCTCGGTGCGGACGAGGGCGCGGCCGGGGAGGCGCAGGGCACAGCGCTCGGCAATAATGTCGATTTCCTCGACCGGCGACTGTTGCAGGGTGAGCGCGGCGGCATAGCCTGCCCATGAGGCGCGCAGGAGCCAGGCGGCGCGCAGGGGACTGGCCGAAACGCGGGCGTCCAGACGCGCCAGCGCGGCGGATGCTTCCGCAAGGCTGTCGGCCAGTGCGGGCGTCCATGGAACCGCTGTGAGGGGAAGGGGAGGGGTGGCCACGAACACGATTGTAGACTGAAAATGGTGCTTCAGTCCACGTGCTTTGATGGCCGGTTCATGGGGTTGCCACGAGCTTTCCGGCGCTCGCCCGGTAGTGCAGGGTTGCAGCGGGATTTTCGACCCTGCCCGAGGGAAGATGCAGCACCGAGCCGGGTCCGGCAAGGGTCATGGTGACGGATGGGCTCTCGAGCGGAGCGCCGGGCGTGGCGCTGCGCAAGAGCGCGCCGCCGGCGATCCATGCCGCCCCGTCGGGGTGGGGCGTGGCGAGGCGGGCACTGCCGTCGGGTTCGACCATGAGGGCAGCGTCCTCGTCTATGCCCAAGCCGATCATGGACTTGCCGGTCAACGCCTGCGCCTTGGCGAGGAAGGCGAGCAGGCGGCCCTGACGGGCGCGCTGGGCAAAGTGGCTGTCGGTGATGACGCCGGACAGCAGGGGCAGGTGCAGGAAATCGCGCTCGATCGTCACGCCGGGGCCGAAGGGGTCGGCCAGGGCTTGCGCGCTGGTGATGCTCTCGCCATCCATCGCGCCGTAGAGCGCTTCACCCAGCACGGCGAGACCCGCGCTCGTGCCGCCCAGGGGCTTTCCCGCCGCCACATGGGCATCAAGCAGGCGGGCGACTTCGGTGCCGCCCCAGAACCGCACGTAACGCGCCTGATCGCCGCCTGCGATGAAGATGCCATCGGCGTGGGCGAGGCGTGCGAGGACTGCGGGGTCGGCGCTCTGGCTGCGGGCGTGGAAGACCAGCACTTCGACCGAAGCGGGGCCTTGGGGCGTGCGGAAGAATTCCTCGCCCATGTCCTTGCCGTAAGACGCGCTGATGATGACGACGTGCCCGCGCGCGGCCTTGGCGAAGAACCATTGCAGCGCGGTTCGATCGCGCTTGCCGCCGCCCATGAGGAGGAGGCCGGGGGTGGGGTGGCCGCGGGTGGGGGCGGTGACATCGCCGAATGTGTAGAATTCGGGCGCTTGTTCGGGTGCTTGAGCCGCGCGAGCGGGGAGGGCGATCAGCAGTAGGAGGAGGAGGAAGGCGCGGCGTGGCATGGGGGCTCCTGCCTTGGGGGCAGGAGCACGGTATGACGTGGGAGACAGTCAGGGCAACGGGGATGCGAACAAAGGTGGGAGTGGTGCGCGGTGCGCGAGACGGTGGTTTCAGCCGCCGCAGAGTCAGCTCCGAACCTGAACCTCGAGCACCTGTACGAAGCCGCCCTCTCTCTCCAGATCCGTCAGCGCAAGCGACCTGATTTTGCCGAACGGTACGACTGCGAGGACAAATTCCTTGCGGATTGGCGAGGGTGCGAACTGGAAGGTTTTCGGGCACTTCCGCCGTTCCTGCAGGCAACGGGCGATATCGCGGCGAACATAGCCCAGCACGTATTTCCTGCCGCTCCGGCGATGGTGGATTTCAAAATCACCGGCCTTAGCGATCCGGCGCACGCGGACCTTGGCCGGGTTCGCGCGTCCGAACGAGACGAAGGAGCCGGGAAATACAAAGCCAAAGGTCGCAGGGGGCATATCGCGCAACGGATCATTGGCACCGATCAGATCGAGCCGGTGCTCGCTTCGAACGATCGTCGCAGCGTTGCGTTCAAAGTAAAGATCAATCTCTTCAGTCTCAGGCGCTGCCTGCGGTTCGGCAGGTTCGGTGGCATCATCTGAGGGCGCGGCTGACCAATCGTCGGTTGGTGTTGACGAGGCTTCCGGTTCGGACTTGTCCGCCGGTTTGACGACGCAATTCGGGTTTGCGCCGGTGACGAAGTCGAGCGGGCCGACCTTGATGCAGGGCGGATCATAGACCATCTTCATGGCGAGCAGGCCGATCGCTCCGAAAATGAGCGGGCCACCAAAGACTCTTGCGCGCGGCGACAGGGCATCGAACCATTTGCCAAGCAACTGTCCCAAGAAGTTAAAGAAAGACATGACGATCCTCCGGCCCCCCGTTGTCGGGTGGTTCTCAAAGATAGTAGAAGTCGTCCGACCGGGGGTGGCCCGGCCCGCGCGTCAGGCCCGCGAAGTTGCGGGCGGATCGGGACAGAGGGAGCATGGCTCCTTGTCGGCGCTGGTCCGGCTGATGGACCTGTGCTGGAATGAAACTGTGGATATTGTGCGCTGCAACAATTGGCTTGTCAATCACGTGAAAGGGTTTTGGGCTACAAGATTGACACGTGTTTGATAAATTTCAGGAGAAAGGGTGTTCCGATGGACTCCGAACTTCATGCCGACGGACTTGGCGCCTTCAGGAAAGCGCGGGATCGGCTGCGTGCCGAATATGCAGGTGGCGGGCTAAGTCCCCAGAAAAAGGCTGTTTTTTCCGCCGCTACGCTGTCCCGATTGCTCAAGCCCGAATCGGAATACGATAGTTCCCAATTTTCCCTGTCGATTCGCGAGCGCCTCATCTGGTCGTTGAGTGATGACGCTGGCCCGAGCGTTTACGGTGGAATCGAGGAACTGATGGGCCAATCGCCGATCAGCAGGCAGATCATCAAGGAGAACTTTCAGGGAGACTACCGGATATTCCGATACACCAAGGCATCGCCCCATACGCCAGATCCCGATTCACAGGACGGGGTAGTCAGTCCGATGATGCAACAGCGGCGCCTGCTCGAACTCGAGTTTGTAGAAGAACGCCTGTGCATTTTCTTTGACGACATGAAAGAGCCAGCGTTCCATTATTGGGGCAGGGAGTGGCAAGAGGAAGACCCTGAGATCGCTGGGGCCGTGTTCTACAGCCTCGGCAAGCTCTATCTCACAGGGGCCGCGCGCGACACGATGAGCATGGGCATTATCTCGGTTACGCGGACAACTGAGCCGATGCAGGGGTTCTGGACTTCGACGTTCCACAAGGGCGTGCGCGCGCCGTTTTCAGCGCGTATTCTGCTGGTTCATGAAGGCAACGAGACACTGCTTGCCGCGCTGCGCGACAGTGCAAAGGGGCCGGAACTGTTTCTGAACATAACCGACGGGGGTTATGCCTATTACATGACCATGAGCTGAGCGGCGTAACGCCTTACCCCGCATCCTCCAGGATCATCTCCGCTGCGCGTTCCGCTACGGCCATCGCCGGGCCGTTGGTGTTGCCGGAGACGGGGGTGGGCATGATCGAGCAGTCGACGACGCGCAGGGCGCCGATGCCGTGGACGCGGGTGCGGGCGTCGGTGACTGAGGTCGCCTCATCGGTGCCCATGGCGCAGGTGCCGGTGCCGTGGAGCCCGACTTCGACCATTCTGGCGAGTTCGGCGAGGATTGCGGCTTCGTCCTGCACGTCGGGGCCGGGCATGCGTTCGGTGCCGATGTAGGCCTTGAGCGGTTCGGACCCGGCGATGGCACGGAACAGGCGGAAGAGTTCGAGGCTCTTGGCCCTGTCGGACGGATCGGACCAGATCGCGGCATCGGCGACGGGCGCGTCGCGGTAGTCCGGCGAGGTGAGGCGGATCGAGCCGCGGCTCTTCGGGCGCAGGTGGTAGCCCGAGAAGGTCAGGCCGGGATTGGGGGTGAGGGGGCTGCCGGGGCGGGCGGCCATCTCGTTCACGGTGCGCATGGCAAAGGGCGCGGCGGCGACCTGGAGGTCGGGCCAGTCCTCGGGCGTGCCCTCGCTGGCGTAGAGGCCGGTCAGCGGCATGCCGACGCGGGCGAGGTGGCCGGTGCCGGTGAGGAAGTACTGGAGGGCATTGCGATAGAGCCGCCATCCGAAGAATTCGCGGTTCGTGCCGGGGTGGTTCGCAAGGTCGAACGAGACGCCGAACTTGGTGTGATCGGACAGGTTTCGGCCCACCATCGGCAAGTCCTTGATCACCGGAATGCCGAGGTCGCTGAGGGTTGCGCCTGCGCCGATGCCGGAGAGCTGGAGCAGCTGGGGCGAGCCATAGACGCCGGCTGAAAGGATCACTTCCTTCGCCGCGGTGTGAATGCGCTCCTGCCCGTGGGCGTGGGTGACGACGCCGGTGGCGCGGCCCTGCTCGATCACCACGCGCGAAACGGCGGTGTGCTGGGCGATGGTGAGGTTGCGGCGCGTGAGGATCGGCATGACGAAGGCCTTGTAGGCACTCTCGCGCACGCCCTTGCGGTCCACGGTGTATTGGCTGCGGCCGACGCCCTGCCTGCCCGGCGTGGTGATGTCATCGAGCCAGGGCATGCCTTGCGTGGCAAAGCCTGCGGCAAGCGCATCGAACACCGGCGACTTGTAGGTTGAGGCGGTGACCTGAAGCTCGCCGCCATGGCCGCGTCCGGGGTGGGCGCCGGGTTCGCGGTAATCCTCGAACTTGCGGTAGCAGCGGGCGATATCGGACCAGCCCCAGCCGGAGAGGCCCTGCGCGGTCCAGCTGTCGAAGTCCTTGGGGCTACCGGTGAGATACCAGGTGCCGTTGATCGCCGAGGAACCGCCGAGGCCGCGCCCATAGGTGTGGATGCCGCCGCGCATGCCTTCGCGCGGCTCGGTCTGATAGACGCGGAAATAGTCCGGGTTGCCCATGATCTTGATGAAGCCGCCGGCCATCTTGATGAAGGGATGCTGATTGTCGCCCCCGTCCTCGATCAGCAGGACGCGGTTGCGCGGGTTGGCGCTGAGGCGGTTGGCCAGAACGCAGCCTGCCGAGCCCGCGCCGACGATGATGTAATCGAATTCCGCCATGACCCTCTGGCACCCGCCCCTATATTGAACTTGGCTGATATTAGAATAGAACTAAAGTTCGGTTTTTATCTGCCGAGTGCTTGACCGCGTGTCAAGCCATGATTAGAAGAACAATTCTAATTGAAAGCGGGAGAGCGAACGTGCTGCCAGTCGAACGGGTGATCGGAGAAGAGGGGCTTGCCGCTACGGCGGGTGGGCTTAAGCTGGCGATGCGCCTGCCGTGGTATCGCTCGCTGCCGTTTTCGGTGGTCGAGGTCGGGCCGCTGACGATCGATGGAAAGGCTGTGGATCTCTCGGATGCGCGCATTTCCTACGATGGCGAGGAATGGGCGCTTTCAGACAATGGCGAGCGCGTGGACACGTTCTGGTTCGTGCGCGATTCGGCGTTCCTGGTGCTGCCTTCGCTGAACGCGGACGCGGGTTCGAGCCATGAGGTCTCGCTGAACCTGTTCGTCAGCCCGCCCTACATTCCCGGCATGAAGCGGACCAATCCGCAGACGTCGACCCTTACCGTCGCTGCTGCCTGAGAGGATTTGCACAATGGCTAATACCGCAACCGGCCCGCAGACCGGCGTCACGCTCTATTCGTTCACCAACGAGTTCCTGACCCGCCAATTCGAACTCGATACGCTGCTGGCCGAAGTCGCCAAGCGCGGGCTGGGCCCGAACATCGAGATCATCGGCTTCCAGAACTTCCGCGAATTTCCGGACGTTTCGGACAAGTTTGCCGAAGAGTTCAAGCAGATGATTGCCGAGACGGGGCTGAACCCCGTTTCGTGCGCGATCAATTCCGACCGCTTTCTCAAGCCCGGTCAGCAGCCGATCGAGGATGCGGCGCTGGTGGAATATCACAAGCGCCAGCTGCGCTCGGCCAAGAAGATGGGCTTCAGCCTCGTGCGCTACCAGTTCGCGCTGCCGGTGCACCTTCTGCCCGAAATCGCGCCCTATGCCGAGGAGCTGGACATCCGCATGGGCGTGGAAGTCCACGCGCCGATGTGGGCAGGGCACCCTGCCGTGCAGGCCTATGGCGAGATGTACGACAAGCTGAACACGCCGTACCTCGGCTGGATTCCCGACTTCGGCGGCACGGCGAGCCGCATCCCTGAATCGATGCTCGACGCCGCGCGCGCCAAGGGGGCCAAGGAAGACCTGCTCGACAAGCTGAAGGAAGTCTGGCTCGAAGGCGGCATGAGCCACGAGAAGGCCGGGCGCTTGCGCGAATGGGCCGTGGCGAAGGGTCATGGGCCGATGGAAATCCAGGCCGCGTGCCTTGCGTTCTTCATCCTCTCCAACCACGATCCCAAGAGCTGGGCCGCGCTGGTCGATCGCACGATCCACATCCACGGCAAGTTCTATGGCGTGAGCGAGGATCTGGTCGAGGAAGCGATCGACTACGACACGATCCTGCCGCTGTTCAAGGACGGCGGGTTCACCGGCACGATGGTCTCCGAATGGGAAGGCCATGCCTATGACACGCGCGATGCCTTCGAGCAGGTCCGCCGCCATCAGGCGATGGCCCGCCGCATCTGGGGGGCCTGAGCCATGGCTTTCGATCTCTCGGTAAACCTTGAGTACGGCTTCACCGAAGCGGGCGACAAGATCGAGGACCGCATTGCGGCGGCGGCGGCAGCGGGCTTCCGCAAGGTCGAGCTTTTCCTGCTCAAGGGGCGCGATCTGGCGGCGATCAAGGCGGCGCTGGAGACCCATGGCGTCGAACTGGTCAGCACGGTGGCGGACTATGTGACGCAGCTGGTCGATCCTGCAACGCACGAGGGTTTCCTCGAAGTGTTCCGCGACGCGGCTTCGGCGGCGAAATCGCTGGGTTGTTCGAACGTGGTGGTGACATCGGGGCGCGGCGTGCCGTGGCTCAAGCGTCCGGTGCAGCTTGGCATCTTTGCCGATGCCCTGCGCAAGCTGGTGCCGATTGCCGAGGAGCTGGACGTCATGATCCTGCTCGAATCCGCCAACACGCGCTTCGATCATCCGGGCGTGCTGTGTTCGACGACCGAGGATAGCGTGGTGGTGGCCGACATGGTGGCGCACCCGCGCGTGAAGGTGCTCTATGACCTTTACCACTCGGTGGTGGAAGGCGAAGACCCCGAGGCCGCGCTGTCTGCCGCGATGCATCAGGTAGTGCATGTGCAGGTGGCCGACGCACCGGGCCGCGGCGAGCCGGGGTCTGGCAAGATCGACTGGCCGGGCGCTTTGGCGATGTTCGAGCGCGTGGGGTACAAGGGCACGGTAGGTCTGGAACTGCAGCCCACGAAGCCTTCGGCCGAGGCGTTTGCCTATATCCGCGGGCTTTGCGCCTAGTTTCGCAAGGTGGCGTTCGTCATTGCGAGGAGACGCAGTTCGCTGCGCTCGCAATGACGACGAGCTTGCAAGTGGCCTCATCGCTGGGAAACCCCTCTCCCAACCCTCTCCCCTGAAGGGGAGAGGGCGAGGGCGTTACTCGCCCAGTGCCTCGCGCCATGCGCCTAGACGTTCGCCTCGCTCCACTTCGGGCATGCGGGGTTCGAAGACGTCGGTGCGGGGGATGAAGGTGCGGGCGGTGGCGAGGTCGGGGAAGAGGCCGGCGCCGATGGCGGCGAAGATTGCCGCGCCCCGCGCCGTCGTCTCGACATCGGTCGGGCGTTCGCAGCGCAGGGCGAGCACATTGGCGATGTCCTGTGCCAGCCAGTCGTTGGCGCTCATGCCGCCATCGAGGCGCAGCACTTCCCAGCCTGCGCCGTCTGCCGCATAGGCACGCGCGAGGTCGTGGAACACGTGGGCGATGGATTCCAGCGCCGCGCGCGTCACGTGGGCGCGGGTGGCGGCGAAGGTCAGGCCGGTGATGCTGGCGCGGGCCTCGGGCTGCCAGTAGGGCGCGCCGAGGCCGGAGAGCGCGGGCACGAAGACCACGCCTGCGCTGTCGGCCACCGAGCGGGCGAGCGCTTCGCTTTCCGCCGAGCTGGAGAGCATGCCGAGGCTGTCGCGCAGCCACTTGATCACGCTGCCGGCGGCAAAGACCGAGCCTTCGAGCGCGTAGGTGCGCGCGCCGCCGAGTTCGCACAGCACGGTGCCGAGCAGGCGGTGGGTGGAGTGCGGCGGGGTGGTGCCCATGTTGGAGAGGATGAAAGCGCCAGTGCCGAGCGTGGCCTTGGCTTCTCCTCTGGCGAAGCAGCCCTGTCCGATGGTGGCGGCCTGCTGGTCTCCGGCAAGACCGGTGATGGCGATGGGCGCGCCGAACATTTCAGGCAGGGTGCGGCCGAATGCGTCCGCGCTGGGGACGACTTCGGGGAGCGCGGACCGGGGCACGCCGAACAGATCGCACAGGCCTTCGTCCCACGTGCTGCCGACGAGGGGGAAGAGCGAGGTGCGGCTGGCGTTGGAGACGTCGGAAATGTGCAGGCCGCCGGTGAGCTTCCACACCAGCCAGGATTCGACCGTGCCGAAGGCGAGGCGGTCACCCAGTGCGGCGGCTTCGGGCACGTTGCGCAGGATCCACGCCATCTTGCTGGCGGAAAAATAGGGATCGAGCAGCAGGCCGGTGGTATGCTGGATTGCAGCTTCGTGGCCGGCATCGCGTAAGGCACGGCATTGCTCTTCGGTGCGGCGGTCCTGCCAGACGATGGCGCGGGTGACGGGTTCGCCGGTCTTGCTGTCCCACGCGACGATCGTCTCGCGCTGGTTGGTGACGCCGATCCCGGCGATGTGCGAGGGGCTGCCAGCGCGTTCGACCATGGCGCGGGCGCAGCGCAGCGTGCGCTCCCAGATCTCAGATGCGTCATGCTCGACGAGGCCGGGGGCGGGGTAATGCTGGGTCAGTTCCTCCTGCGCGATGGCGAGGACGTCACCGGCTGCGGAATAGAGGATCACGCGGGTGGAGGTGGTGCCCTCGTCGAGCACGAGGATGCATTGGTCATCGCTCATTTCGCGGCATTCTCTCCCATGAAGCGGCGCAGGCTTTCCTGCTGCTGCGCTGACAGGCGCAGGCCAAGCTTGGTGCGCCGCCACAACACGTCTTCTGCCTCGACCGCCCATTCGCGCGCAATCAGGTACTGCACTTCGCGCGCAGTGAGGCCGTGGCCGAAATGCTGGCCGCAATCCTGCAGTCCTTGCGCATCGCCAAGGACCGCAGGCGCAAGCGAGCCGTAGCAGTGGATCAGGCGTTCGGCCCAGGCGGGTTCGAGGAAGGGGTAGCGCGCCCTGAGATCGGCGATGCGGCTGTCCACCTCGTGCACGCCGAAATCGCCGCCGGGCAGGGGCTTGGCATCGGTCCAGTGCGGTGCGGAAAGGGCGGGGATGCGTGTGGCCATGCGGTCCACCGCTTCCTCCGAAAGGGTGCGGAAGGTGGTGATCTTGCCGCCGAAGACCGAGAGGATCGGTGCGCCTTCGTCTTCGGGGCTGAGTTCGAAGCGATAGCCGCGCGTGGCAGCTTCCGGCTTGCCCGAGCCATCGTCGACGAGCGGGCGGACGCCGGAATAGGTCCAGACGACATCGGCGGGCGTGACCGGTTTGGCGAAAAAGCGGCTGGCGCCTTCGCACAGGTACGCGATCTCCTCGGCGCTGGCGACGATGGGGGTGCCCGGCATGTGGTCGCGGTCGGTCGTGCCGATCAGGGTGAAGTCGTGCTCGTAGGGGATGGCGAAGAAGATGCGGCCATCGGGGAGCTGGAAGAAGTAGGGGTGGGGGTGGTCGAACAGTTTGGGCACGACGATGTGCGAGCCGCGCACGAGGCGGATCGACTGGCTGTGCTGCTCGCCGCTGCGGTCGAGGATCGAGAGGACCGAGGGGCCCGCTGCGTTGATCACCGCGCGGGCGCGGAAAGTGCCTTGCGCGGTTTCGATGCGCCAGAGATCACCCTCGCGCGTCAGCGTTTCGACCGGGCAGCGTGTGCGGATTTCGGCGCCTTTGTCTGCCGCGTCGCGGGCGTTGAGCACGACGAGGCGCGCGTCATCGACCCAGCCATCGGAATAGACGAAGCCGTGGACGAACTCGGGCTTGAGCGGCTTGCCAGCGGGGTGGCGGTCGAGCCGGATAGTCTCCGTCGCGGGGAGCAGCCTGCGCTTGCCGAGGTGGTCGTAGAGGAACAGGCCAAGGCGCAGCAGCCAGCGCGGGCGCAGGCCCTGCACCCACGGCAGGACGAAACGCATCGGCCAGATGATGTGCGGGGCGATGGCCCAGAGCTTCTCGCGCTCGCCAAGCGCTTCGCGCACGAGGCCGAACTCGTAGTGTTCGAGATAGCGCAGGCCGCCGTGGATCAGCTTGCTGGAATTGGACGAGGTGCCGCTGGCAAGATCGTGCGCCTCGAGCAGGAGGACGCAAGCCCCGCGCCCCGCTGCATCGCGCGCTATGCCGGTGCCGTTGACGCCGCCGCCGATCACGGCGACGTCGAAGATCCGGTCCTGCTGTTCCACGACGTTGCCCATGTCAGATGTCGAGAGGCCCATGGCTGATGTGCGGGAGCACGTAGCGGCTGAACATGTCAGCTTCCTGGACGTGCGGATAGCCCGAGAGGATGAAGGCCTCGATGCCTTCGGCCTGATAGGCGCGCAGCTTTGCAAGGACCTGGTCGGGCGTGCCGACGATGGCAGCGCCACAGCCGGAGCGGGCGCGGCCGATGCCGGTCCACAGGTTCTCCTCGACAAAGCCATCGCCATCGGCCGCGCCGCGCAGTTCCTGCTGGCGCTGCACGCCGAAGTTCTTGGCGTCCAATGACTTCTCGCGGATGGCGCGGCCTGCCTCGTCATCCAGTTTGGACAGGAGGCGGTCGGCATAGGCGCGGGCCTCGTCCTCGGTCTCGCGCACGATCACATGGACGCGGTAGCCGAACTTCAAAGTGCGGCCATGGTTGGCGGCGCGGGCCTTCATGTCGGCGATTGTCTCGCGCACCTTGTCCATGGTGTCGGGCCACATCAGGTAGACGTCACAGGCCTCGGCGGCGCATTCGCGGGCATCTGGGCTGAGGCCGCCGAAGTAGAACGCGGGGCACTTGCCTGAAAGGGTGCCGATGCGCGGGGGATCGAGCTTCAGCTTGTAGAACTCGCCCTGGAAATCGAGGTGCTGGCCATCGAGCAGGGTGCGCACGATCTTCATGATCTCGGTGGCGCGGGCATAGCGCGGGCCGCTGGCAATCGTCTCGCCCGGCATGTCGGACGAGATGATGTTGACGTTGAGGCGCCCGCCCGTCCCGGCAGCGTTGGGGCCGAGGATGCGGTCCAATGTGGCGATGCGGCGGGCAAGCTGCGGCGGCCAGTCCTCGCCCATGCGCGTGGCCCAGAGCAGCTTGATCCGGCGAACCTGCGTGGCAACGGCGGCGGCAAAGGCAGTGGTATCGAGGCCGAGGCTGTAGCCCGAGGGCAGCAGGATGTTGTCGAACCCGCCTTCCTCGGCGCGCAGCACGATGTTGCGGCAATGCTCCCAGCTGGACTGGAGATACTTGTCGGGCACACCGAGGAATTCGTAGTCGTCGTCGCACAGCGCCGAGAACCAGGCGATCTCGCAATTCTGTTCGGCCATCTTGCCTCTCCTTCTGCGCAGCGGACGCAGGTCTTTACCGGCAAAACCGTGGGGCCGGTGCCGTCCGCCTTGAAAATCAAACTGTTGCGGCTGTTACGGGAGCCGCTCGCCCCGCGCCGCGACGAGCACGGCGTACCAATCCGTTCGTGTCCAGCGCACCGAAAGCGCAGCAGCGCCCTCGGCAATGCGCTCTGCCTTCTGCGATCCGATGATCGGCACGATCCCGGCGGGGTGTGCCATGAGCCACGAATAGGCCGCGACCGTGCGCGAGACGCCCTGCGCCTCGGCCACGGCATCGAGCGCCGATGCGACGGCCTTGTCGCGCGCGCTTTCGGGCGCTGCCAGACGGCCACCGCCAAGCGGCGACCAGGCCATTGGCGTCAGGCCAAGCTGCATCGCCTGGTCCAGCTCGCCGTTCTCGAAGCAGGTGATGCGCAAGGGGCTGATCTCGGGCTGCGTGGTCGCCAGCTTCTCGCCAAGGAAATGGTTGAGAGCGGCGATCTGTGCCTGCGTGTAGTTTGAGACGCCAAGTGCGCGGACCTTGCCCGAGGCGACCGCATCGTCGAGCACGCGCGCGGTCTCGTGCGGGTGGGCGAGGATATCCGGGCGATGGATCTGCCACAGGTCGATCACGTCGGTCTTGAGGCGGCGCAGCGAATCCTCGATGGCCTTGCGCAGGTAATCGGGGCTCTGGTCATAGGGCAGGGGCGGGAGGATGCCGCCCTTGGTGGCGAGGACCATGCGGCCACGCAGCGCAGGCTCTGCTGCCAGCACTTCGCCGAGCAGCGCCTCGGCATCGCCGAAGCCGCCCTTGCCGTCGAAGCCATAGATGTCTGCTGTGTCGAGGAAGTTGATCCCGGCATCCAGCGCGGCATGAACAAGCTTTGCCGCATCGGCAGCGCTGCGGCCATCCTCGGCAAGGCGCCACATGCCCCAGGCAATCGGCGACACGGCAATGCCGGTGTGGCCAAGAGGGCGGAAAGCAGGGGGCAGTGGCAAGAGGCTCATGAAACAGTCCTGTATGGCGGCGCGACCGAAGCGCGCTCTACGAGTGTATGGGGCAGGCGGCGGTGGGTGATGTCGCCCCCGGCAATGAGGATTTCCGTGGCGGTGCGGGCAAGCTCGGCCATCGGCTGGTGGATCGTGGTGAGCGGCGGCCAGACGGTGCGGGCCAGCGTGGTATCGTCAAAACCCGCGACCGACAGTTCGGCGGGCACATTGATGCCCCGGTCATGCGCGACGGCAAGGACGCCTGCGGCCATGTCGTCGTTGGAGGCGAAGATCGCGGTCGGGCGGTTGGGCAGGTCGAGCAGGGCCTGACCGCCGCGCGTACCGGAATCGAAATCGAACTCGCCCTCGCGCACCAGAACAGGATCGTAGGAAATGCCCGCCCGGTCGAGCGCGCGGCGATAGCCGAACAGGCGGTCGTCCGAGGCCATGTGGTTCTGGTGGCCCTTGATGAAGCCGATGCGGCGGTGCCCGGCGTTGATCAGGTGCGTGGTCATGTCATCGGCGGCCTGGGCATCGTCCATGAACACCGAACTGGTCAGCGCGTGGTTGGTGCCGGGCGATATGCGCACGAACGGGATGTCCATCGCCTCCAGCGCGCGCAGCACCGGATCGCAATCGGTCACCGGCGAGGACAGGATGATCCCGTCGACGTGAGTCTCGCTCACGAGGCCGCGTACCTGTTCGCCCACCTGAGGGTCGGCCACGTCGACCGGCTGGGCGAGCAGGCGGATGCCGTTCGAACGGCAGAAGTCCCAGCAGCCGGACTGGATCTGGAACATGTAGTAAGGGCTGTGATTGTCGTAGATCAGGGCGATCTGGTTCGACTTGGCGCCCGAGAGGATGCGCGCGGCGACGCTCGGACGGAAATCGAGCGCGCGCATGGCTTCCTCGACCCGGGCCTTGGTATCGGCACTGACATAGGGATGGCCGTTGAGCACGCGGCTGACGGTTTTCACCGCCACCCCGGCCCTTGCCGCAACGTCCCTGATGTTTGACCGCTCGCTCATTCTGCCAATGCCCCCTTGATCCCCTCGAACAGTGGCGCGAACGCGCTGTCCGGACGGAAGAAAACCGGCGGCTGGCCGATGGGCGCAGGGATGTCGTGCGTGCCGGGGGCGAAGTCCTCGCCCGACCAGCAATGCCGCCAGGGTCCGGTTCCGGGAAGAACCACCTGGCGATGACGAGCCCCCTCCTCGATCACCGGAGCCACCAGCAGGTCGGCACCGTAGAGGAACTGGTCCTGCACCGTAAAGAGCGCAGGTTCCTGCGGATAATGCAGAAACAGCGGGCGCTGCGCGGGCAGGCCCGAAGCGCTCGCCTCTTGGCAGAGGTGGCGGACATAGGGCGCAAGGTGCGCGTGGACGCGGCTCCATGCGGCAAAGCAGGCGAGCAGTTCGGGCGTGCTGTCGTACTGCAGGTTGTCGTCGGGGCGGTTGCCTTCGTGGCTGCGCATGACCGGCGCGAAGGCGGCAAGCTCGCACCAGCGCTGCATCAGCTCTGCAGTGCGAACATTGCCATGGAGCGAGGTGTAGCCGCCGCAATCTGAGTGGCTGTAGGCATTGCCGACAAGCCCTGCCGAGAGCGCGCCGGTGACGACCGTGCCGATGCCATCGTGGCGGGTGAAATCGACTGACTGGTCACCGGCCCAGAGCAGCGGGCAGAAGCCTTGCACGCCCGAAAACCCGGCGCGCATGAAGAACAGCGCATCGCCGGTCTTGCCGCGCGATGCCAGCGCCATGGCGTTCACCTCTGCCCAGAGCACCGGCCAGCGGTTGTGCGCTTCCATCGGATCGGAACCATCGGCAAGGCGCAGATCAGTCGGCAGGTACTCGCCGAAATCGGCCATCCAGCCAGAGATGCCGATGTCGAGCATTTCGCGGCCCAGCACGCGCTCGGCAAACCAGGCGCGGGTTTCCGGGCGGGTAAAATCGACCACGCCGCAATCGAACTCGCCGAAATCGACGAGGTGGACCTCGTCGGACGTCTGGTTGAGGCAGAAGTGACCGCCGCTGCGCGCTTCGTCATACAGGTCGCCATCGACCGCGATATAGGGGTTGGCGTAGGCCAGGAAGCGGATGTCGCGGGCCTCGAGCTGCCGGATCTTCGCGCGAAGATCGGGGTAGCGCTGCGCGCTGCGCGCTCCGGAGTGCCAATCCCAGAACAGGCGGCGGCCGAAGGTGGTTTCGCGGATGCCCGCCCAGTCCTCGCACCACAGGCCCGAGACGGCAGCGCCTGCCGCGATGAACTGTTCGAGCCGGTCGAAGCTGGACGCGCCCGATTTCAGGCCGACGATTGCGCCGCCGATGGCCCAGTCGGGCAGTTCGGGCTGGCGGCCGAAGCGGGTGGAGAGCTGGCCGACGAGGTCTTGCGGACCATCGGCGGCGAAGATCTCGAAGCGCGCCGTGTTGCTCCACACTTCGACCAGGTGGCTGTCGTCCTGCGTGAAATCGAGGACGCTGTAGCAGCTGGCATCGAGGTGGATGGCGAGCCAGCGCGAGGTCAGGAAGGTGGGCTGCGGGTAGTTGGTGTTCCAGTAATCGCCGCCGGCCATGCCCTCGGCGTCCATGATCCGGGTGAGCTCGGTCGACTTGTCGCGCCCGACGCCGGGCTCGCTCGTCCAGATCGGGAATTTCCGCCCATTGAGAGCGAGATAGCTCATCTGCTCTCCGCCACCCCAGACGCATTCGCCGGGTTCGGCGTGGAAGCGGACGTGGAGACGGTCATGGCCGGGAAGGAGCGAGCGGACTTCGAGTCCGGTGCCCGAGAAGGTCAGGCGGGCAACGGGGCGGCCCCCATCAGACAGTTCGGCATCAAGCAGTTCGATGCCGCCGTCGATTTCCTGCCAGGCGGTGGGCGCGATCTCGCCGGTCGGCGCGTCAGAAATGGCGAAGTTGCCGCGATACATAGCCACGGTTGGCTGTCCGCATGCCATGACTACCGCAGGACATAAGGGGGAGTGGCGCAGCACGACTTGCTCCCCAGCGCGGAGAGAAAATCCTTTGTTTTCGGCGTGCAGCCGGAGTTCCAACAGTGCTTTCCTCATCCCTGAACGGCCAGTGTGGCACATTGGCCGCAGACTCTGTCCGTTTTTCTGACACCGCTTGACATATCCATCCCACCATAGCAGATCAAGCACCAATCGCGGCCGATCGACGAGGGAGCATGACTACCCTTGGAAGACCGCTTTTCGCAGGGGAGAGATCCATGAGGCTTATACATTCCGCATCTGCGCGCGCATTGGCATTGTCTGCCAGCGCGCTGTCACTGGCCTTCGCAGGCGCTGCCCACGCGCAGGACGCTGCTGAAGATAACTCGGGCGGCATCAGCGAAATCGTCGTCACCGCACAGAAGGTGAAGGAAAACGTCCAGGACGTTCCGATCGCCATCACCGCGCTGACCGCAGACCGACTTGAGTCGACCGGCACGACCAGCCTCGAAGGGCTGACCCAACTGGTTCCGTCGGTCACGTTCCGCAAGGGCACGACCAGCGCCAACAGCGCCATCGTGATGCGCGGCGTCGGTACGATCACCTTCTCGGTGGCGGCAGAGCCCAGCGTGTCGACGGTAGTCGACGGCGTGGTGCTGAGCCGTTCGGGCCAGGCCTTCATGGACCTCGTCGATGCCCAGCGACTTGAAGTGCTGCGCGGGCCGCAGGGCACGCTGTTCGGCAAGAACGCCTCGGCCGGTCTCGTCAACATCGTTTCGAAGGGCGGAACCGACACGCTGCAGGGCGAAGCGCGGGTCGAGGCCTATGAAGGTGACGAATATCGCCTGCGCGCCTCGGTTTCCGGGCCGCTGTCCGAAGGCCTGACCGCGCGCGTCACCGGCTTCTACGGCAGCTATGACGGCAACATCACCAACGTCTACGGCGGCAAGAACAACAAGGTGAACGGCTACGAGCACTACGGCGCTCGCGGCATTCTCGATTATGAGAACGGCGGATCGAAGTTCCGCCTGATCGCCGACTACTTCCGCGCCAACGACGATTGCTGCGCCGACGTGACTACGGTCAGCCGCGGTGCGGTGCTCGATGCAGAGCTTGGCCTGCCGGGCGGCGTTGCGCAGGGCCTGAACCAGCGCTACATCAACCACGATCTGGTCACGCGCACCAAGGACCGCCAGTGGAGCCTGACCGCGTCGGGCGATTTCGACGTGTTCGAAAGCCACACGCTGAGCGTGATCGCGGGCTATCGCAACTGGAAGAACGAGGAACAGCGCGACGGCGACTTCCTGCCGCGCGCCATCGTCGGCACCGGCCAGCTGCATGACTTCGGCGAAGTCAACACGCAGCAGCTCAGCCTTGAAGTGCGCTTGGCTTCTGACCAGACCCAGCCGTTCTTCTATCAGGTGGGCGCGTTTGCCTGGGGGTCGAACAACCAGCAGGACTTCACCCGCCGCAACGTGACTTGCGCCAGCTCGACCTTGCCGACAGCGGCATCGGGCGCGACGCCGTGCAACCTTGCGGACACGGTCAACACGATCTTCCCGACCGCGACTTCGCGCAGCGAAGTGGAATCGCGCAATTACGCGGTGTTCGGCCAGGCGACCTATCGCTTCAGCGACATGATCTCGCTGACCGGCGGCCTGCGCTATACCTGGGATGACCTGAGCTACACCCACACCCGCGCGCCTGCGGTCAACGCCACTACGGGTCTTCCGGCAACCGGCCCCGGCACCAACGGTAACCCGGCCGGCGGAACGCTGGCCTCGGGCGGCAACGGCACCAACACCTCGGCCGGATCGAGCAACAACGGCAACCTTTCGGGCCGCGCCGTCCTGCAGATCACGCCGACCGAGGACGTGATGCTCTACGGCAGCTACACCCGTGGCTACAAGGGCCCGGCGTTCAACGTGTTCTTCAACCACACCGCGCCGACCAACGCGATCCCGATCGACGAAGAAATCTCCGACGCCTTCGAAGCGGGCTTGAAGTCGCAGTTCCTCGACAACCGCGTGCAGTTCAATGCGGCGGCCTTCACCGTCACCTACAAGGGCTTCCAGGCCAACAACTTCGTGCTGCTTAACGGCGTGCCGGTTTCAAACCTGACCAACGCGGGCACCGTGCGCAGCCAGGGCTTCGAGCTTGACCTGCTGACCGTGCCGGTTGACGGCCTGACCCTGCGTGCAAGCGCGGCCTATGCCGATGCCAAGGTCAAGAAGTTCAATCCGAATCCACAGACCAACGCGCCTGACGCCCGCAACGGCACGCGCCTGCCACTGGCGCCAAAGTTCACCTACACGCTGGGCGGCAGCTATGAGCGTGATCTGGGCGGATTGAAGCTCTATCTCGACACCGACTTCCGCCATGTCGGCAAGCAGTTCTCCGATCTCGGCGAAAGCGGCCCGATTGCGGGCTATGGCATCTGGAACGCCAGCGTCGGGTTCTCTGACGCGGACGACAACTATCGCCTGTCGTTCCTTGCGCGCAACATCACCGACAAGTCCTATGCGCTGCTCAACGTCAGCGCCGGCCAGCGCCTGCAGATCCCGCGCGACGCCGACCGCTACTTCGGCGTGAGCCTGCGCGCCAAGTTCCAGTAACCGCCCACCCCTCCCTTGGGCGCACGAAGAGGCTCCGGGCGAAAGTCCGGGGCCTCTTTTTTGGCTGGGGTGGTGGGCCGGCTAGGGTGCCATCTCGTCAAGAGCGGGCGTTCCGGTGACGACGCAGTTGCAGTCATCCCATTCTTCATGCTTTTCTGGCGACGATGATGAAGTCAGTCGCCGCCTATCTCGTTAACGGACGAGTTCTGATCGCGCCATTGGTCCGCACAACGAGCGGCGTTGGCTTGGAGATCAACCCGCAAAATCTTGGCTCAAGCCCTGACCACAAAGAAGTTGAAGCCGGATTGGCTATTGCCTTCGCTCGATCTGAGTGGATGGTTCCGCACCCAGCGCAGAGCGAATGGAAGGGATTCTTTGACCCTTTTCTGAAGGCAGCTGGCGTTCGGAGCTTAAAGGCGTTCATGGCAACGGCACAGCTGTTGAACGTCGAAGAGAAAGTTGGCGAGTGGATTGTCACTCCCCACCGCAATCTCGGAGCGAAAGAGGGCTTTGAGCCAATACTACAGGATCAACAAAGGCTTCCCGATTTGAGTGCGGTGGCCAACGCATTGCTCAAGCTAGAGCAATAGGTCTGAAGTCCGCTCCCCACCCCAAAGCAGCCATCCAAGCTGCAAACTCGCAATCCCAAAACCAGCCATCACCCCGGGCTTGACCCGGGGTCCCGCTGCCTTTGCGCGACAGCACAGCGCTGTCGATGCGGAATCCCGGGTCAAGACCGGGATGACGAGGGTAGAGAAAACATCAAGCTTCCGGGGGCGTGCAGGCCGTCACTCACCCACCGCCAGTTCCAGCTTGGGTAGCATCAGGTGGATGAAGGCCAGCGCGACGAGGTAGGCGCTGCCGCAGATTGCGAACATCGGGACGTAGCCCAGGCCATTGGTCAGCGACCAGCCCGCGAACTCGATGATCGCCGTGCCCGAGAGGTTGCCGGCGACTGCGCCCAGCGCGATCACGCTGGCGACGCGGGTGGCGGGGATGACGTCGGCGGTCATGCCGAAGACGTTGGTCGAGAAGCCCTGATGCGCGAAGAGGCCGAGGCCGATGAGCACGGCGGCCATCCACGGGTTGCCGGTGAACAGGGACAGCGGCATGGCCAGCACGACCAGCGCATAGAAAAGCATCGAGGTCTTGCGCGCGCGGTTCACGCTGAAGCCCTTGCCGAGCAGGATCGGATAGAGCCCGCCCGAGGTCAGCGCGCCCAATGCGGCCAGCGTGAAGATGATGGCGATGGGCCAGCCCAGTGCGCCTTGGCTCAGGCCGAACTGGCGGTTGAAGAAATCGGGCATCCAGAACAGCACGAACCACCATACCGCATCGATGCAGAATTTCGCGCCGATCACCGTCCACGTCTTGCGATCGGAAAGCAGCACGCCCCACGGCACGCGCGCGCGCTCGGGCATGTCGCCCAGCGGCTTGAGGTTGCGGGTGCCCAACCACCAGCCGCCCAGCCAGATGAAGCCGAGCGCGCCGGTGACCCAGAAGGCGGCCTGCCAGCCAAAGGCCAGCGCAAAGGGCGGGATCAGCAGCGGGGTGAGGATTGCGCCGATGTTGGGTGCAGTGTTGATCAGGCCGATGGCGAAACTGCGCTCTTTCACCGGCAGATACATTGCCGCCGCCTTCAGCCCGGCGGGCGTGCTGACGGATTCGCCTGCCGCCAGCACGATGCGCGCGGCGACGAACTGCTGCACCGTCTGCGCCAGCGCATGGGCCATGCCGGCCGCGCTCCACACCGTGACGGCGATGGCATAGGCGATGCGCACGCCCAGACGGTCAACGAACCAGCCGACAAAGAGCAGCGTGCCCGCTGCCGCGATCTGGAAGGAGGAGCCGAGGTGGGCGTAATCGCTGTCGGTCCAGCCAAATTCAGCCTCGAGCGTGGGCTTGAGCAGCGCCAACACCTGCCGGTCGACGTAGTTGAGCGCATTGCCGAGGAACAGCAGCAGCACCAGCGCAATCCCTGCGCTGCGCGCCATGCTGGGCCCGCCAACGCCGCCCTGGGCCTGCCCCAATCCGTTCATCAGTGCTCTCCCGCCATGCGTGCGCTGCTCTTGCGCTTCTCGCTTGCAAGATAGCCGCTCCGGCGCGTAAGGAAAGCACAATATGACACCGTGGGACATAAATGGCCCACGCAACGAAAAATCCAGGCAGGAGAACGGGTTTGGAACGCCGGACCACAGGCCAGATCGATTGGGTTTCGCTGCCATCGGCGGCGGACCTGTTCGGCGAAATGCACCTCGCAGAGTTGGCGCCTGCGCCTGCCCCACAACGCGAGACGGTGTTTCACGGCCTTGCCGTCTGCGTGATCGCGGCAGCGGCAGCGGCATGGCTTTCCGAGCACTACCACTTCCCGATCATCCTGCTGGGCCTGCTGATCGGCCTATCGTTGAGCTTTGTTGCCAAGGACCCGCGCAGCCACATGGGCCTCGACTTCGCATCGCGCACTTGCCTGCGCTTTGGCGTGGTGCTGCTCGGTCTTCAGGTGACGTTCGGGCAGATCGGATCGCTGGGGCCGCAGCCCTTCGCGGCGCTGCTGGCGATCATGACCGTCACGTTCCTGGCCGGAATTGCCGGGGCGAAGCTGGTAGGCGAATCCCGCTACACCGGCATTCTGGCAGGCGGTGCCACCGCCATCTGCGGAGCGAGCGCGGCGATGGCGCTCTATGGCATCATCGGGCGCGAGCGGCTGAGCCAGTCGCAGTTCGCGATCACGCTCGTCGTCGTCTCGCTCGCCAGCGCGCTGGCGATGTCGCTCTACCCGATCCTTGCGGAATACCTGGACCTTACCGACAGCCAGGCCGGTTTCCTGATCGGCGCCTCGATCCATGACGTGGCGCAGGCAATCGGCGGAGGCTATGCCTTTTCGGCTAGCGCTGGCAGCTATGCGACCATCGTCAAGCTTTCGCGCGTGGCGCTGCTCGCGCCGGTCGTCATCCTGACCGGGCTTGCCATCGGCAGCGCGCAGAGCAAGGGCGACGATCCGATCTGGAAGCGGCTGGCGCTGCCTTGGTTCATCGTGGCGTTCTTTGCCGTGGTTCTGGCCAATTCGATGGTGCAGGTGCCTGCAGACCTTCGCGACGCGGCGCTCAATGGATCGAAGGGCCTGCTGCTGATCGCGGTGATCGCCACGGCCATGCGCAGCCGGCTCGACCTGCTGATGGAAACGGGGCTCAAGCCCGCCATTCCGGTGACGATCGCCACGCTGGTCAGCTTCGTCGCCTCGCTTGCGTCGGCTTATCTGATCAGCTGAGCGGCCTGCAGGGCCCGGAACCAGCGCCCAAATCGCCGGTTGTGCATGTGACGCGGGAAGCCCATAGGCTGGTGATGCCGGAAACACATGTGATCGTAGCCGTAGTCTGGGCCGTCGTGCTCGGAGGACTCGGCGGAATGCTGACCAAGATCGGGCCGTGGTATCGCGACTTGCGCAAGCCAGCGTGGCAGCCGCCTGACTGGCTGTTCGGCCCGGCATGGACGATCATCCTCGGTCTTGCCGCCTGGGCCATGGTGCTCAGCTGGGAAGGTGCGAGCGACGACTGGGGGCGTCGCGTGATCATCATGCTCTATGCCGCCAACTTCGTGTTCCACTTCCTGTGGTCGCCACTGTTCTTCACGCTCAAGCGGCCTGACTGGGCGCTGGTCGAGGTGGTGCCGCTGTGGCTCTCGGTCCTCGCACTCTGCGTGGCGTTGCGGCAGTTCTCGGAACTGGCGAGCTGGCTGATCGTGCCCTACCTCGTGTGGGTGAGCTTTGCCGCCTGCCTCAACATCGCCATCGTCTATCTCAACGGGCCGTTCCCGACCAAGGAGATCATCACGCACGAGAGTGAGCGAAATCTTCACGAGGTGTGAAGTCCCGCACATATTCCGGATCGTACCTGGGCTATTCACGCCTTGCGACCCGAAGGGCTCTGCCAGCCAGAGTTCCTTAACTTCAAAGGGGCGGTGCGATTGATCGCGCCGCCCCCTTTTTTGTCTGGTGGTTTCGTGGATCAGGCGGCGAGCGCGAGGTCCTTGGTGTCCTTCGTGGTGGGGACGAAGGGCAGGTACGAGACGCGATAGCGCACGGCGAAGGTGATCTGGTGATCGCCTGCGGCGAGGCCGCCGTTCAGCACGATGATCTTCGCCTTTTCGCCGAAGTTCCAGCGGTCATCATAGACCGTTTCCATCTCGTCGAGCGTGTACGTCTTGCCGCGCACGCTGAAGCGAACGGATTCACGCGACTGCACTTCGCCGTCGACGGTGACCTGGATGTCCTCGATCATCGAGAGGCCGAGGCCGCGGTAATAGGGCAGGCGCCCGAGGAAGGAAAAGCCGCCGTCTTCCGACTGGAGGCTGCCCTCGACGATCATCTTGTTGTCCATCATCGCTGGGGTTTCCTTATTCTGCGGCTTCGCGGGTCGCTTCGGCGTCGGCCGAGGCGGTGGGCGAGGTCTTGATCGTCGGGACTTCGGCTTCGCCCAGAAGCTTCGCGAGCATGACCTGCTGGCGGCGCACCTGTTCGACCGAGTCGGGCTCCTCGGCGTCCTCGATCCAGCGGTTGCCTTCGTATTCCGAGCAGATGTAGCCTTCGTACCCGCCCTGCTGCAGGACCTTGACGATCTCGTCATAGGGGATCGAGGGTTCCACGCAGTCCCCGTTGGTGTCTTCCATCATCTGGTAGAACTTGCCGTGGATGTTGTGGATGCGCGGCATGTAGTCGAGCATGCGCTTGGGCTCGAACGCGGCGTTGTGGCGCAGCGTTTCGGCCATGGCGATAGCCGGGCCGGTGCCGCCCATCTCCTGGACTTCGAGGATGACGTATTCCGAAAGGACGCGGTCGGCGTAGGCCTTCTCGATGTAGTCGGCGATGTTCCGGGGCACGCCGATGCGCAGGAATTTTTCCTTCCACACCGGCGGGAACGCGTGGAGGAACATGCCCATATCGGGCAGGAAGCCGAGCGCATCTGAGCCCGACTTCTCGAAGGCTTCGGCGTGGCGCACGATCCACGGGTGATCGAAGTGCAGCGGGGCGTGGACTTCGATCAGGATCTTGATGCCGTGCTCTTCAGCATGTGGCGCGGCGGCCACGAGCACTTCGGGCGCGATCGAGACGAGCGCGCGGATGAACTTCATGCCGAGACGGGCACCGAATTCGATGTCTCTCTTCACGCTGGCGACCTGCTCGTCGAAGGGCATGATGCGGCCCTTGTAACGCTTGTAGTCGAGCATGAAGTCATGGCTGACGGGCGTGCAGTCGTACTGCTTGATCAGGCGGTGCCAGTTTTCGACATCGGCATCGGCCGCGCCATATTCGGGCCAGCCCCAGAAGGTCTGCTCGCCAATGATCTCGATGCCACGGGCGCCGAGTTCCGCGCTGGTGCGGATGCAGTCCTCAAGGGTCATCTTACCCTGGAAGGTCTCGTTCTGGTAGGAATAGAGGCTTACGCCTCTTTTGATCTTGGACACAGGTCACCTCCTGGCGGGGTTGCTTTAGGTTAGCCGGGCACAGGCTGCGGTTCGGTTCCGTGCCGAGTTTACAGATCGGACAGGGCGTGGGCCGGGCCATTGCGGGCCGCATGCCTTTCGCTCTCTCCAAAGGGTCTGGCGCCCTCTATTGGAATGGACATTCTACTAATTCAATCTTGCCGTCAAGGCTTGTGAATAGGTGCTTGATCCCATTTTAGAATCAACATACTTATTTTTGTACCAGGCAGCAGCGAGCGCGAAGACGTGCCGCGAACCGAACTGCCAGAGGGAGAGCAACATGAAGATTCATCAATTGCGCAAGAGCATGCTGGCGTTTGGCGCGGCCAGCCTGGGAATGGCATCTCCGCTGCTGGCCAAGGAAGATATTTCGGCCGAAATCGCCGCGCTCAAGGGCGAAGTCTCGCAACTCAGGGCCGCGGCGCAGACCTCGCGTGACCGGGCCGAGGTGGAGAACCTGTTCTCGCGCTACATGTATCTGCACAACGCCTTCCGCGACACCGAGATCATCCCGCTCTGGGCGAAGAAGGGCACGCCCGACGTGCGTTCGCAGTACAGCAACCTTGGCGTCTATACCGACTGGGACAAGATCATGTCCTATCACCAGGGTCGCCCGGCACCGGTGAGCAAGCTGGTGTTCCACTACATCACCACGCCGATGATCGAAGTGGCCGGTGACGGCCAGACCGCAAAGGGATTGTGGATCGTCAACGGGCTGGAATCCGGGCTGGTCGAGCCCGATCATGCCAAGAACATGCCGGCCTGGATGTTCGAGAAGGACCTTGTGCAGGGCAAGAAGGTCTGGATGCACAACGTCTATCTCAAGTACGGGATCGACTTCATAAAGCAGGACGGTCAGTGGAAGATCTGGCATTTCCACTGCTTCGAAGTGGCGCGTGCACCCTATGGCATGGGCTGGATCCCCTTTGCCGCCGCCGCGCAGGACGATGCCTTCAACGTTGACCTGATGTACGTGGGCGATGATGGCAAGCCGGTGTTCATGCCCAAGGTCGATGGCCCCGCCACGGTGCTTTCTAACACCTATCGCACCGATACCTCGCAGAAGCTGGAGGCACGCCCGCCCGAGCCTTATCGCACTTTCAGCGAAACGTTTGCGTACTGAGCGGCATGTTGAGGATTGCAAGCTTCGCCGGGGCGCTGGCCCTGTGTTTCGCTTCGCAAGGTGCGCTGGCCCAGAGCGTCGTCGCAACCAGCGGCGGCGAGGTTCGCGGGACGGTAAACGGGGGCGCCGAGGCTTTCCTTGGCATCCCCTATGCCGCGCCGCCGGTGGGGGCCAACCGCTGGCGCGAGCCGCAGGCTGCAGAGCCCTGGCAGGGCGTGCGCGATGGATCGGCGTTCGGGCCGGTGTGCCAACAGGGCGTGCCCGCACCGTGGGGGCCTTATACCGCAGAGTTCCTCGCCGCGCCGCCGATGAGCGAGGATTGCCTGACGCTCAATGTGTGGCGTCCCAAAGGCGCGGCGGGCAGGTCGCCGGTGCTGGTGTTCATCCACGGCGGCGGCTTTGGCGGCGGAGCGGGGAGCCTGCCGATCTATGACGGGGCAAAGCTTGCGGCCAAAGGCGCGGTGGTCGTCACGATCAATTACCGTGTCGGCGTGTTCGGCTTCATGGCACATCCTGCGCTGACGGCGGAATCGCCGCTCGGCTCTTCAGGCAACTACGGCCTGCTCGACCAGATCGCCGCGCTGAAATGGGTGCGCGCCAATGCCGCGAGGTTCGGCGGCGATGCGGGCAACGTGACCGTCTCGGGCGAGAGTGCGGGCGCGGCTTCGGTGGCCGACCTCATGGTCTCGCCAATGGCAAAGGGCCTTTTCGACAAGGCCGTGGCCTTCAGTGGGGCGAGCATGGCGGTAGACGTGCCCCCGCTGCGGCAGAATGAGCAGATCGGGACCGACCTTGCTGCCAAGCTCGGCAAGACGACCATTGCCGCCATGCGCGCAGTCCCCGCCGAAGCGCTGATCGAGGCGACGCGTTACGTTCCCGGCGCGAGCAGTGGTCCACCGCGGCTGATGTTCGTGCCCAATGTCGATGGCAAGGTCATTCCGTTCGATCCGATCCGGGCGACCGGCCCTGTGGCCAGCCCGGTGCCGCTGATCTCGGGCTATAACAGCGCGGAGATGATTGACCCGTCGGTGCGCACGCCCGCGCAGTTCGAGGCGGCGGTGCGGGCGCGCTATGGCGCTTCTGCCGAGCGTCTGCTGGCGCTCTATCCGCACGCCACGGGAGCCGAGGCGGTGGCCTCCAACACGCTGATCGCGCGCGATCGCTACATGGCGGGCTTGCTGCTCTGGGCGCGCGAGCGCACGCGTAGCGCGCAGCAGCCGGTTTTCGCCTATCTCTACGGCCACGCCTATCCCTCGGTTAAAGGCGGGCAATCTTGGGGGGCCTTTCACTCCTCGCAGCTGCCCTATGTCTTCGGCAACATCGGCATCGGCGAGCGGGCGTGGACCCCTGCCGACGGGCGCGTGGTCCGGCAATGGCAGGACCGTCTGCTCGCCTTCATGCGCACCGGCGTGCCGGGCGAGGGCTGGGCGAAGGTTTCGAAGACCAGTGCTGCGGTCATGGGGCTGGGCGACCGCGAGGACATGCGCCCCGCCGTATCTTCGCCTGAACGCTTCGAGGCGTTTCGCGCCTATGCCGAAGGCGGGGGCAAGCTCGGGCTGATGTAGCGTACGATTGGCCTTGAGCCGGGGTGCGCGCTTTATGGCTACGCCTCGTGCCGTTAATGGCAATGGACGCGTGCACCCCCGCCCGATAGTCCCGCGGCAATGGCAAAAGGGGCGCGTATCGCATTGGGTTTGAGCGGGCTGCTGGCGGCATCGAGCCTGCTGCTGTCCGCGCAATCCGGGGCCGAGCCGGGGGTCATTGGGCCCGATGCTATCGCGCAGGATCGCGCGGCGATGGTCGAGCCGCTGCTCGATAAGTACTGCTCGCGCTGCCACAACGATTTCGATCACGTCGCCGGGCTTTCCGTGGGCGATCTCAAGGCGTCGGACCTTGTCGATGGTCGCAATGCGGAGGCGTGGGAGAAGATCCTGCGCCGCATGGCGACGGGCGAGATGCCGCCCCATTCCAAGCCGCAGCCGGAGCTTGCGCAGCGCGCCGCCGTGGTCGAATGGCTCGACAGCGCGCGGGCGCAATATGTGGCGGCGCATCCCGATCCCGGCCGCAGCGCGGTGCGCCGGTTGAACCGCACCGAATATGCAAATGCGGTGCGCGATCTGCTGGGGGTTCAGGCCGATCTTGCCCGCGCCCTGCCGCCCGACAATTCGGGCTTCGGGTTTGACAACATCGCCGACGTGCTGAGCGTCTCGCCCACGCTGATGGAGCGCTATGTCGCCGTGGCGGGCAAGGTGGCGCGGGCGGCGACGGGGCTGGTGCCCAAGCGCGCCTTTGTCACCACATGGCAGGTGCCCAAGGACGGTTCGGTGATGAACGGCGGCGTGCCTGCGTTCAACGAGCGCGCCGTCGATGCGTTTGGCGCAGGCGATCTGCCGCCGGCCTCGCGCGGGGGCACGGCGGTGCGCTATGTCGCGCGGGTTGACGGGCTTTACGATGTCGTCGCCTGGCTCAATTCCAACACAAACAACGAGACCGACCGGCTGGTCGAGGACCGCTATTCGTTGCGCGTGGGCCTGACTGCGGGCGAGCACCGCATCGGCGTTTCGTTCCGCCGCCAGACCTGGCCGGACGAGAGCGTGCAGTTCCTGCGCAACGATACCGACTACGTGCCGCTGCCGCTGGATACGCCGAAACTGCTGCCGATGGACGTGTGGGTGGATGGCAAGCGGGCGGGCACGGTGCAGGTGCCCTCGTGGCGGATGCATCCGCGCTATTCGCAGCGCAACTATCCGCGCGACGTGCTGCAGCTGGATGTGGCGGGGCCTTATGACGCCAAGGGCGCAGGGGTCACGCCGCAGCAGGCTGCGCTATTCCAGTGCCGTCCGCGCACTGCGGCCGAGGAAGGGCCTTGTGCGCAGGCGATCGTCTCTTCGCTGGCGCGGCGGGCGTGGCGCAGGCCGGTGACGGCGGCAGATGTGGCGCCCTTGCTGCGGATCTATGGCGCGGCAAGGGCCGGAACCAGTTTCGAGCAGGGCATCGAGGCCGCGGTGGAGGCGATCCTGGTATCGCCGCAGTTCCTGTTCGTGGTGGAAAGCCCGCCCCCTACGGGGATTTCGGGTGCGGCCTATGGCGTGTCGGACCTTGATCTGGCCACGCGGCTGGCGCTGTTCCTGTGGAGTTCGATCCCGGACGAGCGGCTGCTGGCGCTGGCCGAACAGGGGCGCTTGCGCGCGCCCGGCGTGCTCGATGCGGAGATTGCGCGGATGCTGGCCGATCCAAAGGCGCAGGCTTTGACCGACAACTTCGCCGGGCAGTGGCTCTACCTGCGCAACCTCGATCAGCAGCGCCCGGACATCACCGAGTTTCCCGATTTCGACACGCGATTGCGCAGCGCGATGGCGACCGAGACCAGGATGTTCTTCGCCTATGTCATGGGCGCCAACCGGCCCGTCACCGATTTCATCCGCGCCGACTATACTTTCCTCAACCAGCGGCTGGCGCGGCACTATGGCATTCCCGGAGTGAGCGGTACGGCGTTTCGCAAGGTCAGGCTTGATCCGGCAACGATGCGCGGCGGGCTGCTCGGGCAGGCGAGCATCCTGACCGTCACGTCCTATGGCAACCACACTTCGGTGGTGAAGCGCGGCAAGTGGGTGCTCGACAACATGCTCGCCTCGCCCCCGCCACCGCCGCCGCCAGATGTGCCCGCGCTCAAAGCCGAGCATGACGGGCGCAAGCTGACTGCGCGCCAGCAGCTGGAACTGCACCGCGCCAACCCGACGTGCGCCGCCTGCCATGCCAAGATGGACCCGCTGGGCTTTGCGCTGGAAAACTTCGACGCGGTGGGCGCGTGGCGCTCGGTCGATGCGGGGCAGGACATCGACAACACCGCCGTGCTGCCCGATGGCCGCGCGATTGCCGGGTTCACCGGGCTGCAGCAGGTGCTGATGGACCGGCGCGACGAGTTTGCGCAGGCCTTTACCGAGCGGCTGATGACCTATGCCCTCGCGCGTGGGCTGGGGCCGCAGGACATGCCCGCCGTCCGCGCCATCGCGCGCAAGGCGGCGCAGGAGGACTATCGCGTGCAGACCATCGTTCGGGGGATCGTGACCAGTTCGGCGTTCACGATGCGGCGTGCGCCTGCGCTGAAAGTGGCGGAGTTGAAGCGATGATCGTGCGCCGCCCTGCTCTGTCTCGTCGCACCGTGTTGCGCGGGCTTGGCACGATCATGGCGCTGCCGTTCCTCGAGGCGATGATGCCGAGCGCGAAGGCGGCGGACATTGCGCAGCGGCCCAAGCGGTTGCAGGTGTTCTATACGCCCAACGGCATGACCATGGCCGAGTACCGGCCCGTGGGTGCGGGGGCCGAGTTTACGCTGTCGCAGACGCTTTCACCGCTTGAGCCTTTCCGGAAGGACCTGCTGTTCGTGACAGGGCTGGGCCACCCGCAGGCGGCGGCCTTCGGGGATCGTCCGGCGGGGCATGGCCGCTCGTGCCCGGCGTTCCTTACCGGCACGCACGCGAAGCAGACCGAGGGGCCGGACATTCGCTGCGGCGTGTCGATGGACCAGGTCTTTGCGGCGCATCTGGGAGACGCGACGCAGCTTCCCTCGCTCGAACTGGGCATCGATCAGGCGAGCCTGCTGGGCAGTTGCGACATCAACTATTCCTGCGCCTATACCAACGGAATCTCGTGGGCCACGCCGACGGTGCCGCTGCCGGTGACCGCCAATCCGCGCGACGTGTTCGAGCGGCTGTTCGGCGATGGCGAGGCGCTGGACGAGACGAGCCGGTTGGCGCAGCTGCGGCGGCAGACCTCGATCCTCGATTTCGTGCGCGACGATGCGGCGCGGCTGTCGGGCGCGCTGGGCACGGAGGACCGGCACAAGCTGGACGAATATCTCGACGCGACGCGCGCGATCGAGAAGCGGATACAGCGGGCGCAAGGCGAACCGGCGCCGCAGGGAACTACGATGCAGGCGCCACCGGGCATTCCCGATGACTTCGCCGCGCATGTGAAGCTGATGATCGACCTGCAGGTGCTGGCCTTGCAGGCGGACCTGACGCGGGTTGGCACTTTCATGATCGGGCGCGAGATCTCGAACCGGACCTATCCCGAAATCGGCGTGCCGGATTCGCACCACATGCTCAGCCATCATGGCAAGAACCCCGAAAAGATGGCCAAGCTGGCGCTGATCAACCGCTATCACATGAGCTTCTTCGCCTACATGCTGCAGCGGCTGAAAGAGGTGCGCGACGGCGAAGGATCGCTGCTCGATACCATGCTGGTGCTGCGCGGATCGGCGTTCGGGGATTCGAACGACCACGATTTCATGGACTTGCCGGTGATCGTGGGCGGCGGGCTGGTGCAGGGCGGGCGGCACATGACCGTGGCACAGGGGACGTCGATGTCGGACCTGATGCTGGCCGGGCTGAACCTGCTGGGCGTGCCGGCGACGAAGTTCGGAGACAGCAGCGGGCCATTGAAGGGCCTCGCCGATGCTTGAGCTTGTCGCCGGGTTGCTGCTCGCAGGCGCCTCGCCAGTGGCCGAGGCCATCGCGGCGGACGATGCGGCGGCCTTGCAGGCCGCGCTGGCGGGCGGGGCCGATGCCAATGCGCCGCTCGAATACGGCGAAAGCCCGCTTGCCCGCGCGGTCGAGGTTCAGGACCTGGCGCTGGTGGCAGCGTTGCTGGGCGCGGGCGCGAAACCGAACCTTGCCGATGTGAACGGGCTGACGCCGCTGGCGCTGGCTTGCGAGCGGGGAAATCCGGCGATTGTCTCGGCGCTGCTCAAGGCCGGTGCCGATCCGCGCAGGGCCGGGGCGGAAGGGGCCTGGCCGCTGGCACTCTGCGCGCGGTTTGCACCGCCTGAGACTGTGGCGGCGCTGCTGGCCAAGGGGGCGAAGGCTGATGCGCCCGATCCGCGCGGGCAGACGCCGCTGATGTGGGCGGCTTCGGCGGGCAAGGCCGATGCGGTGGCGCTGCTGGTCAAGGCAGGGGCCAAGGTCAACCGGGTGACGCCCGCCGGGTTCACGCCGCTGTTCTTCGCCATCGCGGGCGGGAATGTGGATGCGGTGGCGCTGCTGGTGGATGCGGGCGCCGATCTGGGCCATCGCGGGCCGGAGAATACCAGCGCGCTGCAACTGGCGCTCTACCAGAAGAACTGGGCGGCGGCCGAGCTGCTGATGGCGCGTGAACGCTGGGACCTTGCCGAGATCGACCGCAACGGCAACCGCCCGCTGCACGTTGCCGCGGCGGCGGGGCAGGGTTCGTTGGTGGCGGCGCTGCTGCGCGCCGGGGCCGATGCCAATGGCCTGACCGGACCTTCGCGGATCACCTGGGTGACCGAGGCGAACTTTGGCGTGGCGCCGCCGCCCAAATCTCCAACTCCCCCCCTGATCTCCGCAGCAGAAGGGGGGCAGGCCGGGGCCATGCGGCAACTCATAGAGGCAGGGGCACAGCGCGGGGCGGTGCTCGACAATGGTACCAACGTCCTCCTCGCCGCCGCTTCGAGCCGCAGTCCGGATGCGCTCGAATATGCGCTGACGCTCGCCCCCGATGTGACGTTTGCCGATGCCAACGGCATGACCGCACTGCACCGCGTGCTGGGCGGCGCGTGGCATCCGGGGCTTGAGCGGATGCTCCGCCTGCTTGCCGCCAGGCGCGCGCGCACCGACCTTGCCGACAAGTCTGGCCGCACGCCGGAGACGATGGCCGAGGGTGGCCTTGCCACGGTGCGCGAGGTCTATGCCAAGGTCTTTCCCCAAAAGCCGCCTTCCGCGCTGGCGCTGAAGCCGCTTTGATCTGCCCGTTCTATCGAGGAACCCGACCCATGATCCGATCCGCCGTTCTTGCCCTTGCCCTTGCTGCCACTGGCGCGTCTTTCGCCATCGCCGCATCTCCCGCCGATACGATTGCGGCGCGGCAGGCGAACTTCAAGAAGATGGGCGGGGCGATGAAGGTGATCAAGGACGAACTGGCAGGCGGGGCGGACAAGGCCAGGATGGTGGGCGCGGCCCGGACGATTGCCGCGATGGCGCGCGCGCAAGGCCCGTTGTTCCCCAAGGGCACCGGCCCCGGCGCGGGCGTGAAGACCGACGCGCTCCCCGCGATCTGGACCGACCGTGCGACGTTTGATGGTCATGCGCGCAAGCTGATTGCCGAGGCGGACAAGCTGGTGGCCGTGGCGGGCAGCGGCAATGCGGCTGCGGTGGGCGCGCAGTTCAAGGCGGTTGGCGGCACGTGCGGCGGGTGCCACAAGGCGTTCCGCGCCGACGATTGATCCGGTGCGGAACGAAGGGGCGATCTGTGACTGAAGTTGCGACGGGCAAGGTTCGGGTTTGGGACGTGCCGGTGCGGTTGTTTCACTGGTCGTTGCTGGGGCTGTTCTGCTTTTCGTGGTGGAGCGGGGAGAACCATGAGATGGACTGGCACCGGCAGTCGGGCCTGCTGGTGCTGACGTTGCTGCTGTTCCGCCTGTTCTGGGGCCTGGTCGGATCGCGCACCGCGCGGTTTGCGCAGTTCCTGAAAGGCCCGCGCGAAGTCATCGCCTATGTACGCAAGGCGGGCGACGAACATGCCACCGACGGGCACAATCCGCTGGGCGGGTGGAGTGTGGCGGCGCTGTTGCTGGTGCTGCTGACGCTGGTTGGCGCAGGGCTGTTCGCGGTCGATGTGGACGGTTTGGAGTCAGGTCCGCTGGCCGATTACATCAGCTTCGATGCGGGGCGGCAGGCTTCGGAGATCCACGAAATCGCGTTCAAGCTGGCGCTCGGGCTGGTCGGTTTGCACGTCTGCGCGATCGGCTATTACCAGTTCCTCGTCGGCCGTGACCTCGTCAGCCCGATGATCACCGGCAAGCGCGAGCTGGCGCCGGGCGAGAGCGTGGACGGGGTGCGCTGGTCACCCCTGCGGGCGCTCATCGGGCTTGCCGTGATCGCCGCGCTGGTCTGGGCGGTGTCGAAGGGCTTTCGCGTCTAGGCCAGGCGCTCGGGCACGGCCTGTGCTTCTTCGGCAAGCGTATCGGCGGTCATCACCGCTTCCCACGGGAACACGAACCAGCGCTTGTCCTGGGCGCGGTCGATCACTTCGGCGGTGTAATCGACGCGGGCCTGCGAGCGGCAGTTGTCCATCAGCACGGCGAAGCGCAGGTTTTCCTTGTTGCAGCCGAAATCGGCCAGCAGCTTGCGGATATAGACGATGGTGCCGCCGCTGTCGTTGATGTCGTCAACGAAGAGCAGGCGCGTGCCATCGGCGGATTTGCCCGCGACCTTGCCCAGCAGCTCGTCGGCAAAGCCGGGGACTTTCGAGGAATGGTCGATCGAGAGCATCGGCACTTGCAGTTCGTGGCTGATATAGACCGCCGGGACGAGGCCGCCGCGCCCGATGCCGATGATGAAATCGGGCTTCCAGCTGTCAGCCGCCAAAGTCCGCGAAAGGCCGCGTACCTTGGCGAGGAAGTCCTCGTAAGCGATGTAGTTGAGCACCGGAGCGGCAGAAGTGGTCGCGGAATCGGGCATGACCGGACGATACCTTGGCAGATGTACAAGATTCGCGGGGTATCGCCTGGAGCGGCGTGGGGCAATCGCCGTTCCCACGTCTTTTTGGGTTTTGCCTGACCTGCCGCGTGCGGACGCTCTGGATTGCTTCGCTTCGCTCGTAATGACGATGGGGTGTTACGCCCCGAGCGGGCTCATCGCGGCGGGATAGGCGAGCTGGCCGAAGGCGGTCTGCATTTCGCCCAGCACGATGTCGGCCGCGTAAGTCGGCGGGCGGGCGGTGGCGGTGCACAGGGCGAGCGTCATCGGGCGCAGGACGGGGTCGGAAATGCGGGTGAACGAGAGAAGGCCTGCGCGGACTTCGGTCATCACGTCCAGCGAGGTGAGGATGCCGATGCCGACGCCTTGCAGCACCAGCGACGTGATCATCTGGATGTTGTTGCTCGTCGCCTTCTTGTCGAGCGTGGCGCGGGTGGTGCCTTCGAGCACGGCGATCTGCTGATGGACGGCGAGTGCATTGGAGGGGACGACGACGGGCGAGCCGATGCAGGCGGAAAAGCGCGCCTCGGCCTGCTGGCCGAAGGGGTGGCCGGCAGGCGTGATGAAGCCGAGGTGGACATCTACGAAGGCGCGCACGGTGATGTCGCGGAAGGATTCGGGATCGAAGAAGATGCCGAAATCGACCTCGTTGCTGGCGATCATGCGGCGGACCTGATCGTTGCCGGTGACCTTCACATCGATGGTGATGCCGGGGTAGCGGCTCTGGATTGCCTGGATCGCGGCGGGGATCACGCCCTTGGCCAGCGCATCGATCACCGCGATTTCAACGTGGCCGCGCTTCAGTCCGCGCAAGTCCTCGATCTGGGCGCGCACTTCGGAAAGGCTCTTCTGCCAGCGCCCGCCTGCGGCCATCATGATCTCTCCCGCAGAGGTCAGGCGCAGGCCGGTGGGCAGGCGCTCGAACAGGGGCATGCCGATCTCGGCCTCGACGTTGAGGATCTGGCGATCGATCGCCGAGGCCGAGACGTTGAGCTCGTCCGCCGCCTTGCGGATCGAGCCGAGGCGGCCGACCGCGAGGAAATAGCGCAGGAAGCGGGAGAATGCTGGCACCGGACTTGACCCCTTTAACCCTACCTAATTTTTGCAACGGCCTGTGGGATTCATTGCGTTTGTGTGGATCAGGTCAAGTCCTTAGGCAAAACCTATCGCATTTTTCGCGATGGAGGGTTCGCAGACATGGCAGGGGTCAAGACGGCAGCAGGCTGGCGTGCGCACATGCGCGGCGCAGCTGTCTTTGCCGTTCTGGCGCTGGGAATTTCCCCGGCCTTGGCCGAGACGCTGCCGCTCGATCCGGCGCGCGAGGCGGCGGTTGCGGCGCTGATCGACAAGGCCAGGGCGAGCCCGCCCGCACTGCGGGTCCTGCTGCGCGGGATGCCCAAGGGTGGCGACCTGCACAATCATCTGGGCGGTGCGATCTATGCCGAGGATTTTCTCGAATGGGCGGGCGACAAGGGCTTCTGCGTCAAGGCCGATGGCCTCAGCGTGGAGCCGCCGCCGTGCCCGGCGGAGCGCACCATTGCGCGGTTTTCGGTTGCTGACGAATTCGGCTACGACCGTCTGGTCAATGCCATGTCCACGCGCGGCTGGCAGCGCGGAGTCGGCCGCAACGACGTGAGCGGGCACAACCAGTTCTTCGGTTCATTCAGCCGGTTCGGGCCGATTGCGGGCGAGAACGCGAAGATGCTGGCGGCGGCGCGACGGATCGCGGCGGGCGACAATCTTTCCTACCTCGAGCTGGATCACAACACGACCACGCTTTCCGCGAGCTTTGCCGCTGCGCCTGCGGGAGAGCTGGACGCGGCGGGGCTGGAGGCGCGCTATGCCGCCGAGGTCAAGGCCTTGGCGCCGCTGATCCCGGCGGCGCGCAAGGAGCTGGACGCCGACGAGGCCGAGGCGGGGAAGGCGATGGCCTGCGGCACGCCACGCGCCGAGCCGGGGTGCAAGGTGGCAGTGCATTACCTGTTCCAGGCGATGCGCGCGCTGCCGCCGACATATGTTTATCGCTCGCTGATCCTCGGATTTCTGATGGTCGAGGCCGATCCGCGCTTTGTCGGCGTGAATATCGTCATGCCTGAGGACGCCTACCCAGCGCGGCGTGACTACAGGCTGCACATGGCGATGATCCGCCTGCTGGCGAAGAAGCATCCATCCGTGAAGCTGACGCTCCATGCAGGCGAGGTGACGCTGGGCCTCGTGCCGCCGCAGGACTTGCGCGACCATATCGAGCAGGCGGTGGCAGCAGGCGCGAAGCGCATCGGCCACGGCACCGGCATCGCCTTCGAGGACAACGCCGAGGCGACCATGGCGCGGATGGCGCGCGAGGGCGTGGCGGTGGAGATCAACCTTTCGAGCAACGACGTGATCCTTGGCGTGAAGGGCGCTGACCATCCGCTGAACCTCTATCGCGCGCATGGCGTGCCGGTGGTGCTTTCGACCGACGATCAGGGCGTGCTGCGCTCTGACATGACCAATGAATACGTTCGCGCGGTGACCGAGCAGGGGCTGGGCTATGCCGAGCTGAAGAAAATCGCACGGGCAGGGCTGCACTATGCATTCCTGCCGGGCGAGGCGCTGTGGGCCGATGTGGCGGGGCTGAAGCCGGTGGCGGCGTGCGCCGACCTCGCCGCGCCCTCATGCGCAAAGTTCCTGTCTGCAAACGAAAAAGCGCGCCTTCAGGCCGATCTCGAGCAGCGCTTTGCCGCTTACGAGACCGTGCGGCTGGCGCGCGCGGCAGGGGAGAATTGACGGCGCAGGCCAGCGAGGCGGGCGCCGGGGAACAAGCAACGTGCGCGACTTGCGTATTCATCGCCGCAGCGCGGCATGATCGAAGGGACGACAGCACGAAAGAATGAGGGAGAGGCGCGGTTCAACCAGGCGACGTCCGGACTTCAAGGGGAAGACGGAGCGCCAAAAGCGTCCAGGGGGGTTAAAACAATGCAAGACCCGATCACACTCGCAGCCAACACCACGTTTCGCAGCCGCAGCCTGATGAAGGGCCTTGCTGCCCTCCTGACCTGCACCGCGCTGACCACGCCTGTCTTTGCGCAGGAAGCGGCCGATGCGGAAGAGCCGCCCAAGGAAGAGATCGTCGTCACCGGCTCGCTCAATGCGCTGCCGCTGAAGGACGTCGGCTCGATCTTCGGCTTCGACAAGAACCTGGTGGAAACGCCGCGTTCGGCCTCGTCGATCTCGAAGGAGCAGATGGAGCGCTTCGGCGTGACCGAGATCTACGATCTCGTCGCCCAGTCGCCCGGCACCTTCACCAATTCGTTCTTCGGCGTAGGCGGCGCGCTCGACATTCGCGGCACGCCCGGCGAAGTCTATTTCCGTGGCATCCGCCGTCTGGACAACCCCGGCAACTACCCGACGCCGATCGGTGCCTCCGACCGCATCGACATCGTGCGCGGCCCCGCCTCGCCGATCTATGGACCGTCGAAGACCGGCGGCTACATGAACTTCGTGCCCAAGTCTGCGCGCGTGGCCAGCGGCAAGTACATGGACAGCCCCGAAGGGCAGCTGACCTTCACGACCGGGAGCTGGGAAAAGGCGGTGCTTTCGGCAGACCTGCGCGGTCCGGGCCATCTCGGCACGCAGGAATTTGGCTACAGCCTTTATGCCGAAGTCGAGAATTCGGGCAGCTACTACCGCAACATGAGCACCAGGCAGACGATCCTGCAGGCGGCGTTCGATACCGACATCACGCCAAACCTGCGGCTCGAGTTTGGCGGCATGTACCATGACTTCAAGGGCCAGCAGAACGGTGGCTGGAACCGCCTGACGCAGGAGCTGGTCGACAACGGCACTTATATCACAGGCTCTGCGCAGCCGGTCGATACCGATGGCGACGGGCAGATGTCGCAGGCCGAAATCAACGCGGTGAGCCCCGGCGGCTTCTCCAAGTTCGGCACGTTCGGCTGCGGCGGCGGTTCGGTCTTTGCCTCGGGCTTTACCGATGCGTGCTTTACCAGCGCCTATCCCTACCTTGCGCTGACCAATGTCGGCACGGCCAAGCTTGACCGCCGCAACACGCTGACCGGCCCGAACGACAAGCTGAACAACAAGGCCAAGACGTTCTACTTCGACCTGATCTTCGATGGCGGGGACGATCTGGAGATCAAGAACCAGTTCTTCTACGACGGCTACACCAACCTCAACGAAAACGCCTACGGGTTCTCGCAATTCCACGATTCCTATGCGATCGAGGACCGCATCGTCATCGCCAAGTCGTTCACCAATGACATGGGCAAGTTCTCGTTCCAGGCCTCGCCGTCGATCCGCTACACCAAGTTCAAGCACGGTGACGACTTCAACTACGAGTACTTCCACCGCGTCGACCTGACCAAGGGCTATACCCCGCTGTCGGATCGCCTGCTCTCGACCGAGTGCGACTGCGACTACACCTCGTACAACCAGGGCCACTATACCGACCTTGGCGCGGCGTTCCTGACCGATCTCGATTTCAACTTCGGTCTCGGGATCACGGCGGGTGCGCGGTATGACCATATCTCGGTCACCACGGCAGACGTTGCGGCGAAGCTGGAAGACCCGTCCTCGGCGGCCAGCGCGAAGGACAGCAAGGGCGCTTGGTCGTGGTCGGCCAGCATCAACTACAAGACGCCGTTCGGCCTGATCCCCTATTTCACCGTATCGCGCCAGTCGACCGTGATCGCCGGGCAGGGTGCCGAGATCTATGCCGGCGACGTGGCCGCAGGCACCTTCATCAGCGCGTCCAAGCTCTATGAAGGCGGCATCAAGGGCTCGTTCCTCGACAACCGGCTCTATGGCGCGGTTTCGGTGTACAAGCAGACCCGCGTGGACCGCAATGCGCAGGCGATCGTCACCAACCAGGCGGTCGAGACCAAGGGCATCGAGGCCGAAGTGCGCTGGTCGGTCGACCGGCACCTGCTGATCACCGCCAACTACACCAAGACCAAGGTCTATAACCTGACGGCGCTCGGCAATGGCGTGCTGTTCAGCTTCTTCGGCATCGAGGATCTGGTCAATGTCAGCAACCCGGCGCTCTACCTTGGCGGCCAGCCGATCGGCCTCGTGCTGATCACCAACAAGGAACAGTCGCGCCGCGCAGGCATCCCCGAAGACCTCTACTCGGCCACCGCGACCTATTCGTTCGACAACGGGCTGGCCGTTGCGGGCAGCATCACGCGGGTGCCGGAAGTGTTCTCGGGCCAGTCGCAGGCGGTCAAGCTGCCGGCCTATACGCTGGTTGACGCCTCGCTGTCGTACACCACGGGTCCGTGGCTGCTGCGGGCGGTGGTCAAGAATGCCACCAATGCCAAGTACTTCCGCGCCAACTTCACCGAACTGTTCGGCAGCACCATCGCGCTGCCGGAACGTCCGCGCAGCTGGCAGGCTTCGGTCGTCTACAAGTTCTGACGACTGGTCTGAATGCGAGGGGCGGTTTCCTCCCGCCGCCCCTCGCAACCGGGCAATCTTTCAAGGTTACAGACATGATGCGAACCATAGCGCGCGTTGCGCTTTCCGTTGCGGCCCTGCTGGCCGGAGCGCTGCCTGCCCATGCTGCGCCAGTGGCCGATGCGGCGACCGTTGCGGCGGTGAAGGCCTGCGTTCCGGCGCGGCCTTGCGCGGCCAAGCTGCCGGTGCGGGTGGTGGTCGTCACCATGTTCGAGATCGGCAAGGACAGCGGCGACAAGCCCGGCGAGTTCCAGCTGTGGAAGGAGCGGCGCGGGCTTTCTGTGACGCTGCCGTTCCCGCAGGGCTGGCACGACCTTGCCTATGATCCGCAGACCGGCGTGCTGGCGATGGTGACGGGGATGGGCTCGATCAAGTCGGCCACGGCGGCGCTGGCGGTAGGGCTGGATGACCGGCTGGACCTGTCGAAGGCCTACTGGCTGGTGGCGGGGATTGCCGGGATCGATCCGGAGGATGCCTCGGTCGGCTCGGCCGCATGGGCGCGCTACCTGATCGATGGTGACATCGCGCACGAGATCGATGCGCGTGAAATTCCGGCAGGGTGGAAGAGCGGCTACTTCGCGCTGCACAGCAAGGGGCCGATGGACCCGACGCCGCTGCCGCCGGAAAATGGCGAGATGTTCGAGCTCAACCCTGCGTTGCAGGAATGGGCCTTCGCGCTGACCAAGGACATGAAGCTGCCCGACGATCCGGCGATTGCCACGGCGCGCAAGGCCTTCACCGGCTATCCCAACGCGCAAAAGCCGCCGTTCGTGCTGAAGGGCGACAATCTGGCGGCGATGACCTTCTGGCACGGCGCGAAGATGAACGCCTGGGCCAACGACTGGACGAAATTCTGGACGCGGGGACAAGGCGAGTTCGTCACCTCTGCCATGGAGGAGACGGGGACGTTCCAGTCGATCGAATACCTGACCCGCGTGGGCCGCGCCGACCGGGACCGGGTGATGGTGCTGCGCTCTGCCAGCAATTTCAGTATGCCGCCGCCGGGCGTCGATCCCGCAGGTTACCTGCTGAGCGAGAACCAGGGCTATGCCGGGATGACCGCGGCGCTGGAGGCGCTCTATCTCGTGGGCGGCAAGGTGGTGGACGAGATCACCGGACATTGGGACCGTTACGAGAAAGCGCCGCCCAAGTGAGGGGCGCTTGCTGACATGGCTCTGACGCTGATCCGCAATGCCGCCGTCGTGGCCACGATGGACGATGACGGCATTGGGACGGGCACCGAGATTGCGGGCGGTGCAGTGGCGATGCGCGACGGGGTGGTGCTGGCGGTGGGGACCACGGCCGAGCTGGCACCGCTGGCGGGCCATGCCGATGTTATCATAGAGGCGGCGGGTTGCGTGGTGACGCCGGGGCTGGTGAACACCCACCACCACTTGTACCAGACGCTGACCCGCGCGCTGCCGGGCGCGACCGAGGCTTCGCTGTTCGGCTGGCTCAAGCGGCTCTACCCGATCTGGGCGACCTATACCCCCGACGACGTTTTCGCCGCGACCCAGCTGGGGCTGGCGGAACTGGCGCTTTCGGGCTGCACGATGAGTTCGGATCACCTCTACCTGTTTCCGAACGGGGTGACGCTGGACGATACGATCCACGCGGCACAAGGCATCGGCCTGCGCTTTCACGCCACGCGCGGGAGCATGAGCGTGGGGACAAGTGCGGGCGGGTTGCCGCCGGACAGCCTGGTAGAGCGCGAGGATGCGATCCTGGCCGACTGCGTGCGGGTGATCGACCGGTTCCACGATGCTGCCGATGGCGCGATGGTGCGGGTGGGGGTGGCGCCGTGCTCTCCCTTCTCGGTGAGCCAGGGGCTGATGCGCGATGCGGCGCTGCTGGCGCGCGACAAGGGCGTGATGCTGCACACCCATCTGGCCGAGGATGCCGATGACGTGGCGTTCAGTCTTGAGCGGTTCGGCTGTCGTCCCGGCCAGTATGCCGAGGAACTGGGCTGGACCGGGCCGGACGTGTGGCATGCCCATTGCGTGCAGCTCGACATGCAAGAGATCGACCTGTTTGCGCGGACGAAGACCGGAGTGGCGCATTGTCCGGGCTCGAACTGCCGCCTTGGATCGGGCGTCGCGCCGGTGCGGGCGATGGTCGATGCAGGCGTGCCGGTGGGGCTTGGAGTCGATGGCTCTGCCTCCAACGATTCCGGCAATCTGCTGGGCGAGGCGCGTCAGGCGATGCTGTTGCAGCGGGTGACGCATGGGGCGACGGCCTTTGCCGCGCGCGAGGCGCTCAGGCTTGCCACGCGGGGCGGGGCGCAAGTGCTGGGACGGCATGACCTTGGCAGCCTGACGCCGGGCAAGCGCGCCGATTGCGCAGTGTGGGACATGGGCACGGTCGCCTCTGCCGGAGCGTGGGATCTGGTGGCGGGGCTGGTGCTCGCGCCGCCTGCAGGAGTGCGCGACCTCTTCGTCGAGGGCCGCGCGGTGGTGCGGAACAGCGAGCTGGTGCTGACGACGAGGGCGGCGGTCGTGGCCGCTGCGCACAAGTCGCTCAATCGCCTGATGGCGCTGGCATAGGAGGGGGGACGGCATGGCCTTGCCCGCAGCAGTGACCCGCGATCAGGCGCGCGATCCCGATTTCTTCCCCGGCTTTGGCCTCGCCATTCCGCTGGGCGTGCAGCACGTGCTGGCGATGTTCGTATCGAACCTGACTCCGCCGATCATCATTGCAGGCGCGGCTGGCTTCGGCTTCGGATCGCCCGATCCTTCGGCGCTGATCTACATGATCCAGATGTCGATGCTGTTTGCCGGTATCGCCACGCTGCTGCAGGCGGTGGGCGTGGGTCCAATCGGGGCGCGGCTGCCCTTGGTGCAGGGGACGAGCTTTGCCTATATCCCGGTGATGATCCCGATCGTGGCGGGCAAGGGCGTGGAGGCGATGGCCGCGCTGACCACGGCGGCGCTGATCGGCGGACTGGTGCACGGGATCTTGAGCATGTTCGTGGGCCGCGTGCGCTTTGCCCTGCCGCCGCTGATCACCGGGCTGGTGGTGCTGATGATCGGCCTGTCGCTGATGCGGATCGGGGTGCAATATTCGGCGGGTGGGGTTCCGGCCATCGGGACGCCTGCATTCGGCGCGGGGCAAAGCTGGCTGCTGGCGGCGGTTGTCGTGCTGGCGACGCTGGGGCTCAAGTTCTTTGCGCGGGGGATCTGGTCGACGGCTTCGGTGCTGCTGGGGTTGCTGGCTGGATATGCGGTGGCGCTGGCGATGGGGCGGATCTCGTTCGATGCGGTGGCGAGCGCTCCGGTTGCCATGCTGCCGAGCCCGTTCCATTTCGGCTTTGCGCTTTCCGCTTCGGCCATCCTCGGCTTCGTGTTGACCGGGTTCGTCTCCTCGATCGAATCCATCGGCGATGTGGAAGCGATCTGCGAGGGGACGGCGGGACGGCCCGCGACCGATGCGGAGCTTCAGGGCGCGGTGGCGGCGGATGGCGTGGGCACAGCGCTGGCGGCGGTGTTCGGGGCGATGCCCAACACGACGTTCAGCCAGAACGTGGGCCTGATCGCGATAACCGGCATGATGAGCCGCCATGTCGTCACGCTGGGCGCGGTGTTCCTGATCCTGTGCGGACTGGTGCCCAAGATCGGCGCGGTGGTGACGACGATCCCCATCGAAGTGCTGGGCGGCGGGGTGATCGTGATGTTCGGCATGGTCGCCTCGGCGGCGCTCTCGATGCTGGCTTCGGTGGAATGGAACCAGCGCAACATGCTGGTCTTCGGGGTGAGCCTGTCGCTGGCGCTGGGCCTGCAGCTGGAGCCCGACGCGGTGGCGCACTTGCCCGAGACGGCGCGGGTGCTGCTGACATCGGGCGTGCTGCCAGCGGCGGTGCTCGCCATCGTGCTCAACCTGATGCTGCCGCGCGAGACGGCTGATGAGGAGCCCGCTCTGGTGGCGGCGGAGTAGGCGTGGGTGGGGGCGCTCTCTTTTTTGCAACGATGTGTGCCGATCATTGCGTTGGATCGGTAGGGTGGGGCGGGGCATAGCGGGACGAGCCATGGCCACGCGCAGCAAACTTCCCTCGGTCGATCCGTTCCTGCTCTGGCTGGTGGGCACGGTCGTGGCGGCGAGCCTGCTGCCGGCGCGAGGCGTTGCGCTCGAAGCGTTCGATGTGGCGGCGGATGCGGCGATCGTGCTGCTGTTCTTCCTCCATGGCGCAAAGCTGAGCCGCGAGGCGGTGCTGGCGGGCATCGGCAACTGGCGGCTGCATCTGCTGGCGCTGGGCTTTACCTACCTGCTGTTTCCGCTGCTGGGGCTGGGCGCGGCAAGGGTCGCGGGGATGGTGATCGATCCGGCGCTGGCGATGGGTCTGCTGTTCCTCGCGCTGCTGCCATCGACGGTGCAAAGCTCCATCGCGTTCACCGCGATGGCGGGGGGCAACGTGGCGGCGGCGGTGTGCTCTGCCTCGCTTTCCAACCTTGTCGGGATCGTGCTGACGCCGCTGCTGGTGGCGCTGTTCATCCATTCGGGCGGCGACGGCGGAGTCGACGGATTCTCGTCCGTGCAGAAAATTGCAACGCAATTGCTCCTGCCGTTCGTGGCGGGGCATCTGCTACGGCCGGTGATTGGCAAATGGGTCGATGCGCACAAGAAGCTGCTGCAACCGGTGGACCGGTCGTCGGTGCTGCTGGTGGTCTATTCGGCGTTCAGCGCGGCGGTGGCGAACGGGGTGTGGAGCCGGGTCGGGCCGTTTGACCTTGGCGTGTTGCTGCTGGCCTCGGCGGTGATCCTGGGGGTGGTGATCGCGGTCAATGGCGTGGTGGCGAAGCTTGTTGGCCTGCCGCGCGAGGATGCCATCGTGCTGCTGTTCTGCGGATCGAAGAAGAGCCTTGTTTCGGGCGTGCCCATGGCGGGCGCGCTGTTTGCGCCGGCGCAAGTGGGCATGGTGATCCTGCCGCTGATGATCTTCCACCAGTTGCAGCTGTTCGTCTGCGCCTGGCTGGCGGGACGCTATCGGCGCGAGCTGGATGCAGCCGCTGCGATCCTTCCGCCGCAGGATGAGGCGGCGGCGCTGGCACGGGCGCAGGCGATTGGCTTGCCGATACCTGAGGCGTGCCGCGCGGGTGTGGTTGCCAATCTCGAACTGCTGACGCGCCATGCGCGGGTGCTGGATGGCGGCAAAGTGGGCGGGGGCGGGGCATGAGATCGGCTGTCGAGATCGCCGCTGCTGTGCGGGCGGGACAGGTCAGTGCATCCACGCTGGCCGCGCAGGCGATTGCCGCGCTCAAGGCCGATGCGCATGTTGCCGTCACGCGGATTCTGGAAGAGCGCGCTCTGGCCGAGGCGGCGGCGGTGGATGCCTTGGTCGCCCGCGGCGACGATCCGGGACCGCTGGCGGGCGTGCCCTATGGGGTGAAGGACCTGTTCGACGTGGAGGGCTTGCCGACGACGGCAGGTTCTGCGGTGTTGGCGGGCGCTGCGCCTGCGCAGGGCGATGCCGAGGCGGTCTGCCGGTTGCAGGCGGCGGGCGCGGTGCTGGTGGCGACGCTCAACATGGACGAGTTCGCCTATGGCTTTGCCACGATCAACGCGACTTATGGGACGACGCGCAACCCGCATGATCCGGCACGGCTGGCGGGGGGATCTTCGGGAGGTTCGGCGGCGGTGGTGGCGGCGGGGTTGGTGCCGATCGCGCTGGGGTCTGACACCAACGGGTCTATTCGCGTGCCCGCCAGCCTGTGCGGGCTCTATGGGCTGAAGTGCGCGCATGGATCGTTGCCGGTGGCGGGGACTTATCCCTTTGCCGAGAGCTTTGACGACATCGGGCCGTTTACCGCCAACCTTGCCGACATGGCGCTGGTGTGGGGCGTGCTGCGGGGTGAAGCGGTGCCGGAATGGACCGGCGATGTGCGCATTGCGCGGCTGGGCGGGCGGTTCCACGAGAATGCCGATCCGGCGCAGCTGGCGGCTATCGACGCGATCGCGGCGCATGCGCCGCTGGTGGAACTGCCTGACATTGCGCGGGCGCGCAGCGCGGCGTTCCTGATCACCGCGTTCGAGGGCGGGCACCTGCACCGCGATACGCTGGCCACGCGGGCGATGGACTACGACCCGGCGGTGCGGGATCGGCTGATTGCAGGCGCGCTCCTGCCGGATGAGCTTTACGGCAGGGCGCTCGCCTTCCGCGCAGACTTTCTGGCGCGGCTGGAGGGGCTGATTGCGGATTTCGACGTGCTTGTGGCCCCTGCCACGCCTTGCTCTGCGCCGCTGATCGAAGATCCGCGCATCATGATCGACGGGGCGCTGAGCCCGGCGCGGGCGGACCTTGGGATTCATACGCAGCCGATCACGTTCACCGGCCTGCCATCGCTGGCGGTGCCGCTGCACAGGCCGGGCGCGCTGCCGCTGGGGCTGCAGCTGATCGGCAAGCCGGGGGGCGAGGGCGCGCTGCTGGCGCTTGCTGCGCGGCTTGAAAATGAGGGATTGACCGGCGTGAGCGCGCCGGAGCGCTCGATTGCGGGGGAACTGATATGACGGGGGAAACCACTGGGGCATCGGGGGCTGAGGGCGGCATGCTCGAACGCCACTTCCGGATGCGCGAGCGCGGGACCAATACGCGGACCGAGGTGCTGGCGGGATTCACCACCTTCCTGACCATGGCCTATATCGTGCTGGTCAACCCGGCGATCCTTGGGCAGGCAGGCATGCCGGTGGCCTCGGTTGCGGCGGCGACCTGCTTTGCCGCGGCCTTTGCCTCGATCCTGATGGGCATGGTGGCGAACACGCCGCTGGCGCTGGCGCCGGGGATGGGGCTGAACGCCTATTTCAGCTTTACCGTGGTGCAGCAGATGGGTGTGCCCTGGCCGGTGGCGCTGGGCTGCGTGTTCATCTCGGGCGTGGCGTTCCTGATTCTGACGCTGACGGGCGTGCGGCAGCTGATCGTCTCGGTCATTCCGCAGCACCTGTTTGCCGCCGTTGCGGGCGGGATCGGGCTGTTCATCGGCTTCATCGGGCTGAAGGACGCAGGCATCGTCGTGGCCAATCCCGCCACGTTCGTCGGTCTTGGCAGCGTGACGCAGCCGGGACCGGCGCTGGCGCTGTTCGGGCTGGTGGTGATCGGTACATTGAGCGTGTGGAACGTGCGCGCGGCGATGCTGATCGGCATCGTGCTGACGACGATTGCCGCGTGGATCGTGGGCCTGGTCAGTGCGCCGACCGAGCCTTACAGCCTGGCCGCGCTGACCGGGACCGCGTTCCAACTGGATATCGCGGGCGTATTCGGGCTTTCGGGAAAGCACGGCATCGGGTTGCTGGAAATCCTGTTCGTGTTCCTGTTCGTCGACCTGTTCGACAATATCGGCACGCTGGTGGCCGTGACCAAGCGGGCCGGGCTGATGGACGCGGCGGGCAAGATTCCGGGCCTCAACCGCATCCTGATGACCGATGCCGTGGCAACGATGGTCGGCGCGATGGCGGGGACCAGCACGGTCACCAGCTATGTCGAGAGCGCTGCGGGCGTGCAGGCGGGCGGGCGCACAGGGCTGACGGCGGTGGTCTGCGGGCTGCTGTTCTTCGCCACGATGTTCGTCGCGCCCTATGCGCAGCTGGTGCCGCTGGCGGCGACTGCGCCCGCGCTCGTCGTGGTTGGCGGGCTGATGCTGTTGCCCTTGACCGAGGTCGACTGGGAAGACCCGATGGCGGCGATCCCGGCGTTCCTCACCGTGGCGATGATCCCGCTGACGTTCTCGATCGCCAATGGCCTTGCCTTCGGCATCACCGCCCACGCCCTGCTCAAGCTGCTCAAGGGCAAGGCGAGCACCAAGGACTGGTTCCTGTTCACCCTCGCCGCGCTGTTCGTGGCGCGCTTTGCCTGGATGGCCGCTGCATGATCCGGAAGATTGCCTTCGCCCTCGCCACGCTGCTCCTGCCTGCGAGTGCGCAGGCGCAGAAGCTCGATGATACCCCGCGCACCGTGGTGATGACCGCGTTCCGGCCGGAATGGAACGCGCTCGTCCATACGGTGAAGGATGCGAAAGAGCATTCGATCAACGGCGGCACGTTCCTGACCGGAACGATGGAAGGCAAGCCGGTGGTGCTGATGCAGAGCGGGGTCAGCGTGGTGAATGCCGCGATGAACACGCAGCTGGTGCTCGACCGGTTCAGCGTGAAGCGCATCGTCTTTTCCGGGATTGCGGGCGGGGTGGACCCCAAGCTTTCGATCGGGGACGTGATCGTGGCCGAGAACTGGGGGCAGTATCTCGAGGCCTCGTTCGCGCGCAAGACCAAGGGCGGGTGGATGCCGCCCGACAAGGGCAGCGCGGAAAGCCCGGCCAACTGGTTCTTCATCTTCCCGCGCGGGACGGTGATGGCCAATGCCGCCACGGCTCCGAAGCGCATCTATCGCGTGCCGGTGGACGCAGGGCTGCTCGATCTGGCGCGCAAGGTGGTGCCTTCGATCACGCTGGAACGCTGCGTGCCACCTTCGGAAAAGATGCTCGAAGGATCGGAGCTGTGCCTGCCGAGCGTGCCCAAGATCGCGATTGGCGGGACCGGGGTGACGGCGGGCATCTATGCCGACAATGCCGAGTTCCGTATCTACCTGCACAAGGCCTGGGGCGCGCGCGTGCTGGACATGGAAAGCGCGGCGGTGATGCAGGTGGCCTATTCCAACATGGTCCCGGCCATCGTCTTCCGCAGCCTTTCCGACCTTGCTGGCGGTGACAAGCACAAGAACATGGAGGACACGTTCGAGCACCTCGCCTCGGTCAATTCGGCGCATGTCGTGCGCGCCTATCTCGCCGCGCTGCCGGACTGATCGCGATGGCTCTCGAAACCGTCACCGGAACGAAGGGCATGGTCACCGCGCCGCATTGGCTTGCGGCAGAGGCAGGGCTTTCGGTGCTGCAGGACGGCGGCAATGCGGTGGAGGCGACCGTGGCGGTCGCCGCGTGCCTTGCCGTGGTCTATCCGCACATGACCGGGATCGGCGGGGACGGGTTCTGGGTGATCCACGAGCCCGATGGCGCGGTGCATGGCATCCATGGCTGCGGCGGGGCGGCGCAGGCGGCCTCGCTTGAGCTTTATGCGGGGCTGGAGGCGGTGCCATTCCGGGGGCCACTGGCGGCCAATACCGTGGCGGGGACGATTTCGGGGTGGGCAGCGGCGCTTGAGAGCGCGGGCGGATCGCTGCCGCTGTCGCGCCTGCTGCGCGATGCGATTGCCCATGGCGAGGCGGGGGTGGCAGTTCCGGCAGGGCATGCCGCGATTGCCACTGCCAAGGGGCCGGAGTTGCGGGTGCAGCCGGGGGCTTATGCGCATGTCTTCGAGCCGCAAGGCCGTCCGCTTCATGAGGGCGATGTGCTGCGTCAGTCGGTGCTGGCGCAGACATTGCGGCGATTGTGCGAAGAGGGGCTGGAGAGCTTCTACACCGGGCCGCTGGCGGCAGATATTGCCGAGGATCTGGCGGCGCTGGGCAGTCCGGTTTCGGCTGCCGATCTTGCCGCGCATGAGGCGACCCGGCCCGCGCCGCTGACGACGCGGCTGCACGATTGCCGGTTGTGGAACAGCGCGCCGCCGACGCAGGGGTTCGCCTCGTTGGTGATCCTTGCGCTGTTCGACCGGCTGGCGGCGGATACGGCAGACGGGTTCGATCACGTCCACGGGCTGGTCGAGGCGACCAAGCAGGCGTTTTTGCTGCGCGATGTGCATGTGGGCGATCCGGCGTATCATGACTTTGACTGGCAGGGGTTGCTGTCCGATCACGCAGCGCTGGATGAACTGGCCGCCCGGATCGATCCGGCAAAGGCCCTGGCATGGCCGCAGCCGCCGCAGTGGGGGGATACCTGCTGGTTCGGGGCAGCGGACGGCGAGGGGCGCGTGGTCAGCGCGATCCAGTCGACCTACTTCGAGTTCGGATCGGGGCTGGTGCTGCCGAGGACCGGGATCACCTGGCAGAACCGGGGGAGCAGCTTCCGGCTGGCGGCAGACGGGTGGAATGCGCTGAAGCCGGGGCGCAAGCCGTTCCACACGCTGAACCCCGCTCTGGCGCGGTTCGATGACGGGCGCGTCATGGCCTATGGCACGATGGGCGGCGAAGGGCAGCCGCAGACGCAGGCCGCACTGTTCAGCCGCTATGCGCGTTTTGGCGCGGACTTGCAGGATGCGATCTGCGCGCCGCGCTGGTTGCTGGGGCGGACGTGGGGGGAACAGTCCACCACGCTCAAGCTGGAGGACGGGTTCGATCCGGCGCTTTACGAAGCGCTGGCCGAAGCGGGGCACGATGTAGAGCGTGTGGGGCCACTGACCGCGACGATGGGGCATGCGGGCGCTATCGTGCGCCATGGCGACGGGCATCTGGAAGGCGCGACCGATCCGCGCAGCGATGGCGGAGTGGCGGCGTGGTGAGTGGCGCGCGCGCTGTCCTGCGGTGCGACGAGCTGACGGTGCCGCCGTTCAGCGACAGCGCAAGCGGGCTGACGCGGACCTATCTTTCGCCAGCCTACAATGCCGCGCAGGACCGGCTGGCCGGATGGATGGCCGAGGCCGGGATGACGGTGCGGCGCGATGCGGCGATGAACCTGATCGGGCGTTATGAAGGTGTGGTGGGAGGTTCGCCCGCGCTGGTGATCGGGAGCCACCTCGACAGCGTGCGCAATGCCGGGGCCTATGACGGGCCGCTGGGGATCATGCTGGGCGTGGAGGCGGTGGCGGCGCTCCACGCGAAGGCCGCGCGCCTGCCCTTTGCCATCGAGGTCTATGCCTTCGGGGACGAGGAAGGCTCGCGCTTTCCTGCGGCGATGCTGACGAGCCGGGCGGTGGCGGGCACGCTCCATCCGGCGGCGCTGGAGGTGACGGACCGCGAGGGCGTGGCGCTGGCCGAACTGGTTGATCTGGCGGCCTACCCTTCGGCGGCGCGAAGCCGGGGCGAGGTGATCGCCTATCTCGAGGCGCATATCGAGCAGGGGCCGGTGCTGGAGGCGCAAGGGCTTGCGGTTGGCACCGTCACCGGCATTGCCGCGCAATTGCGCTATGAGATCGAACTGGGCGGGACGGCGGGCCATGCCGGGACGACGGCGATGGACCTGAGGCGTGATGCCGTGGCGGGCATGGCCGAAATGGTGCTGGCGGCCGAGAGCGTGGCCAGGGCGGGGCCTGCCGATCTGGTGGCGACGGTGGGCGTGGTGCAGGTGCCTTCGGGCGCGGCCAACGTGATTGCGGGCAAGTGCGCGTTCACGCTTGACGTGCGGGCGGCGAGTGCCTCCACCCGCGATGGCGCGGCGGACGAGATCCTGCGCCGCTTTCGCGCCATCGCCAATGCGCGCGACCTTGGTCTTGCCGTGCGCAAGGGCCACGACCTTCCCGCCAGTCCCTGCGATCCGGCGCTGATGCACCTGCTCGATCGGGCGACGGAGGCGGCGGGGCATGCGCCCTTCCGCCTCGTTTCGGGCGCGGGGCACGATGCCATGATCATGGCTGCGCTTTGCCCGACGGCAATGCTCTTCGTCCGCTGCCGGGGCGGGGTGAGCCACAATCCTGCCGAGCATGTCGATCCTGCCGATGCCGATGTGGCGCTGCAGGTCATGCTCGGCTTCATCGAACAACTGGGAGCCAGTCTTGAGCCCGCTTGATCCGACTCTCTTCGGCGAAATCGACCCTCCGCAGCGGCTGCTGATGGGGCCGGGGCCGGTCAACGCCCATCCGCGCGTGTTGCGGGCGATGTCGGCGGACCTGCTGGGGCAGTTCGATCCCGAAATGACCGGGTTCATGAACCAGGTCATGGCGCTCTACCGACCGATCTTCGGCACACAGAACCAGTGGACCATGCTGATCGATGGCACCGCGCGCGCGGCGATCGAGGCTTCGCTGGTGAGCCTGGTCGAGCCGGGCGACACGGTGCTGGTGGTGAACTTCGGGCGCTTTGGCCTGCTCCTGACCGAGATCCTCTCGCGGCTGGGGGCAAGGGTCGAGCAGGTCAGCGCGCCGTGGGGCGAGGTCGTGCCGCTGGAGGTGATCGCGCGCGCCATCGAGATGCATGGGCCGAGCGTGGTGGCGACGGTCCATGGCGATACCTCGACGACCATGGCGCAGCCATTGGAAGGGCTGGGCGCACTGTGCAAGGCGGCGGGGGCCTTTGCCTATGTCGATGCGACGGCGACGCTGGGCGGAATGGAAATTGCGGGCGACCGCTGGGGCGTGGATGTGGTGACGGGCGGCTTGCAGAAGTGCCTTGGCGGGCCTTCGGGCAGTGCGCCGATCACCATTTCCGACCGCGCGGCGCAGCGCATTTTCTCGCGCCGGCATGTGGAGCAGGGCATCCGGCGCGACGACATTGCAGATGGCAAGGGGCCGCGCATTCCATCCAACTACTTCGATCTGGCCATGATCATGGATTACTGGTCGGACAAGCGGCTGAACCACCACACCGAGGCGACCTCGATGCTCTATGCCGCGCGCGAATGTGCCCGCGTGGCATTGGGCGAGGGGCTGGAGGCGCGGTTTGCGCGGCACCGCAAGGCTGGCGCGGCGATGACGGCGGGCCTGCGCGCGATGGGGCTGACGGTGTTTGGCGACGATGCCCACCGCATGACCAACGTGACCGGGGTCTACATCCCCGAAGGCGTCGACGGCGAGGCGATCCGCACGATGATGCGCGATCACTTCGAGATCGAGATCGGCACCGCCTTCGGGCCGCTGCAGGGCCGGATCTGGCGGCTGGGCGCGATGGGCTACAACGCGATGAGGCACAAGGTGCTGCTGACGCTGGGCGCGCTTGAGGCCTGCCTCAAGACGCAAGGTTTCAGCCTGCCGCTGGGCGAGGCGGTGCCGGCGGCGATTGCGGCGTGGGAGGCGGCATGAGCGTCCACCGCGATCTGACCGGTTACGGCGCAACCCCTCCCGCCGCGCAATGGCCGGGTGGGGCGCGGATCGCCGTGCAGTTCGTGATCAATTACGAGGAAGGCGCGGAGAACTCCGTGCTGAATGGCGACAAGGGATCAGAGGCGTTCCTGTCGGACATGGTCGGGGCGGCGAGCCATCCGGCCCGGGCGATGGCGATGGAAAGCCTTTATGAATACGGCAGCCGCGCCGGGTTCTGGCGGCTGCACCGGCTGTTCGCCGCGCGCCGCGTGCCGGTGACGGTGTTTGGCGTGGCAGCGGCGATGGAGATGAACCCGGCGGCGGTCGAGGCGATGCTCGAAGCCGGGTGGGAGATCGCGAGCCACGGGCTACGCTGGATCGACTACCAGTACGTGCCCGAAGAGGTGGAGCGCGAGCATATTGCGCAGGCCATCGCGCTGCACACCAGGCTGACCGGCGAGCGGCCGCTGGGCTGGTATCAGGGGCGCACCTCGCCCAACACGGCGCGGCTGGTGGTGGAGGAGGGCGGCTTTCTCTACGACGCTGACAGCTATGCCGACGATTTGCCCTACTGGGACGTGCGGCATGGGAAGCCGCAATTGATCGTGCCCTATTCGCTTGATGCCAACGACATGAAGATGGTGGCGCTGAACGGCTTTACCGAGGGCGAGCAGTTCTTCCGCTACTTGCGCGACACTTTCGAGCAATTGCGCGAGGAGGGCGGGCGGATGATGTCGGTCGGCCTGCATGGGCGCATTGCCGGAAAGCCGGGGCGGGCGCGGGCGGTGGCGCGGTTCCTCGACCATGTGATCGAAAGCGGCGATGCGTGGATCGCGCGGCGGATCGACATCGCGCGGCACTGGCTGGCGCTGCACCCCTATGCGGGAGGCGCGGCGTGACGATCGACGATCCGGTGCTGCTGGCCGAAGTGACCGCTGCGTTTCAGGCTTATGAGCGCGCGCTGATGGCGGACGATCTGCCCGCGATGGACGCGCTGTTCCACGATGCGCCGACGACCAACCGCTTCGGTGTGGGTGAAGTGCTGTGGGGCATGGAGGCGATCCGGGAGTTTCGCAAAGGGCGCGGCGGATCGCCGCAGCGCCGGTTGGGGCAGGTGGCTATCACGGTTTACGGGGACGGGTTTGCCACGGCGGACGCCGAGTTCTTCCGCGAGGGTAGCGACCGGCGGGGACGGCAGAGCCAGGCCTGGGTGAAGTTTGCCGATGGCTGGAAGGTCGTCTCCGCACTCGTCAGCCTTGAGGGGAGCACATCGTGACCGCGCTGTTCGAGCATAGCCCCTGGGTTGAGGCGCGGGCGGATGCCCTGCCATCGAGCGGGGATCGCCATGCCGATCTGATGGCGGTGGTTCATGCGGCGAGCCCGGAGGAGCAGCTCGCGCTGATCCGGGCGCACCCCGAACTTGCCGGGAAGGCGGCGGTGGACCGCACCCTGACCGAGGCTTCGGCGGCGGAGCAGGCGAGCGCGGGGCTCGACCGGCTGAGCGAGGCGGAATTCGCGCAGTTCCATGAATTGAACGCGGCCTACCGGGAGCGCTTCGGCTTCCCGTTCATCATCTGCGTGCGGCTGACCGACAAGGCGGGGATTCTGGCCGCAATGGAAGCGCGACTGGCGAATGACTGCGAGACCGAAATTGCCACCGCCATCGCGCAGATCGGCGAGATCGTTCGGCTTCGACTGGAGGACATGGCGTGAGTGTCGATTGGGGCGAATGGCTGAACCTGGCGATCCGCTGGTTCCACCTGACGGCAGGCATCGCGTGGATCGGCTCGTCGTTCTACTTCGTCTGGCTCGACAACCATCTGGTGCCGCCCAAGGAGGGCGAGGCGACAGGCGAAGTGTGGTCGGTCCACGGTGGCGGGTTCTACCACAAGCAGAAGTATGCCGTGGCGCCGGCCAAGATGCCCGAGGATCTGCACTGGTTCAAATGGGAGGCCTATACCACCTGGATCACCGGCTTTTCGCTGCTGGTGCTGGTCTATTGGGTGGGGGCCGACAGCTTCCTGATCGATCCGGCCAAGGCGCAGCTTTCGCAAGCGGCTGCCATTGGCATAGGGGCCGCATCGCTGGTGGTGGGCTGGCTGGTCTATGATCTGCTGTGCCGATCACCATTGGGGCGTGACAACCGGGTGCTGGGGGTGGCGTGGTTTGCCTTTCTGGTGCTGGCCGCATGGGGGCTCGACCGGGTGTTCAATGCGCGCGGGGCCTATCTGCATGTGGGGGCGATGATCGGCACGGTCATGGCCGCCAACGTGTTCTTCGTGATCATCCCCAACCAGCGCAAGGCGGTAGCGCAGCTGATGCGAGGGGAAGCGCCCGATCCGGCTCTGGGCAAGGCGGGCAAGCAGCGCTCGGTCCACAACAACTACATGACGCTGCCGGTGCTGTTCATCATGATCAGCCACCATTACGCGATGACCTTTGGCGCGGCGCGGCCATGGCTGGTGCTGGCGCTGCTGGGGCTGACCGGCGTTGCGGTGCGCCATGTGTTCAACTTGCGCCATCAGGGCAGGAAGACCGGGCGGGCGATGGTCGTGGCCGGCGTGATGGCGCTGGTGAGCGTGACATACGTTTCGGCAGAGAAGGCGACTTTGCCTGCGGTCGCGCAGGCCGCGGAGACATCCGAGCTGCCTGCGACATGGGCCAGCGTGGAGCCCATCTTCCAGAAGCACTGCACAAGTTGCCACGCCGCCAAGCCGACCAGCGAGGCTTTCACCGCGCCGCCATTGGGGGTGATGCTCGACAGCTATGACCACAGCCGCGCCGCTGCCGAGCGGGTGAAGAAGGTGGCCGTCGATGCCGAGATCATGCCGCTGGGCAACATGACCGGCATGACCCGTGCCGAGCGCGATGCGCTGGGCCGCTGGATCGCAGCAGGAGCGCCGCAATGACCACGCTTTCGACCCACGTGCTCGATACGATGCATGGTTGCCCGGCTGCTGGCGTGAAGCTGCGGCTTGAGGACAATTCGGGTGCAGTGCTGTTCCTTGGCGAAACCAATACCGATGGACGCTGTCCGGGACTAATCGAGGCCGTGCCGGAACTGGCATCGGGGCGCTACGCGCTGGTCTTTGCCGTGGCAGACTATTTCCGCGGCATGGGCGTTACCCTTGCCGAGCTGCCGTTTCTGGATGAGGTGCGCATCGCCTTCGGCATGGCCGACGAGGGGCATTACCACGTGCCGCTACTTGTCTCGCCCTTTGCCTATTCGACCTATCGGGGAAGCTGAGCGATGGCGGTGCGCTTCCTCCTTGATGGTGATGTGATCGAGATTGCCGACTGCGATCCTACGGGCACGCTGCTGGATTACCTGCGCGGGGCCCTGCGCAGGACCGGCACCAAGGAAGGTTGCGCCGAGGGGGATTGCGGGGCCTGCACGGTTCTGGTGGGCGAACCTGAGGGCGCCGACGTTCAGTGGCGGGCGGTCAATGCCTGCATCGCGTTTCTGCCAATGCTGCACGGCAAGACATTGATGACAGTGGAGAGTCTCGGCGTTGGCGGAGCGCTCAATCCACTGCAATCCTGCATGGCGGCCAACGGCAGTTCCCAGTGCGGGTTCTGCACGCCGGGGTTCGTTATGTCGCTGCATGGGCGGGCGATTGGCGCTTTGGGGAGCGAGTTGCCGGTAGCCGATGTGATCGCGGGCAACCTGTGCCGCTGCACTGGGTACGGGCCGATCCTTGAAGCGGGCGAGAACGTCTCGCAGATTGCGCAGGATGATGCGGATGTGGCGGCGGCGCTGTCCGGATTGGGCGGTGATGCCAGCGGGACGTTCGGAGGACGGCAGTGGTTCGCGCCGCGCTCTTCGCAGGCTCTGGCCGACATTCTGGCGGCGCATCCCGATGCCCGGATCGTGGCGGGGGCAACCGATGTCGGTCTGTGGGTGACCAAGGGCCTGCGCGATCTGGAAACGGTGGTGTTCATCGGCGATGTGGCCGATCTCAAGGGCATCGAGGAAACGCCCGAGGGCCTGCGTCTGGGGGCGGCGGTGCGCTATGCCGAGGCTCATCCTGCGATGGCGCGGCTGCATCCGGATCTGGGCGAGTTGGTGCGGCGCATCGGCGGATTGCAGGTGCGCAACTCCGCTACGGTCTGCGGCAATATCGCCAATGGCTCGCCCATCGGTGACGGGCCGCCAGCGCTGATCGCGTTGGGGGCCGAGTTGACGCTGCGCTCTGCGGCGGGGCGGCGGACCTTGCCGCTGGAGGACTATTTCCTCGATTACGGCAAGCAGGACCGCCAGCCCGGCGAGTTTGTCGAAAGCGTGTTCGTGCCGCGCCCTGCAGCCGGTGCGGTGGTGCACATTTCCAAGCTCTCGCGGCGGTTCGACAGCGATATTTCCGCGGTGCTGGGAGCCTTTGCGCTGACGGTGGAGCAGGGCACGATCACCGCGGTGCGGGTGGCTTTCGGCGGCATGGCGGCGACCCCCCGGCGCGCGTCCGGATGCGAGGCGGCGCTGGTGGTGCAGCCGTTCGTGGAGGCGACGATTGCCGCTGCGGCAGAGGCCTTGCGCGGGGACTTCCAGCCTTTGACCGACGTGCGCGGGACGTCTGCCTATCGCATCGAGGCGGCGGCGGCGCTGCTGTGGCGGTTGTGGCATCGCGAGCAGGGCACTGCCGTCTCGGTTCTCGACGTGGAGGCCTGATGATGGCAGACGCCGATCCGCTCTGGCCTGCAGGCACAATGCCTTCGAACCCGCATGACAGTGCGCACCTCCATGTCGCAGGGCTGGCTCGATACGTGGATGATGAGCCGGAAGCGACGGGCATGTTGCATCTCGCGTTCGGGCTTTCGAGCCAGGCGCGGGCGCTGATCGTGGGTATGGACCTCTCGGAAGTGCGCGCCTTTCCGGGCGTGGTGGGGGTCTATGTTGCAGGCGACATACCCGGCGAAAACAACGTCGGCCCCATCGCCCATGATGACCGCGTGCTGGCCGATGGCGAGGTTGTCAGCCATGGGCAGCCGGTGTTCCTCGTGGCTGCAGAAACGCGGATGGCAGCGCGCAAGGCGGCGCGGCTGGGGCGGATAGACTATGCGCCGCTGGACCCCGCGATCACCGTGGCGCAGGCACGGGCGGCGGATGCGCGGATCGAGGCGGATCAGCGCATGGCGCAGGGCGATGCTGATGCTGCACTGGATGCTGCGCAACATCGGCTTGCCGGAAAGCTAAGGATCGGGGCGCAGGATCACTTCTATCTGGAAGGGCAGGTTGTCCATGCGCGGGCGGGGGAGGACGGGCAGATCCACGTCGTCTCCTCGAGCCAGCACCCGAGCGAAGTGCAGCACCTTGTCGCGCTTTTGCTGAACAAGCCCAGCGCCGACGTGACCGTGGAAGTGCGGCGCATGGGCGGGGCATTCGGGGGCAAGGAAAGCCAGGCCGCGCTTTTCGCCGCCGCTGCCGCGCTGGTGACGCATCATACCGGGCGACCCGCCAAGTTTCGCTGTGACCGCGATGACGACATGATCGTGACCGGCAAGCGCCACGATTTCGAGGTCGATTACGAGGCGGGGCATGATGACGAGGGCCGGCTGACCGCGGTCAAGCTGCGCTTCGGCGGGCGCTGCGGCGCGACGATGGACCTCTCGCCCGGCATCAACGACCGCACGATGTTCCATGCCGACAACTGCTATTTCCTGCCCGATGTCGAGATCGTTTCGGAGCGGCTGAAGACCAACACGGTATCGGCCACGGCCTTTCGCGGCTTTGGCGGGCCGCAGGGGATGCTGGCGATCGAGCGGGTGTGCGATCACGTGGCGGCGCGGCTGGGGCTCGATCCGCTGGAGGTGCGGGCGCGCAATCTCTACGGGCCGGAGCGCGATGTGACGCCCTACGGCATGAAGCTGGAGGACAACATCGCGCCGCAGCTGATCGCGCGGCTGCGCGAGACGTCGCGCTACGATGAGCGGCGCGGTGCGATTGCCGCGTTCAATGCGGGCAGTCCGGTGCTGAAGAAGGGCATCGCGCTGACGCCCGTGAAGTTCGGGATCAGCTTTACCACCACCCACCTCAACCAAGCGGGCGCGCTGGTGCATGTCTATGCCGATGGGTCGATCCAGGTGAACCATGGCGGGACCGAGATGGGGCAGGGGCTCTATATCAAGGTGGCGCAGATCGTGGCCGACGTGTTCGCGGTGCCGGTGGGGCAGGTGCGGATCACCGCGACGCGGACCGACAAGGTGCCCAACACTTCGGCCACGGCGGCGTCGTCCGGGGCTGACCTCAATGGCATGGCGGCGCACCATGCGGCCATGACGATCCGCGAGCGGATGGCCGCGTTTCTTGGCGGCCTGTTCGGCGGGGAGGTCGTGTTTACGCAGGACGGCGTCATTGCTGGGGATAAGCGGATGACTTTCGCCGAGGCCGCGCGCAAGTCGCATCTCGGGCGCATATCGCTATCCTCAACGGGGTTCTATGCCACGCCCGAGATCGCCTATGACCGTCCCTCGCACAAGGGGCGGCCGTTCTATTACTTCGCCTACGGCGCGGCGGTTTCCGAAGTCGTGGTCGATACGCTGACCGGCGAGCACAAGGTTCTCAGCGTCGACATCCTGCACGATGTGGGCCGTTCGCTGAACCCGGCGATCGATCGCGGGCAGATCGAGGGCGGGTTCGTGCAGGGGCAGGGCTGGCTGACCACCGAAGTCGTCGAATGGGACGACAAGGGCCGCCTGCTCAACCATTCGCCCGCGACCTACAAGATCCCGACCGCTGCGGACCGGCCCAAGCGGCTGCGCATCGACCTGTGGGACGGGGAGAACGTGAAGCCCACGGTGCACCGTTCAAAGGCGGTGGGCGAGCCGCCGCTGATGCTGGCCAATTCGGTGTTCTGCGCGATCAGCGCCGCGATTGCCGCGACAGCTCCGGATCGGCGCGAGCTGCCACCGCTCGATGCTCCCGCCACGCCCGAAGCGGTGCTGCGCGCGATTGCGGCGCATAAGGGGGCGGTGTGATGGAGTGGATCGAACAGCTCCGCACATTGCCATCGCGCGGCCCCATCGCGATGATCAGCGTGCTCGCCACCGAAGGCTCCGCGCCGCGCGGGGCGGGGACGCGGATGCTGGTCACGGCGAGCGGCGAGCATGGCACCATCGGCGGCGGGGCGCTGGAGTTTCGGGCGGTGGAGCAGGCGCGTGCCGTGCTGGCGCATCCGCCGGGGACGTGGCGGGTGCAGGACTATCCGCTGGGGCCGCTGCTGGGGCAGTGCTGCGGCGGGCGGGTGCGGCTGCTGGTGGAGCATGTCGATTCCATGGCGCTCGGCTGGCTGGGCGATGCGGCAGAAGGCCGCGTTCTGATCAGTCAGCTGAAGCCGGGCGCGGTGCAGCGGCATGTGAGCGACGGGCCTGCGGTGCCGCTTTCGGCGCGGGGGGACCGCCCGCGTGAGGGCAGCCGTCTGGCCGAGACGATCGGGCAGGTGCGGCGTCCGCTCTATCTGTTTGGTGCAGGGCATGTGGGGCAGGCGATTGCGCGGCACGTGGGCGGGTTGCCGCTGCGGCTGGCGTGGTTCGATACGCGCCCGGTGTTCGAGACGATCGAGGGCGTGGCGGTCGTGCCTGAAAGCGGGATCACACAATGCGTGGCCGAAGCGCCGAGCGATGCCGCCCTGGTGATCCTGACGCATGACCATGCGCTGGACTATCGGTTGACCCATGCGGCGCTGACCCGCGCGCCGCTGGCCTTCATCGGTTTGATCGGATCGCAGACCAAACGCGCCCGGTTCCTCTCGCGGCTTGAGCGCGAGGGTGTGAACGCCGAGGCGCGGGCGCGGCTGACCTGCCCGATCGGCCTGCCGGGGGTGACGGGCAAGGAGCCTGACGTGATCGCGGTCGCCCTGTTGGCGCAGTTGCTGCAATTGCCGGATTTGGCGCAGGTTCAGGCCGTGGCGGCATGAGCTTGCAGGGCTTTCGTGGCGAAATCCTGAGCCTTTCCAACGACCCCGCCGAGGGCTGCGATGCGGTGCGGCATGACGCTGATGGACTGCTGGTTGTGGAGCATGGGCGGATCGTGGCGCGCGGAAGCCATGCCGATCTCTCTTTGCGTTTCCCCGGCCTCGCGGTGGAGCGGCTGGAGGGGTTGATCGTCCCCGGCTTCATCGACGCACACGTGCATTATCCGCAGCTCGATTGCATCGCGAGCCACGGCGAGCAGTTGCTCGACTGGCTGGAGCGGCACATCTTTCCGGCAGAGCAGGCCTTTGCTGATCCGGCCCATGCGGGCGCGGTGGCGGGTGCGTTTCTGGACGAGCTGCTGCGCCATGGCACGACGAGTGCGCTGGTATTCGGCACGGTCCATGCAGGCAGCGTCGATGCGTTCTTCGAGGCCGCGCAGGCGCGCGAGCTTCGCATGATCTGCGGCAAGGTGCTGATGGATCTGGGGCCAGACGGCTTGCGCGATACGGCAGATAGCGGCGCGGCGGAAAGCAAGGCGCTGATCGCCAGATGGCATCGGCGCGAGCGGCTGGGCTATGCCGTGACGCCGCGCTTTGCGCTGACATCAAGCGATGCGCAGCTTGAGAGCGCAGGGCAATTACTGGCCGATCACCCCACCGTGCTGCTGCACACCCACCTTGCCGAGAACACGCGCGAGATTGCCGAAGTGGCGGCGCGGTTTCCGCAAGCAGCGGACTATCTCGACGCCTATGACCGTTTCGGGCTGGTGACCGAGCGATCCGTCTTCGCCCATGGCGTGCACCTGCCCGACCGGTCCTGCGCCAGGCTGGCGGAGAGCGGGGCGGGGGTGGCAGTCTGCCCCAGTTCGAACCTGTTTCTGGGCTCGGGCATGTTCGACTTCGCGCAGGCCGAGCGGCATGGCGTGCGGCTGGGTCTGGGGTCAGACATTGGCGCGGGGACTTCACTCTCGCTGCTGCACAACGCCGGGATTGCCTATCAGGCGGGGCTGTTCAAGGGCTACCGGCTCGATCCCTTCCGCGCCTTGTGGCTGGCGACCGGAGGCTCTGCGCGCCTGCTGCATATCGATGGCGATGTAGGGATGCTGGCCGAGGGGCAGGAGGCAGACTTCGTGGTGCTGGATGACAAGGCCACGCCGCTGCTCGCGCGCCGGACGGCCCGGGCGACGCTCGAGGAGCGGTTGTTCGCGCTGCAGGTGCTGGGCGATGATCGGGCGGTGCGGCGGACCTATGTCATGGGGCAATGCGCTTGGGACCGCGATGGGTTAAGGTGCGCGGCATGACCGATCTCGACAGCTTCATCGCCCGCCTGCCAAAGGCCGAACTCCACCTGCACATCGAGGGTAGCCTCGAGCCCGAGCTGATGTTCGCGCTGGCCGAACGCAACGGCATCGCGATACCCTATGCCAGCGTGGACGAGGTGCGCGCGGCCTATGCCTTTTCGAACCTGCAGGACTTTCTCGACATCTACTACGCCGGCGCCGGGGTGCTGCAGACCGAGGCCGATTTCCATGATCTGGCCATGGCCTACTTTGACCGTGCCGCTGCCGATGGCGTGGTCCATGCCGAGATCATGTTCGATCCGCAGACCCACACCGATCGGGGCATAGCCTTCGCCACGGTGATCGAGGGCCTGCTTTCGGCCATGGTCGAGGCCGAGGCGAAGCACGGGCTGACCAGCGCCCTGATCATGAGCTTCCTGCGCCACCTCTCGGAAGAGGCGGCGTTCGAGACGCTGGCGATGGCAGAGCCGTGGCTGGACCGGATCACTGCCGTCGGTCTGGATTCGAGCGAGGTTGGCCATCCGCCATCGAAGTTTGCCCGCGTGTTCGCGGCGGCGCGGGAAAAGGGGCTGAAGCTCACGGCCCATGCCGGTGAAGAAGGGCCGCCTGAATATGTGCACGAGGCGTTGGACCTGCTCCAAGTCGATCGGATCGACCACGGCAACCGCGCGCTGGAAGATGGGGCGCTGGTGCGGCGGCTGGCTGGCGATGGCATGACGCTGACCGTCTGCCCGCTTTCCAATCTCAAGCTGTGCGTGGTGGGCGATCTGGCCGGGCACCCGATCGACCGGATGCTTGCCGAGGGGCTGAAGGCGACGGTAAACTCCGACGATCCGGCCTATTTCGGCGGCTATGTGGCCGACAACTATCGCGCGGTGGCACAGGCGCGCGGCCTGTCTCGCGACGATCTGGCCCAGCTTGCGCGCAACAGCTTCACAGGATCGTTCCTGCCACCCGACGCGGTGGCGCGGCACCTTGCCGCCATCGATACCTTCGTCAGCCATTCATAGGAGTTCCATGCGCCGCCTCTTTGTCCTCATCGCCCTGCTCTGCGCCGCGTTCGGTGCCGCCCATGCGGCAGAGCCGCGCCGCAAGGTGATCATCGACGACGAGGGCTTTGCGCTGATGCACCTGCTGCTGCTGGAAGACCGGCAGGTGGAGGTCGTCGGGATCACTACCGTTTCGGGCAACACCTGGGCCAATCGCGCCACTGCAATGGTGCTGCGCGGGCTGGAACTCAGTGGGCACGAGAGCGTGCCGGTGGCGCAAGGGGCGACCTTTCCGATCCTGAATTCGGAAGCGCGGACCGAGCGGTGGGAGGCGCTCTATGGCAAGCTCGTGTGGAAGGGCGCGTTCATGAAGCAGTGGGCCGAGCCGACGGTCCAGTCCACGCCAGATCATCACGGCCCGTTCGATCCGGTTGACCTGCCCTGGGGCAATGCGAAGCTCAAACCCCTGCCCGAAGCTGCCGCGCTGTTCATGATCCGCACCGTGCGCGCCAATCCGCATCAGGTGACGATCATGGCCTGCGGGCCGCTGACCAATCTTGCCCTGGCGCAGCGGCTGGACCCCGAGTTCGCCTCGCTGGTCAAGGAAGTGGTGGTGATGGGCGGGAGCCTCAACCCGCAGCAGGTGCTGGACAACACGTCGGCCGCGCAGTTCGCGCGCGAGTTCGTCAACACGCCGCGACGCGAGTTCAACATCCGCTTCGATCCGGAAGCGGCAAGCATGTTTGCCCATGCGCCGTGGCCCAAGGTGACCTTCGTGCCGGTCGATCCTTCCACCGCCACGCAATTGACCCCGGCGCTGGTTGAACGGCTGGCCAAGGCGGCGCGGCCGCCGGTGGCGGCGATGATCCGCCGAATGGAACCGGGCTTTCCGATGTGGGACGAGATCGCCGCCGCCGTCTGGCTCGATCCTTCGCTGGTCACGCGCCAGCAGCGGCTGTGGTACGATTTCGACGTCCAGTTCGGCCCCGGTTACGGTGACATGCTGACATGGTACGATGCCTATCGCCCCGGTCTGGACGAAGGGCAGGCGGACATGGTGCTGACGGTGGACGTGGCCGCCATGGAAGCGCGGTTCGCGCAAGCGCTTACCGCCAAGCCCTGACCCATTCGCCTTCGCCTGATTATTTCACCGGGTAGTCCTTTGCCTCTTCCAGCACGGGAAGCGTGACTTTGCCGGTGGCCGCCCATTCGGTGCCGCGCAGGATCAGCGTCTGCAATGGCTGGAAATGGAGCGAGACTTCATCATGCCCCAGCGTGATCGAGAAGACGCGGCCCTTGCCATAGTCGGCGGTCCAGACTTGCGGGTGATCGGCATCGATGCCCTTCATCGCCTTCAGCTTTTCGGGCGTGTAGGCGGCGGCAGGGTATTTGGGGCCGGTCAGCTTCGGGTCGTAGGCGGCGGCTGAATCGTGAGCGGTAGCGAGGACGTGTATCTTTGCTTCCGGGTCCATCGCCATGTTGGTGTACATGTCGTCGTTGTAGGTCCACACGAACTCGCGCATTCCTGCCGTGATCGGGTGCGTGCGGTCGACGAGGTGGACGGGGAACGCACCCGGAGGCGCACGGCGGCTTGAACCAGGCTCCATCGCCGCACCGATCAGCTTCTTGTATTCGGGAATGTCGCGGCCCCAGGTAAAGCTGGAGTGGTAGGCGACGAGCCCGCCGCCCTCGCGCACGTACTGGTAGAGCGCCTTGAACGCGCTGTCCGACCAGACATGCTGGACTGGATCGGCATAGTTCCAGCGGCTGGAATAGTTGAGCAGGACCACGTCGTAGCCCTTGAGTGTTTCCAGCGTGCCGTTGTCGAAGTCCTGGGTCACGCGCACGTCGAAGCGCTTTGTGTCCTGCATCATGGTGCGCAGCATGTTGTTCACGCCGGTCCAGTCATGTTCGTAGGAATTGCGGCCCGAGATGATCAGTACTTTTAGACGGTTCTCGGCCGGGTTCACCGGAATGGCCACGCGCTGCACCGTTTCGGGCGGGCGATAGTCGATGGTGACGATGACCTGCGCGATTGCAGGCGTGACGACACAGGCCGCAACGGCTGCGGCTAGAAGCTTCTTCACGGGCACTCTCCCTTATTCCGCGGCTGCGAGGTTTCGCGAGGCGATGTCGTTGCGGATGGTTTCGTGCATGCCGTCCATCGGCCACATCAGGACGACCACGGTCTGCAGGGCGAGCAGGACGACGGCGCTGCCGTAATAAGTCCAGCGGATTGCCTCGCGCGCAGTGTCGGTCACAGCGTCAGGGGCATAGCCTGCCGCGCCGAGCATGAACGCAAAACCCGCCGTGCCGATGGCCATCCCGACCTTGGTCGAGAGGCTGATCCCGGCCGAAAGCAGGCCCTCGCGACGGGTGCCGAACTTCCATTCATGGTAGTCCACCGTCTCGGCGATCATCGCGAAGGCGGCGGTGATGGTGATCGAGGTGGCAAGGCAGGCGGCGATGTAGAGCGTGAGGAAGGCGGCGGTGTTGCCTTGGGTGAGCGGCAGGACGGCGAAGATCATGGCTGCCAGCGCAAGGACGAAGGCGCTGCCCTTCCTGATGCCGGTGCGGGCAAGGATTGGCGGGGCGACGAACGAGGACAGCAGCAGCATGCCCGAGACCGCCGGAAGCATGACCGAAATCATCCACGGCTCGCGCAGCACTTCGATGGCAAAATAGGCGGTCGCGCTCATCATCAGGCCGAACCGGATGAAGTAGAGCAGGCACGAGGCGAAGACGACGAGCCAGGCCTTGTTTCGCAGCATTTCCTTGACCGCAGGGCCGATGGCGAAATCGGGCGAGGAACCGTCGTCGAAACGCTCCTTGCAGTTGCGGAAGAGCGCCAAGGTGCAGACAAAGCCAACGGCGGCAAACAGCATCGCGACGAGCTGGAAGCCCTTGTTCTGGTCCTCCCCCCCGAACACGCCGACAAGCGGCATGACCGCCGCGGTGCCCAGCACCACCGAGATCGAGGTGCCTACCCCGCGCATGCCCGACAGCTTGAGGCGCTGCGAGGTGTCGAGCGTCATCATCGGCATGAGCGCGGTGTAGGGGATCGCCTGGACCGACATCAGGATGCCTAAGCCCTTGAACGTGACGAAGGCGTAGACCAGCTGCGCGCCATGGCTCCATGCAGGCACATGGAAGACCGCGACGGTGAGCAGCGCATAGGGCAGCGCCGTGAACAGGAAGTATCCGCGCGTGCGGCCCCAGCGGCTGCGCGTCTTGTCCACGGCAATGCCCACGACCGGGTCGATGATCGCATCGAGCAGGCGCGCGATCAGGAACACCGTCCCCACCCCCGCCGCCGGCATGCCGACGACGTTGGTGTAGTAGAACAGCAGGAACCCGCTCGCCATGTTGTAGGCAAGGCTGGTGCCCATGTCGCCCAGGCCATAGCTCAGGCGTTCGGCGAAGCTCAGTTTTGTTTGTGCCACTTGTCCTCTCCCGGATCGCGGCGTTCCTTGTTTAGCAGCCCAGCGTTTTGCGGGTCAGCGCGAGGGATTGGTCCATTGGCAGGGTGGGGAAGTATTCCATGCCGATGCTGCCGGAATAGCCGAGTCCGGCAAGCGTGCTCATGACATGGCCCCAGTCGACCGTGCCGGTGCCCGGCTCGTTGCGGTCTTCCATGTCGGCCACCTGCACGTGTGCAACGAGATGGATTCGATCCTTCAAGACTTCAGCGATGTCCTCGCCCATCACGGCGCTGTGCCAGACGTCGTAGAGCAGGCGCAGGTTGGGGCTGCCGACGGCTTCGATCAGGTCCAGCCCGAGCGTGGTGCTGACCAGGTACATCGCCGCGAACAGGCGAGTGTTGAGCGGTTCGAGCAGCAGCGTGACGCCTGCCGCCTCGGCAAGGGTGGCAGCTTCCTTCAGGGCGGCGACGGCGTTGGCGAAGTGGTCTTCCTCGCTCATGCCTTCGACCTTGAAGCCCGAGGCGACGATCAGCGGCGGCTTGCCAAGCGGTGCGGTGGCTTCGATGGTTTCGGCCACAGCCTTGACCATCTCGGCACGCTCTGCCGGGTCGACGATCGAGCGGCGCGGATCGACGCAGATGCCGGTGAGCTTCACCCCGGTCTCGGAAAGGGCGCCGCCGATGGCCTCGACCGGCTTGTCGCGCCAGAGGTGGAATTCGACCAGATCAAAGCCGCCGGCCCTGGCGGCGCGCACGCGCTCGGCCAGGTCGCCAGCTTCGGCGAATTGCCATTCGATACAGGATGAAAGTGGATAAGCAGCAGGCACGTCGATCTCCCAATCGGCGGCCCCGCACCCCAGAACGGGCGCGTTTGCCTGGCGGCAAAGGGCCGCTACTTTATTGGAATATACATTCTCATTCTTCGCAACGAAGGTCAATAGGCCGCCGACGCAATTCCTATCTCAAGGGGGCAAGGTCTGGCACGCGTCTGACGAAATGCAGATTTCTAGGTAATCACCCGCTTCCTCTGTAAGGAGCGGGTGAATCGCAACACTCGCGCGCAAAGCGAAAGGCGCCACTCGAAGTCATGACGTCACACGCTTCCCGATTGGACGAACTGGGCTGGAGGTCCTTCTTCAGCGCGCAGTTGTCCGACGCGGAGGTGGCGCAGTGCGTCCCCGTGCGGGTCATGGCGGTGCATCGCGGATTCATTGCCGTGGCGGGCGATGGCGTTGAAACGCTGATGCCCTCGCAGATTCCGGGGGCGGATGGCGAGGAAGACCGGCCTGCAGCGGGCGACTGGCTGCTGCTCGCGCGGGAAAGCCATGAGCCGGTGAGGCTGCTGCGCCGTGCCAACCTGTTCAAGCGGCTGGCGGCGGGGGTTCGGCAGAGGCTGCAGGTGATCGCGGCCAATGTCGACACGTTGTTCGTGGTCGCCTCGTGCAACGACGATTTCAACATCGCGCGGCTTGAGCGTTATCTGGTGCTGGCCCGCGACGTTGACGTGACGCCTGTTGTCGTCCTGACCAAGACCGACCTTGTGGACGCGTGGGAGCCCTTTGCCGAAGCGGCGCGGGCACTTCAGCCCGATCTGATCGTGCAGGCCGTCAACGCGCGCGATCCGCAAAGCGTGGCGGCATTGGCGAAGTGGTGCGGACCGGGGCAGACGGTTGCGTTTCTGGGCTCGTCCGGCGTCGGCAAATCGACCCTGATCAATACGCTCAGAGGCTCGGACACGCTTGCCACGGGCGCGATCCGCGAGGACGATGGCAAGGGGCGGCATACGACGACGGCGCGCGAGATGCATCGGCTTGAAGGCGGCGGCTGGCTGCTCGATACGCCCGGCATGCGCGAATTGCAGCTTTCCGAGGTGGCATCGGGCATTGCCGAGGTGTTCGACGATATCGTCAGCCTTGCGCAGGAATGCAGGTTCTCGAACTGCACGCATGAAGCCGAGCCGGGGTGCCGGATCGTGGAGGCAATCGATGGTGGATCGCTCGATCCGGCGCGGCTCGCGCGCTGGCGCAAGCTCGCCACCGAAGAAGCGGCCAATTCGGCAAGCAACACTACCCGCAAGGCGCGCATTGCTGGCCGGGTCAGCGCAGCGCCGCAGCCCTCAAACAGAAACGGGCGGCGTCCGCGGCGATAACGTCATGGGCTGCGCGCGCGATTATTGGAGATATCATGGCCGACTTGTACCTGCGTGCGCTCGAATCCGAACGCAAGAGTCTCTGGGCGATGTGCCGGCTCAAGGGGCTTTCCAAGGACACGCCCGAGCGCCGCCGCATTGCCGAACTGGATGATCTGATCGGGACGCACAAGGCCAGGAAGGCCTGAGACCGCGTGCGGCCATACACGGCTAGCCGCATCTGTACCCCCCGAAGGGTACTCGCTATTCGATTGCCTGTGCCTAAACCTCCCGCCGCACCATGAGGCCCTTACGGTGCCTGCTGCAAACGGGAAGCACGATGCTGCAATTTTCTAGAACCTGGCTGTCTGCAACAGTGTCCTGTGCCGCGATGGCTCTGGCACCCCTTTCACAGGGCCACGCACAGGCAAGCGGCAGGATTGAAATCCTTGCCGACACCAATCGCGATGGCACCGTCGACGCGGCTGACCGTGACGGCAAGTATGAGTGGTCCTCAAACCGTGGCGCGATCTTTCTGCCAAACATCGGAGATAGTGCGAAGCGCTGCCCGCGCAGCGCAGACAAGGCGATCAGCGACGCCGCGCTGGAAGCCTGCAACGATGCTCAAGGCGATGTGGCCTGGGCGCCGGAAAACCTTGCGCCGCTGCGGACTGCGCCGATCAAAGGCCTTTCCGGCAAGGCGAGTGGGCAGGTAGTACCGACAGGCCCGGGCGCAGACCGGGTCCGCGTGTTCCTCAAGCGTGGCACGCGCTGGGTAATGATCGGCAATGGTTTGGTCGTTTCAGAGCGCGAGCTTGCCGCAGGACTGGAACTCGGGGTCGATGGTCGCGATGTCGCCCGCGATCTGCGCAAGTGGGATGGCCGGATTACCATCGAACTGCGGGTGAAGGACCGGGGTGTTCTGGCCAGTGACAGCGTGGTGATGCGGGTCGCTCCGGTGATCGTCCACAATCACACACAGCGAGCGCAAGACATCTTCGGGCCAGACAGCGGACGCTATGCACCGCACAAGACCTTCATGACCGATATGGAGGTTGCATTGCGCAAGGGCGGCTATGACCGGCCGATCCGGCGCATTCAGACCAACGACAACTGGGCGCAGGATTTCGTCGAATTCGGCTATGCCAGCATGCCCGGTGCAGGCGGTACGCAGAAGGCCATCCGCATCGCGATCCGCTCACCACAACCGGGACGCGCCGCGGGGCGGGCGCTGTTCGACTTGCGTGGACCAGGCATGGGCGTGGTGCAGATGGGCGGTCAGGGCTACCATCAGGTCGATTCTTTCGGCAATCTTGAAACGGCACCGCCCTATCGACTTGCGGGCAAGGACTATCCCGTGGGCCGGGTGGTTTACGGAGATGCCGGAGATGGCGTGGCACCGCACGAGGACTGGATAAACTTCTTCGCCGCGCAGCAGTTGCAATCACCAATCGTGCTGGACACATCATGGCTGGCCATCGGCCATGTCGATGAATTCGTGCAGTTCATTCCGGCAAACAACGTGCGCGGCTGGACTATTGCGGTCAAGGACGTGGACGCGGCGCTGGCTTTGCTGCGCAAGGCCAAAGCCGAAGGGCATGGCAAGGTTGCCGCATTTTCGCGCCCTGACGTCCGGCCACGCAGCATTGACGACCTGCTGGGCAATGCCGATTGGCTCCGGCAGAACGAGCAGGCGAGCCGCAAGATCGCTCTGAACATGGCGCTGCTCATGGCAGAGACCGGCATTTCCGAAGAGGAAGTGGTGCGCGTGCCGGGTCTGTTTACGGAAAGCGACTTCCACGATTTCGTGAGCACGGTGACAAAGAAGGCATCGGCGCCACCTGCGGGAAGCTATCCCGATGGCATCCTGCTGCCACCCGAAGACATCACCTACGGCCCCGGCGTGCTCATTGCCGATTACCCCGCCCCGGTGAACGGCCTGCTGGTGGATCGCACGCACTACATTGCCCCGCGCCAGTGGGGGCCGGTGATCGATGGCGTCGATATTCTGGAAGCAGCAGTGGCGAAGGCCTATGCTGCGCAAGGGATCGAGACGGCCTTCGTGGATGACTGGATGACCCACCACATCATCGGCGGCGAAATCCACTGTGGGACCAATGCAACGCGCGAGATCGGCGCGCCATGGTGGCGCTGAAGTGCCGCACCATGCCTGAGCGGGGTGACGTGGTGCTTACGCGGCTTGCGCAGCTATCGTCCGGCTTTGCACTAGCTGGCGGAAAGTCGGTGCATCGGGCCAAGGGGGGCAAGATATGAAGTTCCGCAGCGTCCTTGCGCTTGTCACGGGTGCTGTCCTTGCCCTGCTGCCGCCTGGTGCGCATGCGCAGGGCGGGGCGAGAGTGCACAGGCCTGCGCCGGTCGATACGGTGCTCGTCAACGGTGCGATCTACACCGCCGATGCCGCCAACAGCGTGCGCGAGGCTCTGGCCATCCGCGATGGACGCGTGGTCAAGGTGGGGTCCAATCGGGAGATTCGGGCGCTGGCGGGCAAGCATACCCGAGTGATTGATCTCCAGGGCCGCATGGCGATGCCCGGTTTGATCGACGGCCACATCCACCCCTTCAACGGGGGGCGCATGTTGCGCAGTTGCAACCTCGAGTACCGGCCGCTGACAGAGGCGCAGTTCCTTGCCGGAATCCAGTCCTGCCTCGATGCGGAATCCGGGGCGGCGGACGATGCGATCCTCAACGTGGTGGGTTGGTACCGCCAATACATGCAGCCTGCGGGAACCGAGGCGGATCGTCATACGCTCGACAAGCTGAGGACGCGCAGGCCGATTGCCGTGACCAACCGCGATCTCCACTCGGTGCTGCTCAACAGCCGCGCGCTGGCGTTTGTCGGCATCGACGATACCACGTCGAATCCCGAGGGCGGCGCGATAATCCGTGATGCCCAGGGCAAGGCCACGGGCATTCTGGAAGATGCGGCGATCGGCTTTCTGTACAAGGTCATGCCCGCCCCTGCCGCAGATGATGACCGCCGCGATCTGGAAGCTGCACTCAAGGCCATGGCGCAGGCGGGCGTAACCACATTCCTCGATGCACTTGGCACCGAGGACAAGCTTCCGATCTATGTCGAGATGCTCAACAGCGGGCGGCTGACATCGCGCGTTCACGTGGCCTATCTGCTTGATACGCGAAGCGAAAAGAATGCAGGGAAGTTGATTGCGGATGCGGTGCGGGTGCGGAAGGCCTTTGACCGCCCTTCGCAAGGCGTGCTGCCGAGCGTCCGCATCGACCACGTCAAGCTGGTGATGGACGGGGTGATACAGGCCCCGGCGCAGACTGCCGCGCTGGTGGAGCCCTATTGGGTGCCGCAGGTGGGGCTCGGCCACGATCATGGCAAGGCAGACGAAGAAGGGGCAGGCTGGGTTCCGGGGGCCAATCGCGGTCCGGTCTACATGCAGGTAGGTCAGTTACGCGATATTGTGGCGGGTCTGGCCAGCGTTGGCATGGACCCGCACATTCACGCCATTGGCGATCGCGCTGTCAAAATGACACTGGATGCGATCGAGCAAGTCCGTGCCGCAGGTGCGCCCGATGACTTCCGGCCGGCCATTGCCCACGCCGAACTTGTCGAGACAGTGGACCTTCCGCGCTTCCGGGCGAACGGCGTGTTGCCGGTGATGTCATTCCAGTGGAGCATCCCCGGGCCGAACTCCGTCACCGGCGCGAAATACCAGCTAGGACCCGAGCGGTTCGAGCGGATGGAGCCGTTCGACAAGCTGGCAGCAGCCGGTGTCCGGGTGGTTTACGGCAGCGACTGGCCGGTCGACAGGATGAACTACTGGCTGGCGCTGAAGGGCGGCATAACCCGCGCAGGCGGACGCGATACGCCGCCCGAGTTTGCCGGAAGGCTGAATGATGCACCGGGCCTCAGCCGTATCCAGGCATTGCGATCGCTGACCATCGATGGTGCCTTTGCGCTTCATGCCCAGGACAGGATCGGCTCGCTCGAAGCTGGAAAGCTGGCCGATCTGGTGGTGCTGGAGCGCAACTTCCTTGAGGTTGCGGAAGATAGCCTTGCGGAGAACCGAGCCCTGCTCACCATGGTGGGCGGATTGATTACTTATGATGCCGGGGTGATTGGCCAGAAGCCGCCCCCCCCATCGCATGAGTGAACGGAATTGCGAGATGTCAGACGGGGAATCGACCGCGATGTTCGGCCGGACTACATGAAGCAGGACATGCTTGCACAATGACACGTGACCCTCACCGCACTGGCGACACAGTTTCCGGCCATCCAGCCCTGCGCCGCGTGTTCGGCACTGGTTCGCTTGTCATGTTCGGCCTTGCCTATCTTGTACCGCTGACCGTCTTCACCACGTTCGGATCGGTCAGCAAGCTGACGCAGGGCCACTTGCCGCTGGCCTATGTTCTGACAAGCATCGCGATGCTGTTCACGGCAGCAAGCTATGCCCGGCTGGTCAGGATCGTGCCTGCGGCCGGGTCAGCCTTCAGTTACGCCGGAGCGGCTTTCGGGCGCCGTGTCGGGTTCATAACCGGTTGGACCTTGCTGCTCGATTACATCCTGCTGCCCGCGATCAACTACCTGATCCTCGGGATATATCTCGGCGCGCAGTTTCCCTCGGTTCTTGCGCCGGTCTGGTCGCTTGGGGCTATCGCGCTCGTGACCGTTCTGAACATCATCGGCGTGGACGTGGTTCGGCGCGCGAGCATGGCGCTGGTTGCAATCCAGTTGGTGTTTGCCGCTGTCTTTCTGTTTGCCACTTTTACGAGTGCGAGCGTCGTGCCGGTCGCCGATCCCTTCATGGCCGATGCTGGATCGTGGTCTGGCGTCGTGGCAGGGGCGGCGGTTCTTTGCTTGTCATTTCTGGGCTTCGATGCGGTTTCGACCCTGTCGGAAGAGGCACGCGACCCGGCGCGAACCGTTCCACGCGCAATCTTGATGACCACGCTGATCGGCGGGGCCATTTTCGTCGCCCTCGCTTACGCCGGAACAAGCCTGCTGCCCGACTGGCGCATGATAACCGCATCGGACAGTGCAGGCCTTGAAGTGATGCGCCCGCTGGGTGGTTTCATGTCGGCGTTCTTTCTGGCGGCTTATGTCAGCGGATGTCTCGCCTCTGCGCTTGCTGCGCAGGCCAGCGTGGCCCGCGTCCTCTATGCAATGGGCCGCGAGAACGTGCTGCCCCGATCGGTGTTCGGCCAGCTCAGCGCCAGATTTCATACGCCCGTACGGGCAACCATGGTGGTGGCGGCGCTATCCGCCCTGGCCTTGCTGCTCACGCTGGATACGCTGGCATCGCTCATCAGCTTCGGTGCTCTGTTCGCGTTTTCGCTGGTAAACCTTGCCGTGGTGCGGCTTGATGCAATGAGTCACAAGGCCCGGCCGCGGCTGCAGGTCGCTGCGATGGCGCTATGTCCGGCGCTGGGTTTCCTGGCGACGCTGTGGCTCTGGTTCAACCTGTCAGCCCTTGCCCTGATCGTGGGCATCGCTTGGCTTGTTGCCGGGCTGGTCTATGGCTTCATCCGGCAGGATGTGGCCGACCGGGTTGGCGAGGCACTTGGCTGAAGCGGATAGCTGGACACAACTCTTCAGATTGCGCGACGACCGCCCCCAAGTCTGGTAGTGCCCGGTCTGCCGCGTGCAAGAGGAACTTCGGGGATGGGCCAGGCTGCGAACAGGAACGAGAGCGGGGCACGGTCAGTACCGGAAGCGGAAAGCGCGAGTGCCACGGACGATCCGTCCACGCGGTTTGCCTCCGAGCAGGAGTTCGCGCCGGAAGGCGGCAGATATTTCGCACTGCTGGCGGTAGTTCTGGAGGAGCTTGGCGGCAGCAAGTTTCCGGCAGCGCTTGCCCGCCTGATGCAGGAGGCAGGCGGATATGAAACCACCGTCATCGCCGCTTTTCCCGAATCCGGCCGTCCCGTCAGACTGTTCAGCAACCTCTCGCCCGAGGATGAAGAGACGACGCTGCGCCCCTATTTCGACAACACCTACCTGCTCGACACCTGGTACAACATGGCGCGCGGCAAGGTTGCGGATGGCGTTTATCGGTTGGAGGAGCATGTGCCCGACAATTTCCGAGATACCGACTACTACCGCAACTTCTATGCAGCAACGGGGCTGCGCGATGAATGTGGCGTGTTCGTGCGGTTGAGCGAACAGATCTGCATCGTCGCAATGCTGGGCATCCGGTCCGAAGGTTCGCCTCCGGGCAACCTGCGGGATATCAACCTGATACTGCCGTGCATCGCGCCGATTGCGCGCAGGCATTGGGCGGGCCTTTCGACCCTGACCGTGACGTCAAGCGAGAACCTTGAAACGCTGTGCAGCGTGCATGGGCTGGTCGGGCGCGAGATCGAAGTCACCGATCGGTTGCTGCGTGGTTATTCCAACAAGCTGATCGGACGCGAGCTCGGCATCAGTCCGGAAACCGTGAAGGTCTATCGCAAACGCATCAACAAGAAGTTGGGCACCACCAGCGCCCGTGAAGTGTTTGCCATGTTTTTCCGCAAGGCCATCTGACAGCGTGCGGGGGCGCTGGAGAGACGCACCACAATCGCTGATGCGTCTCCCGTCGCCATAAGGGTCACGATGCCATCAAGGCAGGGCCAACCTCCGACATCGTTTCGTGCAGCGTGTCGACGATGATGTCGATCTCGGCCTTGCTGATGACCAGGGGCGGGGACAGGACGATCACGTTTCCGACAGGGCGGACGATGACGCCGCGCTGGCGAGCGGCGACGAAGACCTTGTGCGTCGCACCGGAATCGGGAGCGAAGTTGATGCGCCTCTCCCGGTCCTTGACCAGTTCGATCCCGGCCATGAGGTGGTCGCCACGGACGTCGCCTACCACTTCATGACGTAGCAACTCCTTGAGTCTGGTCTGCATGTAAGGCCCGACCTCGCGGACATGGGAAAGGATGTTCTCACGCTCGATGATATCGATCGTGGCGAGCGCGGCGGCACAAGAGACTGGGTGGCCCGAATAGGTGAAGCCGTGGGACAATACGCCTCCGGGCGCCTGCGGCACAGCAATGACCTCGTGGATCGCGTCGGAGAACAACGTGGCGCCCAGCGGGCAGTAGCCCGAGGAGATGCCCTTTGCGCTGACAATAACATCGGGGACATGACCGAAGCGATCTTCGGAGGCGAACCAGTGACCGAGACGGCCAAAACCGGTGACGACCTCGTCTGCGATATAGAGAATTTCGTTCTCGCGGCACAATTGTGCCACGCGGCGATGGTAGCCAGCAGGAGCGACCAGCACACCGCCTGCCCCCATTACCGGCTCGGCAATAAACGCGGCCACGTTCTCGGCGCCTAGCTGATGGATACGCTGGCGCAGCTCATCGACGAGGTAATCGCAGAACTGGGCTTCATCCATGCCTGCAGGCCGACGATAGAGGTTGGCCGCAGAGACGTGGTGGACGAGGTCCTGCGAAATACGGTCAAAGCCGAGATGGACACCGTGAATGCCGGTCAGCGCCGAGGCGAAATAGGTGGAGCCGTGGTAGCCATCGTTGCGCGAGATGATCTTCTTCTTCGCGTGCCTTCCCAGCCGGTTGAAGTAGTAGTGGATCAAGCGCACAGCAGTGTCGTTCGCGGTCGATCCGCCGGTCGAATAGAACACATGATTGAGAGAGCCGGGCGCGCGCTTTGCCACTTCGGCAGCCAGAAGCGAGGCAGGGACATTGGTGGAATGGCCGAAGGTGTTGAAATACGCCATCTTCCGGGCCTGTTCACCCATCGCATCGGCAATCTCGGTGCGGCCATGACCAAGGTTCATGCACCACAGCCCGGCAATCGCATCGAGATAGGCCTTGCCACCAGTATCAGTCACGGTGACGCCGGAAGCTTCACGGATGACCTGACTGCCTTCCTGCTGGAACGTGGTGAAATCCGTGTAGGGGTGGATGAAATGGTCCTTGTCTGCCAGCCAGGCGCGGTCTTCGGGCCGCTCGTTGGAAGCCGTGTCGGCGATGGCGGCGAAATCTGTGGCCATTGTGCTGCTCCGATAGCATGAAGTCTTGCGTGCCTGATTGGGCGAGGACGCAGAACAGGCAAAGTCACCCGCATGGGGTATTTGCGCCAATGGCATGTACCCTTTCAGGGTAGCTTGAAGGGCAGGGCCGGATGCAGTCATCTGACTGCACGTTTTCCGGAGTGTTCACAGTGAGCCGTCCTGCCTTGCAAATAAACAGCGACCGTCTGTGGTCGACCCTTGAAGAAATGGCCAAGATCGGTGCGACGCCGGCGGGAGGGTGCAACCGGCAAGCCCTCACCGATCTCGACCGGCAGGCGCGAGATCTATTCGTGCACTGGGCGCAAGAAGCGGGTTGCACGGTCGAGATCGATGAAGTGGGCAACATCTTCGCACGGAGGGAAGGGACAGAACCCGATGCGCCTGCAGTGCTTGCCGGAAGCCATCTCGATACTCAGGCAACCGGCGGGAAGTATGACGGCGTCTACGGTGTCTTGGCGGGCCTCGAAGTGCTTCGCGTGATTCACGAGAACGCGATAGCAACCCGCGCCCCGCTGGAAGTTGCGGTGTGGACAAACGAGGAAGGCTGCCGCTTTGCTCCGGCAATGCTTGGTTCGGGCGTGGTGAGCGGAGCCTATACCCGCGACTTTGCGTATGACGTGCAGGACAAGAGCGGCTTGCGCCTGCGCGATGAGCTGGAGCGCATCGGCTATATGGGCGAGCGCGCCGCGGCACCCCGGCCTTACGCGGCGATGTTCGAGGCGCATATCGAACAGGGACCCATTCTCGAGAAGGAAGGGCTGACGATAGGCGCGGTCACGGGCATTCAGGGCGCATACTGGTTCGATGTGACGTTTACCGGCCAGTCCTGCCATGCAGGGCCAACGCCGATGGAGATGCGCCGCGATCCCTGGGATGCAGCGCTGCCCGTCATGGCCGGGGTCCTCGCGCTGGCCAGGGCCAACGGACCGTGGGGCCGAGCAACCATCGGGGACGTGCGGGCCGAGCCGGGTTCACGCAACACCGTGCCCAACACGCTGACCGTATCGATCGACATTCGCCATCCCGATGCCGACACGCTGGAGGAAATGGTCGGGCAATTGCGGGCGCTGGTGGAGCTTGAATGTTCTGCCCACACGATCGAGAGCAAGATCGAGCAAGTCTGGCACATGCCAGCGACCGCCTTTGATCCTGCGCTGGTGGAATGCGTTGCCTCTGCGGCAGACCGCCTTGGTTACAGCTGGATGAGAATGGTCAGCGGGGCCGGCCACGATTCCCTTCATACCGCACAGTTCGCGCCGACGACGATGATCTTCGTTCCTTGCGCCGACGGGTTGAGCCACAACGAGGCAGAGTCTGCAACCATAAGCGATCTTGCCGCAGGTGCGAACGTGCTGCTGCAGGTGATGCTCGAAATGGCCAGTGAGGTGCCAGCCCACCTGACCATCGCAGCTTGAGGGAGTTCTCAACAAGACTGCGAATGCTGGTTCGGCGGAAGTTTATGCATTGAATCAAGTGTCTGACAGGTGTCAGAAAGCTCCTGGATTTTTGCTCTCCAAATTTTCATTGACGACACAATGAAAATTTGGTGTCACTGGCATCACAGTTGGCGGCAGTGACTTGTGTCACGCCAGGCAGCCGTGCGGCTGCGTGCGTTTCATCTGGCTCGTCCGGCCTGGCGGAACATGCCGAGACCCACTGTCGGGGAGATGAGCTGATGAACGCGTCGTTACGACATGCCATGAGAAGCGCCATGCTGCTGGGTGCTTCATGCGCATTCGCCTTCGGCTTGCCCGCAGCTGCGATCCATTCCGAAACCGGGGCACCGGCAGGTGCGTGTGCAAACCTCAAGCGGTTGGGAACCGACGATCTGCGGGTTCTTGAGGCTCACGACGTCCAGGCCGGCGCTGCTCCTGCCTTTTACGGCGAGAACGACGATCTGAAGATGCCGGACCATTGCCTGATGCGCGGCAGTTTTGGCGAGCGCAAGGGCGTGGGAGGCCGTACATTCGAGACACGGTTCGAACTGCGCATGCCGGCCAGGTGGAACGGTCGCTTCGTATTCGAAGGCGGTGGCAACATGGACGGCGTCGACTGGCCTGCGCACGGAACTCTGTTTGGACGCCTTTCACCCAGTGCGCTTGAGCGCGGATTTGCGGTGGTCCGCACCAATGGTGGTCATGTCAGCCCAGGCAACAACTCCACCGATGGAACCTGGGCTCTCGATCAGCAGGCGCGCATCGATTATGGTTTCGTGGCCCTTGATCGCGTGGCGATAGCCGCAAAGCGGATTGTGGCCGAATACTATGGGCGGCCTGCGGAAAGGTCATACTTCGTCGGCTGTTCGAACGGTGGCCGCCAGGCCATGCTCGTGACGCAGAAATTCCCCAGCTATTTCGACGGCGTGGTGGCAGGCAATGCAGCCTTCAATCTCATCCGGATCGCCCCGCGATTGACATGGACGACTGCGCAGTTGCACAAGATTTCGCGTCCGGGCATCGGGGCCTTCACCAAGGCGGACCTGAACCTCGTGGCGAAGGAGGCCGTCCGGCAATGCGACCGGCTGGACGGTTTGGCCGATGGCCTGATCCAGGATATGGCAGCATGCAAGATCGATCCTGCCGTGCTGCAATGCAAGCAAGGCAAAGTGGCCACCTGTCTGTCTGCGGTGCAAGTCACAACTCTCAAACGGATCATGGCCGGGCCGCTCGATGCGCAGGGCAAACCCTACTACGCGCCCCTTCCCTACGGCTCGACGCCTCCGTACTGGGCAGGAGAGCAGGCCGCTGATCCGGTTGCGCCGTCGCTGTTCATGGATACGATGCGCTACTTTGCCACGACACCGGCCAACCCCGGTCTGGATGCACGGCAGGTCCAGTTCCCCGGCGTCTTCCAGAGCCTTGTCAGCACCAGCGAGATCGTTGACGCGGAGGGCACGATGCTCAACAGCTTCGCGCCTCAATCGAAGCTGATCATCTATCACGGCACAGGCGATTATGCCCTTTCGGCGTTTGAACTGACGCGCTGGTATGACCGCCTTGGACAGGACACCGGCGGCCACACACAGGACTGGGCACGGCTGTTTCTTGTGCCGGGCATGATGCATTGCGGCGGCGGCAAGGCCACGGACGAATTCGATCCGCTGGCGGCGATCCAGTCATGGGTAGAGGAAGGCAAGGCTCCCGATCGGATCATTGCCACGGGCAAAGAACTGCCAGGTATCAGTCGGCCGCTTTGCCCGTGGCCAAAGGTGGCGCGCTATCGTGGCGGAAACCCGGCCAGCGCCGAAAGTTTCGATTGCCGGTAAGCGGACGGCATTACGCCTGTCCGATCCAATCTTCGTGAACGGGCCCCGGGACGATGTGTCCCCGCCGTTCTGCTTGGCACCATACGCCCATACTTGAGAGGTAAACCATGTCGCGTATTCGCAAGCTTCTGGCCGTAGCTTTGGCTTCGGGAATGGTTCTTGGTCCGGTGGGGCCGGCGCTTGCAACCGACGAGGCTCCTTCGCACGCAATGCAGGAGTTACGCCGCATCTTCTTTGCTGACCCTCGCATCAACATGCTGACGTTCCATAACATGGACGAAATCTTCCATACCCTCCCGGTCCGCACGCGCGGGAAGGCCAAGCCCATGGCGCGGGCAGAGTTGCCAATCGATTTCAGCTACAGCTTTCGGGGCGAGACAGTGCGCGCCGAGGATTTCCTCGAACGTTCTTTCACCAACGCGCTGCTGATCATCAAGGATGACCGTATCGTCTACGAGCGATACCGGAACCTCACCGGTCCGCAGACAAAGTTTCTTTCGATGTCCATGGCGAAATCAATCACGTCGATCCTGATCGGTGCGGCTGTGCAGGATGGCTTGATCACGTCTGTCGATGATCAGGTCGTTGCATACGTGCCCGAACTGAAGGGCACTGCCTATGACGGAGTTACGATCAAGGACACCCTGCTCATGCGAAGCGGCATCGAGCGCAGCGATCGCTACGATCCCGATCCGAACAGCGAGATGACGCGCCTGCGCGAAGCGACCATGATCCAGAATACGCGGCGTGCCACCGACGAGGCACTGACTGTCAAGCGGCGCGATGAGCCCGGCGCGCGGTTCAACTATTCGACCTTGAACACGACCGTGCTCGGCTGGATCATCGAGAAGGCAAGCGGCAAGACCCTGCCCGAATACATGAGCCGTCGCCTGTGGCAGCCGCTGGGTGCAGAAGCCGACGGTTTCTTCATCACCGACGGGCCTCCGGGCGTCGGACGTGCGACCAACGGCATGGGCTATAACGCGGTGCTGCGCGATTATGGCCGGATCGGCCAGATGATGCTGCACAACGGCAAGGCGAATGGGCGGCAGATCATCCCTGCCGCATGGGTGCGTGAATCCACGGTGCCCATCGGCCCGGAACCTGCAGATGGCGAACAGACGCTTGGTTATCAGTACCAGTGGTGGACGCTGGTCAATTCCAACGCCTACATGGCGGTCGGGCTGCAGGGCCAGTTCATCTACGTTGACCCGGATACGCGCACGGTCGTCGTCAAGCTGAGCTACTTCCCGCTTGGCAATGAAACCCCCTCGGAAGAAAGCGAGGCGTTTTTTCGGGCCGTGTCTTCATGGAAACCAGCATCGCGCTGAGCAGCGCGTTGTGTCAGGCGCTGTCGATGATGAGTCATGGATTGGTGTCATTCTGGAACGGCACAGAAGTGGACGATACCCTCGTCGGCTTCTATGTCGGACCGAGACACGAGTTGGAGCAATCGCTTGCCGACCAAGAAACGAAGCGTGACAGATAGTGCGGCAGCGGCAACCGGCAGCGCGCGGGATCTCAATGGGTGGGTCATGGCCGGTCTGGATTATCCAACCTTCCGGTTGAACCTGTTGTGCAAGCTGATGGACCGCCGCACGCTTCGCCAGTTGGCAGAACGCGCCAACTGCACGTATCCCGAATGGCGAGTGCTATCGCGGCTGGGCTGTACGGTGGGTGGTGCCACGGTACGGCAGATTGCCGAGGCAGCCTGGGCCGATCGCGCCGAGGTGAGCCGCGCGGTAGCTTCGCTCGAGGCGCGTGGTCTTGCGTCCCGGCTTGACAACCCGCAGGACCGGCGTGCTCCGATCCTGTTCCTGACAAAGTCGGGGCTGCAACTCTATCGGCGTGTTCTGGAGATGCGTGGCGCGTTCCACGAGGAGGTCATGGCTGATCTCGATACCGAGGATCGGGAAGCGTTGGACCGCATTCTCGCCAAGCTGGCAGGCCGTCTGCAAGCGATGCCCTGAACCGACGTCCCATACGACAGGCCTGCGAGGCTGGCTCCATTGATGGTGCAATGAACAGCTCCTCGGTCACATGGGGTGCCCCCTTTCGCGTCGGTATCTTGCGAGGATGATGAATGGCGTTGTGGGGGGTAGTTAGAGCCTCGCTGGTGGCCTTGCTTTTGCCGTCCGCCAATGTCGTGGCGGTGCAATCGGTGCGCGCGGCATGTCCGGTTGTCAGCGATGGCGACAGATTGGCGGTGAAGCAGGCGTTCGCCCGGTATCTTGCACTTCTCAATGCCGGTGACAGCAGCGCAAGCGCCTGTCTCGGGCCAACTTTTGCGATAGAAGCGCCTGATGCTCCCGAATTCGCCGAGATACTTCGTGATCCGCGCAGGAGCGGGCGGATTCTGGTAGCCCACCAGATACTCCTGGACGATGGTGGACTCCAGCTTGCCATCGAGATGGAAGCGCGTCCGCTGGACGGAGCTTCTCCTCCGAGGAAGACGATTGCGCGCAGGACAGTTTTCTTCACGCTGCGTGACGGTAAAGTCGATGTTGCTCGCGTTGCACTCGATAACTTCACATCTTTACCGCGCTCGCAAAGCCCGCGTGCAAGACCTGCCGCGCAACTATCATTTGAAAGCCATCTCCCCGCCACGGTTGACCAACCCTTCATGACGAGGGGCAAGTTTGAGGATTACCTGCGACTGTTCGGTATCTTCGACGAGCGATTTGTGCGCTTCTATCATCCGGATGTCGTGTTCGCGATTGCCCCTGCTGCACAGCCATTGCACGGTCGGGAATCGGTGCTGCAACTCTATCGTCCGTTGCGACGGACGCTGGACGAGGAAGTCTTGATCAGGGCGCTGGTGATCGACAGTGAACAGGGTGTGATGGCTGCCGAGATCAGCAACACCATGACAGCGAGAGGCCCGGTGCGCCTCCCGATGCTTCGCATGGAAGCGGGAGATCGGCGCATGGGGTCTGGCGTGATTTTCTATGGTCTGAAAGACGGGAAGATCATCAGTCTTAGGGAAGGCTCCTGAGGTGCGGTGCTGGAAGAAGACTGGGCCAGCCCGAAGGGGTCACCCTGAGCCCACACCACCAGCGACGACACGATAGCGCGAGATGCCCGCCTCGAGCATGTCGAGATCGGCACCGTCGGGCGCGAGGGCCAGCCTGCTTTCAAGGTTGAAGAGCATGGTCGGACGGGTTTCATCATAAGGTTGCCAGGAAGGAATGCCCGCGTGCTGGGGATTGCCGTTGCGGGCGAAGGCCAGCCAGGCGTTGCTCATCTGGCGTTGCATCCGGCGCTGCCCTTCCAGTTCCTCGGGCAGGACCGGCTCTGCACCGATGGTATCGAGGACGAAGGCGATGTCGATTGCATGGGGCGACATCAGCTGTCCATCGCGGGCGCCGGTCGCCCAATCCATCCGGTAGCTCCAGACAGGGGCACCGCGAAGGCTTGCCTGCGCATCGGCGATGCGCCGGGAAAACAGACGTGTCGGCCAATCGGAGCGAACAAGAGCATCCACTTCCCACAAGCTTGCTGCAGGGTGCGCCGCGCGATAATGTGCGAGAATGGTTTGAGCATCGTCGCCGAAGATCGGGGTGAGATCGCGCACGACTTCGGGAACCGTCCGCTGTGGCGCGGAAGGGTGGGTATTGAGGTAGTACTCGGTCATTTCCGTGCGGGTCGAACCGATCATCAGCGGAATGTCGCGTGAAAGCGCGGATGCGCCGTTCCAGAAGGGATGCTGCGGCAAGGTGGTGCCATCGACTACGGGCGCGAAGTCCTGGATCACGCCCATGACGCCGAAGCCTCCGATCTCTTCGAAAATGCGGTGGTATGCACGCATGATCGCGTTGAGCGGCACCTTCTGGAGATCGGCCACACGCCCCGGCCCCACACCCACACCATCGAGAAGTTTCCTGCTGAGCGTCTCGGCATACGCAGGTTCGAGAGCGAGAGGTGCAGGGCCGCTTTGGATGATGGCCTTGTGAAACAGGCCCTGCGCTGCGGGCATGGCCATGAGCAGCGAAACTTTCTGGCCGCCACCGGACTGGCCGAAGATTGTGACATTATCGGGATCGCCGCCGAACTCCTCGGCATGATCGCGCACCCATTGCAGGGCCTGTACGAGGTCGAGGATACCGGCGCTGGCGGAGCCAGAGAACTGCGCGTCCCATTCTTGAAGCCAAGCAAAACCCAGAACGCCGAGGCGATGGTTCGGGCTGACCATTACCACATCGCCATGGCCAGCAAGGTTGCTGCCGTCCTGATAGGCCCCTGCGGCTGACAAGCGCCACAGCCCGCCGCCGTGGAGCCAGACCATTACGGGTCGCTTGCGTCCGTCGCGCAGGGCGGGGGTCCACACGTTGAGCGTGAGGCAATCCTCGCTTTCGATTGTCGTGCCCGACCGGGCAGGTTTTGCATGGTCCGGATCAGCCTGCGGGGAGGCAGGGCCATCTTGCACTGCAAGCAACGGCTCCTTCCATGGCGCGACTGGCGTGGGCGGCATGAAGCGGTTTTCGCCACCAGTTGGGCCGCCATAGGGGATGCCCTTGAAGGCAATGGCCGGACCATGCTTTCGCCCAACGACCAACCCGGCCCGTGTCCGTGCGATAATGCTGTCGGAGCAACGCCGGGTGGCTGCTTGTAGTGTAGCTGGCAGACCCGCCGTAACAGCGCCCAGAAGAAGCGGCGTGCCGAGCGCCTTCATCGCATGGCGTCGGTCGATTGTGGGCATTCTGGCTTCCTTCCGCAGGTCTGCCGGTCAGTGGGCGAGGGCGAGCGCTGGCTGGGCGTGGCCAGACAGGCGGGCAACGAGCGCGTCGACATCTGCCGGAAGCGCATGGCCCCGCCACGCGACATGGCAGTCCGGGCGACTGAGCAGCAACGCATGCTCATAAGCTGCGGGCGGCGCCTCTTCTGTCAGATCTAGAACAGTGAGCGGAAGGCCAGCACGGCTGGCCGCTTGAACCAGGGCCGCGATGTCAGTGTCCTGTTCCAACACCAGAAGCGTGTAGCCTGAACCCATCCGGTCATAGAGCGAGGTTCCATCGGCGAGAAGGAAATGCGGCGTGCGGCATCCGGGCACAGTCGACGGCGTATAGTCGTACATCGTATATGCTGGAGCAGAGGCGCCGTCATAGGCGATGATCGGCGAGGCCGGGTAAAAATAGCCGAAGTTTAGACCGGCGCAGGCAAACTGCTGTACGTGCAGAGCATAGGCCTCGGCCCCGATCCTCGCGCGCATGGCCTCCGCCTCAGGGCCGTCGCTATCGACTTCAGCAGGGATGCTTTGCCGCTCGGCAATCGCTTTCTGCGCGTGGCTCATCGCATAGCGCGAGACCTGGTCAGTGATGGGATGTCGTTCTGCCTCATAGGCATCGAGGATGGCAGGGCTGGCCCAACCATTGATGGTTGCGGCCAGTTGCCATGACAGGTTCATGGCATCGGCAATCCCGGCATTCATGCCATATCCCGCATAGGGAACCCACAAGTGCGACGCATCACCGCAAATGAAGGCGCGACCAGTGCGGAACTTGTCGGCAACGAGGCGGCGGCCGATCCAGTCTTCCTGGCGGATGATCTCGTAGTGGAATTCCTCGTCCACGCCGAGAAGTGCGCGCAACCAGTAATCGCGGTCGACTTCGCCGAAGTCGCTTTCCTGAGGCAACAGATAGTTGTGCAGGAGCCAAGTTTCCTTGCCATCGATGGCAACCAGATTTCCCGCCCTGTTGCCAATGTAGAGATAGCTCATCCACGCAGGATCGTGCTTCATCAGGCCCAGCAATTCCGGCGCACGGAAATATGTCGACTGGACGCGCTGGATGACCGCGTCACCTTCAAGAACGGCGCCAATCTTCTTGCGGATCGTTGAGCCGCCGCCGTCACACCCGACAAGGTACTGCCCGGCAAGGCGAAGTGACTGGCCGGTGCGCGTGTTCCGTGCCACGCAGATTACGGCATCGCCTGCTTCGGTGAAATCCGTCACTTCGACGTCGTTGATCAGCGTGATCAAGGGACTGGCGAGTGCCCGTTCCAGCAGGATCGGTTCGAAGAAGATCTGGTTGACGCGGTGTGGGGGTTCGGCTGTCGGCCACCAGCCATCGGGCACATCCTTTTTCGTGAAGCGATCACGCCGACAAGGGATGGGGATGCGGGTCAATTCACGTCCGGTTGCCTGGGTCCGCACCACGACATCATTGGGATAATCGTCCGGCAATCCGACCGCGCGGACCTCGGAGGCGAAACCAAGCCGGCGAAATGTTTCCATTGTGCGGGATGAGACATGGTTGCAGCGCACCGTTTCGTTGGCGCCTGCCGGACTGCGTTCTGCAACTATGCTGCCCACCCCGTGCGAGGCGAGATCGAGAGCAAGGCACAAACCGACGGGACCTGCGCCAACAATAACGACAGGAGCGGAAAGCGTTTCGGGCATTCTTGGATCTTTCATCGCGATTAAGTTTGTTGTCCGGCACCCGCGTTTGGGCGCAGGGGGATGCGGACGCGATCGTTGAAGGCGGTCACGAACTTGCCCAGCAGCGCGGTCAGCTGGGCCATTTCGTCAGCGCTTAGAGCGTCGCGCATTCTGCCGGATATTGCTTCGGTCAGTACGGCCGTGCGCGAAAGCAGTGCTTCGCCTTCTGGCGTGAGGCAAAGCTGGTTGCGCCTGCGGTCTTCGGTGTCCTGCGTGCGCAAGACCAAACCGTTCTTTTCCAGAAGCCGCAGCACCACGGTCGCGGTTGATCGATCAATCCCGATGAGTTCGCAAAGCGCGGTCTGATCTACCCGTGGGTGAGCCCGCAGGGCATGAAGTACGCTGTACTGCGTGGTGGTGATGCCAAAGTCTGCAGCAGCTTCATCGAACAGGGCCAGAACAATCTGGTGTGCGCGCCGGATCATGAAGCCTGGGCGCCTGTACAGCGCCTCCATCGATGTGGAATCTGGACCTGTCACCGCACCATTCTCCATGTTCGCTTTCCGAAACCTGACCGGATGGTAGCTTAGCATTACCCCCGGAGCGACAGGCCGCTGTGTCAGTTTCAGTCGAAGACCCGACACTGACACAGCGGGGTTGCCGTCAGTTGCGGAACGTAACCGTCAGGCCGACCGTGCGGGGCCGAACGGTGCCGTAGTAGTAAAGCGGAGAGGCTGCCGTATCGTGTGACTTGCCTAGCAGCGGTGCTGTATCGAACAGATTGTTCACGAAGATCGATGCATCGACCGGGCCTGTGCGAAGGCCGATACGTGCGTTCACTTCAGTGATGGCCGGATCGAATTGCAGGTTGGGATCGTAACCCGAGGCCGTGGGGTCGTCGTACGAGGCAAGCTTGCCGTTGTTGCGACTGTTGTAGCGCATGTCCGCGTGGAGATAGCCCTTGGTGCTGTCGCTCAAGCCGGCGGTATAATCGACGTTGCCGGTGAACTGCCACGGCGATCCGGGGAGGGAGTCTCCCTTGCGAGCAAACGTGACGCCATCGGAAATGACCGTCTTGTTGTACTTTGCATCGACATATCCAACCGAGCCGCTCAATTGCAGCGCGCTGCTGGCCCGCAGAGTAAACTGGAGGTCAAAGCCCTGGCTGCGTGCGCCACCGATGTTGTCGCGGAAGCCATTGCCCGCGCAACCGGCAAGGATGAATTGCTGGATATTGTTCCAGCGGATGTGAAACACGCTGGCTTCAGTACGCAGAGCTCCGCCAAACAGACGGTTTTTCGTCCCGGCTTCAAAGCTCCATGTCGTGTCGGGCCCGAAGGTCGAGGGATAGTTCTTGACCTGGCAGCTGGCGAAAAGTGGAGGGTTCACGCCACCAACGCGAAAGCCCTTGGCTGCCGAAGCATAAAGCATGTTGCCATCATCGATTTCGTAGCTGAGGCCGAACTTGGGCGTGAATGGCTTGGCCTTCTGCACGCCGGTAGTCGTGACGGTTTCGGGACCGCTTCCTGCGTAATTGAGCGGACCGCCAAGATCACGTCGGTAATCGAACGTTGTGCCGCTGTAGCGCAGGCCGAGGGTTGCGGTGAGGCCGGGCGCGGGGTGCGCATCGAATTGCGCAAAGACCGCCCACTGCTTGTCCACCGTGTCGTTTGCAGAGGTGAAGATGTACTTTCCATCGGTCAGCCCGATGCCGAAGATCGCCTCCAACGGAATAATCCGGGCGGTGGTCTGGTCCTCGATCTTGAAGCTTTCGATCTGGCGTGCGCGGCTGTAATAGGCACCGACGGTCCAGCGGACCGGGGCATCACGATCGGTGGAGGAGAGCCGGACCTCCTGCGAGAACACCTTCTGCCGCGCCGTGGCGAGGCCCGGTGCTTTCCAACCAGGCACGAAGGGATACGGGGTTTCGAAGATGAAATTCGTATTGAGGTTGGTGTAGTCTTGAACGCTGGCACCCTTGCGATCGAAATAGGCCGTAACGGCGGCAAGTTCCACTGATCCGAGATCGACCGAGATATTCAGGCTTGGCAACATGAAGCGATCGTTGGCGGTCTGTGCCAGCGAGTATCCATTGACGAAACGACCCTTCCAGGAATCGGTCAGATTGCCCCAGAGCGTGCCAGTATCATCATTGCGCACGCGCTGATAATACAGCGACGGTGTTAGCGTGACCGTCTCGCCCAACTGGAACGTGGCAGCGCCGCGCAGGGCCAGCGTGTCAGAGCCGTTGGCGTTCTCGTAGAATTCAGTGCTGCCTGGCGTGGCCACGTTGAATGGCCTGCGATCGACCCAGCCGCCATCCTTGCGGTAATAGGCGCTTGCGCGGACGCCGATCTTGTCGGGAACAATCGCAAAGCCAGCAGCAAGACCGCCTTCGTAGCTCGGGTCGCCACTGCGGGTCAGGGCCAGTTCGGCACGCCCGTAGAGTTCTGTGCCATCAAGGCTGGGCTTGGGCGTGATGAAACGGACCACGCCGCCTTGCGCACCTGCGCCGAACAGCGTGCCTTGCGGTCCGCGCAGCACTTCGATGCGATCGAGATCAAAGACTCTGGGGAAAGCTGTGCCAAAGGCCGTCTGTGCGTTCGAGCGGATCTGGATCGCCACGTCATCGACATAGATGCCGGTCGTTGCTGCGCCCGACCCCGAGGAGATTCCGCGGATCGAAATGTTGGTGCTTGTGCCTGAACCAAAGGTGTCTTTGCTGAAGTTCAAACCCGGCGTGATGCGGGCGATGTCGTTGATGTTGCGAACGCCCTGTCGGTCCATGGTCTCTGCCGTGAAGGCTGCGACGCTGACGGGCACCTTGCTGAGCTTTTCGTCCTGCCGAGTGGCGGTGACAACAATCTCGTCGCTTGGATTTCCGGTTTCTCCCGCACCCTCATCAGGGGTGGATCTCTGCGCCAGGGCGGGGGACGCGATGGAAAAAGCCAGAGCGGCAGCCAGAGCGACTGTGTTTGTCGACCTCAGCAGAGTTGTTCGGATAGTTCCCATGGTTTCCTCCCGGTTGTGTGCGCCAATCCTTTCCCCAAGGACTTGGCCGCATCGTTGAACCATAATGATCAGATGACTGAGTAATTCACTGCGACAAAACCGTCAACGATTCTTTGATTAATCAAATAGAATCTGGTTCAAGGCGATCAGCGGTGGATGGGAGACCTTGCCAGCGCCCAGCTGAGGAACGCGACCAGGACCGCAACGGTCAAAGGGAACGTTGCGACGACGGCAAGCGTGATCTGCAAGGAAAATGCCTGTGCCAGCGCGAGGCCTCCAAACAGCGGCAAGACTACGCCACCAATCCTGCCGGCACCGCCAGCCCAGCCAATGCCGGTGCTGCGGATGTGGGTTGGATATACGCGTGCCATCGTCATGTTCAGCCCAGCCTGGCCTCCACCCTGAAAGAACGCCATGGCGAAGAGTGCAGGGGTGAACCAGACGCTGGCGAACGGCACGAACCCAAGAAGCAGGATGGCCATCGAATAGCCCAAGAAGAAGATCGGGATCGGGATGCTTCTGTTGACCCGGTCAAGCAGGACACCGATTGACATCATCCCGACGATCCCACCCAGCAATCCAATCATCGCGGAACGGGCGAAGTCCTGAATTGAAACGCCTGCCATCTGCTGCAGGAAGCTCGGCAGCCAAGCCGCCACGAGGGCGATCGTGCCCATCGAAAAGAAGCACGCGCCAAACAAAAGCGTGCTGATCGTGCCGCGCCCTTCGCGAAACAGGTCCAGCGGGTTGGCGCGGGCCTTGCCGGAATGGATCGTGCGGGCGACGAAATGCTCCTCGCCTGTAAGCATTGCGTTGGGGGCCAGGCGCTTGATAGTCCGGGCGATCGCCGGATCGGTCGGATTCCTGGCCGCACGGAAGGCGATGGACTCTGGCAATGCCCAGGCCAAGGCGGGCAGCAAGGCCAATGGCATTGCGCCACCCAGCAGAAACCCTGCTTCCCAGCCGTAACGTGGAACCAGCAGTGCTGTCATTGAGCCTGCGACGTTGCCGAGGCTGTACCCCGCCATGCCTGCCGACAGGAACATGGCGCGCTGGCGCAGTGGCGTGAATTCCGAGATGAGGGCGACCGCATAGGGCAGGACTGCTGCAAGGAAGAGACCCGTAATCCCGCGCAATGCAGCCAGCGCGATGATCGAGGGCGAGAACGCTGTCGCAATCGTCAGAACGCCGAACATGGCAAAAGCGATGAGCAGCATCAGCTTGCGTCCGAGCTTGTCGCCAAGTGGGCTCATCAGGAACGCGCCAACGGCAAGCCCGATTTGCTGCATGACGATGACCGGCGTCATTGCGGCTGGGGCGATGCCGAAATCCTTCGCGATCGCGGGCGCGATCTTGCCGACCATGTAAATGTCGAAACCATCGACGAACATGACGAGAAAGCACAGGGCAAGGATCCCTAGATGTACCGGGCGGAGCCGCTGTCCATCGATGAATTCATGCACGTCGAAGGTCTTGGTCGCCATCGTGAATTTCCTTTCCCCACGTGTGCTCAAACCTGATGGATGGTCTTTGTTACGAGACACGCCATCAGACCTTCAGGACCGTCCTCTGCACCATGACCACTCTGCTTGACGCCACCGAAGGGCGCGTCGGCTGCAGCAAGGCCAGTGGTGTTGATGCCAACCATGCCGGATTCGAGCGCATCAGCGATGAGGTTGGCCTGTCGGGCGTTTTCGGTAAATGCAAAGGCGGCTAGGCCAAATGGCAGGCGATTGGCCTGGTCTACCGCTTCATCCAGCGTGCGGAACCTCGCAATGGCGGCGATCGGGCCAAAAGGTTCGTCGTTCATGACACGTGCGGTGAGCGGCACATCAGCCAGAACCGTTGGCTGCCAGAAGTTGCCCGGCCCATCGTTGCGCGCACCTCCGCCAAGCACGCGGGCGCCCTGTACTTCGGCATCACCAACGATCTCTGCCATGGCCGAGATGCGGCGGCTGTTGGCCAGCGGTCCCATCTGCGTATCTGCGTGCAGGCCATTGCCGACCTTCAGGCCGCAATACCGCTGGGTGAAGGCGGCGACGAAGCGATCGTGGATGGCGTCCTGCACATAGAAACGTGTTGGTGAAACACAGACTTGCCCAGCGTTGCGCGACTTTCCGATCGCCAGCGTCTCGACCGTGCGTTCGAGGTCGCAGTCGTCGAAGATGACGACCGGCGCATGTCCCCCCAGTTCCATCGTCGTACGCTTTACCGTATCCGCCGCGAGACGGATCAGATGCTTGCCGACAGCGGTCGAACCCGTAAAGCTGACCTTGCGAATGATCGGGCTGGCTAGCAGGTGCCGCGAAACCTCGTCGGGCACTCCGAACACCAGTTGCACGACGTCGGTCGGGCAGCCTGCATCGATCAAGGCCTGGACCACGGCCATGGCCGACGCCGGTGTCTCTTCAGCCGGCTTCAGGATTACCGAGCACCCGGCGGCAATGGGTGCGCCAAGCTTTCTGCCCGGATTGTGCACCGGGAAGTTCCACGGTGCGAAGGCTGCAACAGGGCCGACAGGTTCGTGGACCACCAGCGAACGGGTGCCCGCTGGGCGTACCAGCACACGTCCGTAGGTTCGCTTGGCCTCCTCGGCGTAGAAGTCGAACAGCCCGGCGCATGCCATGGTCTCGATACGCGTCTCGGCAATTGTCTTGCCTTCCTCAAGCGTGGCAATTGCTGCAATGTGATCGACGCGTGCCCGCAGCAATCGCGCGGCTTCATGCAGCACTAGCGCACGTTCGGCCACGGGCGTTGCGCGCCACTGGCGGAAGCCACGTTCTGCGCCATGCAACGCCTCGTCGAGATTGGCAGCACTTGCCAGAGGCAGTTCGCCAAGCGTTTCACCCGTAGCCGGATTGACGACGCGGTGGCTGCGGTCTGCCGAGGTTATCCATTGGCCGCCGATATACATGCCAAGGCGTGGGTATGCCGCCTGCGCGTCCAGAGTCATTCAGATTTCCTTTGTGGTACGAGTATGCGTCAGGCTGCGCGATTGGTGGTCTGTGCCCAGTTGCCGTGCAGACCGGGGCGAATGCGGAACGGGATGGCAATTGTAGCGATCGGGCCGGGGGCAAGGTCCAGCGCATCGAAAAGGAGAAGGCGCGAGGCATTCTCCGCCAGGCGGTTTTCGATCACGACCAGATAGCCGTCGCCTTCATCGGTTGACCCGGGGCGGGGAATGAATGCGGGCTCCTGCAAGGAGCTTGTCGGGCCGACCCACCAGGTATCGGTTTCACCGGAGATGCAGTCTATTCGCGCAAGCGTGTTCATCATCAGGCCGGTGGCGCTGCGCATTCCAGGAAGGTCCACCGGCCGGGAGCCATCCTGGACGAGCTGCCAGCCATGGCGGTTTGCGCGACCGGCGAAACGATCGTCGATCCGCGGAAATTCGCCGACGAGATCGGCGAGAGGGGCCATCCGGATTCCATCATCGTTAGCCGACATGTCGACCGTCCAGCGCATCATCCGCGCGGCAGCGGCCACAGGGTCAAAGGGTGCGCCTTCGGTGTCGGGGAAGAACGGAAACATGTTGCCTGCAGCGGTCGGCACGTCAAAGTTGACGATGCTGCCAACGTTGTGGGCGTTCATGACGTGGCTGGCGAAGCAGGTGGGTGCGCGGAACCAGCGCAGATCCTGCGCCTGCCCGCGCCGGGGCATCACGCCAAGATAGACTTCACGTTGGCGATCAAAGCCGAAGTGCGGAAGGTTGGCGCGCAGTCGGTCCCACGATCCGACGATCGGCACGACATGAAACACGACGTAGTCATCGGTGAAGGCAAAGTCGTGCATCATGCAGTAGTATGGCAGCTCGAACCAAGCCTCGTGGTCGATTTCGCCATCGGCGCCAATCACGTAGTAGGCCATGTCGCGCGTGCACAGGCCACGAGCGGCATAGCCAAAGGCAAGCATCTCGCCGGTGCGCGCGTCGATCTTGGGGTGTGCAGTGAATGTTTCGGACGTCATCCGGCCACCGAAGCGATAAACCGGGTCGATCGTCGTAAGCGTGGCAGGGTCCATCCATACCGGCGGGCTGTCTTCTTTAAGCGCGAGGAGCTTGCCAGCGTGCACGATGACGTTGGTGTTCGCAGTGCTGCGGACCATCCCATCGACGGAAGAATCATCGGTGAGCGGGTTGCGGTAGGCTCCGAACAGGGCGCGCCCGGCTTTGCGTTCGGCCACGAACTTTTCGGTCCGTACCCAGCGTTGCCGCAGTGAAACCGTGCCATCGCGAAAGCCGAACCGGCTGACCATGCCATCGCCGTTGAACCAGATGTCGTCTCCAGCCAGTGGAGGGAACTGGGGGTCTGGTGCGACACGGAAGAATGCCCCATCGAGATCGACAGGGACGGCGCCCGAAAGCACTTCTAGGCGGGCGACGTCAGCCTCCACTCCGGAAGGTGCGAAGATCCCGGTGAAGTTGGCTGTGGCGGGGAACTGCAAGCTGGACATCCTTGTTCAAACTCATTGACTACTCAATGACACGTTTGAGTAATCAAGGAGCGTGCTTGCTGGCAAGCGTTTTCTGTGGTTGAGTCACGGGCGGGCAGTGGTGCAAACCGGGCGCACACCCCGACAACTGGACTTTTGGGTGCGTGATGGCGGAAAAGTTGAAATCGACAGTGACAGGGCAACGCGACAAAGATGCGCCCGTTGATGCCCTTGGGCTGCCTGGCTGGGAGATCAGCGGGCTGGACTATCCGACCTTTCGTATCGGTTTGCTGGCCAAGGTGATGGATCGGATGACCATCCGCGACCTGATGGATGTTGACGGCCTGACTTACGCCGAATGGCGCGTGCTGGTGCGACTTACTGCGGTAGAGGATGGCGGAACGCCCGGCCGTGTTGCCGAACTGGCCTGGGCTGACCTTGCCGAGGTCAGCCGCGCAATCGGCTCGCTCGAGCGGAAGGGACTGGTCGAACGCCACAAGAATCCCAAGGATCTGCGGACCTCGATCCTGCGGCTCACGGCAAGCGGCCGGGCACAGCACGAGGCCACGCTAATCCGCCGCAATGCCTTCCATGAATTCCTGTTGACCTCATTGTCTGATGACGAGCGCGGCCAGCTTGACGGATTGCTGGCAAAGATCGGTTCCCAATTGCGCGACCTTGCCTTGAACGGGACGCCAGGCGAAGGTCACAAAACTGCGTAATAGCGAAACAGCGAATGGTCGGGTTCGCCACTGCCTTCCACACTAGGACGGCGGACGCCTTTGCCGATGATGACGGTACGGTTCAGCCAGTCGTGCACCCCGTCCGGCGCGCGGAAGTAGGGCGTGCAGCGGAAGTATGGATGTATCGGATCGCGGCCAGGCCGGTCAATCGTGCCATGGACATACCCAAGGTTGCGGATGTAGATCAGTGCCCCGTCATCGGCCCGGATCATGTAGTGGGCATTGAGTTCCACTACGCCGTCTGTGCGGACCATTGGCCAGTCTGCCCCGCTGTGATCGACCAGTTGGCCTTGCAGGCGAGGGCCACTGACCGTGCCCCCGGCTCCCACTGAGGTGTAGGCGAAGCGTGGCCCACCCGGATGAATGGCCTCGGTCGACCAGCGACGATCAAAATTGATCCTGATATCAAACACATGTTCGAGGCTTAGGGATAGATCGATCTGGTCCACGCGTGAGTCCTGAATAAGCCGGTTGATAGGCACTTGTCGTTATTCTTATTGATTAATCAAATACCTTGCTTATGCAAGCGCCTCGTAATCGCGAGGGAGACAGAGATTGATTGATTGGCAAAGCTTTGCACCGAAGCTCCGCTACGCGTTCTCGATTTCATTGACGTTGAGCAAGGCTTACTGGCTGAAACCCACCACGATGGGCGCGACCAGAGCCGGCGTATATGCAGTGGATGGAGCAATTGAGGGGCCAGGCGTCAACGGCCGGGTGATTCCGATGAGCGGTGGTGACTGGCCGCTCCAGCGCCCCGACGGCGTGATCGATTTCGATGCCCGTTACTTGCTTGAACTTGATGACGGCACGGTGATCTACATGCAAAACAGAGGCTACCGGTGGGCTTACACGCCCGAAGTAGCCGAACGCATGGCGCGCAATGAACCCGTTAATCCGGACGAGTATTATATGCGCGTCACGCCCAAGTTCGACGTGCCCGAAGGCCCGCACGACTGGATGGCGCGGCATGTCTTTGTGGGCGTGGCTGAAAAGATCCCCGGGGCGAACCGGATACACTATTTCGTTGTGGAATGAACGGGGTGACGAGGGGGCGGCTCTGCCCCCTCGTGCGTATGTTTCAGAGGCCAAGCCGGTCGCGCATAGCGTACCAGAGAGAGCCCAGGATCGTCAGAGGAACGCGGAAGTGCCGCCCGCCGGGGAATGGATAGTGGGGAAGGCTTGCGAAGATATCAAAGCGTTCCATCTGTCCGCCGATCGCTTCGGAAAGCAGACGTCCAAGCAACTGGGTTGTGGTCACGCCGTGCCCGGAATCGCCATGGGAAAACCACACGTTGCTCGAAAGGCGACCGATCTGCGGCATCCGATTGAGTGTTAGAGCAAACTTGCCGCTCCACGCGTGATCGAGCCGCACCCCACGCAATTGCGGGAACGTCTTGAGCAGGCCCGGCAAGATACGCCCCTCGATGCTGGCCGGATCCCCTCCGCCATAGACGACGCCGCCTCCGAACAGAATTCGGCCATCTGCGGTGCGGCGGAAGTAGTCGAGAATGTAGTTTGCGTCCTCGACGCAGGTATTGGCAGGCAGCAGCTCCTCGGCGAGCCCGCCCAGAGGTTCGGTCGTTACGACCTGGCTGGAAACTGGCATGATCCGGGCTGTCAGTTCGGGCTTTGCGTCACCGAGATAGGCATTGCCGCACAACAGTAGGGTGTCGCAGGTCATGCAGCCTTGCGCGGTCTCGATCATCGGGCGGGCGCCTTCGGTAATCTTCAGCACGCGGCTGTTCTCGAATATCCGGCCGCCCATTGCCTCAAACGCCGCCGCTTCGCCCAAGACGTAGTTCAGCGGGTGAAAGTGTCCACCAAGCGGATCAACCATCGCGCCGACATAGCGATGGCTGGACACGATCTGTTGCAGGCCATCCCCTTCGATCATTTGCATGCCCGGGTGGCCATAACTTGCCCATACTGCAGCCTGCCCTTCCAGCCAACGCATCTGCTTGGGCGTCAGCGCCACGACGGCAGAACGGTCAACCAGATCGCAGGCAATGCCGAAGCGCGCGACACGCTCCCTGATGATGGCACTGCCTTCCAGCGCGACCGAAGCAAGATCACGCGCGCGATCTTCGCCCAGTTTTGCGGCAAGGAAATCCAGCGGACGGCTGTAACCGTTGATCAGTTGCCCACCATTGCGGCCTGACGCGCCGAAGCCGACGCGCTGATCCTCGACGATGGCCACACTGAAGCCGCGCTGCACCAGTTCGAGTGCTGCCGACAGACCGGTGAAGCCACCGCCGACGATGCAGATGTCAAACGAATGACTGCCCTTCAGCGCGATTCGGTCAGGAGCGGGATTGGCGCTCGACGCATAATAGCTCGGCATTGCGGCGTAGGCCCTGACGGACGACGCATTCACATTCATCTGAGACTTCCTGGGCAATCTGGCGTGATTTGATGACGAGGCTTTTGCGCTCCTCTATCTGTGATCTCATATTTCAGCGGACAACGATTGTCCATAACAAAGCCTGCACTAAGAAAAGGTAGATATGGGTTCTTGCGTGGGATCGCAGATTGCGCAATGTGTGCACGCGCTGCAGATCTGGATCGATCAGGCAGATCGGCAAAGCCAAGGCAACGGTAATGGTCTGCGGACAGGTTGCCGCAACGGGGAGCACGAATGGCAGAGGTCACAGAGGCCAAGACGCAATATGCGGCCAAGGATGGCAAAGGTCTTGCCGGAAACAGCGTTGGCCTGATCGGAGCCATCGTGATCGGCGTGTCGTGCGTTGCGCCGGCTTATACGCTGACGGCTGCGCTTGGGCCTATTGTCTCGGTGGTAGGCTTACAGACTCCCGCGATCCTGCTGATCGGCTTTCTCCCGATGCTGCTTGTGGCCATGGGCTATCGCGAACTGAACCGGGCAGTCCCAGACAACGGCACATCCTTTACCTGGGCAACTCTGGCATTCGGGCCTTATGTGGGCTGGCTCGCAGGATGGGGACTGGTCGCATCGACGGTTCTGGTCCTCTCGAACAGTGCGGGGATCGCGGTCGACTTCTTCTATCTGATGCTGGCACAGGCATTCTCGGCGCCAGGGATCGCGGCCTTGTCGGCCGACAAGTACATCAATGTTGCCACCTGCCTCGCCTTCATGGGAGCGGCTGCATTCATTTCCTATCGGGGTATGCACACCACTAAGGTCGTGCAATATCTGCTGGTGGGCTTGCAGGTGATTGTCATGGCTGGCTTTGGCATTACTGCCCTGGTCAAGGCACAGGCGGGCCTTGCTTTCGATTACACGCCGATTCAGGCAGAATGGTTCAATCCCTTCGCTGTCACCACAGCCGGAGCGATTGCTGCGGGATTGTCTCTTTCGATCTTCATCTTCTGGGGGTGGGACGTCACCCTGACGATGAACGAGGAGACCGAGGATGCCGCGCGCAATCCGGGCCTTGCCGCAGCGTTGACTGTGGGCGTGACCATGCTGCTCTACGTGCTGGCATCTGTCGCCTCGATCGCGTTTGCAGGCACCGGAACCACAGGCGTCGGCATGGGCAGCGCAGACGTGCAGCGCAACGTCTTCCTTGCCCTCGCGCCTGCTGTTTTCGGGTCGGCCAGTGTCGCCATGGCCATTGCGGTGCTGTGCAGTTCGGCAGCATCCCTGCAATCTACCATGGTGAGCCCATCGCGCACCCTTCTGGCGATGAGCCACTATGGCGCCATGCCGAAGCAATTCGCGCAGATCAGCTCCCGCTATCGTACGCCGTATGTCGGCATCTTCGCTTCTTCGATCGTGTCTTCGGTCTTCTATGCGGTGATGCGCTTCATCTCCGAGCACGTGCTGTGGGACACGATAACGGCACTCGGCATCATGATCTGCTTCTACTATTCAATCACCGCGTTGAGCGTGGTGTGGTACTTCCGGGCAAGCTGGTTCAGTTCATTCGGCGCATTCCTGAACCGGTTGCTGATGCCGCTGGTCGGTGGCGTTGTGCTCGGCGCGCTTTTCTTCCGTACCGTGTCAGACAGCCTTGACCCCGATTTCGGCAGTGGGTCGCATCTGGGCGGCGTTGGTCTGGTGTTCGTGATCGGTCTTGTGATCTTCGGCCTTGGTCTTCTGGCAATGTTGGCTATGCTGGTGCGCAACCCTGCGTTTTTCAGAAACGGGGCTGCGCAAATGCGGGCCGAACAGGAGCGTCGCTGAGAGCTGCTGCTGGCAGCAATCTTTCGGGATCAGGCCGGTAGTGCGGAGGTGATCTTGGGCAAGGCATCACCCCGCATCGCAGCGCCTAGCGCAGCGAAGAACCAGTGAGACTGCGGATTAGTGGCAAAGTCCCATTCGGGGTGCCATTGCACGGCCATGACGCAAGTGCTGGCTGATATCTGGCTGAAGGCCTCCACGAGACTGTCGTCGGCCATAGCTTCGACCTGCAATCCATTGCCCAATCGCTCAATGCCCTGAAAGTGCACGGAGTTGACGGTGGCATGGCCGGTCTGCCAGCATTGTGCCAGAACCCCGCCATCAGTGAGTTCAACTTGATGGCTTTGCGCAAACATCTCCTCGAGGGAGGCCGTGTCGGGGGCGTGGTGCTGCACTTCGCCATGGGGCAAATCGCAAAGCTTGCCGCCAAACAGGACATTGAGCTCCTGAAATCCGCGGCAGATGCCAAAGACTGGCTTTCCGGCTTCGACCATCTGTGCGGCGAGCCGCAGGCTGGTGGCATCGCGTGCCGGATCGAACGGACCATTGCCGTCCGCTTTGCCATAACGCGCTGGCATCATGTTCGATGTGCTGCCTGTCAGCAGGAGGCCGTCCAGCCTGCGCGATAATCCGACGCTTGCCGAAACGTCTTCCATGGCCGGGACAAGAACGATGTCCGCATCACAGACGGCTGCTGGGGCCTGTACATAGCGATCGATAACGCGATGAATTTGCTCTCCCTCGAACTCGCGCTGACAGCAGCCGATGCCCAGCAGGGGCCGGCTTGCGCTAGAGGCGGGATCAAAGGCTCGTATCATGGACATCCGCTTGCACCGAAATGTGTGATCACTGAATTGCTCTTAACTTACCGAAGTGACAAATCTGTGCAAGCTAACTGGTGCTGAAGGCCCAAGCTGGCGCGCCGAAAGATGGTAATTTCTGCATGCGAGAGCTGGTTGTTCAAAGTGCGCTGGACAGGTCAAGCCAGATTCAATATGTGATCACACTATGCATGAAACGAACGTCAGCTTCACCGATTGGCTTGCGCAGAACCCGAAGATCACGCGCATCGAAGCATTCCTTGCCGACATCAATGGTGCGCCAAAGGGTAAATGGCTTGAACGCGACAAGGCGCAGGCGCTGGAGGCCAAAGGGCTGCCGATGCCGCTCTCGGTTTTCGCGCAGGACGCTTGGGGTTGCGATGTTCCGGCAGCCGGCCTGGCCTTCGGCACGGGTGATCCAGATGGTCTTTGCCAAGCTGTGTCCGGGCGGTTTGCGCAGGCGCCCTGGCTAGGCGAAGGTTGCGCACAATTGCTGATCGAGATGAAGGCGGGCGATGCGCCCGCCGATGCCGATCCACGCGGCGCACTGCAACGTGTGCTTGCGCGCTACGCCGCACGGGGGTTGGTGCCGGTGGTAGCGACCGAGTTGGAGTTTTATCTTTACAAGCTGGAGAACGGCTTGCCGGTGCCGCCTGATGGCAACCCGCGCCGCAACGACACGCTTTCGACCGTGCCTCTGGCCCGCCATGGTGCACTGTTTGATGCGATCTTTGCTGCAGCGTCTGCGCTTGGCATCCCTGCCGATGGCCTGATCAGCGAAGCAGGGCCCGGCCAGTTCGAAGTCAATCTGCTGCACCGCGCCGATGCGCTTGCCGCAGCGGACGACGCGATTCTGCTGCGACGCCTGATCCGGGATATCGCCCGCAGCCATGGCCTTGGCGCAACCTTCATGGCCAAACCCTATGCAGATGCATCTGGCAGCGGGATGCACATCCATGCAAGCCTGCTCGATTCCGCCGGAATCAACGTGCTAGCGCAAGGCGACGGACAGCCCAGCGATGTCCTGCATCATGCAGTAGCGGGCCTTTTGCGGGCGATGCCAGAGACGATGCTGGCCTTCGCACCGAACGCCAACTCGTTCCGCCGCATCCGACCCGATGCCCACGCCCCGATATCGGCTGGCTGGGGCGTTGACGATCGTTCGGCTGCAGTGCGCGTCATTGTAGCCGATGCTAAGTCTACCCGGATCGAACACCGTATCTCTGGCGCAGACGCAAATCCCTACATCACGCTTGCGGCCATGCTGGGGGCGATGATCGAAGGGATCGAAGCGGGAGAGATGCCGCCGTCCGCACAGGATCCGATGCAACCCGGTTCGGGCGAGCGCCTGCCGATTGAATGGGGTGCCGCAATCGACCGTATGGCCGGTTCGACTTTGGCCGCGAGCATTCTGGGCGAGCGATTTCGCGACATCTTCATCGCTTGCAAGCGGCAAGACCGCGATGAATTCCTCAATCGGATCAGCAGGTTCGAATACGATACCTATCTGTCTCTGCTTTAAGCGGAAAGGTTCAAGCGGTCCCAGTCTGCCATCAGGCTCGAACAATCGCCGATGTCTGCCTGGATTGCGGCCTCGACCGCGACCGGGTCTGATGCGGCGATGGCGTCAGTGGCGGCCTGGTGCTGGTCAATCATGTTGGCGGTGCCGTAACGACCATAGACCACGCGCATGAAGGGGCCAAATTGCATCCACAGGCTTTCGATCATGCGGTTGGCTATCGGCATCTGTGCCGCCGAATAGATCAACGAATGGAAGCGGAAGTTCGATTCCATGTAACCCGTGACATCTCCATCCCGCAGCGCATTATTCGTCGCCGCATCGGCCTGACGGATCAGGCGCAGACGTTCGGCCGTTATGTGCGGCAACGCTGCCACCGCCATCATCGGTTCAAGCAGCAGCCGCAGAGCCATGATTTCGCCGAAGCGCTCGACCGTCATCTTCGGCACGGTGACCGCCCGTTTCGACCGAATCTGTAACGCACCTTCATTCGCTATGCGAGACAAGGCATCGCGCACCGGCATCTGGCTGACATTGAGCTGCTGGGCGAGGCCTCGTGTCGAAATGCCGACGCCAGGGGCAATCTTGCCGGTGATCAGCCTGAACCGCAGATCTTCATAAACCTGTTCGCGCAAGGATGGCGCGAACTCGGTTTCGTCATCGTCTGGTTCTTGCCCGACCGACAGTGCGTCTTCTGGCTTCATTGCGGCCCTCGAACGGTTCCAGATCTGTTCACGACAGTGATCCTAGATGAGGACGCCGAACAAGTGAAGCCTTGGATAACCGAGATACTGCCCGTTCGAGTACGGGCAGTATCTGGGATGTTAGAGCCCGAGGCAGGTCAACTTGATATCGAGGTAATCATCCATTCCGAAGGATGACCCTTCGCGGCCGAGGCCAGATTCTTTCACACCGCCGAACGGTGCAGCTTCGGTGGAGATCAGGCCAGTGTTCAGCCCGACCATGCCGTATGCAAGCGCTTCGGGCATGCGCCAGCTGCGTGCAAGGTCCTGGGTATAGACATAAGCCGCGAGACCTGCGTCGGTATCGTTAGCGATGCGGATGGCTTCGTCTTCCGTCTCGAAGCGGATGAGCCCAGCGACGGGTGCAAAGGTTTCTTCCCTGCACAGCAGGGCATCGCGCGGAACATCCGCGATGACCGTCGGTGCGAAGAAATTCCCGTCAGCAAGCGCGCCTTCGATCAGACGGGTGCCGCCTGCCAGAAGACGGCCACCGCGGCTGACGGCATCATCGACATGGGCCTGCGCCTTGGCCAGTGCCCGGCTGTCAATCAGAGGGCCTTGATCTGTTGGACCGGCCAGGCCAGGTCCGACCCGAAATGTTCGGACCCGGTCAGCCAGACGAACAGCGAAATCATCGTGCACGCCCGATTGCACAAGGATCCTGTTTGCGCAGACGCAAGTCTGCCCAGCGTTGCGGAACTTCGATGCTAGCGCGCCTTCGATTGCCGCATCTATATCGGCATCGTCGAATACGATGAACGGCGCATTGCCTCCGAGTTCGAGCGATACCCGCTTTACGGTTCCAGCACACCTTGCCGCCAGCAACTTGCCAACCGCAGTGCTGCCGGTGAAGGTGAACTTGCGCACCCGCTTGTCACCGGTGAGTACGTCCCCGATGGCTGGCGCATCACCCATCACGACGTTGAACACGCCGCGAGGAACACCTGCTTCCTCGCTCAGCCGAGCAAGCGCCAGAGCCGAGAGCGGGGTGAGTTCGGACGGTTTGACGACGATCGTGCAACCCGCCGCCAAAGCAGGTCCGGCCTTGCGCGTGATCATCGCAAGTGGGAAGTTCCACGGCGTTACGGCTGCAACGACACCTACCGGGCTTTTCCGGACGAGAAGGCGACGGTCTGAGGCGTGGGGCGAAAGCAGGGCACCGGTGACGCGGCGCGCTTCCTCGGCGAACCATTCGAGAAAGCTTGCGGCATAGGCGACTTCGCCCGAGGCCTCGGCAAGTGGCTTGCCCTGTTCGGCCGTCATCAGCCAGGCCAGTGCTTCGCGGTGTTCGAGCATGAGCTCCGCCCAGCGCCGGAGGATGGCGCCACGCTCCTTGCCTGTTTGTCCTGCCCATGCACCTTGTGCGCGGTGGGCAGCGGTCACGGCCAGTCGCGTTTCCTCGGCACCGAACAGGGGAACCTTGCCGACAAGAGATCCGTCAGCCGGGTTCAGCACCTCAATGGTCCGTAGACCGTGCACCCACGCGCCATCAATGTAGGCTGCATCGCGCAGCAGGTCTTGCGCAGCAGTACGCATATCGGAACGATCCAGTACCAGTTCCATCACGCTGCCTCGGTCACGCAGGCAAGAGCATCGGCCATGATGGCAAGTCCCTCGTCAATGATGTCGTCGCTCGCGGTCAAAGGCACCAGGATGCGGATCGTCTGCCCGCGCGTGCCGCATGTGAGCAGGACGAGCCCGCGGTCCAGGGCTGCGCTGGCAACCCGCTTGGCCGTGGTGCCATCGGCAACGCCGACGGGATCGGGAACATCGAAGGCGACCATTGCGCCGGGGCCGCGAAGGCCGGTGATGTCTACGGTATCGTTTCGCGCCGCCGCTGCTTCCACTGCAGTCCGGATCCGGGCGCCAATCTGGTTGGCCCGGTCGTTCAGCTGTTCATCTTCGATCACATCGAGCACGGCGAGTGCCGCAGCGACGGCGATCGGCGATCCGGCATAAGTTCCGCCAAGGCCGCCCGGACCAATGGCATCCATCACTTCGGCCCGGCCGATGACGCCGGCGAGCGGGAAGCCGCCAGCGAGCGACTTGGCAACTGTAACCAGATCCGGCTTGACCGGCTGATGTTCGATGCCGAACATCCTGCCGGTGCGGGCAAAACCCGACTGCACCTCATCAGCGATGATCATCATGCCCCATTGCTCGCGAAGGCGGGCAAGCGCCTGATAGAGTTCGGGATCTGGCATGTGGAAGCCGCCTTCGCCTTGCACCGGTTCGATGATGAACGCAGCGATACGTTCCGGTTCGATGTCTGCTGCGAAGAGGAAGTCGAGGGCGCGCAGTGTCTCGTCGAGGGTTACGCCATTCGTCGGCGACGGCAGCGGTACATGATAGATCTCTGCCGGAAATGGCCCAAGTCCACGCTTGTAGGGATTGACCTTGCCGGTCATCGCCGATGACAGCAGGGTTCGCCCGTGGAAACCACCGGCAAAGGCGATGATGCCCGGTCGGCCCGTGGCGGCACGGGCGATCTTCACGGCGTTCTCGGTCGCCTCAGCTCCTGTGGTAAAGAAGATCGTCTTGGCATCACCTTCGACCGGCGCGATCGCGTTCAGCCGCTCTGCGAGTTCGATGTAGGGCTCATAGGCCATGACCTGAAACGCCGTGTGGGTGTAGGCGCGCAGCTGCTGTTCTACCGCCGCCACGACGCGAGGATGGCGGTGTCCGACGTTGAGCACTGCGATTCCACCAGCAAAATCGACGTAGCGCTTTCCTTCGACATCCCAGATTTCGGCATTCTCGGCTCTTGCGGCAAAGACGGGCGTCGCGGTGGAAACGCCACGCGGCACCGCATTGGCCCGACGGGTGAGGAGGGTCTGGTTCTTCATGACGCGTTGCTTTCGGCAGGGAAGGTCTGCTTCGACCCTAGGGCGCGCATGACCCTCGCGGGAGGCGCCTTGCGCAGCAGGGGTGGTAACGCTAGGTCACCAGTATGGCTTTGCCGACACTGCCTCCCTTCGCCACCTTGCGGGCGTTCGACATGGTCGGGCGCAGTGGCGGCATACGCAAGGCGGCGGCACAGCTCGGGCTGAGCCATGCGATCGTCAGCCGCCATCTGGCGACGCTTGAACAGTACCTTGGCCTGTCATTGTTCAACCGGCGTACTGGTGAGCTGACGGAACACGGCCGCCGGTATCACGCACGGATTGCTGCAGCCATTGCCGAGTTGGAAGCGGCAACCACGGACATTCGCGGCACGCGGGAGCATTCGCTGTCGATCTGGTGCTCTGCAGGATTTTCGCTGCACTGGCTGGCGCAACGGCTGGCAGACTTTCAACGCCGCGCAACGTCGGCGGGGGGGCTTGTCGTTGATCTGCGCTCGACCGATGCCGAACCGATGTTCGAAAGAGGCGAAGCAGACGGCGACATACGCTATCTCTCCGATGCCGCTGCCAAGAGCCTGCCTGCTGCAGTCCGTGCCGAACTGCTTGCCCGGCCGGACGTTTTTCCAGTCACCTCGCCTGAACTGCTCGGCTTTCTGTCACATCCGTTGCGATGCCGCGCCGACATTCTCCAGCTTCCGCTAGTTGACGAAGGCGGCGGCGAGGAATGGGCGGAATGGCTGGCTGTGCAGAGGGTTGCAGCAGACCTGCGAAAGCCCCCGGTTGCTCGTTTTGGGCAGGCCCATCTTGCCCTTATGGCGGCGCGTTCTGGGCAGGGAGTGGCCCTTGCCAATGCTTATCTCGTTGCGGATGATCTTGCGCGTGGAACGCTCGTCAGGGTGTTGCCTGGTGATGACATTTGGGAGCCTGCGCCAATCGGTGCGTATTATTTCCGGTGCGCGCGGGCTCGGTGGTCCGACCCCTTGCTCGCACGCTTCCGGCGCTGGTTGCGAAACGCGGTGCAAACCTCGGCGTGAAGCCTCGGCCGCACCACATCTGGCAATCAGATCACCACTTGTAGCCGGCCGATAAGCCGATCGAACGCGGCTCGCCATACGTGCGATAGAAGCTGCCGACCCCATCGTTGCCAGCGTCAGTGACATAAGCCTTGTCGAACAGGTTTTTGCTCCACACCGAAAGGCTGATGCCAGAGTCTGTTTCAAGCATGATCCGAGCGTTGGCGACACCATACCCCGGAATCCCACGCAGTGACTGATCAACAGGAGTCTGGCCGATCCGGTTGGCGGTGCGGAAGTTGTAGTCTGCGCTTGCAGTCAAGGACATGCCGTTGCCGACCGGCGCAGTGTAGCTGGCTGCCAGGTTCCCGCTCCACGACGGTGCAAACTCTAGCCGCTGGCCCTTCCAAGGTATCGGCTGGTTGTCGAACGAGAAGAACACGTTGTTGCTCTGGGTGATCTTGGTTTTCAGATAGCCGAGCGACCCTGAAAGGCGCAGCCCTGCCATCGGGCGCACCACGACATCCAGTTCGGCACCGAAGTTATAGCCGCTGCCGATATTGGTAAGGCGGAATGCGAACTGCCCGGGGGTGAGGGTGCTGGGCAGGGTGGTGAATGCCTGGATGTCATTGTGATCGTAATAGAAGATTGAGCCGTTGATCTGCAGCTTGCGATCAAGCCACTCCGTCTTGAAGCCACTTTCGAAGTTGAGGACGAATTCCTCTTGATACGGCAGGGTATCTTCCGGGGTCTGCGGGAAGCCTCCCGGGACACCCCCCGACTTGTACCCGCGCGAAATCGTGGCATAGAGCGTGGCGTCGCTATTCGGCCGGTATGACAAAGTTGCAGAACCAGTCCAGTGATCGCCAAGGCGGTAATCACGGTCGATGTCGCCAACAGCGATCAGATCGATTCCCCCCGACGCCGGGAAGCTGGTGATCTTGCGGAAGCCGGTGCGACCGTCACGATAGGTTGTCCGTTCATCGGAATAGCGAACGGAACCGCTGAAAGTGAGATCCGGGGTCAGATCATAGTCGAACTGGCCGTAAATGCCCCAGTAGCGCGTTTTTTGGCGATAGGTCACGTCAAGGAAGAGGTCCTGATAGTCGATCCCGAAGATCGGGTTGAACGTATCGAAAAGCAGGGGATTGTCGGTCCAGTTGAATTCCTTGAACTCGTTGAAGCGGTAGTTCGAATAGATCGCACCCACTTGCCAGCGGAAAGCGCCGGATGAGGGCGAGGCAAGACGCAGTTCCTGCGTGAAGTTGCGCAGCTTTGCCTGTTCGACCCAGCCACCGAGGTTGAGCTGGCTGGCATCATAATCGAAGGCAAAGCCGAAATCGAACTCGGTATAACCGGTGATCGAGGTGAATGTCAGGCCGCCAAGATCGGCCGACAGGTTCAACGCAGTCGAGAACTCCTCGTTATCGAGCTTGTTGCCGGGCTGTGAAAGCACCACACGGCCATCGTCACTTTGTGCACCTGCGCCGGCCAGTGCCGGATTGATCGCTTGCGCAAGGGTCAGGCAGTTGGCCTGATCGAGCCTGCCTGAAAGCACGGCATTGCAGAAGTCCGGACCGGTCGGCGAATAGGCACCCGATGCGGAGGCAAGCACCGTGTCGCTATTGTCACGCGCGTAGTAGACCTTGAGCTTTGCGGTCACTGCGCCGATTTCCGACTTGAGGATACCGCGAGCAGCGATCCGGTCCGGTTCGCCCCACTTACGGCCACCGGCAAGACTCTTCTGCCAACCGCCACCGAAGCTGCCATCATTGAGGAATGAAAGGCGAAGGGCCGTGTTCTCACCCAGCGCGATCGACTGGCCTGCCTCGATGCGGTAGCGGTTCCACGAACCGTAATCGAGTGTGACGTAGCCATCGTTCTCGCCCAGCTTTGCCTCGCGAGAGATGATCTGCACCGCGCCGCCGACCGCATTGCGGCCATACAGACCCGACTGCGGCCCTTTGAGCACTTCCACCCGCTGCAGATCGAATACGCCGCCTGCTCCCATCACCAGCGAAGGCTGGTAGATTTCGTCGATGTAGATTGACGTCGATGGGCTGTTGTTGACATTGAAATCGAACAGGGCGACGCCGCGGATCGTCCAGTTCGGCTGGCTGCCGCCCTTGTCCTGATATATCTGGGTGTTTGATACCAGCGAGCCGATCTCGTCGATCGTGCGGGTTTGCCGTTCGCGCAGGCTATCTCCCGAGACCGCTGTGATCGCGATGGGCACGTCCTGAAGATTCTGTTCGCGCTTCTGCGCCGTGACAACAATCTCGTCGCTTTCACTCTGAGCCTGTGCGAGCGCGGGCGTGGAAACAATAGCAAGGATCGAAGCCGATCCAATCAGCACGGCACGCATACATCTACTCCCCATTTGTTCATTTCGTTCATCTCAGCGCGCGAGCTGCCTGCCTTGTCCGGTGCCCGGCGATGTCACGAAGCGCACGGGTGGATCTTGCTGAAGTTTCCGGACAGATCAGTTTACGCCAATAATGTGATCACATATTTGCAGGTGCGGTTGTTGTCAATGTGATCAACGGGAGCTACCTTCAGTCTCAGTATCGATCGCAATCGTTCGCCATGAAGTGGGCAAATCTTGAAGGAAGCCAACCGGATGCCAGAGATGCTGGAAGAGGCGACCATCCAGCAGCGCGTTCATGGGCGGTTGCGCACAGACATCATGCTGGGGCGGATTGCCCCTGGAGAACCGCTGACCATCCGGGGGCTGGCAGAGAAACTGGGTGTAAGCGCTATGCCTGTGCGAGAGGCGCTGCGTCGTCTCGCGGCAGAGCAGGCGATTGAACTTCTGGGCAACCGTCGTGTCCGCATCCCGATAATGTCGGTTAGTCGGTTTGAAGATCTGCTAGCAGCGCGTGTCACGTTGGAATCGGAGGCTGCAGTGCGTGCACTTCCGCATGCTACGGAACAGACAATCTCTGAAATGGAGCGCCATGATGCTGCATTGGATGCCGCCATGGTCCGGAACGACTATGACAACTGGCTGGCAGCAAATTTCGCCTTTCACCGCACGCTGTACTCTGCCCGTCCAGATTCGGTTTTCCTGCCTCTGATCGAATCGTTGTGGCTTCAGGTCGGGCCATTTCTGCGGATGGCCCTTGAGAATGTGGGGCCGTCGTACACAGTCGATCGCCATGTCGAAGCGCTGCAGGCCTTGCGTGAACGCAATGTGATGGCATTGCGCATTGCAATCGAGGCTGACTTGCGTGACGGCATAACCCACCTCGGCCAGCGTCTGATGCGCATGGACGAGGGATTGGCTTTACCGCAAAAGCGGGGTGGCCACCGTTCCAGAACGCGTGATATCAGTCGACCACCAACCTGAAGATCGAAAGCTTGACGGCAGGAGCTTCAGCGGTGCCCGCAGGATTGATTGTGCCTGTGAAGACATAATGGTTAAGCCAGGCGTAGGGCCCTTCGGGCGCTTCGAATTGCGGCGTCGTCACCGCATAGTCTGCTGGCCAGTCGCCCGTCTTGCTATGCCACAAGCCGTTATTTCGGATGTGGATCTGGACGCCATCGTTTGTTTGCATAAAGTAGTCGGCAGCGATTTCCCAATACCCGTCCGCGCGGACGAGCTGCCAGTCATACCCGCCTGCAATGATCTCACCTCGAAGCGATGGCCCCGCAAAGCTTCCGCCAATGATCGGTACGCGGAAGCGTTCTCCCCTGATCGTGCGGCCGTGCGGTACTTCCTTTTGCAAGAGCGCGACGGCATCGTAAATCCATTCGGCTCGCGGCGCCTTTGCGGGTGTGGCGCTGTCGACTGTGGCGGCAGAGGCGCGGGACGCTCCCAACACGCCCGTTGCACCAGCCATTGTTGCAGCGATTAACATCTCGCGACGCGTTTGACCTGCAGTCACATCCATTCCTTCTTCATCACAAAGAATGAGGTTCAGATCTGCCATAGGGTTTATAAGCCTGCAACAATTTTGTGATCACAATATTTGCTTCCACCGACCGCTACCGCGTCATCGATTATCAACCCGCTGCAATTGTCCGTGCATGTGACCTGGTCCTTTGCGCGCAGCGCAGGATTTCGCGTCGGACGTCTTCTTTTGGCCTGAGTCGAGGGAGGCGAGCGCTCCATGGACTAAATGCCGCAATCAGGCAGGCCTGTGTTCGGAGGTCATGTCCCGGATAAAGGCTTGCAGGCAATACCTTAGAATTCAAAGCAGCCTTGGCAGGGCATTGCGGCAGGCGATGCGCTTTTCCGTTTCCGGGCACGCGATCCATCGCGGGGGCGATGGATCGTCAAGTGTGCCGGTATGCGCTGTTATAACAAGTCGGACAGCAGTATCAGTAAGTCCGCGACGCTGTGCTTCCGTGGTCAAGCGGTGGACGGCAAACGCTGTATAAACTGGGGAGGATAACTTTGCGTACTTGGCAAACTGCATTTCTGCTATCGACAGTCGCAATTCCAGGCGTTGCTCTGGCGCAGGCTTCGACGGATCAGCCGCAGGCAGAGGGCGAATCTGTCGGCCTTGCCGAGATCATCGTGACGGCACAGCGCCGCAGTGAGTCTTTGCAGAAGGTTCCGCTGGCTGTGTCGGCGTTCGATGCAAAGGCTCTTGAGACCAAGGGTCTCACCAACCTCAACAATCTTTCTGCGTCAGTGTCGCCCGGTGTTGTGGTTGCACAGTTCGCCGGAACTCCCAGCACGCTGGCATTCAACATCCGTGGTGCCTATTCTTCGGACCCGGGCATCGGGCTCGCCGAGCAGGGTGTCGCGGTCTATGCCGATGGCGTGCCGCTTGGCCGTGCTTCGGGTACGGGCATCGAACTGGGCGATATCGAGCGCATCGAAATCCTTCGCGGCCCCCAGGGTACGCTGTTTGGCCGCAACGCAGAAGGCGGTGCGGTGCAGTTTGTCACGCGTCGTCCCACAGGTGAAGCAGGTGGCAAGATTGAAGCGGGAATCGGAAACTTCAATTCCAAGCGCGTCATGGCGCAGATCGAGCTTCCGAAATTTGCGAACATCTCGATCAAGCTCGGTGGCCTCATCAACAAGCGCGATGGCTTCACGAACAACATCGCCGCGCGCCCCGGGATCGATTTCCTTTCTCCAAACGCAGCGCTGCCCAAGGCAGTTCTGAATCCAAGCAAGGGCAGCAACCTGCAGAACCTCGGCCTGCAGGATCAGCGGGGCTTCCGCATCGGCGTCCAGTGGGAACCGTCACCTGACTTCAATGCCTACTATACGTACGACTATTCGGATCTCGACTACACCATCCTTTACAGTGCCCGCACCGGTGGACGCGTTCCCTCGAGCTATGCCTGGTGTCGCGATCCCCGGTATGCCGCTACCTGCGCCAGCGGTGCAAGCATTGCGGCCAACGTATTCTATGGTTCGCAAGGGCCTGAGGGCGACATCGTACCAAAGTACACCTCCGTGCCACTGTTCACTCCGCTCAACAATTCCAAGGTGCGTGGCCACGGACTGACGTTGGACTGGCATCCCAGCGACAGCCTCCAGATCAAATCGATTACCGGACGGCGCTCCTTGAAGGAGAACAACGGCAGCAACCTCGGTCTGAGCCAGGTCTTCGTTCAGACGGTGCCGACGTCGGCATTCGGATCACCCACCGCACCGGCGGGTTCATTGATCGCCTTCACCGGAACTTATGCGGCCGCAACGATCGACCAGAACCAGTTCAGCCAGGAACTTCAGGTGATCGGTGATCTGGGCGATCTGAAGTTCACCACCGGCCTGTTCTATTACCATGAACGGGTATTCGACACGCGTGGTTCTGCGTTCTCGGTCGCCTACCAGTTGAACGAAACCGCGACCGATGCCCGCCCAATCGCGATCAATCCCTTTGACCTCAGTGGGGTCAGCGCCGTTGACGGCTTGCCGAACTCGTACCAGCTCTACAAGGGCGTTGCGAACTCGTACGCGGCCTATGCGCAGGCTACGTATACTCCGAGCAGCGTGCTCGATGGCAGGCTCTCGCTGACGGCAGGGCTGCGCTACACGCGTGACAAGAAGGAGTTCACGCGCCTTCGTGCTGCTGCCGGTTCGGGCGGATCGAATACTTCGAAATTCGATCAGGACCGCTTTGACCCTGCATTCACCCTGGCGTTCCAGGCAACGCCTGACATCAATCTCTATGCCCGTTACGCCCGCGCTTACCGTGCAGGTGGCACCGGCATCCGCAACAAGCTGGCGCTGTCGACGTACAAGCCCGAAGTTAACACGACTTGGGAAGCCGGCCTCAAGAGCCAGCTTCTTGACAATCGCGTACGGTTCAATCTGGCTGCCTATCACTCGACGATCAAGGATACGCAGGTTTCGTTCCAGAATTCTGCCCTTGATCCTTCGAGCACCGACACGATCAATATCAAGAATGGCAACGTCAAGATCCGTGGTATTGAAGTCGAACTCAATGTCGCGGCAACGCGCGAGCTGGCGTTCAACGTCGGCTACAGCTTCATGAGCCCGAAGCTGAGTGGCTTTGTTGCGGGGCCAGTCAACCTTGGCAATGGCCAATTCGGCAACTTCTCTGCCCCGTTCGTGTTTGCGCCCTATGTGCCCAGGCATCAGCTGGCAATTGCCGGTGACTACCAGCGCGAAATCGGCGACGATGGCGTGAAGGTGTTTGCACACGCCGAATACAATTACATGAGCCCACAGCACAACGAGCCGGCATCGAAGCTCTCGCAGTTCGTTCGCGAACCGCTGCGCTCGCTTTCGCAGGCAAACGCGCGTGTTGGTCTTCGTGACATTCCGATCGGTTCCACGACCATGGATTTCACAGTCTGGGGCAACAACCTGTTTGACAAGCGTGACATCAGCTACGGTTACATGATTGGTGCCACAGACTTCACGATCCAGCCAGGCCAGGAAGGTGGTGCGGCATACGGCACCAACCCGCGCACTTATGGGGTTCAGGCCAAGATCCAGTTCTGATCTCGAAGTAACAGCTGACAGGGGGGTCGGATCGTTCCGGCCCCCTTTTTTGTGCGCTGCGCAGAAGCGGTATCTTGAGGCTGTCGCCACGCCACTGGTCCAGGTGCGCCCTGAGGAAAGACTGCCCTTGGAATGGACTTCTACCGAAGTCTCGCCCGGTTCCTGCCTCCCGCCCGATTAACCTCGGCCTTGGCCCATCAATGGTTTGGCGTGGGGTGAGCTGCGGGCCAACATGTAGGCAAACAGTAGCGCTGATGCCGGACTCATTCGCCCTGCAATCAACAAACCCAGCGATGCGTAAACGCGCCGCAAACCTCTTTGGCTTGCATGGCTGGAAACTGCTCTGAGCTACTTCTGCGTGATCAGGCTGAAAGTCAGCGTGTCGCGTGGTGTTCTTCTGCTCGGCCGTATCCGGCGTTGGGTGGGATCACGACTTTCGTCACGCCATCACGCTTCTCAATTCTTGGTAACACCGTGATGACTTTACGGGCCTTTGCTGCGGCAAGCGCTTCGGCAACAGTGCGGCTTTTCGCCAACAATTCAAGGTTCAGTCTGGTCGGGAAGACGACCTTGCGCTTGCCTGCAGCCGCCTCTTCCAGGATCTGCGATGGAGACGCCCAGACGACTTCCATTGCTTCGTTTCCGTCACAGCAGGCTTCCTGCCTATGAGGCGCGACGGCTAGAAAGAAGTGCGTATCGTAGCGGCGCACATTCGTTTCGGGCGTGATCCAATGCGCGAAATGCACCAGATCATCCAGATGTAGAACTGCGCCGGCTTCCTGAACGGCGTGCTGAAAATTGCTGCAGGCATGCTGCACAGAGTCGACATGCGTTCCGTCCGGTCCTCGCGCCAACAGCAGACCACATTCTTCAAACGTTTCCCGAAACGCTGCAATCCGAAGAGCTCTCTCTTTTGCGCAGAGCGTTTCGTCACCATGGAGGTTCTGCAACCACGTCTCATCGTGATCGGAGGGATCAACGATGCCTCCGGGAAAGACCATCGCCGATGAGAAATCCTGTTCGGCGTGACGGGAAATCATAAGGACCTCGAAAGGGTCATCTCGCAAGATAAGGACCGTCGCAGCCGGGCGAGGGTCGGAAAAGTCTTTCACTGTGCCGTTCCCAGCACGGGGCTCTTTCCAAGTCCGATCGCTAGCGTGAGGCTCAGAACTGCCAGTGCAGAAATCAGCAGGAACACGGAAGCCGGCCCTTGCGCGGCACCAAGTGAGCCGCTGATCAAGGGGAAGGCCAGTTGTGAACCGTAGAGGCAGAACGTCATGACCCCGAGGGCGGCAGGAGTATTCCCGGCCGGCCCCACCCAGTCTATGGCTGCAGCATAGGCAGCGGCCGAAAACACCGCGAGCCCCATCCCCAGAAAGCACATTCCCGTGACAGCGGTTGGAAGGGCACTGGCCATGCCCATGGCAAGGCATCCCGCGGCTGTTGCAGAAATTCCGAGGATCAGCAGCCCGAAGGTTCCTATCCTCCGATGGAGCCATCCATAGCTGCCCGAGCCAAGCAGCGAGCACAGCGACATCAATCCGAGGAATTGCCCGACCTTTGCCGAGCCTGTCACGCCTAGTGTCGAAAGCAGAAAGGGCGAGTACATCGAGCTCGATACTATTGCCAAGCCCATCAAAGCGGTTGCAACTGCAAGCTTTGCCGGTACGCCCGCGAGTATCCCGCGGTTGACGCGACTGGCTACGTGGCCGGTGGGCAATGCCCTATCCTTGCTGTTGCCTGGCAGTGACAAGCCGGGAAGGATCATAACGAGCAAGATAGCATGGACAAGAAAGGCGTTGCGCCAACTCTCTTCGGCCAACATCCCGACCAAGGGAAAAAGTGGCAAGCAGATGGCGCCGCCGACAAAGCTGTTGAGCCCCAGAATGGCTGGACGCTGGTTATCGGGCAGGCGGGCGATGCCTGACATTCCCGCCGTAAATCCGCCTGCCACACCAAACGCCAGCAGCACTCGCATGGCGAGGATGGCGTAAAGGCTGTCGCAAAAGGCAGGGGCGACTCCGCCGACCGTCATCATCAGGACGGAAGCGATGTAAACATTGCGCACACCGAGTCGTCCGATCAGCCAACCCGCCAGTGGCGAGCCAATCGCAAAGAGCGGTGCAACGACGGTTCCGATAAGCTGAACCAGAGCGTCCGCATTCGGCTGTCCGGCAACATCACTTGCGAGCTTGGGAAGAGCAGCGCCCATCGAGAACAGCCCGATAGATACAAACGGACCGATGCCAACGAGCGCGGATTTTCCGACGACGCCGAGGCGGGACCAGTCAGAGTCCGTAACTTCCATTGCGTCGCACTCCCCTATGTTCTTGACGCAAGGTTGTATCGTGAGTCCGCGAGGCCGAAACCTCTGAAGACTAAAGAAGGGCATTCATCAGGGTTGCGATCCTTAGTGCGGCAGTGCGAAGATATACCATCCGCAAGCGTCCGAAAGGTGTCGCTGGTCGGCTGGCAACGACATATCAGGAAGATGCAGAGAGCATCACCGACGCAGCAGGCTGCAGCAATGCCTGCACACGTTTCAGGGCCTCGCCAACGGGCTTCAATGCTTCTGCAGTCCAGGTCGTTGTCAGGCCACTGCCAGCAAGCCCCCAGTATCGCAGTTGCGATCCCCGCCCTTCGATGATCGGGACGGCAGCTGCTGCGTACTGCCCATCGAACATGTCCGTGACGACGACGAATCCGGTAGACTCGTATTGTGCAAACGCATGACGAATGCGCTCCTGACGACGCGGCCACGCGGCAGGATTAGAGGCTTCGATGACGCCAAGCATTTCATCGCGCACGGCTTGCGGCAGGACCGCCAGTACGGCCAGTCCGCCGGCAGATGAGGCGAGTGACGCACGCCAGCCGATTGGTTGGCCCGGCACTATGAAGCTTCCAATCGTCTGATCGATTGACAGCATCTCGGCCCCATTCCGTAGGCTTAACGACACCGTGACGCGGAATTCGTCGGTAGTCTGCGCCATGTAGGGATGAGCCAGGCCTGGCAGATCCTGGCCCTGGATTGCTGCGTAACCCAGCGTCATGGCGGGCGCTCCGATGCGAAGTGCAGCACTGCCAGCCGCCTTTACCAGAAACCCCTTGTCAATGAGCGTTCCGCAAAGCCGCCAAGTGGTGGGCTGGCTCAGCCCGACGCGCCTTGCAATGTCAGACACGGTGAGTTGCACGCCCGGTCGATCAAAGCACTGGAGTATCGACAAGCCACGAGCAAGCGCCGTGACTCCACCGTCACGCTTTTCAGCACTGGTTGACTTACCTCTCGTCATCGTGATATCTCTTCATTTAATGAATAAGCTATTCGCACAGTGAATAATCTGTGTCAATCGTGGATCATCGAGGAGAGCACGAAATGTTGGATGCGACGTTCACGCAGGATACTCCGATCAGCCCGGTGGATTGGCCGATGGATCGTGAGACCAAGGACAGCGGTTGGCGCCCGCCAGCGGGCACTCGAGTGATTTCTGTCGATGATCACGGCATGGAAGAAGAGGGCCTGTGGGAAAAGCGGCTGTCCGGCGCAGACAAGGGGCGGGCGCCAAAGTTGTGGCAGGACAAGAGCGACAACCGCTGGCACATGACGGTGGACGGCATGAGCTATGACGTCCCTGGCATTGAATCGCATATTGGTGAAGGGCGTCCAGGCTTCTGGGATGCCAAGGAACGTCTGAAAGACATGGATGCCGAAGGCATTGACGTTTCCCTGTTCTTCCATTCGCGTGCGATGTCACTGGTCCGGTTGGAGGATAAGGCCTTCTTCACCCGCTGCATGGACGCATACAACGAGTGGCTGGCTGAAACCTGTGCTGCAAATCCAAGCCGGTTGGTTGGCGTTGGCATCCTGCCGACGATCTACAAGCCCGAAGACACAGCCGCCTACATCGACAAGCTCAAGGGCTGGGGGATCAAGGCTCTGGAAATTCCATCCGCTCCCAAGAACGTGCCCTACAATGCATCAGCCATGGAGCCCATGTGGGAAGCGATCGCAGCCAGCGGAATTCCGGTGATGTTCCATGTCGGCGCCTATCTCGAGTTTCGAGGCAAGGGTGCTACTGGCGCAAACCTCACGAAGAATCTCGGGCCCTATCGCCCCTTGTGGTCGCTCCTTGCGTTCTCGGGAATTCTTGAGCGCCATCCGAACCTCAAGGTTGTGTTCTGTGAGGGCGGATTCGGCTGGGTTCCGTGGACACTGCAGGATGCAGACCGCATCTATCAGGTCTACGAAACCGAAATGAAGCCGAAGCTTCAGGAACTCCCGAGCTACTACTTCCGTCGGCAGTGCTATTCAGCGATCATGTCCGATGATGTCGGCCTGAAGCTTGCCAAGGAATACGATCTGACCGACAACATGCTCTGGTCATGTGATTATCCGCATGGCGAAAGCGTCTTCGGCGAATCCCGCAATGAGATCAAAAAGATCTTCGACGTGCTGGGCGAAGAAAAGGGCAAGGACGTCGCAGGCAGAAACGCGGCGAAGCTCTGGAACCTCTGATAATAACAACACCATTGCGTTAAAACCCCCGGCCAGCGCCAAGGCAGGCCGGGGGGTTTTACGGCATCTTTGAACTGGCTGCGCGCCATGCAAACGCGCCTGAGCCGGCAGTGGACCAAGTGCAGACTGCCACCGCTCGCAAGCCATCGCCCCATGCACCGAAATGGCGCAACAGAGCGTGCTTTGCCGCAGAACCGTTGAAGTGGGCGGACAAGATCGCGACACCAAAGTCGTTGATGCGCGATCTTGTGAGATTCAAGTGCCTGAAGCCCGGCGGATGTGATGGTCGATATCGCCTGCGATCTTCTCAAGGGTGAGAAGATAGCGATAGTGGTGACTGATCTCATATTCATCTGTCACGCCATAACCGCCATGCAATTGAATGCCTTGGCGCGAAACCAATTGGCTCGCCTCGCCAATGGTAATTCCGGCAAGGGCAAGCGCTTTGCTTCGGGCAGCCCGATCCTTGTCGCTGTTTGCCAACGCCTGATAGAGCGCCGAACGTGATTGGTGGGTAGCGACGAACATATCGGCCATAATGTGCTGCAAGGCCTGAAACTTGCCGATCTGCTGGCCGAACTGCTTCCGTTCCTTGAGATAGGACGAACAGATGCGCAGGATCTCTTCCATGGATCCTACAGCCTGCGCGAGACGTGCGGTCATCGCCTTGTCCTGCGCGTCCACAAGCAGGGCCGCAGCGTCTGGACCCTTTGCCAGAATTGCATCCAAGCTGACCGCAGTGCCATTGAAGGCAATGTCAGAAGCGCGGCTTCCATCAATCAGGGGATAATTTACGCTATCGATCCCATCTGCCCCAGCTTCGACAAGCACAAGCGCAAAGCCTTCACCGGGCAATTCAGCCGAAACGACAAAGTGCGTTGCAAGAGCAGCGTCTGGCGCGAAGAACTTCTGGCCGGTGAGCCGAAAGTCTTGACCGTCAGGCTTCAGTTGTGTCTGCCGCTTCTCGGCGTTTGCATATCGTTCACCGGGCTCCGTATGAACCAGAGCCAGACGTGCGGTGCCGCCTGCAATCTGTTCGAGCAGTTCGGTGCGGGGCACCTCGGCGTTTGCGAGGAAATGTACGCCTTGCACTGCCGTGGTCACAAACGGCTGGCTGACACATTTGCTGCCCAACGCTGCGGCCAGAACGGATACGTCAGCAGGCGAGCCGCCAAGTCCGCCAAACTCGTCAGGAATCGCCAGCGCGAGCCAACCAAGCTCGGCAAAAGTGTTCCAGGCGGTATCGTCCAGCCCGCTACCGCTGTCCCGCAAATGACGGCGACGTTCCAGCGTGAAGTGCTCTGCAATAAAGCGTTCTGCACTGTCCAGCAGCATGCGTTGCAGATCGGAGTAATTGAAATCCATGGCTCGTCCTTCAGAGGTCGAATGCGATCTTGGCGATGATGTTCTTCTGAATCTGCAATGATCCGCCGTAGATCGTCGCCGCTCTCAGAATCAGGGCGCGGGAGGTGAGGTATTCGCTCTCTTCCGACCACAGGCTGCTGCGGATCGGACGTTCGGCGACTTCAGCAGGATAGAGGCGCAGTGATTCCGCACCCATGAGATCAACGTGGAGTTCGCTAAGTGCTTGCTGCAGCCGCGATCCGACGATTTTCAGAACGGACGCTGCCGCTGCTTCGGGATACTGGAAGTGTTCGTTCGCGAGCACGCGAAGGACTGACCATTCCAGTGCAGTGACCTCGGCTTCAAGCTGCGCGATGCGGCCCTGAAAGCGCGGGTGACGGTCAAGTGTCACACCATCCAGCGTGCGACTTGCCGCCACCGCTTTCGCCAGTTCAACGGCTGCCTTGTTGAAATAGATGAAAGAGCTGGTCGTGCGTTCGTGATCCAGCAGGAACTTGGCGTAAGTCCACCCCTGACCTTCCTCTCCGACGAGGTTCCCGACCGGCACTTCGACATTGTCGAGGAACACCTCGCAAAGCTCGGCCTCGCCGTTGATCTGCGGAATGCGGCGGATGGTTATGCCGGGGCTCTTCAGATCGATAAGCAGGAAAGAAATGCCGCGTTGCGGCTTCACGGTGGGATCGGTGCGGACGAGGAAGAATCCCCACTCTGACGCCCAAGCGCAGCTGGTCCAGATCTTCTGCCCATTTACCACATAGACGTCGCCGTTTCTCACTGCAGCTGTGCGCAGGTTTGCAAGGTCCGAGCCGTTGCCCGGCTCTGAAAACCCCTGCGCCCAGAAATAGTCGCCGTTGCGGATTGCCGGCAGGAATTTGGCCTTCTGTTCCTCCGAACCGAAAGTGTAGATTACGGGGCCGCACATGTGCGTGCCACCCCAGCAACTGTCCGGAGCGCCAGCGCGGATCAATTCGTCCTGAAAGACGAAGAGTTGCATCGGCGACCATCCACATCCGCCATACTCTACCGGCCAGTGCGGCACGGTCCAACCGCGCCCGGCGAGGATACGGGTCCATTCCATCGTGTCGCCGGGTTCGGACTGATTGCCGGCAAATCTGCGTTGGCGTTCTTGAAGGCGAGGTGGCAGATCTTGCGCGATGGCATCGCGGACCATTTGCCGGAAATCCTCAAGGCCTTCGTCTAACTGGAAATCCATTTGCTAAACCTTCGCGTTGCCGAAAGACTTCATCACAATATCTTGCAGACCCTCGTGAGGTTGAATCACACGGCCATGAACCCGCTTGCCATGCCATGGCTGAAGGCACCGGCAATGATTTTCTGCCACATATCGGGTGTGCGAAGGGGGTGATCGGTCATCCATCGTAGAGGCGATGTCGCTATAGCCGAGCGGGCAGGACCGCGCGGCAATCTGCGCAGCATTTCCAATCTTGCGGACTGGCTGGCCGACATTGGCATTCGGCTCAACTTCGTCTCTGGTCAATGCCATACCGGTCAAAGCCAAGACTGCATTTTGTACCTTTGAATTTATCGTAGTGCTGTTGGCGTTTGCAGAATTGGCGGGAAGGAGTTGCACGGCTTGCCGTGAGGGACCTGCCTTGGCTCAATCCAGTAGGCGACGGTGTCACGCACCGCCGTTCTTGCTAACCTGACCTTGAGGTCAGGGCCAGCAATCGCGTTTGCGATCTTGTGCCATGCCCAAGCGTTTGATGCGGTTCTGCACTCCCTCGGTTGCTGAATTGACCCTATGTCAATCGTGAGATTGCGCCCTTCAGAGGAGAAATTCAGATGGCCACTTCACCGGCCCCGGCCCTGACCAAAGTCTACAGCGGTCCAATTTTTGACTGCGACAGCCACATTCACGAACGCAACTACGACTTCATGAAAAAGTACCTTCCTGAAGAACTTCACGCCGAGTGGCTGACGGCACGAAAAGTGGGTCCTGACGGACGCTTTGGCCTGCATGTCGGCGACCGGATGATCGAGAATGCGGAAGCTCGAGAGGAGGGGCTCGTTCCGCCTCCCGGAAAGCTGAAGGAATGGCTCAAGGCGGTCAAAGAGGGCAAGTCGAACGTCGAAGGCTGGATCAAACCCACCGAAGACATGATGGGGCCGGAAGCTCGCGTGAAAAAGCTCGACGAATTCGGCGTGGAGGGTTGCATCCTCTTCGTCGGCGAGTTCGTTTCCACGTTCGGGTATTATCCCCAGGACGCCACCGGCAACCGCATCCTTCACGCGTATAATGAGTACCTGCACAACGAGTGGGGCTTCGCCTACGAGAATCGCATCTTCACCACTGGATTGCTCAGCCTGTGGGATCTTGAATCCTCGATTGCCGAAGCAAAATGGCTGGTTGAGCGTGGTGTTCGCGTGGTTTGCATGCCGATGGGCCCTGCAGGAGGTCGTTCTCCGGCTGATCCCTACTTCGATCCGGTGTGGCAGATCCTGAATGACAACAATGTCGCGGTGACCTTCCACGTCTCTGAAGCGAACTTCATGCATCCACTGATCCGGGAGTTCGGTGAACAGCCGCTGCAGTCACGCCGGACCGGGCAGACCGCATGGCAATGGATGTTCTGCTATTCCGAACTGCCCGTGCAGATCACGCTGGCCAATATCATCTATCACAACTTCTTCGAGCGTTTCCCCAACATCCGTATCGCCAGCGTCGAGAACGGAGCGAATTGGGTGCCAGGCTTCCTTGAGAAGATGGACAAGATGCGCGGCATGGCGAAGAACGGATATTGGCCCTGCGGGCAGCTTTCGGAGCGTCCGAGCAAGATCTTCAAGCGCCACTGCTATGTCGTGGCCTATCCGGAAGACAATGTTAAGTCGGTGGTCGAGCAGATCGGGACGTCTGATTGCATTCTCATGGGGTCGGATTATCCACATGCCGAGGGTGTGCCCGAGCCACGCGATTTCTTTGCCGAAGCGCTGACAGGCCTGCCCGACGAAGATGCTCGTGCGATCATGTATGATAACGGCAAACGATTCATGCAGGTCTGATAGCGACGGTCTAGTCGTTGAACGCCCGGCCCTTCCCGCAGGGGAATGGCCGGGTGCTTACATTCAAGAACCGTGAGACACCGAAGGGCAAAGAGGGTCCCGATGACTGATACGATCCTGCTGGATTCCCCCGAAGAGGGCGTCTGCCGCATCACCCTCAACCGACCCGAAGTGCTCAATGCGTTCACCTGGCCGATGTATGAGGCGCTTCTTGATGCCTTGGCAGATATCCGCCGCGATCCTGCAACTCGCGTGGTGATCCTGACTGCCACAGGCAGAGGTTTCTGCGCGGGTCATGATCTCAAGAACGCCGGACCATCACCTTATCATCCAGACGGCGTGGGCAAGGCATACGGTAACCGGCACAGCCTCATAGGCCTTGGCCAGATCCCCGTCGCAATGCGAAATCTCCCCCAGCCAATTGTCTGCGCGGTGAATGGGACGGTTGCGGGCGTCGGCTACACGCTTGCGCTGGCCTCGGACATGACCATCGCAGTGCGTTCGGCTAAGTTCATAAACACTATTCACAATGCCGCAACGGGAGCAGAGCTTGGCCTTTCCTACATGATGTCCCGCGCCGTGGGCAGCCAAAGGGCAGCCGAACTCCTGCTCACATCTCGACCGGTCATGGCGGACGAAGCGGAGCGGATCGGGTTGATCCTGCGCGCAGTCGACGACGACAAGCTGATCGACGAAGCATTGGTGCTGGCGCGAGGTGTGATGGCTAACGTGCCCATGGGCATCTGGCTGACGAAGCAATCCTTGTGGCTCAACCAGTCAGCCGGAAGCCTTGAAGCGGCGATCGAACTGGAAAATCGCGCGGTTGCCATCGCTCAGGCTACAGAAGATGCCAAGGAAAAGAGGGCAGCTTTCTGGGAGAAGAGGCAGCCCAAGTTCAAGATGGAGTAATCGGCGATCTCGCTTGTCGATATCAGGACAGGGCGGGGCGTAGAATGATGGCCAGCGTCATCGAATCCAGTTCGGCTAGGAAAGCCTCGTCGTTGATGCTCAAGCGCGCCGGATCATCCTTGGCCATCTGGTCGCGCTCCACCACTGCGTCGTAAAACGCAAGCGAGCCGGTGCGCATACGAAATTCGAACATGGACTGCGAAACTTCGGGTGCGAAGGACTTCAATCGGCGAATGAGTTCCGCGATGATCGAGGACGAGCCGAAGACTGTCTGACGGATTTCACGGCCGATCCGCGAACGCAGCATCTCGCTGACAAATGCAGCATGAGGATGAGTACCGTCCTCATTCCGGATGGCAAGGACCGGGCGCGTGATCGCCTGCAAAACATGCAGTGGACAATCGACGTCTCCGGACTGCTGCATCTGGGCAAACATCCGGCTCCGTTCTTCAGATACCGTACCGTCGCGCCAGTTCGAGATAGCACGTAACAGACCGTCTCGATCTCCGAAATGATAGGCTATCGCCGAGTTGTTAGCCATTTTTGCCGCGCGTGTGATCTGGCGCATGGAAACGCCTTCGATGCCATGGCGTCCCATGAGCAATTCTGCCGTTTGCATGATCGAAACGGCGCCCGAAGACCAGTTCGGCGCGTTTCCGGCAGCTTCCGTGATCGAAATCTCCTCCGACATGGCAGGGGCCATATCGCGTTGGCGATGTGAGCGCAATTCAAGCAAACCCGGCCCGGCCCCATTGAGTTTAAGAAACATGTCTTGTATGCAAAGCCCAAGGCCATGCCGTTCAAGGCGAAGGGCCAGACTGGAGAGTTGCTCATGGGCGGTGCGTCTTTCAGCACGGTTGAAAAGCCGGACCACGTCCCGGCCGACCGGGTCGTCGATTTCGACTATATGCACCCAAAGGGCATCGAGGACGGTACTGTCTACGATGTGCTGCGCGCGCTGCAGAGTGGACCGGACATCGTGTGGACGCCCCATAACGGGGGGCATTGGGTCGTTACGCGCTTCGATGACGTGAAGTGGGTGCAGGAAAACTTCGCGATCTTCAGTCACGAGGAATTTACGATCCCGCGCGAAGCCTCGCCGGTCAAGATGCCGCCTCTCACGGTCGATCCACCGCTTCACGCGCGCTATCGGGCCGTTCTCAATCCCTTCTTCACGCCGAAGAAGGTTGGCGAGATGACAGAACAGGCGCGAGCGCTGACCAATGAATTGATCGATAAGGTGATCGACAAGGGTGCCTGCGATTTCCGCGCCGAGTTTTCTGAAGTCATGCCGCCAGCCATGTTCCTTGGCATCGTTGACCTGCCTGCAGATAAGCGGGAGCAGTTCATCAAGTGGGGCAAGGCCTTCATGCACGCCGATAGCGGAGCGGCCCGTCAGGCGGCTCTGGGGCCGATAGTTGCCTACCTTTCCGGCGTAATCGACGAGCGCTACGCTGCAGGCGGGGAAGACATGCTGGCAGCCATCGCGCGCTGGCGGGACAATCCACGCTTCGGTGGCGAGCACGAAGTTATGGGCATGGCGCTGCTGGTCTATTTTGGCGGACTGGACACTGTCACGAACCTGCTCTCGTTCGTCGCATGGCATCTTGCTGAGAATCCCGGTCATCAGCGCCGCCTGCGAGAAGACCCGGCAATCATCCCTGCTGCGGCAGAGGAGTATTTTCGGCGCTTCGGACTTTCCAACACGGGTCGGCTCATCCTTTCCGATGTCGAACGTGACGGGGTGACCATGAAGGCTGGCGAAATGGTGATGGTGCCGATTGGCGCATCTTCCATCGACGATCGGCGATATGCTGATCCGTTCACCGTGGACTTCGACCGGGAAGGCAATTTTGCACCGGGTGGTGGCAGTCACAACACCTTCGGCAATGGTCCGCACAAGTGCGTTGGCCAGCCACTGGCACGCGCGGAGCTGCGTGTTTTCCTTGAGGAGTGGGTAAAGCGCATACCCGATTTCCGCCTCGATCCGGAACGGCCGCCGGTATCTCACATGGGGAGCGTAAACGGGGTAACCAGCCTCCATCTAGTCTGGGACAAGTGACCGTGGGCGGCATCCTGCCCATGGGGAATTTCTATCAGTTCGGATACCTGGCGAGCGATATCGACGCGGCGGAGCGATCCCTTGGTGAGCTTTACGGCATCACCAAGGTTCGCCGTAAGCGCGCTAGCGAATGGATGGAAACGCTGCATGCATGGACTGGCGACACCATGGTCGAGGTGATCGTCTGTGGCCCGGGTGCGCCGTCGATCTACACGAACCAGCCATTTCCCGTAGCCGGAAATCTCATGCTCCACCATCTGGGGCGTCGGATTCTTGACGAGGGCACCTGGCACCAAATGGAGCAGGCCGCTCGGCAACGCGGGCTGTGCACCGAGATGATGGGTTCGGTAATGAACGGGCAGCTGCGATACGCCTACGTCGATACTCGCGCGATGCTGGGCGTCTATACGGAGTACGTCATGCTGAGCGGGGACGCTCTGCACATTTACGATGACGTTCCCCAGAACGATCTCCAAGTTTCTTGAAAGGTCTCTGCATGAATCCCCAATTCGAGACGCAGATTGCCCCGATGTTCTGCCTTACTGGCAAGGTCGCGCTTGTCACCGGCGGTGCTGTCGGAATGGGTAAGAGTGTCGGCCTGGCTTATGCTGCGGCTGGAGCAACAGTCGTACTTGCCGACAGTGACGAGCGGGTTGCGGCGCTCGTTGACCTCCCTGCAGGCGTCTCTGCCCGAAGCTATGACATAACCAGCGAGGAAGCCATTGCCACGCTGGTTGCGGATGTCGTGAGTGAATGCGGCGGAGTCGATATTCTGGTGAACGGGGCTGTGGTCAACCACAACAAGCCGATCCTCGAAACCTCGGCGGCAGAGTGGGACAGCGTTCAGTCGGTAAACCTTCGCGCTGCGTTCATCACGACGCGCCAAGTGGTGCCATCGATGCAAGCCCGTGGCGGCGGCAGAATAATCAACATCACCACGATCGGTTCGGTCAATCCCGTCCTTATAGGTAACGGTGCGTACTCGGCATCGCGCGCGGGCCTGAACCAGTTCACCCGCAATTGTGCGCTGGATTTTGCAGGTGACGCAATCACCGCAAATGCGATCCTTCCGGGCGCCATCATCACCGAGACGATCCCATCCAGCTTGAAGCCGAGGGGACCCGGTGCAGACCCCACGCGGCATCTGGGCGGGTTTGGCAAGCCCGAGTACGTCAATGGCATCGCCCTGCTCCTTGCGTCGCCAGCAGGCCGGTACATCACCGGCCAGCTCATCGCCGTCGATGGCGGCTTTCTCATTTCCTGATCTTTCCAGAAAGGCCGACCAAGCATGTCCATCAACACTCAGGCCATTTGCGATCTCTTCGCCGTTCCTGGTAAGGTCGCGATCGTCACCGGTGCCGGATCGGGCATCGGCGAGGCAACAGCCCATCTTTTCAGCAAAGCCGGAGCCAAGGTCGTCATCGCTGACCTCGTCCTCGAGGACGGTCAGCGCGTCGCTGATGCCATCAATGCGGATGGGGGCGAGGCCATCGCGATCTCGTGCGATGTTTCGGATGAGCCGCAAGTGCAGGCGATGGTCGCAAAGGCTCGTGAAACCTTTGGCGGCATTGATATTCTGGTCAACAATGCCGCCTATCGTCCCAAGGCCGACTTCTTCGGGATGGGCGTGGATGACTGGGACAGGATGCACGCTGTCAACACACGCGGCACTTTCCTGTGCATGCGCGAAGTGATCAAGGTCATGCGTGATCAGGGCAAGGAGCGTGGCGGCGCGATCATCAACATATCGACGATCGGAACTGCGCTGCCGACGATCGTCAACAACGTCCACTATGATAGTTCGAAGGCAGGCGTTAACTCGATCACGAAGAGTACGGCATCGGAATTCGCAGTCGACGGCATTCGCATCAATGCAGTGATGCCAGGCGGTGTCTCCACTGGTGGTGCGAAGAAGATGCAGACCGACCCTTCGCGAAACTTCGTGCCCAAGGGTCCTATCATGATGCCGGGTCGGCTGCTGCTTGGCATGGCAGAGCCGATTCAACTTGCCAGTGCCATTCTCTTCCTGGCGAGCCCTGCTTCAAGCTACATGACCGGCCACATCATGGCGGTAGACGGCGGCTATCTGGTCGGTTGAAAGGTAAAGCTCATGATTGTCCATCCCGATGCAGACCTGCTGCCGCGTAAGGCTCTGTTGATTGGTGATCGCCGCTTCGACACTGCCAGCGGCGGCACCCACCGTCATATCTATGCTGCGACCGGCAGACCGACAGCAGACATTCCACTTGCCGGAGCGGCGGAGGTCGATCTCGCGGTTGAAGCTGCGCGCAATGCTTCGACGATCTGGTCGCAGATGCCGCGCAACGAACGACGCGATTGTCTGATCAGGATGGCTCATCTTCTGCGCGAACACGCCGCCGAGTTGACGCAGTTGTCGGTGATCGACAATTCCATTGCGATTGCAACCCAACAGTATGGCGGTCACGTTGCCGCCGATCTGTTTCTTTACAACGCAGGTTGGACAGACAAGATCGGCGGAGACGTCATCCCGACGTGGCCGGGCAATGCGCTCGATTACACGCTTGACGAGCCCTTCGGTGTTGTTGCTGTCATCATTCCCTGGAACGGCCCGGTCTATGCACTTGGCATGGTGCTCGCTCCGGCGCTGGCGGCAGGCAATACGGTTGTCGTGAAGCCTCCGGAGCTTGCGCCATATGCAGCCTTGCGCTTTGCGGAACTTTGCCTTGAGGCAGGGATGCCGCCCGGCACGGTAAACATGATTCCGGGCGGGCCTGAAGCGGGCGCAGCACTCACAAGCCACCCTGGCGTGGACAAGATTTCGTTTACAGGCAGTGGCAACACAGCGCGCCATATTCTCACAAGCGCGCAAAAGAGATTGACGCCTGTGCAGCTCGAACTGGGCGGCAAGTCCGCCTCGATCGTGTTCGACGATGCGGATCTGGAGGCGTGGTCGCCCTATGGCCTTGCCGGGATAGTCAACAATGTTGGCCAAGGCTGTATCAATCCCACGCGCGTTGTGGTGCAGCGGGGTATCTATGCCGAGGTGCTCGCGCGCCTAGAAGCTGCGGCTGTCGGGCTCAGGATCGGTGATCCGACGGACCCGACAACAGTGATCGGGCCAGTGGTCGATGACCGCGCAGTTACGCGGATCATGGGCATGATTGATCGAGCAAACGCGTCCGGGGCGCGTCTGCTTACCGGCGGTGCCCGCGGCAAAGGCGATCTTGCCGAAGGCTATTTCATCGAGCCGACCGTCTTTGCAGATGTGGCGCCGGATTCCGAACTCGCGCAACATGAGGTGTTCGGTCCGGTTCTGGCAGTTACACCTTTTGATACCGAGGACGAGGCCATAAAGCTGGCGAACGGTACCGAGTTCTCGCTTGCTGCCTATGCCTGGACCCGCGATCTCAAGCGGGCTCATCGTTGTGCACGCTCGCTTGTCGCCGGTAACGTCTGGATCAACGGGTTCACCGGCATTCCCGGTTCGGCACCGTTCGGTGGCATGGGGGAAAGTGGTGTTGGCCGGTTAGGCGGCATTTATGGAATTCGCGAGTTTACCCGGCCGAAGAACGTGTGGATCGGGTTGGACTGAACCTTCTGGGTGTCGCAATGGTGCGCTACTTGGAGGTATTTCCCGGAAAACTCCCTCGAGTTGGTGGTCTCTAGCTCTTGTCCATGGATCGTCTTGGGCGATCGTGGGCAGTAACGGAAAATGTCTCGATGAACATCACAGCTGACTATGTCATCGTCGGATCAGGCAGTGCCGGTGCAGTTCTCGCCGCACGCCTGAGTGAAAATCCTGCAGTCACGGTGGTGCTACTCGAAGCTGGGAAGGATCGGACAAAGGAGCTGTTTGTCCGGATGCCTGCGGGCTCGTTCGCAATGATGCAGCGGGAACGCTACGACTGGTCTTATCAGACCGAGCCCGATCCTACCATTGGCAACAGGACGCTGAACTGGTCGGGCGGCAAGATGCTGGGTGGATCGAGTTCGATCAACGGCATGGTCTATGTTCGGGGCAACCGGCAGGATTACGATCGCTGGGAAGCTGATGGCGCGATTGGTTGGGGCTGGAACGCCATGCTGCCCTATTTCCTCCGTTCGGAGCAATTTACAGGGCCAAACAGCCAGTGGCATGGGTCCCACGGTCCCATGAAGGTAGGACCAGCAAACGCCCGCCATCCGATCTGCGACGCAGTCATCGGAGCATTCGAGGCATGTGGTGTGCCACGTCTTTCTGAATACTGCGCGGGTGAACAGTTCGGCGTATACGATATTTACACCACCGCGCCCGGCGGAACACGAAGGAGCACTGCCGAAGCTTTCTTGTCCGAGGCACGGCACAGGCAAAACCTGACTATCGTCACAGACGCTATGGCCGACAAGGTCATCATCAAGGATGGCTGCGCCGTCGGCGTGCGTGCTCTGGTAGGCGGGGAAGCGCGCGATTTCATGGCGGGCGAAGTCATCGTTTCTGCCGGAACGCTGCAGAGCCCGGGCGTCCTCATGCGATCTGGCATTGGACCATCGGCGCATTTGCAGGAGCTAGGCATTCCGGTCGTGGCTGATCTGCCCGTCGGCCGCAATCTTCATGATCACAATGGTGTCTCGACCAGCCGCTTTATCGACATGCCGACATACAACAGCCCGTTCGGGCCGTGGACCATCGCAAAGAATCTTGCACGCTGGATGATCAAGAAGGATGGCCCGATGGCCAGTGCGGCGGTCCACGTCATGGCTGGCGTGAAATCACATCTGGCATCAGATGAAGCAGACGTCTCCATCAGCATGCTCGCCCTGGCGATTGATATCAGTAGTGGCGCGCCACGCATGTCGAACCGACCGGGCATCACGATTGGCGGCAGCAACATGCGGCCACGGAGCCGAGGCGAGTTGCGTCTGCGCAGTACTGACCCGCGTGATAAGCCGGTGATCGATCACCGCCTTCTATCGGACGAAAGTGATCTCGAACGCCTCGTGTTTTTCCTTAAGTTCGTAGATCAGGTCTGGTCGTCGCAACCCCTTTCAAATCATGTCACCGGCATGAACTCGCCCGAGCGCCCGCTTGTTACAGATGATGAGCGTCGCGACTGGATCAGGTCGATGGTCGGGATCGGCTATCACCCTGTTGGCACCTGCCGGATGGGGGGAGTAGGCTCGGTATGCGACCCCGAACTGCGCGTGCGCGGGGTGTCCGGTTTGCGTGTTTGCGATGCCTCGGTAATGCCTCAGGTTGTTTCCGGAAACACGAATGCTGCCACAATCGCACTTGCTGAAAGAGCGGCAGATCTCATCCGCGGCTAAGGCAGGGGCACGTCGGTAATCAGGTCATGGCAGCGTTCGCGGTGTGACCTTGTCTGCGTGACGTGGAAGTGCGGTACGACGGGCTATTCGCCAGCGTCACTGGGACCGGCCGCAAGCTTGGCTCCTGGCAGGGCGGTCGTGCTCTCCAGACGCACGTTAAAAGTCCTCTTCAATGACATCGTTGTTGCGCAGCATGGCATCAAAAACAATGCGGTATGCGATCTGGGATTATCCTGTTGGTCGAAGGATTTTCCGCCAATCACTCATTCAACGATTGGTATTTCATGTGCGGCCCTGGTACGTCGCTCCCATCGTCGTCTACGCTGATGCATTCCGCTTTTGCGCATCGATCATTGACTGAACGATCTGGCCATGTTCCGGTCCTTGTGTCTGGGCAAACTGCAATTCCATTTGCGCCCGCAGAACGGTGTCCATGACAGCCTTTGAATACTGATTGAATAGCTGTTTGGACCCAGCAAGCGCACTGCGAGGTTGGCGTGAAATGCGCTCGGCCATAGAAAGCGCTTCGCTCATCAAATCCTGAAGCGGCACGACCTTGTTGGCTAATCCACAGGCGACCGCTTCGACTGCGGGCAACCGATCACCGGTGAACGCCAGTTCCTTTGCCTTGTGCAGCGAGGTCAGGAACGGCCAGGTAACGGAGATCCCATCGCCTATGACAAGGCCTACGTTGACATGGGGCTCGATGATGAAAGCATTCTCGGACATGATGACGATATCGGAAAGGGCAAGCAGCGTAGCGCCAAAACCAACGGCAGCGCCGTTCACTGCCGCAATGACCGGTACGGGGATGTCCAGCATTGCAGCGATGAAGTCCCGCCCATTTGCAATCGTATCGTTAGCGACCTGAGGATCGCGCGCCGTTGCAACGAAATGGGCAAAGTCTCCGCCGGCGCTGAACGCCTTGCCAGCGCCGGTTATGATCACGGCCCGAACACTATCGTCTGCAGCAAGTGACCGGGCGGTTTCTGTCAATTTGAAAAGCAGTGCCGTAGACGCAGGATTGCGGTCTGCGGGTCGATTGAGCGTCAGGACTCGCACTGATCCATGGTTCTCAATCAGCAGATCGTCTTGTGCCTCATAATGTGCAGCAGTCATCGCAATTCCTACGTTTTCTCGTGAGACGTACCATGACTAATGACATAGCCCTGCAAAAGCGATGTTCGCCGCGGAGGCTCCGTTATCGGTCATGCGATCCCTTCGAAGCGATTCTTGCGCCTGAATGGACACCGGGCCAGCGGTAGGCCGTCGGTCGCATGCACGTCGCTACGGGAATTGGCCAATGATTGCGCAGGGAGACGATCTGCTTCGTTCCGCCGAGGCCGCTACTGGCCATGGGGATTGGGGCGGACCGGAGCACTTTGAAGCAGAGTTTCGAAGATTGTTGCATGCGATGGTCGAAGACTTGAACGGTGCCGCAGATCTGACCAAAGCTGGCCGTGAAGTGGCCCGGAGGAGGATTGCCGCTGTTCTGACGGCTCGGCTCGAGTTTGTTGCTGATCGTCGTGCCGACCCTGCGATCGGCAGCGAGGAAATAACAGCGCCGCTGTTCATTACCGGAATGCCAAGATCGGGTACCACGTTCCTGCATGGATTGATGGCGCAAGATCCCCGCAATCGAGCGCCGGTGGGGTGCGACCACGCTTGGCGTTGCAGAAAGCCCGCCTGGAAGATCGCGTTTTGCTTAACATCCGGGCCACATCTTCGACATTCCCGGCCTTCTCCAGGCCTATCCCGATGCGCGCAATGCCGCGAAGACAACCCTTGTCCCGCTGTCCGAACTTCGCGAGCATTTGCCAGCAGACGTGGCGCGTGTCACGCCCGCCCGTCGCGCAAAAGACTATTGCAGCGCGCAAAAAGGGCTTTCTTCGCAGGCACGACTGGGGCCGCTGAGCTTTCGTGAGAACCGGCCCTTCACCTAATCCGCCTTCGCTCTCAAAGTGCAGGCGTCATGTCAGAAAGCAGGCTTTATAATGAACGGGGTCAAGACTTTTGAAGGTACGCTGTTCGACCTGACCGGACATACCGCCTTGGTGACGGGCGGCAGCCGCGGGATTGGACGGGCGATCTGTGAGCGGCTGGCTCAGCATGGAGCCAATGTGATCATCGCTGGCCGCAAGCTTGATTCGGCTGAAGCAGCGGCCTCGGCGATCAACGCCCGATCGGGAGGAAGGGCTCTTGGCGTTGCCGCCAACATCACTCGTGCCGATCAGCTTGAAGCTCTTGTTGCTGCAGGAGAGGCTGCATTCGGCACAATCGACATCCTTGTCACCAATGCTGGCCTGCACATTCATGTCGGCCCAAGTGCCGAGATGACTGAGGCTGTTCTCGAAAAGACGATCGACGGAAACTTTCGCGCCCTTCATCGGCTGGCACAGCGGCTGCTTCCGGGAATGTTGACGCAAGGCTGGGGCCGGATCGTCAACATCGGGACGATTGCAGCGCACTTCGGCAGTGGCGTGTACCACAGCTATACCCTGAGCAAGCAACTGGGGATGCAGTACACTCGCAATATTGCAGTCGAACACGGTGCCGCAGGCATACGAGCCAACACGGTTTCGCCAGGTCTTATCAAGACCGACATGGCTCAGGGATTGATCGATAATCCTGCAGAACTGGCGAAGGAAATGGCGCGATCCACTGTTGGTCGGTTCGGTGATCCAGACGAGATCGCTGGCGTTGTGGTCATGCTGGCCAGTGCCGCCGGCGGATACATCAACGGCCAGACCATTCCTGTCGATGGCGGGCAGACGATACGATACGTGGTTTAAGGAGTGCGATGAATGGCTACAGATAAAATCGTCCTGGTGACAGGCGCTACCGGTATGCAGGGCGGGGCAGTCGTCGACGCCCTTTTGGACAAGGGTTTCAAGACAAGAGCGCTGGTCCGCGATACAAATTCAGCTGCTGCGCGCGCACTTGCCGAACGCGGCGTAGAAACCTGTCAAGGCAGCTTCGATGACGTAGCAAGCCTCGAAGCCGCCATGGACGGCGCCTACGGCGTATTTTCGATGCAGAACGTATCGCTTCCCGACGATCCGGATTCCGAATTGCGGCATGGGGCCAATCTCGTCGATGCGGCTCGCAAAACTGGCGTTCAGGTTTTTGTGCATACGTCTGTTGCACGTGCAGGCAGGCAATCGGAATTCGCTGGATGGTCGGAAGGCCGGTGGTACGAGGGTTACTGGAACGGCAAGTCTGGCGTGAATGACATCGTGAGGGCGTCTGGCTTGCCGAACTGGGTTATCATCAAGCCAGCCTACATGCTCGAGAACTTCCTGCCACCCAAGGTCTCTTTCATGTATCCGGGATTTGGCGGCAAGGTTATTGAGACCGCCATGTCTGCAGACGCCCGGCTGGATGTTGTTTCCGCGACAGACGTAGGCCGTTTTGCAGCAGCAGCTTTTGCCGATCCGGCTCGGTTCTCTGGCGAAGAGATCGACCTTGCAGCTGCCAAGGTCACCATGGGTGAAATGGCAAAGTTCATTTCCGATGCCACTGGCGTGTCGGTTTCGGCTCATAGCTTCGCTCCGGATGACCTCGTCGCCAAGGGTTACATGCCAGGTCTTGTCGACAGTCAGGTTTGGGCGACAGTCGAGGGGTATCAAGTCGACCTCGATCGGGCCGCATCCTTCGGGGTGGACCTCGAAAGTCCAGAGGCATGGGCAAAACGCAACAGCACTCGCTTCCAATTCGATCCCAACTGAGCGGATGCACGGTGGAAGGTAAAGCTATGAACATCGTTTATCCCGCCGGAGCCTCGGCATTGGCCGACAGGGCTGCCTTCCACAATCGCCTCAGGCGAGCCGGCCCGGTTTCCCGAGCCGGCGATGGCGACTACTATCTTGTCGCAGGCTTCGAAGCGGTGAAGACTCTGCTTGAAGACCATGGCCGCTTTTCAAAGGTGGACGGCAATCAGCTTGCGCCAATGGAGCACAATTACGCACTGAATCAGGACCCTCCGTCGTTCAGTCGGTTCAGGGCAATCTACAATGCCTACATGTCGCCCAAAGGTGTCCGCCGATGGGCAGACGCGTGCACCGAGATTGCCGAGGAGCTGCTTGACCGGCTTGAACCCCTTGGCTCAGGCGACCTTCTGGACCTTTTCGGCAAGCCATTGCCAGCTGCGGTAACCGCCAAGGCAGTTGGCCTGCCGGAAGGGCAGATCGAGCGGTATCGGACATGGACCGACGCGTTTCTCGGCACCATGATCGAAGATCCGGCAATGCAGATGCGCATCATCGAGGAAATGTACGCGTTCTTCGATGAGGAGCTGGAGAGGAGGCGAGCCACCTTGCAAGCCTCAGGCATCGACAGGCCTGCACCGGATCATGTGGGAACGGTCCTCGGAGATAACCTGATATCTCTCCTGCTGACAACACAGGTCGGCGGACGGTACCTGACAGATGACGAAATCCGCCGCACGGTTCGTGGGTTCTTTCTTGGAGGTGTCGACACCACTGGAGCCCTGATTCTGAACACGTTGCATCGGCTGTTAGAGCAGCCTGAGTTGTGGCAAGCAGTCAGAAAGGATCACAGCCTGATCCCTGCTGCAATCGAGGAATCGCTTCGTTTTGATCCGCCAGCGTTCGGAATGTTCCGCGGTACCACTTGTGATTTCGCGATGGGCGAGACCGAACTATGTGCCAATTCGCGCGTCTTGTATTCAATCCCCAGCGCCAACCGCGACCCTGAGATATTTGAAGATCCCGACACCTTCCGTCTCGACCGAAAGCCGGTAAAGGGCGGTATCAACCACCTGTCGTTCGGGGGCGGAGCGCACTTCTGCCCAGGCGCATGGACGGCGCGCATGGAAGCGGGCATTGCCTTGCGCCTGATCGTCGAGCGACTGCCGAAGCTGCGGCTGGTGGGGCCGGTAGAGCACTATGACCTGATAAACTTTTGGGTCGTCCGTCGCTTCCCGGCAGCGTGGGATTGAGCTCCGGCTGAATCACAATCGGCCCCGCCTGACCGTTTCAAGGAACGATCGATATCGGGCTCATGCTTTCCCACGCCCCAATGCCGATAATGCCTGCTTGCGCAGCTCGAACTTCTGTACTTTGCCCAATGGCGTGCGTGGGAGTTCCTTCACCAGAAACAGATGTCTTGGGACCTTGTAGTTCGCCATCTGCTCGCGGCACCAGGCTGTGAATGTCGCAAGAGTGATCTCGGCATCATCTCGCGCAATGACAAACGCAGCAGTTACTTCTCCCATACGTTCGTCGGGCAATCCGATGACTGCCGCCTCAAGGATATCGGGATGTGCACCGAGCATGATCTCGATTTCAACCGGGTAGGCGTTGAACCCGCCGACGATAACGACATCCTTCAGCCGGTCGAGTATTCGCAGACGACCATCATTGTCGAGGCAGGCAACGTCCCCGGTATGGAGCCAGCCGTCGATGATTGTGGCCGCCGTTTGCACAGGATCGTCGAAAAACCCTTGCATCACGTTCGGCCCGCGGACGAGTAATTCACCCTGATCGCCGACTGCTACATCCGATCCATCTGCCGCCACAATGCGCACCTGGGTTCCGGGTATGGGACGCCCGACCGTTGTCACGATGGCATCCAGCGGATCGCCGGGATAGTTCGTCGAGATCATCGCAGTGGCCTCGGTCTGGCCATAGCTGGTCAGAAAGATATCGAAGCCCAGTACCTCATAGCCCGCCCGAATGATCTCGGGCGGCGTCTTTGCACCGCCTGTATGGCCCGTGCGGAGAGACGAGATATCGCGTTTGGAGAAATCGGGATGCTGCATCAGCGAGTAAAACACTGTTGGAGCGCCCGAAAGCTGGGTGATCTTCTCGCGCTCGATCAATGCCAGCATCTCGCCTGCATCAAACGCACTGAGCGGCCACATCGTCATCCCGCCCATCAGCGCTGACATCCAACCCGAGCGATAGCCAAAGGAATGGAAGAACGGATTTACGATGGCTGTCCTGTCGGTTGACTGCAGGTCGTTGGATTGGCTCCAGAGGCCAGTCATCCAGAGTGCCTGTCCATGACCATGCATGGCGCCCTTGGGCTGACCAGTCGTACCGCTTGTGAACATGATGTCCAGCGTCGTGTCTGGCGTGACCTTTGCTGCGGCTTCGGCGAAGCGATTTCTGGCAACTTCATTCAAATGGTCTGGAGCAAAATCCTGATCATCAATACGGATCAGGGCCTTGAGGCGCGTCAATTCGGCAATCGGCCTGCCATCGGCACTGGCGCCACCGCCTGCAGCAATGGCCATGGACGCATAATCCGTGCCGAGAAAACTGCCGACAGTAAAAAGCACCGAAGCGCCTGACCGTCGAAGAACATAGAGGATTTCAGGTCCCTTGAAACGGGTGTTGATGGGGACAAGGATTGCGCCGACGGACTGTGCCGCACAAGCCGCAACAATCCATCCGCTGCAGTTCGGCGCCAGAATCGCCACACGATCGCCATATCTCACGCCAAGTTCAAGGAGGTGAGCTCCCAGCCCTGCCACGCGCCGCTCGAGTGCAGCAAAAGTGGTGACAGTGCCGTCCTCATCGATGCAAAAGGGCTTGTCCTGCCACTTTGCCGCCACATGTGCGATGACCCGTGGTAGAGTATGAGTCAGCCCAATCTCCAAGCCACCGTATACTCCGACCATCGCTGTACATCCCCTAGAGCCAATGCCGGTCATTTCCGTCACGCACATCGTTTGTTCGCCTTGAACGAGTTGAGCAACAGCGCTTGGACATAAGGCACTGCTGACATCGCAGCCGCGATCCGGTGACAGCCATTCAGGTCTGTTGAGACGCAGCCCCTTACGTCACCGGCCAGATTCTGCCCGTAGACGGAGGGATCCACGTCCATCGGGCAGTCATTGGCCAGAGTTGAGCCGGTGGGACCAACGCAAGTGCTGCCTGCGACCTCCCGGTGGCTCCAGAATCAATTGGAAGCTCTGGCGGCCATGATCTCCTTGTAGACCTCGCTTACGTCTGCAGTGACCTGCTTTACACCTCCACCACCATCCACCGGGAGAAGTTCGCCCGTGGTAAAGCTGCTATCGTCGGATGCGAGAAAGGCCACCATCCCAGCTATGTCAGCCGAGCTGCCAGCTCGCGGAATCATGTGAGTGGCGCGCATTGCGGCTCCGGCGACGGGATGGTCATGCAGGTGCGCATTCTGGGACGTCCTGATTGCACCGACTGCAATGCAATTGCTGCGGATGTTGTAGCCGGCATAATCGGTCGCAACCTGGCGCGACAGGCCTTCGAGAGCCGCCTTCGAGGCAGAGTACGCTGGCAGTCCGGGGGTTGCCTTCGTGCCGGCGCGGGAAGACAGATTCACGAATGATCCCCCGCCCGATTTCTGCATCTCCGGGATCGCGTATTTGAAGAACCAGAATGGCCCCCAGAGGTTGATCAGCAATTGCCGTTGAAATCCATCGTTCGTCTCATCGATGACCGGCAGCGCACCGCCGCCACGGATCGCATCCACAGCTGCGGCAAGATTGACGACGATGTCCAGTCGCCCGAACGTCTCGACAGTCGAAGTGACGATGTTGCGGACATCTGCTTCAACACCGACATCAACCCGCTTGAACACGGCAATGCCGCCAGCCTTCACGATCCTTTGCGCACATGCCTCTCCGCGATCGGCGTCACGCCCACAACAGACAACCGACGCACCTTCCATTGCCAGGCGCTCGGCCACGGTTTCGCCCATTTCCTTGGTCGCGCCCGTCACAATCGCAATCCTGCCAGCCAGCCTCTGCATCGCCTCTCTCCTTGGGAAATTTTGAGAAAGATGTCTTAATTTGTCTTGACGGTCAATTCTTGGCTTGGGCTTGTTCATCCAATAGCTAGTGCGTCGCCATGGACCTTTCCGGGTTTGACTGGCGGTTGCGGCGCAAGTGACGGACATCCTGGAACGCCCTAATCGCAGGTGCGATGGCACCAGGCGCCACGGTCTTGGTGCTGGCCGATGTGACTTGATCCAATTACTTTACTTGGTGAAGCGATGCTCTCTGCGTTCCTCGGGGTTCGCAAAGCAAACTCGCCACCGGGAGAAGATGCCATGGCAAGTGCCATTCCCGAATGGATCGGGACCAACGATTATCATTTGTCGTCACGGAATCCGATCGCAACTGCAGATCAGATCTGGGTCGAGCAGAAATCCTTGCGCCTGCTTGCGCGCACCGATGTTCAGGCTGCAATTCGACAGGCTCAGTTTCTATGGGCGACCGTGTCTGAAACAGTAACCGATCAGGCCAAGGGGCTGCTTGGTGACTTCATTCAGGAGTACGCGCTGAATTATATAAACAAGGCATGCAACAGTGACGCCAACTACCCGCGGATCTTTCAGAACTGGATGATCGAGCACGAATGGTTCGGTCATAAGGTTCCTTCTGCACGTATCGGGGGCGACAATCCCGACAATGGCTACCGTTTGATCCCGGTTGAGCATGGTGGCCACTATCGGATCGATGGACGCTGGCTGGAGACAGGTCCTGCTGACGTAACCTGGACGATCGTGGGTAATCCGGGCACTTCCATCACGTTGGCAAGCCTCGACAATGAAGATTTGGTCGTAGGAGAAGACGGCAGCTTCACCGTCACGGTCGATGACCTGCCCGCGAATGGCAGGCCCAACCACCTTCAGACCAAGCGAGGCGCGCTTTTCCTGTTCGTTCGCGATGCCTTGGGTGATTGGGATAATGAACGTCCAAATGTCCTGCGCGTCACCAGGCTCAACCCGACCGACGCAGCGCCTATCGATGAAGACGAGATGGCCTATCGTGCGATCCAGTGGATGCTGGGCGACGTGCCGTTGTATTATTGGTTCACGATGCTGACCCACGGGAAACCAGTCAATCGGCTCATCCCACCGACTCCTTCGGGTGGGGTAGGTGGCCTGCGCTCACAGTTCGGATGCTATGGCACACTGCGCATCGCGGATGATGAGGCGTATGTGATCAAGGTCAACGCAGGCAACGCAGCCTTCCGGGACATTGTGGTTCATGATTGGTGGCATCGCAGTATCGCGCCTGACCGGTTTACCGGCTCGCTCAACAACGCACAGATCGCTCCCGATGCTGACGGCCACTTCACATTCGCGATCGGGCCGAAGGATCCGGGCATCCACAACTGGCTCGACACCGGCGGACTGAACGAGACGATCCTGTTGCTGCGCTGGCAAGGCGTGCCCCGCGCAACGCCAGACGACCAGTTGCCCCGTCTGCTGAGCGAGCAACTTGTCAAGCTCGACAATATCGAAGCAGCAACGGAGGGTGCGCGCACCATCAACTCGGAGGGGCGCGCCAAGCAGATCTCGTCACGTCGTGCCAGCTGGGCAGGCCGGCTTTCGCTCTGACAATGGTTGGCAGGAAAGGAACCGCGGCAGTGAGTGCCAGCAGCGCAGGTTCTGGCTCGGGGCGAATTACCGATCTTCTTGACAGGGCGGAGCAGCATTGGGCCGTTGACAGTTCAACCGATGATGCGCGTGCGTACGCGCTTAGCGCCCGCGTTCTGTATGTTGCCCGGCTCATCGAGCAGGGGTTTGTAGCTAAATGCCGTTCTTTCGGGTTGGCAACTGGCGAACTTCTGGTGCTGGAAGCATTGCATCGGTTGGGTGCACCCTACGAAGCCACTCCGGCACAATTGCGCAAATACTTCTTCGTGTCGTTTGCCGGCATCGGCAAGCGCGTGAACAAGCTGGAGGCGCTGGGTTACATTGAGCGCGGCGTGGTCGAAGCTGACAAGCGGAGCCAAACCATACGCCTGACGCAGACTGGGTTGACAGTCCTGTCGAACAGCAGCCGATCCGGACACGAACAACTGCACCGCGCGGCCCTGTCTTCCATGTGTTTGGAAGATCAGAAAACGCTAGCCGCGCTGCTGCGCCAACTCCAACAAAACATGGAAAAGATCGGTGCAGACCATGCCTGAAGGCACGACGCGTCCGAAATCCTACTGGTTGCACGCCGGGCAGCGCGCAGCCTTGCGGATCGAGCATGTCAGCCGAGAACTTCTGGAACAATAATGCAGCTGCCGCCTGCAGGCCGCGGTTGGGTGACATAGTGAATAGGAGAAGAGACATGAAACGTTTGAGCAATAAGGTGGCGATCATTACCGGCGGCGGGCAGGGCGTTGGGCTCGGCATTGCGCAGGCATTTGCAGACGAAGGTGCTTCGATTGTCCTGACCGGTCGGACGCCTGATAAACTTGCCGCGGTCGTGCCCGATCTCGAGGCTCGCGGGGCGAAGGTTGCGATCCACCCGGCCGATGCCCGTTCGCGAGCGGATGCCAACAAAGTCGTCGAGTTCACCGTGGAAACATTCGGCGGGATCGACATTCTCGTCAACAATGCCCAGTCGACCATTCCCGGGTTGTCGTTCAAGGACTACGGTGACGAAGAGATCGCTTCGACGGTCGAGTCCGGCCTGTACGGCACGATTTACCACATGCAGGCCGTGTGGCCGCATATGGCAAAGCGCGGCGGGGGCTCGATTATCAACTTCGGTTCGCGGCAGGGCATCGTCGCACCTGCTGGCTATTCGGTCTACGGCGCCACGAAGGAGGCTATCCGTGGCCTCAGCCGTGTCGCCGCCAGAGAGATGGGTCCAGACGGCATTCGCGTCAACGTTATCAACCCTTCCGCAATGTCGCCTGCCGCGCTGAAGTGGCTCAGCGACTTCCCCGAGGAAGCGGCAAGCAACCTGCTGGAGGTTTCGCTCCGGCGTTGGGGCGATGCGAACAAGGATATCGGCCCTGTCGCGGTATTTCTCGCTACAGATGAGAGCCAGTACGTGTCGGGCCAGACGATTAACGTCGATGGCGGCATGGTCATGCTGTGATGGATCGCGGCATCGTGCAGGGAAGTCTCCCACCCGTCATCATTGATGCACACCACCACATTTTCGGTGGCATGGCTGAGTTGGGATATCCTGACTATGAGCCAGGAGATTATCTGCGCGATGCTGCTCCGCTTGGGTCGAACTTGCGTGCGACGGTGTTTGCGGAATGCAACACGCATTATGACGCTGCGCAGCCGCCAGGCCTTGAAGCGACGGGTGAGACGCGTTTTGCGGCCCGGCTGGGCGCACGATTCGATGAAGAGCCGGTGCGTTGTGCATCGGCCATCATCGGGTTTGCCGATCCCTTTGCTGACCTGCCCTTCGAAAAGATCGTCGACGCTCAGGTGGTAGCAGGCGATGGCAGACTTCGTGCAATCAGACGGTCAACCGCATGGGACGAAGACGCACAATTCAACTATCCGATCCTTAAAACGCTGCCGCACATGATGCGCGATGAACGGTTCTGCCACGCGCTTCATGTTCTGGCGCAGCGTGATCTGGTCTTTGATGCATGGCTCTACCATCCGCAGTTTGGCGAACTGGTCGATCTGGCGAAGCGGGTGCCCGACTGCACGATCGTGCTCGATCATGCGGGGATGGTGCTGTCGAAAGGCAGATATGCAGATTCGAACAGGTCCTGGTCTGATTGGCGCGATGGGATCGCAAGACTGGCAGAGCGACCTAACCTCAACGTCAAAATTGGGGTGCTCGCGTCAATCCATGGGCTGGACGAGATCCGCCAGAAGACATGCGGGGAGCATTGGACGGGACCAGCTCTCGCGGAACATCTGGCACCATGGCTTGATCATCTGGTCTGCAGTTTTGGTCCGGAGCGCTGCCTGTTCGAAAGCAACTTTCCGATCGACAAGGCACACTGCGATTTCGCCACCATCGTCGAAGCCTTTTCACTGGCCTTTGGCGGGTTAGGGCCAAGCGAAAGAAACGCGATCTTTGCCGGGAATGCGGCCCGCATCTACAAAATCGATCTGCAGGACGAAGGCGTATGAGTTTCACGGGACGGGTCGCCATCGTGACGGGTGCTGGCAACGGGATAGGTGCAGCTTGTGCGAAACTGCTCGCCGAGCGTGGCGCTGCCGTGGTTGTATGCGATATTTCTGAAGATGCAGGGGCTGCAGTAGCCGACGCAATCAATGCCAACGGAGGGCGTGCTGCGTTCATCCAGGCTGATGTGACGCAGGAAGATGATGTAATCGCCTTAGTCTCGCGCACGGTTGCTCTGTTTGGCCGCCTCGATCTGGCCCATAACAATGTCGGTCTATGCATACCGGGGCCGACCATCGTCGACATGACCGTGGACGATTGGGACGTGACAATGAACAGGTCGTTGCGTGCCACCTGGCTCGGAATGAAGCACCAGATCCCCATCATGCTCGCACACGGCGGCGGTGCGATAGTCAACACGGCTTCAATGGCGGGGCATCGTTACATGGAGCTTGCCCCCCCGGCTTATGCTGCGGCCAAGGCCGGCGTCATCCACCTGAGCCGCTATGCATCGGATGCTTATGCCAGCCGCGGCGTTCGGGTTAACAGCGTCTCGCCCGGGCTCGTTGTGACAGAGGCGGTGGCGCGGGTGATGACGCCTGAGGAACAAGTCGGGCTAGCGGGGCGGGAACAGCGCATAGCGCGCGGGACGACACCTCTGGAAGTTGCCGAATTGGTTGCTTACTTGATGTCAGATGCGGCGGCGATGGTTACAGGATCGGACATGCAGATCTGTGGCGGCGCTCTATAAGCACGACAGCCAGGCGCTAACACATCGATATTTCCAGTGTCGGTGCGGCCACTGCGGGTGATGTCTAGGCGGAATGCCGGGATTGCCCAACGCCGTGGCGTGCTGCGGTGCGATGCCAGCCAACACCTTGCCCTTCTTTGTTAGGGCGGTGTGATCGATGGTCGGTCAGGCCGTGTCACCACAGAGCAGATCACCTGCCAGGTCAAAGCTGCCGCGCGATATATGCCGTCCAGATCAGACGTCGCGACTTGTTCCCCATCCCCTCCGGATAGGGATCAAGCCACCGCTAGTTATCTTCCTTCCGGTCCTCGTTCGTCCCCAGCCTCAGAAAATGCTGGCTCTGCACCCATCAGTGAAATCCTCCTTAAGGAGTCGCAAAAATCAAACCTCTGTCAGAACAGGGCTGGATCACCCAATGCGCTTCAAACCCCGAAGCGGCGACCGACCTCTGCCCGCCGGGCAAGGAGTTGCGCGTGGCGCTGTTCTGGCGTGATGATCGGCGTTTCCGCCGGCAAATGGTCTCGAAGGTCTGCCACCGCGACGAGCTTCGTAGCAGGAACCGGGAAGCGATCACTCAGGTACCAGCGCCATTGTGCATAGCCTTTGGGGAAGCCTGACGGGTCAACCCAGTTGGGCACGCCAGGATCCTTGACCGACATCACGATGCGGACCTTGCCATCTGCATCGACCACGGCCTGCTTGTTATTGATCGACGACTGATGGAACCGATAGTCTGTTGTCTGGTAAAAGTAATCCGCGAGCTGGAGGCTCCAGTGTTTCACATCCGGAATCTCAGTCTCGATGATGATCGCATCGTCCGGGCCTAGATCATAAAGCATCTTCACATAGGCGGCGAGCGGATTGCCGCCGATCTTGGTGGTGTCCTCGTCTGGCAGCCAGAAGCGGTTGCTGCCTACCGCCTGATCGACCTCTTCGATCATGCGCATCCAGGTATCGAGCGAGAAGCGCGTCTGGTAGGCGATGCCGCGTAATCGGTCTGCGATCTCCTCCTCGGTCAGAACCAAAGTGTCGTCTGAAAGCATGTCCAACGGTTCAATGTGGATCGTTGCCCCAGTGGTGCCCTCCCATTCATCCCAGATGTCGCGGACAAGCAGGCACGTGTTGGGAGCCGCAGGGTCAAGCTTCATCCAGTTGCCGGGACGTTCATCGGGCGAGGCGATGATCTCGAAGCTGCCGTCCGGCGCGATTGTGAAGTTATCGACATCCCATGCACCAATATTGGCCTGGTCAGGATCGCCCCACCAGCCCTTCTGTGCCTGAATATGCAACCACGGCGTATCTCCCCTGGTGCCCCAGATCCGATATGCACGCGAACCATCGATCTTCGTCCAGTGATAGCGGAAATCAGGGCTGGGCGCCCCCCAGTTGTACTCAACCGGCGTGAACATTAGGTGGGAGAAGAACGTAGGATAGGCTGTGCGCGGCCCCATGTAAGTGTTGAAGCCAAAGGCCTGCATCATGGAAATAAAGTACATTGCCTGCGTTCGCATCTCGGGCGACTGGGCAAAACGCCAATCCAGCGCTGCGCGACGGGCTTCGTCTATTGCCTTCTGATATTCGTTCCATGCGTCATCAGCCAATGGCATTGTCATCACCCTTGTTTTGCAAAATCGTCAGTGTTGCAGGCTTGAACGTCATTTCTCGAGCTCAGGCTCAGGGTATCTTCCCATTGCCAAGTAGAGAATGGCGGCTACGACAAGGAGCCCTGCACCCGCGATCAGGGCCGGATCATAAGTGGCAAGGTGATCATAGCACGCTGCTACTGCGATACCGCACAGAGCGCTCGCGATCGAAATCGCCGTAATCGTGATTCCGAATATTGCCGCAAGCTGTTCTATGCCCAGATAGCGGGCAATCATAAATCCTGCGAGATCGATCTCCGCCCCTTGCCCGAGCCCGATAAGTGCCAGAGCAGCGATCGCCCAGTTGACCGAGAGTGTCTCGGCGCTGAGCATGAGGCAGCCGCATGCCGCTGCGATGGTGAACAGGCACCCGATCAGTGGCGCCCAGACCCGATCTATCAATGCCCCTGTCAAAATCGTCCCTGCAAAAATCGATGCAGCCAATACGCCTCCCAGCGCCGCAGCAGCCTGTAAAGCAAGGCCTTTGCCGCTGAGGATGGGTTGAAGCTGGCCAATGATGCCCACAATCGGGCCCAAGGTCAGGCTGACGGCGCCGCACAGGATCAGAACATGCCGATTTCGCAGAAGCTGAACGAACCCGGAGAGGCTGACATTTCCGCCTCTGCTAACTCCGCGGCGGCGCAAAAGACGCGTGGCTGGCCATCCAACCAACAGGGCCAGCAAGCCAAGCAGCACATAGCCACCGCGCCAACCAAACCTAGCGATCGTTCCGTAGCACATGATGGGTAGCAACACGCCCGCAACCGCTACTCCGAGTCTGGATGCTGCCAGCGCAAGGCCACGCGATTGATTGAAGCAGGCAAGCACTGCGCGGCTGAAAACAATGCCTGCGGTTCCCATCCCGAACATCGGCAGCGCAAGCATAAGCCCGTAAAAGGCGGCGAGGGAATTGGGCATTGCAGCCAGCCCAAAATAGGTTGCTGCCACCAATGGAAAGCAAGCAGCCGCAATGGCTCTGGCTCCGAAGCGATCAACCAGCAGCCCGAAGGCTGGCGCCAACAGGCCGGCGAGTATCTGGGCATTGAGTGCCAGAGACTGGCTCGTGCGGCTCCATCCGAACTCGGCTTGCAGTGGTAGGATGAACTGGCTCGATACAAACGAAAACACGCCCATACCTGTGGCGATGCCAAGTGCGGAACCGACCACCACCAGCCAGTTCGACCGCCATTCCTCAATGCGGGGCGAGGGAGGATCAGATGTTGTCATGGGAGGTCATTGCCGTCAGGTCATCATCTGGCCGCCATTCAACGACCATGTCTGACCAGTGATGTAACTGGCGTCCGGCCCCGCCAGAAACGCGACAGCCCGACCGATGTCAGCAACAGGATCGCCCAGACGACCGAGTGGAATGCTGGCCAGTACAGCGGTAGCCCGCTCCGGGAAATCCTTTTGAAACTGTTCGGCAGATTCCGTCAGTGATGCGGGGCAGACCGCATTGACGCGGATACCGTGACCGCCCCAATCTCGCGCGGCAACACGGCTGAGGCCCTTCAAACCTTCCTTGGCAGCACCGTAAATGGACATGCCAGCATGACCGAGAATACCTGCATTCGATGCAATGTTGATGATTGATCCGCCGCCTTGCTGCTTCATCGGGGCAAACGCAGCCTGCATGTGGTGAATCGCCCCGATGAGTCCTGAATTGACGACCATCGCAATGATTTCGTCAGTCACAAGTTCAAGCGAAACGCTGACCGGTCTTGGGGTGGATTGCGCATTGTTGACCAGAATATCCAGTCGTCCGAAACGGGCCAAGGTGGTGGCCACCGTCCGGTCGGCATCGTGTCGTTCGCCAACAGTCGCCACCATGTGGCTGACCTGACCTCCCGTCAGTTCCGAAATTTCGTTGGCACAAGCAGTGAGTTGGCTTTCCGTACGCCCTGTCAGCACCACGGAAGCGCCTTGCTCGCTCAGCGCGATGGCAATACCTCGCCCAACGCCGCGTCCTCCGCCAGTAACAATTGCAACCTTGCCTGCCAGCGGTGCCTTCTGGTTCAGCATGGAAATTGCCTCACTTTCTCGACCGGCTCCGGCCAAAGGCACGCAGGATGCCAGATTGGAGCGTTGTACAACTTGCAGCTGCCGCTATGCCCTCGCACCTCTGCCCGATGACGATCATCACGGCTGGTCCGGCTGAGCCAGCCGGCCACTCATACAAAGCGTCAGCAGCCAAATGACTTCATGCTCGTCTGATCATGCCAAAAACAGAATTTCTCTTTACCCAGTTGCCTACTTCCGACCTTGCTCGCCCCAAAGTTGACAGCAGGGAAGCCTACGGGAAGAGGCATCGCATAAGCGATCCAGTGCTGCGTGCGCATTTTCAGATAGCCTCATTAACAAGGTCAATATAGTTTTCCGGGCTATCTAGATCTGCGCTCTCGAAGTTTGGTTTGGGGCCAGAGAATGGGCGCAAAGGAGAAAGGCACCTCCAGCTTTCGGATCCCGGCAAAATCGACGGCGGAACACAACCGGCCAACGCCATTTTTGAAGCCAAACGACCCGAGGGTCATGACCGTAGTTTGCGACAGAGAGCGTATTTGAGGGGCATCTATCAAGATTGAGTCAGACGATCTGAAGTCGGCCAAAACGCCCCGCTATCGCAGTGTGACCGACGTTTTGTGAAGGGCCTGGCGAGTTGCCAACGCAAGGAATGCTCATGGATCTCAAGCTGAAATACAAGGCGGCCATCGTTGCCGGTGGTTCCAGAGGGTGCGGTTTCGCCATTTCTGGAGCGCTGGCAGCAGAGGGCGCGAAGGTTGTCATTACCGGCCGTGAAGCCGAGCATGTCAACAAGGCTGTCGAGCAGATCAGGGCTGACGGAGGCACAGCATCTGGGGTTGTGGCCGACATGTCAAACGCGTCCGGAGCAAAGCGCATTGTTGATGAAGCACACGCCGCGTTCGGCCCGATCAGCGTTCTTGTTGTCAATCCCCGGTCAGCGTCGCAGACGCGCGGCTTCGAGGCGCTAACCGATGAAGAACTGGATGACGCCCATCAAACGTGGGTGATGAGCATCGCCCGCCTGGCCCGTGGTGTGTTGCCAGACATGAAGGCAGCACAGTGGGGTCGCATCCTGTGCATCGGCTCGATCGGCATGAAGGTGCTTCATCTGGAAGACCCGATGTATGCACAGAACCTGCGAGTTGCAGCGGCAGCCTTGATAAAGACCTTGAGCCATGAATACGGCACGTTTGGCATCACCGCGAACACCATTGCAACAGGGCCATTCATGAGTGAAGTCGCGCGTCGATATATGGAGACTGGCGGTTTGAGCGCGGAAACGATGCTGGCCAAGACTGCTAGCGGCCGCTGGGGTGATCCGAAGGAAATGGGCGCTGTTGCAGCATTTCTGTGTTCTGATCAGGCCAGTTTTATCACTGGTGAAACGATCCGGGTCGATTCCGGCTATACGCATAGCCTGTTCTGAGGCGGCAAGTTGAGACTGGATATGGCAGGGCGTGACACTGGCAATGTGAGCGATTTGATCGATCAGGCTGAGAAGGTTTGGGCGTTGGCAGACGATGTCGCCAATGCGCGTATCAATGCGCTGAGTACGCGGATACTTGAGGTGGCAAGATCAGTTGAGCGCAGTTTTGAGGCGCAGTGCCGTGCGCGCGGCCTGAGTACCGGCGAATTGCTCGTTCTTGATGCATTGCACCGGCTCGGATTACCCTATGAGGCCACACCATCGCAGTTGCGGCAGCATTTCTTCATTTCATTTGCTGGGCTCGGGAAGCGCGTGAACGCGCTGGAAGGGCTGGGCTATGTCGAGCGTAGCCAGCAAGTGACAGACAGGCGGAGCCAGAAGATCCGTTTGACCAGTAATGGCCTTCATTTGCTGCGGGCTTTTGATGGACGTCAGAATACGATTCCGCACCGGGTTGCCATCGCATCTCTTGAAAGTGCAGAGCAAGAAATGCTGGCGATGCTGTTGCGTAAGCTGCACCGCAAGATCGAAACGACCACCGCAGGCCTATCCGATGATCCACCGCAGGCATGATCAGTATCTTCGGCGTCTGGTCCCCGTCCAAATAACAAGGAATGCAGGCGGTTGATAAAAAGAGATTCGAATATGGGGGTAGGACTGTGGAAGACAAAGATCGTCTGCTCGACATCGATTCCGTGATCGCATCAGCTGAAATTGCATCGGGTACGTCAGGATTTGTCGATGACGCTCTGCGAAGCCGTGTGGGCAAGTTGCTGAGAGCGCTTCGTGGTGCAGGTGAGTACACTGTCGACCAGCGTATCGCCACTCGCCGCCAGATTGTCAGATTGCTGGCGCGGCGGCTGAATATTTCGCGCGATATCGCCAATCACCCTGAAATATTGGATGAGGAGGTCATCGATCCCATCTTCATAATTGGGTTTCCGCGTACTGGAACATCAATTCAGCAGGAATTGCTCGGCGCAGATCCTGCCAACCGGCCTGTAAGGGCCTGGCAGGTTCATGAGCCTTCTCCGCCGCCAGGAGAACGCCCGGTAACTGCCGCGCGCAAAGCCGCCGCCGCCGATGTGGTCAGACATTACGTCGACCGGTGTCCTGGCATTCTATCCCTGCATCCCTACTGGGATATGGGTGCTGAGACGCTTGTGGAGGACGAAGAGGTTCTGACGCTCGACTTCTTCGACAACTACCCTGTCGTACTGTGCGATGCGCCGACACTGGCCGTACGGGTTGGAGAGGATGACTTCGAGGATGCGTATCGCTTCCTCAAGCTCTTCCTGCAACATCAGCAGTGGAAGCAACCGCGCAAGCGTTGGGTGTTGAAAGGGATCGAGCACCAGCGGCACCTGTCCACGCTATTCAAGGTATTCCCCGATGCTCGGTGTCTTTTCCCGCACCGGGAGCCGGAAAAATTCCTGCCATCAAATCTGACGATCGTCGGTGTCGTCTATGACGGGATTACCTGCGGAGCCATCGATCGCGCGACATTGGCAGCAGGCTATCTTGCCGACTTCTCCGGCCGGCTTGCGGCAGTCATGGCAGATCCAGCCATGGATGACGCGCGCGTGCGTCATATGAAGTTCAGCAGCTTCATCAGCGATCCGATTTCAGCATTGAGGCAATGCTATGCCGAGTGGGGTTTTCCTTGGACTGCAGAAGCAGAAGCGGGGATGCAAGCATGGCTTGATGATCCGGCGAACGATAGCGATCGCTATGGTCGTCATAAATACACCTTCGAGCCTTTCGGGGTGGATTGGCAGGCACTTAGCCCGAGCTTTGACGCGTATCGGCAGCGCTATCTTTCGCAGGGCGAGTCCTGAAAGCCGGATCGGCGCCTGCTTGCGTTCATGAATGCCAATTCCAGCGTGTCGAAAGTGCTGACTTTCGCGGAGACTGCGGCGGCAATCTGACACGTGATGCCAATGTCAGCAGCGAAGTCATTGGCATTGCTGTGTTCCGTGAAAATCAAGCGGTTTGGCTCATTGCCCTGCCCATGCCCGACCTTTACCTGCATTTGTGCAATCAGGTCAGTCGGGTCAGTGAATCCGGGTCAAATGGCGGCAGAGGTTCACCTCTGCGCACGTTTGCCACCCATTGCGGATCGTGCAGGATCATGCGGCCAACCGATGCGATGTCAAATTCCCCGTTCTCGAACCGCTTGAGCAACAAGCCGAGATTGTTCGATGCCTCGGCTGCTGCTGAAACGGTGTCGTACATGCCCTTGACGATGCCGATGCCGCCTACCGCGCCGGACAGCTTGCCAGTGACCTTCTTGGCCCAGCCGGCCAGAGATAGTTCGCTCTCCTGCGGAAAGGCAGGAGTATTGAAATACCGCACACTGGCATCGAAAAGGTCGACCCCTGCGTCTGCAATGGGGCCAAGTATTGCTTCCAGTTCTGCTGGCGTTGAAGCCAGCCTTGCTCGGAAATCCTGTTGCTTCCATTGCGAAAAGCGGAAGATCAGTGGTCGATCTTCGCCGAGTTCCGCGCGGCAGGCCTTGACCACCTCGACAGCGAACCGGGTGCGGGTAACGGCATCGCCGCCCCATGGTGCAGGGCGATGGTTTGTTTCTGCCCAGAGGAAGGAATCGATAAGGTAGCCATGCGCGCCATGAAGCGCGAGGCCATCGAAACCAGCTGTAACGGCATCGCGAGCGGCACGCCCGAAGCTGGCAATAACGTCTGCTATATCCTCGTCACTTGGCACAGGCATTGGCGAGGCCGAGATGATCTTTGCTTTTTCGACATAGTAGTCTGCTGCCTTAGACGGATCACCGTATCGACCTGATGGGGAGAAGGCTGGATTGACGCCGTCAGGCATCCGCATCGGTCCCTGATGCCAGAGCTGCGGAATTATGTGCCCGCCGTGCGCATGTACGGCATCAGCGACGCGTGACCAGGCAGACACGGTCTCGGCTCCACTGAACAGTGGCAGGTTCATCTCTCCCAATCCGGTATCGCCGATGGCCGAGGGGTGATCCGTTCCGATCGCTTCGGTGATGAGCAGACCGGTTCCGCCATCAGCACGGCGTGCGTAATAATCAACCACATCGTCACCCGGCAGGTTGTCCGGGCAGAAGCTGCGTGTCATCGGAGCCATGGTAAAGCGATTGGCAATGGTCATGCCGCGAATGGTGAGCGGCTCGAACAATGGGGACAGGTCCGAGTTGAGCTCTGTGTCGAAACCGATCGTCATATGTGCTTCTTCCAAACAATTGGGCTTGTTGGGGTTGCGGCTAGACGGATTTGCCGTTTTGCCGATGTTGGAGCGAAAGACGCCTCCCGGTGACCAAAAGAGCGCGCAGCCGGCGCTCCGATCAGACTGGTCGGTCGATAGTCCGGATCATGGTCAAGGGTGCCTATTCCGGCAGCCACTGCACCACGTTTTGCAATGGGTGAAGCATTGCACCTTGCAGGCGTGATAAGCGCAGGGACGACGACCGGACCGCTGCGTTTGCCAAGCAGAGGTGCTGTTGTCACAGAGCGAATGTCCGGACGGCAAAATGCAATCTGGTGAGCCCTCCAATGTGTTGTGCGGTTAAGGCTGTGCCATCACGAACGGGCCGATGCGAGCGATCCGCAGGGGTTACTCGCCATGATCGCGTGTGCGATAGCAATCTTGTCGCGCCGCCGTTCGTCGCGGATGCTCGCCGGGCAGAGGTCGTGCTTATTGCTGCGGCCTGTTTGCAGAGCCAGAAAGGCTGGCGACGCGCAAGGTTTAGAGAGCCCTTATCAACGCGTCGCAGAATGCCATGGAATAACGGGTCAGTTACCAGTAAACTGCGGCGGGCGTTTCTCGACGAATGCCATCACGGCTTCGCGGTGATCGTCAGACATGGCCGATATCGCCTCAAAGAATACGCTCGCATCGATCATGCCTTCAAAATGTCTACGCAGTGGCAAGTTGATGGCCTGTTTGGTCATGTTTATGGCGATCGTTGCGCCGTTGGCGAGCCGTTCGGCCATTCCGAAGGCTACCGTATCAAGTTCCGCCATCGGCACGGCCTTGTTGATCAGGCCCATCGCGGCTGCATCCTTTGCCAAGATCGGATCTCCGGTGAGCAGATATTCGCGAGCACGCATATAGCCGATGAGCTGTGGCCAGATAAGTGCGCCGCCATCACCTGCAGCATAGCCGACCGCAACATGGGGGTCTGCAATGCGCGCAGTTTCGACAGCGTAGCAAAGGTCTGAGAACAGGGCGAGCGTAGCGCCAAGGCCGATGGCATGGCCATTGAGGCGGGTGATCAAGGGCTTCTCCAGGCGGAGCAACGCGTTGAGCAGGCGTCGAGCCTCGACAAAGCCTTCTACAGTCTGACGAGGCTGATCGAGCAATTCGCGCATGTGCTGAATGTCACCACCGGCCGAGAAGGCCTTTTCACCTGCACCGGTGAGCACAATTACCTTGGTTTCACGGTCATAATTCACATCTTCAAGCGCATGGCGCAGTTCGTCGTGCATCGGGTCGCTGAATGCATTCGTGGGCGGGCTGTCCAGCGTCAACACAAGGATTCCATTCCCGCGTCGCTCGACCTTCACGTTCTTGCAGTATTCGTACATGGGATCCCTCCGCCTGATCACGTGCCCGTGGAATAGAACGGCCGGAGACGGTCTGGCCAGATGTAAGCACATATGCCCTGCGATATCAGCCATGCGTTGGATGATGGTATTTCCGGGGCGGCCATGACAATCGTCAGCAAATGGGACGTTTCACGCTCAGGAGCGCATGGGTGCTCACTGGCCCCGTCGCCTCGGCATGCACACTGCCATGGCCCAAGTGCGCGGCAGCAGAATAACCATCGCCCTTTTGATCAGGTGGCCGAATGAATTGACAGCATCCCGACAACACAACGTAAGCTTCCGATTACAAGAGTCGGGTTGGCCCATGTCGCAGCCCGGAATTTTACGGGAACAGCATGACAGACCAGTCGATCTACCGTCGCTTTCAACAATCGGCCCGTATCCATGCAGATCGCATTGCCATACGCACCAGCTCAGGTGATCTCTCGTATTCAGGACTGGAATCCGCGAGCCGTGACTTGGGCCGAGCCTTGTTGGCGTTGGGCATTGAACGCGGGGACCGGATTGCAATCTGGGGTGTAAACAGTGCGCAGTGGACAGTGGCTGCGTTGGGCATCCAGGCAGCTGGTGGCACGCTTGTTCCGATCGGCACCCGGTTGCGCGGGCGTGAAGCCGAAGGCATCCTGAACGACGCCGGTGCCCGCATCGTGTTCTGTGACGAGCAGTTCGGCAGCTTCAACTTTGTCGAGGCATTGCTGGAGCGTAACATCCCGACGCTGGAAACGATTGTCATACTGGATGGTGGCAGTGCAAGTGAAGGCAAGGTCATCAGCCTAGACGCGCTGCGTTCGAAAGCCGCGGCAGTGAGTGAAGAGGCGCTTGACCAGCGCATCGCGCAGGCCGCCGGCGACGATATCGTGGACATCATCTTCACTTCGGGAACCACCGGCAAGCCAAAGGGCGTGCCGATGACCAGCGCGCAAAGTCTTTTCGCCTGTGATGTCCAGCGTGACGAAATCGCCTTCTTGACCCCGGACGACATCTTTGCGGTCACCTATCCCTTCGCTCACAATGCTGGCTATCGGGCTGGCTGGCAGGTGTCTGTCCTGAATGGCGTGCGAGTCATCCCGGTCAGCACTTTCGAGCCAACTGATCTATTGCACATGATCGAAGCCGAAAAGTTGACCTTCATGCCGCTCGCGCCACCCATTGCACAGGCGATCATCGACCATCCCGACAGATCGAAGATCGACCTTTCGAGTGTTCGCCTGGTCGCCACGGGTGGCACGACCATTCCGGTGCGGCAGGTTGAAGAACTGCGTGATGTCTTCGGAGCAGGAACCGTGGTGCAGACAGGGTATGGCCTGACGGAGACGGCTGGGTCGGTCACGACTACGCTTCCTGGCGACGCACCGGAAATCGTCGCGAGAACAGTGGGGCGTGCGCTCAAGTCCCTCGATGTCAAGATTGTCGGCCCCGACCATCAAGAACTCCCAGTCGGCGAGGTCGGAGAAATTGCCGTTCGCGGGCCGCAAGTGTTGAAAGGGTACTACAAAAACCCTGAAGCAACTGCCGCTGCCTTCACCGCCGACGGCTTCTTCCTTACCGGTGACGCCGGGTGGGTAGATGAGCACGGCAACTATTCGATCACAGATCGCATCAAGGATATGTATCTGGTCGGCGGGTTCAACTGCTATCCGGCCGAGATCGAGGGCATGATCCAGGGCCTGCCGGGCGTCGCCCGCGTTGCGGTGATCGGTGTGGACGACCAGAGGCTTGGTCAGGTGGGTCGGGCCTTCATAGTCAAGTCACCGAATGCAGACCTGACAGAAGAAAGCGTGATCGCCTGGTGCCGTAAGGAAATGGCGAATTACAAGGTCCCTCGCTCCGTCCGCTTCATCGACGCCTTGCCTTTGAACGCAACGGGCAAGGTTGCCAAAGTCGAGCTCAGAGCAATGGATTGATATAAACAAGCGTTTTCACCAAGGTGAACGATCTGCTTAACGTCACGCCCATTCCAGGCGTAAACGCTTCGCGGCGGATGCCATCGTAGTCAGCCCTTGATGCCCGAGTACCGGGCGTACTGCATATTGTGACCATCACGCCATTTGGGTCCAAAGTCTTTTGCAGGCCATCACAGCTGCATTCACCGGTTTCGTTGAACCGACCGATTACATTGCAGGCAGACATGCGCAACCAGATATTCCGCACGCACCTCACAGAACTGCTGGGCATTCGGCACCCTATCCTTGCCGGAGGATTGGGGCCGGGCGTTTCAGATGGACGATATGTTGCCGCCGTCGTCAATGCCGGTGGCATGGGCTTCATCGTTCACACTGGCTATGACGATCCTGATCAGTTCATCGATGAAATGCGGATCTGCCGCGAACTTACAGGCGGCAAGAGCTTTGGGGTCAACCTCTACATTTCGCGCGTGGCTGGATCCGTTGAAAAGATCATCGCGCGGATCCCTCAGCTTGTCGAACACGGATGCAGCGTGGTGGAAACAGCCGGGCAAAACCCGGCTCCGATTGTCCCTGCACTGCGCGAAGCCGGGATCAAGGTGATCCATAAGGTTCCAGGCGTACGTTATGCTGTATCTGTAGCCAGAACTGACGTTGATGCCGTGATCGTGGTCGGCAATGAATGTGGCGGCCACCCGGGCATTTACCAGATCGGCACCATGGTTCAGGCAGCGCAGGCTCCTGGGGTAATTGACAAGCCGGTGATCATCGGAGGCGGTATCGGAACCGGCAGCCAGATCGCTGCTGTGCTCGCGATGGGCGGCGCTGGTGTGATCATGGGAACGCGCATGATGGTGGCCGAGGAACTGTGGCCAAGCCGCGCCTACAAAGATCAGATGGTGGCCGGAAATGGAACAGAAAGCGTGGTGATCAAGAAGATCCTGCGCGATAATCACCGCGTGTTGGCAAATCATTCCACGGCCGCTGTCCTTGCCCTAGAAGCCCAAGGTGTAACCGACTTTGAAGCCTATCGTCCTCATGTGACCGGCGCCTTGACCCGTGAAGGATACCGCACTGGAAATCTGGCGACTGGCACCTACGACTGGGGTCATGCAGCGATCTTTGCGGACCAGGTGGAACCGGTTGAGGCTATCTTTGACCGGCTGATTGATGATGCAGCACAAGCCGTTGGCCGCATCAACGCGATGAGATTTCTTTGCTGATCTAATCGTTGGTGTCAGTAGCGCTGCCTGAAAATCTCCGTCCAGCTGCTGAATAACCAACTCGAAACGAAGGGCAGGCCCGACAGTTCATGGGCCAGAACTCTGAAACTGACACCGTGCGGGGTGACTCGTGCCATTCGCGGGACTAGCGGCTCTCACTCACCCTTCATCTGTTACTCTCATTCCAGGCGCGCTTTCTAACGCATGGGCGATAGATTGAAGAGGATCAGCTGTTCCCAATGAAAATGGCGTATCTGCAACATGCCGCACCTGATCGCGGCCGGGGGAGATAAGGGCATACCTACCGGTCCCTCGCATTCTGGTGCGCTTTCCATGAACTTTTGAGGAGACAAGCATGCCACAGGTCCTCGGCTACGCTGCGAGTGAAGCTGGCGCACTTCTCGCTCCTGCCACCCTCTTGCGTCGCGAGCTTCGATCAAATGACGTAGCTGTCCGCATCAACTATTGTGGCGTATGTCATTCCGACCTGCACCAGACCCGGAATGACTGGCACAACACAGTTTTCCCGTGCGTCCCCGGCCATGAAATCGTGGGCGAGGTAACTGATGTGGGATCAGCGGTTACCAAGTTCAAACCCGGTGAGCTCGTCGCGATCGGCTGCCTTGTGGATAGTTGTCTGAAGTGCCCCCGATGCGAAAAGGGGATGGAGCAGTTTTGCGAAGAATACCCAACGCCCACATACAACGGGCGTGATCGCCTGACAGGCGAACTTACGAATGGAGGCTATTCAGAAACTATCGTCTCGCGTGAGGAGTTTGTGCTGCGGTTGCCTGAAGGTCTTGATCCTGAACGCGCAGGTCCATTGCTCTGTGCCGGGATCACCACGTGGTCGCCGCTGCGCCATTGGAATGCAGGGCCAGGCAAGCGCGTTGCCATTGCCGGGCTTGGTGGTCTGGGACATATGGCTGTGAAGCTAGCCGTGGCTTTGGGCGCGAACGTCACCGTGATCACGACTTCGCCTGCCAAGGTGGCCGATGCCATTGCGCTCGGTGCGCATGAAGTGCTGGTGTCAACTGATGCCGACGCAATGGCCAAGGCCAAGAACCGGTTTGACATCCTTATCGACACGATTCCTGTTTCGCACGACGTTACGCCTTATCTCAGCCTGACTGCGCTTGAAGGCGCGATGGTCATTGTGGGCGCAATCGACATGCTTCCCGCAATCCACACCGGATCATTGCTCATGGGCCGCAAGACACTGGCCGGATCGATCATCGGCGGGATTGCTGAAACGCAGGAGCTACTGGATTTCTGTGCTGCAAAAGGCGTTCTGCCTGATTGCGAAACGATCGCAATTCAGGACATCAATCAGGCATTTGAACGCATGGAGCGGTCGGATGTGAAGTACCGTTTCGTGATCGACATGAGCACACTTGCCGATTGATCTCTGGCTTTGGGCTGGAGACTTCAGGCTTGATCCGTACGCTCGGCACGAAGTGCGGCCCGGCGCACCTTTCCCGCATCGTCGCGAACCCGTTCATACGTGAATTCAGCTGAGCGGGGACGTTTGAACGGTGCGAGCAATTCCAATCCCGGCGCGAGGAAAGATAGGGCATCGGTCGGTGCAGGCATTGGAACGCAGTCACTCAGTTCCACCACGGCATGGATCCGGTTGCCGATGTCGGCATCGGGCAGCCCGATCACGGCCGCACACAAGACGCCCTGCACGCGCTCAAGCGCGGCTTCAACTTCGGCTGGCCAGACGTTGATCCCTCCCACGAGGATCATATCCGTCCTCCTGTCCGCGATGTAGAGATAATCATCCGCATCAAGCCAGCCCATGTCACCCAAACCGTCAAGATCACCCCTTATCCGGGTCTCCGAGCCAATATAGCGGTAGCTCGTGCCAACTCCGACGGCGCGTCTGAACAAGATTTCACCAATTTCACCTGTCGCCAATGGCATGCCTTCTGGGTCGACAATGACGATGGTATCGCCTGGCAGGGCACGGCCAACCGAGCCGGGATGTTCAAGCCATTCGGTGCCGTTGATCAATGTCGAACCGAGACGCTCGGTTGAGCCATAGACTTCCCAGATGACGTCCGCGCCAACCTTCTCAAGCCACCACCGCTTCACATCTTGTGGACATGGTGCCGAAGAATGCATGATAAATTTGAACGAAGACAGGTCCGCAATCGCAGTAATTGACGGATCAAGTCGCGCGATCCTGCTCATCATTGTTGGCACCATCGCAGCCACAGTTGTGCGATGCAGTTCGGCTAGACGCAGCCATTCCTCGGCCTCGAAGCGCTCCATGCACACGACATGCGACCCTTCGGCCAAAGCGACGATGGCAAATGCAAATGGTGCGGAGTGGTAAAGCGGGCCTGCGCTCAGGATTGTGCTGAATGGCGGCCGGTAGGTGTTGGTCTTGTCAGGCCCCCAGCCTGAATTGCGTGGATCTACAATGAGTTTCGGGCGGCCTGTGCTGCCGCCGCTGGCCAGTATCTTGCCCGGCGATGAAACCACTGGCGGAAGTGGGCAATCGTCGATCGCAGAATCCAACGGGCAATCTATGTCCAGCAGCGGCCAACTGCCCGTTGGTGTTGCGCTTGTACCGACGATGAGTGCCGGTTGTGCGAGTCCAATGACGTCGGCGAATTCATTAGTCGTCAGTCGATGGGAAATCGGGCAGGGGGTCGCCCCTAGTTTCCATGCTGCATAGGCGGCCTGCACATACTCAGGCCGATTGGGCATCGACATAACAACGCAATCGCCCTGCTTCACGCCGCGCAGCATGAAGGCGCGCGCGAGCCGGTTGGCCGCCGCATCCATCTCCGCATAAGTCAGGGTCTGCCCACCGAACGTGAAAGCTGGTGCGTCGTGCTTGCGCGCTGCCTGCGCGCTGAGCAGGATTCCCATCGGGGCGCCAGCGCATGGAATGCCAGACTTGTCGAGCCAGACTTCTTCCAAGCTGTCGGGCCGCTGGCTCAACTCAGGATATCCGTCATCCCCGCATGGCATTCTGGCCACCATCCACCGGCAGGCAGATGCCAGTGATCATCGCAGCCTCGGCCGAACAGAGAAAGGTTACGGCAGCAGCGATTTCTTCCGGTTTGACCGGCCGCTTGATGATGTGGTCACTGGCCAATGCTACCTGCTGTTCATAGGTGTACATTTCGCTGATGATCTTGGTAGCGACCAACCCCGGTGCGATGCAGTTCACGCGTATGTTATGCTGCCCATAAGCACGCGCCGCGTGGGCAGTCATCTGGATAACTCCAGCCTTGGCCCCGGCGTAGGGCATATCGGCAGCTTGGGTGGTGCTGATACCGGCCATCGACGCAGTGTTCACAACTGATCCACCACCGCGCTGCCGCATGACCGGCAACTGATATCGCATGCCGAGGAATGCGGTCTTCAACGACAGGTCGACCGAGTAATCGTAGTCGGCTTCAGTCAGCTCTTCCAATGGCTTGCCAACGCCGCATCCAACGTTGTTGTGCGCAAAATCGAGCGAGCCAAACTGGTCCAGCGTGGCTTTGACCAACCGCTCCACTTCGCCGGCATCGCTCGCATCGATGCGCATCGCTTCGGCCTTGCCGCCAGCGGCGTGGATCATCGCGGCCGTCTCTTCAGCTCCTGCGAGATCGATGTCGCAAACCATGACCTTGGCGCCACGTGCGGCGAAAGCAAGCGCCGACGCCTGTCCGATCCCGGCCCCCGATCCGCTCACCAGCGCAGTCTTGCCAACGAAATAAGGGTCAGCCATGATCTCTCTCCGATGCGTGTTTGATCATGAACTATCTGCGCATCTTGCCGGTGACAACGCGGCGCGCGTGCCCTGCCGAGGCATCGCATCAGCGATTATGGTGATAAACTCTGTTGATCCATCGTGATGGCCCTGACCTTGCCACTTTAAAGCATTCAGTTCTGCGAGCCTTCGCGGAGCATTGCGCAGCGATCACCTTCGCGCACCACCACGAGACGCATGCCAAGCATCATATACTCGGCAAAAGTCTCAAACGCCTCTCGTTTGCCACGACTGATCGGTCGAAGGTAGCTTTCCGCGTCCACTGAAAGGGTAACCGTGCCGACCACAGGATCATCGGCCTCGACCGTGACCGAAGTTGGCGTAAATGCCGTAACTGTAGCGGCGAACGCACTAGGGTTCGCAGCCGACTGCACGCGAGTGTCAAACGAGATGCGCAATCGGTCGGACGTATTGGCTGTGCCGACATGGGGAGCGTCTGGATGGACAACCAGCAGGTCGCCCGGTTCAAAATCGATCGTGGCCCAGCTGTCCGGATTGATTATGCCTTCAGGAATGGGGAAGGGGTTCGGCTTGGCCAAATTGTGAACTAAGCCCTTCTTGTGTTCGCCCACGGCAATCGCAAGACCGCCCACTTCACGCGGGCAGGCCACCAATGGTATCCAAAGCGGGCGATAATCGCGGATTCCCGGGCTGTAGAAGCCATCCTGATGCACCATCCCTAGTGGATTGTTGGGTGGATAGAGGCGGTATTGGACGATCGGGACCATGCAGGCACTCTGCCCCAAAATCTTCGCCAGCAGTTCCTGATTGGCTGGGTTTTCGATCAAGCGGCGGGAGATTCCCGCGAACACCGGCAACTCTTCGGCCCACTGCGGCGCAGCCTTGCCTGTCCAGCGACCTAGTGCATCCGCCTTCTCAACCAGCCCGAACTCATCGGCGGCAACCGCCAACATGGCATCGCGTGCCTCCGTCACGGACTGCTGATCCAGCACATCGCGGAAGAACAGGTAGCCATTTTCGTGATAGAAACGGTCAAGCGAGGTATGATCGTCGAGGAGGTGATTGCACTGCTCAAAGATGCGGGTCGGGCGAACTGAACTTGCATCCAGATCGACGGCGTCAGGCAGATGGAGCGGCTGGGCGTTCATGGTTACGATCCTCTCGTGGGGTTCTATCCCTTGCACACACTATCGCATTGCCCAGCTTACCCCGACAGGATGATGATTTTGATCATGCGGATGAAAATATCCGTATTGTTGATGAGCAGAGTGCTGCGAGCGCCATCCGCAAGCATATCGTCGGGATCAGGCCGGGTATCGACAGTCGTCTTGGGAACAGGGTGTCGAACGGACACTGCGCGCTGCTTCCAGGCGCTGTCTTTGACATCTCGGCCGCTGCATCGAAGATCCAGCCATTTTCAGGACGCGAGGATGGACGCGCATGCCTTATTGGCCGAACCGGGCGTCACCGCGGCCTTGATCGGTGTATTTCGACTCAGTTCCCAATCAGATTGAGCACATTGTGGTCCAGCATTGCTGCGCCAAAACGTGCTGCATAGGCTGTGTTTATCGCTTCAGTCTGGAAGCGGATTTCATTGATCAGGAAGATGAACAGGCCATAGGCGATGTAGCGCCGGTACTGCAGCCAAGCTTCATCCCAGTCTGGTGCGGATACTCCGCATTCTGCCAAGGAGGCGAGATAGTAGCGCAACAGGTCCTGCTCCCAAGCCTTCCGATCCGCCAAATCCAGCGCGCACACGATATGGTAGGCCACTTCCATGAACGGAGAAGCCTTCGACGGCTGGGAATCAAGAAAGCCAGGTGTTCCATTCGCTTCCACGTACAGGTTACCGAGGTGAGTATCACCGTGGATGATGCACATCGGTCCTTCGCGTTCGAGCGTCCGCAGTTGCACCAAGACACGCCGCATCCAGGCGCAATCGTGCAGCTGCGTCGAAATAGCCGCGCCGCGCGGGCTCTCGCAGTAATGTTGCCATACTTCTGGCTTCAGATACCGCTCTGCGTAGACCATCGACCAGTCTGAAAACCGTCCAACGAGCCAATCCCATCGTCCGCCCGGCGCAAGGCCTTGATCATTCCAGCTTGCTGCGTGGAAGCGAGCCAAATCGCCCAGTCGCCGCTTCACAGCCGCATAAGCTTCCGGACGCTGGGCATGAAGAAACGTCACGCCTTTGGCGACCAGATCTTCCATGATCACGATCGACTGATGGCTTTCCGGGTCCGATCCGGCAAACCAGCATTTCGGCGCGTGAATTGGCAATGCTGGGGCGATACGAGTGTAAAACGCAACCTCGTTCGCATACATTTCCTTCATCATCGGGCTGTGCTCTTCAAACCCGCCTTTTACGATCAGCGATTCTGGCAATCCTTCGGCCTTCACGCGAACGCGGATCTTGGTTGATGTGCCCAGGATGATGTCCACCACTTGAGCGCTGTCAACGACATGCCCGGTCGCCGCGCTTAGCCAAGCGGCAGTCACCTCTTCAGGTGTCAGCGGCAAAGGATACGGCGAACCGGAGGATGCATTCACCGTCTTCTCTCCTTCGCCCATGCTTCTGCAATCGTACGCATGGCCGTGACGAGTGCCAGAGGCTGATCGACCATCACGTGATGGTATGAATCAGGTATTCCCACGAACAGTGTGTCTGGCCGCAGGAACCTCCGTTGCAGCGCCTCGTCGTCTTCAGTGACAATATTCGACAGTTCCCCGCGGACGAATGCAAGTTTGCAACGCGCTTCTAGAAGTGCTTCCCAGCCATTCCCATTTTCCAGCTTGGAAAAGAAATCGGGATCGAAGCACCACGTCCATGAACCATCGGGCAATTGCTTCACACCGGCGCGGGCGATCGCGTCCAGCGCGAACGGCTCACCACCAGGTTGATCAGGTGACAGCCGGAAGCGGGCAATGGCATCGGCCTGGGTCTGGTAAAGGCGGCTGCGATAAGGCGGCGGGCGGCCAATGCCCTGATCTGGTACAACGAACGAGTCGACGAAGATCACGCCCAACAGTCGCTCACCGATATCGCTGCCGGCAATCAGGCTGCCGGCTTTCCCGCCAAAGCTGTGGCAGGCTACAATTGGCGGTAGGTCGGCATCGAATAGCCCGGCCGCGCCTAATGCCGCACGGGCTTCCTGTGCCATCTGCACCACGGAATATGCTTCACGGTGCCCGGAGCCGCCCATGCCGGAAAAGGACATGGAGCAGACTCTGTATTCCTTGGCGAGCAAGGGCGCGACAGCGCACCACCAGTCGGCATGGGCCATTGAGCCATGAAGCAGCAGCATGCCCGGTTGCCCGCGCTTGCCCCAACAAATCAGCTCGATGTCACACCCATCGACGGCAAATGTGATCCGGTCACGCGGCATCTGCTGGGCATCGATGAACCATTGCGGCGCGGGTGGTCGCTCGCCGCCATAACTGTCCAGCATCCGGGGAAGCTCTCCCCAGCCCAGACTCCCATCATCAAACCGCGGGGTCAAGACGGGTCTGCCCACGGCGGTGTTCCAGAGTGAATCGTTCGGCCTTGTCCAGTAGCTTCCAGCCAAACCCGCACTGGCGATCGAGGATCTTGGCCCGCCGGCCTTGCTTGGCCGCTTCTCGAACCATTTGGCGAAAGTCCGCCAGATTTTCGTAGAACCAGAGAACCATTCTGCACGCCCTTTTCACGGCTGCCGGGCATCAGCACAAAGAGCACTATGCCTGTCATGTCCATGCGACTGATCCTGCATTGCCACGACTTCACTCTGGGGCAATGGCTTTCAGGCAAGTATCAGCGACGCAGGGAACGCAAGGCTCAACGTATCAAGGAGGCGATGGATTGCGTGGCAATGAGGCGAGGGAAGCCCTTCAGATCGGTTTCCACGAAAATGGCTACCCGCACGCAGGGAACGCACAGCTTCTTCGCCTCACTCCCACTGCTAACCGGCTGCCTGAGGCGTTGATCCCCTGTCGTGGCGCCGGATGGCCAGAATGCATAACGCACAGCCGATCTGCGCGATCGCTATTGCCAGAAAAAAGCTGCTCGCTCCCCATGCCAGAGTAGCCGCGCCGAGAGCCGAGCTGAGGATGGCTCCTATCCGCCCGACACCTGCCGCGCTGCCAATGCCGGTGGTCCTGATGTGCGGCGGGAAGACGTGAACCGCCAGGGCGTAAAGCAGCGGTTGAACGCCGCCGAGGCAGAAGCCTTGAACGGCAAGTGCTATCATAAGCAACGCTGAACGGTCAGGCGTCGGCGGGACGAGCATCAACGCAATGGCACCGGCTGCGGCGAACCCAGACAGCAACAAAAGAGGTGTCCGGGTGCCCACGCGCGAAGCGATGGCGCCGACTACAATACCTGATACCACGCATCCAATGTTGTATGCCAGAAGTCCCTGGCTTGTGGCGGACAGCTGGAATCCTGCATCAGCAAGCAAAACAGGCAGCCAATTGAAGTAAAGATATCCCGACATGAGGGATGCGCCAAATGCCGCCCAGAGCACGAAGGTATCGCTTAGCAAGTCGTCGGATTTGAGTGCGTGAAAAAACCTCTCGTGTTGCCAGGACTGGTGCCTATCGGTCCGTTTCGCATCACCTGCATCGGCCATTCGTGCAGCGCGCGTCTCAAGGTACGAAGGTGACTCCGGAAGGGCAAACACATGAGCGACTGCAACGATCAACGGCAGGCTCCCGGCAATTGCGAACAAGCCCTTCCAGCCAATCAAAGGCAATAGCGGCGCGGCCAACAGGCCTCCAACGATTCCGCCGACCGGGATGCAGATGATGCTGATCGACACTGCTAGGCTCTTGCGGTGGGCTGGGGTTATCTCTGCAACCAAAGCTGCTGCGATCGGAAGGGCTCCGCCTAATCCAAGGCCGGCTATGAAGCGATAGGCGCCAAGTTCGATCAGGCTGTGGGCACCAGCCATGGCGCAGGTTGCAATGCCGAACAAGACCGTGCTGCCGATCATGCCGAACCTGCGGCCAAGCCGGTCCCCGACATAGCCCCCCGCCGCTGCTCCGAGTGACATGCCAAACAGGCCGATGCCCAGGATCGGGGCAAGCTGTGCCTTGGTGATGCCCCAGTCGGCCAGCAGGGCTGGGGCAGCAAAGCCGATGACTTGGGTGTCGAAACCGTCAAGGACGATGGCCAGAGCACAAAGCACCAATATGGATTTCTGGCGCATGGTCCATTCAGGTGCGGTCACAGTTTTACCTCAGCCAATTGGGCGCCAGTTTGATGATGGCCCGACCTTGCACACGAACCAGGATCGGTTGGCGCGCCGCCGGTATTCCTTACTGACACGCGCAGTATTTGCCAGACCTCGGTTAAGCCCGACGTCCCAATGCAATAGGCGATCGGAATGGCGACAATCACCGGTTTTGGCGCAATCTGCCTGGTGCACGCGTTCATCACCAACGTGATTGTGAGTGTAACCCATTGTCAGCGGGCCAATCCCGTCGCAGCCAAGGTAGATGAGCACCATCGACTTTGACCGGCTGATTTTACGACCAATGGCTCTGGTCATCGGGTGCGCGATGCGCAGAGCAAGTACGAAGAAGTGTAGCTATCATGAGGCCTATTGAAAGCATGACAGCGATAGCTTTCGACCCTGCAAATGGAGATCGGTCAGGTGACTTCCGTCATGCATGCCCATTGAGGGGCAGATCGTGCTGGCGAACGTCCAAAGCAGACCACGCTGCGGGCCTTAAAAGGCTGGTCCAGCTGATGGGCGTTGCAATGGCGGTGCTCTCAGAAGGCGAGCAACCAGCCCTGCCGTTGCGAACTCGGCTGAATAGTCTCTGACCGGCATAATCTGGAGCACCACGATGAAGCTCTACGCAGTACCTCACTCTCCTTTCGCAGCGCGGGTGCGCCTGGCTTTGCGAGTCAAGGGACTGGCATATGAAATGGAGCCGCCACCGGGCGGAAGCACGCGCTCGCCCGAGTACCTCGCACTCAATCCTATCGGCAAGCTGCCGGTCCTGGTGACGGACGATGGCCTGAAGATCGCGGAATCGGAGACGATCATCGACTATCTCGACGAGATCTTCCCGGTGCCCTCGCTGATCCCGGCAGGGGTTGCTGAGCGGGCGCAGATGCGCAACGCGATACGCACAATTGAACTCTATGTCGTGCCGGCTGCCTTGCGGCTGTTTGGCCAGTTGGATCCGGCCAAACGAAACGACAGTATCGTCATTGCCGAGCTGGCAAATATGAGCAGCGGGCTTTCGCTGGTCGAAAATTTCGTCGATGACGCTGTCTACGTAACAGGAAATGCGATCTCAAAGGCAGACTGCATCGTCCTGCCAACTTTGATCCTGTGCGATCTTGCTGGCCATCTGTTTGGCGCAAACGGCATCGTTTCGGAATTCGAAGTCCTGTCCCGTTATGCAGCGAAGGCCCGCTCGGATGGGCGTATGCTGACGATCTGGGACGAGACTTCTGCGGCATTGGCCAAGCTTACGGGATGACACATCGTATGCTCGTTCGCGCGTGGCGCATCAAAGCCTGTGATCTGGGTGCGATCATAGCATTTCGGGCTATTTCTGACGTTGCGGTGGCGCAATCAATCAATTGGCTCATGCGGTATTTTCAGTTTCAGGATCGAACTTCAATAGCGACAGAAATCCCTGAACTGCATGAAAAATATCAATCCGAAGCCGAACTCGCGGGCTTTACCAAGGCCAGAACGTTGAACGCCGAGCGCCAGTTCAACCTGTAGCACTTACTTTATATCAAGGAGAGTTTCACCATGGCAACGACTTCCCGGATTCAGGATTTTGATGATCCGACGTACAATCCGTTCCTCTCGCACGAGGACAATTTCGGCGCTGATGCGGATCCCTATCCCCGTATCCACGAACTGCGTGCCCAGGCAGCAGTGGTGCCTGGGTCCTTCCGCCAATTGATGGGCTATCCGTGCTACTATCCCGATGTGCCCAAATTTTCGGTTGTGGGAAGCAAAGAAGTCGAAGAAGCCCTGATCGATCCCGCTCGGTTCTCGAACTCTGGCTATGAAGTTACCCTTGGCCATACCTTTGGCATGGGTAGCATCAGCGTGATGGACAATCCGGTTCACGGCAGGTGGCGGCGGATTTTCCAGAAGATTTTCCTCCCGCAACACGTCAAAACTTGGGGCGAAACCATCGTCGACCCGGTCGTGCACGGCCTGATGTCGTCATTTTTGCCTCGGGGTGAAGCCGATCTGGTGGCCGAGTTCACGCACAGCTATCCGTTTGAGGTCATCTATAAGCAACTCAATCTGCCACGCTCCGATGTCGGAACCTTTCAGCGCTTGGCGATCGGCCAAACCGATTTCGAACATATGCCGCAGGCGATCGAGGCTGGGATCAAGCTTGGCGAGTATTTTCGAGCGCTTGTCGAGGAACGTCGCGCCAATCCCGGCGATGATCTCATCAGTATGCTGGCAACGACTGAAGATGATGGAGTTCACCTGCCAGAGTTGGTGCTGATTTCATTCCTGCGCCAGTTGATGAATGCGGCAGGTGACACGACCTATCGCGGCACAAGCATCCTGCTCTCGGCACTCCTGCGCAATCCCGATCAGCTTGAAGCGGTTGGCAAGGACCGTAGTCTTATCCCAGCAGCAATCGAGGAAGCGTTGCGCTGGGATGGCCCGGTGCTGTCCCAGACGCGTGTCGCTGTCCGGGACACCGAGCTCGGCGGGGTGAAGATACCAGCGGGCTCCTATCTTGACGTGCTTGCCGGGGCGGCCAATCGTGATCCTGCGATCTATCCCGACCCTGACCGCTTCGATATCTTTCGCGAAAGGCACGCGCACTACTCGTTTGCCCGTGGTCCGCACATCTGTGTCGGTCAGCACCTTGCCCGTGTGGAAATGACCCGTGCACTTCATGCGGTGATGGATAACCTGCGCAACCTGCGGCTCGATCCTGACAAGCCCGCGCCTGCAATACGTGGCTACATGATGCGCGTGCCCGAGCATATCTACGTCAAGTTCGATCGGGTGACTGTTGATGGGTGAAGTGCCGGTCGCACTCGTCACAGGCTGCTCGACGGGCATCGGGTTGCACACAGCTCTCCGTTTGGCGCAGGCCGGATATCGAGTTATTGCGACCATGCGCGATACTACGCGGAAGGTGGACCTGCTCGAGGCGGCCAGGTCTGCCGGGCTGGAGATCGAAATTCGCGCCCTCGATGTTGCCGATGCGTCCTCGATAGACGTCTGCATTGCAGAGGTGATCGCGGCGCACGGCGGCGTCGACCTTCTGATAAACAACGCAGGCGCTGGGTTGGTTGCATCGATCGAGCAGACCAGTGACGACGCGCTTCGTCGCATCATGGAAGTTAATTTCTTTGGTGTGTGGAACACGGTCAAGGCTGTCATCCCGCACATGCGCGCAGCAGGATCCGGCCGGGTGATCACTGTGACCAGTATAGGCGGCCTGGTTGGGCAACCATTCAACGACGCCTATTGCGCCTCAAAGTTTGCCGTTGAAGGTTTCATGGAGTCATTTGCTCCGCTGGCGCTCACGATGGGCATAAGGTTGAGTGTCGTGGCACCGGGCCCGGTCAATTCGGCCTTCGTCGCAAATGTGCGGTCGACATCGCGGGATGCCGCAGCAGCTATGGCACCACCTTACGATCGTATGCTGGATCGCTACAACGAACTATCGAATCAAACGTTTGCCGGCATGGGGCAGACCCCTGACGAGATTGCACAGATCATCGTCGATCTGAGCTGTGCCGACGACCCGGCCTTCCGTGTTTTAACGGCACCAATGGTAGGCGCGACCGTATCTGCCAAAGCAAGCGATCCTACGGGAAGCGGCTTGATACGAAGCTTTGCGCAGGTCCTCGGTGCCTAGCCCATGTACTTTGGGGAAATGATCCAGCGCTCAGCCACTTATCGAAATCGTGATACCGTGTGAAATCGACGCGTTTGATCCGGCATACAGGTTGCGCCGCGAAATGGTGAAAGTCATGGCGTTACATCCAGTTTACCCCCGCAAGCCGAGTTCGAGAGGCTAACCCGATGCAAGACCTTATGGCCGAAGTGCGCGAAAGCATCAGAACGGTGCTTGATGAGCGATGCACGAGCTTGGCAGTCCACGCTTTTATCGATGGAAAGGCGTCAGTCGATCAAGACTTGCGCGAGCTTGCAAAGGACCTTGGCTGGCTCGCAATTTCCTTGCCCGAAGCACACGGCGGCATTGGATTGGGCGCGAATGGACTTGCCGTACTTAATTATGAGCTAGGCCGGGCAGCAGCACCAGGGTCAATTATAGCTACCAGTGTCGCCTTGGAAACGCTGGCGCGAAGCGAGGTGAGCGCCGACCCCGCAATCGCCGAACTCATAGTGAGCATCGTTGAAGGCACGACTTCTCTTGCAATTGCGACGAGTTTCAACACGCCTCACGCGGATGGTGCCATCAGGTTGATCGGCGACGCGTCTGCAAACGTGGCCTTGATTCCCGGCGAGGGTGACGATCTTTTGCTGGCTGACCTGAGCAATGCCGTGGCGGATCAGGTGGTGATTTGGGACGAGACCAGATCGATCCTGTCTTTACCTTCGTCATCAATGAAGGCGCTTGCTGTTCTGCGCGGTAGCCGTCCGGTGCTCTTTGCTCTTTATGCGATTGCCATCGCGGCAGACAGTGCAGGTGCGGCACGTGGTACGCTGGATCGGACAATTGCTTACATGAAGCAGCGCGAACAGTTCGGTCGATTGATCGGATCGTTTCAGGCGCTCAAGCATCGGTTGGCCGATCATCAGGTCAACGCCAAAGGCTGCGACGAGCTGGTCTGGCAAGCAGCCGAGCAATTCGATAATGGGGCAAAAGGCGCATTGATGTGGTCACTGATGGCCAAAGCCAATGTCACGGATGCAGCGCTGAGGATCGCAGGCGACTGTGTCCAGTTGCACGGCGGCGTGGGCTTTACCCGCGAATATGACCCGCATCTGTTTCTCAAACGCGCATGGCTAAACGAAGCACTGTTGGCGCCAAACGGCGCGCTGCGTGACAAGGCAGCCAGCGCTTTCGGCGAGGCGCTGAAGAACGGTCACGAAGTTCTGGAGATCGCGTGATGATTATCGATTTGCGGGAAGACGTGGGCGCTTTCAGGTCCGCCATTCGCGACTGGATCGCGCAGACCCTACCTTCCGATTGGGCCGAGGTTGCCGATCGAGGGACGGAAGACGAGGCGGTGGAATACCAGCGCTGGTGGTTTGCGGAACTCGCAAAGCAGGGACTTTCTGTCCCGCACTGGCCAAGTGAATTTGGTGGGGTTGGTCTCGGCATCGCAGGCCAGATGATCGTGGCCGACGAGATGGCGCGGGCCGGAACACCGCCGCTTAACGTCTTTGTCGTGACCCTCAACCATCTTCCCGGCACGTTGATTCCTTGCGGCAATGCTGATCAGCGTGCCCGCTACTTGCCGGCGGCCTCCAAGGGCGTCGTGTGGTGCCAGGGATTTTCCGAACCGGGGGCAGGCTCCGATCTTGCGTCCTTGCGCTGCCGTGCCGTGCGAGATGGCGACCATTACGTGATCAACGGCCAGAAGATATGGTCGTCAATGTCGCGTTTTGCCAAGCATTGCATCCTGCTGGTTCGTACAGATCCCAATGTTGCAAAACACGCCGGCATTTCGTTCCTGATCATGGATATGGATACCCCGGGGCTTGAGGTGCGCCGGATTGAACAGATTGATGGACAAGCCGATTTCTCAGAACTCTTCCTGACCGACGTGCGTGTTCCGGTGGCCAATCTGGTCGGAGCTGAGAATGATGGATGGAGAGTCGCTCAGGCCACGTTGGCCTCTGAGCGCGGCGTCTTGGCATTCGAGGCGGGTGAACGGCGCCGTCACATGCTCGAAGACTATTATCGCAATGCTGTTGCCGTAAAGGCTGCGTGGCTTGAGGATGACGAGTTCCGGCGGCAATTCATGACCCATCTTGCCGACCTGCAGGCGAGTCGACGCATGATACGCCAACTGCTGCACGATCACGAAAATGGCGAGGCGCATGCAACCACCGCAATGGCTTCGGCGCGGATCAAGCTGTTCCAGACTACGTTGATTCAGAAAATCGCCGAACTTGTCGCACGTCTTGAAGGGTTAGACGGCCATTTGCGGCAACCCTTCAACTCGCAGCGTCGGTTCGTCGGTATGTTCGACTACCTGAACTCGTTCGGCTGGACGATTTCAGGCGGAACCAACGAGATCATGCGCAATGTCATTGCTGAACGGGATCTGGGGCTGCCGCGAGGTTGAACTGGTATTTCTGGTCAGGACTGCACCGCCGTGTCCTTGGCAGGGTCCTTGACCATTCCCCGGACAACCGCGCTGATCCACCGATCTGTCAGATCTTCGGTAGAAAGGTCGACACCGCTGAGATACGTTTCGCTGAGGCCTCGCAATGTCCCGATCATGATGAAACGGCAATGGCGTGGTGTAAGGTCCGAGTGGAGTTCACCTCGCTGCTCAGCGAGCAGGAACATCTCATCCATGTTGGAGCGAAACTGTGCGGTCAGGTCGCGTATACGGTTCAGCGCAGGGTCGCTTAGCTTGTCACGCTCACGGATCGAGACGGCCACGTAATCTGCGTGCTCGATCATGTCATCGCGCTGGCACTCGAAAAAGTGGCGGATCTGTTCCGCCAACGTTTTCTGCTGGCGGGCCGAGTCAAGATACGAGAGCGAACGCTGCATGCCCAAAATGCAGATTTCCGCCAACGCGTCTTCCTTTGACGCGATGTGGAAGTAGAGGCTCGCGACCTTGATCCCAAGGGCCTCAGCAATTGCCCTTGTGCTTGCGCCATTGAAGCCATCGCGGGCAAAGATTGCAGCAGCAGCATCGATTGCCTGTTGCCGCCTCGCCGTATGCTTGCCTGTCGCTTCGCGCTGCGAAACATATTCCTTGGCATCAGTCGCCATGCCTGTCGATATCCCTCTATTGAGCCTTTGCTTCAGGCTATTGCAGCACGCCATATGCCTTCTTCAACCCTCATCACGGCCTGCCGGTATTTATTCGATACGCCAGTGAAGGAGCTGCAACGGCAGCGGTCAGTCGCCTTTTAGCCGAGTTTCTTAGTGCCTAAGTGCTCTGAATAAAAGAATATGGATGTGATCGATCATGCCTTTCGATCAGGATGGCATGACACAGCTGCAATGAGAACCCACTATACAGTAGGCTGCTTTGACGGCGGCAGCTAACTCCCATGATAAAAAGGGGACGTAAGGGAATGGTGCGAAAGCTTGGACTTGAATTTCTGGGAGTGTTCGGGCTTTCCCCTGTGGACCTTGTTCATTTGGCTGCCGACCTCGACTGCCAGTTTATCGGCACAGTGCCTGCACCGATCGAGTTTAATCCTGAAGGCTTTGCACCGTGGAGCTTGATTGAGGATGCGGCATTGCGCCGTGATCTGAAGTCGGCCTTGGCAGAACGCGGTGTTGAACTTCTGCTCGGGGATGGCAACGCGTTTCTGCCTGGTCTCGAGGCCCGTGAGGCGCTGGCACGGCAGCTGGACATGTATCAGGACCTTGGCGTGGAGAGGGTCAATTCGATCAGCTTCGAGCCCGATCTCGAACGCACCTTGGATCAGTTTGCCACGTTCGTCGAAATGGCTGTGCAGCGCGGAATGAAGCCATCGATCGAGTTCTGTCCTATCTCGGTGGTGAGCAATCTCGCAACCGGTGTGAAGGCGGTGAAACATGCGGGCGAGCACGCCCGCCTGCTACTTGACACCATGCATTTCTTCCGGAGCGGATCGAGTGTGCCCGAACTGGCAGAGGTTGCCGATCTGATCGGGCATATCCAGCTCTGCGATGCCCCGCGAGAACCGAAACTCCCCGATTATCTCGAAGAGGCGATGTATGAGCGCATGATCCCCGGAGACGGTGATGCACCATTGAAGGAAATTCTTGCGGCTCTGCCAAACGTTCCATCCATCGGTCTGGAAATCCCGCTGCGGTCACTTGCGGAGCAGGGAATTGGTCCGCATGAACGGATGCAACGGTGCGTCGATGGATCGCGCAAGATTCTGGCCCTCGCCGACCGTGCGTAGCTTTGGCCGACGCTGAACTGACTGGGTGGCCACTTGGCAAAGCCAGTCTGATTCAATCGATGGATAGCCGGCATGATCTGACCGATCCATTTCGCCAGCTTCCGTAGCGAACGCGATCTGGTGCGCAAGCCGCAGACAAACGCAAGCATTCAAGATGGAGAGGATGGGATGACCGAGAGTGCAAGTGTAGAGGGTCTCTCGATCGAGATCGATAATGGGGTGGCCATTCTCACTCTGGACATGCCTTCGAACCGCAACGCCTTCGGTAGTGACGTTGCGCTCGAGTACGCCACGTTTTTCCAAGAGGCCAATACGCGCCAGGACGTTCGCTCGATCCTGATCCGCAGCGCGGGGGACCGCGATTTCTGCTTAGGTGGGGCCGTTTCCAGAACGCCTGTTCCGCCGCCACGCAATACGATCGACTATCGCTTTGTCTCAACGCCCCATATCGAGATGTTCAAGGCGATGTGGGAGTTGGAACGTCCGGTTGTCAGTGCCGTGCAAGGGACGGTCGCGGGGGTTGGCTGGCTCCTTGCGCTGCTAGCCGACATGGTCGTTGCTGCCAAGGGAAGCCGCTGGTCGCATGTGTTTGTGCGTCGCGGCATGATCCCTCATGCAGGGGATTCCTTCTACCTGCCTAGAATCATTCCGTTTCATCGGCTGAACGAGATTGCACTCCTCGGCGATACGGTCACGGCCGACACGCTGGACAAGTGGGGCCTGATCAACCGTCTGGTTGATCAGGAGGAGGTTGGAGATACGGCAATGGCGCTCGCGCGGCAGTTCGCAGAGCAGCCGACACGTGCCGTAGGGCTGGCAAAGCGGCATTATCGCCGCTCACTGGAAGTCGACTGGAACACCATGCTGCGCGAGGAAATGGCAGGCCAGGCGCTTTACACGACTTCGGCCGACCGTAACGAAATCCTGGCGGCAGGCCGGGAAGGGCGCAAACCGGTGCTGACCGGCGACTGAAAGCACCGGAGGCGGCATGCGTCAGAGCATGACCATGCCGCCATCGACGTTGATTGTCTGTCCCGTAATGTAGCGGCTTTCGTCGGAGGCGAGGAACAGGGCGACAGGTGCGATGTCCGTGGCAGCATCGCCCCACCGCCGCAGAGACACTTCCTTCAGGTTCTTGGCTGCTTCATCGGGGAATTCGGCGAAGAACTTTTCAGCAACGGGGGTGACAGCGGAAGGGTTGATGACATTGACCCGGATGTTGTCGACTCCCCATTCACGGGCTGCGCCGCGGCTGAGCCCGCGAATGGCCTCTTTGGTAGCGGCATAGATCGACCATCCGGGCGGTGCGATGATGCCCTGGCGCGAACCGAAATTGATGATGGAGCCGCCGCCGCGCTCGGCCATATGAGGCCTTGCTGCCTGCATGTGGTAAATGGATCCGTGTAGGCCGGATTCCATGACTTCGCCAATGAGTTCATCGGTGTAATCGCTAAGCATGATGCCAGCCCGCGCTGTCTGGGCGTTGTTGACCAGAATATCGATGCCACCGAAGCTTTCGACTGCAAACCGGATCACCCTGTCAGCATCGCTCCTCGAGCGGGCATCGGCGGCGATGACGGCCACTCTCGCACCATGTGCTTCCAGCTGCGGTACGACGTTCTGCAGCTTATTCAGCGTACGGCCACTTAGGACAAGTGAAGCCCCTTGGCGAGCGAACGCATCGGCTATTGCCAGGCCGATGCCCTGACCCCCGCCGGTAATGATCGCGATCTTGCCGTCAAGCCGTCCCATGCGCATACCTCCCATGCTTGAACAGAGCCCGTCCGGCGGACAATTCTCAGCGTTTCGCAATCATGCCGCCGTCCACTGGCAAGACGTGGCCCGAGATCATCGCCGCCTGATCAGAGCAGAGGAACACCACAGCCGCAGCAACCTCCTCCGGTTTGACAAGGCGTGGAAAAAGATGGTCGGCTGCCATCGCGATTTGTTGCTCTGGCGAGAACATTCCGTTCACGATCTTTGTCGCAACCAAGCCGGGCGCGATGCAGTTAACGCGAATGTTGTATTGACCATAAGTCCGTGCTGCATGAGCGGTCATCTGCATGACTGCCGCCTTGGATCCGGCATAGACGATATCGGCGGTCTGCACCGTGCTGATCCCTGCCATCGAGGCGGTGTTGACTACGACTCCTCCACCGTGCGCGCGCATGACCGGTAGCTGGTAGCGCATCCCAAGGAACACCGACTTGAAGGAGGCATCGCTGATCCATTCATAGTCTTGTTCGGTCAGATCTTCGAGCGGCTTGCCATTTCCGGCGCCGACGTTGTTGTGCGCGAAATCTAGTGAACCGAACCGTTCGAGAGTTTTAAGAACTAGGCGGTCGACCATTTCGCTTTGCGTGGCGTCGCATTGTATCGCTTCCGCTACGCCCCCTGCGGCATGAACGAGCGCGGCGGTTTCCTCTGCATCGGCCAGAGACAGGTCTGCAGTCATGACGCGAGCACCTCGCTCTGCAAAAGCGATGGCAGTTGCCCGGCCAATTCCTGCGCCGGCACCGATCACCAGAGCGGTCCTTCCCGCAAAGTCACGGGCCCTCATATGTTCTTCCACCCCGGTCATTATCGCGGAAAATGGTCGAGGACTGTCACGTCAGAATACCGACCGACGCTGGATCGAAAGCAGGAAGGGGATCGCCATTCCGGGCCTTGTTCACCCATTGCGGATCGTGGAGGATTGCCCGCCCGACCGACGCGATATCGAATTCTCCCGCCTCGAACCGGCGCAGTACAAGGCCAAGGTTGTTCGAAGCTTGCGAGACGGCGTTGTCCGTATCATACTTGCCGTTACGAAGGCCAATCCCACCCACGACCCCGGAAAGCTTGCCGGTCAGCTTCTTTGCCCAGCCTGCAAGGGAAAGGTCGCCGTGTTCAGGAAAGGCCGGGGTATTGAAAAAGCGCACGCTTGAATCAAAGAGGTCCACACCTGCATCCGCAATCGGGCCGAGAATGGCTTCGAGCTCCTGCGGTGTTTCACCCAGCTTCGCCCTGAAATCCTGCTGCTTCCACTGAGAGAAGCGGAAGAACAGGGGGCGATCCTCGCCGATGGCCGCGCGGCAGGTTTTCACCAGTTCCACAGCAAAGCGCGTACGTTCGACAGAATTGCCGCCCCATGGTGCACTGCGCCGGTTCGTTTCGCCCCACAGGAACGCATCGACAAGGTAACCGTGCGCACCGTGGATCGCCAAGCCATCAAAGCCGGCAGCAACCGCGTCGCGCGCGGCCCGGCCAAACCCAGCGACAACATCCGCAATTTCTTCGTCACTCGGCACGGGCATCGGTTCGGCAGCGATGATGCGCGCCATCTCGATATAGGAAATGTCGGCCTTGGCCGGATCGCCATAGTGACCTGAAGGGGAGAACGCGGGCGTCTTGCCATCCGGCATCCGCATTGGGCCTTGATGCCACAACTGCGGGATGATGTGTCCGCCCTTGGCATGAACTGCATCGACGACCTTCCTCCAGGCTGTAATGGCCTGTGGATCCCGGAACACGGGAAGGTTCGTTTCGCCGAGACCGGTATCACCTACAGAGGCTGGATGATCGGTGCCAATCGCCTCGGTGGTGATCAACCCGGTTCCACCCTCGACGCGACGCTCGTAATACCCGACAACATCGTCGCCCGGCAATCCGTCCGGGCAAAAGCTGCGCGTCATCGGCGCCATGACGAAGCGGTTCGGGATCGTCATGCCCCGAATTGTCAACGGCTCGAACAGGGGCGCAAGGTCTGCGGGGCTAGGGGGCTGCTCAGTGCTCAACGGTTGACCCTTGGCTATGCATGTTCCTGACCGCAGCCTAGAACTGTGTTTCGGGAATGGTCACTTCCGCGCCGGAAAGCGCCGCGCTCAGCTTGATCTGGCAACTCAGCCGACTTGTCGGGCGTCGTTCGCTGGAAACGATGTCCAACATGTCGACCTCGTTTTCCGAAGGCGCTTCGGCCTGCGCAAATGTCGTCTCGTCGAGATAGACATGGCAAGTGCCGCACGACATGGAGCCACCACACTCAGCGGTTATGCCTTCTATGCCATTGGCATAGGCAACTTCCATCACGGTTTCGCCAGCAGCGCCGACGACCTGCTGTCGCGTGCCATCTGCCGACAGGAAGGTGAACTTGATCTTCTCCGATTCCATGTAACCTCCAAGCTCAGATCGAGCTTCCAGACTTCTTGCCAGACGGGATCGCTTGCCTATGCGTAAAGCCTTACCGGCAATCGTGAGGGCCCTCTGAATGTAAGAACGCCGACGATTTCGACCGGGTCATCATTGACCAGAGACATGTCGGGGAACGCCTTCGTCAGTTCCTCAAGCATCATCCGCACCTGCATCCTGGCGATCGGCGCACCCATGCAGAAATGGATGCCATTGCCAAAAGCAAGGTGCGAACGGGCGTTCTTGCGCCGGATATCAAAGACATCACCATTCTCGTGCACGCTTTCGTCCCGGCTTGCAGAAGCGAGAGATAGCAAAAGTTTCGTCCCGGCAGGCAGACTGACCCCGCCCAATTCGAAGTCTTCCTTGGCAACACGGCGCCAAGAGACGACCGAGGAACAGAAGCGAAAGCCTTCCTCGACCGCGTTGGGTATCAGTGAAGGATCGGCAACGAGGGCGGCCCAATCATCCGGGCGGCGGAGCAATTCGAGGATGATGTTTGCCGACGCGTTTGATGTCGTTTCGTGGGCAGCAAGCAGCAGTGCGAAAACGAGACTCTTGAGTTCATTCTCGGTGAGCTTCTCATCGTCGCCACCGCGCGAGGCGAGTAGCCAGCTCGGGTAGTCGTCGCCAGGGTTCTGCTTGCGCTGCTCGACCAGATCGCAGGAGAAGCGCCAGAAGTCGAGCAGGTCATCGCCAGCGGACATCTGTTCCTCCCGCGTCGGAAAGCCGTGCATCAGCTTGACGCGCAGCTCGGTCCAGGCCTTGATCCGGCGTGGATCGATATCCTTCACGCCGAGCAGCAGAAACGCAGTCATGGCTGGAAGTTCGTAGGTCAGCGCATCAACAAGATCGACGGTATCCTTGCCTTTCATCGCCTCGACGTAGCTCTGGACTAGCTGCCGCACTTCGGCCTCGAAGGATTGCAGCTTCTTCGGGTTGAGAAAGCCCTGCACGTGACTGCGCACCCGGCTGTGGCGTGGAGGATCGCATGCGACCTGAACGCTCTCATTGGTGAAACCGTTGTCGGCAAGAAACTGCAGCAGTTCAGGCGGCCATGGTACCACAGCCTGCGTGGCGACAGAGGCAGAGAACCTTTCATGGTCGCGCAGGACGGAGATGACGTCTTCTCGCCGACTGACGACCCAGTAGTCGATCTGCGGTGCATAGAAGATCGGCACATCCTTGCGGTACTCCGCAAGCTGCTCGAACATGCCATCGTGCTCGAACGGCTGGAAGCGCTCGCCTGCCGCGTGCATGGGGCAGCCAACGGGTATCGCTGCCGGATCGAGTTGGGTGGCCATGAATGTCTCCCGAAATACTGGTTCGCTCATTCGAGCCTGGTGAGGCCCACATGCCGGTTGGCTGTTCCGCTTATCGCCCACGTACACAATGCAGGACAGATCTGCGAATATCGGAAGTGATTGTGGCGATGCATTGTGAGGATCGAAATCGACCTAGCGCTTCTTAATATATCGCCATAATTCAATATTTTAACAGAAAATCAGCAAAGCTTTTGTGATCTATCAGCACCATGATATCGGGCTGCGAGAGGCATTCGTCTCACTGAAATAAAGCCAGACGAGGCTGCAGACCTACAGAGCAAAGGTTGTTCGCCAAAGGGGGCCAATGGACTTTCAGACCTTCTTCGTCGGGAATGGGTTGTCCCAGGGAAGATTGACTTCGTATTGTCCGGCATTTGCCAAATGCAGGTGCAGCAACGCGCTTGCGATGCCGGACGCGCCGATCATGTAACCTGCTTCGGCATTAACATTGGCAGGCTCGACTCTTGCCCAAGCCATGTACCATTTGGCACCCTTGCCATCCAGATTACTCGAACGGCTGGATATCGTTGCCGCGGCCCGTTGTGCGACCTTAAGATACTCCGGATTGCCGTATCTCGCCCATAGACCCAGAAACAGCGTAACATGGCTGGCTACGCCGCAGCATTGTGTGACAGTGTTCCACATGCCGCGGCTTTCGAGTTCTGGTGCCCCAGCTGACAGGATGCCTTCGGCGAGACGGCTGGTCCAGTCGAGGTAAAGGCGCTCTCCGGTCAGATTGTGAAGCTTGTAGAACAAGCGCGCGGTACCGGCCGCGCCGTGGCAGAAGCCGAGGTAGAACACATCAGGATGATCGGGCAAGGCATAGGGGATCAAAGCCGCCTTCCCATTTCCGACTGCGAGATTCATGAGATGTTGCGCGCCGCGTTTAGCCGCATCCAGGTAGCGCGGGTCACCGGACTCTTCATGGATCGATGCAAGGGTATAGGCGATGCCAGCCGTACCCAATTCAAATCCGGGGTAGTAAAGATTCGGAAAGACCGGGTTCTGCGGCCCCTTCCATGCGAGCGTTCCGTCAGTTTCCTGCGATGCGAGGCTGATCAACCTGTCTCCAGCCATCTCCGCTGTGCGCAGGTAATCCTTACGATTCAGAATCCTCGCAGCGTGCAACAGGAACAGGATCGTGCTGCTGTCTGCAATATAGCCTGCGAACGGGGTCCAAGTGCCTTTGGTATTGTTGTGATCGGCGGCCGCAACGATACGGTCTGCGATCGACTGCAGGGCTGCTGTGAAGCGTTGCTCCGACAGCATGTCTCCAACCTTGTAAAGCGCCATGCCGATACCGGAAACGCCAAAAATCATGCTCCAGCGCATGTCGATTGTCGGAATGGGTGTATCGGCGATAGCCCTCCACCGTTTAAGCAGGCGTTCGGCCCCCGCGATTGCCGCTTCACGATAACGCACCTCGCCGGTTTTCTGCGCCAGTTCTGCGAAGGTCACTATCATTCCGGCGATGCCGCAATAGAATGACTCCGGAGAGCTCGATGTCATGAAAAGTCGCTTTGGATTGCTCGGGTCCGCAGGAAAGAACACGCCAAACTCATCCGCACTTCTCGATGACAAGATCCAGTCTGCGGCAGATTTCGCCATCTCAAGGTAGTTGTTGCTGGGCCCAAACGATTGGCCGGTGAGCGGCGATGCCGACGCGGCCCCCGCAGCAATGGCCTGATGCGGTATGGCAGTCAGCAACGACCCGGCTCCGGCTGTCGCGACACCCGCGTGCAACAGATCCCTTCTTGAAACCGACGTATTGCTGGCCTCGTGTACGCAGACCATGTTCGCCCTCTCCATTGTTCTCGTCACAGGATTGCTGAAAAGCGGCGCTATGACTGCCATCTTGCAATGGATGCAGAGGCGCTGATCCCGATCAGGTCCGTTGGGAGAGCGTATGGCGGTGCTTCTGGCACGACAAGGACCGTCGAGTGCCACAGTACCGGTTTCATCTACCTGATAAGCTTGGGCTGGATCGCCGATGGACGCCATGTCTGAGATTTGTTTTCGCAAGACCGCAACAGCCAAATCTCAATCATGATTGTGTAAGGTTGATGCTGCTTTTTCCATGGCTTGTGCCACGTCAGGATTTACGCTTCGGAGAAGTCCTGGACATGGGGCTGGGCGGGAGAGCAGATGAGCGGATTGTTCAGCGTGCTGTCGGTTGGCGCAGTTCAGCTGCGAAACAGGTTTGTTCTTCCAGCCATGCAGCGCGGGCTCGCGGTCAATTACACGCTGACGCCACAATTGATCGAGTACTACCGACGCTGTGCGCATGGTGGTGCAGGTCTGATCATCACGGAATCAGTTGCAGTCAATCATCCCACTGCCACCGGCCATGATGGCTTTGTCATGATGATCGATGCGTCGCGAGCCGATTCCTGGACCCGCTGCTTCGATGCCGTACATGGTGAGGGTAGCCGGATTCTGGTTCAGCTGAACCATACAGGGGCCTGCCGCGTGGAGAACTCCGGAGGGCCGAGGCCGGATATGGCGTCCTTGAGCCCGAGTGGCCTAATCCGGGCAGGCAATCCCAATGGTCGGGCTGCGACGTTGGCAGAACTCGCCGAGATTCGCGATGGCTTCGTCGATAGCGCGATGCAAGCGAAGGCATTCGGCGCCGACGGTGTCGAAGTCCACTGCGCCCACGGCTATCTTCTGGATCAGTTTCTATGGTCGGAGACCAATCTTCGTGCCGACGACTATGGCGGCGCGACCCTGGCGGAACGGGCTCGTTTCCCCGCTGAGATCGTAGCCGCTATCCGGAAGGCTGCAGGCGCTGATTTTCTGATCAGCGTTCGCTTTTCCCAATGGAAGGAAGCCGACTATTCGGCTCGCATCGTTCATTCTGCGCAGGAATTGCAACCTTTTCTGAAGCGCATGCAAGATGCCGGAGCGGACCTGTTCCACGCATCGACGCGGCGGTTCTATGAACCCGCGGCGGTTGACGCCCCGACGACCTTTGCCGGTTGGGTGAAATCGCAAACCGATCTCCCCGTGATTACGGTAGGTTCAGTCGGTCTCAATGTTGATGTCATGGACACTATCTACACCGAGCAGGTAATCGAAAGCCGCACGCAGCAAAGTATCGAAAAGCTCGAAACCTTGTTCCGCGAGGGACAGTTTGATCTTGTAGCGGTAGGCCGCAGCATGATGGGCGATCCGGATTGGGTCAACAAGATCAGGGAAGGGCGCTATGCCGACGTGATCCCCTTCCGACGTGAGATCGTGAAGCAGGCGCTGAGCGAATGGGACGACTCCGCAATCGTTGGCTCAGCAACTTCGCATGATTGATCGTTTCGGATCGGGGCATTCCAAGCGCTAGGGTCAGGACCTAGTAAGGTCATTGTTGCGCGATGCCCTGAATGCTCGACGCGCCCTTCGCAAACGCCTTCATCATGTGATCACTGACTGGCGACGTGCGGCCTTGCGGCTTGGTTTGGCTCTCGCCAATGGTCGCTGGAATTGACGCTATCGATGACCGCGAGATGCACTCAGGCCGGAACTACAGTGACGGGCAGAGCAGAATAAGTGGGCATGCCTGTCAGCTTGTTGACGTGTTCCAGGCTGGTCAGTGCGTTGGCGTTGATATCGGCAAAACCGTGCGGCACGTTCATGACTCCGCGCGATAGGGTCTTGTCGATGCGCACAATTCCCTCAACCGAACCGTGCGCGCTGCGCACGATGGCTTTGGCCCCTTCGGAAAGCCCAGCCTCCATCGCATCTTCATCGTTCATGATGATGCCGCCCGCTTCCTTCGTGCCATTGCTGCGCGAATTGAAATGGAGATGGAGGCGACGCGAAATCATCAGCAAGGGCGCGTCGTGAACGCTGATAGTAGCGAGCTGTTCGACAAGTGGCGCGGGAGCCAGCCGCCAACCGCCGACCTCACCAATACGTTTGAGGAACCAGCCGAACACGGCGGGTGTCGCCTGCACATATCCCTTTTCTTTCATTTCTGGCAGTGAGGTGGGGCTGTCAGACGTAAGATAAGCCATGAACTCTTCGTCGCTGGTGCTGTCGGGATCCACACCGAGCGCAAGATCATAGCCTAGCCGCTTGCCGATCTGTGCCAGCACCCACCAACCTGATCTCACGCCCGGCGGCGGCGGAATGACGACATCGGTATAGCTGGTGGCGACAGCGGGAGAAATCATGTCGAGGCACATTGAGGCATCGAGACGTTCGAGTTGCGCCTTGAGCGGCAGGACATGGGTTGAGATTTGCGTTGTTTCTGTTTCGACCACATCGAGCGTGGCCAAGACCTCAAGGCTTTCTAACGCTGCCTTTGAGCGGGCAACGTCGGGCATACATTGAACCAGCCCGCCGCTCAGGTTGATCAGGGCCCTCAGGTTCCCGGCTGCAATCTCGTCGGGCATCGCCGCAACCGGATACTCTCCGATCCAGCTGGAGAGTTCAGGCCGACTTGCGGGGCCCGGACGTACATAGCCTTCCGGCGGAGCGCTCGGGATGTCGCGCTTGTCGGCTTGAGTGTGAAAGCCCGGATTGAACCATACCCCGCCTTCCTGATCAAGCGAACCAGTTATGGCCATCAGAGCCAGCGACAGCCAGTGCACCACGCCACCGGTAGATGACATCGACACGCCGGTTCCGCACTCAATCGCAACACGGCCATGCCTTCGCACTGCAGCAAGTAGGTCTTTAAGGCTGTCTTCGCCAAGTCCGGTTGCCTGTGACGCTCTGGCAAGGTCGAACTGGGAGACTGCCTCAGCCAGTTGCTCGACGTCCTGGCAGTGTGACGAGATGTATGCACGGTCTGCGCCATCCTGAAGGATCTCGCGCACCAGATAGGCAAGGATGGCATGATCCGATCCCGGCCGAACCACTAGATGGTGGGTTGCGTTGCGGGCCGTTTCGGTCTTGCGCGGGTCGACAACCCAAACCTCACTGCGCTTTGCTACATCGCGTAGCAGTTTGGTCGGATTGGAATGGGCAGTAGCCTGCCCGTGCGACACAAGCGGATTGGCCCCGAAGTACAGCAACATTCGGCACCGTTCGAAATCGGGCTGGGTCAGCGCCATGGGTGAGCCGGCCACCAGTTCGCATGCGATGCTCTTGGGGATCGAGTCGATGGTCTGGTCTGAATAAGCCTGCGGTGTGCCCATCTTTGCGGCGGCGCCCCGTGCAGTCAGATAGAGAAGCCCATCGAAGAAGGCACCGGCGCCAATGAAGAAGCCGATGGCCTGAACGCCAGATTGCTCAACGATCGTGCGCAGATTGTCAGCCAGATCGTCCAGCGCTTCATCCCAATCAGTCGTGGTAAATTCGCCATTGCGGCGGATTTTCGGGGCAAGTAGCCGTCGTGGACTGCGATGGAATGCGGGAAGGTTGCGGCCTTTGGAGCAGGAGTACCCACCGCTCAAAGGGTGATTTCGATCGGCCCTGAGCTTGACCACCTCTCCATCGTCGACGTCCGCGATCAGTCCACAGGCTGAATTGCAGATACGGCAAAAGGTCTTCACTTCCTGCATTACCGCGTACGCTCCCAAATCGCGGAGCATACTAAGGCGCATACATTTGCCGGTCAGGTGGGAACGCCTTTATGCTGTGACAATCACAAGCAGGATACTTGAGAGTAACCTCTCCATTCGGAAACCCCGCAGCCGGGCTGGTCCATATCATATAGGAGATCAAGTCCGTGTGTACGCGGCGGGCGGGGCGTTTGGGCTTGCCAAGCCAGGAATGCCTTCACAGGATTGCTCGATGAATGACTTCGATTACATCATCGTGGGTGGGGGCTCTGCGGGCTCTGTCCTTGCCGAGAGGCTTTCGTCCGATCCCGCCTGCAAGGTCCTGCTTGTCGAAGAAGGCGGAGACGGAGATTCGTTCGTTATCAAGATGCCCAAAGGGTTCGGCAAGACATTGACTGACCCGGCCACCGCGCATTTCTACCCTACAGTGCGGTCGCGCGACGACGGCGCAGGGCAGGAAGTGTGGGTTCGCGGCAAGATGCTCGGCGGGTCTAGTGGCGTCAACGGCATGGTCTGGAACCGAGGCGTTGCAGCGGACTATGATCGGCTTGCAGACCTTGCGGGTGAGCAGTGGTCTTGGGCGCACATGCAGCGCATTTTTCTGTCGCTGGAGGATCACGCCAGCGGTCCCAGCGCGGATCGTGGTGTCGGTGGACCGATCCGGGTCAAGACTCACCCGGCTCCTTCGCCTCTTTTGAATGCCTGGCTGGCAGCAGGAAGCGAGATGGGCCTTCCTATCAAGTCGGACCATTCCGATCCCCGGCAAGAGGGTATCGGCCCGCTGCAGTGGAATATCGATGCCAAAGGGCGCCGCGTCTCCGCTGCCAGAGGTTTTCTCGCAAAGGCGAGAAACCGGCCTAACCTAAAGATTGAAACCGGTGTCCGGACGGACAGGGTCCTTCTCGAAGGTCGTCGGGCTGTCGGCATCGCTGGGATTCGCAGCGATGGCGCGAAGGTCGAATTTCGGTGTGGCGGAGAGGTTATTCTCTCGGCGGGGGCAATCGGCTCTCCGCGCATTCTCCAGCTGTCTGGCATTGGTGGTGTCAAGGATTTGCAGCGGGCGGGGATCGAGGTCGCGCTGGATTGCCCCGGCGTTGGCCACCATATGCGTGAGCACAATCTGGTGATGATGAACTTCCGGCTGCGTCATCGGCGTGACAGCGCGAACGATCAGTTCACCGGGGCAAGGCTGCTTGCGAATGTTGCCAAGCATGTCATGGGGTTAAACAACACAATGAGCTTCGGCTCATCGGAGGCGGCAGCATTTGTCAAGGTCCTGCCGGAAAGTGAGCGACCTGACAGTCAGCTCATGTTTGCGCCGTACAGTCTCGATATGGCGGCGGGAATGGCCATGGAGGCCGAGCCGGGAATGCAGGTCTTTTCTATGACCTTGCGGCCGCGAAGCGAAGGTCATGTGCTGGTGACAAGCAGTGATCCAGCAGCGATGCTGAACATCGATCCCAACTTCATGTCAGACGATTATGACCGGCGCGCGGCGATCGGCCAGTTCCGCTTCATCCGAGAAATGATGGCAAAGGCGCCCCTTAAGGAATTTGTGGTTGGAGAAACCGACTTCACGGCGCAGGCGCGAAGCGACGATGACATCATAGATCTATTCAATCGCTATGGCAGCGCCGGTTATCACGCCACAGCAACTGTGCGAATGGGCATGGACAATTCCGCTCCGCTTGACGGACGGCTCCGCCTGCGCGGCATCGACGGACTGCGCGTCGTTGATTGCTCGGTCTTCCCTGAAATGGTGGCAGGCAACACAAACGCCCCGACTATGGGGATGGCCATGCGCGCTGCAGAACTGATCCAGGAAGATCGCCGCGCTGCTTCGGTCCGTGCGGCCTGATCGCTGCGGCGGGACCAGAATATCAAAAGAATGGAAGATTTGAATGGTTGATGAAGCTCAGGGCGACGCTGGAGGCCAGCCGGAGCAGATTCGGTACGATGGCAGAGTGGCGATCGTAACCGGCGCGGGCAATGGCATGGGGCGCCATTATGCGCTGAGCCTGGCGGCAAGAGGCGCGAAGGTAGTCGTTAACGACCTTGGGCTCGACACAAGTGGTGCACCACTTGCTGCCAGTGATGATAGCCCGGCGCAAGCCGTGGTACGGGAAATCGTTGCCAGCGGCGGTGAAGCAGTAGCGTGCCATGAAAGCTGCGCGACCCGTGATGGCGGCGCAGCAATCGTGAAGGCGGCCCTGGATGCCTTTGGACGACTTGACATCCTCGTCCACAACGCCGGTTTCCTGCGCAACGCACCGTTCGAAGCGCTCGACGACACGCAGATCCGATCCATCCTGGACGTTCACCTGATGGCGGGGTTCTATGTCGGTCAACCGGCGTTTTCGGCGATGAAGAAAAACGGCTTTGGCCGCATCCTGTTGACCAGTTCGGCGTCTGCCATGTTCGGCTCACACTGGCAGGCCAATTATTCAGCCGCCAAGGCGGGGCTGGTCGGCCTCGTCAACGCGATTGCGGTCGAAGGAGCCGAGTTTGGAATCACCGCAAACGGTCTGTTGCCTGCGGGTTCCGGGCGACTGGGAACGGCAACCGATCTCGATTGGCCGGACAGTTTCTATGCGCGGCTGAACCCGGACATGGGCATGGTTGTCCCCGCAATGACAACCGATTTCGTCACCCCGATGGTGCTTTGGTTGGTCAGCGAGCGATGCCAGACCACGCATTCCGTCTACAGCGCCACGGCTGGACGCTACGCCAAGGTTTTGATTGCTGCGACCAATGGTTGGTTGAGCAACTATGATGCCGCGCCAAGCCCAGAGGATATCGAGCGGCACATCGCCGAGATCGATGACCCTTCAATCATCCACACGCCGCAACATGTCCTCGATGAATTTGCCCCAATCATCGAACTGCGCAAGCGCTTTCTGGAAGGAGCAAACACGTGACTGTCCTCGCTGTTGATCGCCCGGCCCACGTTCCTGTCGAACTGGTCGTCGATGCCGATATCTATGCACTGCCGGGTGGAGAGACCGATCCGCAGATGGCGTGGAAGTCGCTCGATATTCCCGGCAATCACGGACTTGTCTGGTCTCCCCACAACGGAGGACACTGGATCGCAACTTCGGCAGAACTGCTTTGGGAGCTATATGCCGACACGGATCGCCTGTCGGCGAAGAATATCTCCGTTCCGCCCAGTGAGGGGCCGCTCAAACTGATTCCGAACGAATCCGACGATCCAGAACACCACTACTATCGCAAGATCGTACTTCCATTCGTTGATCCGAAGTCAGTTCGTGCGCTTTCCGGCAACGTGCGCGAGCTGACAGTCAACCTCATTGAGTCATTCCGAGACCGTGGTCGTTGCGAATTCATGACCGAGTTTGCGCGTCACGTGCCGATGACCATTTTCCTGTCCTTGGTGAACCTGCCCCTGAGCGACCGGGAGATGCTGGTCGGTATTGCTGATCGGGTTGTGCGCCCATCCAGCATGGAAGAGTTGGCCCAGAGCCAGCAGCAAATGTCTGAATATCTCCAATTCTGGATCGATGAGCGTCGGGCAAACCCGGGCGGCGACCTGCTGAGCAAGATCGTTCACGGCAAGGTTGGCGAACGGCCTATGAACGAGATCGAGGTCATGGGCCAGAGCATGGATGTCATGTTCGGCGGGCTCGACACGGTTGCCAGCATGATGGGTTTCACCATGGGGTTCCTCGCCCGCAATCCCGAACATTATCGTGCACTAAGCGAGGATCCTGCGAAGATCCCGTTTGCAGTCGAAGAACTGATCCGCCGACACGGAGTGGCAACTGTCGCCCGTCGTGTGACCGCCGATATCGAGTACAAGGGTGTAACGGTGCAGGCCGGCGAGATGATTGTCTTGCCGACATGTCTGCATGGCCTGGACGACAAGCGTTGGGAAGACGCTCTTACGGTCAACTTCGATCGCAAACGTGAGATGCATTGTACCTTCGGCAACGGGATTCACCGCTGCCCCGGGGCGGGCCTGGCCCGCAGCGAGCTTGCGATCATGCTGGAGGAGTGGACCAAACGGATTCCGCAGATCATGCTTGATCCGGAAAGTCCCCCTCAGACGGCCACCGGTGCGGTCAACGGCGTCAATCGCCTCGATCTCGTTTGGCCGACCTGACGCTAGCGAAATCGGTATCAGCGCGCCTGTCGGACGGTAGAGGCAGCCATGGAAGAAATGCCGGATTATGTCATCGCAGGCGCCGGTAGCGCAGGGGCGGTTCTGGCCGCTAGGTTGACAGAGGACCCCGATGTCCGTGTGCTTCTGATTGAAGCAGGAAAGGACCGCAGTTCGAACCTGTTCGTTCGCATGCCGGCTGGTTCCTTCCTGATGATGGGAAACAAGTCCTTCGACTGGGCCTACAAAACAGAACCCGACCCAAGTCTTGGCGGGCGAAGCCTTGCGTGGGCTGGTGGCAAGATGCTTGGAGGGTCCAGTTCGATCAACGGGATGGTCTACGTTCGCGGTAATCGGCAGGACTACACCCGGTGGGTTGGTTGCGGTGCCGAGGGCTGGGATTGGGCAGATATGCTGCCCTATTTCAAGAAGGCCGAAAACTTCCAGGACGCACCATCGCAGTGGCACGGCAGCCTTGGGCCCTTGCGGGTCGGCTTGCAGAATGCCCGGCACCCGCTTGCCGATGCAGTCATCGCGGCATTTGTCGAGAACGGTGTGCCGCATAAGCCAGACTACTGTGATGGCGATCAGTTCGGAGTCTATGAAAACTTCACGACTGCGCCTGGTGGACTTCGGTCCAGCACCGCGAGCAGTTATCTGGCCGACGCGCGAAAGCGGCCCAACCTCAGGATAATGACCGAGACACTGGTTGACCATGTCCTGATCGAACAAGGCAAGGCAACCGGTCTTCGCGTGCACCGAAATGGCATCACCAGCGACATCTCTGCACGGAGGGTTCTGGTATGCGCGGGTGCAATCCAGTCTCCAGCGATCCTGATGCGCTCCGGGATCGGCCCGGCGGCAGACCTGGCCGCGATGGGGATCCCGGTGGTTTCAGACAGACCTGTGGGCCAGAACCTGCAAGACCATTGCGGCATAGGCTTCAGCAAGCTTGTCGATGTTGCCACATACAACAGCCCGTTCGGGCCATTCACTATCGCCAGGAATCTTGCTCGCTGGATGTTAACGCGCAAAGGGCCGATGGCGTCGGCCGCCGTTCAGGTAATGGCTGGTGTGCGTTCAAGCCCTGATCTGGACGAGCCGGACATCTGCGTGTCCTTCCTCCCGCTGGCCATAGACCTCACCAGCGGCAAGGGGCGGATGCATGAGAAGCCCGGGATATCGCTGGGCGGCCATTGCATGAGACCGGACAGCCGGGGCGAACTGCGCCTCAGAAGCCGCAATCCCAACGATGCGCCTGTGATCGACCACCGTCACTTGGGCGACGAGCGCGACGTCATTCGTCTCATTGCGTTCTGCAAATTTCTTGAGAACGTGTTTGAGAGTAAGCACCTCGCCTCGCACGTGGTCGCAAACAACTCGCCAGCCGAAATGCCCCGCACTGATGCGGAATGGGAGGCGGTGATCCGCGAAACCGCGGTCGTCGGTTATCATTCTGTCGGAACATGCCGCATGGGTGGCGAAGATGCGGTGCTTGATCCCGAATTGCGCGTGCGCGGGGTCGCCAATCTGCGGGTTATCGATGCCTCGGTGATGCCGCTGCTGATTTCCGGTAACACCAATGCAACGACCATTGCCATTGCAGAGCGCGCCGCAGATCTCCTGCGCAGCCAGCACTAGGAGCGGTGCGATGTCCTTAGCAGCTTACTTCGACAAGCGCGCTGGATCGATCTCGAGCGGGCGCATATAGGCGGGATCGGACGTGTCGCGCGATGTGGGATGGAAGGTTGCATCGCCAGCCTGGCCTTCAGGGTCAAAACTGGCGCCGAAGGAATTGATCACGCAGATCCGGCGCACTATGCCCCAGCGTCCGTCGCGTCGCTCGAACCGGTCGATGTAGCGTCCTGACGTTATCGCCTGATGCGGTGCTTCCCGGTTAACCGAGTGGAACGTGAAGTACGTTTCGGCATGTGCGGTATCGCCATCAAGTTCGCATAGATGATTGTGTATGCAATGAAGCGTGCGCAGCTGATGTTGCTGGTGATAGTTGAACGCCCAGTCGATAAAACCCTCGACATCGCCGACATACTCACCGTGATCGTCGATCGCATCCGCATGATAGGCGGAACGAACGGCCTCTCGATCGAACCTGTCAACCCCGCGACAATAACGATGAAGGCAATCCAGGATTTCCTGCCGATCCTTGAGCGAACGAAGGATCGGGTCTGCAGCGTCGGTCATTGGTCGCTCCACATCTGGCATTCCGAGTGCCTGCTGTAACAAGCGTTGGGCTTAAGCATAGACGGTGGCGCGATATGGTTCTTCTTTGGCCTGCAATATCCGCAATGTGATCAAAGCAGTGTCAGTGCGGCCGGGCAAAGCGCATTGGTTGGAATCCAGCGGGCGTTGTGCGACGGATATACAAAATCTGCCTTCCGTGCATCCGCGGGACTGGCCTTATCGCAGGAGCTGAGATGGCTACGAATGGAACTCTCGTGCGTTCGCAAAACGTGGAAGAGACTTTGCACAGACTGGTTGCCGAAGGCCAGGAGATCGGCGTTCAGGTGACAGCTTATCTCCGCGGCAAGCTGGTGATCGACGCATGGGCTGGACTGGCCGATCAGGACACAGGCCGCAAGGTCGATGGCGATACGCTGTTCAACATGTTTTCGGTGACGAAACCGTTTGCCGCCACCGCGCTTCATATGCAGATCGCACGCGGTCTGGCCGACTATGATGCCCCGATCGCGGACTATTGGCCTGAATTTGGTGTCAACGGGAAAGAGGCGACGACCATCCGCCATGTGCTGACTCACCGGGCGGGTATCCCCCAGATGCCGGAGGGTGTGACGCCTGAACTGATGGCTGATTGGGATTGGATGACGCGCGAACTTGCGGCATTGACCCCGCTTGCTCCTCCGGGCGAAAAGACTCTCTATCTCTCGTTGACGTTTGGCTGGCTGGTCGGCGAAATCGTGCGCCGGACCGACCCCAAGGGTCGTGACATTGGCACATTCATTCGCGAAGAAATCGCGCTTCCGTTGAACGCACCTGATGTCTGGGTCGGTCTCCCCGATGAACAACTCCCCCGGGTGGCCAAGCTCGTGAACGCGATGCCTGCGATGCCACCCGAGATGCTGTCGCCGCTATCCTTGCGGGCCATGCCACCGCAGGTAGATCTGATCCCCGAGGTATTCGAGCAGCCAGTGGTTCGCCGCGCACCCATTGCAGGGGTGGGCGGAATCTTCACGACCCGGAGTTGCGCGCGGTTCTGGTCAATGATCGCCGAGGGGGGTGAGCTTGATGGGGTCCGCCTCTTGCCTGCAGACCTTGTTGCCACATTCAACACGCCGCGTTCCAACAGCAACGAACCAGATCCGGTCATCATGGGTTTCCCGGTGCCTTTGAGCATTGCCGGCTTCTGGCTGGGCGGAAAAACGTTCTCAACGGCGGCGGCCAAGCATCGTCGCGTTGTATGTCATCCCGGTGCTGGCAATTGCATCGGCTTCGCCGATCAGGAAACCGGGCTGGCGGTTGCCATCGCACACAACCGAATGCAGGTTGCCATGTCGCCTGAGGAGGACACAATGGTGATGATCGCCGACGCCATCCGTGCTGATTTAGGCATCGACTGACGGGAGTGGTGCTTGCCGGATCTGATTTTTGTCGAGAACGAGGGCGTTGAAGTTCGTGTCAGGGCGCGCGTCGGCGATACAGTGATGCGTGCAGCACGTGTTGCCGGCGTGACTGGGATCGTAGGTGATTGCGGTGGCTGCATGAGTTGCCTCACATGCCATTGTTATCTGCCAGAGGAGACTGCCCAACGCGTACCTCCGCCGACTGGAGACGAGGTTGCCCTGCTTGAGGACCTTGCCTTGCGCAAGGCAGGCAGCAGGCTCAGTTGCCAGATCGTCGTCACCGAAGCGCTCGACGGAGCAACCTTCCTCGTGCCCGCGTGGCAGGGCTGAAGACCTGGTTCGAGGCACTCGCCGGCTAGCGATATGCCTTTTTGAAGTGATCTATAGATAGATTCCGCAGGTTTGACCTTTGTCGAGGCCATGGATGCGGATTGAGGAGATGATGATGGCTACCAACCCCAAGCAGTCGCTTCCGCTCAACAAAATCAGCACGGAGAACTATCTTTCGCGCGAGTTCGCACGTGCGGAGAACGAGCATCTTTGGGGCAAAGTCTGGCTGGTCGCCGGGCGTGTCGAAGAGCTCAAGGAGGTCGGAGATTTCCTGACCTTTAACGTCGCCAATGAGTCGATAGTGGTGGCTCTGGGCAAGGATGGGCTGGTAGCCTATCACAACGTCTGTCCGCATCGCGGCCGGAGATTGGCTGAGGGCTGCGGCCGAGCGAGCCAGTTCCGTTGCCGGTATCACGGCTGGTCTTTCAACCTCGATGGCAAGAACACGCAGGTTCTTGACCGGCAAGACTGGGACGGCGCGCTTGATGACGAGCGGCTCGATCTCTGGCCGGTAAGGGTCGATACTTGGGCCGGCTTCATCTGGATTTGCATGGATACCGAAGGTGAGAGCCTTGCAGAGTACCTTGAAACCATGCCGGAGTACCTCGATCCGTTCGAGCTGGAGGAAATGCGCTTCCGCTGGAAGGTTGAGCTGCACCTCGGGGTGAATTGGAAGGTTGCTCTTGAGGCGTTCATGGAGGGCTACCATGTCGCCGCAACGCACCCTCAGCTGATCACAGTGTCCGGCAATGACTATACGCAGAGCTATGCGCACGGCAAACATGCGCATTTCGGCTACTGGAAGGACGTTCAGCCGCTTGGCACCAGCTCACCGCGCCTTGCCGGCAACGTTTACCCCGATGCGCGGGAAGGCGTGGTAGAGTTCTTTCGCCAGATCGAAGAAGATCTCAACGCGATCCAGACCGATCGTGACTTCGCCGCGGCGAAGAAGATCATGGATATCCTGCCGCCGGACGTTGATGCCATGACGGCCATGGGGACCGCTATCGAACTGGGCCGCCAGGCTGCGATTGATGACGGCACGAACTATCCCGAAGGTCTGACCTACGAAGCCTTGGGCAAGGCTGGCAGTGACTGGCACATCTTCCCGAACTGTGTGACGCTGCCCTATTTTGACGGCGCATTGTGGTATCGCGCACGTCCTGACAAGTCGGAACCCGATAATCCCGATAAATGTTTGTTCGAGATATGGTCACTCAAGCGCTACGCCCCTGGCAAGGAGCCCAAGGTTGAAACGCGAGTTATTACCGACCCGACGAAGGAAAGTGTCTGCCTGATCCTGGATCAGGATATCGCCAATTTGACCGAAGTTCAGGCGGGGATGAAATCCAGCAAGTTTGCCTATGCCCGGCCCAATCCGGTCCAGGAAATGGAACTGATCAACTTCCACAAGACATTGGAGAGGTACGTCTTGGGACAATCACGCAACTGAGCGGGAAGGGCCGAGTGGGCGAACATGTGCTCGCCCACTCGAATTGAAGTGATGCCCTGACGGCACGTGTGAAGCAAACTATCCAAAGCCTCTGTGTAGAGAAGAATTTCTGAAAGGCATTTCGGCATTCAAGAGATTGCCGATTCGCTAATTCGCTCAAATAAACGGCAGCATCGAACCGTATCGGGGCGCTGAAAAGTCGATTGTCGTTGGCAAAATAGCCCCTTCCTGATGCGGGCGAATGCCCCGACCTATCGGATCCCAAATCGACTTACTCAAGCACGCCTTCAGGAATTGGAATCACCGATGCGCCTGTGGTTCGTTGTCCGACTCTTCTTTGTCTGCGATAAATCTGCCATGTGATTGCTGCGAGGCGTCTAATTGCACAGGCAGCAAGTCTCCTACTGCAGGGGACTCAGCTATCGGTCGACGTCATCCGGACGGGCACATTGCCTTGTTTGCGTGCAGCCGTGCCAGCCAAATCGTTACCATAACATAGGTAAAGCATTGAAAATAAAACGTTGTTCGCATCCTGAACGACGCCAGTGCCCAATGCTTATCGTTCAAAGTGATTTCGCTTTGAGGTCATGCACAATCGCCAGATCAAGCTGGCCGCGACCGTCTTCTCATCGATTTATCACTCCGGTAATGAACCGAACGATTGTTCGGTTTTAATTGCTGTTCGCTCTCAACAGCCGTATGCTGCGGGCATCAATCGACTTGCACGGTGGAGCCGGCGGTCCTTGTTCTCAGGTTAAACAGGAGATTTTTTGGTGGCTGGAAAGCAATCTGCCCTTAGGTCGGTCGATGATGGTATCCCAACGTATGAAGGCCCGATCTTCGACGGCGACACTCATATCCAGGAGAAGGACTATTCCTTCTTCGAGCGTTACCTGCCCGAAAAGTTTCACAAGGATTGGCTGCCGCAGCGTAAGCATGGCCCAGATGGTCGTTTTGGCCTGTTCATCGGCGAAACCCGGATCGAAAATGCTGATCTTCAGGAAGACGGCCTGATCCCGCCGCCGGGCAAGCTCAAAGAGTGGCTCCGCGCCATCTCAACTGGGGAGGCTGTCGCTGCCTCGCACGTTACCACACCTGACATGTACGAACTTGGTCCGCGTCTCGCAAAGTTGGACGAATTCGAGGTCGACGGTTCGATCATGTTCGTCGGCGAGTTTGTCTCGGCATTCGGCCAGATTCTGCTCAAGGCGGAGGAAATGGGCGCTGAAGGCGCCAATGCTCTCTTCCACGCCTGGAACGAATATCTCGTCAAGGAATGGGGACTCAACGCCCAGGACCGCATCTACACCACGGCAGTGCTCTCGTTGCATGACCTGGATTGGGCTGTCGCGGAAGCCAAGTGGTTGATTGAGAACGGCTTGCGAGTTGTTGTCATGCCGATGGGGCCGGTGAGTGGCAAGTCACCAGCAGATCCCTGCTTCGACCCGCTATGGAATGTGCTCAACGACGCCGGGGTCGCTATTACCTTCCACGTTTCCGAGGCCAATTTCATGCACCCGGTCATTCGTGAATGGGGCGAACTCCCGCTGCAATCGCGCAAGTCCGGACAGACGGCGTGGCAATGGATGTTCGCCTACAGCGAGATCCCGGTCATGATGACCATGGCGAACTTTGTTTACTGGAACTTCTTCGAACGCTTCCCGAACCTGAAGATGGCCAGCGTCGAGAACGGTGCCGAATGGCTGCCGCGCTTCCTTTACAAGATGGACAAGATGCGCGGCATGGCGCGCAGTGGCTTCTGGCCGATGGGACAGCTCAAGGAACGTCCGTCGACGATCTTCAAGCGCCATTGCTTCGTCGTCGCCTACCCGGAAGATGACATCAAGGGGATCGTCGACCAGCTCGGCGGTGACGCTGGGTGCATTCTGATGGGTTCGGACTATCCCCATGCAGAAGGCGTTGCCAGACCGCGCGACTTCATTGCGGAAGGGTGCAAGGGACTGACCAACGAACAAACCGAACAGATCATGTTCTCGAACGGTCGACGCTTTTTGCCGAAGGGACGGCGCGGCATCACTGGCTGATTCGACCCACAATTAAGGGCCATACAGGGGGTATGCGGCAACGCATGCCCCCTTCGTTCATGGTCTTGCATGAAAGCGGGATCGCCTTGCGCCACCAATTCAGCAGATGGCGGGTACGTGCACGGGCCAGGTGAAAAGCGCATTTATCTTTGTCTGGGAGCCACCATTCGTGCACCCGTGCCGAATGCGGAATTCAGGCTGTTGGCACGTTTCCGCTCGCCATCATTTCGGCGAGTTCCACAGATGATGACAGATGGGACGCACTTCCCCCATCGACCTGAATTACCTGGCCAGTCACATAGGCTGCGCGATCGGAAGCCAGAAAGGCCACCACTTCGCCGATATCCGATGGTTTGCCAAACTCGCCAAGCAGAGTGTGTCGACGATAGATTTCTCGCAAGTCATGCGGAAGACCGCGTTCCAGCGATGACGTCAGGATTGGGCCGGGAGAGACAGCGTTGCAGCGGATCTTCTGCGGTCCGTATTGCGTTGCGATATAGCGCGTGAGCGTTTCCACTGCGCTCTTCGATGCGGCATAGGCTGTGGTGAAGAATGTTCCGCCGGTGGCGGTGCCTGAACTGATGTTGATTATCGAACCGCCGCCGCCCTTGATCATTTCAGGAATTGCATGCTTGCACATCAACATCGTTCCGCGGGTGTTGACCGCAAATGTCTGATCCCAAAGCCCTGCATCCATATCGGTGACAAGCAGATCGGCGCCAACGGCAGTCCGAGCCGCGTTGTTGTCGATAATATCGAGACGGCCGTACGTGCCGACGGTGAATGCGACCAGGGACTTGATGGCATCCTCGCAGGAGACATCGGTCACGCATGATGCGACGGAATAGCCCATGTCAGCCAGCGAACGGGTCGTTTCCGCGAGCATGTCAGCCGCGACGTCGGCGAGAACGACGGTTGCACCTTCGCGTGCCATGATCTCCGCAGTCGCTGAACCAATGTTTCCCGGTTGGGCAGCGCCTGTGATGATTGCGACCTTGCCTTGCAACTCTCCGTTCTTTGCGATCATCCTGAACTCTCCCCGTATTATGCCTCGCCGTTTCCGTCACCCGGGCATGGACACACTGTGGGCCTGGGATGAAGCAATCCCGATTACGTTACCGAAGCTGCAAAGGTCCGTCGCGCCACTCGCGTTGCCGTCTTCTGGATATCACATGTGTAACGGATCGATGCAGATCAGGCCGGTCATGTGATTGCCCCTTGGTATCGTGAGCGTTTGTCTATTAGCACCCCGACAAGAGGTGCGAAAACTCGCTTAAGGAAATGCACTTTTAAAAGCACCAATGGCATCGACACCGTGGGAGGATCGAATGGATCTGGAACTGAATGGCAAACGCGCACTGGTTACCGGGAGTAGCTCTGGTATCGGTGCGGCGACCGCGAAACTCCTTGGGGCGGAAGGTGCCAGGGTCATGGTCCATGGCCGTGGTGCTGAAAGGGCCAAAGCTGTCGCGCAAAGCATCATCGATGCTGGCGGACAGGCGAGTTACGTCCTGGGAGACCTTAGCAATGAGGCTGTTTGCACCGACGTAGCCAAGCAGGTGCTGGAAGAGTTTGGTGGGATCGACATTCTTGTCAACAATGCTGGCGGCTCGGCAGCAGCACACCGTCCCGACACGACGGCGGAGGTCTTTAACCGTGCATGGCTTGATACGCCTTGGGATGACTGGCGGTGGACGTACGAGCAGAACGTAGGTTCGTCTGTCCGATTGATTCAGGCTTTTGCCCCTGGAATGATTGAACGCGGCTGGGGCCGGATCATCAACATGTCGAGTGCGGCCGCAACACAGACTGAGCCCGATCTGGCGGATTATCAGCCCGCCAAGGCGGCGATCACCAATATGACCTCCGGCCTAGCAAAGTCTCTCTCAGGCACGGGCATCACGGTCAACTCTGTGACACCCGGTACAATCGCGACAGAGGGCGTTCGGGCAGGCTTCGTGGAATGGGCAAAGCAACTCGGCTGGACCGAACTCGATTGGCCAACGATCGAGCGTCGATTCACGCATGAAGTCATTCCGCAGCCGACAAAGCACTTCGGGCGACCTATCGATATTGCTCGGATGGTCGCGTTCCTGGCAAGCCCGCAAGCAAGCTACATGACAGGCGCCAACTATCGTGTCGACGGCGGGCAGTGCCGCTCGATCAACTAGGAATAGTCGGATGGAAGAGACCGAGCGGCTTGCCGCCATCGAAGATATCAAGCGGCTAAAGGCCAAGTACTTCCGCTGTGTCGACACAAAAGACTGGGAAGGGTACCGCTCGGTCTTTGCGGATGATCTCGTCTTCGACATCACGGCTGACATGCCCGATGTCGGTGTGATTGTCGGCGCCGAAGCAGCTGTGGCCATTCCCCGTGGCTCGCTGACCAGCGATGTCGTTTCCATTCATCATGGCCACTGTCCTGAGATCGAAATCCTTTCGCCAACAATGGCCAAAGGAATCTGGGCGATGGAAGACAGACTGTTTTGGGGGCCAGGCAGCGATAGCCCAGGACAGTCCATGCATGGCATGGGGCACTACACTGAGACTTACGAGAAGACCGAGCAAGGGTGGCGCATCAAGAGTCTGAAACTCACACGTCTTCGCGTCGAGTTCAATCCAGCTTCCCCGGTTTCCGCATAGCGAAGCGTTGCGGGATGCGACGCAAGGCTCTCCTGGCAGGAAGCGCCCACGAGTAACGAAGGATGCAGAATATGAGCCGGGCAGAATTGCGATACGATGGGCGTGTTGCCATCGTGACAGGGGCTGGTAGCGGCCTGGGCCGGGACTACGCGCTAAACCTAGCCAAGCGCGGCGCAAGCGTGGTCGTAAATGATCTCGGTGTAGACACGCGTGGCCGACAGGCTGCCGAGGGGAGCGAGAGTTCGGCCCAGGCCGTCGTGCGGGAGATCGAAAGTGCTGGAGGTAAGGCTGTTGCCTGCCATGAAAGCTGCGCAACGCGTGCCGGCGGCGCGGCCATCGTCCAAGCTGCGCTTGATGCCTTTGGCAGGGTCGATATCCTGATCCACAATGCGGGCTTCCTGCGCAACGGGCCTTTTGAAAGCCTGACTGACGAGCAGATTCATTCGATCATGGATGTGCACTTGCTGGCTGCTTTCTATGTCGGCCAACCAGCTTTTGCTGCCATGAAGCAAAACGGTTATGGTCGAATCTTGCTGACGTCGTCTGCCTCGGCGTTCTTCGGGATGCCTTGGCAGACCAACTATGCAGCCGCCAAGCTAGGCCTTGCCGGCTTGGTCAATGCCTTGTCGCTGGAAGGGCAGGCGCATGGTATCAACGTGAACGCGCTGCTGCCGACGGGTTCGGGCCGTCTCGGCAAGGGCGATTCCGATATGGACTGGCCGGACGGCTTGATGGCTTCAGTCCCAGCCGGCATGGAACTTATTGCCCCGCAAATGCGGAACGAGTTCGTCACCCCGATGGTGATGTGGCTGGTCAATGAACGCTCAAAGACTACACATGGCTACTACAGCGCCACGGCTGGACGCTTTTCCAGGATATTCATCGGTGCCGCGCGTGGCTGGCTAAGTGATGCGATGAATCCTCCGATGCCCGAAGACATCGAGGAGCACATGGCCGAGATCGATGACATCTCGCGCTATGATATCCCACTGAAGGTATTCGATGAGTTCGAGCCGATCGTGGCGGCCCAGCGCGCGTTGCTGGAAGGCAAGGGGGACTGACCGTGCTCAATATGGCGAAGACCATCGTCGAACGGCCAGCACACGTTCCGCCTGAACTGGTTGTTGACGCGGATATCTATGATCTGCCCGGCGGGGATCACGATCCCCACATGGCGTGGAAGGCGCTTGATATTCCGGGTAATCCCGGCTTCGTCTGGACCCCGCATAATGGGGGGCACTGGATCGTAACGTCGGCTGACCTGCTTTGGGAGCTGTACCCTGATCTTGACCGGGTTTCGTGCAAGGACATCTCGATCCCGCCAAGCGAGAGCCCGCTGAAACTCATCCCTGCTGAATCGGATGAGCCGGAGCATCATTACTACCGCAAGATCGTGTTGCCCTTTGTGGGTCCCAAGGCCGTCCGTTCGCTGATGGTACAGGTTCGCGCGATGAGCGCCCAACTCATTGATGGCTTCCTGCATCGTGGCTCCTGCGAGTTCATGACCGAATTTGCGCGCCATGTGCCAATGCGCATCTTCCTGTCTCTGGTGAACCTGCCGGATTCGGACCGCGAATGGCTGGTTGACCTTGTGGACAGGGTCATTCGCCCCCAGTCTGAGGAAGATCGCACCAGCAACACGTCGCGGATGGCAGCCTATCTGGGTGAGTGGATCGAGAAGCGGCGGAGCGCTCCAGGCAAAGATCTGCTCAGCGCAATCATTCACGCCAAGGTTGGTGATCGCCCGATGAACGAGCTTGAGGTGCTAGGGGAATGCATGGACGTTATGTTCGGCGGCCTCGACACCGTTGCGAGCATGATGGGCTTCATCATGAACTTCCTCGCAACGCATCCGGACCATTACCGGACGCTTGTAGAAAGCCCCGAGCGCATTCCATTGGCAGTCGAGGAAATGCTCCGTCGGTTTGCCGTGGCCAATCCCGGTCGCCGGATTGTGCAGGATATCGAGCGCCAGGGTTACAGCATGAAGGCGGGTGACATGCTGGTGCTCGCCAGTTGCCTGCATGGTCTCGACGATGCGCGCTGGGGCAACGCGGCCACCGTTGATTTTGATCGCAAGCGTAGCACGCATTGCACATTCGGCACAGGCGTTCACAATTGCCCAGGTGCCGGACTTGCGCGCAGCGAGATCGCCATAATGCTCGAAGAATGGATTGCCCGCGTACCGGCCTTCGGACTTGATCCTGACCAGCGGGTGATCACGGCCAGCGGTGCTGTCAACGGGGTTGTCAAGCTACCGCTGATCTGGCCGTGCTGACTATGGCGCAGCCCTAGCCTCCAAGGGCGCACTGGGAAATTCCATGAGTAAAGCTCTCCGCATTTCCGATTTTGACGATCCTACTTTCGATCCGTCTAGGACGTTCGATCAAGCAGCCGGTCTGTTCGAGATCGAAGATCCATGGCCCCGCTTTCATGAACTGGCCGCCCGCGGGCCGGTTCAGGTGGGCTCGCTGCGCGAAGCGTTTGGCCTTGAGGAATTCAGTCTCTGGTCCGATCTGCCAAGCTATATGGTGTTCGGGGCGGAGGCGGTAACCAAGGCCTACTTGAAAGCGCCGACCTTCTCGAACGAGATCATGATGCGCGTCTACACCGATTCCTTCGGGGCATCGATCAATGGAATGGATGCGCCCGAACACACTCGGTATCGGCGGCTGTTCCAGCAGGCCTTCATGCCGGCTCAGGTGCTGAAATGGGGTGCCCATCTCGTCCCTGAAGTGGTCAATCGCCTCATCGATAGCTTCGCAGGCACAGGCAAGGCTGAGCTGGTACGCGATTTCACCAGTCGCTATCCGTTTGATGTGGTCTATGCACAGCTAGGCCTTCCGCCTGAAGAAGGGGCGGTGTTCCAAAAGTTGGCAGTGGGTCTGATGTGTATCCTTGTCGACTATCCACACGCCGTCGAAGCCTCTCGCAAGATGGGTGATTACTTGCTGACGCTTCTGCACGAGAGGCGCTCGATCAAGTCCGACGACATCGTGACTATGCTGGCGCAGGCCGAAGTAGGCGGAGAACGCCTACCTGACGATATCGCAGTGTCGTTCCTGAGACAGCTCCTCAATGCGTCGGGTGATACGACCTATCGCGGCACAAGTTCGCTGCTCGTCGGGCTCCTTACGAATCCGGATCAGCTGGAGGCGGTTCGCGCTGACCGCTCATTGATCGATCAGGCGATTGACGAGGCACTGCGCTGGGATGGTCCACTGACCGCAATGACCCGGCAGACACTTTCCGACGTGGAACTGATGGGGGTCACCATTCCCGCCGGTTCCAAGGTCGATATTGTTCAGGCGAGCCTGAACCGTGACCCCTCACGTTATCCTGACCCGGACAAGTTCGACATCTTCCGGGAACGCAAACGCCATTCTGCTTTCGCTCTTGGGCCGCATGTTTGCATAGGGCAGCACCTTGCCCGTATCGAGATGGATCGTGCTGTTAATGCCCTGCTTGATCGCTTGCCCAACTTGCGGCTCGATCCGGATTACCCGCCACCGCAGATCGTCGGCTTCAATTCTCGCGCGCCGCTTGAGCTCAGGGTACTTTTCGACGCCTGATCCTGGTACCGTGTGAGCGCGGCAGCAGGCGCGGCGCAAGGAGCTCGGCCATAAAGTCGGCACCTTCCGCCGCTTCAAGGCACGCTGTTATGAGCCTTTGCGACAGCGTCCTTTGCAGCGATGTATCCAAAGGTAAAAGCGGGCGAAATGCTTGCTCCAGGTCCAGGATAAGATCGGCCCATTACAGAGGAAGTGCAGTTTCCGGTGGCGTAAAGGCCATCGATGATCGAGCCATCCGCGCGAAGGACCCGAGCCTTTTCATCAGTGACCACACCGCCGAACGTGCCCACATCACCCGGGTAAATGCGCGTTGCGTAGAAAGGGCCCTTGGCGATTGAGCCGACGCAAGGGTTGGGTTTGTGCGTGGGATCGCCGCGGAAGCGGTCATATTGACGTTCGCCCTTGTGAAACTCCTCGTCTATGCCGGTCTCTGCAAAACGGTTGTAGCGTTCTACCTGCGCTCCAAGTCCGACTGGATCAATCCCAGCCTTACGCGCCAGTTCATCGATCGTGTCGGCCATTATCAGGAAACCTGATTCAAGCCATTTCTTGATCGGTTTGGTGCCGGGCATCAGCGTTCCGTAGGCATAGCTCTTCATGGCGCGGTCGTCGAAAACAGCAAACGCGGGTACGGCATGGTTGTTGTACATGGCTTCGCCCAGTTCCATGTATGAACTGGCCTCGTTCACAAAGCGCCGCCCGGTCTTGTCGACCCACATGTAGTGTGGAATCGCAACCTCACCGACATGCATGAATGGGTATTCGTTGCCTTGCTTGTCGATCGCGCCGGCAGGCAGCGATCCATCGGGATTGAGCGACGTCGGAACCCAGACGGCCATATCAAGGTTTTCGGTATCGGCGCCGAGGCGGATCATCTCCTCAATCATTTCTCCTGTGTCGCCAGGATTGGCATTGGTCCATGTATTGCTGATCGGATGACGCTGGTACTTCTGGCGCATCGCATCGTTGCGCGAAAACCCGCCAACGTTCATCAATATTCCGAAACGGCTGCGGACCGTGGTCCGCGCGCCGTTATAGATACCTTCAACAGCAACCACTTGCCCGTTTTCTTCGACGAGACGGTCGGTTGCAAACCCGCCAAAAAGGGGAATGCCGCGCTTGAGAGTCATTTCCAGCATGCGACCTTGGATCGCGCTGCCGTGCGCGTGAACCCGTCGTCCCAGCAGCTTGTTCTTGGCAATTGCCAGCGCCAGCCGGGCCATGATTCCCTTGGCCTCCCAGGTCTTCTTGAACATGAGCATCCGGATCAGCGGTAGCGACGGGAAGGGAATTCCGTTGAAACCCATATAGCGGGAAAGTTTTTCCTCCCACGGACCAAGCTTGCGAATGTCGTAAGGGACCGCTGTCAAGGACCGGCCACGCGGTTGCCCACCATCGCGATCATCATAGTAGTCCGACCAGCCATCTGGGTATTCGAACTGCATACCCTGTTCTTCGAGGAATCGGATCATTTCCGGTGCCTCGTCGAGGAACGCCTTTCTGCGTTGCGGCGTCGTTCCCTTGCCAACGAAGTCGACCGTTGCATCCATGTAGCGCTCTGCCAGCTCCCGCGTGTCCTGCACGCCGAACCGCTTGATGATGTGGTTGTTCGGAACCCACCAGACGCCTCCTGAGAAGCCGGTCGAGCCACCGAATTTATCCCGCTTTTCAAGTATGACGGGCTTAAGACCGGCAAGTTGGGCAAGGATCGCTGCGACCATGGAGCCACCGCCACTGCCGACAATCACGAAATCATATTCTGGCTCTAGAACGAACGATTCTGGTGGCGGCAGCTTCACGACAGGCTCTCCGGTATGATTTTGCAGAATGGTTAGGCCTCGCTCTATGCAGGCGCAACAAGCGTGGCAGCAGGCCCCCAGGTCATCAGCGGCGTGATGGCAAAGGCGTATCTGCTATTCTATGGTTGCGGCGACATCGGCGGCATCCTTCATCGCCTGGGCAATGTATCCCACGCCCCTGCAATCGCCCACTGCATGCGTCTCGAACCCGGCTGCACGCAATTGCGTGACGAGCGAAAGATCCTCGGTTGCGCCCTTGGCAAGGATGACATTGTCAGCAGCAAAGGCCCTGTTGACGCCCTCACGGTCTGTGCAATGTACGTCCTTCTCATGGATGGTGATAGCATGCACGCCGGGCACCATGACGACACCCATTGTCTCTAGTTCGTCAAGAATGGCACCTCGACGCAACGGCGCCAGTCCGACGCCGAACTTTGCGGTGTCGTCAACGACAGTTACAGAACGGCCACGGTGGGCAAGAAACTCGGCGAGTTCCAATCCGACCAGATCACCGCCGATGATCACGATTTGCTTACCCAGAGGCATCCAAATGCGGCTGGCTCTCCGGATTAACTGAGGTGAACCAATCAGGCCAAGCTTTCGGCCCGACGCCATCAGCGCCCGCGTTGCAAGAGAAAATCTGGTAATGCTGTCAGCATTGCCTGGCTCCCCTAACAGTAACTCTCGCAGGTCGTTGCCATCGAAAACATGTGATAGGTGAGCCCCGGAGATCGCGGGGCGATCGCGGGCTGCACCCGTGGCCACGATCACGACATCAGGTTCCAATGTCTTGATCGCATCAAGGCTTGCCTTGCTGCCAAGCTGGACGTCAACGGCGCCTTTGGACAGCTGCCGCTTTAACCAGGCAACAAGGCGGCCATTCGGCTCATATGCAATGGCGGCAATCAGTGCCGTTCCGCCCAATTGCCCTGACGCTTCAAGCAGGGTCACCCGATGCCCCGCCTTATCGAGCAGGCGGGCAGTCTCCATCCCTCCCGGGCCGCCGCCAACGACGACCACCTTGCGGGAAGATTTGGTGGGAGAATGCGTAACGAGTGATTCTCGGCCGGTCATGCCGTTTGCAGCACACCGGACATGGCGATCGAGCGCAATTTCAGAGAGACACAGAAAGCAGTAGATGCATGGCCTGATTTCGTCAGGTGTCCCGGCGACGACCTTATTCGGCAGATCGGGGTCAGCCAGAAGCTTTCGCCCCATTCCGATGAAATCAGCTTTGCCTGCGGCCAGCAGATCGTTGGCAACATCTATTTCGAGCCTGCCTGCTGCGATCACGGGAACGCTGACAGCTTCCCTCACCTTGGAGGCATAGCTCGCGTAGTTCGCCGGGTTCATTGGAGCAGAGCCACTGACCAGGCCCTTCCCGCGAGCGCTACCGCTGAAGGAACTTGCCGTGATCGCGTCAACGCCGGCACGCTGTGCAAGCTGTGCGACGATACATGCATCGTCCACAGTGAAACCGTTCTCGATATTGAATTCTACAACGTTGAACTTGGCCCACAGTGGAAAATCTCGGCCAATCGCCTGCCGTATGGCTGAGATAATTTCGACAAGGAAGCGAGCACGGTTCTCAACCGACCCCCCGTACTCGTCCGTCCGGCTGTTGGTTGCTGGAGACAGGAAGCTCCGGATCAGAAATCCGTGCGCAGCATGGAGTTCGATACCGTCAAATCCCGCCTCGACTGCACGCCTTGCCGCGTCGGCAAACTGCCTGACGACAAGTGCGATATCAGCCTTGTCCATGATCCTGAACGTGGGCGCGTGGGTGATCCGACCAAACGGGGACTCCTCGATCTCGTCATCGAACAGCAAGCCGGACAGAACGCTTGACGACGGCGTTGGTGGAGAGGGGGTCAAAAGCGGGCGACCATCTATCATGTCCCCGGTCGAGGACGGACCGCCATGCTGAAGTTGCGCGGCGATCTTTGCACCATGGGACTGCACCGCCCTTGTCACTCGTCGTAGCCCCGGAATGAAACGGTCTTCCGAGATGCCAACCTGGTTGCGCATGACCAGGCCATGCGGATAAGCAACTCCGATTGCCCCCATATTCACCAGTGCCGCGCCGCCGCGGGCACGGGCTTCGTAGAAGGAAAGGGTTCGGTCGCCACATTGACCATCTGGCTCGGCATGGTTGGAACCCATTGCCGTCTGGAACATGCGATTACGCAGTTCCAGCGTCCCGATCCGGCCGGGGGAGGCAAGATTGACCGTGTTATCGATCGCCGGTCTCGCTGAGTATCAAACTCGTGGAACCCATCCATCGCGATTGTTCAAGGTGCCGGGTCATCTCAATCAAGCCTGACACCGTGGTAGCAGCATAGCTTGTTGCCGTCTGGATCTCTGAGGTACGCACCGAATGCACCGTTTGCACGCGGCTTCGGCTCGGGTTTCCCTTCGCATGTCCCGCCGTTTGCGATGCCCGCAGCATGCCAAGCTGCGACCTGCTCGTCGCTATCGGCCGCGAACATGATCGTTCCGCCATTGGCATAGGTAGCCGGCTCGCCATTGCGCGCGACACCTACTGCAAAGCTGGGGCCACCCGGAATGCTGTACATGAGAAACGGGGGATCGAACTGTCCCGACGAAGGCGGCAGGCCCAGTATCCCGAATGTCTCGTCATAGAAGGCGCGCGCCTTTTCGAGATCGTTGGTTCCAAGCCTTAGATACACAAGTTGCATCCGTCATTCCTTCGCAGACGTACTTGGGAGACTTTGAAATGGCGGCTTCCAGCTCAATGGAGTGACGATGCGTCTGCTTCACCTCTCTCCAGCGCTTCTACAGCATTCAGAACGTTCAATCGGGTCACTTTGCCGACCGGATTGATTGGCATGCTTGGCAGGGTATGAATTGCCTTGGGCGCGCGGACCGAACCGAGTGCCTCCTTGGCAAAACTGACGAGTTCTTCCGGAGTTGTCTTACTGCCGTCGGCCAGGACAACTGCTGCCTCCACGCGTTGGCCCCAATAATCATCGGGCCTCGCAATCACGGCCACGTTAAGCACATCCGGATGGGTCGACAGGCAAGCTTCAACGTCTCCAGGATAGACATTGAAACCACCGGTTATGATTACGTCGCGCAATCGATCCTTGAGAAACAGATATCCGCGCTCATCGAATAGTCCGAGATCCCCGGTGTGCAGCCAACCGTCGACGATAGTTTGCTCAGTCAAGTCAGGGCGATTCAAATATCCCCGCATCACAAGATCGCCACGCACGACCACTTCACCAAGTTGCCCGGCGGGAAGTAGCGTGCCGTCCGGTCCCATGACCTGCACGTCGTTGTAGGGGCATGGCCTTCCGACGGATTCGATGTTTGCACTATCCGCTAATTCACTGGCCGTTATGGCAGTGATCATCGTGGGAGCTTCGGTCTGACCGTAAATCGCCGCAACGGTTGGTCCGAAGACTTCTTGCGCCTGACGGATTCTGGCTGCCGGCATCGGAGCGGCCCCATAGATGAGGTGCTTGAACTGAGTATAGCGTAAACCTGTCGCGATTGCGTGGTCGACCAGCGAGTAAATGAGAGTAGGCGGCATGAAGCTTGCGGTGATGCCTTCACGGATAATCACTTCAGAGATGGCCGGTGCTTTCGCGCCATCGACGAGCACAATTGATCCGCCTGATGCGAGAATCGGCATCAGGAAAGTGCCTGCCCCGTGTGTCAAAGGAGCAACTACCAGCATGCGATCATGCTCATTGAACCCGAACGTGGTCAACATGCTGGCGATGCAACTCATGAAGGCGCGGTAGGGCTGGAGCACACCCTTTGGATTGCCCGTAGTACCACCGGTGAACTTGATCGCCGCAATCTCGTCGACGAGATGCGCGATATCCGCAGGCCGACGACCACGATGGGTTTCGCAAATCTCTGTCAGGCTCTCGATTCCCGTTCGCGCCTGCCCTGCCATCAGGATCATGGCGCAATTGGAATCGGCAAAGAGCGGGATGAAATCATCGTCCGCAGCTATCAATGAAAGGTCTGCGGCTGTGGCAATCCCTGTGAGTTCGGCTCGCGAATTGCGTGGGTTCAGTGGAACCCACACATGACCAGATGCAAAGATGCCGAGCATCATGACCACATGATACCAGTTGTTATGTCCGCAGACGCCAATGCGGGTCTGCGGTTCCGGGAACCGCTCCTGCAGATAAGTGGCTATTGCATCAACACGAGTAGCAAGTTCACGATAAGATAATCGCACAGATCCATCGGCCAAGGCTTCTCGTTCCGGGTTCAGACGCAGCCCCCGGTAAATCATCTGAACTGGCAGCATCTGTCTTCACCCCGAAAACTCTGTCCCATTCGACAGCTTCCAGCCCTGTTCCCTAACCGGGATACACATGGGACCATCGCCGTGCTTCAGGCTTTGCAATCAATTGGCATCGACAAGCCCGCGCGGTGTCCAACGCTTTCCTTCAGCCAGCCCCAACAGATCTGTGCCGGCGTCACGCAACGAGTTGTTTGAGACCACGAGGTGTTGGGTTGCCGAGAATGTGTCACGCAAGGTACGCTCAAGAGTACCCTTGCGGAGGCCGACGCCGCCGCTAGCACGATGCGCGAAAATGGAGTTTTCCATCATGGCAGTGGTGGCATGGCTCAACGCCAGTCGGGCCCATGTGAACTGTCTCACCTGAACGGCTTCGCCTCTGCTGACAGTTTCGCTAATGTCGTTCCAGACATCAAATGCGAGCGCGCGAGCCGCACGGAGCTTGGCCTCGGCTGAAGCGAAATCCTCTTTAAAAGAATCGGAACCACCAAGGTTGGCCAGTGCCGACGGACGACCAGATGGCGCATTCACGAGCGCTGCCAGTTCATCCAGCACGCGTCGACCATGTCCCAGCGCCACGCCTGTGTGGCCAAGGGCGCTGAAACCGACAACGCCGATCCGGTAACTGTCGCCCCCACGCTTCCCGACGAGTTCGGAAGGCGGATGGGTATGATCGTCGGGAATGAACACGTCGGTGACCGAATAGTCTATGCTGCCGGTCGCTCTCAGCCCCAGGACATCCCAATTACCCTTCTTTTCCACTTCATGCGCGGGGATCAGGAAGGTTCGAGCTTCAGGCGCGTTGGTGCCAGGCACCAGTTTCGGCTTGCCTCCTTCAGTCACGATTGCGCCCGCATGGAAATAATCGCAATGGAGGCAGCCGCTGCCGTAGGTCCAATGGCCGGTAAGGCGGTATCCGCCATCAACGACCTCAGCCTTGCCGGTAGGTGCACCAGCGCCCGCGATGATGGGGCGAGATTTGCCGAAGATATCCTGAAAGCCTGCGTCGGAAAGAAATGCAGCCGCCGCCGCCGTTGCCACGTTGGCTGCCATGACGACCCAGCCAGTCGCAATATCGGCTTTGCAAAGCTCCTCGACAACCGAGAGTACCTGAACGGGATTTGCGTTCAGCCCGCCCACGGATTCGGGAACCATCATGCTGAAGAAGCCGGCCTCGTGAAGCGCCGATATTGATTGGTCGCTGACTCGTCCATTGGCGTCGTTCTCTTCGCCCTTGCTCGCGATCTGCGGAGCAAGACGTTTGGCTTCGACAAGCAATGGGAAGTCGGCGCGAGAGATGCTTGCGATCTTTTCGTGAATCATGGTCAACGATCCTGGATCGGAGGGATACGAAGCAGGCAATGTGGGGATTTGGTCAGCACGCAGTCCATCCACCGTCCTGAGTGATGACCTGCCCCGTCAGATAGGCAGAAGCAGGCGAGGCAAGATAAAGCGCGAGGCCGAGAATCTCACTCGCGTCACCACGACGTTTCATGGGTATGCGGCGATTCATCTCGGTGTAGAAGCGCTCTTCCTCTTCCTTTGTGCGCTCCTTGCGGCGGCCATCGCCAAGTCGGGTTCCGCCGTGCCAGCCGGGGGCGATTACGTTTGCCCGGACCTTCTCAGCGGCGTATTCGACCGCGACCTGGCGCGTAAAGCCTATCACTCCTGCCTTCGAGGCAGCATAGTCCGCGCTCGATGCAGGAAAGTCAGGATAATAGCCGCCCAAGCCGAGTATCGATGCGACGTTGATGATCGAACCGCCGTTGGCGCGCAAATTGGGCAGCAGCGCTCTCGTCATGAAAAAGGTACCAGTCAGGCTGATGCCGACGCCACGCTGCCAATCTGCAGTCGAAAGTTCGTGAGTCATGGTCGGCGGTGTTGCGACACCTGCGAAATTCACCAGAACATCGAGAGGTTGTCCGCCCATGTCTTTGGCCAGCTGCGCAACGGCTGCCTCATCCCATACGTCGAGAACGCACGCTTCTGCCTGTCCGCCGTTGGCGCGGATGGCGGTCACGACCTCATCCACCCTGTCGGGAAGCAAATCAGCACAGACCACTCGCGCGCCCACTTGTGCATACCCTTCCGCAATCACCCGGCCAAGGCCGCTTCCGGCGCCCGTAACCAGTGCGGTGGTGCCATTCAGGCCAAACAGTTCATCCAGCAATTGCATCTTGGAGTTGTTATCCTGATCAGGAGGTCGCAGGCCCGGACAGATCTAGGTTCGGGCAATATTCGCAGTGAATTAGAAGTCTGCGCTGCGGTGATGTCAACGCGCCCTGCCCATTAGAGAGTCCGAGATCATATCCGAGATTGATTCCCGAGCACGGAGGTCAATTCCACTGAACAATCCCCCGCATGTCGCTGGGTGAGCGGGCGCTTGCGTGCGTCTGGACAGTTGCCCAGTGGCATAACCTGGACCGGTTACTTGCGGCTCTCGTCGATGTGTGCAGCAAAGCCCGGTGGAGCGTTCGCCGCAATCTCTTCCTTCAGTTCGAACTTGCGTTCTGTATAGTCTTCAGCCTGCCGCCGATAAGGGATCGGCGAGATCGTGAACAAGGTGCGCATACGCTCACGTACTTCCTCGGCGATACTGTCGTAGCGCTCCTGTTCCATCCGGTCTGTACGATGCAGCACGCAGGACGGCAGTACATCGAAGCCTGGGTACCACAGCATCCCGTGATTCAGCGGGAAAAGGAGGTCATCAATCGGTCCATTGACGCCGCGGTCGCTGAAATAGGATTCACCGCCTCCGACCATCACCATGAGCATTGCGCGCTTGCCAACCATGCGCCCGGCGCCATAACGGTCGCCACCCGTCTGATAGCCGATCCCGGCAGTCCACACCCGGTCAATCCAGCCTTTCATGATTGCGGGCATCGCAAACCACCACAGCGGGAACGCGAAGATGACTGCGTCTGCCCAAAGGACCTTGTCCTGTTCGGCAATAATGTCAGCTGCGAAAGCGCGATCAGCGGCTGCAGCCATCGAGGCAAAGGGGTAACGCACGGGTTCGGCAGGATCGTGCGCGGTGAAGTCGTCAGCATCGTGGCAGGCTTTGAACTTCATCGCATATAGGTCCGAGATCTGCACCTCATGCCCGTCAGCGCGCAGTTGCTCGGCAGCCACATCCCGGAGTGAATTTGTCAGGGATGTTGGGCCAGGATGAGCGGATACAATCAGGACTTTCATCGCGATGCGCTTTCATATCTTCAGGGAAGTGCCGAAGGGGGGGCCCGTCTGCTGTGACGGAGATAGGTAGGGGCGCCTTGCAGTGTCAATCTGCCTACCCGGCTCAGGGCTCCTGGCGGAGAGGCTATGAAGGCTTTGCCGCTAGGCCACGCGCAGGGTGGCAAGCGAAGGTTGCAGTTAAAAAGAAACAAAAACAGATATATAAGATTGATCAGAATGGATGGCACTCAACCCTTCTGGTTAGGACGCCGCTGCCGATATCAGCAATGTAATGCTTGTAACGACGTGGCTTCCCGAACCGACCAATCGCTGCGCAGAAGAGCTTGTCAGACTTGGCTATTTCTTCGGAGATCATAAAGTTATGTCAGCGAATTTTCCGTGCATGGCCGCGACCTTCTGATCCATGACCGCAGCTTCATTCGCAGCCTCTGATTATCTGCATGACGACGGCACGCCTCGAGTTGGAGCGCCCATGGGAATGCTGTTGTCAGCCCATGCAGCCATGCGTGGCTCGGTCACGGCTCTTTCGATCGCTGATCGGGACCTCACTTTCGCCGAGCTTGATTCAGCCACAAACAGGTTGGCGCGTCGTCTGGCCAGTATAGGGGTGCAGAACGGCGATACCGTCATGATCTGCATGCGCAATCGTGTGGAGTTCGTGCAGACCTTCTATGCGGCGTGGAAACTGGGGGCCATGCCGTGTCCGATCTCGTTCCGTCTGGTTGCAAGTGAGCTGGCTGAGTTGGAGCGGCTGGTACAGCCTCGCGTTGTGGTAGCCGATATCGCGACGGCCTTTTCGGTTTCGCCGGTTTTAGAGGCAGATGCGCTTGGCCTTCATGAATTCTCCGATGAACCATTGCCTCCTGCCGTCGCCGAGCCAGGCAAGATCATTGCCAGCGGCGGCAGCACCGGAAGGCCGAAGCTGACGATAGACCCAGTGCCCTCGATCTGGGGGCCGGACAAGGCTTCAACCTTTCGTCCTGCCATGATCACCACTGTGAATGCCGGACCGCTGTATCATACGATGCCCTACAACTACTGTATTCTGCCACTGGCGGAAGGCAGCACGGTAGTCAGCATGGAGCGTTTCGAGCCGGTCGAATGGTTGCGACTGGTCGAAAAGCATCGTCCTCATTCGGTCAATCTGGTGCCTACCATGATGAGCCGCATCGCAAAGCTGCCAGAAACGGTGACACGCAATGCGGATTTGTCATCAATCGAAGTACTGTTTCACGCGGCTGCAGTATGCCCGGCTGATGTCAAGCGGTGGTGGCTTGATCGTATCGGGCCCGAAAAGGTGCTTGAGGTTTATGGTGGAACCGAGCGGATCGGGTCCACGATGATCAGGGGCGACGAATGGCTGGCCCATCCTGGTTCGGTTGGCAGACCGCCTCCTAGCGATGAAATCGTCATTATCGGGGAGGATGGACGCGAACTGCCGCCGGGCAAGATCGGCGAAATCAGTTTTCGCCGACGTGGCGTTGGTCCGGGCACGAAGTATCGATACATCGGTTCGGAGACCCGCATCCGCGGCGAGTTGGACAGCTTCGGGGATATGGGCTGGCTCGACGACGACGGATACCTTTACATCGCCGACAGACGCACAGACATGGTTGTGGTGGCGGGAGTAAACATATTTCCCGCTGAAATCGAGGCCGCTCTGGAAAGGCACCCCGACATTCTTTGCTGCGCGGTCATCGGTCTTCCTGATGATGATCTGGGCAACATTCTCCATGCGATCGTCGAGCTTGCTGAAGGCACAGCGGCACCACAGGATGCTGGTGAGTTTCTGGCCGTCCAACTTTTGCAATTGGCCCCATTCAAGCGACCGCGTTCGTTCGAGTTCACTCAAGAACGCTTGCGCGACGATGCTGGCAAGGTTCGTCGTGGGGCGCTCAGGGCGGCGCGCATCGACGACGGACGCGATCAAGCTACAAAACCAAGCATGTAATTTCGCGCAACCGAAATGCCATTCTGAATGCAAGCCGGTGACGTTCGGTGCATCTGTCCGCGTTCATGCTCGTATGGGCTGGTGAATTGCGAGGAGAGTGGAGATGCAGGACTATTCAGGGAAATGGCTGCGCAAGCCGCAGTGCGTGCGGTTCGAGGTTTTCGGCGCAGTGGCCTGCATCACGCTGAACCGGCCCGAGAAACGCAACGCGATCTCGCATCAACTCATCTATGAACTGCGCGACGCTTTGCTGGAGGCGGACGACCGACAAGACATTAACGCGGTGCTGCTACAGGGCGAGGGCAAGGATTTCTGCGCCGGATACGATCTCACATCTTCCTATGGCGATTGGGAACCGGAAAACGATGCGGCCGAGCAGCACAGCTACCGTCCCGCATATGGCAGCTTTGACAATGACTGCTGGGGCATGGAACGGTTTCAGGCGATTCCGGATCTGATCTTTTCGATGCACAAGCCGGTTATCGCAAAGATCCATGGCAATTGCCTGGCGGGCGGCACCGATCTTGCTCTGCGTTGCGACATGATCGTGGCGGCAGACGATGCCAAAATCGGCTTTCCGGCAATCCGGGCCAATGGTTCACCCCCTTCGCACATGTGGACCTATCACGTGGGGCCGCAATGGGCGAAACGTCTGCTGCTGACCGGCGATGTCATTCTTGGGCGCGATGCGGCCAAGATCGGCCTTGTCCTCGATGCGGTACCTGCCGACGAGATCGACGATTTCGCAATGGATCTTGCTCAGCGAGTAGCCCTTGTCGATACAGAGCTTTCAGCCGCCCAGAAGCGGATCGTCAACATGGCGATGGAGCAGATGGGCATGCTCACGACCCAACGCTTCGCACGTGAGATGGATGCACGTGCTCACCTCGGGACAGGTCCAGCGCGCATGCGATTCAAGAAGGACATGGGTGAAGGTGGCTTGAAGCAGGCTTTGAACGGCCGCGACGGCCCCTTTGGCGATAGCGTGATCAAGCTGAGAACAGACCGGTAGATCATGCCTGGCTGAACAGACAGCAACCGGGTGGCGCGATACTGCGCAACCCGGTTGGATGATCGGACGCTTGTCAGCCGTTGGGGAATAGAAGCTTGAGCGAATCTCCCAATGGAGCAGGGCAGTATCCACCGCCGGGCCAATTGATGAAACCGCCTGCCGCCGAAGTGCCGCCATCGACATGGATGTTTACCCCTGTAATCGAGCGCGACAGGTCCGATGCTAGGAACACCACCGTGTCGGCAAGATCTTCCTGCGAAGCCGGCGTGCCCATGGGAATGTACATCGCAAAAGCCTTTTCGACTGCGCTCATCGGGGTTTCGGCGAACGTGGCGGCCAGCTCAGGAAGCAGCGCGGTGTTGTTCCCATTGCTAGGCGTGGTATCCGGCGTCACCTCGTTGATGCGGATGCGCCGACGCCCGAGTTCTACTGCGAGTGCTTTGCGCAGGTTTGCATTGGCCGCCTTGGCGCCGGCATAGACCGAGAAGCTTGCCGCCCCGCGATAGGCTTCGATCGTGGTGAAGTTGATGATGCTTCCGCCCCGGTCGGCCCGTTCGATGAGCGGCACGGCCAAGCGGATCGACTGGATGACGTATCCGAAATTGCGGCGGATATCCTCGGCATCCTGTTCGTCTGTAGCGGTCAGGAAGTCCCGTTGCTTGACCCCACCGGCCACGTTGACGACAACATCGAGCCGGTCAAACTGTTCACCGACCTGCGCATAGAAATCGCGAACATTGTCGCTCGACAGCACATCGCCGTGGAACGACAGGAACCTGCGGCCCATGGCTTCGACCTGTCGCTTCGTTTCGGCCATTGCTTCGGCGTCCTTGTCGAGCACCGCCACATCCACGCCCATGGCTGCGAGCCCGAGCGTCGCGGCGCCGCCAATTCCTCCGCCACCGCCAAGCAAAGCGGCAACCTTGCCTTTGAGGTTTGCCTTTTCATCGAGCATCGCGCGTCTCCCATTTGTGGCCTGCTGCCAACTGTTGGCGAGCACTACCGCAATGGCAAACTGTTGGTTTGTGAAAAGTGTTGTGAGCGGGACCGGCCAGAATTCATATCAGCCATGTAATGACCGGCATCGTGGGGGCGCCAGTTCAGTTCGTTATGATATGGAAAGGCGTTGCGTCGTGCAGCCTTGACCATTGAATCATGCGAGTGCCTTCGTGGAACCTTATTCAATTTCCATATCTGAAGAGCGGCTTGGCTGGATCAGAGACCGTGTCAGTTCGTATGACTGGGCGCAGTTTCCAGATGCCGGCGGCTGGTCTGCTGGCATGGGCGTGGACGCGCTGCGTCAGATCATGGAGCGTTGGACCGGCGGTTACGATTGGAGGGCAGAAGAGCGAAAGCTCAACGTGTTGCCGCATTTCATTGCGGAAATTGATGGCATCCAGATCCATTTTCTGCATTTTCGCAGCGGTGCGCCTGCTGGTCGTCCACCTATCGTTCTTCTCCACGGTTGGCCGGGTTCGTTCTTGGAGTTTATCGAGGCAGCACCTCGATTGGCCAGTCCCGAATTGTTCGGTGGTCACGCAGGAGATGGCTTTGACCTGATCATTCCGTCGTTGCCGGGCTATGGTTTTTCCGGCCCTCCGGCGAAACCCATCGGGACGCGTGATGTCGCGCGGATCATGCACAAGCTCGTGACAGAAATCCTGGAATACGATCGCTACCTTGCACAGGGCGGCGATTGGGGCAGTACGGTGTCGGCTTGGATGGCGCATGACTATCCCGCAGCCTGTATTGGTCTGCATCTCAACATGGTGATCATGGGCCACGCCGGTCTGAAGTACGAGACTGATGAGGAACGCGCCTATCGCAACCTTCAGGCGCAATATCGCGAGTTCGATGGTGGTTATGCCCACCAGCAACGCACAAAGCCGCAGACGTTGGGGTTTGCCCTGCAGGACAGTCCGGTCGGTGCTGCCGCGTGGATCCTCGAAAAGTTTGCTGCATGGTCCGACTTACCTCGTCCGGATGGCCAACCACAGCTTGGTGAAGCCTATTCCATCGACCATCTGCTGACCAATATCATGCTCTACGTTGCGACTGGGGCCATCACCACATCGACCTGGCTTTATCTCGGCAACACTTTGGGTGGCTCCTTCCCGCTCGATCATCCGGTTGCAGTGCCGACGGCGATTGCAGCATTCCCCGATCCGGTCTTTGCGCCTCCGCCGCGCAGTCTTGCCCAGAAAAGCTACAACATTGTGCGCTGGACCGACATGCCGCGCGGTGGCCATTTCGCGGCCATGGAGCAGCCCGCGCTCTTCGCGGATGACGTGCGCTCCTTCGCGCTCAGCATCTGTGCAGCGGGACTTTAGAAGTTTCAGAACGCAAATAGAGAGGAATTTTAATATGGCCACCCGTATGATCGCTTTGCTCTACGCTGAAAACATGGACTGGATTCCTGAGTATTCGGCCAATGTTCCGCAAATGGTTGCAAAGTATGGTGGGTCGTACAACTTCATATCAACCGGCGAAGTCAAAGTTCTGGAAGGCACGTTCCCCGCGCCGACCGGAATAGGCATTTTCGATTTTCCATCGGTCGAGGCAGCGCAGCAGTTCCTCGATGCAGAAGAATACAAGCCCTACCTCGAGCTTCGCAACAAGCACTCGCGGAACGAGATTTTCGCCTTCGATGGTCGTGAGGTCTGATCGACCGAGTGCTGCCTCGCGTGGGGCCGCACCAATGCGCATTATCGACGCCATTCGTGCGTTGCAAATCTTCGGAGAAACAGGATGGCAACAGCTTTAGCCGACATCCCGGACCATGTTCCAAGTGAACTTGTGCGTGACGTCGATATCTTCAACGTAAATGCAATCGATCCAGACATTCACATCGGCTGGAAGAAACTGCAGGATGCAAGTCCGTCGCTCATCTATACACCACGCAATGGTGGGCACTGGATCCCGATGCGCGCCCACGTGATTGAGCGTGTCTTTCAGGACGCTGATGTTTTCATCAACGGTGGCGAATGGGTTCCGCCCAACCCCAAGGATATGTTGCCGCTGATCCCGATCATGTCGGACGGCGCGCTGCATCGCGCGTATCGCTCATTCCTCATGCCCTATGTGGTGGGCAAGCCGCTGCTGGCTGCCATCGAACGGGCTCGGGGGCTTGCCATCGATCTGATTGAAGGTTTCCGGGCTGACGGTGCCTGCGATTTCGCTGTCGATTTTGCGCAACATTTGCCGATTGAAGTATTTCTCAGTCTCGTGGACCTTCCGAGCGAGGATCGCCCCTATTTGGCCAGTCTCGCCGAGGTGGTGCGCATGCCAGATGAAGCTGAACGCATGGTCGCATTTCAGAAGATGTACGAGTACGTTGCAGGCTATGTCGACAAGCGGACGAAGAATCCTGGAAACGATCTCATCAGCACCATTGCCAATGGCTCGGTGCTCGGTCGGCCAATGACACGTGAAGAAATTGTCGGTGAATGCACTCAGGTTCTGATCGGCGGTTTGGACACGGTCGCGTCGATGATGGGATTCATCGCAGCGCATCTGGCGGTCAATGTTCCGCTGCGCCGCCGATTGGTAGCCGAACCCCGGCTGATCGAGCGCCGCGTCGATGAAATCATCCGTCGGTTCGGTGTCGCAGGGCCTTCGCGGCAGGCGGTGGCTGACATCGAGATCGATGGGATCACGGTGAAAGCGGGAGACACGCTCTTCCTCGCGACCGCTCTGCACGGACTTGACGAAAGCCGCTGGAACAACTCGCTCGAGATTGACCTCGACCGCTCGTCCAAGGGAACGGATTTCCAGACCTTCGGCAGCGGCCCCCATCGCTGCCCCGGTGCAGCATTGGCGCGCAGCGAGATCATTCTTTTCATGGAGGAATGGCTGAAGCGCATTCCAGATTATTCGCTTGATCCGGAAAAGCCCATGGTTGCAGCTTCCGGCAATGTCACCGGGGTTCTTTCACTCCCGCTGAAGTGGGAGGTTTGACGCGAAGCGGTTTTCGGGCGTCGTGCTGATCTGGCGTATGCAGCACGACGCTTTCGCGTTTTCGTTTCAGTCCACGATATCCTGCACGGGGTGCGCGATCAGCAGCGCAAGCCGCCAGCCCTTGTCACCCAAATGCGCGACATAGGTGGCACCTGATACCTCGCTGGCCTTCCCATTTCCGTAGTGCCGGGCGGTGACAACGCCGATCAAGGCGGCGTTTGGCCCCATCATGCGAACTTTGGTGTCCAAGAGTTCGCTGTAGGTGAGACCGGCGTCGGCGAGGCTTGAGCGCATGGCGCTCATGCGTGCAACGAAAGCTTCAGGCGTGAGGACCGTGTCGGCCGCTGGGCCAACAAGCCAGGAAAACGGCAGATTGTAGCATTCGCTTAAGGCGGTTCCGAAGTCGCTGGCGTTGAAGAGTTCGAAATATCGCTCCATCAGCGCGCGTAGCGCCGTCTTGCTGTCAGCCTCGGACATCCTCTTTTCCTTCCATTAGCTCGTCATCAACGTGCACTATCCCCAACTGATCGACCACGTCCGTCTGACTAAGGGCCCTGTCGAAATCAGATGGGGGATTTCCCGCGCACCGATGGGGTCAAATACACCTCGCCGTAGTATTGCACGCGGCTCATCGACCACTCCTAACCTCGGTCCGCTCATGAACAACCCCTCGCTTTACCAACGTTTTCAGCAGTCTGTGGAGCGCCATGCCACCCGTGGCGCAATCACAGAACAAGGTAGGACGCTGACCTACGCCGAACTTGAACAGGCGAGCCGCGATGTAGCGGGCGCTTTGATTGCCTTGGGAATAGAGCGCGGAGATCGCATCGCAATCTGGGCGGTAAACAGTGCAAACTGGGTGATTGCTGCGCTTGGTATCCAGGCTGCGGGAGGCGTACTGATCCCGGTTGGCACCAGGCTGAAAGGCAGGGAGGTTGCCGGAATTCTCAACGACGCAAAAGCACGTTTGATCTTCTGCGATCCCGGCTTCGGTGAATACAACTATCTTGGGGCCTTGCAGGAGCAAGAGCTTGAAACCCTGGAGAAAATCGTTGTCTTCGGGGCCTCCGATCAAGTGATCGGCGAAAATGCGATGACGTTTGACCACTTGGTTTCGGGCGCACCGCGCTCGACAGATCAGATGCTCGACGTGCGGATTTCCGAAGGATCGGGTGACGATCTTTCAGATATCATCTTCACCTCGGGAACGACAGGGCGGCCCAAAGGCGTCCTGATGACCCATCGCAAAAGCCTTGCCGCCTGTGATGTGCAGGCGCAGGACGTCGACCAGTTTACGCCGGACGATGTTTTCGCAGTCACGTTCCCCTTCGCGCACAACGCTGGCTATCGCGCAGGGTGGCAGGTGTCTGTCCTCTACGGGGTCCGGATAGTTCCGGTCAGCACTTTCGAGGCGGCCAAGCTTCTGGCTCTTGTGGAAGAGGAAGGCGTGACCGTACTTCCTGTGGCACCGCCGGTTGGGCAAGGTCTCCTGGATCATCCTGACCGGCCCAGAACCGATCTTTCCAGTTTGCGGATCATTTCGACTGGCGGCACCGTCATCCCTGTCAAACTGGTGGAGGATATGCGCGCTTACTTGGGTGCGAATACCATCGTGAGGACGGGTTATGGTTTGACCGAGGCTGCCGGTTCACTGACTGCGACCCGCGATGACGATCCACCAGAGGTGATCGCTCGCACGGTTGGTCGGCCGCTTGGCAACATCGATCTCAAAATTCTGGGACCCGATCACAAGGAAATGCCGCGCGGCCAAGTGGGCGAGGTTGCGGCCAAGGGCCCTCAGATAACTCCCGGCTACCTTGACGATCCGGAGGCATCTGCCGCTGCGTTCACGGCTGATGGATTTCTGCTAACTGGCGATGCCGGCTGGCTCGATGAGGCAGGGAACCTCCATCTGACCGATCGCATCAAGGACATGTACCTTGTGGGCGGGTTCAATTGTTATCCGGCAGAAATCGAACATGTCATGCGGACCATGCCCGGCATAGCGGCCGTTGCGGTCATCGGCACCGATGATGAGCGGCTCGGTCAGGTCGGGAGGGCATTCGTGGTCCGACAAGAGGGATCTAATCTCACCGAAGAAGAAGTGATAGCATGGTGTCGCGAAGAAATGGCAAATTACAAGGTGCCGCGCTCTGTCCGCTTTCTCGATTCCCTGCCGCTTAATGCGACAGGCAAGGTGCAGAAAACGGAACTGCGAGATCGGGCCTGACGCGCGCCGGAAGCCGGCCTTGTGTTGAGCTTTAACCAGTTCGGCATGCCGCTATCACAGTGCTGATTGTCGAGGGGTAGGGATGACAACGGAGGTGAGCCCTGTGTAGGTTTTGTCTGGACCGCAGGAACCGTCGACGCTCTTGGGCACGTACGCCGACCACTCGATTGTTGTCATAGTTAATCAGATTGCCAGGGAGCCCGCATGTCAACGGCCGAGGATATCTTCATAGTCGGATCGGGGATGACCTCGCTGGGCAAGTTTCCGGATATGTCCGTCCGTGACATGACGGCGGCTGCGCTGAGCAAGGCACTTGATGACAGCGGCCTGGCCGATCCTTCGCTGATCGAAGCGGCGTGGTTCGGGAACACGCGGCAAGCGCTGCTGGAAGGCCAGAACGGCATACGCGGCGAAGTGGCGCTGCGCAAAAGCGGTGTCGTCGGGATTCCGATTACCAACGTCGAAAATGCTTGCGCGAGCGGCAGTACCGGCTTCTTCAACGCCGTCAATTTCCTCAAGGCCGGAGCCGGGGAAGTGGCGCTGGCCATTGGCTGCGAGAAAATGTTCTTCCCTGAAAACCGCAACGGCATGTTCGCGGCGTTTCGCGGCAGTACTGATGTTCTGGAATTCGATAGCCAGATCGCACAGCTGTTGTCGCTTGCCGAAGGAATGCCGATCCCGGAAGGCGTGGAGCCGGCAGCCGAACGCAGCGTTTTCATGGATATTTATGCTGCGTTCGCGCGGTATCACATGGCTCGCTTTGGCACGACGCAGCGTCAGATTGCCGCTGTTGCGGCCAAAAATCACTACAACTCGACCATGAACCCCGATGCGCAGTATCGCTTCGACATGAGCGTGGATGCAGTTCTGGCCGACAAGCCAGTGTCGTGGCCTTTTACCCGCTCCATGTGTGCCCCGATCAGCGATGGGGCCGCTGCCATGATCTTGTGCACGGGTAGTGCGCTCAAGCGCTTCAATAAGGCACGTGCCGTGCCAGTGGCGGCTTGCGCGCTGGTGTCGGCCAGTGACCGTCAACCAGATGACCTCGACAACCACATCGGACGACGGGCCGCGGTGAAAGCCTACGAGATGGCGGGAGTCGGCCCCGAGGTCATCCGAGTGGCAGAGGTGCATGATGCCACCGCCTTTGCAGAAATCCTGCAGATCGAAAACCTCGGTCTTTGCCCGCGTGGAGAAGGCGGACCCTTTACCGAGGCAGGCGAGACGCGCATCAACGGGCGTGTTGCAGTCAATCCATCCGGAGGTCTTTTGTCCAAAGGTCACCCGGTCGGAGCGACCGGTATCATCCAATTGCACGAACTGGTCACTCAGTTGCGCGGCGAGGCAGGGCAGCGGCAGGTGGCAAACGCCCGTTTTGCTGCAGCTGAGAATGGCGGCGGGTTCCTTGGATACGAGGAAGCTGCGACAGTCGTCACGATCCTTGGTGGCGCGTGAGTCCACTAAACTGATTTCGATTTCAACATGAAGGCCTGAGATATGAAATTGACCAGCTACATCGGCAAGGATGGTCGCGAGAGCGTTGGCATTGTGACCGGTACCATCGATGCGCCTGAAGGGATCATCGATCTCGGCAGCCGCTACTCCTCGCTGCGCGATCTTCTGGCTGACAAGGATGGGCTTGCATATGCCCGCTCGTGCCTGGGCAATCCGCCCGCCACTAACTTTGTCGAGGCCAGTCTTCTGCCGGTTGTTCCCAAACCGGACAAGATCTTCTGCGTTGGTGTCAACTTTGCCAGCCACGTCAAGGAGACGGGAAGGGAAGTCCCGACCAAGCCTATGATTTTCTTGCGGTTCGCCGATAGCCAGGTCGGCGCCAATCAGGACATGCTTTGCCCCAAAGTGTCGGATCAATTCGATTATGAAGGCGAGCTTGCCGTCATCATTGGCAAGCGCGGACGCTATGTCCCTGTCGAAAACGCTCTGGATTACGTCGCCGGCTATTCCTGCTATAACGATGGCAGCGTGCGCGATTGGCAGCGCCATTCGCAGCAGTTTTCGCCGGGCAAGAATTTTCCGCGGACCGGTGCATTCGGACCGTGGATGGTCACGACAGATGAAATTCCCAACGTCGGTGCCTTATCGCTCAAGACCCGTTTGAATGGTCAGGAAGTGCAAACCGCAACACTGGATGATCTGATCTTCGATGTGCCGGCGCTGATCGCCTACTGTTCCTCATTCATCACTCTCGAACCTGGTGATGTGATCATTTGCGGCACGACCGGCGGGGTCGGTGCGTTTCACCAGCCGCCGTTGTGGATGAAGGAAGGCGATACCGTCGAGATCGAAATCTCGGGGATCGGCGTGCTGCGCAACGGCATAGCCAAGGAAGCAGCCGACTTTGCAATCGGCTGAGGTATCCAGCGTTCGCGGGCTAATCTGGATTACTGAACAGGAAAAACTTATGGAAAAGCGACACTCAGGCAAAGTCGCGGTCATCACAGGCGGCGCTGCAGGGATCGGTCGTGCCTTTGCGGTCAGACTGGCGAGCGAGGGTGCTTCGATCGCTGTCGTCGATCTCAACACCTGCAGCCAGACGTTGGACGAGATCAAGGCCGTGGGCGGCCACGCAGTTGCCTTTCAATGCGATGTCAGCAGCCCAGAAGATGTCAGCAGGCTGGGGGATGACGTTCTGCGCGCTTTCGGTCGGTGCGACATCCTCGTCAACAATGCCGGGATATTCCCTAGCTGCCGGTTTGAGGATCTTGACCTGGCCGGTTGGCGACGGATGCACGCAGTCAATCTCGATTCCGTTTTCCTGGTGAGCAAGGTCTTTGTTCCAGGCATGCGCGAGCGCAAGTGGGGCCGGGTAATCAACATGGCGTCCAACAGCTTCGGACAGGTTGCACCGGGTCTCACGCACTACATTGCGAGCAAAGGCGGCGTGATCGGTTTTACCCGCGCGCTGGCAAGTGAACTTGGAGCCGATGGCATAACCGTCAATGCAATCGGTCCCGGCTTCACCCGCACAGAGGGGACACTGGCGCGGGCACCGAACTTTCGCGGGCAGACGTCCGAGCAACTCTACGGGGTGCTTGCAGAACGGCAGGCGATTCCGCGGCCGCCAACGCCCGAGGATATGGCTGGAATGCTCTCGTTCCTCGCCAGCTCGGATGCCGATTTGATAACGGCCCAGACCATGTACGTCGATGGTGGTCTGATCCGGGCATCGTGAGTGCCCCACTTCAATCCGCAAGACGACAGCAGAAGAAGGCAATATGACCCTCGCACCGCCAAACGCACAGTTCAAACACGTCGGCCTCTACGTTCGGGACCTCGACGCCATGGCCGCGTTCTACCAGAGGGTCTTGGGTCTCGTTGTGACGGATGCTGGCCAGACCGATCGCGGCGGAAAGATCGTGTTCCTCAGCCGCAGCCCCACCGAACATCATCAGGTCGTGCTGGTGGAGGGGCGGAGCGACGCCATGGGCGAAGGTCTGATCAATCAACTTTCATTCCGGCTTGAATCGCTTGGTGATCTCAAGACTTTCAATGAGATCATCAAGGCAGAAGGCGTTCGGGTCGATCGTACGATGAACCACGGCAATGCATGGAGCATTTATTGCTTCGACCCTGAGGGCAATCGTCTTGAACTTTATGCGGGATCGCCGTGGTACATTGCCCAGCCCTGCGCCGAGCCGCTTGATCTTGACGAGCCCGAAGACGTCATCGTCGCCAGGACCAGGGACATGGTGATGGCAGATCCGACGTTTGCTCCGAAGGAGGAATGGGTCCGTCGGCAAGTGGCCGCTGTTGGTGCGGCCATGCCGGAAGCATAAAGCTCGCATTCGCGCCCCAATGGCAGGACGTAAGCTGAAGGCATGAGCATGGACCCGGAGTTTCAGGCGATCCTTGATGTGGTCAACGCCTTGCCACAGCCAGATTTCACCAAGCCGCCCATCGAGCTGGCTGGGGCCATGCGGGCAACTCCGGTGAAGATACCGCCGCTGTGCCATGCGGTCTCAGTTGAAGTCAGAGCAGTTTCGAGCCCGGAGGGCCATGCCATTCCGGTCAGGATATACCGGCCGTCCACCACAGGCCCCCATCCCGTACTGATCAGCTTCCATGGTGGCGGATGGGTGCGGGGATCGCTCGACGGGGACGAGTTCAGATCGCACTTTCTGGCGCATGAATCCGAATGCGCCGTGGTGTCGGTTGATTACCGGCTCGCGCCTGAACATCCGTATCCGGCACCGTTGAGCGATTGCCTTGCGGTCACTGAATGGGCCTCATCGCAAGCCGAAACGCTGGGATTTGACGGGCAGCGCATCGGGGTTGCGGGTGATAGTGCGGGGGCCAATCTGGCTACGGCCGTTGCTCTCAAACTGCGTAACAGCGGCGCACCGAAGTTGAAATGCCAAATCCTTGTCTACCCTGTCTGCGATCATGATTTCGAGAGGCCATCATATCTCGAAAATGCCGATGGCAAGTTGCTGACCCGTGCGTTCATGATGTGGTGTTGGGATCAATACGCTGGCAACGCGGATCGGAATCTTCCGTCTTTGAGCCCGTTGAGAAGCACCGATCTGAGTGGGATGCCGCCGACACTGCTGCTGACTGCAGAACACGATCCGCTGCGCGATGAAGGTGAGGCCTATGCGCAAGCGCTCGCACGTGCCGGAAATGTCGTGAAAGCCGAACGGTTAGGTGGTTTGATCCATGCTTTCCAATCACTCTTGCCCCTTCATTCCCGGTCTATTGATTCGTTTAGGTTGGCCGCAGCTTTCGCCCGGGAGCAACTGCACGGCCTTTGACATTCGCCGTGATGCGTAGATCGCATTTACCTCTCGCACCACCCGAAGGTGTGGAACTATCCATCTGTAAATAAACGTGAAAAAAGCTATGCGCGAGCACTAGAGATCGTGCTGCGACGTGCCCGCTTTGCATGGCAGTTGCCCAGTAACCGAACACCTGTTAGGGTGCTTCAAAATCACTGGGAGAGTACGCATGGAACTCGCAAGATTGGGTCAGGCGCTCGGAGAGCGATGGGTCGCAGGCCACGAACAGGATGACACGGACCAGATCGTGAAATCCGCTGGTCGGGTGCTTCGGATTCTCGAGCTGTTTGATGTACTCAAGCGTGAAGCCCTCGTATCCGAAGTGTCCGAGTTGCTGGGATTGCCGCAATCGAGCACCTCGGTACTGCTGCGTAGCCTCGTGGTAATGGGCTATCTTTCATACAACGCTCCTACCCGGGCGTTTGCGCCGACGACACGCGTCGCCTTGCTGGGCAATTGGGTCAACGCTCCATTGCTCAGCGATGGTCCGCTCATTCGCCTGATGCATCGCCTGAATGTTCGAACGGGTCAGGCCGTCGTTCTGGCGATCCGCAATCATATCTGGTCGCAGTATATCCATGTCGTTCAGGCAACCAACCCGATGCGGATCTATGTGGTTAAGGGGTCAAGGCGTCCACTGGCCTGTTCGGCAACGGGCCTCACGCTCATATCCGATCTGCCCGATAGCGAGATTACCCGGATCGGCCTGCGGTACAACGCTGAACCGCAGGAGGTTGATGTCAAGGTTCCGGTCCCTGTCTTGCATGAGCGGATAAACGCCGTTCGCACGAATGGCTATGCTTTCCAGCATGACACCGTGACGGTTGGAGCCGGTGTCATTGCGATGCGTCTCCCAACGCTGGAGAACAGTGACGAGCGGCTCTCGATCGGTATTGCTGCGCCCACGCAGATACTGTTGGAGCACAAGGACGAATACGCAATTGCTTTGCACGAAGAAATTGCTGTGCATCTTGTGCAGAGTACGACAAGCCCAGTTGCCAATTGCATGGAAAGCGCATCAAGCTAACTGCACAATCATCTCTATTGCCAGTGGCAAAGATGTGCCACTGGCAAACGTCTCTTTTTATAATTCTGACAACCCTGTGCAGCGTGCAGTTGATGGCCTTTGCACAGGCTTGCAGGGCTTGGTTGCAACACGCAAAATAGCCCCCATTTGGCTGCACACTTTTGAAGCAGCACTGGTCTGATGCTTGACCCTCTGAGGGCCAGGGTTTGGCCTTATTTCATTTCTGATTGGTGACCCACACCCTCCCGAAGAGTGTCGTATGTTGCCCTGCTTCTCAATAGAAGGATTGGCAACTCCTGCTGGCTACCAGACGGGAACAGAAGATTCGAGGGAGGGATCCATGCGCGTCAAGTTTGATCGAATGCTTGCAGTCTCATTGGGGGCCATTTCGATGGCGCTTGTTGCAGAGCCTGCTTTTGCCAACGAAGAAGTGAACACATCCGCCGATCCGCAGGCCTCTGATACGACCTTGGGCGAGATCGTGGTTACCGCTCGCAAGGTCGGGGAGTCGGCGCAGTCGCTGCCAATCACCATCTCCGCATTTACGTCAGACGAGCTGCAAAGTAAGGTTATCCTGTCCGCGGCGGACTTGCAGACAGTCACGCCAGGCCTGACCATTTCGAACAACGCAACAGGCGGTGTTCCGGTGTTTGCCATTCGCGGCACTTCGACCGAACTTGGCATCGATGGCGGTGTGGCGCTCTATTTCAACGACGTTCCGCTGATCTCGACAGTCGGGATGATGTACTCATTCTACGACGTTTCGACGGTGGAAATTCTCAAGGGTCCTCAGGGGACCCAGTTCGGCACGAATACGACCGGCGGCACCATCTCGGTTCGCACCAAGCGGCCCACCAGCGAATTCGAAGCCTCACTGAAGGCAGGCTACGGCAACTTCAATCGCCGAGAATTCGAAGGAATGGTCAACATTCCGGTCAATGACGTGATCGGGTTCCGCTTTGCCGGAAACTACGTCAAGCGTGACGGATACGTGAAGAACCTGGATGCAGCGCCAGGCTTCCCGTCAAGCTACCAGGACGAAAATCACTATTCTCTGCGTGGCACGATGTCGATTGACACTGGGCCACTCAAGAATGACCTGATCGTGGACTATTACAATCGCGATGAAGCCCCGTATGTGGCTGTCCCCGTGAAGTTCGCACCGAGCCTGTCGGGCATGTCCTTGCCCGCTCTGGGGGCGAAACTCGGCACCTATAACACGATCCATCTTGGCCCGAATGTCACGGGGAGGCAGCCGGATCTTTTCGGTAAGGCCAGCCTGTACGGCATTCAGAACCGGACCGAGTTGGAAGTGTCTGACAACCTGTCCTTGCGGAACGTTTTCGGTTACCGGAACGATGATACGCATACGCACGAAGTTCCTCCGGGGATAAGCGTCGTTACCACGGACGTGCAAAGGCAAGACAAAGCTTCACAGTGGACTGACGACCTTACCTTGCGGTACGAGAATTCTGACATCGGCCTGAAGGCAAGCGTTGGCGGCTATTACTCTTTCCTGCGCCGGACGACTGGTATCAACGCCAACGTTCTCCAAGGCATTTTTGCTGGTTTCGCCGGTTTCCCGGTCGCACCAGGTTCGTCAATCACCTTGGGCGATGTCTTCCCGGGCCTTGCCAATTACGTCGTCAGCGTGAACAATTTCGAAACCAAGGAAATCCGGTCGAAAGCTATCTATGCTAACGCCGAGTACGAGCTAACCGATACCCTTGGTGTGCAAGGCGGGTTCCGTTACAATTGGGATACTGTCAATTCCAACGTCACGGCTGGGTCGAATCTGGCCAATCCAAACACGCCACTGGGATCGCTTCCGATCTTCGGCGCGGATTTCAAGCCCACGCAAGCAAGGCCATGCGACACCAGCAGTCTGATCGGCTACCCGGACTTTGATCCTGCGTATTGCTCAGCGTCACGAGGTGCCAAGTTCAAGGCGCCGAGCTGGCTGTTCGGCATCACCAACAAGTTCAGTGACAGGGTGCTCGGCTACGCAAAGATCAGCCATGGCTATCTGGCTGGCGGCACAAACTTCACTCTTCGTGATGCTGGCCGCACGACCTTCGAGCCTGAAAAGAACACGATGATCGAAGTCGGTGTGAAGGCTGATTGGGAGCTGGGAGACCGGCCGATCCGTACCAACGTCGCGCTCTATCATGGCAGGATTTCGAACAAGCAGGTCTTCGCCAACGCGAACTACCCCAATGGCGGAACCGGCTTCGGGGTCGTCAATGCCGCAAAGGAAACGGTTTACGGCCTCGACTTCGAGCTGCGCTTCTCGCCTGTGGACAGGCTCACGTTGGACCTCAACTACAACTACATCCACGCAAAGTTTGATGAGTTCATCTATCCTGGTTTGGGTGGTCCGGCTCCTGATCCGAGCTATGTTCCCCCAGTCGATCTGAGTGGTGCTACACCGGCGCAGACACCCAAGCATCAGCTCAACGGATCCATCACATATGATTGGGGTCTTGCCGAAGGCCAAGGCAGTCTCTCGACGACCGTGTCCGGATATTACACGAGCTCGATCACTCAGGCGAACAGGCTGGGAGACTTCGACAGGGCCGCTGGTGGCGAGTTGAACACCCTTGCCGGTTATTTCTTGGCGAATGGGTCGATCAACTGGAGCAATGTGATGAACTCGCCGGTCAGCCTGCAGATCTGGGGTCGTAACCTGTTCAACAAGCATTACGGCACTGCGTCGCAGGTCCAGTTTGCCACGTTCGGATACGGCACTGTCACTTTCGGCCCACCGCGGACGTTCGGTGCTACCGTCAGCGTTGCTTTCTGAGGTGTCTGGCGCCGCGCTCCGGGGTAAAGCCCCGGAGCGCGGTTGGCGTTTGCACTATTTACGTTTTCGTCGGCACCCTGTGTGCTGCCAAGCCCCTGCCGATTCTCCGAGGCCCTTGTCTTTCTTGGTCCGTGCGTTGAGTCCAAAGAAGTAGTCGCCAACGCGTCTGCGGGCAGATCAACCTTGTGTCCGATGAAGTTGGAATAGCCGCAGTAAACCCGGCACAACATTCGGCAGCGGTATGTCACTTTGATCGCAGTTGGCGACAAGGCTTCTTCGCATGATCCGGACTGACGACCTGGATCACCATCTGCCGAAATCGACAATGTGATTGCTGATGGTTGGAGGCAAGCCCGGCGTCCTTCCTCTGGATAGGCAATGCTTGCTGGGATAGAGCAGCGCTATGGATCGCGTTCGAAGTGAAAGCGCGATGTTGTTTCGCCCGCAAGGTGCTGCTGTACAATGGGCAGAAGGGTGGCTTGGATGAAGCTCATCGAAGGGCAGGTAGCCGTCGTGACGGGCGCGGCGAGCGGCATCGGGCTTGGCATGGCAACGCTCTTTGCCAGCCGGGGGCTAAAACTCGCTTTGGCGGACATCGATGAAGACCGGCTCAATGCTGTTTCCGACGAACTGGCACAAGGTGGCGCCGAAGTCCTCGCGCGGGCAACGAACGTGGCCGATGCAGCAGACATGCAGCATTTTCGCGATGCGGTTCTGGAGCGGTTTGGCAGGGTGGATATCCTCTGCAACAATGCCGGTATCGTCTCGCCCTTCCGTCCGCTCTGGGAGAATCCGCTACCTGACTGGGAGCGCGTGATCGGGGTCAATCTCTGGGGCATAATTCACGGAATCAGGTTGTTTGTGCCGGGCATGGTAGCGGCAGGGCGCGGTCATGTCGTCAATACAGCCTCAATGGCTGGGCTGATAGTCGTGCCTTGGAATGGACTCTACAACGCGGCCAAGACGGCAACAGTGTCACTCTCCGAGACGCTTCGTGCAGATCTAGAAGCGGCAGGAAGCGCTATCGGCGTTACAGTGCTGTGTCCTGGTCTCGTGAAGACTGCCATCAACAGCGACCCGACCATAGCCGCACTTATCCCCCCTGACGCCGTTTTTCTCGAGCCGGCTGACGTGGCAAGGCAGGTCGTTTCGGCGATTGAGCGCGACCAGCTCTATCTCGCGACACACCACGGCTCTGACGAACTGGTGCGCACCCGGCAGGAGCAGGTGCTGTCTCAGGTACGTCGGGTGCCATAGGCTGTGTTTCATTCATGATTGGAAGAGGATAACCCGATGCGTGCATTGCTGTACAAGGGGCCGGGTGAGCCACTTGCGCTGGAAAACATTGCGGATCCGGAACCGGGCGAAGGCGAGGTTGTAATCCGCGTTGCACGCTGTGGCGTGTGCGGAACCGATGTCCATGCAACCAGCGGTCACAGTTTCCCGATGGCACCCGACAGCCAGCTTGGCCACGAATATGGCGGCGAAATTGTTGCGCTGGGCAAAGGGGTGGATCATCTCAAGATCGGCGATCGCATCGCAGCCATGACTGTGATCGGATGCGGGCATTGCGAAGGGTGCAAGAGCGGGATCGATCTGCTGTGCACCAACCAGTTTCAGGGTTACGCGCATGGCCTTGCCGAATATGCGCGTGTTCATGCGCGCGGTGCAACCATTCTGCCTGCGACAATGAGCATAGAGGACTCGTCGTTGGTCGAACCCTTGTCTGTCGGTGGGCGAGCGGTGCGGCTCGCCAATCCGGACAAGACCAGCAAGATACTGATCATCGGTCCCGGCCCGATCGGCCTTTCGGTGCTGTTCTGGCTTCGTCAACGCGGCATTGAGAACGTCGTGATGCTGGCTTCGAGCAATCGACGCAAACCGCTGAGTGAAAAGATGGGCGGAGACAAGTTTATTGTCGAAAGTGATGAGGCAAAGGACGAGATCTATTCGATCCTCGGAGGTGCACCTGACATCGTGTTCGAGGCAGCGGGCATGCCAGGCGTGATCAACCGGTCGATAGATCTGGTGAAGGGCGGCGGCCTGGTCGTCGGTCTCGGCTTCTGCCTTCAGCCGGACACGATCGTTCCCGGCATGGCCATGATCAAGGACGTGACCGTGCGCTGGTCAACGATTTTCACCCGGGAGGATTTTGCCGCGAGCGCAACAGCGATCGATCGCGACACGGATCTGGCCCGCGCGATGGTGACGGACATCGTCGGCATGGACGGGGCATCCGCTGCGTTCGAGGAGTTCCGCAAGGGGACCAGCGGCAGCGGCAAGCTCCAGATTGATCCGTGGGGCTGATGGCTATGGCACAGAACTGGCAGTCACGGTTTGCAGAATTTCACCAGCGTGCCACGGCTCAGACCGGTCTCGATGATTTCGGCGATGATGCTTATCACGTCGGATTTCGGGTCTTGCTGGAATCGCTGGATGACGAAGGTGTTGATGGCGGGAAGGCGATTGCGGCAGAGCAGATCATTGTCGGGACGCTTGAGGATCGCCTGATCACCCAGTCACAGTGGAACGCGCATCCGGAATACCGCACGCGAGAAGTCACTGCGCCTGTCGTGGTCATAGGCGTGCCACGAACGGGCACGACCGCGCTGCACAATCTGCTAAGCCAGGATAGGCAGTTCCAGGGCATCGAAAAATGGCTCTGCGAAGCGCCGCAGGTTCGCCCCCCCCGTGAGACATGGCCGAGCAATCCCCACTATCAGGCAGCCGTTGCCATGGTCGACCAGCTGAAGGCCATCGCTCCGCAGGCCATGGTCGCGCACGGAATCGAGCCAGACGACGTCGACGAATGCATTATTCCGCTCGCGCAGGAGTTCTGCTCCAACGTGTTTGGGTCGCAGATGGATCTGTCGCTTTATGACAAGTGGCTGATGACCGCGGACGAAACGCCGTCATACAGACGATACAAGGATTTGCTGCGCCTTGTCGGTCTGAATGATGATCGTCGTTGGTTGCTCAAGAATCCAAGCCATGTCTTTGGTATCGACGCACTGCTGGCAGTGTTTCCCGATGCCTGCATCATCCAGACGCATCGTCATCCAGCCAGCTCGATCGCTTCGCTGGTCAGCCTTCTCAATAATTTCTACATGGCCTTGACCAACGAGCCGATTGACCGGGAAAGGCGCCTCGCGCGTGAGGCGAGGTTCTGGCTTGAAGGTGTACGCCGGACGATGGCTGCTCAGGACCGCCATCCGGAGCGTTTCGTCAACGTCCTGCAGGGCGATATCAGGCGGGACCCGCTAGGCGTGGTGCGATCGATCTACGAGAAATTCGGGCTGACTTTGTCGACCGAGGCCGAGGCTGCGATGCATGCATGGCACGTCGCCAACGCCGAGAGCGCGGGAGAAGGGCATACGTACGAGCGCATCGAGAAGAATGCCCCACTAATCGCCCCATTTGCCGATTACATCGACCGTTACGGCTTGTGATCCGGGCAACAGCAACACCGCCATTCAGATATGTCATAGCCGGGCATGACGCAGGCATCCCATAGCTGATAACGTCAGGGCATCGTTGCTCATGTGCTGGACTACGGCACGCCAACAGTGCCTTGATAGCTCGCTAATTCGGGCAAACGTCTGACGCGATGCGCTCAGCGCATCCTGGTGGAATGATCGGCGCCGGTAGTTCGCAGAAGGACTTTGGAAATCATGGCAACTTTGAAGGTTACGGATCGGGCAGGGCATGAACGTGCAATCGAGTCCGAAGGCGGTGTCTCGGTGATGGAAATCATTCGCGACAACGGCTTCGACGAGTTGCTCGCGCTCTGCGGCGGATGCTGCTCCTGCGCAACCTGCCACGTTTATGTCGACGAAGAGTTCGCAGCAAAACTTCCGTCGCGCAGCGAGGATGAAAATGACCTGCTCGACAGCTCCGACCACAAGACCGACAGGTCACGCCTGTCATGCCAGATCGCCTTCACCGCCGCGCTCGATGGGCTGAAGGTCACGCTTGCACCCGAAGACTGAAGCGGGATCAAGCCGGGCAGTTGAGCCGAGCATCCGCACTGCCCACGAGGATGGATCGCGAGAAGGGAAGAAGACTTCAATGAGCAGACTGCAAGGCAAGGTTGCAATCGTCATGGGCGCGACGCGCAGTGGCAACATGGGACAGGCTATCGCCGAGCTTTTCATCAAGGAAGGCGCTACGGTGGTTGTCTCAGGGCGTTCGGCTGCAGGTCTTGAGGCGTTTGCGACCGCAACCGGCGCAACCGCTATCCCGGCCGACGTCTCAAATCGTGATGCCGTGTTCTCGCTGTTTGAACAGACCAGGAGCAAGTTCGGAAAGGTCGACGTGGCAGTAAATGCCGCTGCCACTCCCCAGTACGGTCCCTTCGAGGACATGACCGAGGCCGAGATCGACGAGATGCTGTCGATCATTTTCAAGGGCGGCATCTGGTTCATGCAAGCCGCGATTGGAGCCATGAAGGAAGCGGGTGGCGGAGCCATCGTCAACGTCACGTCCGCCGTTGCAGACATCATGTTTGAAAATCACGCGGCCTACATGGGCGCCAAGGCTGGCCTTAACCACGTGACCCGCACGGTGGCCAATGAGTTCGGCAAGTATGGCATCCGCGCAAATATCCTGGCTCCGGGGCTGACGGTCACTCCGATCCTCAACGATCAGTTCCCGCAGGCGGTCATCGATGCGTTCACGCGCGAGTATCCGCTTGGTCGGATAACCACCGTGCAGGACGTCGCCAACGCGGCCCTTTATGCCGCTGGTGATGAATGCTTCATGACGGGTCAGACTTTCAACGTGAATGGCGGTCTGACTTTGCGGCGCAATCCGACCACCGAGGAAATCCATCGCGCTGCTGCCGCAGGCGCGGCTTAAAGGGGGGGCGGGTGTTGGTGAACGTGCGGGATCGGCATTTTTCCAACACCCCTTCGCCAGCAACAACAGGCGGCATTGCCGGATTGGACGTCCACCACGACCGGATTTTCTGTCTCGTATGTCTTGGATCATCGCGAAGAGGGTGAGGGCGGATGAACATGCCAAGCATGGTTGTAGAGCAGCCGAGCCATGTGCCGGACGAACTTGTGAGGGACTTTGATCCTTACAATCTGCCCGGTCTTGTCAATGGATATTCGGACGACATTCACGCGCTTTGGAAAACCATTCAGGACACTCATCCTGATATCTTCTGGACTCCCCGGAACGGTGGCCACTGGGTCGTCACGCGCTACGCCGAGATGGCCAAGCTGACGACCGAAGCGGACCGCTTCTCCAATCTGGAGCCGTTCGTTCCCAAGGGCATAATTCCCCACACCGGGCCCAGCCAGATGGATGCGCCAGAGCATGGGCCGTTCCGCCGCCTTGTCGCACAGGCGTTTACGCCGGCCTTGCTGAACAAAGCCGGGATGAGGGCGCGCGCGGTTGCCGTAGATATCATCGAACGTTTACGGCCGCAGGGGAGCTGTGATTTTGCTCTCGATTTTGCCGGCATCATGCCAGTCATCACCTTTCTGAACTTGCTTGGCATGTCGGAAGACGATGCTCCCTATCTTCTCGATCTGGCAAAGCGGAACGTGCCTGGTCAGGATACGGCGCAAGCGGCAGCGGCAGAAACGCATGATTACATTGCGAACCTTATCCGCGAGCGGCAGGTGCGGCCGACCGACGATTTTGTCAGCATGCTGGTCAGTGCCCAGGTCATGGGGCGAGACCTTACCGAAACCGAACGCCACAACGTCGTGCAGCTCGTCGTGACTGGCGGACTGGAGACGGTCATGAACACCACGTCGTTCGCGATGGTCCACTTTGCTCGTCATCCCGAACTGCAACGGGAACTGCGCGAGAATCCGGATTTGCATGAGGGCGCAGTGGATGAGATTTCCCGCCGTTTCGGGACAAGTAACATCGCTCGGCTTGCCAAGTGCGATACCGAACTCTGCGGGGTCGCCATCCGCGAGGGGGATCAGATTCTGAGCATCTACCCGCTCAGTGGGCTGGACGAGCGGGTCAATCCCGAACCCATGTTGTTCGATCCGCGCCGCAAGGCACGAAGGCATATCAACTTCGGCAGCGGGCCGCACACATGCCTCGGCGCAAGGCTTGCGCGCCGCGAGATCCGCATTTTTCTGGAAGAATGGATCGGCAAGATGCCCGAATGCCGCATCGCTGCCGGCACGCAGCCACGGATGGCAGCAGGGCTGATCAACACTGTGCACGGGTTCTATCTTGAATGGGACCCGGCCTGAACACGCACGATTGAGGAATGGAATCGAGATGCAGACCTGGTCCGAATATGTCGATCTGCTCAAGCGCGGCGAGACCATTCTCGCAGAAGCCACGGCCCCGGTGAATGAGCAGCTGCGAGCTGACCTCTTCCGTCAATTCTCGATGAATCTGGCGCAGGCCTATTTCCTGCTGATGATGAGCGATCCGCGTTATCCTGAATTTGTTCCCTACCTCAATTCCGGCTTCATGCTGCAGCCCAATCCCGATGCGGTCTACTATGTCGCCAAGCTTGATGGGACAGGCACGTACCGGATCACCGGCGAGCGCGGCAATGCGCCTGTTGCCGGGTTCGCCACGGGTAACAAGATGTTCGGTACAGACGGGCTCAAGATGGGGAAGGGCTTCGGGAATTATGATCTCGATGACCTGACACTTGACGACAACGGACGGTTTTCGGTGATCTTCAGTGCCGAACGACCCAGAGGGCATGAGGGAGACTGGCTGTACCTTGATCCCGCATCCGACTTCATCATGGTTCGCCAGTTCTCCTATGATTGGGGCAACGAAAGCGACGTACGCCTTGCGATTGAGCGGCTCGATCCAGTGGCAGGTCCGAAAGTGCGGGCGACACCGGCAGAAGTCGATGAACGCCTGCGCCAAGTTTTCGACTACGCTATCGACGTGAGCAGGGTCGCGCTCGCCCAGATCAAGCGAACGCACGACGCTGGGTTTGTGAACCAGATGCACATCCACACCTTTCAGGAGATGGGCAACGGCAAGGATTGGCCACAGGCCTATTTCGAGATGGTGTTCGACATCGCCGAAGACGAGGCGCTGGTTATCGAAAGCGACCTCCCCGAAACGCGCACGTACTGGAATGTGCAGGTTATCGACGGCCTGTGGAATCAGGTTGATATCCCCTATCGCCAAAGCAGCCTGAACGGCCTTAGCGCGAAGATCGACCCGGACGGCAAGTTCCGCGCGGTGCTTTCGCACGAAGAGCCGGGCTATGCGAACTGGCTCGACACCGGTGGCAGCAGCTACGGGATGCTGATCGGGCGTTGGTATCGCTGTTCATCGACACCGACGCCGCAGGTCAGAAAAATGAAGCTCTCCGAAGTGCCGCAATACCTTGGCGACAAGTCTGCTCGCGCAACGACGGAAGAACGCGCGGAGCAACTGCGCCATCGGCTGGTTGGCAATCAGATGCGTCGGAAATGGTGAACGTCACTGACAAGCCCTACGCCGCCATTTTCGGCGACTGGCGAGGCACGTTGGAGAGCGGAAATCTCCTGTCTCAGGCCGAAGAGTTTACCGGACTTTCCGATTGGGGCGGGCGTCGATGGGACGAAGAACGATTTAGATACGATTTCGCGCTTTTGTGCGAAGGCATAGAATCCACGGGAGATCTGTCGGCCTTGGGAAGGCGCAGATCCTATGCACGTCTCATGACCATGCTGGTCTCGCGGCTGCGCTATCTCGATGCCCGCAAGCATGCAAACGGGGTCGAAGCGGCGCGCATATCCGCGCCGCTGATCGGGACTGGCATGCCGCGCGCAGGGACGACGTTTCTGCATGGCTTGCTGGCGCAGGACCCTGCACTTCGTGTGGCCAAAGCGTTCGAAGCGGCGATGCCTGTCCCGCTTGATGGTCCGGAAGGCGACGCTCGCTCAGTGATATACCAAGAGCTGCTCGATTTTCAGGGCATGACCAGCGATCATCTGACAGCCATGCATCCATTCGGTGCGGAACTGCCTGAGGAATGCCTGTTTCTTCAGGAAGGTGCCTGCACCGCAATATTCGGTGGTTTGTGGAACGTACCGAAATTTCAGGCTGCCGTGGCAGACAAATCGGCTATCGCCTTTCGCTGGCAGATCGGGCTCATGCAGTATCTGCAGACGCAGTCGGGCGGAGAACGCTGGGCCCTGAAGACGCCGGGGCACATCATGACCTGGGATGAGCTGCGTATCGCTTTTCCTGATGCGCTGATCTATGTGAACCATCGCGATCCTGGCAAGGTCATTCCCTCGATGGCCAGCCTGATGGCTGCGTTGCGCGGTCTTTTCTCGGATCAGCTGTTGGACCCGCTGGAACTCGGCAAGGAACAGCTGGCCATCTGGGCACCCACGATGAATGCCTACGCGGCGTGGCGAAATGGCCCGGGTCGCGACGCCAAGGTCGTGGACGTTGTTTTTTCGGACCTCATCGCCCGCCCGATCGAAACAGTGTCGGAAATGTACGACACTTTCGGCCTTCGGCTTGGTGGAGATGCCCGTGACCGGATGCTGCGACACCTCGAACGCGATCGTCACGGAAAGGCGCCGCAGAGGGCATACTCGCTGGCAGATTATGGGCTCGACGAGGCTGCCATCGAAGGTGCGTTCGGTGCCTACATCGATCAGTTCGGCATCCGCCGCGAGCAACGGTGACATTGCTGCGCCGAAGTGCCGCGAACCTTGGGAGAATCACGTTGTTCAATCCCATCGACAATCCGGACCAGTGGGCCGCCGAGGGTGACGTACGGGCAATGCGCCAGGATCCGCGAGCGGAGGCAGTACGCAGTCAGATCGCCAGGTTTTACGGCATGGGCTATGGTGATCGCCTGCCCGAAGAATGTCGCCCGCACCTCGACGCGCTGGCCGACGAATTCCTCACCAACTGGTTCTTCAAGGCCGCCGCTTCAGACAGCCAACATCCACGGCTCGTGCGCAATTTCATGCCGGCATACGAATGGCATGGGGCAAGTGTACCCGGTTCCAGGACCGGTGGGGACAACCCTGACAATTGCTATCGCCTTGCAGGCATTGCGCATGGCACTCGCTATCGTCTGACAGGGCGGCTTGCCGGCGGAAAGCCAGCGAACGTGTCGATCGCGCTGACAAACAACTATGGCACGTCGCCGACGGTCGAACTGGTTGAAGACCATCAGCTCGCCTGGCAGGCCGATGGCAGTTTCGTTGTCACTATCGATGAGAGTCCCAGTGCCGGGCGAACAAACCATCTCATGACTCACGCGGGGACGAAATTTCTGTTCGTGCGCGATTCGATGATGGACTGGACCGATGAAACGCCGCTGGACCTGTCTATTGAGCGATTGGGCGAAGCAAGGGCAGCACCCCTTGGGCTTGAAGAGATGTTTGCAGAGGGCACGGCAAAGGCCCTGTCAGATGTGTACCAGTACTTTTGGTTCCAGAACATGCTCAGCTCGCTGTCAGTCAATACAATGCCTCCTCCGCAAACGCTGGCAGGCGTGGGTGTCGGCTTGACGACGCAGGGTGTCACCACCGGTCATTTTTGCCTTGGCCCGGATGATGCAGCGATCATTGATTACGATCCGGCCGATGCGGGCTATGCAGCGGTGGAGTTGACCGATTGGCTCTATCGCTCGCTCGATTATCACTTCGTCCAGTCCAGCCTCACGGCGGCACAGTCATCCGTCGATCCGGACGGGCGAATTCGTGCCGTGATCGCACGGCGCGACCCTGGCGTCGCCAACTGGCTCGACACAGGTGGGCAGGCGAATGTCCTTATGATTTTGCGCTGGCAGGCCATGAAGTCGCAGGGAAGGCCGATCGACGCGAAGCTGCATTTGACCACCATCGATAGGTTGCGTTCAGAGCTCCCGGCTTCGACCGTATGGTTCGATGCTGATGAACGCGCTGCGCAGATTGCCGGACGGGTCGCCGCTTACGGACGTAGGATCGCGCGCAATGCCTGACGGAGCGCCACTGTGACTGTCCCACCATTGACCGTTGGCACGCGAAATCCTGCCTTGCCGCAACAAGAAAGCATGGTGACGTCATGAAAAGAACCATTGTAATTACCGGGGCTGCTTCCGGGATCGGTCGCGCGACTGCGGAAAAGCTGACGGCGGAAGGACATCGGGTCATCGGTGTCGATCTTCGGGATGTCGAGGTTGTGGCCGATCTCTCAACGCCCGCTGGGCGACAGGCCATGGCGGCAGCAGTAGCCAGCTTGGCACCCGATGGCGTGGATTCGGTAATTGCTGTTGCCGGCGCGCCGGCTCCTGCACCTGCTCCGCGCCTGCTTGCGATCAATTACTTCGGCGCGGTGGCTACGTTCGAACTGTTGCGGCCTCTCCTGCTACGATCAAAGGCACCGCGTGCTGTGGCGATTGTTTCCACGGCATCGTTGTCGGAATTCGATCCTGTGGTGGTGGATGCCTGCTTGGCAGGTGATGAAGGCGCGGCGCTGGCGCTGGCCCAAGGTATCGATCCCGAAGGCGGCACCGGTTACGCCAGCAGCAAGAACGCCTTGGCACGTTGGCTGCGCCGGGCTGCCATCTCACCGGAATGGGCGGGCTCCGGCATCCTGCTTAACGGCGTTTCGCCCGGCCGCGTCTATACGCCGATGACCGCTGGCTTCTTTGCAAGCAAGGAAGGGCTCGCAATGCTTGATCGGTACACGCCGATCGCCCTGTCAGACTGTCCCTATGGTCAGCCGGAGGAACTTGCAGAAGCAATCGCGTTTCTCGCAACGTTGCAAGGTCGCTATCTTCTCGGGCAGATCCTGTACGTTGATGGCGGCACCGAAGCCATTTCCCGCACAGACATGATCTAGCCAACCTTCGCCTGCCCGGAGCATTTCCGGGCAGGCGAAACGACGTCCTGGTTAGAGATCGGCCAGTTCGATGCGGCGACCGGTCTCGCTCGACTGTTCGAGCGCGATGACCACCTTATGCGCATGCAGGGCTTCCTCGAAGCTGGGCGATGCAGGCTTGTTGCCTTTTATGGCTTCGAGCATGTTGTGGAACATCCAGCTCATCGCGACCATGTATGGCGGGCTGTTTTCCTTGTTCCACGGCGTGTTGGGTACATCGAAATGCTCCGGTGCAATGTCGACCAGACCGCCGGTCAGTTCGCCATATTCCTTCTGCGCTACGGGCCCGGCATAGAGTTTCGCGCTGACGCCGTCACCAAATGTGGGGTCGGTGTAGAGCAAGCGGCCTTTGTCGCCCCAGATTTCGATCCGCATGACTTCCGAATCCGGCACGCACCAACCGGTCTGCAGGTTTCCGATCGCGCCGTTCTCCAATTGAAGCACAGCACATCCGAGATCAGCAGTATCGGGTTTGAGCACGGTGCCGTCGGGCAGGGGCCACTCCTTCATGCCGGTTGTCTGCAAGCCAGTGACCGATTTGACCGGTCCCAGAAGGTGCGAGAGGAACAGGGTGGAGTGCGTGCCGAAGTTGCGCCATGCGCTGCCGCCGCTCGTTTTGTCTGCAAGCCACAGATATGGATCCATGCCGGCTTCCGGATAGGCACAAGCCGGGTAGATCAGGCCGTCCCGCTCCCACAGCGGCATGAGCAATTGCATGTTGAACCCCAGCACCTTGCCGAGGAACCCTTCGTCGATCATCTGCTTCATCTGCAGGGCAGCTGTACCCCAGCGGAACTGGGCATCGGCCACACCGATCAGCCCTTTCTCGCGGGCAAGGTCCGTCTGTGCCTTGGCTTGATCGAGCGTGATCGCGAACGGGAGGGCGTTGTAGACATGCTTGCCCGCGTTCAGTGCAGCCATGACCATTTCAGGGCGATATGCCGGACGACTGCCGACATCGATGATGTCGATCTCAGGATCGGCGACGAGATCGGCGATGTTCCAGTAGGCCTTTGGAATATTGAATGCTGCGGCGGCCGCCTCTGCGGTCTCCTTGTGGGCAGTACAGACGGCAACCACTTCAACATCTGGCAATTGTCGCCAGATCATGCCGTGTACCTTCAAACTCCAGTTGGCACCGATGATACCGATCTTTGTCGTCATTGCGTTCGCTCCGCGAAAAATGTGTAGACGTCAGGAATGCACGCCCTGCTTGCGTGCGACTTGGGCACCGATAGTGAACTCGTCGTAGTTGTGCCGCGGCAGGCTGAATTCGCGCAGTTCGCTTATATCTTCGAAATGGCTCGCGATGTCCTCGGCCGAGGGTGGCGTGGTGCCCGCCGGCGCCACCCAGCCTTCCGCTTCGCAGACTCTCACCCTGGCATAGCGACCACTGTTGGACGAGTAGATCCCTTGAGTGGCGCTGCAGGCTTCGCTGACGAGATAGATGGCCAACGGAACCGTGAACTCAGGCGGCATGCGCCCATCCGCGAACGAGAAATCGGTTGCCTGCAGGGCTTCCGCAAAGGCTGGAATTTCCATGTAGCCTGGCGTCATGACTTCTTCCAGGCGCGAAAGGGCATTTGGCAGCAGCACGTTCGACTGGATGCCATAGGCCGAGCCTTCGATAGCCACTGCATTGGACAAGCCCACCATCCCTGCCTTGCTGGCGGCGTAGTTGGCCTGCCAGGCGTGGCCAAACATGCCGGACGACGAACCGGTAAACAGGATCCTGCCGTACCCCTGCGCGCGCATCGCACGGTAGGCCGGCTGGCCGACATAAAACGCCCCTTTCAGATGGACGTCGACGATTGGATCGATTTCATTGTCGCTCAGGTCTTCAAAGCGATTGTTGCGCAGGAAGCCCGCATTGCTGATCAGGACGTCCACCTTGCCCCAGGTATCGAGCGCGGTCTGGATGATGGCCGCTCCGCCTTCGCGCGTTGCCACGCTGTCCATGCTGGCAACGGCTTCGCCACCTGCGCTGCGGATCGTATCAACCACGATCTGCGCCGCGCTGGCCGAAGCACCCTCGCCAGAAGGACTGCCCCCAAGATCGTTCACGACGACCTTGGCGCCGCGGCGAGCCAGTTCAAGCGCATAGCCTCGCCCAAGGCCGCTGCCAGCACCTGTCACCACCGCAACGCGATTCTCAAAACTCACGTGATCCATCGTATCGTCTTTCCAGCTATAGGTTGGGGCCACTACGTCTGCCGAACGGCTCGGTCACAAACCCGCAGGCGAGGCCTTCAGAATGGGCTGCCCACCACTTGTGCGAACATCGCGCGGCCACCCTCGTCGAGCCGGACGTATTCCAGATAGTGTCCCAGCAATGGGGTTGTATCGACGTAAAGATAATCGAGCGCGCCTGGCATGGAGCCCTCAGTCGCGATGGCCGAGCCACTTTCTAGATGCGCAGCCCTTATCGCGGCCAGGTCATCCGCAGTGTCCACCAGCATGCCAAGATGGTGATGGCGCAGCGCAAAACCTTCGATTCCCGCAATCCAGTCTGCGTAAAGTCCGGTGGTGTCGTTCAGGGGCTGGATGATTTCGTACATGGTGGAACCCGCATAGGCGAGGCCGATGCGCATAAGGTCGCCGGGCGGATCAAGGATCGTAAAGGGACCTGTGCCGAAGCGCTCACGCAGGAGCTTGGCTGCCACTTCAACGTCGTTCGACGCATAAGCAATCTGGAACACGTTGCTCAGTTGCGGAACCATGATGCTTGGCGCTCCTCTCCATGGCGTGGGTGGGCAGCCTTCAAAACTGCACTCGCGCCATGTCTAGCGCACGTTTCGAGATGAGGCGTCCCCGAGTTTTGCTGCGCCTTGCGAAATCGATATGGTGATTGGTGCAGCGTCGTGCGATTTGTGTTTTGGGTCAGGAAGATTGATTTAGCCGGTTCTACGCCTCCGGCTCCCGGCGGATTTGTCCGGCTTGTGGAGGCACCGGATCGCAGCGCTGGCAGTCATTCATGGCGGTTCTGTAGCCAGGTGCTGGTACTGAACAATCAGGCGTCAGCGACCCCAATCAGCCCGCCGATCGATCAAGCCCCGTTGCTGTTACAGCGCGCCAGCGCTGTGTCGAGAAAGGCTTGCCAGCGCGGGTTTCGACCTTGCGGATCACGTCTCGCAGCGAGGTTCCGGCCAGTTCGCCTTCCATTGACTGCGAGAACCGGCGGAACTCCGTCTCGAGCACGGGGACGATGTGGCGGCCCAGCGAGCAGTTAGGATTGGGTTCAGAGCGGTGCAGCGAGAAAACCCCTTGATCCTCGACGGCGCGGTAGATGTCGAGCAATGTAATTTGCTCTGGAGGGCGGGACAGGATCGAGCCCCCGCCCTGGCCCATCAGCGAACGGGTAATGCCAGCGTCCGCAAGGAGGCCGAGGATGCGCCGCACGACAGTGGAATTGGTATTGACGCTGCGTGCAAGATCTTCTGATCGAACTGCTTCGCCGTCGTGCAGGGCTATGCCTGACAGGACATGTATGGCCACCGCAAAGCGGGTGGACGTAGGCATCGCATCGTTCCTTTCCAGCACGGCAGGCGGGAAGCCCCTTCCACCGAGCGCCATTTGATACACGTATCAGGCTGCACATACTATCCTGCCCTCAGGCAGGCATCTCTCCATCAATGGCCGCGCAAGTCCGGAGCGACCATTTTGGGCACCCGTGTTCCCTTGAGGGTCAATTTATCCGCATGCTGATTGCGACATCCGAATGCCCCGCCGCTCACGCTGACGCCTTGTTATGTAATTGTGTTGCGCACACAAGCATACGTTCTCGCGGAAGCATTGGAAAGGGGAGTATCGAAATGGGATCCACACCAACCAGGATTACGGTAGCGATCGTCTACCACAGCGGATTCGGGCATACTGCCCGTCAGGCACGGGCCGTGGCAGAAGGCGTTGAAGCGGTCGAAGGGGCCGAGTTGTTGTTCGTGACCATCGGTGAAGACGAAATTCCGTGGGACAAGCTGGAACAGGCAGACGCCATCATCTTCGGGACGCCGACGTACATGGGTGGCCCTTCGGCGCAGTTCAAAGCATTTCAGGATTCAACGTCACGCCCGGTCTTTGCAGCTGGCCGGACCTGGAAAAACAAGGTGGCTGCGGGCTTCACCAATTCCGCCTCGCACGCAGGCGACAAGCTTGCGACCTTCATCCAGCTTGCGGTCTTCGCAGCAGAACATGGCATGCACTGGATCAATCTGGATCTGCCGCCCGGCAACAATTCGACCACCGGTTCGCCAGACAACATGAACCGCCTTGGCTTCTGGATGGGAGCTGCAGCCGCTTCGAATGCAGACGAAGGCCCGGACGTCGCCCCGCCCGAATCCGACCTTGCGACGGCTCGCTACATGGGCAAGCGTGTAGCTGAAGTCACCTGGCAACTGGTCAGGGGCAAATCCGCAGCCTGAACTGGCGATGCGCGCCCGGGCATGGCAGATTGACTGCCTCTCCCGGGCGAATGCACACCAGCCTTGCGTGCTCGGCAATCCTTTCCGGATCTGGCGACAGGCGGGCGGGCGCGCGTCGGCTGCGGCAGGATGGAAGAGAGGGTGCCATGTCTGATTATACATACATTCATTACGATGTGGCGGACCGGATCGCCCGCATCACGCTGGACGATCCCAGTTCGCGCAATTCGCTGAGCAGTGCCATGCGCGGAGAACTGGTGGGGGCGATCAAGCGGGCTGAACGCGATGATGCCGTCTCGGTCATCCTGCTTGCCGGCGCAGGTCCGGTGTTCTGCAGCGGTTATGACTTGCGCGGCTATTCTCCGCCCGAAGGTGGTTTCATCTCGGCAGAACTATTCGACAAGTGGACCGATCAGTATGCGCGCAACTGCGTGAAAGACTGGCTGACGATATGGGATTGCCTGAAGCCGGTGGTTTGCAAGGTGCACGGCGCATGCATGGCGGGTGGCACTGAAGTGATGTCGATGTGCGACATCGTCTTCGTCGCCGACGATGCGCGGATCGGCTACCCGCCCACCCGCGAAATGTCGACTCCTGACACCGGCTACTTCCCGTGGAAGATGGGCATGGCCCATGCGAAGTACATGCAACTCACAGGGTCGACAATCAGCGGCAGGCAGGCCGCCGCCTGGGGCTGGGTGGCCAAGAGCTTTCCAACTGATGCGTTCGATGCAGAGGTCGAGAAGGAAGTAGCAGCGCTTGCATCCATTCCCCCCGACATGCTTGCCGCAAACAAGGGTTCGCTCAACCAGGCCTACGAAATGATGGGCTTCAAGAATTCCCTTATGATGGCAATTCACTGGCACATGGCCTCTGCCCGGATCAGGCCAAATGCCGGAAACTTTGGCAAGATCGCGGCGGAGAAGGGCATCAAGGGGTACATCGCCTGGCGCGACGAGAAATGGGAAGATATCGACTACAACCCGAAGAAGGCGCCCAAGGCCGAATAAGGGTTGGCGGATTGAGTCCCACGTCGATGTGCAGCCAGCAGGCTTTTCACAAACACTTGCTGCCATGTGCCTGTATCTGCGTGGAGGGGCATTCTTCAGGCTGAAAGGCTGATCAGAAAGCTGGAAGAATGCCCAGAACCGGCAGAGCGAGACCCACTGTTATCGACGGGTCTGCGTTTCGTGCTGTTCACCTGATGGCCTGAATCACATCCGCGATGACTGCGCGGTTTGCGCCCATCTTGGACGCGGCACGACTTCATGCTCCCAAATGGGAGAACACCCGTGCTTGCGAATCGCGCAAAGGGACGCAACGCAATTACGGAGCGAAAGCCGTGGCATTGGACAAGCAGAC
>NZ_VLKJ01000003.1 GCF_007830315.1 Novosphingobium taihuense
CCGAGCGCGTCGCCAGAGCAAATGCGAAGCGCTCAGCCATCCGCTCGGCAGTCGAACACGTCTTTGCCGGGCAGAAGCATCGCATGGGCCTGATCGTGCGCACCATCGGCATTGCCCGCGCCCGCATCAAGATCGGCATGGCCAACCTCGCTTACAATTTCCAGCGCCTCACTTGGCTCGAGGGGCGAAGTGTGCCCGCATAACGCGAAAACGGGGTTCAGAGCGGCGCTCCAGTCTTGAAACCCAAGAAAATCAGAGGATCAACCAACCGAAAACGGGGCTCACCAACCCCTCGCTGGCCGTCACGTCCCTATCCTGCCAAAATCAGACGGTTCTTCGAGGTGTCCATCTTACGCGCAGCGTGGCATATTTACATCATTGTCAGCTGTGCTGATCGAGCTCGTTACCCGTCAGTGTGACGACATGGAGCAGGTTGGTGGCACCAGGCGTGCCGAAGGGGACACCCGCGAGCGCGACAAGGCGCGAACCCGCCGAACCGAAGCCATGGCGCAGCGCCATGCGCTTGCCCTTGGCGATCATCTCCTCGAAGCTGCCGATGTCCTTGGTGCTGACGGCATGTGCGCCCCATAGCAGGCCGACCTTGCGGGCGGTCTTCTGCGAGGGAGTAAGCACGAGCATCGGCACACCGGGGCGTTCACGCGCGACGCGGCGCGCGGTTGATCCGGAGCCGGTGAAGACGATGATGCCCGCAATCGGCAGCGTGTTGGCAATGCTTGCCGCGGCCTGTGCCAGAGCGTCGGCAGTCGTCGGGTCGGGCAGCGTTTCGATGAAGTGGACGCGCGCGCCATAGCCGGGATCGGCCTCCACCTGCGCGGCGATGCGATGCATGATCGTCACCGCCTCTTCCGGCCAGGCACCTGCAGCCGTTTCGGCCGAAAGCATGACGGCGTCGGCGCCATCGTAGACGGCGTTAGCGACGTCGGACACTTCGGCGCGGGTCGGCGTCGGCGCCTCGATCATTGATTCGAGCATCTGCGTGGCGACGACCACCGGCTTGCCTTGGCGGCGAGCGCTTTCGACGATGCGCTTCTGTAGCGGCGGCACTTCTTCGGGGTTCAGTTCGACGCCAAGGTCTCCGCGCGCAACCATGATCCCGTCCGAAAGCTCGACGATCTCTTCCAGACGCGAGATTGCCGCAGGCTTTTCGATCTTCGCCATCAGCGAGCCGTAGCCGCCCATCAGGCGGCGGGCTTCGGCAACGTCCTCGGGTCGTTGCACGAACGACAGCGCGATCCAGTCGGCCCCGTGCTCGACTGCGAACGAAAGGTCGCGCCGGTCCTTCTCGGTCAAGGCAGGCACCGGCACCACGGCGTCAGGTACGTTGACGCCCTTGCGATCAGAAATGACGCCGCCGACTTCCGCCGAGCAGAGGATCTCGTCCATGTCCGCCCGGATCACGCGCAGGCGCAGCTTGCCGTCGTCGACCAGCAGGCGCTGACCCTTCTGCAGAACCCCGAACAGTTCGGGATGCGGCAGCTGAACGCGGGTTTCGTCGCCCGGCTCGGGATTGCGATCGAGCGTGAAGTGCCCCGAATGGCGAATCACCGCACGGCCTTCCTTGAACTTGCCGACGCGCAGCTTCGGCCCCTGCAAGTCACACAGGATCGTGATCGGGCGGTTCATCTTCTTCTCGAGCGCGCGGATGTTGGCGATCGTCTCGGCATGGATGGCGTGCTCGCCATGGCTCATGTTCACGCGGAAAGCATCGGCTCCTGCGCGGTACAGCTTCTCCAGCATTTCCGGCTCGCGGCTGGCAGGACCTACCGTTGCGAGGATCTTCACCTTGCGTCCGCGAGGATCGAGCTTGGCCACGGCTTTGGTACTCCTTATGAAACTTCGCGATGCGCTATGGCCCATGCCATTTCAAAACCCAAGGAACATTACAGTGGATACGAATGCAATCGATGCGCTGCCCGATTCCGTAGCGGCCGCCGCCTTCCGCCGCCTGGTGAAGCACCTCCAGCACCGCCACGATGCCCAGAACATCGACCTGATGGGGCTTTCCGGCTTCTGCCGCAATTGCCTGGCCGACTGGATCATCGAGGGTGGCTTCGAAGGCGACAAGACCGCCGCGCGCGAAGTGATCCACGGCCTTCCCGCAGCCGAATGGAAAGCCCGCTATCAGAGCGAGGCAACGCCTGAGCAGCTCGCCCGCATGGCCGAGAGCGTAAAGAAGAACGCGGGATCACATTAATCCCCGGACTATCCACAGGCCCGGTTTTGCCCGAATCCGGTCGTGCGTCTATCAGCCGCGCGATCTGATTCACCCGAATACCTGGAGACTTTCCCGATGGCCGAATCCGCCGACGACCGCCTGCGCCTTCTGATCGAGCGCATCGAACGCCTCGAAGAAGAAAAGAAGGGCATCGGCGACGACATCAAGGACGTCTACAGCGAAGCCAAGTCCACCGGCTACGACGCCAAGATCATGCGCCAGATCGTCCGCCTGCGTAAAATGAAGCCCGACGACCGCCGCGAAATGGAAGCCGTGCTCGAAACCTACAAGAACGCGCTGGGCATCGACTGATGCCTCCGGTCAACGGTTGACTGGACGACTGCCCACAAGCTGCTAGCCTCGCTGATACAACAGGGAGGCCAGCATGCTCGTATCTACCACCAGCCTGATAGAAGGCCGTCCGGTACAGCGTTATCTCGGAGTAGTGACCGGCGAAGTGATCCTCGGCGCGAACATCGTGCGCGACATTTTTGCCTCTATCACCGATATCTTCGGGGGCCGCTCGGGCAAGTACGAGGAAGTGCTCTCACGCGGGCGTGAACAGGCGCTGCAGGAACTGGAGGCCAAGGCCCACGCCCTGGGCGCAAACGCCGTGATTGGCGTCGACATCGATTACGAGACCATTGGCGCCCGCGGCTCCATGTTGATGGTCAGTGTCAGTGGAACCGCTGTGGTGCTCTGAGGCATGCTGCTGCGAAACGTGATCGCAACGTTGCTTGCTGCCCTAAGGATGTGGGGCAATCCGGTAGTGTGGGTTGCGCTGTTCGTTCTGGTAATCGGAATGATTGCGCGCGCCCGCACGGGCCTCGCTTTCATGCCGGGCATCGGATCGAGCCAGCTAGAGACAGCGTTCCCATTTCTGGCGGCTCTCGGCGCCTATCTCGTCTTCCTCGCCATTGCTCTCGTGCTCGTCTCGCAACTGACGGCGCAAGAGATGTCGAGGCAAGCTCCGCTCTGGGGATCTGCCGGAGGAACCTTTCTTCTCGCCATACTTGCAGTCACCATATTCATTGCCGTCGGTGCCTCGCTGGCAAACAGGGCGGGCTTCAACGGGTCGTGGATGGATGTTGTCGGAGCCGTTGGCGAAGCCCTGATCATGCCGGGCTACGTTCTCATCTTCGCCAGACTGGATGGTGACGCAGATCTCGGCATCGGCGATACGGTGCGCTCCGTTCATGTGATTATTGCAGCGCTGATTGTCATTACACTTGGTATCGTGTTGCAGTCCGTCATACCGAAGGTTGACGTGGCCAAGGGACTGATTCCGTTGCTGCCATCATTCACCCTGACCGCAGTCGTCACCATGACCCAATTGCTGATCGCCTGTTCAACCGGCCGCGCCTTGGCTCATCAAAGCCCGCCCGAAAGCGCATTCCGCTAGGGCTCACCCCGCCAGCAATGCCGCCGTCAGCATGATTGCGTTAGAGGCGATGTGGTTGAGAATCGATCCGGCAAGGCCGATGCGCACCCGCATGTAGCCGAACATCACGCCCGACCATAATTGGGGCAGAACCATCGGCACCGCCACGAGTGTGATCGTAGGATAGTTGAACAGGTGCATCGCGGCGAAGATTGCCGTCGTGCAATAGAACAGCGCGGGAAACGCGCGCACAAACGCTGCCGGAACGTCCGTCCGTCGCCGCAGTCGCCACCAGACGATCGCTGCCACGACAACCGTCGCCAGCAGGATGCCACCGCCGACCAGCGGCTTGCCCCTGCCGAGTGCAGCGAACAGTACCAGCCCGGCCAGAATCACGGCCATGAGCCAGAGCGCACGCCGCGTCCCGCTCATCCAGCCGCGAAAGAACAGCTCCTCCAACACCGGCCCGAGCAGCACCGCGCCTCCCCACAACGCAAGCGGCCCCAGCCCTTCGAAAGCATTCGGCGGAGAAAGCGCAAAGGCCTTCTGCCATGCCGCGACCAATGGCATCACGACCAGCGCCAGCACGCCGATCTGGAATGCCGCCAGCACCAGCCAGCGCGGAATCGCACCATCGGCTTGCAATCCCGATGCCTGCATCGGTGCGGGTCGGCGAAGAAAGGCGAGAAGTTCGGCAAGTGTGACGCGGATCATCCGCCACTGATGCCCGCAAAATGTTGCCTGCGCCACACCGATTGCCGGAATGCCGTGTCTCGGCTAGGGGCACATCAGACTCAGACCCGCAAGAAGACGGACCATGGCAGGCCATTCCAAATTCAAGAACATCATGCACCGCAAGGGCGCGCAGGACAAAAAGCGCTCTGCACAGTTTTCCAAGCTCAGCCGCGAAATCACCGTGGCTGCCAAGATGGGCCTGCCCGATCCGGACATGAACCCGCGCCTGCGCGCCGCTGTCAACGCGGCCAAGGCCCAGTCCATGCCCAAGGACAACATCGCCCGCGCCATCGACAAGGCGTCCAAGGGCGAAGGCGATAACTACGAGGAAGTGCGCTACGAAGGCTACGGCCCGGGCGGCGTCGCGATCATCGTGGAGGCCCTGACCGACAACCGCAACCGCACCGCAACCAATATCCGCACGGCCTTCTCCAAGAACGGCGGCAACCTTGGTGCCTCGGGCGCGGTGAGCCACGGCTTCGAACGCCTCGGCCTGATCGAATACCCCGGCAAGGTGGGCGACGAGGAAAAGGTCCTTGAAGCCGCCATCGAAGCGGGTGCCGACGACGTCGAATCCGATGCTGGCGATGGCGACGAGAACCCGGGCAGCCACCAGATCTGGGTCGCGATCGAGAATCTGCACGAAGTCGCCCGCGAACTCGAAAGGACTCTCGGGGAAGCCGAAGGCGTCAAGCTCGCATGGCGCCCGAACATGAAGACCGAAGTCTCGGCCGACGACGCCGCCACGCTGCTCAAGCTGATCGACGTGCTTGACGATGACGATGACGTCCAGACCGTCTGGGGCAACTACGAGATCCCCGACGAAGTGATGGAAAAGCTGGGCTGATGCACAACGCGGCGGCAGCCTTGCGCTTTGCCGCCGCACTTGCCGTGCTGCTGGTGACCGACGGGTCGGTGGCGAAGCCTGCCCGCACTCGTCCCTCACCACCCGCCAGTTCATGCGCTGACGGCGAACGCGTGGTCTATTCCTGCCGCTTCGGCATGAAGATCGGCAGCATCTGCCTCGGCCGCAATTCGCTCCACTACCGTTTCGGGCGTCCCGGCCGTCCGGACATCACCGTGTCCAGTTCGCCGGACTGGAGCAACATCCACACCGGCGGCAACCGCAGCCAGGGCGGGCTCAATCAGGATTATATCCGCTTCACCAACGGCAAGACGCACTATGTCGTCCATGTCGATGAAACCGGTTCGCTGAACGAGAACCCCGGCATTGCATCGTCCGGTATTGAGGTGCTTGAGGGCGAAACCGGATCGGCCACCCTCGCCAGCCTGCGATGCAAGTCTGCTGCGCGCTTCAACGCAAAGGCCTTCTTCGACCTTAACCGGTCCGCCCCCGCAGCATGGAACGGCGCAGAAGTCCCCGGCGGCCCTTTCGAGATGATCTACTGAACCATGATGCCACTTGCCATAAAGGCGCTGCTCTCGGGCATCCTCATCGCCATCATTTCGGAAATTGGCCGAAAGCTCCCAACAGTCGGCGCTCTCGTCGCCTCGCTGCCGCTGATCTCGGTGCTGGGGATGGTGTTCCTGTGGAATGCCCGCCCCGATCCTGAGAACATGGCCATCCATGCCGAGGCGACCTTCTGGTACGTGCTGCCCAGCCTCCCGATGTTCCTGCTTATCCCGGCCATGCTGCGCCATGGCGTATCGTTCTGGATCGCGCTCGTTGCGGGCTGCCTGCTGACTGTGCTGCTCTACCTTGCGATGATGCACCTGGCCCCGCGTTTCGGACTGAAGCTCTGACATGATCATTCTCGGGATAGACCCCGGCCTCACCGTCACCGGATGGGGCGTCATCGCCAAATCGGGCAGCCGCCTCAGCCACGTCGCCAACGGCCAGATCCGCACCGACAACAAAGCGACGATGGCCGAGCGCCTCGTTGAACTCGATTCCGCGCTCGCCGCCGTGATCGACATCTACAAGCCCGACAGCGGGGCGGTCGAAGAGATCTTCGTCAACGTCAACCCGCAGTCCACGCTCAAGCTTGGGCAGGCGCGTGGCGTCGCCATGGTCGCCGTGGCGCGCTCGGGCATCCCGGTGGCGGAATACCCGACCAAGGTCATCAAGAAGGCGCTGGTCGGCACGGGCGGTGCGGAAAAGCAGCAGGTCCAGCACATGCTCAAGATCCTGCTCCCCGGCGTGCACCTTGCGGGCGAAGACGCTGCCGATGCCCTCGCCGTGGCGATCACCCACGGCAACATGCTCGGCAGCCACCGCTAGCGGAACAACTGCGGCCAGTCGGCGTATCGACCGGATGGACGCACTGAACGACAGATTGAGCGACGAGGACTGGATGGCGCGCGCGAAGGAGCTTGCCGTCTCGCGCAAGGGAACCGATCCTGCCAATACCCCGATCGCCGCAATCATCGTGCGCGATGGGCAACTGCTCTCGCACGGCGTCAACCGCACCGCCGAACATTGCGATGCCACCGCCCACGCCGAAGTCATGGCGATCCGCGCCGCAGGCAAGTCCTCAGGCGAAATGCGCTTTCCCGGCGCGACGCTCTATTCCACGCTCCAGCCTTGCGGCATGTGCACGATGGCTTCGATCTGGGCCGGCATCTCGCGCATCGTCTATGGCGCTGGCCGCGACGACGTGCACGAGATGTACTTCGAGGACCGCCACCTCTCGACGCTGGATTTCGTGGCAGACGCCTACAAGGACGACCTGACGCTGACCGGAGGCGTCCTCGCCCACGATTGTGCGAAGCTCTACTACCGACCATGGGACGACGTGCCTGAGGACAAACAGGCCAACGACTGACGCCCATCCACAGTTTTTGCCCACGGATTTGGCGCGAGTAGGCTCTGGCCATGGTGAATTGTTCCTGCCATAGGAACAAACCATGATCGCCAAGCTCACCGGCATTCTCGATGACACCGGGCCCGATTGGGCCGTGATCGACGTGAACGGCGTCGGCTATCTGGTGCAGTGCTCGGCCAAGACGCTCACCCACCTCGGCATCCGGGGCGACAAGGTCGTCGTTCACACCGAAATGCAGGTGAGCGAGACCGACCAGCGCCTGATCGGCTTCACCAGCGCCGGCGAACGCGCCTGGTTCCGCCTGCTTACCGCCGTGCAAGGCGTCGGCAGCAAGGTCGCGCTGGCCATCCTCTCGGCCCTGTCGATCGAAGAACTTCAGCGCGCCTGCGCCCACGGCGACAGCGCCATGGTCGCCCGCGCCAACGGCGTCGGCCCCAAACTCGCCAGCCGCATCGTCAACGAGTTGAAGGACAAGGCGGGTGGATTGGCAGGCTATGCTTCGCCGGTCGGCATGGCCGGCGGCGAGGTATTCACCCCACCCCCGGGCAACGCCAGCGCCGACGCCGTCTCCGCCCTGCAAAACCTCGGCTTCAAACCTGCGGTGGCCAGCAGCGCCGTGGCCGCCGCGGTCAAGGAAATGGGCGAGGATGCGGGGCTGAACGATCTGGTGCGGGTGGCGCTTAAGAGGGCGGCGGGGTGAGCCTATGTTCGGTTGGTTCAGAAGGCTGCTGGGCTCATTGGAGACACCCGACGGCGAAGTTGGGCAGTTTGTGAGAATACATCTCCATGCTGCGTCGAGCTCAGCCGACCACTGGCATGTGGTAGAGCTGGATTATCTGCTGAACGACCTCCAAAGTAGGCTTGGGATTGAAGGGGAAGTCCGGCCTCCGATTTTCAAGGAAGATGCAGTCTCAATTTTGATTTTCGGTGACGATGCCGAAACCATGTATCGCCTCATTCGGCCGGTGTTGCGACACAAGTCTATGACAAGAAATGCACGTATCGAGCTGATTGGTCCCGAAAAGCAGGTCCGAAGCATTCATTTCGCGAATTAGGCTTCTCTACGAATGCTCTTCCAAACTTTTGCCATCACACCCCCAACACGGTATGATCCAGCCATGACCGATCTCAGCTTCTCGCTTCCCTCGTCGCTCGAAAGCCGCCTGCAGCAGCGGATAGCTGAGGGCGGTTATGCCGATGCCGGAGCTTACCTGCGCGATCTGATCAAGCGCGATCTCGACGAAGCGGCGGACACGGCTTGGGTCCGCCAGATGATCGAAGAGGGAGAAGCTTCCGGGTACATCGAGCGTGACGCACGCGAAGTGCTTCGGGAAATCGTCGAAGAGCGCCGCGCCCGGCGTGCCTAGGATTATTCTGAGCAGGGCTGCCCAACGCGACCTGAGTGAGATCATCGAGTATGGCGAAGCGGAGTTCGGTGCGGCTGCCGCAGATGCTTATAACGATGAGATCGAGGAACGCTTTGAACGCCTTGTCGATCATCCGCTGATTGGCGAAGCAAAGGACAGCTGGGGCGAAGGCGTTCGCCAATTGCCATGCAACCGGCATCGCATCATCTACCGCGTCCTTGGCAATACCGTGCGGATCATTCGCATCCTGCATCACTCCCGCGATGTCCAGAAGCATCTGAAACCATGACCGATAACCCCCTCCTCTCCGCCGCCTCGCAGATCGAGGATCAGGATGCCGCGCTGCGGCCCAAGACGCTGGCCGAGTTCGTGGGCCAAGCGGCGGCCAAGGACAATCTGCAGGTCTTCATCGAAAGCGCCAAGATGCGGCGCGAGGCGATGGATCACGTGTTGTTTTTTGGGCCTCCGGGCCTCGGCAAGACGACGCTGGCGCAGATCATCGCGCGCGAACTCGGCGTCAATTTCCGCGCTACCTCCGGCCCGGTCATCGCAAAGGCGGGCGATCTTGCCGCGCTCCTGACCAATCTCGAACACGGCGATGTCCTGTTCATCGACGAGATCCACCGCCTCAATCCCGTGGTCGAGGAAGTGCTCTATCCGGCGATGGAAGACCGCGCGCTCGACCTCATCATCGGCGAAGGCCCCTCGGCCCGCTCGGTGCGGATCGACCTGCCACCCTTCACCCTGATCGGCGCGACCACGCGGCAAGGCCTGCTGCAGACCCCGTTGCGCGACCGCTTCGGCATCCCGGTGCGCCTGCAGTTCTACTCGGTCGAGGAACTCGAACGCGTTGTCGCGCGCGGAGCCAGCCTCATGGGGATCGGCATCGACAAGGGCGGCGCCACCGAGATCGCCCGCCGCTCGCGCGGCACCCCCCGCGTCGCCGGACGTCTGCTGCGCCGCGTGCGCGATTTCGCGCAAGTGGCGGGGGCGGAGAAGATCACGCAAGCAATTGCCGACAACGCGCTGACCCGGCTCGAGGTCGACAAGATTGGCCTCGACCTGCAGGACCGCCGCTACCTCACCATGATCGCCGATATCTACAAGGGCGGCCCGGTGGGCGTGGAGACGCTGGCGGCAGGCCTGTCCGAACCGCGCGACACGATCGAGGAAGTGATCGAACCCTACCTCATCCAGCTCGGCATGATCGCCCGCACGGCGCGGGGGCGGTGCCTGAATGATCGGGGGTGGCAGCACCTTGGCCTCACCCCGCCGACCGGCTCCACGCCCTCACTCTTCGACCAGCCGGAATAGCTCCTCGACGGGTTTGCCCAGCGCTGCGGCAAGCTTCAGCGCGATGACCGTGGAGGGGATGAAGACCTCATTCTCGACCGTGTTGATGGTCTTGCGCGATACCCCGATTGCTTCGGCGAGTTGCCCCTGAGTCCACCCTCTGCCTTCGCGAGTTGCCTTGAGGTTATTGGTGAGTCTCTCAGGCAAGCGCGTCACGCTCCAGGCGGACGAAACGCATCGTGGCGACGAACAATCCAGCGAGGATGACCATGCGCAACGCAAAGACCGAGGGCATTGCGGTCAGCGAGGCGACAACCGCTCCGGCAATCGCGGTGGCCATCGCTGCGGAAAAGCCCCATTCCAGCGCCTCGGCCCGGTTCGCCCGCGTCACTTCATCATTCGACAGGCGCCGTGCCACCGGGTCGCGCAGCCACATGCCGCCGGTGCGCAGGATCAGCAGCATGACGAGCGCAAGCGCCAACCAGGCGAAGTGCCCGACGTATTCGACGGTGCGCTGGGGCATGTCGACAGGCGGGCGCGCGGACTGGGCGGCAAAGATAATCATCACCGCCGTCATCACGCGCACGCGCCGCGCGCTCAGACGATCGGCGGCTTCGGCAGAATCGGACATTGCTTGGCACTCCCGGACGTTCTGTAACTTCAAGGTTACATGTAACCTGTAGGTTACCCGCCGTCAACTCGAGCCTTCATCCTCCCGCCCCATTCGGTCCCATTCTGGCACAGAGTTAACCGCTGCACCGATCCGGTCCCGTTTTCGGGCAGATTCAAGGCTTACAAGAGGGTTAACGGCATTGCTCCAACCCTGCCCATCTGCGTTCCTTGATCGGTAAGGAAGGGTCAGCAGAGCATTAACCCGCTTCTGATAGCCCTCCGTCAGGAACGAGAACGGAAGCAACGATCATGTCGGTTCGGATGGCATTGGCAAAACTGGCAGCGGCGGCCGCAGGCGGCGCGATGCTCGGCGGCGGTGCGGTGCACGTGTCGGAAGCTCCCTCCAAGGGTGAGATCCACCACGTCAAGCCGATCAAGGTCAAGACGACCAAGCCCGCCAAGCGCATTGCCCAGCGCGCGGCCAAGCGGGTCGTTCACCGCGCCCGCCGCGTGGTGACGACCACCACGACCAAGACCTGCGAACCTGCGCAGCAGATGGCAATGGTGCCAGTGCCCTACATGCCGCCCATGCCCCCGCAGCAAACCGGATCGACCGGCGGTGGTGTGCCGGTGGTGATCGGCGGCGGTGGCATCGGCGGATTCGGCGGAGGCTTCTTCGGCGGGTTCTTCGGCGGCAGCAGCGGTGGTGGCGGCGGAAGCGTCGTCGTCTCCTCGACCAGCACCGGCTCCACCTCCACCTCGGGCGGATCGACCTCGTCGTCGACCTCGGGCGGCTCGACCTCGACAAGCTCTGGCGGCATCACCAGCTCCACCACAACCGGCGGCGTATCCACCTCGACCGGCGGTGTTTCGACGTCGACCTCGACCTCGTCGGGCAACGTCAGCACTTCGAGCGGCTCCGTCAGCACGTCGTCGGGCAATGTCAGCACCAGCTCGGGCAACGTCTCGACCTCAAGCGGGAACGTCAGCACCTCGTCCGGCAACGTCAGCACGAGTTCGTCGACGTCCACGTCCTCGGGCAACGTTGCGTCGAGCTCGTCGACGTCGTCCTCGACATCGAGCAGCACCAGCAGCTCGACCTCGTCGTCGACCTCGTCCTCCACCTCGACGTCGAGCGGGGCGACCACAAGCTCGAACGGCGGCACGACCACGTCGTCCACCAGCAGCGGCACCGAAGTGCCCGAGCCTTCGATGGTGATCCTGTTTGGCGCGGCCGCGGCGGCTCTCGTTGCGCGGCGGCGTTATGGGAAGCAGGCAGCAGCCTGAGCACCAGTTCTCTCCCCGCTGCGGCGGGTGACGAGAAGGGCGGCGTCCGGGGGGAAGCCGCCCTTTTTGCGTATCAGATTGCTTGGAACGTTGCGGTCAGGACCTAATCGCAGCCACCATCGCCGCAATCGCCGCTGCCGGCATCGGTGGCCCACCACATTCCGCCCGCACTATCGCCGGATTCGCGACGCCTTTCCGGCGCCTGAGCCTGCGGCTTGAGCGCGATAAGCGCGAGCCCCAGCACCACAGCAACGATAGCCACGAAACCCCAGAACAGCGCTGGCATAAGCTGATCCCTCCGTCCGGCGGAAAGATTGCGCGCAATGACAGGCCGCGTCAAACGGCGATTGCGTCAGTGCTGCAGCATGCCGCCTGCGTACCAGCCGAGTGCGCCGCCCAGCCCCACGATCTGGAGGAAGGCGATGGTCTTGAGCTGGCCGACGAAGGGCTGCTTGCGGGTCTTGTGCCGGAACACGCGCCGCGCCAGGAACGCACCCGGCGTGCCGCCCAGGAAGGCGCCCATCAGCAGGCTGGATTCGGGCGTGCGCCAGGTGCCGCGCAGTGCCGCGCGCTTGTCGAACCAGAACGCCGTGAAAGTGTGGAGGTTGACCAGGGCCAGCCACGCCCCCGCCATCGTCAGCAGCGGCAGGTCAGCCAGCGCTTGACGCACCGGTTCCATCCTGGACTTTGGCTACCATGTCCATGAAATCGCGCGCCGCATCCCGATCCGCAGCATCCTTGAACGCCACGTCGAGATCGGGCGCGCTGCCCAGCATGTGCAGCAAGGTCCACAACCCGAACCGCCGCGCGCGGTCCTTCTCCAACCCGAAATCCACCAGCATCCGCTCGATCCCGGCTTCGAGCACGGCGGGCGTGGTGGCGGCAAGATCATCGGTGCCGAAATAGCGGCGGAGCTGGTCGTCTAGTTCCATGGGGGAGCGGTAGTTGAGTGTCTCGGACGGTGCAAGGCGTGGTGCTATGATCCGGCTTGCGCCGGATGCCCGCCCCCAGCCCCTCCCACCTGCGGGAGGGGGGGGCAAGAGGTTGCGCACTCGCCGTCAGGCGAGCCGACGCGAGAAGCCATGCTTTGAACTCAGATCATCTTGGCCTGATCACGCGGCGTAAACTTTGAAGGATCTGAAGAATTAAAAGGAGCGCGAGGGGCTATGCCCCTCGCATCAATCCCTCCTTACTTGTTCAACTCCGCCAAAATCACTCCGCCGCAATCCCCGCGGCGCCGAACATATCAACATCCACCTCGACCGGCGCTTCCACATTCGCCGCCGACTTCGCACTCCGGCGCTTGTCGAAGCTCGACCACACCGTGTTCCAGTCGCCCTTGGTGGCGGCCTTCGAGTATTCCGTGGCGCGGGTTTCGAAGAAGTTGGCGTGTTCGACGCCGTTGAGCAGCGGGGCGAGCCACGGCAGCGGGTGGTCTTCGATCATGTAGATCGCGGGCAGGCCGAGCTGCGACAGGCGCCAGTCGGCGATGTAGCGGATGTAGCGCTTGATTTCCTTGGCGCTCATGCCCGGGACCGGGCCCTGTTCGAAGGCGAGATCGATGAAGGCGTCTTCGAGGCGCACCGTCTTCTGGCAGCAATCGATGATGTCTTCCTTCACCGCCTTGGTCAGGCAGCCGCGCTCCTTGACGAAGGCGTGGAACAGGCGGGTGATGCCTTCGCAGTGGAGCGATTCATCGCGGACCGACCACGAGACGATCTGGCCCATGCCCTTCATCTTGTTGAAGCGCGGGAAGTTCATCAGCATGGCGAACGAGGCGAAGAGCTGCAGCCCTTCGGTGAAGCCGCCGAACATGGCGAGCGTGCGGGCGATGTCCTCGTCGGTATCGACGCCGAAGGTCTGCAGGTAGTCGTGCTTGGCCTTAAGCTCCTCGTATTCGAGGAACATGCCGTATTCGCTTTCGGGCATGCCGATGGTGTCGAGCAGGTGCGAATAGGCGGCGATGTGCACCGTCTCCATGTTGGAGAAGGCGGCGAGCATCATCTTGACCTCGGTCGGCTTGAACACGCGGCCGTACTGTTCGTGGTAGCAGTTCTGCACTTCCACGTCGGCCTGGGTGAAGAAGCGGAAGATCTGCGTCAGCAGGTTGCGCTCATGCTCGGAAATCTTCTGCGCCCAGTCGCGGCAATCCTCGCCCAGCGGCACTTCTTCCGGCATCCAGTGGATCTGCTGCTGGCGCTTCCAGAACTCGTAGGCCCAGGGATATTCGAAGGGCTTGTAGGTGTTGCGGGCTTCAAGAAGGGGCATGGGCGGTGTCCTGTGCTGATTCTGTCAATGTAAGGTGTGCGGAGGCCGGGCGAAAGCGCGCGGGGGGCCTTGGCCGGGGATAGTGGCAGGGTTTTCCACGCCCAAGAATCGTGCCCTTTGGGGCAGGAACGCTCGGGCTGGCGATGAGGGCCATCGTACTGGCGCGAAGGGCCGCCGCGGGCCGGAACGGGCGGGGCTGCGAACGGTTGGATGGGCAAGGGCAGGCGAGAGGCCTTGCCCGCTCAAACCCAATGAATTCGCAGGAGAATTGCCATGGGCGAATATGAACCGAACGACTCGCGCAACGTGACCGGTGCCAATGCCGGGGAACGCCAGCAACAGCAGATGAACCAGTCGACCGACGGCGGCATGCGCAGCCCCGGCGGCTCGGATCAGCAGATGGGCGGCGATCGCTGGAGTGGCGATTCCGGCTCGGGCCAGATGGGCCAGCACGGCGACGCCCAGGGCCAGCAGTCGCAGTTCGAGAGCGACAGGCAGAGCGGCGGACAGGACTGGTCCTCGCAGATTCGCGAGCACATGGAAGTGATTGGCGCCGACGGCACGCATGTCGGCACCGTCGACCACATGGACGGCCACCGCATCAAGCTTACCCGCCGCGACAACGACGCCGGGCATGAGGGCGGAACCCATTCGGGTCACCACCATTATCTCTCCAGCGGGCTGATCGCCGGCGTGGAAGGCGACAAGGTTCGCCTCTCTGCCAACGGTGATGTTGCCTGGGGCATGCTCGAAGAAGAATAAGTCCGGCAAGGCAGCGAGGCATTTCCGCTGTCCGACCGACCAACCGGTTCCGGACTGCAAGAACGTCCCGCCCCCTTCGGGACCAGGTCGTGCCACGCGACCGGAGAGCGCTCCGCCGAAAGGCGGGGCGCTTTTCTTTTCTGGCTGGGTGCGACCCTGACATCCGTCAGGGGCTTGCGGCTCCGGCCCGCCCCTGACGGATGTCAGGGGCGTACCAATCAAAGACTCGACTACTTCCAAAACCAGCCGGGCTTTGCCTTCCGATCCTTGCGATTCTTCCACATGGAAAAGTACATCCACAGGCCCGAGATGCTGAAGAACAGCAGCGCCAGCCCGGTCATCAGCGAGATCGCGGTGCCTACGGGTCCGAACTCCTCGCCCGAATGGAGGTGATGGAACCAGCCGACCAGCGACTTCATCCCGCCCGGAGGCGCCTTGGGACGGCACATCATGGTTTCCGGGCAGACGAAGCCTTGCGGAACCGGTGGAGGCCCCGCCTGCTCGCCCGCAGGCCAGAGCGCCGTCACGTGGCTGGCGACGCCAGTGAAGGCCATCCAGATCATGAAGACCCCGAAGAACACCGTGATCCAGCGGTGCCACTTGCGCATGAAACGAACCCCTTTGATAATGCGAATTGATCGCAAGATTAGACAAAGCCGCCTTAGCGGGCCTGCCTGGGATCGTGCAAGCACAAGTCTTGTCGCGGATTGTCGCAGCGAAACGCCAGCCGCAAAGTGTCGCGGGGTGTAACAAGGCCCTGCTGTTCGGCAGCCGTCTGGACGTCTCAAGACGTGCGTTGGCTGCCGAACATGGCATGAGCGCTCTCAGGCGTCGAAGGTTGCTGGCGCCACCATCACTGGCAGGCCAGGCATTCCTCGTAGTCGGTCTCGCCGGCCGAGAGCTCGATCTTGGGGGCCTCGGCGGTGTTGTCCGCCTCGACACCACCGGCGAAGCCTGCGCGCTGGACCGACTTAGAGCGGAGGTAGTAGAGCGACTTGATGCCCTTCTCCCACGCCTGGAAGTGCAGCATCATCAGGTCCCACTTGTCGACATCGGCCGGGATATAGAGGTTCAGCGACTGGGCCTGATCGATATAGGGCGTGCGGTCTGCGGCAAATTCGAGCAGCCAGCGCTGGTCGATTTCGAAGCTGGTCTTGTAGACCGCCTTTTCCTCCGGCGAGAGGAAATCGAGGTGCTGGATCGAGCCGCCATGTTCGAGGATCGAGTTCCACACGTTGGTGGAATCCTTGCTCTTTCCGGCCAGCAGTTTCTGCAGATAGGGGTTCTTGACCACAAACGAGCCCGAGAGGGTCTTGTGCGTGTAGATGTTGGCCGGGATCGGCTCGATGCAGGCAGAGGTGCCGCCGCAGATGATCGAAATCGACGCGGTGGGAGCAATCGCCATCTTGCAGCTGAAGCGCTGCATCACGCCCATGTCGGCAGCATCGGGGCACGGTCCCCGCTCCTGCGCCAGCACCAGCGAAGCCTCGTCAGCTTTGGCGGCGACGTGCTTGAACATCTTGAGGTTCCACGCCTTGGCCATCGCGCTTTCAAAGGCGATGCCCTTGAGCTGGAGGAAGGAGTGGAAGCCCATCACGCCCATGCCGACCGAACGTTCGCGCATGGCCGAATACTTGGCGCGAGCCATCTCGTCGGGCGCGCGATCGATGTAGTCCTGCAGCACGTTGTCGAGGAAGCGCAGCACGTCCTCGATGAAGCGCTTGTCCGCGTTCCACTCGTCCCAGGTTTCAAGGTTGAGCGAGGACAGGCAGCAAACCGCAGTGCGATCGTTGCCGAGATGGTCGCGGCCCGTCGGCAGGGTGATTTCCGAGCAGAGGTTCGAGGTCGAGACCTTGAGGCCCAGATCGCGGTGATGCTTGGGCATCATGCGGTTCACCGTGTCGTTGAACACGATGTAGGGCTCGCCCGTGGCAAGGCGGGTTTCGACTAGCTTCTGGAACAGCGAGCGCGCATCGACCGTGGCGCGGACAGAACCGTCCTTGGGGCTGCGCAGGTGGAATTCGGAACCGTCACGCACGGCTTCCATGAATTCGTCGGTCAACAGCACGCCATGGTGGAGGTTCAGCGCCTTGCGGTTGAAGTCACCCGAAGGTTTGCGGATCTCGAGGAATTCCTCGATTTCCGGATGGCTGACATCAAGGTAGCAGGCGGCTGAACCACGGCGCAGCGAGCCCTGGCTGATCGCCAAGGTCAGCGAATCCATCACGCGGACGAAAGGAATGATGCCGCTGGTCTTGCCGTTTAGGCCGACAGATTCGCCGATGCCGCGGACCTTGCCCCAATAGGTGCCGATGCCGCCACCACGCGAGGCGAGCCAGACGTTCTCGTTCCAGGTGGCGACGATGCCTTCGAGGCTGTCGTCAACCGAGTTCAGATAGCACGAGATCGGCAGGCCGCGGCCGGTGCCGCCGTTCGAAAGAACCGGCGTTGCGGGCATGAACCACAGCTTCGAGATGTAGTCGTAGAGACGCTGGGCGTGATCCTGATCGTCAGCATAGGCATCGGCCACGCGGGCGAACAGATCCTGATACTTCTCGCCGGGCAGGAGGTAGCGATCGTCGAGCGTATCCTTACCGAAATCGGTCAGGAGCGCATCGCGGGAATCGTCGGTGACGATGGTGAAGCGGCGCGGATTGACCTTCTTGGAATCGCTGACCGGCGCAGCCGCGACGGCCGCTGCCGCAACGCTTGCCGCCATGCCCGCCACGAGAGCCTCGCTGCCTGCATCCTTGCTGTTCATGTCGAGTGCCTTCGCCTCACCGGCAGAAGCCGGGGCGCCTGCAAGCGCCAGTTCGTCCTGCGCAACCACGGAGCCGTCTCCAGTCCTGAAATCCACGTCGCAACCCCCGTTCGCAGGCCCGGCAGCCTTGCGGGCCGGGCCTAAATCCACACTCGAATCGGGCGATATCCCGATCCTACAGGAGACGGAACGAAAGTGGAACGATTATGTCCCGCAACGCCCTGCCCCGAAAACGCCTGATCGCAGCCTTGATGCCCTGAGCGCAGGCAAAGCGTTGCCAATGCGCGCAAAACACGCCCAAGCGCTCTAAACTAGGTTTAGAGGTCCCCCTGAAGCCCGACCACAACCTATAGTGCCTCAACCGGAATCAGACACAAGAGGGTAAACGTCCAGACGAAGACTCGATTCGTCGCACATCCGATTCGTTTCGTCGCTGCAAAAGTCATGCTGCAGTGCAGCGACGCGTGGAAAGAGCGGCACTTCAAGTGGCAAATGACATCCGTCGAAATATTTTTCGCACGTCCCAGCAAATTGTGGACAAGAACCGGTCAACAGCCACCATATGTGGTGTCCACAGGAATGGAGTGCGTTTGTGCTGAATCTTCTCTCGATCGTGTTCACTGGCCTTGTTGTGGGCGTGCTGGCGCGGTTCTTCTATCCCGGTGACGTAGACATCGGGCTACTCAAGACGATCCTGCTCGGCGTGGGCGGTGCGCTGGTGGCGGGCGTGTTCGCGAGCTGGAAGTCGGGCGGTAGATTCGGCGACGGCGTGAACCGGGCCGGCTGCCTTGCGTCGGTGATCGGCGCAATGCTGCTGATCTTCGTCGGGCGCAGTCTCTAGGCCCGAGGCGCCACGCGCCGGTAGCTGAGCGCTTCGGCGACATGGATGCGCCCCACCGTTTCCACGCCTGCCAGATCGGCGATGGTGCGAGCCACACGCAGCATGCGGGTATAGCCGCGCGCTGAGAGGCGCATGGCTTCGGCTGCCTGGGCCAGCAGCTTGCGGCCCGGTTCGTCCGGCGTGGCATGGGCATCGAGCAGATCGCCGTTCAGCTCCGCGTTGGAGCGGAAGGGTGTGCCTTCGAGGCGGGCAGTCTGGACCAATCTTGCCCGTGCCACACGTGCGGCAACCTGATCCGAACCTTCCGCTGGCGGCGGCAAGGCCAGATCTGCGGCGGATACGGGATCGACTTCGACGTGCAGGTCTATGCGGTCGAGCAAGGGGCCTGAGACTTTCGACTGGTAATCCGCAGCGCAGCGCGGGGCTCGGCTGCAGCCGAGTGCGGGATCGCCGAGGTGCCCGCAACGGCAAGGGTTCATCGCGGCGATAAGTTGGACCCGCGCGGGAAAGGTGACATGGGCATTGGCGCGGGCGACGGTGACCTCGCCTGTTTCGAGCGGCTGGCGCAGGGAATCGAGGACGACGCGCTGGAATTCGGGCAGTTCGTCGAGGAACAGCACGCCGAGATGGGCGAGGCTGACCTCGCCCGGTCGCACCTTCAGCCCGCCGCCCGTCAGCGCCGCCATTGAGGCGGAGTGGTGGGGGGCACGGAAAGGGCGGGCACGGCTGATCCGCCCATCCTCGAGTGTCCCGGCGACCGAAGCGACCATCGAAACCTCAAGCGCCTCTGCCGGAGTCAGTTCGGGCAGGATGCCGGGGAGGCACGAGGCAAGCAGAGACTTTCCGGCACCGGGCGGGCCTGACATCAGCAGGTTGTGAGAGCCCGCCGCTGCGATCTCCAGCGCGCGCTTGGCGGTTTCCTGCCCCTTCACCTGCTTGAGATCGGCCATGCGGCGGGGCGGGTCTGCCACGCCTTGCGTGGGCTGCGGCAACCGGCTGGTGCCCTTGAGGTGGTTGAGCAGGCCGATCAGATCAGGCGCGGCGATCACGTCGATCCCGCTGGCCCAGCGCGCCTCGGGCCCTTGCGCAGCGGGACAGATCAGGCCCTTGTCCTCACCACTGGCGTGCAATGCCGCCAGCAGCACGCCGGGCGAGGGCAGCACGCGGCCATCGAGCGCCAGTTCCCCAACAGCCACGTAATCGGCGATCTGTTCGAGATCGACAACGCCCATGGCGGCCAGCAGTGCGAGGGCAATCGGCAGGTCATAGTGCGAGCCTTCCTTGGGCAGGTCTGCCGGAGAGAGGTTCACGGTGATCCGCTTGGGCGGCAGTGCCAGACCCAACGCGGAGAGCGCAGACGACACCCGCTCGCGGCTTTCGCCCACGGCCTTGTCAGGCAGGCCAACGACGCGGAAGGCGGGGAGGCCGGGGGCGACCTGGCACTGAACCTCGACAGCGCGCGCCTCGAGCCCGAGATAGGCAACCGTCGATACCAGCGCGACCATGCATCCTCCTGCCCGATACGGGACAATACGGAGCGTAGCGCCTTCAGGCGCATCCAGGGGGCGGGATGCTGCCATTTCCGAGGCATTCCCGTCGAAGCCGCGCTCCAGAAAACACGGTGAACCGAATTTAACCCCGTTCCTTGGCAATTCGGCAATCCGCTCGGGCGGAAAGCTTGAGCCGATGCTCCGCCGTCTCGCCTTGCCTGCAATCTGCGCCCTGCTGGCGTGCCAACCTGCGCTTGCGCGCGAGGTCAGCACGCGGACATGGGTCGAGAACGGCGTCACCTGGACCGAGACAACGGTCGTCGAAGTCGAGGAGCCAGGATCGGAGCGGCTCGTCGGCCTGTCTCGTGCCGATGTGAAGGGCGTGGCGAGCTTCGGGCCGTTCGAGGTGCTCGACGGCAATCGAGCGGCGCTCGTCGCCGAGACTGACAGCTATTCCCCGGCCGATTTCCAGAAGATGCTGCGCGCCTATCCCGGCATTCGCGTGCTGGAAATGCCCGATTGCCCCGGCACGGTCGACGATTTTGCCAACCTGCGCCTTGGCCGGATGATCCGCGCGCAGGGCATCGCCACGCATGTGCCGGACCACGGCTCGGTGCGTTCAGGCGCGGTCGAGCTGTTTCTGGCAGGCGCCAGCCGCAGTGCCGCCCCCGACGCTGAATTCATGGTCCATTCGTGGATCGATGAGGACGGGCGCGAACCGGACGACTTTGCCGCCTCGGCCCCGGTCAACCGCGCGTACCTCGACTACTATCGCGAGATGGGACTGGCGGCGGACAAGGCAGCGGCGTTCTATGCGCTGACCAACTCGGTCCCGAACGAGGACGTCCTGACGCTCGGCACCGCTGATCTGGCACAATACGCGGCGCTGAACTGAAGCCCGGCGCGCCTAGTGCGCGGCGCCCCATGACAGGCCGGTGCCGATCTCGACGCCCAGCGGCACCGTGAGCTTGACCGCCGGTTCCGCCGCTGTCGCCATCACCCGCTCGATCACCGGCCTTGCCGCCGCCACGTCTCCTTCGGGCAGTTCGAACACCAGTTCGTCGTGGACCTGCAGCAGCATCTTCACGTGGCCGAGACCGGCTTCGGCAAGTGCCGGCATCATGCGAGCCATGGCCCGCTTGATGATGTCGGCGCTGGTGCCCTGGATCGGCGCGTTGATCGCGGCGCGTTCGCTGCCCTGACGCTCGGCCTGGTTCTTGGAACCGATGCGCGGAAACCAGGTCTTGCGGCCGAACAGCGTTTCGGAATAGCCGCACTCGCGCACGCTCTCCAATGTTTCGTGGATGTAGCGCTGTATGCCCGGGAAGCGTTCGAAGTAGCGGTCGATCATCGCCTGCGCCTCGTCAGCGCTCACGCCCAGACGCCCGCCGAGGCCCCAGCGGCTGATACCGTAGAGGATGGCGAAGTTGATCGTCTTGGCGCGGCCGCGCGTGTCGCGGTCGACCGTGCCGAACATTTCCATCGCCGTGCGCGCGTGAATATCCTCGCCAGCAGCGAAGGCTTCCTTCAGCGCCGGAACATCGGCCATGTGCGCGGCAAGGCGCAGTTCGATCTGGCTGTAGTCGGCGGCGAGCAGGACGTTGCCCGGCTCGGCCACGAAGGCATCGCGGATCTGGCGGCCGATCTCGGTGCGGATCGGGATGTTCTGGAGATTCGGCTCGTTGGACGAGAGGCGTCCGGTCTGTGCCCCCACGAGGCTGTAACTGGTGTGGACGCGCCCGGTATCGGGATTGATCGCGGCCTGCAGCGCATCAGTGTAGGTTGACTTGAGCTTCGACAGCTGCCGCCATTCCAGCACCAGCGTGGCGACTTCCGCCCCTTGCGCGGCAAGGCCTTCCAGCACGGACTGGTCGGTCGAATACTGGCCGGTCTTGCCCTTCTTGCCGCCCTTGTAGCCAAGCTTGTCGAACAGCACTTCGCCAAGCTGCTTGGGGCTGCCGATGGTGAAGGCCATGCCCGCCGCTTCGTGGATCACGCCTTCGAGGCGGGCGATCTGCGTGGCAAACTCGGAGGAAAGGCCCGCCAGACGCTCACGATCGACCTTGATGCCGTTGCGCTCCATCATCGCGACGACAGGCACCAGCGGCCTGTCGACCTTCTGGTAGACCCGCATTCCGCCTTCCTCGACCAGCCGTGGCTGGAACAGGCGATGGAGGCGCCAAGTGACGTCTGCGTCCTCGGCGGCATAGCGCGTGGCGTCCGCCAACGGCACTTCGGCGAAGGAAATCGCCTTCTTGCCCGTGCCGCACAGGTCCTTGAACTTCATCGTCGCGTGCAGCAGGTGCCGTTCGGACAATTCGTCCATGCCGTGCCCGGCAACGCCCACTTCGCCCCGGCCCGCATCAAGGCAGAAGCTCATCACCATCGTATCGTCGATGGGGGCGACCATTATGCCATGGCGGGCAAGGATATTGAGGTCGTACTTGATGTTCTGGCCGACCTTCAGCACCGCATCGCTTTCCAGCAGCGGCTTCAGCGCGGCGAGCGCTTCGGCGCGATCCACCTGCACCGGCTTTTCGGCAAACATGTCGGACCCGCCGTGGCCCAACGGTATGTAGCAGGCATCATTGGGGCCGAGCGCAAGGCTGACCCCGACCAGATCGGCGCGCATTGCATCGAGCGCGCTGGTCTCGGTGTCCACCGCCACCACACGCGCGGCAAAGGCCCGTGCGATCCACTGCTGCAGTTCGCTCATCGACTGGACGCAAGCGTAGGCGGAAAGGTCCGGCGCGGGCCATGAGGGCAGCGGCTGGCGATTGCCACCCTGGGGAGAGGCAGGAGCCGCAGCCTGATTCTCGGGCTTGGCGGGATTGAGCTGGGTCTTTGGTCCCGGGCTGCCCTTGCCGTCATCCAGGCGGCGCAGCAGGCTGGTGAAGCCATGCTCTTCGAGGAAGGCTGCCAATGGTTCGCGCGGAATCTGACCTAGTGCGAAGTCCTCGATCGGGATCGGAAGAGCGCAGTCTTCCTTGAGCTGGACCAGCACGCGCGAAAGGCGCGCCATGTCGGCCTGCTCGATCAGGCTTTCGCGCAATTTGCCCGGCTTCATCGAAGGCGCAGCGGCTAGCGCCGATTCGAGATCGCCGTGTTCCTGAATCAGTTTGGTAGCGGTCTTCGGGCCGATGCCGCGAATCCCGGGCACGTTGTCAACCGAATCACCCATCAAGGCGAGAACGTCGCCGACCTTCTCGGGGGGTACACCGAACTTCTCGACCACTTCGGGCACGTCGATGCGCAGGTTCTTCATCGTATCGAGCATGTCGACGCAACCGCCGCCGGTCCCGCACTTGCCGACCAGCTGCATCAGGTCCTTGTCGGACGAGACGATTGTGACATCCCAGCCGCGCAGAGTGGCGGCACGGGCGTAAGAGGCGATGAGATCATCAGCCTCGAGCGCGTCTTCCTCGATGCAGGCGAGGCTGAAGGCCCGCGTCGCGTCACGGATCAGCGGGAACTGCGGGACCAGGTCTTCGGGCGGAGGAGGACGGTTGGCCTTGTACTGGTCGTAAAGATCATTGCGGAACGAGGTTCCTGCCTTGTCGAGAATCACGGCGAGGTGCGTCGGGCCATCGGCCTTGTGCAGGTCCTCTGCCAGTTTCCACAGCATGGTCGTGTAGCCGTAGACCGCCCCCACCGGGGTACCTGCCGGATTGGTCAAAGGCGGAAGGCGATGGTAGGCGCGGAAGATGTAGGCCGACCCGTCGACCAGATAGAGATGCTGTTTTTCGTCCATCGGGCGGTGTTAGCAGGGCGGAAGGGCCGCGTCATGGGGATTGCAGGAGGAACTCTCAGCAACGTTCTGACGCATGCGCGGGTCGCTTCAACGCACGGAATTCCGGCAAAAAAAAGGCATAGCGGGCCGCAAAGCACCAAGCCTGCGACAGAATGCATACGTCTTGTGCTTGCAACGCGATGAATTGCCGATTAATTGGGTCAGGAAGTCTACCGACTGAGTAGGCTTTGCGGCGGGCTGCTTGCCCGGCGCTGTTCACTTCAATCCAGGGATTGTACCGCATGCGCAAGCTCATCCTCGCCGCTGTCGCCGGCACCGCCTTCGCCCTCGCTGGCTGCTCGGAAAAGCCGGCAGCTGAAGCCACCGAAGCTGCTGTTGAAGCAACTGAAGCTGCAACCGACATGGCTGCTGACGCTTCGGGCGCCGCTTCGGAAGCCGCCGCTGACGCGAGCGAAGCTGCTTCGATGTAATTCCCGCCCGCAAGGGCAGGTTACACGAGATAGAGGGGGCGTGGTCTTCGGACCGCGCCCCTTTCGCTTTTTCGAGTTTCAAGAACCGAGGAAAGAGCCAAAGCCGTCATGGCGCGTGGCAGGGCAGACGCAGGCGGTGTTCCCTTCGGGGGATCAGCGCCGGATTTGGAGACCCGTCAACGGCGGCGGACGAGATCCTGCGTGCTCTTGGCGAGCGGCGCGCTGTAACCATCGTAGATCGTGCGCATCATCCGCGCGATGAGGCCAGCATGGACCGTGTGCCCTTCAGGACCGGTCACGAAGAACACTACAGCCAGATGGCGTCCATCGGGCAGGCGCACGATGCCCACGTCGTCGGTCACCCCGGCAAGCGTGCCAGTCTTGTGCGCGACCAGCGTGCCTTCGGGCAGGCCGGCACGCATGCGGTTCTTGCCGGTGGTGGTCCGGGTCATCGTATCGAGAAGGACGGCGCGGCTTTCAGGGCTGAGGGCACCACCCCGGTCGATCGCCGAGAGCAGTGCGAGCATGGCGCGCGGCGTGCTTGACGTTTTCACATCGATCACCCGGGCAGGATCAATCCTGCCATCATCGCGGACAAGCGTTGCCATGGTGTGATCCAGCCGCTGGCCGACGATACCCTTGGCCGAAAGCCAGCGGTTGACGTTCTCATACCCGCCGACCGCACGGATCAGCCCGTCGGTCGCCTCGTTGTGGCTGCGGGTGATCATCAGTTCCATCAGGCTTTGCGCCGTCATCAGCTCACCCGAGCGGAGCGGTGCTTCTGCGCTGCGCGCACCGGTTTCCCGCACCGGGATCATCATGGGAAACTGCTGGTCGAGCCGGAACGTGCCCTTTTCAACCTGTTCAAGGAACGTGGCGGCGACTGCCACTTTGGCGGTGCTGGCCATGGGAAACGGCATGTCCGCATTGACGAAAATCTGCCCGCCCCCGTCGAGATCCATCGCTGCAACGCCGATGCGGCCGCGCCCTTCTGCGGCAATTGCTGCGACCTGCTGCTGGATCGCAAGGTCGCGCTGATCCTGTTGGGTCAGCGTCGCCCGGCTCTGCACCGCGGGGACCGTGGCGACAAGCGCGGGAGCTGCAACCATGAGGGCAGCGATGATTCTTGCGGTGCGGAACTTCATGCCCTTGTTGTACCCCGACCCAGGTTTATCCGTCTTTAACATAAGTAACGGATTGCGATTCGTTGGCAAAGTGCCTTTCGGACCACCTCGGCGCGCATGATGCGCAGGCTGGCGCATTGTGGGGAACCGGATTGACACCCGTCGATTCGCGCTGGACTTTAATCGATCGGTTAAGGATAGTGTCTTCAACCGGCACCGTGATGCCGGGGCTGGAGATGCGATGGAAGGGCTGCTCGAAGCCGTCATGGCGCGCGCTGGCGTGGTGGGTCGGGTCACCGGACTGCAGCGGCTGTCGGGTGGCGCCAACATGGAATCGTGGGTGTTCGGCTGCGCGGAGGAGCGCTTCGTCCTGCGCCGCGCCCCTTCGGCAGAATGGATCGCAGCGCGCCCGCTCGACATGGCTGGCGAAGCGGAACTGATGCGCCGCGCCCATGCCGCTGGCGTCCATGCCCCCGAAGTCGTGGCCGAACTTGCCCCCAATGACGCCCTGGGCATCGGCTTCATCATGCGCTGCCTTCCGGGAACCGCTGATCCTGAAGTTGCACTTTCGTCACCACCGAATCTTGCAGACGATCTCGCACGGGCGATGGCCGGCATTCATGCCCTCAATCCCTCTGGGCTGGAGTTCTTGCCGCGCCTGTTCCCTGGCGATGGCGTGGAGGGACTGGCTCAGCAGTTCGCGGATGCAGGTGGAGACCGGCCGGTCATCGCGCTCGGTCTCGCCTGGCTGCGTGCCAACCTTCCCCCGCCCGCGCCGTTGGTCGTGGTGCACGGCGATTTCCGCATCGGCAATCTGATGGTCGAGAACGGGCGCCTGTCGGGCGTGCTGGACTGGGAATTGGCGCACCTCGGCGATGGCCATGAAGATCTCGCCTATGGCTGCATGACCGTCTGGCGTTTCGGGCGGCTGGACAGGCAGGGCTTCGGCCTGACCGATGTCGCAAGCCTCGCCCGCGCCTATGAGGCTGCAGGTGGTGAGCCGTTCGACGCGCCACGGTTCCGCTTCTGGCTGGTCTATCGCACCGTGTGGTGGGCACTGGGCTGTCTGGCGATGGGTCGCTCGTGGCGCGAAGGGACGGACCGTTCGCTTGAACGCGTGGTCGTCGCCCGCCGCTGCGCCGAGCAGGAACTCGACCTCCTGCTGCTGCTGGAAAGCGAGGCACCTGAATCAGAGCGGCGCAAGGCCTTGTCGCTTGCAACTCCCACGCGCCAGGCCGGTCCTGGCGAACCGTCTGCGGCCGAGATCCTCACCGCCATTTCCGAATGGCTTGCCGCGACGGTGAAGCCGAATCTCGCCGGGCGGGAGCGCTGGGAACTGGCAGTTGCGCAGAACGCGCTGGGCATCGTTCGGCGGGAACTCGCCGGACGGGCCGATCCTGCCGACAAACCTCTCGCCGACGACCTGCTGGCAGGCCGCAAGTCGCTCGCCACCCCCGGCCTGCTCGCCACCCTGCGCGCCCGCGTGTTGTCCACGCTGGCCGCCGACATGCCCAAATACCCGGCGCTTGCCGCCGCCGCCAAGCTCTGGGAGCAACACTGATGGACTTCGATCTTCCCGCCGATCTCGTCACCTACCTTGCCGAGCTCGATGCCTTCATCGAGGCCGAGATAAGGCCGTTGGAGCAGGCAGACGACAACATCCGCTTCTTCGACCACCGCCGCGAATGGGCGCGCACCGATTTCGACAATGGCGGGCTGCCCCGCCACGAATGGGAGGCGCTGCTGGTCGAGGCGACCCGCCGCGCCGATTCCGCCGGACACTGGCGCTTCTCAGCGCCGAAGAAATACGGCGGCAAGGATGGCAAGAACCTGTGGATGGCGGTGATCCGCGAGCACTTTGCCGCCAAGGGCCTTGGCCTGCACAACGATCTGCAGAACGAACATTCGATCGTCGGTAACTTCCCCTTCGTGAACATGTTCGAGCATTTCGGCACACCCGAGCAGCAGGACGAATTCATCAACGGCGGCTTTGCCCGCACCCGCCGCACCGCCTTCGGACTGACCGAGCCCAACCATGGCTCCGACGCCACCCACATGGAGACGCGCGCCGTGCCAGAAACGCGCGACGGCGTGCCCGGCTGGCGCATCGATGGCGAAAAGATGTGGACCACCGGCATGCACGTGGCGACTCACTGCGCCACCTTCGCCCGCACCAGCGGCGAGAATGGCGATGCGCGCGGGATCACCTGCTTCCTCGTGCCCAATCCCACCGAAGGTCTCGTCATCGAGGAATACCTGTGGACCTTCAACATGCCGACCGACCATCCCCGCGTATCGTTCACCAATGTCTGGGTGCCTGAAAGCTCGATCCTCGGCCCTGTCGGCGGTGGCCTCGCCATCGCGCAGAGCTTCGTGCACCAGAACCGCATCCGGCAGGCAGCGTCTTCGCTCGGCGCCGCCACCTTCTGCGTCGAGGAATCGGTGCGCTATGCGCGCGAGCGCAAGCCTTTCGGCGAGGAACTGGCCCGCAATCAGGCAATCCAGTTCCCGCTCGTGGAACTCGCCACCCAGTGCGAGATGCTGCGCCTGCTGATCCGCAAGACCGCCTGGGCGATGGACCAGCTCGAAGCCGAGGAAGGCGGACACAAGCGGATCGAGCGCGAACTGTCCGATAAGGTCTCGATGTGCAATTACTGGGCGAACCGGCTGGTCTGCGAAGCGGCCGACCGGGCGATGCAGGTCCATGGCGGCATCGGCTATTCGCGGCACAAGCCGTTCGAGCACATCTACCGCCACCACCGCCGCTATCGCATCACCGAAGGCGCCGAGGAAATCCAGATGCGCAAGGTCGGCGCATTCCTGTTCGGCTATCTGGGCCCACGCAAGGGCCAGTTCGGGTAAAGTGCCCATGCCCCAAGGCAGGGCTGTCCTCGCCCGCCAAAGCTTGGCATAGCGGCCGCGATGAACAGCGTCCTTGCCTCGGCGATTGCCATGACCGTGATCGTCGCGGTGCGCTACCTTATCACCAGCGGCATGTTCGCCTGGGCAACGCACAAGGTCCGCCCCGGCCATTACGCCGGGCTGGAGCGCCAGATCCGCTCCGAGATCACCTGGAGCCTGGCCACGGCTGCAATCTACGGCGTGCCCGCAGGCGTGGTAGCCTGGGGCTGGCAGCAGCGCGGGTGGACCCGGATCTATACCGATCCGCAGAGTTATCCGCTGTGGTGGATGCCGGTCTCGCTGCTGCTCTACCTGCTGATCCATGACACCTGGTTCTACTGGACGCACCGCTGGATGCACCGCCCGGACGTGTTCCGGCGCATCCACGCGATCCACCACGCGAGCCGTCCGCCAACGGCATGGGCGGCGATGAACTTCCATCCCGTCGAAGCGGCCATCGTATCGCTGCTGATCCCGGCGCTGGTCTTCTTCATCCCGATTCACGCCGGGATGCTGGCGCTCGTGCTGCTGGTCATGACGGTGATGGGGGTGACCAATCACATGGGCTGGGAGATGTTTCCCGGATGGCTTGTTCATTCCCGGGCAGGGAATTGGCTGATAACGGCGAGCCACCACCATCGCCATCACGAGCAATATCGCTGCAACTACGGTCTCTACTTTCGCCACTGGGACCGGCTGTGCGGCACAGACAAGGGACTGTCCGCACCATGAAGCGCTCCTCCATTCTGCTGCCTTTGCTGCCCCTCATGATTGCCGGAAACGCTCCGGCCCCGACCAGCGTGACCGTGGACATCACCGGCTTGCGCAATGCCAAGGGCATGGTCTGGCTTTGCATGAGCGCCAATCCGAAGCTGTTTCCGGAAGGCTGTGACAAGGACCCCAACCGTCGCACGGCCTCGATCAGGGCCGATCAACCCGGCCAGCTCGTCATCCGCGACGTCATGCCGGGGCGTTATGCCATCGTTCTCCTGCATGACGAGAACGGGAACAAGAAAATGGACAAGACGCTGTTCCTGCCAAAGGAAGGCTTCGGCTTCTCGCGCGATGCACCGGTGCGGATGTCGGCGCCCAAGTTCGAAGCGGCAGCCTTCGATGTCACCGGCGGCGCGCCGGTTCGCATGAAGTTGAAGGTCCGATATCTGTAGTGCCTGACGCGCAAGTCCCGCCACAAACACAGCCTTCGGGAAGCCCGCTCGCTCCATTCCGCTATCCCGCGTTCCGCGCGATCTGGACCGCAAACCTGTTCTCGAACATCGGCTCTATGATCCAGTCGGTCGGGGCGGCATGGCTGATGACCGAGCTGACCCGTTCGCACGTGCTCGTGGCGCTGGTGCAAGCCTCTGCGACGATCCCGATCCTGCTGCTGGGCGTGTTCGCCGGCGCGATTGCCGACAACTACGACCGCCGCCGCGTGATGCTCGCGGCGCAAAGCGGCATGCTGGTCGTCTCTGCCGTGCTCGCGGTCCTGTCCTACACCGGCAATATCGGCCCTTGGTCGCTGCTGGCGCTGACGCTGATGGTCGGCATGGGCACGGCGCTCAATGGCCCTGCGTGGCAGGCCTCTGTCCGCCTGCAGGTGGACCGGGCCGACCTGCCGCAGGCGATCTCGTTAAACGCGATCTCGTTCAACCTTGCACGCAGCGTAGGCCCTGCGCTCGGCGGGATTCTTATCTCGTTGTGGAGCACGAGCCTTGCCTTCGCATTGAATGCGGTCAGCTACATCGGGATGATCGTGGTGCTCGCCAACTGGCGCCCCGAATCTCTGCCGCCGATGCGCGAGCCGATGATGGCGGCAATCGGACGTGGCATCCGATTCTGCGCGACGTCCTCGCCGATTCGCAAGGTGCTGATGCGCGGCCTAGCCATCGGCTTTGGCGCGGCGGGCCTACAGGCCCTCATGCCAAGCATCGCCCGCGACGTGCTGAAGGGCAGCGAACTGGACTACGGGCTGATGCTCGGCGGCTTCGGCATCGGCTCGATCGTGACGGCGCTGTGGATTTCCAAGCTGCGCAGGCGGCTGGGGAGCGAAGCGGTGGTGACGGCCGCGACCGTGATCTTCGCGGTGGCACAGTTGCTGATGGCTGCTGCCACAAGCGTTCCGATGGCGGTACTCGCCGCCTTCATCGGCGGCATGGGCTGGGCCAGCGCAATGACCAGCCTCAACGTGGCGATGCAGTTGCGCAGTCCAGAAGACATCCTCGGTCGCTGCCTGTCGATCTATCAGGCGGTGACCTTCGGCGGCATGGCGCTGGGCGCTTGGGCCTGGGGCACCGTGGCAGACTTCACCTCGCTACCCACCGCGCTGTATGTTGCCGCAGGCTGGCTCGCCCTGTCTCTTGCCATGCACTTTTTTGCCCCTATGCCGACGCGCGAGGAAGGGCGGCTCGATGCCGTCCCCAATGCCAGACGCCGATAGCCGGAGCCCACGATGACCGACGCCCGCCCCTTGCGCTCACTGCTCTACATGCCTGCCAGCAACCCGCGCGCAATCGCCAAGGCGCGCAGCCTCGATTGCGATGCCGTGGCGCTCGATCTCGAAGATGCCGTGGCTCCCGAAGCCAAGGCCGATGCGCGCGCAGCACTCGTCACCGAGGCACAGGCCGGTGGGTTCGGCCACCGCAGGCTGATCGCACGGATCAATGCCCTGGCCACACCTTGGGGTCATGACGATCTGACCGCCCTCGCCGCCGCGCCTGTCGAAGCGATCCTTGCGCCGAAGGTCGATGACGCAGGCGACGTCGAAGCGCTCTCGCAAGCAATGGACGCTGCGGGTTTCGCGCCCGACGTGGCGCTGTGGGTGATGATCGAGACGCCGCGCGCGGTGCTTGCGCTCGAACGAATCGCGGCCTGCGCCGGAAGCACCCGACTGGCGGGCTTCGTGCTGGGCCTCAACGATCTCGCCAAGGACAGCGGCATTGCCCAGCTACCGGGCCGGAGAGCGTTCCTGCCCGTGCTGACCATGGCGGTCCTCGCCGCCCGCGCACATGGGCTCGTCATCCTCGACGGGGTCTGCAACGCGATCGAGGACACGGCCCGGCTGGAAGCCGAATGCGAGCAGGCGCGCGATTCGGGATTTGATGGCAAGACGCTGATTCACCCCGCGCAACTTGAACCATGCAACCGCATTTTCGCGCCTTCGGCTGCCGATCTTGCCGAAGCGGAGACGATTGTCGCGGCCTTTGCCGATCCTGCCAATTCAGGCCGAGGCGCCTTGCGCGTCAGCGGAAAAATGGTGGAACTTCTGCACCTTGCGCAGGCAGAGAAGCTGCTTGCCAAAGCGGCCGCCATAGCCGCGCGTTAACCCGGAATAAGCCGCACTGGCGCAACTTAAGCACTTCTTCACGAAGTTGCGCCAGACCAGTTCCCGACAAATGGGATCTGGTGAACGTGATGGATACTTTGCGTGGAATTGACCGTGACAGCGTCGAGGCAGAACTCGATCTGACAGGATTCGAAGACGACGCGGCCAGCGAAGCGCCGCCGCCTGTCGTCGGCCAGGACGAACGCCGCATGCAGGTGCGCGCCTACAACTACTGGGCGAGCCAGCTTGGCAACAACTCGTTCCCGCCGGTCGCGTCGCTGCTTGCCGGGCACTATCCTGATTTCGCCGACAATCTCGTGCTGCTGCACTTCGACGAAGGGATCGACGATCCCGCCATCACCTTCCTTGGCGCCAAGCTCGGCGAGGAATGCGGCACCGAAGGCTCGATCGAGCGGCTGAGCCAGGTTCCGGGTCGCTCGCTGCTCTCGCGCATCACCGACCACTACATGCAGATCATCGCCAATCAGGCGCCGATCGGCTTCGAGGCCGAGTTCGTCAACCAGCACGGCCGCACGATCCTCTATCGCGGCATCCTGCTGCCGTTCTCCTCGGATGGGTCGAAGATCGACTACATCATGGGCGCGATCAACTGGAAGGAACTGGCCGATCAGGCGACGACCGACGAGCTCCTGCTGGAGATCGGTCAGGCGCTCGATACGGCCCCGATCAAGCAGCAGCCGCGCCGCCCGCTGATCGAGCCGAGCGATGCCTGGGCCGATGGCCCCGCCGCGCTTGATCTCGATGCCTTTCCCGAACCCGCCTTCGGGCTGGACGATGATATCTTCCCGCCGCCCCCGGCCGATGACGCGCACGAGCCCGAATCTCTGGCCGACTGGCTCGGATCGGCGCGCGAGATGGCGCTTGTCGCCAACTCCAGCGAAGACCGCACCCGCAGCGCGCTTTATGCTGCCATCGGCCGGGCATGGGACTTCGCGCTGGCCGCGCAGGGCGAACCGGAAGAGTTTGCCGAACTGCTCGAGGACGCAGGCCTCACCATGCAGGAACGTGCGCCGATGACCCCGATCGTCAAACTTGTGTTCGGCGCCGACTACGACAAGACCCGCCTCACCGAATACGCTGCAGCGCTGACCCATGCCCAGCGCATCGGCCTCGCCCGCGGCGAACTCGGCAAGTACCTGTCCGAAGCTCCAGGCGGCCTCAAAGGCGTGATCAACGCCGAGCGACGACTGCGCCGCGAGGAAGCGGGCAAGGCTCTGGCCAGGCGCGGACCTGAGGCACTGGCCGAATCGCTGCGTGCCCTGCCTTCGCGCAAGGTCAGCGAGATCGCCCCTCCCGAAGGCGTGGAGTTCGCCCTCGTCGTCGTCCGGCGGCTGGCCAATGGCGAAGTGGTTGCGCTCGGCGAAGTGGCCGACGATGCAGCCCTGTTCGAAAGAGCCGCACGCCACCTCATCGGCTGATGCGTGTATGCCCCTGCAGCCGCTTTGCGACATAGCGGTTGCCTGCTAGCGCTTGCCACATGGCAAGCACGACGAAGGGCAAGTGGCGCATGGGTTGGATCGGCTGGACGGCGACATGCCTCGTCCTGCTAGGGGTCGTAGGGTACGTCGCCTTCCGCCATGCCTTGCAGAACAACGCCGTCGCCGTGCTCGACGGGGCCGACCGGCTGCTCAACGGTGGTGACGGTGCCATCCAGCTTGTGGCGCAGGCCCGATTTGGCAAGGACCCGGCGCAGAAGCTGGAAATGTTCGTGCCACAGGGCGCGAAAGGCGCCTTGCCGATCGTCGTTTTCATCCACGGCGGCAGCTGGGCAAGCGGGGATCCTCACGACTACCGCTTCATCGCCCGCACACTCTGCGCCCAAGGCTATGCAGTGGTTCTCGCCGGATACCGCCTCTATCCTCAGGCAAAGTTCCCCGGAATGCTGGAAGACGGCGCAGCTGCGCTGCGCTGGGTGCATGACAACGCCGGAAAGCTCGGTGGTGACCCGGCGCGCATCGCGCTGATGGGTCATTCGGCAGGCGCCTACAACGTCATGATGCTCTCGCTTGACCCCCAATGGCTGAAGCGCGTGGGGCTCGATACGCAGACGATCCGGGGGACGGTGGCGCTGGCAGGACCGTTCGATTTCCTGCCGCTCGACAGCCCCGCAACGATCAACAGCTTCGGCGATGCACCCGATCCCTCGATGACCCAACCAGTCAATTTCGCCCATGCCGGAGCGCCGCCGCTGCTGCTTGTGACGGGCGATGCCGATACGCGCGTAAAACCGCGCAACTCGAAGGCGCTCGCACGCCGGATGACCGAAGCCGGCGTGCCGACACAGCCGGTCCTGCTCGAAGGCGTGAGCCACGAGATGATCATCATGATGTTTGCGCGTCCCTTCAGCCGCGATGCCCGCGCGCTCGATGTTGTGCTGCCATTCCTCGCGAAGGTGACTGCACCTTCAGTTGCGGTTCAGGCGCAGGGCGGATAGTCCCGCCATCGTGACGCGCCCCCGCTCTGCCCCATTCCGGACGACGTTCCTGAGCCGCCTCGTGGCGGTATTCGTGGCGCTATCGCTGTGTCTGCAGCCAGCCGTCGCGCAATCGGTGCTGCGCGATGCCGAGACCGAAGCGCTGTTCCGCGATGCATCGGCACCGATCTTCAAGGCTGCTGGATTCAATCCCAATGCGGTGGACCTGATCCTGCTCAACGACGGCTCGATCAACGCCTTCGTCGCAGGCGGACAGGCGATCTACATCCATTCAGGGCTGGTCGGCGCGGCTGACAACGTCAACGAACTGCAGGGCGTCATCGCGCACGAACTTGGCCACATCACCGGCGGCCACGTCATCCGCTTTGACGAAGGCCTCAAGCCCGCAACCGGCATTACGGTGCTGTCGCTGCTGCTTGGCGGGCTGGCTGCCGCAGCCGGATCGCCCGACGCGGCGCTGGGCGTGTTCATGGCCGGACAGCAGGCCGCACTGGGCAAGTTCCTCGCCTTCAGCCGCGCGCAGGAAAGCTCGGCCGACGCGGCGGGTGCCAAGTTCCTTTCGGATGCCGGGATTTCAGGCCGCGGCTCGATCGAGTTCTTCAAGAAGCTGCAGAATCAGGAATTCCGCTACGGGTTCAGCCGTCGCAGCAATCCCGATGCGGAGTTCTACAGCACCCACCCGATGACAGCAGACCGCCTGGCCACGCTGCAGGACACCTACGAGAAGGACCCGGCGTGGAACACGCCGCCGCCTGCCGAACTCCAGGCCCGGTTCCTGCGGGTGAAGGCAAAGCTCTATGGCTACCTGGCCGAACCGCAGGACACGCTGCGCGCCTATCCCGAATACCTGACCGACGTTCCCGCGCGCTATGCGCGGGCCTATGCCTTCCACAAGGAAGCCTTCGTCGACAAGGCGCTGGACGAGACCAAGGCGCTGATCGCCAGCGATCCGGCCAACCCCTATTTCCTCGAACTGGAGGGGCAGATCCTGCTCGAATCGGGCCGCCCTGCCGAAGCGGTTGCGCCGCTGCGCAAGGCTACGCAGCTGACCAGCAACGAGCCGCTGATCGCCACCACCTTCGGCCACGCCCTGATTGCCACCGAGGACAAGGACAACTTTGCCGAAGCCGAGAAGGTGCTCAAGACCTCGGTCGCGCGCGACAAGGACAATCCGTTCACCTGGTACCAGCTCGGCGTGGTGTATGAAGCCAAGGGTGACATCCCCCGCGCGAGGCTCGCCAGCGCGGAGCAGCAGCTGATGAACATGCAGCTGGGCGAGGCCGTGCGCAGCGCCGAAGCCGCGGAAAGCGCCCTGCCCAAAGGCACGCCGGACTGGCTTCGCGCGCAGGACATCGCGATGTCGGCCCGCGCGATGATGGAACGCCAGAAGAAATCGCGCTAGGTCACTGCAGATGACAGACAAGCAACCTCGCCGCCTCGGTGCCTTCGCTGCCGTAGCCCTGCTTTTCGCCGCAGGAGGCGCAGCGCTGGGCTGGTGGTACGAACACCGCTCCATCGCCGCGACGGGCAGCGAGGATGCAGAGCTCGAAGCCTCGCTGGCCAGCGCAGGTATCGACGGAAAGGAACGCGCCGCCATTGAGGGGCTGGTCCGCTCCTACATTCTCGAACACCCCGAAGTCCTGCCCGAGGCAATGGAACGGTTGCAGCAGCGCGAGGCCGCCGCGCAAATCGGTCCGATGCGCGGTGCGATCGAAACGCCCTTCCCCGGCGCGGTGCTCGGCAATCCGAACGGGAAGGTCACGCTGGTCGAATTCACCGATTTTGCCTGCACCTATTGCCGCCAGAGCGTGAAGGCGCTCGACGACCTGATCGCGAAAAATCCCGATCTGCGGGTCGTCGTGCGCGAACTGCCGATCATCGCGCCCGAAAGCGCGCCCGCCGCGCGCATGGCCCTGGCCGCCGCCGCGCAAGGCAGATACCCGGCCTACCACAAGGCAATGTTCGAAGGCGCCCGCCCTTCTGAAGAGAGCATTGCCGCAGCCGCCGGTGTTGCCGGACTGGATCTTGCCGCCGCACGCAGCTTTGCTGCAAGGCCCGATGTCGAGGAAGAGCTCAAGCGGAACCTGCAGATGGCCCGCCAGCTCGGCATCAACGGAACCCCCGCATGGGTCATCGGCGACCAGTTGGTCCACGGCGCCGTCCCGGCTGCGGATCTGCAAGCCGCCATCGATGCCGCGCGCAAGAGTTAGGTCGCACTAGCCTAGCCCCCTTCGAACGGTTACAAACCTTTCATGGCCGCGCTGCCGTTCAGACCAACGCCGTTCTTCGGCAACAAGAACCGAGCCTTCTGGCGCCTGCAGTTCATGGGCTGGGGCGGCGCGATGCTGCTGCGTGCCATGTCCTCCATCGCCAATGCGCAGCCTTGGTCGTTCCTCGTCATCGTGGTGATCGCCACGATCACCGGCTTCTCGATCTCGCTGATCCTGTCGGTGATATACCGCGCCCTGATCAACCGGCGCCCGATCGTGACCTGGGGCGTGACGGCCATCGCGATGTCGGTTGCGGTGGGCCTCTATGCCTTCATCGATTCCTGGGTGATCAGCCTTTACCGGCAAGGCGGCGACGCCAGTTTCGCCCAGCTGTTCCTCGGCGTGTTCTACCTCGATCTCACGCTCGTGATTTCGTGGACCGGGCTCTATTACGCGATAAACTTCTTCCTGCAGGTGGAAGAGCAGAATGACCAGCTGATGCGGCTGGAGGCACAGGCGACCAGCGCTCAGCTCGCCATGCTGCGCTACCAGCTCAACCCGCACTTCCTGTTCAACACCTTGAATTCAATCTCCACGCTGGTCCTGCTCAAGCAGACCGAGCCTGCCAACGCGATGCTTTCGCGCCTGTCGTCATTCCTGCGCTACACGCTGGTGAACGAACCCACCGCGCGGGTGACCGTGGCGCAGGAGATCGAGACGCTGAAGCTCTATCTCGATATCGAGCGCATGCGCTTCGAGGAGCGCCTGCGCACCGAATTTCGTATCGACGATGCCGTGCGCAGCGGACTGATGCCCTCGCTCCTGCTCCAGCCGCTGGTCGAGAACGCGATCAAGTACGCTGTCAGCCCCCTGGAATATGGCGCGGAAATCACGGTCGAGGCGCAACTCGTCGGCCCGATGCTGCGAGTCACCGTGTCCGACACCGGACCGGGCTTGCCACCGGGCACCGATCCTTCAAGCGTGTTCGGCGTGAGCAGCGACAGCACCGGCATCGGCCTTGCCAATATCCGCGATCGTCTGGTCCAGGCCTATGGTGAGAACCAGCGATTCGACATTTCCAACCGCCCGGAAGGGGGTTTTCAGGTCGTACTGGAGCTGCCGTTCGAGGCCAAGCCGGATGCGGTTCAGGCCAGTCCTGCGCGACGCCCGATCGGGGTCGGCTTTGGAGTTGGTGCATGATCTTGGGAACCGACTGCCACTTTACCCGTCCTGCCATCAGGCAAACTCTAACGGGGGGACCGTTTCGGGGGCGCAACGTGATCCATAAGGTAACCGCATGACCATCCGCACGATCCTCGTCGACGACGAAAAACTGGCCATTCAGGGGCTGCAACTCCGTCTTCAGGCGTTCCCCGATGTCGAAGTGATCGACACCTGCTCGAACGGGCGCGAGGCCATCCGCAAGATCAAGACCGAAAAGCCCGACCTCGTGTTCTGCGACATCCAGATGCCTGGGTTTGATGGGTTTTCGGTGGTCAAGGGCGTGATGGAGATCGATCCGCCGCTGTTCGTCTTCGTCACCGCCTATTCCGAACACGCGATCAAGGCCTTCGAGGCAAACGCGGTCGACTACCTGCTCAAGCCAGTCGAGGAAGACCGCCTTGCCGACGCGCTCGACCGCGCCCGCACCCGCCTTTCGGAAAAGCGCGGACGCGAAGAGGCCGACAAGCTCAAGACCGTCCTTGCAGAAGTGGCGCCCGATGCCATGCCCGAAATCGAGGACGAGGGCGAACCGGTCGCCGGTCGCTTTGAAAAGCTCATCAACATCAAGGACCGCGGCAAGATTTTCCGCGTCGATGTCGACACGATCGAGCGCATCGAGGCGGCAGGTGACTACATGTGCATCTACACCGGCGACAATTCGCTGATCCTGCGCGAAACGATGAAGGATCTCGAACGTCGCCTCGACCCCCGCGTGTTCCAGCGCGTTCACCGCTCCAAGATCGTCAATCTCGATCAGGTACGGCAGGTAAAGCCGCACACCAACGGCGAGTGCTTCCTCGTGCTGGAGAGCGGCGCCGAGGTGAAGGTGTCGCGCTCGTACCGCGACGTGGTAGCGCGCTTCGTTCACTGAACTCGACAGACAGTTGTCTCGACAGACAGGCCGGGAATGGTAATGCGCACTGAATGAGCAGCTTCTCCATTCCCGGCTTCGATCTCGAAGCCTTCGTCGCCGCAACACTTGCAGAAGATCTGGGCGAAGGGCTGCCCGGTGGCGGGCATGACGTCACAAGCGAAAGCGTAATCCCGGCAGACGCACGCTTTTCCGGCGTGATGGACAGCCGGGATGCCATAACGGTTTGCGGACTGCCCATTGCCGCAGCATTCTTCCGCGCGCTCGATCCCGAGATGAAGATCGAGATCCTCGTCGAGGAAGGCGCGCGAGTTTCGCCGGGCTCCGATCTGATGCGGCTCGAAGGCAATGCTCGCGCCATGCTCACGGGCGAGCGCAGCGCGTTGAACACCGTGCAACACCTTTCGGGCGTGGCGACACTGACCCGGCAGTACGTCGACGCCATGGGAGAGACCGAAGCGCGCCTCCTCGACACCCGCAAGACCATCCCCGGCCTGCGCCATCTGGAAAAGTACGCCGTGCGCACCGGCGGCGGCACCAATCACCGCATGGGCCTGTGGGACGCGGCGATGATCAAGGACAACCACGTTCTCGTGGCAGGCGGCGTTGCCGAAGCCGTGCGCCGTGCCCTGTCGGCGGGCGTGAAAGACGTTATCTGCGAGGTCGACCACATCAATCAGATCGTGCCCGCACTCGAGGCCGGGGCAACTCGCCTGCTGCTCGACAACATGGGCCCTGACCTGCTGCGCGAGGCCGTGGCGCTGGTCGCTGGCCGCGTGCCCTGCGAGGCCTCGGGCGGCGTGCGGCTGGAAACCATCGGCGCAATTGCCGCCTCGGGCGTGGATTACGTCTCGGTCGGCCGCCTGACCCAGAGCGCACCCGCCGCCGACATCGGCCTAGACTTCACTCCGATTGCCTGAACAGGACGAACCCCATGCGCCCCACGACCATTCGCCTGTTCGAAGCCAGCGTGATCGCCAGCCAGCTGATCCGTATCGTCAACATCGTAGTCCACGCAGGCGCGATGGCGGCGGCATTGGAGATCGAGCGCAACCAGTTGCTGATCGGCCCGTTCGCCAATGCTCTGGTAGCAATCGGCCTGGCCCTCGCGGTCTCGCGCGGCCGATTCTCGATTGCACGCTGGTTCCTTGCAGCCGTGATCGCGCTGGACCTGATCGGCCTTGGCGGCATCCCGGCAGTCGCGACGATGATCGGCGTGCCCTTCGCGATCTTCTCGGTCATCGCGATCCTTCTGATGCTGGCGGCAGGCGTGCTGATGTTCCTGCCTGCTTCGTCCGAGTGGCTGAAGCAGCGCGCGTAATCGTACCGGAGATGTGATCAAGGTCGCTATCCGAGCCTGCTCCAAGGCGATAGCATGGCTGCAGATCAAGGGAGCAGCCCGGTGCGTCCACGTTCAATTACGATTTTCCATCGCCTGCTGATCGCCGTCATGGTGATAAGCCTTGTCCAGACTGCGATCTCGTGGACCTCCTCGCAGGACATCCTCCAGGCCGATCCGACAACGCGGATGTTCGGCAGCTGGTGGTTCCTGCTCGGCGTGAGCCTGCTCAGCTACGGCATCTACGCGCTCATCTGGTTCAGGATCGTGGCACGAGCCAGCAACGCCGCACGCTGGGTTTTTACGGTTCTGACAGTGTTGAGTGTTGTCAGCGTACCGTTGAACCTTGCCAATGCCGTCTCCGGTTTGATCAGTCCTGTCACCGCGATCCTGATGCTGGCTTCCGCATTGGTGCAACTGGCTGCCCTCGTCTGCCTGTTCTTGCCCGAATCCCGACGTTGGATCGCAAACAAGGGCGTCATGGCGGACCCGCTCGTCTTCGAATGAAGCTGCTCACGCGCTTACTCCCGTGGCCGCTGGCCCTGCTCGCCTCCCCGGCTCTTGCACAGGGCTGGCAATGCCAGCTTCCGCCGCAGATCAGCGTGCCCGCCCTTCCCGAGCCGGACGCGCCGCCGCGCATCGTGCCGACCAGCGGCTACACGCTCGCCATAAGCTGGTCGCCCGAGTTCTGCCGCACGCGCAAGGACGATCCGCGCCATGCCACGCAGTGCTCGGGCAAGTACGGTCGCTTCGGCTTCGTGCTCCATGGCCTCTGGCCTGATGGCAAGGGCGGCAAGTACCCGCAATACTGTCCGATGCGCCGCCTGCCCGATGCGCAAGTCCTGCGCCGCAACTTCTGCACTACGCCTTCGGCTGACCTGATGCTCCACGAATGGGCCAAGCACGGCACCTGCATGAGCAGGGACCCCGCCGCCTACTTCGACAAGGGCCGCGCCCTGTTCCAGGCCATGCAGTTCCCCGACATGGCCCGCCTCTCGCGCAGCGATGGGCTGGATGCGGGCAAGGTGCGGCAGGCCATGATCATCGCCAACCCGCGCCTCAAGCCAGACATGATCCGCCTGTTGCTGGGCCGCGATGGCTGGCTGCGCGAGATCCACGTCTGCCACTCGATTCGGATGAAGCCTGCGCGCTGTCCCGGCGGCAATGGTCCGGCTGACACCATGCCGGTGAAGATCTGGCGCAGCTTCTAGCGCCGCTCGCGGAAGAACTCGCGCAATAACTCAGCAGCTTCAGCCTCGCCCATGCCGGAATAGACTTCGGGCCGATGCAGGCAGGTAGGCTGTTCGAAAACCCGCGCCCCATGCTCCACCGCGCCGCCCTTGGGATCGCTCGCCGCATAGTAGACACGCGCAATGCGGGCGTGAGAGATAGCGCCCGCACACATCGCGCAGGGCTCAAGGCTGACCCACAGGTCGCAACCCTCCAGCCTTTCCTGCCCGAGCGCCGCAGCCGCCGCGCGAATCGCCAGCACCTCGGCATGGGCAGTAGGATCGCACAAGCTGCGAGGCTGGTTGTGGGCCGCGGCAATGACCTTGCCTTGCTTGACCACGACCGCGCCGATGGGCACTTCGCCCTCGCCAGCCGCCCGCGCAGCCTCATCCAGAGCCATTCGCATCGGTTCAGGCAGGGGCCAGCGGGTCATGCCTACGGCATATTCGTTTGCTGGCCATTCGCAAGGCGAATGGCAGACGGCACCGGCCCGCGTCAGGATCGCCGCCCTTGCGGCGATCCGGTCCAGACATGAAACGCGAATCCTTGACTTCGTCCTGTGAATCGATAAGAGCCGCGCCTTCCCGATAGGTATTATCGAACACAAGCGAGTTTTAGCCATGTCGCGTATCTGCGAACTGACCGGTAAGGGCCGCCAAGTCGGTCACAACGTAAGCCACGCCAACAACAAGACCAAGCGTCTGTTCCTGCCCAACCTGCAGAACGTCACGCTGATGAGCGAGAAGCTGGACCGCAGCTTCAAGTTCCGCGTTTCGACGCATGGTCTGCGTTCGGTCGAGCACAACGGTGGCCTCGACAACTGGCTGCTCAAGCAGTCGGACACCAAGCTCTCGTCGCGCGCCCTCAAGGTGAAGCGCGAGCTGGTCAAGGCGACCGCCGCCTAATTCTTCTGCCCGCAAGGGTTGAGTCATCGAAGGCCCCCAATCCCAGGCGGATCGGGGGCTTTTGTTGCATTTGCTATCGGGCGGGAAGCCGGGCTGGATCGAACCAGAGCCTGAGCAGCCGCGTCTGCTGAAACGTCGAGGCGTTGGCGTCGGCCACGAGCCAGAGAATCAGCCCGTCCTTGTCCTGCGTCAGCGCCATGCCTTCCCAGTTCTCGCGCAGGGCAGGCCCTTCGAGACGGGCCAGTTCCACGCTCGGCAAAGGCCGCCGGAGATCGAGCCGCGACAGGTCTGCAAGCACGATTCGGGCCGAGAAGCCCGGAGGTGACAGCCCCAGCTTTCGGACGAGAATCAGCAGCCGGCCATCCTGCAGCGGGACAGCATCGACAGGATCGAATCCGTTGGGCACGATGAAGCCGAACTTGTGCGCCTTCGACAGGCCCGGACGACCTTCGAACAACAACCCAAGGTGCAGGCCGCCACGACCGGTCCCGCAGGATTCACAGAGCATGACCCAGCGACCATCTGGCAGTCGCGCCATGGCCTCGGCCCCGCCATTGCGCGGCCAGTCGCGTGTCTCGTTCACCGGGATCAGGTTGATGGCGCCAGTGCGAAGATCGGTGCGGACCACGTGCCAATCGTCTTCCAGCCCGATCCAGAGACTGCCATCGATCGGATCGCGCACAGCGCTTTCGGTATCGAAACCGATGGTGGTGTGCCCGTCCGGCCAGCGCTGCACGACCATATTGGGCATGGCCGAAAGGAACGCGCCGGGCTTCAGCGTCGAGGGGATCGACAAGGTGCGATTGCGGTCGCTGATGGCAAGCAGTCCGCCGTCCTGCGGCACCAGCGCGGAATAGCCACCAAACCGGTGATCCGCACCTTCAAGCAACCAGGCCTGCTGCAGCTTGAATGGTCCAAGCTGCTCCCGCTCGGTTGCAGGGATGCCGGGAAGCAGATCCGTTACTTCGACCCGTCTGTCGAACGTGAACGGATCGTTGCGCTGCGTCGCCCAGACCAGCAGGGCCATCGGCAGCAATACCAGAAAAGTGAAAAGTTTACGGCGCACCAGCCTGCCGTGGGGACAGTGCCCGGAGCCGTCAATTGCGAAATACGCGTAAGCCCTGCGATCAGGCGGGACGGAACTTCAGCGCATCGCCGTTGATGCAGTAGCGCAGGCCCGTTGGCGCTGGGCCATCGTCGAAGACATGCCCAAGGTGTCCGCCACACTGGGTACAATGGACTTCGGTGCGCGACATGCCAAGGCTGCGGTCGGTGCTGGTGGCAACGCCCTTGGGCAGCGGCTTCCAGAAGCTCGGCCAGCCGGTCCCGCTGTCAAACTTGGTGGTCGAGGAGAACAGCGCAGTGCCATCGGCCGCGCAGACGAAAGTTCCCTTGCGATGCTCCTTGAGCAGCGGCGAGGTAAACGGGCGCTCGGTCCCTTCCTCGCGCAGGATGTAGAACTGCTCCGGCGTCAGCACGCGGCGCCATTCGGCCTCGCTCTTCATGATCGGGAACGTGCCCTTGGCCGCAGGCTTGGCGCTGCAGGCGCTGGCAAAGGGCAGGACCGATCCTGCGGCAAGAAAGGCGATGAAACTGCGGCGACTGGACTGGGCGATCATGTTCAAACCTTCTAGTGTCCTGCCGATGGATGAGAGGGTGTTACCTCGGGGGCGGAAGTTCCCACCGGCAGGACCTGGACATTTCTAGCCCGGCCCTGCTCTGCCCATCGTGACGAAGGTCATAGCACGACAACCTGTATGCGAGATTACCGCTTTTCGAGCACGACCTCGAGCTTGCGGAAGCCGTGCACGAAGTTGGCACGGACGCGCTCGACCTCTCCGGCCACGCGCACCTTCATCCGGCGCTCGTGCATTTCCTCGAGCAGGATGCGCAGTTGCAGTTCGGCAAGGCGCGCGCCGACGCAGCGGTGCACGCCATAGCCGAACGACAGGTGCCGTCGCGCATTGTCCCGGTCGACGATCAGCTTGTCGGCGTTCTCGAACACGGTCTCGTCACGGTTGGCCGAGATGTACCAGAGGATCAGCTTTTCACCCGCTTTGATGTTCTGCCCGAACACCTCGGCATCGGCCGTGGCGGTGCGGCGCATGTGCGCGAGCGGCGTGACGTAGCGGATGCATTCCTGCACCGCGTTGGGAATCAGCGAGGGATTGCTCGCCAGCAGGTCGCGCTGGTCGGGGAACTGGTCAAGCGCGTGGATGATGCCCGACATCGTGTTGCGCGTGGTATCGTTGCCGCCGACGATCAGCAGAACCAGATTGCCCATGAACTCCTGCGGGCTCATGTGGTTCATCGCCTCGGAATGGATCATCATCGAGATGAGATCGCCCGAAGGGGCGCTGCGCATCCGCTCGCCCCACAGACGCTGGAAATAATGCGCCATCTCGCCAAGGAAGCCGAAGCGCATATCGGAAAGTTCACGCGCCAGGATCAGCTCAACGTCGCCCGCCCAGTCGGACCAGAACGTCAGCAGGCGACGGTCCTGCCACGGGAAGCCGAACAGCAGCGCCAGCATGCCCGTGGTCAGTTCGATCGAGACCTTGTCCACCCAGTCGAACTTCTCGCCCCACGGCAGCGAATCGAGAACTTCACCGGTGCGCTGGCGGATCTCCCGCTCCATTTCGACCATCTTGGCAGGGGTAAAGGCCGGGGCAACGGTGCGGCGCTGGCCGGTGTGCTCGGGCCGGTCCATCGCGATGAACATCGGCAACTGCCGCTCGGCCAGAAGCGCGGGATCAGTGTCCGCCGGTGGATCGCCGATCGTGATCCCGCCATACTGCCACGACGAGGAGAACAGTTCGGGCAGCGATTCGACGTGCTGGATCGCCTTGTGGTTCACCACGTTCCAATATGCGCCATAGGGCGATTCGGGGACGAAGTTGACCGGGGCTTGCGCCCGCATCTCGGCAAAGATCGGCTGCCAGCGGTCCTCAACATAAATGTCGGAGCGGCTGACATCCCACTTGTGTGTATGCGGCGGAAAGGCTTGCGGATTCTCCTTGAGCCAGGCGGTGAACGCCTCGATCGCGGTGGGCGAACTGCGGTAGCTGAACTGCTGGGCTTCGGGAGCAAGCTGCGTGGCCATGGTCATCCTCCGGCAGGGCCGCGCTTTGGCGCGCGGTTCCCTTCACCGTGACAAGCTGCCACAACCTACACAGATGTCAATAAGCGTTGTCCTCGCGGCGGCGGAAGAGCTTGGCAAGCAACGACACCGACGACTTGCCCCTTGCCGGACCCGACTTCATCACATTGCGGCGGAAAAGTTGCGCGCCTGCCCTCACGATCACGATCACCCACAGGACCTGCCAACCCAGCGCTGCCAGATGTGGCCACACTTCAGGCTCCTTGGCGGCGCGCGCCAACATGGCGTAGGGCGAACTGACCGGGAAACCGATCGAGAGCCACTCGACCCAGGTTCCCGGTATCGTCAGCGCATAGCTGGAGAAGAAGAAGATCATCAGCTGGAACATCGACACCGGCATCGACAGCGTCTGCACCTCGCGCACGGTCGCAGCCATGCCGCCGATCGAAAGGAACAGCGAGCCCATCAGCAGGTAGGCCATGGCGAAATAGAGGAAGCCCAGGATCAGGAACAGCGGCCAACCGACAGCGGGCGTCGAGACCGCCGGCAGGCTCTTTGCGCCCATCAGCAAGATTGCCCCGATCACCGTCCCCCAGACAGCAATGCCGACAAGGCTGACGGCCAGCATGGCGAACAGCTTGCCCATGAACATCGCGTCCATCGGGATCGCGGCGGCCAGCACCTCGATGATCTTGTTGCCCTTTTCCTCGACAAGGTTGGACAGCACCATGCCTGCCAACAACATCGTCAGCAGGAACAGCAGTACTTGCGCAGCCTGAGCTGTGTAGATCTGGCCGGTCTTGACCTTGGCGAGCGAGGTCGTGACCTCCTGCACCCTGACGTCCGGATAGGCGGTCGGAGACGGGGCACGGGCGCGGGCGGCAAGGTTGGACACCAGCCCCACCCACTGCCGGGCACGTTCCGCAGGAGCCGTCAGCGTCGGCGCATCGAGCGTGCCGCCGACGACTGCCGTCACCTGCCGGTTTCCGTCGGCAAGCGCGGCCTTGGCGTCGAAGTCTTCTCCTGACCCCACATCCTGCAGCACGATGAGCTGCGGAATGCCTCCGGCCATCCGCCCCTCCAGCTCGTCCCGCGCCGCCAGCATCCGCTGCGAGTCGCTCGCGCTCATGGCCAGGCCGATGGTCGGTCTCTCGACATTCTGCTGGACCTTCGCCCCGATGTTTCCGGCAAGACCGCCGACCACCACCGGGAACGCCGGGCCAATAAGGAAGAAGATGAAGGTCTTGGAGAAGACCACCGCCACGAAATCCCGCCGCGCCACGACCAGCGCCGCACGAAGCTTTTCACGAAGACCGGTCATCGTGCCTCTCCTTCGCTCTCTTCAAGCGCTCGTGCCGCTGCCTCTCCGGCGATGGCAACGAAGGCATCGTGCAGCCCTGCCCGTTCGATCGACAGGCTGAGGATTCCCGCATTGCCCTCGATCAGCGCGCGCAGCAGCGGCTCGACGCCGGTCTCGGGCAAGGTGAAGTACCAGAAGGCGCCTTCGTGCCGCGCATCGGCAGGAAGCGCGGCGCGCCACGGCCCGTCCTGATCGCGCGTTTCGAGGCGGACCTGCGGGCGCAACCTGTCGCGCGCCAGGTCGACCGGCCCGGCGAACGGCACCTTGCCGCCTGCGATGATGGCGATGCGGTCGCACAGGCGCTCGGCATGGGCGATGACGTGGGTGGAGAAGATCACCGTCGTGCCCCGCGCGGCGAGCGCCCGGATCATGCGCTCGAGCTTGCCCTGGTTGAGCGCGTCGAGGCCGGAGAAGGGTTCGTCGAACACCACCAGATCGGGCTGATGAACCAGCGTGCCGAGGAGCTGGACGGTCTGGGCCATGCCCTTGGACATCTGCCGGATCTGCCGGTCAGCGGCATAGCCAAGCCCATGTTCTTCCAGCAATTCCCGCCCCTTGCGCCGCCCCTCTTTCAGCGGCACGCCGCGCAGGGCAGCGAGGAATCCGATGGCCTCGTAGGCCTTCATCGCGGGGTAGAGCCCGCGCTCTTCGGGCAAGTAGCCGATGCGCCGTGCCACGTCCGTCGGTCGCTCTGCGCCGAGCACGCGGCGGTAGCCTTCGTCGGGATCGATGATGCCGAGCAGCATACGCAGCGTTGTCGTCTTGCCCGCGCCGTTGGGGCCGAGAATCCCGAAGATCGAGCCCTTCGGCACCGAAATGTCGACGCCGTCGACCGCGGTGAAGCCGTCGAACCGCTTGACCAGCCCACGCGCCTCGATGGCGAGTTCCACGCCCGTCAGGTCAGACACATTGCCTCCCACGGGCCATTCCCCTAGCTCGATTTTCATGGGTCATCGCGATAACGATAGGCGATGAACGAGCGAGGCAGCAAGTTTGGTTAACCCCACCGCAACTCTCGGAGGCCAAAGTCCAACTCTCGGGGGCAGAGGGGCAACTCTCGAAGGCAAAGCGCCAACTCTCGAGGGCAGACTGGGGGCAGAAGCCATGCGTCTCGGCTTCGCCGCCTGCGGCATCGCACCCGCCGAGGATGACCCCCTGCGCGCCGCCCGTCTCGAGCAGTGGCTCGGCGAAGGTCATCACGCGACGATGGAGTGGATGGAAACCCGGCTTCACCACCGGCGCGGCCCGCAATCGCTCTGGCCCGAAGCGAAGAGCGTGATCGCGCTGGGCATGAGCTATGCCCCCGCCAGCGATCCGCGCGCGCTGGAGGCCCGGCCCGACCGGGGCCGCATTTCGGTCTATGCCCAAGGCGGCGATTATCATGATGTGGTGAAGCGCAATCTGAAGGCGCTGGCCCGCTGGCTCGTGGCCGAAGTGCCTGAAGCGCAAGTCAAAGTCTTCGTCGATACCGCGCCGGTGATGGAGAAGCCGCTGGGGCAGTTGGCGGGGATCGGGTGGCAGGGGAAGCATACCAACCTTGTCAGCCGGACCCACGGATCGTGGCTGTTCCTTGGCGCGATCTACACCACGCTGGAGCTTGCCGCCGATGCGCCCCATGCCGACCGCTGCGGATCATGCACCGCGTGTCAGACGGCCTGTCCGACAGATGCCTTTCCGCAGCCTTATCAACTGGATGCGCGGCGGTGCATTTCCTACCTGACCATCGAGCATAAGGGGCCGGTGCCGCAGGAGTTCCGAGCCGCGCTTGGCAACCGGATCTATGGCTGCGACGATTGCCTTGCGGCATGCCCGTGGAACAGCTTTGCCCAAGCCGCGCAGGCGAACCGGGCGTTCCTGCCCCGTGCCGAACTTGCCGCACCGAAGCTGGCCGAGCTGCTGGCGCTGGATGACGCGACGTTCCGGCAGGTGTTCAGCGGCAGTCCGATCAAGCGGATCGGGCGGGACCGGATGGTGCGCAACTGCCTCTACGCCGCCGGAAACAGCGGCGACCGGACGCTGCTGCCGAGCGTGACGGCGCTTGCCAAAGACCCAGACCCGGCGGTGGCAGATGCCGCCCGCTGGGCCATGGACCGTCTGGCTTAAGCCACCATTTCCTTGAGCGGCACGCTGGCATCGGCCAGCTGCTCGGGCGAAATCTGGGCGCGCGTTTCGACCAGCTTCTTGCCCTGAACGTAGTCCTTGACCATGTTCACGCAGTCGAGCGCGACGACCTTGCCGCCCTTGAGGTACACGACCGAGAACGAGCGCGTGGCCGGATCGCCGCGAAGGACGGCATTGTCGTGGCCGGTCGAGAGACCGACCGTCTGCAGGCGCAGGTCATACTGGTTTGACCAGAACCACGGCGTGGCCTTGTAGGGCACCGGCGCACCGCAGATGTCCTTGGCGGCCGTGGTCGCCTGATCGTTGGCGTTCTGAACGGATTCGAGGCGGATGACCGCGCCATCGACGAAGTCGTTGGCGTGGGCCGCGCAATCGCCGATCGCGTAGACATCGGGCAGCGAGGTGCGGCAGAATTCGTCGACGTCGACGCCGTTCCCGCCCGCAGCGCCAGCGACAAGGAGCGGGCCGACGCAAGGGATGATGCCGATGCCGACGATCACGATGTCAGCGGGCAGCACCGAGCCGTCCTGCATCCTGACGCCGGTCACCTTGGTGCCATCGCCTTCGATGCAGTCCATCGCCGCACCCGTGCGCAGATCGACACCATGGGCGCGGTGTTCGGCCTGATAGAATTCGGACAGCGCTTCACCGGCAACGCGCGCCAGCACGCGCGGCAGCGCTTCGAGCAGGGTGACCTGCACATCGAACTTGGTCAGCACGGCAGCCGCTTCGAGCCCGATGTAGCCGCCGCCGATGACGACAGCGCGCTTGGCGCCTGCATCGAGTTCCGACATCAGCCGGTCGGCGTCTTCCTTTGTGCGCACGGCGTGGACGCCGACAAGCTCTGCACCCATGCACGACAGGCGGCGCGGATCACCACCGGTTGCCCAGATCAGCTTGCCATAGCCGATCTCGGAGCCGTCACCGAGCTTGACGGTGTGTGCGGCGGGATCGAGCGCGACAACTTCGGCGCCGAGCTTCATCTCGACCTGCTTGTCTTCCCAGAACTGCGCAGGGCGGATGCAGATGCGATCGAAGGTCTTCTCACGCGCGAGGTATTCCTTCGACAGCGGTGGACGCTCGTAAGGAATCTCCGGCTCGCGCCCGATCACAAGAATGCGGCCCTCAAAGCCATTCTGGCGCAAGGCGATCGCTGCCTGAGCGCCGCCATGCCCTGCCCCCACGATGATGACGTCTGCGCGATCTGCTTCGTTTGCCATTCGAATCCTCCGGTCTCTCTGTGCCGTTTGGCTAAAATGACGCGAGCGTCAATTGTCGAAAGTCAAATTGTCCCTTCCCGACAAGCAACGATCACACTTGCGTGATGACTGACGATAGCATTACGCTATATAGTATAACAAAAGGGTGAGCCGCGGACCGGAGAGGGAAATGATGCGCAATTCAGACGCTGGTCGCCTGCTGGCCATGGGCATTGCCGTGGTGGTGGGCATCGCTGCCATTCCTGCCACTGCCGAAAGCCCGCTCTCCACGCCACCCGCCATTCCGGTCGATCCGGTGATCCTGATGCGCCAGCATTGGCTGGATGCCGACATCAACAGCTTCAACTTCAGGAACTCGGCACAGATCTTCGAAACGCGGACGGTGGCCACGTCGAAGAAAGCATCGGCCCTGCCAAAGGGACCTGCCGCCGCGATGCCCGCGAACTACGACACCTGGGCCCGCCGCACTTACACCAATGCCCTGCTGGTGATCCACGATGGCAAGATCGTGTTCGAGGACTACCGCAACCGGACGACACCCGAGGACCGGTTCATCTCGTTCTCGATGGCCAAGACGATCACCGCCCTGCTCGTTGGCCTTGCCGTGCAGGACGGCAAGATCGCTTCCATCGACGATCCCGTGAGCAAATACGTGCCCGCGCTGAAGGGCGGCGGTTACGAGGGCGTCTCGATCCGCCACGTCCTGCAGATGCGCTCGGGCGTTGCCTACGAAGAGCGCTACGATTTCGGCGCAAATCCGAGCCTTGCCGCACTGATCCACATGAACGCGATCGTGGCGAACAAGGAACGCTTTGCCGACCGCGCCCGCACGATTGCCAAGGCTGCAGAACCGGGCTCGCGCTTCAACTACGCCACGCTGGACGCGGCGGTACTCGGCTGGGTCGTGGAACGCGCGACCGGCGAGAAACTGGCCTCATACATGAGCCGCCGGCTGTGGCAGCCGTTGGGCGCGGAGGCCGACGGTTTCTGGATCGCCGATGGCCCCGAGGGCGCCAAGATCGGCGAGGGCGGCCGTGAGTTGTCGGGCATGGGGTACAACGCACGCCTGCGCGACTTTGGCCGCATCGGGCTGATGCTGCTCAACAAGGGCAAGGCGGGCGGCAGGCAGGTCGTCCCGGCTGAGTGGGTGAAGCAGCAGACCACGATGATTCCCTTTGCGGCATCGGCCGCGCTGGGCATTGGCAGGGGATACGGCTTCCAGACCTGGCAACTCGACAGCGAACCCGGGGCATATTCGGCAGTCGGGCTTGCCGGGCAGTTCATCTATGTCCACCCGGCGAGCAAGACGGTGATCGTGAAGCTGAGCCATTTCCCCAATCCGGAGCCGGAGGGGATCATCGACGAGACTTTGAGCGGGTTCCACGCGATCATCGCGGGGCTGCCGAAGTAGGTCAGATCTCGACGATGTGCCCCGCCAACCGCTTCACCTCGGCGCGGTCATGGCTGACGTAGAGGATCGGTAGGCCGAGTTCGTCCCGCAGACGTTCGATGGTGCGCATCACCTCTTCGCGGCGGGCGCGATCGAGCGCGGCAAGCGGTTCGTCCATGAGCAGGAAGCGGGGATTGCTGAGCATGGCGCGGCCGATGGCAACGCGCTGCGCCTCACCGCCCGACAGCGTGCGCGGCCAGCGGTCGAGCAGGTGGCCGATGCCGAGAAATTCTGCTGCATCGGCCAATGACATCAGTCCATCATCCGAACTGCCAAAGAGCAGATTGTCCCGCACGCGCATGTGCGGAAACAGGCGGCCGTCCTGAAAGACATAGCCCGCACGGCGGGCCTGCACCGAGATGTCGGTGCCCGAGGTGCTATCGAACAGCACTTCCCCCGCCACGACTATCCTGCCTTCGTCGGGCTTGAGCAGGCCTGCGACCATGTTGAGGACCGAGGTCTTGCCTGCGCCAGAGGGTCCGAACAGCGCCGTAAGGCCTGCATCGGCAACGAAGGCGCATTGCACGAGCGTGTCACCCAGTCGCCGTGAGACGCTGATCTCAAAGGACATGGGCGCTCTTCCCCATGTGTCTGGCCATACGGCGGGCGAGCACTTCGGACACGACCAGCGCGGCGAGCGAGAGCGCAACGGAAATGCCGGCCAGCCGGGTTACCGCAGCTTCGCCGCCGGGGACTTGCAGGGCGCTGTAGATGGCGAGCGGAAGAGTCTGCGTCTCGCCGGGGATGTTGGAGACGAAAGTGATCGTTGCGCCGAACTCTCCGAGCGAGCGGGCGAAGCCGAGCACCGCGCCCGCGACCACGCCGGGCAGCGCAAGCGGCAGGGTGATCGTGCGAAACACCCGCCAGCGCGAGGCGCCCAGAGTCATGGCAGTGGCTTCAAACCGCAGGTCGACCGCCTCGATCGACAGGCGCATGGCGCGAACCATCAGCGGCAGGGCCATGACCGCCGCCGCCAGCGCCGCGCCGGTCCAGCGAAACATGAAGGTGAGGCCAAGCGCGCTTTCGAACCAGCTGCCGACGGGCCCTTGCGGACCGAAGGCTATCAGCAGCATCCATCCAGTGACCACCGGGGGCAGCACCAGCGGCAGGTGGATCAGCGCATCGAGCAGGACCTTTCCCGCAAACTTTCCCCTTGCCAGCACCCAGGCGAGCGCGAAAGCGAGCGGCAGGCATCCGCCGACCGCGACGGCGCTGACCTTCAGAGACAGGTGCACGATGGCCCAGTCTTCAGCGGTCATTGCGGTTTGCCGAAACCGCGACGGGCGAGAATGGTACGGCCCTCACGCGAAATCAGGAAGCGCCGGAAGGCTTCGGCATCGCGGTGCTGCGAAGTCTTGAGCAGGGCCACGGGATAAGTGATCGGGCGGTGGCTCGATGCCGGGAACAGGCCGACGATGCGTACGCCCTTCGATGCTCGTGCGTCAGTTGCATAGACCACGCCGAAGGGGGCTGCGCCGCGTTCGACCAGAGCAAGCGCTGCGCGGACGTTCTCTGCCGCGGCGATCTTTCCGGCAACGCCTGGCCAGACCCCGAGGTTGGTGAGCGCTTCGCGGCCGTAGCGGCCCGCCGGGACCACTGCGGGATCGGCCATCGCCAGTCTTCCGCTGCCAAGCGCTCGAGCCAGGGGAAAGCCGCGCGCGATGCGCAAGGTGGTGCGGGAGCGGAGCGGCGCGACAAGTACCAGCCGGTTCTCGGTCAACCGCGCGCGCGAGCCGGGCTTCAGCAGGCCCTTGCCTTGCAGATAGTCCATCCACTCCTCGTCCGCAGATGCGTACAGGTCGGCGCGCGCGCCAGCCTCCACTTGCCGGGCAAGCGCGGAGGATGCGGCGAAGGACAGGACCGGGCGGGCGTGGCCCTTGGCGACCCAGCGATCTGCTGCATCGCCCAGCGCCTCCTGCAGGCTCGACGCGGCAAGCACCAGCGGCCCGCGTTCCTGCGCGGTGGCTGGCCTGGCGAACGACGCGAGCAGGAGCAGGGCAAGGATCGAACGGAAGAGCGGCTTCATCGAGGCTCCGGGCGCTGGCTATGTTCGGGCGTATATAACAACCCCGAAGCATAACCAAGCGCCCCTGCGCCGCTTCCGTTCCTGCTTGGTCAGCGCCCGAGCAGGGTCCTTGCCTGGCTGGCGACTTGCGCGAGCATGGCTGGCGCGACGACGGGCGCGGCCTGCGCGCGTTCCACAAGACTGCGGAACTGTCGCACGGGAGTGGCATTGGCCGAGAGCCAATCGGCCACGAACTGGTCCGGCGAATCGCCCTTGGACTTGGCAAGGAAATCCAGCCGCATCTGTTCGAAATCGCGCGACAGGCCTGCCACCAGCAGTCGCTCCCACGGATCGGACAGGTTCATGCGCCGTGCCGCCTGCTGCGCCCAGTCCAGACCGAGAGCCGCACCCAGATCCGCAAAGGCACCGGTCAGCGCGCAGGCATCGACGTTCAGTTCACCAGCCAGATGGGCAAGGCCGATGGCGCCGTCCATGTCATAGAGATGGACCAGCCGCACTGCGATCTCTGCCGGGACGCCAGTGCTGGCCAGCTCATCGGCCATGCGACGGGCCTGCAACTGTGCCGCGCCGCGCAGCAGTTCGGCAGCGGTCTGCGAAAGCAGAGCAACGCCGCCGAACAGATCATCGATCAGCACGTCGGGCGATTGCGTACCACGACCTGCCCGCAGCACGTCGGCAACATGACCGCGCAGGCCCACAGCAACCCGATCGAACAGATCGAGGCGCAGGGTTTCGGGCATGTCGGCGTGATCGAGCAACTCCCACGTCTTGCGCAGATCGAGAAGGCGTTCGGCTGCGACGAAGGCCGAGGCTACCTGCGCGAGGGATACGCCTTCCTCTTCGCACAATTCGAACGGGATCACCGGGCCCATGCGATTGACGATGCGATTGGCGAGCTTGGTCGCGATGATCTCGCGGCGCAGGCGGTGGTGGACGATTTCGGTCTCGAAAGCCTCCTGCATCTGCATCGGGAAGGCGGCGACCAGCTCTTCTTCCAGCACGGGATCATCCACCACCGCGCTCTCTTCGAGCGCGCGCTGCAGGACGAGCTTGGTGCTGGACAGGAGCACGGCCAGTTCGGGGCGGGTGAGGCCCTGGCCCGAAGCGGCACGGCGGGCGAGGTCTTCGGCAGAGGCTAGACCCTCGGTCTTGCGATCAAGGTCACCGCCTTCCTCGAGTACGTCGATCAGGCGTGACCATGCGGGCATGGCCGGTGCACCGCCGCGTTCGGCGATGGAAAGCGCGAGGGCCTGGAGGCGGTTGTCTTCGAGCACGAGGTGGGCGACTTCGTCGGTCATCGAGACGAGCAGGTCGACGCGGGCATCCTCGGTGAGCTTGCCCGTGCGCTTGGCCGCAGCCAGCGCGATCTTGATGTTGACCTCGTTGTCCGAGCAATCGACGCCGGCTGAGTTGTCGATGAAGTCGGTATTGATGCGGCCCCCGTGTTGCGAGAATTCGATGCGGGCGGCTTGTGTCGTCCCGAGGTTGGCACCTTCGCCGATGACCTTGGCGCGGACCTCATTGGCCGAGACGCGGACGGCATCGTTCGAGGGATCACCCACGTCGACGTTGTTCTGGGCGCTGGCCTTCACGTAAGTGCCGATGCCGCCGAACCACAGCAGATCGACCGAACTCTGCAGGATTAGCGAGATCAGCGAATCCGGGTCGATCTCGGGCAGGCTGACGCCAAGCAGCACCTGCACTTGCGCCGAGAGCGGGATGGATTTCATCGTCCGGGGGAAGACGCCGCCGCCCGCCGAGATCAGGCTCTTGTCGTAATCGTCCCAACTCGACCGCGGAAGCGCGAACATGCGGGCGCGTTCCTCCCAGCTCCTTGCAGGGTCCGGATCGGGATCGAGAAAGATGTGGCGGTGATCGAACGCGGCGACGACTTTGAGCGCCTTGGACAGGAGCATGCCGTTGCCGAACACGTCGCCCGACATATCGCCGCAACCGGCCACGCGAACCGGCTCGCTCTGCACGTCGACGCCCAGTTCGAGGAAGTGGCGGCGGACGGAGAGCCATGCGCCCTTGGCGGTAATGCCCATCGCCTTGTGGTCGTACCCCTTCGAGCCGCCGCTGGCGAAAGCATCGTCGAGCCAGAAATCGCGCGATTCGGCGATGGCGTTGGCAACGTCGGAGAAGGTCGCGGTGCCCTTGTCAGCGGCGACGACGAAGTACGGGTCCTCGCCATCGCGGACCACGACGCCCGCAGGGTGGACGACCTTGCCTTCAACGATGTTGTCGGTGAGCGAGAGCAGCGTGCGGATGAAGACCTGATAGCTCGCCTTGCCCTCGGCCAGCCAGCCTTCGCGGTCGCGCACCGGATCGGGGAGCTGCTTGGGGTAGAAGCCGCCCTTGGCCCCGGTCGGCACGATAACCGCGTTCTTGACGCGCTGCGCCTTCATTAGGCCGAGGATCTCGGTACGGAAATCGTCGCGCCGGTCCGACCAGCGCAGGCCGCCACGGGCGACGGGTCCGGCGCGCAGGTGAATGCCCTCGACGCGCGGGGAATAGACGAAGATCTCGCGCCACGGCAGCGGCTTTGGCAGGCCGGGGACGCTTGCGGAATCGATCTTGAACGCGAGCGCTTCGGCAGCGGCAGGCGCAAAAGCATTGGTGCGCAGGATCGCGCCGACCAGTGCGCGGAAGCTGCGCAACAGGCGGTCGTCGTTGATCGCGGCAACGCCAGCAAGGCCGGTCTTTATCCGCTCGTCGGCAGCGGCGAAGGCGCTATCGCGCTCGCCCTTGAACGCGGGATCGTGGCGCGCGACGAAGCTTTCGATCAGCCCGCGCGTGACCGCAGGAGCGTTCTTGAACGCTTCGACCACGGTGGGCACGCCGAAGGTCATGCCTGCCTGGCGCAAGTAGCGGTAGAACGCGCGCAGCCAGTTGGCCTCGACGGCGGTAAGGCCGGTGCCGACGATCAAGCGGTTGAACGCATCGTCCTCAGCCGCGCCGTTGAGCACGGCGGACAGCGAGGATTCGATGGAGGTGGCCCGCGCCATCAGGTCCTCGATCGAACTGTCAGCTGGATGCGAAACGAGGAAATCGTGGATGAAGCCAAGGCGGCCGCCGTCGAGCGGGGTGGGCACTTCTTCCAGCACGCGGAAACCGAAGTTTTCGAGCACCGGGACCGCATCGGACAGCACGATCGCGCCTTCGCGCTGGTACAGCTTGAGCCGCAATGCCGCCTCGCCCGGATGGCGATGAAGCCGTGCGGCGCGGCGCGGGGCATTGCTGCCCGAAAGCGTGCGCAACACGCGGATGTCCTGCGCCGCTTCCGCGGGGCCGGAGATGTTGCGGTAGGAAATCGGGAAGGCATCGGCGTAGCGCGCGGCGATAGCAGCGGCACGCGAGGGTTCTTCGCTTGCGCCAAGCTCTGCCTCGACCGCACCTGCCCAGCCGCGCACCATGCCCTGCAGCTGATGATCGAGCGCCGCTTCGTCGGCGTGGCCACCCTGTTCACGCACGTCGAGCACGAAGCGCAGCATGGCGAGCGTGCTGCCTTCGACCTGAAGCGACCAGTCGATGACTTGCGCCCCGGCCCCGGCTTCGAGCATGGCGCGAATGGCGAGGCGCACTTCGGTGGAGAGCACGTCACGCGGGAGCCAGACGAAAGCGAAGAGGTGACGGGCGAGCGGGGCTTCGACCAGCGCAAGACGAGGGCGTGGGCGATCCACGAGGCTCATCATCGCGGTGGCGACACGTTCGAGATCGTCTTCGGCAAAGCTGACCAGCAGATCGTGTGGCAGCGCGGTGAGCGCGTGGACGAGCGCCTTGCCGGCATGGCCGTTGGGCGCAAAGCCGAACTTGTCCATCAGGCCGGAAAGTTGCGTGCGCAGGCGTGGCACGCGATCGGGCGTGGCGGCGAGCGCGGCGCTGGTCCAGACGCCTGCGTGGACCGACAGCGCAACGACCTTGCCACTTTCCACGCGCGGCACGATGAACAGATCGAGCGGTACGCGGCGATGGACGTTGGCAATGCGGTTCGCCTTGACGATCAGCGGCGCGCGACCGGTGCCGCTTTCGAACCAGCGAAACGCCCTTTCGAACGAGGAGGCGGCAAGCAGGCTGCGTTCGCTGGCGCGGCAGATGCCGAGCGGGCGCTCCTCTGTGCCGTCGCGCAGGCGGGTGACGCTTCCAAGCTGGGTCAACATGCCGTCTGCCAGCCAGCGCAACAGCGCAGCGCCTTCGGGATCGGCCAGCACTGCTGCATCATCGCGCATTGCAGACTGCATCATCGGCCAATCGGCAACCGCGGCGCGCACGTCGGACAGGGTTTCTTCCAGCGCGAGGATCAGGCTGCGGCGCTGGCGGGCGTCGGCGCGTTCGGTTTCGAGATAGACGATCGATTCGCGCCGTTCGCCGCTGGCATCGCCTTCGGGAAATTCTGTCAGGCGCCCTTCGGCATCGCGGCGCACGGCGACGACCGGGTGGACCAGCCGGTCGATGGCCAGACCCTGTGCGGTGATCGTGGCCGTGATCGAATCGACGAGGAACGGCATGTCGTCGTTGATCACGGCGATCCGCAGGTGCCGCCCCCCCGAATCCGAACCGCTGACGCTTTCGATGGCGATGGCAGGTTCGTTGCCCTTGCGCAGCGCTGCCGCGCCTGCTGCGAAGCGCGCGGCTTCGGCGAGACGGGCAACATCGAAATCGCGGGCTTCGTCGGGGAGCAGCGCGGCGGCAAAGCGCTCTGCCAAGGCTAATCCCAACGGGTCTGAGGGTGCCTCCGCAGCATCGGGGAGGGATGAGCGATCAATTGCGGTGTTCGACGCCATGGCGTTTTCCCGGCTCTCCAGCGAGAGAGGATGTTACCCTCTCTTGTAATTATCGAATACGTTCTTGTATCATTATTCCAGATGGTAATCCAGCCGTTGCGAAGGCTCAAGTCCGGTTGATCGTCGCTTCCGGCTTAACCTGCCGTTGTATCTTCTCTGGTCGCAAATTGGTGCCGCAGCATTGCCTGCCAGTGACAATGGGTGCGCGAATACGCCCTATGGGCGGTCAAGCCTTCAGGCCGCCGCCAGTTCCCGCGCGGCTTCTGCGGTGAGCCGGAGCGAGCGTAGGCGAGACGGCTGATCGTAGATCGATGCCGCGACAATGAGCTCGTCCGCGCCGGTCCGCTCGGCAAATGCGGCCAGACCTGCCCGGACCGTCTCGACCGAGCCGCAGGTGCTGACCTGCCGCACATGCTCGAGCATGGCGAGTGCGGGCGGCGGGAGAGTGTCACGATAACCCGGCACCGGAGGCCTGAGCTTGCCCGGCGTGCCGGTGCGCAGGGCAACGAAGGCCTGATCCATTGACGAGGCAAGCAATTGCGCCTCCTCGTCAGTTTCGGCGGCCACGACATTTATCGCGGCGGCGCAGTAGGGTGCATCGAGCGTGGCCGAAGGCTGGAAGCGCTCACGATAGATCTTCAGCGCGGCGTCGAGGTGATCGGGCGCGAAGTGCGAGGCGAAGGCGTAAGGCAGGCCGAGCATGGCGGCGAGCTGCGCGCCGAACAGGCTGGAGCCTAGAATCCACAGCTGCGGCTTGGCCCCCTTGGCGGGATAGGCCTGCAAGGGCACGCGCGGATCGCCTGCGAACTGGAGTTGCAGCTCCACCACGTCCTGCGGAAAGTCTTCGGCGGCGCGGTTGGTGTCCTTGTGCAGGGCGCGCATGATCCGCTGATCGGCACCGGGCGCGCGTCCCAAGCCAAGGTCGATGCGGCCGGGAAACAGGGCATCGAGCGTGCCAAACTGCTCGGCAATCACCAGCGGATTGTGATTGGGCAACATGATGCCGCCCGCACCAATGCGGATGGAGGAGGTCGCCTGCCCGATATGGGCGAGAGCAACGGCAGTAGCCGCGCCGGCAAGGCCTTCCATGCCGTGGTGTTCTGCCACCCAATAGCGCTGGTAGCCGCATTCTTCGGCCACCCGTGCGGCGGCGGCAGAATTGTCGAGCGCTTCCCGCGCCGTCCCGCCCTCGACCACGCTGACCAGATCGAGGACCGAGATTTTCATGGCGCTGTCTTTCCTGCTGTTGCCGGCTTTGCTGCGGTAGCGGGCGCTTCAGATTTAGGCGCAGAGCCAAGCTGTTCAAGGTAGCCTTGGGCAGTCTTGCCCGCTTCGCCGTCCTTGTCGGCCAGAACGACCGATTCCCACGATTTGCGCGCAGCATCGTCGCGGCCGGAAAGCACGGCGATAACGCCTGCCTCCAGCCCGATCCGCGGATCGCGCGGACCATACTGGGCTGCAACTTCGATATCCCGCTGGGCGCGGTCGAGATCGCCGCCGCGCCGCGCCAGGGTTGCCGAAAGCAGCCAGCCTTCGGGGTCTTCGGGCGTGAGGCGGTGCACTTCATCGAGCGCGCCTGCGGCCTCGGCATTGCTGCCAAGCGCGACCAGCGCGCGGGACCGGTCGATCTCGATTGCGGCACGGCCTGCGTTGTCGGCCCCGTCCTTGAGTGCGAGCGCGCGGTCGAACCAACTGGTCGCGACCTCGGCCTTGCCTGCAGCGAGCGCGGCATTGCCTGCCATGGCCATGAGCGGCACGGCGGCCACTTCCTGCTGGCTCGGCACGCCTGCCACGGCCTGGGAGAACGCCTCGAGCGCGCCGTCGAAATCACCGGCGTTCGAACGCAGCATGCCCAGGCACTGGTTCGCGCGGACCTGCTGGCCGGTATCGCGGCTTTCGCCAAGCCAGGTCTGCACCTCGACCATTGCCGCATCGGGATCGCTTGCGGCTTTCTGCAGGCAAAAGGCCAGCCGATCCTGCTCGGGAAGGTCAGGACGCACGAGCCCTGCTTCCTTTTCAACCTGCTTCTGCTTTTCAGGATCGCGGCGGCGCGGAATGGGCAGATCGGACGGGCGCATCGGCATGGTGGCGGGGCCAATCTGCATGAGCGAGGCGCCTTGGAGCGCGCCCTGTTCGAGCCTGTGCTCCACGGCGAACAGCGGCGCAGGGAGATCGATCATGGCAGGCTTATCCTTCGGCACTTCGGGCTTCATCAGGCGGCATGGAGCCCGGCCAGTTCGCGCAGGAGCAGCGCGATGTCGGCAGGGCGGGAAAGCCGGTGGTCACCGTCCTTGATCAGATGCACCTGCACATCGGCTGAACGCAACGCTCCTGCCAGCTGGATCGAGATGTCCCACGGCACGTCTGGATCGGCCTGTCCGTGGATCAGGCGCACCGGACCATCAAAAGCCACACCGCTGCGCAGGCGCTTGTGCCGCTCGCCATCAGAGAAGAATCCGGCATGGGTGGGGGTGGGTTCGGGGCCGTAGGGGTTGTCTTCATAGATCGTGCGACCGGCAGCGAGTTCGATGCGTTGCGATTGCGACAGGCCCCATTCGGTGAAATCTGGCGCGGGCGCGATGCCGACAAGGGCTGTTGCCCGCTCGCCCAGCGCCTCGGCGATCAGCAGCATCAGCCAGCCGCCCATGCTGGAACCGACAAGCTGGACTGGTCCGATCCCAAGATGATCGAGCAGGGCGACGACCTCGTCCCGCCATTGCGAGAGGCGGCCGTCCGCGAAATCACCGTCGCTCTGTCCGCAGCCGGTGTAATCCAGCAGCAGGCAGGACCGGCCCTGGTCCTGCGCCCAGTCGAGCACCGCTTGCGCCTTGCTGCCCGACATGTCGGACATGTAGCCGGGGAGGAACACAATGGTGGGCGATTGGCCGGGGAGATGGCGGTAGGCCATGGCCTTGCCCGAGGGCAGAGTGAAACGCGCTACGTCGGTCATGCCCCGTCATGGCCCGCAGGCGCGGGCACGGCAAGCTCAGTTGAGCGGAAACGTCAGGGTGATGCGGGCGGGCGTGTGTGCGGCAGCGGCAGCCGTCGGCCGGTCCTGCTTGTGCGGCTTGCTTGAGGACATCGAGGCTGCGGTGATGGCAACGGCAATTGCCGCCCACATCCCGAACTGGCGCGTGGCATTCTTGCAGGGCATGGTCATTCTCCTCTTTCGAAGATCTCTTCGATGGGCAGGCCGAACAGGTCGGCGATGCGGAAGGCGAGTGGAAGGGAAGGGTCGTACTTGCCCGTCTCGATTGCGTTGACCGACTGGCGGCTGACCTCGAGCTTTTCGGCAAGATCGGCCTGGCTCCAGTCACGCATCGCGCGCAGGACCTTGAGGCGGTTCTTCACTTGCAGCCTCCATCCCAGCCCGCGTCACCGATGGTGAGCTTGTTGAACAGGGCGCCGAGGCCAAGCCCTGCGAACCAGAAGAACGCTGCGCCGAACCCTGCATCACCCGCTGCGATCATGTCAAAGTTCTGCAGCCATTCCCGGATGGTTGTGACGACAAGCGCAAAGCCGGTGGCGAAGAGGCATTGGCGGACCAACAGCATGCGAAGATATTCATCCGTCTGCTCGACCAGCAGCCGCATGACGGCCCAGAACACGCCGATGATCGGCAGGGCAGGCAGGACTGCCAGCACATAGCCCAGTGCACCTTCGGCAAAGCCGCGCTTGAACATCCACTTGGCGAAGATCAGCAGCAGGACATAGGCGGTCATCAGCACGAACAGCCGCAGGGTGTAGCGGCGCGCGGCGGGGTTCTTGATAGTGGCGGGCATTGGTCAAGCCTCCTTGATCTGATGACAAGCTTACTTGACCAGATTCGCGAGGATGTCAAGCGACATTGTCATTGTGACGGGGAAGCTTGACCTAACGAGCGGGATGACTCTTGGCCTCAATCTCGTTAGAAGCCCTCCATCATGGCACGCCGTACCACCAGCACTACAACCACTACCCCCGCGAGCCGGGGGCGGTCGCTGCTGGCCTAGCGCTTGGCCAGCGATGCCGCCGCCCGGTTCGGGTGGCTTTGCGCATCGCCTCCCGAACCGATCAATTTGCCTGATGCGCGCCCTTCCGGTGGCGGCGCTCCTGTGCCAAAGCGCTGCCACGAGATTGCAGAGAGACCCGCATGTCCGAGTTGCTGAAGATCACCCTGCCCGATGGTTCCGTGCGCGAGGTTTCGCCGGGCAGCACGCCTGCGGACATTGCCGCCGCAATCGGCCCAGGCCTTGCCAAGGCGGCGCTGGCGGCGAAAGTCGATGGCGAACTGGTGGACCTGTCGCGGCCTTTCACCGCTGACGCACAGCTGGCGCTGGTGACCGCGAAGGACGAGGCCGAAGCGCTCGATCTTGCGCGGCACGACTATGCGCACGTGCTGGCCGAGGCGGTGCAGGCGCTGTTTCCGGGCACGCAGATCACCTTCGGGCCGAGCACGGACGACGGGTTCTATTACGACTTCGCGCCGAAGGATCGCCCGTTCACGGATGAAGACCTGCCCGCGATCGAGGCGGAGATGCGCAAGATCATTGCCGCCAACAAGCCGCTGCGCCGCGAGGTGTGGAGCCGCGAGCAGCTGATCAGCCGCTGGAAGCAGCAGGGCGAGAGCTTCAAGGCCGAATGGGCTGCCGAACTGCCCGGGGACGAGCCGCTTACGGTCTACTGGTCGGGCGACGACTGGCTCGACATGTGCCGCGGCCCGCACCTGCCCTCTACCGGCAAGCTCGATCCGGCAGCCTTCAAGCTGACGCGCGTTTCGGGTGCTTACTGGCGTGGTGACCAGAAGAACGCGATGCTTTCCCGCGTGTACGGCACCGGCTGGCTCAACAAGAAGCAGCTCGATGCACACCTGACGCGGCTGGAAGAGGCGGCCAAGCGCGACCACCGCAAGCTCGGCAACGAGATGGACCTGTTCCACCTTCAGCAGGAAGCCCACGGATCGGTGTTCTGGCACCCCAAGGGTTATCTGATCTGGCGCGAGCTGGAAGCCTACATGCGCCGCGCGATCGATGGTGCGGGCTATCGCGAGGTGAAGACGCCGCAGGTCATGGACGCACGGCAGTGGGAGCAGTCCGGCCACTGGGGCAAGTATCGCGAGAACATGTTCGTGATCCCCGACGAAGTGCCGAACGTGGAGGACGAAGGCCCGGTCATCAGCGGTGAGGCCGACTGGATGGCACTGAAGCCGATGAACTGCCCCGCGCACGTGCTGATCTTCCGGCAGGGCATCAAGTCCTACCGCGAACTGCCCTTGCGCCTGTATGAGAATGGCTGCTGCCACCGTAACGAGCCGCACGGCGCGCTGCACGGGTTGATGCGCGTACGCCAGTTCACGCAGGACGATGCGCATATCTTCTGCCGCGAAGACCAGATCGTGGACGAAGTGCAGGCGTTCTGCGAACTGGCCGACCGGATCTACAAGCACTTCGGCTTCACCTACTCGATCAAGCTCGCGCTGCGCCCAGAAAAGCGCTTCGGCACCGAGGAGATGTGGGACAAGGCCGAGAGCGAGTTGCGCGCCGCCGTGGTCCGCGCAGGTCTGGCAACTGAAGAGTACGGCTGGGAGGAACTCCCCGGCGAAGGCGCGTTCTATGCGCCCAAGCTGGAATGGCACCTGACCGACGCGATCGGCCGCACCTGGCAGGTCGGCACGATCCAGTCCGACCGCGTCCTGCCCGATCGCCTTGATGCGACCTACATCGGTGAGGATGGCGACAAGCACCGCCCGGTCATGCTGCACCGCGCGATCTTCGGCTCCTATGAGCGCTTCATCGGCATCCTGATCGAGCACTTCGCCGGACGCCTGCCCGCGTGGCTGGCACCGGTGCAGGCGGTGGTTGCGACCATCGTTTCGGACGCGGACGACTATGCCAAGGACGCGCTGGCCAAGCTGAAGGCCGCGGGCATTCGCGCCGATACGGACCTGCGCAACGAGAAGATCAACTACAAGGTCCGCGAACACTCGCTGCAGAAGGTCCCGTACCTGCTGGTGGTGGGCAAGCGCGAGGCCGAGGAAGGCACCGTGGCGATCCGCACGCTGGGCGAGCAGCACCAGAAGGTGATGTCACTGGACGAGGCGATTGCCCTGCTGAAGAGCGAGGCCACGCCACCGGATCTGCGGAGCTGATCACGCTCGACCTGCCGCTCCTTTCGCTGGGCCTTTGCGCGCTGGCGGCGTTTATCGCCGCCTTCGTGCGCGGACTGGCAGGATTTGGCATGGCGATCCTGCTGGTGCCGCTGATCGGGCTGGTGATTCCACCGGGAGAGGCCGTGGTCGTGTCCAACATGCTCGGGTTGCTGATCGGTCTCGTCGGCGCGCGCAAGGTGTGGAACGCGGGAGAGAAGAGCGCAGGCGTAATCGGCGGGCTTGCCATGCTGCTGACGCCGGTCGGGCTGCTTGCCCTATTTGCGACGCCGCCCGAAGTGGCGCGCGTGCTGATTGCGGCAGTGGCCATAGGCGCGTTCCTGCTGGTGCTGTTGCCAGCCAAGCCGGGCCACGCACCGGGCAAGCTGGAAACGGGGTTTACCGGGGCCGCAGCAGGCCTCCTCACGGGGTTTGCCGGAATGCCGGGGCCACCGGTCGTGCCCTATTACCTGCGCCGCCCGATCCCCCGCGAAGTGGCACGCGCCTCGATGCTGACGGTGTTCCTGCTGACGTCAATCGCCAGCACGGCTGCGGCGCTGGCGCTGAAGCTGGCGTCGTGGCGCGATGCCTTGTTCGCGCTTGTTCTGTTCGTGCCGGTGCTGATCGGCAACCACTTCGGCACGCGCGCCTTCGGCAAAGTCAGCGATGCAGCGTGGCGCGGCTTTGTCGGCTTTCTGCTGGCAGTCTCTGGCCTGATGGCCGTGGCTCGCCTGCTGACCTGATCAGACGGTAAAGCTCTCGCCGCAGCCGCACGAACCCTTGGCATTGGGGTTCTGGAACACGAAGCCGGCGGTGAAATCGTCTTCCTGCCAGTCCATCGTGCTGCCGATCAGGTAGAGCACCGAGGCGCTGTCGATGAAGAACAGGCCGCCGGGTGTTTCGATCTTCTCGTCGAGCGGGTTGGCTTCGGTCACATAGTCCACCGAATAGGCAAGGCCCGAGCACCCCCGGCGGGGCGTCGAAAGCTTCACGCCGATGGCGCCTTCGGGGGCGGTTTCCATCAGGTGCGCCACGCGCGCCTCGGCACTGGCCGTGAGGATCACGGCTGCGGGACGGGGGCGGCGGACTTTTGTTTCGGTGGTCATGGCAACACCTATATGGGGCCTAATTCACAAATGTTCAGAGCATGCCCAGCTCAAGCTTGGCTTCATCGCTCATCTTGGCGGGGTCCCAGGCGGGATCCCAGACGAGATTGACCTCGGCATCGCGCACGCCGGGGACAGACGAGACACGCAGTTCGACTTCGCCGGGCATCGATTCCGCCACCGGACAATGCGGCGTGGTCAGCGTCATCGTGACGGTCACGTCCGACTCATCCGAAACATCGACGCCGTAGATCAGGCCGAGATCGTAGATGTTGACCGGGATTTCCGGGTCGAAGATTTCCTTGAGCGCGGCAATCACGCCCTCGTAGATGTCGCCGCCCGGTTCGGCGGGCGAGACGGCCTCGGGCTTTGCCGCAAGGAAGCCTTCGAGATAGTCGCGCTTGCGCTCGAGCTTTTCGGCTGCGGTCTCTTCGGCGGGTTCGGGAATGTCGTCCACGCGGGCCCGGCGCGGGGCGTTCACCTCGGCCACTTCCTCGACTGCGAACTTGGGTTCTTCATTGCTCATCCGAAGATCCTCTTGGTCCTCTCGATGCCGCGCACGAGCGCGGCAATATCGCTTTCATCGCTGTAGATGCCGAAGCTGGCGCGCGCCGTGGCGGGAATGCCAAGGTGCGCCATCAGCGTCTGGGCGCAGTGATGCCCGGCGCGGATCGCCACGCCTTCCTCGTCAAGAATCGTGCCCAGATCGTGCGGGTGCACGCCTTCGAGCGCGAAGCTGAGGATGCCGGCGCTATCGGCAGGGCCGAACAGCTTGACCGAATTCATCCGCCCGAGCGCTTCACGGGCTTTCTCCACCAGCGCGCATTCGTGGGCGTGGATGGAGGCGAGACCTTGCGCCTGAACGAAATCCACTGCTGCACCAAAGCCGATGGCCTCGACGATGGCAGGGGTGCCCGCCTCGAACCGTTGCGGCGCGGGGGCATAGGTGGTCTTATCGAAGGTAACCCTGTCGATCATCGCGCCGCCGCCCTGCCATGGCGGCATGGCATCGAGAATGTCCGCCTTGGCCCAGAGCGCGCCGATGCCGGTGGGGCCATAGAGCTTGTGCGCGGAGAAGACGTAGAAATCGCAGTCCAGCGCCTTCACGTCTACCGTCAGACGCGCGACCGACTGGCAGCCATCGAGCAGGATCTTCGCGCCGACGCTGCGGGCCAAGGCGACCGCGCGGGGCGCGTCGAGCACCGAGCCAAGCACGTTCGAAACATGCGCGAAGGCGACCAGCTTGTGCGCAGGCGTGATCATGCGCTCAGCCGCGTCGAGGTCGATCAGCCCGTCTTCGGTGAGCGGGCAGACGTCGATGTCCACACCCGTGCGGTCGCGCAGCATCTGCCACGGCACGATATTGGCGTGGTGCTCCAACGTGGAGATCAGGATGCGGTCACCGGCCTTGAGGTTCTGCACGCCCCAGGTCTGCGCGACGAGATTGATCGCCTCGGTCGCGCCGCGGGTGAAGACCAGTTCGTTCTCGATCCCGCCGATCAAGCCAGCAACCTTGCGCCGGGCAGCTTCGAACGCGAGCGTCATGTCCGCCGAGCGGGCATAGACGCCGCGATGGACGGTGGCGTAGTCGCTGCCCAGCGCGCGGGTAATGGCGTCGATGACAACTTGCGGCTTCTGCGCGGTGGCAGCGGTATCAAGATAATGCCAGCGGCTGCCGTCAGGATTGACGAGGCCGGGCCACTGCGAGGCGCGGGTCAGCGCGTCGACTGTCACAGCACCGCCTCTAGCGCCTTGAGGGCAGCTTCGGTCAGTGCTTCTTCATCGGCCGCGCCGACAAAGGCCTCGGCGATGAAGGCCTGCAGCATCAGCTTCTTGGCGACGGCAGGCGGAAGGCCGCGCTGAGCGAGGTAGAACAGCCCTTGCGGATCGAGTTCTCCGACCGCGCAACCGTGCGCACACTTCACGTCGTCGGCGTAGATTTCGAGTTCCGGGCGGGCGTTGGCGGTGGCTGTACGGTCCAGCAGCATCGCCCGGATCGACTGTTCGCCATCGGTGCCGATCGCGCCTCGAGCCACAGCAACCTTACCGAGATAGGTGCCGGTGGCGTGGCAGCCGAGAACCGAACGCACGACCTGGCTCGATACGGCATCGGGCTCTGCGTGGGTGACTTCAGTGACAATCTCTACCGTCTGGTCGCCGCCTGCAATCTGCGCCGCGCCGAGGTGGAACTTCGCGCCCTTGCCGAGCGTGACACGAACCACAATGCGGCCATAAGCGGAACCGGCGTTGAGCAGGCGCAGGTCATACTCCGCGCCGTCTTCCAGCGTTATGGCAATATCATGAGCGGCATCGTTGGCGCCATCGAGCACCATGGCCAGCGCGCCCTGCTCGCCCGCGCCAACGCGGATGTCCTGCACCGGAAGCGGCCAGAGCGTTTCGAGCGCGGCAAGGTCGGCGTAGCGATACGCTTCGTCCTTGCGTGTCGGCAGGGCGAGCGCTTCACTCATGCCGCGACGGCCTCGTAGCCGTTCTCTTCGAGTTCGAGCGCCAGTTCCGGGCCGCCGCTGCGCACGATGCGGCCACCGGCAAGGACGTGGACGAAGTCCGGCTTCACGTAATCGAGCAGGCGCTGATAGTGGGTGATCAGCAGCACGGCCTTGTCGGGCTTGCGCATGATCGCGTTGATGCCTTCGCCGCAGATACGCAGCGCGTCGATGTCGAGGCCGGAATCGGTCTCGTCAAGGATGGCGATCTTGGGATCGAGGATGCCCATCTGGACCATCTCGGCGCGCTTCTTCTCACCGCCCGAAAAGCCGACGTTCACCGGGCGTTTGAGCATGTCCATGTCCATGCGCAGCAGGCCCGCCTTCTCCTTGGCGAGCTTGAGGAATTCGCCGCCAGAGAGCGGTGCCTCGCCCCGCGCCTTGCGCTGGGCATTGGCGGATTCGCGCAGGAACTGGACGAAGGAGACGCCGGGGATTTCGACCGGGTACTGGAAGCCAAGGAACAGGCCAGCGGCGGCGCGTTCGTACGGTTCGAGTTCGAACAGGTCGGTGCCATCGAGCGTGGCGGTGCCGCCGGTCACTTCATAGCCGGGACGCCCGCCGAGCGTGTAGCCGAGCGTCGACTTGCCTGCGCCGTTCGGCCCCATGATCGCGTGGATCTCACCCGCGTTGATGGTGAGCGAAAGACCCTTGAGGATCGGCTTGTCGGCAACGGTCGCCTGGAGGTTCTGGATTTCGAGCATGATCATCTCTCTCAGTCGCGAGCCCGTGGGTAGGGGCTGCGCTGCGGGCGCGCGCCGGAGCGCGAATAGGAGGGGCGTTGCGGGCGCGAGGCGGCGCGCAACTCTTCGTAGCGGGCCTTCATCTCGCGCAGCACGGCAGCGCAGGCGCCCTCGGGATCGCCGAGGACTTCGGCAGCGTCATAGCGCAGGACCTTGAGGCCGACTTCGGCGAGGCTGGCGTCGCGGCGGCGTTCGATCTCGGGGTTTTCGCCCCGGTCGAGCGCAACGACCAGTTTCAACGGCTGGCTGGCAAAATCAACAAGGGCCGATCCGATCACCGCGTAGCGCTTGAACTTGTACTTGCCGAGGTCTTCCTTCGCCAGTTCCTCGGCCAGCGCGAGATGCGCCTCGTCCGGCTCACGGCGCATCTGGCGCGCACGGTCATGGATCGCATCGAGGCGCGAGCCCGAGATCGCCCAGCCGCGACCCTTCTTCTGGATCTTCGGCGCTTCAGCACGTTCGCCGACGGGGCGGATGGAAAGGGTCTTCTTGATCATTGTGCCGTCCTTGGGGCGAAGAGTTGACCGGCCAGCGCGCTCAGCACGTAAATGCCCAGCAGCACGGCCCCGAAGATGATCAGCGTCTTGATCGCAAAACGCTTGTCCTCGGCGCTGGCCCTCGACGGCTTGCGCCTGGGCTCTGCCGGGGCGGGGTTCGCCTCGATCGCCTTGATCGTCTCGATGCAGAATTTGATCATGTCGGCATTGCCGAGACGTTCTTCGCCCTCCTGCCACCAGCCCTGCGCATCGGTAAGCTCGCAGATCGCGCGCTGAACCAGTGACATGGCGAGAATGGAGCTCTGGTGCCCGCGGGCTGCGAACGCCAGCACGATATTGCCATGCTCGGGATAATCAGGGGCTTCCAAGTCATTCCCGAGATACTGCTCGCGCGACATCACCCCGTAATCGAAACCGGTGTCGACGCCATTCAGCAAAGCTGGCACCCAGCCCGAATGAGCCTTGTCGGTGGTTTCGAAACCAGCCGGAAAGGCAATCGCATGTCCGTATTCGGCAACCTTGCGCACGATCGCATCCGCCACAGGGACGGCGGAGAAATCGAGAAACAGATCGCTTTCGGAAAGGCTCATCCCACGCTGCCTTCAAGGCTGATTCCCAGCAACTTCTGCGCCTCGACGGCAAACTCCATCGGCAGCTGCTGCAGCACTTCGCGGGCGAAGCCGTTGACGATCAGGGCGACGGCGCTTTCCTGATCGAGGCCGCGCTGCATGGCGTAGAACAGCTGGTCGTCGCTGATCTTGCTGGTGGTGGCTTCGTGTTCGATCGTGGCGCTGGGGTTGCGCACTTCGATGTAGGGCACGGTGTGTGCGCCGCATTCTGCGCCCAGCAGCAGGCTGTCACACTGGGTGAAATTGCGCACGCCTTCGGCCTGCGGGGCAACGCGGACGAGGCCGCGATAGGTGTTGTTGCTCTTGCCCGCCGAGATGCCCTTCGACACGATGGTCGAGCGCGACCCCTTGCCGTTGTGGATCATCTTGGTGCCGGTATCGGCCTGCTGGTGGTTGTTGGTGACGGCAACCGAGTAGAACTCGCCCACCGAATCCTCGCCATTCAGCACGCAGGACGGGTACTTCCAGGTGATGGCAGAGCCGGTTTCCACTTGCGTCCACGAAACCTTGGAGCGAGCGCCCTGGCAAAGCGCGCGCTTGGTGACGAAGTTGTAGATGCCGCCAAGACCCTCGGCGTTGCCGGGATACCAGTTCTGGACGGTGGAGTACTTGATCTCGGCATCGTCGAGCGCGACAAGTTCCACGACAGCGGCGTGAAGCTGGTTCTCGTCACGCTGCGGCGCGGTACAGCCTTCGAGATAGGAGACGTAAGCGCCCTTGTCGGCAACGATCAGGGTGCGTTCGAACTGGCCGGTATTTTCCGCGTTGATGCGAAAATAGGTGGACAGCTCCATCGGGCAGCGCACGCCTTCGGGGATGTAGACGAAAGTGCCGTCCGAGAAGACCGCGCAGTTCAGCGTGGCGAAGTAGTTGTCGTGCATCGGCACGACCTTGCCGAGCCACTTCTTCACAAGATCGGGGTATTCGCGGATCGCTTCGGAGATCGAGCGGAAGATGACGCCTGCCGCTTCAAGCTCCTTGCGGAAGGTCGTGGCAACCGAAACGCTGTCGAACACGGCATCGACCGCGACCTTGCGCGCGCCTTCGACGCCGGCGAGCACCTTTTGCTCCTCGAGCGGAATGCCGAGCTTTTCGTAGATGCGCAGGATTTCCGGATCTACCTCGTCAAGGCTGCCGAGCTTGGGCTTGGCCTTGGGTGCCGCCCAGTAATAAGCGTCCTGATAGTCGATCGGCGGGACATTGAGCTTGGCCCAGTCGGGCGTGGGCATGGTCAGCCAGTGGCGATAGGCCTTCAGGCGCCATTCGAGCATCCATTCGGGCTCGTTCTTCTTGGCCGAGATATAGCGGACAGTATCTTCGGAGAGGCCCTTGGGCCCGTACTCCTGCTCGATATCGGACGACCAGCCGTGCTCGTAATCGGCAACCTTTGCCGCCGCCTCGCGCGCAGCCTGATCCTTTACTTCGACGTTCTCGGTCATGCCATAACCTCCGCCACCGGGACCGCCGGGACGGCGGGGCGGGACAATTGGGTAAGCGGTATTCCGGCCAGCGCGCCGCGCAGGGCGGCATCGACCGCAGGCCAGTGCGGACGAACGGTACACGCTGCTTCCAGCGTGCAATCGTGGCGCCCATGCTCGCTGCAGGGCGTAAGCGCAATAGGGCCTTCGACCGCCTCGACGATATCCGCCAGAGTGATGGCTGCGGCTGGACGGGCGAGCTTCAAGCCGCCGCGTGCGCCGCGCACCGACTTGAGCAGGCCGGCGGCCGAGAGCTTGCTGACCAGCTTCTGCACGGTGGGCACCGGAAGGCCGGTTTCGTCAGCCAGTTGCTGCGCGCAGACGCGCTGGCCGCCGCAGTGGCGTGCAGCGGCGGTCATCGTCACGACGGCATAATCAGCCATGCTGGAAAGGCGCATTGGCGAAGGTCCCGGGCAATGGTCCGCGAAATCGGACCGAATCACTCCGGTTATCTAGGCGCAGGCATGTGGCGGCACAAGGGGCTGAGGTGCTTGAGCGATAGCGCAAAAAAAGGGCGGCCGATCCCCAAGAGGGTTATCGGCCGCCTGAAAGTCGAGAACCCGTTGCATTGCTGCACCGAGCCCTTCGGGTCGCAGCGCCTTCCTACGCAGAAGGCCGTAAGGTGAATTGTATGGATTCGACAATTTCGGTGGCAAACGCGCAACATATCAAGCGCAATCAATTACAAATGCTGTCAGAATCGAGAAGTTCCGACTTGGCCATTGCAGAATCTCGTCCCAAAGACATGGGACAGAGCTGCGCGCGGTCTTGAATCGTCGCGAACGCGCCCGAATCGAATCTGCTGAATCTCCAATCCGGAACCTTTATCCCTTGACGCCTTATTCCCTGCTGCGCCCGCTGATCTTCCGCATACCTGCAGAACCAGCCCATCGGCTGACCATCAAGGCGTTGGCACTGAGCCAGCCTTCCGGCCCGATCGCGCCCACCCCGACGCTTGCCCAGCGCATCGCCGGGATCGCGTTCCCCAACCCGGTCGGCATGGCGCCGGGTTTCGACAAGAACGCCGAAGTGCCCGATGCGATGCTCGGTCTCGGGTTCGGCTTCGTCGAAGTGGGCACGGTCACGCCGCTGCCGCAGGAGGGCAATCCCAAGCCCCGCCTGTTCCGGCTGATCGAGGACCGCGCCGTGATCAATCGCATGGGCTTCAACAACGAAGGGGCGCAGGCGGTCACCAACCGCTTGGTCAAGCGGCTGGAAACCGGCAAGCACGGGCTGCCCGGCATCGTCGGGGTCAACATCGGCGCGAACAAGGATTCGGTCGACCGTATCGCCGACTATGCGCAGATGACGCGGATCATGGCGCCACTGGCGTCATACCTTACCGTCAATATTTCCTCGCCTAACACGCCCGGCCTGCGTGCGCTGCAAGACGAAGGTGCCCTTTCGGCGCTGCTCGACGCGGTGATCGAGGCGCGCAGCAACATCAACGTGCCGGTGTTCCTCAAGCTTGCCCCGGATCTTGAGCCTTCGGACATCGATGCGATCTGCCGGATCGCGCTGGAGAAGCGGCTGGCCGCGCTGATCATTTCGAACACCACGATCACCCGACCGGCCCTGCACTCGGCCCATGCTGCTGAAACCGGCGGGCTTTCGGGAGAGCCCTTGCGCGAACTGGCGCTGCAGCGCCTGCGCGATTTCCGCAAGGCCAGCGGCGGCGCAATCCCGCTGGTCGGCGTGGGCGGCATCAGCACGGTGGACGATGCCTGGGCACGCATCCGCGCAGGCGCCAGCCTGATCCAGATCTATAGCGCGATGGTCTATGAAGGCCCGGGCCTTGCCAGGCGCATCGTCGCAGGTCTGGAACGCAAGGTGCGCGAAGCAGGCATGACTTCCATTGCCGAGGCGGTCGGCAGCGAATAGCAAGGGAGGCATGACCCTGCCTCTCCCAGTACGGATTATTCCCCTTGCAGTCGCGCTTTGTGCCAGCGCGTGCGTTCCCCCGCCCAATGCGGCGGTACCTGCCGTTTCTCCTGTCGCCTCCGCGACGCAGGGCGTGCCTCTCGAGGGTCCTGGCCTCGTCTCGGCAGCCGATCCTCGCGCAGCCGAGGCCGGAGCGCAGATGCTCCGCCTTGGCGGCAGCGCGACCGACGCCGCCATTGCGACGATGCTGGCGCTGACAGTTGTCGAGCCGCAAAGTTCGGGCATCGGCGGCGGGGGCTTTCTCGTGGTGGGCGACGCGGCGGGTAGCGTCGATACCATCGATGGGCGCGAGACCGCACCGAGGGCAGCAACCCCGCAGTGGTTCTACGTCGATGGCAAGCCGCTCTCTTACGGTGAGGCGATTCCAGGCGGGCGCAGCGTCGGCATTCCCGGAAACCTGCGTCTTGCGGCAAGTGCGCACAACGCCAAGGGCAAGCTTGCCTGGCGCACGCTGTTCCAGCCCGCAATCCGCCTCGCCCGCGAAGGCTTTGCGGTAACACCGCGCCTCAATTCCATCCTCGCGGCTGCCAGCCGCACCGGTGCGCTCGATCCTGATGCACGCGCGCTCTATTATGGCGCTGCCGGACTGCCTCTGCCCGTCGGTACGATCGTGCGCAATCCGGCACTCGCAGCTACGCTTGAAGCCATCGCCGCGCGCGGCGCCGACAGTTTCTACACCGGCGACAACGCCGCGACGGTTGCCGCCAAGGTCGGCACATCGCCGCGCAATCCCGCGCCGATGACCACGGCCGATCTTGCCGCCTACCGTGCTATCGGGCGGCCAGCCGTCTGCGGGCAGTACCGCGCATACCGCATCTGCGGGATGGGTCCGCCCTCGTCGGGTGCGACGACGGTCTTTGCCATCCTCAAGCAGCTTGAACGCTTCGATCTCAAGACACTTGGCCCCGCCAATCCTGTATCGTGGCATCTGATCGCGGAATCCGAGCGCCTCGCCTATGCCGATCGCGACCAGTATCTGGCCGACAGCGATTTCGTCTCGGTCCCCGTCGCGGGCCTGACGGACCCGTCCTATCTCGCCGGGCGCTCTGCCCTGATCTCGGAAGGCAGTACCTTGCCGAGCGTCCAGCCCGGCACGCCGCCCGGGGCAAAGGTCGCCTTCGCGCCTGCGCCACTTCAGGAAGAGCATGGCACCACGCATTTCGTTGCGGTCGACCGCTGGGGCAATGCCGCCAGCTATACCTCCACCATCGAAGGGCCGTTCGGTTCGGGCCTGATGGTCGGCGGGTACTACCTCAACAACGAGCTGACCGATTTCAACATCGTGCCAGATCGCGATGGCAAGCCCACTGCCAACCGGGTCGAAGGCGGCAAGCGGCCGCGCAGTTCGATGGCGCCGACACTCGTCTATGGCCCCGATGGCAAGCTTCGACTCGCGATAGGCGCAGCAGGGGGCACGACCATCCCAGCGCAGGTTGCCAAGGCGATCATCGGCGTGCTCGACTGGAACCTCTCGGCTCGCGAAGCCATTGCCTTGCCAGTGATCTTCGCACCCGGCGGCGACGTGGTCTTTGTCGAGAAAGGCACCCGCCTCGAACAATTGATCCCCCTTCTCCAGCAGCTGGGGCACGCGCAGGTCGTCGCCCGCTCGCCATCGTTCAAGGCCAATGCGATCGAACGGGTCGGCGATCGCTGGCGAGGGGCAGCCGATCCCCGCAGCGAAGGCGCCGCCATTGCTCCGTGACCTGGCCCGTTCGGGCATATCTTCCCTTGGCTTGGTCTCACCGGTTGCCGTGAAGGAACTGCGTCACTAGGTTCCCGTTCAACTGGCGGGGAGCTTTGCTTCCTCTTGCCGACAAGGGACGAGGGTCAACGACGTGCAGCTTACGGATTTCGCAGGCTTTCCGAATCTGGTTTCGATGTTCCTCGACCGCGCGGGCAAGCGCGGCGATGCGCCATTCCTGTGGGCCAAGAGCAAGGGCGCGTGGCATTCGCTGAGCTGGGCGGAGGCCGCGCGGCAGATTTGCGTGCTTGCACAATCGCTGCGCGCGCTTGGCCTCAATCCCGGCGACCGGGTGGCGCTCGTATCGGAAAACCGGCCCGAATGGTGCATTGCCGACCATGCCATCATGGCGGCGGGGCTCGTCACCGTGCCGACCTACATCACCAATACCGAGCGCGATCACCTGCACATTCTCGAAAACTCGGGCGCGCGGGCGGTGATCGTCTCGACGGCCAAACTCTCGCAACCGCTGCTTCCCGCCGCACTGTCCGCGCCCTGTGTCGAACACGTGATCGGCATGGAGCCGCTGCGCCAGATGCAGGCCGGCAAACTTGCCTTTCATGACTGGCAGACGCTGACCAGCGGCGACGGCGCCGAGGCGCGTGAGGCGGTCGATGAGCGGCTGCGAAACATGGGCCGGGATGATCTGGCGTGCATCATCTACACCAGCGGCACCGGCGGAAGCCCGCGCGGCGTGCGGCTGCATCATGGTTCGATCCTGTGCAATGTCGAAGGTGCCGCCGAGATTCTCGCCAACGACTTCGGCTGGGACGAGGAGGTGTTCCTGTCGTTCCTGCCGCTGTCGCACGCCTACGAGCACACCGGCGGGCAGTACCTGCCGATCGGCATGGGCGCGCAGATCTACTATTCCGAAGGGCTCGAGAAGCTCGCCTCCAACATCGAGGAAGTGCGCCCGACGATGATGGTCGTGGTGCCGCGCCTGTTCGAGGTGCTGCGCACGCGGATCATGAAGCAGGTGGAAAAGCAGGGGAAGCTGGCCAACTATCTGATGGACCGCGCGCTCAGCATCGGCACGCGCAAGGCTGCCGGGAAGGGCCGCCTCATCGATGCACCGATGAGCCTGATTCTGGAGCGCACGCTGCGGCCGAAGATTCGCGCGCGCTTTGGCGGACGGATGAAGGCGATGGTTTCTGGGGGGGCGCCGCTCAACCCCGAAGTGGGCGTCTTCTTTGACGCAATGGGCCTGACCATGCTGCAAGGCTATGGGCAGACCGAGGCTGGCCCGGTGATCTCCTGCAACCGGCCCAAGGTCGGCCTGAAGATGGATACCGTCGGCCCGCCGATGAAGGGCGTGCAAGTGAAGATTGCCGAGGACGGGGAAATCCTCGTGCGCGGCGAACTGGTGATGCATGGCTATTGGCACAACGATGCCGAGACCGCCCGTGCGATCCCGACCGACGGACCCAACGCAGGCTGGCTGCACACCGGCGACATCGGCCACCTCGATGCCAAGGGCCGCATCGTCATCACCGACCGCAAGAAGGACATGATCGTCAACGACAAGGGCGACAACGTCTCTCCGCAGAAGATCGAGGGCATGTTGACGCTGCAGCCGGAGATAGCTCAGGCGATGGTCTCGGGTGACAAGCGGCCCTACATCGTAGGCCTGATCGTGCCCGATCCTGAATGGTCGCTCGAATGGGCCCGCGCGCAGGGCGAGCACTTCAACTTCAAGGAACTGCAGGACCTGCCTGCGTTCAAGAGCGCCATCCGCGCGGCGGTGGACCGGGTGAACAAGGAGCTCTCGGTGATCGAAAAGGTCCGCCAGTTCACCTTCGCCGACGAGGCGTTCAGCATCGACAACGGCGAGATGACCCCGAGCCTCAAGATCCGCCGCCACAAGATCAAGGAACGCTACGGCGCGCGAGTGGACGCGCTCTACAAGGCGTGAGAGGTCAGCGCCCCGCCATCGCTTTCACCCGCGCGAGGTAGGTGCGGCCGATCCGCTGCAGCGATCCATCGGCCAGTTCCGCTGACCAAACACCGAGACCATCATGCTTCAGCCCGGCAATCCGGTCGCGCCGGACGATGGTCGATCGGTGGAGGCGGATGAAGTGTTCGGGATCGAGGCGCGCCTCCAACCCGGCGATGGTGTGCAGCATCATGTAGCTGCGGCCCTGACCATGCTGGCTGCCGACATGCAGGCGCACATAGTCGCGCTCTGCGTCGATGCGTTCGAGGTCGGAAGCCGCCACCCGGATCAGTTCGGAGCGATGCGGCACCCAGAACTCCTCGATCCATTCGCTGGCGGGCTTCTCGGGCGTCAGCGGTGTTTCGACAGGAGCGCTGCGACGCGCCTGTGCGCGCTCGACCGCACGCTCCAGCCGCTCCTGCGCCACGGGCTTGAGCACGTAGTCGACCGCATCGCAATCGAAAGCCTCGACTGCAAAATCGTCATGGGCCGTGACAAAGACTACCGCAGGGCGATTGGCCTGCCCGGTCAGTGCACGTGCCACACCAAGGCCATCCATCTCGGGCATCGTCATGTCGAGCAGCACAAGATCGGGCGCCAGCGCCTCGATCAGGCGCAGCGCCGCGGCGCCATCGCTGGCTGTGCCGACCACTTGCAGCGCAGGTATCCGCGTGCAGAGGATCTGCATCCGTTCAACCGCCAGCGGTTCGTCATCGACAATCAAGGTCCGCAACGACAAGTCCCCCTCAGCATTCGTTCCTGACGACCGGCATAGTCAGCACGGTAGCATAGCCACCGGCCGGCAACGGGCCGCTTTCGACTTTCCCCGCGTCCTCACCGAAGCGGGCGGCAAGGCGGCTTTTCACGTTGGCAATGCCGATCCCGGTTCCGCCATTGGCAAAACCTTCACCCGGACCGTCGTCGGCCACGGTCAGCACGAGGAAGCCTCCGGCCTCGCGCGCGGTGATGCGGATGGTGACCGGACGGATCGTGGTCGAAACCGCGTACTTGATCGAATTCTCGACCAGCGGCTGGAGAATCATCCCCGGCACGCAGGCGCTCATCAGCTCCTCGGGGATATCGAATTCGCAGCGCAGCCGTTCGGGGAAGCGCACCGCCTCGATGTCGAGGTAATGCCGCTGCAAGGCGATCTCGTCCTCGAGCGGCATGTCCGTGGTCGGATCGCCGGCAAGGCTGTGGCGATAGAAGCGCGAAATCGACTGGATCATCCGCTCGGCCTGTTCGGTTCGCCCGACCATGACCAAAGCTGACAAGGAATTCAATGTGTTGAACAGGAAGTGCGGGTTGACCTGATAGCGCAAGGACCTGAGCTCCGCAGCCTTAGCCGCGCGCGCATACTGCCCTTCGCGATATTCCGCCGCGCGTAGCTGCTCGCCATTCCCCAGCGCCAGATACAGCGCAGCCCAGGCGATCAGCAGGAAGTAGCGCCCCAGTGCCACATCGGTCAGCTGCCGCCACAGGCCTTCGTTCTCGACCGTCTGGCGGATGATCGTGACGTGGTCAGGCCCGCGATACTCCTCGCTGACGATATCAGACGGCGAGGGCTGCGGACTGTCGGCAACCGGCACTTTGGGGGCCGTCGCGGGAGCGGCCTTCGCCGGAGGCTGACGGGTCTCTTCGGCAAGCCGGGCGTTTTTTGCCTGACGGGTCCGCGCCGCCCGGTCTCGCTCTTGGGCGATCTCGCGCAGAGCTTCGGCCTTGGCCATGGCTTTTTCAGCTTCGCGCTGCGCCGTTTGGCGGATCCGCTCCTGCATCGCCGCGGAAAGCACCGGTGCCGGTGGAGCGGGTGGAGCCGGTAACGCAGCCGTGGCGGGCAGCGCAGGCGGAGCAGGCGCTTCCTCGACGCCGGCTACTTCGCCATCCTCGTCGACCGTGTAGACTTTGCCGCCCGTGCGAACCTCGGAGCGGCCATCGGCATACTGCTTCACGTAGAGACCCGGCTGGGTGATCACCGTGCTGCCATCAGGATTCTGGATGATGCCAGCATCCTTGAGCGCTGCAATCGTCCGTTCGTCACCCAGCTTGCGCAGTTCGGCGATGTCTTCCTCGTCGAGCAGCGGCTCTGGCGTGGGGGTTGGCCGGGCGGAAGGCGCGGGATTCGGGGACGGTGCAGGTTTCGGAGCAGGAGGCTCCGGCGGCTCGGGAGGAATGAAGCCTTCGTCAAGAACATCGACCAGCACGTTCCCCGCCATGTCGTGCCGAATCTTGACCCCGCCACCTTTGCCGGTGCCGTTTGTGACAGTGGTCTGGGTGGTGGTGCTGGTCTGGCCGGACTGGTCATTGCTGATCCGCTCGATCATCCGCTTTTCGACCGGGGCGAAGGCCCACTGGTTCACCGCAGCAAGCGCAAGAGCGGCCGGAAGCATGATTACCAACGCTGCTGCAACGCGCGTGGCCAGCGGCCTTGCATCGAAGCGCCGCAGCAGGGGCCAGCACGCCACCGTCACGACGATCCCTGCCGCCGTCACCAGCGCGCGTCGCCAGAGCAGGTCGCTGAAGTCCCCCAGCTCGACCACCAGGCCCCGCACGGTGATCAGCAGGAAATAGCACAGCCACAGCGCAGCGGCCGACAGGATCACCTGCCGGGCCGGTACGCGCGGGATACCCGGATCGATTTGCGACGACGTCATCGCAGGATGTCTAAACGCGATCCGCCCGACGCGCCATAACGGCGGTCGGGCGGCATAGGTCGTTCATCGAAGCGAAAGGTTACGCAGGAAGGAGGCCTCCGTCCGCGATCTTCTTCTTCCAGACCAGCGGCGCGCTCTTGTGGACGTTCTCGCCCTCGCTATCCACGGCGACGGTCACCGGCATATCCTCGACAGTGAACTCGTAGATCGCTTCCATCCCGAGATCCTCGAAGCCGACGACCTTGGACTCCTTGATCGCCCGCGCCACGAGATAGGCAGCGCCGCCCACGGCCATCAGATAGGCGCTCTTGTGGTTGGCGATAGACTGCGTGGCCGCCGGGCCGCGTTCGGCCTTGCCGACGCTGGCTAGCAGGCCGAGATCGAGCATGGTATCGGAGAAGCTGTCCATGCGCGTGGCCGTGGTCGGCCCTGCAGGCCCCACGACTTCATCGCGAACCGGGTCGACCGGACCGACATAGTAGATCACGCGGCCCTTGAAATCGACCGGGAGCTCTTCACCCTTGGCCAGCATGTCCTTGATCCGCTTGTGTGCGGCATCGCGGCCGGTCAGCATCTTGCCGTTGAGCAGCAGGCGATCGCCCGCCTTCCAGCCCTGCACTTCTTCCTGCGTCAGCGTGTCGAGGTTGACGCGCTTGGCCGCGCTGTCGGGCGCCCAATGCACTTCGGGCCATTCGTCGAGCTTGGGACGCTCGAGATAGGTCGGCCCCGAACCGTCGAGCACGAAGTGGGCGTGGCGCGTTGCGGCACAATTGGGGATCATCGCGACCGGCTTACCTGCGGCGTGGCACGGTGCGTCCATGATCTTGACGTCGAGGATGGTCGAAAGGCCACCAAGCCCCTGCGCCCCGATACCGAGCGCATTGACCTTGTCGAAGATCTCGATGCGCAGCTTTTCGATGTCGTTCTGTGGCCCGCGCACTTTGAGCTGGGCCATGTCGATCGGTTCCATCAGCGCCTTCTTGGCAAGCAGGACGCAGTGTTCCGCCGTACCGCCGATGCCGATGCCGAGCATACCCGGCGGGCACCAGCCGGCGCCCATCTGCGGCAGCATCTCGATCACCCAGTCGACGATCGAATCGCTGGGATTCATCATCTTGAACTTCGACTTGTTCTCCGAGCCACCGCCCTTTGCAGCAACGTCGACGACGACCTTCGAGCCCTTGACCATTTCCACGTGGAGCACGCAGGGTGTGTTGTCGCGCGTATTGCGGCGGGTGAACGCCGGATCTGCCAGAACCGAGGCGCGCAGCTTGTTGTCCGGGTTCAGATAGGCGCGGCGCACACCTTCATCGACCACGTCCTGCAAGCTGAGATCGGAATCAAAGCGGCAATCCTGTCCCCACTTGATGAAGACATTGACGATGCCCGTGTCCTGACAGATCGGGCGGTGCCCTTCGGCGCACATCCGGCTGTTGGTGAGGATTTGTGCGATGGCATCCTTGGCGGCCGGGCCCTGCTCTGCCTTGTAGGCCTCACCCAGAGCGCGGATGTAATCCATCGGGTGGAAGTAGCTGATGTACTGCAGCGCGTCCGCGACGCTTTCGATGAGATCCGCTTCCCGGATCGTGACCATATCCGCCATCTCGATGACTCCCTCCAGAGGTCGATGCCGCGCCGGACGGCGCAGAAACTGCGAACGCCCCATACGCCTCGACAATGGACATGCAAATCCCTTGGAAACCGCAGATCGATATTCTACAGGCACTTGGAAACATTGCCGCTGCCTTGCCATGCAGACGTGCGGCGCAATTGGAAATGAGGGTTCGAATGACCGTGGTTGAAGACCGCCCGGCAGCAGACGAGATGCTGGTCGCCCGTCGTGCGATGATCGATAGCCAGCTCCGAGTGAGCGGGGTGAATTCGCCCGCAGTTCTCAACGCCTTCAACGCCGTGCCGCGTGAGGATTTCGTCTCGGCAGAGCGCCGCGCCGTGGCCTATGCCGATCGTGCGCTGCCGCTTGGCGATGGTGCCGTGCTTTCTCCGGCGCTGACTTACGGCCAGATGCTGGAAGCTGCCGCCACTGGCCGTGATGATCGCGTTCTGGTGATTTCGACCAACGGTTATCTCGCAGCGCTGGCCAGCCAGCTTGCAGGCGACGTGAACCGCGCCGACAGCCTCGTTGCGGCGCAGGGCGGTCCCTACTCGCTGATTCTGATCGATGGCGCAGCCGAAGTCCTGCCCGATTCGTTGGCCGCCCTGCTCGCCGACGATGGCCGGGTGGTCACCGGTCTGGTCGACCGTGGGGTTACCCGTCTGGCCGTTGCGACCAAAGCGCATGGCCACGTGGTAGCAACGCCGCTGTCCGATGCCGACTTCGCCGTTCTGCCGGAATTTGCCGCGCCCAAAAAGTGGAGCTTCTGAGCCTCATGGCCACCCACAAGGCGCTACGCCTCATGCTGGCGGCAAGCGCCGCCGGCCTCGCTGCATCGCCGGCACTGGCCGACGACCTGCGCGAGGCGCTGACCAGCGCTTACAATACCAATCCGACCTTGCAGGCCGCACGCGCCAATCAGCGCGCTACCGACGAAGGCGTGCCGCTTGCAAAGGCGCGCGGTTTACCGAGTCTGCAAGGGCAGGCCAATTACACCGAGTTTCTGAAAAAGAATCCGGTGGCCTTTACCGCGCCTGACCGTGCCCTGACTGCCGATTTGCAGCTCGGGCTGCCGGTGTTTTCGGGTGGCTCGGTCAAGAATTCGATCCGTGCTGCCAAGACTCGTGTCGAGGCCGGGCAAGAAGACCTGCGCGCCACCGAGGCCGGCGTGTTCTCGCAAGTCGTCGCCGCCTATATGGACGTGATCCGCGATTCAGCGATCGTCGGCTTGAACAAGAACAATGTCGACGTGCTGGAGGTGAACCTCAAGGCTACGAGCGACCGCTTCGAAATCGGCGACGTGACGCGCACCGACGTTGCCCAGTCGAACTCGCGCCTTGCGCTGGCCCGGGGCGATCTGCGCACCGCGCAGGCCAATCTCGTTGCCAGCCGCGAACGGTACATTCAGGTCGTGGGCAAAGTACCGACAGCACTGCAGCCGCCACCGCCACTGCCCGGCCTGCCACGCGATCCTGACGATGCAGTTGACTTCGCGCTTGAAAACAACCCTGATCTGCTCGCTGCACGTGAACGTAGCAAGGCGGCGGGCTACGACGTACGTGTGGCGGACGCCGCGAAACTGCCGACAGTCTCGCTGACGTCCAGCGGCAGCTACCAGAACTTCCTCGGCACTCTTGGTGGCGGCATTCCCGGCGGCGTTATACAACGCTCGACGACGGCGCAGGCCGGCGTAAGTGTGTCTGTCCCGCTTTTTCAGGGCGGTGGCCCGGCTGCGCAGACGCGGCAAGCGCAAGCGCGCGAGAGTGCCACAGTTGAACAGGAAATTGGCGTTGAGCGCGAGGTCATTGCCTCGGTCCGTTCTGCCTATGCTTCTTGGCTTGCCGCGAACGAGATCATCGCGATGAACCAGACCGCAGTCGATGCCGCGGCGCTCAGCCTTGAAGGCGTGCGCGCGGAAAACACCGTGGGCAATCGCACGATCCTCAACATCCTCGACGCCGAGCAGGAGCTGCTTCGCGCACAGGTGCAACTCGTCGCCGCGCGGCGCAACGCCTATGTCGCGGGGTTCAACCTGCTTTCGGCGATGGGCAAGGCCGATGCCAACGATCTCGGCCTCGATGGCGGCGCGCTCTATGACCCTCAGGTCAACTATGACCGGGTCAAGGGTCGTATCTGGGACTGGGACCGCGATCCGACGCCAAAGGCCGTCTCGACGCGCACCGTTGACACGCCCGCACAGGATGCGACAATTCCGCCCGCACCGATGCCTTGAGAGAATCGGTGCTGCAGGGGCATTTGGGGGTAGAAGTTGCGATGCGTCAGGCCGGTGAACCGTCCGTCGAGGAAATCCTCGAGTCGATCAAGAAAGTGATCGCGCGCGACAACAAGGCGGAGGCGCAGGCGCGCCTGCGGCCGGAACCCCGCCCCGCGCCACGCCCCGACGTGCTCGAACTGACCGAAACCGCGCAAGACGATGACGATGACGCGACCGGCGGGCTGATCGCTGATGCAGCAGCAGCCTCGATGCGCGAATCGCTGGCAGCGCTTTCGATGCTGGCCCAGCCCGGCGTTGCCCCGCAGATCGTCCGTTCAGGGGAGACTTCGCTCGAAGGTCTGGTGCGCGAACTCCTCAAGCCAATGCTGGCCGAGTGGCTCGACAAGAACCTGCCCGCCATGGTGGAAAAGATGGTCGCAGCAGAAATCGCCCGTATCGCTGGGAAGCGCGGCTGATTTTGCAGTTTGCGCCGTGAACTTACGGCGCTAATCCGGTTTCCATGAAAACCAACTCGCTGTTGCTGGCGGCCGCCTCGCTGGCCGTCGCATTCGCCGCTCCTGCAATCGCCCAGCAGGCCGCTCCTTTCTCGCCGCAGGATCTGGTGACGCTCGGCCGCCTTGGCGGCACGGCAGTTTCGCCAGATGGCAAGACCGTCGCCTACATCGTCACTACCACCGACCCTGCCAGCTACAAGCGCACCCCGTCGCTGTGGGTCCGCAGCGCCGATGGCAAGGGCGAGCCGCGCCGCATCGACACCGGCGGCAGCGCCAGCGATCCGGCCTTCGCACCCGACGGCGCGCTCTACTATCTCTCCGATCGCAAGGTGGGCGAGGCCGAGACCACGCAGGTCTGGAAGGTCGACGTAGCATCGGGCGTGACCACGCAGGTGACCGCGTTCAAGGCCGAGGTTTCGGGCTTCGAGCTTTCGCCCAACGGCAAGCGCATTGCCGTGTGGGGCGACATTGCGCGCGATTGCGCGACCTTCGGCTGCGAAAGCGATGGCAACACCGCCCTTCCCGGCCCCGGCACCGGCCGCCATTACAAGGACGGCGCGGGCTTCGTCCGCCACTGGGACGCATGGGAAACGCCGGGCAACTACAGCCGTGTCTTTGCCTTCGATCTGGGCGCGGATGGCAAGGTCATGGGCGAAGGCAAGGCCGCTGACGGCCCTGTCGGCACACTTACTGGAGACAGTCCCGTCAAGCCATTCGGTGGTGGCGAAGACGTGGCTTGGGCAGTGGACTCGCAATCGCTGTTCTTCGTGGCGCGGCAGGCGGACCGCAATGAGCCGACTTCGACCAACCTCGACATCTGGCAATCGAAGCTGGACGGCAGCGTGCCGAAGAACCTGACCGAGACCAACAAGGCGACAGACAATACGCCCGCCCCTTCGCCAGACGGGAAGTGGCTGGCCTACGCAGCGATGGCGCGGCCCGGTTACGAAGCGGACCGTCTTGTCGTCCATCTCATCAACTTGCAAACAGGCGAAAGGCGAGAACTGACTGGCGCGTGGGACCGATCAGTCGCTTCGCTGACGTGGACTCGTGACAGCAAGGCGCTTATCGCAACTGCCGAGGACGTGCTTGATACGCCTGCTTTCCGCGTCGATCCGGTGAGCGGAAAGGTCACGCGCCTTGTCCTCAATCCAGGACGCGAAGGCCACATTGGCAATGTCGTGCCGTTCAATGACGGCCGCCTGGTCTACACCCGCGATTCGATTGACGGTCCGGCAGAACTGTTCATCGGCAAGCCGGGCAAGGCAGGCACGCGCCTGACCGATGTTGCTACTTCGGCGCTCGCCCAACGCGCGCCTGTCGTCACGCAGCGCTTCAGCTTCAAGGGTGCGGACGGTGACACCGTTTGGGGCCAGATTACCAAGCCGAGCTGGATCAAGGGCAAGATGCCCTCGGTTCTGTTTGTCCACGGCGGGCCGCAGGGCTCATACAACGACAGCTGGTCAAACCGTTGGAACCCGCGAGTCTGGGCAAGCCAGGGCTATGCCATCGTGTCGGTCGATTTCCACGGCTCGACCGGATACGGGCAGGCCTTCACCGACGCCATTAACCGCCAGTGGGGTGGAAAGCCTCTGGATGACCTGCAGAAGGGCTTTGCCGCCGCGATCACGCTCGACAGCCAGATCGATGGCGACAATGCCTGTGCGGCAGGCGCATCCTATGGCGGCTACATGATGAACTGGATCGCAGGCGTGTGGCCAGATCGCTTCAAGTGCCTTGTCCAGCATGACGGCGTGTTCGATGCCCGCGCCATGGCCTATGAAACCGAAGAGCTGTGGTTCGACGAATGGGAACACGGCGGGCACCCTTATTACGAAGCGCCGGAAGAGTTCGAGAAGTGGAACCCGGTCAACCACGTCGCCAAATGGAAGACGCCGATGCTGGTCATCACCGGCGAGAAGGACTTCCGCATTCCCTATACGCAAGGACTGGCCGCGTTCACTGCCCTGCAGCGCCGAGGCATCCCATCCGAGCTGCTGGTGTTCCCCGATGAGAACCACTGGGTGCTCAAGGCCAAGAACTCGTTGCAGTGGCACCAGACCTCGTTCAACTGGCTCGACCGCTGGTTGAAGAAGAACGAGAAGTGACAGCAAGCCACGAAGAGATACGTCAGGCCGAGATTGCGCTCGAAAAGCTGGGCGGGTTCAACCCGCAACGCCACATCCTGCTGTGCGCCGGACCGGACAAGGACAAGTGCGCCCCGCGCGAAGTGGGGGACGAGGCATGGAACTTCCTGAAAAAGCGCCTCGGCGAGCTGAAGCTTGGCGGGGCGCAGGGTATCCTGCGCAACAAGGTCGGCTGCCTGCGGGTATGCCTCGTCGGACCGGTCGCGGTCGTCTATCCGGACAACGTCTGGTACCACTCCTGCACCCCGCCCGTGCTTGAGCGAATCATCCAGGAGCACGTGATCGGCGGGGTTCCGGTGGAAGACTACCGGCTTACGTCACCCGGTAGATGGCCTGAATCGTGAACCCAGCCTGCGGGCTGGCATGAATTGGCTGCACACGGAACATAAGTGGACCTTGGGGGATTGGTCGGACAACCGACGCATTTTCCAAGGATTTTCAGCCATGGCCCAGCCCAAGTTCACCGATGCCATAGCCCTGCTCAAGGCCGATCACCGCGCTGTCGAGGCACTATTCGAGAAGTTCGAAAGCGCGCGTGACGACCGCAAGCAGGCGCTTGCCCTGCAGATCTGCAACGAACTCAAGGTCCACACGATCATCGAGGAAGAGATCTTCTACCCAGCACTGCGGGGCAAGATCGAGCAGGAAACCTGGACCGAGGCCTATGTCGAGCACGACGCCGCCAAGGTGCTGATCAACGACATCATGGCTAGCACGCCCGACGACGAGTTCTTCGACGCCAAGGTCAAGGTGCTCAGCGAAGAGATCAAGCACCATGTCCATGAGGAGGAGGCACGATCGCAGGGGATGTTCTCTCAGGCACGCGAAACCGGGGTCGACATGGTTGCGCTGCGCGATGCGATGATAGCGCGCAAGCAGGAGTTGATGCAGCAGATCGGCAAGGGGGCGGACGCCAGCGCGCTGCCCGAGGCCGAACTGCGCGTGGTCCAGACTGTCGCCTGACTCTATGCCTGCGCCGTCTCCGCGCCGTGCCGCATCGTGCGGTAGGCATTTGCGGCGCGGCGGATATGTGTGTTGGCCACTGCGCCCGCCCATTCCTCGTCACGCATCTCGAATGCGCTGACGAGGTCGCGGTGGTCGCGCTGGCTCTGTTCCATATCGGCGCGCGAGTACTGCTCGGCCGTACGGTGGACGACAATCTGGCTGACGACGAAGCGCATGAGCTGCCCCAGACGCTCGGACTGTGCTGCGGCAAGTATGACCGCGTGAAAACGCCTGTTGCCTTCGACGAAGCCTGAAACGTCCGGCCCCTCGGGTGCGGCAATTGCGCGATCGATGAAGTCGCAATGACCGCGCAATTCGCTTATCTGCTCTTCGGTGATCAACCGCGCTGCACGGCTGGCGCAGTGGCTCTCCAGCATGGCGCGCAGGGTGAACAGCTCTTCCTCGTCCTCGTCCGACCAGACGGGCACAAAGACCCGGTTGGTGCCCGAGCGCTGCAGCAGCATCTCGGCGACGAGTTCGGCTATGGCCTCGCGCACGGGCGTGCGAGAAAGGCCGCAATACTGCGCAAACTCGTCTTCGGGCACGAATTGCCCGGCAGGAAAGTGCCCCGAAAGGATCCCCGCGCGAATCTTGCGGTAGGCTTCCTGCGAGGCTTTGGACACGTAAGCTCCTTTATCATGCGGGAAGCCGGCCGAAAGGCCTGCTTCCCGCAGCCTTGATCAGAACGATGCGCCCACTTCAACCCCGATCAGGCGACGCGCGCCTGGCGAGATGAACGAGCCGCCGAACTCAATCGCTGGAATGGCCTCGGCAATGTATTTCCGGTCGAGCAGGTTGTCGGCAAACACGGCGATCCGGTAACGCGGCGTGGTGATGCCTGCGCGCAGGTTGAGCACGCCGAAGGCATCGCGCTTGGCAACATCGTAGCGGGCGTTGCCGAAGGCCGGCGGCAGGAAGGGCAGCTGCGAGATCGGCAGGAGCCCTGAGAAGATCGTTGGGCGCTCCTGATCCTGCACCGAATGGAACCACGTCGGACCGGTCACGCGGTAGTCGGCACGGAACAGAAGCTTGGCGCTGTCGCTGAGCGGTGCGGTGATTTCACTGCCAAGGTTCAGCGTCCAGTCCGCCGTGTAAGGTGACTTGTTGCCGACGGTGTAGGGGCGCGAGGCGTTCTTCTTGATCTCGCTGTCGGTCACGTTGAACGAGCCGAACACCTTCCAGCCATCGACGATCTTGCCGGTCAGGTTGATCTCCGCCCCCTTGATGTCGACGCGATCGATGTTCGAGACCACCCGCAGCAGGCCGAAATCACCGACGAAGAATTCGAAGAACTGCATGTCGGTGACGCGGGTGTAGTAGCCCGCGAGGTCGTAGGTTATGCGGCCGTCGAACAATTCGCCCTTGATGCCGGCCTCGAAAGCACTCGACTTTTCCTTGCGGTACTGGTCGTTGATCGTCACGTCGGCATCGATCGTGCCCGGCGTCACACCATTGTTGAAGCGGGTGTTGACCACTGCCGACGAACCCTGGTTGTTGAAGCCGCCCGACTTGAAGCCGATACCCCAGTTTGCGTAGATATTGAGGGCATTGGTGGGGTGATAGCTGAGCGTCACCTTGGGCTGGAGCTGCTTGAACGTTGCGTTCTGCGGAGTGAATGCCCCGAAAGCGAGGCCCGGATTGATCGGCCCTCCGGTGAACGGATCGACCGCGTTGGGGACCAGCGAATTGGCCGCACGCTCCTCGATATCATAGCGCAGCGCGATGCCGCCGGTGAAGACCTCGGACGGTTTCCACTCGGCCGCGCCGAACGCCGCGTATACATTGGTGCGGAACTTGTCGGCGAGCAGCAGCGACGTCGGGTTGACGGTGTTGGGTGCGTTGTAGAGCTGCTTGATCACGCCCTGCCCGGTATCGGCACCAAGACTGACCCCGGTCTTGCGGTCGATGTGCAGATAATACGCGCCAAGCTGCCACGTCAGCGGGCCATCGGTGTTCGACAGCAGACGGACTTCGGTGCTGAAGTCCTTCTGGTTGCGCAGCTGGTACTGGATGCCGTCGCAAGTCGTGGGGCTATAGGGCCCGAAAGTCGATCCGTTTGCCGGTGCGAACAGGAACGGTACCGGGATCTGCCCGATATTGCCCGGCTGGTTGACCGGGAAGCCGGTGAGCGCAGCGGTGCTCGAGAAGCAGCTTGCAACCGAGCTGTTCACCGCAGGGTCGGTGTTCGTGATATAGCGCGCGAAGTCTGCCGACGTGCCATCGGCGACGAGGTCCTGCTTGACGTCCGAATATAGCGCCCAGGCGACCAACTTCATGCCGTTGCCGAATTCCTGATCAATCTTGATCGAGGCATCGAAGCTCTTCTGGTCGTTCGTCGCGCGGATGTTGTTGTAGAAGTTGAACGGGTGCTTGTTCACGTCCTCGTAAAATGCAGGGTTCACTGCCCCGAACTGAGGCAGGTGGAAAGAGGCGTTGAACGGCAGCGAGGCACCGTGGAATTCAGCATAGCGCGCCTTGACGTCAATCTGGGTAGCGGTGCCGCGTCCAATCATCACCCGACCGTCGAGCGCCCAGTTTTCCTTGTCGTCCACGGTCTTGGAATTGTTGAGGAACTTGTTGCGCCACCAGCCATCGGTGGTGAAGTAATAGCCCGAAGCAACGAAGCCGACGTTCTCGCCAAGAGGACCAGCAATGTGCGCGGTCGCTTCATACGTGGCTTCATTTGCGTAGGATGCGCGCATGCCGCCGGTCAGCGTATCGGTCGGCTTGAGCGTCTGCAGCACGATCGCGCCGGCCGCGGCGTTGCGGCCATAGAGCGCGCCCTGTGGGCCCTTCAGCACTTCGACCTGCGATAGCGTACCCTGCGGCTGGTTTAGCTGTGCCGTATTGGTCTTGAGAATGCCATCGACGACGAGAGCGACCGAGCTTTCGGCATCGCGCGCGCCGTTGATGCCGCGAATGTTGATCTGGGTGTCGCCCGCTTCAGCCGTGCCGGTCACGATGGTGACGCCGGGCGTGAGTTGGGTGAAGTCCTCGGCCTTGACTGCGCCGGTGTTCTGCAGCGCCGATGCGGTGAGGACCGAAACCGAGGCCGGCACGTCCTGCAACCGCTCGTTCTGGCGGCGGGCGGTAACGATGATCGTTTCGCCGGTCTCGTCAGCCTTGGCCGAGTCCTGCGGGGCTTCCTGCGCAAGCGCTGGCATGGCGGCGAGCATCAGGCCCAGGGCCGATGCATTCACTAGAAGACGGCTGGCACGCATTCTCAAACCTCCCTGTTCGGTTCGATGTCGTCGTGGCCCGAAAGCCATGGTGCGTTCGAAATCCGGTTGCGCAGCGAACGCTGGGCTATCTGCCCCCCTCTTGACGCTCGCTTGTGACAAGGGCAGCTTATTGTATACAAACCTGAGCGGTCAAGGCGCTTAAAGATGTGCACCAACGTGCAGGTTTCGACACTCCATGCGATGAGCGCAGAGTGATATTGAATACGAAGTGAGACCTATTTTGATGATCTGCCACCTGCCCTCCTCCAGTCGCGGCCGCACGATATGAGTGCCCGGAAGGTCACTTTCGTCGAAGTCGGCCCGCGCGACGGACTGCAGAACGAGAAAACGATCATCTCCACGGCGGACAAGCTGGAGCTGATCCGCCGCAGCATCGCTGCCGGTGCGCGCCGCATCGAAGTGAGCAGCTTCGTCAATCCCAAGCGAGTGCCACAGATGGCCGACGCGGAGGACGTCTGCGCAGGCCTTCCGCAAACAGACGAAGTCAGCTTCATTGGGCTCGTGCTGAATGCAAAGGGTGCCGAGCGCGCCATCGCAACGGGTCGCCTTCACGAACTCGGGGCTGTGTGCGTCTCGACTGACAGCTTTTCAATCGCCAACCAGGGCCAGACCAGCGATGAATCAGTCGTCGCTGCCAAGGCGATCGTTACCATGGCCAAGGCTGCAGGCCTCAGGGGACAGGCCACCATCGGCGCATCGTTCGGCTGCCCTTTCGAAGGCGAGGTATCGGAAGACCGCGTGGTTGCCATGGCAGCCGCGCTGGCTGAGGCCGGGCCCATCGAGGTCGCCTTGGCCGACACCATCGGCGTTGCCGATCCGGCGCACGTCTCGCGCCTCGTCCGTCGCGTGGTCGAGGCAGTTTCGCCGCTTCCGGTTCGCGTACATTTTCATAACACGCGCGGCACCGGCATCGCCAATGTCTGGGCCGCGGTTGAGGCAGGCGCATCGGTGGTCGACGCGGCGCTGGGAGGCTTGGGCGGCTGCCCCTTCGCACCGGGCGCTGCCGGCAACGTCTCAAGCGAGGATGTCATCTACATGCTTCACCGCGCGGGCGTGGAAACCGGCATGGACCTTGCCCAGCTTATCGAGGCCAACCGCTGGCTTTCTGGCGTGATGAGCCGTGCACTTCCTTCGATGGTGGTCAAGGCGCCGCCGTTTCCCAAGACAGTTCAGGAGTAATCGAGCAATGGGCTATCGCCTTGGCGTAGACGTCGGTGGCACGTTTACCGACCTCCTGCTTTTTGACACCAGCAGCAGCGCGTTCTGGCGACACAAGACGCCGTCAACTCCGCATGACAGCTCGGAGGGCATCCTCAACGGCGTGAGCGCGATCTGCGAGAAGGCGGGCATCACGCCGGGCGATGTCGATTACTTCCTCCACGGCACCACGGTCGCGACAAATGCCGTGCTTGAAGGCAAGGGCTCGCGCGTCGGCCTCGTCACGACCGAAGGCTATCGCCACATCATGCAGATTGCGCGCAGCTTCGTGCCGGGCGGGCTTGCGGGCTGGATCGTCTGGCCAAAGCCGCAGCCGCTGGCCGCGCTTGAAGATACCGTGACGATCAGGGGCCGGATGAGCGCCGGGGGCACCGAAATCCGCCCCATCGACGAAGCCGACATCCGCAGCCAGCTCTCGGTGCTGAAGGCCAACGGCGTCGAAGCCATCACCGTCAGCCTGATCAACGCCTACACCAATGGCACTCACGAAGCGCGCGTCGGCGAACTGGCGGCAGAGATCATGCCCGGCGTGCCGGTCTCGCTCTCCCACGAAGTCCTGCCTGAAATGCAGGAGTACGAACGCACCCTGACGACGGTTGCCAACGCCGCCGTGCGCCCGGTTGTCGGCAAGTACGTCTCCAACCTGCGCTCGCGCCTTGCCGAAGCAGGCATGAACGGCAAGCTCTCGCTGCTCCGCTCCGATGGCGGTCTGATGAGCGCGCAGAAGGCCGAGGAGCACCCGGTCAACATCCTGATGTCCGGCCCTGCAGGCGGCGTCACCGGCGCGATCTGGGTTGGCCGCAATGCCGGGATCAGGAACATCCTCACCCTCGATGTCGGCGGCACCAGCACCGATGTCGCCCTGATCGAGAATCTCGAAGCCCGCCGCCAGCGCACCACCGAAGTGGGCCACCTCTCCGTCCGTGCCTCGGCATTGGACGTGAAGACGGTAGGCGCAGGCGGCGGTTCGATCGCCTATGTTCCTGAGCTGACAAGAGCCCTTCGGGTCGGGCCGCAGAGCGCAGGAGCCGTGCCGGGGCCGGTCGCCTATGGAAAAGGCGGCACCTTGCCCACGGTGACCGACGCGAATGTCGTGCTCGGCTACCTTCCCGAGAACCTATTGGGCGGCACTTTCAATCTTGACCGCGAAGGCGCGAAGAAGGCGGTGCAGACCATCGCCGATGCGCTCGGCATCGACCTCATGGCCGCTGCGCGCGGGATCATCGATATCGTCAACGAGAACATGTTTGGCGCGCTTCGCATGATCTCGGTCCAGCAAGGCTACGACCCGCGCGACTTCGCGCTGATGGGCTTTGGCGGCGCAGGACCGCTTCACGTGAATGCGGTCGCCCGCCTTATGGGCAGCTGGCCCGCGATCTCGCCGGTCAGCCCCGGCGTGCTCTGCGCCCTCGGCGATGCGACGACGCGGATGCGCACCGAAACCGCGCGCTCGTTCAGCCGTCTCGCTAGCCAGACCGAAGCAGCCGACCTCATCGCCATCCTCGACGAGATGGCAGCGCAGACCCGCGCCGAGCTGCTCGCCGATGGCGTGCCCGAGGATGAGATCAGCACCGCCTTTGAAGTCGACGTGCGCTATGCCGGACAAGCCTTCGAAGTGCCGCTGACGATTACGCCCGATGTGCTCACCGCCGATGGCATCGCCGGGATACTCGCCCGCTTCGATGCCGAGCACAAACGCCTGTTCACCTTCAACATGGACACCCCGCACGAGATCGTGAACCTGCGCGCAGTCGCCATGGGCCGCGCGCTCGATCTGCCGGCAGCAGAACTCGAGAAGGGCGACGGCAATCCCATCGCCGCCAGAATGCGCGACCACACCTTGTGGATGGACGGGCGCGAACAGGCCGCGGTGATCTATGAACGCAGCAAGTTGCGCGCCGGGGACGTGATCCCGGGTCCCGCCATCGTCTGCGAGATGGACTCGACGACGCTGATCGAGAGCGGCTGTGTCGGCACTGTCGACCATGTCGGCAACATCCTGATCAATCTGGCCTGAGGGAGCGAGACATGCCTGCAGCCATCGTCCAGACCAACGACAAGCCTTTCGAACGCGTTTCCATCGACCCGGTTACGCTCGACATAATCGAGAACGCGCTGCGCAACGCCCGCATCGAGATGGACGCGACGCTCGTGCGCACCGCGATGTCTCCCGGCATCCGCGAGCAGGGCGACGCCTTCCCGCTGATCGCCGATCACACCGGCAAGATGATTGTCGGTCAGTTCGGCTCATTCATCGGCGGCTTCCTCGAGAACTACGAGGGCACGCTCGAGGACGGCGACATGATCTTCCTGTCCGATCCCTACTCGGTCGGAGGCGCGATCAGCCACTCGAACGACTGGCTCGTGCTGCTGCCCGTGTTCAAGGACGGCAGGCTCATCGCCTATACCTCGATGTTCGGCCACCAGTCCGACATCGGCGGCAAGGTCGTCGGCTCTATGCCGATCAACGCCCGCTCGATCTTCGAGGAAGGCGTGCGCATCCCGCCAGTCAAGATCTGGAAGAGGGGCGAGTATAACGAGGACCTCATCCGCCTCGTCATGCACCAGACGCGCAAGCCCGACTGGTGCGCGGCAGACCTCAACGCACTCATCGCCGCATGCCGCGTCGCCGCACGTCGCGTAATCGAGATGGCAGAGCGCTTTGGCGATGATGTCTATGTCTCGGCATGCCAAGAACTCCTCGCCCGCAACCACCGCGCGATGAAGGCGCTGGTCGGCATGGCGATTGCCGAGGAGCCGGTAAGCTTCGAGGACTACATCTGCGACGACGGCATGGGCTTCGGCCCTTACAAGATCAAATGCACGATGTGGCGCGAGGGGGAGAAGGTCATCCTCGATTTCGCAGGCACCGACCCGCAGTCGGTCGCCTCGATCAACTTCTTCCTCAACGAGAACATGTTCAAGATGTTCTTCGGCATCTACATGATCATGGTCTTCGACCCGCAGATCCTGTTCAATGACGGATTCTACGACCTGATCGACGTGCGCATTCCCGAAGGATCGCTGCTGAAGCCAAAATTCCCGGCAGCGCTTTCGGGCCGCACCCATGCGCTGGGCCGCATCTTCGATATCCTCGGCGGTCTCCTCGGCCAGAAAACCCCGGAATTCCTCAATGCTGCCGGGTTCTCCTCATCCCCGCACTTGTTCTATGCCGGCAATGACGAACGTACAGGCAAGAATGGTGACTGGTTCCAGCTGTTTCAGATCGGCTTCGGCGGCATTCCGGGGCGACCGATGGGCGATGGTCCGGATGGCCACTCGCTCTGGCCGGGCTTCACCAACGTGCCCAACGAGTTCCTCGAACGCTACTTCCCGATGGTGATCGAGCGTTACGAGTGCGAACCGGATTCGGGCGGCGCGGGGCTGCATCGCGGCGGCAATGGCATTCGCATGACCTATCGCTTCCTGTCGAAGGGCACGATCGCCATCCACGACGACCGCTGGTTCGTGCCGCCATGGGGCGTCAACGGTGGCGAGCCGGGCGCGCGGGCACGCAAGATCCTCGAAAAACCGGATGGCACCCAGACCATTGTCGGCAACAAGGTGGAAGACCTCGACGTGGAAGCGGGCGACATCCTGCACTTCATCACCTGGGGTGGCGGCGGCTGGGGCGACCCGCTCGATCGCGATCCCGCGCTGGTGGCCAAGGAAATCGTGCAGGGGCTCGTCACACCGCAAGGCGCTCTTGCTTATGGCGTGGTTGCCGATGACCTTGGAACGGTCAATCTCGCGGAGACCGAAGCCCTGCGCGCGCGCCAGCGAGCAGAGCGAGGCGAGCTACCGTTGTTCAACTATGGCCCCGGCATCGAAACACTCCGCGCGAACTGCAAAGCGGAAACCGGCCTGCCTGCTCCCATCCAACCCGAATGGCCGCTACTGGAGGCGGCGGAATGACCATGGCATCTGAAAATCCCGGCGCTCTGAGAAATATTCGTGTCGTGGAACTCGGACAGTTGCTTGCTGGCCCGTTCTGCGGCCAGCTGCTGGGCGACATGGGCGCAGACGTGATCAAGGTCGAACCGCCCGTGACTGGCGATCCCATGCGCGAGTGGGGGCAGGGGTCCGAGAAAGTCCAGTGGGAAGTCATCGCGCGCAACAAGCGCTCGGTCAGTGCCAACTTGCGCGTTCCTGAAGGTCAGGCGCTGGTGAAGAAGCTGATCGCCCACGCTGATGTGGTGATTGAAAACTTCAAGCCCGGTACGATGGAGAAGTGGGGACTCGGCCCAGACGTTCTCCTTGCCGAAAAGCCCGACCTGATCATCGCGCGCATGTCAGGCTACGGCCAGACCGGCCCCTATTCGGACCGTGCAGGCTTTGGCGGAATTGGCGAGGCCATGGGCGGATGGCGCTACATCGTCGGCGAGCCTGACCGCGCGCCAAGCCGCATGGGCGTCTCCATCGGCGATACGCTCACCGCAACCTATGGCTGCATGGGCGTTCTCGCCGCGCTGCACGAACGCGCGCAGACCGGGCGGGGACAGGTGATCGACGCCGCGCTCTATGAATCCGTGCTGCAGGTGATGGAAGGGCTGGTGCCCGAATATGACCGGATGGGCCTGATCCGCGAACGCTCAGGCTCCGTCCTCAAGGGCATTGCGCCATCCAACGTCTACTCATGCAGGGACGGCGAATTCATGATCGGGGCCAACAAGGACTCGCTCTGGAAGCGGCTCGCCAGTGCCATGGGCCGCCCCGAACTCGGCGACGATCCGCGCTATGCCACGCACCTTGCCCGCGGCGAGAACCAGGACGAGCTTGATGAACTGATCAACCAGTGGACCCGCACCCTGACGGTTGACGAAGTCGACGCGCTGATGATCGAACATTCGATACCCGCAGGCCGCGTCTATCGCGCGCCCGACATGCTGGCCGACCCGCACTTTCAGGCGCGCGAGGCGATCATCGAGGTTGAAACCGAGCGTTTCGGTCCGCTCAAGATGCAGTCGAGCTTCCCCAAGTTGTCCGCCACCCCGGGCACCGTGCGACGCGCCGCCCCGTCCAGGGTCGGGCAGCACAATGCCGAGGTTTACGGCGAGTTGCTGGGCCTTGGCGAAGCGGATCTGGCGCAGATGGCTGCAAACGGAGTGATCTGAACAACTGCCGCTGGCCCACCCACAACCCTCCCGCAGGCAGGAGGGGTTAGGGGTGGGCATTCGCCGACAGGCGAACAAGGGCGCTACAGACACGCAGCGCCAACCAACTTTCAGTCCCCCGATTCTTCCCGCTCGATCTCGCGCCAGCCGATGTCGCGACGGCAGAAGCCTTCCGGAAAGCTGATCGCATCGACCGCCGCATAGGCCGCGTCGCGCGCTGCCTTCACGCTCGGCCCCTTGGCCGTCACGTTGAGAACGCGCCCGCCATTGGCCGAAAGCACGCCATCGGCCGAAAGTGAGGTTCCTGCGTGGAACACCTTCGCTCCGTTCGTTTCGGCTGCCGGAATCTGATCAATCCGCCCGCCCTTCTTCGGCGTTCCGGGATAGCCTTCCGCCGCCATGACGACAGTCATCGCCACCTCGTTCGAAAAGCGCGGGCTGGCGATGCTCGAGAGCTTGTTGTCGGCACAGGCCAGCAGCAGTTCGACGAGATCGCTTTCCAGTCGCATCATCAGCACTTGGCACTCGGGATCCCCGAAGCGCGCGTTGTACTCGATCAGCTTCGGCCCATGCTCGGTGAGCATGAGCCCGGCATAGAGCACGCCGGAATAGGGCATGCCTTCGTCAGCCATGGTCTTCACCGTCGGCGCGATGATCCGCGAGAGCACTTGCGCTTCGAGCTCGGGCGTCAGCACCCGCGCCGGGCTGTAGGCACCCATGCCGCCGGTATTGGGGCCTGTATCGCCATCGCCCACGCGCTTGTGATCCTGGGCGGAACCGAACGGCAAGATCGTCGCGCCGTCGGTCAGCGCGAAGAAGCTGGCTTCCTCGCCGGTCATGAATTCCTCGATGACGACTTCGGCCCCGGCAGAGCCGAATGCGCCATCGAACATGTCTTCGACCGCAGCCTCGGCCTCGGCCATGGTCATCGCCACGACCACACCCTTGCCCGCCGCGAGTCCATCAGCCTTGATCACCACCGGTGCGCCGAAATCCTTCAGGGCTGCACGCGCTTCTTCCAGCGACTTCGTGCGCACATAACCTGCCGTCGGAATGTCAGCCCGTGCGCAAAGGTCCTTGGTGAAACCCTTCGAACCCTCAAGTTGCGCCGCCACACGGCTCGGCCCGAACACCGAAAAGCCTGCTGCGCGCAGCGAATCTGTCAGGCCGTCCACCAGCGGGGCTTCCGGGCCGACCACAACAAGGCCGATGCGGTGCGTCTCGCAGAACGTCACTACGGCGGCATGGTCGGTCAGGTCCAGCGCCACCACATCGGCATGTTGCGCGATACCGGGGTTGCCAGTTGCCGCATAGAGCTTGCCCGCCAGCGGCGATTGGGCCAGTTTCCAGCTGAGGGCATGTTCGCGCCCACCCGATCCCAACAGCAGGATATTCATGGCATTCCCTTCCGCGCCCTATGACGACGACGATACAAATGGCTCGGGCGGGCTCCTAGCGAGGGAATCGGCTGGCGACAACGCTCCGGCCCTGTCGATCTCCGAGATTTCCGCGCTTCTGAAGCGCACGGTCGAGGACCGGTTCGGCTTCGTGCGCGTGCGCGGCGAGCTTTCGGGCGTGAAGCGCGCGGCCTCCGGCCACCTCTATGTCAGCCTCAAGGACGAGAGCGCGCGGCTTGATGGCGTGATGTGGCGCGGCAATGTGCAGCGCCTGAACTTCCGGCCCGAGGACGGCGTCGAGGTCATCGCCACGGGCAAGCTGACCACCTATCCCGGTCGCTCGAACTACCAGATCGTGATCGACCGCATGGAAATTGCTGGCGAAGGCGCGCTGCTCGCCCTGCTCGCCAAGCTCAAGGCGCGGCTCGAGTCCGAGGGTCTGTTCGATCCTGCGCACAAGAAGCCCCTGCCCTTCCTGCCCCGCGTGATCGGTGTTGTCACCTCGCCCACGGGCGCTGTCATCCGCGACATCCTCCACCGCCTGTCCGACCGCTTCCCCACCCGCGTCGTCGTCTGGCCGGTGCTGGTGCAGGGCCAGGGCGCGGGCGCGCAGATCGCCAATGCGGTGCGGGGCTTCTCCGCCCTGCCCGAAGGTGGACCGATCCCGCGCCCAGATCTCGTGATCGTCGCACGCGGCGGTGGCTCGATCGAAGACCTGTGGTGCTTCAACGAAGAAGAGGTCGTCCGCGCCGTCGCTGACTGCACCATCCCGATCATCAGCGCCGTGGGCCACGAGACCGACACGACGCTATGCGATTTCGCGGCAGACCTGCGCGCGCCAACCCCCACGGCCGCCGCCGAGCTCGCCGTGCCGGTGCAGGCCGAGCTTGCCGCCTTCGTCGCCGATCTCAACGCCCGCCAGCGTCGCGCGCTCGCCCGCCAGCTCGCTCAATCGAAGGAGCGCCTCGAAGCGCGCAGCCAGCGCCTGCCCCAGCCACAAGCGCTGCTGCAGGGACAGGCCCAGCGCGTCGATGATCTGGCCGAGCGCCTGCGCCGCGCCCTGCTCCATCGCACCGAGATCGCCGGATCGCTCCTCGCCCGCCACGCCGGAGCGCTGCGTCCTGCCCTGCTCACCGCCCGCGTCGAGCGCGAAGCCGAGCGCCTTGCCGCCCGCCGCCTGCGCCCAGAAGTCCTGCTCCAACGCATCGAACATGCGCGCGGCAAGGTCGATGCGCTCGATCGCCTGCGCAAATCGCTCAATCCCGAAGCCCCGCTCGAACGCGGCTACGTGCTGGTGACCGACCGCAACGGCGACCTCGTCAAGGACAGGGCCACGGCTGCACAGCGCGCCGCCCTCACGCTCAAGTTTGCCGATGGCACGCTCGACGTCAGCACGAGCGAAGCAGCGTCACAGCCGCGTCCTGCGTCCAAACCGCGCCCCCCTGCGACACCCGGCACGCAGCAGGAATTGTTCTGAAGCGCGCGAGCGACTACATTGCCCTCATGCTGATGTCCCAATCCGGCCGCCTCGCGCGCCTGCACTACCTTTCCGGCTCCTTCCGCCAGCTCTCGGGCGGTGACCACGTGATCTGCGCGGTCTCGGGCGAGAAGATTCCGCTCGATGCCCTGCGCTACTGGTGTGCGCAGCGGCAGGAAGCCTACGCCACCGCCGAAATCTCCACTCGCCGCCACCTCGAAGGGTGAGGTTCTGCCGATGATCCTGCAGCGGCGCGCCTTCCTCACCGGGTCCGCCGCCACACTGGCAGGCATGGCCTTGGGCGGAAATTCCCCCCAGGCCGCGCTGACGATCGAACCGGGCGGCAGAGCAACGCAAGGCGGATGGTTGCGAGGCCGGGTCCAACCCGGCTCAACCGCGCTGATGCTCGATGGCAAGACCGTAGACTTTGCATCCGACGGGGCCTTCCTTCTCGCCTTTGACAGGGACGCTGACCCGTTGGCGCGGATCACCGTCTCGCCGCCTGGCGGAAGTGCATTCGTGCGTGACATCGCCATCGCCCCGCGCGCGTGGCGGATCGAACACATCAACGTGGCGCGCAAACCCGGCGGCGTGACCGACGAGAACTACCTGCGCCTGCGCCGCGCCGAACTCACCCGCATCTCGGCAGCCCGTGCGCTCGACACTGGCGCAACAGGCTGGCGACAAAGCTTCGTCCGCCCTGCCCCTGGCCGCTTCTCGGGCTTCTTCGGCGCACAACGCATCTACAAGGGTGAACCTGCCGCCTACCACTCCGGCCTCGACATCGCAGGCGGTGCTGGCACCACTTATGTGGCGCCTGCCGACGGCGTGGTCATCCTCGCAGCGCAGACGCCGTTCAGCCTCGAGGGCCGCCTGCTCATGCTCGATCACGGCATGGGCCTGAACAGCGCCTTCCTGCACGCCTCGGAACTCCTGGTAAGCGAAGGCCAGAACGTGCGGCAGGGCGATCCGATCGGACGAATCGGTAGCAGCGGCCGTGCCACCGGGCCACATCTGCACTGGTCAGTGAAATGGCGAGAGAGCCGCATCGACCCCTTGCTGCTGATCGCCCCTGCTTCCTGACTCGCGATAACCCTGCGGAACTCGGCGCGGCGTTACACAGTTTGCGACCAACCTCGCTCCCGACATTCGCGCCCACCGCGATTCCGGTATCTCCTGCAACCCGTTTAGGACGTAAAATAGGCAGTTGTTTCAACGGAAACGGTCGCCGTTGAAATTAATGGCAAGTCCACCGAAGGTAACTGTAATTTCCGTGCATCACATGTAAGTGTAGGGAATCCGGGCCCTATGTGCATGCCCCAAAGGCGGTGTGGCACTTTCGCTACACATGCTTCGAATTCATTTCACAACTTACAATCGTGTTTTGATGGCCCGACACATTTCAGCCACACAGAGCCATCTTGCCCGTCAACCAGGGGGCCAAACGCGATGCGCGCCAGCACATCGCCAAGGTTTGGTGAAACGGGAAAGTGCCTGCGACAGCCTCACCGGCCCGTGGGCTACAGGACAAAAGGGACTGGAAACGTGAACATCAAAACCTTCTCTGCGCTCCGTGCGAGCGCCGCGCCATTGGCGCTGGTCGTCGCCGGTTTCGCCGGCTCGGCCGCCTTCGTTGCGCCTGCCATGGCGCAGGACGTTACTGCCGCAAGCCTTTCGGGTACTGTCGTTGACGACTCGGGCAAGCCGATCTCGGGCGCCCGCGTCGAAGTAACGTCGGTTGACCGTGGCTTCACCCGCACCACCACCACTTCGGGCAACGGCACGTTCACGCTGCCGGGCGTGCAGGTCGGCACCTACAACGTGACCGTGATGGCTGACGGCTACACCACGACCCGCAGCGAGAACGTGTCGGTCGGCCTCGGCGGCAACAACTTTGACTTCACCGTTTCGAGCGAAGCGCCGACCACCGGCGAAATCGTCGTCCGTGGCGCGCCGGTTCGCAAGGTGGACTTCTCGGGCACTGCCACCGGCATCGTGTTCGACGTCCAGAAGGTTGCCGAGACTGTTCCGGTCGGCCGTTCGATCGAAGCCATCCAGCTCCTCACCCCGCAGGTCACCTCGGGTGACTCGGCATTCGGTGGCGTTTCGATCGCCGGTTCGTCGGTTGCCGAAAATGTCTACTACATCAACGGCATGAACATCACGAACTTCCGCACCTTTGTGGGCGGAACCACCGTGCCGTTCGAATTCTACGATCAGGTCCAGGTCAAGACCGGCGGCTACCAGGCAGAATTCGGCCGCAACACCGGCGGCGCGGTCATCGCGCTGACCCGTTCGGGCTCTAACACCTTCCACGGCGGGTTCAACGTCTACTACCAGCCGGAATGGGGTTACGAACAGGCACCGAACACTTACTCGCAGAACAACAAGCTTGATAAGCGCGAAGTCATTGAAGGCAACATCTGGGCCTCTGGTCCGGTGATCAAGGATCGCCTGTTCTTCTTCGGTTTCTTCAACCCGCGCCATTATACCCAGAGCGACACCGATGCGTTCGGCGATACAACGACCCGCGTGAACAACAAGCCTTTCTACGGCGGCAAGCTCGACCTCAACCTGTTTGACGGTCACCGCGTCGAAGGCACGTACTTCAACGATTCGCAGGACGAGAAAGTCAAGTTCAACGGCTCTCCGACCACTAACTTCTCGGGCGGTTCGAACTACATCGTCAAGTACACCGGTGCCTTCACCGATTGGTTCACTCTTTCGGCTCTGTACGGCAAGTCGAAGTTCAACCAGACCTCGGCTGGCGCGGATGATGCTAACCCGTACGTGCTCGATGGTCGCGTGCCGGAAGACGGTCTCAAGCTTATCTCCGGCAATCCGGCCGGTGTGATCGATACCGGTCGTGACCAGCGTACCAACTACCGCATTGACGCCGACCTCAACTTCTCGTTGCTGGGCGAACACCACCTGCGCGCCGGTTGGGACCTTGAAAAGCTGCAGGCTGACAACGCCACGATCTACTCGGGCGGCGTATACTACCGCTACTACCGTTCGGGTGCCGGTGGCGCTCTGAGTGGCCGGATCGCGCCGAACACCGACTATGTCCGCGTTCGCACGCTAAACTCGGGCGGCAGCTTCAAGTCCGAAAACACCGCTTTCTACATCCAGGACGACTGGGACGTTACCGACCGCGTCAACCTGTCGATCGGTGTGCGCAATGACAAGTTCGTTAACAAGGATGGCCTCGGCGCGCCTTTCACCTCGCTCAAGAACCAGTGGGCTCCGCGCCTGGGCATCAACTTCGACCCGACTGGGGACAAGACCGCCCGTATCTCGGCGTTCTATGGCCGCTACTACCTGCCGGTGGCCGCTAACACCAACATCCGTCTCGCCGGTTCCGAAACGTTCTTGCAGGACTGGTACACGCTTCCGACAGGGGCTGGCGGGGCGTACACAGGTAGCCTGACCTCCCCCACGCTCGGCACCAAGGTTCTGGCCGAAGTGCTCTCACCGGGAGGCGTTGCCGATCCGACGACACTGGTGTCGAAGAACCTCAAGCCGCAATACCTAGACGAATTTATCGTCGGCGGTGAATACAACTTCCCGAACCGCATGAAGGTCTCGGTCAACTTCACGTACCGCAAGCTCGGCGCGGTGCTCGAAGACGTCGATTTTGACGGCAGTGGCGACCCCACTTCGCCAAGCACCTATTATGGATCTATCATCAAGGCCTTCTGTGCAAACCAGAGCCAAGCTTGGTGCAATTCGACCACCGTTCCGACTATCGGCAGCGGCGGTTACGTGCTGATGAATCCGGGCAAAGACCTAGTCATCAACGTTGCAGACGCCGCTGGTGCTTTGCACGAAGTAACTATCCCGGCTTCGTTCATCGGACTGCCGAAGGCAAAGCGCACCTATTGGGCCGCTGAACTGAAGTGGGAGAGGCCGTTCGAAAACGGTTGGGGCCTTACCGCCAGCTACGTTTGGTCGCGTTCGCGCGGCAACTACGAAGGCGGCGTGAAGTCGGACAATGGTCAGGACGACACCGGCCTGACGCAGGACTTCGACGAACTCGGCTGGGTAGACGGTTCCTACGGCTTCCTGCCGAACCATCGCGAACACACCTTCAAGGTGTTTGGCAACTGGAAGCCGACCGATCGTCTGAACCTCGGGTTCAACGCCCTGCTCCAGTCGCCACGTAAATTCGGCTGCATCGGCACCTATCCGAAGGGTGACCTTCGGGCGACGGGCACTTCCGCAGCTTCTTGGTATTGCGATTCGCAAATCAACGCCGGCAATATCGATGGCACAGTGGGGCAGCCTGTTGGCCGCGGTACAGTGTTTGATAGTGACTGGAACAAGCGCGTCGACATGAGCATCGCCTACACGATCCCTATGGAATCGATCGCAGGCGGCATCACGCTACGCGCCGACGTCTTCAACGTCTTCAATTTCAAGAGCAAACTCGACTTCAACGAGTTCGGCGATCTTGATACTGTTACATCGATCAACCCGAACTATCGCAAGGTTACCGGCTACCAGACCCCGCGGTTCTTCCGTTTCGGCGTCTCGGCCAACTTCTGATCCTTCGCCGCAAGGCATTGATCAAGAATCAGGGGCGGTTCTTCGGAACCGCCCCTTTTCTATTCAGCTATCGGCCTCACGCGAGCCTGCCCGCAGTCCTGCCTCATCTTGAATGTTCTCAAGAGCGTTAGATCAGGCCTTGAGCCTCATGTCGGTCCGTCTGGATTTCCAAGTGAACGGTTTCGCTGCGATCCCTCCGACTCGCCCTCCGCAGAGGGGAGACAAGGCACAAACGCCGACCAGCCCGCACGGCATCGCTTCCATAGAGGCGAACTCACAGTCCAGACGTAGCAAATCAGCCCGATGTCATCCGACCGCGGCAGTCTTCACCGCGCCCGCAACCGCCACACCTTGACCCCGCTCTGCGCCGGAACCGCCACGGGTTCCAGCCAGGCAGGCGCCTTGCCCGCTATGAGATGCGCCATGAAGCCGTCCGGAGCGATCTTCGCATAGACGCGGGATTCGCTTCCCGCAGCGCAGATCGCCACCAGCGTCGCTCCGCGCTTGGCCATCACCGCCCGCGCACCCACGTCCGGGCCGAGGAAGGCGACGAGTTCGTCGCGCATTGCGGCGCTCGCGCGGTGGTGGGCGGTGGCAATTACGGTGTGCCCGGTCGTCACCAGCAGCGTCGGCCCGATGTCCAGCCCGGCAAGCACGGTTGCGGGCGGCATGGCCGCCATGGCCGGAATCAGCGCGGGAAAATCGCAGGCCTGTGTCGATGCGCGAGCGGTGTGTTCAGGCGGCGCAATGATGGCCTGCGCCATGCCGATGACGCCGCCCGGCAGGAGCAACGCGATCATTGCGCCCACGCGGGCCAGGCGTCGCCACAGCAGGCGATCGGCCTGCCAGCGCACGAACATGTCCTCAAGCTGCCAAGCCGCAGGCACGGCCGCAAACAGGCAGGCGACGCCTGAGGCGCGCGCCACCATCCATCCCACCAGCGTGGCACCGGCCAGCAGCAGGCCCATGTCCAGCCACCAGTCACGCGTTGCAGCATCGTGGCTGTCGCGCCACAATCGCCAGCACGCAACCAGACCGATCAGCGGCACCAGCACCATGGTCCCGCCGAGCACCAGCCCCTGCCGCCACACCGGCAAACCTTCGCGCACAGACCCCAGCCAGACCTTGCGCACAAGTGGATCGAGCTCGGCAAAAGCATCGCCTGAAACGCACTGTGGCGCTGCAAGACCGGCAATAGCGAGTGCGCCAAGCCCTAGCACAGCGAGCGTCGCAAGGCTCAGCATCGGCGGGCGGTTGCGCAGGCGCGGCAGGATCAGGGCGCACCCTGTCCCGGTCCACACCAGCACGGCCACGTGCACCGGCGAAAGCGCATCGCAATGCTGTCCAAGATCGCTCAGGCCCCGGGTAGCAAGGAAAAGCGCCATGCTGCCGAGGGCAAGGCTCGCCATGTACGAGACCAGCCATTCGCCCTGCCCGCGCAGCAGGCGCAGCGTACAGACTGCCGCGAAGATCACCGTCAGCGGCAGGGATTCGAGCGATATCGACAGCGCCAGCGCCAGCGCCAGGCCCGCCACTGCCCCGCCGCTCTTCGGCACCCGCGCAGCCATGCCGTTGAGCGCGACCAGCGCGAGCACGAACTGCCAGGCATGGTGATCGATGCGCAGCGGCATCATCCGGAACGATGCGGGCACGGCGGCGGTCACCAGCACGGCCGCCACGATGCCAACGTTCCGCCCGAACTGCCGCGCCGCCAACCGCGCGGCCAGTGCCATCGCAGCCAGCAGGCTAAGGAGGGGCACGACCACGATCGCGCAGATTTCGGCCAGTGCAGTGCCGATGAAGGGGCGCAGCAGCAGGATGACCGCCGCGATCGGCAGGTCCACCACGCGGGTCCAGTGCATCGCCACCCCTTCGGGCGGCGCGATGCGGTATTGATTCAGATCGAACCAGCCCTGCCCAGCCAGCAGGTCGCGCACCTGTTGCAGGCGCAAGGCATCGTCACCGTCCGAGAACGCTGCAGGGGTCAACCGGCCGCCGCTCGCCAGAAGCATCAGAGCTGCGACCGCGATCCATACCACGATCACGCCGGTCCACGGCAGGCTCCCGCGGCGTTCTCCCGGCGGCGGGCCGGAAACACTCTGCATCACTGAAAGACGACCCGCTTCCTGAGCAGCCATGTCGCTGTGAAGCTCGCACCGATGGCAATGAGTTTCGATACCCGCGAATCAAGCCCCAGCGCGGTTCCAGCGCCGACGATCAGCGTGGTCAGCGCCAGCCCGACCAGCGCCGAGCCGACGAACAGCGCCTTCTGCCGCGTGCGTGCCCCACGTTCGGCGGCGACCGAGTCGGTAAAGACCGCACGGCTCGACAGCAGCCAGTGCGCCACGATGCCGAGCGAGTATCCGCTCGCCGAAGCGACCACGGGTGCTGTCCCCATCGCCAGCAGCGCAAGGAACGAGCCCATGTCCACCGCCAGCGCACCGATGCTGGCGAGCAGGTAGCGCAGGAGCAACACACGGCGCAGGCGGTCGATCATCGGCAGGATCATCCCGGTCATTTCGCGGTCCAGACTTGCGTTCAGGCGGCCTTTGCAGGCGCGATCCGCTCGGGCACGTCGCGCACCGAGGCAAGCGCTGCAGCCTGGTCCTCGCTCAACGCGGCGCGTGCCGGGATGGACTGCTCGGCACCCTCGTTGCCCGCCTCGTGATACTCGGCGTCCTCGTTCACACACCAGGTGTCGTAGACGCGCGCACCGGCGGCAATGTTCTCCACCGTCAGCATCGCGGTCATCATCGCGTGATCCTGGTTGTTGTAGCGGTGCATGCCGTTGCGGCCGACCATGTGCAGCGTCGGATGGCGCGCTTCGAGTTCGGTCCGCATCGCGGCCACGTTGGCGGCATATTCGTCGTCATAGACGGGATAGGCCTTTTCCTGACGCACCACCACGCCGCCGATCACCTTGTCAGGGCTGACCAGCCCGAGGATCGCCATTTCCTTCGTGGCGAGTTCAATCAGGTCCGCGTCCGCCGAATCCCACAGATCATCACCTTCGAAGCAGAAGTATTCGAGGCCGACGCAAGCCACGCTTTCGTCAGGCACCATTTCGGGTGACCACGAGCGGAAGTTCTGGATGCGGCCAACCTTCACCTTGCTGTCGTGGATGTAGATCCAGTTGTCGGGGAACAGTTCCTCCGAACGGATCTTCAGTGCGACAGTCAGGAAGTCGCGATACTTGAGACGGCTCGCCTCAATCGTCGTTGCCGGAAGCGGATGCAGGCGCGCTGCCAGCTCGCGCATCGGCGCTGAACTGATGGCATGGCCTGCCTCGATCACCACGTCGCCTTCCGGACCGGTCGCAGACAGGCGCCAGCCGCCCTCGCCATCGGCAGCAAGCTGCTTGAAGGCATGGCCCATCAGCACTTCGCCCTTGCCGCTGGCCACGATCTTGTCGCGCGCGGCGTCCCACATCATGCCGGGCCCGAGGCGCGGATAGCGGAAGGTTTCGAGCAGGGTCTTGGTCTGCATCCCGTCGTTCGGGCGCTTGTTCAGGCCGAGGCTGCGCTTGAGCCCGTCGGTCACCGCGCCCCAGAGCGAAAGTCCCTTGATCCGCTGCGCCGCCCAATCCGCGCTCATTTCATCACAGGGCATGCCCCAGACCTTCTCGGTATAGGTCTTGAAGAAGATCGAATAGAGCTTTTGCCCGAACTGGTTGACGGTCCAGTCCTCGAAGCTCTTCACCTTCTTGTTGGGAAATGCCTTGGCCTTGGCAAAGCTTGCCATGCACAGCGTCGAGCGCACCAGGCCAAGGTTCCACAGGGCTTCGAACGCGCGCAACGGATAGGAGTAGAACTTGCCCTCATAATAGATGCGGCTCATCCGCGGGCGCTGGATGAAGTCGTCGGGCAGGATCTCGTTCCACAGATCGACCACCTGCTGCGACTTGGAAAAGAAGCGGTGCCCGCCAATGTCGAAGCGGTAGCCTTCGTGCTCCACGGTGCGGCTGATCCCGCCGACGTAGGTCTGGTCCTTCTCGATGATCGCAACACTGAAACCGCGCTTGGTCAGGAGGTAACCGGCAGTCAGACCTGCTGGCCCTGCGCCGATGATCGCAACGTCAACCTTGCGGCTCGCGCCCGCATCCGTCGCACCATTTGCGCGAATCGTCCCGTTAACCATCAAAACCCCCGTCTGAAGCGCTGTTCGCAAGAGCAGAGGTGAAGGAAATTGGATAAAGGATGGTTAACGCCAGCCTGCGGTTTTGCGAAATGGGCAAGGTCTCGTGCAAATCAGGCCCGCGAGCATGCCGCAAACAAGCAACGCTACGAAAAAGGCCCGCTGCGAATCAGGTGCGGAGCAGTTCAGCGGCGCCCGAAGCGCTCGCCACCAAAGCTCTCACCGCCAGAACCTTCGCGCCCCCCGCGCGCTGCATCAGGATGGTCCGAAGGCTGCAACGACGCGGTCAGATGCGCCAGTTCGTCAAGCTTGAAGGTCTGCTCGAACAGCACGCCATAGCGTGGATGGCTGCGCCACCGCACCTTGGCATAGATCGGCTGCATGACGCCGGTCTCGAGCCGGACCAGCTCGTTCATCAGCAGCCACTTGTCGCTTTCAATGCAGGCGCCCTGTTGCGAAATGTCCAGGAAGGACACGCGCACGGCCTCGCCACCGGAGTGGAGAATCGCGTCGAGGTGGATGCGCAACCGCACCTGTCGCTTGGGAAACGTCCCATGGCTTTCGTCGAGAAGGCGCTCGATGTCGACATCGTCGACAAAGCGAAAGCCCGCGTACTCGCCCTCGCTCCAGATCTGCTCGACAGGATAGCGGTCGCCGTTGCTCATCTCGATCGCCAGTTCCCGGTGCGCCGGAAGGGCGTTGAACAGACGGATCTTGAGGCCTGACGCAGAGGCATCGCGGATCACGCAGAGGAACTCGCTCTCGCCATCGACGATCAGCTTGGCAGCGCGGATCAGCAGGGTAAAGCGCGGCGCAGCGCGCTGCTCCGCGTCCCGGCCTTGCGCCGATGGCACCTGATCGTCGTCTGCCTGGGCCAAGCCCGTTTCCCCTTGCGTGCGCTCGCAACGGTCGACATACTGCCGACCAGGTGCCGGGACGCACGCAAGTCCCGGACGGATACAGTATAAATGCGTAAGTCCTACCGACGGGTTACCAAGCAAACTGCGGCAATAATTTAATATTTTACAGTGTTGTAAGTTAATCGACACATTCCGTGACTTCGCTGGACTTGGCATTGGGGCGAAATCTGCTTGCCCTCAAGAATCGCCAAAGACGTCGCAGCGTGGACGACAGCATTGGTGCGGACGGCGGGACTCGAACCCGCACGATCAAGGATCAAGGGATTTTAAGTCCCCGGCGTCTACCATTCCGCCACGTCCGCATCGCCAGCGCGACTTTGCGCGCGCCGACAGTGCCATGCGCCTGCCACAGCACAAACCGCGCTGCAACGATTGTTGCCGTCCGACGTCCCTGCACTCTTTCGGCAAGACGCAAGCAGAGGGCCCGCAGCCGATTAGCTGCAGGCCCCGTATCACCGCTTGGCAGTTCGATCAGCGCAAGTCAGTCCGCATTCAGGCGCAGGCGCATTTCCTTGCCGGCCTTGAAATAGGGTACCCGCTTGCCCGGCACTTCGACGGTTTCACCAGTGCGTGGGTTGCGTCCCTTGCGGGCATCGCGTTCTCGCGTAGAGAAGGCGCCGAAGCCCCGCAGTTCTACACGACCGCCCTCGGCCAGCCGCTTGGCGATTTCATCGAAGAACACGTCGACGACGCGTTCGATTTCTTCGCTGCGCATTCCCGGGCTCTCCTTGGTGAGTGCCTGCAGCAGCTCCGATCTGATCATATTATCCCTCCGCCAGGCGGCCTTGCGGACGCCCCCCAGTTATTTGACGATCCCAGCGCTCCAACCCCCGTAAGAGCGCTAGATGCCATTCTGCCACGCCACAAAGGGCATTACAATCGTTTCATATTACGCAGTGGGGCCAAAAATGCATCGTTTCAGGCCGTTTCCGTAACGTCCTGATGAAGGTCGGACAGTTTCAGGCCCAAGCGCTGCATCCTGGCGGCGATGATCGGCCATTCCTCGTGCAGGAATCGTTCGCGCTCGCGCCGGCGCAGAGCCTCTACAGCGCCGGGCGCCACGAACATCCCCACGCCCCTTTGCACCACGACAAGCCCTTCGTCCTGGAACTGCTGGTAGGCCTTGGCCACGGTCAACGGGTTGGCCCCCTGCTCTGCGGCGAATGCCCGCACCGAAGGCAGCATCTCGCCTTCCGGATGGCGTCCGTCGAGGATCGCGGCGCAGATCTCGTCGCGCAGGCGCAGATAAACGGGACGATTGGCCTGGGTCATGGTGATGCACTGCCATAATACAGCGAGGCGCACAACAGCACGAAAGTACCCGACCGAGGATGCTGAAACGCCGTAGAGGAATCCGGTTGCGATTGAAAATAGTTTCTTGCCATGCGGGATCGTGCCACTAAGGCAAAAATGCTGTCGCGCGGGAGTGGCGCGGCTTCATGCCAGAACCAGTTCCGGAAACCGGATAACGACGAGAACGCTCTCCCGCATGGCCCAGATCGACACGAATCCCGCACGAACCCCCGCAACCGGCGAGTGGTTCGGCCATCCTGCGCAACTCAAGCGCCTGTTCACCACCGAAATGTGGGAGCGCTTTGGCTACTACGGGATGCGGGCGATCCTTACGCTCTATCTCGCCAAGCACTTCCTGTTCAACGATACCACCAGCACCGGCATCTACGGCGGCTTCACCGCGCTGGTCTATCTCACCCCGCTGATCGGGGGCCTGATCGCCGACCGCTATCTCGGCTCGAAGCGCTCGGTGAAGTTCGGCGCGATCATGATGGCGATCGGCTATTTCATGCTCTGTTTCGGCGGCGAGGCGGCCAAGCCCTACGCCGTGATCGAAGGGCAGCGCTATGAGGTGACGGTCAGCGAGGCGAACGGCAGCGAGCTGCGCTCGATCGATATGGCCGGCCAGAAGCTCGAGATCGTCGGCAACGACGACAAGTCGGTCTCGCTCAAGGCCGCCGACGGCACCGAAGCCAAGCGCATCGCTCCCGGGGCTTTCCAGTCCGATGGCGAACGCTCCTCGTTCCACATCGCCATCCTGCTCATAGGCCTCTCGCTCGTCACGGTCGGCAACGGCTTCTTCAAGCCCAACATCTCGACGATCGTCGGCACGCTCTATGCCGAGGGAGATCGGCGACGCGACGCCGGGTTCACCATCTTCTACATGGGCATCAACCTCGGCTCACTGATCTCGCAGTTCTTCTGCCCGATCCTTGCCGAGAGCGTGGGCTGGTGGGCGGGCTTTGGCCTTGCCGCGATCGGCATGACCTTCTCGTGGGTGCTGTTCCAGTTCGATGGCGGTCGCCTCGATGGCTACGGCGAGCGCCCCGCCGGAGCCGATCCGCGCAAGGACTGGCTGATCTACGGCGCGGCTCTGATCTGCGTGCCGCTGTTCTTCTTCCTGTTCACCAATCTCATGGCCTATGTTCCCCCGCAAGCGGGCCAGGGCCTGGTCGGCTACTTCCTCGGCCTGCCGATCATGGGCAAGCTGATGTTCGGCACCTTCCTGATCGCGATCCCCGGCATCCTGATCTGGGCGCTGGCGGCGGGCAGCAAGGTCGAGTTCCAGATGATGGTCGCGGCCATGGTGCTGATTGTCTTCAACACCGTGTTCTGGACCCTGTTCGAACAGGCCGGCTCCTCGCTCACACTCTTTGCCGAGCGCAATACCCAGCTCGAGATCGCCTGGACGCGCCCGCTCTTCGCAATGTTCCGGTCAACCCCGGCCAGTTATTACCTGTTCTTTGCCCTGCTGCTCGGTGGTCTTGGCTGGGCGCTGGCCTGGTTCTTCGGCAACGGCGAAGCACTCGAGACGAAGCGCAAGATGGCCTTGGGCTTCGGCGTGGTCATGATCGCGGGCTTCTTCGGCATGGTTTACGCGCGGTCGCAGGGTTTCGGAAGCGAAGACGTCTATGTCATGCCCGCCGGGCAGACGCAGATTTTCAACGCCCTGTTCATCGTCGCACTCGCACCGGTTTTCAGTGTGATGTGGAACGCGATGGCGCGGCGCGGCGTGGAACCTTCGATCCCCGTCAAGTTCGCCATTGCGCTCATGGGCGTCGGCGGCGGCTTTCTGCTGCTGGTCTGGGGATCGCAGTTCGCCGATGCACAGTTCAAGGTCGGCCTAGTCTGGCTCGCCGGGCTTTACCTGATACATTCGATGGCAGAACTGTGCATTTCGCCTGTCGGCCTGTCGATGATCACCAAGCTCTCCATGGCCCGCATCGTCGGCATGATGATGGGCGTGTGGTTCCTCTCGATCGCGGTTGCCCAGTATGTCGCGGGCATGGTTGCGCAAGTTGCCAGCGTGGAAACGGTCGGGGGGCAGGTCACCAATCTCAGGGTCAGCCTCGAAACCTATGTCGGCGTGTTCACTACCATTGGATGGATTTCGGTCGGTATAGGTGCTGTGCTTCTGGTCACTGCGCTTCCGCTTAAAAAGCTCATGCACGGAGTTACCTGAATACTTTTGGGAACCGCGACCGGTAGTCAAGCGTTTCGGCCGACTGGCAGTAATTTTCATTACAAATTTGTAATAAAGTCTGTTACGATCGCGCTGAAACATGCCGCATCAAGACAGGAAAACGCTTGGGGGGGCTGATGAGCGCAGGACTGATTCACCTTATTCTTGCAACGGTGGCTTTCGTCGTCACGCACTTCCTGATGTCCGGACCGCTAAGGCGTCCGCTTGTCAGAATGCTGGGAGAACAGGGTTTCCTTCTCGCTTATTCGCTGGTCTCTATTTCGACGCTGGCCTGGGTCATCGTCGTGTTTGACCGAACCGATTCCGACTGGGCAGCATGGAACGGCACGGCTCCACTGACTTGGGCGATCGCAAGCTTGCTGACATTGATTGGCCTTGCTCTGCTGATCCCGTCGTTCGTGCACAATCCGGCCCTTCCCGGCAAGAAGACAGCCGGTCTCGGCACCGTCGCCCCCGTGGGCGTGTTCAAGGTGACGCGGCACCCGATGATGTGGGGCATCGCACTGTGGGCATTGGGCCACATGATCGCGGCACCCACCGCCCGCGTCCTGATCCTGATGACCGGCCTGATCGTTCTCGCACTGGTCGGATCGCACTTCCAGGACAAGCGCAAGCTTGCCGGCAACAAGCGTGAAGTCGGACCATGGCAGCGCCGGACGACGTTCTGGCCGAATCTCGGTGAACTGCTGCGCCTGCGCTCGATCCTGCTGCTCGGTCTCCTCGTGTGGTTCATCATCACCTGGGTGCATTACCACCTGTTCGGCATTCCCGCCGGCCTGTGGCTGTGGGTGGCCTGAGCCGCTTCGGCCTTACTCTGTCAGGCGCGACCGCTCCTTCTCCAGCCAGCCGAGCAGATTGCGCGGGGTGACGGCGAGAGCCTCCGGCCACTGTGCCAGGTCGTGCACTTTCAGTCCGTGCAATCGGCAATAGTCCCGCACCCAGTCGTCTGGCTCATCCGGGTCTATCGGTAGATCTCCGGTCAGATCGTCATCAGGGTGTGGTGAAAGACGGGGTCGGTAATAGACCTGCAATTCCTTCCAGAACCACAGCGCAGTCGCGGAACCGACTTCAGGTGCCAGCATCGCGACGAAATCGTCTCGGCTCGGATTCGCGCGGCGGTCGCGCAACAGCGACACCGCGCGCTCCCATTTGCGCTTGCAGATCAGGTAGCTCGCGCCAAACCATGTCACCAGCGCGCCGCCCGCAAGGAGCCACGCGCCGCCGCTCACCGGTTCAGGCCCGCGCCTCGCTTACACCCGCCGAATTGTGCCGCAGCGCTTTCAGCACCGTATCGACGATGTGCGGCGCGTTGAGCCCGGCTGCATCGTACTGCTTGTCCGGCGCGTCGTGGTCCTGGAAAAGGTCGGGCAGGCGCATGGTGCGGATCTTGAGGCCTCCATGTGCGCTATCAGGGTCGGTCAGCCCTTCGTCGCTCGCCATGGTCAGCACATGCGCGCCCAGCCCGCCGATCGCGCCTTCCTCGATCGTCACGACAACCTCGTGGGTCGCCATCAGCTGGCGGATCAGATCGGTGTCCAGCGGCTTGGCAAAGCGCAGGTCGGCAACCGTGGTCGACAGGCCCTTGGCCTCCAGCTGGTCCGCAGCCTTGAGCGCCTCGGCCAGACGCGTGCCGAGCGACAGCAGCGCAACCTTGCTGCCCGAACGCACGATGCGGCCCTTGCCGATCTCCAGCAATTCCGGCTCGTCCGGAAGCGCAACGCCGGTGCCATTGCCGCGCGGGTAGCGGAACGCGATCGGGCCGCTGTCATGCTTTGCAGCGGTATAGGTCATGTGGACCAGTTCCGCCTCGTCGGCGGCTGCCATCACCACCATGTTCGGCAGTGTGGCCAGGTACGTCACGTCGAACGAGCCCGCATGCGTCGCGCCGTCGGCGCCAACCAGCCCGGCACGGTCGATCGCAAAGCGCACCGGCAGGTTCTGGATCGCCACGTCATGCACGACCTGGTCGAACGCGCGCTGCAGGAACGTCGAATAGATCGCGCAGAACGGGCGCATGCCCTCTGCGGCAAGCCCAGCCGCAAAGGTCACCGCGTGCTGCTCGGCAATGCCGACATCGAACGTGCGGTCCGGATGCGCCTTGGCGAACTTGTCGACGCCTGTGCCGCTCGGCATCGCCGCCGTGATCGCGCAGATCGTCGGGTCGCTGTCCGCCAGCTTGGCCAGCGTCTCGCCGAACACGTTCTGGTAGGCGGGCGCTCCGGGCGCGGCCTTGACCTGCTCGCCGGTCACCACATCGAACTTCTGCACGCCGTGGTACTTGTCCGCAGCCTGCTCGGCCGGGCCATAGCCCTTGCCCTTCTGCGTCACCACGTGGACGAGGCACGGCCCTTCGGCTGCATCGCGCACGTTCTCCAGCACCGGGATCAGCTGGTCGATGTTGTGCCCATCGAGCGGCCCGACGTAATAGAAGCCCAGCTCCTCGAACAGGGTGCCGCCCATCGCCATGCCGCGCGCGAACTCGTCGGTCTTGCGCGCGGCGGTATGCAGCGGGCGCGGCAGCTTGCGCGAGAGCTTGCGCGCGATCTCGCGAAGCCCGAGGAACTGGCGCGAGGACACCAGCCGCGCAAGATAGGCTGAAAGCCCGCCCACTGGCGGCGCGATCGACATGTCGTTGTCGTTGAGGATCACCACGAGCCGGTTGCCCGCAGCGCCGGCATTGTTCATCGCCTCGTAGGCCATGCCCGCGCTCATCGCGCCGTCGCCGATCACCGCGATGCCCTTGCCCGGCCGGTCGCTCAGCTTGTTGGCAATGGCAAAGCCCAGTGCGGCCGAGATCGACGTGCTCGAATGCGCGGTGCCGAACGGGTCGTACTCGCTCTCGCTGCGCTTGGTGAATCCCGAAAGCCCCCCGCCCTGTCGCAATGTACGGATACGGTCGCGCCTGCCGGTGATGATCTTGTGCGGATAGGCCTGATGGCCCACGTCCCACACCAGCTTGTCGTCTGGCGTGTTGAACACATAGTGGATCGCCACGGTCAGCTCGACCACGCCAAGCCCCGAGCCAAGATGCCCGCCCGTCGATCCGACGGCGGAAATCATCTCGGAGCGCAGCTCATCGGAAAGCTGGCGAAGCTGCGAAGGCGCGAGCTTGCGAAGATCCTCAGGGGTATCGACCGTGTCTAGCAGCGGCGTTGCCGGTTCTGAACTCATCCCACCGCCCTTACACCGATGCTTGTGTGCTGTCGAACATGATCATGCAAACTGGCCCTTCCCCATGGTCGGTGCCGCGCGACCCCGCGTCAGCAAGGCCGAAACCACAAGCAACAACGCTGCAACCACGAAAGCATATCCCGGCGCGGCAAGATCACCCGTCGCCGCGATATGCCGCGTCAGCATCACCGGCGTGAAGCCGAACGTCAGCGCCACGATCACGCCATAGCCGATTCCGACCAGCCCCGCGCGATGGCGCTTGGGCGTGATCTCAACGAACGAGGCATAGGCCACCGCCGCCGAAACCGTCGCCATCAACAGCAGCAGCGCCGCCGCCGGAGCAAGCTGCGCCAGCGAAGCTTCGGCAATGCCCCAGCGGAACAGCGGCAGGGAAACCAGTGCGGCCAGCACCGCCGTGCCGAGCATGACCTGCCGCCGCCCGATCCGGTCCCCCAGCCAGCCACCCAGCAGCAGGCCGACGATCTGCGTCCCCGCCGCCGCCATCTGCAGCAGGTAACCGTTGGTCACGGGAATCTTCAGGAACGTGGTCGCAAAGACGAACAGGTAATCCCCCACAGCGCCCGCCAGCAGGAATCCGGTCACCCCGATCAGCGCCACCACATAGGCCCGCACGTCGAGCTCGGTCACCACGTTGGGCCCGGTCTCGGGCAGATGCAGGGTCTCGTCCAGCCGCCGCCGCAGCGCGAAGGCGAGCGGCACGATCGCCGCGCCGATGCCGAAGGCAATGCGCCAGCCGAAAGCGTCAAGCTGTTCGGGCGTGAGCAGGCTCGCCAGCACCAGCCCCACCATGCCGCTCGCCAGAACGCCGATGCGCATGGCAACCAGTTGCAGCGCGATCAGCATCCCTCGCTTTTCCGGCGGCGCGCTTTCGGCAAGGAAAGCCGTGGTCGGCCCGACATCACCCCCGGCGGCAAGCCCCTGCAACAGGCGGAAAGCAACCACGCAGATCGGTGCCCACACGCCGATGGTCGCGTAACTCGGCGTCAGCGCTAGTCCGACAGCACTGAGCCCCATCAGGGCAAAGGTTGCCAGCATGGTCGGTCGGCGGCCCAGCTTGTCGCCCAGCAGCCCGAACAGGATCGCACCCAGCGGTCTAGCGCCGAACCCAGCGCCTGCGGTCATCAGCGTCAGCAGCAGGGCACTGCCCGGAACACCTGCCGGAAACATCACCCGCGAAACGTTGACCGCAAAGAAGCTGAAGCTCAGGAAATCGTAGAATTCCAGCGCATTGCCGGAAATGACTGCCGCGAACTGGCGCCTGGTCGGCAGATGGCGCGGCTCGTGTCCTGTCTCGTGCATGCTGCTTCCCCCCAAAAGCCACCAGCGTCTCGTGTCTGCGCTGTTCTACTCTCCGCTGGCGCACTCCGCGCAGTGGCCGCGAATTTCCACCACCGGGCGCACTTCGGCAAAGCCCGCATCCTGCGCCGCCTTGCGCAGCGCTCCGGTAAGGCTGTCATCGTCGATATGCACGGCGGTGCCGCACAAGTCGCAGATCAGGAAGATGCAGTCGTGGCGGCAACCGGGATGGCTGTTGGCCACATAGGCGTTGGCGCTCTCCACCCGGCGCGCAAGATTGGTCCGCACGAACAGGTCGAGGATGCGATAGACCGAATTGGCCGCAACGCGCTTGCCGCGCCGCGTGCCCACGCTTTCGGCAATGTCATAGGCCGATGCCGGCTTCTCGCGCTCGGCCAGCGCCTCGAACACGTCGGCACGCATCTCGGTCCACTGTTCGCCAGATGCGGTGAGTGCATCGCGAGCGGCCGCAACCAGACTGTCGCCTGCAAAGTCGTGATGGTGATGATGGTGCCCGGACATCAGCCCTAGATAGGCATGCCTTGGCCCCGGCGCAAATCAGTTCCGCGTGAACGTCGGCTTGTAGAGATCGGGGAACAGCTTCTTGAGCGCTGCAACCTTTGGCGCATCCCACCGGCGGATATAGCCGTGATCGGGATTCCTCTCGGCAAAGTCCTGATGATAGGCTTCGGCGGGGTAAAACGCCTTGTAGGGCTCAACCGTGGTCACGATCGGCTGCTTCCACAGGCCCGATTTCTTCAGCTGGCCAAGATAGGCGCCCGCCACCCGCGCCTGCTCCTTGTCCATCGGCACCAGCGCGTTACGGTACTGCGTGCCGTGGTCCGGACCCTGATAGTTAAGCTGCGTGGGGTTTGCGCCGACGGCAAAGAACACTCGCAGCAGCTGGTCGTAGCGGATCTTGGCCGGATCGTACGTCACCCGCACGGCCTCGGCGTGTCCGGTATTGCCAGAACCCACGACGTCATAGATCGCGGTCTTCTGCGCCCCGCCGTGATAACCCGAAACGACGCTGCTCACGCCCTTCAGGTGGCTGAACACCGCCTCGATGCCCCAGAAGCAGCCGCCAGCGAACACGGCCACTTTCTTGCCCGCCGCTTCATTGGCTTGCACAGCAGCAGCGGGCGTCGCCACCGCGCCTTCGGCCTGCGCCGGTTGCTGGCACGATGCGGTCAGGACTCCCGCCGCCATGAGTGCGGTCAGGATCGGGCGACGCATCTTAGTGCGACGCCTGTTCGGTATCGGGCGTGGCGAGTGCGGTCGTGCCCGAGGTGATGCCCATGACGGCAGCCCCCATCAGGAACCCGAAGGCAAGGGCACGGAAGAAGTCAGGCTTGAACAGGCCCATGGATTTTGGCTTTCACGATCTTGTCTGGCTTCGGCCTTGCACCGAGTCGCCTGAATGTTCGGTGACGCCCTGCACAGGGTTACACGCAAGCCACGAAAGTTTCTGCGAGACGTTCGGGGCGTGCGACGAACGGTTAGGCCCGAAGCTGCACCCAGATCGGCGCATGGTCGCTGGCCTTCTCGCGGCCGCGATATTCCTTGTCGACACCCGCCGCCGCCAGCCGGTCGGCCAGTTCGGGCGAAAGCAGGGCGTGGTCGATGCGGAAGCCATGGTCGCGCTGCCAGGCACCCGCCTGATAGTCCCAGAACGTCCACACCCCGCCTTGCGGATTTAAGGTGTCGATGGCGTCGGTCCAGCCATCGTTGAGAAGGCGGCGATAGGCATCGCGCGATTCCGGCTGCATCAGCGCGTCGTCAGCCATCGCCTTGACCGAGAAAGTGTCCTTGTCCTCGGGGATCACGTTGTAGTCGCCGATCACCACGGCGGGCACGTCCTCTGCCGTGATCTGGGCCATGCGCGTGCGCAGGCGCTCCATCCAGCGCAGCTTGTAGTCGAACTTCGGCCCCGGCTGCGGATTGCCGTTGGGCAAATAGATGCACACCACGCGGATGCCAAAGACATCGGCTTCGAGATAGCGCGAATGCTCGTCCTCTGGCTCGCCTGCCAGCCCGCGCTGGACTTCCACCGGCGCCTGCCCATCAGCAAGGATCGCCACGCCATTGAAGCCCTTCTGACCGTGCCAGATCGCGTGATAGCCGATCTTCTCGAACTCGGCGGCGGGAAAGCCCTCGTCCTGCGTCTTGATCTCTTGCAGGCAAGCGACGGAAGGCCGCGTCTCTTCCAGCCATTCGAGCAGGCGGGGAAGGCGCGCCTTGATCCCGTTGATGTTGAACGATGCTACCTTGATCATATGGCGAAGCTGGCGCCGCAACCACATCCCGAGGCCGCCTGCGGGTTGCTCACCCGGAAGGCCGCGCCGCCCAGCGATTCGACATATTCGACCACGCTGCCTTCCAGCAGGCCGAGGCTGACTTCGTCGACCACCAGGCGCACGCCGTCAGTCTCGGCAATCAGGTCGCCTTCCTCGGGCGCGTCGGCCAGGCCGAACTTGTACTGGAAGCCCGAACAGCCGCCGCCTTCGACCGAAAGCCGCAGGATCGCGGGCTTGGACTGCTTGGCGGCAATCGCGGCAACGCGCGCGGCAGCGCTTGGGGCGAGGGTGACCTGTGTTTCGCTCATGCCCTCAAGATAGGAGCGCGAAGCCGAAACCTCAACGTCCGATGATCAGCGGTTCCGCTCATCTTCCAGCCGGTCTTCGATCGATTCATCATGACCGGTCCCGCTGGAAAGGAACACCAGCCCCATCAGCGCCGCCATCAGCATGATCGTCAGCCAGACGCCCAGCGCCGAGGCGATGAACAGGTGGATCGAGACAAGGCCGATCTGCAGATAGAGAACATAGAGAACCACGCCGACAACGGCAGTGCTGAACAGCGCCATCCAGCGCATGATCTGCCAATAGCGTGCCCAGGCAAAGCGTGCGTTTTCAGGATCATCGAGCGGGGAATATCCGGCCATGGCTAAGTCCTTTGGCGTTCAAAGATGGTGCGCGCAACGGCTTTGACAATGGCCGCCAAGATGGCATGATCGCTACGGGAGTTAAGGCGGCCCGAAAAGACGCCCGAAGGCGCAAGTCGGCCGCATCACGAAGGAGGATGCCATGACGATTGCGCAAGTCATTCAGGGACGCGGTGAAGTTTGGAGCGTGTCGGCCGACGCGCAAGTCTCGGACGCGATCGACATGCTCGCCCACCACCGCATCGGCGCCCTGCCCGTCAGCGATGGTGACAGCGGCGTGGCTGGCATCTTTTCCGAACGCGACATGATCCGCTGCCTGCACAAGCATGGCGAAGCCGCGCTGCACATGAAGGTGCGCGACATGATGACCGCACCGGTCGTCACCGTCACCCCGCAAACCTCGGTGATGGAAGCCCTCGCACTCATGACCCAGCGCCGCTTCCGCCATCTCCCTGTTGTCGAAGGAAATCGCATGGTCGCCTTTGTCTCGATCGGGGACCTGGTGAAGCACCGCCTCGACAAGATCGAGGCCGAGGCGGACGCGATGCGGGTCTATATCCAGCAGGCCTGAGCCCACTACGCAGCGCATTTCCAACTCTCGGGGGCAGAAGGGCAACTCCCCTGCAACTCTCCCCCAACTCCCCCTGACTCCGCGGCACTTTTGCCCTGCGAAACGGCATCTCGCATTTCACGTGAAACACTCTAGGCTTCCCTCATAACTGGGGAAATCCAACATGCAGCTGACCCGCCGCTCGCTCCTCGCCGGAGCCGCCGTCACGACCGCCTCGCTCTCAATCTCGATCCGCGCGCAGGTCCTTCCGCCCGCAGGGTTCGCCACCCCGTCAGGCACCACACCCTTCCCACCCGAGGTCTATCGTGAACGCCGCGCGAAGCTGATGGCGACGCTCAAGGATGGCGTGGCGGTGATCCATGGCGCCGAGCGTGACCGGACGAGCGGCCCGGTAAGCCCGCCGTTCTATCAGTCAGGCGATTTCGCGTGGTTGACCGGGATCGTCGACGAACCCGGCGCGGTGCTGGTGCTGGCCCCGGCGGAGCGAACCTACCGCGAGTTCCTGCTGCTCCCCTCGCGCGATGTCGAGACCGAGCGGTGGGATGTCGAACGCCTGCCGCTGGGCTCGGTGATCGAGGCACGCACCGGAATACAGCGGGTGCGGCGCACTTCGGGGCTGGACGGCCTCGTCACCCAGCTCGCCGCGCGGAGCCGGACGCTGCATTTCATGGGGCCGATCACCAGCGCCTCGGCCCCGGTGCCGCCCGCGATGGACCTCTATGGCCGGGTGATGGCCCGCGTGCCCGGTTGCACCCTGAAGGACCAGAGCGCCCTTCTCCCCGCCCTGCGCACCGTCAAGGAGCCGCGCGAGCTGGAGCTGATGCGCAAGGCGCTCTCCGCAACACAGATCGGGCACCTCGCCGCGATGAAGGCGGTGCGCCCCGGCATGACCGAACGCCAGTTGACCGCCGTCCTCGAAGACGGATTCCGGCAGGGCGGGGGCGAGGGGCTGTCGTATGATTCCATAGTCGCGACCGGCCGCAACGCCGCCTCGCTGCACTATGCCCACGGCAACGCGGTGATCGGCGCGCAGGATCTGGTGCTGATCGACGCGGCTGCCTCAGTCGGCACTTATGCCTGCGACATCACGCGCACCTTCCCCGCATCGGGCAGGTTCACCGCGCAGCAGCGGGCGGACTACGAACTGGTCATGGCGGCGCAGGATGCTGCGGCCAAGCTCTTGAAACCCGGCGTGATTCACGAGGACATGACCGAGGCGGCCAGCGCCGTGTTCCGCAAGGCAGGGCGGATCGACGAGTTCACCCATGGCCTCGGGCACTTCGTCGGCCTCGATGTCCACGACGCAGGCGATTATGCCAGGCCGATCCCGGCGGGCGCGGTGATCACCATCGAACCGGGGCTCTACAACCAGCAGATGAACCAGGGCATCCGCATCGAGGATCTTTACCTCGTTACCCCCACCGGCTGCGAACGCCTGAGCATTGGCATCCCGCGCACCGTGGCCGACATCGAGGCCTTCATGGCGCGGTAATGCCACCGACCCGGCGCAAAAATCGGACAATCCCATGTCCGATTCCGCTTGCGCCGCCTGCCCCGCTTGCCATGATCTGCGGCCAATAGGGGAGTTCCTGGGATGGGTGGGCTGCTGGCCCCCGAGAATCTGCCGTTCGCCGTCGCGCTGGCCCTGCTGGCGCTGCTGGTTATTGTGCAAGTTACGGGAATATCGGATTTTCTGGGCGATGCCGACGGGCATGACGCAGACCTTGACGCAGGATCTGCGCTAGCCAGCGTAACCGGTTTGGGCGCGCTGCCCTTCGTGGTGTGGCTGTCCTTCTTCCTCGCGACATTCGGGCTCGTCGGCCTGTCGATGCAGGAACTGGTGACTTCGTTCTTCGGAGCGCCATTCGGTCCCGGCGCGGCCACGGCAATGGGGCTGCTTGCGGCATGGCCGGTCAACACCGTCATCACCCGTCTGGTCGGGCGCATCTGGCCGCATGACGAGACGACCGCCGTGCCGGTCGACGCGCTGCTCGGGCGCAAGGGCACGATCCAGATCGGCCGCGCTACCCGTGGCAGCGCAGCGCGGGCGCAAGTGCGCGACGTGCATGGGCAGGTTCACCTCGTGATGGTCGAACCGCATGAGGACAGCGCCGTTCTGGGCGAGGGCTGCGAGGTCCTGCTCGTCCGCCGCGACGGCGAGACCTTCTACGCCGTGCCGATGGACGGCCCGCTGCGCCTTGCCGACTGATTTCCTTGCAAAGTTTCTTCCTCTTCGGAGACTGACATGAACCAGCTTGTTCCCATCGCCATCTATGCAGGCACCGGCCTTGCGCTCCTGCTGGTGATCGCCTTCACGCTGACCCGGCTCTACCGCCGCGCGACCAAGGAAGTGGGCTTCGTGCGAACCGGCTTCGGCGGGGAGAAAGTGGTGATCAACGGCGGCGCGCTGGTGCTGCCGGTGCTGCACGAGACGATGCCTGTGAACATGAACACCGTGCGCCTTGCCGTGGAGCGGAAGAATACCGACGCGCTTATCACGCTCGACCGGTTGCGCATCGACGTGAAGGCCGAGTTCTACGTGCGCGTGCGCCCTGATGCCGGGGCCATCGCCATGGCCGCACAGACGCTGGGCATGCGCACGATGCAGCCCGAGGCGCTGAAGGATCTGGTCGAAGGCAAGTTCGTCGACGCGCTGCGCTCTGTTGCGGCGGGCATGACGATGAACCAGTTGCACGAACAGCGCGCTGACTTCGTGCAGAAGGTGCAGCAGGTATCCTCGAACGATCTGGCCATGAACGGGCTGGAGCTGGAATCGGTCTCGCTGACCGGGCTGGACCAGACCAGCATCGAGCACTTCAACGCCAACAACGCCTTTGACGCCGAGGGCCTGACCAAGCTGACCGAGCAGATCGAGCTGCGCAAGAAGGCGCGCAACGACATCGAGCAGGACACGCGCGTGCAGATCGAGATGAAGAATCTCGAGGCCGAGCAGCAATCCTTGAAGATCAAGCGCGACAACGAGTTTGCCCGGCTTGAACAGGAGCGCGAGATCGAGATGCGCCGCGCCGAGCAGGCGGCCGAAGTGGCGCGTGAACAATCGCTGCGCAGTCAGGAAGCCGAAGCGGCAAAAATCGAAGCGAAGAAGCTGGTCGACAGCCAGCAGATCGAGGCCGACCGTGCGGTGCAGCAGGCCCGCATTGCGCAGCAACAGGCGATCGAGATTGCCCGGCAGGAGCAGCAGATCGCGATCCAGAACAAGAGCCGTGAGGAAAGCCAGGCCAAGGCCGAAGCCGATGAGGCGCGTGCCAAGGCGGTGGCCGCCGAGGAACAGGTCGTCACCTCGCGCGAGACCGAAGTGGCCGAACGCGGCAAGCGCATCGAACTGATCGAAGCGGCCAAGGCGGCAGAACGCGACGCAATCCGGGTGAAGGTGGAAGCCGAAGCCGAGAAGGCCGCCGCTGCCAACCGCGCCGAGGCTGCCCGTCTGGAAGCAGAGGGTGAGGCCGAGGCCGAAAAGCTGCGCGCCGAAGCCGCGCGCGTGCGCTTCGAAGTGGAGGCGGCGGGCCAGCGCGCGATCAATGAGGCAGCGAACCTGCTCTCATCCGACCAGATCTCGCTGCAGACCAAGATGGCGCTGCTTAAGGTCCTGCCCGAACTGGTGCGCGAATCCGCAAAGCCGCTGGAAGCGATCGATTCGATCAAGATCGTGCAGGTCGATGGGCTGACGCGCTCGTCAGGCGGCGCAGGGGAGGGCGGGTCTCCCGCCAATGGCAACCTTGCCAGCGATGCGCTGACGGCCGCGCTGAGCTATCGCGCGCAGGCCCCGATCATCGATGGCCTGATGAAGGAACTGGGGCTGGATGGCAGATCGCTGGAGGGGCTGGTGAAGGCGGCACCGGTCGTGGCTGCGGCTCCCGCCGAAGCGACATCTGATGAGCCGGAACTCTGACAATCCTGCCTGATTTCCGAAGGACAATCGGGGAGTGGGCACGGTGCCTTAGCTGAGGGTGGAGGGGTTAGGATATCTACCCCTCCGTCAGTCCTTCGGACTGCCACCTCCCCATTTGCACTTCGTGAAAATGGGGAGGATCCCAGGGATCACCCCAGCCGCTTGGCGACGAGATCCTGCAGGTTGGCTTCGGGACGCGCGCCGTAGTGTGAGATCACTTCGGCGGCGCAGATGGCGCCGAGCGTCAGGCTGGTCGCCAGCGGCTTGTTCCGGACGTAGCCGTAGAGGAAGCCTGCGGCGAAAAGATCGCCTGCGCCGGTGGTGTCGATGACCTTGGCGATCGGTTCGGCTGGCACATGGGCGTGTTCGCCGTTGCTGATGGCGTGGGCGCCGTTCTCGCTGCGGGTGACAACGACCGTAGGCACCTTGGCGGCGAGCTGTTCGAGGCCCGCGTGGAAGTCCTCGATGCCGGTCAGCGCGGCGAGTTCGTGTTCGTTGGCGAAGAGGATGTCGATCTCTCCCGCTTCGATCAGCTCACGGAAATCATCGCCGTGGCGCGAGATGACGAAAGCGTCGGACAAGGTGAAGGCAACCTTGCGACCGGCGTTGCGCGCGGCGGTGATGGCGCGGCGCATGGCCTTGCGCGGCTCTTCCGGGTCCCACAGGTAGCCTTCGAGATAGAGCACGCTGGCCGACGCGATCTGGGCTTCGTCCAGCGCTTCGGCAGGCAGGAACTGCGAAGCGCCAAGGAACGTGTTCATCGTGCGCTGGCCATCGGGCGTGACGAAAATCAGGCAGCGCGCCGTCGGCGGCTCGTCAGCACGCGACGGCGTTTCGAAGGCGATGCCGCCTGCGCGGATATCGTGCGCGAAGACTTCGCCGAGCTGGTCGTCAGCCACCTGGCCGATGAAGCCGCACTTTGCACCGAGCGCGGCAAGACCAGCAAGCGTGTTGGCCGCCGAACCGCCCGAGATTTCGCGCGCGGGGCCCATGGCGTCGTAGAGTTCCTTGGCGCGGGCGGTGTCGACCAGGGTCATGCCGCCCTTGGCGAGGCCGAGCCGTTCGATGTCCGCATCATCGCAAGGGGCCATCACATCGACTATGGCGTTGCCGATGGCGATGACGTCGTAAAGCGGGTCGGACATTCAGGAAGGCTCCGTGATTTCGGGAATGCCCGGTGGCCTAGCCGCTCGCCTGCGTTGCAGCAAGCGCCCGAACGCGCCGGTTTGAACGTGGACTGCGCCAGTCCGTCGGAGCCACGGTTGACGATACCGCAAGGGCGGGGCATCCCCGCGCGGTGACGTTTCGTGCTGCTGCCATTCTGCTTCTTGCCCTCCTGCTCGCTTCGTGCGGTGGGGGAGGGGCGCCTTCGGGCGGCAAGACCTCCGTCGTTCGTTCCGCGCCCGCAGCACCGGTGCGCACTACCGTTCCGCGCCCTGCGCCGGTGGGCAAGCCAACGGCGCAAGTGCAGATGATCCCGGGGCTGGAAGGCGTGATCGGGTCTGACGCGCTGCAGCTGGGCCGAGCTTTCGGCACGCCGCGTCTCGACGTGATCGAGGACGATGCGCGCAAGATGCAGTGGAGCGGCACCGCCTGCATTCTCGACGTCTATCTCTACCCGCCTGCCAATGGCGGCAAGCCGACCGCGACCTATGTCGATGCGCGGCGCGGTGACGGGCGGGACGTGGATCGCGCGGCCTGCGTGGCAGCGCTCAGGAAGGCTCCGTAACGGCGCAGGTGGGGGCTGGGGGGATCGCCGCCCACGGTGCGAACGCGGCGACGCCTTCGCGTGAAACATCGGCCAGCGTGTAGCGATCGAGCACCGCAAGGAAGGCTTCGAGCGCTTCGGCCAGCACGCTGCTCAGCGCGCAATCCTCGCGCAGCGCACAAGTGGCGCAATCGGCAAGGCGCAGGCCACGCTCCAGCTTGCGCACCACGTCTCCCACGGTGATCTGGTGGGCTGGCAGAGCGAGCGCGATGCCGCCGCTGCGACCGCGCTGCGACATGGCAAATCCTGCCTGCACCAGCGCTTGGGCGACTTTTGCCACATGATGGTAGCTCAGACCCTGCTGCGCCGAGAACGCAGGCAGGCTGATCGGCCCATCCTTGCGCGCGAGCACGATCAGCAGGCGCAGGCCGAAGTCGGTGTGCTGGGTCAACTGCATCCCGGATAGATCGTTTTTCCCCTTGCGAGAATCAAGCAGACAAAATACCGGTATTTGTAATACCTGATTGGAGATCGCTGATGCGCACCGCTTCCGAACATGCAAAGACCATCGTCAAGGCCACCGCTCCGGTGATTGAGAAGCACGGGGTGGAAATCACCACCGCCATGTACAAGCGCTTGTTTGAGAACGAAGATGTGAAGGCGATGTTCGATGCCGCCGCGCAGGAAAGCGGTGAGCAGCCGCGCCGTCTGGCCGCAGCGATCCTTGCCTACTCGAAGAACATCGACAAGCTCGAGAACCTTGGCCCTGCCGTGACGCGAATGGTGCAGCGCCATGTCGAGACGGGCGTGAAGGCCGAGCATTATCCCTATGTCGCCGCGGCCCTGCTGCCGGCGATTCGCGACGTAGTGGGGGCTGACGTTGCCACCGATGAAGTCCTGGCGGCCTGGGACGAGGCATACTGGATGCTCGCCGATATCCTGATCGCCGCCGAAGCGGAAGCCTACGCCGCAGCAGCCTGAACCCCCAATCAATCGGGCTGATGCTGCAACGAGCCCGCCTGTCGCGGATCCCCTCCAAAGCGACAGGCGGGCTTTGTCGTTTTCTGTGCTTACTCCGCAGCGAAGGTGATTTCGGCGTGGGCGCGCAGGCGATCGACCAGGGCATCGCCGAGGATTGCGCCGGGGGTGCCGATCATGCCGGAGGCCTTGCTTGAGAGCAGGGCAATGCCCGTCTCGGCGATCATGCGGCTGGTCGAGCCGTAACCCGGATCGTAGCGGCCTTTCACGCCATAGCGGATGGTTTGGCCGTCCGGCATTTCTCCGACGAACAGCACGTCATAGAAGCCGGTATCGCGCTCCTCCTTCGATGGGCCTTCGCCGGGCTTGGGATCATCGGGGCGGCCGATGATCGGCGTCTTCGCCATGTGCTCGGCAATGGCCTTGCCCTGATCGCCGGGGCCGGTGAGCACCATCTCGTCATAGACGAAATCGGTGCCCCAGACATGGCCGAGCAGGGCGTTGGTGCGGTGGACGTTCTTGGTGTTGATCGCCGCCATGATGAACGGCGTTTCCCATGATCCCAGCGCATCGTCGTGCTGGACTTTGTCACCGGCAGGTTGAGCGGGGCCTTCGAAGCCGGGGGTGAGGCAGAAGCTGCTCTGCATCAGCGGGATCAGCGCGGGGTCTTTGCCAAGCGCGGCGAGCGTGGCCTTGAGGCTGGCCGCGGTGCCGCCCGAGGCGGTGCCCTTCATGCCGCGCACCCGGCCTTTGACGCGCGGGGCAGGGCGGCCGAACTTCGCCACGGCCTCCTCCTGCAGCATCAGCACACCCAGATCGAACGGGATCGAATCGAAACCGCTGGAGAAGCAGATGCGCGCGCCGGTGCGCTTTGCGTCCTCGCCATACTTGTCGATCATCTGGCGCATCCAGACAGGCTCGCCGCAAAGGTCGGCATAGTCGGTCCCCGCCGCGATGCAGGCGGCAAGCAGGGGTTCGCCATAGAGCTGGTAAGGTCCAACGGTGGTGATGACGACCCTGGCCTGTTCGACCATCGCTTCGAGACTGGCGGGATCGGCGGCGTCGGCCACGATCAGCGGGGTGTTCTTGGGCGCGTCAATCAGCGCCCGCACTTCGGCAAGCTTTGCCCCCGAACGCCCCGCCATGGCCCAGCGCGGGCCTTCCTGACCATAATGCCGCGCCAGATATTCCGCGACCAATCGCCCGGTGAACCCCGTCGCCCCATAGACGACGATGTCATAGGGCCTTTGCGACTTCTCCATCAGCCTCTCCGCCTGTTCTCGTTGTGCGGCAAGCTTGGCGAGTTCGGTGGCGAATGCAACCGGATTTAAGCGGGGGGTTAAGTGCTCGCACACTCCGTCGTCCCGGCGCAGGCCGGGACCCATGGCGCTGGTTGGCTAACACGTTGCCGGAAAGGCACGCGTAAGGTTGTCAGGCGTGGTTGTGGCGAGAGCTTGTGGGCCCCGGCCTGCGCCGGGGTGACGGTGAGTTGGTGGGGGCCGGGGTGGCTACAGCCGCGGCAGCGTCACGCCGCGCTGACCCATGTATTTGCCCGCGCGATCCGCGTAGCTTACCTCGCAGGGTTCGTTGCCCTGGAGGAACAGGAACTGGCACGCGCCTTCGTTGGCATAGATCTTGGCGGGCAGGGGGGTGGTGTTCGAGAATTCGAGCGTGACGTGGCCTTCCCAGCCGGGCTCGAGCGGGGTGACGTTCACGATAATGCCGCAGCGGGCATAGGTGCTCTTGCCGAGGCAGATCACCAGCACATCGCGCGGCACCCGGAAGTATTCGACCGTGCGGGCGAGTGCGAAGGAATTGGGCGGGATCACGCAGACGTCGGTCTCGCGGTCGACCAGGCTCGCGCCGTCGAAATTCTTGGGGTCAACCACGGCGGAATCGACGTTGGTGAAGATCTTGAATTCGCGCGCGACGCGGGCGTCATAGCCATAGGACGAAAGGCCGTAGCTGATGCAGCCATCGCGGCGCTGGTTCTCGACGAAAGGCTCGATCATGCCCTCGTTCAGCGCCTTGTCGCGGATCCACTTGTCGGAAAGAATGGCCAAGTCAGGCTCCCAATATGCGTTCAGGCGAGATTGGCGGGGCCGAAGGCGTTGGGCAAGAGCACCGAGAGGCGCATTTCCACGACTTCCTGTGCTCCGACGCAGATCACCAGCGGATCGGTGCCCCCCAATGCCGCCAGTTCGTTGAGCACCTGACGGCAGCGGCCGCAAGGGCTGATCGCAGCCTCGACCGCGCCCCCCATCCCGCCGAGCACCGCCACAGCAAGCAATCCGCCGCGCCGTCCGGCGTGGCTGGCAATGGATGCGGCCACGGTTTCGGCGCAGAGCGAGAGGCCATAGCTGGCGTTCTCGAAGTTCGCGCCGGTAACGATCGCGCCATCATCGAACAGCAGCGCCGCGCCGACGTGGAAGCCCGAATAGGGCGCATAGGCGGTGTCCATCGCGCGGCGAGCGGCGGCGATCAGGTCTTCGCGGGCATCGGCCAGGACGTCGGTCATTGTTGCACCACTACCCAGTGCAGCGGCGCATTGGCTGCATCCAGCCGCAGACGGTCGCTCGCTGTCCACATCACCCAGGGCCTGCCGGCATAGGCGGGCTCGAGGAAATCCTGTTCGACCCAGATGTTGCGGTCGATCCGGGCGGCGAGATGGTACTGCTTTTCGAGCGCGCGGGACACCATCAGGATCACCGGCTTTTCGGCGTGCTTTTCCACCTGGTTGAGGAAGGTGGTCAGCTCGCTCTGCATCTGCGCCTCGCCCGGGACCTGCTGGCAGGTGCGCGAATCGATGTCGAAGCGGATCGCGGGCGGCAGCAGATCCTTGTCGCGCGGGACGATGGTGACGAAGTTTGCCGCCTGCGCATCTGCGGACGCGCAAAGATCATAGACGTGGACCGCACCCACCTGCATGCCGCGCGCACGTGCGGCGATCAGGCCATCGGCGAAGGCGGTATCGCGCGTGGAGATGCCCTCGCTGGCGGTGAGATAGGCAAAATCGGCTCCGGCGGCGCGCAGCAGGCGCCAGTCGACCGGGCCGATGTCATCGCTCAGCCAGACGCCCTGCACGGGATAGTCGCGCCGGTCGGGCATCCAGGTGCGCGCCTTCCACCAGCCGATGCCGATAGCGACGAGCACCACCAGCAGCAGGGCTGCCAGCAGGCGCCTGCGCCCCGTGTGCGGGCGGGCAGTGTTCCGTTTCTTCGGCATGATGAGATTCGCGCGGCCCCGAGTTCTGGTTCAGCCCCTGATATGCAGCACGCAGATCAGGGTAAAGAGGCGTCGGGCGGTGGGGAAGTCGGTCTCGATCTTGCCTTCGAGGCGCTCGAGCAGGGTATCGGCGGCATCGTTGTGGATGCCGCGCCGCGCCATGTCGATCGTCTCGATCTCGGTCGCGGTCGCCTTGCGGATGGCCTGATAGTAGCTGTCGCAGATGGCAAAATATTCGCGGATCGGACGGCGGAAACGACCGAGGCCGAGAATCACGGTCTCCAGCGGGTTGCCGCCATCGTCGGCCACCGCCAGCACCAGCCGCCCATCGTCGACCGAAAGCTTGAGCCGGTATGGCCCCACGTGCCCCGCTTCGAACGCGCGCAGCGGCTTGAAGGTGTTTTCCTCGATCAGATCGAAGATCGCAATGCGCCGCTCCTGCTCGATATCGGCGTTGCGCCAGATGATCGTCGCTTCGTCCAGCTCGATATGCGAGATGCGCGGGTCGGCCATATAGGCTTCCTGTGTTGCAGACGCGTGGGGCTCGGGCAAGGCTTTTGACCCGATGCTCCCCGCTATCCACAGGGGCGATGCATTGCCGGATCGGGCCGGTTCGGGCACTATGCTGCCCATGTCCGCCAGCGAAGCCATTCTCACCCGCGAACCGTCAGAGATTCGTGCACTCCCCTCGAACGTCGAAGCCGAGGCGGCGTTTCTGGGCGCAGTGCTGATCGACAACCGCATCCTTGAAGAACTGCAGACCCCGCTCAAGCCCGAACACTTCTTTGCCGCCGTGCACGGCCGCGTTTTCGAGCGGATCATGGCGCTGATCGACCGCAAGGCGGTGGTCACCCCGGTCACGCTCAAGCCCTATTTCGAAGCGGACGAGGGGCTCAAGGAACTGGGGGGCGTTGCCTACCTCGCGCGATTGACCTCGGACGGGCAGGGCCTGCTCAACCCGCGCGAACTGGCCGAGCAGGTCTATGACCTTGCGCTGCTGCGCGAGCTGATCTCGGTTGGTCGCAACCTTGTCGAGGGCGCGCTTGATACCAGCGACTCAGTCGCCCCGCTGGAGCAGGTGGAGAAGGCCGAAGCCGCGCTCTACGCTGTGGCCGAAGGCGCGCAGACCGGCAGCGAAGCACAGAGCTTTGCGCAAGCCACGCGCGCCTCGCTCGAAATGATCGAGAAGGCGCTGCTCTCGGGCGGCCACATTTCGGGCAAGACCACGGGCCTGACCTCGGTCAACGAGAAGATCGGTGGCCTTCACGATTCCGACCTTATCATTCTCGCCGGACGTCCCGGCATGGGCAAGACCTCGCTCGTCACCAACATCGCGTTCAATGCCGCTGACCGGCTGCGGCGTGATCTGTCGGACGGCATTGCGCTCAAGGATTCGGTCGGGGCAGGGGTCGCCTTCTTCAGCCTGGAAATGAGCGCGGACCAGCTCGCCACGCGTATCCTTGCCGAACAATCGGGCATCAGCTCCGAATCGCTGCGCATGGGCCGCATCAGCCGCGAAGATTTCCAGCAGTTGTCTTTCGCCAGCCAGCGCCTTGCCGAACTGCCACTCTATATCGACGACACCCCGGCGCTGACGATCGGCTCCCTTCGCGCCCGCGCCCGCCGGTTGAAGCGCCGCCACGACATCGGCCTGATCATCGTCGACTACCTGCAGCTGCTGCAAGGATCGGGCCGCAGCGACAACCGCGTCAACGAAATCTCGGAAATTTCGCGCGGACTCAAGACTTTGGCCAAGGAATTGTCGGTCCCGGTGATCGCGCTCTCGCAGCTATCGCGTGCGGTGGAACAGCGCGACGACAAGCGTCCGATGCTGTCGGACCTGCGCGAATCGGGCTCGATCGAGCAGGACGCCGACATGGTCTGGTTCGTGTTCCGCGAGGACTACTACGTCGCCGCCAAGGAACCCAAGGTGCCGCAAGGCAACGACGATTCGAAGATCCAGGAAGCCCACGCCGCATGGCAGGCCGAGATGGAGAGGGTCTATGGCCTTGCCGAACTGATCGTCGCCAAGCAACGCCACGGCTCTACCGGCAAGGTCCGCCTGCGTTTCGAAGCGCGCATCACCCGGTTCTCCGACCTTGCGCCCGACGACATGCGCGCGGCCTATGGCGGTGGGGACGACGAGTAGGGCTTCAGGCTCCTACGCGAATCCTTGACTTTTCCACACCCCCGGCCTAACTGCCGTCCTTTCCGTAATTCTCAAGTGATTGGAGTGCCCTGATGGCGCGCGTTACCGTCGAAGATTGCGTCGACAAGGTTCCCAACCGTTTCGATCTGGTCCTGCTGGCCGCCGAACGCGCCCGCGCGATTTCGGGCGGTGCCGAACTCACCGTCGATCGTGACCGTGACAAGAACCCGGTCGTCGCCCTGCGCGAGATCGCCGAAGAGACTGTGCGCCCTGCCGTTCTCAAGGAAAACGTGATCCAGTCGCTCCAGCGCGTGCTGCCTGACGATGACGATGAAGTCGATGAGATCGGCTCGCTGTCGCAGTCGGCCGAAGCGCTGCGCATCACCGCCGCGGCACCGGTGCGCAACACCTCGCTGGGCGCTGATTACGACGGCTGATTTCGGTTCGAGATCAACAGCTTGCAAAAAGCCCGCGGTGCAAACTGCGGGCTTTTTCTTTGTCTCGCAGTTGGCTCAGGTATTTTCCAGCCTCTCAGCCATCAGCTGCCAGACCTTGTTGATCGCCTTCAGGGGGCGGACCATGACCTTGAAATCGACGATGCGCCCTTCGAGGTCGAAGCGGATCAGGTCGATGCCGTTGACGCGCACGTCGTCCATCTCGCACTCGAATTCGAGGCAGGCTTCGGGGCCGTCAACAAGCTCACGCACGTAGCGGAAGGTGCCGTTGCCGAAGACCTGGCCCGCGGCGGTGAGGTACATCAGCACTTTCTCGCGCCCCGCCTGCGGGGTGTGGACGACGGGGGAGTGGAACACGGCGTCATCGGCGACGAGTTCGTCGAGCAGCGCGATGTCGCCGCTGATCATGTACCGGTGCCATGCTGCAAGGCCGAGTTTCATGCGCTTCTCCCGTTGTTCTCATTGTGGTTAGGGCAGGGACGTTGCGCGGGCATTGATCCCGCGCAACGCCGAAGGCTCAGCCGAGGTGCTGCGCGAAGAAATCGCGCGTGCGGCGGTCGGCAAGCTGCGCGCCTTCCTCATTGCGGCGATCGCCCATCTCGGCGGCAAAGCCGTGATCGAGGCCCTCGTAATCGTAGAGCGTCACTTTCGGGTGCGGGTCGAGGCCATCGTGGATCGCCTTCTGCGCCTCGGGCCCGACGAAGTGGTCGGCCGTGGGAATGTGCAGCATCAGCGGATTGGCGATGGCGTGCGATTCGTTCAGCATCTGATCGATCATCACGCCGTAGTAGCCGACCGAGGCATCGATATCGGTCCGCGCCGCCGCCATGTAGGCCATGCGACCACCGAGGCAGAAGCCGACGAGGCCGACCTTGTCGATCCCTTCATACCCGCGCAGAAAGCGGATCGCGGCTTCGATGTCCTTGACGCCCTTGTCGGCATCGTACTGGCCGAAGTAGCCGAAGGCTTCCTGCAGTTGCTCGGGCACATCGGGATCAAGCTCGACGCCGGGAGCGAAGCGCCAGAAGATGTCAGGCGCGAGCGCCATGTAGCCCTGATCTGCCCAAGCCTCGCACTTGTGACGGATGCCGGGGTTCACCCCGAAGATCTCGGGGATGACGATGATCGCGGCGCGGATCGGGCCGTCGGGCGTTGCCAGATAACCCGGAATATCGCCTTCACCATCGAGTGCTGTAAACGTGATCTTCTCGCCCATGTCGTTCATCCTGCGATTCAATGGAGTTGGTCTGGATCCATGTTGGCCCCGACCATGGACTTTGCCAAGCGTGCATGACAGTCTTTACGCCCAAGCGGATGCCGGAAGGGACGCACATGAAAGTCACCGTCGAAGTCGATTGCACGCCCGAAGAAGCCCGCCGCTTTCTCGGCCTGCCCGATGTGTCGAAAGCAAACGAGGTCTATGTCGAAAGCGTTGCCAAGGCGATGCAGGGCGCAGGCAGTCTCGACCAGTTGCAGACCTTCGCCAAGCAGGTCGCGCCGATGGGCGAGATCGGGTTGAAGCTGTTCCAGAACTTCATGGAGCAAGGCGGGCTAGGCGCAATGACCGGTACGGGTTCGAAGAAATCGAAGGACTGACGCTTCTTTCTTGATCGTGGAGGGCCGTGATCGTTTAAGGGGGCGCGTGACCGATACGATCTTCGCCCTCTCCTCCGGCCCTGCCCCTGCGGGCATTGCCGTTATCCGCATCAGCGGCCCGCAAGCAGGATCCGCTCTTAAGACGCTTGCGGGCAAACTACCGACGCCGCGCCGCGCGACATTGGCGACGCTGGCGGATCCGCGCGACTTGACGCACCTCGACCGGACGATGGTGCTCTGGCTTCCCGGCCCAGGCACGGCGACTGGGGAGGACAGCGCCGAACTCCATCTCCATGGTGGGCGCGCGGTTGTTGCAGCCGTGGAAGCAGCCCTTTCCACGCTGTCCGGATTGCGACGTGCGCAGCCGGGAGAGTTCACCCGTCGCGCTTTTGCCAATGGACGGATCGATCTGGCCGAGGCTGAGGGCTTGGCCGACCTGCTTTCTGCCGAGACCGAGTTGCAACGCCGCGCTGCGCTCGCCATGGCCGAAGGCGCGCTTTCACGTGAAACGGAGCGCTGGCGAAATGCCTTGTTGGGCATCTCGGCGAAGCTAGAAGCGGCTCTCGATTTTTCCGATGAGGACGATGTCGGTGCAGGGCAGGACGCGCTTCCGCCGGGATTTGCCGCGGACTGCGCGGCAATGGCGCACGACCTTGATGCCTGGCTCGTCCGCCCGCGCGCCGAGCCGTTGAAGGAGGGCTTCCGCGTCGTCTTGGCAGGCCCGCCCAATGCGGGGAAGTCGACGCTGTTCAACGCGCTGGTCCAGCAGGAGGCCGCGATCACGGCCGCCGAGCCGGGAACGACACGTGACGTCCTGACCTTCGCCGCCTCGCTCGATGGCGTGCCATTCACCTTCGTCGACACCGCTGGTCTTCGCGATGAAGGTGCAGGCGAGATCGAACGGATCGGCATTGCCCGGGCGCGAGCGGCGGCCGAGAAGGCAGACCTCATCCTGTGGCTGGGGCCTGAAGGTGAGGGACCAGAAGGACGGGCGCTGTGGGAGGTAGCGGCGCGCACGGATGATCCCGATGCTCCGCGCAAATCTGAGACTGCCTTGCGGCTTTCGGCGCGGACAGGCGAGGGGATGGCGCAACTGCGTGAGGCCTTGATCGCGCATGCCCGTCATTCCTTGCCTGGACCGGGAGAGGCCGCACTCAATCAGCGGCAGCATGAGCGGCTCGGGCAGGTCGCGGCTGCGCTTGATCAGGCGCAGCGTGAATGTGATCCTTTGTTGGCGGCGGAGAATCTGCGGCTCGCGCGCATTGCGCTCGACGCGCTGGTTGGACGCACCAGCACAGAGGACATGCTGGATGCATTGTTTGGGCGGTTCTGCATCGGGAAGTAGGTGTTTCACGTGGAACATTGCCCTGCCTCCTGCTCACCCCTTTGCGAGATTTACGAAGTGGGTGAGCGGCTGTTTCACGTGAAACACTCCATCTGAAACTTTGACGCGAATCCTCAACTCGCGTATCGCGCGAAGCCATGCACCAGTTCGATATCATCGTGGTCGGCGGCGGACATGCCGGCGTCGAGGCTGCTGCCGTTGCGGCGCGGATGGGCGCGCGCACGGCGCTGGTTTCGTTTGATCCGGCAACGGTCGGGGCGATGAGCTGCAACCCGGCCATCGGCGGCTTGGGCAAGGGCCATCTGGTTCGAGAGGTCGATGCCTTCGACGGACTGATCGCGCGCGCTGCGGATGCTGGGGCAATTCACTACCGGATGCTCAACCGCTCAAGGGGCAGCGCCGTGCAAGGGCCACGTGTGCAGGCGGATCGCAAGCGTTTCAAGGCAGCGATCCAGCGCATGATTGCCGCGCAGCCGAACCTCATCGTAGTCGGCGGAGAAGCGGCGGCGCTGCATATCGAGCATGGCCAAGTCGCGGGGATCGACCTCGCCGATGGCTCCCGGCTTGAGGGCAGGGCGGTCGTGCTCTGCACCGGCACGTTCTTGGGCGGGCGGCTGTTCCGGGGCGAGGAGCGCATGGATGGCGGACGCATCGGCGAGGATTCGGCACATCGTCTGGCGCAGCAGCTGCGCGCGGCGAACCTGCCGATGGCACGACTCAAGACCGGGACGCCGCCGCGCATCGATGGCCGGACCATCGACTGGGCGCGCTTGCCAGAGCAGCCGAGCGATGCCGATCCCTGGACGATGTCGCCGCTGACCAAGGCGCGTCCACTGCCGCAAGTGTTCTGCGCCATTGCCCGCACCAACGGGCGAACGCACGACATCATCCGCAGTGGGCTCGATCGTTCACCACTGTTCACCGGCGCGATCGGCGCGCAAGGCCCGCGCTACTGCCCGTCGATCGAGGACAAGATCCATCGCTTCGGCGACCGCGACGGGCATCAGGTATTCCTTGAGCCGGAAAGTCTCGACGACAGCACGGTCTATCCCAATGGTGTCTCGACATCGTTGCCGACTGACGTGCAGGTAGCGATGATCCGTTCGATGGAAGGGCTTGAGCAGGCCGAGATCACCGTGCCGGGCTATGCGGTGGAGTACGACCACATCGATCCGCGCGCGCTCAATCGCGGGCTGGAGGTCAAGGCCATTCCCGGGCTTTACTGCGCCGGACAGATCAATGGAACGACCGGGTATGAGGAAGCCGCAGCGCAGGGGCTGGTCGCGGGGATGCACGCCGCCGCTGCCGTACTGGGCCGCGAAACCCCCGAGCTGGACCGTGCCAATTCCTACATGGCGGTGATGATCGACGACCTTACGCTGCACGGGGTGAGTGAGCCTTACCGCATGCTGACCGCCCGCGCCGAATACCGCCTGCGCCTGCGCGCGAACAATGCTTCAACGCGCTTGACGCCGGTCGGGCTGGCGGTGGGCTGCATCGGCGAGGAGCGGCGGCAGTGGTTCGAGGAGCGGCTTGCCCAGCGCGACAGGCTTGGAGACTTGCTCACACAGGATGCGACGCCCACCGAACTGAACCGTGCGGGAATGCCCGTTCGCGCCGATGGATCGCGGCGGACGCTCAAGGAGTGGCTGCGCTTTCCCGAGGTCACCTTGGACACGCTGCAGCCGTGGATTGGGGACGAGCGCGTCGATCCGCTGCTGGCCGAAGAGGTCGAGGAAGACGCGGCTTACGCGCCTTATCTCGCGCGGCAGGATGCCGAACTGCGTGATCTGCGTGCCTCTGATAGCGTGCCTCTTGGCGCAGGATTTCCCTTCGGCGCCGTGCCGGGCCTGTCGCGCGAGATGGTCGAGAGGCTGGAGAAGGCGCAGCCTGATACGCTCGCTGCAGCCGGACGGATCGCGGGCATCACGCCCGCGGCTCTTGCCAGCCTGCTGGTCCATGCGCGGCGGAGGTTGGCTGCGTGAATCTGCTCGTCACTGAAGCCGAAGCCCAGGACTGGCTCCGCAGCGTTCTGCAGGTCGATGACGCCCGGATGGATCGTCTGTCGAACCTCGTCGCTCTGCTGCTGGAAGAGAACGAGCGGCAGAACCTTGTGGCTCGCGGGACGCTGGCGCATGTGTGGGTGCGCCACATCGTAGACTCGGCGCAGCTGCTTCATGTTTCACGTGAAACACTTCCCGAGGGCGAATGGCTTGACCTTGGGACGGGCGCCGGATTTCCTGGTCTGGTGATTGCGGCGCTTCAGCCCGAGCGCCCCGTCACGTTGGTCGATTCGCGCAGATTGCGCACCGAGTGGTTGCAGCGCGCAGCCGATGCGCTTGGCCTGGATCGGGTGAGCGTCGTTCTCTCCCGCGTCGAGGATCTTCCCAGCGGTCCGCACGCCGTGATCTCGGCACGCGCTTTTGCACCGCTGGACAAACTGGTTACGCTTTCCGCCCGCTTTTCCACACCCGACACGGTCTGGCTGTTGCCGAAAGGGGCAGGGGCACCGCATGAATTGCAGGTGCTCCCCGACTCATGGAATCACCTGTTCCACGTGGAACAATCGCTGACCGATGAGAATGCCGGGATCATCGTCGGGCGACTGCTCGGCGGGAGTGCACCGCGAACGACGAAAGCCAAAGGCAAGCGCACATGATCACCGTCGCCGTTGCAAACCAGAAGGGCGGAGTGGGCAAGACCACCACCGCGATCAACATCGCCACGGCGCTGGCCGCGACCGGATGGAAATCGCTGCTGATTGATCTCGATCCGCAGGGCAACTGCTCGACGGGCATCGGCATTTCATCGGGCGAGCGCGAGCGGTCTTCCTATGACCTGCTGATCGATCAGGCTTCGGTCGCCGATTGTCTGATGCCGACGCGCATTCCCGGGCTCGACATCGTTCCTGCCACGGTCGACCTTTCAGGCGCCGAGGTTGAACTGGTGAGTGTGGAGGACCGCACGCACCGTTTGCGCAAGGTGCTGACCGCTGACACCGGGCACGACATCTGCCTGATCGACTGCCCGCCATCGCTCGGTCTGCTGACGCTCAACGCTCTGACTGCGGCGGATTCGATCCTTGTTCCGTTGCAGTGCGAGTTCTTTGCGCTCGAAGGGTTGAGCCAATTGTTGCAAACGGTCGAGCGGGTGCAGGAGCGCTTCAATCCTGACCTCGGCATCCTCGGCATCGTCCTGACCATGTATGACCGGCGCAACCGGTTGACCGACCAAGTGGCCGATGACGTGCGTTCGTGCCTGCGCGACCTGGTGTTCGAAAGCGTGATCCCGCGCAACGTGCGCCTGTCCGAAGCGCCGAGCCATGGGCTCCCCGCGCTGATCTATGACCATGCCTGCCCCGGATCGCAGGCCTACATGAAGCTGGCCCGCGAACTGATCGGCCGGCTGCCCGAACGGAGGATTGCGGCATGAGTGGCGACGAAGCAGTCAAGGCACCGGCACGCAGGACCGGATTGGGTCGCGGACTTGGTGCGCTCATGGGCGAAGTACGCCGCGAGGAGCCGATTGCGCGCATTTCTGTCTCGGGCGAGGAAGGTGCTGCATCGCGCGATGGCGGCCTGGCGCTGCTCATGGTCGCGTCGATCGAGCCGCATCCCGATCAGCCGCGCCGCCACTTCGACGAGGACGCTCTCGAGGAACTGGCACAGTCGATCGCCGCACGCGGCGTGATCCAGCCCGTCGTCGTGCGGCCGATCGCTGGCGGACGCTATCAGCTCGTCGCGGGTGAGCGGCGCTGGCGTGCGGCGCAGAAGGCGCAAGTGCACGAGATCCCGGCCATCGTGCGCAAGCTCGATGATCGCGATGTGGCCGCGCTTGCACTGATCGAGAACCTTCAGCGCGAAGACCTGAACCCCGTGGAAGAGGCGCGTGCCTATCAGCGCCTGGCCGATAGCGAGGGGCTGACGCAGAACGACATCGCCAAGTTCGTCGACAAGTCGCGCAGCCACGTGGCGAACATGATGCGCCTGCTTGGCCTGCCCGATGACGTTCTCGACATGGTCGTGCGCAGCGAACTGTCGATGGGCCATGCGCGCGCGCTGATCAATGCGCCCGATCCGGTTTCCCTGGCACGCGAAGTGATCGCCAAGGACCTTTCGGTGCGCGATACCGAGAAACTGGCGCGCAAGGCGACGCGGCCCGAAGGCCAGCGGCGGCAGGCGCGTGCCGGCAAGGACTCCGTGGGTGCTGCGGATCTCGCCGCGATCGAGCAGCATCTTGAGGATTTCCTCGGGCTCAAGGTCTCGATCCAACCCGACTCCGATCCGACGACCGGTGCCGTGACGATTCGCTACAAGAATCTCGACCAGCTGGACCTGATCTGCGGGCGATTGACCGGGGGCGACTTCTAAGTCGCTGGCAAGAAGGGGACATCCTTGACGTCACGACGTCAGTTGTCCTGCACCAACGTGCATTAATTGGTCGATTAAATATTCGTTGACCGGACTAGGGCTGTGCGCATAGATTGGTGCGATAACAGTTCATGACCGGAGAGATTGGCCATGTCGCTCGACCTGATCCCGCGCACTGCCTACAATGAAGACCACGAAGCCTTCCGTCACAGCGTGCGGCGTTTCCTGCAGGACGAAATCGCGCCTCACGCAGCGGAATGGGGTGAGGCGGGCATCGTGCCCAAGTCCGTCTGGCCCAAGGCCGGCGCCGTCGGCATGCTCTGCCCGACTGTGCCCGAGGAGTACGGCGGTCTTGGCCTCGACTTCGGATACAATGCGATCGTCGATGAAGAGAGCGCCTATTACGGCCGCGTAACCACCGGCTTCTCGCTGCAATCGGACATCGTGGTCAATTATATCGTCTCCTACGGCTCGGAAGAGCAGAAGAAGAAGTGGCTGCCCAAGATGGTCTCGGGTGAGGTGATCACCGCCATCGCCATGACTGAACCCGGCACCGGTTCCGACCTTCAGGGCATGAAGACCACCGCCAAGAAGGACGGCAACCATTACGTGATCAACGGGTCCAAGACCTACATCACCAATGGCCAGAACGCTGACCTGATACTGGTGTGCTGCAAGACCGACACCGACGTGCAGCCGGCATGGAAGGGCGTCTCGATCGTGCTGGTCGAGGCCGATCGCGAAGGTTTCAAGCGCGGCCGCAATCTCGACAAGATCGGGCAGGACGAGGCGGATACATCGGAGCTGTTCTTCGAGGACGTGCGCGTGCCGATCACCAATTGCCTCGGCGAAGAGGGCAAGGGCTTCATCTACCTGATGAGCGAACTGCCGCAGGAGCGCCTGTCGATTGCTGTCAGCGCCCAGGCTTCGGCGCAGAAGGCGTTCGACGATACCGTGGAATTCACGCGCGAGCGCAAGGCCTTCGGCAAGCCGATCCTCGACTTCCAGAACACCCGCTTCACGCTGGCCGATCTCAAGACCAAGCTGCAGGTGGGCTGGGCGCACCTTGATTGGGCGCTTACTCGTCACCTCAAGCGTGAACTGACTGCCGAGGAAGGTGCAGCTGCAAAGCTGTGGCACACCGAACTGCAGTGGGAAGTGATGGACAAGTGCCTCCAGCTCCACGGCGGCGCTGGCTACATGAACGAGTATGCGATCGCCCGTGCATGGCGCGGTGCGCGCGTGACGCGCATCTTCGGCGGCACCAACGAGATCATGAAGGAGCTGATCGGGCGCAAGCTCTGAACGTTCAGCCTTCGCTGCATTCCCACATGCGTGGGAATGACGCTGTTGGATACTGAAACGGCCCGCTCTCCAGACCGGAGGGCGGGCCGTTTCGCTTCAGACTTCAGGAATTGGCCGGTTCAGCCCGTGTAAACGCGCTTTTCCTTGACCCGCTTTTCCTTGATGATCTTCGGGCGCGGGGGGATCACGCGGCTGCGCTTGGCCTCGACCCAGGTTTCGGTGACGACAGTCGTTTCGACGCAGGGCTTCTGCGGTGGAAGCATGACCGGGACCATCACGTAGCCATAAGGCGCGTAGCCGGGGTAGTAGCCGGGGTAGGCGGCACCCGGGTATCCCTGCGGCGGGAGCGAGGCGAAGTAATCGTCGCATTCGCGGCGCAGGCCCTTGTCCTCGGCCTTGTCGATCACATTGCCCGCAACGGCTCCAGCGACTGCACCGACCGCGGTACCAAGAACGCGGTTACCCTTGCCAGCGATGCGATTGCCCGCCACGCCGCCCAGCACACCGCCCAGCAGCGCTCCGCCGACGCCCTTGTCGCCATAGACCTTGGCGCAGCGCTCGTTCATTTCGGCCCAGCGCGGATCGGGTTGCGGATAGTAGCCTTGTTGTGGGGTCGACGGGGTATCGACGAGCGGCTGCGTCATCACGACCGTGGGGTAGGGCGCGCCGATCATCGGCGGGTAGTAGATCGGCCCCGCAGCGCTACCGTAATAGCCGCCTCCATAGGATCCACCCTGGTATCCACCCTGCCAGCTACCGCCGGCCTGACCACTGTGGTGATGATCCCCCGCCATTGCCGGAGACGACGCGGCTCCGAGCGCCAGCGCTGCGAGTGTAAGACGACGAAGCATGCGGTTTGCCCCAGATAAGGTTCGTTAACCGCAAACTTACCATCATGACCCGTACAAAACCAAGGTTTCAGGCGCGGCAGAGTCCCGCCTGTCCCGAATCGGGGCAGGAATCAGATGCGCGAGGCAATCGCCAGCGCGAGTGACTCGATTCCGCGCGCGTCGTCCTCGTCGAACCTTGCCGGGGAAGGGCTGTCGAGATCGATCACGGCGATCACCGCGCCATCGCGAATCACCGGCACGACGAGTTCGGAACGGCTTGCCGCATCACAGGCGATGTGGCCGGGGAAGGCGTGGACATCGGGGACCAACTGGGTCGTCGCCGTGGCCGCTGCGGTTCCGCATACACCGGAGCCGAGCGCAATGCGGATGCAGGCGGGCTTGCCGACGAATGGCCCCAGGACGAGTTCGCCGTCGATCATGCGGTAGAACCCCGCCCAGTTGAGATCGGGCAGGTACTCCCAGATCAGCGCGGCAAGGTTGGCCATGTTGGCGACGCCATCGGGCTCACCATCGGTCAGTGCCGTGGCGGCGGCAAGGAGGTCGGCGTGGAGTTCGGCCTTTGGCTGGCCGTCGGTAGGAGCGAATGTGAACATGGCCTGCGTCCTAGCGCAACCTTGCCCAAAAGTCGCGCCGCGCAACTTCATGCGGTCCGCCATTGCCCTGAGAGGCAGGGGAGCCTAGATTCAGGCACATGAAAGTCATCAAGAAGATCCTGATCGCGCTGCTCGTGATCGTCGTCATCCTCGGAGCCTGGATCGCCTGGTCGATCCGCGGCTCGTCCGCAGAATATACGCTCAACGAGACGTCAGGCCCCAAGCCCAAGCTGGCCATGCCCGACAGCCAGATGATCCCGACGATCAAGACCGCAGATCCGATCGGATGGAAGGACGGAGAAGCGCCGGTGGCCGCGCAGGGCCTGCAGGTCACGCGCTTTGCCGACAAGCTCGATCATCCGCGGACCGTGGTGACCCTGCCGAACGGCGATGTGCTGGTGGCTGAGACCAACTCCCCGCCGCGCAAGGTGGAAGGCATTACCGGCGCTGTGATGAACTACCTGTTCGAAAAGGTCGGCGCGGGTGGCCCTTCGCCGAACAAGATTGTGCTGCTGCGCGATGGCGATGGTGACGGCAAGGCCGAGCAGCGCTTCGTGATGGAGAACCCGGCGCTCAATTCGCCCTTCGGCATGGCGTTCCGTGAAGGCCGCCTGCTGGTGGCTAACCACAACGCGGTGCTCTCGTTCCCCTATGAACTGGGCCAGACCACGCTTGCCGGAAAGCCGGAAAAGCTGATCGACCTGCCGGGCGGCGGCAACCACTGGGCACGCAACCTGCTGCTGTCACCCGATGGCTCGAAGCTTTACGTGACGGTCGGCTCTTCCTCGAACATCGCGGAAAACGGCATCGACGCCGAGTATCGCCGCGCTTCGATCCATCAGTACGATTTCGCCAAGAAGAAGTCGTTCGAGTTCGCTGGCGGCTTGCGCAATCCGAATGGCCTCGACTTCAACCCCTACAGCGAGGAACTGTGGACCGTGGTCAACGAGCGCGACATGCTCGGCTCTGACCTCGTGCCCGATTACCTGACCAGCGTACCGTTCGGCGCAAACTATGGCTGGCCGTGGGTTTACTGGAAGAGGAACATCGACCAGCGCGTGACCGCGCCGATGCCGGAATACCTGCTCGATTACGTGCGCAAGCCGGAATACGGTCTCGGCGCCCATACCGCACCGCTGGGCCTTGCCTTTGCCAAGGGTGGCAACCTGATGGGTGACAAGTTCCAGCAGGGCGCCTTCATTGCGCGGCACGGTTCGTGGAACCGCCGCCCGCTCTCGGGCTATGATGTGGTCTTCGTGAAGTTTGACGCGATGGGCAACGTCCTGCCCAATCCGCCGGTTCCGGTTCTCACCGGGTTCCTTGCCGATGAAAGCACCGCGCATGGCCGTCCGACCTGGGTCGCTTTTGCCAAGGACGGCGCATTGCTGGTCAGCGATGATACCGGCGGCGTGATCTGGCGCGTGACGGCTCCGGGCGCAAAGCCCGCTGCCGTGATCACCCCGCTCCCGACGCGCACGGCTCCGCCACAGCCCAAAGGCACAGGCAAGTTCATCATGAAGCCCAATGCGGATTCGGATCTGATGAAGCCGCAGCAGTAATTTCAGAGATCGCCGTTCCCGCGCAGGCAGGAATCCATTGTGGCGCCATGCTATCTGGATTCCCGCCTTCGCGGGAATGACGAAGTGTCTTCAGAGGCTGCGACCAGCCCGCCCGGCCAGTTCGTTGACATACTGCCACGCCACACGCCCTGACCGCCCGCCGCGTCGCTTGGACCACTCCAGCGCGTCGCCCTCGTCGTATGTCAGGCCGAAATGCGCAGCGTATCCGGCGATGATCGCGAGGTAATCGTCCTGCGTGCAGTTGTGGAAGCCGAGGCTGAGGCCGAAGCGGTCTGCAAGGGCGAGGCGATCGTCCACCACGTCGCGCGGGTTGATGGGATCATCCTGTTCAGACAGGTGCCGTTCGACGATGGCGCGCCGGTTGGAGGTAACGGCAAGACGCACATTGGCCGGTCGCGCCTCGACGCCGCCCTCCAGCCATGAGCGCAGCTTGCGCGCGCCATCGCTGTCCGACGCATCGAAGCCCAGATCGTCTAAGAAGACGAGGAAGCGGCGATCGACCTTGCGCAGCACGCTGAACAAGTCGGCAAGGCCTGCGTCAGGGCTCGCCTGCACCAGCGCGATCGAGCCGGGCAGGGCCTGCTGCGCTGCCAGCGTTGCCGCGCGGAGCAGGGCAGACTTGCCCATGCCGCGCGCGCCCCACAGCAGCATGTCGTGCGCGGCCGCGCCGCGCGACAAGCGCGCAACGTTCTCGACCACGGCGGTCTTCTGCTTGTCGATCCCCTGCATCAGGTCAAGCGCGGGCGCCTCCAGCGGGTCGATCCCGCGCGCCGACTTGCCATCCCAGACATAGGCGGGGAAGGCGAACCAGTCCGCGCTTTCGACACGTGGCGGCGCCAGACGCTCGAGCGCGTCGGCAATGCGGGCAAGCAGGATATCGTCGGCCATGGGGCCGGGGGTTATCCGGCGAGCGCCTCGCTGTCGAGATCATAGAGCAGCGCGGCACCAGCCATGGCCGAGGAGCCGAGCCCGCGCGCTTCGGGCACGATCACGCGGTTGAAGAACTTGGTCACCGCGATCTTGCTGTGCAGATCCGAAGCGCGCGACTGACGGGCAAGCTGCCAACCGGCAACGGCGACCGCACACATGGTCGTGAACGGCACGGAGCCTGCGAGCTTGTCGTCGAGGCTGGCAGTCGTGCTCATCCACTGGCCGATGGCGGCAGCATCCTTGGCGAGGGCAGCGACTTCGGGGACGTCCTCCATCTCTGATGCGATCTCGGCCATCAACGCCTGCAGCACACCACCGTTGTCATAACCCAGCTTGCGGGTCACGAGGTCAGCGGCCTGGATGCCATTGGTGCCTTCGTAGATCGGCGCGATGCGCGAATCGCGCAGATGCTGGGCGGCACCAGTCTCCTCGATGAAGCCCATGCCGCCGTGGACCTGGATGCCGAGGCTGGCGACTTCGCAGCCGATGTCGGTCCCCCAGGCCTTCAGCATCGGCACGAGCAGTTCGGCACGCTTCTGCGCCGCCTCGTTGCCGAGCGCGCCGCGATCGACCTGACCTGCCGTGTAATAAAGCAATGCGCGGCTGCCCTCGGTCAACGCGCGCATGCGCATCAGCATGCGGCGGACGTCGGGGTGTTCGATGATCGCGACGGGAGACTTGTCCGGCGAACCGGCGCGCGCGGACTGCACGCGATCACGCGCATAGCCAAGTGCCTGCTGCAAAGCGCGCTCGGCAATCTGCACGCCCTGGCTGCCGACATTGATGCGGGCAGAGTTCATCATCGTGAACATTGCGCGCAGGCCACCGTTCTCGTGCCCGACCATTTCGCCGACGCATTCGTCATTGTCGCCATAGGACATCACGCAAGTGGGCGAGGCGTGGATGCCGAGCTTGTGCTCGATAGAGACGCAGCGCACGTCATTGCGCGCGCCGATCGACCCGTCCTGTTCCACGTGAAACTTCGGCACGATGAACAGCGAGATACCGCGCGAGCCTTCGGGCGCGCCGGGCGTGCGCGCGAGGACGAGGTGGACCACGTTTTCAGCTGCGTCATGCTCGCCGAAGGTGATGTAGATCTTGGTGCCCTTGATCAGGTACTTGCCCGCGTGCGGACCTTCAGTGACCGGGGTGGCGGTGGTGCGCAACGCACCGACGTCGGACCCGGCCTGCGGCTCGGTCAGGTTCATCGTGCCCGACCATTCGCCCGAGATCAGCTTGGGCAGATAGACGGCCTTCTGTTCCGGATTGCCGTGATGCTCCAGCGCCTCGATTGCCCCGACGGTCAGCATCGGGAGCAGGGTGAAGCCCATGTTGGCTGCGCCCAGCGTTTCAAGCGTGGCTGTCGCGAGGGTGAAAGGAAGGCCCTGGCCGCCGAAATCGGTCGATCCGGCTATGGAGTTCCAGCCCTGCTCGACGAAAGCCTTGTAAGCATCGACGTAGCCCGGCGGCAGCGTCACTTCGCCATCCTTCCACTTCGCCCCGATCTGGTCACCAGCGCGGTGCAGGGGTGCCCATTCTCCCGCGGCAAATGCGCCGATGCCTTCGACGATCGCTTCGACCAGGTCGGGCGTGGCGGCGGCAAAGCGTTCGCTCTGTGCCAGCTCGTCGATTCCGGCGCTCACGCGGATGGCGAGAAGCTGGTCGGCAGTGGGCGGGGTGAAAGTCATCGTCCTCTCCTGTCTCGCGCAGTTCCCGGCACAGGGCTTGTGCGCTTGGCGCGGGGCTTGCCTCTCCCTATAGCGACCCTGATGGAGCCGACAAAGCCTTCCAAGGTGCACCTGCCCGACGATCGGGGACTGGATGAAGCCGCGCGGGTAATCGTGCGGGGCGGAACCGTCGCTGTGCCGACCGAGACGGTCTATGGCCTGGCCGCGCGGGCGGACGACGATGCCGCCGTTGCGGGTATCTATCGCGCCAAGGGACGGCCCGATTTCAACCCCCTGATCGTGCACGTGCCTGACGCTACGGCGGCCGAGGCTCTGGCCGTGTTCGATGACCGGGCGAGGGCACTCGCTGCGGCGTTCTGGCCGGGCGCACTGACAATGGTGTTGCCCTTGCGCGAGGGCGCTGATCTGGCCCCGGCCGTGAGCGCGGGCCTGCCCACTGTCGCGCTGCGCTGCCCCGCCCACCCGGTGATGCAGGCCCTGTTGAAAACCTGTGGATTACCGCTCGCAGCGCCATCCGCAAATCGGTCGGGCGGGGTCAGTCCGACCAGCGCGGCCCATGTCGCGGATTCGCTCGGCGACAAGGTCGACCTGATCCTTGATGGGGGCGAGACGCAGCAAGGGATCGAGTCCACCATCGTCGGCCTGCGCGCCGATGGCACATGGAGCGTGCTACGCCCCGGACCAATTACCGAAGCGCAGATTGCGGGCGTTCTGGGTGGCAAGAGTGCCGCCATGACGTCAGCTAAAATCGAAGCACCGGGGCAGTTGGCAAGCCATTATGCGCCGGGCAAACCCGTCCGGCTCGATGCCGTGCAGGCTGAGGCGGGAGAATTCCTGATCGGTTTCGGCACCGTGGCAGGTGACGTCACGCTTTCGGCATCAGGCGATCTCGCCGAGGCGGCGGCGCGGCTCTATGCCTGCCTGCACTTTGGCGCTGCCGCTGCAGAGCCGCGGATCGCCGTGGCGCCGATTCCGGACCACGGCATTGGCGTGGCGATCAACGACAGGCTTCGTCGCGCTGCTGCCTGATCAGTTTCGCGCCTCGTACGGCACGCCGGCGCGCATCGCGTCCATTTCGGCATAGATGCTGCGCGCATCGTCACAGGCATCGTCATCGCCACGGCTGCAGTCACGCCGCGCCTTGTCATATTCGCGCGATAGCTTGCCGTAGCGCTCCTCGCGTTGGCGCATTTCGCGTCCGCGCTTCTGGTCACGCTCGGAATCGCTCACCGTCACGCGATCGTAGACATCGGCCGTCGTGTTGACGGCGCGAGCTCCGGCGCGGACGGGCATCGTGGCGAGGTCGAAAGCGCTTTTCGCAACGCAGCCCGAAAGCAGGATGCTGGCAATCGGCAGGCTTACGGCAAGCAGGCGCATGGAAGTCTCCCTCGATGGGAAAATCACATCGCGTGGGCACCATGGCAAGCTCTACGTTAGTCGGATCGGTTGGGGCGAATGCGGTCGCGGTCTTATTGCTCTTCGGCTTCTTCGCTGGCGTTGCCCTTATCGCTTTCCGGCGTCACGCCATTCTCGCAGACCAGCTTGCCCGAGCCCATTGCGCTGACCTTGCAGGTGGCGCGGCCGAACACGCGCACTTCGCCCGAGCCCATGATGTTGGCATTGACGTGGCCGTTGGAGGCGAAGCGTGCATTGCCCGATCCGGCAACATCGACCTTGACCTCGTCGACGTTGAGACCGTCCATTTCCGCATCTCCGCTGCCGGCGATGGTCATTTTCAGTTCCCTGGCCTTGCCAGCGGCCTTCAGCTTGCCCGAACCGACCACGTCGATCCCCAGCTTCTGCGCATCGATCGCACGCGCATCGACCACGCCGGATCCGGCAACCGTGATCTTGGCATCGTTGCCGCCCATCTGATCTGTGGTGAGGTTGCCGGAACCGGCAAGCATGACCTCGCTCAGCATCGGCAGGGTTACGTTGACCGTGGCGGCCTGGGTCGATTGCCCAAGCTTCCAGTCGTCGCGGGTAATGCCGAGCTGGCCTTCGGAAAGCGCGAAGCGCAGCTTGTCAGCCCCTTCGCCATCGACAGTGATCGCCAGCTTGTCGCCACGCGTCACGCGGACGTTGTCGGGACCGAGCAGCGCAATGGTGGTGGGGGCAGGGCCGTTCATGTCGAGTTCGGCCAAGGGCACGCCCTTCTTGCCGTTGAACGAAACGTTCGCCCCGTCACACCCGGCAAGCGCGGTGGCGAGACCCATGACTGCAACGCCTGCAAGCGCGCGAACGAGATTCTTGAGCATCACGAAGTCACTCCTAACTGTATTGCCGATATAACACGGTGATACGATCAGGGCCAAGTCGTTCGTGGAGCGGGGCAGGGCGTTTGTCGTTCGAAATGAAGGCGCAGATTCGACCGGATCAACCAGTCGGTGAGATCAAAAGGTCGGTGATGAGGAATTCCCCGGTCGAACACACGACCCGGACGACCGGCGCATTGATCGCTGTTGCGAAGGACTTATCGCTTCCCGCAAAGCTGATCGAGATCGACGTAGCTGTCAGCCGCATGGAGAACGGAAGCGCCTCGCCGACGGGCAGCACGCTGATCGGCTTGCTTTCCATTTCCTTGCCGCTGACATACTCGTCCCACTGCAAAAGCTGAATTAGTACCCCAGGGTCCTTGATAGATTTGTCGACAAGCTTTGCCGGCATCGCGACTATCTTGATTCCGTCAGTGTCTGACGGTGCTTCACCGGGGTTTCCGGCACTTTGCACGAATCCGATCCGCACCATGGGCGCGAACTGCTTGAATTGCGCGAGCTTGCGAACTTGCACCTTGCCTGTGAGGGTGACCGCTCCATCAGGCACAGGTAGCAACAGTTCCGAGAAGTGGTCGCTTGGGGTATCACAGTCATAAGTGATGGCCGAAGCTTTCCCCTGCGCGGGAGCAGCAGCCATCAGAAGGGCAGGGATGCAGATTAGTGCGACAGGTTTCACAGAGGCATCCTCATGTCATGCTGGAGAGCAGCTTCGAATGACAAGATGGTCCTTCAGGACGAAGTGAAAAGCCAGAGCCGATAGCTCCATTACAACGAAAAAGGCCCCCGGTTTCCCGGAGGCCTTTTTGAGAACGCCAGTGCAGCGGAAACGGATCAGGCCGTTTCGTAGTACTTGGGCGCGTGTTCGTTGAGGATCTCGAGGATCTTCTTGAGCGCGGCAGGCTCGTCCGTCTTTTCCATCGCCGCGAGTTCGCGCGCAAGGCGCGAGGAGGCGGCTTCGAAGATCTGACGTTCCGAATAGGACTGCTCGGGCTGATCGTCGGCACGGAACAGGTCGCGCGTCACTTCTGCGATCGACACGAGGTCACCGGAGTTGATTTTCGCTTCGTATTCCTGGGCGCGGCGCGACCACATCGTGCGCTTGACCTTGGGCTTGCCCTTGAGGGTATCGAGCGCTTCGCGCAGTGTCTTGTCCGAAGACAGCTTGCGCATGCCGATCGCTTCGACCTTGTTTACCGGAACGCGCAGCGTCATGCGTTCCTTTTCGAAGCGCAGCACATAGAGCTGCAGCTTCATGCCAGCAATTTCTTCATCCTGAAGTTCGACCACCCGGCCGACACCATGCTTCGGATAAACGACGTAGTCCCCAACATCGAAGGCGAGAGCCTTACCTGCCATTGGTAATCCTTTCGACGCGGGCAGGACCGGCAATGGACAGTGCGAAGCCTTTTGGGGGAAAAGGGCATGAGCCCGCCGGATCGACGGTCATGCAAGGCTTGCGATCCGATTGCTTTTTTCGTCCTGCCGTTTTCGTGGTGAAAAGACGCCGGACAGGCATGAACCCACCGGCGCTTGGCGGCCCATATAACACTTCGGCAATAAAATTACCACCCCTGAACGCACCGCAGCGCAGCAGAAATCGTTTGCTGCCTCCGATGTGGAAGCAACAGGGCGTGTCAGGACGCTCTCAGTTGTGGGTCAGGCAACAAGAGCAGCGGGAGCGTTCGTCTGGCAAACGCCCCCAAGCTGCTGGAATCAGTCGCCTTCGCCGGGCTCTGCCGAGAAGTACTTGTCGAACTTGCCATCTTCGCCCTTGTGCTCGTCAGCATCGGCCGGAGCATCCTTCTTGGCGGTGATGTTCGGCCATTCAGCCGAGAACTTGGCATTGAGTTCGAGCCACTGCTCGAGCCCGGATTCGGTATCGGGCAGAATCGCCTCGGCCGGGCATTCCGGTTCGCACACGCCGCAGTCGATGCATTCGCTGGGGTTGATCACCAGCATGTTCTCGCCTTCGTAGAAGCAATCCACGGGGCAGACTTCGACGCAGTCCATGAACTTGCAGCGGATACAGGCGTCGGTGACGACATAGGTCATGGCGAATTGATCCCTCAGGTATCTGTTTGAGGCCGTGCTAGAGGCGTTGCACCCGGCCCGTCAAGCACCCGATAACACGCCTGTGCCTCAGGGGCAGGTCCGCGGCGGTCAGGAAGGGCCAGAACCTCGACCACCATGACCCTCGTGCGCATCGGCAGGACCAGCACGTCACCCAGCCTGACATCGGCACTGCAGCGTTCGATCCGGCGACCGTTGAGGCGGATATGGCCATCCTCGACCCAGCCTTGCGCCAGGCTCCGGCTGCCTGTGAAACGGGTGAACCAGAGGAACTTGTCGATCCGCAAGCAGCGTTTCTCCCTGTTCTATCGCGCCACCAGTTCGGCCAGTGCGGCAAAGGCGCCGCTGGCGGGACGGGGCGGCATCGGTGCATCGACTTGCGAGGCATTGCGGTTCGGTCGCCAATCCCACAGCGGCGGCTGCGGCGGGCCGAAGGCTTTCTCGGGGAGGACACGGCCCATGTGCACGCGAAAGCCCCCGGCACGCAGCAGTGCGGCATAGGCGGCGGTCGAAAGATTCATCGACCGCGCAATCGCCGGATCGAGAAACACGCGCCGCGCCTTGGTGCCCATCCGCGTGGCGTGGGCATGGTGGAGCAGCTTTTCTGCAAGATCGACGCGCAGGGCCTCGTTGCCGAGGCGGCGGTAACCGGCAGGCGCGATCTTGGTGTGGACCACCGGCTGCATGGTTTCGGGCGGCAGGGGAGCAGGCCTTCCCCAGATGCGGGCAAGGCGGTGCCAGGCCTGCATGGCGCCGGGACGCAAGGCATTGGGCAGGAACAGGTCGAGCGATCCGATCCGCACGCCGAGCTTCTTCAGGCGATGCCGCTGCGCCTGGTCGAGCCGGTCGAGCCCCGAATCCTCACGCGCAAGGGCTCCGCCCGCTTCGACCAGATGGAGCAGGAGTGCCCTCAGCTCCGGACCAGACGCCGGGTCGCGACTGGCCTCGTCGAGCGCAAGCAGCGCGGCGAGGTGGCGCTTGTGCTGTGCGCCGAGCCATCCCTCAAGCGCGGCCACGACCGCCGCCTTGTCATCGGGCGCGAGCCGGTCCAGCGCCTGATCGGGCTTTAGCCGAGGGCTGAGCATCGTGCGCCCGCGTTCGAGCCGCGCGACCACCGTGTCCTGCCAGACGAGCGTGGTGTCCTCGAACTCCAAGGCGCCGGGTTCGGCAGCAGCAGCAACCAGTGCCCTTGCGCGGGCCGAAAGCAGGCCGGGCAGGTGGCGCTCGGCCGCGGCCAGCAGCAGCTTGCGATCCTCGGCGCGGGCGAGGGGATCGACGACGAAGCGGAACCCCTCGATATGGCCAATGGGCTCGTCGTCTACCAGAAGCGCGCCTTCATCGGACAGGCGCACCGGCAGGAGACCTGCGTCGGCTCCGGCCTTGCGCATCAGCACGGTGGTGCGGCGGTTGACGAAGCGCTCGGTAAGACGCGCGTGGAGGGCATCGGACAGCCGCGCCTCGACCGCACGGGCCCGCGCGGACATTTCGTCCTTCGCGAGTACCCAGTCCGGGCGCTGCGCAATATAGGCCCAGGAGCGGATCGCGGAGATGCGGGCCTGCAGCGTATCGATATCGCCCGATGGGTTGTCGAGCTGGGCAATGGCCTGCGCCACATAGTCCGCGCCGAGATAGCCATTGCGCAAATCCTGCCACAACCGGCTGACGAAGCGGCTGTGTGTCTCCTCGCCCTGCGAGCGGAAATCAGGCAGGCGGCAGACATCCCAGAAGCGCTGGACCGAGCGCGCTCCACGAACGCTCGATGCCGTTTCCGGATCTTCCGCCAGTCGCTTCAACACCGCGAGATCGATGGCTTGTGGCGGCGTTGCCAGTTGGGGGAGGGGCGGAAGGCTTTCGAGATCCTCGATCAGCGTCGCGATGCTGTCGAACCTCGGCTCGGCCTCGCGCCAGAACAGGCGCGTCAAAGGCGGGAAGCGGTGCTCTTCGATCGAGTAGATTTCTTCGTCCGTGAACTCCGGATTGGTCCCGCCCGCACCTGCAAGCGTTCCGAAAGTGCCGTCGCGCTGGTGCCGCCCGGCGCGGCCCGCGATCTGCGCCATTTCCGCCGTGGTCAGGCGGCGCTGGCGGTGACCGTCAAACTTGGAAAGCCCGGCGAAGGCAACGTGATGGACGTCAAGGTTGAGCCCCATACCGACCGCATCGGTGGCGACGAGGTAATCTACCTCTCCGGCCTGATACATCGCGACCTGGGCATTGCGGGTTTGCGGGGAGAGCGCACCCATCACGACCGCCGCGCCGCCCCGAAAGCGCCGCAGCATCTCGGCCATGACATAGACCTGCTCGGCACTGAACGCGACGATCGCGCTGCGCGGCGGAATGCGCGAGAGCTTCTTGGCGCCGACATGCGTGAGGGTGGAAAAGCGCGGACGGGTGACCACTTCGGCCTCGGGCACCAGGGCCTTGATCATCGGCTCCAACGTGGAGGAACCGAGCAGCATCGTCTCCTCGCGCCCGCGCGTGTGCAGCAAGCGGTCAGTAAAGACGTGGCCACGTTCAGGATCGGCGGAGAGCTGCGCCTCGTCCAGCGCAACGAAGGCGAGATCGGGGCGCGAAGGCATCGCCTCGACCGTGCAGAGGTGCCAGCGCGCGCCCTTGGGCTCGATCTTCTCCTCGCCGGTGATCAGGGCTACGTTCTCAGCGCCCTTGATCGCGCAGACCCGGTCATAGACTTCGCGCGCCAGCAGCCGCAGCGGAAATCCGATCGCGCCCGAGGAATGAGCGCAGAGCCGCTCGATGGCGAGATGGGTCTTGCCGGTGTTGGTCGGCCCGAGCACTGCCTTGACCACGCCGGTATTCGCCGACTTCCGGGGCTGGGCGGGAATGCGCTGGGCCATGGAGGGGAATGTGGCGGGCATGATCGCTGGAAACAAGCGAGGAGGGGAATTTTATCCCCTGCCCGAAAGACCAAACAAAAAAGGCCCGGATCGCTCCGGGCCTTGTCTTTTACTGGTTCATCGTCGCGAAGAAATCTTCGTTGGTCTTGGAATCCTTGATCTTGTCGAGCAGGAATTCCATCGCGTCGATCGTGCCCATCTGCATGAGGATGCGGCGCAGGACCCACATCTTCGAGAGCTGGTCCTTGGGTACGAGCAGCTCTTCCTTGCGGGTGCCGCTCTTGCCCACGTCGAGCGCAGGGAAGATGCGCTTGTCTGCCACCTTGCGGTCCAGCACGATTTCCGAGTTGCCGGTGCCCTTGAACTCTTCGAAGATCACTTCGTCCATGCGGCTGCCGGTATCGATCAGGGCCGTCGCGATAATCGAGAGCGAGCCGCCTTCCTCGATGTTGCGCGCCGCACCGAAGAAACGCTTGGGGCGCTGCAGGGCGTTGGCGTCGACACCGCCGGTCAGGACCTTGCCCGAGCTTGGCACCACGGTGTTGTAGGCACGGCCGAGACGGGTGATCGAGTCCAGCAGGATCACCACGTCGCGCTTGTGCTCGACCAGGCGCTTGGCCTTTTCGATGACCATTTCGGCAACCTGCACGTGGCGCGTGGCGGGCTCGTCGAAGGTCGAGGAGATGACCTCTCCCTTCACAGAGCGCTGCATGTCGGTGACTTCTTCCGGACGCTCGTCGACCAGAAGCACGATCAGGAAGACTTCCGGATGGTTGTCGGTGATCGCCTTGGCCATGTTCTGCAGCAGCACGGTCTTGCCGGTGCGCGGTGGAGCGACGATCAGCGCGCGCTGGCCCTTGCCCTGCGGGCTGACAAGATCGATCACGCGGGCCGACTTGTCCTTGACCGTGGGGTCAAGCGTGTCGAGGCGCAGGCGCTCGTTCGGGTAGAGCGGGGTGAGGTTGTCGAAGTTGACGCGGTGGCGCACGGCCTCCGGTTCATCGAAGTTCACCTTGATCAGGCGGGTGATCGCGAAATAGCGCTCGCCATCCTTGGGCGCGCGGACTTCACCTTCCACCGTATCGCCGGTGCGCAGGCCCCATTTGCGGACCTGGTTGGGCGAGACGTAAATGTCGTCAGGGCCAGCGAGGTAGTTGGCCTCAGGGCTACGCAGGAAGCCGAAGCCATCGGGCAGGACTTCGATCGTGCCAATGCCAAGGATTTCCTCGCCGTCTTCGGCCATTTCCTTGAGGATCGCGAACATCAGGTCTTGGCGACGCATGGTGCTCGCGCCTTCGACCTCGAGCTCTTCGGCCATCTGGACCAGCTCGGCGGGGGTCTTCTTCTTGAGTTCCTTCAGGTGCATTTCTTGAATTTCCAAAGGGTTGTGTTGATGGCCGGAAGCCTCTGAAGGGCTTGGAGAAAGCGAGAGGGCGGCTGCATCGGCGGCAGCGCATCTGTATTCCGGTTCGTCCGCAGATATGCCTCGGCAGGGCGATAGTCAATTGTCGATGGGCACAGGGGGGTGGTATCCTCGAACCATCGAGCCGGAAAACCGGCCCATGCGAGAGGAACGACCATGATCAGACTACCCCGCCGCGCAGGCGAATTCCCCCGACCCCAAGCCCACGATGCCCCGGCCAACGCCTGGGGCTCGCAATGGAAGCACCTGCCGCGTTCGCCGATGACGCTCGTGCGCACAGCAATGGGCGAAGGCTTGCGGACCTTGCGCGGCTAGCCCCACCCCGGCCCCTCCCGCTGGCGGGAGGGGCAAAGGATCAAAACGGCTTCACGATCACCATGATCACGATCACCGCGGCAGCGATGCCGGGGATCTCGTTGAGCATACGCAGCTTCTTGCCCGAGAGCTTGCGAACGCCTTGGGCGAGTTGTTGCGCATAAGTCGCCAGCCAGAAATGGTAGGCCGTCAGCACCAGTACGAACGCCAGCTTGAGGTGGAACCAGCCTTGGGAAAAGGCGCCGATATCCACCGCCAGCAGCAGGCCAAGCACCCACACCACCACCAGCGCCGGCCACATGATGATCTTCATCAGCTTGGCCTCACGATCCACCCAGATCGCGTTTTCGGGCGATCCTTCGGGCGCTTCCTGGTGATAGACGAAGAAGCGCGGCAGCATGAACAGGCCGGCCATCCAGAAGATCACGAAGATGACATGGCCCGCCTTGAGCCAGAGATAGAGCATCGCCAATACCTGCTGCATGATGTGCGTTTCCGCCTGCCACTGCGCCCCTGCTGTGGGTTATTTCGGCGCGGAAACCGTGGTTTGCAAGTGTCCGAAAAGACTCGGTAACGGATTACCGCGACCAGCCCCGCACGACCTTCAGCAGCGCCTCGACGTTTGCGATCGGGGTGTGCTGGCCGATGCCGTGGCCGAGGTTGAACACGTGCGGGCGGTCGGCGAAGGCTTCGAGCACGCGGATCGTCTGGGTTTCCAGTTCCGGCCCGCCCGAAAGCAGCAGCAGCGGATCGAGATTGCCCTGCACCGGCATCCCTGCGGGCAGTTCGCGCGCGGCCCACAAGGGGTCGATGGTCTCGTCCACACCCACGGCGTTGACGCCGGTTTCGCGGGCATAGGCGGCAAGCTTTTCGCCCGCGCCCTTGGGGAAGCCGATCACCGGAACGTGCGGATAGCGGCGCTGCATTTCGCTTGCGATCTTTGCGTTGGGGGCGATGACCCAGCGTTCGAACTGCGCGGGCGAAAGGCTGCCCGCCCATGAATCGAACAGCTGCAGGCCCTGTGCGCCCGCTTCGACCTGACCTGAGAGATATTCGATGGTGACCTGGCTGATCGCATCGATGATCGCCTGGAACGCGCCCGGATCGCGATAGGCCAGCGCGCGGGTGTCGTGATGATCGCGGCTGCCTTCGCCTGCCACCATGTAGGTGGCGACCGTCCACGGAGAGCCTGCAAAGCCCAGCAGCGTCGTCTCAGGGCTGATCTGCGCCTTCACCTTGGCCACCGTCTCGTAGATCGGCGTCAGGCGCTCAGGCACCGCCACAAGGCTGTCCAGCGCCACGTCGAGCAGGCGGGGCGAAAGGTCGGGGCCTTCACCGACGAGGAACCTGAGGTCCTGCCCCATCGCATAGGGTACGATCAGGATGTCGGAAAACAGGATCGCGCCGTCAAAGCCGAAGCGGCGGATCGGCTGCACGGTCACTTCGGCGGCGGCATCGGTATCGTAGACCAGCGCGAGGAATCCGCCCTTTTCCGCGCGCAACTCGCGATATTCGGGCAGATAGCGGCCCGCCTGGCGCATCAACCAGATCGGCCGATGTGCAAGGTTCTCGCCACGCAGGGTCCGGAGGAGAGGGCCAGCTTCCGGAGTTTCGGACATCGTGCGTCGATCCATTCTACTTAAACTAGATTCTTAGAATCAGGTTGATGGTGTTAGTTGGCCCTGTGGAAACCGGGGATTGCACTCGTCTGCCCGATTTGTGAGTCCCCTTCCACACTTTTCGGTGTTCGCGACTCTGGACAGACCGGCGTCAACGCGAAGTTCTCACCGCTCTCCACAGGCTGGGGAAAACCCTGTCCACTTGTCCACAACTGGCCCTGAAGTGGACTCGCACCGGGTGTGAATCCGAGGTCCAAACTTGTCCCCGGTCCTCTCCCGTGGTTTATCAGGCCACTGTCCACAGGGTCATGCCCACGAGGGTCCACCCGCACCAGAAAGCCCGCAAATGCAGCGCCTGCACCTGCACCTGCTGTCGGATTCCACCGGCGAGACGCTGGAAATGATCGCCAAGGCGGCGCTGGCGCAGTTCGATGGTGCCGATGTCGTGCGCCATTTCTGGCCGATGGTGCGCTCGATGCAGCACCTCGATCGTATCATGGGCGAAATTGCGGCCAATCCCGGCCTCGTGCTTTATACCCTGGTCAATCCCGAGACGCGTGAACGGCTCGAAACGCGCTGTGTTGCGCTGGGCCTGCCCAGCGTCGCGGCGCTCGATACTGTGACCGACGCGCTGCAGCAGCAGCTTGGCGTGCAGGCCAAGGGCCGTCCCGGCCGCCAGCACATGATGGACGAGGCCTATTTTGCCCGCGTCGACGCCATCCAGTTCACCATCGCCCACGATGACGGGGTGAACTGGGAGAACTGGGAAGAGGCCGACATCGTCCTGGCGGGCGTCTCGCGCAGCTCGAAGACTCCGACCTCGATCTACCTCGCCAACCGTGGCTACAAGGTGGCGAACATTCCGATCGTGGTCGAAAGCCCGCCGCCACCGATGCTGTTTTCGCTGCGCCGGCCGCTGGTGGTAGGGCTGACGACAAGCCCCGAACGCCTGATCGCGGTGCGCCGCAACCGCCTGCTCTCGCTGAATCAGGCGCCCGAGACGGCCTACGTCGACAACGATCAGGTTACCCGCGAAGTGCAATACGCGCGGCGCATGTTTGCCGACTACGGCTGGCCGGTGATCGACGTTTCGCGCCGCTCTATCGAGGAAACCGCGGCCGCCGTGATCAATCTTTACAACGAAAGAACCGCTGGAGCGGGCGGTGATGGAGCAAAACCGATATGACACTTGTTCTGGCCAGCCAGAGCTTTTCGCGAAAGATGATGCTGGAGGCCGCAGGCGTGCCGTTTGAGGCGCGTTCGTCCGACGTCGACGAAGGCGCGATCAAGCGCGAACTGATCGGCGTTTCCGGCTGTCAGATTGCCTCCGTGCTGGCCGAGGCCAAGGCGCTCGCCGTCTCGCTCGGCCTGCCCGGCCGACTGGTCCTTGGCGGGGATTCGATGGTCGAAGTCTGCGGCCGCCAGTTCGACAAGCCGACAAGCCGCGAGAATGCCGCCGAGCATCTGGAGTTCTTCTCCGGCAAGGAGATGCACCTCCATTCCGCCGCCGTGCTGATGCGTGATGGCAAGGTGGTGTGGAAAACCTGCGAGACCGCAAAACTGCAGGTCCGCACGCTTTCTCCCGAGTTTATCCAGAGCTATCTCGACAGAGAGTGGCCCGAGGTTTCGGGCTGCGTCGGCGTGTTCCGGATCGAGGCACTGGGTGTGCAGCTGTTTGAGCGTATCGACGGCAGCCACTTCACCGTTCTGGGAATGCCGCTATTGGCGCTGCTCGATGCCTTGCGAGGCCAGGGAGAGCTGCCGTCTTGACTGTTCCTTATGCCGAAGTGATCGGTGATCCGATCGCACAATCGAAATCGCCGGTGATCCACGGCTTCTGGCTTGAAAAGCTAGGGCTCGAAGGCCGCTACGATCGTGCGCATGTGAAGCCAGAAGGGCTGGCCAGTTATCTTGCTGAGCGTCGCGCCGATCCCGACTGGCGCGGCTGCAACGTGACCATGCCGCACAAGCAGGCCGTCATCCCCTTGCTCGACCGGCTCGATCCGCTCGCCGCACGCATCGGCGCGGTGAACACCGTCGTGCCCGAGGACGGAGCGCTGGTTGGCTACAACACAGACGCTCCGGGCTTCCTTGAACCCCTGCGCGATGATCTGGCGAAGACGCACTACTTCCGCATGGCCCGCGTCCTCGGCACCGGGGGCGCTGCTCGTGCCATCATCGCCGCGCTGGCGGACGAGCACGTGGTCCTCGTTCTGGCAGGCCGCAATGTCGACAAGGCTCGCGCGCTGCTCGACGAACTCGATCCGCAGGGCGAGCACCACATCGCCCCGCTCGATCACTTCGCCGATGCCACGGATTTCACCTTCGACGATCGCGAGGGCTGCTACGATCTTGTCGTCAACGCCTCATCACTCGGCATGTCCGGCCAGCCCCCGCTCGCCTTCGACATGACTCACGCCCCGCCCGGCTCTGTGTTCTACGATATTGTCACCAGCCCACTCGAAACCGATTTCCTGAAAGCAGCAAAAGCGGCCGGATTCCGCACCGTCGACGGGCTGTCGATGCTGATCGGTCAGGCAGACCACGCTTTCCGCCGGTTCTTCGGCGCGACCCCGCCGCGTGGGCAGGCCGACATCGAACTGCGCGAGAGAATCCTCGCATGAGCCGGCCTTACGTTGTCGGCCTCACCGGTTCGATCGGCATGGGGAAGTCCGCCGTCGCGCTCATGCTGCGCGAACTGGGCGTGCCGGTGTTCGATGCCGATGCCGCCGTACACCACCTGCAAGGCCCGGGCGGCGAACTGCTGCCTGCCATCGAAGCCGCCTTCCCCGGCACCACCGGCCCCCAAGGCGTCAAGCGCCAGGAACTGGGCGCGCAAGTCTTCGGCGATCCGGAAGCCTTGAAGCGCCTCGAGGCCATCGTCCACCCCGCCGTCGCCCGGATGCGCGAGGCGTTCATGATCGAGCACATGGGCGAACCGCTCGTCGTGTTCGACATTCCGCTGCTCTTCGAAAAGGGCCACGGCAAGGATCTCGATGCGGTCATGGTCGTCTCTGCGCCCGCCAGCGTCCAACGGGAACGCGTCCTTGCCCGCCCCGGCATGACGGCGGAAAAGTTCGCCCACATCCTTTCGCTGCAGGTGCCCGATGCCGAAAAGCGTGCGCGCGCGACCCACGTGATCGACACAGGCGTGACACTGGCCGAGACCGAAGCGCAGGTTGCCGCTCTCGTTGCGGCGATACGGGAAAAAAACCCGCGTCGGTAACCGTTGCGCCCCTTGCCAGCCCCCCTTTGCGGGTCCACATATTCTTCAATGCGTGAGATCGTTTTCGATACCGAGACGACCGGACTTGATCCCAGAAGTGGCGATCGGCTGGTCGAGATCGGCTGCATCGAAATGGTCAACCGGGTGCCCACGGGCGCGGTTTACCATTGCTACTTCAACCCTGAGCGCGACATGCCGGCAGAGGCCGAGGCCGTCCACGGCCTGTCCATCGCGTTCCTATCCGACAAGCCCAAGTTCGCCGAACGGGCGGGCGAGCTGCTGGATTTCATCGCCGATTCGCCGCTGGTCGCCCACAACGCGGGCTTCGACTTCGGCTTCATCAACAACGAGCTGGAAATGTGCGGGCTTGCGCCCGTCAGCCGGGACCGCATGGTCGATACGGTGGCGATCGCCCGACGCAAGCACCCCGGCGCCAAGCTCAGCCTCGATGCCTTGTGCACGCGCTACGGCATAGACCGCAGCCACCGCACCAAGCACGGGGCGCTACTGGATGCGGAACTGCTCGCCCAGCTCTATGTTGAGTTGATGGGCGGCAGGCAGATCGGCCTCGAACTGGCGGCAGACGTCGCCGGGCAGAGTGCCGGGATCGTCGTGACGCAGGAGACCGTTCTGGCCTCCTCGCGCCTGATCCGCCCACCCCGTTCCCCGCGCCCGCATGCCGCGAGCGAGGAGGAGCTGGCCCGCCATGCCCAGTTCATGGCGGGTTTCAGCGAGCCGATCTGGTCGCGCTGACGCCGCAAGGGCGCCGATGCTCCAGATTTGCTTGCCCGAGTGACAGGAGAAGTAGCTTATGGATATTCGCGTTTCGGGACACCAGGTCGATACCGGCGCTGCCTTGCAGACCCATGCGGAAGAGCGCCTCGGCGCCATCGTCGACAAGCACTTTTCCCGAGCGCTTTCCTCGCACGTGACCATGGGCAAGGCTCCGCACGGCGGCTTCCGATGTGACATCGTGACACATGTGACCCAAGGCCTGATCCTCAAGGGCAGCGCCATCGCGCAGGATGCGCACATCGCGCTCGACCAGTCGGCCGAGAAGATCGAGAAGCAGCTGCGCCGCTATCGCCGCCGCATCAAGGATCGCCACGAAGGCGCCGATCACGCCCGCAAGGCGGACGAAGCCAACTTTGTCGTGCAGGAAGCGGCCTATACCGTTTTCGCGCATGACGAAGTCAGCGAGGAAGAGCCCGCCGATGCGCCGCTGGTCATCGCCGAAACCCGGGTCGACGTGCCTACCGCCAGCGTCTCCGACGCGGTGATGATGCTCGACTTGCGCAATACCAATGCGCTGCTGTTCAAGAACGCCGGCACCGGCCTGCACAACATGGTCTATCGCCGCGGCGATGGCTCGATCGGCTGGGTGGAGCCCAAGTAATCAGCTCGCCTTTCATCATTGCGAACCCCGCGCCAGCGGGGTCGCAATGATGAAGGTGCATGGCGAGCAACTCCCATTGCGTTACGAAACGCTTTGCACTTGCCTTCCCTTGCATTCGGGAGCATTGCGCGGCCCAATTCACCGTGCCTTTGCACTCATGTGATACGTTCATCCGTATGTCGGCAATCTTCACCCTTGATCCTCAGGCCGTTCGCGTGGTTTGCGCGGATTCCAAACAGCAGATCCTCACCGATCTCGCGCGCTGCTTCGCGTCGGTCTATGGGCTCGACGAAGGCGTGGTGATCGACGGGATCGAGGATCGCGAGAAGCTCGGAAGCACCGGCTTCGGACGCGGTGTTGCCATTCCCCACGCCCGGATTGACGGGCTGGAACGCCCGGTCGCGGCTTTCTTCCGGCTTGAAAATCCCGTCGAATTTGCCGCCGCCGATGGCATGCCGGTCGATTGCGTGTTCGGCCTGCTCTCGCCCTCGCAGGCAGGGGCTACGCACCTTCAGGCGCTGGCTGCGATTTCACGATTGATGCGCGACGAGCGAATGCACGAACGCCTCGTCTCCGCGCCGGACGCCGAAGCGCTCTACGGCTTGCTGGTCAACGTCATCGATCGCGATGCCGCCTGAACCAGCGGGTGACAGCGCCAGCCTGCATTGGCGCGCGCTCGAAGGCCTCTACGCTTCGGCCCCGGTCAACGCGCTGTTCGAATCGCGTCTCGAGATCGTTGGCGAAGGCCTTTCCCGCATCCATTTCGACGTGACTCCGTCCTGCTTCCACGCTGCCGGGGCGGCGCATGGCACGATCTACTTCAAGATGCTCGACGATGCCGCCTTCTACGCGGCCAATACCCTCGTCACCGACCGCTTCCTGCTGACGACCTCGTTCAACCTGTTCTTCAGCCGTCCGATCAATGGCGGTCGAGTCACTGCCGAAGGGCGCTGGGTTTCGGGTCGCCGCCGTGTGCTCGTTGCAGAGGCTCGCCTGATCGACGAGGAAGGCGAGGAAGTGGGTCGCGGTACCGGCACGTTCCAGCGTTCGCGCATCCCGTTGTCGAGCCTCGACGGGTACAATGCCGGCCTGCGCGAAGCGCTCGGCTAGTGGACATTCGGCTTCCGGCTCATCTCGAAGTCAATGGTCTGGTCCGCGCCGCGCAAGCCGTGGGCGGCTTTGCCATGGTCCTGCAGAAGGGCGAACGCGATGCCGGGACCATCCTGATAGTTTTTCTTGATAATCAGGATCTTGGCACGCTCTATGAACGGATGCCGGACGTCGATGGAACCCGCAAATGGCGCGTGTCCAAGTCACAAGTAATTGACAATAAACAGGAATTTGAGGACTATCTGGATCGTCGCAAGGCGCAGGACAGAGACTTGTGGATAGTCGAACTGACTGTCGCGGATCGCGAACGTTTCGTCCGGGACAACCTGTCTCTTACCTGAACATGGGTTGACTCTCCCGCAGCGCACAATAAAGGCGCGCTACCGATTTTTGCGCAGGCGGTGACGGGAGGCATTGAAGCCAATCGCACTGGCACGCAGACGGGGGGTAACCAACATGGCCCTTCGACATACGGCCGCGATGCGGATTTTCCGCAGATCGAGGCCCTTGTCGCGCCATGGGTGGAAGCTCACCGCCCATTGACGATACAGTATGAGCAACAAGTTCAAGTACGCAGCATCGCTGAGCATCGCTGCGACATTCATCACAACGCTTCTCAGCACGGGCGGATCCCACGCCGCCGCTCAAAGCATAAATGCACCGGCCGCGATCGCCGCGACCTTCATCTCCCAGCCCGTGGTTCAGCCGGTTGCCACTGCAACGCCGGAAGCCGCAAACGAAGCTGATGCCGCCAATGCGGATTCGCTCGTCGAGCTGGTCGAGGAAACCCAGATTCCCGCTACGCTCTCGAAAGAGCTTGAGTGCCTTGCCGGCGCCGTGTTCTTCGAAGCCAAGAGCGAAACCCTTGCAGGTCAGCTGGCCGTGGGCCGCGTGATCGTCGCGCGCGCCAATTCGGGCCGCTTCCCCTCATCCTACTGCGGCGTGGTATACCAGCCCTCGCAGTTCTCGTTCATCCGTGGCCACGCCATGCCTGCGATCAACCGCGACAGCCGCGCCTGGCAGACCGCCGTCCGCATCGCCCGCATCGCCGATGAAGGCCTGTGGAAGAGCCCGGTCGAAGGCGCGATGTTCTTCCACGCCGCGCATGTCTCACCCCGCTGGGGCAAGACGCGCATGGCCCGCGTGGACAGCCACATCTTCTACCGCTGATATTGCTCTAGCCTGGACGGCAGGAAAAAAGGGCCGGTCCCCCCGCGGGGCCGGCCCTTTTTGCTGTCTGTGCTGACCTTCGCCGATTGCGAGCCGGCAGAGCAGGGGAAGCAATCCAGGCTCTGGATTGCTTCCTCGGCTTCGCCTCGTCGCCATGACGAGGCGTTGCTGAATCAGTGCCGGAAGTGGCGCATGCCCGTGAAGACCATGGCAAGGCCCGCCTCGTCGGCCGCCTTGATCACGTCTTCGTCGCGGATCGAGCCGCCTGGCTGGATCACGCAGGTCGCGCCCGCTTCCACCGCAGCCATAAGGCCGTCGGCGAACGGGAAGAACGCGTCGGACGCCACGGCCGAACCCACCGTGCGCACTTCGGTGAAGTTGTGCGTCTCGGCTGCTTCCCTGGCCTTGGCAGCGGCAATGCGCGAGCTGTCGCGGCGGTTCATCTGGCCAGCGCCAATGCCTGCCGTCACGCCCTGCTTGGCATAGACGATGGCGTTCGACTTGACGTGCTTGGCCACGGTCCACGCGAACAGCGCGTCTTCCAGCTCCTGCTCGGTCGGCGCGCGCTTGGTCACGACCTTGAGGTCGGCCTTTTCGATCTTGCCCGCGTCACGATCCTGAACCAGCAGTCCGCCCGCGATCGGCACGGTCACCAGACCCTTGCGGTTGGCGTCGGGCAAGCTGTCGATCAGCAGCAGGCGCAGGTTCTTCTTGCGCTCGAAGGCCTGCCTTGCTGCCTCGTCAGCGCCCGGCGCCACGACGACTTCGGTGAAGATCTCGCAGATTGCGTTCGCGGTCGGCCCGTCGAGCGGCACGTTGGTCGCCACGATCCCGCCGAAAGCCGAGACCGAATCGCACTCCAGCGCATCCTTCCACGCATCGAGCAGCGTGTCCGCCGTCGCTACGCCGCAAGGGTTTGCGTGCTTGACGATGACCACCGTAGGCTTGGCCCCGGCAAACTCTGCCACCAGTTCCAGCGCCGCATTGGCGTCATTGTAGTTGTTGTAGGACAGTTCCTTGCCCTGCACCTGCGTCGCCTGCGGCAGACCGGTGACGGCAGGGTTGCGTGGCACGTAGAGCGCCGCATCCTGATGCGGGTTCTCGCCATAGCGCAGCGTCGTCACGCGCGTGTGCGCGGCCGCCAGAACGGGCGGGAAATGCTCGCCCTGATCCACCGTCGCGAACCACTGCGAGATCGCCGAGTCATAGGCCGCCGTTGCCGCATAGGCCTTCGCTGCCATCTTGCGGCGGAAGGCCAGCGTCGTCGCGCCGCCGGTCTGCTCCAGCTCGCCAAGGAATGTGGCGTAGTCCGCAGCGTCGGTCAGGATCGTCACATAGTCGTGATTCTTGGCGGCAGAGCGCACCATCGAGGGTCCGCCGATGTCGATATTCTCGATCACCTCGTCGCGCTCGGCACCCTTGGCCACGGTCGCCTCGAACGGGTAGAGGTTTACCACGACCAGATCGATCGCGCCGATCTGGTGCTCAGCCATGGCGGCGGCATGTTCAGGATTGTCGCGCACCGCCAGCAGCCCGCCATGGATCGTCGGGTGCAGCGTCTTCACCCGGCCGTCCATCATTTCGGGAAAGCCGGTGTGCTCCGACACGTCCTTCACCGTCAGCCCTGCATCGCGCAGCGCCTTGGCGGTGCCGCCAGTCGAAAGCAGCTCGACGCCGCGCGCCGCCAGCGCCTTGCCAAGATCCACAAGACCGGACTTGTCGGACACCGAAAGCAGCGCCCGCTTGATCGTAACCTCGCTCACGTGGGAATTCCTATCTATCGCATCTTCTTCAGCAGCCAGGAGAAGCTTTCTCCGCTGCGGGGAACCTTGGCCGTCACGACCAATTGCCGCGTGCCGATAGGCCTTCCGAGCCCGTCTGCCCAGAGGCTTTCCTCGATTCCGACCGCATCGCGGCCAGAACGGAACTGCCACAGGCTGCCATCAGGCAGCGAGAGCGTGACGCCCTTGCCATCGGCACTGGCGGCAAGCTCGATGTGCGGGCCGAGGTGGAAGCGCAAGGCAACCCCGATCATGCCGCGCTTGCCCTTGCGCCCGGCGGGCACAAGCAGATCCTCGCCGCGCAGTTCGGTGCCATCGTCGCGCAGGATCAGGATGCGGCGGTGGACCAGACCGTAGCGCCCGACATAGCCGTTGTGGCTCGCCTCGATCCGCGTTGCACCCGGCCCGGTGCCTTCGGCTGAAAGCGTCCTCCGATCGACTTCCACTTCCGAAACGCCCGATCCCAGACGCCCGTTGATCAGCACCGCCGTCGAATTGAAATCGTCGATCGTCAGCGTCGAATGCGCCGCCGTTGCGCGCAGGCCCTGTTCGAGCCGCAGCGGAATCAGGCCGCCCGCAAAAGCCGCGCCGCCGCAATTGACGATCAGCCGCTCAGGTCCGTGGCTGAATTCGAAGGCCAGCGTGGAGGCGCAGCCATCGCGGGTGTGGCGGGCGACTGGCGGCGGCCCGGCATCGAACTGCAGCACCGCCTTGCCCGCGCTCGTGCGCTGGTATCCCCACTGCCGCGCATCGCGCAAAGGCCGCGTGCGCACGCCGCTGGCACGCACGACCTGTTCGATCCGCTCGGCAGAAACCGCGCCCGCGCCCTGCCAGTTGCCCAGCGCGCCATCGCCGTGGAGCAGCGCCAGCAGTGGCGGCACCAGCAGGGTCAGCATCGTCTGGATCTGCGGCAAAGGCTCGGCCCGCACCGCCTCGTAGCAGGCGCGCAACGAGACCAGCAGTTCGATCGCCTCGATCTGGCAGAGCGGGCTACGCGACAGCACGCCGCCATCGTCGCCCACCAGTTCGCCCAGCGCGCGCACCAGCCCGGCCTCGCCATAGAGGCGACGCGGCTTGCCATCGGCCATGAGCAGGCCCACCGCCACCAGCGCGCACCAACCCGCCACTTCCGAAAGCCGGTCGTCCGCCTTGCCCACCCGCCGGTCGAGCCAGCGCGCGGTATCCTCGATGGTGTGCAGCACCCTGGACCGGAACGCGCGGTCCTGTCCCGACAGCAACAGCGGCGCATGGACCATCCAGCCCAGCAACCGGTGCCCGACGTTGCCCACGTCCCACGCAGGCGTCGGGTCCGGTTTGGGATTGGCGGCAAGCCAGGTGGCGAGGATGCGTTCGGCCACCTGAGCGCACTGCGCCCGCGTTCCACCCGATTCCAGATCGCGCAACCAGCGGAAGCCATGGACCATGCGCTCGAATGCGGGCGGCAGGCGCGGGCCTGAGAATGCCGTGTCGGCGATGGGAGACTTGAAGCCGTGGATCAGGAAATGCCCCGCCCGCAGCGCCTTGCCGGCAGCAGGATCGCCCGGCAGGGGCGGCGTGACGGTGGCGGTCAGCCGGGTCTTGCCCCGCTTGCGGAACGGATGAACCGCGCCTGCCGGAAGCCCCAGCCCATAGGCAAAGCGCACCAGCCTGTCGCCCGCACCCAGCGATGGCGGCGCGAAATCGGCGAGCGCGAGCGCGCGTCCCGGCTCGATGATCGAAGGGTCGGGCCGCTCTTCGTCGAGTGCAACGTAGCGCACCGCAGGCTCGTCACTGACAGGGGGCGTTTCGGCCAGCGGTTCCTCCTTCGTCGCATCAAGCGGGATGGCCCGTGAGCCAGCAGCGGACGAGTTGTCCGCCGGGCGGCTTCCGAGGTCGGGGAAGCCGCGCGTTGCCATCTCAGCCCTGCGCCTCGCCCAGCGCCTTCAGCGCCGCAATGTTCGCGGCATATTGCGAAGGCCCGCCCTTGAATGATGCGGTCCCGGCAACCAGCACGTCTGCGCCCGCATCTACGCAGGAGCGGATGGTGCGCGTATCCACGCCGCCATCGACTTCAAGGTGAATGTCCCGGCCCGACTTGTCGATCATCTTGCGCACTGCCTCGATCTTGCGAAGCTGGCTCGAAATGAAGCTCTGCCCGCCAAAGCCGGGGTTCACGCTCATTATCAGGACCAGGTCGACGTCGTCGATCAGGTAATCCAGCATCTTGGCAGGCGTTCCCGGATTGAGCGAAACGCCCGCCTTCTTGCCGAGGCCCTTGATCGCCTGCACCGTGCGGTGGATGTGCGGCCCGGCTTCGGGATGGACGGTGATGATGTCCGCCCCGGCATCGGCGAAGGCCTGCAAGTAGGCATCGACCGGCGAGATCATCAGGTGCACGTCGAACGGCTTGGTCGTGTGCGGACGCAGTGCCTTCACCACCATCGGCCCGATCGTGATATTGGGCACGAAATGGCCGTCCATCACGTCGACATGGATCCAGTCGGCCCCGGCAGCATCGATGGCGCGCACTTCCTCGCCCAGTCTGGCGAAGTCGGCGGAAAGGATCGACGGCGAAATCAGCGGAGTCATCTGGTTCTTCCTGCGACGGGTGGCAGGCAGATTGCGCACGCACAGGCGCTCAGGCTACGGCCACCCCACGCCTTGCGCTTACCTTTCGCGAATCGGGCGAACAAGCGTTTTGCGGGTCCTTATCCACACGGAATGTCCCGGATTGGATGGGGTTGGTTTCCTGAACGCTTGGCGCGCACGAAATTCAGCCGTTATTCACGGCACGAATCGTACTTAACGGATGAGAAATCTGCCGGTAATGGTCCGGTGGGGCAGGTAATCAGCGCTGCACCACGGTGCAGCAAGGAGCTATCCGGAAGCGCGGATTACCTGAAAGACACATCGAAATCGGGGCTTTTGAACATGACCAAGCCGAGACGGTTACGCGCCGCGGCCGTGATTACTGCCAGTGCTTTTGCTGCAATTGTCGGCGGTAGCACGGCTGCAAGCGCCAATGGCCCCAACTGCGCCGGGCCTGTCAGCGATACTTACATCAACGTGACGATCGACGGCGTGCGCAACGGCAACGGATTGATGGCGGTCACGCTCTATGCGGACGAGCCACGCAAGTTCCTTGTCAAGAAGGGCTCGATGTACGTTGGCCGCGTTGATGCCACGGCGCCCGAGACGCGCATGTGCCTCTATGTGCCCAAGCCCGGCGTCTATGCGCTGGCGGTGTACCATGACGAGGACGCGAGCAAGAACCTGAAGCGCAGCGGCGTCCTCGGCCTGCCCGAGGAAGGCTTCGGCTTTTCCAACAACCCGCCGACGATCGCCAGCATCCCCTCGTTCCGCTCGGTACGCCTGAATGTCTCGAAATCGGGCCTATCGACCCGAATTCATCTCAAGTACCCTTGAGGCCGGTGCGGGAGCGGCAACGCTCCCGTTCTGGTCACTCGCCCGCAGGTACGCCGATATCGGCGAAGGTCCGCGCGAGGTGCCATGGCGCAAGCTCTTCGGCGAGCGCGTGCGCACGTGGGTCGTCCACGTCCATCCACCACGCATCCTCGATATCCATTGTCCCCGCACGTCCCGCGTCGGCCAGGCGCTGCATGCCGTCGGACAGGCTCCCGGGCTTTCCCTCGGCGATGGCATCACGGATTGCCAGCGCGAGTTCGGGCGTGGCGAGGAATGCGCCACAGTCGACCGCATCATAAGGTGTGATGGTCTTGCCGATGGCGGTGATGCGGCCTTCGTCGTCCATCCGCACCCAGGTCGCGTCATCGGGATCGACCAGCGGATTGTCGACGCGGCGGTCGACCGCCAGCGTCACCCCGCGATCCGGGCCATCCTCCAGCATCAGCCGTTCGAGGATGTCGGCGTCGAACATGTGATCGGCCATCATCAGCAGGTAGTTGCCGTCGCACCGTGTCGCGCCGGCCATGACCGAATGGCCGTTGGGCGTGGACCAGTTGCTCAGCCGCACCGGCACGATCTCGATCCCGGCGCGCAGCGAAAGATCGGCGAGGAAAGCCTCGAGCATGTCGGCATGATGGCCGGTCACCACCACCACCCGGGTCACCCCAGCCAGCATCGCCTGGCGCACGCCGATCTCGATCAGCGGCACGCCCGCAACGGGAGTGAGCGGCTTCGACGGCGAAAGCTCGGCAAGGCGGCTGCCGTATCCGGCAGCGATGATCAGGGCATCCATGGTCGATCCGGGTAGAGGTTTCGCGCACAAATGAAAAGGCCGACCAGACGCAGAGTCCGGTCGGCCTTTTCGATTTTGCGGAAAAGCGGTCGCTTATTCGGCGGCCAGCTTCTCGACCGACGCGTACTCGTCAACCATCTGAGCGGCGACGTCGTCGTTGAACTGCTGCGGCGGGTGCTTGCAGAAGTAGGCCGACGGACCGATCAGGGCACCGCCCTCACCGCGCTCGAGCGCAACCTTGCAGCAACGAATCGCGTCCATGACGCAAGCGGCCGAGTTCGGGCTGTCTTCAACCGAAAGACGCAGTTCCAGATTCATCGGAACGTTGCCCCACTGCTGGCCTTCCATGCGGATGAAGCACAGCTTGTTGTCCTTCTGCCAGGGAACATAGTCCGAAGGACCGACGTGGATGTTCTCGTCCTCGAGACGCGTGGCGAGCATGGCCTGCACTGCTTCGGTCTTCGATTCCTTCTTGCTGCCCAGACGCTGGCGGTCGAGCATGTTCATGAAGTCGGTGTTGCCACCGGTGTTGAGCTGGTAGGTGCGCTCGACGTTCACGCCGCGGGCGGCGAAGAGGCTGGAGAGCACGCGGTGGACGATGGTTGCACCGACCTGCGCCTTGATGTCGTCGCCGACGATCGGGATGCGCTTCTCGCGGAACTTCGCTTCCCATTCCGGGGTCGAAGCGATGAACACGGGCATGCAGTTGACGACGGCAACGCCGGCTTCAAGTGCGCATTCCATGTAGAACTCGGTGGCTTCCTGCGACCCGACGGGGAGGAAGTTGAGGAGTACTTCAGCGCCCGAATCCTTCAGAGCCTTGACGATGTCGGCCTGGGTGGCTTCGGGCTGGTCGGCCACGATGAAGCCCTTTTCACCGACCGAGGTCATGTGCGCGGCAACGCCGTCGGACACGCGACCCATGATCACCTTGGCGCCGGTCTGCGGCACGTTGGGCTGGAACACGGTGGTGTTGTTCGGAGCGGCGAAGATGGCTTCGGCAATGTCCTTGCCGACCTTGCGCGCGTCAACGTCGACGCCGAGCACGAAATCGACGTCACCGGCGCCATAGCCGCCAATGCGGTCGTGGATGAGGCCCTGCGACGAATTGTTGTTGCGATAGTAGGCTACACCCTGCACCAGCGAACTAGCGCAGTTGCCCACGCCGATCACGGCGACCTTGATTGGCTTCATGAATAACGATCCCTTCAGACAGGCGCCCTGAGGCGGCTGTAATCAAACTGACTCAAAATACCGAAATGCCGTCGAATGCAAGCCGATTCCTCAGTCCGTCACGACGAAGCGGGGAATGGCAGGTCGATAAAACCCACCTTGATCCTCGCTCCCTACTCGCAATCCCGCCACCTGCACTGCACCAAAGTACGGGCGCGCAGGCTACAGCAAGTTCCGATGGGACGCGGCCCTTAACCGAAAAATGCGGCCTGCGATAGTGCGTTTCCACAAGAGGGCTCAGATCACGGCAACCGATGCCCCGATCGTGGCAATATGGTCACCAAGGTCTTCCAGCGAGGCCAGGGTCCGGGTTCCCGGCACAGCCCTCTCGAAATCCTCCTGCGAGAACGCGTCGGTCAGGAGGGCCCGAAACCGGACTCCTGCGGCGGCCGCGATGTGGGCGTCGTTCGGTGAATCTCCGGTGAACAGAAATCCGGTGCGGCTCACGCCGAAACGCTCTTCCAGCCTCCTGAAGTGCGCCTCGCCCTTGGCAAAGCCGGGATCGCCGGCATTTGCGGCGCGATATCCGAGCGCGCAATCCACCGGCCAGTCACGCGCCAGACGCTCGACATAGCATTCGAGATTGTTCGAAGAGATCGCGACGAGAAAGCCCGCATCGCGCCAGCCCTGCAGCAGCGCAGCGGTTTCGGGCGCGATGGCGATGCCGGTCAGGTAGCCATCCTTCCACTGCTCGAAGCGCTCGGCCACCGGATCGGTGTCCTGGCCGGGGTAGAGTTGGCGCAACTGCCGCTCGAACGGCAGCCCCGATGTGGCAAAATAGGATTTGCGCGCCTGATCGAAGGGCGTGCCGAACGCTTCCTCCATCAATTGCGCGGCGCGATCGGCATAGTCGTCCATCGTCGGGACCAGGGTCCCGTCGAGATCGAACACCAGCACCTTGACCTTGCTATCGACGCTCACGCAATCAGGCTTTCACGGGCGATGGCAAGGTCTTCGGGCGTATCCACCTCGAACCACTTGAGCCCGGACAGCCAGCAGACCTGCGGCGCGCTCTGCGGGTCTTGCGCCAGTTCGTGGAGCACCATCTCGACCGAGGCGCTGGCAAGATCGCGGCTGGCAAGGACATGGTCGAACGCGGCCCAGTAGGTTGTCTGGCTGTCCGCGCCGATCCGGGTCGTGCCTATATAGGCGCCGTCGTACTTGGGCAGCGTCTTGGAGATCGCGACGAGCGCACCGTCCTTCTCGATCACCTTCATCTCGTCGGGCAGCACCGGCCGCTCGCGCTCGCAGGCAATCGCAATGCCAGCGTCTGCCCTGGGCGCGAAGTGCCGGGTGTACATGTCGGCGGGAAACAGGTGGTCGGCGTTGGTCAGCACGAACGGCGCATGGCCGATCAGCGGACGCGCGGCGCCGAGAGAGGTCAGGTTCCCGGCCTCGAGCATGGTGTTGCGCACGGTGCGTACCGGCGCGTCCGGCCAGTGCGCGGCAATGTGGTCCTCGATAAGATGGGCGCGGTATCCGGTGACGACGATGACCTCCTCGACAACGGCGAGGAGCGCTTCAATCGCGAAATCGAGGCAAGTGCGGCCTGCAACGGTCATCAGCGGCTTGGGCAGGGACTCGGTCGCATCGCCGAGCCGGCTTCCGCGGCCCGCAGCCAGGATAACACCCTTCATCGATTCCCTCGGTTCCCAGTTGCGGTCGGACGCGTGCAATTTGGGGGAAGGTGGCCCGTCGCGCAAGGGGTGGGGCTAATTGCACCCGCCATGCACCCCCAAAGCCTGCGGGAGTTGCCGCTTTGCCCCCGAGAGTTGCCCGTCCGCTCCCGAGAGTTGCGGTAGAGTTGGAGACGTGGATTCAGAGCTGTCGCATGTGTGGCGGGAGCAGCGATCCCTCGCTGTCCCGGGCGATCAGTGGTGCACACCAGGCCACTGCGCCGAGCCAGATGCACAGGCCACCCAGGAGCATCCCGGGCAGGAGCCAGGCAAGGCCAAGCAGGCAGAACACGCAGGCGACCATCACATAGACATCGCGCTTGAACAGCCGCTCCAGCGTCAGCGTGACCGTCTGCAATACCGGCCGACCGTCAAGCTTGCGCTCCAGCGCTGCGCGCAGAACGTCGAAGCTGCCGCGCCTTGGTCCCATGCGTACAAGGATGCTCATGGCGATTATGCCGCTGACCAGCAGGACCACGCAGGCAAGCGCAATCCACGCGTAATCAATACCATAGGTGCGGATCACGCCGGTCATCAGCCCGATCACGAAGCCGAGATTGGCCACCATATCGCAGGCGGTATCGAGCAGCGCGCCACGTCGGCTCATCGCCCAGGAAACGCGGGCAATGTCGCCATCGACGCAATCGGTGACCGAAACCGCCTGGAACAGGAAGCCGCCAAGCGCCAGCCATTCGACGCCGCCCTGGCCGAGGATCACCGCCATGACCATGGCCAGCGCCAAAGTGAACCAGGTGATCGGATCGGGCCCGAGGCCCAGCTTCATCGCCACGGCCGACATGCGGAACGAGATCGGCCGGTTGATCCAGCGGCCGACCGGGCCTTCGGTTGGCTTGAGCGTCGCGCGTAGCAGCGCCAAGACCGTGGCGTGGTCGCTCGGCTCCCGGATAAGGCGCGGATCGCCCGGCGCGAGAACCAGCGCGGGATCATCGCGCAACGCTTCGAGCGCGGCCCTGGTAGGCTGGGCTTCGGCGGGCAGGTGCGCGGTACCGGTCGGCAGAGGCGTTCCGGGCACGACCACGGTGACCTGCGGCAAGGGCCGCGCGCGCATCGAAAAGCTGCGGCGCCAGTCCTCATCGACCGGTGCGTCGGCGACGATCGTAATGGTCTGTGCGCCGACCAGATCGGCCAGAATCACCCCTCGCGCGATTCCGCTTATCCCGCCGATGCGTCGGCGCAGATAGGAACTTGCTGGAATCGCGACAGAAAACGAGGTATTCAAGCGTGTCTGCCTTGCCGAGAGCACTTCAGGCCCTTTCCTCGGCCTATAGACACGGCTACCTGTTGCGCCAAGACGGCACACGCGGGCGGGCTGATCGGGAGCGCTGCCCGTGTCCTGCAGGCAACGGATTAAGGGGTCGCATCAGTGAACGCGGGAAATCGGACCGGGGCAATCGAGCGGCCCAAGCGTCCGCGTGAATTGCAGGACGGGCTGAACTATCACCTCTACCATCCGCTGGCATGGCGGCTGGCAAGGCTGCTGGCGCACACCCCGCTGACCCCGAACATGGTCTCGGTATTCGGCGGCCTTCTCGTCGTTGCCGCGGGCGTCGTCTATTTCAACATGGATTCGACCGGCGGCACATGGGCGCTGGGCTGGCCGATGGGCGCGATGCTGGGCATGGCGCTGCACATGAGCTGGCACGTGGTCGATGGCGCGGACGGCGATCTCGCGCGGATCACCGGCAAGTCCAGCCCGATCGGCGAGATGGTCGACGGCATCTGTGATTATGCCAGCCACATCGTGCTCTACGTTCTTCTGGCCTTCGTGTTGACGCGCCAGATCGGATCGGGCCCGGCCTGGGCGTGGACGCTGGGCGCGGGCGCCAGCCACATCGTCCAGTCCAACCATGTCGAGGTGCAGCGCCGGTTCTACCAGTACTGGACCTATGCGGTTCCGTGGCTGAACAACGCCAAGGACAATCAGGCGGGCCTTTTCGGCAGCCAGTCGCTGTTCTCGCGTCTTTTCGAACCGATTGCACGGGGATACCTGTTCCTTGCTGCGGGCATGACCCCGCATGCGCGCCGGATCGACGAAGCGGTCCGCCAGTCGCTTGCATCTGACGACAAGCCGAGGCTCGATGCGATCCGGGCCGAAGTGGCGCGCGAACAGAAGCCGCTCCTGAGCTTCCTCAAGCTGCTCGGACCCAATCCGCGCGCTATCGTGCTGGGACTGGCAATGATCGCCGGAAGCCCGGTCTACTACTTCTTCTATCAGGTGGTGGTGCTGAACCTGCTCCTGCTGATCTCGGTCCAGCTGCACAACCGCGCGGCACAGCGCACTGCGTCGAGAATCTAGCTGACGCGGTAACGGTCGAGCGAGAGCACGCCCGGGTGCGCCTTGCGCCAGAGGGCGACGAAGGCACCGTAGAAGACCAGCGCGATCAGCGGGGCGAGTGCCTTGATCACCATCGGATGGGCGCCTGCCAGGGCCGTGCCCGCCGCAAGCCCGCCAAGCCAGAGGCCGAGGAGGACAGATGCGCCTGCAGCCAGCATCGGGATGCCAGCATGAAACGGGTGCGGACGCACGCCAAGCCCTGAAAGCCAGTGCCTGCGGATGAACGAGGCGACGAGCGCGGCCAGCAGCATCGCCAGGCCTGCGCCGAAGATTCCGTATTCCGGGGTGAGCAATGGAATCGTGATGCCCGCGATCAGGATCAGGATCAGGTTGACTTGCAAGGCGAGGGCAGGGCGGCGGTAGTAGAGGATCAGTTCCGACACGCCGAACGCGCCGTTGACGGTTTCAGCCAGAACCATCGCCAGCAGCGCGGCGTAGCTCCCGGCATAGTGCGCGCCGAACAGGTCGAGCAGCGCCTCGCCGGTTGCCGCCATGAGCAGGACGACGGCGAGCTGGAACGTGAGGATCACGCGCGTTGCCGCGGCGGTAGCCTTGCCGGTGGCGACATCGCCGTCAGCCATCATCGTGCGCGCGGTGAGCGGGGTGAGGATGCCGTCGAAGGCCTGCCGCACTTGCAGGATCGGCGTGCGCAACTGGCGCAGCACGCCATAGACGCCGACCGCCGCATCGCCAAGCAGGAAGCCGACGAGATAGAGATCGATGCGCTGCGCCAGCGTGGTCAGGAAATCGCTGCCACTGGCGGGTACAAGCGAACGAGCGCGGGCCAGCAGCGCGGCAGGATTCGGTCGCCAACGGCGCAGGTGCAGCGAGCCGAGGCAGTGGCGCGCGCTCCACACAGAGAACAGCGCCAGCGCAATCGAACCGGCCCAATAGCCGAAAACCATCCCGGTCTGTTCGAGACCGAGATACCATGCTCCAAACGCGACCGCGGCCAGCACGTATGGCTCGACGAGGCCGCGCGCGAGCACTTCGTAGCGCATCTTGTGGGTCCAGCGCGTGGCGGCCAGCGCGATGTCGCCGAAGATCTGGCCGAGCACGGCAGGGGCGATCAGGGCGAGGGCAAGGCGCAACTCGTTGGAGACAAGCCGATCGGGCAGGGCCTGAGCGCCGAAGACAAGCACTGCCGAGACGAGCACGCCGGCAAAAAGGGCAAGCAGCAGAGCATCGAGCAGGACATGGGTGGCAAGGCGCAGGTTTTCGCCTGTCGTCGCTTCTTCGAGCCAAGGGAAGATCATGCGCTTGAGGCCGAGGCTGGCGACCGGCACGGCCAGTTCGACCATGGCACTGGCCATGGTGAAGACGCCAAAGCTTGCCGCGCCATAGAGCCTCGCGCCAACATACAGGAACGAGGCGCGTGCGGCGAAACGGATGACGAAGCTCAGCGCGTTTGAACCCGCGCCGCGCGCAATTACCGTCTGGGAGCCTCGGGACGCGGTCATTTCGCTGCGGCGCTTGGCGGGTAATGCCCTGATTGGCAAGAGCACGGCGGTTGTCGAGAAGCAGCAAGCGCCAGATCCAGGATCAGACCTTGTCCTTCTCGAGGGCGAAGATGCAGAGCACGACGACCAACAGCGACAGTGCTTCCATCACGCCCCATGCCAGCCACTGCGAGTGGCTGTAGAGCCAGACGCCGATGGCCGGCGCGGCGATATAGGCCGCGCCATTGGCCGAGGTGACAATGCCGGCGGACTGGCCCTGTTCTGCGGGCGAGACGGCAAGGCTGGCACCCGAGGTGAAGCCGGGACGGAACAGGCCGAAGCCGATCGAGGCAATGGCGAAGCCGACCGCGATGGTGTGGAGATCGCGACCGGTAGCGACCGGGATGATGCCGACGGTCGCAAGGCCCATGCCCCAGAGCGTCGAAGTGCGTGGCCCGAGCCCGAGCATGGGGATGAGGCCCCATTGTGCGAGCAGGGTGGCCACCGCGCCCGACATCAGCACAAGGCCGATGGGCCCGGCACCGGCATCGGGATTGCCGCGCAGGCCAAGCCGGTCGAGCAGCAGGAAGCCGATGACGCCGAGCAGCATGGCCTGGGCATGCCCGCCAATTAGGCCCGCGGCGAGCCAAGGACGCAGGCGGCGGTCGGTCCAGCGCAGACGATCGGCGCCTGCGTGCTGCGGTTCGGCTTCGGGCAGTTCGTCGGGCGTACCGTCAGGTTGCTCCTCGACCATGCGCGGATTGGACGAAGCGCTGAAGGGAGCGGCCATGACCTCGCCACGCCCGGCAAAGCGCGGGTCGTCATTTGGCAGGCGCGTGCGCAGCAGCACCAGAACTACCACGCCGAACAGCGCGAACAGGGCGAACGGGCCGACCAGGCCAAGTCCGGGGAGAATCAGCAGCGGCGCAAGGGCAGGGCCGAGCACGGTGCCGAGACCAAAGCTTGAGGCGACCAGCGACAGTGCCTTTGTGCGATCGGCCCGCCCGGTGCGGCTGGCGACATAGGCCTGCACGGCTGGCGGTGCGGCCGAACCGAAGCCGCCGTAAAGCGAGCGGGCAATGGCAAAGAGCCCCATGGTCATGCCGGCGCTCAACCAGCCATCGAGCCCGAAGTGCAGGACCATGCCGCACAGCGCGAAGGACAATATGAAGCCCAGCACGCCAAGCGCCATCATCGCCTTGCGCCCGCGCCGGTCCGAACGGCGCGCCCAGAACGGGGCCATCATCACCCACAGCAGGGCCGACCACGAATAGGCAAGGCTCACCCAGACGTCGGCAATGCCAAGCCGCGTGCCGATCGAGGGCATGACCGATTGCATCGCGGTATTGCCTGCAGCGGTGACCAGCATGACCGCAAAGAGCAGCGCCATGCGCTCATTCGACACGCGAATCGGGCCATCGGTCATGCCGTTGTGCTTTCCCGGCGGCGCGCCATTGTCCACGACTGGTTCATCCAATCCTGACTAGTGTCCGCTAACGGTGCTTGCAATGGCAGGCCAAATTTGCGACCCGCTTGGGCCAGCTTGACCGGCAGAGGACCATTTCCTGCAATGACTTCGACCCAAGTGGCGCGTGAGCCTCTTCTTCAGCGGGCAAAACGCAAGGCAGAGCGTGTGCTTGGTCCGGCCGGAATATTCTTCAAGGGCTTCCTCAAGCACCCGGCCATGGTCGGCGCGATCGTGCCCTCGTCCAACCGCACGATCGAGCGCGTGCTCTCGGTGGTGGACTGGGAAGAATGCCGCCTTTTCGTCGAATATGGCCCCGGCGTGGGCACTTTCTGCCGTCCGGTTCTGGAAAAGCTGCGCCGCGATGGCCGGCTGATCGTGATCGACACCAACCCCGATTTCATCGCCTATCTGCAGAAGACGATCGGCGACAGCCGCTTCATCGCGATCCATGGTTCGGCAACCGACGTGGAGGACATCGTCAAGGCGCATGGCTTTGACCATGCCGACTACGTGCTGTCGGGCCTTCCGTTCTCGAACCTGCCCGAAGGCGTTGGCCCTGCGATCATGGGAGCGACGCATCGCGTGCTGCGCCCCGGCGGCGCGTTCCTCGTCTATCAGTACACCGCTCGTGCGCGCGATCTGATGAGCCAGTTCTTCCGCCGCATCGACAAGGGCTTCGAGCCGGTCAACGTGCCCCCTTGCGTGATCAGCTGGGGCTGGAAGGAATAGGTCGGACGCTCGGCCTTCAGTCGAAGACCGAAGTGATTTCCGCCGTCGGGTCTCCGGCCATCTGGCGGTAGACCGCTGCCAGCATTGCCACGAAATAGACGAGCGCCGCAGCGGTGATCGCGCTTGAGACGGCAGCGGTCAGCACGCGCTGCAGTTCACCACCGGTGGTGAGCACCAGAACCACGCCGACCAGCATCATGGCCAGGCCATAGACCACCGCGAAGACCAGTCCTGCAAGGATGAAGAAGGCGAGCAGACGGCCGGAATTGCCCCGGGTCAGCTCCCACGAGCGGCGCAGGGCGGCGACCGGATTGCGCTCGGCCTCGATCGCCAGCACCGGGGCGACGAGCGCCATGCGCAGGCTGCACCACACCATCGCAACGAAGACGGCGAGAATGACGATCGCGGCAATTGCCTGCACGCCGGTCAGCGCAGCAGCGCTCACCAGCACGAGGAAAGCCATGCCGAGCGCGCCGCCGACGATGATCTGGGCGAGGACGTAGGGCCCGAGCGCCTTGAAACCGCGCCCGATGGCCTGGCCCACCGTGGGGCGCGCAGGGTCGGTCATCACAATGAGCATGGTCACCGTGCCTGCCATCTGCAGCAGGGTAACAATGATCAGCAGCGGCAGCGAAGAAGTCCACGCCTCGGCCATGATCTCCATCATTTCGCCCGGCGGCGTGCCGGGGGCCATCTGGGGTTCGGGCACGAAGATTGAGAAGGCGAGGGCGGGGAGCAGGAAGAACACCCCGGCAATGGCCATGAGCACGTCGCGGTTGGTGGCGACGAGGCGGGTGGCGGTCTTCCAGGCAAGGCTGCTGTCGAGGCGGGGGGTCATGAGCGGGTCAATAGCAGCGTGGCAGCGCTGCGTCGAACGTCAGTTTTTGGCAAAAGCGCCTCTTGCCACTGGCCAAGCGCTGCGCCATCTCGCAGGCCATGGCCTCACGCGACACGATCGAGATCCGCCGCGAATCCGCGCAAGTGCCCTATCGCGAGGCGCTTGACGCGATGGCCGCGCGCAACGCCGCGATTGCCGAGGGCAGCGGGCAGGAGCTGATCTGGCTGCTCGAGCATCCGCCGGTTTATACCGCCGGCACCAGCGCTTCGCCCGACGAACTGCTCGACCCGCGCTTCGAAGTGGTCGAGGCGGGGCGTGGCGGACGCTATACCTATCACGGGCCGGGACAACGCATCGGTTACGTCCTGCTGGACCTGCGCAAGCGCGCGCGGGACGTGCGCGGCTTCGTCCATGCGCTGGAAGGCTGGGTGATCGATACGCTGGCAGACTTCGGCGTCGAATCATGGCGGGCTGAGGGGCGCGTCGGCATCTGGACGAAGGGTGCTGACGGGCGCGAGGCCAAGATCGGCGCCATCGGCGTGCGCATCCGCCGCTGGGTTACGATGCATGGCTTTTCGGTCAATCTCTCGCCTGACCTTTCGCACTTCGGCGGCATCGTGCCCTGCGGGATCGACGAGTTCGGCGTGACGAGCCTTGCCGCGCTCGGCCGCGATGTTACACCTGCGCAGTGGGACGAGGCGCTGCTTGCGCACCTTGACCGCTTTCTCGAACGTCTGGACACCGCCTGTCCGCCTCCGGAGGCTGCATGATCATTCGCTCAATTGCTCTCGGACTGTGCCTGATGGCGTGCGCCTGCGGCAAGAAGGCGGACGAGGCCGCGACCAGTGCCGCGGGAGCAGAAGTGCTGCCCGGATCGATCTCGGACGCCATGATCGACCTCGACACTTCGACAGCCTCTCCGCCGATGGCTGCGGTTCATGTCGAAAAGAAGAAGGCGGCGCCCGATGCGAGCGAGGCGGCTGCCGACGAGGCCGTCGCAGAACCGGCAGCCGAGGCTGCGCCTGCAGATTCAGCCGATACCCAGTAGCTGCTTTGCCATCCTGAGGTGGGGCTGGTCGACCATGCGGCCGTTGTACTGCAGCGTTCCGGCATAGGGATTGGCGGAAAAGAGCGCGACGATGGCGTGGGCTTCTGCCAACTCCTCCTCGCTTGGCGCAAAGGCGGCGTTGATCACCGGCACCTGTGAAGGATGGATCGCGAGCATCCCGGTAAAACCATCGGCCTTCGCGGATTCGGCGGCGCGACGGGTGCCGTCCTCGTCGCGGAAATCATCGTGTAGGGTATCGATCGCCCAGACGCCCTTCGCATGGGCGGTCAGCAGGCATTGCGCGCGGATGAAGCGGAAAGCATCGGTCCACGCACCTGAAGCATCGCGCTTGCGGCTGGCGCCGAGCACGGCGGACAGGTCCTCCGCCCCCCAGGTCAGCCCGGCGAGGCGTGGCATCGGTGCATCGACGTATGATGTGATCGTGAGGGCCGATTTTGCCGTTTCGCTGACCAGCGGCAGGATCTTCGTCGCACCGTTGGGCAGGCGGTTGCGTTGTTCGAGTTCGTAGATTTCGGCGGCAATCATGCGGACCTGTTCGGGCCCTTCGCACTTGGGCAGCATCACGCCATCGGGCGCGCCTGCCATGACCACGGCCAGATCGTCGCGCCACAGGCCGGTGTCGATCGCGTTGATCCTGACCCACCGGGCGACGGGGCGGTTCTCGGTCACGTGCTGGCGGTGGATAGCGAGCCAATCGCGGGCGAGGACGCGGGCCTGCGGCTTGGCCGAAGGGGCCACCGCGTCTTCGAGATCGACGATCACCGCATGCGCGCCCGTCGTCATGGCCTTGCCCAGCTTCTTCTCGCTGTCACCGGGAACAAAGAGCCATGATCTTGGCGGCATGCGGCATTACTCCATCTGAGCGTTTCTAGTTGGCCGGAGCGGTCTCCTCCGCCAGCGTCGGGTAGTCGATATAGCCGACCTCGCCCGGGAAATACCACGTCTGTGGCACCCCCTTGTTCGGATTGATGTGCGCTCCGACACGGATGCGCTCGACGAGGTCGGGGTTGGAGATGAACGGACGACCGAAACTGATCGCGTCGGCACGTCCCGAGGCAACGTCTGCGGCTGCCGCCTCAGGCGTGTAGTCGCTGTTGAGGACCAGAGGCCCGGTGTAGATCGAGCGGATCAGCGCGTCCTGCTTGGGCACATTGGTCGATCCGAAGGTTCCGTCGGGTCCCGGCTGGCGCAGCTCGAGGAAGCCGATACCAAGCTCTTGCAGCACGCGTGCGGCTTCGCCGAAAGTCGCGGCAGGGTTGCTGTCGTCCGCCCCTTGCGATTCGCCGTTGGGCGAAAGGCGTACCGAGACACGCTCCTTGCCCCAGATCGAGATCAGGCGCTCGACGACTTCGCGCAGCAGGCGCACGCGGTTCTGCGGGCTGCCGCCGTAATCGTCATCGCGCAGGTTGGTGCCATCGCGCAGGAACTGGTCGATCAGGTAGCCATTGGCGGCATGAAGCTGCACGCCATCAAACCCGGCCTTCTTCGCATTTTCGGCAGCGCGGGCATAGTCGTCGAGCAGGCGCGGCATTTCATCGAGGCGCAAGGGGCGGGCGGTGGCGAAGTCCTGCTTGCCTTCGGGCGTATGCGCCTGGCCCGGCGCACGCGTGGCCGATGCCGACACCGGAGGCTCACCGCCGAGGAAGTAGGGATGAACGATACGGCCCATGTGCCAGAGCTGGAGGATGATCCGTCCGCCCGCTTCATGCACGGCCTGCGTCACCGGCTTCCACGCTTCAGTCTGCTCGTCGCTCCAGATGCCCGGAGCACTGGGCCAGCCAAGGCCTTCGCGGCTGATGCCGGTGGCTTCGGAAATGATCAGACCCGCACTCGCGCGCTGGCGGTAGTACTCCACCATGATCGGCGTTGGCACGCTGTCACCAGTGGCGCGGCCGCGGGTGAGCGGGGCCATGACGATACGGTTGGGCGCTTCGATTGCGCCAAGGTTCAGGGGCTGAAACAAGGGCTCGTGCATGCTAGGGGCCTCTTTCGTGAAAAGATCGGCGAACGTTCTAGGTTTCGCTTTGCAACTGGATTAGGCGGCGCCGATGACGAATTCAAGTGACGCGGCCTTGTCATTTCGCCCCAGTCCCAAGCATTTCCTTGCCCTGCTGACAGGAAACGTTGCGCTGGCGCTTGGTCCCTGGTTCGTGCGCATTGCCGACAGTGGCCCGGTTTCTGCAGGATTCTGGCGACTGGCGCTGGCCTTGCCCTTGCTAGGGCTGTTCGCGTGGCGCAGCGGAGAAAAGTTGTGGGGTTACCGGACGAAGGACTGGTGGCTCATCATGGGTGCCGGCGTGGTCTTCGCACTCGATCTAGCCAGCTGGCACGTGGGAATCGAACGGACGAAGCTGGGCAACGCCACGCTGTTCGGCAACTCAGGCAGTGTGATCCTGATGGTCTGGGGCCTGATCACCATGCACCGCCGCCCGCACTTGCGCGAGTTTGCTGCCGTGGCGATGGCGCTGGGCGGGGCAGGGCTGTTGCTCGGGCGCTCGATGGAGATCGATGCGCGCACGCTGGCAGGAGACCTCTTCTGCATTCTCGCCGGGCTGTTCTACGTTGTCTACATCCTGCTGGTGCAGGACGTGCGCGAACGTCTCAAGCCGTGGAGCTTGCTGTTCTGGTCGAGCCTTGCCGGGTGCCCGATCATGCTCGGCACGGCGCTGGCGATGGGCGAGCCGGTGCTGGCACACAACTGGTGGCCGCTGATCGGACTGATGCTGGCGAGCCAGATCGTCGGGCAGGGGCTGCTGGTCTATTCGCTCGGCCACTTCCCGCCACTGGTGATCGGGCTCGTGCTGCTCACCCAGCCTGCGGTCTCGGTCGTCGTCGGCTGGATTTCGTTCGGCGAAGTTCTGGCACTGCCCGATGCCGTCGGCATGGCGCTGGTCGGCGCGGCACTGGTGCTGGCGCGGCTGGGCGAGGGAAAGCCTGCCTAGCTCACCCCCCGAAAGGCTTTGCCCCAAGATCGCCCAAACCCACCGTGCCGCTGGCCATGTCGAGCATGCGGTCGAGGCTCCTTTTGGCGGCGAGGCGCAGGTCCTCGGCCATTTCGATGCGGGGCTTCAGGTCGCGCAGGGCGAGGTAGAGCTTTTCCATCGTGTTGAGCGCCATGTAGGGGCAGATGTTGCAGTTGCAGTTACCGTCCGCGCCCGGCGCACCGATGAAGGTCTTTTCCGGGATTGCGAGCTGCATCTGGTGGATGATGTGCGGCTCGGTCGCCACGATCAGCGTATCGCCGGTGAAGGTCTTGGCGAACTGCAGGATGCCGCTGGTTGAGCCGACATAGTCGCAATGGTCGATGATGTGCGGCGGGCATTCGGGGTGCCCTGCCACCGGCGCGCCGGGGTGCTGTGCCATGAGCTTGAGCAGCTCTGTTTCCGAGAACGCCTCGTGCACGATGCACACGCCCGGCCAGAGCAGCATCTCGCGCCCGAACTTGCGGTTGAGATAGCCGCCGAGGTGACGGTCGGGCCCGAAGATGATCTTCTGTTCGGGCGGAATCTGGGCGAGGATCGTCTCTGCGCTCGATGACGTCACGATCACATCGGACAGTGCCTTCACCTCGGTCGAGCAGTTGATGTAGGTCAGCGCGATATGATCGGGGTGAGCCTCGCGGAACGCCTTGAACTTGTCAGGCGGGCACGAATCTTCAAGGCTGCAGCCTGCGTCGAGGTCTGGCAGGACGACGATCTTGTCAGGCGAAAGGATCTTGGCGGTATCGGCCATGAACTTGACGCCGCAGAATGCGATGACGTCAGCATCGGTGGCGGCTGCCTTGCGCGAGAGTTCGAGACTGTCGCCCACGAAATCGGCGAGGTCCTGAATTTCCGGGCGCTGGTAATAATGCGCGAGGATAACCGCGTTGCGCTCCTTGCGCAGACGGTCAATTTCGGCGCGCAGGTCGAGGCCGGAAAGGTTCAGGGGCTGGGCAGTCATCGCGTCACGTCCTCCCGCCCGCTTGAGCTTGCGGGCGAGAGGGGGACTTAGGGACCTCAGCCCGCTGCGGCAATACCTTCAGCGAGCGAAACGAACGGCGGGAAGACTGAAAGGCCCATTACCACCGCCGTCACCGTCACCACGGCCAGGGCAACGAGTCGCGTGGCGGGGTGCAGGGTGCCGGTCTGCTTGAGATCATGCCGGGCAACGATCGCGACCACGCCAAGCTGGAGCGACATCTGGATGATCGGGGTCAGCACCGGGCCGAGGATCGGTGCTGGAACGAGCCTGCCGAACGCGGGCTCCATCACCATGATCGTGGCACCGAACATCAGCCGGCGGTGCCATTGGGTGTGCTTGCGCAGGGCAATGCCTGCCCCGACCATAACGGCAAAGGCGGTTGCCTCGATATGCGTCAGGGCAAGAAAGAAGGCGTTGGTGAAGAACGGCGGGACGCGGTGCAGTTCGATCGCCATGCGGCCGGTGAACATGCCAAGTCCGGCGATCACCAGCACAAGAGCGAAGCTTATCCATCCCAGCTTGCGATGCAGGCCGATGTTCTGGCTGCTGGCCAGCAGGTTCTGCGTGACGAACAGGCCAAGCCAGGACAGCATCGCCACGCCGTGGAGGTGTACCCAGATCGGAACGGTGCTGGGCGAAACGAACCCGCGCAGTGCCCATTGGGCAAAGCCGAAGACGATGAAGGCCGCAATGCCGATGGCCATGCGGGTAAAGAAGCGCTGGTCGCGCGAATACGGATAAGCGGTATTGATTGCGGCGGTAGCCATCTCGAGTCTCCACCAGTCCCGGTGCGCCCGCTAAGAGATTCGCACAGGATCGGCGGTGACGCCAGTCACACCTGCAACTACTTTGCGTCGAAGCTAACCTCGACCTTGGCCTTGCCGTAGCCCGCGACCTGCAAGGGGATCGACAGGTTCTGCGAAATGGCCTCTTTGGCGGCCTGACGGGCGAGGTTCATCAGTACCGGGTTTGCCGCCTGTTGCACCGCCTGCGCTTCGGCAAGGCGGGTGTTGTCGCGGGTCAGCTTGTCCTGCGCGTCGCGGCTGATCCAGATGCCGTCACGCAGATACTGGGCGCGCGCCTCGTCGAGATTGGGGCGGCTGACCGTGAGTGGCGGCAAGCGCACCGAGAGGGTCTGACCTTCCGCGTTCCACGAAAGCCGGTCCTTGCCGACGGAGGCGAGGTTGATCGTGTAGTCGACGCGCGCGGGGATCACAGCGACCTGCTTGGCGTTCACGAGGCCGAACAGGCGGGAATCGTTGCTCGATACGACCGGAGCCAGTTCCGCGCTGAACACTGTCAGCTTGTCCTGCTTCTCGAACGCGACGAGACTGGTAGCGAGGGGGTCGCCAAGATCCTCGGGCTGCCACCACTTCCACGCGAAGAACGCGGCGGCGGCCAAGGTCACGATGAACAGCCCCCATGGGAGGAGCGAGACGCGGGCCAGCGAAGGCGAGGGTCGGGTCTGGGGCGGTTGGCCGGTCAGGTGGTGATCATCCATGTCTCATCCTCAACCCGCACCCGGCCCCGCTGTTCCAGATCCATGAGGTGAGCCAGCACCGAGCGGCCTGCAGCACCGTGCAGGCGCGGGTCGAGCCCCTTGTACATCGCGGCGACGAATTCGGGGATCGCATGGGCTCCGGCGTCTTCGAGCAGGCGCAGGATCTGGCGTTCGCGCTGGCGGCGATGGCCGAGCATGCCGCGGACCAGCTGGCGCGGATTGTCGATCTGGGGTCCGTGCGCGGGGTAGAGCACGCGGTCTTCGCGGTCGTAGAGCTTCTGCAGACTGGCCATGTAGGCGGCCATGTCGCCATCGGGCGGAGAGACGACCGAGGTTGACCAGCCCATCACATGATCGCCGGTAAACAGCGCGCCGCTTTCGACCACGCTGTAGCACAGGTGATTGGAAGTGTGGCCGGGCGTGGCGACGGCTTCGAGCGTCCAGCCATCGCCCGCAATGCGCTCGCCATCGGTCAGCACGCGATCGGGGCGGTAGTCGGCGTCGAAGGCGGCGTCGGCGCGCGGGCCGTCATCCTCGAGCGTGAGCGGGGCGCAGCCGATGATCGGCGCGCCGGTCGCTGCCTGCAACGGACGCGTAGCGGGGCTGTGATCGCGATGCGTGTGGGTGCAGACGATGGCTGCGATCCGGGCATCGCCCACCGCGCGCAGGATTGCCTCGACGTGGCCCTCGCTTTCCATGCCGATCCGGTCGTCCATGCCGAACGGGCCCGGATCGATCACCGCGACGTCGGCGCCCGCGCCGACGAGGTAGGTCTGCGTCCCGGTGAAGGTATAAGGCGAGGGGTTGGGGGCAAGCACGCGGCGGACCAGTGGTTCGAGCTGCTCGGCAAGGCCCACGGGCCATTCGCTGCGATCGGGTATGGGGGGCATCTGCGCCATGCCGTGTGCTATGGGGATTGCGAGCGGTGCATGCAACCACGCAGGCCCAAGCTTCTGGCTTAGCGTTCAGGCAGTGCGTTCAGGCCGCGCTTGTCGTTTCCTGTACGGCGCGGGCAAGGCGTTCGCGCAATCGCTGGACGGCTCCCGCGCTCGCGACGCTTTCCGAACGCCATGCCTGTTCGAGGCGCTGGATGCGTTCGTAGAGGCGCTCGCTCTCATGAACCAGCGTCCGCACGTCTTCGGGCAGGGACGTGACAACGTCGGGATCGCTGGCGGGGAAGTTGGCGATCAGCCGGCCGTGGCGACGCAGCTGCAGTTCGGAAAGCTCGCCGGCGAAATGGGCGCGGTGGTTTAGCAGCCAAGCGAGGCAATGCATCACCCGTGTCGTCGTGCGCAACGCCTCGCAGCTGACCTGCACCCGCTGCAGGTCCTCGTCGGCAAGGCCTGAGCCCGCCGTCTCGTGCCGCAGTCGCTCGAACCGCACGCGCACCGTATCGGCAAGGCCGAGGGCCTGCACGTGAAGCGCTTCGACAATGCGCGGGTTGAGGCTCTGCATCAGGGGCATGACAAGCGCATAGTCCTGTGACCGCGCATTCGCCAACACCGCTCGACCGCTGTACATGTCCCAAAACCTGAACGTTTCTTAACGGGACAGGTCACCAATCCGGGATATTCGATTCAAGTGGTTGATTTCAGGCGATGATGTCCGGGATCAGGTAATCCTCGATCATCGCGATCTGGTCTTTCAGCAGCAATTTGCGCTTCTTGAGGCGGGCGATCTGCAACTGGTCACGCACCCCATTGAGAGACAGCGCATCGATGGCGGCGTCGAGGTCGCGGTGTTCGATACGCAGCGCCGCAAGCCGCTTGCGCATTTCCTCTTCGGTCACGTTACGCCAAACTCCTTCGACCCGGTGAACCGGTGCTTGCGCAAGCTCTACGGTCGATCCCGTAAACCTGCACGCTCCGACGCGGTTTGACTTGCAAGATACGGCGATTGTGGGAGCATGACAACGCGCCGCCTGAACGAGTCGGGCACAACACCGATCAAGGCGTCGCCGCCCCCGCACGGGGCAGGCCTGTGCGGGTATCTGACGGGGCTTTCCCCTTAGGAGGACAACGCATGGAATCGACGCATCTCAGCGCACTCCAGATGAAGCATGCCGGACTTGAAAGACAGATCCAGATGGAAATGTCCCGGCCCCTCCCCGACGATACGCTGGTGGCCCAGCTCAAACGCAAGAAGCTGAAGCTGAAGGAAGAACTTTCCCGGCTCAATTGAGCGCCACTGAAGAGGCAAGTGCAGAGCCGCCCCGAAAGGGCGGCTCTTTTGCGTTTTGCGACGCGCATAGCTATCCACTCGATCATCGCTGCCGTATCGGATTGCGCGCAACATTCCCAAAGGGCGCGCACTAGGCTAATCCCTGTCCCATGCTCACCGCCGTGACCGCCGCCCGCCAGATTCTCACCTCCCTTCACGAGGTCATGGCCTCGCGTGCCGGTGCGCAGGCCAAGCTCAACCAGATCGTCGAAGTGATCGGCAACAATCTCGATTCAGAGGTCTGCTCGATCTACCTCCTGCGCGAAGGCATGCTCGAGCTCTTCGCCACCCGCGGCCTCAACCAAGCGGCAGTCCACGTGACGCGGCTTGCCGTGGGCGAGGGTCTGGTCGGCACGATCGCGGGCAATGTCGAGACGCTGAACCTTGCCGAAGCCGCCGCGCACCCGGACTTCGCATTCCGCCCTGAAACCGGCGAGGAAAAGTTCCACTCCTTTGCGGGCGTGCCCATCGTGCGGCGCGAACGGGCCGTTGGCGTGGTCGCCGTCCAGCACGTCGAGCCGCGCCGCTACGAAGAGGTCGAGATCGAGGCGCTGCAGACCGTGGCGATGGTCCTGTCGGAACTCATCGCCAATGCCGAGCTTATCGACGACGAGGAATCGCTGGGCGTGCCCGCCCACCTCACCGGGCCGGACCGGCTCAAGGGGCTGACGCTGGTGAAGGGCCTCGCCAGCGGGGTCGCCGTTTTCCACCAGCCCCGCGTGACGATCGAGCACGTCGTGGCAGAGGATACCGAGGCCGAGCGCCAGCGCGTCTATCTCGCCTTCGACAAGATGCGTGAGCAGATCGACCGGATGGCGAGCCAGGCCGAGTTCGGCGTGGGTGGCGAGCACGAGGAAGTGCTCGAGACCTACCGCATGTTCGCCTACGACGAAGGCTGGTCGCGCCGGATCAACGAGGCGATCGATTCAGGTCTCACTGCCGAAGCCGCGATCGAGCGTGTCCAGCAACGCACCAGAATGCGCATGCGCCAGATTGATGATCCGCTGCTGGCAGACCGCATGCATGATCTTGAAGACCTGTCGAACCGGCTCCTGCGCACGGTCTCGGGGCAGGTCGGAACGGCTGCAAGCATGGGGCTGAAGGGTGATGCCATCCTCATCGCCCGCAATCTCGGCCCTGCCGAACTGCTGGAATATGACCGCCGCCGGTTGAAGGGCGTTATCCTTGAGGAAGGCTCGCTCACTGCTCACGTGGTGATCGTTGCCCGCGCCATGGGCATTCCGGTAGTTGGGCGGATGCGCGCGCTTCGCGGCAAGGTGCGCGAGGGCGATCACCTGCTGCTCGACGGTGACCAGGGTGTGGTCGACGTCCGCGCATCGCCCAGCCTGATCGAGGCGTTCGAAGCCCGCTTTGCCAAGAATCGGGAGCGCCAGGCCCATTACGCCACCATGCGCGAGGTCGAGCCGTTCACGCGCGACGGCACGCGAATCACCGTGCTGATGAACGCCGGCCTGCGCGACGATACGCCGATGCTGGGGATGACCGGGGCGGACGGGATCGGCCTGTTCCGGACCGAGTTCCAGTTCCTGGTGTCGGCAACGCTCCCCTCGCGCGAGCGCCAGACCCGGCTCTATCGCGACGTGCTTGACGCCGCCGGTGACAAGCCGGTGGTATTCCGCACGGTCGACATCGGCGGAGACAAGGTCCTGCCCTATCTGCGCCACAACGATGGCGAGGCCGAAGAGAATCCGGCGATGGGCTGGCGGGCGCTGCGCGTCGCGCTCGAACGCGATGGCCTGCTGAAAGTGCAGGCGCGCGCGCTGCTTGAAGCGGCAGGCGGACGCACGCTCAACGTCATGTTCCCGATGGTGACCGAGCCTTGGGAGTTCGATGCGGCCCGCGCCGTGTTCGAAAGCCAGCTGGCTTTCCTGCGCCAGCGCAAGAAGACCCTGCCAGAGGCGATCCGCTATGGTGCGATGCTCGAAGTTCCGGCGCTGGCCGAATGCCTCGACATTCTGGCGCCGAGGCTGTCGTTCCTGTCGATCGGCACGAACGACCTGACGCAGTTCCTGTTCGCAGCCGATCGCGCCAATCCCAAGCTCGCCGAACGCTACGACTGGCTGAGCCCTGCCATCCTGCGCTTCCTGCGCCGCGTGGTGAACACGCTTGCCCCGTTCGGCACCGACGTGACGGTGTGCGGGGAAATGGGTGGGCGCCGTCTCGAGGCACTGGCCCTGCTCGGCCTTGGCATCACCCGTCTCTCGATCACGCCTGCCGCGGTCGGGCCGGTCAAGGAATTGGTGCGCAAGATCGACGTGAACGAGATTCGCACCGCGATGAACGGCTGGCTGTCCGAGCCCCCTGCCGACTTGCGCTCTGCCATTGCGGAATGGGCGTTTTATCGCGGGATCGAGTGTGATTGACGCTTGACGGCGATGCGACTGGCACCGCCAAAAGTGCGTTTCGTCGCCGAATTCCGCCATTCTTCATCGAAGGGCGTTGACTTTCACGGCATTGCAGCGAAGCCTTGTTAAAGGGTTGCTAAGCACAAGTTGAAGACGGGAGCCACGCCTTGGCTGAAGCCGGCGGTTTGCAGGACATTACCAATGCCGATGCCACGCACATGCCCGCCGGGGAGCCCGGTCGGTTGCGCGTGAAAGACACGCTGCGCGCCGCACGCGAAGCTGCAGGTCTCGATATCAAACAGCTTTCCCAGATGACGCGTGTCACCTCGCGCCATCTCGAGGCGATCGAGACGGGTGACTATGCATCACTGCCGGGACGACCATATGCTCTGGGCTTTGCCCGCAGCTATGCCCGCGCGGTCGGGCTGGACGAGAAGGCGATCGCCGAAGCGGTACGCGCCGAGCTCAATACCCAGGCGCCGCCCCCTCCGCCACGTGTAATCAACCAGTTCGAAGTCGGCGATCCGATAAAGACGCCTACGCGCCTCACCGGCTGGCTCGCCACAGGCCTTGCTGTGGCGATTGCGCTGGCTGGGTTGGTGTTCTGGCGCAGCTATTACCTTCCCTCTGCTGAACTGCCCTCGCTGGTCGGGCCCGAGCAAGCCGCGCCAGCGGCCGCACCGTCTGCGGTTGCTCCGGTCACCCCGCCAGTGCCTTCCGGCCCTGTCGTCTTCACGGCCACTGAAGACCGCATCTGGGTCAAGTTCTATGACGGGCAGGGAAAGCAGATCCTCCAGAAAGAACTGGCCAAGGGTGAAAGCTTCACCGTTCCCGCCGATGCGCAGGACCCGAAGCTGTGGACAGGACGGCCCGATGCGCTGTCGATCACGATCGGTGGGCAGGCAGTTCCGCGGATTGCCGAGAAGGAGGGCATCGTGAAGGACGTGCCCGTCACGGCCTCGGCGCTGCTGGCCCGCACTGCGGCACCAGCACCGGCGGTTACGGAGAATGCCGCGTCTGCGACGACCCAGCCTGCAACACAAAGGCCGACGGTTTCGCGCCGCCGTGTGGATGCTCCGGCAGCCAATACTCCAGCCGAAGCATCGGCACCGGTGGCTGCGCCGCCACCGACCGCCGCCACAACGGCGCCTGCATCCACGACCTTGCGCTGACACCGTCTCGACTTGGCGGCATTGATCGGGCAATCTCTGGTTAACGGCTGACCAGCGCTCGCGGGATCGTGCGCCGCTGTACCGGGCCGCTGTACGGGAATGACCATGACCATGACACTTCGGCGCGCCGCGCCGCTTGCCGCTCTACTTCTGGGACTTGCTGTCCCGGCTGCCACGCCGCTTCTCGCGCAATCGGCTGCCCCTAAGGCCTCAGCTGCTTCCGCCGATCCGGAAATGCGACTGCGCCGGATCGAGGCCGAGATCCGCGCGATGCAGCGCAAGGTGTTCCCAGATGGCGCAGGCAAGACGTTCGTGCCCGAAATCACCCCCGGTCAGGCTGCAGCGACACCGTCGGGCGCTCCTGCATCGTCTGCGGTGAGCGATATCCTTGCGCGGATGGATGCAGTCGAAGCACAGATGTCGCGCCTGACTGCACAAGTCGAGGAAAGCCAGAACCGGACCACCAAGCTCGAGGAGCGGCTGGCGAAGCTCGAGGCCGATGCGGCGCCGCCTGTCGCTCCGGTGGCGGAAGCTCCTGTCCCGCAAGCAACTCCGGCGCCGGCGCCCGTTGCCACGGCGGCGCCTGCCACGCCTGCGCCAAAGCCCGTAGTGACACATCCGGCAAAGACTGCGGCAACGGCACCGGCCAAGCCCGCCGCTACGCCTTCCGCCAAGCCGCTGACGCCTTCGGCCGCGCGCGTTGCCGCCGTCCAGGCAATCGAGAAGCCCGCGACAGCGGACGCGGGGATGGACGAATACAACTACGGCTTCCGCCTGTGGGAAGCCAAGTTCTATCCCGAGGCGCAGCAGCAGCTGCAGATCTACGTCGATCGCTATCCCAAGCACGGCATGATCAGCTTCGGTCGCAACCTGCTGGGCCGCGCCTGGCTGGATGACGGCAAGCCCGGCACCGCAGCGCAGTTCTTCCTGCAGAACTACCTTGCCGACAAGAAGGGTGCACGCGCACCCGACAGCCTGCTCTATCTCGGCATTGCCATGGTCAAGCTGAAGGACACCGAGAAGGCTTGCGGTGCCTTTGCCGAACTGGCTGCGACTTACCCGGATGAGATCGCCGGTCGACTCAAGGGCCAGTATGATGCAGCGCGCGGCTCGGTGAAGTGCAAGTAATGGACTCGGGAATAGCCTGACCGCTGCTGCTGCGCGCTTTGCCGCGCAGTGGGCTGCGGTTTCCCCTGAAGGATGCGTGGGCCTTGCCGTATCGGGCGGGCCGGACAGTCTCGCCATGCTGTTGCTGTTCCACGAAGTTGCGCCGCGCGACTTCTGCGTGGCGACGGTCGATCACGGCTTGCGGCCAGAAAGCGCGAGTGAAGCCGCGATGGTGGCGCGGCTCTGTGCCGAGCGTGGCATTCCCCACGATACGATCCCGATTGCGCTGGCCAAGGGCAGTGCAGTGCAGGAACGCGCGCGGGCAGGGCGTTATCGCGCAATGGCAGACTGGATGCGCGAACTGGGTTTGACAGCTCTGGTCACGGCCCATCACGCCGACGATCAGGCCGAGACCATGGTCATGCGGCTCAACCGGGGCGCGGGTTTGCGCGGACTTGCCGCGATGCGCAGCGTGTCCGCAGTGCCCGGGGCTCCCGATCTGCCGCTACTGCGCCCGCTGCTCGGCTGGCGACGGACGGAACTGGCAGGCATCGTGGAAGTGGCAGGGATTGCCCCCGCGCTTGATCCTTCGAACCATGACGCCAGCTACGAACGGGTGCGGGTGCGTGAAGCCATGACGTCAAGCGATGCGTTCGACGCCAACGGCTTCGCGGCAAGCGCTGCCCATCTCGCCCAGGCCGATGAAGCGATCGCGTGGTCGGTGGACCGGCTGTGGGATGCGGCGCAGGTTGCTGCGGAAAGCGTTGACGTTGCTCCGCCAAAAGACCTCCCTCGCGTGCTGGCCTTGCGCCTGCTCGAACGCGTGATGGAACACTTCGCTGTGTCGTCGCCACGCGGCGGGGATCTGGTCCGCTGGCTCGAATCGCTCGACGCGGGCGGGGTGGCTACGTTGGCCGGTATCAAGGCAGATGGCCGGGGAGGGACGTGGCGTTTCACGCTTGCGCCAAAGCATCGGAGCGCATGAACTTGCCCGTGCGGTACAGGTCGCTGAAAAACCATAATTGCGTTATATTGTGATTCATCGGGCCAACCCTACATTGGCTCCATACCCGCCCGCGTCCCCGGGCGATTGCGGAAAGACAGCGATGAACGACGACCAGCCCCCGGGCAATCCGTGGATCAAGAGCCTCCTTGTCTGGGGCGGGATTTTCCTTGCACTCCTGCTGGTGGTCTCGATGTTCGGCTCGCGCGTCGATACGACCGCGACGACCATTCCCTATTCGGCTTTCCGCTCGCAGGTGGCCGAGCAACAGGTCCGTTCGGTCGAGATTTCGCCGGATCGGATTACCGGGACGCTCAAGAACGGCGGGCAGTTCACCACAATTCCGGTGCCCGGCGATTCGGACCTGCCCAAGCTGCTGGCCGACAACAACGTGCAGTATGCGGGCAAGGCGGCCGAACAGCCGAACATGCTGATGTACATCCTGTTCAATTCGCTGCCGTTCCTGCTGATCCTCGGCGTTGCCTTCTTCGCGCTGCGTCAGATGCAGAAGGGCGGCGGATCGGGCGCGATGGGCTTTGGCAAGTCCAAGGCAAAGCTGCTCACCGAACGCTCGGGCCGCGTCACTTTCGATGACGTAGCCGGCATCGACGAAGCGCGCGAGGAACTGGAGGAAATTGTCGAGTTCCTGCGCGATCCTTCGCGTTTCTCCAAGCTCGGTGGCCAGATCCCCAAGGGCGCGCTGCTGGTCGGTTCGCCCGGCACCGGCAAGACACTGCTTGCCCGCGCGATTGCGGGTGAAGCGGGCGTGCCGTTCTTCACCATTTCAGGTTCGGACTTCGTCGAGATGTTCGTCGGCGTCGGTGCAAGCCGCGTGCGCGACATGTTCGAGCAGGCCAAGAAGAACGCGCCCTGCATCGTGTTCATCGACGAAATCGATGCGGTCGGTCGTCACCGTGGCCATGGCCTCGGCAATTCGAACGACGAGCGCGAGCAGACGCTGAACCAGCTTCTGGTCGAAATGGATGGCTTCGAGGCCAACGAGGGCATCATCATCATCGCGGCGACCAACCGCCCCGACGTGCTCGATCCTGCGCTGCTGCGTCCGGGCCGCTTCGATCGCCAGGTCGTGGTGCCGATCCCCGATATCGAAGGCCGCGAAAAGATCCTCTCGGTCCACATGAAGAAGGTGCCGCTCGCGCCTGACGTCAATCCGCGCACGATTGCGCGCGGCACGCCGGGCTTTTCGGGCGCGGACCTTGCCAATCTGGTCAACGAAGCCGCCCTGCTCGCCGCGCGCCGGAACAAGCGTCTCGTCGCCATGCAGGAATTCGAGGACGCCAAGGACAAGGTCATGATGGGCGCGGAACGCCGCTCCATGGTGATGACCGACGACGAGAAGAAGATGACCGCCTATCACGAGGCCGGCCATGCCATCGTCTCGGTGCAGGAACCGGCTTCCGACCCGATCCACAAGGCGACGATCATCCCGCGCGGTCGCGCGCTGGGCATGGTCATGCGCCTGCCCGAGCGTGACAGCTATTCCTACCACCGCGACAAGATGCACGCGAACCTTTCGGTCGCCATGGGTGGCCGCGTGGCCGAAGAGCTGATCTTCGGGCATGACAAGGTGTCATCGGGCGCTTCCTCGGACATCCAGTACGCCACTTCGCTGGCGCGCTCGATGGTGACCAAGTGGGGCATGTCAGACAAGCTCGGCCCGCTTCAGTACGAAGACCAGCAGGAAGGTTACCTCGGTATGGGCGGCTCTGCCCGCCTGTTCGCTTCGGACGAGACCAACAAGCTGATCGACAGCGAGATCCGCGGTCTTGTCGACGGCGCCCACGCGCGGGCGACCGACATCCTCAAGACCAACGAGGACAAGCTGCACCTCCTCGCCCAGGCCCTGCTCGAATACGAGACGCTGACCGGCGACGAGATCAAGGACCTGCTCGAAAGCGGCAAGCTGGACCGCCCGCAAAGCCCGAGCGGCCCTGCCCGCCCTGTCTCGGCCCAAGGCTCGGCCGTGCCGCGCGCGGGGCGGAAGTTCGGCGGTTCGGCGAATCCGCAGCCAGCCTGAATCAAGCTTGATCGAAATGCGAAAGGGCGGGGGGCGACCTCCGCCCTTTCCATTTGCGCGACTGCCTTATCCGCCCGCCTCGACGAGGATGATGATTGCGAACAGCATCATCGCCAGAAATGCAAACATGCTGAGAAACCAAGTGCGCCACCACGCGCCAAACCACGTAAGGCCATAGGTGTCGCGCAATTGCAGCAACATATGGATCGGGGGAATTGCTGTGAGCACCGCGATATTGGCAATGCCGAGACTGTTCCCGATCGTCGCCATGATGCCCAGCAGGGTCATGAAGCAAAGCGAATAGGTGACGAATACGGTGTGGTCGTAAAGGCCGAAGCGGCGATTGAAGGGAAACAGCAGCCACAGGAACGGCACCGAGATCGGGATCAGGGCCCAGCTCAGCTTGTAGCTGTAGTTCTGCACCTTGTAGAGCGCGAGGCCGGGATTGGCCTTGGCCTTCTTCACCGCCTCGTTGATCCAGCCGATGTCGCTCGCCGTTTCAAGGCCGCTGGTGTCGACGTTGGCCACGTTGATCCCGCTTGCCTTGACCTGTTCCAGTCCGGCGATGTTCTTGCGCGTTTCGGCGATGGCTTGATCGATCTTCGCCAGATGCTCGGCATCGCCCATGGCTGCGGCCCGTTCGGCCTCTAGCGTGACCAGATCCTCGCGTTCCTTCTTCAGACTCTGCTCGACCGTCGTGTTGACGCTGGCCCCGATGTCCCCGCCCAGCGAATTGATCGTGGTGAACAGCAGGAACACGCAGAACAGGAACAGCGCGATCGGCGAGACGTAAGAGGCGCGCTTGCCGTCGATGTACTCGCGGGTCAGCTTGCCGGGCTTGGCCACCAGCATGGGCAGCGTGCGCCAGATCTTGCCTTCGAAGTGGAACACGCCGTGGAGCAGGTCGTGAAAGAAGGCGCCTAGCGTCTTGTGGACGTGAGCGGCCTGTCCGCAGGCGTGGCAATGGCTGCCGACGAGCGTCGTGTTGCAGTTCAGGCAGGCGGATTCGTGGGTGTGACCATCATTCCGATATTCGCCTGCTGTCGGCTCCAAGGTGCGCGCCGCTGCAAGCGCCCCTGCCATGTCGCCGAGTGTTTCGGTTCCGCTCAATGCCATTCCCCCTGTATCGACTTCAGCATAACGATCCTGAGCAGGCCCTGCCACATCCTTGAGACGTCTCGATTTCACCGAACATTAACCTTGAACGTGCAGTCCGGAGCCCAAGAGGGTAAGCAGCACACGTGTTCACGCCACGAGATCAGATGATGGCGCTCGCCGGAGCGGGTGGGGGGAGCGGCTTTGGCCAGCGCACTGCCCCGCCGCGTGCCCCTGTGCCACCGTCACGTGCGCGGCGTCTGCTAGGTACGGTCGAGCAGCGGCTGGCGCGGCACTGGCCTCGCCTGATGGCTCCGGTCGAGCGCTGGTTCGCAAAAGTCGATCTTGCGCCCGATCTTGCCGAGGACATCGGCAGCGCCCGCTGGTTTCGTGGCTTCGGCACGATGCTCGGGCTCGGGGCAGCGGCCGTGGCGATGTGGCCGGATTTCGCCCCGCTGCAGGCCGCGCCGCTGACCGTGCTCGACGAGGCAGCGCAGGCCGAATTGCGCGTGCAGGGCATCCGTCCGCTTGCGCTCGGGGCCGACAATGGTCGCCACATGACCGCGACTTCTGCGGTCATCCCGCTGGCGGCCGCACCCGAACGGCCCAGCATTGATCTGTCGGCCACGCTCGGCGCGGGCGACAGCTTCCCACGCATGTTGCAGCGCGCAGGCCTTGCCAGCACCGACATCGTCCGCATCATCGATCTGGTGGGGGGGCAGGTGAAGCCTGGCGCGATCCCCGAGGGCACGCGCTTCGCGATCAGGCTCGGCGCGCGCTCCAGCCCGGCCCAGCCACGGCCGCTCGAACAGCTGTCATTCCGCCCGCGCTTCGATCTTGCGCTGGATATAAGGCGCAGTGGTGGCGGGCTGGTACTGGCGACCAACGCCATCGCCGTGGATAGCTCTCCCGTGCGCATTCGCGGGATCGTCGGGGCGAGCCTTTATCGTTCGGCCCGTGCAGCCGGTGCGCCGCCATCGGCCGTGCAGGACTATCTGCGCACTGTCGACGAACACATGGCTTTCGAGGAAATTGCGCCTGGCGACGAGTTCGACCTTGTCTTTGCCAATCGTCGTGCCGGAACCGGCGAGCAGCAGGCGGGCGACCTGCTCTATGCCGGCGTGGTTCGCGCCGGAAAGCCGGTGCTGCAACTGCTGCGCTGGGGTAACGACGGCGCGTTCTATTCGCCTCAGGGCATGGCCGAAGGCGCGCAGGAAACGACCGGCTTCCTTGGTGCGCCGGTCAACGGCCGCATCACCTCGGGCTATGGCGCCCGCCGCCATCCGATCCTGGGCTATGTGCGCATGCATGCAGGGATAGACTTCGCCGCAAGCTGGGGCGCTCCAGTCTATGCAGCCACCGATGGCCGCGTGAGCTTTGCCGGATGGCACGGTGGGCACGGCAACTACGTGCGGCTAGATCATGGCGGCGGCATCGGCACCGGCTATGGCCACATGAGCCGCATTGCTGTGGCTCCGGGCATAAGCGTGCGACGCGGGCAGGTGATCGGCTATGTCGGCTCGACCGGCCTCTCTACCGGCCCGCACCTCCATTACGAGATGTATCGCGGCGGGCAGACGGTGAACCCGATGTCGATGACGTCGATCGTGCAGCGCGCGGCTGTCGACCCGGCGCAACTGGCGGCATTCCGCGCGAAGCTGGCGCAGATCACCGCCATCGGCACGAAGACGCTCCGATAAGCGTTGGCCTGCAGGTCTGCGATTGCAGGCGGGCGAATCAAGCACTAGGCCTGCGTGCATGACCAGCTACCCGATGACTCGCCTGCGCCGCACCCGTGCCACCGCGTGGAGCCGCGCCATGCACCGCGAGGTGCTCGTCACGCCTGCCGACCTGATCTGGCCGCTGTTCGTGACCGAGGGGCAGGGCGTCGAAGACCCGATCCTTTCGCTGCCCGGCGTATCGCGCTGGTCGGTCGATGGGATCGTCGCGCGGGCGAAAGAAGCGGTAGCGCTCGGCATTCCCTGTCTTGCCCTGTTTCCCAACACCCAGCCTGACAGGCGCAGCGAGGACGGCAAGGAAGCCTTGAACCCGGACAACCTGATGTGCCGCGCGATCCGCGCGATCAAGGATGCCTGTGGTGGCGATATCGGCGTGCTGACCGACGTTGCGCTCGATCCCTATACCAGCCACGGGCAGGACGGCCTGATCGACGAGGCGGGCTATGTCCTCAATGACCAGACCGTCGAAATGCTGGTCGGGCAAAGCCTTAACCAGGCGGCAGCGGGCGCAGACATCATCGCGCCATCGGACATGATGGACGGCCGCATCGGCGCCATCCGCGAAGCGCTGGAAGGCGCCAGCCACACCAACGTGCAGATCATGTCCTATGCTGCCAAGTACGCCTCGGCGTTCTATGGCCCGTTCCGCGATGCTGTGGGGTCAAGCGGGCTGCTCAAGGGTAACAAGAAGACCTACCAGATGGACCCGGGCAATGCAGAGGAAGCGCTGCGAGAGGTGGAAATGGATCTTGCCGAAGGCGCGGACAGCGTGATGGTCAAGCCGGGCCTGCCTTACCTCGACATCGCGTGCCGCGTTAAGGAGACCTTCGGCGTGCCCGTCTTTGCCTATCAGGTGAGCGGCGAATATGCGATGATCGAGGCTGCCGTTGCAGTCGGTGCCGCCGATCGCGATGCGATGGTCCTTGAAACGCTGGTGGCGTTCAAGCGTGCAGGCTGCTCTGGCGTGCTGACCTATCATGCTGCGCACGCCGCACGGCTGATGGGGTCTTGAGGCGATGACCAAGTACCCCGACGTTTCGATCATTCCGCTCAACGGAAAGACTCCCCGCATCCACGAAAGCGCCTTCATCGCGCCGGGATGCAGGATCATCGGCGATGTCGAGATTGGGCCGGACGTGTCCATCTGGTATAACTGCGTGCTGCGCGGCGACGTCAATTTCATCCGCATCGGCGCGCGGACGAACATTCAGGATGGCAGCGTCATCCATGTCGACAGTCCTGCACCGAACAAGCCCGATGGCTTCCCGACGATCATCGGCGAGGACGTGCTGGTCGGCCACCTTGTCATGGTCCACGGCTGTGTGATCGAGGATCGCGGCTTTGTCGGGCTCGGCGCGATCGTGATGAGCGATGCCCACATCGAGAGCGACGGCATGCTTGCTGCGGGCGCGATGCTGACGGGTGGCAAGCGCGTGTTGTCGCGCCAGTTGTGGGGCGGTCGTCCGGCCAAGTACATGCGCGATCTCGACGATGCTGCCATCACCGACATGCAGCGCGGTGTGCAGCATTATGTGCAAAACGGGCAAGCCCACAAGGCAGCTGTTCTTGGCACGCCCGAAGGCTGATCTGCCATCGGCGCAGGCCTTGCGCGCTCTCGCAGATGATGAAGGGCGCCTCGCCGTGCGGGTGACACCCGGTTCTCGCAGCGAAGGCATCGAGATCGTGGAGGGGCGCGTGGCCGTGAAGGTGCGTGCCAAGCCCGAGGACGGCAAAGCCAGTGCCGCCGTTCTCGACTTGCTGGCGCAGGCGCTTGAAGTTGCGCCGTCGAAGGTGGAAATGTTGCGCGGCGCAACTTCGCGCGAAAAGCTCTTCAGGGTACCGCCGGAATAGAAACGAGGGGCTAGCTCTCTGACGGCACCTTGAAGGCAATTGCCACCATCAGTGTGCCCCAGGCGCTGGCAATCCACAGGCAGGCCATCGGCAGGCGATCCTGCAGGAATGCGCCGAGCACCGCGCCAGCCAGCAGTCCCATCCACAATTGCGCCCACGAGGTCCAACGGCCTTGCCGCTTGCCTGATATCTGTCCTGCCAGCCCGATGCCGAGCTTGACCAGTGCGCCGGTCATATACGTGAGGCCCACGGTCACTTCGCCATCGCGTTGAAACGTGTTGTTGAGCGCGCCCATGGCGAGAACCAGGCACCCCATCATCAACACGTGATGATCAAAGGCACGGGCGAGTGACGCGGCGAGCAGCAGCAGCGTGACGAACGCGAGCACCGCGGGCTTGCGCAAGACTCCCGCGCGCTCTGAAACGAGCGCACCACCGGTCACGCCGGTAATGAACCCAATGATCAGCAGCGCGGGCACAAGGGCGTGGGTGGGTGCCGTGCCGAGTGCAACGCCAAGCCGGGTGGTATTGCCCGACATGAACGAGACGAAATACCCATCCGCAGAGAGGAAGCCGACCGAGTCCACGAACCCGGCCATGGCGGCAAGGGCAATGGCAAAGGCGCGGCGCTGGCGGTCGTTGAGGATCACGGCAGCCTTCTAGCGTGCCTGCGACGTGCTGTGAATCAATTGCGTGCCATGCCGCGCGCCATCTGCCCCAGGACCTGGCTCAGCCCTTCGGCAATCTCGCGGTCCTCGGGCGCTACGTCAGCAATGGCGCGTGCCATGCATTCGGCCCATTGGCCTGCCGTTTCGCGTGTGATCGGGAAAGGTTTGTGCATCGACATCATGCATTTTCCCGGATGCGCTTCGAACCAGTCCCGCGGGCCACCGCTCCATCCGGCAAGGAAACCGGGAAGCGATTCGCGCATGGGGCCAAGGTCAGGTGCGTGCATTTCGCGCAACGCCTTATACGCAGGGTCAATATCCATGAGATCGTAGAAGCGGTCGGTGATGCGGCGCAGCACGGCGGTGCCGCCAAGGCGTTCGTAGGGACTGGTGGCACGGGGATCGACAGGGGCTTGGGCGGCCAAGGGCAGGGCTCCGGGTCAGAGTTCTGGAGCCTCGTTCCTGCCAGCAGTGTGCGAAAGTGGCATTGACCGGGATCAATCCCGTTGCGGAATGGCCTTTGCTGCAAGGCCCGCTGCCATGCCGCCAAGCACTGCGCCGATCGCCCAGTTTGTCGCCACAGCATCCCACTGCCGGTATCGCGTCCATTGGCTTCCGGTGCGCAACGATGTCCATGCAAGGCGACCCAGCGCATAGGCGGGCGCGGCGAGCAGAAGGTTTGCCATTATCGTTCTCTCCCAGACATTGATCGGGAACCGGCAATTCCGCTGCGTGGTTCCGCGAGGGCTCAGTCGGCAATAAGCCCCTTGAGTGTATCGAGCCGATCGGCCTCGTGTGCTGGCTTGTCGGTGCGGATGCGGCTGATGCGGGGAAAGCGCATTGCAACGCCCGACTTGTGGCGCTTGCTGGCATGGACCGAATCGAAGGCGACTTCGAACACCAGCGACTTGTCGGTTTCGCGCACCGGGCCGAACTTGGCGACGGTATGCTGTCGCACATGACGGTCGAGGAATTTGAGTTCCTCGTCGGTGAAGCCGAAGTAGGCCTTGCCCACCGGCAGCAGTTCTGCCCCAGCATCGGGATCGCCGTTCCAGCATCCGAAGGTGTAGTCGGAATAGAATGACGATCGCTTACCGGACCCACGCTGCGCATACATCAGTACGCAATCAATCAGCAGCGGATCGCGCTTCCACTTGTACCAGAGCCCGGTTCGTCGCCCAGTGACGTAGGGCGAATCGCGGCGCTTGAGCATGACGCCCTCGATAGCCTCGTCGCGTGCCCGGGCGCGGATTTCGGCAAGCTCGTCGAAATCCTTCGCTTCGATCACCTGAGATATGTCGAAACGGTTCTGGTCGAGCTTCGGCACAAGTGTTTCCAAGCGCGCGCGCCGCTGTTCCCACGCCCATTCGCGCAAGTCCTCGCCGTCCTCGATCAGCAGATCATAGAGGCGCACGAATGCGGGATAATCCGACAGCATCGCCTTGGAGACGGTCTTGCGACCGAGGCGCTGTTGCAGCGCGTTGAAACTCGCCGCCCCGCCCGTCTCGCCACCTTGATGCGCGCCACGCACAAGCAATTCGCCATCAAGCACGCAGGGCCTGTCCAGCGCTGCGGTCACTTCGGGGAATGCGCCCGATATATCGTCGCCACTACGTGAATAGACCCGCGTCTCGCCCGCGACGTGCACGATCTGCACGCGGATGCCGTCCCACTTCCACTCTGCAGCGAATTCGGCAAGGTTCAGGCTTTCCGCTTCGAGCGGATGGGCCAGCATGAACGGCCGAAACAGCGGCAGCAGGTCGGTTCGCGGCGGCGCAGCACCGTTCGCGGCCCAGTCGAACAGTGGCAGGTACGGGGGCACCTGCCCGTGCCAGTATTCCTCGACGTCCTCCACGCTCACGCCGAACGCCTGCGCGAAGGCCACTTTTGCCAGCCTTGCAGATATACCGATGCGCATGGCGCCAGTTGCAAGCTTCAGAAGTGCATAGCGACCCTTGACGTCAAGACGGTCCATCAAGTCGGTAAGGATTGTCGGAGCAGTGCTGCGCGTGGTGGCATGCAGCATGTCTATCACCTCAGCCACCGAAGGTGCTGGCATCCGATCGCCTGCTGACTCGGGCCAAAGCAGGCTGGCCGTTTCGGCAGTGTCGCCCACGTAATCGCGGCTGAGCGTCCACAGCACGGGGTCAATCCGTTCTGCCATGAGGGATCGGATCAGGCTGGCTTTCACCGCCGGGAAGTCCAGCCCGTCGGTCAGCGCCGCCAACGCCCAGCCCCGATCAGGATCCGGCGTCTCGCGCAGATAGTCCGCCAGAAGCTCAAGCTTGGCATTTCGTGAAGGGGTAAGGACAAGGGCGTCCAGCAGGGCGGCAAAGCGCTCCATCAGTCGTCCTCGTCCTCATAACCAACCAGCGCCAGCGCACGCGCTTTTCGCTGTGTCAGTTCGCACCAGCGCAACAGCGCTTCCTCACGACCGTGGGTGATCCAGGTTTCGGCAGGGTTCACCTGTGCGATGGTCTGGGTCAGTTCGTCCCAGTCGGCATGGTCCGAGATGATCAGTGGCAGTTCGACATTGCGCTGCCTTGCCCGCTGCCGCACGCGCATCCAGCCTGACGCCATGGCGGTGATGGGATCGGGAAGACGGCGGCTCCAGCGGTCGTTCAGGGCAGACGGCGGGCAGACGACGATGCTGTTCGCCAACGCCGCCTTCGGCACACCAGCCACAGCTTTAAGATCGCCGAGGTCTATGCCGTGGTCTTCATAAAGTCGGCACATGCGTTCCATCGCGCCATGCAGCCAGATCGTTTCGCGGTAACCGGCAGCGCGCAGTTCCGCGATTACCCTCTGAGCCTTGCCCAGAGCGTAGGCACCGACCAAAACGCAGCGGCCCTGATCGTTCTCCCGCGCGGCGAGGAGCTTTGCCATTTCACCTGCAATCGGGGGATGGCGGAAAACGGGCAAGCCGAACGTGGCTTCGGTGATGAACACGTCGCAGGGCGTCACCTCAAACGGTGGGCAAGTTGGATCGGCACGGCGCTTGTAATCGCCCGTGACGATCACTCGTTCACCGGCATGCTCCAGCAGGATCTGTGCGGAGCCGAGAACGTGGCCCGCCGGGATGAACGTGGCACGCACTCCGCCGGCAAGCTCCAGCGTTTCCCCATAACCAACCGGAGCAGCACGAACTTCGTTCTGCGCCTCGACGCCATAGCGCAGTTGCATGATCGCCAGAGTCTCAGGCGTTGCCACAGTTCTCGCATGTCCGCCGCGGGCATGATCGGCGTGCCCGTGGGTTACCAGCGCGGTCTCCACAGGTCGCGCCGGATCAATCCACACGTTTGCCGGCGCAACGTGGATGCCCATCGGCTCTGCCCTGATCCACGAAAATGCTGCGGCCATGTCGGAACAATGGCGGGCCCACGTGATTCGTTCCAGATGGACAAAAGCCGCAGAGGCGAGGTGCGGGACAGGCGAGGTTCAGGTGACGCCACTAGCCTTGCCCGCTTGCAGTCAGACGATCAGGGAGACGACCATGCTCCGCAAAGGCACGTTCCTCCTCGCTCCCCTTTGCGCGGCATTGCTGCTCACCGGGTGCGACGGGAAGGAAAAGGAGACCGGTCCCGATGTCTCCCCCACAGCGTCCATTCCTGCGGTGGCTGCGCCGGAACCGCCGGTGACGGCTGTCCCACCATCGCGCAACCCTCTGTCCAGCTTCGATGGGCTTGACGCCGCGCACGATGGAAGGATCTCGAGCGCCGAGTATGCCCAAGGTGCCCAGAGCCTGTTCGAGATGATGGACATGCAGCATGACGGCAATCTCGACCTGCAGGAGCTTCAGGCCGGAGCCGCGATGCTGGTCGAGATCGACGGGCTGAAGCCGCAAGCCTTGCTTGACGCGGTCGATACCGACCATGACGGCAAGCTGACCCTGTCCGAATGGATGGCTTTCAACAACACGCGTTTCACACTGATCGACGCCAATGGCGATGGCATGATTGACCGTGCCGAATGGGAAGCGCCGCATCCACCTTTGCCACAGGCAAGATAGGCAAAGCAAAGGGGCGACACCTTGCGATGCCGCCCCCTCTATTCACACTGAAAGCCGGACTTATTCGGCTTCGTCGGCGCTGGGCTCTTCGGTTGCGGCGGAACCCGCCTTGCCCTTCTTCGCCTTTTTCTTGACCAGTTTGGGCGCAGCCGGGGTCAATTCGAACGACAGTGCGTCATCCTTCAGGCTGACATGGACTTCGCCGCCATTGGCAAGCTTGCCGAACAGCAGTTCCTCGGCCAGCGGCTTCTTGACCTTCTCCTGGATCAGCCGGGCCATCGGGCGAGCACCATAGAGCTTGTCGTAGCCCTTCTTGGCCAGCCAGCTGCGAGCGTCGGCATCGAACTGGATGTGGACGTTCTGATCGGCCAGCTGCAGTTCGAGTTGCAGCACGAACTTGTCGACCACGCGGCTGACAACTTCGGGCGGCAGATAGCCGAACGGCACAATCGCATCGAGGCGGTTGCGGAACTCGGGGGTGAACATCTTCTTCACCGCTTCATCGCCCGCGTCCGCCTTCGACACGTCGCCGAAGCCGATGCCCTGACGCGCCATGTCCGAAGCGCCCGCGTTGGTGGTCATGATCAGGACCACGTTGCGGAAGTCGACGGTCTTGCCGTGGTGGTCGGTCAGGCGGCCGTTGTCCATCACCTGCAGAAGGATGTTGAACAGATCGGGGTGGGCCTTCTCGATTTCGTCAAGCAGCAGGACGCAGTGCGGCTGCTGGTCGATGGCATCGGTGAGCAGGCCGCCCTGGTCAAAGCCGACATAGCCCGGAGGCGCACCAATCAGGCGTGAGACCGAGTGTCGCTCCATGTACTCCGACATGTCGAAGCGCTGCAGCGGGATGCCCATGATCTGGGCAAGGCTGCGCGCGACTTCGGTCTTGCCGACGCCGGTGGGGCCCGAGAACAGGAACGAGCCGATCGGCTTGTCCGCATCGCGCAGGCCGGCACGGCTGAGCTTCATGGCGCTGGACAGGACCTCGATCGCCTTGTCCTGACCGAACACAAGGCGCTTGAGGTCGCGGTCGAGATGCTCGAGCACCTTCTTGTCGTCCGAGCTGACCGATTTGGGCGGGATGCGCGCCATCGTCGCGATGACCTGTTCGATCTCGCGTGCGGTGATGGTCTTCTTGCGCTTCGAAGGCGGCACCAGCATCTGCATCGCGCCCACTTCGTCGATCACGTCGATCGCCTTGTCTGGCAGCTTGCGGTCGTTGATGTAGCGTGCCGACAGCTCGACCGCCGTCTTGATCGCGTCGGGGGTGTACTTGACCTTGTGGTGCTCCTCGAACGCGGTGCGCAGGCCACGCAGGATCTTGATCGTGTCCTCGATGGTCGGCTCGTTCACGTCGATCTTCTGGAACCGGCGCAGCAGGGCGCGGTCCTTTTCGAAGTGGTTGCGGAACTCCTTGTAGGTTGTGGACCCGATGCAGCGGATCGTCCCGCCCGAAAGCGCGGGCTTGAGCAGGTTCGAGGCATCCATCGCGCCGCCGCTGGTCGCGCCGGCACCGATCACGGTGTGGATCTCATCGATGAAGAGGACCGCGTGCGGCATCTTTTCGAGTTCTGAGACAACCTGCTTGAGGCGCTCCTCGAAGTCACCGCGATAGCGCGTGCCGGCGAGCAAGCTGCCCATGTCCAGCGAGTAGATCACCGCCTCGGACAGCACTTCGGGAACGTCGCCCTCGACGATCTTGCGCGCAAGGCCTTCGGCAATCGCCGTCTTGCCCACGCCCGGATCGCCCACGTAGAGCGGGTTGTTCTTCGAGCGGCGGCACAGGATCTGGATCGTGCGATCCACTTCGGGGCCACGCCCGATCAGCGGATCGACCTTGCCGTTGAGCGCCTTCTCGTTGAGGTTGACGCAGAACTGGTCGAGCGCCGTTTCCTTCTTCTGGCCCTTGGCGTCGGCCTTCTCTTCCTGCTGCTTGGGGGCCTCTTCTTCGGCGCCCTTGGGCGTTCGCCCTTCGACCTGACGGCCGCCCTTGCCGATGCCGTGGCTGATGAAGCTGACGGCATCAAGACGGCTCATGTCCTGCTGCTGGAGGAAATAGACGGCGTAGGAATCGCGTTCGGAGAACAGCGCGACCAGCACGTTCGCCCCGGTCACGGTATCCTTGCCCGAGGACTGCACGTGAAGAATGGCGCGCTGGATCACCCGCTGGAACCCGGCGGTCGGCTGCGGATCGGCCTTTTCCTGCGTCTTTAGCGACTGATATTCCTGGTCGAGGTACTGGCGCACCACGTCACCCAGATCGCCAAGGTCCACGCCGCAGGCCTGCATGACCTGCGCCGCATCCGGATCATCGATCAGGGCCAGCAGGAGATGCTCGAGAGTCGCGTACTCATGGCTGCGCTCGGACGCATTGGCGAGCGCGGTGTGCAGCGTTTTCTCGAGACTCTGGGCGAAACTGGGCATGTTGCGGCTACTTTCTGGCTGGCGCCGATGGGTTCCCTGAAGGGGAGAGTGCACACGCGTTATTAACCATGGCTAAACCACGTGTGAGGGTGAAGACAGATGTCCTGAAGACATCGTCATATCCGGCGATATGGTTACGCCCTCCGGCAAAAGGAAGGGCGTCGCAAATCATCCCGCTTCACCTGAAGGCGGGGGCTTTCCGAACAGGGCTTCTGCAGCGGCGCGATGGGCGCTGGCCTTGTCGCGATGCGCCACCGTACGCATGATTTCCAGTTCGAGTAGGCGAATCCGCTCGTTCAGTTCATCGTGCGAATAGGGGTCGAGCAGCTCCGTTGCCAGCTGGCTGGCCAGATCCCCTTTCGGGCGAGGGCGCTCGTCTAGGTCCATTGCGGTCAGTTTGTGCACTGCAATGCCTTGCTGTCAACGCCTTGCATGTCTAGCCAGAGGCAAATTGGTATTCACAGGGGCTAGGTCGGCAGATGAGCGGCATTCCTGCAACAATGACGGCAATCGGCTGGGATGCTCCCGGCGGGCCGGAAGTGCTTCGTCCCGAACAGGTTGCGGTGCCCGTACCGGGACCGGGGCAGGTGCTGGTCAAGGTCGCCTTTGCAGGCGTCAACCGGCCCGACGTGATCCAGCGTCAGGGCTTCTATCCGCCGCCGCCCGATGCCTCGCCTCTGCCGGGGCTGGAGATTTCGGGCCAGGTCGTCGCCATGGGCGAAGGCGTGACTTGGCCGTTCACTGGTACGATGGTCTGCGCGCTGGTCGCTGGCGGTGGCTACGCGGAATATTGCATCGCCGAAGCCGCGCAGTGCCTGCAGGTCCCGACCGGCCTTTCGCCGGCCGAGGCTGCGGCCATTCCCGAAACGCTGTTCACCGTCTGGCACAACGTGTTCGAACGCGGCATGGCGGCTCCGGATGAGACGATCCTCGTCCATGGCGGCACCAGCGGTATCGGTTCGATGGCGGTCCTGCTGGGCAAGCTGTTCGGCGTGACGGTGATCGTCACCTGTGGTGGGGCCGAGAAGTGTGCGCAGGCGCTTTCGATCGGTGCAGCCCATGCGATCGACTACAAGACCACCGATTTCGTCGAGGAAGTCTGGCGCATTACCGACGGCCGCGGTGTCGACATGGTGCTCGACATGGTTGCGGGCGATTATGTTGCGCGCAACATCAAGTGCCTAGCCGACGATGGTCGCCATGTTACCATCGCGGTGCAGGGCGGAATCAAGGCCGAACTCAACATGGCCGAGATCATGCGTCGCCGCATCACCCTGACCGGCTCGACCCTGCGCCCGCGTTCGAAGGCGTTCAAGGCCGCGCTCGCCTCCGAGATTCGCGAGACCGTGTGGCCGCTGGTTGCCGCAGGTGAACTCCGCCCGATCATGGACCAGACGTTCCCGCTGGCAGAGGCGGCAGCAGCCCACGCGCGGATGGAACAGGGCAGCCACATCGGCAAGATCGTCCTGGCAGTCTGACGCTATCCGACCTTCGTCATCCCCACCTGCGCGGGGATGACGATGTTGAGGACGGTTCCTGCACAAGAAAAAGGCCGCCCTTTCGCAAGAGCGGCCTTTTCATTTCGGAAATTACCCCAGCCTCAGCTGTCCGAGATACCCTCGGCGCGGCGTGCGGCAAGCCAGGCGGCGGCTTCGGCTTCCTGCGCGGCTTCCGATGCGGCCTTGGCCGTAGCATCGCGCTCGGCGCGCAGTTCCTCGATCAGCGCGTCGCGGTCGGTGCCAAGGCGCAGGGCTGCTTCGCCGTTGTCCTCGATACCGGCCTTCTTCGCGGCCTTGGCCACCAGCGAATCCAGTTCGCGCTGCGAGCACAGGCCGAGCGTGACCGGGTCCTTCGGGTTGATGTTCGAGATGTTCCAGTGGCTGCGATCGCGGATCGCAGCGATGGTCGTGCGGGTGGTGCCGATCAGCTTGCCGATCTGCGCGTCCGAAACCTCGGGGTGGTTGCGCAGGATCCACGCGATGCCGTCCGGCTTGTCCTGACGCTTCGAGACCGGCGTGTAGCGCGGGCCCTTGGTGCGGCTGACCGAGATCGGCGCACGCTGCATCTTGAGCTTGTACTCGGGGTTGGCCTGACCCTTGTCGATCTCGGCCTGATTGAGTTCGCCCGAGTGGATCGGATCGCGCCCGGTGTACTTCTGCCCGGCCAGATCATCGGCCATCGCCTGAACTTCGAGGATGTGAAGGCCGCAGAACTCGGCGATCTGCTCGAATGTCAGCGCGGTATTGTCGACGAGCCACGACGCGGTGGCGTGCGGCATCAGCGGATACGTGGGCTGGGTGCTCACGGACAATCTCCCGGAAGAGGGACGCCGCAAATGCGGGTCACCTGAAAAGCGGATACAATAAGGGCCGCCCCTTGCGGAGCGGCCTTGAACGGGGTCGATGTAAGCCGGTATTGGCGAATCGGCAAGTTTTGTTTTGGAACTCTCAGCTCACCAGCGTGAGCGAAGGCTCCTCGCCCACATGGACGCGATGGGCAAAGCGACCATCGACCTGCGCGCCCTGTTCGATGGTCAGTGCGTCATAGCTCACGTCGCCATGAATGCGCGCGGTCTTGAGGATCACAAGTTCACCCGCTTCGATCGAGCCGTGAACCGTGCCGGATAGCCGTGCGCTTTGCGCCTTGATCGCGCCGGTCACGGTGCTCTTCTCGCCCTGCACGAGCGCGGCGCAGGTGATGTCGCCCTCCACGCTTCCGTCGATGTGCAGGTCTGCGCTGGCCGAAAGATCGCCTTTCACGGCAACATCGGCGCCCAGGACGGAGAAGGTCGCGGCCATCGTCGTGTTACTCCCCTGCTGGGTGCGCACTTCCGGCGCGGATTTCCTGAACATGCCTGTTTGCCTCAAGGAACGGGCGCGGGTTGACCGGACGGTCGTTGATCCGCACTTCGAAATGGAGATGGGGCCCGGTCGAGCGCCCGGTGTTGCCGATCTTGCCGATCTCGCCACCGGCCTCGACCTTCTGGCCAAAGCGTGCGCCGGTGCGCGACATGTGGGCATAGCGCGTCATCAGGCCGTTGCCATGGCTGACTTCGACGACATTGCCATAGCCCTGACGCTGGCCGACGAAGCTGACCGTCCCGGCCGCAGCGGCATAGATCGGTGCGCCGACCGGTCCGCGGAAATCGAGGCCTGCATGGAACGCGGGGCCACCGGTGAACGGGTCGGAGCGATAGCCGAAGCCGCTCGAGATGTATTCTAGGCTCGCGGGCAGGGTGTTCGGGATGCGGCGGAGGCCCTTTTCCAGCGCCGCCATGCGCTCAAGGCTCGCGCCGAGCCGGGCAAAGCGCGGATCGACCGTGTCATCCCTGCCGCTGAACAGACGAATCAAGGGACCGCCCTGTCCCTCGCGGGCCGAGGCGCGCAGCATCGCGGGATTGAGCCCGACGCGGCGGATCGCCATCTCAGCCTGCGCCGCGCGGGCATCGGCAAAGCGGGTGAGCCGCTCGATGAAGGCCAGCTGGCGCGCCTCGATTTCGGCGAGTCCCTTCGCTTCGGGCAGCTCCATGGAAATCTTGCGGACGGTCTTGCTCGCCTCGCCGCTGCTGTCGGACACGGTGCCTTGCGGCAGGTCCTTGGGCAGTTCGCCAATCGTGCCTTCGATGGCCTTCTCGATGAAGTCCTGTCGGCGGTTCAGATCGTCAGCCACGCCTTCCAGCCCGCCGCGATACTTGTTCACGCGGCTTTCCGCAGTTGCGACGGCGGCTTCACGCTCGAGCAATTCGGCGCGGTCACGCGATGCGGTGAACTGGGAAACCAGCGTCGCCGCCAGGATCACGAGCCAGAGCAACACGGTCCCGGCAACGGCGCCTGCTACGGTCATTTGCAGGCGCGAAGAAATCCGGATGAAGCGGACATGCCCTTGCGAGCGCATGAAGAACTCGCGCTCAGGAAACCAGCCACGGACGCGGGCAGTTACATCAGCCACGGCTGGCACAGCCGCAAAGCGGGCAGGCATTTTCGATGGCACAGGCAGGCGACCCCCGAGTCGTTATTCACGTAGTTTGGTTAATGCAGTTCCCGTCGCGGCGCGGACTAGCCGCCGGGTTCCCGGCTGGCGAATCGGAATCCCGCCAAGCGCGGTGAGTCGTGTGAGTCGCCCGATGAATCGATTGAATCGCGGTGATGTTGCGCACGCCTGGCATGATTACGGCCTTCGAGTCGCCCCCTGCAGATGACAGCGTCAGGCCACGGTGCTAGGGGCTGCCCCATGTCTGCTGCACCCGCTCCCCAGCCCGAATCCGTGACCGATCTGGTCGAAGGCCTCGCCCATTCTGCCCGCAAGGCGCAGCGCGTGCTGGCACGGATGGATTCGCCGGCCAAGGAGCAGGCCCTCAAGCTCGCCGCTACGGCTCTGCGCGCGGCAGAAGCTGACATTCTGGCGGCAAACGCCCGCGACATGGCCAATGGCGAAACCAACGGCCTGACCGGCGCAATGCTTGATCGGCTCAAGCTCACGCCCGAGCGCCTTGCCGGGATGGCCGATGCGGTCGAACAGGTCGCCAGCCTTGCCGATCCGGTCGGGGAAGTGATTTCCGAGGCCGCGCGTCCCAACGGCATGGTCCTGCAGCGCCTGCGCATTCCCGTTGGCGTCATCGGGATCATATACGAAAGCCGCCCCAACGTGACCGCCGATGCCGCCGCGCTCTGCGTGCGCTCGGGCAACGCCACGATCCTGCGCGGCGGGTCCGAGGCTGTCCATTCCAACCGCGCGATCCACAAGGCGCTGGTGGCGGGACTGGTTGAAGGGGGCGTGCCTGCCGAGGCGGTGCAGCTCATGCCCACGCAGGATCGTGCCGCCGTCGGCGCGATGCTGGCGGCTGCCGGGCTGATCGACATGATCGTGCCGCGCGGCGGCAAGAGCCTTGTCGCCCGCGTGCAGGCAGATGCCCGCGTGCCGGTGCTGGCCCACTTGGATGGCATCAACCACACGTTCGTTCACGCCGCTGCCGATCCCGCCATGGCCAAGGCCATCGTGCTCAATGCCAAGATGCGCCGCACCGGCATCTGTGGGGCGATGGAAACGCTGCTGATCGATGCGACCTATCCCGATCCGCACGGTCTCGTCGAACCGCTGCTCGAAGCAGGGTGCGAGTTGCGCGGGGATGCACGTGCCCGCGCCATCGATCCGCGCATCGCTTTGGCTGCTGCCAACGATTGGGATACCGAGTATCTGGACGCGATCCTCTCGGTCGCTGTGGTCGATGGCCTTGATGCCGCGCTCGCGCACATCGCCGCACATGCATCGGGCCATACCGATGCGATCGTGACCGATGACCAGGCCGTGGCCGACCGCTTCCTTGCCGAAGTCGACAGCGCGATCGTCATGCACAACGCCTCCAGCCAGTTCGCCGATGGCGGCGAGTTCGGCCTTGGGGCCGAGATCGGCATTGCCACCGGGCGCCTGCATGCGCGTGGCCCCGTCGCGCTGGAAGGCCTGACCACCTACAAGTGGCTGGTGCGCGGCGCAGGACAGGTACGGCCCTGAACAGTCCTGCCGCACCTCTGACCGGCCTGTTCGGCGGCAGCTTCAATCCCGCGCACGGCGGCCATCGCCGCGTCACGCTCTTCGCAATCGAGGCGCTCGGGCTCGATGAGGTGTGGTGGCTGGTCTCGCCCGGCAACGTGCTAAAGCCGGTCGAGGGCATGGCCCCGCTTGAAGCGCGGCTGGCCTCAGCCATTGGAATGAGCCGTAACGCACCGATCCGCCCGACGGCGATCGAACGCGAACTTGGCACGCGCTTCTCTGTCGATACACTGCGCGCGATCAGGCGCCGTTATCCCAAGCGCCGATTCATCTGGTTGATGGGCGCGGACAATCTTGCCCAGTTCCATAAGTGGAAGCACTGGCGGCAGATCGCGCGCGAGATGCCGATTGCGGTGATCGCGCGTCCGGGTTATGATTCGGATGCCTTGGCAAGCCCTGCCATGGCCTGGCTGCGCCGCTGGCGTCAGCGGCCCGGACAGTTCGTTTCCGGCGCAATGCGGAGCGCTCCGGCGCTGACCATTCTTCGCTTCGATCCTGACCATCGGTCGGCCAGCGCGATTCGCGCCCATGATCCGGATTGGTCTCACCGCATGTCCACTGCGGCCCTGCGCGATGCGGTCTCGTATCGTCCAGTAAAAGGATCGACTGAAAATCGAGGAAAATCCTGACCGCGCAATGCCTTGCTTGCCCTTCCACCATAGGGTGGAGTGGCGAAACTCTTGCGCGTTCCAACCGTTATCCCTTGACTCTTGAGCCACGGAGGCCATTTCGCGCGACATGACCAGCGTTCAACCGCTGTCGGCCAAGGCCGGCACAGCACCCAAGACCACCGATACTTCGGCTCCCTACACGCCCGCCGCGCTGCACGATCTCGTGCTGCAGTCGCTTGACGACGATCAGGCGCAGGAGGTCGTTTCGATCCCGCTTGAGGGCAAAAGCTCGGTGGCCGATTACATGGTGATCGCCTCGGGCCGTTCGACCCGTCAGGTCGCGTCGATGGCGCAGAAGCTGGCCGAACGGATCAAGCACGGCGGCTTCGGCCACGTGCGGATCGAGGGTCTTCCGGCCGCCGACTGGGTGTTGATCGATGCTGGCGACGTTGTCGTCCATCTGTTCCGCCCGGAAGTGCGCACGTTCTACAATCTCGAACGCATGTGGGCCTTCGGAGACGCTGGCGCGGCGTAATTTGCGGTACGCCCTTGGCATCCGCCAGGGGCTTGCGGCACCAGCCCACTCCCCCGGCCCGACCACCCAGAGCCTACCCGGTGAGGTGATCGTGTCGGAGGAGCGGACTGGTGCCGCTGCTTTTTCGCCAAGGGATTCTCTTGTCGCCGATTACCCGCTAGACCCTGCTCATGTTGCTCCACGTCATCGCTCGCGGAAAGATTGGCCGTTCGCCCGAGGCGGAACTGGTCGACCGTTACGCCAAGCGCATTTCTTGGGGCTGGAAAGTCAGCGAGCTGCCCGACCGGGGTGGAACCATACCCGCGCCATCGCAGACTCCTTCGCGAACCGTGGCGCTTGATGAACGGGGCAAGCAACTCACCTCCAGCGAATTTGCCGCGATCCTCGGACGCTGGCGCGACGATGGCGTGCGCGAGACGCGGTTCCTGATTGGTGCGGCGGACGGGCATGATGATCCTTTGCGCGATTCCGCCGATCTCCTGATCGCTTTCGGCAAAGCCACCTGGCCGCACATGATGGCCCGCGCCATGCTGGCCGAACAGCTCTGGCGCGCCACCAGCATTCTCGCTGGCCATCCCTACCATCGCGAGGGATAGCTGGCGGCATGACGTCACGCTTCCTCTTCACCGCCAGCCTTTTGGCCCTTGCCGGGCTGGCCGGCTGGCAGGCGACCGCACAACAGGGCACGCCCTATGCAGATGCGGGGGAGGCCGGTGAAGTCCTGCGCCGGGCGGGGCAGGCGCTGTCCCAGTCCCGTGCCCGTGCCGAGCAGCTCGAACAGGCCGCGCGCAAGGCCGTGGCCGAGGCGGACCGGACGGCTCAGGAGGCCGCTGCCGTCGCCGCGCGCATCCAGCAGTCCGAAGCCGAGATCCAATTGGCGCAGGCAAAGATCACGCTGATCGATCGCCAGCGCGAACTCCTGCGTTCCCGCATGGCCGAGCGGCAGGAGCCGGTCGTGCGGCTGACCGCAGCGCTGCAGATGATGGCCCGCCGACCGCTCGCCTTCAGCCTCGTCCGCGCGGAGTCCTTGCGCGATACGGTGCACCTGCGCGCGGTGATGGAGACCATGCTCCCCGAAGTCCGCCGCCGCACTGCGGGCCTTCGCGCCGAAATCCTGCGTGGCCGCCGCCTGCAGGACGAGGCGCGCCTCGCCGCGACGCAGCGGCGCGAGAGCGAGAAGGGCCTCGCCGCCCGCCGCATCGAACTCGCCGCACTCGAAAGCCGCCAGCGCCTGGCATCGCGCGCCGCACAGGGCGTGGCGAGCCGCGAGACCGACCGAGCTCTCGCGCTGGCCGAGCAGACGCGCGATCTTTCGGCGCTCATGTCCCGCCTCGAAGCTGATGGTGCACTGCGCCAAAGCCTCGCCGCACTCCCCGGTCCGGTCCTGCCGCCCACACGACCCGGCGAAGTGCTCCGAGCGATCGAGGCGCCTGTAACGCTTGCGACAACGGGGGCACCGAATCTCCCTTGGATCATGCCCGTCTCCGGCCGACTTGTGACCGGATACGGCGAAAAGTCCTCCACCGGGCTGACCACCGGCGTTGCCCTGGCCCCGACAGGCGGCGCGCAGGTGGTATCGCCCGCCGATGGTCGCGTTGCCTTTGCCGGACCCTATCGCGGCTACGGGCGGATCGTGATCATCGAGCATTCGGGGGGCTGGACCACGCTCGTCACCAATCTCGGCCAGATTGCCGCGGGCGTGGGCGAGAAGGTGCTGCAAGGCTCGCCCATCGGCACTGCCGGACCCGGACGCCCGGTGCTGACGGTCGAGCTGCGCCGCGATGGAACGCCGGTCAATCCACTCGATCTGCGCGGCTGAAGTCGGCGCTGGTCGAACCATATCGGTGGTTCATGGCGCTTGCCCTGTCCCAAAACCTCATCTGGCGTTAATTCATCGCCGGATATAGAACCGTTCCAATGCTTGCCTCTTCGCGAAAGGCCCCCGGGCACATGAAGTTCGCCCCCTTCCTGCGCGCAACCGCGCTCGTCACAGCCGTCGCGCTGATTCCGGTGGCGACCACCGGCCTTGCCGCGGTCGATGCAAAATCCGGCCCGGAATTCGGCAAGCTCATGGCTGTTTATGAGCGGATCAAGTCCAACTATGTCGAGCCTGTTGACGACGACAAGCTGCTCAAGGGCGCGATTGATGGCATGCTCGCCACGCTCGATCCGCACAGCGCCTATCTCGACGCGCGCGATTTCGAGAACCTGCGCACGCAGACCGAAGGCTCCTACGGCGGGCTCGGCCTGTCTGTCACCATGGACGACGGCGCGGTCAAGGTCATCGCGCCGACCAAGGGCAGCCCCGCCGATCTCGCCGGGGTCAAGGCGGGCGACTTCATCACCCATCTTGATGGCAAGCTGATCTACGGCGGCTCGCTCGATGAGGCGGTTGATCAGATGCGCGGCGTTCCCGGCACCCAGATCAAGCTCAGCGTGTTCCGCCCCGGCCGCGACGAGCCTTTCGACGTCACGATCACCCGCAAGATCATCGAGTTGAAGCCCGTCGAACTGGAACTCCAGGGCAACGTCGCGGTGATCTCGGTCTCCAGCTTCAGCGCCGATGTCGGTGCCTCGGTGCAAAGGGCATGGAACGATGCCAAGGCGAAGACCGGCGGCAAGGTCACTGGCCTCGTGCTCGACTTGCGCGGCAATCCGGGCGGCTTGCTCGATGAGGCCGTGGCGCTTTCCGACCTGTTCCTCGATCACGGCACCATCGTTTCGCAGCGCGGTCGCTATGCCCGCGATACCGAAGTCTATCCTGCCGAGATCGATACCAAGGGCGACATCGCCAAGGGCGTGCCGATGATCGTGCTGATCGACGAAGGCTCGGCTTCGGCCTCCGAAATCGTGGCGGGCGCACTGCAGGACCAGCACCGCGCCGTGGTCATGGGCCAGCGTAGCTTCGGCAAGGGCAGCGTCCAGACGCTGATCCCGCTGACTCGCGATACCGCCGTGAAGATCACCACCGCGCGCTACTACACGCCTTCGGGCCGCAGCGTGCAGGAAGGCGGGATCGATCCGGATATCGCCGTGCCGCAGATTTCCGACCCTGACCTGCGCAAGCGCCAGCTGCGTTCCTACCGCGAAAGCGACTTGCGCGGCCACCTGATCAACGAGATCAAGCTCGACGACAAGGATCTCGAAAAGGACAAGGTAGAGGACCCGCGTTTCAAGATGACGCCGGAGGAACTCAAGGCCAAGAACATCAAGGACTTCCAGCTCTATTACGCAGTGCAGACTTTGGGCAGGACTGTTCCGGGTAGCGCTCTTGCCGCCAAGCTGAAGCGGTAATAGGGCACGGCCCATGACCCCGCAGCAGTCCCGTACCGCCGCCTATGCGCTCACCCTGATCGTGCCCGCAGCCCTGATGGGTGGCGCACTGATCTCGCAGTTCGTGTTCGGGCTTTATCCGTGCCAGATGTGCTGGTGGCAGCGCTATCCGCACATCGCCGCGATCGTGTTGGCGCTTCTGGCGCTGACCATGAAAGGGAAGGGTTCCGGCGATCTTTCTGTAACCCTCGCTGCCATTGCCATCGGCATCTCCGGCCTGATCGGTGGCTTCCACGCAGGTGTCGAATATGGCTGGTGGGAAGGCGTCACCGCTTGCTCGACCGTTGCAGGTGGCGGCAATCCGCTTGATGCGATCATGAATGCTCCGGTCGTGCGGTGCGACGTTGCCCCTTGGGACCTCTTCGGGATCAGTCTCGCAGGGTTCAACTTCCTGATCTCGATGACTGGCGCGATCCTTGTCTTCGCGCTGCTCGGCAAGGGCCGCAAGGGAACCTGACATGTCAAAGACCGCTGAAATGCTTCGCGTCGATCAGGCCGGCGAATTCGGCGCGACCCGGATCTACGCAGGCCAGCTTGCGGTCATGGGCAATCGCGGTCCCCATTCGGCAGAGATCGCCGCGATGGCCGAACAGGAAGCCGGGCACCGTGCCAAGTTCGATGCCCTGCTTGCCCGGCGCGGCGTGCGCCCCACCGCGCTGCAGCCGGTATGGTCCGCTGCCGGGTTCGCCTTGGGCGCTGCCACCGCGCTGATCGGCCCGGAAGCCGCCATGGCCTGCACCGCCGCGATCGAGACAGAGATCGACCGGCACTATACCGAACAGCTCGAGGAACTCGGCGACGAGGACCCCGAACTCGCCGGGATGATCCGCGAATTCCGCGACGATGAGCGTGAGCACCGCGATGCCGCGCTGGCGGCAGGCGCGGAGAAGGCCCCGGCATACCCGCTGATGTTCCACGCCATCCGCCTCGGTTGTCGTGCAGCCATCGCGCTTTCCAAGCGGATTTGATACATCGCAGGGAACGCGCGGGCTTCATCTACCATTCAGTGCCCATACCCCCTATATCGGGGTGTGCCTGACCGGAGACATATGATGAAGCGCCTGATCCCTGCCGCCTTGCTGCTTTCTAGTGCGCTTGCTGTCCCTGCTCTTGCGCAAGGCGCCGATCAGGGCCTGATCGATCCGGCAGGTGAGAAGGTCAACCAGCTGATTGTCTATGGCGACGATCCCTGCCCCAAGTCCGAAGGTAACACGATCACCGTCTGCGCACGCAAGGAAGAGGAAGAGCGCTTTCGCATTCCCAAGCCGCTGCGCGACAATCCCAACGCCGCAGTAAACCAAGCATGGAGCCAGCGGGTCAAGGCTTACGAAACGGTCGGCAACTTCGGCACAAATTCGTGCTCTGCCGTGGGTGCAGGCGGTGCCACCGGCTGCCTCAGCAAGCTGATCGACAAGGCCTATGCCGAAAAGCGTAACAGCACCGACGTCCAGTTTGGCAAGCTGATCGAAGAAGAGCGCGCGAAGCGCCTCCAGACCATCGATGCCGATGCCGCAGCAGAGCAGGGCCGGGTAGAGCAGATCGAAAAGGAATACGAAGCCCGCCTGAAGCGCGAGCGCGAACAGGCAGGTGAGCAGGCCACGCCACCAGCGCCAGTGCAGCCCTAAGCTTTCAACTTCGTCATTCCCGCCTGCGCGGGAATGACGAGGCCTGGTTCAAATCACCCCAGAGCGATATCCGGCGCGTCTTCCTGCTTCATGCCGACCGTGTGATAGCCCGCATCCACGTGATGCGTCTCGCCGGTTACGCCCGATGAAAGGTCGGACAGCAAATAGAGCCCAGCGCCACCGACGTCCTCGATAGTCACGTTGCGGCGCAGCGGACTGTTAAGCTCGTTCCACTTGAGGATGTAGCGGAAGTCACCGATGCCGCTGGCGGCCAGTGTCTTGATCGGGCCTGCCGAGATCGCGTTGACGCGCACGCCCGCCGGTCCGCAATCGTTGGCGAGGTATTTCACGCTGGTTTCCAGCGCCGCCTTGGCCACGCCCATGACGTTGTAGTGCGGCACGACCTTTTCGGCGCCGTAGTACGTCAGCGTCAGGATCGAACCGCCATTCGGCATCATCTCGACCGCGCGCTTGGTCACGGCGACCAGGCTGTAGGCCGAGATGTTCATCGTCATCAGGAAGTTGTCGAGCGTGGTGTCGTAGAACTTTCCGCGCAGCTGGTTCTTGTCGGAATAGCCGATGGCGTGGACGATGAAGTCGATCGTCGGCCACTTCGCCTTCAGCGTTTCGAAAGTCTGGTCGAGCGCGTCCATGTCGGACACGTCGCATTCGATCAGGAAGTCGCTGCCAAGGCTGGCTGCCAGTGGGCGCACACGCTTTTCCAGCGCTTCGCCCTGATAGGAAAAGGCCAGTTCTGCGCCATGTTCATGAAGCTGCTTGGCAATGCCCCAGGCGAGCGACTTGTCATTGGCGAGGCCCATGATCAGGCCGCGCTTGCCTTGCATAAGTCCGGTCATGCGTTCTCGTTCTCGCTTCTTGTCTCGTTCCCGGCGCGGCCCTTTTGAACCCGCGCACGATCGTCGGCCTGTCCCAGCATGTCGCGCTCTTCCGGCGTTTCGGCAAGTGCGGCGTTGAGTTCGGCCCCCACGACCATCCCTAAGCCGACCAGCCAGAAAAAGAAAAGGGCGATCATCACCCCGGCAAGGCTACCGTAGGTCAGATCGTATGAGAAAAATGTGCGTAGCGCGGTGGGAAGGGCTGTGGTCACCGCGATCCACCAAGCCGTAACGAACAGCGCGCCCGGCCACTTCGGATAGTCACGCCCGCGATAGGCGCCCGGGGTCAGCGAGATGAACAGCAGCCACAGAGCGCCGTAAAGCACGGCGGCAGGCACGAAGCGCGACAGCGAAAGACTGCCGACGAACGAACCGAACTGCGGCAGGAAGGCTTCGATCACTTCCTGCGCGGCACCGATCAGCACTTGCGCGAAGATCGCCAGCAGGATCAGCACGACCGACCCAATCGTGATACCGGTTGAAGCAAGGCGATAGCGCCAGAAGGCATGTTCCCAGCGCGTGCCATAAGCCCGGCGCAGGATGTCCCGGATCGTCTCGACGAGGCTGCCCACTGTCCACAGGCCGACAATGCCGCCGACCCAAAGCAGCCAGCCGGTCCGAGCCTCGATCACGCTGCGCGCAACCGGCTCGATCGTGGTGGCTACCACCGGAGGCAGGGCGATCAGTACCGTGTCGATGGCAGCGGATCGCTGGCTGGCTTCACCGATGAACGAGAACAGCGCGGCGCCGGTGATGAAGAACGGAAACAGCGCGATCACGATCATGTAGGCAAGATTGCCGGCATGGATCGAACCGTCGTTGAACACGCCGATCCACACGCGCTTGACCACTTCCCATGCGCGGCTCCCGGGTCCGAGCCGCTCACGCGCCTCGGCAAGGCCGGAACGCCAGCGCAGCGCCTCGCGACGCCGCGCTTCCGGCGACAGGTCGGGAAGGTCGACGAGCGGACGGGCCCCCGGCGGTGTTGGGCCGGGAGCGTTCATGCCGGGAGCGTGTCCTCAGACACCAAGTTTGCCACGAAGGTTGCGCATGTCCGCCCAACCCTCGAGACGTGCTTTCAGGTCCCCGTCATCTGCTGGAAGATCAATCTGCAGCGTGACCAGCTGATCGCCGCGCGTGCCGTCCTTGCGGCTGAAGCCCTTGCCCTTGAGGCGCAGCGTGCGCCCGCTGGAACTTCCCGGCGCGACGGTGAGCATCACTGCACCGTCGACCGTCGGCACTTTCACCTTGCTGCCATTCAGCGCTTCGGAAAGGCTGATCGGCAGGTCGAGGCGGATATTGTCACCGTCGCGCTCGTAGAACGGATGGCTGCCGATCTCGATCGTGACTATGGCATCGCCGTTGCCGCCCGGCCCCGACTCGCCCTTGCCGCCAAGACGCATCTGCTGGCCGTTCTCGAGCCCCGCAGGGAGCTTGAGGTCGACCGTCTTGCCGTCTGAAAGGGTGATGCGCTGGTTGGCGCGGGTAGCCGCATCGACGAACGATACCTGCAACCGGTAGTTGACGTTGGCACCCTTGGGCGGAGGACCGCGGCGTGCGCCGCCCATTCCGCCCATGCCACCGCCACCCATGCCCCCACGGCCACCGAACAGGCCCTCAAAAATGTCGCCGATGTCGATGCCTTCCGGCCCGCCGCCGAAGCCGCCCTCGAAACCGCCATCGTGGCGGAAGCCGCCCTGGTTGCCGCGAAACCCTCCGCCGCCACCGCCGAAACCGCCACCGAACGGGCCCATCGGATTTCCGTCGGCATCGATCTCGCCACGGTCGAACTTCGCGCGCTTGTCCTTGTCCGACAGCAGGTCATAGGCGCGGGTGACCTCGGAGAATCGCTCCGTGGCCTTGGGATTGTCCTTGTTTGTGTCCGGGTGCAATTCCTTGGCCAGCTTGCGGTAAGCGGACTTGATGTCCTTCTCGCTCGCGCTGCGCGGAACTCCCAGGATCGAATACGGATCTGCCATGGCGTCCTAGCTAGGGCGCGCAAGGCCTGCCCGCAAGGTTGGCTTTCCTACATTGCTCTGGAGGAGTAGGCCGGAGCCATGCAATTGATCCCGGTCATTGAGAAGCGCCAGAGTTCCAGCAAAGGCACGGACCTCGACGAGCGCGGAAATGACGCCACTTCAGGCCTCCCATCGTTATGCTCTGGACAGTGTAAACAGCGTAAACCCCTTTCAGGAAACTCCCGTGAAGTCTGAACAGAACTCCGACGCGATTCCCCATGCCGATCCCTTCGCGATCTTCGAATCGTGGTTTGCTGAGGCGCAGAAGAGCGAACCCAACGACCCCAACGCCATGGCGCTCGCAACGTCGACGTCCGATGGGCACCCCTCGGTGCGCATGGTGCTCCTGAAGGGCCACGGCCCTCATGGCTTCGTGTTCTACACCAACTTCCTCAGTCGCAAGGGTGGCGAGCTGGCTGCGAATCCCAACGTCGCGCTGCTGTTCCACTGGAAGTCGCTACGTCGCCAGATCCGCATCGAGGGCGCGATTGCCGAGGTTACACCGGAAGAGGCCGACGCCTATTTTGCCAGCCGTCATCCCGAGTCGCGGTTAGGCTCGGCAGCGTCGGAACAGTCTCGTCCTCTGCAGGACCGGCAGGTCTATCTGGATCGAGTCGCGGCGCTGCGCGAGCAGTATCCCGATGGCAACGTGCCGCGCCCGGCGCACTGGTCGGGTTACCGCGTGACGCCTGTTGCGATCGAGTTCTGGCAGGACCGCGACTATCGCCTGCACGAACGCCGCCGCTTCGTCAGCGATGGCGCAGGTGGCTGGACCAGCACCCTGCTTTACCCCTAAGGCGCCCACCATGGACATGACCCGCGCCGACACGCACAACGACCTCAACCGCAAGGCCGCTCTCGCCAGCATTTCTGTGGCGATGCTGCTTGTGGGGTTGAAGGTGTGGGCAGTACTGTCGACCGGGTCGACCGCGATGCTCGGATCGCTGGCGGACACCGCGCTCGATCTGGTGGCAAGCCTCGCCACCCTGCTCGGCGTATGGATCGCCTCGCAGCCCGATGACCACAACCACCGCTTCGGACACGGCAAGGCCGAGGCGCTGGCGGCGATGTTCCAGGTCGTGCTGATTTCGATCTCGGCCATCGGCCTAGCCTTCCGCGCGGTCGGCCAGTTTCTCGGCCAAGCGCAAGTGGCAGAAGCCGAATCGGGTGTGATCGTCTCGACCATTGCACTTGCGGCAACTTTTGCCCTGCTCGCCTATCAGCGCCACGTCATCCGCCAGACCGGCAGTCTCGCGATCAGCACTGACAACGTCCACTACAAATCGGACCTGTTCCTGAACCTTGCGGTGATCGCGGCCCTCGTCATCGATACATATATCGGGATCAAGGGTGCCGACGCGGTCTTCGCCTTCGGCATCGCGCTCTGGCTTGGCTGGGGCGCGTGGGGCGCGTCGCAGGAAGCGATCGAGCAGCTGATGGACCACGAATGGCCGCTGGAAAAGCGCGAGCGCTTCCTCGAAGTCGTTGCCCAGCATCCGGAACTCAAGGGCCTGCACGATTTGCGCACCCGCACCAGCGGCAACCGCGATTTCGTCCAGTTCCACGTCTGGGTCGACGGACGCATGACCGTGACCGAGGCGCATCGTGTTATGGATGAGATCGAGGACAAGCTGACAGCGGAGTTTCCCGGCGTTGAAATCCTCATTCATCCTGATCCGGAGGGGTTGGTCGACGAGGACATGATGGGAGCGGAAAACCTGCTCAGCCCCGGTCCTGACGGCACCAGCCCCGCCATCCTTGCTCAAGGTTCACCAACCACGGGAGCGCCTGCAGCGTGAGCGATTCCAGAGTCCCCTACTTCCACGTCGATGCCTTCACCGCCCGCGCCCTTGGCGGCAATCAGGCGGCGGTGATGATGCTCGAGGCCTGGCCCGACGATGCCACCCTGCAGGCAATCGGCGCGGAAAACATGTTCGCCGAGACCGCGTTCCTCGTGCCGGACCACACCGGATCGGCGGATTTCGAGCTGCGCTGGTTCACACCTGCGGTCGAAGTTGCGATGTGTGGCCACGCTACGCTGGCATCTGGCCATGTCGTGCTGGCGCAGGATCCGATGCGCGGGCGGGTGACCTTTGCCACGCGCAAGGCGGGCATTCTCGAAGTGGCTCGGGACGGCGCTCGCTATGTCCTGTCTCTTCCGGCGGTGCCGACCGCACCGGGCGCTTTCGATGAAGCGGTGCCACTGCTCGGACCGGGCCAGCCGACCGAGGTGTGGCAGTGCGATGGCTACAATCTGTTCCACTATGCCACTGCGGCTGAAGTCCTTGCCCTTGCTCCCGATTTCAAGGCGTTGCTTGCGTTCGGCGACGTGCAGTTCATCGCCACCGCTACCGGAGCGGGCCACACTTCGGGAGCGGACATCGTCAGCCGCGTCTTTGTGCCCGGCGGCGGGATCGACGAGGATGCGGCGACAGGGTCTGCTCATGCCGCGCTGACGCCGTTCTGGGCGGCCAGGTTCGGCCGCAACACCTTCAGCGCCCATCAGGCATCGGCGAGGGGCGCGGACTTCGCCTGTCGTCTCGAAGGGGACCGCGTGCTGCTGGGCGGCGATTGCGTGACCGTGGTCGAGGGGCTGTTCCGTCTGCCCTGATGCTGTCAGGCCTTAACGGTACAGCGAGACGATATCCGCCAGCCCGTCGACAACCGGCGGTAGATTGTCGTCCTGCGTCTTGCCGAGGCGGACGACGGTCAGGCCACGGCTCGGGCTGACCATCACGTATTGGCCGAGATGGCCGATGCACGCGAACAGGTCCTTGGGTCCGCGATCCGGGAAGAGCGAGGCATCGCCGTTCGTCGGCGTGCGATTGAGCCAGATCTGTGCGCCGTACTGGGCCTCGCGTGGAGAAGGCGTGACCATGAACTCGATCCACTGGCGCGGAATGATCTGTGCGCCCTTGACCGATCCCTTGTTGCGCAGGAACTCGCCGAACTTGCCCCAGTCGCGCGCGGTGCCGTGTATCAGCGATCCGCCAACAAGCGTGCCCGAAGCGTCGAATTCAGGGAGCATCGACTTCATGCCCGCCGGTTCGAACAGGCGGGTGCGCAAGTAGTCGGCCACGGCATGGCGGCGGCTTTCGGGATCGGCCGCAGGGCTGAGCACGCGCGCCGCGAGGTCTGCGAGGATCACGCTGGTCGCGGTGGAATACTCGAACTTGCGTCCGGGTTCGGCCTCGAGCGGCTGGTCCTCGGCATAGCGCGCCATGTCGTCGCGCCCGTCGAGGAACAGCATGCGCACCTCGTCCGCTTCATAGACGGGATCTATTGCCTCGGCATGGCGCAGGCCCGAGCGCATCTGCAGAAGCTGCCGCACGGTGATCTCGCCGCGCGGGTCGCCGGGGCGCTGCCATGCCGGCACAGGAGCCGACTGGTCGAGCCGCAGCCGTCCATCCGAAACGAGCATCCCGATCATCACGCCGGTGACCGACTTGGCCATCGACCAGCTCACGAACCGCGTGTTCTCGTGGTAGCCCTCTGCATAGCGCTCGGCCACGATGCGCCCGTTCTTCATCACGATCACCGCGCGCGTCTCGCCCATTTCGGGCGCGAACAGCGCATCGACTGCGCGGGCGAGCTTCTCGCGATCAACGCCGGGCTCCTTGACCACCGCCTTCAGCGCAGCTTCGGACACCGGCGGCGGGCCATCTGGCGCATTCGTCCCCTGCGAACATCCCGCCAGGACTGGCAGCAGCGCAAGGCTGAGGATAAGGGAGAGCGAGCGGCGGGCCATCGGGCCAGTCCTTTCGTCCAGAATCGGTATCCATGGCAACCGGCAACCACAGTTCCCCCACAGCTCCGTCGCTGACCATCGCCCCGCGCCGCAACTGGCGTCTACGCGCTGCGCTGATCGTGGCCGTGTTGCTGGTGGCCTTGCTCGCCACGTTCTGGTCCTCGATCCGGGGCTACGGACAGACCGGGGCGAGCTACGGCGCGCGCGTTGCGTGCTCGTGCCGCTATGCCGGTGGCCGAACGCTTTCGGATTGCCGGAAGGACTTCGAGCCGGGAATGGAGCTAGTGACCCTCAGCGAGGACGCCGAATCGAAGAGCGTGACTGCCCGGTTCGCGCTGATGTTCGCCCAGACTGCAACTTATCGCGAAGGTTCGGGCTGCGTGCTCGAGCCTTGGAAACGCTGAGGCCTCAGTCTTCCCAGCGCTCGGTCGAATCGATCCAGCCGCCGCCGACCACGCGATCGCCGGCATAGACCACCGCCGCCTGCCCGGGGGCGACCCCGTATTCGGGCTGGAGGAAGCGGATGCGCGCGCTGGCGCCTTCACCGAACCGGCCTTCAAGCGTGACCGGCACGGGCTTTGCCAGCGAGCGCACCTTTGCCGTCAGCGGACCGTCAGGGAGGGGGCCGATGCGGTTTGTCTCAGTGATAAGGGCGCTCCCCACGGCCAGCATCGGGCGCGGGCCGACAAGGACGCGACGCGATGGCGCGTCGAGGCCGACAACGTAGAGCGGTTCGGGCTGGCCGCCGATCTCGAGGCCACGGCGCTGGCCCACGGTGTAATGGATGATGCCGCGATGGTGGCCGAGCACTTCTCCACTGGCAGCATGGACGATCTCGCCCGGTGCATCGCCTTCGGGGCGGACGGCGCGAACGATCTTGGCATAGTCACCATCGGGCACAAAGCAGATGTCCTGGCTGTCGGGCTTGGCCGCGACGACCAGCCCCATCTGCTCGGCCATCCGGCGGGTCTCGCTCTTGGGCAGGCCTCCCAGCGGGAAACGCAGGAAATCGAGCTGCGCTTCGGTCGTGCCGTAGAGAAAGTACGACTGGTCCCGTGCAGGATCGAAGGCGCGGTGCAGTTCGGCGCCAGCCGGGCCCATGACACGGCGGACGTAGTGCCCGGTCGCAAGGCAATCGGCACCCAGTTCGCGCGCCATGGCCAGCAGGTCCGTGAACTTGGGCCCCATGTTGCAGCGGACGCAAGGAATGGGAGTGCGGCCATTGAGGTAGTCGTCGGCAAACCGCTCGACCACCTCTTCGCGGAAGCTCGATTCGTGGTCGAACACGTAGTGGGCAATGCCGAGGCGGTCGGCGACAGCTCGGGCATCGCGGATGTCGTCGCCCGCGCAGCATGCACCCTTCCGCCCGGTAGCAGCGCCGTAGTCGTAGAGCTGGAGCGTCACGCCGATCACTTCGGCACCTGTTGACGTTGCAAGACCGGCGACCACGGAGCTGTCGACTCCGCCCGACATGGCAACGACGATTCGCCGGGCCGAAAACGGTCCGGGCAGGTCAAAAAGGTCAACGGGAGCCAAAGTATCGGGCATCGCGCGCCCATAGGCGCTTTTGCTCGGAAGGGCAAAGTGCCCGTGTTGTCGGGGTCTCATGCGGGTTGAGGCGTCCCTTGCGCGATGAACAAATGCTAAATTGGCCCTTTACCGGACCTTAGCCATCTCCTGCCTAGAAGCGTGGCATGGACATGAGCTTCAACGATCCCGGCGGGTTTGCCACAGGTGAGGGCGCCATCGGGCTGCGCCCATTGACGTGGGACGGGCTGTGTGCACGCATTTCCGCTGCTCAGGATTTGCGCCGGGCCCTAACATCTGTTGCGACAAGCCATGGGATGAATGCGTCAGGCGCTGCTACTCCTGTGAGCGGAAGCTTCCACAGGCAGACTGCAGCCTTCATTGCATCGGGAATTCAGGGCGTTCCGCCGCACACGGGGGCAGGTGAACGCGTCGTTAACCCAAACTCTTCAGCGAATGGCAAAGCGAACCCGGGCACACCAGAAAGCCTGATTACAGACAGCCTGGATACAGGGGCGCGGTCCGGCCGCGCCGAAGCATGAGATTCATATGATCGAGAACCAGAAAATCCGCCCGGCACAAGTGATCGGCCCGCTCGGAGAGCCGCTGACGATCGACAGTCTGCCGCCGCCAAATACGACCCGCTGGGTCGTGCGCCGCAAGGCCGAAGTCGTGGCGGCCGTCAATGGCGGGCTACTGACGATCGATGAAGTCTGCGAGCGTTACAGCCTGACGCTTGAAGAGTTTGCCTCGTGGCAGCGGGCGGTTGACCGCTCGGGCATGCAGGGCCTGCGCGTGACACGAATACAGCATTATCGTGATCTCTACGAGCGCCAGCTCAAGTACTGATTGCGCCCACCAGCTCCATCCGCAACGGCCGTTTCCACCCGGAAGCGGCCGTTGTTCTTTTTGGGCGTCTTTCTTGCGCCGCAGCATCCTTGCAAAAGTGGCTCCCCGAATGAGAGAAATGCGTTACAAAAAGTTACAGGTGCAAGAAAGACACGGTCCGAATTTGGGCATAAGTCCTTTGTCGAGACGGAATTGCACCTCGTCGGAAGCAGGTCTATTGCACTCGCTTGGCCTGCCAATACGGCGGGGCCGCGTGCTTGCGGCAAGTGCGTTGCAAATGTAACACACCTACTCGAGTTTGAAGGGGCCGGCCCTCGCCCCGCCATGGGACGAAGGCAGTGACGAACATGAACTACGAAACGACGATCAACGCCGACGGACCGCTCTCACCCGAATTTTCAGGAGGCGAGGGCGAGCAGGGCAACTCACGCCGCCTCTGGATCATCGGAGCGCTGATTGCTGCCGTTCTGGTCGCTGCGTGGTTCTTCATGCACCGTGGCAGTGATGCCGCTGCTGACAGCAAGGGTGCGCAGGCGCAGGTCGTGACCGTGGTGGTCCCGGGTGCGACGACGATCACCGGCACGATCACCGCCAGCGGCACGATCGCAGCCCGTCGCGAAATGCCGGTCGGCGTTGCTGGTGAAGGCGGGCAGATCGTCAGCGTGCTGGTCGATGCGGGTGACTGGGTGAAGGCGGGTCAGGTGCTCGCCGTCATCGACCGCTCGGTGCAGAGCCAGCAGATCGCGAGCCAGGCTGCCAACGTTGAGGTCGCCGCGGCGGACGCGCGCCTCGCTCAGGCCAATCTCGACCGTGCGCTCAAGCTGGTAGAGCGCGGATTCATTTCGAAGGCGGACGTGGACAGGCTGACGGCAACGCGCGATGCGGCCGTGGCCCGGGTCCGCGTGGCGCGGGGAAGCCTCGGTGAACTGGGTGCGCGCGCGGCACGGCTCAACATCGTAGCCCCTGCTTCTGGCCTCGTGCTGACCCGTGCGGCAGAGCCGGGACAGATCGTCAGTTCGGGAAGCGGCGTGCTGTTCTCGATGGCGCGTGACGGTCAGATGGAGATGCAGGCTCGCCTCGCCGAAGCCGATCTCGCCCGGCTGGCCGTCGGTGCTTCGGCCAAGGTCGTCCCGACAGGCTCGGAGCGTACGTTTGATGGTCAGATCTGGCAGCTTTCGCCAACCATCGACCAGACCAGCCGCGAAGGCATCGTCCGCATTGCCCTGCCTTATGATCTTGCGCTGCGCCCGGGCGGCTTTGCCACGGCCACGTTGGCATCGGGAACCGTGACCGCTCCGGTTCTGCCGGAATCAGCGATCCTCAGCGATGACAAGGGCACCTTCGTCTACGTGGTCGGCAGTGATAACAAGGCGGAGCGCCGCCCGGTCAAGACCGGCGAGGTGAGCGCGCAGGGCATCACGGTTATCGAGGGACTGTCGGGTCGTGAGCGCGTGGTGCTGCGGGCAGGCGGCTTCCTCAACCCGGGCGACAAGGTCCAGCCGGTCGTTCAGAAGTAAGGGCTGGCGATGAACTTCCAGAACATCTCGGCCTGGTGCATCCGCAACCCGGTCGTGCCCATCGTCCTGTTCCTCGGGCTGACGCTTGCAGGCATTGTTTCTTTCATGGGAATGAAGGTCCAGGACAACCCGGACATCGAGTTCCCGATCGTCATCGTCCAGATCTCGCAGCCCGGTGCCGCGCCGACCGAGATCGAGAACCAGATTACCCAGCGCGTCGAATCTGCCGTGCGGTCGATTGCCGGCGTCGATACCTTGACGTCCACCGCATCGGAAGGCAGCAGCCAGACGCAGGTGCAGTTCAAGATCGGCCAAGACATCAACGCGGCGGTCAACGAGGTCAAGAACAAGGTTGACCAGATCCGGTCCGACCTGCCCGAAGGCATTCTCGAACCGCAGGTGTTCAAGGTCGAAACGTCGTCGAACCCGATCGCCTACTATGCGGTCGTGGCCGACGACATGACGATCGAGCAGCTGTCGTGGTTCATCGACGATACCATCGCCAAGCGTCTGCTGACCGTGTCCGGCATGGCTGAAGTCAGCCGCTCGGGCGGCGTCAATCGCGAGATTGCCGTCACGCTCAACCCGGCGAAAATGACCGCGCTTGGCGTGACCGCAAGCCAGGTCAACGCAGCGCTGCGCCAGGTCAACATCAATGCGGCGGGCGGCAAGACGGAAGTTGCCGGATCACGCCAGTCCGTGCGCGTGCTGGGCAATGCCAAGACGGCCTATGACTTGTCGCAGACCGAGATTTCACTCTCGGGCAACCGCACGGTGCGACTGGCCGACGTCGCCGACGTGCGCGACGCCTACAGCGAACTCACATCCATCGCCAAGTTCAACAAAAAGGGCGTGGTGACCTTCTCGTTCTCCCGCGCGCGCGGCGAATCCGACGTCTCCGTCTACGACGGGGCGCTGGAGGAAATGAAGAAGATCGAGGCAGAGCAGGGCGGCAAGATCCACTTCGAACTGCTGTTTACCTCGGTCATCCAGACCAAGGACCAGTATCGCTCGTCGATGAACGCGATGGTCGAAGGCGCGGTGCTGGCAGTCGTCGTGGTCTTCCTGTTCCTGCGTGACTGGCGTGCGACGATCGTCTCGGCTCTGGCGATTCCGCTTTCTTCGATACCCACGTTCTGGGTTCTCGACCTGATGGGCTTCACGCTCAACCAGATGTCGCTTCTGGCCCTCGGCCTGGTCGCAGGTGTGCTGGTGGACGATGCGATCGTGGAGATCGAGAACATCGTCAGGCACATGCGAATGGGCAAGTCCGCCTATCAGGCTGCCATCGATGCTGCCGATGAGATCGGCCTCGCGGTGGTTGCCACCACATTCTCGATCGTTGCGGTGTTCTTCCCCGTGGCGCTCATGCCTGGCGTGTCCGGACAGTTCTTCAAGAACTTCGGCCTCACCGTGGTCATTTCAGTTCTGTTCTCCCTTCTCGTCGCACGCATGATCACGCCGATGGTCGCGGCCTACTTCCTGCAGGCGCATGGCGAGGCCGAGCACGGCGGCGGGCCGTGGATGGACAAGTACATGAAGGTGCTGGGCTGGTCGCTCGACACCTCGAAGGCAGCAGCCTACCGCGCCAGGCATCCGCGCCGCCGCTTCCTCGCGCGCTTGCACGATCACCGCATCTGGATGATGGGCATCGGCATTGGCGCTTTCGCCCTGACGATCGTCATGTTCGCCTCGATCCCGGCGCAGTTCTTTCCCGATGCAGACAGCGATTCGAGCACCGTATCCATCGAAATGGTGCCGGGGACGACGCTGCAGCAGACCGAGCGCAAGGTCTCGGAAGTCGTGGCCTTGCTGGCAAAGCAGCAGGAAGTGGAATCGCAGCTCGCATCAGTGCGCGAGGGACGAGCCAACATCTACGTCAATCTCCGCCGCGACCGGGTGAGGACCAGCCTCGATTTCGAACGTGAGCTGACGCCTCAGTTGCAGGCGGTTCCGGACATCCGGGCCAACTTCCAGGCGCAGGGCCCCGGTGGTCCAGGCGGCGGTTCAGGCCGTCCGATCAGCATCATGCTGGCAGGCTCCGATCCGGACCTGCTGCAAAGGACTGCGCAGACGCTGGTCGACCAGATGGGCACGCTGCCGCTGCTGGTTGCTCCGCGCATCAGTGCCGACTTGCGGCGCCCCGAAGTGATCATCAAGCCGCGGCTCGACCTTGCTGCCAACCTTGGCGTCACGACACAGGCGCTGAGCCAGGTCATACGCATCGCGACCCAGGGTGAGATTGACCAGAACAGCGCCAAGTTCTCGCTGTCCGACCGCCAGGTTCCGATCCGCGTGAAGCTGCCCGAATCCTCGCGCCGCGATCTGTCGACGATCGAGAATCTGCCGGTGCCCACGGCCTCCGGCGGTTCGGTCCCGCTTTCGCGGGTGGCGGAGATCGGCTTCGGTTCCGGGCCAACCCAGATCCAGCGCTACAACCAGAGCCGCCGCGTCTTTGTCGGTGCAGACTTGCGGCCCGGCGTGATCAAGGGCGATGCGATGGCAGCCATCGCCAAGCTGCCGATCATGCAGAACCTGCCGCAGGGCGTTTCGAACACGGCAGCAGGCGAGGACAAGTTCCAGGCCGAGCTGATGAAGAACTTCGGAATCGCTGTCGCCTCGGGCATCCTGCTTGTGTTCTCGGTGCTTGTGCTGCTGTACCATCGTTTCATTTCGCCGCTGGTCAACATGGGCTCGTTGTTCCTCGCCCCGCTTGGTGGGTTGCTGGCGATCTGGCTGATGGGTCAGGCCCTGTCGCTGCCGGTGTTCATCGGCATCCTGATGCTGTTCGGCATTGTCGCGAAGAACTCGATCCTGCTGATCGACTTTGCGATCGAGGAAATGGCAACGGGCAAGGACAAGTTGGCTGCCATTACCGAGGCGGGTCACAAGCGCGCGCAACCGATCATCATGACGACCGTGGCAATGGTCGCAGGCATGATCCCGACGGCCGTATCCGTGGGCGGCGATGGTGGATGGCGGGCACCGATGGGCGTTGTCGTGATCGGAGGGCTTACCTTGTCGACCGCTCTGACCCTGCTGATCGTTCCGGCAGGTTTCAGCCTCGCCGATGGCGTCGAGAAGCGCATCGGGCCATGGCTTGCCCGCAAGGTCTTGGGGTACCAGCCGAATGACCGGGCGGACTCGGAGCGGAACGAACCCGTGCGCGAGGCATTACCCGCGGAGTGATCGCAACAACGCCCGAGCCAGCCGGGGCAAGACTCCGGGCCAGCGCGGAATTCACCGCATGACGTCCGGTCGCCTTGCTCCTGGGCTTAAGAGCCCGGCGGATCGTGCGCGCCGGATGCGGGTGGTGGCAACGTCCCTGCTGCTGGCCATGGCCGTGGTCTACGCCCTGACTCGCCATTACGAAGGTCTCCATCCCGCGCTGGGCTTCGTCCGCGCGTTCGCCGAGGCTGCGATGGTCGGTGGCTTGGCTGACTGGTTTGCGGTGACCGCGCTGTTCCGTCATCCGCTCGGCCTGCCGATACCGCACACCGCGATCATCCCAGAGAACAAGGACCGCATCGCCGAGACGATGGCAGCGTTCCTGCAGGCCAATTTCCTCACCCCTCAGGTGGTCGCGCGCCGGATGGGGGCGGTCAACGTGGCCTCAGCCGCTGGCAGCTTCCTTGCCGACCCGCGTACCGGTGAAAGCCGCTTGCGCGATGGTGCGGCGGGATTGCTTGCCGACGTGCTGGAATCGCTCGACCCGGAGGAGCTCGGCGGTCTCGCCAAGGGTGCCTTGCGCGCGCAGTTGGAGAAGCTCGAGCTTGCCCCCCTGCTCGGCCAGCTCCTCGGCGCGGCGATTGCCGACGGTCGGCACATGCCGGTGATCGAGAGCCTGATCCGCAAGGCGGCTGAGACGATCGAGGCCAATGAACCTTTGATCCAGGCGACGATCCACGAGCGTGCGAACACCATCCTGCGCTGGACGGGCCTCGACGAGAAGCTCGCCAACGCGATCCTTGATGGCCTCTACAAGCTGCTGGCCGAGACGCTTGTGGTTCCCGAACATCCCTTGCGCCGCAAGATCGAGGAAGGGCTTGAAACCCTCGCGCACGATCTCATCCATGACGCAGAGCTGCGCGCGAAGGTCGAGCAGATGAAGCACGAGGTTCTTGCCAATCCCGCGTTCGGACGGTGGCTCGATGGTCTGTGGGAGCGGGGCCGCACGCGCTTGCTGCAGATCGTGCGCAATCCGCGCGGAGCGCTGGGCGGACAGTTCGGCGCGAGCCTTGCCGAACTTGGCGGCGCGCTGAAAGACGACGTTCGCCTGCAGCGCGTGGTCAACCGTTTCGCGCGGCGGACCATGGTCGGCGTTTCCACGCGCTACGGCGCCCAGATCGTCCGGCTGGTGTCGGAGACGGTCAAGCGCTGGGATGCGCGCACGGTGACGGACCGGATCGAGGGCGCCGTGGGTCGCGATCTCCAGTTCATCCGCATCAATGGCACGCTTGTCGGCGGGCTCGTTGGCCTCACGCTTCACGCACTGGATCTTGCGCTGTGAACCCTGTCATCGAAACCGCCCGCCTGACCCTCTCCGAACCGGGGCGCGAAGACTATGTGCTCCTGCGTGATCTGGTGTCTGACCCTGAAGTGCACCGCTTCCTCGGACCGCGGCCGGAAGACCCGACCACCGACATGTTCTCGCGGGCCCTGCGCGCAGCAGGCTCGTGGCATTTCTACGGCTACGGCCTGTTCCTTGCACACGAAAGGGCGACAGGCAGCTTCGTCGGCCAGCTCGGCGTGTTCCACTCCATGCGTGGCTTCGGCAAGGGCATGGACGATGTGGTCGAAGCGGGATGGATCGTCGCGCGCGAACACTGGGGCAAGGGTTATGCAAGCGAGGCGATGGAAGCGGCGCTCGCGTGGGTTGAACAGGCGCACGGCGTGTCTCGTGTTGCCTGCATGATCGAGCGCGGAAACGATGCCTCAGTGGCCCTCGCTGAACGGCTCGGCTTCGTCAGATATGGTGAGCACGAGATCGACGAAGACGTGGTCGTCGACCTGTTCGAGAGGATCAGCCCTCGGGGCTGACGTCGCCGAGCAGCCTCGCGGCGCGGCGCTGCAATTCGTCGATCGGGAAGGGCTTGGTCAGGACATCTACCCCCTGCTCCATCGCATCCTTCTGGAGCACCACGCTGTCGGCATAGCCCGTGACGAAGAGGACGCCGAGGCCGGGAATGCGGCGGCGGGCTTCATCGGCGACCTGGCGGCCATTGAGACCGCCCGGCAGCCCGACGTCGGTGACGAGCAGGTCGATCCCTTCGTGACGATCCAGCAATGCCAGCGCTGCCGCGCCATCGGCGGCCTCGATGCAGTTGACGTTGATCAGGCCGAGACCATCGACGATCATCATGCGCACGGTCGGCTCGTCGTCCACCACCAGCACGGTTGCACCCGGCAGCGCTTGGGGCGACCGGCACGTGCCAGCAGGTACCGGGGCCTCGGCCTCTGCATCGTGGCGCGGAAGATAGATTCGCACTTGGGTGCCGTGACCCGGCGTCGAGCGAATGCGGACGAGCCCGTTGCTTTGCCGCGCAAAGCCATAGACCATGGAAAGGCCGAGGCCGGTGCCCTGTCCCGTCGGCTTGGTGGTGAAAAACGGTTCGAACACGCGGTCGAGGTCTTCGGCGGAAATGCCAACGCCTGAATCGCCTACCGTGATGGTCACGTAGTCGCCCGCAGCAAGGCCGCGCTTGTCGGCTTCCTCATCGCACAGCGTGACGTTCAGCGTGGAAATCGACAGTCGGCCGCCGTCGGGCATCGCATCGCGAGCATTGATGCACAAGTTGAGAAGCGCGTTCTCGAGCTGGTTGGCATCGACGAGCGCGGGCCAGAGCGAGGGGGCGAGGTCGGTCTCGACGGTAATCGCTGGCCCCATGGTGCGGCGGACAAGATCGATGAACTCTTCGACCAGACGATTTGCAGGCGTCGCACGTGGCGAAAGCGTCTGTCGCCGGGAGAACGCGAGCAGGCGATGGGTCAGCGCGGCCGCACGCTGCGCGGCCCCGAGACCGGCTTCGACATAGCGCGGAACCTCGCCAGCGCGGCCCTGCTCCACGCGGCGACCGATCAATTCGAACGAACCGGTGATCCCCGCGAGCAGGTTGTTGAAATCGTGCGCGAGGCCTCCGGTCAATTGGCCGACCGCTTCCATCTTCTGCGCCTGGCGCAGGGCGCTCTCGGCAACTTCGCGCTGGGCGAGAGCGTCAGCCACGCGCTGTTCCAGCGTTTCATTGAGCTGGTGCAGTGCGCCTTCGGCGGTGACACGTTCGGTCACGTCCTTGAACAGTACCGCCACGAGCCGGTCCTCGAAGCCGCCAATCCGGAAGGATGACACCTCGAGATGTCGTGCGGTGGCGACCAGTTCATTGCGGAACCGGATCGGCTCGCCGGTGTGGAGGACCTTTCCATAGAAGGCGATCCAGTCGTCCGCCTCGTCCGGAACCATCTGGCGCAAATACTGCCCGACAACATTGGGTATGCCGGTGTGGCGCTCGTAGGCTGGGTTGGCGAGCACTTGGACATAGTCGCTCAACGGGCCGTGCGGGCCATCGACGAATTCGATCACGCAGAACCCGTCTTCCATGTTCTCGAACAGGATGCGGTAAATCTCGCGATCGATTGCTGCGCCACGGGAGGGCCCCGAAGCCGGGATTGTCGCTTCCGCAAACCCGTTCTTCACGGGTGGGCCAGTGTCGGGTTCGTGACGCAGACGGAATTCATCGCTTCTCAAACGCAGCCCATCGCGACTGGTTCCCGGAAATCTTGCAGCCGGATGAACGAAAAGGGCCGGAAGGATCGCTCCTTCCGGCCCGATTTCTGTCAGCCAGAGCTTGCGTGGACTTAGAAGTCCATGCCGCCCATGCCGCCCATGCCACCACCCATCGGCGGCATCGCGGGCTTGTCGTCCGGACGCTCGCTGATCGCCGCTTCCGTGGTGATCAGCAGGCCCGAGACCGAAGCTGCGTCCTGAAGCGCGGTGCGCACGACCTTGGTCGGGTCGATAACGCCAGCGGCCTTCAGGTTTTCGTAGACGTCGGTCGAGGCGTTGAAGCCCTGGTTCTCGTCGTTCTCGCGCAGCAGGTTGCCAGCGACAACCGCACCGTCGTGACCAGCGTTCGCGGCGATCTGACGCAGCGGGGTCTGGATCGCGCGGCGCACGATGTCGATGCCCTTGGTCTGGTCGTCGTTCGCGCCCTTGAGGCCTTCGAGAGCCTTGGTTGCGTAGAGCAGTGCAGTACCGCCACCGGGGACGATGCCTTCTTCAACGGCCGCGCGGGTTGCGTGCAGCGCGTCGTCGACGCGGTCCTTGCGCTCCTTCACTTCGACTTCGGTCGCACCGCCGACCTTGATGACGGCAACGCCGCCAGCAAGCTTGGCCAGACGCTCCTGCAGCTTCTCGCGGTCGTAGTCCGAAGTGGTGACTTCGATCTGCGCACGGATCTGCTCGACGCGAGCCTTGATGTCTTCGGCCGCACCGGCGCCGTCGACGATCGTGGTGTTGTCCTTGTCGATAGTGACCTTCTTGGCCTGGCCGAGCATGGCGAGCGTGACGCTCTCAAGCTTGATGCCGAGGTCTTCGGAGATCATTTCACCGGCGGTCAGCGTGGCGATGTCGCCCAGCATCGCCTTGCGACGGTCACCGAAGCCCGGAGCCTTGACGGCAGCGATCTTGAGGCCACCGCGCAGCTTGTTGACGACGAGGGTCGCCAGCGCTTCGCCTTCGATGTCTTCGGCGATGATGAGGAGCGGACGGCCCGACTGCACAACCGCTTCGAGGATCGGCAGCATCGCCTGGAGCGACGAGAGCTTCTTCTCGTGGATCAGGATGTACGGGTTCTCGAGTTCGACCGTCATCTTTTCCGGGTTGGTGATGAAGTAGGGCGAGAGGTAGCCGCGGTCGAACTGCATGCCTTCGACGACATCGAGTTCGAATTCGAGGCCCTTGGCCTCTTCCACGGTGATCACGCCTTCCTTGCCGACCTTTTCCATCGCTTCGGCGATCTTGTTGCCGACTTCAGCATCGCCATTGGCCGAGATGATCCCGACCTGTGCGATTTCCGACGAACCGGTAACCGGGGTCGAGCGCGCCTTGAGGTTCTCGACGACCTTGGTCACGGCGATGTCGATGCCGCGCTTCAGGTCCATCGGGTTCATGCCGGCGGCAACCGCGGTCATGCCTTCGCGAACGATCGCCTGGGCAAGAACGGTCGCGGTGGTGGTGCCGTCACCGGCTGCGTCGTTGGCCTTCGAAGCCACTTCGCGCAGCATCTGGGCGCCCATGTTCTCGAACTTGTCCTTGAGTTCGATTTCCTTGGCGACCGAAACACCGTCCTTGGTGATGCGGGGTGCGCCGAAGCTCTTGTCGATCACGACGTTGCGGCCCTTGGGGCCCAGCGTGACCTTGACGGCATCAGCGAGAATGTCGACGCCGCGCAGAATGCGTTCGCGGGCGTCACGGCCGAACTTTACGTCCTTGGCTGCCATGTTGAATTCCTTTGGATTTCTGGATTGGTAAGTCGGAAAATCCGGATGATCAGCCGATCACGCCGAGGATGTCCGATTCCTTCATGATCAGCAGGTCTTCGCCTGCGACCTTGACTTCGGTGCCCGACCACTTGCCGAACAGGACGCGGTCGCCGACCTTGACGTCCATCGGGGTGATCGTGCCGTTTTCGGCGCGCGCACCGGTGCCGACGGCGACGATTTCGCCTTCAGCGGGCTTTTCCTTGGCGCTGTCAGGAATGATGATCCCGCCAGCAGTCTTTTCCTCGGCTTCGACGCGGCGTACCAGCACGCGGTCGTGCAACGGACGGAACGACATGGGTTTCTCCCTCTTCCATACTAAAAAACGGGGCTTGGCACTCTCAGGTGGAGAGTGCCAGCGGGCGGGATATGGGAGCATGGCCGTGGGGCGTCAATGGTCTTGCGCGAGATTCTTTTCACGCTGATGAACGGATCGCTCAAGACCCGCCGGGCCGCCCCCCCAGGTCAGGCGGGAAGCAGGCCGAGCTTGGCCCGCATGCTCCAGCGCCAGTGGAGCAGGGCAGCAACGAAGATCAGGCCGACCAGCAATCCGATCCACACGCCTAGCCCGCCGATGTCGGTAAACAGGCCCAGCCACAGCGCGGTGCCAACGCCGGGCACCCAGTAGCCAAAGATCGCGATCAGCATCGGCACGCGGGTATCCTGAAGTCCGCGCAACTGGCTCGCGCCTACGGCTTGCGCGCCGTCGAACAGTTGGAAGGCCGCCGCCACCATCATGTATTGCAGGGCCAGCACCACGACGCGCGCATTCTCGGGCGCTGCAGGGTCGATGTAGAACCTGAGCAACTGCAACGGGAACAACAGCATGATCCCGGCCGAAAGCGCCATGAAGCCGATGCCGAGCTGGGTGGCGACCCTCCCGGCCAGCGCGATCGCGGCATTGTCACGCGCGCCATAGGCCAAGCCGACGCGGATCGTCGCGGCCTGGCCGACGCCGAACGGCACCTGGAAGGCGATTGCCGCGAACTGGAGCGCCAGCGTGTGCGCGGCTAGCTCGACTTCGCCAATGCGGCCCATCGCGAAGGCCGCGCCGTTGAACATGCCCGCCTCGGCAATGATCGTCCCGCAGATCGGCAAGCCGATGCGCAGGACATCGGCAAAGCGCTTCCACTCCGGCTTCCACCAGCGTCCGAAGAACCGATAGCGTCGCAAGCGACGATCGAACTGGATGACGAGCACGAAAGCCGCCAGCATCGCCGTGCTCGTCACTACGCTCGAGATCGCCGAGCCGAGCAGGCCCAGTTCGGGCGCGCCGAGGTTGCCGAACACAAAGATCCAGTTGCCGAGCGCATTGATCGCCACGGCCATGCCGGTGATTGCCGTGCCGATGCCCGGCCGTCCGAGCGTTGCCACCACCGTGCGCAGGAGTGCGGCCAGCACGGCGGGAATCGATGCCCACATCAGCACCTGCAGGAACGGCACCGCGCGGGCAATCACGCCGGGGTCCTGCCCGGTGATCCGCATCAGCGGTCCGCCAAGCAGGCATACGCCCATGGCCACTACAGCTGCCAGCAACCCCGCCCATGCCGCCATCCGTACCGTGCGGCGTACCTCGCGCACGGCATGGCGGCGCTGGCCGAGTTCAGCCGCGATCAGCGGCGATGCTGCGCCGACGAGGCCGGTCAGCGACCAGACGAGCAGGCCGAACAGCGAAACCGAGAGCGATGATGCCGCCAGGGCTTCGGGTCCAAGCCGTGCGACAAAGACCACGTCGACAGCGAAGACTGCCATCTGCAGCAGATTGGCACCGACCAGCGGCGCGGCGAGCCGGAGCATCGCGCGCATTTCATCGATCCAGCGGTGGGGCGGCTTCTCGAACATCGCTGGCGGCATAGGGGGCACAACGCCACATGGGAAGGCGTCTTCGAGTCGCGCCATACTTCAGGCGAAAATGCATTGGCCACCCTTCACCAAGTCGCTGACATGCGTCGCTTTGTCGTTTCAAATGTCACAAATGATGTCCGGACGGCCGCAGCGGTTGACCGCCCTGCCGGGGGGTGACAGCGTCCCGGCATGGAGAGAATTGCCGATCTGGCAGCCGGGGCGCGCGTGGGCCGCAAGCCGGGAGGGCAAAGGGCCGGTGGCTGGCGCCGCCTGCGCGGACTTGCCGAGATGCATCCCCCCCACGGCCCCAACCTGTCGCGTCTTGCGGTTCGCGCGGCAACCCTGCTGCTCGTCCTCGCGGCGGTCCAGGCCGTGGCAAGCCTCGCTTTCTACGATGTCATCGACAAGGAAACGCTGCGCGAAGACCACGCGCGGCGCGTGGCCGAACTGCTGGTGGTCAGCAACCGGCTGCACGAACTCTCGCCCGAGACCCTCGGGACGACGATGAGCACCAGCCATCTCGAGATTGCGCTCGCGGACCGGCCTCAGGCTATACCCGGTCGCGAGGAAGAGGGCGTCGCGGAAATCCGTCGCTACATCCTGCGTTGGGAGCCGGGTCTCGGACGGCAGCGGATCATGCTTGGGCTTGAACCATCACGTTTCGGCTACGGAAATCTCGTCGGGTCGATGCAACTGTCCGACGGGCGCTGGCTGAACTTCCGTTCTCTCGACGTGACCTCGGGCTGGCCGATCGCCCTGCGCGCAACGATCCTGACCCTGATCACCGCAGTTGTCGGCTTTGCTCTGGCGCTGTGGTCGCTGCGGATCATCACGCGACCCTTGCGGGAACTCACCGACGCGGCCGAAGCGATCGGCAAGGGGCAGGTGGTGCCGGTGCGCGAAAGCGGGCCGGACGATCTGCGCAGCCTTGCCCGTTCGATGAACGGGATGCAGGCGCGCATCGCCGGGATGCTCGAGGATCAGGCGCGCTCGTTCGAAGCCATCAGCCACGATCTGCGCACCCCGCTCTCGCGCGTGACGATTGCGGCAGACCTGATCGATGACGCGGAAATCGCAGGCCTCGTCCGCGATTCCACGCACGAGATGGAAGCGATGCTGATGTCGCTCCAGCAATACCTGCGGGCGCAACACCTCGCCGCCGAGCCGGTCATGATGGATCTTGGCCTTGCCATTACCGATCTGGCGCTGGGAGCCTATGACGGCAAGGTGGACGTCGACGTTGCTCCTGGCGCGGTGGTGCGCACCTGGCGCGAACCGCTGCTGATGGCGCTGAAGCCGCTGGTCGAGAATGCGGTGCACCATGGCGGCAGCGCACGGATCGCGGTACGGCCCGATGGCGAAGGGCGCTGGACGATCACCATTTCGGACTCAGGCCCCGGCATTCCCGAAGACCAGTTCGAGCGGATTCTCGCCCCGTTCTACCGGATCGACGAAGCGCGCGCGCGCGATACCGCGGGCTTCGGGCTGGGCATCCCCACGGCGCACCGCCTGCTGCAGCGCTTCGGCGGCGCGCTGTCGTTCGCGCGGGCCGAGGGTGGGGGGCTGTCGGTGACGGTGAGTGTGCCGGTAGCGCCGGACGCGTGATCGACAAAAGAAAAGGGCGACCTGCGAAGGCCGCCCTTGTCCGTAACTCTGTCCGGTAGACCGGAAGAAGATTACTTGATTTCGACGGTGCCGCCGGCTTCTTCGATCTTCTTCTTGATGTCTTCGGCTTCAGCCTTCGACACGCCTTCCTTGATGGCCTTGGGAGCCGATTCAACGAGGGTCTTGGCTTCGGTCAGGCCGAGCGAGGTGATCGCGCGGACTTCCTTGATGACCTGGATCTTCTTGCCACCGTCGCCGGTGAGGATGACGTCGAATTCGGTCTTCTCTTCAACCGCTTCGGCAGCAGCAGCAGGAGCTGCAGCGACGGCAACGGCAGCAGCGGCGCTGACGCCCCATGCTTCTTCGAGAGCCTTGGCAAGGTCAGCGGCTTCGAGGACGGTCAGCTTCGAAAGTTCTTCAACGAGCTTGGCGATATCGGCCATGGTATTTCACTCCTGATTTGGTGGCGTCCGGCGACTGCGCCGCCGGGCGGAATTCGAACAATCTTATGCGGCTTCCTTGGCGTAGGCGCCGAAGACGCGGGCCAGCTTGGCTGCCGGAGCAGTCGTGAGCTGGGCGATCTTCGTGGCCGGAGCCTGGATGAGGCCGATGAGCGTGCCGCGCAGTTCGTCGAGGCTGGGCATGGAGGCGAGTGCCTTGACCCCGGCTTCGTTGAGAACCTGCGAACCCATTGCACCACCGACGATTTCGATCTTGTCGGTGGTCTTGGCGAACTCGACCACTGCCTTGGCGGCAGCAACCGGATCGACGGACGCCGCGATTGCGGTCGGGCCGGTGAACAAGTCAACCAGACCTTCGTAATCGGTGCCCGTGGCGGCAAGCTTGGCAAGACTGTTCTTCGCAACCTTGTAGGTCGCGCCCGCTTCGCGGATCTTGTTGCGCAGGGCAGTGGACTGGGCCACCGTCATGCCGAGGTTGCGGGTGATGACCACCGCGCCGGCCTCGTTGAAGACTCCGCTCAGGAAGGCGACCGATTCGGCTTTCTGCGAACGATCCATGCCTAACTCCTTCACAAATGACCGAACCGGATACCGGCGCGGTCGGCTACGTTTGTCGATGGCCCGAAGACCACCGGCGAGTCCGTGACAAGGGAAGGAGATGCGCCCTGAAGCGCGGGAGGCGCCACGTTCCATCGAGGAGCGAGGGGCCAGAAACTCTTTTCCCCGTCTAGGTTGGAGATTAAGTGCGGACGAATTCCGCACACCAACTGTCTCGGACGGATGATCGGCGAAACCAAAAGAGGCCCACCGGTCGGGGCGGGCCTCTGGCGGATTCGGCTCTGGAAGTCAAGCTTCGGGGCTATCTGTGCCTTCCGGTTCGTATCCGAGCACGTCGCCGGGCTGGCAATCCAGCTCCCGGCAGATCGCCTCGAGCGTGGAGAAGCGGATGGCCTTGGCCTTGCCGGTCTTGAGGATCGAGACGTTGGCCAGCGTCAGGTCGATGCGGTCGGCCAGCTCGGTCAGGGTCATGCGGCGGGCGTGGAGCAGGTCGTCGAGTTTGACATTGATCGGCATCACACGGTCCCTTCCAGCTCTTCGCGCATCTGCGCACCGGTGCGGAACACGCGGGCAAGGATGAACAGGACCAGGGCGAGCAGCAGGCCGTTGGTCGAGAATTCGGCATCAATGTTCATCGAGGTGATACCCTTTGCCGCTTCCTCGACCTTGGTGCTGAGGAAGTCCACAGGTAGTGTCAGCACCTGTACAATGACGGAGAGCCAAGCCATCGCCCGCAACCGTTCGGCGTTGACTGGGCTGAACGGATCACCCTCCTCGACTGTTCCGACGATGGCGCGAAGAGTCGAGACGAAGCGGTGCATGGCTGCAAGCATCGCGGCGATCAGCGGGAAGATCACCAGAATGAGCCAATACGTGGACTCTGCTGCGCCAGCCTTAGCGAGCTTTTCGGCAACCATGCCATGCAAACCAATGACGGCAGTGAAGCCAATGCCGAGGCCAACCATACCAATAATGATGAAGATCAACATGAAGGTGAGCAAACCCTTGGCCAATACCAGCAAGGGATCATTTTGGATTTTAGGCATGGTGTTTCCTTCCTGTTGTGCGAGACGGTCAGGCGGCCAGCGGAAGCTGGTACGTCGCCGTGACCGGACCTTCGGCGACAACGAGCGAAGTCCTGTCCACCGTCGGCAGCCACAGCTTGGCAGCCAGCAGCAGCGAGAGGATCGCGGCGGCGGTTTGGGGGATGAGGCGGGACATTGATCGTTCTCCGATATGGTCAATATCGAAATTCAATAAATCTGATTCGCCTTATCGTCAATCAATAATATTGCAAAACGATATGAACCTTATCGTTTTCCGGTTGGATCCTTTCGTGGGCACAAAAAAGGAGCCGTTCCGTCCTGGAGGGTGGACGGAACGGCTCCCCTTCACCGCGACGTGGCGGACGGGTGAAGTTACTTAAGGCTCAAGCCTCAGACGTAAGCGTAGTCTGGCCTCACATCAGCGCGCTCCTGAGCGGCGGGCGTGGAGGCGTTCGCAACTGCCAGCACGTCGCTGCGGGCCGCCATAGACTGCACCATGATCCTGGCGCGGCGGCGACGGGCCTTGCGCGAGGTGAATGGGTTGGCCGCATCCGGCGGCGATGCCACGATGCGTTCGATCAGGGCTTCACGTTCGGTCTGCGTCGCTACGCGAGCGGGCGTCACGCCATACGTCGGCTCGGCCGGACGCGGCGGGGCGAGGAGTTCGCTAACCCGACGCTCCGGCCCACCTGCCGGACGCGTGACGACGGGCGGCACGAAGTCTACATCTTCCTCGTAGGGGCGGCGACGGCGGCGCAAGGCCAGAGCCGCGCCACCAACGACGAGCAAGGTCGCTGCCGCGCCAACCGGTACGGCCCAATCGTTGTCCGACTCAGGCTGCACGACAGCCGGGGACAGTGGAGGCGGTGGGGCTGCGGGCGCCTCCTCTGCCACCGGGGCCGGTGCCGCAGGTTCTGCGATTGGAGCCGCCGGCGCGCGCGCTTCGTTCGAAGGGGCGGCCGGGGGCGTCTCCGCTCGCGTCGCCGCGCGTCTCGGCGGCGCAGATTCAGAGCGGACCGGTGCTGCCGGGGCCGGCACTGCCGTAGTCGGAGCTTCGACCGGCGCAGGCGCGACTGTCGGAATGACAATCGTCGGCGTCACAGCGGAGGGCGTGGGCGTGGTTGGAGCGGGAGTCGACACGGCGGGTGCGTCCGTAACGGGCACTGTCACATCCTGTGCATGCGCCATTCCTGCAGAAAGCATCAGCATGGCTGAAATCGCCATGGTGTTGCGGGGCGATATGGTGTGGAACTTAGTCATGTCCGGAAAACGCGACGAAATGCGATTCGGGTTCGCTATTGTCGATGAATCGAGCCATTCATGCCTGTGAGCTGCGGTAATTTAAAAGTCGCGCAAGATTGTTTCATCTATTCTGAACAACGGTTCATCCCGGCGACGTATTTCTTGTGGACTTGTCCCAACCTTTACCATTGCAAGACTGTGGTGCCAGCGGAGCAGATCCAGAGCGTCGTGAACGTCCCGCCTCCCATGGCCCTTTGACTTAACCGGGCTGCGCTTCTATATAGCCCTCACGTCTGACGCTTCGAGCAAGGCCGTCCCATGCGCAGGGGATGGCTCGGGAAGGAAGCGGAAGGGCTATCCATCTGACGCAAAAGGCTGCGGGCCATGGCTTCCGTTGAACGGGGTGCTGTGCGCTGTGCGGCCTTTTCCCGTTTGGTGGCGCACCCCTTGCGTGTGGCAGGATTTTCGCCGGTTTTCCGGCAGTTTTTGAGAAGAGGCTCGTAACCTTTATGGCTACCAAGGCGACGTCTACCAAGGCGCCCGGCCGTCCCGGCGTGAAGAAGCGGATCCGCAAGATCTTCGGTGACATCCACGAAGTCGTGCAGATGCCGAACCTGATCGAGGTCCAGCGCGAATCGTACGAGCAGTTCCTCCGCTCCGATCCGTCGACGGGCTACGTCTCGGGTCTGGAAAAGACCCTGCGTTCGGTCTTCCCGATCCAGGACTTCGCCGGCACCGCCAGCCTCGATATCAAGGAGCGCGACGGTTACGTCCTCGAAGCTCCGAAGTATGACGTGAACGAATGCCGCCAGCGCGGCATCACTTATGCCGCGCCGATGAAGGTGACGCTCAAGCTCGCGACCTTCGAGGTCGATGCCGAGACCGAGACCAAGTCGCTCATCGATATCAAGGAGCAGGACGTCTACATGGGCGATATCCCGCTCATGACCGAGAACGGGACGTTCTTCATCAACGGCACCGAGCGCGTGATCGTCTCGCAGATGCACCGTTCGCCGGGCGTGCTGTTCGACCATGACCGCGGCAAGACGCACTCCTCGGGCAAGTACCTCTTCGCTGCCCGCGTGATCCCCTACCGTGGTTCGTGGCTCGATTTCGAATTCGACGCCAAGGACATCGTCAACGTCCGTATCGACCGCAAGCGCAAGCTGCCGGTCACCGCGCTGCTGCACGCGCTCGGCCTTGATGACGAGGCGATCCTCCATCACTTCTACGACACCGTGAACTGGGCGCGTGCCGAAGGTGGCTGGAAGGTGCCCTTCGTGCTCGAACAGTGGCGCGGATCGAAGCCGATGTTCGACATCGTCGACGCCAAGTCCGGCGAAGTGATCTTCCCTGCCGGCCAGAAGATCAGCCCCCGCGCTGCCAACAAGGCGGCCAAGGACGGTCTCGAAGCCCTGCTCATCCCGACCGAGGAAATCTTCGGCCGCTACGCCGCACGTGACCTGATCGATGAATCGACGGGCCGCATCTGGATCGAAGCCGGTGACGAAGTCTCGCCTGAAAACCTCGACCTGCTCGACAAGGCCGGGATCGACACGCTCGAACTGCTCGACATCGACCACGTCTCGACAGGGCCCTGGATCCGCAACACCCTGAAGGCCGACAAGGCCCCCGATCGCGACCACGCGCTTGCCGACATCTATCGCGTCATGCGCCCTGGCGAGCCGCCGACGCGCGAAACCGCAGAAGCGCTGTTCGACGGCCTGTTCTTCGATCCTGACCGATACGACCTCTCGGCCGTGGGCCGCGTAAAGCTCAACATGCGCCTTGGCCTCGACGCTGAGGACACCATCACCACGCTGCGCACCGAGGACATCCTCGCCGTGGTCAAGGAACTGGTGAACCTCAAGGACGGCAAGGGCGAAGTCGACGACATCGACAACCTCGGCAACCGTCGCGTCCGTTCGGTGGGCGAACTGCTGGAAAACCAGTACCGCGTCGGCCTGCTGCGCATGGAACGTGCGGTCAAGGAGCGCATGTCCTCGGTCGACGTCTCGACCGTCATGCCGAACGACCTGATCAACGCCAAGCCTGCCGTCGCCGCCGTGCGCGAGTTCTTCGGTTCGTCGCAGCTCTCGCAGTTCATGGACCAGACCAACCCGCTCTCCGAAGTGACGCACAAGCGTCGCGTCTCGGCGCTCGGGCCGGGTGGTCTCACGCGTGAGCGTGCGGGCTTCGAAGTCCGCGACGTTCACCCGACGCACTATGGCCGTATCTGCCCGATCGAAACGCCGGAAGGCCCGAACATCGGTCTGATCAACTCGCTCAGCACCTTTGCGCGCGTCAACAAGTACGGCTTCATCGAAACTCCGTACCGCAAGGTCATCGACAACAAGGTCACGGGCGACGTGATCTACCTGTCGGCGATGGAAGAGCAGAAGCACACCGTCGCGCAGGCTTCGGCCGAATTGACGGCAGACGGTTCGTTCGTCGAGGAACTCGTCTCGGCTCGCCAGAACGGCGAATTCGTGATGAGCCCGCGCGATCAGGTCACCCTGATGGACGTTTCGCCCAAGCAGCTCGTCTCGGTTGCCGCCTCGCTTATTCCGTTCCTTGAAAACGACGACGCCAACCGTGCGCTCATGGGCTCGAACATGCAGCGTCAGGCCGTTCCGCTGATCAAGGCGGACGCCCCGTTCGTCGGCACCGGCATGGAAGAGACCGTGGCGCGCGATTCGGGCGCCGCGATCTCGGCCCTGCGCTCGGGTGTGGTCGACCAGGTTGACGCCACCCGTATCGTGATCCGCGCCTCGGGCGATATCGAACCCGGCCAGTCGGGCGTCGACATCTACCGCCTGCAGAAGTTCGAACGCTCGAACCAGTCGACCTGCATCAACCAGCGTCCGCTGGTGAAGGTGGGTGATCTGATCGAGAAGGGCGACATCATCGCCGACGGTCCCTCGACCGAGTTCGGCGAGCTGGCGCTGGGCCGCAACGTGCTCGTCGCGTTCATGCCCTGGAACGGCTACAACTACGAAGACTCGATCCTGATCAGCGAACGCATCGTCAAGGAAGACGTCTTCACCTCGATCCACATCGAGGAGTTCGAAGTCATGGCCCGCGATACCAAGCTCGGGCCTGAAGACATCACCCGCGACATCCCGAACGTCGGCGAGGAAGCCCTGCGCAACCTCGACGAAGCGGGCATCGTCTACATCGGCGCGGAAGTTCACCCCGGTGACATCCTCGTCGGCAAGATCACCCCGAAGGGTGAATCGCCGATGACGCCGGAAGAGAAGCTGCTCCGCGCGATCTTCGGTGAAAAGGCCAGCGACGTGCGCGACACCTCGCTTCGCCTGCCCCCGGGCGTTGCCGGCACGATCGTCGACGTTCGCGTCTTCAACCGTCACGGCATCGAGATCGACGACCGTACCCGCGCCATCCAGAACGAGGAAATCGAGCGCCTCGCCAAGGACCGTGAGGACGAGCGCGCCATTCTCAACCGCGCAACCTTCAACCGCCTCAAGGACATGCTGCTCGGCCAGGTTTCGGCAGCAGCGCCCAAGGGCATCAAGAAGGGCGAAGTCATCGACGAGCAGGTGCTTGCCGATGTCGAGCGCTACGAATGGTGGAAGTTCGCGGTTGCCGATGATGCGCGCCAGCAGCAGCTGGAAGCGGTCAAGGCGCAGTACGACACCGCTGTGAAGGCGATCCAGGAGAAGTTCGAGGACCGCAAGGAAAAGCTCGAGCGTGGTGACGAACTCGCCCCCGGCGTGCTCAAGATGGTCAAGGTCTTCGTCGCGGTGAAGCGCAAGCTGCAGCCGGGCGACAAGATGGCCGGCCGTCACGGCAACAAGGGCATCATCAGCCGCATCCTGCCGCAGGAAGACATGCCGTTCCTCGAGGACGGTACGCCTGTCGACTTCGTGCTCAACCCGCTGGGCGTGCCTTCGCGCATGAACGTCGGGCAGATCTTCGAAACGCACCTTGGCTGGGCCGCCCGCGGTCTTGGCAAGCGCATCGGCGCGGCTCTCGATTCATGGCGCGAGGCCAACCCGAACCCCGAAGCCGGTCAGCCGCCGGAAGCGGTGCGCGAGCTGCTCAAGGAGATCTACGGCTCGAACTACACCGACGAGATCGACGCCCGCAACGACGAGCAGATCATCGACTTCGCCCAGTCGGTCCGCCTCGGCGTGCCGATGGGCTCGCCGGTGTTCGACGGCGCGGTCGAAAAGGACGTGACCGACATGCTGCGTCTGGCCGGGCTCGATGAATCGGGTCAGGTCACGCTGTTCGACGGTCGCACCGGCGATGCCTTCGACCGCAAGGTGACCGTGGGCATGAAGTACGTGCTCAAGCTGCACCACCTTGTCGACGACAAGATCCACGCCCGTTCGATCGGGCCGTACTCGCTCGTCACCCAGCAGCCGCTGGGTGGTAAGGCGCAGTTCGGTGGCCAGCGCTTCGGCGAAATGGAGGTCTGGGCGCTCCAGGCCTATGGCGCGGCCTACACGCTGCAGGAAATGCTCACGGTGAAGTCGGACGACGTGGTCGGCCGCACCAAGGTCTACGAAGCGATCGTCAAAGGCGACGACACCTTCGAGGCCGGCATTCCCGAAAGCTTCAACGTGCTCGTCAAGGAAATGCGCTCGCTCGGCCTCAACGTCGAACTGTCGTCGATCGACGACACCGACGACGACGGTCTCGCGCAGGCGGCGGAGTAAGGATCACGGGCGGCGGCTCGTCCGCCGCCCTCCCCTTCGCAAAGAAATTCACGTCCAACGCCTCGTCATGAGGCAAGGGAACGGCACCAAATGAACGACCTGACCAAATTCACCAACCAGATCGCCAAGCCCGAGACCTTCGACCAGATCCAGATCGGTCTGGCGAGCCCCGAGCGCATCCGCAGCTGGTCCTTCGGCGAGATCAAGAAGCCGGAAACCATCAACTACCGCACGTTCAAGCCCGAGCGTGACGGCCTGTTCTGCGCGCGCATCTTCGGCCCCGTGAAGGACTACGAGTGCCTGTGCGGCAAGTACAAGCGCATGAAGTACAAGGGCGTCGTCTGCGAAAAGTGCGGCGTCGAAGTCACCGTGACCAAGGTGCGCCGCGAGCGCATGGGCCACATCGAACTGGCCGCGCCTGTCGCGCACATCTGGTTCCTCAAGTCGCTGCCCTCGCGTATCGGCCTGCTGCTCGACATGCAGCTCAAGATTCTTGAGCGCATCCTGTATTTCGAAAGCTACGTGGTCACCGAGCCGGGCCTGACCCCGCTCGAGAAGTACCAGACGCTGACCGAGGACGAACTGCTCGACGCGCAGGACGAGTATGGCGAAGACGCCTTCTCGGCCGGCATCGGGGCCGAGGCCGTCAAGCACATGCTGATGAACCTCGATCTCGAGCAGGAGCGCGACGATCTGATGGAAGAGCTGCGGACCACCAAGTCCGAGCTGAAGCCCAAGAAGATCATCAAGCGTCTCAAGGTCGTGGAATCGTTCATCGATTCAGGCAATCGTCCCGAATGGATGATCCTCGACGTCGTGCCGGTCATCCCGCCCGAACTGCGCCCGCTGGTGCCGCTCGACGGTGGCCGCTTCGCGACCTCGGACCTCAACGACCTCTACCGTCGCGTCATCAACCGCAACAACCGCCTCAAGCGCCTGATCGAGCTGCGCGCGCCGGACATCATCGTCCGCAACGAAAAGCGCATGCTTCAGGAAGCCGTTGACGCGCTGTTCGACAACGGCCGCCGTGGCCGCGTCATCACCGGCGCCAACAAGCGTCCGCTGAAGTCGCTGTCCGACATGCTCAAGGGCAAGCAGGGCCGCTTCCGCCAGAACCTGCTCGGCAAGCGCGTCGACTATTCGGGCCGTTCGGTCATCGTGACCGGTCCCGAACTCAAGCTGCACCAGTGCGGCCTGCCGAAGAAGATGGCGCTCGAACTGTTCAAGCCGTTCATCTACGCGCGTCTTGATGCCAAGGGGCTGTCGATGACCCTGAAGCAGGCCAAGAAGTGGGTCGAGAAGGAGCGCAAGGAAGTCTGGGACATCCTTGACGAGGTGATCCGCGAACACCCGGTCATGCTGAACCGTGCACCTACGCTGCACCGTCTCGGCATCCAGGCGTTCGAGCCCGTGCTGATCGAAGGCAAGGCGATCCAGCTGCATCCGCTCGTCTGCTCGGCCTTCAACGCCGACTTCGACGGTGACCAGATGGCCGTCCACGTGCCGCTCTCGCTGGAAGCCCAGCTCGAAGCGCGCGTGCTGATGATGTCGACCAACAACATCCTCTCGCCCGCCAACGGCAAGCCGATCATCGTGCCTTCGCAGGACATGGTTCTCGGCATCTACTATCTGTCGATGGACCGCGCCGGAGAGCCGGGCGAAGGCATGATGCTGGCCGACATGGCCGAAGTGCATCAGGCGCTCGAGTGCAAGGCGGTCACGCTCCACTCGAAGATCATCGCCCGCGTTCCGCAGACCGACGAGGACGGCAAGCAGTACCTCAAGCGTTTCGAAACGACGCCGGGCCGCATGCTGATTGGCGAATGCCTGCCCAAGAGCCACAAGGTTCCGTTCGAGATCGTTAACCGCCTTCTGACCAAGAAGGAAATCGGCGACGTGATCGACCAGGTCTATCGCCACACCGGCCAGAAGGACACGGTGCTGTTCGCCGACGCCATCATGGCGCTGGGCTTCCGCCACGCGTTCAAGGCAGGCATCTCGTTCGGCAAGGATGACATGATCATCCCCGACAGCAAGGATGCGCTGGTTGCCGAGACCAAGGAACTCGTTGCCGACTACGAGCAGCAGTACCAGGACGGCCTCATCACCCAGCAGGAAAAGTACAACAAGGTGATCGACGCCTGGAGCCGTTGCGGCGACCAGGTGGCGAACGCCATGATGGAAGAGCTGAAGTCCTCGCCGATCGATCCCGAGACCGGCCGTCAGAAGCCGATCAACGCGATCTACATGATGTCGCACTCGGGCGCTCGTGGCTCCCCGGCGCAGATGAAGCAGCTTGCCGGTATGCGCGGCCTTATGGCCAAGCCTTCGGGCGAGATCATCGAGACCCCGATCATCTCGAACTTCAAGGAAGGCCTGACCGTCCTTGAATACTTCAACTCGACCCACGGTGCCCGTAAGGGCCTCGCGGACACCGCGCTCAAGACAGCGAACTCGGGTTACCTGACCCGTCGTCTGGTCGACGTGTCGCAGGACTGCGTCGTGATCGAGGAAGACTGCGGCACCGAACGTGCGCTGGAAATGCGCGCGATCGTCCAGGGCGGTTCGACCATTGCCTCGCTTGGCGAGCGCATCCTTGGCCGTACCCTTGCCGAAGATCTGATCGAGGCGAAGTCGGGCGAAGTGATCGCCGAAAAGGGCGAACTGCTGGACGAAGCCGCGATCGCCAAGATCGAGGCCGCTGGCGTGCAGTCGGCCCGCATCCGCTCGCCGCTGGTCTGCGAAGCCCAGCAGGGCGTCTGCGGCAAGTGCTATGGCCGTGACCTCGCTCGCGGTACGCCGGTCAACATCGGTGAAGCTGTCGGCGTCATCGCCGCGCAGTCGATCGGTGAGCCGGGCACCCAGCTGACCATGCGTACCTTCCACATCGGTGGTGCGGCGCAGGTCAACGAGCAGTCGCACCTTGAAGCGATCTCCGACGGTACCGTGGTCTATCGCGACATCCCGACGATCACCGACAAGCGCGGCCGTCGTCTGTCGCTGGCCCGCAACGGCGAAATCGTGGTCATGGACACCGAGGGCCGTGAGCGCGCGATCCACCGCGTGCCTTATGGTACCCACCTGCTGCACGAGAACGGCGCGATCATCTCGCAGGGCGATCGCCTTGCCGAGTGGGACCCGTTCACCCTGCCGGTGATCACCGAAAAGCCGGGTATCGTACGCTATCAGGACCTTGTCGACGGCAAGACCCTGACCGAGGCGACCGACGAAGCCACTGGCATGTCGAGCCGCGTCGTCACCGAGAACCGTGCCGCCGGCCGGGGCAAGAAGGAGGACCTGCGTCCTCGCCTGACCCTGCTGGACGACGATTCGGGTGAAGCAGCACGCTACCTGATGGCACCGGGCACGACGCTCTCGGTCGAGGACGGCCAGAAGGTCGAAGCGGGTGATATCCTTGCCCGTGCTTCGCGCGAAGCCGCCAAGACCCGCGACATCACCGGCGGTCTGCCGCGCGTTGCCGAACTGTTCGAGGCCCGCAAGCCGAAGGACAACTCGATCATCGCCAAGATCGCAGGGCGCATCGAATTCGTGCGTGACTACAAGGCCAAGCGCAAGATCGCGATCATCCCGGAAGAGGGTGAACCGGTCGAGTACCTCGTGCCGAAGAGCCGCGTGATCGACGTGCAGGAAGGCGACTACGTCAAGAAGGGCGACAACCTGATTTCGGGTTCGCCCGATCCGCACGACATTCTGGAAGTGATGGGCGTCGAGGCTCTGGCCGAATACCTCGTCGCGGAAATCCAGGAAGTCTATCGCTTGCAGGGCGTGAAGATCAACGACAAGCACATCGAGGTGATCGTTCGCCAGATGCTGCAGAAGGTCGAGATTACCAACGGTGGCGACACCACCCTGCTGCCGGGCGAACAGGTCGACTACGAGGAAATGCTCGAGACCAACGCGAAGCTCGAAGAAGGTCAGGCTCCTGCCGAAGGCAAGCCGGTCCTGCTGGGCATCACCAAGGCCTCGCTGCAGACGCGTTCGTTCATCTCGGCGGCATCCTTCCAGGAAACCACCCGCGTGCTCACGCAGGCGGCCGTGGAAGGCAAGAAGGACTCGCTGATCGGTCTCAAGGAGAACGTGATCGTCGGCCGTCTCATCCCCGCCGGTACCGGTGCGGGCATGAACCGCCTGCGCGTCGCCGCCTCCTCGCGCGATGCGGCGCTGCGTGCGTCCTACCGCAAGCTCCAGGAATCGCTGATCGCTCCGGCGACGGCAGCCGAAGAGCACGCGGCAGAACTGGCGCAGGGCCCGGAAGCTGCGATCGGTGACGATCCGCTGGCAGCGGTCGAGGGTGAAACCCACGGCACCGACGCAGACGCCGGTGACTACCTGATCGAAGGTGACGAAGCGTAAGTTTCATCACCGGGTTCATGAATAACGCTAAATGAAAGGCCCCGCCGGCACAGCCTGGCGGGGCCTTTTTCATGCCAACCTTCTGCAATCGACCGTAAACGCCACTATCCGGTACAAACGGCCAAATTAACCCGGCTGCTTCATGGCATATCCACTACAGTCATGAGGAGCACCGGCATGATCAGCGAGCAGACCTCGCGTGGCACCAGAGTAGTCGTGGGCCTGATACTGGTCGCGATCATTATCGTGAGCATTGCCGTAAGCTATATCCGCTTCGGTGGACCGCTGCATCGCCAGAACCTGCTGCAGGACGAGCTTCTCGCCGACATCCTTCCGCCGCCAGCGTTCGTCGTCGAGCCCTACCTTCACGCAACCTGGGTCCTGACCGATCCCGGTCATGCTGCCCGCGCAAAGGCGGAGCTTGCCGAGGAACGTGCGCTCTTTGAACAGCGCAAGGCCTACTGGAAGACGGCGCCGATCCCGGAGGAACTGCGCGCCGAAGTCGACGCGACAATCGGGACAGCGGATTCATTCTGGTCGGCCATAGACAAGCGCTACCTCCCTGCGCTGGATGCCGGGAACCTGGATGTGATGAAGCAGGTCCATCACGACGAGCTCGCACCGGCCTACCAGAAGCAGCATGACGCAGTGGAGCGCCTGGTCGAACAATCGACCGTCTATCGCACAGAGCTGATGGACCATGCGAATCGCCTTGTCATGATCTTGATCGTCGCATTTGCCGCGATCGCGCTGGCGGTCCTTGGCATCATCATCCTGGCCACAAGGACGATCCGCCAACGCGTCGTCGCGCCGCTCGTGGAAACCGCGGAAACGATGCAGCGCATGGCCGACGGGGACTACCGGACCGAGGCCAGCGGTGCCGATCGCGATGACGAGATCGGCATCATGGCCCGCGCCATCGCTGTGTTCCGCAGCAATGGGATCGCCCGCCAGAAGGCACAGGAGGAGCAGCAGGCCGTCGTGGCTGCGCTTTCGGCGGGGCTTGACTGCATGGCGCGCCAGAACCTCGAATATCGCATCGAGCAGACTTTTCCCGAAGGCTACGAAGAACTGCGGGCCAACTACAATAGCGCGGTCGAGGCACTGGCTCTGGCCATGCGCACCGTGCGGGTCGGTGCGGCCAGCGTGATGACTTCGATCGCCGAAATCCGGGATGCCAGCGACGACCTTGCCCGCCGCAACGAACAGCAGGCGTCCAGCCTCGCGCAGACAGCTTCGGCCATGCGGAGCGTCACCGGAAGCGTGCGTGACACCGCTCTTGGGGCGAAGGACGTCCACGGCGCGATCAACTCCGCGCATGGCGAGGCGAGCAGCGGCGGTGACGTGGTGCGTCAGGCGGTTGCCGCCATGGCCGCAATCGAAGCCTCGGCGCAGGAAATCGGCAAGATCATCTCGGTCATTGACGGGATCGCCTTCCAGACCAACCTTCTCGCGCTCAACGCCGGGGTCGAAGCCGCCCGCGCTGGGGAATCTGGCAAGGGCTTTGCGGTCGTGGCGACCGAAGTCCGCGCGCTGGCCCAGCGATCGGCGGAAGCCGCACAGAACATCAAGACACTGATCGAGACCAGCACCAGCCAGGTCGGCGAAGGCGTCCGCCTCGTGGGCGAGACAGGCACCCGGCTGACCGGCATCGTTGACCAGATCGCAGCGGTCGATGTTCTGGTGTCGCAGATCGCCCAGTCAGCCGCGCGTCAGGCGGAAAGTCTCGAGCAGGTCAACGCCGAAGTCGCCGCCATGGACCGGATGACGCAGGCCAACGCGGCGATGGTCGAGGAATCGTCAGCCGCCACGCGCAGCCTGTCGGCGGAAGCCGAGCGCCTGACCACTCTGGTTTCGACGTTCCGGACGCGCGATGTCGACCATCGCCCCGGCCAGATCAGCAATCCGCACAACCTGCGCCGGACCTCTGCCCTCCAGACAGAACGCACCGTTCCCACCGTTGTCCGTTACGGCACCTGACGCAAGAAAGGCCGGATACTCTGTCGAGCACCCGGCCTTCCGTCTGTCTGATATTGAAGATCAGCGGCCCTTGCGGTGCTCGCCCTTGACCCAGCGGACGGTGCCCGAGGAGGCGCGCATTACGACGCTTTCGGTGGTCATGGTGCCGTTCTTGTGGACCTTGACGCCTGCCAGCAGCGAGCCGTCGGTCACGCCGGTGGCAGCGAAGATGCAGTCGCCCTTGGCCAGTTCGATCAGGTCGTACTGCTTGTTCAGGTCCTCGATGCCCCACTTGCGGGCGCGGGCCTTCTCGTCCTCGTTGCGGAACAGGAGGCGACCCTTGAACTGCCCACCGACGCAGCGCAGCGCGGCTGCTGCCAGCACGCCTTCCGGTGCGCCGCCGGTGCCCATGTACATGTCGACGCCGGTGTCCTCGTTGGTCACCGCGATCACGCCCGCCACGTCGCCGTCCGGAATGAGCTTGATGCCGCAGCCGAGCGCGCGCAGCTCGTCGATCAGAGCGGAATGGCGCGGGCGGTCGAGCACGCAGACGTTGATGTCGCCAGGTGCCACGCCCTTTTCGGCGGCAACGGCCTTGACGTTTTCGGTCGGCGACTTGTCGAGGTCGATGATGCCTTCGGGGTAGCCGGGGCCGACCGCGAGCTTGTCCATGTAAACGTCAGGCGCGTTGAGCAGGCCACCTTCTTCTGCGACGGCGAGCACGGCCAGCGCGTTGGGGCCGTCCTTGGCGGTGATCGTCGTGCCTTCGAGCGGGTCGAGCGCGATGTCGATCTTCGGCCCCTTGCCCGGGGCCGCGCCAACCTTCTCGCCGATGTAGAGCATCGGAGCCTCGTCGCGCTCACCTTCGCCGATCACCACGGTGCCGTCCATGTATAGCTCGTTGAAGGCAGCGCGCATGGCTTCGACCGCTGCAGCGTCGGCGGCCTTCTCGTCGCCACGGCCGATCAGGCGCGATGCGCCGATGGCGGCGGCTTCGGTCACGCGGACCATTTCGAGCACGAGAACGCGGTCGAGAACCTGGGATGCGGCGGGGATGATGGTCTTTTCGGTCACGATGGCTCCAGCTCAGACGGGTGGTACTGTAGTGCTCTACTACCAGATCGGTTCAGCCAGTGTGCATGATCTCACCGGCAAGACCGGCTCGACGCAGCCCGCAAGCTGTGCAAACGTATGCGCAAACATCACTGTGTCGCGCAAAGAGTATTGCATGGCACAGGTGACGCTGGTGTGATCTGGCACTAGACGCGAGGGAAGGGTCTTGTCGAGACAGAGAGTGGCAGTTCTGGCAGGCTTTGCGCTTCTTTTTGGCGCTGCGCCGCTTGCTGCGCAAGATTCAGCCCCCGCTCCGGCGCCGCCGGTTCAGGGCCCCACGATCACCGGCGCTGCGCAAAGCGATGCCGATGTCGCGCGTAATCTCCTGACCAACTCGCAGACGCAGCGGTGCAGGCCGATGCAGCGCTCGGACGGCACGATCGTCGTCTGCGGCGGCAAGGAAGCGAGCGAGCGTGAGCGCATTCCCCTGCGCGATGAAACCGACGGCGCGAAGTCGACCGATGACGGGTTGCCGCGCGCGCCAAATGTTTCGGGCCTGCGCGACTGCAGCCGCGGCTGCATCGGCCTGGGTGGCAAGCCGAACGAGATCTATCTGTTCGACATCAAGGCGCTGCCGCCGCCGCCGCCGGGATCAGACGCGGACCGCATCGCCAAGGGCGAGATTCCGGCGCCCTGAGAGCGCCGCGCGCTTCACTCGCCCAGAATGTGCATGACCAGCGGCGGTTCGGCGAGGACCGGTGAGCCTTCGAGCAGGCGCAGGGCCTCGGTGATTGCGCTTTCCGGGCCTTCGTGCGTGACCATCGAGACCATGACCGGGGCAGCGTCTGCGCCGCCCTTCTGGATCAGGCTCTCGATCGAGACGCCGGCATCACGCATGGCGGCGGTGATTTCGGCCAGCACGCCGGGCCGGTCGGCCACGGTGAAGCGGATATAGGCCTTGCCGGTGCGGTGGCCGACGTCGGCGGGAGCCGCGCGGTCAAGCTCGGCCACGGGGATCGAGAACGGTGCGCCGATGTCGCCACGGGCGATGTCGATGAGGTCGGCAACGACCGCGCTGGCGGTCGGTCCATCGCCCGCGCCTGCACCCTGAAACAGGAGCCGACCGACGAAATTGCCCTCAGCCACGACTGCATTTGTCGCACCATCGACATGCGCCAGCGGATGGTCCCGGTGGACCAGATGCGGGTGGACGCGCTGGAACAGGCGGCGGTTGCCGTCTGCGTCAATCTCGGTATCGGCCATGCCGATCAGGCGGATGAAGTAGCCCAGCGCGTCGGCCTGGGCGATGTCGGCCGCGAGTACGCGACGGATGCCCGTGGCTATGACCGGCTCGAAATCAACTGCAGTCCCGAATGCGATCGAGGACAGGATCGCCAGCTTGTGCGCCGCGTCGATGCCGTCGATGTCAAAGGTCGGGTCGCTCTCGGCATAACCCTTGGCCTGCGCTTCGGCGAGCACGTCGGCGAAGTCGCGCCCGGTGTCCTCCATGGTCGAGAGGATGTAGTTGCAGGTGCCGTTGAGGATGCCATAGACCCGCGCGATCTCATTCGCGGCAACGCCTTCCTTGAGGCCCTTGATCACCGGAATGCCGCCTGCGACCGCCGCTTCGAACTTGAGCGCGACCTTGGCCGCTTCGGCCTTGGTGGCAAGTTCGACGCCGTGGTGGGCGATCATCGCCTTGTTGGCGGTGACGAGGGCCTTGCCGGCCTCGAACGTGGTGCGGGCAAGCGCCAGCGCCGGACCATCGGCACCGCCAACCAGTTCGACCACGACGTCCACGTCCGGCCGCTCGCCAAGGATGACCATGTCGTCTTCCCAGGCATAGCGGGTGACGTCGAACCCGCGATCCTTCTGGCGATTGCGCGCGCTGACCGTGGTGATCACGATCGGCCGACCGGCGCGCCGCGCGATAAGATCGGCATTGGCCTCGATCAGCCGGATCACCCCGCCGCCAACCGTGCCAAGCCCGGCCAGCGCGATGCGCAATGGTTCGCTCATGTCATTCCCGTCCGCTGGAATCAGCTATCTGTGCGCGGCGGGCCTTAGGGGACATGGGCCATGCGGGCAACAGCCCGATTGCGCCTTAGCGCTCCACCGCAGGGCGAGTGCGCGTGCATTCGCCGAGCTGTCCTACGACGAAGGCGTAGTCCTCAGCCGCAGCGCGCACCTGCGCGGCACTGCCCGAAAGGCTCGCGCCGGGCGGCATCGAGGGCGGCAGGCTGCAGGCGAGGCGATACCACGTGAGCGTATCGCGTGCGGGCGGGCGCGCCGCCTGATCGACGATCTCGGACAGGCTCACGCCCCAGTTGCGCTCCATACCGGGCCTGCGAATGACCGAGATCGAAACGGGCGCGTTGTTTTCGGTCTGCAGGAAGACCTGCGTTTCTCCTTCGCCGACAAGGTTGCCCGGCACGTACAGCACCTCGCGCACGCCGATGACGCGCGGCGGGGCTTCGGGGGAGAGCATTTCGGTGAGGATCGCTCGCGTGCGCATCTCGGTCTCGCCCGACCATGCGATTTGCGCGCCGCCGTCGACAAGGCGCAGCTCGCCCGGCCGGCCTGCGACTGTGCGGGCGAAGAGGAGGACAACGGCCTTCGACAACTTGGGCACCTTGCCCTTCGCATCGAGCGGGACGTCGGCCAGATAACGCACGGTTTCGCCCATGGCCGGGCCAGTCAGTACGGTCTGCGTCCTTGCCTCGACGAGCAGGCGGGCCATGCCGGGGGCAAGACCCGGAGTCTGTTCGGGCTTGAGCCGCGATGTCTTCCTGACCTGCGCACGCAGCACAACCTCTGCCGCGTCAGCCATCGAGGCGAGATCAGCATAGGTCAGCGGGGTCGCGGTATGGGGTGTGACACCGCTGACATCGCTCCGAATCGGGGCGTTCTGCGCACGTGCGGAAGAGCCAGAGAATCCGGCAGTCAGCGCAACCGATGCGGCAATCAGGAGGGGGAACGGGGATAGGAAAGCTGGCATTACGGTATCTCCGGCACCATGCAGGCTTGCAAGGGCCCTTCGTTTCTGGCTGATTTCAGGCAGTGCAACCATGAATCACCAGTTAACGGATAAAGCATTTGCGCGCCTTTGGCTTCGCCGTTAAAGATGCAGCCGTTCGGGCAATCCAAAAACAAGCAGCCCGACGCTTGCCGCCGCCAAACCCCCTGGTTTGATGTCGGCGGACCGGGTTGCCGGCAGGGTGGATTGAAATTTGCTGGATTGGCCTTCGGGCAGGACGGTGATCCTGCGCGCGGGCTCCACCTTGGTCAGGGCCGTATTGCGCGTGCTCCGTGTCCGGGTGGGCGATCAGGAGTATTGGAGCTGAATGGCATACGCTGACCAACAGATGAGCGGTAACAAGATCACCGCGCTCATCGTCGTTGCGATTCTTCATGTCGCCGTTGGCTACGCACTCGTTACGGGGCTGGCTCAAGAGGCGTTCAAGAAGGTCAAAGAGGTGACCTCGGCGGTCAACATCGAGGAAGAGAAGCCGCCGGAGGAGCCGCCGCCGCCGCCGCCTCCGAAGGAGAACACGCCGCCACCGCCGATCGTCGCGCCTCCGCCGCCGATCAGCTTCAACGCGCCTGCTCCGCAGGTGCAGACGGTCAACGAAGCCCCCCCGATGCCGGCTCCCCCGGCGCCGGTCGCGCTTCCCGCGCCGCCTGCAGCTCCGCCCCCGCCCCGGTTCACGCCGAAGGCTGCTGTCCCCAAGGGTCAGCCGGGCAACTGGGCTACGTCGAACGACTACCCATCGCGTGCGCTTCGCGAAGAGCGTGAAGGCACCACGGGTTTCCGTGTCACCATCGGCACCGATGGCAAGGTTACGGACTGCCAGATCACCAGGTCTTCAGGCAGCCCCGATCTTGACGAGGCCACGTGTTCCAACGTCCGTCGCCGCGCGCGCTTCCAGCCCGCGACCGATGGCGAAGGGCAGCCGACCACGGGCTCGTACTCGAACTCGATCCGCTGGGTTATCCCGAAGGATTGATTCGCCTCACGGATTTGACACGGAAGTCCGGCACCTGACGGCTTTCACGCACTTTGATTTGAATTGAAGAGGAAGACTCGCAATGTTCATCTACGCTCTTGCTGCTGCCGCTGGCGCCGCAGCGCCGCAGAAGTCCTTCGGCATCAAGGAAGCGCTGTTTCCCAACGGCCAGCCCAACTGGATCGGCATCGCCACCCTCGTGATCCTCGCGATCATGTCGTTCGGCTCGTTCTACATCCTGTTCACCAAGCTCATGGAGCAGAACAAGATCATGGGCCAGTACAAGAACATCGGCACTTTCTGGCGCGCCCCTTCGCTGCGTGAAGGCGCAGCCAAGCTCGAGAAGAACTCGGCATGGCGCCAGATCGTCGACGACGGCATCGCCGCCGAAGACCAGCACTCGAAGATGACCGACGCCATGGAAGCCCATGACTGGCTGCACGGTTCGCTCGCCCGCTCGGAAGCGTTCGTGAACGCTCGCCTCGCCGGTGGCCTGCCGTTCCTCGCAACCGTGGGCGCTACCGCACCGTTCATCGGTCTGTTCGGTACCGTGGTCGGCATCTACAACGCGCTGATCAACATCGGTCTCGCTGGTTCGGCTTCGATCGACAAGGTCGCAGGTCCGGTCGGTGAAGCTCTGATCATGACCGCGCTTGGTCTGCTCGTCGCCGTTCCGGCCGTGCTTGCCTACAACTGGCTGCAGGCTCGCAACAAGAAGATCGCCGAACTGCTCTCGGGCTTCTCGACCGATCTGCTGGCGAACATCAACTCGAAGGGCGCTGTGAAGCCGGCTCTTCCGGCTGCACCGGCTACCCCGGCAGCACCCGTCAAGAAGTAATCAGAATTGGGCCGGACCAACCTCCGGCCCCTTTCCGGAAACGCGAGTCTCGGGCCGGAGGTGTCCCTCCTGATATCTCCGGCCTCCCTCGCGGCTAAGAACGGATAGGATGTAACCCATGGCAATGTCTGTAGGCGGCGCTGGCGGAGAAGAACGCCCGATGTCGGACATCAACACCACGCCGCTCGTGGACGTGATGTTGGTGCTGCTGATCATCTTCCTCATCGCGGTGCCCGTCGCGATCCAGTCGATCGAAAAGCTCAAGGTTCCCATTCTTGTCAGCGAGGAATCGCAGGACAAGGTCGAAAACCTGATGCTGTCGGTCGTCTCGACGGACGCTGCAGGCCGTAGCCCGAAGGAGCCTGGTTACGAGGGTTCTTCGCGCACCGGCCAGTGCCGCGTCTATTTCAACAACATCAGTCCGGTGGACAACCAGGAGCTGTACCAGCAGGCTTTCAATCGCCTCGATGCGATCGTGAAGCGTGAAGGCGGCGCCGCCAACATGGATCCGGAAAAGATCCCCGAAGTGCACATCCGTGGCGACGTGAATGTCCCCTGGAAGTGCATCGCCGGTGCGATTTATAACGTCCAGTCCGCTGGCTATCCGAAAGTCGGCTTCATCTCGACGCCGGTCGATCCGGGCTAAGCCCCGACCTTCGACTGGTCCAGAGAGCGAACAGGAGTACCAACCATGGCAATGAGCGGCGGCAAGGATGATGGCTCGCCGATGATGGAAATGAACACGACGCCGTTGATCGACGTCATGCTCGTTCTCCTCATCATGTTCATCATCACCATCCCGGTGGCCACGCATGCGGTGAACATCGACCTCCCGCAGCCGACGAACATCCCCAACGACGTCAAGATCGATCCGATCAAGAACAAGCTGGTTCTGACGGCGACCAACCAGATTCTCTGGAATGGTGCAGCCATCAGCGAAGGCCAGTTGGTCTCGATCATCGCTTCGACGAAGGGGATTGATCCCGAGCCGGAACTGCAGTTCCAGCCCGAGGAATACGCCAGCTACGAGATCGCGAACCGGATGATGAAGATCATCACCGACGCCAAGGTCACGAAGTTCGGCTTCGTCGGCAACGAGAACTTCGCCACCTTCGAAAAGGGCCCTGCATAAGGACCCTGCCGAATTTGGCTGAGATGAGGAGGGAGCGGTGCGAACCGCTCCCTTTTTGTTTGGGTTCTGCGCGAAGGTCTTCTTGTGGCGTTGCGTGATGTTGTCCGTCGATCGAGCCGGGCTGCCCCCCGCTGCGACTAACTTCACTGTGTCACCCAAGTCTCGCGGCCCTCCCGCCTGCGGGAGGGCTTGAATCTCCCCCCATCCCGCAAGCGGGAGGGGCCGGGGGTGGGCTTCGCGGACACGCGACAAAGCAGAACATCCGCTGGCGAATGCGGACCGGTTACGCCGGGGAAAGCACAGATCGCGCGACCGGTGCGGTGCCGTCGTGGCACGCGCGGGGAGGGCGCGGGACCGGTTGCGAGTGGCCGGGGGGCGGTTCCGAACCCCTGATCGGCTCAGCCTGAGGGCGGACATATGTGAAAAGACGAAGCTTTGGCAGCGGCTCGCGGGCTGCCTCGGCTTCTGGCAAGCGGCTGCGTGAAAAGAACCTGTCGTTTGTGCTGACACTGTCGCACAATCATGGCGGGTTCCGCATCCGCAGCGTCGCTCAGGGTTCGGCGCCGTGCTATCAGCCCTGGGTTGTCCTGTCTGTCCTTGGGTAACGACAGGTCTTGCCCGATGGGTCTTGGGCTTAACGCCCCACATTGAACCCGCAGCGCACCTGCCGCACCGATCGCGCCGGAGGCTTCGGCAAAAGCCTAACCCCCGAAGGGAGAGGAGCGGGATGGCCTTTTGCCCTCTCCTGACCTGTGGGCGAGGCACTTAACCTATATGGTTCGTTTTGTCAAGATGGGTTGTGATCGCAGGCGTTTGGAGCGCGACCGTCGTACTTGTCGTCGTTCCGGACTTGATCCGGGACCCCGCTCCGTCCGGGGAGGCGGCGTTGAATAAATGTGGGACCCCGGGTCAAGCCCGGAGCGACGGTGAGGTAGCCGAGGGTGCGTATGGGGCCGCGTCAGTGGATGGCGTTCAGCCTAATGCAGCCGACCATTCCGCTTCCTTGAAGCCGACGAGCAAGCCAGCGGGGTGCTCAACAATGGGCCGCTTGATGACCGAAGTGTTCTCGGCCAACACGGCGGGAGCGCCGTCTCCTGAAAGGGCCGTTTTCTGGGCATCGTCAAGCTTGCGGTAGGTCGTGCCCGCCTTGTTCACGATCTTGTCGAGTCCGGCCTTGGCGATCCAACCAGCGATCCGGGCCGGATCTGCGCCCTGTTTCTTGTAGTCATGGAAGGTGTAGGCAAGGCCCTTGGCGTCGAGCCAGGTTCGGGCCTTCTTGACCGTGTCGCAGTTGGGGATGCCGTAAAGGGTGATGCTCATGTGTCCTGCCTGTCGAAGCGGTGCACGCGGGTCGGCGTGCCGGCGAAGAGAGTGTAGTTCTCGTAGTACTCGGCGCGGCCCTTGCCCTGCATTTCGGCGTGGTGGGCCACGCGGCGCCATGCGAGGGCTGCGGCCTCATCTTCCCACTCGGACAGGGCGATCACCTCGCCATCGTCGGCAGTGTAGCTCTTGAAGCCGAGATAGCCCGGCTGCTGCGCGGCAAGCCGCTCCATCGCCTCGGCATCGGCCGAATAGGCGGCGGCATCGATATCGGCGCGCTTGCGGTTGCGGAAGACGACGAGGAACATGGGCTGTGCGATAGCGCGATGGCATGCGCGCCGAAAGGTGGACTTTTCTGCGCATCCCCGGCAAAGGCGTGGCCCATGAGCCTTAACAGCTTCGGTCACCTGTTCCGTTTCACCACCTGGGGCGAAAGCCACGGGTCGGCGATTGGCGCCGTGGTTGACGGTTGCCCTCCCGGCCTTGCCATCAGCGAGGCGCAAATCCAGCCGTTCCTTGATGCGCGCCGCCCCGGTCAGTCGCGCTTCACCACGCAGCGGCAGGAGCCGGACCAGGTCCGCATCCTGTCTGGCGTGTTCGAAGGCAAGACGACCGGAACGCCGATCAGCCTGATGATCGAAAACGTTGACCAGCGGTCCAAGGACTATGGCGATGTGGCCAAGGCCTATCGTCCCGGCCATGCCGACTATGCCTATGACGCCAAGTACGGCTTCCGCGACTATCGCGGCGGCGGTCGATCCTCGGCGCGCGAGACGGCCTCGCGCGTGGCGGCAGGCGCGGTGGCGCGTCTGGTGATCCCCGAGGTCAAGATTCTTGCCTGGGTCAGCGAGATCGGCGGCGACAGGATCGACATGGATCATTTCGATGCCGACGAGATCGGCCGCAACCCGTTCTTCTGCCCGGATTCGTGGGCAGCGGCACGCTGGGAGAAGCTGGTCGACGATGCCCGCAAATCCGGTTCGTCGCTGGGCGCAGTGGTGGAATGCGTTGCAACAGGCGTTCCGGCCGGTTGGGGCGCGCCGCTCTATGCCAAGCTCGATGCGGAACTCGCCCACGCGATGATGGGGATCAACGCGGTCAAGGGCGTGGAAATCGGCGACGGATTTGAAGCCGCGCGCAATACCGGCGAAGGCAATGCCGATCCGATGCGGCCCGGCTCTGGGGCGCCTGAGTTTCTTGCCAACCATGCGGGCGGGATCGCGGGCGGCATCTCAACCGGGCAGCCGGTGACGGTGCGCGTGGCGTTCAAACCGACATCATCGATCCTCACGCCGATGCCGACCATCACCCGAGAGGGCGAGGCCACCGAACTGTTCACCAAGGGGCGTCACGATCCCTGTGTCGGCATTCGCGGGGTTCCGGTGGTCGAGGCGATGATGGCGCTGGTGCTGGCGGACCAGAAGCTCCTGCACCGGGGTCAAGTCGGTTAAAAGCAGGGCGTTAAAAAGCGTGGGGCGGTTGAGCCGCGCCTGAAACGTCGTTAGTCTCCTATGCAACAAAATTGCGGGAGCATGTTTCTTGGCCAAGCGCCTTACCCTCTACATCGTGATCGGCATGGTGCTCGGCATTCTCGTCGGGTACGTTCTCAACACGAGCTACCCGCAGGGCGATGCGACGCTGGCGCAGATTGCTGACACGCTGAAGCTGCTGCCCGACATTTTCCTGCACCTTATCAAGATGATCATCGCGCCGCTGATTCTGGCGACGCTGGTGACCGGCATTGCCGGGATGGGCGACAGCGCGGCGCTTGGCCGCATCGGCGGGCGGGCGCTTGCGTGGTTCATCACCGCCAGCCTGATCTCGATTGGTCTGGGGCTGCTGCTGGTCAACCTGTTCAAGCCGGGCGTCGGGCTGGAATTCACCGCTGCGGGTCCGGTGGGTGATCTGGCGACGGCGGACTTCACGCTGCGCCACTTCGTCCTCGAGATTTTTCCGACCAGCGCCCTTGATGCGATGGCCAAGAACAACGTGCTGCAGATCCTCGTGTTCTCGATCTTTGCCGGCGTGGCGCTCTCGGCCATCGGCGAGACCGGCGCGCCGATCGTGCGCGGGTGCGAAGCGCTGGCGCATCTGATGCTGCAGATCACCGACTACGTGATGCGCATGGCGCCGCTGGCGGTGTTCGGCGCGCTGGCCTCGGTCATTGCAACCAAGGGCCTTGGTATCGTCGTCACCTACGGCGTGTTCGTCTCGGAGTTCTACTTCGGGCTGCTTCTGCTTTGGGTCATCCTGCTGACGCTGGGCGGCATTTTCCTCAAGGGCCGTGTTATCATGCTCGCGCGCTACATCCGCGAGCCGTTGTTGCTGGCGTTCTCGACCGCGAGCTCGGAATCCGCGCTGCCCAAGCTGTTCGAGCAGCTGGACCGCTTTGGCGTGCCGCGCCGCATTTCGGGCTTCGTGCTGCCGCTGGGCTACAGTTTCAACCTCGACGGTTCGATGATGTACACCAGCTTTGCGACGATGTTCATCGCGCAGGCCTATGGCATCGAGCTTTCGATCGGGCAGCAGATCGCCATGCTGCTGACGCTGATGGTGACTTCAAAGGGCATTGCCGGGGTGCCGCGTGCGAGCCTTGTGGTCATCGCGGCGACGCTGACGCAGTTCGGCCTGCCGCTAGAGGGCATTGCACTGCTGTTGGGCGTGGACACCTTCCTCGACATGGGGCGGACGGCCACCAACGTTGTCGGCAATGCGGTGGCGACGTCGGTCATCACCAAGTGGGAGGGCATGCTGCAGCCGCCGATGGACCCCGATGCCGAGCCGCCGCACGCGCCTGCGAACACCGTGGCAGATGGGCGCGCGGGGCTGAATCTCGATCCGATCAATTACGAGACGTAGCGGCTACTTCTCCAACTCGACCGGGGTGAATTCGCCAAGCCCGCAGGCACCCCGGTTGATCGGGCCGGGGCCGGCGGTGTTGGTGATCACCGTGATGATGTCGACGTTGCAGAGCTGGGTGAGCGAGGTCGAGTAGGAGAACGCACGTTCGAAGCCGAGGCTGAAGCAGCGGTTGGGCAAGGTGTTGCGATACCATTGGTTGCCGTTGGTGCGGAAATCGATGGTCCAGTCATCGCGCACCTGGCTTTCGCGGATGGTCTGGAGCCCGATGCAGTTGACCGGCTTGCCGACGACTTTCGCTTTCGGGATGTCGGCGCGGTGGCCGTCATTGCCCTGCTTGGCGTTGGCAGTGCATCCGGCCACGGCCAGCGTGAGGCCTGCGATCAGAAACGGAGTCATGCGCTTCATGCCTTGCTCTCCTTCCTTGTCCTGCGACTTGCGGGAGCCTTTGCCTTCCTTGCCGCCGGTGGCTTGGCTCCCTTCTCCAGAACCTTGCCCTTGAAGCTGCAAAGATCAACCACCCCACAATGCCAGCATTCGGGTGTCCGCGCCTTGCACACATAGCGTCCGTGGAGGATCAGCCAGTGGTGCGCGCCGACGCGAAACGGCTGGGGAACCTTTTTCTCCAGCCCCTTCTCAACGGCGAGCGGCGTCTTTCCCTTCGCGAGACCGGTGCGGTTGCCCACGCGGAAGATATGCGTATCGACCGCAAAGGTTTCCGCGCCGAACGCGCAGTTCATCACCACGTTTGCCGTCTTGCGCCCGACGCCGGGCAGCTCGGTTAGCAGGTCGCGGTCTGCCGGAACCTCGCCGCCGTGCTGGGTTACGAGGATTTCGGCCATGGCCATGACGTTCTTCGCCTTGGAATTGAACAGGCCGATGGTCTTGATGTGTTGCTTCAGGCCCTCCTCGCCGAGATCGAGCATGTCCTGCGGCGTCTTGACGATGGCGAACAACTTGCGCGTCGCCTTGTTGACGCCGACGTCGGTCGCCTGCGCCGAAAGGGTGACGGCGACGAGCAACTGATAGACGTTGCCGTATTCGAGTTCTGTCTCGGGCGAGGGGTTGGCCTCGGCCAGGCGGCGGAAGAATTCGAAGATGTCCGCCGTCTTCATGTCAGAGCCCCAGAACCCTTCACAAGCCAAGCACCTCGGGCATGGTGTAGCGGCCCGGCGCCTTGCCGATGATCCATTCCGCCGCGCGGATCGCGCCCTTGGCGAAGATGCCGCGGTTTTCGGCGAGATGCGAGAACGTCAGGCGTTCGTTGTCGGCGAGGAAGTGGACCGAGTGGTCGCCCGCGACCGAGCCGCCGCGCAATGCTGCAAAGCCAATGGTGCCGGCCTTGCGTGCGCCGGTGATGCCATCGCGACCGCGCACGGCTTCGTCCGCAAGATGCACGCCCCGGCCCTTCGCCGCAGCTTCACCCAGCAAAAGCGCCGTGCCCGAGGGCGCATCGACTTTCATGCGGTGGTGGGTCTCGACGATCTCGATGTCCCAGTCCTCGCCCAGACGTGACGCGGCTTCCTGAACGAGATGGGAAAGCAGGGTGACGCCCAATGAGGTGTTGCCCGTCTGCAGCACGGGAATACTGACTGCTGCCGAATCGATCAGCCAGTGGTGGCGTTCCTCGAGGCCGGTGGTGCCGATCACGATGGGCACGCCGGTGTGGATCGCGGCGTCGAGATTGAATTCGAGCGCGCCGGGGGCGGAGAAATCGACCAGCACGTCGCTTGCCTGCGCGAGCGCGAGGGGATCACCGCCCTTGTCGATCCCGCCGGCGAATTCGTGTCCGGCTGCTGTCACTGCTGCCTGCAGCGCATTGCCCATTCGTCCAGCGCTGCCGATGATTCCGATTCTGGTCATTGCCTACCCCTTGCGTCGCGTGCTTCATGGTCGCGATGAATCGTCCGCGCAATATCGTCATTCTCACCGGAGCCGGAATTTCTGCGGAGTCCGGCATCGATACCTTTCGTGGTGGGGGTGGGCTGTGGGAGCAGCACCGCGTCGAGGACGTGGCGACGCCCGAGGCTTTCGAGCGCGATCCCGATCTCGTCCTGCGCTTCTACGACATGCGGCGCGAGGCGATCCAGACGAAGGAGCCGAATGCCGCGCATCACGCGCTGGCCCGACTGGATCGGGAGTGGCCGAAGAAGGCGGGCGGCGAGGTTCTGATCGTGACGCAGAACGTCGACGACCTGCACGAGCGGGGCGGGGCATTGAACGTGCTGCACATGCATGGCGAGCATCTCAACGCCTGGTGCATGGCATGCGATGAGCGCCACCGCTGGACAGGAACGTTGATCGATCGTCCGCCGTGCCCCGCCTGCGGCGAGAGCGCCCTGCGCCCTGACGTCGTGTGGTTTGGCGAGGTGCCATACCGGATGGAGGACATCTATCAGGCGGTGTCCGGGGCCGACCTGTTCGTGTCCATCGGAACGTCAGGCGCGGTCTACCCGGCTGCCGGGCTGGTGCGATCCGCGCGGGACCTTGGCGTCCAGACGCTCGAACTCAACCTGGAACGCAGCCAGGGCTCGGCATGGTTCCACGAAACGCGGCTTGGGCCTGCGACCGAGATCGTGCCTGCATGGGTCGAGGAACTGCTTTCCAGTTAAAGTGTTGCTGGCGTGAAAAGGGTGACGCGGCGCCTGTCATTGGCGCGCGAATCATGTTACCTACATCAATGTGAGCAATGTGATCCCCCATCTCGTCCCGATTGCCGTGAAGCCCGCTGACATCGACTTCATGGGTCATGTCAACAATGCCTCGTACCTCAACTGGGTGCAGGACGCGGTGATCGATCACTGGCGCGCGCTCGCCCCTGCCGAAGCGGTGGCTGCGCACCTTTGGGTCGCACTGAAGCACGAGATCACCTACCGTCGCCCGACCTTTCTCGACGACCAGGTGATAGCTCACGTGATCCTCGAGAAAGTGCAGGGCGCGCGCGCGTTCTACGAAACGATCATCAAGCGCGGCGAGGAAGTCCTGGCCGAGGTCAAGTCCAGCTGGTGCTGCCTTGACGCCGAGACGCTGCGCCCTGCGCGACTGGCGCGCGATCTGGTCGAGAAGTTTCTTCCCGCATCCGCAGGCTGAGTGTCAGCGCCAGTAATCGCGCCGCAAGGCGCCGTCGTAACGGCCAGAGCGCAGGCAGCAGGACTTGAAACCTCTTCCCCGAACCGCAGGGGCAGGGATCCTGTCGACCGAGTCGTTCCAGCAGTTCGACGCTCATCGGATCGTCCGGGCTGCCCCTGACCGTGCGCAAGCCGCGCTTCACGCGCGTTTCGCTGGGGAAGCCCTTACGGCGCTTGGATGTCGGCTCGAAAGCAGGGCATGGTGTCGTGGTCTTTGATTTTCATGGTAACCTCCATCGTTGGAATTCTTGAGCCGCGTCAGTGGAGCTGCCGCGGCTCGGGCTTGGCAACGACCTGCCACCGATCCCGGTAGAGCAACTGGCCCGGATCGCGCGTCCACAGCCGGTGGACCAGCACGCCACACTCTTCGAGCAGGGCTGCCAGCGCATGGGCATGGCCCAGCATCTCGCGGGCATCGTCGCGAAACCAGCAGACGCCATCGGACCACCGCCGACCTTTTGCGACGACGGTGAACCGGTTCGGCACCGGTAGCCATTCATTGAACCAGTCCAGTTCGCGCCGAAGCGCGATCAGGGCAGGGGTATCCTCTTCCCGTTCCCACCACAGATCACAGGCGGTGCGGAACGGACCCGGTGCCACGCTGGCTCGCGTAACGGCACCGGGCGTCGTGAAACGCACGTACATTGGGGAATTCTCGCTCGCACGGCAGGGCGCAACCGCGCAGGCGGAGCGTCTCAACCGGTCATGTCAGGGAAATGTGAAGCGCGAAGAGTGCGCTTTTATGTCCTGCCTGGTGGCAGCATGCATGCAAACATCGGCTGCCTCCCGGCGATTGACTGCGCGGACCATCCGCAAGCAGAGCCCCGCGCAGATATCGGATTATGCAATAGCGCGCAAGAAGGCGCGCTCAGCGCAGCTTGGCGATGGAGAGGCTGTCGTTCTTGGCGCGCAGCTTTACCGATTCCTCGCTGCGGGTCAGGGCCTTGGCGATGGCCTTGAGCGCCATGCCATTGTTGGCGAGGGTGTGCAGTTTCTGGATCTCGTCCGCGGTCCAGGCCTGCTTGTGGCGTTCGAAGCGTTCGGCGGCCATGGTTCAGTCCTTCCGGGTCACGGTGGCGATGTAATTCAGCGCGAGGTCGTCCGACAGGTGCAGCCCGCGTGATACGCTCCAGGCGATGCCCATCGGATTGCCCATCTTCAGGCCTGCGGCATCGAGCAGGTCATGCAGTTCGACCGGCGTGATGAAATCGTTCCAGTGGTGGGTTCCCCGCGGCACCATGCCGAGGGTTTCAGCGCCTTCGACCAGCAGCAGGCGCGAACGCGTGGTGCGGTTGGGGGTGGAGAGGATCATCAGGCCGCCGGGCGCCAGACCTGCTTCGAGCGCGGCGATGAAAGCCGCCTTGTCGGCGACGTGTTCGATCACTTCCATCGAGGTGACCAGATCGTATCCGCCAAGCCCTAGCTGGCCGACATCACCGCAGCGATAATCGATGGCTAGGCCGGATCCTTCAGCGTGAAGTCGAGCGGCGGCAATGTTTTCCTCAGCGGCGTCGACCCCGGTCACCTCTGCACCCAAGCGCGCAAGCGGTTCGCACAGCAGCCCCGCACCGCAGCCGACATCGAGCGCCTTGCGGCCTGCCAGTGGCTTCACCCCGCGCGAATCGCTGCCGAAGTGCGCGTCGATCGCATCGCGGATGAAGCCAAGACGCACCGGGTTCAGCTTGTGCAGCATGGCCGAGGAGCCCTTCGGGTTCCACCAGTCTGCCGCCAGCTTGCCGAAGTGGGTCGCTTCTTCCGGGCGAATGGTATTCGCAGAGGTTGCATTGCTCATATCACGTCCCTAAAGCGCCCGCGCTGCAAGGTCCACCGGCCTTGCGGGCAAGATTGTTACGCGCAAGACTTCAGGAGCAAGCCCTTGGCCCGCATCGTGATGAAATTCGGCGGCACCTCGATGGCCGGAACCGAGCGCATCCGCCGCGTGGCGCGCATCGTGCAGCGCCAGCAGGCAGCGGGGCACGAGGTTGCGGTTGTCGTCTCGGCCATGGCGGGAGAAACCGACCGCCTCGTAAACTTCTGCCGCGAGGCGAACCCGCTTTATGACCCCGCCGAATACGACGTGGTCGTGGCCAGTGGCGAGCAGGTGACTTCGGGCCTTCTGGCGATGCATCTGCAGGCGCTGGGCTGCAAGGCGCGCTCATGGCTCGGCTGGCAGCTGCCGATCCACACCGACGATGCCCATTCCAAGGCGCGCATCGAAGGCATTGATGCCGAGGCGCTGCTCGCCTCGATGGCATCGGGCGAGATCGCGGTGATTCCCGGCTTCCAGGGCGTGTCCGACAAGGGCCGCATCACCACGCTGGGCCGTGGTGGCTCGGATACTTCGGCCGTGGCCGTGGCAGCCGCGGTCAAGGCCGACCGCTGCGACATCTACACCGATGTCGACGGGGTCTATACCACCGACCCGCGCATCGTCGCCAAGGCGCGCAAGCTGAAGAACGTCACCTACGAGGAAATGCTCGAGCTGGCCTCGGTCGGCTCGAAGGTGCTGCAGACCCGCTCGGTCAGCCTTGCCATGAAGGAAGGCGTGCGCGTGCAGGTGCTGTCCTCGTTCATCGATGACGATGCGCCTGCTGCCGACACGATCCCCGGAACGATGATTGTCTCTGACGAAGAGCTTGAAGGACTCGATATGGAACGCCAGCTGATCACCGGCATCGCTGCCGACAAGAACGAGGCCAAGGTCACGCTGACCCGCATCGCCGACCGCCCGGGTGCCGTCGCCGCGATCTTCGGTCCGCTGGCTGCCGCCAACATCAACGTCGACATGATCATCCAGAACATCGCCAAGGACAAGGGCGAGACCGACGTGACCTTCACGGTTCCGATCTCGGACCTCGCTCGCACCCAGGCGCTGCTGGAAGAGCGCAAGGACACGATCGGCTACTACCGCATGCTGGCCAACAGCAAGGTCGCCAAGATCAGCGTCGTCGGTGTCGGCATGCGCAGCCACGCGGGCGTTGCCGCCACGATGTTCCGCTCGCTCGCCGATCGCGGGATCAACATCCAGGCGATCACCACCAGCGAGATCAAGGTCTCGGTGCTTATCGACGAGGACGAGACCGAACTGGCCGTGCGCGTGCTGCACACCGCCTACGAGATGGACGGGGAGTAAGCTGGGGGCGCCCTCCCGCCTGCGGGAGGGGTGATACAAGGCGCAACTTAGTCCCCCTCCCGCAAGCGGGAGGGGTTAGGGGTGGGCCAGCGATATTAGCGTATCAGCAGGCCCCAGCCCGACAGCAGCTGTTCGGCCTGTTCGCGCGAGATGACCGCGCCTCTGAACACCCGCGCGTCCTCGAGCTGAAGCCCGCCGAGGTCTGCGCCGCGCAGATCGGCGCCTGCAAACTGCGCGCCGTCGAGATTGGCTTCGCGCAAGGAGCAGCCTTCGAGCACAGCGCCGCGAAAGTCTGCCTTGGTCAGGTCCGCCTGCGCCAGATCGAGGCGCACCAGCTTTTCCTTGCGGAACGACAGGCCCGGCAGGCGCGCGCCGACGAGCAGCACTTCCTCGAAGACGAAGCCCATGCCCTTGGCCATGTGCAGATCCGCACCGGTCATGCGCGTGGAGACGAAGCGGGCTGAGCCGATGTTGGCGCGGCGGAACGCAGCGTTGTTGAAGTCGCAAGCCGAGATGCGGGCTTCCTCGAGGTCTGCGCCAGTGAGGTTGGCGAAGGGGGCCTTGCAGCCGCGCCACGTGGTCCGCATCAGCTTGGTGCCCGAAAGGTCGGCGTGGCGCAGCGAGCAGCGCTCGAACGTCCAGCCCGAAAGATCCAGCTTCGATAGGTCGGCCTCATCCAGATCGCATTCGACCAGATGGTGTGCGCCCTTGCCGATGAGCTTTGCGATGTCGGATCGGCCGAGCGTCTGCCCGGAAATGCTGTTCGTCATCGCTTGCGCTTAGGCGAAAGTATCTGCAGCGCCAAAGGAAACCCCGCCCTCCGGCCCGATCCGGAGCCGAAAGGCGGGGCGCGACCCGGGCCAGTCTGGAGATTGAGACGACCGGCTCTCGGGGCTCGGTGAGTGAGGGGGAACTCACCTGATGCGATCCTTCTATCAGACCGCACCCAATCGGGAAAACGGGTTAAATTGGCCAGAGTTATCGCATCTGGCGATCAAGGCGCAAAGTCCGGCCTTGTTGCCGCCCCAAAGCCGCCCTAAAGCGCGCGCCGGACTTTCGGACGGGATTCTCCACGCATGACTGCAACACCCAAGACATCAGCCCTGATGCGCCGTGGCGCCGAGTTTCTCGGCACGGAGCACGCGATCCTGTGCGGGGCGATGAGCTGGGTGTCGGAGCGCAATCTGGTCTCGGCGATCAGCAACGCCGGGGGCTTTGGCGTGATTGCCTGCGGGGCGATGACGCCCGAACTGCTGGACAACGAGATCGCCGCGACCAGGGCGTTGACGGACAAGCCCTTCGGCGTGAACCTGATCACGATGCACCCTGCGCTGTTCGACCTGATTGCGGTCTGCGCCAGGCACAAGGTCGGCCATGTCGTGCTGGCGGGCGGCATTCCGCCCAAGGGCAGCGTCGAGGCGATCAAGGAATTCGGCGCCAAGGTGCTGGTTTTCGCGCCGACGCTGGCGCTGGCCAAGAAGCTGCTGCGCTCTGGCGCAGACGCGCTGGTGATCGAAGGTTCGGAGGCAGGCGGCCATATCGGCCCGGTTTCGACCTCGGTGCTGGCGCAGGAATTCCTCCCCGCGCTGGCTGCCGATCACGTGGTGTTCGTGGCGGGCGGCATCGGCCGGGGCGAGATGATCGCCAGCTATCTGGAGATGGGCGCGAGCGGCGTGCAGCTTGGCACCCGCTTTGCCTGTGCGACAGAATCCATTGCACATCCGGCGTTCAAGGCCGCGTTCTTCCGGGGCAATGCGCGCGATGCGGTGGCCTCGGTGCAGGTCGATCCGCGCCTGCCGGTTATCCCGGTGCGCGCGCTCAAGAACAAGGGCACCGAGGAATTCACCGCCAAGCAGGTCGAAGTCGCCAAGCGGCTGGACGAAGGCATCGTCGACATGGCGCAGGCCCAGCTCGAGATCGAGCACTTCTGGGCCGGTGCCCTCCGCCGCGCGGTGATCGACGGCGATGTCGAGCGCGGTTCGGTCATGGCTGGACAGTCGGTCGGCATGGTAAACAAGGAAGAGCCAGTGGCCGAGATCATCGTCCAGCTCATGGCCGAAAGCGAGGAAGCGCTCTCGCGGCGCTGATCGCATGGCTGCAGGGCATCGCGCCTCGTTCGGGATCGTCTTTGCGATCGTGCTGATCGACATGCTCGGCTTCGGCATCGTCACGCCGGTGCTGCCGGGGCTGATCATGTCGCTCAAGCATGTCGTCGTCGGCACGGCGGCGGGGTACGCGGGCTGGCTGGGCGCGGGCTATGCGCTGATGCAGTTCATCTTCGCGCCGGTGCTGGGCAACCTGTCGGACCGCTACGGGCGCAGGCCAATTCTTCTGGCCGCCGTGTTCGTCCTCGGGCTGGATTACCTGCTGCAGGCGATGGCCCCGAACTTCGGCTGGCTGATCGCCGGGCGGCTGATCGCAGGCGTGACCGGAGCCAGCTTCTCGCCCGCCTATGCCTATATCGCCGACGTGACGCCGCCGGAAAAGCGCGCGGCGAACTTCGGCTTGATGGGCCTGGCCTTTGGCATCGGCTTCGTCGTCGGCCCGGCACTGGGCGGACTGCTCGGCTCGATCGATGCGCGCCTGCCGTTCTACACGGCGGCAGGTCTGGCGCTGGCCAATGCTGTTTTCGGATTCATCTTCCTCAAGGAATCGCTTTCGGCCGAGAACCGTCGCCCGTTCAACTGGCGACGCGCCAATGCGCTTACCTCGCTGCGGGCGCTCAAGGGGCAGAGCCCTACTGTGCTGTGGTTCGTGGCCGCGCTCGGCACATGGCAGCTGGCGCACATCGTATATCCCGCCGTCTGGTCCTACTTCGCGATTGCCGCCTATGGCTTCAGCGTGCGGCAGGTCGGCGTGGCGCTGGCGCTGGTCGGCTTCACCAGCGCGCTGGTGCAGGGCGTGGGGCTTAGGCTGTTCCTGCCCAAGCTGGGCGAGAGACGGGCGGTGATACTTGGCGTTGCGGGCCTGTGCGTGTCGGCCGTGCTCTATTCCACCGCGCAGACGACTTGGCAGGTCTATCTCGCCATCGCAGTGGGGGCGCTGCAGGGCTTCGTGCAGTCTCCGATTGCCGCGTTCAACAGCCGTGCGGTCGATGCGCGCAGCCAGGGCGAGTTGCAGGGAGCGGTCCAGTCGATCGGCTCCATCGCCGCGATCGTCGGCCCGCCGATGTACACGCAAGTGCTCGAGCGCTTCAGTGGCCCGGGGGCAGTGCTACACCTGCCGGGGATGCCGATCCTGCTGGCGGCGGCGATTTCGGTGGTGACGCTGGCGCTGTTCCTGAAGGGTGCGTCGTTGCTGGACCGCAATCAGCTTTCCAGTTCGACATCCCAATAGAGCCAGTCGCGCCAGGTTTCGTGCAGGAAATTCGGCGGGAAGGCGCGGCCGCGTTCCTGCAACTGCCACGTTGTCGGGCGGATCGCGCGGTTCATCAGCCGCATGTGCGCCTGTTCGGGCGTGCGGCCGCCTTTCCTGAGATTGCACGGCGCGCAGGCCGCCGCGACATTCTCCCACGATGTGCGCCCGCCAAGGCGGCGGGGGACGATGTGGTCGAAGGTTAGGTTCTCATGGCAACCGCAGTACTGGCACTGGAAACGGTCGCGCAGGAACAGGTTGAAGCGGGTGAAGGCGGGATACTCGCTCGGCCGAACGTACTGGCGCAGCGCGATCACCGAGGGCAGCTTCATGCCGAAGCCGGGGCTGTGCACCTCGCGCTCGTAGGTCTCGATGATGTCGACGCGTTCGAGGAACACCGCCTTGATCGCCGTCTGCCATGACCACAGGCTGAGCGGGTAATAGCTGAGCGGCGTGTAATCGGCGTTCAGGACCAGCGCGGGGCAGTTCGCCAGATGCCGGTCATTCTGCAAAACGTCGTTGAAGGCGGTGCTATCACCGCTATTGGGCCTGGCCGAAGCCGCCCGATCGATCAGCGCCTTATGGAGCACGTCCGGATCGCTTCCCTGCAGGCAAAGGCCGAACCACACACAGAATGTGGCGCGCCTCCGCAGGGGCAGTCATGGCTGAGCCTCGTGACCGCAGTGTTACGCATGTGCACAAGAGACACCTGCGCGAGTCCGCCGTCAAGAGGCTCTCGCGCAGGGTTTCCACAGGACGTTGGTTCAGAACGCGTAAGTGCGCACCAGTTCGTTCAGTAGATCGCGTCCGGTCATCGCGGACCTGACGGCAAGACGCTCGTTTAGGCCGTGGGTGCCGTTGCCATCGGGATCGCCGAACAGGCCCGGCGGGCCATAGCTCGGGATGCCGATGGCGCCGAGGAACACGCCGTCGGTGGCGCCTGTCGACATCATCGGCACCATGGGTACGCCGGGATAATACTTGGCAACCAGCTTTTCGGCTGGGCCAAGGATCTTCGGATCTAGCGGCGGTGCAACCGCATCCGGCCCGCGATTGTCGGTACGGGCCACGGTCATGCGCGGATCGGCGATGACCTCCTCGAGCGTCTTGCGCACTGCTTCAGCCGAAACGCCCGGGAAAATGCGGCAGTTGATATTGCTGCCTGCGCGCTGGGGCAGGGCGTTGTTGGCGTGGCCGCCATCGAGCAGGGTGGCGACGCAGGTCGTGCGCAGCATCGAATGGAACGAGCGGTCGGTGTTGAGCAGGGCCTCGGCGGCCTTGTCATCCGGGTTGGCGGCGATGGTGACCATGGCCTTGCCCATGTCGTCCGCGCGTGCCGCTCCGGCCTTGGAAAAGAAGGCGCGGGTCGTATCGTTGAGCATCAGCGGGAATTCGAAATTGCGGATGCGTACGAGCGCGTCGGCCAGTTCGTAGATGGCATTGTCGCGCACCGGAGCCGAGCTGTGCCCACCGGGGTTGGTCGCCTCGATGCGGTAGTTGACCGGCGTCTTCTCGCCCACGTGGATGGTCTGGACGACAACCTTGCCGCCCTGATCGAGGCGTTTGTCGGTCCGGCCCGAGCCGCCTTCGTTCAGCGCGAATTCGGCGGCGATGAGGTCTTTGCGGTTCTCGGTCAGCCACTTGACGCCGTTGAACGCCGTGCTGGTTTCCTCGCCGCAGGTCAGCGCCAGCTTGAGCGTCCGCTTCGGCTTCTGCCCTGCCTTGCGCAAGTTCATGAACATGTCGACCCAGATCGCGTCCATCGCCTTCATGTCGGCCACGCCGCGCCCGTAGAAGTAGCCGCCTTCCTCGATGAAGGTGTAGGGATCGCGGGTCCAGTCCTCACGCTTGGCGACGACGACATCAAGGTGGCCGAGCAGCAGGATCGGCTTGGCCGTCTTCGAAGTGCCCGGCAGGATCGCCACGATCCCGCCTTCCTTCGGCGCTTCTGGCACGGCAAAGCGATGAATCTCGGCGTCGGTGAAGCCGGCCTTGCGCAAGTGGCCTTCGATCTTGTCGGCAAGAGCGGTGCAGCTTCCGGTGGTGATCGAGGTGTCGGTCTCGACCATTTCCTTGAGCAGATCGCGATAGGCCAGCTGATCGGGACGGAGCGGGCTTTCGGCGGCCGACGCGGGGGCGGAAAGCAGGCTGGTAGCGACCCCGAGGGCGAAAATCTTGCGCATGGCGGAACCCCTGTTTGCAGGGCAGCGGACGGCCCCGAAAGAGGCATATCAGCAAGATTGCGCGCCCTTGCCTACAGCCTTGTGCCGTGCTCGCTCCGAAGTCGACGATTTCAGGCCCGTCGCTGTGTAAAACAAGGCGGATTCGCTTGGGTTTTTGCCCTTTCGTGCCTATGTGCAAACTATGGCCAGCACCAACGAAAACACACCGAACACCAACGCCTATGGCGCCGATTCCATCAAGGTTTTGAAGGGCCTCGACGCGGTCCGCAAGCGCCCCGGCATGTACATCGGCGATACCGACGACGGATCGGGCCTCCATCACATGGTGTTCGAGGTTTCGGATAACGCGATCGACGAGGCGCTGGCCGGGCACTGCGATCTGGTGCTGATCGAACTGAACCCCGATGGTTCGGTCTCGGTCGAAGACAACGGCCGCGGCATCCCGACCGATATTCACACCGAAGAGGGCGTCTCGGCAGCCGAAGTGATCATGACCCAGCTCCACGCGGGCGGGAAGTTCGAGAACACCTCGGACGACAACGCTTACAAGGTTTCGGGCGGTCTCCACGGCGTCGGCGTCTCGGTGGTCAACGCCCTGTCGGAATGGCTGGAGCTGACCATCTGGCGCGACGGCAAGGAGCACTGGATGAAGTTCGCGCACGGCGATGCCGTCGCGCCGCTCGAAGTGCGCGGGCCCGCTCCTGAAGGCAAGAAGGGCACCCGCGTGACCTTCCAGGCCAGCCACGAGACCTTCAAGAACGTGCTCGAGTTCGATTTCGACAAGCTAGAGCACCGCTACCGCGAACTCGCTTTCCTCAACTCGGGCGTACGCATCCTGCTGCGCGACAAGCGCCACGAGGAGGTCAAGGAGCACGATCTCTATTACGTTGGCGGCATCGCGGCCTTCGTGAAATACCTCGATCGCAACAAGCAGGCCCTGATGCCCGAGCCGGTGGCGATCTCGGCCAACCGCGATGGCATCGGCATCGACGTCGCGCTGGAATGGAACGACAGCTACTACGAAAACGTGCTGTGCTTCACCAACAACATCCCGCAGCGCGATGGCGGCACGCACCTCGCGGCCTTCCGCGCGGCGCTGACCCGCACGCTGAACGGCTATGCCGAGCGTTCGGGCATGCTCAAGAAGGAGAAGGTCACCCTTACCGGCGACGACATGCGCGAGGGGCTGACCGCCATCGTTTCGGTCAAGCTGCCCGACCCCAAGTTCTCCTCCCAGACCAAGGACAAGCTGGTTTCCTCCGAAGTGCGCCAGCCGCTCGAAAGCCTGATGGCCGACAAGATGGCTGAATGGCTCGAGGAAAATCCCGCGCACGGCAAGGCGATCATCCAGAAGGTGATCGATGCCGCCGCCGCGCGTGAAGCGGCCAAGCGCGCCCGCGAACTGACCCGCCGCAAGGGGGCGATGGACATCGCCTCGCTGCCGGGCAAGCTCGCCGACTGCCAGGAACGCGATCCCGCCAAGTGCGAACTGTTCCTGGTCGAGGGTGACTCGGCAGGCGGCTCTGCCAAGCAGGGACGTGACCGCAAGACGCAGGCGATCCTGCCCTTGAAGGGCAAGATCCTCAACGTCGAGCGCGCCCGGTTTGACCGTATCATCGGTTCGAAGGAAGTCGGCACGCTGATTCAGGCGATGGGCACGGGCCTGCGTGACGAATTCAACCTCGACAAGCTGCGCTATCACAAGATCGTGATTATGACCGACGCCGACGTCGACGGTGCACACATCCGCACGCTGCTGCTGACGTTCTTCCATCGGCAGATGCCCGACATCATCAAGGCGGGCCATCTCTTCATCGCCCAGCCGCCGCTCTACAAGGTCGCCAAGGGCCGCAGCGAAGTCTATCTCAAGGACAACGCCGCGCTCGATCGCTACCTCGTCGAAGCCGGACTTTCAGGGCGCGTGCTGGAAACCACCGGTGGTGCGCGCAGTGGTCCCGATCTCGAAGCACTGGTCGAACACGCTTTGCGCCTGCGCAACCTGATGGCCTTCGTGCCTCGGCGCTACAACACCGCGATCATCGAGGCGCTGGCACTGTCGGGCTCGCTCGAACACGCCATTGCCGGGGCCGAGCGCGATGCGGCGCTGGTCCGCGCGGCCGACTGGCTGAACCGTGGCGATGGCGAAGCGCGCTGGACGGTCGAGCTTGCCGAAGAGGGCGGCTATCACGTCAAGCGCGTGTGGCGCGGGGTGACCGACCATCACGTGATCGAAGCCGGGTTCCTCGTCAGCGCCGAAGCGCGCAAGCTGGCGCGGCTCGCGGCCGAAAACGCCGAAGTCTATGCCGGCATGGCCCGTCTGGTTCGCGCCAGCACGGCGCCGGTCGAGGCCGAACCTGCGGTCGTGGCTGAAGGTGACGACGAAGCCCCCGCAACTGCTCCTGCCGCCAAGGTCAAGGACGCGATCACGCGGCCTTCGGAACTGCTCGACGCAGTCTTTGCCGGTGGCCGCAAGGGTCTGTCGATCCAGCGCTACAAGGGCCTTGGCGAAATGAACGCCGAGCAGCTGTGGGAGACCACGCTCGATCCCGACAACCGCTCGCTCCTGCAGGTGAAGGTCGAGGACGCCGACGTGACCGACGAGATCTTCACCCGCCTGATGGGCGACATCGTCGAACCGCGCCGCGAATTCATTCAGGAAAATGCGCTGAACGTGGCGAATCTGGACGTCTGATCGTGGCCTTCACCGACGATATTCCGTGGGACCAGCCCGCCACGATGATCGACCTCGAAGGCCGCGCGCCAATCATCGGCACGATCCGCGACTGCGCTCTGCACTATGGGCTCTACAAGCCCCATGCACGCGACAACGCACGCGTGCTGCTGACCAAGCCGATCCATCGCGAGGGTCGGGCGACGCGGACGTGGCTGCTCGATCCATCGGAGATTGCGGAACTGGCCGACCGGCTGGCGCGCGAGACGAACTGACCCCCAGCTTTTGACCGTCACCCCGGCGAAGGCCGGGGCCATGGACTCTCGTTACAGGTCATGGATCCCGGCCTTCGCCGGGATGACGGAAATGTGAGATGGTGTTAGTCCGCCCGCATCGCCGCCGCAGCCAGACTCTCGGCTTCTACCAGCAGTTCGTCATCCGCAGCGCCCGCAGGCGTCGTCTCGCGGCCGATCATCACCAGCACCGGCACCGCCAGCGGGCTGACGCGGTCGAGTTCGACGTGGACCAGCTGGCCCGCGGCGCGGTCGAGCAAATCCCCTAGCCGCCCCACATCGGTCATCCGCGCCCGCGCATCGGCCCAGGCGGCCTCGAGCAGCAGGTGGTCGGGCTCGTACTTGCGCAATACGTCGTAGATCAGGTCGGTCGAGAACGTCACCTGCTTGCCCGACTTGCGCTTGCCCGGATGCTGGCGCTCGACCAGCCCGGAGATCACCGCAACTTCGCGAAAGGCGCGGCGCAGGAGGTGCGATTCCTGCACCCATTCCACGAACTCGTGCGCAAGGATATCGGGCGAGAGCAGCGGTGCTGGATCGAGCACGGGCCGCGCTCCCCATACTGCCAGGGAGTAGTCGTTGGCGACAAAGCCCAGCGGCATCAGCCCGCGCTCGTTCATGCGGCGCGTGATGAGCATGCCGAGCGACTGGTTGGCGTTCCAGCCTTCGAAGGTGTAATAGACGGTGTAGTGCTTGTTCTGGTGCGGAAAACTCTCCGCCAGCAGCATGCCCGGCCCCGGCAATCTGCTGCGCCAGTCCTGCATTTCCAGCCATTCGCGCACGTCGTCGGGAAAGCGCGACCAACCTGCGCGGTCCACAAGCAGGCCCCGCACACGGTCGGAGAGGTGCGTTGTCAGGGGCAGGCGTGCGCCCATGTAGCTGGGGATCTGGCCGGGCTTCTTCGCCGCGCGCACGATCAATTCGAGATCGCGCACGCCCTCGACTTCCAGGTCCATGCCGGCAAAGCGGATCGTGTCGCCGGGGGAGAGCGTCGCGCCGAAGCTTTCCTCCACCTTGCCCAGCGAGCGTCCGTTGCGGAAGCGCACTTCCAGCATCTCGGAATCGACGATGATCCCTGCGTTGAGCCGATGCCGCGCGGCATGCTCGGGATGGGTCAGACGCCATGTACCGTTGCGGTCGCGCACGATGCGCTTGAACCGGTCGTAAGCGCGCAGAGCGTAGCCGCCCGTCGCCACGAACGCCAAAACCCGCTGCCACTGCGCCGCGTCAATCCAGCGATAGGGATGGGCCGACCGCACCTCCGCATAGAGCGCCGTCTCGTCGAACGGCCCGGCGCAAGCGCAGGCCATCACATGCTGCGCCAGCACGTCGAGCCCGCCGGGGCGGAAGTCCTCGCCATCGCGGCGGCCTTCGTGGACCGCTTCCTGCGCGGCGAAGGCTTCGAGAAACTCGAAGCGGTTGCCCGGCGCGAGAAGTGCGCGGCTCGGGCAATCGAGGCGGTGGTTGGCGCGGCCGATGCGCTGGAGCAGGCGCGATGAGCCCTTGGGCGCGCCCATCTGGACGACAAGGTCGATGTCGCCCCAGTCCACGCCAAGATCGAGGCTGGCAGTGCAGACCAGCGCGCGCAGCTCGCCCCGCGCCATCGCGCCTTCCACCTTGCGCCGCGCCTCCTTGGACAGCGAGCCGTGGTGGATGCCGATCGGCAACTTGTCGTCGTTCACGTCCCACAACAGCTGGAAGATGTACTCGGCGAGGAAGCGCGTGTTGGTGAAGATCAGCGTGGTCTTGTTGCGGCGGATTTCGTCATAGAGCTGCGGCACGGCCCATGCCGCCGCGTGACCGCCCCACGGCACGCGCTGGTCCTCGGGGTTCATGATCGAAAGCTCGGGCCTGGCGCCTTCCTCGCCCTCGACCAGCCGCACCGAAGCGGCATCGCCATCGGGCGCGAGCCAGGCGCAGAAGTCCTGCGGATCGGCCACTGTCGCCGAAAGTGCCACACGCCGCATGCCCGGTGCCAGCGCCTGCAACCGCGCCAGCGACAGCGCCAGCAGATCGCCGCGCTTGCCGGTGGCGAAGGCATGGACCTCGTCCACGATCACCCGCTTCAAACCGGCGAACATCGTCGCAGCTTCGGGATAGCTCAGCAGCAGCGAGAGCGATTCGGGCGTGGTCAGCAGGACGTGCGGGGGCTTTGCGCGCTGGCGCGCCTTGCGATCGGACGGCGTATCGCCGCTGCGTGTCTCCACCCGCACGTTCAGGCCGATATCGCCGATGGGCGTGAGCAGGTTGCGCTGCACGTCATGCGCCAAGGCTTTGAGCGGCGAGACGTAGAGCGTGTGCAGGCCGTCGCCGGGAGGATTGTCGCCAGCAAAGTCCGCCAGAGTCGGCAGGAAGCCGGCGAGCGTCTTGCCCGCGCCGGTATCGGCCACCAGTAGCGCGTGCTGCCCCGCCCGCGCCGCCTCCAGCATTTCGCTCTGATGCCGCCGCACGCGCCACCCGCGCGCGGTAAACCAGTCGGTGATGGAGGAGGCCAGAATGTCGGACGAGGGCGTCATTGCCCTCAAGATAGGGACGGTCTCACAGAACCGAAAGGATCGCCTCGCGCTCCTTGGCCGATCCCTTCCAAGCCAGAGTGGCGTCAATCAGGGTTATGGTCACGGCGCACTGGTCGGCATCGGACCCCTTGTTGCCCATCGCCTGGCTGACGCGCTTGTCCGGAAGGCCGGTGGCGGTCATGACCTTCTCGACCAGCGGCCCCGGCACGCTGGCCGTGCCGGGCGCGATCCGCTGCGGCGGCCCCAACTGGCGTGCATCCAGCATGCGCGTGGCCAGATCGCGCTCGCGCAGTTGCAGCGCCACGGGGATCGAGACTTCGGGCGCCAGTCTGCGCGTGCGCACGTAGGCCATGCACTGCGCCGCACCAGACTTGCGCGCCGCGCGCAGGATGTCTGCGCGGATGCGCTGGACGTCTGACAGCAACTGGCCCTTCTGGACCAGCGCGGTCATGTACATGCGCTCGCGCACCAGATCGTGGACCTTTGCGACATAGACCTCGTCACTGCTGCCGTCGCTGCGTGCGATGGTGCGGTTGGCGCTGAACAGCGCGGCGAGATCGGGCTGGAGCGACTGCAGCCCGTCGAAGGTGATCTCCGGCCCGAACACCGTGGTCACCGCGCGATTGATGATCTCCTGCTCGCGCGCCGTTTCGGCGGACGAAAGCTCTATCGGCGGCACCGGCGGTGGCGCTGACTGCCGATCATTGTCGCTGAAGGCAAATCGCGCGACCTGGATCAGCAGGATGACGGCAAAGGCGATCAGCCGCCCGTTGCTGAACCAGCCCTGCCCGACATCGCTGCCTGACGGCTTCTCCCACAGCGCAACCCGCCAGGGATCGAAGTGGTGTTCCAGTTCAGGGAAGTTGCGCCGCACCCCCTCGAGCAACTGGTCGACTTCCGCACGCTTGACGAACCAGCCCTTGCGGCTTCCCTGCTGGGCGGGCGTGGTCAGTTCCTTCCACGCCTTGTGCAGCGGGTGCTTGGGGTCCTCCACCTTCTCGCGGAAGCGCAGGCCGCGCAGGCGGGCGTTGAGGAATGCGACGGCAGGCCGCTCGGAAACCTGCCCACGCTCGCTCTCCCAGCCGAAAAGCGCGGCGGCGGGTTCGAGCAGCGGGGCCGAACGTGGCCATGCATCGGCAAGGATGCGCGCCAGCCAGTTGTCGATTTCGTCGAAGCCGGTCACGCTGACCGTTTCGGCATGTCGCAGCACGGCCTTGAGATGGCCAAGCGCCATAGCCTCTTCCCACCCCTCGAGCGGGGGAAGCTCGTCGTCCTGGGCTTCGGGCAGAAGCAGGCGATAGAGCGCCTGTTCGTGTGCCCATGCCGGCATGACCGCATCCGACGTTGCCTCGAGGCCCAGCAGCACGGGGCGCGCAAACGGATCGCGCGCCACGGCGATGGCCTGATCCGCCGGAGCCTGTGCCGCCGAAAAACCGCTGACCACATCAAGCTTGGGAGCAGCGCCGCCCAGCCGCGTCGTCAGGCTCGGGTCGGATTCGCCCTTGGCCTCGGGTGCGGCATAGAGCCAGCTGGAAGGCTCGGGGTCCGGCTCGGTAGAGGCTTCGGGTTCCTCTAGCGGGGTCACGCCCGCGAAAGGATCGAACTCCTCCTCGGCTGCGGGCTTGGCGGCCTGCATCCTTGCCCAGCGCAGCGCCGCGTCGCGCGCCTCGCGCAGCCGGGCATAGCCAGCGACGTCCTTGTCGACATCCATCGCCTTGAGCCGATCGGCATAGGCGCGACGGATCGCCGCCACTTCCGGCGTCTTGGCAATCCCGAGGACTTTCCAGGCCTGCGTTGGCGTCAAAGCGGCGGGTTCGCTTCGAGCATGTCGAGCAGTTCGGTGAGCCCTGCCGCTGCATCGGCAATCCGGCGCGGGTCCTGGCTGTCGAGCGCGGCGACGAACATGCGCGTCCTGTCACCCACGTGGGCGCGAATGTCGCCGAGGAACTCCTCGTAGCAGCGCTCCGCCCGTGCCAGCAGAGCCTGATTGCCCGCTTCCTCGCGCGGGTGATGCTTGAGTGCGGCCAGCGCCTTGCGCCGCGATTCAAGATCGTTCGCGGCCCGGCGATCCTCCTCGTCGATGATCACCAGATTGTGCTTCGCGCCGGTCAGCGGCACTTCGACGTCGACTTCGAGCAGGCCCGAACTGTCGTAGGAAAAGCGCACGTCGATCGACACTTCGCCTGCGGGGCGCGGCGGCACCGGCACCTTGAGCTGGCCGAGGTGGACGTTGCCCGAGACCTCGCGCGCCTCGCCCTGATAGATTTTCACCTCGATCTGCTTCTGGTTGTCGGAGATCGTGCTGTAGAGGCCCGAGCGGCTGACTGGCACCGGGGTATTGCGCTCGATGATCGGCGAGAACAGGCCCTGCTGCACCGTGCCGCGCGCCGAATGTTCCGCGGTTTCTATGCCAAGCGTGAACGGGCAGACGTCGGTGATGCGGATTTCCTCGAGCCCGCCGTCGCGCGCGATCAGCCCACCCTGAATCGCCGCGCCCAGCGCCACGGCGTGGTCAGGGTGGACCGAGGAATTGGGAAATCGCCCGAACAGGCGGGTGATCGCCTTGCGCACCACCGGCATCCGCGTGGCGCCACCGACGAGCACGACTTCGCTCAGGCTTGCGGCATCGATCTGGCTGTCGCGCAGCGCGCGCACCACCGGATCGCGCAAGCGCTTGATCAGCCCCTCTGCCTGCGCTTCGAATTCGCTGGTAGTTACAGTGGTCGAAAGCCGCCGGTCCTCCACGGTCAGCGCGAATTCGGTCTCCTGCGCCTCGCTCAGCGCGCGCTTGGCCTTTTCGGCAGCCTGCAGCAGCAGGGCCTGCGCGCGTTGATCGCCGAGCTTGCCAAGCAGACCGTCAGGATCGAGCCGCCCGCGCACCGCCGTTGCCAGCGCGGTGTTGAAATCGTCTCCGCCCAGCCGGTTGTCGCCAGCAGAGGCGCGTACCTCGACGATGCCCTCGAACATCTCGACGATCGAGACATCGAACGTGCCACCGCCAAGGTCGAAGACCAGGAACGGTTCGCGCTCCTCCTTGTCCTGAAGCCCGAAGGCGAGCGCGGCGGCGGTGGGTTCGTTGATAAGGCGGCGGACGGTGAGCCCCGCCAGTTCGCCCGCGCGCCGGGTGGCCTTGCGCTGGCGGTCGTTGAAATAGGCAGGGACCGTGATCACCGCCTCGGTCGGGCGCGTGCCGGTCAGCGCGGTCACGTCGTCGCGCAGCGCCATCAGGACCAGCGCGGAAAGGTCCTCGGCGGAAAACTCCTTCTTGCCCAGCTTCACCTTGCGGTCGGTGCCCATGAAGCGCTTGAAGCTGGTGGCGGTTGCCCCGTCCTTGAGGCCCACACGCTCGAGCGCGGCCGCGCCGACCAGCGTCGTTCCATCCGGCAGGACCGATACGGCCGAAGGCGTCAGCAGCGCGCCCAGCGCATTGGGCACCAGCTGCGCCTGTCCCCCGCCATTGTCGTCTGCCTGCCACAGGGCCACCGCGCTGTTGGTGGTCCCCAGATCGATCCCGATGAGCATTCGTCTTCCCGTTCTGGTCAAGCGGCGTGATGCGACAGGCCTTGCGCGCTTGGCAAGCGCAAAGCATCAGTCCGGGCGCGACAATCCTACGGACTTCAGCCGAGCATCGACTTCGGCCATGAGCCGGTCCAGTCCGCCCGCATCACGGGCCTCGGCGCGCACCACCAGCACGTCCTCGGTGTTTGAGGATCGCAGCAGCCACCAGCCGTCGGGCGTGTCCACGCGCACCCCGTCGGTATCGTTGACCTGCCTCCCTTCAGCCTTGAGCGCCGCCAATACTTCGCTGACTGCAGCCACCTTGCGCTCACGCGGCACGGCAAAGCGCAGTTCGGGCGTGGCGACCATTTCCGGCATTGCATCGCGCAAGGTGGCAAGCGACTGCCCGATCCGGATCGTTGCCGCTATCAGCCGGACTGCGGCGTAGAGCGCGTCGTCATATCCGAAGTACTTGTCGGCAAAGAACACGTGGCCGCTCATCTCTCCGGCGAGCGGCGCACCTGTCTCCTTCATTTTGGACTTGATCGGCGAGTGCCCGGTCTTCCACATCAGCGGCACGCCGCCGAGCGCGGCGATCCGCTCGAACAGGGTCGAGCTGGCCTTCACATCCGCGATTATCGTTGAGTTTGGCTGATCGTGCAGCAGGTCCTGCGCATAGACTGCCAGCAGCTGGTCCGCCCACACAACCCGGCCCTTGCCGTCGACAGCCCCGATCCGGTCGCCATCGCCATCGAAGGCAAGTCCGAAATCGAGCCTTCGCGCCACGACAGCCGCCCTCAGATCGGCGAGATTGGCTTCGATAGTCGGATCAGGATGATGGTTGGGAAAATGGCCGTCCACGCTCGTGTGAAGAAGGGCATGCCGTCCAGGCAGTCGCGCCGTAAGCGCCTCGATGACGGGGCCCGCAGCGCCGTTGCCGGCATCCCAGCCGATGCTCAGGCGGTCGAGAGCAACCTGGTCGATCCCCTCGAGGGCGCCGAGCAGGCAATCGACATAGGCTCCGGCAATGTCGGCGTTTTGGACGCTGCCCCGGCCAGACGCCCACTGTCCTTCACAAGCGATGCGCCCGAGATACTCTATGTCCCCGCCAAAGAACGGCGCACCTTCAAGTACCATCTTGAAGCCATTGTGATTGGCGGGATTGTGGCTGCCGGTTACGTGAATGCCGCCCTGCACCTCTGGGGTTAAGGCGCCCGCGGCAGGAGTCGCTGCAAAGTAGAGCATCGGGCTTGGGCCAAGTCCGATTCGCACCACGTCCACACCGCTTGCGGTTATCCCTTCGACCAGTGCGTGTTCGAGCACGGGGGAACTGATCCTTCCGTCGTAACCCACCGCCACGCGGCTGCCGCCACGCGAACGAACGACCGAACCGAAGCTGCGCCCGACCGCGCGCGCGTCGTCCGCGCTCAGCGTTTCGCCGAATACGCCGCGAATGTCGTACTCGCGCAGGATCGAAGGGTGGAAGTCGTGGGCCATGTCAGACGATCGGCGCGCCCGTCGTTTCAGCCGCCGCGCCGGTCCGTGAGCCGCGCGAGGAGCAGATCGCGCGCGGCATTGGCTTCATGGACCGCCTCGCTGCTGCCGCCGCGGTCCGGGTGGACTTTCTGGATGAGCCGCCGATGCGCCTCGATCACCTCGTCATAGCCCGCCCCCGCGCCCAGCCCGAGGAGATTGCGTGCCCGCTTCTCGTTCGCCGCGCGGGAGTCTCCCTGCAGCAGTTCCCACGGCCAGCGTCCTGACAGCAGCTTGCAGGCAATGCTGACAAGGGCGACAAGCGTGAGCAACTTGATCATCAGGCCGCGCTTTCCAGCTTCGGTTCTGGGGCATTCTTTGCCGGCACCGGCAGGTTCAACCCCATCACCAGCGTGCGCAGTTCCTGCCGCGCGACCAGATGGCTGGTGCCGAGTTCGCCGAGATGTCCCTTGTCGAGCAGGGTCAGTCCGCTCGGGAACAGCTCGCGATAGATCACGCGTTCGGAAAGTCCGCTAGCCACGCGGAAGCCCACGCGCTTGGACAGTTCGGTCAGTGCCTGGTCGATGCGGCGCTGGTTGCGCGCTTCGGTATAGCCGGTGCGGTTGCGCACCACGACCCAGTCCATCTCGCGCCGCGCATCCTTGATCGTGGCCATGGCCCGCTTCTTGCGCGCTTCCCAGATCAGCTCGGCATAGAACGACAGGCGGCGAACCTTGAAGGTCTCGGCGTCCACCTGTCCGATCAAATCGAAGTCGACGAAGCTGTCGTTGAGCGGCGTGACCAGCGTATCCGCGCGCGTCGCCACGTGGCGGGCCATCACGTCGTCGCGGCCGGGCGTGTCGTAGATGATGAAATCGCAGGTTTCGGCAAGCCGCTCGGTCAGCGCGTCGAGGTCCTCGACGTTGTCCCCGCCGAAGACTTCGAACGTCGCCGTCGGCAGCGTGATCTCGCGGCGCTTCATCGTCTCGGCGCGGTTCTCGAAATAGCGGTGCATCGTGCGCTGGCGGTGGTCGAGGTCGATCGTCGCCACACGCGCGCCCTGATAGGCCAGCGCCACGGCGACGTGCACCGCAGTGGTGGACTTGCCGGTGCCGCCCTTTTCGTTGGCGAAGACAATGCGATGAGGGCCATGGGACAAGGCGCTGGACAAGGCTGGGTACTCTCTCGGTTGTTGCAGCGTCAGGCTTGCGAGAGGCGTTCGCCGCCCGTATCGCCCGTCCAGTCCGACTTAGTGGAGTGGCTGCCAAGGTGCAAACGATCAACCGGCTGGAAGACCTGCGCAAAGCGGTCGATGCGCTCAAAAACGGGGGAAAAACGGTCGCGTTCGTCCCCACCATGGGCGCGCTGCACGAAGGCCACCTGACGCTGGTGCGGCAGGCCCGCCAATGCGCCGATCACGTTGTCGCGTCGATCTTCGTGAACCCGCGCCAGTTCGGCCCGAACGAGGATCTCGACGCCTATCCCCGCCGCCTCGCCGCCGACGCGGCCCTGCTCGAGGCCGAGGGCGTGGCGATCCTGTGGGCGCCCACGGTCGATCAGATGTACCCTGATGGCTATGCCACCAACATCAGCGTTTCGGGCGTGAGCGAGGTTGCCTGCGGGGCCGCACGTCCCGGCCATTTCGACGGCGTGGCCACGGTGGTGTGCAAGCTGTTCAACCAGGTCCGCCCTGACTTTGCCCTGTTTGGCGAGAAGGACTGGCAGCAGCTTGCCATCATCCGCCGCATGGCGCGCGACCTCGACCTGACCCAGCCCCACGTCTCGAACATCATCGGCGTCGAGACCGTGCGCGAGCCGAGCGGTCTCGCCATGAGCAGCCGCAACCAGTATCTGACCGAGGCCGAGCGGAGCAATGCGGCGGGCCTGTCGGCCGCGATGCGTCGCGCCATTGCCGCGATCGAGGGCGGCGCCGATGTTGCTGAAAGCCTCGCGACGCTGAAGGCGGACATCCTCGCCACCGGCTTCGCCTCGGTCGACTATGCCGACTTGCGCGATGCCGCCTCACTCGAATCGCTGGACCGGTATTCCGGGCACCCCGCCCGTCTCCTCGTCGCTGCGCGCATCGGCGCGGCCCGCCTGATCGACAACATGCCCGTAGGACCACGATGACCCCGATTGAGCCGACCGCGTCCTTCAAGGACAACCTCGCCCTGCTGCCCTCCATCGACGGCATTGCGCGCATCGACCTGAGCGATGCCGCAGGCACCGTCGTCGCCAGCATTGCCAACGAACCGGGCAAGCAGGGCTCGCTCGCAGTCTACAACTATCTCAAGCTGTGCTTCGGGAAGCTCGATGCCGCAGCTGCGGCGCACGGCCTTGCCGTGTTCGGCGAGCATACGCCTGACGCGATGGCCCGTCCCGGTGCGCATCCGAACATCGACCGCCTGCTGGACATCGGCGCGACAGGGCTCGAGATCACGGTGCTCGGGAAGTAGTCAGGGCGGGGCCGGGTCTGCTCAGAACTCGGACCAGTCATGTGCGGGAACAGCCTTCAGCGCGGCATTGCCGTGGGATTGGTAGAGCGGCTGCGCGGCGGGCACTGCCGGCCGTATCAGCGTTGCACTGCGCCGACCTGTCTCGAACCGTTGCACCACCTTTACCAGTTCGGCGGCCTCCTGCGCCAGTGACCGTGCCGCTGCCGTGGATTCCTCGACCATGGCGGCGTTCTGCTGTGTGACGCGGTCCACGTCCACGACTGCTGTGTTGATCTGTTGCAGGCTGATTGCCTGCTCCTGCGCGTTGGTCGCGATCTGCGATACGAGCGTGTTGATCTCTCCGACGCGATTGAGAACTCCGGACAGGACAAGGCCGGTCTGCCCCACCATGCTCACGCCCGAGGCAACCTGCTCGCTCGATGTCGAAATCAGCGTGCGAATGTCGCGGGCCGCGTCGGCAGAGCGCTGGGCGAGGGCCCGCACTTCGGTGGCGACCACGGCAAAGCCCTTTCCGGCATCGCCGGCCCGCGCAGCTTCGACACCCGCGTTCAGCGCCAGCAGATTGGTCTGGAAGGCAATGCCATCGATGAGCCCGATGATCTGGCTGATTTCTTCGGCGGATTTGGCGATCGCGGCCATTGCGTCGACGGCCTTGTTCACGACCACCCCGCCATTGCTCGCCTCTTCCTGGGTGTGGGCGATCGAGTCACGGGCATCGTCGGCCGATCTTGCCATCGCATGGACGCCAACCGTGACCTGATTGAGTGCCACCGATGTTTCTTCGATGCTCGCGGCCTGCTGCTCGTTCCGCCGGGCGAGATCATCCGATGCGGAATTGATTTCCTGCGATCCGGTCATGACGCTCTGAGCGGTCTGCTCGACGCTGCTGATTGCTTCGTTCAACGCACTGACCGCGCGGTTGAAGTCGAGGCGCAGATCCTCGTAGACGCCTGGAAAGGGCTGCTCGATAGCGCAGTTGAGCCTGTTGGCGGCAAGGGCGCCCAGCGAGGTCTTGAGTGCAGAGACAACCAGTTCCTGCGCGACTTTTGCCTTTTCGACCTCCAGCGCATTCTCGGTGAAGGTCGCCATGGCCTTTGTCATGCGGCCCACGCAATCGCGGTGGTCGGTGTACTGGATGGGGCTCTGGGTATCTCCCTCGGCAAGCCCTTCCATGCGCAATACGGTGTTCACGTAGGGCGTGCAGATGCGGTCCTTGGCGACCAGGGTCGTTGCAATGATCGCTCCGACCGAAGTCAGGGCAATGCCAAGCGAGACCATCTGCGGTGCCAGATCATAGGCCCCAAGAATGGTCGCAACCAGGCCAAGGCCCGAAAGTGCGCTATAGACGACGAGGAGAGCCGTGAATTTCTCGCGGATCGGCGCATCACGTTCAAACCAGTCAAGCATCGCCACCATAGCTCCTTTTTAGCGAGCCACTTGCGCGCAGCGACGACGACGCAGGAACTCTGGCTCCTCCTTGGGTTACACGGTAAGGCGTAGAGACCATGCCCAAGAGGGCATAAGGATTCGCACTAGGGGCGTTGGTATAGGTTTTGCCGATCAGTGCACTGGCGGATCGAAAGCGGGCACCGCTCCCACAGGCGCTACGGGTTCGCCCTCGTTTCTCGGCGGCAGCGCGTTCTCCGGCACATCGTCGATCATCATGTCGCGGGTGGGCACATGTTCGAGGTTGCGCACGCGCACCGCGATGGTCTCGCCTTCCAGCGTCAGTTCGTTGAAGCTGGGCGGGGTGGAGCGGACGCGCTGGCTGAGCGTGCCGGCCCCGATCATCCGCACGGGGCCGTTGACCGTGGGGTGGATGAGGTCGAAAGGGTCGTGGACGTGGCCCGAGAGGACGGCAAGCACGTTGCGGCTCGCCAGTTCGGCCAGCGCACGGTCGCCGCCGCGGGTCAGCGCCTTGCCGCGCGTTCCGGCCTCGACCAGCGGGTGATGGCAGGCGACGATGGCGCGGGTGCCTGCGGGAAGCGCATCGATCGCGGCCAGCGTATGCGCCAGTGCCGCCTTTCCGACCGCGCCCTTCGACCAGTTGAGCCGGAACTGCGCGCGTGCGGTTGTCTTGAGCGGCACGATCTTCGCGCCCGGAATCGGCAACTCGCGTTCCAGCACGCCCTCGATCGAGCGGAAGCGGCGATAGGGATCGGTAAAACGCTCGATCAGGTTGAAGTAGGGGAGGTCATGATTGCCGACTTCGACCGTCACCGGCACGTCGAGCGCCTTGATCCAGTGGCAGGCCGCCGCAAATTCGCGATGGCGCGCGCGCATCGTCAGGTCGCCGGTGATCGCCACGGCATCGGGCTTCTCGCGCGCGATGCACTGCGCCACCCAGTCGAGCGCGCGGCGGTCCTCGAGGCCGAAATGGATGTCGCTGATGTGAAAGATGCGGGTCATGCGCGAGGGTTGATCGTCGCTGCGGGCGCGGCGGTCAAGCTCCTGCGGGCGCGGTCGAAATGAAGTCGAGCGCAAAGGTGTCGCAGGTGATCCGCTCTTCACGGCCGCCTTCGCGTCGTTCACCATCGATCATCAGCGCAATCGGCGCCTCGCTCACCAGCGTGACAGCATCGAAGGTGCCGAGTTCGTCATGCGGTCCCTGCCGGAAATCACGCTTGACCAGCATGGCAAATCCTTGCGCGGCGAACTCGCCAAAGTCGGCAAAGTCATAGCCGTCGGCTTCGAGCTGGTCTCCGCTGCAGCCGATGCGGACAGCGCGATAGCCTTCTGCCTTGCCTGCGACCGGATCGGTCAGCCGCACGCCGGGGCCGTCGCGGGTTTCACGAAAGGCATTGCCGAAGCTCTCTGCGATCGTGGCCAGATCGAGATCGCGCACGCCTTCACGGACGTCTGCCCACATCGCGCCCGGCCCGGCCAGCACTTCGATCAGGCCAGCACCTTGCGAGGTGCGGATGGCACGACGACGGATCTTGCGTGCGCTTGAGAGGGCTCCGGTGATCGCCTCGACCGGAACATCGCCGTGGAGCGACTTTGCGAGCAGGTTCTGGGTGCCGCCGGGCAGGACCAGCAGTGCGCCACCCCATCCTTCCAGCGCCGAACCTGCCGCATTTATCGTCCCGTCGCCGGTGAAGATCGCAAGGGTGGCAACACCTGCAGCATCGAGTTCCTCGCCCGTTGGGAGATCTTCGTCGGGGAAGCGGATGACGCGACCGGGGGCATGGCCCGCGGCAGCTAGCGAGGCGGCGACTTCATCCACAGCAGAGTCGGTGTTGCTGCCGCTTGCCGAATTGGTCAGGAGCCAGAGAGGGGAGTGTTCCATCACGCCCTGAACCGGTGGCGCGCCTCAAGGTTCCGCGTCATACCCGATCGGTCAGGATCAGCCAGGCCGAGAAGCTGTTGAGCATCGAATAGACCACATAGGCAATCGGTCCGCCGACGTTGCCTTCCGATGCGAACAGCAGCGCGCCGAGCAGCAGCGCGAACTCCACGACCAGCGTGAACCGTCCGCCCAGGCTGTGCACGATCCACGGCATGCGGCCGACAATCGGGTGCCCGCTGTCCATCACCGCGCGGTGAAGCGCGAAGTTGCCGATGCCGAGGAGGAAGGTGATCAGAATCGCCATGCGCCTGCCCGACCTTATTGAAACGCCATGGGATTGTCACACCTGCAGTTCGTGGAGTTGAAATTGCATTTCGTCGGACGCGCTAAGCACTTGTCGGACGTAACGGAAAGCTGGTCGAGACGCGCAAGATTTCATCGTCGGTCGGGCGTAGCGAGAATGCATGCGGTGCACCGGAAGAGCCGGAACAGCCGCGAAAAACACCCCCAGCCGGTTCCCTCGCCGGCATCCCGTCGAAGGAAGTTGCCATGTTCGCAAAGACCCTGTTCTCCGCCGGCCTCCTCGGCCTCGCTCTTTCCGCCAGCCAGCCTGCTCAGGCCGCCGAAAAGATGGTGCACTATCACGATCTCGATCTGTCCACCAAGGACGGCAGCAAGCAGCTCGATGCCCGGCTGCGCAAGGCCGCCAAGGAAGTGTGCGGGCTGAGCCAGATGGACCTGCCTTCGTCTGAATGGGAATCGGCCCGCCAGTGCTTCGTCAAGTCGCTCGCCGATGCCCGCAAGGCCAAGGCAGGCGCCGTGCAGGCAACGGCGCTCGCCTCAGCCAAATCCAAGTCCGATCTTGCTGTCCGCTGATCCCGGCAGCTTGCAAACCCGGCGGATCCAGTCCCCCACCGGGTCAAACTTGAGGGGTCGTCCTGAAACGGGCGGCCCCTTTTTCCTCAACTCGCTTCGCGCAGCGCAGGGCCGGTCGGCTTCTTCTCGAGTTCGGCACGATCCCGCCAAGTCAGGTCTTCGGGCGAGAGCCTGCGGCCATCGTGCGACTGGATGCCGATCTGTGCGATCGGCTGACCGTCGCGCGCGTCGCACAGCACAGGGTTTGCCGGAACGCCAAGTTCCCACTTCTCGCCCCACTGGCGCAGCGCCAGCATGGCGGGCAGCAGGTCGATGCCCTTGGGCGTAAGGCGATATTCGATGCGGCGGCGATCATCGGCGCAGTGTTCGCGCTTGAGGATGCCCGCCTCGACCAGGCGCGAAAGGCGGTTCGACAAGATGTTGCGGGCAATGCCGAGCTGCTCGAGAAAATCCTCGAAGTGGCGCACGCCGTTGAACCCGGCTCGCAGGATCATGAAGGACCATCGCTCGCCCATCGCTTCAAGCGCGCAGGGCAGGCCGCACTGGGCGATTTCGCCGAGTGGTTCTCTAAGGTGGGGCTCACGAAGTTTGTCCATGTCATCCTTTGCATAGCCCATTCGCGGGACCTGTTTAAGTTTCTAGTTGCAACCTGCAACCTATATTGATAGGTATCGATTCGCAACGGAAATAGCATCCTCTCCAGAACCCCGCAATTTCCGAAGCCCTAAACAAGGTAATCCAGGGGAAGAACAATGTTTGCAAGCAAGACCAGCGGCGCCCTGCGCCAGCTCCTCCCGGCGGTCCTCGCCCTCGTCGGCACCACCGTCAGCTTTGCCGTCACCGCTGAAACCGCCCGTGCCGCAACCAACGGACCGTTCTATTCAGTCACGCTGACCCGTCCGATGGATGGCACGCAGAAGCTCGTCCAGAAGGGTGTGCTGTGGAAGTGCGAAGGCGCCGAATGCTCCGCCGCCCGCGACACCTCGCGCCCGGTCATCGTCTGCGCCCGCCTCGCTCAGAAGGTCGGCCCCGTCGCCCGTTTTGCCACGCCTGAAGGCGAGCTTGCCGCGCAGGACCTTGCCCGCTGCAACGAAGCGGCTGCCGGATAAGCCCACTTTTCGATCTCCAGCGCATTCCCGGAACGATACCCTGCCGGGGGTGCAATCCCTGACCGTCAAGGTCATTGGGCCGCGAACAGCAACCCTGTTCGCGGCCCCTTTTTGCGCTATGATCCGGCTATGCAAATACCCTTTAGAGTTACCGCTCTGCTCGCGAGAGTTGCCCTTCTGCCTCTGACAGTTGGATTTGTGCCGGCACAAGCACAGCAGGCTCCGGCCCTGTCCGCACAGACCCATGAGGACTTGCGCTGTTCTGCGGCCTTTGCCCTTGTCTCGCTTGAGCAATCCAGCGGCGAAATGCTGGCCGGATGGCCTCAACTCGCCGTGCGGGGCAAGCGCTTCTTTGCCGATTCGGGTGAGGCGGCGATGAAGGAAGGGCAGTTGTCGCGCGAACAGGTTCGCGAACTGATCGCTGTGGAGGTGCGCGCACTGCAGACAGCATCCGATCCGGACAAGGCGCTGGCCGACCTCGCAAAGCCCTGCGTCGCCAGGCTCGATGCCAAGGTCGCTCCGCTCGCCATGCCCAACCTCAGCCAGTGCGCCGCGATCTTCGGCATCGCCTATGACGAAGTCCACGGCCGCGAGGGGATGAGCCCGGCGGCGCAGGATCTGAGGACGCTCGCCTCGGTGCTGGCTGCGCGCGAGCGCGAGGCGCTGATCGCGGCGGGAGGCACGGGAGACGATGCCGACCGAAAGCTGTCCGAAGCACGCACGGCGATGGGCGGCACCGCTGCCGATGGCACCGCCGAGGTCGACCGCTACGAAATCGCCCATTGCTACGACCTCGCCAAGCCGGCCGAGAAGTCGCACTATTGAGCGACGGGTGCAGGCTCCCCATATTCGCGGCAAAGGAGATCCCCAGATGCCCGACAAGATGAACCTGAGCGATGCCGAATGGCGCGAGCGCCTCTCGCCCGAGCAGTATCACGTGCTGCGCCAGGGCGGCACCGAGCGCGCCTTCACCGGCGCCTACGAGAAGAACAAGGCAAGCGGCGAATATCACTGTGCCGGTTGCGGCGCGCCGCTGTTCAAGTCCGACACCAAGTATGACAGCGGATCGGGCTGGCCGAGCTTCTATGCGCCGGTCGAACCGGGTGCGATCGAGGAGCACCGCGACACCTCGCACGGCATGGTCCGCATCGAGGCGCGTTGCGCGCGTTGCGATGGGCATCTTGGCCACGTGTTCCCTGATGGCCCCAACCCTACGGGCCTGCGCTACTGCATGAACAGCGCCTCGCTCGATTTCACGCCCGAGGACTGAGCTTGGGCGGAGCCTGACGGTCGTTTGCCGAATTAGCGGTTAACCCTGCGTTACAACTGGCCTATGCAGAGGGCCGCAGGAGTGCGCCGGGGCTGCTCGCAGACCGGCTCTGAATGAGGGAAGCGGTAAAAGACTGATGGCCAGACGGGACATTCCCCGCCGCCCCGACGGCGGCAGGTCCGAACCGCAACCCAAAGGCAGCTCCACGCTGGGACGGTGGTTTCGCCGCATCCTTGCGTGGGGTGCGGGCTTTGCGCTGCTCGGCACGATTGCGCTGGCCGTGGCGGTGGCGGTCACCATGCGCTCGCTTCCCGGCTACAGCGAACTGAAGTCGAGCCAGACCGGTCAGATGATCGTCGTGCGTGCGGCTGACGGATCGGAGATCGTCACGCTCGGCCCGAGCTACGGCAAATGGGTGCCCTACGAGCGCATTCCGCAGGTGATGAAGGATGCGATGATCTCGGTCGAGGACCGGCGCTATCGCAGCCATTGGGGCGTCGATCCGATCGGCGTTGCCCGATCGCTGATGGTCCGCGTGGAGAGCGGGACGTGGAAGCAGGGCGGCTCGACGATCACCCAGCAGCTCGCCCGTAACATCTTCCTCAACAATACCAAGACGTTCGGTCGCAAAGCGCGCGAATGGGTGCTGGCGCTGGCGCTGGAGCAGAAGTTCTCGAAGGACCAGATCCTCGAACTCTATCTCAACAAGGTCTATTTCGGCGGCGGCGCCTATGGCATCGACAGCGCCGCGCGCAAGTTCTTCGGCCATTCGGGCGAGGAGATCACCCTGCCCGAAGCCGCGATCATCGCTGGCCTGGTAAAGGCGCCGTCGCGCTATTCGCCGACCGCCGATGCCGATGCCGCTGTGGGCCGTGCCGGCGTAGTTCTGCAGACCATGCAGAACTCAGGCGTGCTGACCGCGCAGGAAGCGCAGGCGGTCGATCTCAAGGCCGTGAAGATGGTGGAGGATCGCGGCAGCCAGAACTCGGCGCGCTACTTCACCGACTGGGCCCTGCCGCAGCTCGACCTGATCCTGCCCGAGAACGACAAGCCGATCGAGGTCTGGACCACGCTCGACCCGATCGCGCAGAAGGCAGCGACCAGCGCGATTGCCGGTTTTGCACCCAAGGGCGCGCAAGGCGCATTGGTCTCGCTCGACCGCGATGGCGCGGTGCTGGCGATGGTGGGCGGCACCGATTACGTGACCTCGAATTACAACCGCGCGGTCAACGCCGTGCGGCAGCCGGGTTCGGCATGGAAGCTGTTCGTCTATCTCTCCGCGCTGGAAGCCGGGTACACGCCCGATGACCGCGTCGTCGACGAGCCGGTGACGATCGACGGTTGGACGCCACGCAACGACGGCAACCGCTACGCTGGCGAAATCGACCTGCGCACCGCGTTCGCCTATTCCAAGAACACCGTGGCGGCGCAGCTCGGCAACGAGGTCGGCTTCGGCACTGTCGCCAACATGGCACGCCGCTTCGGCATCACCACGCCTATAAACACGCTGCCCTCGATGGTGCTGGGATCATCCGAAGCGCGGGTGATCGACATGGTGCGCGCCTTCGCCTCGGTGCAGGCCAAGGGCATGTCGGTGACGCCCTATGGCATCCGCAAGGTGACGACGACCGATGGCGAAGTGCTTTACAAGCACCGGCCCGACACTGCGCAGCAGCTGGTCCCGCCCTATGTCGCGGCGGGGATGACCGACCTGATGCAGACCGCGGTAAATATCGGCACGGGCCGCGCCGCGCAGATCGGGAGGCCGGTGGCGGGCAAGACCGGTACGACGACTTCCAACAAGGACGGCTGGTTCCTCGGCTTTTCGAGCGGGATCACCACCGGCGTGTGGATGGGCCGTGACGATGCCAAGGCGGTGCCCGGCCTGCAGGGCGGTGCGGCCCCAGCGCGCGCCTTTGCCGCCTACATGAAGGTCGCCACGCGCAAGCGCCCGGTCGAGCAATTCGACACCGAGCTGAAGCTGCCGCAATGGCAGCTGGAGCCCGATGGAGAGGCGATGCAGGGCAATCCCGACGACTACTTCTACGTCGACGAGCAGGGCAATCTCGTCGATCCTTCGCGCAGGCAGGCGGACAACGGCGACGGGTTTGATCCCGATGCTCCACCCGAAGGCGTGCCGCCGGAAGTTCCGCAGGCCGCGAATGACGATTTCCTCAACCGGGCGACCGGTCGGCGCGATCCGGAAACCGTGCCTCCCGCTGCCGGGATGCGTCCGAGGCCTACCACTACGAGACCTGCGACCAACCCCTGAATCTTTTACGGCCTGAACCTTTTGGCTGTCCGTTCGTTGGCTGCTCGATGGGAGGCGATTACGCCTTCCGATTGAGGAGACGAACCATGAGCCTGCTGCAATGGGCGGTCGCTGGTGCGGCCGGATACGCGATCTATCGCGCGGTGCAGAAGAACAAGACCGAACACGCCCCTGCCGCGTTCGCGCAAGGGGAGGAGCCGGGCGGAAACTTTTCGCAGGTCCGCTCGGCCGGGGTGGAAGGAATGCGGTCCGACCCCAAGCGCTGGGACAAGATCGACCAAGCCTCCGACGAAAGCTTCCCGGCCAGCGATCCGCCGTCGACTTATTGATCGAACAGGCTGTTTCTACCACGTCATCCCGGCAAACTCCGGGACCCATTGCCTCTCGTTGAGACGCATTCGCCGCGTGATAAGAGAGGTTGTGGTCCCCGGCCTACGCCGGGGTGACGGTTTGGGGTGGGTGGACGATGGAGCTTTCTGGTCGGCGTTCTGCCGATGCTCTGCTGAATGGTGACCTTACCACTTGCTCGTCATCCCGGCGCAGGCCGGGATCCATGGGCTTTCGTTGAGACGCAGACGTTGCGATTTGCGAGGGGTTATGGACCCCGGCCTGCGCCGGGGCGACGGCTCAAGATGGTTTGATCGTCCCAACAAAAAAAGGCCGCTCCACTGATGGGGCGGCCCTCTTCTATTTCGTCGTTTGTGTTGATCAGCGGATGCGGACCGGCATGTATACTACCGGCTGGCCGCGGCGCTGGATGCGCAGAAGCACGGCCTCGCGGCCCTCGGTCTTGGCAGACCGTACAATCTTTTCGAGATCAGCGATGCTGGTCACGTTTATGTAGTTGGCCGATAGCACGATGTCGCCGCGCTGCAGCTTGGACGCTGCATCGGACGAAGCGTCGACAGCGGTGATGACCACGCCCTTGGCATCTTCGCCTGCGCCGAGCTGGCGGGCGATCTGCGGGGTCAGCGGGATGGCGGCGATGCCGAGCGAGCCTTGCAGGACGCTGGGGCCCTGCTGCTGTTGCGGCTTGCTATTGGGGCCGAACTGGTCGTCGTCCTGCGCATCGGGGTCGAAGGTCTGCTGGGCGAGCTCTTCCTCGCTCGGGCGCTTGCCGACGACGGTCTGCACCGTGAGGCGCTGGCCATTGCGGATAAGTTCGATCGGGATGCGCTTGCCCGGCGTGGTGTTGGCGACGATGAACGACAGGGTCTGGTCGGGCGTGACCTCCTTGCCATCGACCTTCACGACGACGTCGCCCCCCTGCATGCCGGCCTTGGCCGCTGCCTGTCCGGGCTCGACCGCCTGGATGAACTCGCCGCGGTTCTTCGGCAAGCCGAGCGATGCAGCGAGGTCTTCCGACAGCGGCTGGATGCGTACGCCGAGATAGCCGCGCTCGATCGCCTGACCTGCGCGCAGCTTGTCGACGATGGGCGCTGCGATTTCCGCCGGGATGGCAAAGCCGATGCCGACCGAGCCGCCGGTGGGCGAGAAGATCGCATTGTTGATGCCGATGACGTTGCCCGCCATGTCGAACATCGGACCGCCCGAGTTGCCCCGGTTGATCGAGGCGTCGGTCTGCAGATAGCGGTCATAGGCCGAGCCCGAACCGGTGTTGCGATAGACCGCCGAGATGATCCCCTGCGTGACCGTGCCGCCAAGGCCAAAGGGGTTGCCGATGGCAATCACCCAGTCACCCACGCGCGCCTTCCGCGAATCGCCGAACTTCACGAACGGGAAAGCCGTCGGGCGGCTGATCTTGAGCACCGCGAGGTCCGAAGCCGCGTCCTTGCCGATCAGCTTGGCAGGATATTCGGTGCCATCAGGCGTGGTGACGGTGATCGATTCGACCTCGCCCTGCCCGTCGGCAGTGATCACGTGGTTGTTCGTGACCACATAGCCATCGGCAGAGATGATGAAGCCCGAGCCCAGCGACTGCGCCTCGCGCGTTTGCGGGCTGCCGCCCTGACCGCCGCCGAACAGATCGCCGAACGGCGTTCCGGCGAAGGGGTTGTTGTTCTGCACCTTCACGCGCTGGCGGGTGGAGATGTTCACCACCGCAGGCTGGAGCTGCTGCGTAAGATCGGCGAAGCTCGACGGCGCACCGGCGCGCGGGACGACGCTGCGCATCTCCGACTGGTCGTTCTGCGCGACTTGCGCGCCTGCGGGAAAGCCTGTCACCAGGGTCAGTGCGCTGCCTGCGAGCAGCAGCGCCGAAGTCACACCATAAGCGTATCGCACGTGGCCTGGTCCTCTTTTTCTATCAAGCGCCGAATGCGGCGCGGCTGACTTGTGCCGCAGTCGATTCACGCGTCTTGCGATGAACGGACTTTGAATGACGATGTTCCGTATCGTTCAGGTTAGACTTTACTTGCCCTTGAACTGGCGGAGGTATTCGTTGTCGGGCGAGAGCACGATCGAGGTGCTGGATTCCTTGGTTGCAAACACGGCGTCGTAGCTGCGCATGGCCCGGTAGAAATCGTAGAACGCCGGATCCTTGTTGAAGGCGTCGGCATAGGTTTTCGATGCCTCGGCCTGCGCCGTCGCACTGACGATCTGCGCCTGCTTCTGGCCTTGTGCCCGGATGGTGGCGGCTTCCTGCAGGCGCGCAGTGGCCATGCGGGTGAAGGCCGATTCGAGCGGGGAGCCTTCGGGAAGGTCGGCACGCTTGATCCGCACGTCGATCACCTGCGCGCCATATTCGCGCGCTTCGCGATCAAGGCCCTGGCGAATCTGCTCCATTGCGCGGCCGCGGTCAGCCGTCAGCAGCGAGCCGAACGTGCGCTTGCCCAGTTCCTGGCGCAGTGCCGAATTGAGGATCGGCTGAAGCTGTTCGGCAACGCGCTCGGTCGTCCCTGCGGTCTGCACCATGCGCACCGGATCGATGATGCGGAAGCGGGCGAAGGCGTCAACCTCGAGGCGTCGCTGGTCGGCCGAAAGGACCTGCTGACGCTCCATGTCGAGATCGAGGATGCGCTTGTCGACCTCGACCACCTTTTCCATGAACGGGATGCGCCAGACCAGACCCGCGCCGGTCTGTCCGAAATCTGCATCGGGCTTGAAGCGGTTGACCACGCGTTCGGGCTGGCCGAGGCGGATGATCACGGCCTGGGTCTTTTCATCGACCACCTTGAGGCAGCTGGCCACGGCGGCAAGCGCGATCAGCGCAGCGACGATCGGGACTTTGCGTTCCTGCCAGAATGTTTGCATGGCGCTCATCTTACTGGCCCCCTTCCTGCGTCTTCTGGCTGCGCTTCATTTCGGGCAGCGGCAGATAGGCCTGGGTGTTGGGCGTTTCGAGGATCACCTTGTCGGTCTTGCTCAGCACGCGCTCCATGGTTTCGTAGTACATGCGGCGGCGGGTCACTTCCGGGGCGAGCTTGTACTGCTCGTAGACCTTGTCGAAGGCGGCGGCTTCACCTTGCGCTCCGGCGGTCAGCTGCTGGGCCTGTGCCTGGGCGCGGTTGATGGCGCTCTGCGCGTCCTGCTGGGCGGCAAGCACTTCCTTGAAGGCGTCGATGACCTTGGCTGGCGGATCGGTCTTCTTGATGTCGACGCCCTGGATCAGCACGCCCGAGCGATAGGCGTCGAGCACGCGCTGCATCCGGTCGCGCACGTTCTGTTCGATCTGCTGACGGCCAGAGCCCATCGCGTCGTTGAGGTTCACCTCGGCGATGGACTGGCGCATCGCGGCTTCGGCCACTTCGCGCACGGTCTGGTCGGGATCGGCCAGCTGGAACATGTAAAGCTTCAAGTCCTTGATGTTCCAGCGGACGAGGTAGGTGAGGTCGACGAGGTTCTGGTCGCCCGTCAGCATCAGCTTCTCGCCATCGCCCTCGGGAATCGATTCGCGGCGGATCGAGGTGACGTCTTCAACCTTCACCGACTGGATCGGCCAGGGCAGGGTCAGCGCGGTGCCGCTGTCGAGCGTGCGCGAATAGGAGCCGAACGTGGTGACCACGCCCTTTTCCTGCGGCGTGATCAGGTGGACCATCGAAGTGCCGAGCCAGACTGCGGCGATCAGCGCGATGCCGACCGGCGCCCACGACTTGCCATCGGGGCGCTGCGGTAGGCGGGGCATGTTGGGGCCGCGCCCGCCACCGCCGCCACCGCCACCACCCTTGCGGTTGCGGAACAGGTCTTCGATGTTGGGTCCGCGGCGCGCAGGGTCCTTGGCAGGCTCACCCGATTGGGGTGGGAGCCAGGGGTTGCGCGGGCCTTCGGCAGGCGGAGGAGGCGAAGAGGGCGGCGGAGAACCTTCGCCATCGGCAGCGGGCGGCACATCGTTGCCTCCGCCAGAGCCCCAGGGGCTTTTCTTTCCGGTCATGTAAAGGCCCCGGCCAAAACGCGCGATCAATCCGCCCAAGTCTGTCATGCATTCGTTATAGGAACGCCGAGCGCGAAAAACAGTGTCCATTCCCGAAAATTCATCTGCTAGGGGGCAGGAGAAGGCTCCAAGGCGGAGCGGAACAGGGAAATGGCGTGAGCATCGAAGAACAGGCGCTGCGCGAGGCGCTGAATGCGGTGGCGGGTGACCGTCTGCAGTCGGTCAAGCTTTCGAAGAGCGAGGCAGGCGAGGCCGCGACGATCGTGCTGGAAGTGGGCGGGCTGGACCGGCTCGACCGCGACAAGCTGGAAATGGCACTGCGCGATGCTGCGCGGAAGGCTGGCGTTGCCGAAGTGCGCATCGGCATGACCGCCGAGCGCAAGGCGCGGGTAATCATCGCGGTGGGATCGGGCAAGGGCGGCGTCGGCAAGTCGACGCTATCGGCCAACCTCGCGGTGGCCATGGCGCGGCTGGGGCGCAAGGTCGGGCTGGTCGATGCCGACATCTACGGTCCCTCGCAACCACGCCTGCTCCTGACCGAAGGCCGCAAGCCCGAGGCCGAGGGCAACAAGATGATCCCGATCGAAAGCCCGTGGGGCGTGCCGATGCTGTCGATGGGGCACTTGGTACAGCCCGGGCAGGCAATTGCGTGGCGCGGCCCGATGGCGGGCAATGCGCTGGGCCAGCTGATCGACGCGCATTGGGGCGACACCGAGATCATCGTCGTCGACCTGCCTCCCGGCACCGGCGACGTGCAGCTGACCATGCTGTCGAAGCACAAGCCTGCGGGCGCTGTGATCGTCTCCACCCCCCAGGATCTGGCGCTGATGGACGCGACGCGGGCGATCGGCCTGTTCGAACAGGGCCAGGTGCCGATCGTCGGAATGGTCGAGAACATGGCGGGATACATCTGCCCGCATTGCGGTGAAGAGAGCGATCCCTTCGGCGTGGGCGGGGCGGAAGCAGCGGCGAAGACGATGGGCTTGCCGTTCCTTGGCCGCGTGCCGCTGGACATGGCGATCCGGCGCGAGAGCGATGCGGGCAATCCGCCTGCCGCAGGCGATACCCCGCAGGCCGAAGCATTCCTCTCGATCGCGCGGGCGGTGCTCGCCTGGCTTGACGGGAAGCGCTGAGGCCCATGCGCCTCACCCGGCGAGGGATGCTGGTGGGAGCAGGGGTAGGCGGCGCGCTGCTCATCGCCTTCCCGCTGATCCCCCGCCGCTATCCCGTGCCGCTCGAGGCGGGCAAGGACGAGCATGTCGTCGATGCCTTCCTGAAGGTCGGTCGGGTCAAGGGTGGGGCAGCCGGTAAAGCCGACTGTATCCTGACCGTGGCGGTGCCCTTTTGCGAAATGGGGCAGGGGATCACCACGCTCGTTGCGCAGATCGTGGCGGATGAGGCAGGCGCGGACTGGCGCAAGGTGGCGGTGGAAGCCGCGCCGATCAGCCCGGCCTATGCCGACCCGGTACTTTCGGCAAAGTGGGCGCCGCTGTGGATGCCCGCTTTCGCCTCGCTCGGCGCCGATGCGGAAGGCATGCTGGCGCGGCTTCATGCCGAGCGCGGGCCGCTGATGATCACCGCCGATGGCACCGCGCTGGCCGCTTTCGAAGCACCCTTGCGCGAAGCGGGCGCGGCGCTGCGGGCGATGATGGCGCAGGCCGCCGCCGACAAGTGGGGCGTGGGCTGGGAAGAGTGCGAGACGAAGGACAGCTTCGTGACGCATGGGCCCAAGCGCCTGTCCTTTGCCGAGCTGCTTGATACAGCGGTGGACTACGATCCACCTGCCGTCCCGGTCCTGCGGGCCGAGCCCCCGCGCGAGAAACCCGGGCAATTTCCCGAAGGCGCACCGCCACGCCATCCAAGGCTCGATCTGCCCGCCAAGGTCGATGGCAGCTTCACGTTTGCAGGCGACGTGCGCCTGCCCGACATGGTCTTCGCCGCGATTGCCCACGGGCCGCAGGGGGCCAGCGTGCTGTCGAGCTACGACAAGCAGGCTGCGGCTTCCGTGCGCGGGCTGGTTGGCGTGGTCCATGCCAGGCGGTGGCTGGCGGCCGTGGCGACCGACTGGCATTCGGCGGACAAGGCGGTGCGGGCAATGGAGCCGCGTTTCAAGGCGGACGGGCCCATTGCCGACAGCGAGAAGGTGCTGGTTGCGCTCGACAAGGCGCTGACCAAGGGCGAGCCGCAGCGATTGCTGGCCGAGGGCGATCCCGATGCGCTGCTCGCCAAGCCTTCGCTGACCGCGCGCTACGATGTCGAGCCTGCCTTCCACGCCCCGCTGGAAACGGCGAGCGCCACGGCGCGGCTGCGTCATGGGCTGCTCGAACTGTGGATCGCGACGCAGGCACCGGAGCGGGCACGGCGCGCAGCGGCGCGGGCGGCGGGGCTCTCGCGGCGTGACGTGATCGTCTATCCGATGCACGCAGGCGGCAGCTTCGATGCGCGGCTCGATGTGCGGATCGCGGCCGAAGTGGCAGCGATCTGCAAGGTCATCGGCAAGCCGGTGCAACTGACATGGTCGCGCTGGCAGGAAGCGCTGGCCGGCATTCCCCGCACGCCGGTTTCGGCCCAGCTGGATGGTGCGCTGAGCCCGGACAAGACACGCGTGCTCGGCTGGCGGGCGCGGCTGGCCGTTCCTGCGACCGCGTTCGAGTCCGGCGCGCGGTTGCTCGACGGTTGGGGCGTGACGGATGCGCTCGATCTGCAGGATCAGGCCGATCCCATGGCATGCGAAGGCGCGATGCCGCTCTATCGCATTCCGGAAAAGGCGGTGGAGCAGGTGCCGCTGGCGCTGCGTCAGCCGACCGCGCGGTTTCGCGGGCAGGCCCATGGCTATACCGCGTTCTTCACCGAAAGCTTTGTCGACGAGCTCGCCCATGCGGCGGGCAAGGAGCCGCTGTCGTTCCGCGTCGGCATGCTGGAGGGCGAGCCACGACTGGTGGCATGCCTGCAAGGCGCGGGCCGTCTGGCGCAGTGGGGCGGCGGGATCGAGGCTTCGGGGCAGGGGATTGCCTGCCACCAGATGGAGCTCGCCCTTGGTGGCGGCAGGGTGACGAAAGGACTGATCGCGGTCGTCGCCACGGCACGTAGCGAGGCGGGCGTGGTGCGGGTCGAGCGGCTGAGCGCCTACGTCGACATCGGCCGCATCGTGAACATCGACATCGCCCGCCAGCAGATCGAAGGCGGGCTGATGTTCGGGCTAGCCCATGCTGTGGGCGGGGCCAGCGGCTATGCCAAGGGGCGCCCCCTTGCGGGCAGGCTCTCGCAATTGGGTCTTCCCCTGCTTGCCGATTGCCCGAAGGTTGATATTGCCTTTGCCGACAGCAACGAAGACCCGTTCGACCCCGGCGAACTGGGCATGGTTGCGGTGGCCCCTGCCATCGCCAATGCCCTGTTCTCTGCCACGGGCGTGCGCTTCCGCCGCCTGCCGCTGATTTCCGAAGGCCTCTGAGCCCTCATTTAAGGACCCTAATGGAACGCCCAGCCGACCATCCTGTTGTGCTTACCGGCAAAGTCGGCGTGCTTGTCGTCAACCTCGGAACGCCTGATGCGCCCGATGTGAACGCGGTGAAGCGCTACCTCAAGGAGTTCCTTTCGGACCCGCGCGTTGTCGAAATCCCGAAGCTGATCTGGCAGCCGATCCTGCGCGGCATCATTCTCAACACCCGGCCCAAGAAGTCTGCCCATGCCTACAGCCAGGTGTGGAGCGAGGACGGCTCGCCGCTGGCCGCGATCACCAAGGCGCAGGCCCGCGCGCTGCAGGCGCGGCTGGGTGATGCCGCGATCGTGCGCCACGCCATGCGCTACCAGTCGCCCTCGATGGAAAAGGAGCTAGATGCGCTGCTGGCAGAGGGGTGCGAGCGCATCCTCGTGGCGCCGCTCTATCCGCACTATTCGGGCGCGACGACCGCCTCGGCGCTCGATGCCGTGGCCGACTGGATCAAGGCGCGTCGCCGCCTGCCCGCGCTACGCACGTTGCCGCCCTATCACGATGATCCGGCCTATATCGGCGCGCTCCATGCCGACATGACACGGCAGATCGCCGCGCTCGACTTTGCGCCCGAAGTGCTGATGCTGAGCTACCACGGCATGCCCGAACGCACACTGTTCCTGGGCGATCCCTATCATTGCCACTGCCGCAAGACCTCGCGCCTGCTGGCCGAACGCTTTGCACAGAGCCATCCCGACCTGCGGCTGGTGACGACGTTCCAGTCGCGCTTCGGGCGGGCCAAGTGGCTGGAGCCTGCGACCGATACCGTTCTGGTCGAAGAAGCAGGCAAGGGCACGAAGCGCGTGGTCATTGCCGCGCCGGGCTTCTCGGCCGACTGCCTCGAAACGCTCGAGGAACTGGCGATCAGGGGCAAGGAGGATTTCGAGGCGGCCGGCGGCACGCACTTTGCCGCGCTCGAATGCCTCAATGCCGGGGCCGAAGGCATGGGCCTGCTCGAGACGCTGGCGCGGCGCGAGCTTTCGGGCTGGATCTGAAGAACCCGCTTGGCTGCTGCTGACAGCCATGTTAATTAACCGGTTAAACCACAATACCGGGAGATAGCATGGCCAGCCTCGCGCCTGACGTTGCTGCGAACCTTCATACAGAGCGCGCCAATCCGCACTGGGTGCGGCTGGGCGGCGATCACAAGCTCGATCACATTCCGGGCGAGGACGGCTGGCCAGTGCTCGGCACGACGCTGATGCAGCTGGCCGACCCCCTGGGCTTTCAAAAGCGCATGGTCGATACTTACGGCCCGGTGTTCCGCACGCGCAGCTTCGGACGGCGCGGAGTCAACCTGATCGGGGCGGATGCCAACGAACTGGTGCTGTTCGACCGCGACAAGCTGTTCTCCAACGAGCAGGGCTGGGGACCGGTGCTCAACCTGCTTTTCCCGCGCGGGCTGATGCTGATGGATTTCGAGGCGCACCGGGTGGACCGCCGGGCACTGTCGATCGCGTTCAAGCCGGAGCCGATGCGCGCCTATTGCGGCGTGCTCAACAGCGGCATTGCCTCGGCGATGGAGAACTGGGGCGGCAGGATGCGCTTCTATGACGCGATCAAGGCGCTGACGCTGGACACGGCGGCGTCGAGCTTCCTCGGCCTGCCGCTCGGGCCGGAAGCCGACCGGCTGAACAAGGCTTTCGTCGACATGGTCCAGGCCTCGGTCGGCGTGGTGCGCAAGCCGCTGCCGTTCACCAAGATGGGCAGGGGCGTTGCCGGGCGGCGCCTGATGGTCGAATACTTCGGGCGGCTGGTGCGCGAGCGGCGGGCCAATCCGGGGCAGGACATGTTCAGCCAGTTCGCGCTCGCCACGCGGGACGATGGATCGCTGCTGCCCGAGGACGTCGTGGTCGATCACATGATCTTCCTGATGATGGCCGCGCACGACACGATCACGTCTTCCGCCACGGTGCTGTTCTGGCAACTGGCGAAGAACCCCGAATGGCAGGATCGCCTCAGGGCTGAGGCGCGGGCAGTGACCGGCGGAGATGGCCTGCCTCTGGCCTATGAAGACCTCGGCCGGATGGAACTGACCGAAATGGCGTTCAAAGAAGCGCTGCGCTTCATGCCGCCCGTGCCCAACATGCCGCGCCGGGCCTTGCGCGAGTTCGAGTTCGGCGGCTTCCGCATCCCGGCCGGCACGCCGGTCGGCATCAGCCCGGCCGCCGTCCATGCCGATCCGGCGCACTGGGATTCGCCCGAGGTGTTCGATCCCATGCGCTTCACGCCCGACAAGGTCGCTTCACGGCACAAGTATGCCTGGGCGCCGTTCGGCGGCGGAGCGCACATGTGCCTCGGGCTCCACTTTGCCTATATGCAGGTCAAGCTGCTCGCCAACCATATCCTCACCCGCTTCGAGGTGCGGATGCAGCCGGGAGCCGAGCCTTCGTGGCAGGCATGGCCGATCCCCAAGCCGCGCGACGGGCTGCGCGTGGAGATGCGCCGAATCTGTTGACGATTCGGGCGCTCACGGTTAAGGGGCGCGCTTTCCGGCGGGATATCCCGTCATCCCACGAGAATTCATGCGGCCGCCCCGTGCGCCCGCTAAGGCACGAGAAACAGGAAAACCATGGCCAACACGCCGCAAGCCCGCAAGCGTATCCGTCGCAATGATCGTCGCGCCGAAATCAACGGCAACCGCCTCTCGCGCATCCGCACCTTCGTCAAGAAGGTCGAATCGGCGCTTGCTGGTGGCGACAAGACGGCTGCTGCTGCGGCGCTGAAGGAAGCCCAGCCTGAACTGGCTCGTGGCGTTGCCCGTGGCGTGCTCCACAAGAACACCGTTGCCCGCAAGATGTCCCGCCTGTCGAAGCGCGTCGCCGCGCTCTGATTCGGCTGCTCCTGCCTGACCGGAGGTCGGGACGGGAGATTCGGACCTGTGCGTGATTCTCTTTTGCCTCTTTGGGCCTAAGGGATATCCCGCAGATTCGGGCACAGAAACGGAACATGGCCGACGGGTTTCCCGTCGGCCGTTTTCGTTTCTGCGACGTGTCATGCATGCGGCTGTGCATTGTTACAGTGTGCAGTCGCAACAAGTCACGGAAACTACGCGATTCGCTTGGTTCAAACCCACTGCATAAGTAAATTTCGTTATTTTTCAGTGACTTGACGCATATCTGCGGGTTAAGGCGAGTCAAGGGCATTTATTTCAGTTTTTTTGCGCTCGCCCCGCTTGCGTGATGCCCCCCAACCCCAATAGACAATGCGAACCGGGGGCGGGAATCACTGCCTATCGGCGTCACAGGAAATTTTTTCGAACGGGGTCTGTCGCGCATGTGCGTGGCGGGGCGGCAGGTGAATTGTGCCTGCGTGCCCGACAGCGTGCGGGCAGGGAAGTCGGGGCAGCGACGCGTGAAGATTGATGATTTCGCAGGGGGGGCCGGCAGCCACGATGTGGCGGCCGTGGCCCAAGCCGACCGGATCGGCAACGAGCGGACTACAGTGGGCAGGAAGGGAAAAGACAGCACGATGATCGAGGACCAGGAAGCGCTGGATCTTGCAGCAGACTGGGCCGACATCAGCCAGGGGCTGAAGAAGGATCTCGGCCCGCAATTGCACGCGCAGTGGATCAAGCCGATCCAGCTCGGCTCCTTCTGCAAGGAAACCGGAACGCTGGACCTGTTCCTGCCGACCGAGTTCTCGGCGAACTGGGTGGCGGACCGCTTCGCTGACCGGCTGAGCCTTGCCTGGAAGATCGCCCGTTCGGAAGTGCGCCAGGTGCGCATCACCGTCCACCCGCGCCGCCGCTCCATGCCCGAGCTGCGCATCGGCGGGGAAGCGCCAGTTCAGGCCCGCGTGCCCACCCACATGAATTCCGCCCCGGCAATGATCGATTCGGCGCTTTCTGGCCTCGATCCTTCGCTGACCTTCGCCGAGTTCGTTTCGGGTTCGGCCAACGTGCTGGCGGTCAACGCCGCGCAGCGCATGGCAGCGATCGAGACCCCGCAGTTCTCGCCGCTCTACCTCAAGGGCTCGACCGGGCAGGGCAAGACACACCTGCTCCACGCCATCGGCCATGCCTTTGCCGCCAACAAGCCGGGCGCGCGCATCTTTTATTGCTCGGCCGAGCGGTTCATGATCGAATTCGTGCAGGCCATGCGGTCGAACGAGATGATCGAGTTCAAGGCGCGCCTGCGCGGCTTCGACATGCTGCTGGTCGATGACATCCAGTTCATCATCGGCAAGGCGAGCACGCAGGAGGAGTTCCTCCACACGATCGACGCGCTGATGAGCGCCGGAAAGCGCCTCGTCGTCGCCGCCGACCGTGCCCCGCAGGCGCTCGATGGCGTCGAGCAGCGGCTGCTCTCGCGTCTGTCGATGGGCCTTGTGGCGGACATCCAGCCTGCCGACATCGAACTGCGCCGCAAGATCCTCGAACATCGTCTGGGCCGCTTCGGCAACACCCAGGTGCCATCGGACGTGATCGAGTTCCTTGCTCGCACCATCAACCGCAATGTGCGCGAGCTCGTCGGCGGTCTTAACAAGCTGATCGCCTATGCGCAGCTCACCGGCCAGCCGGTGTCGCTGCAGTTGGCCGAAGAGCAGCTGACCGACATCCTCTCGGCCAACCGCCGCCGCATCACCATCGACGAGATCCAGCGCACGGTCTGCCAGTTCTACCGCGTCGACCGCACCGAAATGGCGTCCAAGCGCCGCGCTCGTGCCGTGGTGCGCCCGCGTCAGGTGGCGATGTACTTGGCCAAGGTGCTCACCCCCCGCTCTTACCCCGAGATCGGGAGAAAGTTCGGTGGGCGCGATCATTCGACGGTGATCCACGCAGTGCGTCTGATCGAGGAACTGCGCACCCGCGATGCCGACATGGATGGCGATGTGCGGACGCTGCTGCGGCAGCTGGAGGACTAAGACAAAGGGCAATGCGAGGGTCATCACCCTCGCGCTCCCATGAGTTGGCGCAGGCTCGATGTGTATTGCCAGATCCGCGAAGCGGCTTGATCTTTCCGGCTTCGCCGGGGCGCATGTGGGCAACCAAGCACCAATTCCCGGGAGCGCGAGGGTGATGACCCTCGCATTTCCTCCCTTTCTTCCCTAACTGCGTCGCATGACGCCAGACCGCCTAGACCGCTTCGCCCGCCATATCGTCCTGCCCGAAGTGGGCGCGATGGGGCAGGCGCGGCTTGCGGCGTCGCACGTGGTGCTGATCGGCATGGGCGGCATCGGTTCGCCCGCCTTGCAGTATCTCGCCGGGGCAGGCGTGGGCCGCCTTACGCTGATCGATGACGATGTGGTCGAGGCGAGCAATCTGCAGCGCCAGACGATCTACACGGGGGCTGACATCGGCACGCCGAAGGCTGAGGCAGCGGCTGCCTGGGTGGCGGCGTTTGATTCTGCCCTGACCGTCAACGCACATGTCACCCGCATCACGGGCGACAATGCTGCTGACCTGATTTCAGGGGCAGACGTGGTACTCGATGGCTGCGACAACTTCGCCACGCGTCTTGCCGTCTCGGATGCCTGCGTAAAGGCGGGCGTGCCGCTGACCAGCGCGGCGCTGGGGCGGTTTCAGGGACAGGTGGCGAACTTTGCCGGGCATCGTGAAAACCACGCCTGCTATCGCTGCTTCGTGGGCGATGCTTTCGACGCCGAGGATTGCGATACCTGCGCCGATCTTGGCGTGCTGGGGGCGATGGTCGGCATGGTCGGCGCGTTCGGTGCTATGGCGGCGATGCGGGTGCTGCTGGAAGGCGTCTCGACGCTAGGCGATCCCCAGTGGGGGCAACTGCACGTATTTGACGGCCTGAAGCCTTCCCTGCGCACGATGCGTATTGCGCGTGACCCGGAATGCAAAGGATGCGGCGCAGGCATCTGAGCGTCTCCTGAGGGCAAAAGGAAAAGGGCGCGAGGACCGAAGTCCCCGCGCCCTTTCTGTCTGGCTTGAAGCCGCCTCTTACGAAGCGAGCTTCCGCAGCACGTAGTGCAGGATGCCGCCATTCATGAAGTACTCGACTTCGTTGGCGGTATCGATGCGGCACAGCGCCGTGAAGGTCAGCTTGGTGCCGTCCTTGCGGGTGACTTCCACTTCCACGTCCTGGCGCGGCTGCAGGTTGGCAACGCCCTTGATCGTGAAAGTGTCGTCGCCCGAGAGCGCCAGCGAGGTGCGGTTCTGACCTTCCTTGAACTGCAGCGGCAGCACGCCCATGCCGACGAGGTTCGAGCGGTGGATGCGCTCGAAGCTTTCGACGATCACGGCGCGGACGCCGAGCAGGTTGGTGCCCTTGGCCGCCCAGTCGCGGCTGGAACCGGTGCCGTATTCCTTGCCCGCGATCACGACCGTCGAAACGCCGTCGGCCTTGTGCTTCATGGCAACGTCGTAGACCGAGCCGACTTCATCGCCATAGCGCGAGAAGCCGCCTTCGATGCCGGGGACCATTTCGTTCTTGATGCGGATGTTGGCGAAAGTGCCGCGCATCATCACGTCGTGGTGGCCACGGCGCGCACCGTAGGAGTTGAAGTCTGCCTTCGAGACCTGGTGCTCCATCAGCCACTTGCCTGCCGGGCTGTCGGCCTTGATCGAGCCGGCCGGCGAGATGTGGTCGGTGGTGATCGAATCGCCGAGGATCAGCAGGGGCTTGGCCTCGATGATGTCGCTGACCGGAGCCGGCGTCATCGACATGCCTTCGAAGTACGGCGGGTTGGCGACATAGGTCGACCCGGCGCGCCACTGGTAGGTTTCCGAACCGGTGACGTTGATCGCCTGCCAATGCGCATCGCCCTTGTAGACGTCGGCATAGCGGGCCTGGAACATCGCGCGATCCATGCAGCCAGCCATCGTCGAGGCGACTTCGCTGTTCGAGGGCCAGATGTCCTTGAGGTATACGTCTGCGCCGTCCTTGCTCTTGCCGATCGGGGTGGTGGTGAAGTCTTCGATCACCGTGCCCTTGAGCGCATAGGCTACGACCAGCGGCGGCGAGGCAAGGAAGTTCGCGCGCACGTCAGGCGAGACGCGGCCTTCGAAGTTGCGGTTGCCCGAGATCACTGCGGCGGCGACGAGGCCGTTGTCGTTGATCGCCTTGCTGATCGGTTCGGACAGCGGGCCCGAGTTGCCGATGCAGGTGGTGCAGCCATAGCCGACGAGGTTGAAGCCGACCGCGTCGAGGTGCTCCTGCAGGCCTGCGCGGACGAGGTAGTCGGTGACCACTTGGCTTCCGGGGGCCAGCGACGTCTTGACCCAGGGCTTGGGCTTGAGGCCCAGCTCGTTGGCCTTCTTGGCGACGAGGCCAGCCGCTACCAGCACGCCGGGGTTCGAGGTGTTGGTGCACGAGGTGATCGCCGCGATAGTCACGTCACCGTCGCCGATGTCGTAGTCGGTGCCCGCCACCGGAACGCGCTGCTGCGCCTTCTTGTAGGTGTTGGCCATGTCGGCGTTGAACACGTCGTCGACTTCGGGAAGCGAGACGCGATCCTGCGGACGCTTGGGGCCAGCGAGCGAGGGCACCACGGTCGACAGATCGAGTTCGAGAGTCGAGGAGAAGATCGGTTCGATCGACGGATCGATCCAGAAGCCCTGCTCCTTGGCATAGGCTTCGACGAGCGCGATCTGCGCTTCCTCGCGGCCCGTAAGGCGCAGGTAATCGAGGGTCTTTTCGTCGATGCCGAAGAAGCCGCAGGTGGCGCCGTATTCGGGGGCCATGTTGGCGAGAGTCGCACGGTCAGCAAGGCTGAGCGCGGCAAGGCCGGGGCCGAAGTATTCGACGAAGCGGCCGACAACGCCGTGCTTGCGCAGCAGGTTGGTGCAGGTCAGCACGAGGTCGGTGGCGGTGACGCCTTCCTTGAGCTCGCCGGTGAACTTGAAGCCGACGACTTCGGGGATCAGCATCGAGACGGGCTGGCCGAGCATGGCCGCTTCGGCTTCGATCCCGCCGACGCCCCAGCCGAGCACGCCAAGGCCATTGACCATGGTGGTGTGGCTGTCGGTGCCGACGCAGGTGTCAGGATAGGCGACGGTCACGCCGTTCTGGTCGGCGGACGTCCACACCGTCTGTGCGATGTTCTCGAGATTGACCTGGTGGCAGATGCCGGTGCCGGGGGGCACGGCGTAGAAGTTGTTGAGGCTCTTCGAACCCCACTTGAGGAAGTCGTAGCGCTCCATGTTGCGCTCGTACTCGATCTCCATGTTCTGCTCGAAGGCCTTGGGATGGCCGAACTCGTCGACCATGACCGAGTGGTCGATCACGAGGTTGACCGGCACCAGCGGGTTGATCTTGCTGGTGTCACCGCCGAGCGTGGCGATGGCATCGCGCATCGCGGCAAGGTCGACCACGCAGGGCACGCCGGTGAAGTCCTGCAGCAGAACGCGCGCCGGGCGGTACTGGATCTCGTTATTCGATTCGGTGGGGTTCTTCTGCCAGTCGACCACGGCCTTGACGTCGTCGGTCGAGACGGTGAAGCCGCCATCTTCGAAGCGCAGGAGGTTCTCGAGCAGCACCTTCATCGAGAAGGGCAGGCGCGAGATGTCGCCAAACTTGGCGGCGGCCTTGTTGAGCGAATAGTAGGCGAACTCCTTGCCGCCCACGTTCATCGTGCTGCGGGTGCCGAGCGTATCCTGTCCGACCTGGGTCATGGCTGTGCGTCTTCCCTCCTGTCGCGGCCGTTGCTGTACGGTGCCACGCGGGGAATCGCTCTTGGACCAAAGGCCCGTGGCGGCGCGGCGAGTTACGGCCTGAAAGCGAGAGGGCGATGCGCGCAAAGCGCGGACGCGTCAAGGGCGGGAGGGCCGCATTTTTCGCCAGTAAGCGCCGAATTTGCCGCTATTGGCATTTAATGCTTCGCAATTGCAAAAACTGACGCTCAGGCTGTATTTCTAACGGATCGGGTTGCGTAAATGCAGCCGGCTACGATCAGGGTCACGCCGACGAGCATGGGCAGCGTGACCGGCTCTGCGAAGAGCAGCCACCCGACCAGCGCCGCCCAGAGAAAGGCGGTGTATTCCAGTGGCGCGAGAACCTGCGTTTCGGCACGGCCATAGGCCCAGCTCATCAGCATCAGTGAAGCCGTGGACAGGACCGCGGAAATCCCGATCAGTCCCCAGACATCGGCATCTGGCCAAGGTGCGAACCACCAGGCCCCCACGGCGAGAAAGAGAAATTGCACGAGTGTCTGGAAGAAGGCGACTTCCTCGGGCCTTGCGACAAGAGCCTGCTTGCGTTGCAGCACGAGGTTCCAAGCGTACAGAACGGCCGACACCAGAATGGCGGCCAGACCTTTGACAGCTTCGATATCGGATGGGCCATTGAACTTGCCGCCCGCAATCACTGCCACGCCTGCCAATGCGATGACCGACCCTCCGATCGCGGCGGGACGCACCTTTTCTCCCAATGTCAGGGCAGCAAGGTAGATCGCGATCAGAGGTGCGATGAACGACAGGGCAATGCCTTCGGCCAGCGGCAGGCGGATCAGCGCATAGAAAAACAGCACGGCCATGACCGTGGCGACCACGCCTCGCAGCACATGGACTTTCAGCACCTCTGGCGATGGCCAGCCCTGTCCGCGCCACAACCATAGCGGCGCCATGATCGCTGTGCCCGCAAGCCCGCGCCAGCACATCGCGGCATAGGCGCCCACGGCAAGCGATGCAGCTTTCATTACCCCGTCCATTACCGAGAAAAGTGAAAGGCCCAGCATTGCGGCCAGCACCGGGAACAGGGGAAACCGCTTGTCGTTCATCAAGGTGCCATAGGCAAACCGGTTTCAGGATGAAACCATGTTGTGCGATGTCGCAATGATTCAGGCTTCAGACAGGCCCGATCCGCGATATCGGTACGGGTTGATAGTCAGTGGGGCTTGAGGCAGGACGTGGAAAGTCACATCTTTCGGGTCTTGTGATCGAGTTGTGCGAGTGAACAGGGAAATGCAAAGCGTGAAGCGTGGGATGAACGGGGCCGGCCTTTCCGGCAAGCTGGGCGTGGCATTCGTGGCGCTTTCCATTGCAAGCCAGCCGCTTGCTGCGCAGGCAGCAGCCGCGCAGGCCGTGCCTTCACAAGGGCCGGTCGATCTCACGAAGCAGGCGAAGCCGGCTCCTGTGCCCGCGCCCGAGGTCAATGCACCTGCGGCAGCACAAGCCGGAACAGTTCAGGCCACCGTGCCGGTTGCGGCACCCCACTGGACCCAGTCAGACGCCCAGGCTCTGCTGGCGGCGATCAAGGGCATTGGCGCTGAAGGCTTGTTTCCCAAGGACTACCAGCCGGAATTGCTCTCGGCCGCAATCGTCAAGGGGGAAGGGCCTGAACTGGACGATACTGCGACGCGCGTATTTACCTGGCTGGCCGAAGACCTGCGCGACGGGCGCACGCCGATGACTGCGCGCGTGCAATGGTTCGCGGTCGATCCCGATCAGGACGTCAACCCGACCTCGCTGATCCTCGCCGAAGCGCTTGAGAAGCATGACGTGAAGGGCGCGCTGATGGCGCTCCTGCCCACCGTGCCCGATTACGCCGCGCTGAAGGCTGCGCTTCCCAAGGCGCAGACGCAGAAGCAGGCCGCCCTGATTCGGGCCAACATGGACCGTTGGCGCTGGCTCGCGCGTGATCTTGGCACGCAGTATCTTCTGACCAACGTGCCCGAACAGATCCTGCGCCTGACCGTGCGCAACAAGATCATCAGCACATACAAGGTCATTGTCGGCAAGCCCGGCAAGACGGCAACGCCCCAGCTGGCCGAGACGGTCGAAGGCGTGATCTTCAACCCGACCTGGACGGTGCCGCAGTCGATCGTGGTGGGCGAAGGCCTGGGCGCGCGGCTGGTCAACAACCCCAGGCAGGCCGAGCGCGAGGGCTACAAGGTCACCAAGGCGGGCGATGGCACGATCTATGTCGTGCAGCAGCCGGGCGACGGCAATTCGCTAGGCCGCATGAAGCTCGACATGCCCAACGAGCATGCGATCTTCCTGCACGACACGCCCAACCGCAACCTGTTCAACCTGCCCGCCCGTGCGCTGAGCCACGGCTGCGTGCGCGTGGAGCGGGCGACCGAGCTGGCGATGACCATGGCGATTCTCGGTGCAGGGATGTCGCCGGACGATGCAGTTCTCGCCCACTCGTCAAAGACCTATACCAAGGTGCCGATGACCAAGACCTTCCCGGTCTATCTCACCTATTTCACCGTCGCACGTGACGTGACCGGCATGCTGCGCTCGTTCCCTGACATCTACAGCCGCGACGCGCCGGTGCTGGCCAGCTTCGCGCAGCCGCGCCAGCAGCACACGACGCAGCGCAAGAGCAACGAAGCGGTGATCAAGCTCGATAATCCGCTTTGATGCGGACGAGATGAGAACAAGGCTCAGCGTCTGCCAGCGCAAGGCGCGCTATGACACCGTTGAAGATGCCGTCGAGGCCGCACGAAAGAGCGGCCTCGTACTGCATGCCTACAAGTGTGATCGCTGTTTTCGCTGGCACCTGACGAGCCGGACGAAGGGGCGGCGCCAGCCCCGGCCTCAGCCCAGCCCTAGCCTGTCCGCGTAGATCAGGCGCCCGCCGGAGAGGTGCCACAGTGCCTCGTTGAAGTCCGCCTCGCTCATCGCGAAGCAGCCGTCCGATCGGCCGAGCTTGCCCCACTTCTCGAGCATGTCGGGATTGGCGTACCATGCAGGATGCAGCACGATCGCACGGTCGAGCACGTTCGAGTTTTCCGGGCTCAAACCGCCGAGCCGGATCGAGGTGCCGTACTTGCCCTTGTACCATTCGTAGCTGACATAGGCCCCGCGCGAGGTGGCAAGGCTGCCGACGTCGTTCGAGAACGTCTTGAGAAAGCCGTCATGCTCCGGGTCAGAGCCGCGTCCGTGCGCCACGAGGAACGAGCGGACTTCGCCCCGGTCGAGATTGGCGAAATGGAAGCGCGGCAGCGATGATGGCAGGGCAAAGTCGGCAATGCCGACGATGTCCGTCCGCCACAGCGAGGCGCGGTGCTTCTCGACCTGCTCGGCGGCGATCCGCAGGACTTCGCGGTGCTGTTCGTTCGGATAATAGGTGGCGGCCGCCACGCGCGGCGGAATCACGGCTGCGGCGGCGCTTGCCGCTGCGCCTGCCAGTATCGTTCGCCTGTCGACTCGATGTGTCATGCCAAGTCCCGTACCACGCCGCCCCCGTATCGGGCGTGAACGACCGCCATTCTATGCGTTTTCGACCGAATTTCCAGCATTCGCGCCAAGCTGCTGCAAAGCAGGTCCATCGACCCGCATGACCGTCCATTCGTCCATGAACCTTGCGCCGAGCGACCTGTAGAAGCCGATGGCAGGCTCGTTCCAGTCAAGCACCGACCATTCCAGCCGCGCGCAGTCACGCTCCACCGCCAGCGCGGCGAGATGCGAGAGCAACGCCTTGCCAAGGCCGGAGCCACGCGCTTCAGGCTTTACAAACAGGTCCTCGAGATAGATCCCCGGCTTGCCTTCGAAAGTAGAGAAGTTGTGGAAGAACAGGGCAAAGCCCTGCGCCTTTCCATCAATTTCGCCGATGATCACTTCGGCGTAGGGACGGGGGCCGAAGAGCTTTGCTTCGAGCACTGCCTCATCGAAACGCACTTCGTGGGCCAGCTTTTCGTATTCGGCCAAAGCGCGGATGAGTTCGGCAATCAGGGATATGTCAGCAGCGGACGCCGCGCGGATCGAGATGGTCATGGCTTCGGCCTAGCGATTCATGCGGAACCTTGCCAGCCCCGCAGGATTGCAAAAGACATGACGACCATGATCCGCGCTGCACTTGCCCCACTCCCCCTGCTCCTGGCACTTGCCGGGTGTACGACAGACGGTGGAGGAACGCGGCCCGAGAGTGCTCCACACCCTGCGCAGACGCCTCGACAAGAGGCGGTCACCACGCGCATTCTCGATCGTACGGCAGCCGATAAGTTGCTCCAGAATGCAGGTGTCACCCTGCAATGGATAGACTGGAACACGCGCGGCACTGCCAATGCGCGCAACGATGCCGGGTTGATCAGGCTTACGGCCAGCCAGGCTTCGGCAGCTGGTCCCGGCCGCCTCTGGCTGGATGGCCGTGTCACGGAAGTGGGAGCAGATTACTTCATCTTCTCGGGCACCATCCGGATCACGGACACGCCCGATCCCGGTCGCAAGTGCGATGCAACGCGTAACGACTGGCGCTTCGCCGTGACCCAGAACCGCCCCTACTGGCGCCTGCGCACGTTCGAATGGTGCGACGGGCTGACCGACTACATCGACATCTACAAGCCCGCGACCGGGGGCTGATGGATCACTCCGCCGCTTCGGTCACGTTCCCTGCATCGCTGGTCGCCGCTTCGATCTCTGCTGCCTTGGCTTCGACCAGCGCGACGATGTGTTCCAGCATGTCCTCGGACTGCACGGTGTGGTCGGTCACGCCCGAGAGATAGACCATGTGCTTGCCATTGCCACCGCCGGTGAGGCCGATGTCGGTCTCGCGCGCTTCGCCGGGGCCGTTGACGACGCAGCCGAGGACCGAGAGCGAAAGCGGGGTCTTGATATGGCTCAGGCGGCTTTCGAGGGCTTCCACCGTGCGGATCACGTCAAAGCCCTGCCGTGCGCAGGACGGGCATGACACGACGCGGACGCCGCGGGTTCGCAGGCCAAGCGACTTGAGGATTTCGAAGCCGACGCGCACTTCCTCTTCCGGTTCGGCCGAAAGCGAGACGCGCAGGGTGTCACCGATGCCGGCCCAGAGAAGGTTGCCGATGCCGATGGAGGATTTCACAGTACCGCCGATCAGGCCACCGGCTTCGGTTATGCCCAAGTGCAGCGGGCAATCGACTGCTTCGGCAAGACCCATGTAGGCAGCGACGGCGAGGAACACGTCGGAGGCCTTCACGGCGACCTTGTACTCGTGGAAATCGTGATCCTGCAGCAGCTTGATGTGATCGAGCGCAGATTCAACCAGCGCTTCGGGGCATGGCTCGCCATACTTCTCAAGCAGGTCGCGCTCCAGGCTGCCAGCATTGACGCCGATGCGGATGGCGCAGCCATTGGCCTTGGCGGCACGGACCACTTCTGCGACCCGGTCATTGCTGCCGATGTTGCCGGGATTGATGCGCAGGCAAGCCGCACCCGCATCTGCCGCTTCCAGCGCGCGCTTGTAGTGGAAGTGGATGTCCGCAACGATCGGGATGCGCGCGGCCTTCACGATCTTGCCGAGCGCTGCGGTGCTTTCGACGTCCGGGCACGAGACGCGGATGATGTCTGCGCCGGCGTCCTCGCAGCGGCGGATCTGGTTGATCGTGGCGACGGGATCGGAGGTCAGCGTGTTCGTCATCGTCTGCACGGTGATCGGGGCATCGCCGCCAACGGGGACCGTGCCGACCATGATCTGGCGGCTCTTGCGACGCGCGATATCGCGCCATGGACGGATCGAGGACATGCCCCCTCTATAGGGTGTCCAGCGCCTGTCCGGAAGGCTTCTAAAGCGACCCTGCGAACATGAACTCGGGATCGCAGTGATCGCCGACCCAGAATTCGATGTCGGCCACCTTTTCAAGGCCATATCGGCGGTAGAACCGCTGGGCATCGGGGTTGTGGGCATAGACCGAGAGTTGCATCTCGTCGGCCCCCCAGGCCTGCGCCTGCGCAATCGCCCAGTCCATCAGCCGCGCGCCATGGCCGCGGCCGATAAGGTCTGGATCGGTGTAGAGTTGCTTGAGCTCCATCGGTCGTTCGGCAGTGGTATGCCGGGGCAAGCTGCTGTTGCGCACGATCTTGCAGAAGCTGGTCAGCCGCCCGTCCTCTTCGATAACCGCGATCTGCATGTCCGGATCGGCAAGTTGCGCGCGAAGTGCAGGTTCGCAATGCGTCTCGTCCAGAAAGGTGGCGAGGTTTTCCGAGCTGTAGAGGTGCCCGAACTTCGCGACGAAAGCCCGTCTGCCAAGGTCGACGAGGGCGGTAATGTCGGCTGAGGTTGCTGGGCGCAGGCTGGCGAGGCTGGACGTCATGCACGCCCTTTAGCCCGAGCCAGCCAGCAATTCCAAGCGCATCAGCTTCCCTTGGCGTCCTTCACCTTGGTGTAGGGGACGAACTTGCCCAGCCCGATCGAGCCGCGCCAGAACCCGACGTTGCGATCGACCATGCGCACGATATCGACGCTGCACAGCTGCGAACCGAAAGGCGTGGTCACCATGATGTCGTTGTCATCAAGCGTGCTGGCACCGGAGTCCGGGCGATTGACCCAGATCGTGTTGCCCGCGTCGTAGACGATCGCGGTCTTGTCGTAGATCCGGGTGCTGATCACACGGGGCAGGTAGAGGCAATCCTGCGGCTTGCCAGCGACGCGGCCTTCGAGCGTCTTGGCAAGTTCCTGCTCTGGGGTGAGACGCGGCTTGGCGTCGGCGGCAGCTCCGGCAAGGAGCAGCGATCCGGCGGCCAGTGCCGCAGCAATCCTGCTGGCGGTATTCATCATGACTGGCACTTCCTTCTGAGTCGATCCGGGAAGTCTAACGCGGATCGGCTTAACCCGCGCTGACCACGTAACGCCGCAGGCCGGTCAACCCTTCGTCAGGCCGTCCCGCCCACGGTAAGTCCTTCGACCAGCAACGTCGGCTGGCCGACGCCTGCAGGAACGCTCTGCCCGCCCTTGCCGCAGACCCCGACGCCTTCGTCGAGCGCAAGGTCGTTGCCGATGCCGGTGACCTTGGTGAGGCAGGTCGGGCCATCGCCGATCAGCGTTGCGCCCTTGATCGGCGCGCCCAGCTTGCCGTTTTCGATGCGATAGGCCTCGGTGCAGGAGAACACGAACTTGCCGCTGGTGATGTCAACCTGGCCGCCGCCAAACGACTTGGCGAAGATGCCGTTCTTGACGCGGGACAGCAGTTCGGCCGGATCGTCGTTCCCGCCGCGCATGAAGGTGTTGGTCATGCGCGGCATCGGCGCATGGGCAAAGCTTTCGCGCCGCCCGTTGCCGGTGGGTGCCACGCCCATAAGGCGGGCGTTGAGGCGATCGTGGATATAGCCCTTGAGGATGCCGTCCTCGATCAGCACGTTCTCCTGCGTCGGCGTCCCCTCGTCATCGATGGAGAGCGAGCCGCGGCGGCCCTGTCCGTTCACGCCGAGCAGGGTGCCGTCGTCGACCACGGTGACGCCGGGCGCAGCCACTCGCTCGCCGATGCGGCCGGAGAAGGCGCTGGTGCCCTTGCGGTTGAAATCGCCTTCAAGGCCATGGCCGACCGCTTCGTGCAGCAGCACCCCGGGCCAGCCGGGGCCAAGCAGCACGGTCATCTCGCCGGCAGGGGCGGCAACGGATTCGAGATTGACGAGCGCCTGTGCCAGTGCCTCGTCGATGGCGCGGTTCCACGTCTCTGGCGAGAACAGGTCGTCATAGAGACGGCGACCGCCAATGCCGAACGAGCCGGTTTCCCGGCGTCCGTTCTGCTCTGCCACGATCGAGACATTGAGGCGCACCAGAGGGCGCAAGTCATGGGCGACGAAACCGTCGGCGCGCACGATCTCCACCACCGACCATGAGCCGGAGAGCGAGGCCGAAACCTGCGCGACGCGCGGATCACGGGCACGGGCGGCAGCGTCGATGGTCTCGAGCAGCTTGACCTTGGTTTCGAACGGCACCGCATCGAGCGGCGAGGCCTCGGTATAGAGGTGGCGATTGTTGTTGCGGGGCGGCGGGGCGGGCTGGCCCTTCGCCGGATCGAGCAGCTTGAGCGTCTCGCCTGCGCGCGCGATGGCGGCGGCGGAAATTTCGTTGGCGTGGGCAAAGCCGGTCATCTCGCCCGAGACACCGCGAAGGCCGAAGCCCGCATCGCGTGAGTAATCCGCCGTCTTCAGGCGGCCATCGTCAAACCCGAAGCTCTCGCTGGCGATGAACTGGAGATAGAGTTCGCCATCGTCGCAGGATTTCAGCGCATTGGCGGTAATCGCCTGCGCTTCGTCAGGAGTAAGCAGGCCGGAGCGGTAGAGCAGCGAGCGGGTGTCGAGATCGGTCATCAGACCGATATAAGCACTGGGTCACAGAAGGCCAGAGGCGCTTCCGTGACAGGCCTTCAAGCTGCGGCTGCCGTATCGGCCGGACCGCCCTTGAGCACGAAGCGGCGATCGCAGTAGCCGCATTCGACAAAGCCCTTCTCGTCGATCTCGAGCCAGACGCGGGGGTGGCCGAGCGCGGCGCCGCCACGGATATCAGATGCGCCATCGCACTTTACGCGATGATGATCGGTGTAGACGGTTTCGGGTGCCTGAATCATGGGCTTGCGGCTAGCAAATCGGCGGGCTTGAGACAATTGCGTTTTCGCTGGCACTGGTGCAGGCAGCGGCCATGGCAAGCACCGACGATACTCCACCCGCAATTCGAATTCGCGATCTGGTGAAGCGCTATGCGCCCACGGGCAAGGCACCCGGGAAACTTGCGCTCGACGGCGTGAGCTTCGATGTGCCGCAGGGGCAGATCTTCGGCCTGCTCGGCCCGAACGGCGCGGGCAAGTCGACGCTGATCAACACGTTGGCCGGCCTCGTCATGAAGACCTCGGGCAGCGTGGAGATCTGGGGGCATGACATTGACCACGACGTGCGCAACGCAAAGGCCTCGATCGGCATCGTGCCGCAGGAAATCGTCTTCGACCCGTTCTTCACCCCCGCCGAGGTGCTCGACAATCAGGCAGGGCTCTATGGCGTGCCCAAGGCGATGCGCCGGACGATGGAACTGCTGCGCGCGGTCCATCTGGCTGACAAGGCCGATGCCTATGCCCGCTCGCTGTCGGGCGGCATGAAGCGGCGCTTGCTGATCGCCAAGGCGATGGTCCACGCCCCGCCGGTGCTCGTGCTGGATGAGCCGACCGCCGGGGTCGACGTCGAACTGCGTCGGCAGTTGTGGGAGCTGGTCGGCGAACTCAATCGCGACGGGGTGACGGTGGTGCTGACCACGCATTACCTGGAGGAAGCCGAAGAGCTCTGCGACCGGATCGCGATCATCAATCACGGCAAGCTGATCGCCAACAAGCCCACGCGCGAGCTTGTCGACATGGCGCGGGAAAAGATTGTCGTGCTGACGCTGGATCGCAGCGTCGATGCTGCAGTGCAACATCCAGCCTTCCTGAAGAGCGTCGTTTCGGGTGAGCGACAGGTCGAGATCAGTTACGACAAGGACCGGATGACGGCCGGCGAAGTCATGTCGCTGGTCCAGGGGCAGGGCTTTGCCATCGTTGATGTTTCGACGCGCGAAGCGGACCTGGAAGACGTCTTTGTCACACTGACGAGCCAGCCCAAGGAAGCGGCCTGAACTTTCGTTAGGAGCTTACAGAAACTTAGGTAAATCGGCGTTCTTCTGCGACGTCTTGCGCCAACCACCGCGTTCGCGGCGACGAATGGGTGCCCCGCAACGCTTGCACGTTCCGACGAAGGACGAGCCGTCCCATTCCACGCCGGAGCGCTTCGGACGGTGTCGGTCGAAAAGGCATTGCAGTCTTGCAAAAGGCACAAGGCCCTCCATCGCGGGTAGTAGCTTCTACGTGTAAATACCTACCATGCTGCGTCTGCGAAGCAAGCGACCAAGATAGTTAAGCAACATTAAATTCAAAATGGACCTTTCCGGCGCCGGCTTTGCCAAGACTTTCCCGATGCATCTCCAGTCGCTAGGGCAGGGCTCGACCAGTCAATGCAGCGCCGTAAATGGCGTCAGACGATGGAGAACCGCTTGAGCGGCAAGGATAAGGGCGAAAGATCCGCCGGGGTGCAGGACTACCATGACGTGCTGATCATCGGATCGGGCGCGGCTGGGCTTACTGCTGCCCTGGTGCTTGCCGAGACCTGCCGCGTGCTGGTCCTCGCCAAGGGTGGCCTTGATGGCGGATCGACCAACTGGGCGCAGGGCGGCATTGCGGCAGTGCTCGATGCAGGCGATACCTTCGATGACCACATTCGCGACACGATGATCGCCGGGGCCGGTCTCAACCGGCGCGAGACGGTCGAATTCGTGGTCGAGAACGCGCCGGAAGCGATTCGCCGTCTCGAACAGCTGGGCGTGCCTTTCAATGCGGAGGCCGGCTCGCTCCACCTGACGCGCGAAGGCGGCCATTCACATCGCCGCATCGTCCATGTCGACGATGCGACCGGCGCTGCGGTCCAGAAGGCGCTGCTCAAGGCGGCGCGCGAACATCCCAACGTCACCCTTCTGCCCGGACGCACCTGCATCGACCTGATCACAGGTCGCCACGAGGCTGCGCGCTATTCCGGCTCAGGGCGCGTATGGGGCGTCTATGCGCTCGACGAAGCAAGCGGCAAGGTCGAGGCGCACACTGCGCGGGCGACCATACTGGCAACGGGCGGTGCCGGGCGTGTCTACCAGTTCAGCACTGCACCGCGCGGTGCGACAGGCGATGGCATTGCCATGGCGTGGCGGGCGGGTGCGCGGGTTTCCAACATGGAAATGATGCAGTTTCACCCGACCTGCCTCTACAACCTGGAGGTCAAGAACTTCCTGATCACCGAGGCGGTGCGTGGCGAGGGCGGGCGGCTGATCAATCCGCGCACAGGCAAGCGCTTCATGGAGTTCTACGACGCCGAACGGCTGGAACTCGCCCCGCGTGACGTGGTCGCGCGCGCGATCGATGCCGAAATCAAGAAGTTCGGCCTCGACTATGTCCATCTCGACATCAGCCACATGCCCCAAGACTTCGTGCGCGGGCACTTTCCGAACATCTATGAAAAGCTGATGGGCCTTGGCATCGACATGACGCGCCAGCCGATCCCGGTCGTCCCCGCCCAGCATTACACCTGCGGCGGCGTCCTGATCGATCTCGACGGACGCACGGATCTGCCGGGGCTCTACGCGGCGGGCGAATGCACGGAAAGCGGGCTGCACGGCGCCAACCGCCTTGCGTCGAACTCGCTGCTCGAATGCTTCGTGTTCGGTGATGCCGCAGCGCGCGACATCCAGCGGCGCTGGGACAGCTTCGATGCCCCGCCCGAAGTCCGTCCATGGGACGAAAGCCGCGTCACCGATTCCGACGAGGAAGTGGTCATCAAGCAGAACTGGACAGAAATCCGCCGGTTCATGTGGAACTACGTCGGCATCGTCCGCACGAACAAGAGGCTCGAACGCGCGGCACACCGGATCGCGATGCTGAGCGGCGAGGTCAACGATTACTACGGCCACTTCCGCGTCACGACCGACCTGATCGAACTGCGCAACCTGCTGCAGAGCGCCGAGCTTATCGTGCGCTCGGCAAGGGCCCGGCACGAAAGCCGGGGCCTGCACTACACGCTCGACTATCCGCAGACCGACGCTGTGGCGCGCGATACCATCCTTGTACCTTAGGCTGCTTCTGCCTCGACGAACTCGGGATAGAACACCGGCTCCCTCTTGGACCAGCCTTGCGCGGTTGCGGCCGCTTCGCTGATCGACTGGAGCAGATCGCGGCGGCGGTCGGGGCGGATCACCGGCAGGGCTGCCGCTCCGCAAAATGCGCCGGGAAGCCACGGCCGGACTTCCGCACCGAGCAATCGCTCGTAGAGAAAGCGATAGGCCGAAAAGCCGGTGAGGCGGTTCTGCGCAAGGTCGAACGCGGTCAGCCGGACCAGTGGGCCGATGAAGGGTTCAAGGCTGCCGAGGTCCTGCACATCGGGTAGCAACTGGCGCAGCAGGGGAAGTTCGCGGTAAAGGTCTGCCTGCTTCTCGATCGCGCGAGCTTCGTCGGCACTGCGTGCCCAGCGCCGCAGGGCATCACCGCGTCCACGCACAAGGTCGAGGCTGCGGCGAATGTAGCGCTGCTCGCACGGAGCGAAGCTTGCGAACTCGCGCAGTTCCGAAATGGTCATGCTGCTTGCGCCGTGATGCGCCATGGTCCTGCCCTCCAGCCGCCCGACTCGTGTCTTGCGGCAGGCTCAGCTTGGCAGATCGTGGTTAACGACGTGTTAGAGGGTCAATCCGAATGCGCTGCGCAAGACTGCGCAGCGCAAGGCAGGATCATGCAAACGCCTTGTACGCGCCGTAAGCGCTGGTCAGCGTGAGCACGATGCCGACCATGATCAGCATGGTCTTGGCCGGAATGTGCTTGGCCGCCCAAGCTCCGAATGGAGCGGCTGCAAGTCCGCCGATCAGGAAGCCGAGCGTGGCTCCGGCAACGTCGGCAATGCCAAGGTGCCAGATGAACGCCGCAGACACTGTCAGCGTCAGGAAGAATTCGACGGTGTTCACCGTGCCGACAACCTTGCGCGGATCAGCGCCCTGAATCAGCAGGTTGGACGTGACCACCGGACCCCAGCCGCCGCCACCAGCGGCATCGAGGAAACCGCCGACGAGACCGAGCGGCGCAACCCAGCCAGCTTCCTTGATCTTGGGCGGATAGAGAACGCCCCGGACGAGCAGGTAGATGCCGATACCGCAAAGATAAAGGAGCACCCAGGGCTTCACCAGCGATGCGTCGATCGAGGAGAGGACATAGGCCCCGAGGATGCCACCAGCCATGCCTGGCAGAAGCAGGCGGAAGAACAATTTCTTGTCGACGTTGCCGTGGAGCAGGTGACTGATGCCCGAGGTTGCCGTGGTGAAGCATTCGACAATGTGCACGCGTTGCGAGGCCAAGGCTGGCGGCACGCCCAAAACGCCGACGAGCAGGGTGTTCGAAATGACGCCAAAGGCCATGCCCAAGGCGCCGTCCACCATCTGCGCGGCAAAGCCGACAGCGATGAACGGGAGCAGCGCCGTGAAATCGATACCGGCCAGAAAATCCATCGCGAATCCCTTCCCCTGTCGGGGCGACGATTAGCCGGATTCAATGTCTACCAAAACAGAAGAATTTTTTGCGCGCCACGAACCGCCGCTTTGCTGCGACAGGTTGCAGGCCATCCCCGCTGGATCAACGGCGCCGATAGCGGAAGTACCAGACCTCGTGCCCGTAAACCGTGCGCGCCTTGTGCTCATAGCGCGTTTCCGGCCATCCACCGGGGCGTACCTGAAAATCCTTCGCGTCGTTGGCCAGCCAGTCGAACTGGTGCTTGTGGCGGCGCATGACCATCAGGGCGTGGCGCAGGTAGATCGCGTGGTCGGTGCCAAAGCGGAATTCGCCACCAGGCTTGAGCTTTGCCGCGAACAGGTCGAGCGGGCCGTCGTTCATCATCCGCCGCTTGGCATGCCGTGCCTTGGGCCACGGATCGGGATGCAGCAGGTAGAGGAACGACAGGGCGCCGTCCGGAATCCGCCGCAGCACTTCCAACGCATCGCCATGATGAATGCGGACGTTTGGAATAGGCGGGTGCGCGCCGTTGTCTCCCGAAACATGGGTCAGCGCCTGCGCCACGCCGTTGAGGAACGGCTCTGCCCCGATGAAGCCGTGATCGGGCAGCATGTCGGCGCGGAAGGCCATGTGCTCTCCGCCGCCGAAGCCGATTTCGAAATGGAGCGGGCGCGGCTCGCCGAATAGAGCCTCGGCGGTGATCGGCCCTTCTGCGGGCATGGAGATCTGGGGAAGCAGGTCATCCACCAAAGCCTGCTGCCCTTGACGCAGAGGCTTGCCCTTGGCGCGGCCATAGAGGCGGTTGATCGTCGTCGGATCGCCGGATTTGTAGGCTGTCATGGCGGCGGCGTTTGGCAGGGAGGCCCGCAGGGGTCAATATGATCGGCTGCAAGTTGGCACGCGTATGGCGTGGTACAAGAAATTTGGATGGACGGTGCGAGCAGGCTGTGGTGATCACGATCGCATGTCTGCCACCGATCATGGCCCCCGCGCGATTGCGGATTTGACCGACAAGGAACTCGAAGTCCTCCGCCTGCTCACTGCGGGTCACACGATCAAGTCGATCGCGACGGTTCTTGATCGCAGCGAAGCCTCGATCAACGAGCGCTTGCGCGACGCCCGGCGCAAGACCGGCATCGGCAGCAGCCGCGAACTGGCGCGGCTGGTGGCAGGACAGGAAAACTGGCCCAGAAAAACTGATCTTCCATCGCCCGGTGCTGCAGGCGACGCCGGTGAGCAGGACTCATCCGCGAGGCCTCATTGGAAGAAGGGAAAGATTGCCATGTTCACTTTGCTGCCTCTTGCCGCCGGGCTCATGCTCGTTGCAACGACATCGCACCGCGCCGACGAGCCGCAGGCCAGCCAGAACGCTGCTGCGACAGTATCGCCACTCATCGGCAAATGGTCGCTGGACACTGCCAGAATTCCCGAGGAGGAGCGCCCCGGCTCGGTAACGATCGCGTTCAGCATCTCGCCCGACCGCCAATGGACGACGCGGGTGGACATCGTCGCGCCGGATGGCAATGTCATGAATGCCAGTTCTACCGCAGCGACTGACGGCGTGGCAGTGCCGATTTCGGGCAATATCCCGATCTACGATACAGCATCGCTCCGACAGCCCGCGCCAAACACGCTGGTCATGACACTCGGCAAAGCGGGAGCACCCGTCGCCACCCGCGTCTACACGGTCGCCCGCGATGGCAGGTCGATGACCGAGACGATCGTCTGGGCCGACAAAACGATGCCCAAGATGGAAACGACCTACTTCAACCGCGTCGGCTGATCGACTGGCGCGAAACTGGCGGGGAGGCCTTGGTCAGTCCTTGACGAGCATCTTGTGCTTTGACTTCGCCCAGGTTTCCCCCGCGTCTCCGCCCCACAGTAGCCAGGCAATAAACCCGGCCGAAGGATCACTGTCATTGTTCCAACGGTCCTGTGCAGCTTTCTTGTCCACGGCGTGTCGCGCGAAGTAGCTGAACATCGATTTCACGTCGCTCTCGGACAACAAACTTCCGTGAGAAAGCTGGCGCGCCCTCGCAAGTCCGACTTCCGTTCCGCCGCGGCCGAACCTTTCGTGCAGACGAAGGCCGCGCCGTGCTGCCGAAGCCATCCGCTGGGTCGGCCTGAAGGCACGCGTCTCAGTCACGCTTCAGCGCTCCGGGCTTGTGCGCTGCCCGTTTGCCTTTCTCGGTTTCGACCAGGTATTCCGGTTTGTCCCTGGATGCCGCCACCTTGTGCCCCTTGATCGTCGTCGGCTTTTCAAGCTTGCGCACGACCTTTCCGTGCGCCTCGCCACCGTGGCTGCTCCACGATACCTTGTCTCCGGCTTTCAGCGACTTTGCCATGATCGGTCCTTCCTTTCGTGCGTTTGCAGAAAGGAGCGGCCAAGAGGTGTGAAGGTTCCGTCGCTTGCCTCGATGGGCAGGTCTGTAACGGAAACCAAAACGGCCCGCCGGAGAGGGCGGGCCGTTTCGAGGAATGGCTTGAGATATTGCGGAAATCAGGCCGCTTCGATCGCGCTCATATCGTCCGGATCGCGCAGCACATAGCCGCGGCCCCAGACGGTTTCGATGTAGTTTTCACCACCACAGGCATGCGCCAGCTTCTTGCGCAGCTTGCAGATGAACACGTCGATGATCTTGAGTTCGGGTTCGTCCATCCCGCCATAAAGGTGGTTGAGGAACATTTCCTTGGTCAGCGTGGTGCCCTTGCGCAGCGAAAGCAGCTCGAGCATCGCGTATTCCTTGCCGGTCAGGTGCACGCGGGCACCATCGACCTCGACCGTCTTGGCATCGAGATTGACCGAGAGCTTGCCGGTGCGGATGACCGACTGCGAGTGCCCCTTCGAACGGCGAACGACCGCGTGGATGCGGGCGATCAGTTCTTCGCGATGGAACGGCTTGGTCACGTAGTCGTCGGCACCGAAGCCGAACGAGCGGACCTTGCTGTCCATTTCCGAAATGCCGGAAAGGATGAGGACCGGCGTCTGCACCTTGGCAACGCGCAGCTTCTTGAGCACGTCATAGCCGTGCATGTCCGGCAGGTTGAGGTCGAGCAGGATGATGTCGTAATCATACAGCTTGCCCAGATCGAGGCCTTCTTCGCCAAGATCTGTAGAGTAGACGTTGAAGCCTTCGGTCGTGAGCATGAGCTCGATCGCCTTGGCCGTAGTAGGTTCGTCCTCGATCAGCAGTACGCGCATTGAACCGCCCCTTGATTGCCATGTCCCCGTGGCAATTAACCCGACTTCAATTCGGATTGCCCGCCATTAACCATAGGAGGAATGAACATGAAAGGTTAATTTGTTGTAAACCCGCGGGCGGGGCTCATTCGCGTTAACCGGGCATGTGCCGGGGAATGAATCGTTTTGGCACGAAAGTGATTCAGATCGGGACGAAAATCGCCTGATTTCGGGGTGTCCCGTATTGAATCACTCAGCCTCGAGAGCCCGCAAAAAGGTCCGGAGTGGTTAACAAAAACGCCATCCGGCCCCGCGCGAAGTGATTCGCGCCCGCCGAATCAGGCCCCCGCGATACCAAGAGTGGACGCCGCCTCGCGCAATTTCCTCGCGCTCGCACTGTCGTTGCGGAAGGCAGCTAGGCCTTTCTGCAGCGCTTCGGCAGCCTTGCGTGGCTCGCCCAGTTGCATTCGGCTGCGCAGCAGCATGATCCAGCGGTCGACATTGGCCGGGTCATTGGCGAGCTTGGCCTCGAGCCCATCGACCATGCCGCGGATCATCGCTTCCTGCTGGCCCTTGGGTAGGCCCGCAGCCGCCTTCATCTGGTCACTTGTCGGGCCAGGGATCGCCGCAGCGGCCTTGTGCGGGCCATCGGTAATCACGCCATTTGCAGGCGCTGCAAACTTCGCCTCGGCAAGTCGCTTTTCCACGTCGATCTTGCGCTTTTCGCCGACATTGCGAATCACCTCGCGGATATCCTCGGCATAGGGCGCGTCGGCCGGCGTATCCTCAAGCAGGTCGAACCACGCGTTGATCGCCTGCCGGTGCCGTCCCGAAAGGTCCATCGCCACGGCCTGGAAGTAGCGCGCGCGGGCATCCTTGGGGTCGAGCTTGATCGCCTTGTCGAACGCGGCCTTGGCGTCGCGCGGCATGCTGCCTTCTTCCTTGCTCGCCAGGACAAGCGCCTCGCCAAGGAACGACCAGGTTTCGGCATGGTCGGGATCGAGCTTGGTCGCCTTCTTGAGCGCGGTGGCGGCCTCGGCATAGCGCTCGGTCTGGAAGTATGACCAGCCGAGCATCCGCCAGCCTTCGGCATCGTCGGGTGTTTCGGCGAGCTTGGCTTCCAGCTTGGCGATGACGTCATCGACCGAGGGCTGCTGGCTCGGCACGGCAGGCGGGGGGACGGCGGCGGGCGGCGGCGTTTCCGGCCCACGCATCATCGCGACGCCGCCTGCGCCCAACGCGATCAGGCCTGCGGCCAGAAGCGCGACCTTGCCGATTCGCGATGCACCCTGCGCAGGTTCGCGCGTTTCGGTGGCAGGTTCGGGATCGGTCATCGCAAACTCCTGTCGGATGCCTTGCACGTCATCCGTGTGCTGCGCCGCATATCGTGCGGGGGCGGTCGCATGCAAGCTGTTGCTCAGCAAAGACGGTGCAGCGAATTTTGCGACTGGCAATGCGCGGCTCTTCGGCTAAAGTCCGCGCGATAGGGGTCGCAAATCGGTTTTTGAAAGTGGGCAGGGGCAGGGACATGCTCCGTTCGCTTGCGATGCGGGGGACGCATACCGGTGGGCGAGGTTTTCAAGGTTGCGATTATCGGTTCGGGCCCGGCAGGCATGAGCGCTGCCGGACGCGCGGCGCAGCTTGGTCTGAGCCACGTGCTGCTCGAAAAAACCGATCACCTCTCGGACACGATCTACAAGTACCAGAAGGGCAAGCATGTGATGGCCACGCCATCGCAGCTGATCCTGCGGTCGGATCAGGAGTTCGACGCGGGCAAGAAGGAAGACATCCTCGACAAGTGGAACCGCCGCACCGCCGAACTCGGCGTGAACGTGAAGTACAATGCCGAGGTCAAGTCGATCAAGGGCACGGGTCCTGCGATAGAGGGTTCGGTCCAGAAGATCGTCACAAGAGCGCGCGATGGATCGAGCACGACGACCGAACTGCAACGCTTTGCCCCGCCCTATGCGATTGAGCTGACCAGCGGCGAAACGGTCATGGCCGAGAACGTGGTTCTCGCCATCGGCACGCAGGGCAACCCGAACCTGATGCGCTGCCCCGGCGGTGATTTGCCGCACGTCACCTACCAGCTCGATGACCCTTACGCCGTGCTCGACCAGCACATCGTGGTGGTCGGCACCGGTGACGCAGGTATCGAGAACGCGCGCGGCCTAGTCGAGGACCCTGCGCAGGGCAACGTGGTGACGGTGCTCAACCGCGCGCCCAAGTCTACCAACGTCCGCGAAAGCTTCGCCACCGCCAAGGAGCCCAACGCCAAGGCGCTGGTCGAGGACGACGCTGCGGGCAAGCTCACCATCCGCTACGAGACCGAGACCAAGGCCATCGAGCCGGGCTGGATCACGCTGTCCACGCGCGATGGCGAAGAGCGCATCCGCTGCGACCGGATTATTGCCCGCATCGGCTCTGCCCCGCCGCGCGGCTTCGTCGAAGGCTGCGGCATCGAGTTTGCGAGCGCCGACCGTCTGGCTTTCCCGACGCTGTCGCCCCAGTTCGAATCGACCGCGCCCGGAATCTTCGTGATCGGGGCGCTGGCGGGCTATCCGCTGATCAAGCACTGCATGAATCAGGGCTACGACGTCGTCGAGTTCATCAATGGCAATACCGGCCTGAAACCGGCGGACGAGCCGCTGCTCGAAGCCAAGTTCGCAGGCCTGCCGGGCAATCGCTCGGTCAACGACTGGCTCGAATTCCTGCGCACCAACGTCACCATCCTTGATGGCATGACCACGCTGCAGCTGCGCGAGTTCATGCTCGATTCGGCCGCGCGCGCCTATGCCAAGGGCGAGACGGTGTTCGAGAAGAACGATCCCGGTTCCTCGCTCTTCGCGATTGCCTCGGGTTCGGTCCACGTCCGGCTCGATCCGAAGGACCCGTCAAAGGTCGTTCCGATCCCGGCAGGCACGATCTTCGGCGAAGTCGGCCTGATCTCGGGCCGTAAGCGCGGCGCGACGATCGTTGCGGCGGAAGACACGATCTGCGTCGAGATCAGCCGCAACGCCGCGCTCAAGCTGCAGAGCCAGGTGCCGACAGCCAAGCGCGCGATCGAGCGTATTTCGACCGAGCGCCAGATCCTGCAGATGTTTGGTTCGGGCCTGACCAGCGCCGACATCGCAGAGGTCGTCGAAAGTTCGAAGATCATGGCTGTCCGTGCGGGCGACGCGATCATCAATGAAGGCGACGAGGACAAGGACATCTACGTCATTCGCGTCGGCTCCATGGTGGTCGAGAAGGAAGTCGGCGGAAAGCCGGTGTTCCTGTCGTACCTGCCCGCCGGGTCCTATGTTGGCGAAATGGCGCTGATCGATGGCGGCCGCCGCACGGCAACCGTGCGCGCCGCGATCAAGAGCGAGGTCATCAAGATCGATGGCGAGGCCTTCGGTCGCGTACTCGCGGCCAAGCCTGCCCTGCTCGAACGCGCGCGCAAGGACATGGAAGTCCGTCGCGCGACCAACGCCTTTATCGAATCGAAGAAGGACAGCTTCTCGGGCGTCGTCGACCTCTACTCCGAACAGGCCAAGTTCCTCGTTTCGCAGGGGCTGGGCGAAGCGACCGACGTGCTGCTCATCGACGAGCGGCTCTGCGTGGGATGCGACAACTGCGAGAAGGCCTGCGCCGACAGTCACGACGGCCTCTCGCGCCTTGATCGCGAGGCCGGAAAAAGCTTCGCCCACCTTCACGTGCCGACATCGTGCCGCCACTGCGAACACCCGCACTGCATGGCCGATTGCCCGCCCAATGCGATTCATCGCGGGCCCGATGGCGAAGTGTTCATCAACGATACGTGCATCGGCTGCGGCAACTGCCAGCGCAATTGCCCCTACGGCGTGATCCGCATGGACAAGGTGCCGCCAAAGAAGCCGTCGCTGCTTTCGTGGCTGTTCTTCGGCTCCGGGCCGGGACCGGGCGAGCCGTCCTACAAGTGGTCAAAGAAGAACACGAAATACACCGGCGACCCGGCGGTCGACGAACTGCTCGATCGCAAGAAGGCGATCAAGTGCGACATGTGCGCGGGGATCGAAGGTGGCCCGAGCTGCGTCCGCGCCTGTCCGACAGGTGCCGCCATCCGCGTATCGCCCGACGAGTTCCTGACCGTCGCGCGGCTCGAGAACGAGGGAGTCTGAGCCAATGGCGAGCATCGCACCCCGCAAGCGTACCGGCGCCACCCGCGCGCGCACTTCCACGCATGAAGGCTTTCTTACCCACCGCAACCTGTTTTGGGGCAAGCTCTCTGCTGCGCTCGCGCTGGCGCTGATCGGGCTGTACATCTTCGTACCGTTGCCGGGCACGCACTTCGGTTCAAGCTGGTTGGGCTATACGCTCGGCACCGTCGGCGCTCTGCTGATCCTCTGGCTGACCATGCTGGGCATGCGCAAGCGCGCGATCACGCCGGGGCGCTGGAGCCTCAAGGGCTGGACATCGGCCCACGTCTATCTTGGCCTGTGCCTGACAGTCATCGGCACACTCCATTCGGGCTTCCACCTCGGCTGGAACGTCCACACCCTGGCCTGGGCGCTGATGCTGATCGTGATCGGTTCGGGGATCTTTGGGATCTGGGTCTACGCCACGCTGCCCCGCGCGCTGTCGTCCAACCGCTATGACGAAGAAGGTGCGATCACCGAAAAGCAGATGATCGAGGCGCTGCGCTCGCTCGACCGCCAGATCCACGACGCCGCGCAGCCGCTCGATGCCGAAACCGCGACGCTGGTGGGCCGGAGCCTCGACGAGGACCCATTCGCTGGCTCCTTCTGGAACCGCATCACCGGCAAGTATCCGAACTGCGCTACGCGCGGCACGGCGGCGGAGCTGCGACGCCTGCGCGCCTATCGCCCGCGCCTCGACAACGATCCGCTCGACAAGGTCGACGCGCTGCTGACGCGCAAGGAGGCAATGCTCGGGCGAATGCGACGGCACCTGAAGCTCAAGTCATGGCTGCAGGCCTGGCTCTACATTCACGTGCCCGTGACCTTTGCGCTGATTGCGGCGCTTTCCGCCCATATCGTCAGCGTCTTCTTCTACTGGTGAGCGAGAGATGAGCTTCCTAGTCCGCCAGATCGCGCTCAAGTCCAGTGGCGAGGAGATCGTCCGGCCGTCCACGGTCGAAGGCGAAGTCCTGACCATCGGCCGCGATGCCGCATGCGACATCCACCTGCCCGACCTTGCCGTCGATCCACGCCATGCGCAGGTCACCCGGCAGGTCGACGGCAGCCTCGTCATCGCCTCGATCGGCGCGCAGCCGTTCGAGGTCAACGGGCGCAGCACCACGCAAAGCCCGCTCGACCCTGCGGTTGGTGCCGAACTGACTTTCGGCGGGCACCGCATCTCGGTGTCGAGCGATGCGCAAACCGGCGCCGCCACGTTCACCGTGCGCCGGGTCGAGGCCGTGTCCGATTCGGCCGAGGACAAGGACATCACCACCGTCTACACGCTCAAGGGCCTCCTGCCCGGCAAGCGCATGTCGGCGTGGACCTTCGCGGTGCTGGTGCTGATCTCGTTCCTCGCCTTCCCGATCTACAGCTACATGACCTACAAGCCGCTGGCGATGCAGGAGAAGGCGCGCAGGCCCGATGGCTTCCATGCCGACCAGACATGGTCGTCAGGTCCGTTGAGCCTTGCCCACAAGAACCTCGGCGGCGATTGTCAGGCCTGCCACACCCAGGCCTTCGTCGCGGTGACCGACAACGCCTGCCTCACCTGCCACACCAAGGACGCGCACGATCACATCGCCGACAAGTCGCGCCTGCTGAAGGCGCGCGGCGAGCCCACCGGCATGGCCGCGTTGCAGCGCGCCGTGGCCAGTGCCTTCAACCGCCCAGCAGGCAGGTGTGTAGATTGTCACACCGAGCATGAAGGCGCGGGTGCTATGCCGGCCACCCAGCAGAAATTCTGCGCCGATTGCCACAACGGGATGAAGGGTCGCTTGGCCGATACCAAACTTGCCGATGCCGCCGATTTCGGGACGGCCCATCCTCAGTTCAAGCCGATGCTCATCAGCGGCATGAACGGCAAGAAGCCGCTGTTCCAGCGCGCCGACTGGAAGCCGGGGCTGACCGAGAACAACGGCCTCAAGTTCACCCACGGGCAACACCTTTCGAAGAGCAACGGCATTGCCCAGATGGTCCGGCGCATGCCCGGCCGTTTTGCTGCCAGCGATGCCCTGCAGTGCAAGGATTGCCACAAGTCCGATGCTACCGGCACCCGCTTCAAGCCGGTGGTGATGGAAGATTCCTGCCAGTCCTGCCACTCGCTCGGGTTTGACCGGATCGGCGGCACCTTCCGCACCCTGCGTCATGGCGAGCCGGAACTGGTCGTGGCCGATCTGCGTGCCTTCTATCGCGGCGGCGCTCCGGCGCGCCCGGCCAATCTCTCCGGCCTTGCCCGCCGCGTCCCCGGCGATGCCGCGCTGCGTTCCACCGCTGCGGACTATGCCCGCGCCGTGCGCTTCTACCCGACGCAGGCCGATCAGGCCGTGGCGCAGGTCTTTTCGCAGGGCGGCATGTGCTATGATTGCCATACCGTGACGCGCGGCGGATCTGCTGCGAGCGGTGGATTTGCCGTACAGCCCGTCGCCCAGAACGACCGTTACTATCACAAGGGCTGGTTCGATCATAAGGCGCACAACAAGAGCGACTGCGCCGATTGCCACGTAAATGCGGCTACCTCGAACAAGGCTGCCGACCTGCTGGTGCCCGGCATCGACGGCAAGGGCGGCTGCCGTTCGTGCCATGTCGGCGGGGAAGGCGCGAAGCTTGCAACCGTATCCGTGAAAGACCCTGTCGATTCCTCGTGCGCAATGTGCCACTCCTATCACATGGATGCTGGCGCTCCCTGGGCGCCCAAGAAGGACCGGAAGAAGGACGTGGCGCAATCCGTGGCAGTGGCTGAAAGGCCCAGGTTCCCGGTGAAGCTGCGCTAGCGCACCGGAACGGGGGGACGATGCTGATCGCGCAGGTCACGGATATTCACTTGGGATTCGAACCCGATTCCCCCGGTGAATTCAACAGGCAGCGGCTTGACCGCGTGCTGGAGGAACTGGCTGCAATGCAGCCGCGTCCCGATCTGCTGCTCGCCACGGGTGACCTGATCGATCGCGGCGACAAGGCCAGTTACGCACGGCTGCGCGAAGCCTTTGCCGACCTGCCGTTCCCGGTTCACTATGCCCTCGGCAACCACGACGTGCGCGCCACGTTTCACGATGTCTTTCCCGAAGCCACGTTCGATGGCGGTTTCCTCCAGTACGTTGTCGAAGCGGGGCCCTTGCGGCTGATCGTGCTCGATACATTGGAAGAAGGGCGGCACGGCGGCGCCTTCTGCGAAAAGCGCGCTGCCTGGCTTAAGGCCCGCCTTGATGAAGCGCCCGACGCCCGCACGCTCATCGTCCAGCATCACCCGCCGGTCGAAGTCGGCATTGCGTGGATGAACACGGACCCCGCCGAACCGTGGGTCGAGCGGCTAGCTGCCTGCCTGCGCGGTCGCACCAACATCGTCGGCGTGGTCTGTGGTCACATCCACCGCGCGGTGACGACCGCATGGGCAGGCACAATCGTCGCCACCTGCCCGTCAACCGCGCCGCAAGTCGCGCTCGACTTGCGGCCGATCGACCCTGACGTGCCTGACGAGCGCAATCTGATCATTGCCGACCCGCCGGGCTATGCGCTGCACTGGTTCAATGGGCGCGAACTGATCACCCACTGGGACACCGCCGAGGATCACCCGGTTCTCGCGCGTTACGACGCCAACCTTCAGGGCATGATCCAGGACATGCTGGCCGAACGCCCGCAGGCCTGAGGCACCGTTCGCGCTACGGCGCAGCGGTTACCTTCGGGGCGGCAGCAAAGGGCTTGATGCCAAGCTTGGGGTAGATCTCCGCCGGGTAGTAGAACGACCCGTCCTTCACCACCATCGCGATGGACTTGATCGCCTTGAGGTCCTGCGTCGGATCGCCCGGCACGAGGAAAAAATCTGCCAACTTGCCGCGTTCCAGCGAGCCGAGCTGCTGGTCCTGCTTGAGATAGGTGGCCATTTCCAACGTGGCGCGCGACAGGACCTGCCCTGGTGTCATGCCCAGCTTGCCGAACAGTTCCAGCTCGCGGTGATAGTTGAACGCGCCACCGAGGTCGGTGCCAGGGATCAGCAGGATACCCTTGCGATTCATCTCGGTCAGCGTTTCGAGCACCTTGCCATAGGCAGCCACGTACTGCGCACGCTCCTGCGGCGTATCGGTGCCGAACAGCGCCTGCTTCAACTGGCGCTGTTCGGCCGGGGGCATGTGGTCGATGTAGTCGACCGCGCCCGGGTTTGGCTGGCCGTCGAGCGCAGTCAGCCCCAGCTCATGGATGCCGATGGTCGGCTCGTGCGCGGTGTGCCGGGCGACCATCGCATCGAGCGTCGCCTGCACCTTGGCGGATTTCATGTCGAGCGTAGGAAAACGCCGCATCGCGGTGAAACGGAACAGCGTGCGGGTGTCCTCGCCGGGGTTCAGCACCCAGCCGAGCATGAGCTGGTTGACGTGGGTGATCTCGTCGAACCCGGCGGCGATCATCGCATCGGCATTGGAAAACGCCGGCACGTGCCCGGCCACCCTCATGCCAAGACGATGCGCCTCTGCCACGACCGCCGGGGCCCAGTCGGGGTTCATCGAATTATAGAGCTTGGCCTGCCAGAAGCCCCGTGCCGCATACTTGCGCACCGCCGCGATGGCTTCATCCTGTGTCGACACCAGCGTCCCGTTGCGCGCCGAGAACGGACTCTTGCCCTCGATGAAGCCCGACCGGATGATGCGCGGACCCGCCAGTTCGCCCTTGTCGATCCGCGCCACCAGCTTGTCGAGGACGTCGTCGCGGTTGCCCATGTCGCGCACCGTGGTGATGCCCGCCAGCACGTTGAGCAGGGCATCCTGCTGCCCGATGTGGCCGTGCATCTCGTAAAGCCCCGGCACAAGCGTGCCGCCGCCACCTTCGATCGTGGTTTCGCCCGGCGTCGCCACGCTGCCTGCCGCCACGACTTCGCTGATGCGGTTGCCGGACACGACCACGTCGCGCAGATCGGTCAGCGCTTTCGCCACGGGGTCGAACAGTCGCACGTTGCGGATGCGCACTGGCCCTGGATAGTGCCGCGCGCCCTCCGCCTGCAGTCGCGAGAACCGCTCGGCCCCGAGCCTCTCGGCCAGCGCGACCAGCGGCTCTTCCGAAACCTTCTCATAGCCCTTGCGCACCAGCACGTTGCTGTCTGTCAGCACCGCGAACAGCTCGCCCGAACCTTCGAGCGCGATGTAGTTCGGATCGAGTGCCAGCCCGCCAAGTTCGTAGATCGTGACGTCGACCTTGCCATCAGGCCCGTCGAAGCTGCGGCGATCCCGTTCGACCAGGGTCGCCGTGCCGCCCGGCGCGATGGCAAGGCTGCGGCCGGGGGCCGCGAGCAGAGCCCTGGCAAGGATCGCGATGTCGAAGACCGACCCGTTCTGCGTCACATAGTAGCGGGGAGCATCCTTGCCTTTGATCGTGCCCTTGCCGGCAAGGTCGGTCCAGCTGGCGCCTGCCGCCGTGCGCCGAAAGCTTTCGTTGACCGCATTGCCGAAGGTGGTCTTGCCGGTGATGCGCCAGTCTACCGGGGCCCCATCGGCATCGAGCGTTACCGTTTCCCGGATCGTTGGCCCGCGCCCGTTCTGCTTGATGTCATACTCGATGCTGACCTTGCGGCCTTCGCTGTCCACCACGTAGCGACCGATGTCGACGCCTTCGGTTACCATGCGGAACTCGATTGGCTTGGCGCACAGCGGCGATGCGGCGCTGACGAGCGCCGCCGCGAGGAACAGCTTGAACTTCATGGCAGGATAGGCCCCGGAAAACGTTTCAATTGCGACGAGGCTAACCCAGTCAGCGCACGCCTGCCAGTGCCTTCTGCCGCCGCCGCTGCACCGAACTTCCCAGCCCGATCGCCTCGCGATACTTGGCCACCGTGCGCCGCGCGAGATCGAAGCCGCGCGCCTTCAGCAGGTCGACCAGCGCGTCGTCCGAAAGGATCGCCTTGGGGTCCTCCGCATCGATCAGCTGGCGGATCGCGGCTTTCACAGCCTCTGCCGAAGCGCCTTCGCCGTCCGACGATCCCACGCCCGAGGTGAAGAAATACTTCAGCTCGAACGTGCCGCGATTGCAGTGGAGGTACTTGTTCGAGGTTACCCGGCTTACAGTCGATTCGTGCATCGAGATCGCTTCGGCCACGGTGCGCAGCGTCAACGGACGCAAGTGCGCAACGCCGTGGCGGAAGAAACCGTCCTGTTGCTTCACGATCTCTGCGGCGACTTTGAGAATCGTCTTCTGCCGTTGGTCGAGCGCCTTGAGCAGCCAGTTGGCATCGGCCAGCTTTTCGCCAAGCCAGGCCTTGGCGTCCTTGGTCATGCAGGCGCCGCGCATCTCGACGTAGTAGCTGCGGTTGACAATCAGCCGCGGCAGGGTGGCCTGGTTGAGCGCAATGTCCCAGCCGCCGTCCTTGCCACTGCGGATCAGGATGTCGGGCACCACCGCCTCGGCCATTCCCCCGCCAAAGCGCAGGCCCGGGCGCGGGTCGTAGCTGCGCAACTCCGCCAGCATCTCGGCGAAGTCCTCGTCGTCGACCTGGCACAGTCGCTTGAGCCGCGCGACTTCGCCGCGCGCGACAAGCTCCAGATTGTCGATCAGCCGCGCCATGCACGGATCGTAGCGGTCGGCCTCCTTGGCCTGCAGCGCGATGCATTCAGCCAGATTGCGCGCGCCGATGCCCGTCGGGTCGAGCGACTGGACCAGACCCAGCGCGCGTTCGACCACGACCGCCGAAAGGCCCAGCGCTTCGGCCACTTCGCCCAGCGGCACGGTCAGGTATCCGGCTTCGTCGAGCTGGTCGATCAGCCAGCGTGCCACGAACAGCAATTGCGGGTCGGACGTCTCGGCACCGATCTGCGCGTGGAGATGCTCGGCCAGCGTTTCCTCGCTGCGGCCGCGCTCGTCGATGTCCGGCCCTTCGCCTCCGCCGCCGCCCATGTCTCGCGACGAGGACAGCTCGAATGTGCTGGCATCACCCGTGTCGCGATCCCGGTCGAGTGCCGAAGCGTCGATGTCGAGGGGGCGGTCCTCGGCCACGCGCCCTTCCGATACGAGTTGGTCCACCGGCGAGGATTCGAGATGCGTGCGGCGCAGCTCTTCAGGCACCGCCTCCACAGTCTCGCCCGCAGCACTTTCGCCGATGTCCAGCAGAGGGTTTGCGTCCAGCGCCTCACCGATGAAGGCTTCAACCTCGAGGTTGGACAGCGCCAGCAGCTTGATCGCCTGCTGCAACTGCGGCGTCATCACCAGCGACTGGGTCTGCCGGATATCCAGCCTCGGCCCGAGCGCCATAGTCTAGATCCCCCCCGAGACCTGCATCAGTTGCCGTGATGCATCACAGAGTGAAGCCTTCGCCGAGGTAGAGCCTGCGCACATTGGCATCCGCCACCAGCGCTTCAGGGCTACCGGCAAAGAGCACCTGCCCGCCGTAGATGATGCAGGCGCGGTCAACGATGTCGAGCGTTTCGCGCACGTTGTGGTCGGTGATCAGCACCCCGATGCCGCGCCCTGACAGGTCCTTCACCAGATGGCGGATGTCGCTGATCGAAAGCGGGTCGATCCCGGCGAAGGGTTCATCGAGCAGGATGATCGAGGGCCGCGCCGCCAGTGCACGGGCAATTTCGCAGCGCCGCCGCTCACCGCCCGAAAGCGCCATCGCGGGGCTGGACCGCAGCCGGGTGAGGCCAAATTCGTCGAGCAGACGCTCAAGCTCAGCCTCGCGCGTGGTCTTGTCCGGCTCGATCAGTTCGAGCACGGTCGAGATGTTCTGCTCGACCGTCATGCCCCGGAAGATCGAGGTTTCCTGCGGCAGGTAGCCAAGCCCGAGGATCGAGCGGCGGTACATCGGCAGCTTGGTGATATCCACGCCGTCTAGCAGGATGCGCCCCGAATCGGGCCGCACCAGCCCCATGATCGAGTAGAAGCAGGTCGTCTTGCCCGCGCCGTTCGGCCCGAGCAGGCCCAGCACTTCGCCCTTGCCGACCGAAAGCGAGATGTCGGTCAGGACCGCCCGCTTGTCATAGCTCTTGGCGATGGACACGACCTCGAGCCCGCCTTGCGGAATCGGCGGTGCGGCATTCGCGGGGGCGGCAGCTTCTTCGATCACGGTCATCAATCAGGCTCTGCAGTTTCAGGCGCTTGGATGCACCAATAGCGTTTCAATGCCACGCGGCAAACCCCGCAGCGCGCGATTGGCAGGATTTATGCATGGGTGTGCTTTTACAAAGGTGAACGGGTGATGATGTCCCGATGAAGAACGCACCGAATTGGAATTGATCTTGCAGGTTTGCCTCGTGCGTGATCTAGTGGCTATGGAGCAGGATAAACAAAGGAATGGCGCCATGAACAAGGCCCTCCAGTCGCAGAAGGGCCAGTCGGCAACCGTCGATTGGCGCAAGAAGATGAGCAACAATGTTGCCTACGGTCTTCTCGTCTATACCGCCTTGCAGATTTTCGTGACCATGCACGAGATCCAGGGAGAGAGCGCCTCGATCCTGCCCGTTTTCGTCCTCGTCATGCTGGTCGCCGCGATCATCCCGCTGTTCCGCCATTTCGAACGTCGCTGGGAGCATCTGACCGACGATCAGGCGCACAATCCGGCATACAGCGTCGCCTTCAGGCGCGATCAGATCAAGGTCTGGGCTCTGGCAGCGGTGCTTCCCTTCCTGATCACCGGCGGGTTCAAGGCCTTCACTGCGCTTTCCTGAATTCCGGCATTTTCTACCGCCAAGACCTATCGATTGCCCCCGCCCCGCGAGGGCGCTAGACCGCGCAGCCTTCCTGCTTGCGAAAAGGTCTCTCCATGCTGTCACCCGCCGATGCCCAGGAGCGCTGCGAAGCGCTGATCGCACGCGCACGCCGTGCCGGGGCCGATGCGGGCGATGCCGTGTACCTCGGCAATGCCTCCGAATCCGTTTCGGTCCGCTTGGGTGCACTCGAGGAAGTGGAGCGCTCCGAATCCGAGAACATCGGCCTGCGGGTGTTCGTCGGCGGGGCTTCGGCCTCGATCGGGTCGACCGACCTTGGCGATGCCGCACTCGATGAACTCGCCACTCGCGCCGTCGCCATGGCGCGACTCGCCCCTGCCGACAAATTCGCTGGCCTTGCGCCTGAAGAGCTGCTGCTCAAGGGCCCCGCGCCCGATCTTGACCTTGATGATGCCGCAGAACGCAGTCCCGCCGAACTGCGCCGCCTTGCCGAAGAAGCCGAGGATGCCGCACGCGCGGTTGCGGGCGTGACCAACAGCGAAGGCGGTGGAGCCAGCGCCGGACGCGGCCTCTTCGCACTGGCCACCAGTCATGGCTTCTCGGGAGCCTATGCCGCTTCCAGCCACAGCCTCTCGGCCAGCGTCGTTGCGGGCGAGGGCAGCGCAATGCAGCGCGACTATTCCTGGCGCAGCACCCGCTTTGCCACGGACTTGCGCGCACCGGCCGACATCGGCCGCGAAGCAGGCGAGCGTGCCGTGCGCCGCCTCAACCCCGGTCGCGTCAAGAGTGGCCCCATGCCAGTGGTGCTCGACCCGCGCGTTGCCAATTCCATCGTCGGCCATCTCCTCGGCGCGATGTCGGGCGCTTCCATCGCCCGGCGCGCGAGCTTCCTGCTCGACCGTGACGGACAGAAGCTGTTCGATAGTTCGATCACCATTACCGACGATCCGCTGGTCGCGCGCGGCATGCGCTCGCGTCCGTTCGATGGCGAGGGCCTGCCGACCTCGGCGCGCAAGATCGTCGATGCCGGGCAGGTCACCGGCTGGCTGATGGACGCCGCCGCCGCACGTCAACTGGGCGCCACGCCCACCGGCCACGCCTCGCGCGGGTCATCAGGTGCGCCGCATGTCACCTCGAGCAATGTCGTGCTCCACCCCGGCACGCAGACTCCGGCGGAGCTCATCGCCGACATTGCCGATGGCGTCTATGTCACCGAACTGATCGGCCACGGTGTCAACGGCGTGACCGGCGATTACAGCCGCGGCGCTTCGGGCTTCCGCATCGTGAATGGCGAAATTGCCGGGGCGATTGCCGAATTCACCGTGGCGGGCAACCTGATCGACATGTTCGCTGCGATGACCGCTGCCAACGACCTCGAAGTCTATCGCGGGATCGACACGCCAACCCTGCGCATCGACGGCATGAGCGTCGCCGGCGACTGACGCAAAAAGGGGCGCTGGTCCTTCCGAACCCGCGCCCCCTTGGAACCTCGCGTATAACGATCAGGCCGGCTTGGCAGCCTTGGCGCGTTCGATCGCCTCAATGGTGATCTGTTTGGCGTCGTCAGCGCCGCCCCAGGTGCCGACGCGAACCCACTTGTCCTTTTCCAGGTCCTTGTAGTGGGTGAAGAAGTGCTCGATCTGCTGCAGCACGATCTCGGGGATGTCTTCCTTTTCCTTCACGTCCGAATAGTACGGGAAGGTCGAATCGACCGGCACGCAGACCAGCTTTTCATCGCCGCCATGCTCGTCTTCAAGGTTGAGCACGGCGATCGGGCGCGCGCGGACGACCGAGCCGGGGACGAAGGGCGAGCGCGCAATCACCAGCGCGTCGAGCGGGTCGCCATCGGGCGAGAGCGTGTGCGGCACGAAGCCGTAGTTCGCCGGGTAGCGCATCGGCGTGTGCAGGATGCGATCGACGAACAGCGCGCCCGAAGCCTTGTCGAACTCGTACTTGACCGGCTCACCGCCGACCGGAACCTCGATGATGACGTTGAGGCTTTCCGGCGGATTGTCGCCGGTGGGAATCATGTCGATGCGCATCTTTGGCCCTGTTCGTTAAGGGTGGAGAGAATGCGCCGCCACTAGCGAACAGACTTGTGCACCGCAACAAGACTTATGGCGTAACCCTTATCCCAGCGCGTTTATCGTAAATGCAATTACGCCGATGTTGAACACGAAGGCTGCGAGCGAATGCAGCGTTGCGATACGCCGGATGGATCGACTCGTGATTTCTGTGTCCGATGTCTGGAACGTCATTCCCAGTGTGAAGCTGAAGTAGGCGAAGTCGAGATAATCCGGCGTTTTCGTGCCGGGGAATTCGATCCCTGCGCTGTCAGCCCCATCGTGGGCGGAATAGTAGAGGTGCGCGTAGTGCAGCGCGTACACCGTGTTGGCAAAGAGCCACGTCAGCGCCAGCGTGCCGATCAGCTTGGCCAGTGCCACGCTGTCCCCCCCCGAAGCGCGCGGCAATTCCGCCGCGATCGCCGCGAGGACGACCATCGTCACGATCGTGGTGATCGCCAGCACGAACAGCCGGTTGGCGTCGTTGTCTGCCGCGTGGCGGCGAATTTCGGCCACGCCCGAATCGCGCAGGAGCGGGATCAACGAAAGCAGGAACACCACCGCCGCAAGATCGAACCCCATTGCAGCGGCATCCGTAATGCTCTGTGCCGCAGAAAAGTGCCGGAACCCGAAGAATCCCGCCACCAGCACCACAAGGAACAGGACGAAGCGCGGCGGCGCCAGCCGGTTTCCCAGCGTTGCGCCGCCGCGCGCCATGCCGCTTACTTCTTGGACTTTGCGGTCGCAGCGCCGGGACGCTTGGGCTCAAGCAGCATGTCGAGCCCGGTGGCAGCCTTGCCCGGTGCCACGCGTTCGAGCCACGGGTAGCGCAGCCCGTCCTTGTAATCGAGCTTGATGGTCTCGAAGCGGGCACCGCGCTTGACCAGCAGTTCCAACGGTGTGCCCTTTTCGCCCTTGGCGGCAGTGATCGCCTTCTTCAGGTCGTCCGCGCTGTAGGCCGTGCCGTTCACCGCCATGATCTGCGTGCCGGTCACGATGCCCGCGTTGAACGCCGGGCTGTCCCAGCGCGTGCCGGTAACCTTGCCGTCCTTGTCGAGCGAGATGCCGATCGAGTTGGCAAGGCTCAAGCCTTTACCGAAATCGATCGCAGCCTTCATGTAGGGGTTGGGCTCTTCCTTCCAGACGAGCTTGTAGCCGCCCTTCTCGATCCCGTTCAGCGGCGCGGGCTGGCCCGGCTGGTTGATGCGGGTATCGATCAGCTTGGCCCAGTCATAGGGGTAGAGCGCGTTGAGCTTGGTGACGATCTCGTCGACCTCGAACGGGATCTGCCCGTAATCGCCCGGATTCATCCCGAAGAACGTCTTCGCGAAATCGTCGATCGACTTCTTGCCGCCGGTGCCTTCGCGAAGGATCTGGTCGATCTCGAGCCAGACCAGTGCGCCTTCGGTGTAATAGTCCTCGTTGCGGGCAAGCGAGGAATAGGGCTTGGGCTTGCGCGAGGCAAAGACCGGATCGAATCCGGTATCCTCGACCGAGCGCCATTCGCGCCCCGGCTGCTGGGTAAAGCCACCGGCCCATGCCGCCAGCATGCCCAGCACCATGTCCTTGCCCTGCATGCCCGAACGCGCGGCCAGCACCGCGCCCCAGAATTGGTCCTGCCCTTCGTAGGTCCAAAGGAGGTCGCCCTGCATCGGCTGGCGATAATCGGGCGTCCACAGCCGCGCCGGGCGGCGGAACTTCCCCGACCACGAGTGTGAGTATTCGTGCGGGAGCAGGTTGCGATCCCACTCCTGTTTGGCCCACTCGGTAAAGGCCTCGGGCTCCAGCTGGTTCTCGCTCGACCGGTGATGTTCGAGGCCGATGCCGCCGATCTTGTCCGACAGGGCGAGGAGGAATTCGTAGTGATCGAAGTGGTTGGCGCCGAAGGCCAGCTTCGCTTCCTGCACCAGCGCGCTGTGGGCGGCGATGTGCTCGGGCTTGGCTTCGAGCTGTTCGGGCTTGTCCGCCACGACATTGAGCGTGACGTTCTGACCCAGATCCCACTTCTTGAAGTACTTGCCGGCAAAGATCGGCGAATCGACCAGCGTTTCGTAGTCGGTCTCGGCCCAGGTCACGCGGTTGCCCGCCATGCTCATGCCATCGAGCGCCGTTGCCGGGGTCCAACCCTGCGGCAGGGTGACGGTCGGCTTGACCTTGATGCGGCGGACGTAGTGGCCTGCAGGATAAAGGCTCATCTTTTCCCACTGCAGGTTGAGCATTTCGGGCGTCATCGTGATGCGCCCTTCGGCCGATTGCAGCGGCGATGTGTGGATCAGCTTGGCGACGACTTCCTTCGCGCCCGCAGGCAGCATGACATGGAAGGCATAGACCTCGACGCGGTCACGCTTCCATTCCACCGGCTTTCCATCGACGAAGAACTGCACGCCGACCAGCTCGGCAAGCGGCCCGCGTGGACCGTGGTTGCCAGGCAGCCACTGCGGATAGAGCAGGATGAGTTCCTTTGCGCCTGCGGCCACCGGAATCGTCTGCGTTACCTTGTAGTCGCCGCGCACCACATCGGTCGCGTCGATGTCGAGCATCATAACGCCCGGATAGGCCACGTCCTGCGCGTCCGGCACGGTCTGCTGGATCGGCACGGCCATCGGCGCTGAATTGGCGGCAAGAGCCTGAGTGGAAACGGAAAGGGCGAGGAGGAGCGGTGCTGCCTTGAAGTGCTTGATCATGGTGCATGTTCATGGCGCGAAGAAGTCGCATCCGCAACCATCAGCGCGCACCTTTTTCTGACCGCTTTCCGTTTTCGCGCTTTCGGGCTAATCGCGCGCTCCATGAGCACACAGACACCAAGCATTCAGACGCCTCAGGCCATCCGCGGCACCCAGGACATCTTCGGCCCTGATGCCGAGGCCTTCGCCTTCGTCGTCGAGACCTTCGAACGCGTCCGCAAGCTCTACCGCTTTCGCCGCGTGGAAATGCCGGTGTTCGAAAAGACCGCCGTTTTCAGCCGCTCGCTGGGCGAGACGACCGACGTCGTCTCAAAAGAAATGTACAGCTTCGAGGATCGCGGCGGAGAATCGCTCACCCTGCGCCCCGAATTCACCGCAGGGATCGCCCGCGCCTACCTCACCGACGGCTGGCAGCAGTACGCGCCGTTGAAGGTGGCGACGCACGGGCCGCTGTTCCGCTACGAACGCCCGCAGAAGGGCCGCTATCGCCAGTTCCACCAGATTGACGCCGAGGTTATCGGTGCGGCCGAGCCGCAGGCCGACGTCGAACTCCTCGTCATGGCCGACCAACTGCTCAAGGAACTGGGCATTGCTGATGGCGTCACGCTGCAGCTCAACACGCTGGGCGATGGAGCCAGCCGCGATGCCTGGCGGGCCGCGCTGATCGACTACTTCCGCGCCGTGAAGGGCGAGCTTTCCGAGGACTCGCAGGACCGCCTCGAACGCAACCCCTTGCGCATTCTCGACAGCAAGGACCCGCGCGACAAGCCGTTCACCGCCGACGCGCCGAAGATCGACGATTTCCTCAGCGCCGAAGCGCAGGACTTTTTCGCCAAGGTCACCGGCGGCCTTGATGCCGCAGGCGTCGAATGGACCCGCGCCCCGGCGCTCGTCCGTGGCCTCGACTACTACCGCCACACCGCCTTCGAATTCGTCACCGACCGCCTGGGCGCGCAGGGCACCGTGCTCGGCGGCGGACGCTACGACGGGTTGATGGAAGCGCTTGGCGGCGCGGCCACGCCTGCGGTCGGCTGGGCTGCGGGCATCGAGCGGTTGGCGATGTTGGTGGGGGACCAGTATCCATCTACGGATACTGAGGTTGTAGTCTTCACTGAGCTTACAGAGCTAGAAAACCTTGCGATTTCTGTCGCCAGCGCCATTCGTGCGGGCTCGCCTTCTGAGTTGGCGGTGCATGCTGACTTGTTGATTTCGGGATCGCCTAAGAAGCGGTATCAAAAGGCAAAGGCGTCTGGTGCATGGCGTGCATTGTCGATCGAAGGCCTTGGAGGTGTCTTGGGGATCGCCCGACTCCGAGATCTTAACGTTGAAAGCGCTTCGCCAGTTAGAAGCCGGATAAAGGCTGCACTTGAGACAAGATTCAATATTCAGGAAACTGAGGTGGCGAACGCACATACGTGGGTGTTGGTGAGTAAGAAGTGAGCGTCTCCGAAGCCCGTCTCGCCCAGATCGCCAACCGCTTCGCCGAACTCGAAGCGCGGCTGGCCTCGGGCACACTGGAAGGCCCGGACTTCATCGCCGCCAGCCGCGACTATGCGGAACTCGAACCCGTCGCCCGCGTGGCGCGCGAGATCGCGGACATGCGCGCCGAACTGGCCAGCCTCGCTGCGCTTGATGACCCCGACATGCGCGAACTGGCCGACGAGGAACTGCGCCGCATCCACGCCGACCTTCCGCAAGCCGAACACCGCCTCGCCATCGCGATGCTGCCGCGCGATTCGGCGGACAGCCGCCCGGCCATGCTCGAAATCCGCGCCGGTACCGGCGGCGATGAAGCCGCGCTCTTCGCTGCCGACCTGTTCCGCATGTACGAACGCTACGCCGCCGAGCAGGGCTGGCGGGTCGAGGTCGTCTCGGTCAACGCCAACGACATCGGCGGCTACAAGGAAGTCGTTGCGAACGTCGCGGGTAACGGCGTCTTCGCCAAGCTCAAGTTCGAGAGCGGCGTCCACCGCGTCCAGCGCGTGCCCGTGACCGAGTCTGGCGGGCGCATCCACACCTCCGCCGCCACCGTTGCGGTCCTGCCAGAACCCGATGAAGTCGACGTGCGGATCGAGGACAAGGACCTCAAGATCGACGTATATCGGGCGAGCGGCGCGGGTGGACAGCACGTCAACACCACCGATTCCGCCGTGCGCATCACCCACCTGCCTACCGGCACGGTCGTGACCTGCCAGGACGGGCGCAGTCAGCACAAGAACAAGGACAAGGCGATGCAGGTCCTGCGCGCCCGCCTGTTCGAGGCCCAGCGCGATGCGGCACAGGGCGAAGAGGCCGAGGCGCGCAAGGCGATGGTCGGCTCGGGCGATCGCTCCGAACGCATCCGCACCTACAACTTCCCCCAAGGCCGCGTGACCGACCACCGCATCAACCTCACGCTCCATCGCCTGCCCGAAATCCTCGAAGGCCCCGGTCTAGCCGAACTGATCGATGCCCTGATCGCCGAGGACCAGGCGAAGCGCTTGGCAGCGATGGATGGATAGACCGGGGATGGCTGACTGCATGGGTGGAGGGACCATCGCCGCCGCCCTCCGCATCGCCACCGAGCGCCTGTCCGCCACAAGCGATACCGCGCGCCTCGATGCCGAACTGCTGATGGCCCACGCGCTCGGCTGCAGCCGCACCGACCTGCTGCTGCGGCATATGCAGGCCGAGGCTCCGGCAGCGTTCGCCCAGCTCGTTGAACGCCGCCTCACCCACGAACCTGTCGCCTACATCACCGGCACTGCGGAGTTCTACGGTCTCGATCTCGCCGTCACGCCTGATGTGCTGATCCCGCGCGGCGATACCGAAACCCTCGTCGAAGCCGCGCGCGAGGCCTTTGCCGATCGCAGTCCGCCCCGCCGCATCCTCGATCTCGGCACGGGCTCGGGCGCGTTGCTGCTTGCAGCGCTGTCGCTGTGGCCCGATGCGGAAGGGATCGGCATCGAACGCTCCCCTGGCGCGCTCGCTGTTGCGAAGGCCAATGGCGAGCGCCACGCGCCCGCCGCACGGTTCCTCGCAGGCGACTGGACGATATCGGGCTGGGCCGACGATCTGGGCCAGTTCGATCTTGTCCTGTCCAACCCGCCCTATGTCGAGGACGCTGCCGAACTGGCCGCCTCGGTCCGCGCGCACGAGCCCGCGTCGGCGCTCTTTTCCGGACCGGAAGGGCTCGACGACTACCGCATTCTGATCCCGCAACTGCCAGGCCTGCTGGCCGCAGATGGCATCGCGATTGTCGAGATCGGCTGGTTGCAGGCCGATGCCGTATCGGCTCTGGCGCAGGCCGCCGGGATGAGCGCGGGTGTCCATTGCGATCTTGCGTCAAGAAAAAGGGCGGTGGAAATGGCGCGAATTACCAATATTCCTCTTGGCAAGGGACCTGCGGCCTACTAATTGTGTTTACAGGCAGGGGACGGACGAAGGCTTCCCGTCCCGGCCAGCTCCACCATTTGCAGGGAATATCGGCCAACGGGGCCGGGACGAGCGCAGATGCTGGGAACCCCGATTCGCATGATGCGGACCGGTGGCGGAGGGTTGCGCGGCATACGGGTTGCTCAAGCTTTACGAGAGGCCGCCCCATTTAAGGAAGTGCCTGAGTTGAATAACAATCGTGGTAACAACCGCCGTCGCGGTCGGGGCAACAACAATCGCCCGCAGAACGGTGGTCAGCAGCTCAACCGGATCGACAGCCGCGCAAGGGGCAATGCCCCGCAGATGCTGGAGAAGTATCGCAAGCTTGCGCAGGACGCTCACCTCAACGGTGATCGCGTGCAGGCCGAATACTATCTGCAGTTCGCCGACCACTACTTCCGCGTGATCGCCGACACCCGCGTCCGCCAGGAAGAACAGCGCGCTCGCCCCAATGGCGAACGCTGGCAGGAGCAGGAAACCGACGACAACGGCGACGACTTCAGCGTCGAAGGCGATTTCCCGGCATTCGACCGCCCGAGCTCAACCCGCCACGAGCGCGAAGATCGCAGCGAAAGCCGCCAGCGTGATGATCGCCCGCAGCGCGAAGATCGTGCCCGTGACGAGCGTCCCCGCGAAGACAGGCCCCGCGACGACAGGCAGCGCGAAGATCGCGGCGAGCCTCGCCAGCGCGACGAGCGTCCTCGCGAAGCCCGCGAAGACCGCCCCCGCGAGGATCGTAACGAAGGCCGCCGCGAGAACCGCCGGTTCGACCGCAGCCGCAGCCGCGAGGCTGAGGCCGAAGTTGCCATGGAAGAGCGTCTTCCCGGTGAAGGCGTCCCCGCCATCGAGGGCGAGCCGATTGCCGAGGTTGCCGACAACCCGTTCGTCCGCGAAAGCCGCGCCGGTCGTGGCTTGCGTCCGCGAACCGAGCGTCGCCCGCGCCGCACGGCTGAAGACGAGGCACCTGCCACGCTCGACGCCTCGTTCCTGCCGCCCTCGATCAGCACCCGTAGCGAGCCCGAGCCGGAAGCACCTGCTCCCGCCCCCGTGGTCGCCCCCGAGACTGCCGACGAGGCACCGGCACCCGCGCCCAAGAAGCGCGGTCGCCCTCGCAAGAACCCCTTGCCCGAGGCCACCGCACCGGCAGAGGGCTGAGGCCATTCCATTTTGAGAGAACGCGAGGCCGCAGAGATTTCCACCAGATCTCTGCGGCCTCGGCACGTCCGGGGCCAACATCTTCCGACAAGCTCGGGATGGGCGAGGCAAGGGAAGTGACCTGACGGCCTGCAAGGCTTGCGGGCAGCACCGGCCAGCCCCATAGCAGGGGGGCATGAGCAGCTTCCGCTTCCCCCTTCGCCCGATCCCCCGCGATTCCCTGCTGACCATTGCCGCCGGTGGTCTGGCCGCCTGCGGGTTCCAGCCATTGGGATTATGGCCGCTGACGCTGGCTGCCTTCGCGTTCCTGATTCATCGCCTGCACGTGGTGAAGACCTGGCGTCAGGCCATGCTTGCCGGATGGCTGTTCGGGGTCGGGCACTTCACCGTCGGCAATGGCTGGATTGCGACCGCCTTCACCTATCAGGCCGAGATGCCTGCATGGCTTGGCTGGATCGCGGTGTTCCTGCTGGCACTCTATCTCGCGGTCTTTCCCGCGCTCGCCACATGGGCGGGCTGGTGGCTGGCGAACACCCGCCGCGCCATGCTTCTGCCTGCCTTTGCTGCAAGCTGGATCGTGGCCGAGTGGCTGCGCTCGTGGCTCTTCACCGGCTTTGCGTGGAATCCGCTGGCCATGGTCACGCTCGGCGAGTTCGAGCGTCCCGGCCTCGCGCTGGCGGCGCAATGGACCGGTACATATGCGCTGTCCGGCCTTGTCGTGCTGCTAGCGGGCTGGTGGCTTTTCGCGCTCAGGGCGTGGCGGCAGGGGACAAAGTGGGCCGCAGGCGCATACGCGCTCGGCCCCGCGTTGCTGATGGTCCTGCCCCTGCATGGCGAGCGCCGCGAGGGCACCTTGCCGTTCACGCTGGTCCAGCCCGACGTACGCCAGGAGCTGCTCGCCGATCCTGCAAACTTCGAGAACCAGTTCCGCCAGACCGCCATGCTCTCGCTCGCCCGCAAGCCCGGCGAGAAGCGGCTGGTGCTCTGGCCCGAAAGCGGCGTCCCCGATTTTCTCCGCCCCGGCTACGCCCAGTTCTGGTACGACGAGACGACCTATGCCTCCGACCCGGTGCTGGCCCGCGAACGTCTCGGCCGCGTTGCGGGTAACGGTGGCCTGTTGCTCACCGGTACCACCGACCTTGCGATGAAGGGACGCAAGGTCATCGGCGCGTGGAACGTGGTGACCGCGCTCGATTCGTCCGGCACGATCCGCGGCTCGTACGCCAAGTCCCATCTCGTGCCCTATGGCGAATACCTGCCCATGCGCGATATTCTCGAGCCGCTCGGCCTTTCGCGGCTGGTCGCAGGCAGCCTCGATTTCTTCTCCGGACCGGGACCGCGCACGGTTGACTTCGGCCCCCCCGCGCAAGGTGGCTGGGGCAAGGCAGGCTTCCAGATCTGCTACGAGATCATCTTTTCAGGCCAGGTCGTCGATCGCGCAAATCGCCCCGACTACCTGTTCAACCCCTCGAACGACGGCTGGTTCGGTGCCTGGGGGCCGCCGCAGCACCTGGCTCAGGCGAGGATGCGGGCAATCGAGGAGGGCCTTCCGGTCCTGCGCGCCACGACTACCGGGATCAGCGCCGTGGTCGATGCCGATGGCGTCGTGCGCCAGTTCATCCCGCCGCAGCGCGCAGGACGGCTCGATGGCAAGGTGCCGCCCGCCCATGCGCCCACCCTGTTCGCGCGCACCGGCAACATGCTCGCGCTTGGCTGGGCAGTAGTCCTTCTTTTCGTTGCGCTGGTTGCAAGTGCTACACGGAAACGCTAAGCGAGCGGGACATAAAGCTTTCTTTATATTGCGGGCATCCAAGCATAGGGCCCGGATGACTTAAGCCCACCTGGCATAGGACTTCCAATGCGCACCGACTATCTGTTCACTTCCGAAAGCGTTTCCGAAGGCCACCCGGACAAGGTCGCCGACCAGATCAGCGACGCCATCGTCGACCTGTTCCTGTCGAAGGACCCCGAAGCGCGCATCGCCTGCGAAACGCTGACGACCACGCAACTCGTCGTGCTCGCCGGTGAAATCCGCTGCAAGGGCGTCTACGAGAACGGTGAATGGGCCCCGGGCGCGCAGGAAGAGATCGAGAAGACCGTGCGCCAGACGGTCAAGCGCATCGGCTATGCGCAGGACGGATTCCATTGGGAGAAGTTCGAATTCATCAATCGCCTCCACGGCCAGTCCGCCCATATTGCGCAAGGCGTCGATGCCGGTGAGAACAAGGACGAGGGCGCGGGCGACCAGGGCATCATGTTCGGCTACGCCACTGATGAAACCCCGGGCCTGATGCCGGCGACGCTCTACTACAGCCACAAGATTCTCGAGCGCATGGCCGCCGACCGCCACTCGGGCGCAGCGCCCTTCCTCGAACCCGATGCCAAGAGCCAGGTCACCCTGCGCTACGAAGGCTCGCTCCCCGTCGCCGCCACCGCCATCGTCGTCTCGACCCAGCACAAGGCCGGTTATGACGAGAACGACCCGGCCAAGCGCGCCCAGCTCGAGACCTACGTCAAGGGCGTGATCGCCGAAGTGATCCCGCCGGTCCTGCTGCGTGAGACCGAATACTTCATCAACCCCACCGGCAGCTTCGAGATTGGCGGTCCTGACGGCGACGCCGGTCTTACCGGCCGCAAGATCATCGTCGACACCTATGGCGGTGCAGCCCCGCACGGCGGCGGCGCGTTCTCGGGCAAGGATCCGACGAAGGTTGACCGTTCGGCAGCCTATATCACCCGCTATCTCGCCAAGAACGTGGTCGCAGCAGGCCTCGCCACGCGCTGCACCATCCAGATCGCCTATGCCATCGGCGTGTCCAAGCCCCTGTCGCTCTATGTCGACACGCATGACACCGGCACGGTCGGCGACGACAAGATCGAACAGGCGATCCTCGGCATCGCCAAGCTCGGCGGCCTGACACCGCGCGCGATCCGCACGCATCTGGGGCTCAACAAGCCGATCTACCAGCCGACCGCCGCCTACGGCCACTTTGGCCGCAAGGCCGAGGGCGACTTCTTCCCGTGGGAGCGCACCGATCTGGTCGAGGACCTCAAGGCCGCACTCGCCTGACCGGTCCTGATCGCTGAAACGCAAAAGGCCCGCTTCCGGCAAGGAAGCGGGCCTTTTTGTTAGTCAGTGCCGAGCAGCTCAGCTGGCGCGGCGGACCTTGTTGCGGTGCGCGCCAACGCCCGGAGCGCCACGCGGACGGAAGTTGCGCGGCTGGTTCGGGTCACGCTCGCCACCGTTGACGGTTGCCTCGAGCACCGGATTGCGCACGGGGCCGCGATCGCCCTGAGCGCCATCGCGGCGTTCATGACGCGGCGAGGTGTCGCGCGGACGGCCGTCGCGGCCCTGCGCCTTGCCACCGAAGTTCTGGTTGCCACGCTTGTCGCCACGGGGCTGGCCGCCGCGGTTGTCACCGCTACCGCCACGGCCACCGTTGCCACGCTGGGCGCGGGCATCGTGGCGGGCATCACGTTCCTGCTCTTCCGGCTTGCGGCTGGGGGCAGGGAGCTTGGCGGCTTCGGCCATGAAGTTCTCAGGCAGAGCCATGGTGTCGATCTTCAGCCGCGTCAGCTTCTCGATGTCCTTGAGATAGGGCTTCTCGTCGGGCGCGCAGAAGCTCATCGCAATGCCGTCAGCCCCGGCGCGCGCGGTGCGGCCGATGCGGTGGACGTACTGCTCGGGCACGTTGGGCAGTTCGAAGTTGAACACGTGGCTCACGCCCGAAACGTCGATCCCGCGTGCGGCGATGTCGGTGGCGACCAGCACCGGGCACGAACCCTGGCGGAACGCCTCCAGCGCGGCGGTGCGCTGCGCCTGGCTCTTGTTGCCGTGGATGGCGCGGGCGTCGATCCCGGCGGACGATAGGTGGCGCACCACGCGGTCGGCGCCGTGCTTGGTGCGGGTGAACACCAGTGCGCGGTCGAGTTCCTTGGTGGCAAGGAGATTGCGGATGCGCAGGGTGAGCAGCGCCTGCTTCTCGGCCTGATTGACGAAGGTGACGTACTGTTCGACACGCTCGGCCGTGGTCGAGTTGGGGGCGACTTCGACGCGCACCGGATTGACGATGAACTGCTTGCCCAGGTCCTCGATCGCCTTGGGCATCGTGGCCGAGAAGAACAGGCTCTGGCGCGTCTTGGGCAGGAGGTTGGCCACGCGCTTCAATGCGTGGATGAAGCCGAGGTCCATCATCTGGTCAGCTTCGTCGAGCACGAAGATCTCGGTGCGCGAGAGCGTCAGCGCGCGCTGGTCGATGAGGTCGAGCAGGCGGCCCGGCGTGGCGACGAGAATATCGATGCCCGGAACGAGGCGGCGTGCCTGCTTGCCGATGGGTACGCCACCGAACACGCAAGCCACCGAAATGCGCAGGTTGCGGGCATAGCCCTCGATGTTGTCGGCAATCTGCGCGGCCAGTTCGCGGGTCGGCGAAAGGATCAGCATGCGGCACGAGGCCGGCTTGCGCTCGATCGGGTTGGCGGCAAGGCGGTGCAGCGAAGGCAGCGCGAAGGCTGCGGTCTTTCCGGTGCCGGTCTGCGCGATGCCGAGCAGGTCGCGGCCCTGCAGCAGGGCCGGGATCGCCTGGCGCTGGATCGGCGTGGGATCGTTGTAGCCCTTGGTTTCGAGGGCGCGGAGAATGGGTTCGGCAAGGCCGAGTTCAGCAAAAAAGGACATGAATATGCTTTCGTCAGCGCATCGGTAAAAAGCCGACGCGCAAAGGGAGTTCGCTATGCGCAAGCGCCGATAAGGCACGAGCGGGGTCGATCGTGCGACCCATGCGTGAAAGGGGAAGCGGGCGGGGCAGAGACCGTTCGTCCGGGGCGGATTTCTGCTTCGAGAGCGAAATCTCACGCCAGCACCCGGATTGCAGCGGATTGCCCGCCGCCGGTCTTGCTGCGCTGCACATAGGGACGAGTTCCCGATAAGGCAAGGAAATTCGGGCAAAAGGCGGTTGCAAGGCGTCTTGCACCTCGCCAACGTGACTGCAAAAGGAGTGGGTCGATGCGTTTCACGATAGGTATGGTGGCAGCTCTGGCCCTTGCTCCGGCCAACGCGCAAGCCGCGCCAAAAGGGGCCGAGGCAAAGATGGTTGCCACCATCGATGCCGAACAGGCCCGCACGCTCAAGTTCCTCGAAACCATGGTCAACCAGAACTCGGGCAGCCGCAATCTCGAAGGCGTGCGCAAGGTGCGCGACATCGTCGTGCCCGAATTTACGGCGCTGGGCTTCACCTCGCGCTGGATTCCGATGGAGCAGACCGGCCGGGCAGGGCACCTCGTCCTCACGCACAAGGGCCGCAAGGGTGCGAAGAAGCTCCTGCTGATCGGCCACCTCGATACCGTGTTCGAGCCCGATTCCCCCTTCCAGACCTATGTCCTCAACGGCGACAAGGCGACCGGCCCCGGCGTTGGCGATGACAAGGGTGGCATTGCCGTGATCCTTGCCGCGGTCCGCGCCATGCATGCCGCAGGTACGCTCAAGGGCGCCAATATCGAAGTCTTCCTCACCGGCGACGAGGAAGAGGCCGGCTCCCCCACCGAAGTCGCCCGCGCCGATCTCGTCGCCGCAGCCAAGGCCGCCGATGTCGCGCTCGATTTCGAAGGCCTGAGCCGCGAGGACGGGCGTGACATGGGCTCCATCGCCCGTCGCTCTTCGCAAAGCTGGTCGCTGATCGTGGAAGCCAAGTCCGGCCACTCCAGTGGCATCTGGGGCGCGCACGCAGGCGATGGTGCGATCTATGCCGCAGCCAAGATCGTGAACGCCTTCCGCGAGGAACTACCCGAGCCATACCTCACCCTCAACGTCGGCCTGATCGCGGGCGGTGCCGAAGCCGAAGTGGCGGAAGACAACGCCCACGTCTCGGCCCAGGGCAAGACCAACATCATCGCCAGCAAGGTCGTCGCCCGCGGCGATCTGCGCACGCTCAGTCCCGAACAGAACGCCGCCGCAATGCGCAAGATGGAGTGGATCACAGCGCGCAGCTACCCCGGCGTCACGTCGGCGAAGATCACCTTCAGCGAAGGCTACCCGCCGATGGCCCCGACCGCAGGCAACAAGGCGCTGCTGGCCAGGCTGAACACGGTCAACGCCACGCTCGGCCTGCCCGAGATGCAGCCGCTCGATCCGATGAAGCGCGGGGCAGGGGATATCAGCTTCATCGCCGCATATGTCGACGGCCTTGTCGGCCTCGGCCCCCACTCCACCGGCGACCACGCGCCGGGCGAAACGGTCGACGTGCCCAGCATCTGGACCCAGGCCAAGCGTGCCGCGCTGCTGATGACGCGGCTTTCGGCGGAAAAGTCTGTCCGGTGAGCCTCGCCGACCCGCCCAGTCCGTGTACCGGCGTCTGCAAGATCGATCCGGTAAACACGCAGTGCCTTGGCTGCCACCGTACGCTTGCGGAAATCACCGCATGGTTCACTGCATCGCCTGCGCAGAAGCACGCGATCCTGCAAGACCTTGCTGAGCGTCAGAGCGTCAGCGTCAGGTCGATGTAGCCATAGGTCGTATTGCCGGTCGGCGGAGCATTGGGCGCATCACGCAGCAACTCGCGCTTGAACAGCACGGCCGCGCCGGTATCCAGTTGCAGTGTTCCCGGCACGATCCAGTGCCGCACACGTCCCTCGATCTGGTGCCCGCCCAAGCTGCCCGAAGCCCCGCTCGCATCGCGAACGCCCGTCGCGGCAAACTGGTCGCGACGGTTCTCTGCCCAGGCCGTGCGCCACGCCAGGAAGGCATCGGTCCGCTTCGAAGGCGTCACTTCCAGCCGCAGTGAAGGCGACACGATGTTGCTCCGCCGGAACGGCCCATAAAGCCCGTTTGGACCGAACTCGAAGCGCCGCGCGGAATAGAGCGTGTCGAACCGCGTGAACTTGCCGGCCTTGCCCTTGTCCCCGCTCGCGGCATCGAACATCGCCACCACGCGCGGCTTCCAGCCCCCCGCAAAGGTATATCCCGCATCGACGTGGACGAACCACGCGAAGACATCGAGGTCGGTCCGGTCCGCCGCCCCCGCCGTCCGTCGCGCCTTGCCGAACTGCACTGCGCCTTCGAGGTCGTGGTCCCACGCTCCCGAGCTCGCCTTCACGAAATGCCGCGCCCCCACCATGCCGATCCGCCGGTTCGTCGTCGCCAGCCTCGCGCCATCGCGCTCGATCAGCCCGAAGGCATAGGGCTGCAACGTTCCCCCGAGCACCTGAGGCAGCGTGCCGTGTGCGCCGAAGAACACGACGTCAAAGTTCTCGCGATCCCACTGCACCCGGTCGTCACGAATCCCTTCCACGTCGTCGGGCAGGCGCTGGTGGGGGAGGGCGAACATCAGGTCGAGGCTGCGTCCCTTGCCTCCATCGAGCGCAAAATGTGCTCCGGTAAAGGCGTTGGTCGTGTTCCGAAACCGCTGCCGCGCCACCATGCGCCGGTTGCCGAGATCGAGCGTATATCGCCCCAGGGTCAACGCATTCTTCTCGCCCAGCTTGACTGCTATGTTGGCTTGCACCAGTTCCAGCGCGTTCACCTCTCCGCTATTGGCCGAAGACCGCGCATCCTGCCCCCACGCCCGGGCATCCCACAGCTCGGCATTGAAGCGCACAGGTCCCGTGTCATAGCTGGCCGCCAACTCTGTCCGCAGCGATACCATCGTGTCGTTTGCAGGGGCGGGTGCAGGACGGAACTGCCCATCGATCGATTCCACGCGCAGCCGTGCCGAAGCCGAGAGCGTCAGCGGGTTCTCTTCCGCCGATGCTGGCAGCGCGATGCAACAGGCAGCAGCGGTTATGGCAATTTGCTTCACCTTCGGTCCCTCATCAGGCATCGGTTGCCGGCTGGTGTCTGGCCGCGCCCATAACCCGGCCTTGCTTCGCGCGCCATAGGTGGCTAACGCGCCCTTACGTCACTTGGGGAGTAGCCACCGCTTTCACAGCGGCCCTCAGCGCCAACATGCTTGGTCGAGAGACCATGGCGCAGGCGGCAGGACCTTCAGGTCCACCGGGCGAGACCAATGACAGCGAACCCATCGCCCGGGCCGGGCGGAGGGGTACGTTGTCGTTGGCCTGATCGCTCCGCCCGGCCCCGGAATTGTTCATGTTCGAAGCCTTTACCACTTCCACCGCGATCGTTGCGCTCGCCGAGATCGGCGACAAGACGCAATTGCTCGCGATCATCCTCGCCACGCGGTTCAAGCGCCCGCTGCCGATCGTGCTCGGCATCCTTGCCGCCACGCTCGCAAACCATTTCCTCGCCGCGCTGCTCGGCGCGACTGCTGCCGCCTACCTCGATGGCCAGTGGTTCCGCTTCGCCGTCGCCATCGGCTTCGTCGCGATGGGCCTGTGGACGCTCGTGCCAGACAAGATGGACGAGGACGAAGCGCCCAAGCCCTCGCGCTACGGCGCCTTCCTCACCACGCTGGTCGCCTTCTTCATCGTCGAGATGGGAGACAAGACGCAGATTGCCACGATCGCGCTCGGCGCACGGTTCAACGATGCCTTGGCTGTCACCGCTGGCACCACTCTCGGCATGATGATCGCCAATGTCCCTGCGGTGTTCTTCGGCAGTGAACTGATCAAGCGCGTGCCGCTCGATGTGGTCCGCATGATCGCTGCCGCCCTGCTAGTCGCCACCGGTGTGTGGCTCTTCGTCCAGACGCTCGGCATCTGGTAAGCGCTTTACGTGTTCGACATTTGTTCTTAGGCTGGCGGCATGATCGAATCAGCTGCCGCCGGTCTTGGAGCCACTTCTGATGTTGTCGAACGCGAGTCCCGCGCCGTAGCGCGCGGCATATGCCGCCTGTTCGCGCGCAACGATATCTGGTGCCTGCCGGAGATGCTGCTGCGCTCGGGCCGCCGCGCCGATCTGATGGGCATCGATGCCAAGGGGCAGGTGGTGATCGTCGAGATCAAGGTCAGCCGTGCCGACCTGCTCGGCGATGGCAAGTGGACCGATTATCTCGATCATTGCGACCGGTTCTACTGGGGCCTCGCGCCCCACCTCGATCGCGCTGTGCTCGAAACCGAAGATTTCCTGCCCCACGCGTGCGGGGTCATCGTCGCCGATGGCTATGACGCCGAGATCCTGCGGCCCGCGCCGACGATTCCCCTGGCGGCCGCAAGGCGCAAAGCCGAAGTCGAACGGCTGGCCCGAGCCTCGCTGCGCCGCCATCTGGTCGGCCTCGATCCCCACTGCGCCAGTTGGGGCGGTTAGGGTCGGCGCTTTATTCCGAGTGGAGGGATCAGCGTGAGCAATCCGGCCCGCGCCACCAGAAACTCATGCCACAGCGCCGTCGCCGCAGCCGCCGGAGACTGTCCCCTTGCCGAAACCGCCAGTAGCGCGGCAAGACCGGGCTCCATGATCGCGGCCAGATCGTCGACGCCCTGCTTGGCGAGTTCGCACCGCCAGCCACCGGTATCGCGCATGATCGCCGGAAAGTTGCGCACTTCGGGTTTGCGCGGTTCGGGCTGCAGGCCGGCCAGCGTACAGACAACGGCCGCAGCATCGTGCAGGGCCGACCACTTCATCGACATGGCATTGCCCGAGGCATGACCGAATTCGGCTCTTCCAGCCCTGGCAGGCAGGGCAGTGGGCGAATCGCTGGCAGAGGAAGGCGTTGCGTGCATGGCGCTTGTGTAGCTGCCGGGGCGCTACCAAATTGCTAAGCTCGTTTGCCGCTATCCCCAAACCTGCACAAAATCGCTGGCAAGCATGCAAAGGCGCTGCTAGGTGCCTTCCCGGTCCAGGCACCCGTAGCTCAGCTGGATAGAGCGTTGCCCTCCGAAGGCAAAGGCCACAGGTTCGAATCCTGTCGGGTGCGCCATTTCCAAACAAAAGAGAGAGCTGCATCGGTTGCGGCGCTCGCTGGTTCTGCCAACACGGACTTTGAGCTGCGGCTCTGAATGTGGCTGTCGTTCACAGCAACATCTTCCGGCAAGGGCCACTTTTACGACTGACGCAGCTCGCGCCCCTCCTTGCGCAATTGCCTGCTCAGCAAAATGCCGAGCTTTCCGACATCGGCCGGGTGCATGTTGTGTCAGTGCTGGCAATGTGCTGTGGGCGCGTGGTGATCGCGGCTGCCAGTCCGTCACGGCGCGCAATCGTGCGCACCTGGCAGCGCCAACCTGAACCAGAGGCCCGCGGCCATTTGGGTTGAGCAAACTTGTTCTTCACGAGCCACCCGGAAACCAGTCGCTGCCAAAGTTGCATCGGCAGATCGATGGCTGCCCAGCGTCCCTGATCGACATCCCTGATCGCTAGCCCTGACCGTCCGAACCAATGCTCTCGCCTGGGCGAGCATGCCACTTATCTTGTGCGCAGGGTTGTTGGCGCAACATTGAACCGCGCCTTGAAGGCGCGGTTGAAACTGCTGATGTTGCCGAAGCCGTGATTGAAGGCGATCTCGCTGATCGAGAGATGGCGCTTCTCGTGATTCTCCAGATCGGCGCGACAGCGCTCCAGCCTGCGCATCCTTATCCATCTTGCAGTTGACACGCCTTCACGCTCGAAAAGCTTATTGACGTATCTTGGGCTCAGAGAGTGGGCCGCCGCTATGGTTTCGAGCGAGATCGTCTCGTCATCGAGATTTTCGTCGATATGCTGCTGGATGCGTCGCAACGTCGAATGCCGCCCGGTGGCTCTTGAAGGCGCCGCGGCAAACTCGCATGCGAGGCTCAGCCCCAGCAGATCAAGCAGGGAGTTGGCTATTCGGTTGGCGTCTGTAGTGCTGATGCGCGACGCCTCCTTGAGCGCAGAGCGCAGCATGACCGAGGCAAGATGGCCGATCCCGGCAGACCCGTTGATGCGCTGCGACATGATTTGCTCGGTCGAGGTCAAACGGCCTTCGATCCTGTAGCGCGGAACACGGACCCACAGCGCGTCGAAGCTACTCGGCACATCGATTTCATAGCTGCGGGTGCTGTCCAGAATCGCCAGATCGCCCCGTTCCAGAGCGGCGACATGGCCTGCCTGCGACAGGTTGGCCTTGCCCGCCAGGATGCAGCCGATAAAGAAGTTGTTGTGAGAGGATTCCTCGATCATCCGGGGCGAGCGGATGACCCGGTGCGGGCCGCCCTTGGTGATCGCGCGAATGAACCTGAGGTCGCCGAAGGGATAATCATACATCAGTCCGACCAGGCGTTGTGCAGGGTCGATCTGGGAAAATTCCAGTTCGACAAAGATCCGTGACAAGCCCTGTGCCCATTGAACGGCATTGCCCGCGATCCTGACCGGCTTGATCGATCTGTCCGACTTGTTTGGCATCGCGCCGCACCTCGTCCCCAGCCCATTTGCGGGAACAAGAATGATCAACAGCGTACTTTTTCGCAAGGCTACATTTATGCCCGCTTGAAGGCAGGCGCTATAAAAATAAGATATATCATATGGTTAGTTATAAATTATGGGGTGCTCCGAGCATCCATCTTCACCTGAAAAAGTCACAAAGCGCATAGTTGTTCCGTTTTTGCATAGCATTAGGGCCGAACCTGCCGAGACGCTGGCAGCGATTGAGAGGACTATCACTCTCGAAAGGCGGCACAGGGCCGTCCAGACGCAGCGACGCGGCCACAAGACCGCGCGGTGTGAGAGGGGAAGTCTGAAAATGCGCGATCTTCGCAACACCCGGAACCTATTTGCCGCGCTGCTTTGTGGCGCATCGGCCCTTGCATTCGCACCCGAAGCGGCGCTCGCCGCGGATGAACCGCAGGCGCAAGAGGCACAGGACAGCGGCGGGATCGGCGAGATCATCGTCACCGCGCAGAAGCGCGCAGAGAACGTGCAGGACGTTCCCATTTCGATCACCGCATTCACCGCTGACGCGCTACAGGCGCGTGGCATTTCCGACGTCACCGCAATGGGCAACCTTGCCCCGAACGTGACGCTCGATGCCGGAACGCCGTTTTCCGGCTCGTCCTCGGTGCTCTCGGCGTTCATTCGCGGCATCGGCCAGAACGATTTCGCATTCAACCTCGACCCCGGCGTCGGCGTCTACCTTGACGGCGTCTATCTCGCCCGTTCCGTCGGCGCTAACCAGGACCTGCTCGACATCGAGCGCGTGGAAATCCTCAAGGGCCCGCAGGGAGATCTGTTCGGCCGCAACACCATTGGCGGTGCGATTTCGATCGTCACGCGCCGTCCGGCCAAGGAGTTTGGCGGACGTCTTGAGGTTACGGCAGGCCGCTTCGGACGTATCGACACCAAGGGCACGGTCAATGTGCCGATCAGTAACAAACTGTTCAGCGCGTTCAGCTTCTCGACCAAGAAGAATGACGGCTACCAGCGTCAGATTGCGTTCCCCGGTTTTGCTTCGGGCGTGATTGCCGACAACTTCAACTACTTCGGCAACAAGCGTCCAGACCGTTTCGGTGGTGAGGACCAATACAGCATTCGCGGCAAGCTGTTGTGGGAGGCCACGCCCGATGTGACCGTCACACTTGCGGGCGACTACCTGCATCAGGACAACAACGGCGTCGCATCGACCGTCATCAAGACCCACACCAATCCTGCCGATCCGAGCAACGTCTTCGGCCCGCTTTATAACGGCTGCATTGCCGGCGCTCTGCCGCCTTTTGCAATGGCCGGGATCTGCAACAACATTGTCCAGGGCACTAATCTGGGGGGCTTGGTCGCCACCAGCCCGACGCTGTTCTACGGTGACCAGTTCCTGACCAGGGACATCGACGACAGCTACGCTACGGGCAACAACTTCTCGCGCCTGCGCAGCTATGGCGGATCGCTGACGTTCGAATGGGATCTGGGCGCTGCGCAGCTGAAATCGGTGACGGGCTACCGGGAATTGCACTGGCAATCAGCGCAGGACGAGGATGGTTCGCCGCTGCCGATCCTGCAAACCTCGTTCGACATGAACCAGAAGCAGTTCAGCGAGGAATTGCAGCTGACCGGCGCGGCGATGGATGACAAGCTTACCTATGTCCTCGGAGCCTACTATTTCGACGAAAGCGGCAACCTGCACGATCTCGTCACCTTCCCGGGCGGGCTGCTGCAGATCGACGGCCAGAACTATCTCGGCACCAAGAACTATGCCGGATATGCGCACCTCAACTACAAGTTCAACGACCAGTTCAGCATCACGCTGGGCGGCCGCTACACGCACGAGAAGAAGACCTTTACCGGGCTGCAGTCCGACCCGAACGGCATCTTCTACAAGCTGAACGGCTATTACACGGTCGATGAAGCGGCGCGGCAATCGCTGTGCAACAATGGCGCAGCCGTGCCTTCGCTTCAGGGGATTCCGCCAGGCCTGTTCTGCTATCCCAGCGGCACCAACATCACGCAGGTCTATCCGGTCGCGCCTGCTGGCGGATTTAAGCAGAGCTTCAACAACTTCTCGCCCAAGATCGGGCTTGAACTCAAGGTCACGCCCGACGTGATGATCTATGCCTCGTTCGCCAAAGGCTACAAGACCGGTGGCTGGACCACGCGCCTGACCACACCGCAGCCGGTTGGCACGCCTGCGCCAACGTTCGGCCCGGAAAAGGCGACGACCTGGGAAATGGGCGTGAAGTCGGAGTTTGCCGATCGCAAAGCTCAGCTCAATGTCTCTGGCTTCTATACCAAGTACAAGGGCATCCAGCTCAATTTCCAGATCGGGACATCGCCTACCCTGCAGAACGCCGGCGAGGCCGAGATCTACGGGTTCGAGGCGGAGTTCCAGGCGCGGCCAGTCGCTGATCTCACGTTCTCGGCGGGCATCGGCTATACTCATGCAAAGTACACTTCGCTTTCGCCGTTCGTGACCGGGGTGACGCTGAATTCACGCCTGCCCAAGACGCCGGAATGGAAGCTGACGTTCAATCCGCAGTATCGCATCGGGCTCGGCGATCATGGCGACCTCATGGTTTCGGCGGACTACACGCACACCAGCTCGCTGTTCAACGACACCGAGAACACCCTGCTGCTCAAACGTCCGGCGACCGATGTTGCCAATGCATCGATCACGTACCGCGCGCCTGACAAGAACTGGGAACTGGCAGCCGGCGTCACCAACCTGACCGACGAGCGCTACCTTACGACCGGACAGAACCAAGTTGCGGGCGGGGTCACTTACGGCACCTACAGCCGCCCGCGCGAATGGTCGGTCACCGGCCGCGTGAATTTCTGAGCGGGGCACAGGAAATGGCCACCATGCAAGACGTAGAAGCTCCTCTGGCAGGCCCGCTTTCCTGGCCGTCACAGCCAAGGGTCAAATTGGGCATGACCGGGGCCGAGCCGCCCCTGTCAGACACCGAGACCGCATTCCAGGACATGGCGCACGCCTTCGCCCGCGATGTGATGCGCCCGGTCGGGGAGAAGCTCGACCGGATGACCCAGGACGAAATCCTGAAGAAGGATTCGATCTACTACACCGAGTTCCGACCCAAGTATCTCGCGCTGGAGATCAATCCGGTCACGCTCGGCGAACTGCCGCCGGCGGAACTGGGCAAGGTCCTGCCGATCATCATGGAAGAGTTCGGCTGGGGCGATGGCGGACTGTCGGTGACGATCGGCGCCTGCCAGTTGCCGCCGCTGCTGGCGCTGATGTTCGGCAAGCAGCACTTGCTGCAACGCTTCCCGGTGGACCTGATTGGCTGCTGGGCCATCACCGAGCCCGACCATGGTTCGGATTCACTCGATCCTTCGAAGCAGATCTTCCACCCGCAGGGCAAATACGGCCGGCCTAACTGCGTCGCCAGGATCGACGGGAACAAGGTGATCCTCAACGGGCAGAAGTCCGCCTGGGTTTCCAACGGCCCGATTGCCGATGTCTGCGTGCTCTATTCGGCGGCAGATCGCGGCAATGGACCCGATCCCGAGAACGGCGTCGTCATGCTGGTGCCAATGAATGCCAAGGGCGTCAGCCGGGGCAAGTTCATCGACAAGCTCGGCCAGCGACCGCTTCCGCAGGGCGAGATATTCTTCGATAACGTGGAACTGTCTGCAGACCACATCATCGCGGGCCCTGAAGAGTTCCAGCGGGCCGTCTATGCCATTCATTGTGAAGCCAACGGCCAGATGGGCGCGATCTGGACGGGCTCTGCCCGCGCTTCGTTCGAGATAGCATGGAAATACGCGCATGAGCGCAAACAGGGCGGCGTGCCGATCTATCGCCATCAGTCCGTGGCGAAGAGCCTGTTCCACATGTACCGCAAGGTCGAAGCTTCGCGTGCGCTGGTTCGGCGGGTAGCGCTCTACAACATGACATCGCCCATGCCGTCGCTGCAATCAGCGATGGCGACCAAGGTGACCGCAACCCAGACCGCTTTCGAAGTGGCGTCCGATGCACTGCAGATGCTCGGCGGCAACGGCAACACGCGCGAATATCCCATCGAGAAGATCCTGCGCGATGCCCGCGCCTCGATGATCGAGGACGGCTGCAACGAAATCCTGTCGATCAAGGGCGGGTATCAGATGATGGACCCCGACCTGCTTTGAAGCCTCCTATCGCGGAGTAATTCCGATGAAGACCAATGCCATCATTGCCGGAGGCGGGATGACCGCTTTCGGCAAGTTCCCCGCGCGCACCCTGAAGGACCTTGCGGGCGAGGCCATCAAAGCCGCACTTGCCGATGCCGGCCTCGAAACCGCAGACATCGAAGCAGCATACATGGGCAACGCTGCTGCCGGGACGATCACCGGACAGGTCTGCGTGCCCGGAGAAGTCGTGCTGCGGTCTCTCGGTATCGGCGGCATCCCGGTGATCAACGTCGAGAACGCGTGCGCAACGGCTTCCACCGCGCTTAACCAGGCCGCTGCGATGGTTACTGCAGGCCTTTATGACGTGGTGCTGGCGGTGGGCTATGAGAAGCTGGTCCACGAGGACAAGGCCCGCACGTTCTCAGTGTTCTCGGGCGCTGTCGATGTGACCGACATGGACGGTCTTGCAGCGCTGGTCGACGGCAAGATGAAAGCGGTGGGCCTGGAGGGCGATATCGCCGGTGCCGCTTCGCGTTCGCTGTTCATGGACATCTACGCGACCGAAGCGGTTGCACACATGAAGGCCTATGGCACGACGCGCGAACAGCTTGCCGCCGTACCTGCGAAGAACTCGCGCCACGGCGCGCACAATCCGCGCGCACAATTCCGCGATGTGACAACGGTCGAAGAGGTTCTAGCGGCCCGTGAGATCGTCTGGCCGCTGACCTTGCCGATGTGTTCGCCAATCGGTGACGGCGCCGCGGCCGTTCTGCTCGTGAGCGAACGCAAGGCTCGCGAATTGGGGATCACCGACCCGGTCAGGATCACGGCCAGCGTGCTGGGCACAAGCTGGGACTATCCCGAAGGACGGGAGTCGCTGGTGTTCCACGAGCTGATCGGCCGGGCCTATGACGAAGCAGGGCTTGGCGCGGACGACATTGACGTCGTCGAACTGCACGACGCGTCGGCTTCGTCGGAAATCCTCCACACCGAGTACCTTGGGTTATGCCCGGTTGGCGAGGGTGGCCGCGTGATCGAAGCGGGGCTGACCGCGCTGGGCGGGGGAGGGCGCACGGTCGTCAACCCGTCGGGAGGCTTGCTGAGAAAAGGCCATCCCATCGGTGCGACCGGCATCGCGCAGATCGTAGAGCTTTACGAACAGCTGTCCGGGCGCTCGGGCGCCCGCCAGGTCGAAGGCGCGCGCGTTGGTCTGGCCGAGAACGGTGGTGGCTACATCAACGGTGACGTCGCGGCGCTGTGCGTCACCATTCTCGAGCGGTAAGTGCCATGTCCGAACCCAACCCGCTGATCATCGCAAACCTCGTGGCCGCACAGGCTGCGGCGCTGCCCGATCTCGACGTGCTCACCTTCGAAAGCGAGGGTGAAACCGAGACGCTCACCTTCCGCGAGCTATGGGAAAATGCGCAGCGCATCGCCGCAGGCCTCAAGGCGCTTGGCCTACGCAAGGGCGATCGCTTCGCCCTCCTGATCCAGAACCATCCCGAATTTGTTGAACTCATGGTCGCCTCGGCCATCCTTGGCACCGTGATCGTGCCGATCGACCCGCGCACGCGAGGGGCAAAACTGGCCTACATGCTGCGCGACAGTGACTCTCGCGGCGTGGTCTGCGCCGGCTACTCGGTCGATGGCCTGGTCGAGGCCTTGCCCGACTGCCCCGACATCGGCTGGGTCGCGCTGGTCGGCGAACTGGCAGACAACACGTTGCCGGTGCCTTGTCATGCCATCGGAAACTGGCTCGCGGCCCCGCTCCCAGATCCGTTGCTGGCGGTCGCCGTGCACTCGGAAGCCGAGCCGATGCAGCTCATGTATACCTCAGGCACGACCGGGGATCCCAAGGGTATCGTGGTGCCGCACGGGCGCTTTGGCGCGGTCTCTGGTCACGGCGAAGCGGTGTTCGGCTATCGTGCAGGCGACCGGCCGTACACCGGGCTGTCGTTGACCCACGGCAACGCCCAGTTCGTTACGCTGGCACCATCGCTCAAGATGGGGCTGCGCGCGGTGATCAGCCGCAAGTTCAGCAAATCGCGCCTGTGGGACATCGTCCGCCAGCACGGCTGCACGACGTTCTCGCTGCTCGGAGGAATGGTGACTGCCATTCATGCCGAACCGCGCAAGCACCATGATTCCGACAACCCGGTCCGGCTGGTAATCTCTGCCGGAATGCCCGCCGCACTGTGGGAAGAGTTCGCCGAGCGCTTCGGCGTGGACATCTTCGAATTCTATGGTGCCATGGAAGGCGGGATGTCGATCAACCGGCCCGGCGAAGGTCCGATCGGCAGTTGCGGCAAGCCCGCTCCCGGCCTGCTTGCCAGCATCATGGACGAAGCTGGCAACGAACTTCCCCATGGCGAAGTGGGCGAATTGTGCTTCCGTCTGGAGGGGGCGCCGTTCCCGCCTGTCACCTATCACAACAACCCCGCAGCATCGGCGAGAAAGGTCCGCGATGGCTGGCTGCTGTCGGGCGACATGGCCCGCATGGATGCAGATGGCTGGATCTTCTACGAATACCGCAAGGGTGGTGGAATCCGCCGCAATGGCGAGTTCGTGAATCCTGCCTTCATCGAGCGCGTGCTGGGCGAACACCCCGGCGTGGACGACATCTTCGTCTACGGCGTGCCGTCACGCGGCGGGGCACCGGGCGAGAAGGACGTGGTCGCAGCTATCGTGCCGACGGACTCCTATGCGCCTGCAAGCCTGTTCGCATGGGCCCGCGCCAAGCTCGAACGCAACATGGTGCCGACGTACCTGCAAGTGGTCAGCCAGATCCCCAAGACCGCCTCGGAAAAGCCGCAGGAACGCCACCTGCTCGAGGCTTTCTCTGCTGAAGGCGCAACAATCCATACCGAACAAGGAGAAGATGCATGAACGACATCGAAGTCGTCCTATATGGTGCCAGCGGCTATACGGGCGAGCATGTCATGTGGAAGCTGGCCGAGCTTGGCATCCCGTTCATCGCCGCAGGACGAAATGCAGCGCGCCTGAAAGCCCGGATTGACGCACAGCCCGAACTGAAGGGCGCGCGCTACGAGATCGTGGAGGTGGCGCACGATGAAGCGGCCTTGACCCAGTTGCTGCATGGCCGGAAAGTCGTCCACAACCTCGTTGGCCCTTACATGCAGTTTGGCGAGCCTGTCGTGCGCGCGGCGCTGGCAGCAGGGTGCCACTACCTTGACGCGACGGGCGAGCAGGACTGGAAGATCCACCTGCGCGACTCGTACGGCAAGGCCTTTGCCGACAAGGGGCTGGTGCTTGCGCCTGCAACATCGTCGATGTGGGTATCGGGTTTGCTGGCGGCGGAATCGGTGCTGGACAAGCCCGGTGTCGATAGCGTGGACATTCTCTACACGCTGCACGGTGTCCCGTCTGCCGCATCGACGCTCAGCTTCATGCGCATGTGCTGCCAACCGCAGCTGCGCCTTGTCGACAACGTCATGACGCCTTGGCCAGCCGGCGCACATTATCCAGTCAACGTGCCGGGGGTGCATCAGGTGTTGACTGCCCTGCCATGGAGCGGCGGCGGTGAATCGCTGTTCTACGAACACGACGACCGCGTCATAAATTGTTCGACGCTGGTCACGTTCCGCAATCAGGGCCTGATGGCGATGCTCGTGCCCAAAATGCAGGAGTTTGCCGAAAAGTACGCGCATCTTTCCGCCGAGGAGCAGGAAGCCGCCACCAATGCCTGGGCCATGGAAATCGCACCGCAAGGCGATATGCCGCGCGAGGACTACAGCCAGCACCGGGTGCTGTTCACCTGCCATGGTCGCGGCACGCTGGTGGCCCGTTCCACCGCGACGTGGGGAGTGACCGGTTATGTAATGACCGGCCTGATCGGCGTCACCACGATCGACACGCTGCTCAAGAACCGCCAGCGCGCAGTCGGCTTCCAGCCAGCGACGTCGGTCGTGGGGCCGAAAGTCATGCGCGCGGCGCTCGAAGACGGAGGCGTGTTCGGCCAGATGACGGCCATCATTCCGTGACCGGGCGCGTGCAGGCCAAGCGCGTGCTGGTCACTGGCGGGGCTACCGGGCTTGGCGCTGCCATCGCCCGGCGGCTTGCAGAAGAAGGCGCGGTCGTGCTGGTCGCTGACATTGCCGAAGTTGCCGGCGCGGCACTGGCCAGCGAGATCGGCGGGCATTTCTACCGGCTGGATGTCTCGTCCGAAGCCGGTTGGACTGCCGTCATTGCCGCGATTGCCCGTGATTTCGGCGGGCTTGATGCTCTGGTCAACAATGCCGGTATCGCCAGCAGCAAGGGCGGCGAGGATATCGAACGTATTGACCTTGCCGACTTGCACCGCATCTTCGCGGTCAATGTCGACGGTACCATTCTGGGATGCAAACACGCCATTCCGCTGATGGCGAAGAGCGGACCCGGCTCCATCGTCAACCTGTCGTCGATGGCGGAATGACCCTGACAAACTGAGGGCTCTGCAATGCGGTTCATGGGAAAGGTCATCGCGGTAACGGGGGGCGGATCTGGCCTTGGCGCGGCGATCGTCGCGCGGCTGGCGTCCGAAGGGGCGGAGGTTGGGGTCATCGACCTCGACCCACAGGCAGCTGCGCGCGTTGCCGGGCAGGTGCAAGGCGCCAAGGCCTTTGCGGCGGATGTATCGGACCCGGCGGCGATGCACAGGGCCATCGCGGATGTCGTCAGCTGGCGAGGCAAGCTTGATGGTGCAGTCAACAATGCGGGCGTGGGCGGACCATTCGTGCCGTCGGCCGACTATCCGCTCGACTGGTGGGACCGTACCATCGCGATCAACCTGTCGGGCGTGTTCTATTCGATGCGGGCAGAGCTTCCGCACCTGATCGCAAACGGCGGCGGGGCAATCGTCAACATGTCGTCGATCTGCGGCTTCATCGGTCAGGCGGGGACGGCGGCTTATGTGGCGGCCAAGCACGGCGTTGTCGGCCTGACAAAGACCGTTGCACTTGAATACGGCGCGCAAGGCGTGCGCTGCAACGCCGTGTGCCCGACCTATGTCCGCACGCCGCTGACGCTCGCTGAACTCAAAGACCAGGCGATCTGGGCAGATCTCGATGCACGCCATGCCACGGGGCACTGTGCCACGCCCGACGATGTCGCAGCGATGACTGCCTTCCTGCTTTCCGGCGATGCACGATCCGTCACGGGCTCTGCGCACCTCGTCGATGGCGGCATCACAGCTTCATAGAAACCGGGAGAGCCGTGCAATGATCACGATCCACTACTGCCTTCATCGCAAGCCCGGAATGAACCGCGAAGATTTTGCGGCCTACTGGCGCGGACCTCATGCTGAACTGGTGAAGTCGCTCGCCGATACGCTTCGGATCGTGCGCTACGTCCAGAACCACGGCGCACTGGCCGAGGTTGCAGCGCAGATGCAGGCAATGCGCAACACAGCCGAACCTTTCGACGGCGTGGCGGCGATCACCTTTGACACTCCCGAAGACCTCGTGCGCGGCAACACCGATCCTGCGGCTGCGCAAGCGCAGGCACGGCTGGCACAGGACGAGGCGCAGTTCATCGACATAGCGCGTTCCTCGATCGTCTTTACTACGCCGCTCACGGTTATCGGCTGATGGTGGAGGGACGCTTTGCGGGCAAGGTCGCCCTCATCACCGGTGGCGGCAGCGGCATTGGCGCGGCCTCCGCCAGACGGATTGCGGATGAAGGTGGCAAGGTCGTGGTGATGGGACGCCGCGAGGCACCGCTGCGCGCCGTTGCCGAGGTGTGTGGAGGTCATGCCGTAATCGGTGATACCGCCTCGCTCGACGATCTGGCACGCGCCGTCGCCGAAGCAGAAGAACGTTTCGGCGGTCTGGATGTGCTGGTCGCCAACGCCGGCATCGAACTGTTCGGATCGGTGGAAACTGTCTCTCTGGGAGACTGGCGCCGAGTATTCGAAGTCAATCTTGAAGGCGCGATGCTCGCCGCCCGGGCTTCGATCCCGGCGATGCGCAGGCGCGATGGCGGAGCAATTCTGCTGTTGGCATCCGTGGCGGCGCTTGCCGGTGCGCCCTCCTATGTGTCCTACCTGACCACTAAGGCAGGAATGCTCGGCCTCAATCGGTCAATCGCTCATGACTATGGCCCCGAAAACATCCGCTGCAACGCCCTTTGCCCCGGCTGGGTCAGAACCGAGATGGCAGAGCGTGCTATTGCGGATATTGCCGCCCTCAAAGGCATAAGCGCTGACGCCCTCGCCCGCGATATGGTCAAAGTCTATCCCTTGCGCCGGATGGCCGAACCGGCAGAGATCGCCGCCATCGTTGCCTTCCTGTGCTCAAGTGATGCAGCATTTGTAACCGGAGCCACATTGTCGGCAGACGGGGGCGGGGGAATTGTCGACGTTGGTACGCTGCAATTTGGGTAAAGGCGCGGATACAGGTAGTATTGGGAATCCTTGGGGGCAGGCTGCCTGAGACCCCGCCTTGACTAACGCGCCGATGCCGCCAAGAGGTCTGCACCTCAGATTGCCAAGGCAGCCCTGCTTCATGATCCGGCGCATCGCCTCTCTGCTCGATCCCTTCCTGATGGCGCTGATCGCCACCGTAGTGCTGGCGAGCCTGCTGCCTGCGCGGGGCGCCTTCGTGCCCATCGTCGGTGCGGCGGCGGATGCCGGGATCGTGCTGCTGTTCTTCCTCCACGGCGCCAAGCTTTCGCGCGAGGCGATCTGGGAGGGGGCGCGCAACTGGAAGCTGCATCTGGCTGTGCTGGCGGCAACCTTCGTGCTGTTCCCGCTGCTGGGCCTTGCCTGCGGCGCACTGCCCTTCCTGCCAGCGGAATTCGCGGCGGGCCTGCTTTTCCTGACCCTGCTGCCCTCGACCGTGCAGTCCTCAATCGCCTTCACCGCCATCGCACGCGGCAACGTTGCTGCTGCGGTCTGTGCGGCCTCGTTTTCGAATCTTGCCGGAATCTTCGTGACGCCCGCACTGGTCGCCTTGCTGCTGGGCGGGGCGACGGGCGGCTTCTCCTGGGCTTCGGCGCAAACCATCGTCCTGCAACTGCTCCTGCCGTTCATGGCCGGGCACCTGCTGCGCCCATGGATCGGAGGCTTTGTCACGCGCAACAAGGCGTGGCTCGGCAAGGTCGATCGCGGCTCGATCCTCCTCGTGGTCTATTCTGCGTTCGGTGCGGCCGTGGTCGAAGGGCTGTGGCAGCGGGTCCCGCCGCTCGGGCTTCTGGTGCTGGCGCTGGTCTGCCTGGCGCTGCTGGCCATCGTGCTCGGTGCAACCTGGTGGCTGGCGCGTGCCATGAAGCTCCCGCGCGAGGATGCCGTCGTCCTGCTTTTCTGCGGTTCCAAGAAGAGCCTCGCCTCGGGCGTGCCGATGGCGGGCGTGTTGTTTCCCGCGGCTTCAGTCGGGATCGTTCTGCTGCCGGTGATGATCTTCCACCAGCTCCAGCTCATCGCCTGCGCCCTGATCGCGCCAAGGCTGGGCCGCCAAGCCGAGTCATAGGAACGGCGGCGGAGCGCAAAGGCCCCGCCGCCGCACCGTCCGGAGGCACCGGATGGGGTTGTGACCGATCAGAAGCGGTCGGCGTTCATCACCTTGGTCCATGCTGCCACGAAGTCGGCCACGAACTTGTCCTTCGCATCGTCCGAGGCATAGACCTCGGCCACGGCGCGCAGTTCCGAGTTTGAGCCGAACACGAGGTCGACCGGGGTTGCCGTCCACTTCAGCGCCCCGCTCGCGCGGTCCTTGCCTTCATAGAGCCCGGGCGTTGCCGCCTTCGCCCACACCGTGTCCATCGACAGCAGGTTGACGAAGAAGTCGTTGCTCAGCGCGCCGGGACGGCTGGTGAGCACGCCCGCCTTCGATCCACCGGCATTGGCGCCCAGCGCGCGCATTCCGCCCAGCAGCACAGTGGTTTCCGGCACCGTCAGCCCCAGCATATCCGCCTTGTCGACCAGCGCCTCGGTCGGCCCATAGAACGATTCCGCCGCGTAGTAATTGCGGAAGGCATCGGCCTTGGGCTGGAGGTAGCCGAAGGATTCGACGTCGGTCTGCGCCTGCGTCGCATCGACCCGGCCCGGCGCGAACGGCACGCTCACGTCATGGCCTGCTGCCTTGGCCGCCTGCTCGATCGCGGCATTGCCGCCCAGCACGATCAGGTCGGCCAGGCTCACCTGCTTGCCGCCCTTGGTGCTCTTGTTGAAGCCAAGGCGGATTTCCTCGAGCTTGGCCGTCACCTTGGCCAGCTCTGCCGGATCGTTCACTGCCCAGTCCTTCTGCGGGGCAAGCCGCACGCGGGCACCGTTGGCACCGCCGCGCATGTCGGTCGCGCGGAAGGTCGAGGCCGAGGCCCATGCCGCCCGCACCAGCTCGCCCGTGGTCAGGCCCGATGACAGGATGCTGCCCTTGAGCGTGGCAATGTCAGCCGCATCGACTGGCGCATAGCTGGCCTTGGGCAGCGGGTCCTGCCAGGTCATGGTCACCTTCGGCGCATCCTTGCCGAGGTAGCGCGCCTGCGGGCCCATGTCGCGGTGGGTCAGCTTGAACCAGGCGCGGGCAAAGGCATCGCTGAAGGCCTGCGGATTCTTCTTCCAGCCCAGCGTGATCTTGCGGAAGCCCGGGTCCTCGCGCATCGCGATGTCGGTGGTGAACATGATGGGCGCGTGGCGCACGTCGGGCCGGTGCGCGTCGGGTACGAGGTTCGCCGCTGCCGGGTCCTTGGGAATCCACTGCGTCGCGCCCGCAGGGCTCTTGGTCTTGACCCACTCGAAGCCATAGAGGTTGTCGAGATACTGCGTGGTGAAGGCGATCGGATTGGCCGACCATGCGCCTTCCAGCCCGCTGGTCACGGTGTCCTCGGCGTTGCCCTTGCCGCATTTGTTGGCCCAGCCAAGGCCCTGCTGTTCGATCTTGCCCTGGCCCGGATCGTTGCCGACGCATTCCTCCGGCTTGTGCGCGCCATGCGCCTTGCCGAAGGTGTGGCCACCGGCGATCAGCGCGGCGGTTTCCTCGTCGCTCATCGCCATCGCGCCAAACGCGCGGCGGATGTCGGCGGCGGCGGCCAGCGGATCGGGCACGCCGTTCGGACCTTCGGGATTCACATAGATCAGGCCCATCTGCGTCGCGCCCAGCGGCCCCTTGAGGTTGCCCTTGCCATCGCGGCGCTTGTCGTCAAGCAGCTTGGTCTCCGGCCCCCAGAACACGAGATCCGGCTGCCAGGCATCGACGCGGCCCCCGGCAAAGCCCAACGTCTTGAAGCCCATGTCTTCCATCGCGACATTGCCGGTGAGGACCATCAGGTCGCCCCACGAAAGCTTGCGCCCGTACTTCTGCTTGATCGGCCAGACGAGGCGGCGGGCCTTGTCGAGGTTGACGTTGTCGGGCCAGGAATTGAGTGGCTCGAAGCGCAACTCGCCGCCGTCCGAACCGCCGCGCCCGTCACCTGTGCGATAGGTGCCGGCGCTGTGCCAGGCCATGCGGATGAAGAACGGGCCGTAGTGGCCATAGTCCGCCGGCCACCACGGCTGCCGCGTGGTCAGCACCTTGCGGATATCCGCCTTCACCGCATCGAGATCGAGCGAGGCGAACTCGCGCGCATAGTCGAAGTCCGGACCATAGGGATTGGCCTTGGTCGCCTCGTTCTGGCGCAGCGCGGTCAGGTCGAGCGTCTTGGGGTACCATTCCTTCGCGGCGGGCTCGCTCGTCGGCGTAACGGTTTCGGCAAGAGCTGTGCTGCCGAGCGGCAAGGCGGCCGCGAGCACGGCGGCCAGCGCGATCCTGCTGATCTGCATGAGTTTCTTTCCTCCTGTTGCTCCGCACGATAGCGGGCTGACAATCGGATAAATCGCTTAATGATCGCAGACCAACGGGTTAGTCCTATCACAGTGATCGGTTGGGCCGTTCATCCGGCAGCAATCCGGCAATAAACCCGATTGCGGCCGGAGGGGGTCTAACTTTTTCGCAGCAGCTTGCCGCGAAGAGCCACGAAAGACACGAGGGTTCCCCGAAGGGAAAAAACACAACCCCGAATTCAACGATGTCTTGAGAAAGGAAACTGGAGCGGGCGAAGGGATTCGAACCACGCTCGCAGCGGCTTGCCGCGCAGAGCCACGAAAGACACGAGGGTTCCCCGAAGGGAAAAAACACAACCCCGAATTCAACGATGTCTTGAGAAAGGAAACTGGAGCGGGCGAAGGGATTCGAACCCTCGACCCCAACCTTGGCAAGGTTGTGCTCTACCCCTGAGCTACGCCCGCTCGTGCGTTTCTGGCCGGTGGGAAATGCCCCGTCCGGCTGGGGTGTGGGGGCCTCTAACGGTGACTCGATGAGAGCGCAACACCAAAAATGCATGTTGGGTAAAGTCTCTGCGCAAAAGCCCGATTCCAGCCCCTTTCCCCTTGCCGAATGGACAAGCCTTCCCACATGGTGCGGCACACGCGAAAGACATTCGACCGGAGACGCATCTTGGCCAGCATGGGGCTCAATCTCGACGAACAGAAGGCGGTGGACCGCTTCCGCAAGGACGTGGTCGAACCCTCGATGACCCAGCTGGTCATCCTCGATTTCTGGGCGGAGTGGTGCGGGCCGTGCAAGGCGCTGACCCCGGTGCTTGAAAAGGTCGCGGCAGAGTACGCGGACAAGGGCGTGGTCCTCGCCAAGATCAACGTCGACGAGGAACAGTTCATTGCCGCGCAGTTCCAGGTGCGCTCGATCCCCACAGTCTATGCGATGTTCCAGGGCCAGCCGGTGGCTGACCTCACGCCCGCGCGCACCGAATCGCAATTGAAGCAGTATCTAGACCAGCTCCTTGCCAAGCTGCCCGTGCAGGCCGGCGAACCGCAGCAGGACGTGACGCCGCTGCTGGCCATGGGCGAGGAAGTGCTGGCCGAGGGCGATGGCGAACGCGCGGCGAGCATCTTTGCCCAGATCGTCGAGATCGCGCCCGACAATGCGCAGGCTCACGCCGGGCTGGTGCGTGCGCTGATCGCCGCGGGCCAGAAGGACGAGGCTCAGGCCGTGCTCGATTCGCTCCCGCCCGAAATGGCCAAGGACCCTATTTTCGCACAGGCCCGCTCGGCGCTGGCGCTGGCCGAGGACGCGCCGGAGGAGGCTGAGCTTGCCGCCCTGCGCGCTGCAGCGGCCGAACGTCCGGCCGACATGGAGGCGCAGCTCGCCTTCGCCAACGCGCTCTACGCCAGTGGCGCGCGCGACGAGGCCGCAGCCAAGCTGCTCGCGATGATCGCCGCCGATCGTGAATGGAACGATGGCGCGGCCAAGGCTCGTCTGCTGCAGATATTCGAAGCCATCGGGCTGGAAGATCCTTGGGTTTCGGCAACGCGCCGCAAGCTCTCCACCGTGCTGTTCGGCTGATCGCGATGGGCGCGAGCGCAAATACGACGCGCCTGTCGATCTTCCCGCTGGCAGGCGCTGTGCTCTATCCCGGCCTGCAACTGCCGCTGCATATCTTCGAGCCGCGCTATCGCGCCATGGTCAGCGATTCGCTGGCGCGTGACCGGCGTATCGCGATGATCCAGCCGCAATCGCCCGAGAACGGCGCGCCGCTGTTCCGCATCGGCTGCGTTGGCAAGATCGCCGATGTCGAGGCGCTGGAGGACGGGCGGTTCAACCTGATTCTCGAGGGCATCTCGCGCTTCCGGGTGATTCGCGAACTCGAAGTCACCACGCCCTTTCGCCAGGTCGAGGCCGAACTCATCGCCGACGACATGGCTGAAGCGCTGAGCGCGGTCGAGCGGGCCTCGTTCGAACAGGAAGCCCGCCGCTTCGCCGATGCGCAAGGCTATGCGGTGGACTGGGATTCGGTTGGCCGGCTCGACGACATGTCGCTGATCAACGGCGTCTCCCAGATCGCCCCGTTCGACGCCGCCGCCAAGCAGGCCCTGCTCGAAGCGGATTCCCTCGCGGCACGGTGCGAATTGCTGGTCCAGCTCATGCAATTCTTCGGCAAGCGCGACAACGACGACGGCGGGCGGGTGACTCTGCAGTAGTTGCCGCGAACGTCAGAACTGCGCCTGAATCCCGTCGATCACGAACTGCGCGGCAAGCGCGGCCAGCAGAACGCCGAGCAGGCGGGTGATCACCGCTTCGACTTGTGAGCCGAGTGCGCGGATCAGCGGGCGGGCGGCAACAAGCGCGATAAAGCTCAGCACCATGACCACGGCAAGCGCGCCGAGGATGACCACGGTCTCCTGCGTCCCGTTTGCCCGCGCTGTCAGCAGCATGACAGAGGCGATCGAGCCCGGGCCTGCCAGCATCGGCATGGCCATCGGGAACACCGAGACGTCCTCTACCTGCGGTTGCGCGGTACGCACCTTCTCCGCGCGCTCCTCGCGCCGTTCGGTGCGCTTTTCGAACACCATGTCGAGCGCGATCAGGAACAGCATGATGCCGCCTGCGATGCGGAAGCTGTCGAGTTCGATGTGCAGCGCGCCCAGCAGGTCCTCGCCGAACAGCGCGAAGACCAGCAGGATGCCCGTGGCGATCAGGCAGGCGCGCAAGGCCATGCTGAACGCCTGTTTTGCCGTGGCGTTGGCGGTGAGTCCTGCGTAGATCGGCGCGCAGCCGGGCGGGTCGATCACCACGAACAGCGTGACGAAGGCGGAGAGGAATAGCTGCCACATCGCCTCAGGCTCCGTTCGCTTTGAAATTGCGCGCGATGACCTCGGTCATTGCTCCGTTCTTCCAGATCCACGCGGTAAAACGGCGGCTGCCATCGGGCATTACGGTTGATCGCCAGGCAAGGCTGCCATCGCGCGATTGGCCGTCCTTGCTGTCGCCGCCCTCAGATGCCGGGATGGCTCCTGCAAGCGGACGCAGCGGGGGGAGCTTGCTGTCCTCCTTGCGTTCGCGCTTGCTGCCGGGCTGGAGCGGCGGGTCGCCGGCAGGGCGGCGGCGCGCCGGGCAATCGGCGACCTTGCCCTCTGCCCAATCAACCTCGCGCAAGGGCGCGGCGAGGTCCTGCCCGTCATCTAGCACCCACTTCCAGTCCACCTTCCCCTTGAACTGGCGCTGCCAGACGGTGACGTACTCGCCGTTTCCACCAGAGGGACCGGCCCATCCGCCAAAGGTCAACCCTGCAGTGCCATCGCAACTGATCCATGCCAGATGCGGTGCCCACTTGACCGGCGCTGCCGGGTCCTTGCGGTCCTTGAGCAGAGTTTTGGCAAGCTTGCGCCCGCCCTCGAACATTTCCGCAGTTTCGTCAGCGGTCTCGCGGAAAGCGGTCCACTGCCCCTTCTCGCGGGCGAGGCGGGAAAAGCCGATGTCCGCGGCAATCAGGGCAGATGGGCTGGCATAGGCGCGCTGCGGGCGCCCCGGCCCTTGCCCCTCGGGCGCGGATTGAGCCAGGGCGGGAGTCGAGCAAACGAGGAATGCGAGGGGGATCAGACGCTTCATCGCGTCAGCCTAGCCGATGCGCCGCAGCCTGCCCACCCTGCTGCGACTAGGTTCGCTTCGCTCTCCAAGTCTCGCGGCCCTCCCGCCTGCGGGAGGGCGAAGTTTTGGCACGGCGCTATCACTCCCCTCCCGCAGGCGGGAGGGGTCGGGGGTGGGCAGGTTCCAGAACTAACGCTTCAGACCGCGTCGGCCGCCAGTTCCAGCCCCTCGTTGCGATAGGCCGCGACGAGCGTGTTGCGCAGCAGGACGGCAATGGTCATCGGGCCGACACCGCCCGGTACGGGGGTAATGGCCGAAGCGACGGCGGCAGCCGAATCATAGTCGACGTCGCCCACCAGCTTCGTCTTGCCTGCCTCGGCGCCCGCAACCCGGTTGATGCCCACGTCGATCACGGTTGCGCCCGGCTTGATCCAGTCACCCTTGACCATTTCTGCCCGGCCCACGGCAGCGACGACGATATCGGCGCGCTTGACCACTTGCGCCAGATCCTTCGTCCGGCTGTGCGCCACGGTCACCGTGCAGCTTTCTGCGATCAGCAATTGTGCCATCGGCTTGCCGACGATGTTGGAGCGGCCGATGACGACAGCATCGAGGCCCGAGAGATCGCCCAGCCTGTCCTTGAGCAGCATCAGGCAACCGAGCGGCGTGCAGGGGACAAAGCCCGGCTGGCCCACGGCAAGGCGGCCTGCGTTGGTCACGTGGAAGCCGTCGACGTCCTTGTCGGGATTGATCGCGGCGATGACCTTCTGCTCGTCGATATGCTTCGGCAGTGGCAGCTGGACAAGGATGCCGTCAACCGCCGGATCGGCGTTGAGCTGATCGACCGTCGCCAGCAGATCGGCTTCCGCAGTATCGGCAGGCAGCTTGTATTCGAAGCTGTTCATGCCGGCTTCCACCGTGCTCTTGCCCTTGGAGCGGACATAGACCTGGCTCGCCGGGTCCTCGCCTACGAGCACGACGGCGAGGCCGGCCTTGCGCCCTGCCTTGGCCTCGAACGCAGCAGCAAGGTCTCCCACGCGGGCACGCAGGGTGGCGGCAAAGGCCTTTCCGTCGATTACGGCAGCAGTCATCGGGTCATCCGTCCGGAGTTTGCGAGAAGCCTCAGACCGCCGTGGCGAGAGAGGCGAAGAAGAACAGGACCTGCACGAGGATGCGCAGGCCGAAAATCAGAATCATCGGCGAGAAATCGATGCCGCCGGTGTTGGGCATGATCCGGCGGATCGGATTGAGCATGGGATCGAGAATGGCACCTAGCGCGGTCCAGACGGCGGCCACCGCCTTGTTGTGCAGGTTCACCACGTTGAAGGCGATCAGCAGGCTCAGCACAAACTGGACGATCACCACCATGACGACGATGTCGATGAGCTGGGAAAAGACCGAGATCAGTGTGTACAGCAGCATTGGCGCATTTCCCTTGTCGGCACGGATGAGGCTGCCTTGCGGCAAGCCCAAGCTCCTAGCCGACCCTCTCCCCGAGCGACAAGTGCCCGTTCACCAGCGCAATGAGCCGGAGTGCGGCAGTCTGTATGCAGCACTTACCAATTTGGCAAGCAGGCCGGGGGACGGACAGCCGGACGATCACGGCTCCAGCGTGGTGCTTTCGACGTGCCAGCGCAGCTGCTCCGATGTAGCGCCGGGAATGTCGTTGACCCGCCGCAGCACGACTTCGCCCGCGATCGTCCTCTCGCCATCGGTCACGACCACCGGGGCGGTGTAATAGATCGAGCCTGCAGCGCCTTCCTGCTGCCCTCGTCCGACCGATACGGTGGGGGACTTCAGCTTGCTCCAGTTCGCGGCAAAGGCCGCCTCGTCCATGCCGCTGCGCGTGCCGTGCTCGCCCCAGAACGCGCGCATGGCGCGCCAGTCGCGCGCTTCGATTGCGGCCGCAAAGGCGTCGAGCACTTCTTCGGGCCGCCGCGAAAGCGATGGCTGGGGTGGGGTGTCTGCGGGGTTAGCCGCTGCCAAAGGCGCCTGACTTGCCTGCACGGGCGAGGCTTCCGCCTGACTTGCGGATGGTGCGGGCGTGGCAGGGCCCCTCTGGCAGCCGCCGAGATGAAAGACGAGCGCGGAGGCGGCTGCGAAAGCAAGAGCGGTACGGATCATCCTGCCCTGACGCTTCGCCCGCCTGCAGGTTCCGGCGTTAATCGGAACTTCAGGCGCGGATCAGCGTGCCCGCACCGCGCGCGGTGAAGATTTCCAGCAGCATCGCATGGGGCACGCGGCCGTCGAGCACGACGGTGGCCTCGCAGCCCGCTTCCACCGCGTGGACGCAGGTTTCGAGCTTGGGGATCATGCCGCCGCTGATCGTGCCGTCTTCGGCCAGCCGCGCGATGTCGGCGGGGCGCAGGTCGGTGAGAAGGTTCTTGTCCTTGTCGAGCACGCCGGGAACGTCGGTCAGCAGGAACAGGCGCGAGGCACCCAGAGCAGCGGCGATGGCGCCTGCCATAGTATCGGCATTGATGTTGTAGGTCTCGCCATCGGGGCCGACGCCGATCGGCGCGATCACCGGGATCATCCCGGCGTTGACGATGGTGTCGATCACGGTGGTGTCGATCCGGTCCGGCTCGCCCACGAAGCCGAGATCGACCACGATCGGATCGCCGTCCTCGCCCTCGATTGCCTTGGGCGCCTTCTTCGACTGGACCTTGCGGGCAATGACCATGCCGCCGTCCTTGCCTGAGATGCCGATGGCCTTGCCGCCTGCGCGGGCGATCCAGCTGACCAGTTCCTTGTTGATCGCGCCTGCCAGCACCATTTCGGCAACTTCGGCGGTCTGCTTGTCGGTGACGCGCAGGCCATCGACGAACTTCGATTCGATGCCAAGGGCCTTCAGCATCCGCCCGATCTGCGGCCCGCCACCGTGGACGACCACCGGATTGATGCCCACGGCCTTGAGCAGCACGATGTCTTCGGCAAAGTCCTGCGCCAGTTCGGGATCGCCCATGGCGTGGCCGCCGTACTTCACCACGAAGGTCTTGCCGGCATAGCGCTGGAGATAGGGCAGCGCCTCGGTCAGGGTCTGTGCCTTGGCAAGCATCGCGGGGTCGTGGTTCTGGCTCATGCGCGGGCCCTTACGCGCAAAGGCAGCGGAATCCAATATTGGCGTTGCGGTGCGCGCGGCAGCTTATGCCGTCCAATCAGGAAGCGCGGTCGAGCCAGCGCCCGAGTTGCACGAAGACCCAGATCAGCGGCGGGACCATGATCGTCGACAGCACCAGCTTGGAAATGATCTGCCCTTCCATGATCGAAAGCAGCGGCAGGTCCTGTCCGTAGAACGAGATGGTGATGAACAGTACCGTGTCGACCACCTGGCTGAGCATCGAGGCGAGCCACGCGCGCAGCATCAGCATCCGGCCGCGCCCACCAGCGATCCGCGAGAACAGGTAGACGTTGAGCGTCTGCGAGGTGCCATAGGAAATGAGGCCTGCAAACTGCATCCGCGCGCCTTGGCCGAGCAGGCGGGCAAAGGCGTCCTGATCGCCCCAGAACGGCGCGGGCGGCACGACGTTGATCACCGTCGTCAGCAGGATCATCGAAACGATCAACGGTACGAAGCCGAAGCGCACCAGCCGGTTGGCAGTATCCTGCCCGAACAGTTCGGCGACGGCGCTTGCCATCACCACCAGCAGCAGGAAGGCAAAGATGCCCGATTCCACCGCCAGATCGCCCAGCAGCGGCCAATGACCGAGAGAGGCAAGCTTCACCCCCAGCACGCCCGCCAGCACGCACATTCCGCCATAGAGCAGCGAGATGGCGAACAGCGAACGGGGGATAGCGGGTGCGGAAGCGGCGTTATCGTGCATCCAAGGCCGATAGCGCGCTTTTCAGCTTGCGCCAATTCGCTATTAGGTTCGGCTGAAACCAAAATTGCGGAGCAAGATCCAGCCCGATGCGTGTTGCCTCAAGCCTTTTCGGGATGGTGCTCATCCTTGCGCTCGCCTTCCTGCTTTCGTCCAACCGTCGCGCGATTCGGCTGCGGGTCGTTGCGGCGGCCTTCGCGCTGCAGGCAGGCTTTGCCGCGCTGGTGCTCTATGTGCCCGTGGGCAACCGCATGCTGCAGGGCGCGGCGGGCGGAGTGGAAAGCCTGCTCGGCTTTGCCCGTGCGGGCGTGGCCTTCCTGTTCGGCCCGCTGGCCGATCCTGCGATCGGCGGCACCAGCTTTGCCATTTCGGCGCTGCCGGTGATCGTGTTCTTCGCCGCGCTGATCTCGATCCTCTATTACCTCGGCGTGATGCAACTGGTGATCCGCTGGATCGGCGGCGCGCTGGAGAAGGTGACCGGCATCAGCAAGGTCGAATCGCTGTGTGCGGCAAGCAACATCTTCGTCGGGCAAAGCGAATCGCCACTGGTGATCCGCCCCTATCTTGCCGCGCTCAATCCCAGCCAGCTGTTCACCGTGATGACTGTGGGCATGGCTGGCGTGGCGGGGACGATCCTTGCGGCCTACGCCAGCATGGGCATTCGCATCGACTATCTCGTCGCCGCAGCCTTCATGTCCGCGCCCGGCGGCATTCTCATGGCCAAGCTGATGATGCCCGACGAGCCGCCGGTCCCCGCCGAAGTTGCCGACGAGGCCCTGCCCAACCCGCACGTCAAGCCCAGCCTCGCGTCGGACGAGGAAGAGCGCCCCGCCAACATCATCATGGCTGCGAGCCAGGGCGCGCAGACCGGGGTGAAGCTTGCCGTCGCCGTGGGCGCGATGGTGCTGGCCTTCGTGGCGCTGGTCGCGCTCGCCAATGGTATCCTCGGCTGGATCGGCGGCTGGTTCGGCGCGCCCGAGCTGTCCTTCCAGATGGTGCTGGGCTATGTCTTTGCGCCGGTGTTCTACCTGCTCGGTGCCGATGGCTGGGCCGAGGCGATGCAGGCGGGGGGGCTGTTCGGCTCGAAGATCGTGCTCAACGAATTCGTGGCCTTCATCGAACTCGGCAAGGATACCGCGCTGTCGGCTCACACCGTCGCCATCGTGACCTTCGCGCTCTGCGGCTTTGCCAACTTCAGCTCGATCGCGATCCAGATGGCAGTCACCGGAGGCCTTGCCCCCAACCAGCGCCCGGTCATCGCCAAGCTCGGCATTCGCGCACTGGTCGCAGGCGCGCTGAGCAACCTGATGAGCGCAGCGCTGGCGGGGTTGTTCTTGTCTCTGTGATCGAGAGCTTTCCCTTCCATCTGCGTGACGCCGACGCTGCTGCCGCAGAATCTCCCTACACCTTCTTCATTCCCCTGCTCGAAGAGCGGGTGCAGGTGGCTGTGGGCGATCTGGTGAAGCTCGGGTTCGAATACGAGTGGGAGACGCAGGAGTACGGCGGCGAGCGGATGTGGGTAAGGGTCACCCGCAAGTCAGGACTGAATTTCACTGGAACGCTTGCCAACGAACCGTGGGAGCCCGGTTTGCAGCACGGGCTTGAGGTGGCTTTTGGCGTGGGGCAGATCCTCGATATCGAATGGGAAAATCCTGATGCCCATCCCCCATTTCACCCTCACCGGTCATATTGGGAGCGGTGCCTCGTCGACGACTGCGTCCTAACCGGCAGCGTTCCTGTCGAGTATGTCTATCGCGAGAAGCCCGAAATGGCAGGCGAAGACGACAAGTACCCGGACAGCGGCTGGCGGCTACGCGGGCAGGATGGGCATCCAGCTGCCGATCCCATTGACGACCGCTCAGTCAGTTATGTCGCGTTGGGCGCGGTTCTGAACAGAGACGACAGTTTCATCAGTCTGCTTGAAGCCCCAGTCGGCAGCGCCTTCATGCGCGATTTCACCACGGGTTTGTATTACCCGGCCGATTAGCTTAGCCGTAATGCGCCGCCAGCAGATCCACCGCCTTGGCGAGTTCGCCGTCGAGGTAGCCCAACAGCTTGTGCCAGTCGTGCGCGCCCGCAAGTTCGCCGGGGCCGTCCGATACGCCGCGCAGGCCCACGAGCGGAACGCCGAAGGTGCGGGCGGCGCGGGCGACGGCGTAGGTCTCCATGTCGACCATGTCGGCGCTCACCCGGCCCCAGTGATCGCCGCTGACGACATCGCCCCCGCTCGAAAGCGTGGCAACAGGCAGGTCCACCGGGGTTTCCAGCGGCAGGTCCTTCGGCTCGTCGAGATAGGGCACGACGCCCGGCTCCACGCCCAGCGCGGAGGCGTCCATGTCACGCCACGAGACGCTGCCGATCTGGTGGATCGATCCAAGCGCACAGCGCCGCGATCCGGCTGAGCCGAGGCAGACGATCAGGTCGGGCAGGGTGCCTGCAGCCTCCAGCCGCGCCAGCGCAATGCCCACATGCAGCGCAGCCTCGACCGGGCCGATGCCGGTGATCAGCGGCACGAAGCGGGCGCGCAGGTGTGGGCCATATTCCGGCTCTGCCGCCATCACGAAAAGCGCGCGCTTGGTGCCGAGTTGCGTCAGTTCAGCCATTCGACCGCTCACCCATTGGCTTGGGCCTTCAGCTGATAGAGCAGGTCCAGCGCCTCGCGCGGGGACAAGGCGTCGATGTCGAGGCCATTCAGCCGCTCGCGCAGCGCATCGACCTTTTCCTCCGCAGCCTCGATCGCGGCGGCGAACAGGGGCAGGTCGTCGAGCCCTGCGGCAAGGCCTCCGGTTGCGGCGCGGCCTTTTTCCAGCTTTTCGAGCACCGACTTGGCGCGCTTGATCACAGGTGCGGGCACGCCTGCCAGCCGCGCCACGGCAAGGCCATAGGACTTGTCGGCCGGACCTTCCGCCAGCTCGTGCAGCAGCACCAGATCGCCCTTCCACTCGCGCGCACGAACGTGGTGGAGCGAGAGCGAGTCACAGGTTTCCGCAAGGCGCGAGAGTTCGTGGTAGTGCGTGGCAAACAGGCAGCGGCACCGGTTGATCGAATGGATCGCCTCGGCCACCGCCCATGCCAGCGACAGGCCATCGTAGGTCGACGTGCCGCGGCCCACTTCGTCGAGAATCACGAAGCTGCGCTCGGTCGCCTGGCTGAGGATCGCAGCCGTTTCGACCATCTCTACCATGAAGGTCGACCGGCCGCGGGCGAGGTTGTCTGCCGCGCCGACGCGGCTGAACAGGCGGTCGACCAGTCCGATCGTCGCACCTTGCGCGGGCACGAAGCCGCCTGCCTGCGCCAGCAGAACGATCAGCGCATTCTGGCGCAGGAAGGTCGATTTACCGCCCATGTTCGGCCCGCCGACCAGCCAGAGCCGGTCCTGCGAATTGAGGGCACAGTCGTTGGCCACGAAGCGCTCGCCCCGCACCCCAAGTGCCGCTTCCACAACGGGGTGCCGCCCGCCGGTGATCTCGAGGCAAGGTTCGTCGACCACGCGGGGCAAGGCCCAGCCACCCTCGGCAGCCCGCTCTGCCTGCCCTGCCGCCACGTCGATCCGGGCAAGTGCGGCGGCGGTACTGGCGATGGCCTCCTTCGCACGGACGGCATGGGCCACCAGTTCCTCGAAATGGGCCTCTTCAGCAGCCAGCGCGTGCCCGCCACTTTCGGCGATGCGACTGGCTTCCTCGTGCAGCGCCAGCGCGTTGAAGCGCACCGCACCGGCCATGGTCTGGCGGTGGGTAAAGCCGGATTCGGGGGCCATCAGCCGGTCGGCATGCTTGGCAGGCACTTCGATGAAGTAGCCGAGCACGCCGTTGTGCCGGATCTTCAGCGCCGAAATGCCGGTGTCATCGCGGTACTTGGCCTCGAGCGCGGCAATCGCGCGGCGCGCGTTTCCGGAAACGCGACGCAACTCGTCCAACGATGCGTCATACCCTTCCGCGATATAGGCGCCCTGCGATCGCTCGGTCGGCGGCGCGGGTACCAGCGCGCGGGAATAGAGGTCGCAAAGTGCGCCATGGCCCGCCAGCGATGGCAGAACTGCGTCCAGCGGCTCGGGCCGATCGGTACGGGCGGCAAGAAGGTCGTGCAGGCGGCGCGCTTCGGAAAGGCCATCGCGCAACTGGCCAAGATCACGCGGGCTGCCCCGCCCCGCCACCACGCGGCCCAGCGCCCGGCCCAGATCCGGCAAGGCGCGCAGGATGCCGCGAATGTCGCCGCGCAGCAGCGGATCGTCATGGAGCCAGCTGACCAGTTCGAGCCGGCGGTTGATCGCTCGCGCATCGGTCAACGGCGCCGAGAGGTCCTCGGCCAGCTGGCGCGCACCGGCCCCGGTCACGCAACGATCGATCGTCTCGACAAGGGAGCCGCGCCGTGTTCCGCCAGAGCTGACGAGTATTTCGAGGCTGCTGCGCGTTGCCTCGTCCATCGCCATGTGCGTGCCCGCCTCGCGCGCCACCGGCGGCAGCAGCAAGGGCAGGGCGCCACGACCGACATGGTCGAGATAAGTGACAAGGCCGCCCGCCGCGGCCAGCATGGCACGGCTGAACTGCCCGAAACCGTCCAGCGTGGACACGCCATGGACGGCTTTCAGGCGCGTCTCGCCCTCGTCGCTGGCAAATGACCGATTCGGGCGGGGCACGCAATCGACGGGTGCCTGGTCCCATGAATCGGGCGCAACAACTTCGCTGGCGCCCAGCCTTGCCAGCGCTGCGCCCATCTGGTCTGGCGCGCATTCCTCAAGTTCCATGCGGCCCGTCGAAATGTCGCAGGCGGCAAGCCCGATAACCCCACGCACTTCGCAAACGGCGGCCAGCACATTGGCCCGGCGCGGTTCGAGCAGGGCTTCCTCGGTCAGCGTGCCCGCCGTCACGAAGCGCACGATGTCGCGCGCCACCAGTGCCTTGGAACCGCCGCGTTTCTTCGCTTCCTCGGGCGTTTCGACCTGTTCGGCGATGGCCACGCGGCACCCCGCCCTGATCAGCCGCGCAAGGTATCCCTCGGCCGAATGGACCGGCACGCCGCACATCGGGATCGGCGCGCCGCCGTGTTCGCCCCGGCTGGTCAGCGCGATGTCGAGGACTTGTGCGGCGATCTTGGCGTCGTCGAAGAACAGCTCGAAAAAGTCACCCATGCGATAGAACAGCAGGCAGTCGCCAGCCTGCTGTTTAAGCGCAAGATATTGCGCCATCATCGGAGTTGGGGCATTAGGGGTCACGCGCACGTGGCTAGACGAGCGCGACGTGTTTCTCAAACCATCGACACCGGGATATCCGCAACTCCGCGCCAATCTGCCCAGAGGCAGGCTAGCAGGGAGACGGTTCCGGTCTTGTGGGGGTACTGAAGGTTTGACGCAAGTCCGCGAAAAGGATTGGGTGGCCGGCCGGCTGCAGGGTCTCAAGACCGTGTGGGCCCGCGCCGGGGCGCTGCCGTGGCTTTCGGGCCCCGGCATCCTCATCGCCGTGCTGCTGGTCTGCCTGCCCTTCGCGCTCGTCGAGGTGCCGCCCCTGATCGACGTGCCGGGCCACATGGGCGCCGCCGCGATCGAGGCGGCAGGTCCGGGCAATCCGCTCGAAAAGTACTTCACGTGGAAGTGGGTCTTCACGCTCAACATCGGTGGCGGCGTGCTGATGAAGGTGCTGGGCGCGCAGTTCGGCATCCTTGCCGCCGGGTGGTGGAGCACGGTTCTCGCAACCGGCCTGTTCGCGGGCGGCTGCCTGTGGACCATCCGCATGCTCAACCCCAGGGGCGGGCACGCGGCGGCATGGTCGCTGATGTTCGTGTTCAGCTTCCCGCTGCTCACCGGCTTCCTGAACTACATCCTTGCCACCGGTCTTTCGCTGACCGCGTTCGGCGCCTCGCTGTGGCTCGAACAGAAGAACCCGCGCGCCCGCGCCGCGATGCTGATCGTGGCGCAGCCGGTCGCGATGCTGTGCCACGCCATCGGCGGGTTGCTGCTGGCGCTGCTGGTCGGCGCGCATGCCTTTGGCCGCGCGATGGACGAACTGCCCGCGGGCTGGCGCTGGCGGGACCTGACAAACCGCCAATGGCTGGCGACGCTCGACTGGAAGGCCATCGGCCTGCGCCTGTGGCAGGCTTGCTGGCCGCTGCTCGCCACGGTCGTCACCATCGCGCTGTGGAAGGCCTTTTCGCCCCCGGTCAAGTCGATGAACGTGTGGCGCTGGGATCAGAAGGCGTGGTCTTTCGTCCTGACCCTGCGTGATCAGTCAAGGCTGCTCGATTTCGGCACCTCGATCATCGCCGGATTGCTGGTGCTGGTCGGCCCGTTCCTCGGCGCGAAGTGGCGCTGGCGGCAGGGCCTGCCTGCGCTCACCGTGCTTCTGCTGTTCCTTGCCATACCGAGCGACATCAACGGCTCCTCCTTCGTCGACATCCGCATCCTGCCGGTTGCCGCCATGCTCGGCCTCGGCCTGCAGGACTGGAGTGGCGCGCGCCGCCCCGAATGGGCCAAGGCGGTCGCCTATGTCGGCATGGCCCTGCTCGCGGTGCGCCTAACGGTCACGGCGTGGAGTTTCAACGGCTATGCCGAGGACTACAACAAGCAGCTTTCGGCGCTGACCCATGTCGAACCCGGCAGCCGCGTGCTCGCCTTCGTCGAGCATTCCTGCCTTGATGAGTCCTGGCGCAATACCCGCCGCGATCACCTCGCCAGCCTTGCCAGCCTCTATCGGCAGGCCTGGGTGAACGACAACTGGGCGGTGCCGGGCCTCCACATGGTGGTGCCGCGCTTCCGTCCCGGCCGCAACTTCACTGCCGATCCGTCCGAGTTCGTCTGGTCGCGCCGCTGTGCTGGCGGCTGGCGGCGCACGGTCGACAATGCGCTCAAGTTCGCGCCGATAGAACGCGTCGATTATGTCTGGCTGATCGATACAGGCCTGCCGCGCCGACCCGATCCGCGCCTGCAACTGGTCTGGCAGGAAGGCCGCAGCCTGTTGTTCAAGGTGCGCCCGCTCGGTATCCCGACGTGGAAGCCGAAGGACTTCTGAACGCGCAAGACCTGTCCGCATACGGAATTTTCGATAGAATTGCTTCGACTCTGCAGCGTTTGCGCGCCTTGACGTAACGTCAAAGGTCGGACACTGCCGACACTACAAGTCCGGCCAGATACGGGGGGAACCATGTCCGAGGAAAGCAACGTCCGCTTCACCGAACGCGAGGCGCTTTTCTACCACAACACGATCCGCCCCGGTAAGATCGAGATCATCGCGTCCAAGCCCATGGCGACGCAGCGCGATCTCAGCCTTGCCTATTCGCCGGGCGTTGCGGTTCCGGTCCGCGCGATCGCCGAAGATCCCGCCACCGCCTATGATTATACTGCCAAGGGCAACCTCGTTGCGGTGATCTCGAACGGCACCGCGATCCTTGGCCTCGGCAATCTCGGTGCGCTGGCGTCAAAGCCGGTGATGGAAGGCAAGGCCGTCCTGTTCAAGCGCTTCGCCGACGTCGATTCGATCGACATCGAGCTCGACACCGAAGACGCTGACAAGTTCATCGAAGCCGTGGCCCTGATGGAGCCGAGCTTTGGCGGCATCAACCTTGAGGACATCAAGGCGCCTGAATGCTTCATCATCGAGCAGGCGCTGAAAGAGCGTCTCAAGATCCCGATCATGCACGATGACCAGCATGGCACCGCGATCATCTCGGCAGCAGGTTTGCTCAATGCCTGCCACCTGACCGGGCGCAAGCTGAACGAGGTCAAGGTTGTGGTCAACGGCGCGGGCGCAGCCGCCATCGCCTGCACTGCGCTGATCAAGGCGATGGGCGTGCGCCACGACAACGTGATCATGTGCGATCGCTCGGGCGTCATCTACCGCGGCCGCGAAGGCGGCATGGACCAGTGGAAGAGTGCGCACGCAGTCGACACTTCGGCGCGCAGCCTCGAGGACGCGCTGGTCGGCGCAGACATCTTCCTTGGCCTTTCGGCAGCAGGGGCGCTCAAGCCTGACTGGATGGCCAAGATGGCCCCCCAGCCGATCATCTTCGCGATGGCCAACCCGGACCCGGAAATCACACCGCCCGAAGCCAAGGCGATCCGCCCGGACTGCATCGTTGCCACGGGCCGGTCGGACTATCCGAATCAGGTCAACAACGTGCTCGGCTTCCCGTTCATCTTCCGCGGTGCGCTTGACGTGCGGGCGACGGCGATCAACGAGGAAATGAAGATCGCCGCGGCAGAGGCCATCGCCCAGCTCGCGCGTGAGCCGGTGCCCGAGGAAGTGGCCGCCGCCTACGGCATGAACCACACCTTCGGTCTCGACTACATCATCCCGGCTCCGTTCGATCCGCGCCTGATGGAAGTCGTGTCGTCCGCCGTGGCCAAGGCGGCGATGGATTCGGGCGTGGCGCAGAAGCCGATCGAGGATTTCGACGCTTATCGCACCAGCCTGAAGGCGCGCCTCAACCCGACGACCTCGGTGCTGACCAACGTCTTCGCGCAGGCCAAGGATAACCCCAAGCGCGTCGTCTTTGCCGAGGCCGAGAACGAAGTGGTGCTGCGCGCCGCGATCCAGTTCAAGGACTTCGGTTATGGCACCCCGGTGCTGGTCGGCCGCACCCAGCCGGTGCTTGACCTGCTGACCGAGCTGGGCGTCAGCGATCCGTCGTCGTACGAGATCCACAATTCCGCCGTCTCGCCGCTGGTGCCGAGCATGGTCGAGTATCTCTACAAGCGCCTCAAGCGTCGCGGCTACATGGAGCGCGACGTCAAGCGCATGGTCAACCAGGACCGCAACGTCTTCGCTTCGCTGCTCGTTGCTCTGGGCCATGGCGATGCGCTGATCACCGGCATGACGCGCACTTTCGCGCAGTCGATGAAGGAAGTGCGCCGCGTGCTTGATCCCAAGCCCGGCCACCTGCCCTTCGGCATCCACCTGATGGTCGCCAAGAACTACACGGTGTTCTTGGCCGACACGACCGTGAACGAGCGTCCCACGGCCGAGGACCTTGCGCATATTGCCAAGGAAACCGCTGCGGTCGCCCGCCGCATGGGTCACGAACCGCGCGTCGCGTTCCTGTCGTACTCGACCTTCGGCAATCCTTATGGCCGCTGGCTCGAATCGATCCGCGGCGCGGTCGCCATCCTTGATGCCGAAGATCCCGGCTTCGAATACGAAGGCGAAATGGCGCCCGACGCCGCGCTGAACCCCAAGGTCATGGCGAACTATCCGTTCAGCCGCCTGTCGGGCCCGGCCAACGTGCTGATCATGCCCGGCCTGCAGTCGGCCAACATCTCGGCCAAGCTGCTGCGCGAACTGGCCGGAAACGCCGTGATCGGTCCGATGCTGCTCGGCATGGAAAAGCCCGTCCAGATCGCGCCGATGACCTCGCTCGCGCCCGATATCCTGACGCTGGCAGTGCTGGCTGCGGCGGGGGTTGTGGGGTAATGCCCACCCCCGTCCCCTCCCGCTTGCGGGAGGGGGGTAAGAAGGTGGCGTTTGCACCCTCCCGCAGGCGGGAGGGTCGCGAGACTTACTGAACGCAGTGAAGTTAGTCGCAGCAAGGTGGGCACCCCGCGCAACGGCTGCCTTCAGATCAGCCCGGCGAGAGGGCTGGACGGATCGGCATACTTGCGGCGCTGCATGCGGCCAGCAAGGTAGGCATCGCGCCCGGCCTGCACGGCAAGCTTCATCGCGCGGGCCATGCGGATCGGGTCCTTGGCCTCGGCGATGGCGGTGTTCATCAGCACGCCGTCGCAGCCCAGCTCCATCGCCACCGCCGCTTCGGACGCAGTGCCCACGCCCGCATCGACCAGCACCGGCACCTTGGCGCCTTCGACGATGAGGCGCACCGTCACCTGATTCTGGATGCCGAGGCCAGAGCCGATCGGTGCACCCAGCGGCATGACAGCCACCGCACCCGCATCCTCAAGCTGCTTGGCCGCGATCGGATCGTCCACGCAGTAGACCATCGGCAGGAAGCCTTCCTTGGCCAGCACTTCGGTGGCGCGGATCGTCTCGATCATGTTGGGATAGAGCGTGCGCGCTTCGCCCAGTACTTCCAGCTTCACCAAGTCCCAGCCGCCTGCCTCTCGCGCCAGGCGCAGCGTGCGGATCGCGCTCTCGGCGTCAAAGCAGCCTGCGGTGTTGGGCAGGTAGGTGATCTTCTTGGGGTCGATATAGTCGGTCAGCATCGGCGCCTTGGGGTCCGACACGTTTACCCGGCGGACCGCTACGGTAACGATCTCAGCGCCAGAGGCTTCGACGGCGGCGGCGTTCTGTTCGAAGTCCTTGTACTTGCCCGTGCCCACTATCAGGCGCGAGCGGAAGGTGCGTCCGGCAACGGTCCACGTATCATCAGTTTCCGTCACGTCGCTTTGTCCTCCACCTACGAAATGCACGATTTCCAGCACGTCCCCCTCGGCAATCGCCACATCGGCGAGCGTGGAGCGCGGCACAATCTCGCCATTGCGCTCGACCGCGACCTTGGTCGGCTCCAGTTCGAGGCTGCGCACCAGATCGGCAACCGATCCGGGTGCGGCGCGGCGGGGTTCGCCGTTGACGGTGAGGGAGAGCAGTGCAGTCATGCGGCCCGCTTTAGCGGCGCGAGGGCAGGGTGCAAGTACGGCCTTAGTGTGAATGCCGCATGTTGATGATGTGCGCGGTTGCCACCAGCAGCACGCCGCAGACCGTCAGCACCACTTCGGCGTCGCCATGGCCCACCGCCACCGCGCCGCCCATCAGCGCAAGGCCCGTGCCGCCAATGGCAAGCGGCAACAAGCGCCCATGCCGCAACGCGCCGATGCCGATCGTCGCGGCGCCGATCACCAGCGCGAAGGCGAGGCCCCAACGGTGAATGTCGGGGTTCAGCAGCACGCTGCCACCAACGCCCAGCATTCCGACCAAGAACAGCCCGGCCACGCAGTGAATCAGGCACAGCCCCGAAAGGAGCACGCCGATCCGGTCGAGCCGGGCACGCAAGGCAAGCAGGGCATCACTCATCGCCAAAGCATATATGTTATACTGTATCATCCGGCAAGGGCGCGTTGCAGATTCATTCAAGGGCCCGCCATTGTCCCTGTCCCACAATGCCTCTTGCAGATTCCCAAGGGCAGGAGCAGTGGCGGGCCCCATGAGCATCAGCGTCACGCCCAAGCTGCGAAACGATGCCACCGCGCTGTCGCGCTGGCTGTTCATCGTCGCCTTCATGGTCCTCGCCATCGTCGTGGTCGGCGGCATCACCCGCCTCACCGAATCGGGCGTCTCGATCACCGAATGGAAGCCGGTCAGCGGCACGCTTCCCCCGATCACCGAGGCGCAGTGGCAGGCTGAATTCGACGCCTATCGCGCCACCCCGCAGTACCAACTGGTCAACGGACCGGCGGGGATGACGCTTTCAACCTACAAGTTCATCTTCTTCTGGGAGTGGGTCCACCGCCTGCTCGCCCGCACCATCGGCCTGGTCTTTGCCGCACCCTTGGCGTGGTTCTGGATCAAGGGCCGCATCCCGCAAGGATACAAGCCGCGCCTGCTTGCGCTGCTGGCACTGGGCGCGCTGCAGGGTGCGGTTGGCTGGTGGATGGTAAAGTCCGGCATCGTCAACGACGTCAAGGTCAGCCATTTCCGCCTCGCCACGCACCTGCTGGTCGCGCTGTTCACGCTGGCAGGCCTTGTCTGGACCGCGCTCGACCTGATTGCGCTGGGCAAGGGCGAGGAGCGCTCGCGCCTGCGCGGGATCGGGCTGCTTGCGCTTGTCATGCTTGTCCTGCAGCTGTTCTATGGCGCACTGGTGGCGGGCCTGCGGGCGGGCACGTCGGCGGGCGGTGGCTGGTTCAACTGGGACGCCTGGCCGCTGATGCAGGGCAGCCTTTATCCCGATGGCGTGGACTGGGCGCTGGGAGCTGGCCACGCGCTGCTGTCCGATCCGTTTCTCGTCCACTTCATCCACCGCTGGTGGGCCTGGGCGGTGGTCGCTGTGCTGGTGGTCGTCGCGCGGCGGCTGCGCAAGGTGGACCGCAAGGCCTCGGTCGTCCTCCACTCGGTGTTCGGCACGCAGGTCCTGCTCGGCATCCTCACCGTATGGAGCGGCGTCGCTCTCTGGCTCGGCGTGCTGCACCAGCTCGTCGGCGCGCTGCTTGTGGCGACGACAGTATGGTGCGCCCACATCCTTGGACGCCCTGGACAGGGCTCGCGATGAGCGCCGCGCTGATCTGGTGCCCCTTCGGTGACGCGGAAAGCGCCGAGGCGGTAGCAGGTCAGCTGCTCGACGAACGCCTGATCGCCTGCGCCAACATCCTCCCCGCCATCCGCTCGCTCTACCGCTGGAACGGCGAGCGGGGCGAGGGTCGTGAGGTCGCCGTCCTCTTCAAGACCCGCGCCGATCTGCTGGAACCGGCAGTGGCACGGCTCGAGGCGTTGCACCCTTACGACGCGCCCGCGATTTCAGGCTGGCGCTGCGATGCTGCTGGCGCAGCCACGCTCGGCTGGCTGGAGGCGGATTGCGGGCCTCTTGAAGTATAGAGGTATTATTTTACCTCTTCGAAAACCCGCAGTTTGCTTGACTCTGGCGAGCATTTGCAACAAAGGCGCGCTTCCTTCGTCGTGAAGAAGCGGATTCCCGCCCGGATCGACGCACTGAAATCCAGGGAACCCGTAGCCATGAAGGCTCTCAGCAAGGTCACCCGGTCGATCAAGCCGGCCGAGGTGGAAAAGAAGTGGCATCTTATTGATGCCGAAGGTCTGGTGGTCGGCCGTCTCGCCGTCGTCATCGCCAACCATCTGCGCGGCAAGCACAAGCCGAGCTTCACCCCGCACGTCGATTGCGGCGATCACGTTGTCGTGATCAACGCCGACAAGGTCCGTCTCACCGGCAACAAGCTGAAGAACAAGACCTACTACAAGCACACCGGTTATGCCGGCGGCATCAAGGAAGTCACTGCGGACAAGGTCCTCGGTGGTCGCTTCCCCGAGCGCGTGCTTGAAAAGGCGGTTGAGCGCATGATCCCGCGCGGCCCGCTCGGCCGTGCGCAGATGCGCGCCCTTCACCTCTATGCCGGTGCCGAGCACCCGCATGGCGGCACCCAGCCGGAGACGCTCGACGTCGCCTCGATGAACCGCAAGAACAAGGTGGGTGCATAATCATGGCCGAAACCGAAAACACCGTCTCCAGCCTCGCTGATCTCAAGGATCTGACGGCTGCTGCTCCGGTTGCCGCTGCTGCTCCGGCTGAAGCTGGCGAAGTTGTCGCTCCTGTCCGCACCGGCCCCGCTGCCGTGATCCGTCCGCGCGAAGTTGACGCCCAGGGCCGTTCGTATGCCACCGGCCGCCGCAAGGACGCCGTGGCCCGCGTGTGGCTCAAGCCCGGCTCGGGCAAGGTCACCGTCAACGGCCGCGATCAGGAAGTGTACTTCGCCCGTCCGACCCTGCGTCTGGTGATCAACCAGCCGTTCGAAGTTGCCGGTCGCGAAGGCCAGTACGACATCGTCTGCACCGTCAAGGGCGGTGGCCTTTCGGGCCAGGCCGGCGCGGTCAAGCACGGCATCGCCCAGGCCCTGTCGAAGTTCGAACCCGAACTGCGCAGCGCCGTGAAGGCTGCCGGCTTCCTTACCCGCGACCCGCGCGTCGTCGAACGTAAGAAGTACGGCAAGGCCAAGGCCCGCAAGAGCTTCCAGTTCTCGAAGCGCTGACGCGAGCCTTGCTTTGGCCTTTCCAGAAGGCCAGCACGATCAAGAGAAAAGCGGGGGCAACCCCGCTTTTTTCGTGTGCAGCACGTTTGCAGGAAGCGGTGCTCCAAGGTTCCTTCGCTTTGCTGTTCCCAGACCGTCATTGACGGACTGGAAGTCATCTGCCGCTGACGTTCCTGCGCCACTGGCGACGGGTTGCTCTCCGGCTTACGGTGCCGTAGCCGTCAGCGGGGCGCCAATCGCGTCAACACTGGAATTCGCAGCAGGCCATAATCACGAGGAGGGGCACGATGACGGGGGCCAAAGGTATCATTCTGGTCATGCAGAATTCGAAGCCGGGTCGGGAGCAGGAACATATTGACTGGTATGTTCGGCATCACGTGAAAGATGTCAGCGGCATTCAGGGCACTGTGCGCGGTGAATACACCCGGCTGGCCAATCCGCAAGGAACGGAGCGGTGGAACAAGGCCGCCTGCTACTGGACGGCTGGCGATCCTTTGCCTGTACTGGCCGAGACGATGCAGAACGTAGGTGCTGGCGTCTGGGACATGAGCGGGGCTGATGCTCTGGACCGCGACACCGTCAGGTTGACGACCGGCCTCGCGCTCACGGATCGGGTTCGTTCGCCCCACGGCGAAGATGCGATCGGGCAGGACAGGGTGCTTTTTATCGTCATGACCAACTGCACGCCGGGCGACGATGATGCCTTCAATGCCTGGTACAATGATCGTCACATTCCCGATGTGCTCGATGTACCGGGTTTTGTCGCGGCGCAGCGGTTCCGCTTCATCGACCCGCCGAACTTCAAGCCTGCGCCCTATCAATATCTTGCCCTGTACGAGATTCGCGCGGACGAGGCGGACTCCGCCCTGGCCGAATTGACGGCACGCGCCGGGACCGATCGGATGGTGCTTTCGCCAACCCTGGACACGGCTGATGTACATGCCGGGGTTTTTGCTGTCCTCGCCACTTGCGAGGGCGCGTCCGCCAAGTCCTGATCAGGCGTTTGGTCGGAGTGCTGCCCACATCGACCGAAGGCGGGAAAGGCACAATCAAGGGGTTGGCTTTCAGGCCAGCCCCTTTTTTTGCGCCAACCTATTGAGCCGGGGCGAACTGCCTGGCCAGCGTGTGGTAAAGCTTGGGCTTGCACACCTTGGCACTCGCCCAGTCGGCAATCAGGGCGGTGGCAAACAGCGGCAGGACCATGGTCCGATCCGCCGTCATTTCCATGATGATGATCGATGCAGTCAGCGGCGCACGGACCACGCCGGTAAAATAGCCGATCATGCCAAGCACCACGATCGCACCGGGAGCATCTCCCGGCCCGATCTCGGCATAGCCTGCCGCCAGCAACTGTCCGACGCCCGCGCCGACCGAAAGCGATGGCGCGAAGATGCCGCCCGGCGCGCCGCTCAGGGCCGTGGCAAGGGTGGAGACGAACTTTCCGGGGCCGAACAGGAGCGAAGCATCGCCGCCTGCCAGCAGCAGCTTGGTCGTGTCATAGCCGGTGCCCCAGCTCGATCCATTGGTCGCTAGTCCGGTCAGTGCCACCACAAGCCCGCATCCGGTGGCGAGCAGGATCGGATGGGCGCGAACCCGCCCCAGCACGGCGTTTTGCGAAAATGCCATTCCGATCAGCGCGCGTGAAAACAGCCCCCCGGCAACACCGCCGACAAGTCCTGCCAGCGGTGCCAGCACGAACAGATCGCTCAAAGGCAGCCGCTGGGCCATCGCGCCGAAGTAGACGTAGTCGCCCGAAAGGCCGAGGCTGACCACGCCCGCGATCATCACCACCGCCATGACCAGCACGGCCAGCCGTTGTTCGAAGGCCGAGGCCAGTTCCTCGATCGCGAATGCTACGCCTGCCAGAGGTGTGTTGAACGCTGCCGCCACGCCTGCAGCGCCGCCTGCAATGATCACGCCCGCGGTCACCGGAACGCGCAGCCAGCGGTGCACTGTCACCATCAGCGCTGCGCTTACCTGCACGGTCGGGCCTTCGCGCCCCGCCGATCCTCCCACCAGCAGCAGTGTGGTTGTTCCAAGAAGCTTGCCTAAAGCGCTTTTCATCGAAACCAGCGGGCCCTGAGCTGCAACGGCAGGATTGTGGCCAGCGGCCATGACCTGCGGAATGCCTGATCCGCGCGCAGCCGGAAACCAGCGCCGCGTTGCCCAGACCACGATTGCAAAGACCAGTGGCGTCAGCACCAGCGGGCTGAGCGGGGCGGCGCGGTACATGACCGAGAAAAGCGTCTGCGCCCATTCGCCTGCACGCGCGAACAGCACGGCCACGATGCTGAGAAGTATTGCCCCCACCACGGCGGCAATCCGCGCCCGTGCTTCAGGAAGGTTCGCGGCCGAAAGCGGCTTTCTGAAATCAAAGGCTTGCATGACCTTTGGTTAGACCGGCATGGACCGGGCGACAAGGAGAGGGCAGGCAATGAGTTTGCAACGGTGGCCGTGAGGCTCGACCGGTTTCGTACCGGATGGCAGCGCGGAGCGCTTGGCGCAGTGCTGGGCATCGCACTTGCCGCCCTGCTCGGCCATCTTGTCCCATCGTCTGAAGGCCTGCCCTGGATCATGGCGCCAGTGGGAGCATCGGCAGTTCTCGTTTTCGCGGTGCCGGCCAGCCCTCTGGCGCAGCCATGGCCGGTCGTCGGAGGCAACCTCATTTCCGTTGCGGTTGGCATGGCGGTCGGCAAGCTCTGCGCCATGGGCGGGGTTGGCGCGCCAGTGGCTGTCAGCCTTGCTGTCGGCTTTGCGATTGCGGCCATGGCGCTTGCACGCTGCACCCATCCGCCCGGGGGAGCAGCAGCAATTCTCGGCGCGATGTATGGAATTGCGCCGGCCGCACATTTGCCAGGCCCGTTTGCCCCGCTGGCGCTCAACGTGATCGGCATTGCGGGCATTGGCTGGATCTACAACGCCGCGACAGGTCACCCCTGGCCTCATCTCACGGCGGTCCCGCCTTCGCCGGCGCCCATGCGCACGGTCACCTATGATCGCGAGGATCTCGATGCGGTGCTGGCGGACTGGGACGAAAGGCTCGATGTCGCGCCGGACGACCTCGACGCGCTGTTCCGCGCGGTCGAGCGCCGCGTGCTGCGCCGATGGGAGGATGATCTCAAGTAGCGGTCAGAACAGGCTGGGCTGCTCTGGCTTGCGCGGGGGCGCGGGAGCGGAAGTGGACGCCACCTCCTCAACCTCGATTTCCATCATCGCATCGTCGGGGAAGGGACGCTGCATCGCAGGCGCGGCATCGCCCTGCGCGGTGAGCCATTCGTGCGCAGCCTCTGCCGTGCCGAGGATCACCGGCATTGCCTTGGGATGCACCCGCCCGACCACGCCATTGGCCTCGCACGTAAGGAAGGCAAAGCGCGGGCCTTCCGCTGTCGGCCGCCACAGCCCGGCGAAGGCGAACAGGTCCTGATCCTTCAGCGCGAACCAGTGCTTGCGCTTGCGGCCCGTGGCAGGGTCCGGTGTTTGCGACCACTCCGAGAATGCGGTTACCGGCACGATGCAGCGCCGGTTCGGATCTTCGAGCGCCGCGCGCCACATCGGTGAGACAAGATTGCGGATGTTGGTCACCGGGCGTTTGATCTCACCAAACGGCGGCCAGCCCCAGCGCATCGTGCCAAGCCTGCGCGCAGGCCCACGGGCAATCAGCACCGGCGCCTCGGCATCCGGGTAGATTTCGGCAAACGCAGGTAGATTGACCTGCGCGTTGGCCACGGGCGCGAACATCTGCGCGATGGCTTGCACGTTGCTGGTCATGCGATACAAGTTGCACATAACAACCAGATATGAGCCGGAGAGCACCATGGCTAGCCTGATCAGGCCGAACATCGAATGCAGCGATGCCGAATGGCAGGCCCGGCAGGAACTGGCTGCCTGCTACCGCATCTACGATCACCTTGGCTGGTCGGAATCGATCTACAACCACATCTCGTTGAAGGTCCCGGATGAAGAGGGCGCGTTCCTGATCAATCCCTTCGGTCTTCTCTACAGCGAGGTGACCGCCTCGAACCTCGTCAAGATCGACATCGACGGCAACAAGCTCGATGCCAGCCCTTATCCTGTTAATCAGGCGGGCTTTACCCAGCACGCCTATTTCCACCGCCATCTGCCCTGGGCCCACGCCATCGCGCACGTCCACACGACCGAGACGATGGCAGTGTGCAGCCTTGAAGAAGGGCTGATGCCGATCAACTTCTACGCCTGCAACTTCATCGGCCAGCTCGCCTATCACGATTTCGAAGGCGTGACGGTGCGCGCCGAAGAGGGCGAGCGGCTGCTGGCAAACCTTGGCGACAAGCGCATCCTCATGCTCAAGAACCACGGTCCCGTGGTCCTCGCCCAGACCCTGCCGCAGATGTTCATCACGCAATGGAGCCTTCAGCGCGCCTGCGAAATCCAGCTGGCAACGCTTTCGATGGGCCGCCCGGCGATCCATGTTCCCGAGGAAGTGATCAAGGTCCACCAGCGCGATCTGGGTCAGGTCAGCGCCGGTGGCCGCGTCGGCGAGGCGGACTTTGCCGCATGGACCCGCCGGATCGACCGGATCGACCGCAGCTGGCGGGATTGATTGAAGCGGCAACGGCGGGCTAAGCCACGGCCATGGCCCGCCTCACCGTCAACAACCAGCCCGTGCAGTACCGTCTTGAGGACGACACGCCGCTGCTCTGGGCGCTGCGCGATGCGGCGAACCTCACCGGCACCAAGTATGGCTGCGGCACCGGCGAATGCGGTGCCTGCATGGTTATCGTCGATGGACAGGCAATGCCGAGCTGCACGCTCTCGCTGGGCGAGGCCGAGGGGCGCAACGTCACCACGATCGAGGGGCTTTCGGGCGATCGTTCGCACCCTGTGCAGCAGGCGCTGGTGGCGGAGCAGGCGATCCAGTGTGGCTTCTGCACGCCGGGCATCGTCATGGCTGCCGCCGCGCTGCTGACGACCAACGCCAGTCCGACCGATGAGGACATCGCCCGGGCGATCACCAACATCTGCCGTTGTGGCGTCTATCCGCGCCTCACCCGCGCGATCCAGCGCGCGGCTCGCGTGATGCGGGGTGAAGAGACGATCAGCGCCGCGCCACCGCCTGCGATCGTTGCGCCGGGGGCGGGATAGCAGGGTGGCGCCCCCTCCCGAGGGATTGGGGGGAAGGAGAGGGCGCCCGGGGGGTCAGAACTTCGCGCGTACTGTCAGGCGGGCATTGATCGGCTCGCCGGTGGAGATGTTGTTGTCGGTGTGCGCGGCGGGGAAGTAGTCGGTGTCGGTCAGGTTCTCGACATTGAGCTGCAGCGAGATGCGGTCTGACAGGTCGTAGAACACCGCTGCATCGACGCGCGTGAACGCAGGCAGCGTCACCGCATTGCTGATGGTGGTGAAGCTCTTCGACTGGTGCGTCACGCCAAGGCCGAGGCCGAGCTTCTCGGTCACGTCATAGCGGCCCCAGGCAGAGGCCTGATGGCGCGGCAGCTGCGAGAGCTTGCGCCCGGCCGGGGCCGAGGTGGTGGCCGAACGCACTTCGCCGTCTTGCAGCGTGTAGCCAAGGCTCACCTGCAGCTGCGGCAGCACGCGGCCTGCGAGCGAGAGTTCCACGCCCTTGGCGCGGGTCTTGCCCGACAGTTCGGGTAAGCCGGTGACCGGGTTGTTGAAGCGCGAGTTCTCGCGGTCCAACTGATAGACAGCAGCGGTAAAGGCGAGGCCCGGATTGATGTCCCACTTCACGCCCGCCTCAAGATTCTCGAACTGCTCTGGCGCCAGCGTCGCCTGCGTCGCGTCGAGCGAGCCGAACTGGTCACCCGATTGCGGCAGGAAGGTGCGGGTGAAGCTGCCGTAGAAGCTGACATTCTCCTGCGGCTTGAGGATCACGCCAAAGCGCGGCGACCATCTGCGGTCGGTGCGGGCCGCCGTGGTCGAATTGATGCGGTTGTCGGCGCTGATGCGGAATTCATCGAAGCGCACGCCCGCCACGACCTGCAGGAACGAGGCCAACTCGATCTGGTCCTGGAAGTAGGCTGACCAGGTATCGACGCGGCTGAAGGTCGAGCGGCTGGGGGCAGCGAAGGTGACCGCCGGAATCGTCAGGCGCTTGGCCAGCGTTACGGTGGTAGACCCGGCAAATATCGGGTCGGAACGCAGGCTCGAGGTGTCTTGGCTCGAAACTTCGAGGCCCGCCAGCACCGTGTGGCCAATGCCGCCGGTCTGGCCTTCCCAGACGAGGTTGGTCTGCCCGACCCAGCTTTCGCGCACGTTCGCGCTCGAATAGCCCGAGAGCGTCAGCTGGTTGGCGGAATTCACCGCGCTTCCGGCAAAGACGTTGCCGTAATACTTGTCGGTGTGGGTGTACTGGCCCAGCACGTTGAAGCTCAGGCCATCGGCCAGTTCGTGATCGAGGCGAGCCTGCGCGATATGCGCGACGACCGTTGCAATGTTGACGTCCGAGCGGCCGAAGAAGGTATCGTCATAGCCGGTCAGCGGCTTGCCGTTTACCGAAGGCACGCCGCGGTCGGTGGTGCGGCGGTCGTCGTCGTAATTGTAGGACAGTTCGATGCGGGTCTTCTCGCCCGGCTGGAAGGCCATGGTCGGGTTCACGCCGATGAAGCGCCCCTCGAAGTCCTGGCGGTGGTTGTCGAATTCCTCGTACGTGCCGTTGAAGCGCGCGCCGACGGTTTCGGTGAAGGGCTGGTTCCAGTCGGCAGCAAGAGCAAAGGCGCCGAAGCTGTCGACATTGGCGCTGGCCTCGCCCTTGGTCCGGTCAAGGTCGGGCGTCTTGCTGACGCGGTTGACCACGCCGCCACCGCCGCCACGGCCGAACAGAAGCGCGTTGGCGCCCTTGAGCACTTCGACACGCTCGATGTTGTAGAGCGAGCGATAGTACTGCGTGTCGTCGCGCAGGCCATCGAGGTAGAAGTCGGCAGTGGTGTTCTGGCCGCGCAGGTTGATCTGGTCGCGATGGCCTTCTCCCTGGCCGAGCACCACGCCCGGAACATAGCGCAGCGCATCGCCCAGCTGGGTTATGCCCTGATCGTCAAGCTGTTCGCGCGTCAGCACGGTGATGGTCTGGGGCACGTTGACCAGCGGGGTCGGCGTCTTCACCGCATTGGCATCGACCGGGCGATAGCCGTCGGCCGTGCCGGTCACGACGATCACGGTGTTGGTGTTCTCGGCCTCCAGCGCGGCGTCGGCAGGCACCAGATCCTCCGCAAAGGCAGCGGTCGGCATCAGCATGGTTCCGGCAAGCAGCAGGCTGGAAAGACGATTCACGGTAGTCCCCTTAACGATCACGTGTTTGCGATAATCATTCGCAAGAGGCGAACTATTGCGACTCAATCGCACTTGCAAGCCAATTTTTGCGAATTTTTCGCAATAACATTGACCTAGGTCAAAGCGCCGGTCTCAAACGCGTTATTGCGGCCCCGGACCGCCGGGCTATGAGACGCAGCAACGCACATGCAGGAGGCACCGATGAAGGCGACGATCTGGCACAACCCCAATTGCGGCACCTCGCGCAACACGCTGGCAATGCTGCAGGACGCAGGCGCGCAGGTAACGGTGATCGAATACCTCAAGACCCCGCCCACCGCCGAAAAGCTCGCCCAGCTCTACCGCGATGCCGGATTGACCCCGCAACAAGGTCTGCGCCTGCGCGGCACCTACGCCGAGGAACGCGGGCTACCGTCAGCCGATGACGCCACGGTGCTGGCCGCCATGGCCGCCGAGCCCAAGCTGATCGAGCGCCCGCTGGTGGAGACGGACAAGGGCGTCCGTCTGTGCCGTCCGAAGGAAAAGGTGCAGGAGATTTTGTAGGACAGGTGGCTGCAGGGGAAATGGTCGCCCTCCCAACCCGTCCAATTCAAACGGGCAGTGGCACCCATTTGAGGCGGCTTCGCCGGTAAGAATAGGTCATGCTTCGGCACCAAAGAAATGGTTTGCCGTGGCACCACCATCTATCAGAAAGTCACTCCCGGTTATGAAGCCGCCGTCAGGCCCCATGATGTGCGCAGCCAGCGCCGCTATCTCGTCCGGCGTGCCCGCGCGCCCAGCGGGCATCTCCGCAAGCATGGCTTGATAGAAGGCGGCCCGCTCACCGTGAAGCTCGTCATGAGCGAGGGGGGTCACGATGATGCCCGGACTGATTGCGTTGACCCGAGCACCTTGACGCGCCCATTTGACAGCTTCGCCCCGAACACGAAGCGAGTTACAGCGCTTCGCCAATTGATAGGCGTGCAGCGTGTCGCGCGCCCCTTTCACGAAATCGAGATCAAGCAAGTCCTCCGACGGCGCGGTTGCCAGCAGTGCATCCTGCTCTGCAGTGAGGGCCGGCATGCGGTAGCCAGATTGGGAAGAAATCACGATACCGGAGCCGCCCTGCGCCATGATCGCGCCGAAAGTCTCCAGCACGACGGCAGTCCCGTACATATCGACTTCCAGAATTCTATGAATCGGCGCTTGTGAAGGCGAAACGCCTGCCGCCTGAATCAGCGCCTTTATCGGACCGATCTTCTGGGCCTTCAACGCCACAGCTTCAACCATGCTGCGGTTGGCGATGTCAGCAGCCAAGGCTGTTACCTCAAATCCAGCTAGAGCCAAATTGTGCGCTGATTCGTCTGCCGCTTCTTGCGTCAGGTTCGCGACGACGACATGGCGCCCGCTGCTTATGCGCCGGGCAATGGCAAGGCCGATACCTCCGGCACCAAACACAACCGTCAACTCTGCCATGCTTCAAATCTTCTTGTCTGGTGGGACCTCGACATATCCCCACAATCTTGAAGTCTGTGCAGATTGCAAGTCACGCGCTCCGCGAAGCAAACCATGCGCTGGACCATACTGTTCAGAGCAGCATGACTCTGAAGCATACCTCCTGCTTGGCGTCTGCAGAGTTACAAGCGGTTCAGAAGAAGAGGAAAGGCTTGCCCGCCATGATCAACGCGGCGGCGCAGCCGAGCACGATCGTCTTGCGCGCAAGGTCATGCAGCGAGAAGTCTGCGAGGGGCGCGTGGATGAGGGCGATGGTGCGGGCCATTTCCGTGCCATGCGCCATGACCTCTTAACGTTGCGTAAAGGGCGCAAACTCCCGCCTTCGTCATTGCGAGCGACCGCAGGGCGCGCGGCAATCCAGAGCGGTGCTGCGCCGACTCTGGATTGCTTCGTCGGCTTCACCTCCTCGCAATGACGAAGAGGCTAGGGAATCATCCCTCAAGCCACTCCAGTAGCGACGCCAGGCAATCTCTTGCGAGCAACTTGGAGCGTTCCGGGCTCCAGCCCTGTTCCTTGCAGGGCAGGTCGTCGTTGTCCTTGAACGGCATTTCCAGCGTCATCGCCACGCAGCCGAAGCGGTGGGCGACCTGGTTGGTGGACATCGTCAGGTTGGCGCGGCCCGGTGCTGCCACGGGATAGCCGCGCCGCGTCTGGAAATCGGGGGTACGGCGTTCAAGAATGCGGCGGTAGCGTTCGTAGGACGCGCCAAGCTCGTCGGTCCACGAAGGGATGCCCTCGAATCCGGCGAGGAACACGTGCGGGATCGCCTCGTCGCCGTGGACGTCCATCGCGAAGTCCACGCCAGTTTCGTCCATCGCATTGCGGATCGCCAGCACTTCTGGCGAGCGTTCCGGCGTCGGCTCGTGCCATTCGCGGTTGAGGTTCACGCCCACGGCATTGGTGCGCAAATGCCCCCGGCACGAGCCGTCCGGATTGGCATTGGGCACCACGTGGAAGCGGCAGAGCTGGCGCAGGCGGCGGCCATGCGGGTCCGCCGGATCGGTCAGCAGTTCGAGCGCGCCTTCCATCCACCATTCGGCCATCGATTCGCCGGGATGCTGGCGGGCGTAGAGCCAGACCTGCTTCGGACCTTCGCCCACTTCAAGGCAATCAATCGGCTGGCCCTCGATGCTGGTGCCAAGGCAGCGATGGGTCACGCCGGGCAGTGCCGCTGTCTGCGCCACAAGATCGTGATGCCGCTCCATCGAATAGGGCGCGAAGTAGGCGAACCAGCAGGTGCCCGCCTCCGGCGTGTGGCGGATGGTCAGCGTGCCGCCATTCTCCTGCGGATCATAGCGCGTATCGGTGCGGCCCCAGAACTCGCGATCTTCGGAAAAAGCCGCGCGGTATCCCGGCCAGCCTCCGGGATAGGCCGAGTTGCCAAGCCCGGTGATCTTCAGCTCAAGCTCACGCCCTACAGCCCTGTCGACGCGGAAGTGGAACCACTGGAAGAACTCGGAATCGCGGTCCTTGCGGATCGCCAGCCGTGCACTCGCGCCCGAAACCTGGAGCACTTCGATATTGCCGGAATCGAACGCGGCATTGATGCGGATGTCATTCATTTAACGGTGATAGTCTCACCAGACGTGCCGGGGAAGCCCGAGAACAGGGCATGGGCAAGGCGCGGCGCGGCCATGGCGGTATCGGCTTCCTTGGCCTTGACGTTCTCGCGGTTGTCGGCGCGGCCTTCCCACAGCGCCTCGCCGGTCTTGCGGTCTCGGATACGCACTGAAAGGCGGGTGACGACGTATTCCTTTGGCCCACCACCAAGGTTGATTCCAAGTCCCAGCCCGACGCCGCCGCCATAGCTCCCGGTCGATCCGCCAACGCCCACGCTCACCGGCCCGCGCTGCTTCTCGCGTTTCTGCACTTCGCGGTCCACGCGCACTTCGGCCACGACATCGACCGCGCCCGGCGTTGCACTGCCGAACCCGTTGGCCATCAGTTCCTTCTGCACGGCATCCAGCCACACCTGATTCTCGAGGCTCGACGGGTCCGCCCCCGGCGCCGCCTCGACGATCACTGCCGCGCCTTTCAGCCGGGGCAGGGTCTGCGCGGTGTGGAAGCGGGTCACGTCAATCGGCGCGGGCTTGGCCATGGCCGGGGTCGCGACCAGCAGGGCGGCCAGCAGGCTTGGGGCAATTGCGGCAGAAAGGCGATTCATAGGCTTGCGTCCCGTTGTCATGGCGTCAGTGGTGCTACGCTCTGTTCTTCGTCGCAATGCCAATTGGCACAGTGACAGCGATCAGCTCGCCGGAACGACCTGCGCGTCGGCAAACTTCGCGAACAGCGCCGATGCCAGCCGTGCCGCCACTGCGCCGTTGTTCAACCCATCGTCGTCCTCGCGCGTTTGCGCTTCGGCGTGGCCTTCCCACAGCACGCGATTGCTCGCCTTGTCGCGGATGCGCACGTCGAGCCGCGTGGCGATGATCGCCTTCTTCGCCTTGGTCAGGTCGATGTTGAGTGCCATGGCGGTGTAGTTGCCGCGATTGGAAACTCCCACTTCCATCGCGCCCGAAACCGGCTTGCGCTTGGCCTCTTCGGGCACGACCTCTTCATGGCGGATGCCGATCTGCGCGATCTGCCCGCCTTCCGCACCGCTCACTGCCGTGTCGTATCCCAGCTTGGCCAGCTGATCGACGACGGCGGCTTCATAGACCGGCAGCTTCCATTCGGCCTCCGTGCCATCGGCTGCGGCTACGGTGATTGGTCCCTTGCCCAGCAGCGGCGCGGCATCTGCGGCCTGGAATGCCTCTACTTCGACCTTCTTGGCCGGTTCGATCGAACGCCTGCCGTCGGCCCCGCGCAGACGCTGGTCCATCGGCGAATCCCACCGCCCACCCATCGGCTGGGCCACGGCGGTTCCGGCAATGGCAAGGGTCGCAACGGCGCAGAGAAGCAGTTTGTGATTCATTTGGTATTTATCCCGTAAGGGGCTGATGCGGACCCGCCCGAGCGTGTAAAGTGCCCGCGCTGTCGCAGTCATGAACGCGTTTGCGGGGCAAATCCTGCGCGCAAAGGAGCAGAACGCCAATGTCGAAGGTCCCCGTACTCGTCACCGGCGGCGCAGGCTATATCGGCAGCCATGCCGTGCTGGCGCTGAAGGATGCGGGCTACTCCGTGGCGGTGATCGACAACCTGACCACCGGCTTCCGCTTCGCCGTGCCCGATGGCGTCGCTTTCTATGAGGGCGACATCGAGGACGGCGCACTCCTCGCACGCATCTTTGCAGAGCAAGGCATCCGCGCGGTGATGCACTTCGCCGGGTCGATCATCGTCCCCGAATCGGTCGAGAACCCGCTCAAGTATTATCACAACAACACCGCCAAGAGCCGCGCGCTGATCGCCGCTGCGGTCGCGGCGGGCGTGCCGCACTTCATCTTCTCCTCCACGGCGGCGACTTACGGCATCCCCGAAGTCTCGCCGGTCACCGAAGACAGCCCCAAGCTGCCGATCAATCCCTACGGCATGTCCAAGCTGATGACCGAGACCATGCTGGCCGACGTCGCCGCCGCGCACCCGCTCAACTACTGCGTCCTGCGCTACTTCAACGTGGCAGGCGCAGACCCGGAGGCGCGCACAGGCCAGTCCACGGCAGGCGCCACCCACCTGATCAAGGTCGCGGTCGAGGCAGCATTGGGCAAACGCGCCTCGGTCGGCGTGTTCGGCACCGATTTCGCCACGCATGACGGCACGGGCGTTCGCGATTACATTCACGTCTCGGACCTAGCCGCCGCGCACGTTCTCGCGCTCGAGGCGCTGATCGCGTCGCCCACGCAATCGCTGACCATGAACTGCGGCTACGGGCGCGGCTTCTCGGTGCTCGACGTGCTCGATGCGGTCGATCGCGTCACCAACCGCAAGATCGTGCGCGAATTGCAGGGCCGCCGTGCGGGCGATCCCGATTCGCTGATTTCGGACAACAGCCGGATCAAGGCGACGCTGCCGTGGCAGCCGAAGTACGCCGATCTCGATACCATCGTTGCCCACGCCCTTGCCTGGGAGCGCAGGCTGGGCGAGATTCGCGCCTAGCAGGCTTTCGCCTTGCCATAGCGCTCTCGCCACTCGGCATGGCTGATGAAGCTGCCGTCCGGCTGGCGCAGCAGGTCGCACTGGGTGGCGGTCGTCCGGCTGATCTGCTGCCAGTTGTCCATGCGGTCGGTGCCGAAGTTGAAGCACAGGAACACCGCGCGCTCGTCCAGCCGCCCGATCGCTGTCGAGTGATTGAACTTCGGGCCGAACACCAGGCCCTTGCCCAACCGGTAGGTCAGGTCGCGCTGGTTGCCGAGCACGCTGTCATAGGTCATGCCCATCTCGCTGGCATTGGCGGTCAGCGGCGCCATCAGCGTGAACGCCTCGCTCTGCTCGGTCAGCCAGTCGCAGTGCATGTCGAGCGCATCGCACTTGCTGCGGGTGACAAAGAACCCGGCGAAGAGCCGAATCTCGCGATCGTGCGGCACGAACGGCGCCACAAGCGCGGCGACGCCAAGCCGGTCGTAGATGCTCTCGAACCAGTTGAACGCTTTCTCGTCGGCATGGCTCAGCCAGCAGATGTCGCTGCGCCAGTGCAGGGGGCGTTCGTTGTAGAGCGCCACCCCGTTCGACAGGCGGTAGCGCCCCTGATTCTCGTCCATCGCCCGCGATTCGGCAGCAAGCGGCGCAAGCTCATCCAGCAGATCGCCCGGAATATCGATCTCGAAGGCGTTCACCGCGAGAAGCGACGGGTTGAGGAACCACGATTCGCCTGCGTTCTGGATGACGCCCTGCGGCTGGATCAACATGCTGGCTTTCCCGAAGACCAATCAGGCCCCATCCGCCTGATGGCGCGGTGTTTGCACAGGCCCCCCACCTTTGCAAGAAAGCGCGCAGGGCCGCCGATTTGCCTTGCGCAGGGTTGACTTGGGGGAATGCCCCCACTAACGGCGTCGCTTCAGTTTTCGGCCCGGTCAGCTTCGGGCAAAGGGATTCGACATGAAGATTCGCAACAGCCTGAAGTCGCTCAAGGACCGCCACCGGGACAACCGCGTGATCCGCCGCCGTGGCCGCGTCTATGTGATCAACAAGACCCAGAAGCGCTTCAAGGCGCGCCAGGGTTAATTCACCAGTTTCGGTGCAGTCTCGCGACGGCGGGGCTGCATCGGAAACCTGCAGGCTGGAAAGCCAGCCACGCTGCCCCCGCCGAAACGCGGGGGCGCTGTCGTTTCTGGACCTGACGTGGCGAGGCGGGCATGCCGGTTGAAGCAGTCGTGTGGGACATCGGCCGCGTGCTGGTGCAGTTCGATCTCGCCGGCATCTATGCCGATGCGATTCCCGATCCTGCCGAACGCGCGCGCTTCGTTTCCGAAGTCGTCACAGAGGACTGGCACGCCCAGCATGACGAGGGCGTGTCCTTTGCTGATATGGTCGCAGCCCGAACGGCAGAATTTCCCCAGCATGCCGACCGAATCGCGCTCTATGCCAGCAACTGGCTCGCCAGCCTGCCGGGGCCGGTGCCGGGCACGCATGAGCTGATCGAGCGGCTGGCGGCGCAGAGAGTGCCACAATACGCGATCACCAACTTCGGCATCGATTCGTGGGCCCTGTTTCGCCCGACCTTCCCGATTCTCGATCACATGCGCGACATCGTGATCTCGGCGGTCGAGCGCTTGGTGAAGCCCGATCCGGCGATCTTCCATCTCGCCGCGCGCCGCTTTGGCCGTGCGCCGGAGACGATGCTGTTCATCGATGACAACGCGGCGAACATTGCCACCGCAAGGGCGCTCGGCTGGCACGTCCACCACTTCACTGGCGACCCGGACGTGCTGGCGGCGCGGCTTGAGGCGCTGGAGTTGCTCTAGCCTCTGCTTTGCCCCCCAGAAACAACGTCACCCCGGACCTGATCCGGGGTCCCGCTGTTTCCGGCGACGAAGCGCACCAGGACAAGTAAGCGGAACCCCGGGTCTGAGCCCGGGGTGACGTCAGAGGGGAAGGGACGCTAGATGTGCGCCCCTATCCGCATCAAAGCCCGTCGATCGCCTTGCTGACCAGCACGTTCACCGCAACGCGGCGGTTCTGGGCCTTGCCTTCCTCGGTGGAATTGTCAGCTGCCGGGTCGGATTCGGCCATGCCGGTCGGGGTCAGCATGCGGTAGGGTGCCCAGCGGCACTGCTGCTGCAGGAAGTTGATCACGCTGGCGGCGCGCTTCTCGCTCAGCGTCTGGTTGTATTCCTCGTCACCGACCGAATCGGTGTAGCCAACCACCAGCATCAGCGCGTTCTCGGTGCCGTTCGCCATCGAGGCGGCCTGGCACAGCTCGGCCTTGGCCTGCGGGGTCAGCGCATACTTGCCGGTGTCGAAGTAGACGTTGGTCGTCGCCTTGATGTTGTACTTGTCGATGTCGCCCATGCGACCCTTCAGCGCGGCGGTGGCCGCCGTCTGCTCGGCAAAGCCTTGCGCGGTGCCGTTGCGGATCATCTTGGCGGTCTTGAAGTCACCGTTGCGGAAGGTGATCTGACTGGCCAGCAACGTTTCGCCCGCCTGCATTGTCTTGACCGTGACCGGCAGGCCATTGAGCAGGTTCTCGGTCGTCAACTTCTTCGATCCGAACAGGCCCGTGCTGGCTTTGACCGTCGTTGCATCGTTGAAGAACACTACCGTGCTGGTGCCGTCGTCGGCGGTGATCTTCATCTTGTCGCCCTTGCGCGCGGTGATGATGCCCTTCACCTCGGGGCCCTTGGTCATGGCCGAGGTATCGGGGACAACCTCGCCTTCGACGATGATGTTGGGGTCCTGCATGCCGTTCTGCTGAGGTTGCGCCACAGCAATCGCAGAGACAGACGCGGCAGCAGCGGCCAGCAGGAACATGCCTGCGCGCTTGGGTTGAGTGGTAGTCATCGAAAAGCTCCTTGCGACCTTCAAAAATGTGTCGGTGTTGCGACGGAACTTTCGCGCTGATGAACGACGGATCCCGGGAACCCGATTTCGGGCATTGAAAGCGCTGCTCGTGCGACGAACCGAGTGGGCCGTGCGCGATCAGGGGATGGGTTGAAGGTCATTCAGGATGGAAAAACCGTCACCGCGTCGCCTTCGCGCCATGGCTGGAACTTGCCCATGACGCTCGCGAACAGGCTGGATTCGAGGTGCGCGGACAGCCAGCGATGAAGGCGTGGCAGGGGCTGGCCCTCGAACCATGCCGCATCTGTTGCGGCGAACTGGCGCACGAAGGGCATCACCGCAATATCGGCAAGACCACGCTCACTCCCGCAAAGTTGTCCGTGCTCAGCCAGCCGCAAATCCAGATCAGTGAGAAACGCCATGCCGCTTTCCCGATGCGCCAGCGCATCGCTGCCATGGCGCTCCGGATACTTGTAGCGATCGAGGTCGTGCTTGAACGGACCATCGTTGCGCGCGATCAGGGCTGCATCGTCCCGTTGCAGCCAGCCTTCGGGATCGCTCTGCGCAAGTGCCCAGTGCATCACGTGAAGGCTCTGTTCGATCACCGCGCCATCGGGCAGCACCACAACCGGCACCGTCCCCTTGGGCGAGGCGTCGAGCATGGCTTGCGGCTTGGCTGAAAGCTTGATCTCTCGCAGTTCAACGCGAACGCCACTCACCGCAATCGCCAGCCGCGCCCGCATCGCATAGGGGCAGCGGCGGAAGCTGTAGAGAACCGGCAGCGCCACGGATTTCAGCCCGGAAGCGCAATCAGCGAGATCTGCCTGCCATAGCCCGGTTCCTTGCGGTGGGTGGCGCGGCGGAAGGAGTAGAACCGCTCCTCCCGCGCATAAGTGTCCTCGCCCAGCATGCCGACGCGGGTCAGGCCCGCATCGCGCAGGCGTGAGGCAACGTAGCCTTCAAGGTCGAACCAGGCATGGCCTTCACGGCCTGCGCGGAAGAAGCGTTCATTTTCCGCAGCCTGCTCAAGGAAGCGCACTTCGAAGCCGGAATCCACTTCATAGCTCTTCTGCGCAATGCACGGGCCGACCACGGCGGCAATGTTGTCGCGGGTGGCGCCCAGCGCTTCCATCGCCGCAATGGTGGCATCGGTCACGCCGGTGAAGGCGCCTTTCCACCCGGCGTGCGCCGCGCCGACCACGCCTGCTTCCGCATCGCAGAACAGCACCGGCGCGCAATCCGCCGTCAGCACGCCAAGGACCACACCGGGACGGTCCGTTACCAGCGCGTCAGCCTTGGGGCGATCCGCGTCGGCCCAGGTCTCGGTTACCGTCACCACGTCGGCGGAATGGATCTGGAAGCAGGTCTGCAAGGTCCCGCCCGGCAGCACCGCCTCCACCGCTCGGCGGCGGTTTTCGGAGGTCAGCGAAGGATCGTCCTCGCTGTAGCTGACGTTCAGCCCTGCAAGGTCGCCCGTGCTGACCCCGCCCCTGCGGCCAAGGAAGCCGTGGGCGGCGCCAGCGAGCAGCGGATGGGTAAGCGCCTCGACCATTACGCCTCTAGGCTCTTGCTCACCTGCTCGCGCACATCGCGTGACAGCGTCGGCTCTGCGGCGATGCGCTCAAGTTCGGCGCGCATCAGCGCGGCGCGGGCCTCGTCCACCTTCTTCCAGCGGCCAAGGTAGGGCACGAAGCGCGCCGCCACATTGCCGTTGATCGGATCGAGCTTCAGGATCAGGTCCGCAATCAGCCCGTAGCCTTCACCACCGGCCTTATGGAACGCCTGCGCATTGGCGGCAAAGGCCATCCACAGCGCGCGGACGCGGTTGGGGTTGGTCATGGTGAAATCGGGATGCTCGGCCAGGGCCTTCACATGCTCGGTCGCCTTGGGGTTGAGCGAACCTGCCTGCAGTGAGAACCACTTGTCGATCACCAGCATGTTGCCGGCAAAACGCGCGTGGAAATCGGCCAGCGCCGCCTCGCGCTCCGGACAATCGAGGCTGCACAGCACCATCAGCGCGCCCTGGCGGTCGGTCATGTTGGTGGCGGCATCGTACTGCGCCTTGGCCCGGCGCGCGGCCTCTGCGGGATCGGCAGCGCCAAGATAGACGAGCGCTTGCGTCTTGCACTTTCGTGCCCCCCGCGCCTCGGCCTCAAGGCTGTAGGGCACGGCAGAAACGCGGTCATGCAGGGCGAGCCACTTGTCCTTCAGCGTTTCGCCCAGCCAGCGCTTCAACCCTTCGCGCTCTGCAAATATGCGCGTCGGGTCGGCGCGGGTCAGTTGTTCGGCAAGGTAGGCTTCGCCCGGCAGGATCAGCAATTCGCCGCGCATCAGGTCATCAAGCGCGGCGTCGTCGAGAATTGCGCCCATCGCCGCGCCGATGGCGGCCTGCGATTCCTCGCGCTTTTCCAGCGTCCCCGCCACCGCGCCAACCAGATGCCGCACGATCAGCTGCTGCATTGCTTCGTAGCGGGCAAAGGGATCGTCGTCGTGACGGGCGAGGAAAACGAGGTCTTCCGTTGTCACCGGGGCGACGATCTCGACCGGCGCGGAGAAGCCGCGGTTGATGGAAAGGACGGGCAGCGACGTGAACCCTTCGAAGGTGAACGACTGCTCGGCCTCGGTCAGGACGATCAGTTCCTCGCCGTGGTGCTCGCCCGTCTCACGGTCGAACAGAGCAATGCGCAGCGGGATCAGGAATGGCTTCTTCTCCGGTTGTCCCGGTGTGGGGGCAGTTGCCTGCTTGAGCGTGAGAGTTACCCCTCTGCCTCCGAGAGTTGCCCCTTCGCCCTCGAGAGTTGGATTTGCGCTTTCGAGAGTCATGCCAACGCTCACGCGCGGAGTTCCGGCCTGTTCGTACCAGTTGCGGAACTGCTTGAGGTCCAGCCCCGCGCCATCTTCGATAGCCTTTACAAAGTCTTCGCAGGTCGCCGCCTCGCCATCGTGGCGGTCGAAGTAGAGCGTGGTGCCTTCAAGGAACCGCTCCATGCCCGCCAGCACGGTCATCATGCGGATCACCTCGGCGCCCTTGTTGTAGACGGTCGCGGTGTAGAAGTTGCTGATTTCCTGATAGGAATCGGGGCGGATCGGATGCGCCAGCGGCCCTGAATCCTCAGGAAACTGCACGGCCCGCAGGATCCGTACATCCTCGATCCGCTTGACCGGCGCAGAGCCGCGGTGGGCGCTAAACTGTTGATCTCTAAGGACTGTGAAGCCTTCCTTGAGGGAAAGCTGGAACCAGTCGCGGCAGGTTACGCGGTTGCCCGACCAGTTGTGGAAGTACTCATGCGCCACCACGCCCTCGATCGCGTCATAATCGCCATCGGTCGCGGTTTCGGGATCGGCCAGAATATAGCGCGTATTGAAGACGTTAAGGCCCTTGTTCTCCATCGCACCGGCGTTGAAGTCGCTGACCGCGACGATGTTGAAATCATCGAGGTCGTATTCGCGGCCATAGACGTCCTCGTCCCACTTCATCGAGGCGATGAGCGAGCGCATGGCATGGTCGGTGCGCTCCTCGTCGCCGGGGCGGACGTAGATCGCCAGGTTCACCTTGCGGCCCGATTTTGTCGTGAAACTATCGCGGTTTGCGACAAGTTCACCGGCTACCAAGGCGAAGAGATAGGAAGGCTTGGGCCAGGGATCGTGCCATTCGGCCCAGTGGGTTCCGTCGCCATTCTCGCCCGAAGCAGTGGGGTTGCCGTTGGACAGGAGGACGGGAAACTGCGCCTTGTCCCCGCTCATCCGCACCGAATAGACCGAGAGCACGTCGGGCCGGTCGGGGAAGAAGGTGATGCGGCGGAAGCCCTCGGCCTCGCACTGGGTGCAGAGCAGCCCGTTCGAGGCGTAAAGCCCGGAAAGCTGGGTGTTCGCCGAAGGATCGATAAGCGTTTCGATGCCGACGTCATGGGCATCGCCAGGCAGTTCGATCACGAGATCGGCGCCGTCCATGTGCCAGTCATTGTGGGCGTGACCATCGACGGTGACGGCCTTGGCTTCAATCGCATCGCCGTTGAGGCGCAGCAATGAAGTGCCTGATCCGGCAGCATTCTTCGCAACCTTCAGCGTCGCCTGCACGCGCGTGGCATCGAGCGAGAGCGCGAAGTCGAGAGCGATCTCGGGAACGAGCCATTCGGGCGGGCGATAGTCCGCGCGGTGGATCACGGTGGGGGCGATGGCGGGCTGGCCGGAGAGATCGTTCATGGGCGCCAACTTAGGAACGCGTGCGCGGCGGGGCAATCGCGGTTATCAGGCTTTTGATGGGAAACTTGCTGATCTTTGGAATGGGCTACACCTCGCAGGTCATTGCGAGGCGGTTGCGGGCGCAGGGCTGGACCGTGCGCGGCACGGGAAGCGCGGGCGATATTGCCTTTGCCGACCGTGCTGCGGTGGAGGCGGCGCTGGCGCAGGCGAGCCACGTCCTGTCCTCGGTCCCGCCCATACGCGAAGGCGGCGACCCGGTGTTGCAGGCCTATGGCGAGGCGATTGCCGCTGCGTCGCTTCAAGCCATCGGGTATCTTTCCTCTACCGGCGTATATGGCGATGCGGGCGGGGCGTGGGTGGATGAGGGCTCGGTCGTCGGCACCGGGCGTCGCTCGGCGCGGACGCAGGCTGACCTCGATTGGCAGGCGCTATCGCCGAAGGTGCGGGTGTTCCGCCTGCCCGGGATCTACGGGCCGGGGCGCAGCGCGCTGGAGCGGGTGGCCGAGGGCAAGGCGCACCGAATCGATATTCCGGGGCAGGTCTTCAGCCGCGTGCATGTGGAGGACATTGCCAGCGGGGTGATCGCCGGGTTCGCCGGTCCTGCGGGCATCTACAACCTCGCCGACGACCTGCCGTGCAGCCAGAACGCGGTGATAGAGGAGGCGGCACGGATGCTCGGCGTTTCGCCGCCGCCGATGCAGTCGCTTCAAGAAGCCAACCTTTCGCCCATGGCGCTGGCGTTCTATGCCGAGAACCGGCGCGTGGCGAATGGCAAGGCCAAGCGGTTGCTGGGCTGGAAGCCCGCCTATCCCACCTATCGCGAGGGGTTGCGCGCTCTTAGTGCCAGCACCAGACCGACCATTGCCAGCGCCGATCCGGCCAGCGCGAGCACCGACCAGCGATAGCCCTCGAACACGGTCGAAAGCAGCATTGCGACGACCGGCACCAGCACGCCGTTGTAGGCCCCGCGGCCCGCTCCCAACCGCTGGAGCAGGCGGAAATAGAGCGGGAAGGTCACCACCGAGCCGATCAGGCCGAGATAGAGCACGCCGAACACATAGCCGGGGCGTGGATCGAACTGCGGCGGGCCTTCGACGACCCATGCGAACGCGCCATCCAGCACGGCACCGATCAGCATGCCCCACGCCAGCATCGGGATCATCGGAACGCCGCGCGCCACGGGACTGGCCTGAAGCACGTTGGCCGAAGAGGCACTGAGCAAGGCGGCTGCGGTCAGGGCGATGCCGGTGAGAACCTGGCCTTCAGGCGGCGCCATGCGGTACTCGTGCAGCAGCAGCAAGGCGATCCCGGCGCCGGCAACGGCGGAACCTGCAAGAAAGCCACGCGTGACCGGTTGCTTCAGCACCAGCCACGCGAGCAACGCGTTAGGAACCACGAGCAGCGCGAAGAATACCGCGACGATGCCCGAGGTCAGGTGATGTTCGGCGCGGTAGACGAACTGGAAGTTCATTACGAACTGCAGCAGGCCGAGCAGCGCGGCGACCTTCAGCGCGGTTGCCGAGACACGCAAGGACTCGCGCCGGATCAGCGCCAGCGCGGCCATGCCGATGGCCGCTGCGACAAAGCGCCATGTCACCGACCAGCTTGGCGGGACGCTGCCGATCTGATCCTTGATCACGAGCCATGTCGAACCCCAGATCAGCGCGACAATGAAGAATGGGCCCGCGACGTTCCACTGCCAGAAGCGTGCCTGACCGGGCTGCTCAGGCAGGGTCATAGCGTGGCAATTGCCCGGGCGAGCGCGCCAACGTCGGCAGGATCGCTGTTCCACGCGGTGACGAGGCGTGCGGCACCTGTCGCGCCTTCAGGTGCGGTCCAGTCGTAGAAGTCGAAGCCCTGTGCGCGCAAGGTTGCCTGCTCGGCGGGCGAGAGCACGACAAAGATCTCGTTCGCCTCGACCGGGTGGAACAGGCGTTCGCCGCAGGCCTGCGCAATTTCCTGCGCGGCGGCGTTGGCGGCCCGGGCGTTTTCGAGCCACAGATCGTCCTCGATCATCGCGAGGACCTGCGCGGCAAGGTACCGGCCCTTGGACTGGAGGTGCCCGGCGCGCTTGCGGCGGTAGCGGACCACGTCGGCCAGTTCCATGTCGAAGAACACCAGCGCTTCGGCGTTCATGCCACCGTTCTTGACGCAGCCGAAAGTCAGCACGTCGACGCCCGCCTGCGCCGTCACTTCCGCCGGATGGCAGCCGAGGTGCGCCACAGCATTGGAAAAACGCGCGCCGTCCATATGCAAGCCAAGGCCGCGTCCTTGCGCGAGCGAGCCGATCCGCGCGACCTCTTCCGGCGTATAGACCCGGCCGTATTCAGTCGCCTGCGTGATCGAGATCGCGTGCGGCTGGACCTGGTGGACGTCGTTGCGGATCGGGTCGATCACGCGGGCAATGCTCTCGGGCGTCAGCTTTGCGCCTTCGCCGTCTGCCAGCATCAGCTTTGCACCGTGCATGTAGAAGCCGGGGGCGCCGCCTTCATCCATCTCGATATGTGCCTCGCGGTGGCAGACCACGCCGCCGTGGGGCGGGACCATGGCGGCAAGCGCAAGGCAGTTCGCCGCAGTGCCGGTGGCGACCCAGAGCGCGGTGCATTCGGTGCCGAACAGGTCCGAAAAGGCCTCGTCCATGCGCTGTGAAAGCGCATCGCCGTCGTACCCCGAATCGGGCGCATCGGCGGCGTGCATCGCGGCCCACAGGCGGGGGTGGACGGCGGCGGCATTGTCGGAGAAGAACTTCATGGGAAACCGCAATGTGACCCCGCGCGTTTCGGGTCAAGCGACCCCGAAGTGCCGGGGCGCAAAGGGCAAGGAATTTACCGCATGGCAGATGTCACCATCACCCACCTCGATCAGGGCGCACGCGGCGAATACCACGCCAAGGTGGAAGGTAGCGAGGCGATCGGACGGCTGACCTATCAGCGACAGGGCGACGTGGTGGTGGCCGACCACACCCTGGTGCCGACCGAAATCGGCGGGCGCGGCGTGGCGGGCGAGCTGGTCAAGGCGCTGATTGCTGATGCGCGCAAGTTCGGCTTCAAGATCGAGCCGCAGTGCAGCTATGTCGAGGCCGCATTCCGCCGCCATCCGGAATGGGCTGACCTCAGAGCCTGATCAGGCAGCTTTGGGCAGGGACAGCGTGGCCACAAGGCCGCTGTCCTGCCAGTCTATGCCGAACGTGCCGCCGCGCGCGGCACAGATGCGTTCGATCAGGGTCAGGCCCTGGCCGCCGGACCGTGATGTAGCGGCGACCGGGCGGACGGATTGCTCCTGCCAGATGATGACATGGTGGGCGTCGTCGCCTCCAGCCATTGCGCTTAGCGCGATGGTACCGCCGTGGCCGATTGCGCCATGTTTCGTTGAGTTTACCGTGAGTTCGCCCACGACAAGCGAGATCACATCGGCTTCACGCCTGTTGATTTCGTGCCTGCCCGGGCAATCGAGGACAACTTTCGTGTCCTGCGCTGTGCGGAAAGGCAGGATCAGCGTGGACAGGAGTGCGTGGAGGTCGGTCTCCTCAGCTTCACCGTCGAACAGCGTCTGCGCGGTGGCAAGTGCGGAAATCCGTGCGACCATGTCGATGGCAAATTCGGTGTTGGCCGCGTTTCCGCGCGCGACGGTGCGCAGCATGGCACAGACCATGGCGAAGCTGTTCTTCAGCCGGTGCCGCATCTCCGACAGCAGTATTTTCAGCGCTTCCTGATCGGCATGGAGTTGGCTGACATCGCGCGAGACGGAAATATAGCCTGCGGGCTCGCCATCAGGGCCGCGCACGGCCGAAACGCTGACTTCCCACCAGCGCGGCGTGCCCTTGGCCGTCGGGCAGAAGGCTTCGAGTCGGGCAACGCCGGCCGAGCTTGCGCTGGCCAGTGCATCACGAATGACGGGCTGGGCGTCCTCGGGCCAGAGCGCCGCCCACTCACGACCGCTAAGTAATTCGAAGTTATCGATTTCCATGGCGCAAAGGCCGTTGGGATTGATCCACAAGAGATTGCCCTGCGGATCGACAAGCTTCACGCAATCGGTGCTCTGTTCGATAACGAGGGACAGGCTTTCAGGAGAGAGTTCTGCTTTTGAAAGCATTAGAGAGCCCCACGCACTTGCACTGAGCAATAAAACCCCATCGAAGCGGGAGGTTCCATATATCCAAAGTAAGATTTTGCGGCAAACACCATCGTGTCTGCGGGGAAATGGTGCTGCTGGGGAGGATTGAACTCCCGACCTCAGCCTTACCAAGGATGCGCTCTACCACTGAGCTACAGCAGCACACCATTTCCGCATTACCACTCCGGAACCGCTGACGGGCGGGGTGGGCAGGGGCGCGCTAATGACGGGGGGGGCTGGCTTTGTCAAGCGACGTTCGGGGCCAAAGTCCTGTGGGACTTGCAGTAAGCCGGAGATCGCTGCAATCAGGCGGGCAATGAGCGATCAAGAGTTCACGATGAGCCGCGAGGAGCGGCTGGCCGCACGGCTGCGCGACAACCTGAAACGGCGCAAGGCGCAGGCCCGCGCGCTGGAGGCCGGTGCGGGCGCGGCCGATGCAACCGTGTCCGAATCGCCCGATTCGCCGGAAACCGGGCTTTCCAATCCGGCCGCCTGACGCTAGGGGCGCGGTTCCTTTTTTATAGTCAGCTACAGGATGCCCCGATGCCCCGCCTGATCCTGATTCGCCACGGCCAGTCGCAGTGGAACCTCGAAAACCGCTTCACCGGCTGGTGGGACGTGGACGTGACCGAAAAGGGCGCGGCCGAAGCTTTCGCGGCAGGCAAGCTGCTCAAGGACAAGGGTGTGCTGCCGACGCTGGCCTTCACATCGCTGCAGACCCGCGCGATCAAGACGCTGCATCTGGCGCTGGAAGCCGCTGGCCGCCTGTGGGTGCAGGAAGACAAGGACTGGCGCCTGAACGAGCGGCACTATGGCGGCCTGACCGGCCTCGACAAGGCCGAGACTGCGGCCAAGCATGGCGAAGATCAGGTCAAGGTGTGGCGCCGCAGCTTCGACGTGCCGCCGCCGGTGCTGGAAGCGGGCAGCGAGTTCGATCTGGCTTCGGACCCGCGCTATGCCGGGATCGCGGTGCCTTCTACCGAAAGCCTCAAGGACACCATCGCGCGCGTGCTGCCGTGCTGGGAAGAGAAGATCGCGCCTGCGTTGCGCGCCGGAGAGACGGTGATCGTCTCTGCCCATGGCAATTCGCTTCGCGCGCTGGTGAAGCACCTGTCGGGCATTTCGGACGAGGACATCACGGGGCTCGAGATTCCGACCGGGCAGCCGATCGTCTATGAACTCGACGACAACCTCGCCGAAGTGGAACGCTACTACCTTTCGGAGCGCTGAGCGCCCGTTGGCCTGAAGGGGGCAGGGGAGATGTCTGACAAGCCGCAAGTCGCCATCGTCATGGGCAGCCAGTCCGATTGGGAGACGATGAAGAAAGCTTCGGCCGTGCTGGAAAAGCTGGGCGTGGCGCACGATTGCCGCATCGTCTCGGCGCATCGCACGCCGGATCGGCTGGTGAGCTTTGCCAAGGGTGCACACCTCGAAGGCTTCAAGGTGGTGATCGCAGGCGCGGGCGGTGCGGCGCATCTGCCGGGCATGGTCGCCTCGATGACGCACCTGCCCGTGCTGGGCGTGCCGGTGGAATCCAAGGCGCTGAAGGGCATGGATTCGCTGCTGTCGATCGTGCAGATGCCAGGCGGCATTCCGGTGGCGACGCTGGCTATCGGCGTTCCGGGCGCGACCAATGCGGGTATTCTGGCCGCATCGATCCTGGCGACGTCGGACGAAGCGCTGGCCGAGCGGCTGATCGCTTTCCGCACCGCGCAGACCGAATCGGTGGCGGAGAAGCCGGTCTGATGATCCCTCCCGGCGAGACGATCGGCATCCTCGGTGGCGGCCAGCTTGGCCGGATGATCGCGCTGGCGGCGGCGAACCTCGGTTATCGCTGCCACGTCTATGCGCCGGAAGCGGATTCGATTGCCGCCGATGTCTGCGCGGCCTTCACGCAGGGCGAGTACGACGACGAGGCGGCGCTGGCGGCCTTTGCCGCACAGTGCGCTGTTGTCACCTATGAGTTCGAGAACGTGGCCGCTGCGCCTCTGGCAGCGGTGACGGCCCATGCGCCGCTCCATCCACCGGCCAAGGCGCTGGAAGTGGCGCAGGACCGGGTGAACGAGAAGTCGTTCGTCGAAGCGCTGGGCGGTCGGCCTGCACCATGGGCCACGGTCGATTCGATGGATGATCTGCGCGCGGCGGTGGCAAGCATCGGCGCGCCGGGCATCCTCAAGACGCGGCGCGATGGCTATGACGGCAAGGGCCAGTGGCGGATCATGCAGCCGACCGATGCCGAGGCGGTGGAGCTGCCCGGCAAGCCGCTGATCTACGAAGGCTTCGTGACCTTCGAGGCAGAGTTCTCGGTGATCCTCGTTCGTACGCAAGCGGGCGAAGTGCGCTTCTGGGACAGTGCCGAGAACGTGCACAAGGGCGGCATTCTCGATCGCTCGACCGTGCCGGCATCGCCTGTGATCGTGGCGCAGGTGGAAGAGGCGCGGGCGTTGGCCGCGAAAGTGGCCGATGCGCTGGGCTATGTCGGCGTGCTGACGCTGGAGTTCTTTGCAACGGCCGACGGTCCGGTATTCAACGAGATGGCCCCGCGCGTGCATAATTCCGGGCACTGGACCATCGAAGGGGCGCTCACCAGCCAGTTCGAGAACCACGTCCGCGCGATCTGCGGGCTGCCGCTGGGATCGACCGCGCTGGCAGCGAAGGGCGTGGTCATGGACAACCTGATCGGTGACGATGCGCATGATTGGCCCGCAATCCTTTCCGACCCCGCCAACCACCTGCATCTTTATGGCAAGGCGGCGGTTCGGCCCGGGCGCAAGATGGGCCACGTGACGCGGCTGGTGCTGTGAGCGGGGTCCGTCCCGGACTTTTCCTGATCTATGCCCGCGCCACCAACGGCGTGATCGGCAAGGACAATGCCCTGCCGTGGAGACTGTCTGCGGACCTGAAGCGGTTCAAGGCGCTGACCCTCGGCAAGCCGATGATCATGGGCCGCAAGACCTTCGAGAGCCTGCCCGGCCTGCTGCCCGGTCGCCGCCATATCGTGCTCACGCGCGATGGCGGGTGGAGCGCCGAGGGGGCGGAAGTGGCGACGAGCGTGGAGCAGGCGCTGGCGCTGGCGGGTGGGGGCGAGGTTGCCGTCGTTGGCGGGGCGGAGATTTATCGCCTGTTCATGGCCCTTGCCGAACGCGTTGAATTGACCGAAGTACACGGGACGTTCGAGGGCGATACCATGATGGAGCCGCTCGGATCGGAGTGGATAGAGGTTTCGCGCGACGTGCATCAGGCTGAGTCTGGCAGACCCGCTTTCGATTTCGTCACTTACGCCAAGGCTGGCGCATGATCCGTCTCGACAGCCTGCAACCTGTGCCGGAAGCCCTTCGTGGCGGTATCGTGGCGCTGGGCAATTTCGATGGGTTTCACCTCGGGCATCAGGCCGTGGTGGGTGAGGCGATCCGCTGGGCCAGGGCCGAAGGCCGTCCGGCCATCGTCGCCACGTTTGATCCTCACCCCGTGCGCCATTTCAAGCCTGATGCCGAGCCGTTCCGCCTGACCACGCTGGACCAGCGGCAGGAACTCTTCGCCGCAGCCGGGGCCGATGCCATGCTGGTGATCCACTTCGGCGCGGACGTTGCAGGGATGACCGCGCTCGAATGGATCGAGGCAGGTCTGGTCGGGCATCTGGGCGCCGTGGGCGTGGTGACGGGTGAGGACTTCACCTTTGGCAAGGGCCGCAGTGGAAATGCACAGGTGTTGCGCGAAGATGGTCCGCGTTTCGGTCTAACCGCGCGCGCGGTGGGGCCGGTCACGCGGGAGGGCGAGGTCGTCTCGTCAAGCCGCATTCGCGATGCGTTGAAATCGGGCGACTGCGAGACGGCGACGAAGCTGTTGACGCGGCCTTTCGCGATCCGGGGCATGGTGCAGCATGGCGACAAGCTGGGGCGCACGATCAACTTCCCGACCGCCAACCTCGACATCGGCATGTACCTGCGCCCGCGCTATGGCATCTATGCGGTGACGGGGCGCTTGCCTGACGGGCGCGTGCTCAAGGGCGCGGCAAATCTGGGCATCCGCCCAACCTTCGATCCGCCCAAGGAGCTGCTGGAGCCGCACTTCTTCGATTTTTCGGGCGATCTCTACGGGCAGGAAATCGAGGTGGCATTCCACCATTTCCTGCGGCCAGAGGCGAAGTTCGATGGCCTCGATACGCTGGTGGCGCAGATGGAGAGGGACTGCGAACGAGCGCGCGAGTTGCTGGCGTAGCGCTCTTGCCCACCCCCAACCCCTCCCGCCTGCGGGAGGGGAGTTGAATGACCTGTTCTTGCCCTCCGGCAGGCGGGAGGGCCGCGAGACTTGGAGAGCGTAGCGAACCTAGTCGCAGCGGGGTGGGCAATGCTCCGCCAGAGACTTCCCCAACGCGCGCAATTGCTCTAGTGCCCGCCGGTCATGACTGAACCACGCGACTTCCGACCGACCGTCTTCCTGCCGAAGACCGATTTCCCGATGAAGGCTGGCCTCCCCCAGAAGGAGCCGGTCATTCTTTCGCGCTGGCAGGACGAGGGCATTTACCGCAAAGTTCGCGAGGCGCGCAAAGGGCGCGAGAAGTTCATTCTCCATGATGGCCCGCCCTATGCCAATGGCGACATGCACATCGGCCATGCGCTGAACCATATCCTCAAGGACATGGTCTGCCGCACCCAGACGCTGCTGGGCAAGGACGCGCCCTATGTGCCCGGCTGGGACTGCCACGGCCTGCCCATCGAGTGGAAGGTCGAGGAAGAGTACCGCAAGAAAAAGAAGAACAAGGACGAGGTTCCGCCACGCGAATTCCGCGCCGAATGCCGCGCCTATGCCCAGAAGTGGGTCGACGTGCAGCGCGAGCAGCTCAAGCGCCTCGGCATCAATGGCGATTGGGACAACCCCTACCTGACGATGGATAGCCAGGCCGAGGGCACCATCGTGCGCGAACTGCTGAAGTTTGCCGAAAGCGGCCAGCTATATCGCGGGGCCAAGCCGGTGATGTGGTCGCCGGTGGAGAAGACCGCGCTGGCTGAGGCTGAGGTCGAGTACGAGGATATCGTTTCGACGCAGATCGACGTGGCGTTTAGTGTTCTGGAGGCCCCCAATGCCCCAGACGGCGTGTGGGATTCCGAGGTGGTAATCTGGACCACTACGCCTTGGACAATTCCAACGAACCAGGCAGTCGCTTACAATCCGGCAGTCGATTACGCGGTCTATCTTGTCGGAAACGGCGAGCAAATGGCTTCTGTTCTGGTGGCCGAAGCGTTGTTCGAAGAGTTTGAGCGCCGGACTGGTTGGAAAAATGAAGATCCTGCCGGCGAACCTCGGTGGCGGCTGAAGCCAGAACACTTCGTCGGCATGACGCTTCGCCACCCGATGCACTCGCTCGGCGGGTTCTTTGCCAAGCCGCGCCCGATGCTCCCCGGCGACTTCGTCACGACCGACAGCGGCACCGGCCTTGTCCACATGGCGCCCGATCATGGCGAGGACGACTTTGCGCTGTGCAAGGCGCACGGGATCGAGCCGGTGTTCGCGGTGCAGGGCGATGGCAAGTATCGTGAGGACTGGGGCTGGCTCGGCGGGCAGGGCTCGGTCATCAACCCCAAGTTCAACGCGCCCGACGGCCCGATCTGTTCGGACCTGCGCGAGGCTGGCGGGCTGCTCGCGGCGTCTGCCGACTACAAGCATTCCTATCCGCATTCTTGGCGCTCCAAGGCCAAGGTGATCTATCGCTGCACGCCGCAGTGGTTCGTGCCGATGGACCGCGAGGCCGAGGGCGGCACGCTGCGCGAGAAGGCCACCAAGGCCATTGCCGACACGCGTTTCGTCCCCGAAAAGGGCCGCAACCGCATCGGCGCGATGGTTGAAGGCCGTCCGGACTGGGTGCTGTCGCGCCAGCGCGCTTGGGGTGTGCCGATCACGCTGTTCGTCGATCGCAAGACCGGCCAGTACCTCAACGATCCGGACGTGAACGCGCGCATTGTCGCGGCTGTCATGGCCGAAGGCGTGGATGCGTGGGACGAGGAACGGGCGCAGGAGTACCTGGGCGACAAGTACAAGCTCGACGATTACGAGCGCGTCACCGACATCCTGGACGTGTGGTTCGATTCCGGCTCCACCCATGCCTTCGTGCTGGAATCGGGGCGCTGGCCGGACCTGCAATGGCCTGCGAACCTCTATCTCGAAGGGTCGGACCAGCATCGCGGCTGGTTCCAGTCCTCGCTGCTGGAATCCTGCGCCACGCGCGGGCGGGCGCCTTATGATGCGGTGCTGACGCACGGGTTCACCATGGACCAGAAGGGCATGAAGATGTCCAAGTCCCTGGGCAACACGATCAGCCCGATCGACCTGATGCGCGATTACGGCGCGGATATCCTGCGGCTCTGGGCGCTCTCGGTCGATTTCACCGAGGACCACCGCATCGGCAAGGAGATCCTGCAGGGCGTTGCCGACCAGTACCGCAAGCTGCGCAATACGTATCGCTATCTGCTGGGCGCGCTGGAAGGCTTCAGCGAGGACGAGCGGCTGCCGGTGGCGGAAATGCCCGAGCTGGAGCAGTACATGCTCGGCCTGCTCGGCAAGCTGGATGCCACGCTGCGTCAGGCGGTCGAGGACTTCGACTACAACACTTATGTCCGCGCGCTGACCGACTTCTGCAACGAGGACCTTTCGGCGCTCTTCTTCGATATCCGCAAGGACTGCCTCTATTGCGATGCGCCTTCGGACCCGAAGCGCCGCGCCTATCGCACCGTGCTCGACACGCTGTTCCACGCGCTGGTCCGCTATGGCGCGCCGGTGCTGGTGTTCACGGCCGAGGAAGTGTGGCAGTCGCGCTATCCGGGCAGCGACAGCGTGCATCTGCTGGAATGGCCGGAGGTTCCGGCTGTGACGGTGGATGAAGCGCGCTGGACCGAGTTGCGCGCACTGCGCCAGACGGTGAATGAAGCCATCGAACCGTTGCGCCGGGAGAAGGTGCTGGGATCGGGCCTCGAGGCGGTCGTCACCGTGCCCGAATCCGCTCCGGAAGCCGATCTGGCAGAGCTGTTCATCACCGCGACAGTAATGCGCGGGCAGGGCAGTGACGTGACCGTCACCCGTTCCACCGACCACAAGTGCGGCCGTTGCTGGCGCCTGCTTCCGGAAGTGACGGAAGACGGCGCGCTGTGCGACCGGTGCGACGAGGTCGTGGCGGCTATCGACGCGGGTGCAGCAGCCTGATGCTGAGCCGTCCGCGCATCGAGGGCCTGGGCCTTGCGCTGGTCATCGCCGTGATCGACCGGATCGTGAAGGCGATCATGGTCGGCCCGCTGATGCTGCGCGATGTCGGCGTGATCGACCTGCTGCCGATATTCGACCTGCGCTATGCCGAGAACGAGGGCGTTTCCTTCGGGATGTTTACCGCAACGTCGCTGGAGATGCGTTACGGCCTGATCATCGTCACCGCGCTGATTGCGCTGGGCGTGACGGTGTGGATGCTGCGCGAGACGCTGCGAGGCGATATCCTTGCGCTTGGCCTCGTGCTCGGCGGAGCGCTTGGCAATATCTATGATCGGCTGACGCTGGGCTATGTCATCGACTATGCCGACCTGCACATTGGCACGTGGCGACCTTTCGCCATCTTCAATCTGGCCGACGTGGCGATCACGTTCGGTGTCCTGATACTGCTTGCCCGCTCGTTCAAATCGCGCGAAAAGCCAAACGATAGCGGCGACCATACCGCCACGGAGAATGCATGATGCGTAAAGCTGCCGCCCTTGCTCTTGTCGTCTCGGCGGCGACTCTTCTGTCGGCCTGCGGTGGCGGCGGTTCGCTGTTCAACCGTGACCGTCCCGACGAAATGGCCGTGACCCGCGCCGCGCCGCTGGTGGTGCCGCCCGATTTCGCACTGACCCCGCCGAGCCCCGGCGCGCCGCGTCCGCAAGATTCGGAAACCGGCAAACAGACGCTCGAAACGCTGTTCGGCGGCCCTTCGGCGCGTTCGAGCGTGGAGACGGACGCGATCAACCGTTCGGGCACGGCTGCTGCCTCAATCCGGTCGACCGTGGGTGATCCGGGCACGCAGACGGTGGCCAAGGGCCAGGTCGTGCGTGACATCCTCTCCGCGCCGGAAGGTGACGGACAGGCTGCTTCGGCTGCGATCCCGGGCTGATCTCCGGCTTGATGGACTGACGAAAGGCCCCGCTTCGGCGGGGCTTTTTGCGTCAGACCCGCCAGTCGATCGTCCCGCGCCCCTTCGCTTCGAGGAAGGCGTTGGTCTGGCTGAAGGGCCTGGAGCCGAAGAAGCCGTTGTAGGCGGACAGCGGGCTGGGATGCGGGGCCTTCAGCACCAGATGCGGGCCATGCGCGAGCCCGGCGACGCGTGCGGCCTTTTTCTGCGCGTGGCTGCCCCACAGGATGAACACCGTGGGTTCGGGGCGCGCGGCGACAGCTTCGACGGCAGCGTCGGTGAACAGCTCCCAGCCCTTGCCCTGGTGCGACCCGGCATTGGCGGCTTCGACGGTCAGCGCGTTGTTGAGCAGCAGCACGCCCTGCTCGGCCCAGCGGGTAAGGTTGCCGTGGGCCGCGCGAGGGATGCCGAGGTCGGCTTCGAGTTCCTTGTAGATGTTCACGAGGCTTGGCGGAGTCTTCACGCCGTGCTGGACCGAGAAGGCAAGGCCATGCGCTTGCCCCGGACCGTGGTACGGGTCCTGCCCGAGGATGACGACGCGCACCTGATCGAGCGGGGTCATCTCCAGCGCGGCCAGGCGGGTGCCGCGGGGCGGGTAGATCACCTTGCCCGCGCGCTCCTCGGTCTGGAGGAAGCCGCCCAGCGTGCGCAAGGGGGGCGATTGCAGGACGGGTTCGAGCGCGGGGCGCCAGGATTCGGGGAGAGTTGTGGTGGTCATGTTCCCGAAAGGTTAGACGGCTACCAAGCCCGCCCGCAAGCAGGGTTCCGGGAATGCCTCCCGCTTGCTAACAGCGCTGTGCTGTACGGAGTGCTTTGATGAAGATCGCAATGGTTGGCTCGGGCTATGTCGGGCTGGTTTCGGGGGCCTGCTTTGCCGATTTCGGCCACGATGTGGTCTGCATCGACAAGGACGAGAGCAAGATCGAGCGGCTGCGCGCCGGCGTCATGCCGATCTACGAGCCGGGCCTTGCCGAACTGGTCGCGGCCAACGTCAAGGCCGGGCGACTGTCGTTCTCGACCGATCTTGCCAGCTCGATCGAAGGTGCTCAGGCCATCTTCATCGCGGTGGGTACGCCTTCGCGCCGGGGCGATGGCCATGCCGACCTGACCTATGTCTATGCCGTGGCGCAGGAACTTGCCGCCAATATCACCACGCCGACCGTGGTGGTGACCAAGTCCACAGTGCCGGTTGGCACGGGCGACGAGGTGGAGCGGATCATTCGGGAGAGCGGGACAGAGGTCCAGTTCGCCGTGGTCTCCAACCCCGAATTCCTGCGCGAAGGCGCTGCCATTGGCGATTTCAAGCGTCCGGACCGCATCGTTATCGGCGCGGAGGAAGAGTGGGCGCGCGGGGTGATGCGCGAGGTCTATCGCCCGCTGTTCCTCAACCGCGCTCCGATCCTGTTCACCTCGCGCCGCAGCAGCGAACTGATCAAATACGCCGCCAACGCCTTCCTTGCGACCAAGATCACCTTCATCAACGAGATGGCCGACCTGTGCGAGAAGGTGGGCGGTGATGTGCAGGACGTGGCGCGCGGCATCGGCCTCGACAACCGCATCGGCTCGAAGTTCCTCCACGCGGGGCCCGGCTATGGCGGATCGTGCTTCCCCAAGGATACGCTGGCGCTGCTCAAGACCGCCGAGGACTATGGCAGCCCGGTCCGGCTGGTCGAAGCGGTGGTCAAGGTCAACGACAGCCGCAAGCGCGCGATGGGTCGCAAGGTGATCGAGGCGCTGGGCGGTGATGCGCGCGGCAAGCGCGTCGCGCTGCTAGGCCTGACGTTCAAGCCCAATACCGACGACATGCGCGATGCGCCGTCGATTGCGATCGTGCAGACACTGCTCGATGCAGGGGCCGAGGTCGTGGCCTACGATCCTGAAGGCATGGAAGCGGCTGCGGCGATCATGCCCGAGGTGAAGATGGTTTCCAGCACATATGCTGCGGTCGAAGGCGCGGATGCAGTGGCGCTCGTCACCGAGTGGGACGCCTTCCGCGCACTTGATTTCGCGCGCGTTAAGGGCCTGATGAATGCGCCTGTGCTGGTCGATCTGCGCAACGTCTATGACCCGGCAGAGGCAAGATCTGCAGGCTTTGCCTACAGCAGCGTCGGCCGGGTCTGATCGTTACAGCAGGCCTGCCTCGGCACTGACCTGGGCGGTGTCATCTTCCACCGGTGGACGTTGCGTACCCCAGAGGATCGAACTCCATACGCGTTCGTGGAAGTAGTACAGGCCGATCTTGGTGATCACTTCCGTACCGGCAATGGCACCGGCAGCCTTGGCGCTGCCGGTGAAGAGCCAGCCTAGAAGGAAGGTGTCGATGCTTCCCAAGATGCGCCAGCTGATCGCCTTGACGACCGAACGGGCATGCGCCTCGTGTCCGTGAAACAGAATCATTGGCGGTTTCCCTCCCGGCCAGAGACGAGTGCTTAGATCGTTGGCGCCCAACCGAGAAGGGCGTTGACGATGCGTTCGGCGGCATTTTCGGGTGATTCCGTGGTGGTGTCTACGCGGAAGTCCGGGTTTTCGGGGGCTTCGTAGGGGCTGTCGATCCCGGTGAAGTTCTTGAGCTGGCCCGAACGCGCCTTCTTGTAGAGGCCCTTCACGTCGCGTGCTTCGGCCACTTCCAGCGGCGTGTCGACGAAGATCTCGACGAACTCGCCTTCGGCCATGAGCGAGCGCACCATCTCGCGCTCGGCGCGGAAGGGGCTGATGAAGGCGGTCAGCACGATCAGGCCGGCGTCGGTCATCAGGCGCGCCACTTCGCCGACGCGGCGGATGTTCTCGATGCGGTCGGCCTCGGTGAAGCCCAGGTCCTTGTTGAGACCATGGCGCACGTTGTCGCCATCAAGCAGGAAGGTGTGCTTGCCCACGGCGTGCAGGCGCTTCTCGACCATGTTGGCGATGGTCGACTTGCCCGAGCCGGAGAGGCCGGTGAACCACAGCACCTTGGGCTTCTGCTGCTTGAGCG
>NZ_VLKJ01000004.1 GCF_007830315.1 Novosphingobium taihuense
CTGGTGACCATAGCGTCCGTGCCCCACCCGATCCCATCTCGAACTCGGCCGTGAAACCGGACAGCGCCAATGGTACTAACGCTCAAGCGTTGGAAGAGTAGGTCGTCGCCAGGCATTGAAGCTTGCGGAAGTTGAGGAAACCCATTCACAAATCACCCTCCCGACAACAGACGGCCTCAAGCCGTCCGACGTCAGAAGGGCGCGACAGGCAGGCCAAGCCCGCCAGTCCACACAACCCCGGCGCGGGGTGGAGCAGCCCGGTAGCTCGTCAGGCTCATAACCTGAAGGTCGCAGGTTCAAATCCTGCCCCCGCAACCAACACTCGAAAGCCCCGCCTCGTGCGGGGCTTTTGTGTTTGTGTTGTGCGATTGCATCACCGGAACGGTCGAGTTGTGCGCGTACGCTAAACTTTGTGACAGTCCCTTGAGGATGCGGTATCGGGTCGTTCGTAAACGTTGCCCGGCGCGGCCTTGGGAGAGGATGCGACAACGTTCGCGCCGCGCCGGGTTTTATTTCTTCATCAACTTTGGACAGTCACGGTGTGAAATCGCGGATTTCTGCGACCGTCTTTGCGTCCAGCTTTCTGACGAGTGCGACGACGAGATCGACCATCTGGTCGAAGTCGCGGCGGTTGATGATGCCGGTGTGGACGTGGGTGTAGCGTGCCGGAACGACGAGATTGACCGTCGGCGCGCCGCCTCCAACCGTCTGCATTTCCGCGGAATCGTCACCGTATCCCTGCACGAGATCCAGTTGCAGGGGGAGCCCTGCCTGCTTTGCGGTTGCCTTGATGAGAGCGACGAGTTTGCGGTTGGGCAGGGCGCTGCTGTCGTAGAGAAACAGGCCGGGGCCGCCACCGAGTTCAACCTGGCTTTCCTCGGGCTTGGCGCCGCCGGAATCGCCGGTCACGCCGCCTTCGATGGCGATGCCGATGTCTGGTTTGACGATCGCGGTCGAGGCCCTTGCGCCGCGCAGGCCGATCTCCTCCTGAACGGTGGCTGTGAAGAAGATCTGATTGGGGTGACCGCTGGCCTTGAGACGCTCCATGGCGACGAGCAGGACGGCGCAGCCGATCCGGTCGTCCCAGGCCTTGCCGGCGTAGTTGCCGGTGCCGTTGAGATCGATGAACGGGCTGTCGGGTACGATCGGGTCGCCGGGGGCGATGCCCAGTGCAGCGACGCCTGCTGAATCACTGGCGCCGACATCGAGGAACACCGCGTCGCGCCGGATGAGCTGGCCGCGTTCCTCTTGCGGGGCGAGGTGGACGTCGCGGATCGAGCTTACCGCGCGGACCGGGCCCTTGCTGCCGAGAATGATCCAGCGCTGGCCGGCGATGGCCTGATCGAGCCAGCCGCCGAGCATCTGCATGGTGAGGAAGCCGTTTGGCGTGGTGCGGCGGACGATGCCGCCAAGTTCGTCCATGTGCGCGGCGATCATGATCCGGGGACCGCTGCTGCCCTGGCGGGCGATGACGGAGCCGAGGCCGTCGTAGCGGATGTCGTCGGCCAGCGGCTTCATGCGCTCGACCATGATCTTGCGGACAGGCTCTTCGAAGCCCGATGGGCCGGGAGCGTCTGCGAGTTCGCGCAGCAGGTCTTTGGTGCGGTCCTGCGCGGTGGCAGGCAGGGTAACGGTTGTTGCCAGCATGGCCGCCAGCGCTACGGTCGAACGCTTCATTTGCCCCCCTTGCTCCCTGACGCTGCAGTGCTGAAACGCGGTTGCCGCGGCAGGGAGGTTATCAAGGAGCGTGCGCGTTTGCGCAAGGTGGGCCGACCACCCTTGTCGGCCGTGTTCCGATCAGGCTTGCGCGAGTTGCGGGCGATTGGCGAGCAGATTGTCCACGACGCTCGGGTCCGCGAGAGTCGAGGTATCGCCCAGGTTCGAGACGTCGTTCTCGCCGATCTTGCGCAGGATACGGCGCATGATCTTGCCCGAGCGGGTCTTGGGCAGGCCGGGCGCGAACTGGATCACGTCGGGCGTGGCGATCGGTCCGATTTCGTGGCGGACCCACTGGATCAGTTCCTTGCGCAGCGCTTCGTCGGGTTGGACTTCGGCGTTGCAGGTGACGAAGGCGTAGATGCCCTGACCCTTGATGTCGTGCGGCATGCCAACGACCGCCGCCTCAGCGACCTTGGCGTGGGCGACCAGCGCGCTTTCGATTTCGGCGGTGCCCATGCGATGGCCGGAGACATTGATCACGTCATCGATGCGGCCGGTGATCCAGTGATAGCCGTCCTCATCGCGGCGGCAGCCATCGCCGGTGAAGTAGAGGCCCTTGAAGGTGCTGAAATAGGTCTGGAAGAAGCGTTCGTGATCGCCCCAGACAGTGCGCATCTGGCCGGGCCAGGAGTCGGTGATGACGAGGCACCCGTCGGTTGCGCCTTCGAGGAAAGTGCCGTCGTTGTCGACCAGTGCCGGCTTCACGCCGAAGAACGGGCGTGAGGCGGAGCCCGGCTTCAGGGGCGTTGCGCCGGGCAGCGGGGTGATCATGGCAGCGCCGGTTTCGGTCTGCCACCAGGTATCGACGATCGGGCAGCGGCTGTCGCCCACGACCTTGTGGTACCATTCCCATGCCTCGGGATTGATCGGCTCGCCCACCGATCCGAGCAGGCGCAGCGACTGGCGGCTTGTCTTCGTTACCCATTCGTCGCCTTCGCGCATCAGTGCGCGCAGGGCGGTGGGGGCGCCGTAGAAGATCTCTACCTGGAACTTGTCGACCACTTGCCAGAAGCGCGAGGGATCGGGGAAGTTGGGGACGCCTTCGAACATGACGGTCGTCGCGCCGTTCATCAGCGGGCCGTAGACGACGTAGGAATGGCCGGTGACCCAGCCGATGTCCGCCGCGCACCAGTAGATCTGGCCGGGACGGTAATCGAAGACATACTGGTGCGTCATCGACGCCCAGACCGAATAGCCACCGGTGGTGTGAAGCACGCCCTTGGGCTTGCCGGTAGAGCCCGAGGTGTAGAGGATGAACAGCGGGTCCTCGGCACCCATTTCCTCAGGCGCACACTCGACCGATTGTGCGGCAATGCCGGTCGCCCAGTCGACATCGCGGCCTTCGACCACGTTGACGCTGGCGCCGGTGCGGCGCAGCACGATCACGGAATCGACGCCCGGGCACTGTTGCAACGCTTCGTCGACATTGGCCTTGAGCGGCACCTTGCGTCCGCCGCGCAGGCCTTCGTCGGCGGTCAGGACGATGCGGCTGTCGCAGTCGATGATGCGTCCGGCCAGCGCATCGGGGCTGAAGCCTGCAAAGACGATCGAGTGAATCGCGCCGATGCGGGCGCAGGCGAGCATGGCGACGGCCGCTTCAGGCACCATCGGCAGATAGATCGTTACGCGCTCGCCCCGCTTGACGCCGCGCGACTTGAGCAGGTTGGCAAAGCGGCAGACGTCTTCGTGCAGCTCGCGGTAGGTGATCGCGCGATGGGGCTCGTCGAGGCCATCGGGCTCCCACAGGATTGCCACCTGATCGCCGCGCGTCGCCAGATGGCGGTCAAGGCAGTTGGCCGAGAGGTTGAGCGTGCCATCCTCGAACCAGCGGATGCCGAAATCGGCTTCGTGGAACGAGGTGTTCTTGACCTTGGTGAAGGGCCTGATCCAGTCGAGCCGCTTGCCGTGTTCGGCCCAGAAGCCTTCCGGGTCCTCAACCGACTGGCGGTACATCTCGAAGTAGCGCGCCTCATCGACCAGCGCGTTGGCGGCCCATTGCGCCGGGACCGGGTAGACTGCCTCGCCCATGTCAGACTCTCCTCAGGATGCTTCGTCTTGCCCGGGGCTTTACCGTGGGTGAGGCCTTCGGGCTTTTAGACAATAGTCGTAGATATAAGCCGAGCGGTGCTGTGGCCGACAAGTGCCTTGCGATCAAGACTGGCGGCATGATCTTTCGAATTTGTGGGGGTCACCGCCACTTGCCGTAGGCGCGGATGCGCGCCATTTGCGAGCCATGTCATTGTTTCGCGATTATCACGCTCATGTTTATTTCGATCCGCACGAAGCGGGCGAGGCCGAGCGCCTGTGCCTGTCCATGCGCGATGCGCTGGGCGTGGCGATGGGCCGGGTGCATTCCCGCCCGGTCGGCCCCCATCCGCGCGGGTCATGCCAGATGACCATTCCGGCCGACCGCTTATCAGAGGCGTTGCCGTGGATGATGGTTCATCGCGGTAACTTTACCGTGTTCTGTCATGGCAACAGTGGCAACGATCTGGCCGATCATACGGCGCATGTGATGTGGCTCGGCGACAGTGAACGGCTGAATCTGGACCAATTCCGACCGAATTGATCATATTCTGCATTCTAGCAACACTTTGTCTCGAACGCGCCCGTTGCGCGCAAAAGCATCGCCCCAGCAAGGTATTGTGCGGATCGGGACGGGGCGCATCGGGATGAAACGGGAGCATCGCAGGCCTTTTCCGGTTTTCGATCCCCGGGTTTTCTCCAGATCCCGTCGATCTGCAGTGTTCGAGACTGCTCTTCAACCTTGGCACCACGTGCGCCGCTGCTATCGTGCGCCGTGCTGTCGCAATCGCGCTGGGAAATTATGCAATCTCCATCGATCGTACTGGTAGAAGACGACGGCCCGCTGCGCACACTCACGGCGCGTGCCTTGCGTGAAAACGGCTACACCGTTCGCACGGCCGCCACGGGGGCGGAAATGTGGGTGGCTCTGGAAAGCGAGCCTGCCGACCTCGTAGTGCTGGATATCATGCTGCCGGGGACCAGCGGGATCGAATTGTTCCGCCGCCTGCGCAAACAGAGCGACGTGCCGATCATCTTCGTATCCGCCCGTGGCAGCGAGGAAGATCGCGTGCTGGGCCTTGAACTGGGCGCCGATGATTATCTGCCAAAGCCTTTCAGCACGCGCGAACTGGTTGCGCGCATCGGCGCGGTTCTGCGCAGGGGCACCAACACTGTCACCGACACGGCCGGCGACACCGGCAGCCGCAGCGGCGACATCCGGTTCGATGGCTGGACTGTTTCCATGGCCCGGCGCGAGCTTCATTCGCCGAGCGGGGCAATGGTCGATCTGACCGGAGCGGAGTTCGACCTGCTTTCGACCTTCATCAGTCAGCCGCAGCGCGTCCTTGGGCGCGAGCGCCTGATCGAACTGTCACGCACCCGTCTTGGCGACAGTTCAGACCGCAGCGTCGACGTGCTGGTCAGCCGTCTGCGCCGCAAGCTGTCGGCGGCCGGTGGCAATGCACCGATCGTCACCGTTCGCGGCGTGGGGTACATGTTCAAGGCAGAGGTGCAGCGCACCTGATGCTGGCGCGCCGGTTTGGTCTGCCTGAGCGGCTGCTTGCGATCCTGCTGCTCGTCGCGCTCGTCGACTTTGCGGCGAATACCCTGCTTTTCGAACGCGCCAGCCGCTTTGCCCTGCGCGAGGACGATGCGGCTCGCGTCGCCGAGAACTTGGTCATCGCCAGCCGGGCGATCGAGCGTGCACCGGTGGCCGAGCGGCGACAGGTGGCCAAGGCGCTGAGCTCGAGCCGTTTTGCGCTCGACTGGCAGCCGTCCGGCAAGCGTCCGATCGGTTCTGTCCAGCTATCCCGTCTGCGCGAGCAGATGGTCGAGGATGCGGCAGAGCTTGGCCGTTCCGACCTTCAGCTGCATCTGAGGCCGGTGGCCGTTGCCGGAAACGTCTCAGGCTCGCTGCTCCTGCCCGATCGCAGCGTTGTGCTGTTCCAGACTTATGCAAGCGATGCCTGGAGCCTGAACGCTGGTCGCATCCTCACGCTGATGTTGCCGACGCTGGCGCTGGTGCTGCTGGCCTGGGTGTTGTTCCGGGCAACGCTTGCCCCGCTGCGCACGCTCGTCCGCGCCTCGAAATCGGTCGGGGCAGGGCCGCCGCAGCCGCTGCCGGAGCAGGGCACCGCCGAAGTTCGCGACCTGATCCACGCGTTCAATGAGATGCAGCAGCGCGTCTATGAATCGATGACCAATCGCACCCAATCGATGCTGGCCATCGGACACGACCTGCGCACGCCGCTTGCGCGGATGCAACTGCGCGTCGAAGGCCTCCACATTGACGAGGAAACGCGTGACGGCATGGACGCGGATCTGGGCGAGATGCGCCACATGCTCGAATCCCTGCAGGCTTTCGTCGAGACTGGCGGCTCGCGCCTGCCCGCCGAGCGTGTCGACGTTGCGGTCATGACGCAGACGCTGGTCGATACGGCGGCAGACAACGGCAGCGATGCGACATTCCACGGGCTCGAAAGCCTCGAGATCGTCGCCCGTCCGGTCTCGCTGCGGCGCGCGCTTTCGAACCTGATCGAGAACGCATTGCACTATGCCGGAAACGTGAGGGTCACGGTGCGGCGGGACGACAGCATGGCCGAGATCGTCATCGAGGACGATGGGCCCGGCATTCCGCCAGACCGGCTTGATGATGTGCTGCAACCTTTTGTCCGACTCGACTCCGCCCGCGCCCGAGATACGCCGGGCATGGGCCTCGGGCTCGCCATCGTCCAACGCGCGGTACAGCTTGAAAATGGCACACTGCACTTGCGCAATCGCCCCACCGGCGGCCTGATTGCGACCTTGCGCTTCCCTCTCGCGACCGGATGAGTGCAGCGCAACATTTCGTTACGCAACCGCGCCGAAGCAGAAAGAGACGCGTCATACTTTCGTCAGTGCTTTGACAATCCAGCAGGATTGTCTGCACCAACGAAAGGTTTCTTCCGTGAACGAACTCATCGGCCGCGTATTCAGCTTCGAGAAGACTGTCTTTCCCGACAGCCGCGAACTGTTCGGCAAACTCGTCAGCGAAGGCCAATCGCCAAAGGCGCTGATGATCTCATGTGCGGATTCGCGCATCGTGCCAGAGCAGATCATGCAGGCCCAGCCCGGCGAACTGTTCGTCTGCCGAAATGCCGGCAACATGGTCCCGCCCTACGCGACGATGAACGGAGGCGTCACGTCGACCGTGGAATACGCCGTGATGGCACTGGGCGTGCGCGACATCATCGTGTGCGGACATTCGGACTGCGGTGCGATGAAGGCGCTTTCGGCTCCCGAACTGCCTGAAGGCATGCCCAATGTCATAGCCTGGCTGCGGCATGGCGCGGCAGCGGAAAGCGTCGTCTCGAGCTGCTCGCCGCATCTGGAGATGGACGAGCGCGTGCGCGCGGTCAGCCTGCAGAACGTGATCGTCCAGCTTGACCACCTGCGCACCCATCCTTCGGTCGCGACGGCCATCGCCAAGGGCGAGATGTCGCTCCATGGCTGGTTCGTCGACATCAGCGCGGGCATGGTGATGGGCCTTGATGGCCAGACCGGCGAATTCGTGCCGCTGCGCGATGACAAGCCGCTGCCGGTGGCGCTGCCTGCCCGCTCGCGCCGCGTGCTCGACGCCTGGACTGCCGAGGCCGCAGAATGACCTCGCATGCCGCCGAAGCAGGTGAGCGCAGCGGTCCGTTCCGCTTCCTCGCCAGCGACCTGACCGCGTCGATCGTCGTTTTCCTTGTGGCCATGCCGCTGTGCATGGGCATCGCCATTGCTTCGGGCGTGCCGCCCGAGAAGGGACTGGTCACCGGGATCATCGGCGGCATTGTCGTGGGCCTGCTCGCGGGCTCGCCGCTGCAGGTCAGCGGCCCTGCTGCAGGGCTTGCGGTCATCGTGTTCGAGTTCGTGCGCGACAATGGCCTTTCGGCGCTTGGACCAGTGCTCGTGCTGGCAGGCGCGCTTCAGCTTGTTGCCGGCGTTGCCCGTCTCGGCGGCGTTTTTCGGGCCATCTCGCCTGCGGTCGTCCATGGCATGCTCGCTGGGATCGGCGCGCTGATCGTCATCGGCCAGTTTCACATCCTGTTCGACGCGAAGCCGCAGTCGAACGGGATCGACAATCTTGCCATGATGCCCGCGCGTGTCCTTGGCCTGACACCGTTCGACCTGCGCTCGACTGAACTTGCGCTGATGCTTGGCCTGCTGACCATCGGCACGATGATCGCGTGGGAGAAGCTCAAGCCTGCGAAGCTCGGCCTTCTGCCGGGCGCGCTGCTTGGCGTGCTTGCCGCAACGCTGGTGGCGTGGGGCGCAGGGCTTGACGTTGCCCGCATCGCGGTGCCGGATTCGATCGGCGCTGCCTTTGCCTTGCCCGACGGGAGCTTCCTTGCGCCGCTGACGCAGGGGTCGCTGATCGTCTCGGCCATCGCCATTGCCTTTATCGCGAGCGCCGAAACGCTGCTCTCTGCCGCTGCGGTCGACCGCATGCACGACGGCGTGCGCACCGACTACAACAAGGAACTGCGCGCGCAGGGCGTGGGCAACCTCCTGTGCGGGGTATTCAATGCCCTGCCGATGACCGGCGTGATCGTGCGCAGTTCGGCGAACGTGCAGGCCGGCGCCAAGACGCGCCTTTCGGCGGTGATCCACGGCGTGTGGATCCTCGGCTTTGTGGCTCTGCTGCCCTTCATCCTGCGCGAAGTGCCGATGGCTGCGCTGGGCGGCGTGCTGGTGGTCACGGGCTGGAAGCTGGTCAGCCTGAAGCAGGTGCGCCGTCTGTTCGAGGTTCACGGCTTCATGCCCGCACTGATCTGGGTGGCGACGTTCGTGCTGGTGGTTACGACCGACCTGCTGACGGGCGTGCTTGTCGGCCTTGCGCTTTCCGCGCTCGAACTCGTGCCGCATCTGCGAAATCTGCGCTTCAAGGTGGGCGAGACCACGATTGGCGAGACGGTGCGACTCGAACTCGAAGGCGCCGCGACGTTCCTCGGTCTGACTCGTCTGACCAGCGCTCTCGAGCAGGTTCCGCCGCGCAAGGCTGTTCACGTCGACCTCGATCGTGTCCATGCCATGGATCATACGACGGCAGAGATGCTGACCGAATGGCTGGCACGTCGGCGTTCGCGCGGAGACGAGGTGCGGGTAACCGGACCCGATGCCATCCTGCGGCCTTTGACCCCGACCGCATGATCCTCGCCCCCGCCGCCAATGGCCCTACGGCGGGGGCGACGTGATGCCAAAATGCCACGGCTCCCTGTCGATAAGACAGGGAGCCGTTTTACGTGTGACTTTCGATCTTGCAGTGCAGCAAATCGGAATGTAGGAAATATGACATCTGCAGTGACGTCGCTCCACGAGAAGCGCTCGCACGGCAGACGCAGGTGGAACGTGATAACCTATCCAGGGAGCGTTCCGTATGAAGTTCCGTCTTGCCGCAGCTGTGGCACCTGTCGCCCTCGCACTCTTTGCGACCCCCGCATTCGCTCAGGAAGCGGAAGAATCCAAGCCCGTCACCGTCTCGGGCAGCGTCGGCCTCGTTTCCGACTATCGCTTCCGCGGCGTTTCGCAGTCCGATCGCTCGCTCGCGATTCAGGGCGGCCTGACCATCGCGCATGAAAGCGGCTTCTACATCGGCACCTGGGGTTCGAACCTCGCCGGTTGGGGCACCTTCGGCGGCGCCAACATGGAGCTCGACCTGATTGCTGGTTACAAGCACACTTTCGGTGATGCTACTGTCGACGTCGGTGCGACTTGGTACATGTACCCGCGCGGCTTCGACAACACCGACTTCATCGAGCCCTATGTGAAGGTTTCCGGTTCGCTCGGCCCGGCATCGGTAACCGCAGGCATCGCCTACGCACCGAAGCAGGAAGCGCTTGGCGCATGGTATGCTGACGGCGCTGCCGCTGCTGCAGGCGTCTACACCGCACCCGGCGACAAGAACGACAACCTCTACGTCTGGACCGACGCCGCTGCCGGCATCCCCGACACCGGCCTGACGCTGAAGGCGCACGTCGGCTACTCGAAGGGCAACGAAGGCCTTGGGCCGTTCGCAACCTCGGTTGCTCCGACCGGCGAATACCTCGACTGGTCGCTGGGCGCCGATTACGCGATCCCGGGCACCCCGCTGACGCTGGGCGTTTCCTACATCGACACCGACATCAGCGACGCTGAAGCCGCCTACCTCCAGCCGAGCTTCTCGCGCGGCCAGGACGGCACCGGTTCGATCGCCGGATCGACCGTGGTGGTTTCGCTGACCGCTGCGTTCTGATCGGACAAGACCTGCTGGAAATGGGACCCTCTCTTCCTTCGGGAAGGGAGGGTTTTCCTTTTGCGGCTTGTACCGCTTGCAAACATGGCTGTGTCTTTGCGGGGAGGCGTAATCGAGCAAGTCGTCCAATGCATGCCAGCCGCTTGCCCGCTAGAGTTTGTAGCTGGCTTCGAGCCCTGCCATGTAGATCGGCGCTGCAGGACCGGTTTGGCGAAGGTACGCACCGGCTGTGAACATTGCGATGGAGCCGGACAGCGACAGGACGTTGCTCGCATTCCATTCCACGCCCAGCCGATCTGGTTTCCTATATGCCTTGCGGAGGAAGTCCCGGCGGGCCGGATTTCGCTGCCGGGCACGTCGTAGATGCCGTCGCGGAGCGATGCACGCCAGAAGCTCGCGGCTGAAACCTCGACGGTAAAGCCTCCACCCGCATGGATGTCGATGCCGGGGTTCACGTTGAAGATGTTGCGCGGGCCGATCGGGGTCAGTTCTCCGAAGTAGCGACCTTTGGGGAACAGCGCGTTGAAGGTTCCGAGCACGCGGTCGTCCGGGCTTTTGTCGCCACTGGCGTAGTTCGCGCGAAGGCGCAGGCGTGGTTGGAGCGTGACGTCCGGGAAGCTGATCGCAGTTTCCGTAGCCTGCGACCAGGCACGGATGCGCTGACCGGCAAAGGCGCCGCGCTGGATCATGGTTTCCCAGTTCCACGCCAGACGGACGTAAGGGCCGAGGAGGTGGTGGCCAAACAGGCGAAGCCCGAATGTGTCGCGGCGTTCCTCGCCCGTAACGGCGCCGAAACGAGCTGTCTGGTTGCGGTATCCGATCCAGTAGAGATCGAAAGCCAGGTCGGGACTGGCGCTGAGCGTGGCGTAGACAGCGCGTAGTCGCCGCCGGTCCGATGCATGATCGTCGAAGTCTCCCGGCCCGATCTGGACAGCGCGCAAGTTCATCAGATCGAGGCGCAACCGGCCCAGGTTGGCTGTTGCACGGACACCATCGAACGGCTGCGGGATATTGGGACCATAGCGCGTGCCGACCAGACGTTCCGAACCGAGCGCGACCAGTTCCCGCCCGCCGCGCAGGGTGAGCCTGCTGTCCTCGCCGAGAGGCAGGTTCAGGTCGGCGAAGCCCTGAAGCAGGTCGACACCCGTCTCGTCGGCAGGACCGTTGCCGCCCTTCACGCCTCTGGCGAAGCCGACGATCGGCTGGACGAAGGCCCGCACCGGCCCCGCATGAAGGTCGGCGAGGGGCATCATTCGCAGCCATAGATACCCGTCGTCCGGCGCATCGCCCCAGAGGCTGTTTGCGTAGCTCTCCTGCCGTGCGCGCATCTCCAGCCCGAGTGTGAGCCGCACCGCTCCCCCCTCATCGAGCGGGAGGTTCTTCAGCCCGGCGGGCTGGAGTGACCAGTCCTCGTCATATCGCAGGTTCGTGCGCTCGGGCGCATTGGCAAGCGCGGGTGTAGCGCACGCAAGGCCGGTCAGGACGAGCAGATGGCGGATCATTTTCTCTGCAGTTCGGCCATTTGCGGATGGCGGACGAAAATCGTTGTAGCGACGAGCACGACGCCGGCGGTTACCAGCAAGGTGGGACCAAGGCCGAGGGTGTGAAAGATCAGCGCACCAGCCGCGGCACCGGCAAAGATGGCGAGCACGGCACCGAGCCGCGCGGGAAGGTTCGATGTCGTGCCCGAGGCAGGTCGGGAATCGGCCGCTATACCGGTGATGGTCAGGGTCAGGACGGTCGTTGTAAGATCGGGCACCTTGAGTTGCCGCACGATGGCGTTGCGGAAGCCCATAGCGCCCGCTGTCAGGGCGATGATGCAGGGCAGGAGTACGGTAGAATCGGGCGCCCCCATCTTCGCAGCGTAGAGGCCAAGCAGCCCGGCGAGGAACAGCAGGCAGCTTTCGATCGCCGCCGCGAGAACCAGCCAATGGTTGAGCCGGGGCGTCCCGTTGCTGCGCCACAGCCGGCCTGCGATGGCCGCACCGGCCATGAATGCGGCGAGCGCCACCACATAGCTCAGCGGGTGGAACCCCGGTGAGCCTACCGTGGCAAAGGCGAGGAACACGACATTACCCGTCATGTTCGCGGTAAAGACCTTGTCCATGCCGAGGATGCTGGCCGCGTCGACCATGCCGGTCGTGGCGGAAAGGACGAGCAGCAGGCGGAACAATGGCGCCGGCGTCTTCAGTGGCACGCTCTGATTCATCTCATCTCCTTCGCGCACCCGGGAAATCGTCAGGGTCGTCGTTGTCTCCGGGCATGCTCGGCAACCAGCGCGGCAAGGACGAACCCTCCGACGAGGCCGACATGTTCGAAGAAGGCGTTGGTCGCCGCGAAGCGCTCCTGTCCTTCCATGGTCCAGAAGGCGTTGGCGACGAAGGCTGCGAGCAGGGTGAACGTGCCCAGCATTCCCGCCCCCAGCCAGACCATCCGGCCCCACAGGATCAGCAGGGGGCCGACGATTTCGACCGCGATGACAAGGCCCGCCCAGAGCGCGGGCGGATTCATCCCGAAATGCGCCTGTTCTGCGACGGCCGCGGGCCAGTCTGCCAGCTTGACCACGCCGCCGATCAGGTACGCCCCGACCAGCAGCAGCCGGGCGAGGAACCATGTCGGCGGCCAGTCGAGCACGGCATGGATCAGGCGAGGTTCGGCATCGCGCATGGGATCATACTGCCCAGCAGCCGCAGCCCAGCGCACCCCAGAAGCTTTGGACGTCAGACGAGGGAACATTGGCGGCGAGCGCGGCTGCGTGGTCGTGGCCGTGGACGCTGCAGGCTGTGGCGCAGCCGCACGCGCTGGCCAGCTTTGCCGTCGTTTCCGGCTCGCGGTAGTAGCCGCCGAAGGTGCGGACGGGGGACCAGTCCGGCATCGGTGCGGGCAGGGCAGGGGCAAGCGGCCCGAAATCGCCTTCGCCATGGACGACCTTGCCGCCCAGCAGGGTGAGCACGGCGCGGATGTGCGGAATGTCCGTCTCGGGCACTGTGAAGTAGTCCGCCGACAGCAGGGCGCAGTCGGCAAGCTGGCCCGGCTTGATCTGGCCTTTCTTGCCCACTTCGCTGGAGAACCACGTGTTCTCGTGCGTCCACATCGCCAGCGCCTTCTCGCGGCTGACCCGGTTTGCACCGGGATAGAGCAAAAGACCGCCCACCGTCCGCCCGTTGACCAGCCAGGACAGCGAGACCCATGGGTTGTAGCTCGCAACGCGCGTGGCATCGGTGCCTGCACCGACCGGGATGCCCGCCGCGATCATCCGCGCGATCGGCGGGGTGCGCTCTGCTGCGCGGCGGCCATAGCGTTCGATGAAGTATTCGCCCTGATAGGCCATGCGGTGCTGCACCGCGATGCCGCCACCCAGCGCTGCGATGCGGTCGATGTTGCGCTCGCTGATCGTCTCGGCATGATCGAAGAACCAGTTGATGCCGGTGAGCGGCACGTCGCGGTTGACCTTTTCGTAGACGTCGAGCGCGCGGCCGATGGTTTCGTCGTAGGTCGCGTGCAGGCGCCACGGCCAGCGGTTTTCGGCCAGCAGACGGATCACCGGCTCGAGATCGCCTTCCATCGACGGCGGCATGTCTGGCCGCGCCACGCGGAAGTCCTCGAAGTCGGCGGCGGAATAGACGAGCATTTCGCCCGCGCCGTTGTGGCGATAGGTATCGTCGCCCTGCCCCGGCGTGACCTGCTTCACCCAGCCAGCGAAGTCGGCCAGTTCCTCCTTCGGCTTCTGCGTGAACAGGTTGTAGCTGATGCGCACGGTCAACTGGCCGTCGTCGTGCAGCTTCTCGATCACGTGGTAATCTTGTGGGTAGTTCTGGAACCCGCCGCCTGCGTCGATCACGCTGGTCACGCCGAGCGAATTGACCTCGCGCATGAAGTGGCGGGTGGAATTGATCTGGTAGTCTTCGGGCAGCTTGGGGCCCTTGGCCAGCGTCGAATAGAGGATCGTGGCGTTGGGCTGCGCCAGCAGCAGCCCGGTGGGATTGCCAGCGGCATCGCGCACGATCTCTCCGCCCGGAGGGTTCGGCGTGTCCTTGCCATAGCCCACCACGCGCAGAGCGGCAGCATTGAGCAGGGCGCGGTCATAAAGGTGGAGGATGAACACCGGCGTATCGGGGGCGACTGCATTGAGTTCGGCGAGCGTGGGCAAGCGCTTTTCGGCGAACTGGTGTTCGGTGAAGCCGCCGACGACGCGCACCCACTGCGGCGCGGGTGTACGATCGACCTGCGCTTTCAGCATCGCCATGGCATCGGCGAGCGTCGGCACGCCATCCCAGCGCAGCTCCATGTTGAAGTTCAGCCCGCCCCGGATGATGTGCATATGGCTGTCGATCAGTCCGGGGATCATGCGTCGGCCCCGGGCGTCGATCACTGCGGCATCGGGCGCTGCGGCGCGCACGTCCTGTTCTGAGCCAACCGCGAGAAAGCGTCCGTCGCGGATTGCCACGGCTTGCGCGCGGGGGTTCTCGCGGTCGAGCGTGGTGACGAGGGCGTTCACGATGATCAGGTCGTCGCGCATTGGGCTTGGCTTTCTGTCGGCGGCGCGGGCAAGGCCGGGAAGCAGGGAAAGGGCCGAGGCGCCAAGCGCCCCGGCCAGCGTATCGCGGCGGGTGGCGCTCATGGCTTTTCGTCCGGCTCAGGCGGGATGCCGGTTACCCGTTCGGCGCAGGTGGTCTTCCAGAACGAAGCAACCTCCTGCCCATGGATCACCCGTTTCGCGAGCGGGACGGCCTGTTCGCCCAGCAACATGCCGAGCAATCCCAGCAGGGCGACCGCGGGAGGGGCGGGCGATCGCGTGCCGAGCAGGCTGTAGAGGGCACCGACGAGAAGTCCGATGCCAAGGGCTGCGAGGTAGGGTTTCATGGGCAGGAGGCTCCCGATGGGCCAGTGGGAGATCAATGACCTTCGGGGTGGGGTGCTTCGTGCGGGAACGCGCCGCGCTGCGGGGCCTTGTGGACCATGGTATAGGCGTAGTCGACGCCCATGCCATAAGCGCCGAGGTGCTCGCGCACGATGTCCATCACACCGTTGTAGGTGTCGCGATGCGCCCAGTCGCGCTGGAGTTCGAGCAGGGCGTTTATGGTGGTCAGCGACTGGGCGCCTGCCTGTTCCATGCGGCGTACGGCAGCGTCATGTGCTTCCTGCGAGGTGCCGCCCGAGGCATCGGTGACGATGTAGATTTCGAAGCCTTCCTCTATCGCACAGAGCGTCGGGAACAGGAGGCAAGCCTCGGTCCAGAGCGCGGCTATGACGAGCTTCTTCTTGCCGCTGGCCTTGACCTGCGCGACGAGTTCATCGGAATCCCAGGAATTCATCGAGGTGCGCTCGATCGGCTTCTGCTGCACCACGTCGAGCAGTTCGGGCCAGATGTAACCGGAAAAGGATTCGGTCTCGACCGCGGTCAGGATGATCGGCACGTTGAACAGCTTGGCGGCCTTGGCCAGCGCCACGGTGTTGTTCTTCAGCGTCTGGCGGTCGATGCTGGTGACGCCGAACGCCATCTGCGGCTGGTGGTCGATGAAGATGAACAGCGTATCGTCGGCGTTGATCAGCTTCTGGGATCGGAAAGACATGGGCTTGCTCCTTGGGAGTGAGGGGTCAGTGGGCCTGGAGGTGGGCTTCGAGGAACCAGAGCTGCTTGTCGGTCTCGCGCGAGACCTGGGTGAACAGGTCCGCGGTATCGGCATCGCCGATCACGCCCGCCTGATCGATCGCCTCGCGCACGGCTTTGCCGAACGCGCCGAGGCTCGCCGAAAGCGCCTTGAGGTGTGCTTCCCCGCCGGTGGCTTCGAGCGGATATCCGTAGAGTGCAGTTGCCGAGGCGGTGGTGGTGACGCGACCGTCCGCGACATGGCCGAGCGTGGTGATGCGCTCGGCGAGGAGGTCGACGAACTGCTCTATCTCGTCGTGCACGGCGTCGAATAGCTGGTGCAGCTGGAGGAAGTGCGGGCCCTTGACGTTCCAGTGCGCCTGCTTGGCCTGCGCTTCCAGATCGAGGGCGTCGGACAGGCGGGCCTGCAGCAATCCGCAGGCCTGCTTGCGCACGTGGTCCGAAAGGTCGATGCGGCTGGTATAGCTCATTGCATCAGGCCTTGATGAAGGCGAGCAGGTCGGCGTTGATAACGTCCGGGTGGGTCGAAGCCATCCCGTGCGGCAGGCCCGGATAGGTCTTGAGCGTGCCCTTCTTCACCAGCTTGATCGCAAGATGCGCGGAATCCGCGATCGGCACGATCTGGTCATCCTCACCGTGCATGATCAGCACGGGGACGTCGATCTTCTTCAAGTCCTCGGTGAAGTCGGTTTCCGAGAAGGCCTTGATGCAATCGTAGTGCGCCTTGGCGCCGCCCATCATGCCTTGCCGCCACCAGTTCTGGATCAGGCCCTGGCTGACTTTCGCGCCGGGACGGTTGAAACCGTAGAATGGCCCGGTCGGCACATCGAGGAAGAACTGGGCGCGGTTGGCAACCAGCGCGGCACGGAAGCCGTCGAACACCTCGATCGGCAAGCCGCCGGGGTTTGCGGGGGTCTTCAGCATGATCGGCGGGACCGCACCAATCAGCACGGCCTTGGCGACCCGGCCCGGACGGGCACGGGCAGCGTAATGCGCTACCTCGCCACCACCGGTCGAGTGGCCCACGTGCACCGCGCCGCGCAGGTCAAGGTGATCGGTCAGCGCCGCAACATCGGCGGCATAGGTGTCCATCTCGTTGCCGGCATCGGTCTGCGTCGAACGCCCATGCCCGCGCCTGTCGTGGGCGATCACACGGTAGCCGGCCTGCAGGAAGAACATCATCTGGTTGTCCCAGTCGTCGGCGGTCAGCGGCCAGCCGTGATGGAACACGATGGGTTGCGCGTCCTTCGGCCCCCAGTCCTTGAAGAAGATCTGCGTGCCATCCTTGGTGGCGATCGTACCCATCCTGCGTTCTCCTGAAGCGGGCGTGTCCTTGGAAAGAGCGAGGGACGGCATGGCGGTGAGCGCTGCAACCGCCGATCCGACTGCAAGAAACTCGCGTCGTTCCAATGCCATGCGCGGATTCGCAGTTTCGTCTGCCATGTCGGATCCCCTTGTTACGTCACAAGGTTGATCCGCTTCGGACCTTCGCGATACACCCGGTCGGGGGAACCTCCCGCCCGCTTTCGGGTGGCTACCAACCCCCGCAGGTTCGTGATATTCTTCGCGCTGTGGCAAGCACTTGCCTCGGCTCGCGGGCTGCAGGCAGCATCTACTGGGGACGACTTTGCACATGCCGGCGGGGAACGATCACCCGATCCGCGTCCTCGTGGCGGACGATCACCCGATCCTGCGCGAAGGCGTGGCTGGGATCCTTTCGTTGCAAAAGGACATGGAAGTCGCCGCCGAGGCCGAGACCGGTGCACAGGCCGTGCAACTCTATGACGATCTGCGGCCCGATATCGTGCTGATGGACCTGCGCATGCCCGGGATGAACGGCGTCGAGGCGATCGAAAAGATCCGCAGGGCCCACCCCGAGGCTCGTATCATCGTTCTCACCACCTATTCGGGGGATGCCAAGGCCCTCGAGGCGATGCGCGCGGGCGCGGCGGGGTTCCTGCTCAAGTCGAGCCTGCGCCGCGAACTGCTCGATGCGATTCGCGCCGTCCACCGCGGCCAGCGCCATCTCCACCCGGACGTTGCGCAGGACATCGCGCTCCACGCCATCGAGGAGGCGCTTAGCCCCCGCGAAGTGGAAGTGCTCCAGATGATAGCGGGCGGGCATTCCAACAAGCAGGTTGCATGGCGGCTTGGCGTGGCAGAGGAAACCATCAAGTCCAACATCAAGAGCATCTTTGCGAAGCTGCGGGTCAGCGATCGGACTCATGCGGTGACGACGGCTGCCAAGCGGGGCATCATTGAACTCTGACCGACCGTGCACGGCAAAGGTGTGGCTGCCGGTGGCAGCTCTGCTTGCCGTCATGGTCGGCCCGGCCTCGATTGGCCAGACCTTGCCTGCCGGGTCGTCAAGTCCGCGTGATGCCGCCGGGTCGGGCGCCTTGCACGGCTTCAAGCTGCGCCATTGGTCTCTCGAGGAAGGCGCGCCGAGCCGGATCAATGCCATTACCCAGTCGCGCGACGGCTTTCTGTGGATCGGCGGGGTCGATGGGCTCGTGCGCTTCGACGGGATAACCTTCGAACGCATCGGCCCGCCCCCGACCAGTCCCAACCGCATCGTCGTCGCGCGGCTCCTCTCGGCAAGGGACGGTGCGGTGTGGATCGGGCTGGCGCGGCGCAAGGGTGTGATGGTCTGGCGCAATGGCCGGCTCGAAGATGCCCAGATGCCCAATCCCTCGCGCGAGGTGAACGACATCGCGCAAGGTCCGGATGGCGCGATCTGGGTTACGCGCGGCGGGCGGGGAACGCTGTCGCTGGCGCGCTTTGCCAACGGACGCTGGACCGAGTTCGACACATCGTCCGGCCTTCCCGCCGAGCCTGCCTGGAATCCGCTTTTCGCAAGAGACGGCACCCTCTGGCTGACGACCGAGAGCGGCGTCTATCGCAGGAATCTTGGTGCCTCACGCTTCGAGACGACCGGGATCGTCACCGTTCCGCGCGCAACGCTCGCCGAGGCGGCCGACGGGACGATCTGGCTGACCGAAAAGAGCCGCACCCGTCCCATCGCCAAGGGGGCGACGATCCTTCCGGCGCAATCTGGCTTCGCCACGCCATTCGCGATCCGGACGCTGTTTGACCGTCATGGTGCCTTCTGGGGCGCCACGTGGAGCGACGGCGCCTTCCGCGTCGATCATCTTGCACCCGGCAAGACGGCGCAGATGCTGCGGCTGGACACCGGCAACGGTCTGCTGTCCGATCCCGTGCGCGCGCTGTTCGAGGACCGCGAAGGCAATATCTGGATCGGCGGCGAGATGGGCCTCAACATGCTCCGCCGCGTGCCGATTGCGCAAGCTGCCGGTATTCCGGCCGACCCAGCGACCAACCATATGCTCGCAGTCGATCGCTCGGGCGAGGTCTATGTGGCCGATGATCATGCGCTGTTCCGGATTCCGCTGAACGGCGATCCGGTCCGGGTAGGCATGCCCACGCGCCTGATCGAGGCGATCTGCGCGGCAAATTCGGGCGGGATCTGGGTAATCGAGCGAGGCAGTGCCGTGCATGTGCGCGAGGCGCGCGTGATCCGGCGCTTTGCCATGCCGACAAGCTTTGCCGCCAACTCCTGTGGCGAGGACGAGCAGGGCCGCCTCTGGCTACCATCCTTGCAGAGAGGTCTCTGGCTCCTTCAGCGCGGCACTGCCATGGCCTATCCGCAGATCGACGGGGCAAAGGCCATTCCCGGCAACGTGGCCGTGCAGGAGAACGGTCGCGCCGCGATCCATTTCCGGGGGAAGCCGCCGCACCTGAAGGACAGCCCATTCGACGTGCTCGCCGATGGTGATGTGCCGAGCGGCGGCATAGATGGTTTGCTGCCCTTGGGCGACGCACTCTACACCAGTGGCAATCTCGGGCTCGCTGCGCCAATGCGGCCGGGGACGCCCTTGCTGTCTGCAACGCGTTATCCCTGGGCAAGTTCGCTCAACGGCATGGTCCAGACGCAGTCAGGCGATATCTGGGCAATCGGCGACGCGGGGCTTGTCCGACTGAAGTCATCGGCACTTCGCCACGCAATCGCCCACCCCGGGGCGGAAGTTGCCTATCGGCAGTTCGATTTCCGCGATGGCCTGGCAAGCTTTGCGCAGAAGTCGGCTGGCGCGCAGATCGTTGCCGGAGGCGACGGACGCATCTGGTTTGCCACCCGCAGCAACGTGTCCAGCATCGATCCGCGGATGATCTTGACCAATGACCGCCCTCCGGATGTGATCGTGCGTGGTTTCCGGACCGGTCCCGGCACGTTTTACTCGCAGGGCGCACGTCTTCCTGCCGGAACGACCAGGGTCGAGGTCGACTACACGGCGACGAGCCTCTCCGTGCCCGAGCGGGTGCGCTTCCGCTACCGTCTCGATCGCGACGGCGCAGGATGGATCTCTTCAGGCCTGCGCACGGCGGCGTTCGATGGGCTCGGCCCCGGTCGCTATCGCTTCGAGCTGCTGGCCGCCAACGAGGACGGAGTCTGGAGCAGTCAGCCTGCGGTTGCGGAGTTCACCATTGCGAGTGCGTTCCACCAGACCTGGTGGTTCCGGATCGCCGTCGTCCTGGCGGCAGGCGCGATGCTCTATGGCATCTACGAGATGCGTCTGCGGCAGGTTTCGGCGCGCATCAGAAGCCGGATGGCGGCACGCAACAGCGAGCGCGAGCGCATCGCCCGCGAATTGCACGACACTATGATCCAGGGCGTGCAGGGCCTGATCCTGCGCTTTCAGGCCGTGGCTGACAGGTTCGCCCACGATCCCGAGGCGCAGGCCGTTCTGCAACCCGCGCTCGAGCGCGCCGAGGAAATGCTGGTGGAGGGCCGCGAGCGGGTCACCGGCCTGCGCAATGAGCGCACCCGCAATCTGCATCGCGAACTCAATCGCCTGATGAAGAACGAAATCTACCCTGCAGGCCTGATTGCCCCGCTCGTGGTGCAGCGCACGCCAAGACCGATTTCGGAAAGCATGATCGACGATCTCCTTTCCGTCATCGGCGAAGCGCTCAACAATGCCGCCTGTCATTCGGGCGCGAGCCGCGTCGACGTGGGTGTCCGCTATGGTCGCTGGGAATTCTCCGCCTATGTCCGGGACAACGGGATCGGCATCAGCAACGACATGCTGGCAAAGGGTTCGCCCAAGGGGCATTTCGGCCTCCTCGGCATGCGCGAGCGGATGTTTTCCATCGGTGGCAAGCTGAGCATCGAGAGCGCCGAGGGTTTCGGCACCACGATCCGCATGACCCTGCCCGCAAAGATCGCGTACAAGCCGAAGCAGAGCAGACTCATGCAGAGGGCCATGGCCCTCTGGCGCGCGGTCCGGGGCAACTAAGGCGACAGATCTCGCTTCAGGAGTTGCCCTCCTGTCTTCTGTGACCTGATCTCAGGCGTCAGTCGGGAGCGTTTGCTGGACCGCCGTCAGGCCGCAGCCTGCTTGACCGCAGCTTGGCAACGGCCAGATCGATGAAGGCGCGGACCTTTGCTGGAGCGTGCAGGCCTTCGGGGTGGACCACATGGATCGGGAAGGGGGGCGGCTCGTGGTCTTCGAGCACGATCTGCAGCCGCCCGTCGCCAAGCGCGGCGCCGACCTGATAGTCCAGCACCCGCGTCAGCCCCCATCCGGCCAGCGCCGCGTTGATCGCCGCGTCGTTGGTGTTGCACAGCAGGGACGGCTCGACGCGCACCTTGAGATCCTCGGCGAACTGCCATTCCGGCGAGGCCCATGCGGCGGTTGAGGCCGCGATGCGGAATCGGGTCAGGTCGGCAGGTCCGGTCGGCATGCCGTGCTCGCGCAGATACTGTGGCGAGGCGACCACGACCATGCGGGCCGAGCCCACGCGCGTGGCGATCATCGAGGAATCGGCCAGATGCCCGATGCGCACTGCGAGGTCGACGCCCTCCTCGATCAGGTTCACCGGCCGGTCCACGAACAAGGTTCGGCCCGTGACCTGCGGATAGCGGTCAAGGTATTCGGTGAGGATCGGCAGCACGTACATCCGCCCGAACATCGCAGGCGCAGTGACGGTGAGCGTGCCCGATGGCGTGGCGTAGGAACCGGCGGCCATCGCCTCGGCCTCGGCGATCTCGGCGAGAATGCGCTGGCAATCGGCATAGTAGCGCGCGCCCGCTTCGGTGAGCTTTACCAGACGCGTCGAGCGAACCAGCAGCCTGGTGCCGATGTGCTCCTCGAGCGTGGCCACTGCGCGGGTCACGGCAGGCGCGCTCATGTGCAGGCGCCGTGCCGCCTCGGCAAAGCTCGAATGGCGCGCGACTTCGGCAAATATGCGCATGGATTGCCAGCGGTCCAATGGCGGTCTCCCCTATAGCACTTGCGCCAGCGTTTCCGGCAAAGTCCGCGCTCCACCGTCGAGCAGGGAACCGAGATAGTCCGGTCCCGGCTCGTGACCTCGCAAGCCTAATCTTTCGGCGATGCCTTGGCAAAGGCGTGCGAGGATACGCATCAGAAACCGAAGTGGTTGAGGCCGGGATGATCGTCGGGACGACGACCCAGCGGCCAGTGAAACTTGCGGTCCTCCTCGCGGATCGGATGCTCGTTGATGCTGCTGTGGCGCGCGCGCATCAGGCCGTCTTCGGCAAATTCCCAGTTCTCGTTGCCATAGGCGCGGAACCACTGGCCGCTGTCGTCATGGTACTCGTAGGCATAGCGCACCGCGATGCGATTGCCGGTGAAGGCCCAGAGTTCCTTGATCAGGCGGTAGTCCAGTTCGCGGTCCCACTTGCGGCGCAGGAAGGCCTCGACATGATCGCGCCCGGTGAAGAACTCGGCGCGATTTCGCCAGCGGGTGTCGGCGGTATAGGCCAGCGCGACCCGCGCGGGATCCCGGCTGTTCCAGCCATCTTCAGCCAGCCGGACCTTCTCGATGGCGCTGGCCTCATCGAACGGGGGGAGTGGTGGTCGTGTCATGGGAAATTCCTTTGCGTTCGGGATGGGGTCTCAGGCTTCGATCTGCAGGGGCTTGTCGTTCCCTTCCGCGGGGACGGCGCAGCACAGCAGGACCTCGTCGCTGGCCACTTCGGCGGATGGCGCGCGGGGATAGGCGACCGAGCCGGCGGTCAGTTTCACCTTGCACGATCCGCACGAGCCGCTGCGGCAGCCGAATTCGGGCTTGAGCCCGCGCGCTTCGGCAAGTTCAAGCAGGGAGCCATCGCCGGGCTTCCAGCGCGCTTCCTTGAGCGAGGTTGTGAACAGCACGGGGACGGGCGTCGTGGCGGGCTGCGCAGCAGGCATCGCTTCGCGTGTGGCATCACTCTTTCGCTGCAGAGATGATGGGCCGAAAGCTTCGGCATGGATGCGATGGTCGGGCACGTTGGCACTACGAAGGGCATCGTAGATCGCCTGCATGAAGCCTTCGGGCCCGCATAGGTAGAAGTCGTGGTCCCCGAACGGGAGCACGCTGGAAAGGAGCGCAAGGTCGATGCGTCCAGCCACGTCGTAGTCGGCCGCTGCTCTCGCTCCGGTCGCATCGCCCAGCACGCGCACCACGCGGACCCGGTCGGCGAATGCCGCCAGTTCGTTGGTGAAGGCGCGCTCGGGGAGCGAACGTGCGGACTGGATCAGCACAGCAGGGCGAGACGGCGTGCCGTCTGCGCGCTGCCCGACCAGTTCACGTAGCATCGAGATCATTGGCGTGATGCCGATCCCGGCTCCGATGAGCACGGCGAGGCGTGGTGCATCGGGTTCGATGACGAAGCTTCCCGCAGGTGCGCGCGCTTCGATCAGATCGCCCTCGTGCACATGATCGTGAAGCCAGGTCGAGACCTTGCCTTCCCGCTTCACACTGATGCGGTAGAGCGGATCGGATGGCGCGGACGAGAGCGTGTAGGTGCGTACGGACGGCGTGTCCTCACCCGCCAGCCGGACGCGGATCGGCAGATGCTGACCGGCCTTGTGCTGCCATCCGAGATCGGTCGACACGGGGCGCAGGTGGAACGAGCGGATGCTGGCGCTTTCCGCAACGATGCGTTCGACGCGCAGTTGATGCCAGTTTGAAGGTGCCTGCCATTGTCCGGTTGCCAGCGCGTTCGGCGACCAGCCATTTTCGCGGAAGCTCCAGCGCAGGGCAAGCGCCCCCGAACGGCGCACGATCCGATGCGGCACGAATGTCCACAGCCGTTCCGCCCCTGCAAAGGTGGCGATTTCGGGGGAATCGAGGATGACTTCGGCTTTCCCGGACATTTGCAGCATGTCCCCGCTTTCGAAGTCGATGAAGACGAGGCCCGCCTGCCCGTTGAGCAGGACGTTGCCGAGCGTTGCGAAGAACAGGTTGCCCGAGAAATCGGGGATGGTCAGCTTGCCCTCGGCATCGACCCGCACAAAGCCTGGCTTGCCGCCTCGATGGGAGACATCGACCTGCCGCCCGGTATCGGGCCGGTCTGCGTAGGAGGCAACGAAGAAGGTGTCGGCACCGGCGATCATGGCGCGAGCAGGGCGATCAAGCGCGGGCAGTTCCTCCGGCGCCTTTGCTGGCGGTGCGGAAGGCGCGCGGGACAAGGTGGCGTCGCGCAACTGGATGTATTGCGGACAATTGCCGAAGCTCTGGCCTACCTCCAGCACAGGTGCGCCGCTGGCCGCCATCCGCAAGGTACCGTTGACCCGGTTGCGTCGGCGGCTGTGCAGTTCGATACCCAGCAGGCCGAGCGCGGCCCCGTCGTCAATGCCGCCAAGCGCCGGATCGTCTGCGTGCGGCAGGGCGCCGAACGAGAGGTGCGCGGGATCGGGAGAGGACAGGAAGCCGGGCTCGCCTTCCACGACTGTCGCCCAGGCTGCACCGCCAGTATCGACGCTGCCGAGGATCACGAAGGGCAGCTGCGAATAGAACGTGCGGTGCTGATCGGGCATGAAGGGCCGGATCACGCGGGCACCAAGTTCTGCCATGCGATCGACAACTCCGACATGCGCCTGGATCGCGCGTTCGCCTTCGTGCCAGATCGGGTTGGTGTCTGGATGGTCGTTCCTGTCCATGACGTCCTCCATAGCGGGTTGGCCGGTGGCTCGCTGGCGGGGGGTAACCGCGAGCCACCGGCGTTGCCTCAGGCCGCGGCGCGCAGGCCTGCGGCTGTCTGGACGAAGGGCACGAAGCCCGGCAGGCCTTCGATGCGTGCCAGGAGCGCCCGGACCCTGGGATAGGAGTCGAGGTCCACGTTGCCTTCGGGAGCGCTCGAGAGGTAGCTGTAGAGCGCAACGTCGGCGATGGTGGGTGCCGTGCCTTCCAGCCACTCACGATGTTCGAGGTGGCGTTCGAGATTGGCGAGCAGGGCATGGGCCCGGGTAATCACTTCCTGCGGATTGTGGCGCGAACCGAACACGGTCACCAGCCGGGCAGCCGCGGGGCCATAGGCCAGTTCGCCCGCTGCGACGGAAAGCCAGCGCTGGACAGCCGCGAGGCCGGCAGGGTCTTCCGGCAGCCAGTCAGTGCGGCCGTGCTTGCTGGCGAGATAGACGAGAATGGCGTTGGAGTCCGAGACCACGGTGCCGTCGTCATCGACCAGCACCGGGACCTGGCCCAGCGGGTTGAGCGAAAGGAAGGCAGGCTGCTTGTGCTCGCCCGCAAGGAGATCGACCTCGACGAGTTCGGCATCGAGGCCGAGCAGCGATACGAAAAGACGGGCGCGATGGGCATGGCCCGAAAGCGGGTGATAGTACAGCTTCATGGGGGTGCTCCTGATTGAACCGGGACCGCGTTTGGCCCGCACAGGAACAATGCTCCGTCAGCACCCTTGCGATAACGCGCATTCGCCGCATGGCATCATTGCTTGGAGCGTAATGGTCGCGCTGTACTCTGGTTCACCGGAGCGAGCTGTCAGGAGGTCGTCAGCCAGCCGCGCGGTTGCGGGCGATCAGAGCATCGACCGAAAAGGCACCGGCCCCCTTCGCGATGACTGGCAGCAAGAGGCCAGCCCAGCTGAGATGGGTTGACCACGCATCGGGATAGACGAAGACTTCGATCACGGTCGTCATGCCAAGCAGGCCAAGCGCTGCAAACCGCGACCCGAGACCGATCACGAGCAGGATCGGCAAGATGTGCTCGGCGTAAGTCGCTGCGTGGGCGGCGATCTGGGGCGGGACCAGCGGCAGGGCGTAGTCGGTCTCGAACAGGTAATAGGTGCTGTCGGTGATGGTCAGCAGGCCTTCAACCTTGGTACGGCCCGACAGGAAGAACACCGAAGCAATACCAAGGCGCATGACCAGCAGGAGGACGCTGTCGGGAAGGAGGCGTGCGGACAGAGCGCACAGGCGTTCGTACTGGCTGCGGATCGCTGTCATCGCAATGGTTTCCGTTTGAATTGTGCTTTGTTCGGCGGGGTGAGGCTCGACGGGGCGGGGGGAGATGAGGGACCCCGCCCCGGAACGCTTCAGCGCCTGAGGAAATCAGGCCGAAGCATTCATGGCCGCGGCGTGAGGGAGCCGTTGCCCTTGGGCGTCTTGGTGGCGATGCAGGTGCCTGCCTTGACCAGTTTCCAGGCATTGCCCTGATAATCGACCTTGGAGGTTCCGGCGCAGCTGGTGCCGGGGCCTGCGGCGCAATCGTTCTTGCCGGCCTTCGCGATGCCGTAGCACTTTTCCATGGCGGGCTTGCCGTCGGCCGCATGGGCCGCGCCGGCGATCAGACCGGCTGCAAGGGAAGCGGCGAGGGCTGCTGATGTCAGTTTCATGATGAGTTACCTTTCCGTGTGCATTGTCGATGTTGCGGGAGATGCCTGATGCCCTCGTCAATCCGGGGCGAGCGGTCTCTGCAGCCAGGTTCGCTCTGCAAGGCGAGAAGGTTACGACCCTTGCGATTTTTTGCTGGGGTGTCCGTCTTGCGCGTGAAATCGGAGAAAGTTGAGGGTCGGATGTAACCGCGGGACAGCGACCCGCGAACCAACCAATGCCACCCCGGCATCACTGGAGAAGATGACATGACCTCGATCAAGACCAGCTTCGCGCTTGCCGCCAACGCCGCCATCGTCGCCGCCGCCATCGCTGCGCTCCCCGCCCCCGTGCTTGCCGCCAAGGCGAAAGCCGAAGTCGTCCACTGCTATGGCGTGAACACCTGCAAGGGGACTTCGGACTGCGCCACGGCCAGCAACCAGTGCAAGGGCCAGAACAGCTGCAAGGGGCAGGGCTTCAAGGCGCTGACCGAGAAGCAGTGCGCTGCGCAGGGCGGAAGCCTGACCGAGCCCAAGTAAGTCCCGGCCCGAGTAGACTCCGGCCTGCCTGATGCCAGGGCGTCGTGCGCCCTGACCCCTCGCGACACGCATCGCCCTGGCATCCTTCTTTCCCGACATGAACGGATGAATCGCACGATGACCTCTTCCCTCTCCGGCTTCGGTCTCGGTATGCGGCGTGAGCATTACGCTGCCTACGTCGACGGATCGGCGAAAGTCGATTTCATCGAGGTCATCTCGGAAAACTTCATGGTCGAGGGCGGACGCCCGCTCGACACGCTTTTCAAGGCGCGATCCAACTATCCGCTGGCGCTCCATGGCGTGTCGCTCTCGGTCGGCTCTGCCGATGGCGTGCGCAGCGACTATCTCGAGCGCCTGCGCCAGCTTGTCGATCTGATGGAGCCGGCCGTGGTTTCCGATCACCTGTGCTGGACCCGGATCGGCAACTTCAATTCGCACGATCTCCTGCCCTTGCCGATGACCGAGGAGGCTCTGCAGGTGGTCTGCGCAAACATCGGGCGTGCGCAGGATGCCCTCGGCCGCGCGATGCTGTTCGAAAATCCGTCGAGCTACATCGCCTTTCCCGGCGCGATGACGGAATGGGAGTTCCTGGCGGAAATGGTGAGCCGGACCGGTTGCAGGCTGCTGCTCGACGTGAACAACATCCACGTCAGTGCCACCAATCACGGCTTCGATCCGATCGCCTATCTCGACGGCGTGCCATGGCGCGCGGTGGGGCAGGTCCATCTGGCTGGTCACAGCGTTGGCCAGACCATGCTGATCGATACGCACGACCAGCCCGTCCCCGAGTGCGTTTGGCAACTCTATGCGGCCGCACTTCGGCGTGCGGGCGATCTGCCGACGATGATCGAGCGTGACGACAACATCCCCGACCTGGCAGAACTGATCGGGGAGCTCGACACTGCCCGCGAATTGCATGCGGAGACCCTTGCCTTCGAGGCGGCGGCGTGACCGTGCTAGGCGCATCGCTGCACAGCCTGCAGCAGGACTTCGCCAGTTGGCTCGTCACCGCTGACGAGGCCGCGGCAATGCGGCTCGGCCGCGCTGACGGCCTCGCCATCTACCAGAACAACTATCGCGTTTCGCTGATGACGAGTCTGGAAGCAGGCTTCGAGCAAGTCCATTCATGGCTGGGGGACGAGGCCTTTGCCCGGGCGGCCGCCCATTTCATCGACGCATATCCGCCGCACGGCTGGACTCTCGATGCCTACGGCGCGGATTTCGCTACCACTCTGGCAAGCCTCTATCCGCAAGACCCCGAAGTCGCCGATCTTGCCCGGATCGACTGGGCGGTGGGGCAGGCTTTCGTTGCAGGCAATGCCGATCCTGCAGGAGCCGATGTCCTGACTGAGGTGGATTGGGACGTTGCACGGATAGCACTCGTGCCGTCGATGTTGATGGTCGAGGTCGGCAGCAATGCCGATAAGATCTGGCTGGCGCTGGCGGGCGAGGGCGAGGTGCCTGCGCCTTGTGCTCTGCCCGAACGGGCGACGCTTTTCGTATGGCGTCAGGGATTTGAGTCGGTGATGCGCCGTGCGGAGCCAGTGGAAGTGCGCATTGCCGAATGCAGCCGAGACGGTTTCACGTTTGCGCAATGCTGCGAGGATCTGGCGCGGGACATGGGCGAGGAAGCCGCTGTCGAACAGGCGGGCGGCGTGCTCGGGCAGTGGATTGCGGAAGGGCTGGTGGCCGGTCTTTCCTGACGGCTACCGTCCGCCACTCTCCAGTTCGCCGGTGATCAGGCGGGCGCCGCGTTCGAAGGTCAGGTAATTCCAGATCCAGCTGATCGTCACCGAGATGCGGTTGCGCAGGCCGTTAAGATACCACACGTGGGCAAGGCACCAGACCAGCCAGGCCGTATGGCCCGAGAGCTTTACGCCGCCGATGCTGCACACAGCCCTCGCCCTGCCGATCGTCGCCATCTGGCCGTAGTCCCGGTAGCGGAAAGGTTCGACGGTCTGACCGTGCAGTTGTGCCAGTATTGCTTGCGCGGCATAGCGTCCCTGCTGCTTCGCCGCAGGGGCTACTCCGGGAATCTCGCGACCGGTCGCATCAATGCAGCGCGCGGTATCGCCGATCACGAAGATGTCGTGCGATCCCTTGGCCTTGAGCATGGAGTCCACTTCCACCCTGCCGCTACGGTCCGGCTTGCAGGTCAGCCAGTGCGCGGCGGGCGAGGCCATTACCCCTGCGGCCCAGACCACGGTGTGTGTGGGGATGAACTCGCCGCTGACACTGACGCCAGACGAGGTGACCTGCTCGACATTGCCGCCAAGGCGGACGCTGACGCCAAGGTGCTCCAGTGCCCTGCGGGCGTCTGCCGACAACTTTTCTGGGAATGACGGCAGAAGGCGGTTCCCCTTCTGCAACAGCCAAACCTTGGAGCAGTGCGGGGTGATGTGGCGGAAGTCCTTGCTGACTGACTGGCGCGCAAGTTCGGCGATGGCGCCTGCCATTTCCACACCCGTCGGCCCGCCGCCGATGACGACGAAGGTCAACAGAGCGTCGCGGGTGGACTTGTCGAGTTCGGTCTCGGCCCTTTCCAGCGCGATCAGCACGCGGCGGCGCACGGCGGTAGCGTCATCGATGGTCTTGATCCCGGGCGCGTGGGGAGCCCATTCATCCTTGCCGAAATAGCTGTGCTGCGCGCCGGTTGCGATGATCAGCCAGTCGTACTGTAGCGGGCGACCGTTGCGGGTATGGACAATTCGCTGGAGGCGATCGATCCGGCACACCTCGTCAAGCAGAACCCGCGTGTTCTTCTGGTCGCGCAGGATCGACCGGATGGAGCCTGCGATATCCGCCGGGGAAAGCCCCGCGGTCGCGACCTGGTAGAGCAGCGGCTGGAACAGGTGATGGTTGCGTCGGTCGATGACGGTCACGTCGATGGGGGCATCGGCTAGGGCGCGAGCGGCGGCAAGGCCGCCAAATCCGGCACCAACGATCACGACATGAGGGCGATTGGCCATGGTCCGGCTCCGTCTTCAAGTGAACAATGTGCATTGCACGCACATCATTCGCTGCAGCCGAGCGAAGCGTTACAACTGTTGCTGGCGTGGCTGCCGACTGGCCGAAATCACTTGCAGAAAAGCAGCCCGGCCACATCGGCCGCGCGTGTTGCCGCATCGCCGCCAGCGCAGATGTCGATCAGGGCCAGCCCATCGACGAAAGCCAGAATGGCCAGGGTAGTGGCATCGCGCCGTTCGTCGTCGGGCAGATCCAGCCGGGGCATGAGCCATTGGCGGAAACCCTCGAGGATACCGGCAGCAATCGTCTTGAATGGCTCCTCCCGCCGCGCTGCTGCCACCACTTCGACCCACATGCGCATGACGGGGCGCAGGTCTTCCTGCGTGGTCAATGCGGCAAGTCGCGACATGAGGACCGCGGGTTTCAGGCATGTCCCTTCGGGCACGAGCTCTTCAAGCCGGGTGGCAAGCTGGCCTGCGGCGCGCTCCAGAGCCGAGGCCAGAACGCTCGCCTTGTCGGGGAAGTAATAGAGCAGCATCCGGTCGCTGACCTGCGCTGCCTCGGCCAGTTGGCGCAGGCTGATCCGGGTCAGACCGGTTTCGAGCAGGTGCGCGGCCAGCAGCGCTACCACTTTCTCGCGCTGCTGATCCCGAATGGTCATTTCGCCTCTTGTAGCACTCGCTACATCCCGATGCCGTGTAGCGGTCGCTACAGAATCGCGTGCAGTACGGTCAAGCTCCATCGGCCCTGCGAGCCTTTGGCTGTACTGCTATGCCGGATTATGGACCGGGAGCAAGGCCATGTAGGTTATCAAGGTGTTTCTGATTGTCTGGCTGATCGTGATGATCGGCTACACCTCTGTGGTCGTCGTCGGCCTCGGTCCGGATTTCCTCAAGCCGTTTCAGAAAATTGTCGAGGACAAGGGCTGGCCCGGCCAGTTCGGCCTAGACCTGCTGGGCTTCCTGCTCTTGACTGCGTTCTGGATCGGCTGGCGCCATGGCTCCGGCCTGACGGGCACAACTCTCGCGCTGGTCGTCGTCTCGGGTGGGATGATTGGCGTGTCGATCTACCTGCTCATTGCGATTGCGCGCTGTCGCGGAGACATCCGCAGCCTTCTCCTGGGTCAGGATCGGGCAAGAGATGCCTGACTCTGCGAACCAGTAGAGACCGGCGGAACCGCTTCATCTTGAACCGCTTGCGGCAGGCAAGCCGTCCTCAAAGAGCAAAGGCACGCTCCGTGAGCGTCGGCAGATTATTCAACCGGGGGAACGCCGGGAGGATACCAGGACACCTCGATCCGCAAGCCGTCGGGATCTGGCAGGAAGACGGCCATGGTGCCGTCAGGAAAGCGCTGGAGCCGCGCGACATGACCGGCCTCGGATACCATGGCCGCCAGCGCTTCGACGAAAGCCGCGTCGGGGGCAGTGAAGCCGAAGTGATTCAGGCCGGGGCCATATCGCTCATATTCGCGCGTCTCCCGCTTCGCGCCGCGCAACTGGATGTGGAGGCCCAGTGCATTTCGCCAGATGTCCTTGCCATGTTTCGAAAAGCCCAGATGCGGCAGCACCAGATCATAGAATGCGCGCGAGCCATCGGGATCACGTGCCAAGATGGTCAGGTGATCGAGGGGCAGAGCGTCTGCGGTTGTCTCGCTATCCACTTGCGCTACCCCTTCGCAGGCACAGCCAATGCGCGGATCATGTCATCGGGCTTTGCCCGGATGCGGAAATCCGGCTCGACGTGTGCAGCGCGAACGACGCCATCGCGATCGAGTGCAAATGTCGCCGGGATCGGCAGAATCCCCGCAGCCGATCCATATATCGCGGCAAGGTCGACGCCATCGGCCTTGTACTGGTCAATGAATGCCTGGCCGAGGTGGAAGGCAAGGCCAAGCGAAAGCGACAATCCATGGTCGACATCGCAAAGCAGGGTGAATTCCGGGGAGACGCTGCTGCGGATGGCCTTGGCCGCGCCGCCCGTTTCGGGCGTTATGCAGATCAGGGTCGTACCCGCGGCCTGCAGTGCCGGAATCGCGTTCTTCCAGGATGCCAGTTCCTCCTGGCAATAAGGACACCATTGTCCGCGAATGAAGCTGATCACGACCGGTCCTCGCGCAAGCACTTGCGACAGGTCGCACAGAACACCTCGCTCGTCCGGCAGCCGGAATGCCGGAAAGACGCTGCCCTCGCGCGGGGCATCGTGACCGGCACGCCGCCTGTGCAGGTCGGCGACGAGCGTCCCGATCAGGCGGTCGTAGATTGTATCGGGATCGTGCTTCGTCATCTTACGGTGTTACCATGGCCGGGCCGGGAGAAAAATCGTACCGGTGTGAATGTGTTCGATGCCTGAGCGCTATCGGCTGCAGCTATCCATTGGGGCCGGATGGTGCCCTGTCCCAATCCCGTGCCCGGCACGATCGCAGAAACGCATCCGACCCTATCGATCGTCGCCGCCCGACGACCGCAGCCGCCACGAAAGAGATCTCGCAACCAGGCACTCTTATCGGCGAGGCCACCAGTGGATCGGGCAGGATTCCGCGCGGCAACCAGCCACAGCCGAGCCCTGCGAGCACCAGTTGCCGCACCATGCCTGGATTGCGCGCGTGATGGCGGACCGAAATGGCAGCCCCGTGCCGGCCAGCGAACGCGGCCAGCGCTGCACAACCATCACCGGCGAAATCGATCCACGTCTCCGCCTCTATCTCGGAAGGCGCAATGCTGTCTCTCCGGGCGAACGAATGGTCCTGCGCCAGCGCGATGCAGAAACTGTCCTCGTACAGCGCCCAGTGATCGAACCGTTCGGGCGGGATAGCGCCAAGCGAGATGATGACCACATCAAGCTTTCCGGCCACCGCAGCCTCGACCAGTTGCGGCTCGGGGCCGGATTCAATCTCGATCTCGATCCCGCTCAAACGCTCGCTCAGGTCACGCAGGACCATGACCAAATCGTCGTCGGGCACAAGATGGCTGATCCCGATGGACAGCGGGGCCACTTCAGCGCGCGCCATGTCGCGCGCCAGTTGGCGTGCCGCCTGCGCGGCATCGTAGGTGCGCTGCAGGTGGGGCAGCATGGCCTTGCCGAGTTCGGTGAGGTGCGTGCGGGCGCGTTCGCGGCGAAACAGGGGACCACCGAACTCGTCTTCCAGTTTCAGGATCGCCTTCGTCAGCGATGGCTGCGAAACGTTGCACTCGATTGCCGCCCGCGTAAAATTGAGCAGGCGTGCAGCCGCCAGAAAATAGCGGACCTGATGCATTTCCATTCGAGTGTCATCCACGTCGGCGAGCCGGCCCGGCGAACAAGGTTCTTGCCTGCATCGGTGATAGGCGCAAGCCATGCGGACGCATATGACCTATTTGTTCCACGCATCGCCCGGCATTTCGCGTCGCTCCACCGTCCGCTAGTCTTGCCATTGGGAGGCCTTGGTGATGAACGAGTTTGCCACTTGGATGAAAACCTATGTCACGGTTTCCGACCTCGAGAGCTTCTCGAGAGCGGCGGACGTGCTGGGCATCACCCAGTCGACAGTGTCGCGTCAGATCAACGCGTTGGAGAAGCATCTCGGGGCCAGCCTGTTGAAGCGCACCACGCGTTCCTTCGCGCTCACGGTCGAGGGTGTATCGTTCTACGACGCGGCGCTGCGAGCGCTTGCGGCTATCGACGAAGCAGAGGCCGCGGTGCGCAGTCCCGAAGCGCTGTCGGGCGTTGTCCGCCTGACTGCGCCGCTGACGCTCGCGCGGGCACGGATCATTCCCTATCTCGCGCAGTTCCAGCGGGCGCATCCCGACCTTCACATCGAGGTCCAGCTCTCGGATCATGCGCTCAACCTCGTGGCTGATCGTCTGGACTTTGCCATCCGCGTTGGAGAAATCGGCGACAGTCGCAACCGCGCCCGCAAGGTCGGCACTGCAAGGCGTGTCGCAGTTGCCTCGCCCGATTATCTCGAGCGGGCAGGCGTGCCGCAAACTCCGGCTGATCTGCGGTCCCACAACTGCATCGCGTTCGCCCTGCTCAGTACCGGCAACACGTGGCAGTTTGCAGGACACGACCCTGTCAGCATTTCTGGCAGTTTCCGTACCGACAGTTCCGATGCGCTACGCTCGGCGGCTCTTTGCGGGCTGGGCATAGCGGTCAACGCTCGGTGGCTGTTCGAGGAAGATCTCGCGGCCGGGCGGCTGGTCGAGTTGTTGGCTGACTATCCCCCGGTCGACATGCCGATCAGCATCGTCCTTCCCCCATCACGTTACACCGCTACGCGCGTGCGGGCGCTGGTCGATCACATTGCGTCGTGCATCCAGGCCGACCCGCTCCTGCGCAGTGATTGACGCACAGGCCGCGCGAGCCGGGGCGAGGCAGTCCGAAATCCACTCGACAACGGTACACCCTTCAGCCTGCCATCATTGCCATGCCGGTGAGGGTGGCAACAAGAACCGCAAGGCCGACCATTGCGAAGCCGAAACCGGTACCTAGCAGCGCTGCGATTCCCGATTTGTCGGGTGAACTGACTGGTTCGTGCATCATCGATCTCCTGAAGGCTGAGACCGGCAACAGCGCCGGCTCCAGATGCAGTTCGTACGCAACGCACTCATGGTTACCGCGCTCATGTGAGCGTGAGCAAGTTTCTGAAAATCATCAATAAAATCTGATCTATTCCGTTTGGGCATGGATATTATAGCCGCCTGATACGTGGGCAGGCCACTGCGTCTGGGTCACTTTCCAATCCGTGAGAAGGGTTGGAGGGAACGATGCAAACGCAGAATTTCACGCAGGCCGGTGCTTGGACGGGCGCACGGTCGGCAGGACAGGCGGCAGGCGCGATCGCAGTGCGGCGCGCCGGTACGACGGCGGCTGGAGCCCATCGCGGCGGATTTGACTGGGATGGCGCCATGGCGGCGAGCCTTGCCGGGGATGCCGCTGCCTACCACATGCTGCTTGCCCGTTCGGCAAGGTGGCTGCGGCAGTACTATGCGCGCCGCCTGCCGTATGACACGATCGACGATGTCGTGCAGGAGACGCTTCTGGCCGTGCATAGCCGGAAGGCCAGCTTCATCCCCGGCAGGCCATACCTGCCTTGGCTTGCAGCAATCGCCCGGTACAAGTGGGTCGATGCCATCCGCAGCGGCAAGCGCCAACCGACCGAGGAGCTTGTCGAGGTGCCAACCGGGAGCCATGAGGACAGCGTGCTGGCCGCCTTCGGACTACATGGACTGATGAGCAACTTGCGCGCGGCGCAGGCCGAAGCAATCCGCCTCGTCAAGATCGAGGGCTGTTCGATCCTGGAAGCGTCGCGTATTTCAGGGCAGTCGGAGTCCTTGGTCAAGGTCAACATCCATCGCGGCCTGATTGCGCTGCGGCGCCTGCTCAATGCGGACGTTGTCGGGCCCCGGATGGCGTGAAGACGGCGGCCATGGTGCGGTCAGAAACTCTTGGCCGCATCCGGCGTTTAACGAGCGATCGCAGCTCCGCAATCTGGAAGGAATGAACCATGAAGATCCGCAGGACAGGCTCGGCCCATTGGGAAGGCGGGCTCAAGGACGGCAAGGGTGCCATCACCACCGCCAGCGGTGCGCTTTCAGGGTATCCCTATGGCTTTGCCAGCCGCTTCGAAGGTGTGGCGGGTTCGAACCCGGAGGAACTGCTTGGGGCGGCCCATGCCGCCTGTTTCACCATGGCGTTGTCGCTGGTTCTTGCCGAGGCTGGCCTCACGGCTACGGCACTCGATACCACGGCGGTGGTGACGCTGGAACAGGGCGAAACCGGGTATTTCATCCCGACCGTCGAACTGACGTTGCGCGCGAGCATTCCGGGTGCAGATGATGCGACATTCCAGAAAGCGGCGGCCACCGCCAAAGCCAATTGCCCGCTATCCAAGGTGTTGAACGCCGAGATTTCACTAGACGCGGCGTTGGTCTGAGTCGGCCTGGCCAAACCCCGGCGTTGCTGCATGGCAGCACCGGGGTGACGCCATGGGTTGCGGAAAGAGGTTTCCATTTCGACGACATGTTTAACGCCGTGACGCTTGCCTGAGCGAAGCGTGGCGCCCTGGCAGAGACCCTTAGCGCTCCAGTCCGGCAATCCATTCAGCAATCATTGCGCGGCCGGCAGCGACAGCCGTCGGCCCGTGCAACGCGTGAGCGCGGCGCAGATCTTCTTCTGTACCGCCTGCTTCCAGAACGGATTCCGGCCATGTCTCGATCCATTGATGGAAGCGCTCATCCTCGCCCATCTCTGCGTGGAATTGCAGTGCCAGAAGATTGCGTCCACGGCGAAAAGCCTGATGATCATAGAGATGGCTCGAGGCCAGCAACTCGACGTTCTCCGGCAAGGTGAAGGTATCGCCATGCCAGTGCAGCACCGGGACATCGACGATATGCCGCAAAGGGTTGGACGGCACTTCGCCGCGCACGGCAACGGGATGGAAACCGACTTCCTTCACGGGACCCGGATACACGTCAGCGCCCAATGCCGCTGCAATCATCTGTGCGCCGAAGCAAACGCCGATCGTCGGAAGATCAGCGGCCAGTCGGCTCTGGAGTCGGCGTAGCTGGCAGGATATCCAGGGAAACTGCTCCTGTTCGTAAACGCCCATCGGGCCACCCATCATGATCAAAAGATCATGCTGGCAAAGGTCCAGCGCTGCAAAGGACGGGTCGGTCACGTCGATCCGGTCTACAAGATAGCCCGCCGCTTCAATCGGTTCACGAAAGCCGGCGACGCCTTCGCGCGGCACATGCCGGATGATCAGCGCGCGCTTCATATGCCGGTCTCAGGGGAGAGACACGAAGCCAGACGCTCCAATTCAGCGAAAGCAGAAACCGCGTTTTGCATGGCGTTGTCCGGAATACCTGGCGTCAGTCAGCAGTGCCGATCCGGCACCAGAACTCTGTCAGCGACAGTGCATTGGACCGTGCTTTCCGGATCGTACCCGTGTTCCTACCCGCACGGTCAGGAGCGAGGCGATCAGACTGAACTCGCCTGCCTACTTGTAAACTGTCCGTGGGCTTTGCAGCCGGTTTATCCATCGACATAGGCTATCCCAAAACTGTTTTATCCGTCGCGCCCGGCACCGCACGAGCAAGCGCCATTGCGAAGAAGGCGATGACCTTGTCCCAGCGGCATCTCAAAACTCTACTATAAAAATAGAGTATGTCGAACTTGGAGTGTTTTGCGTGCTCCAAGAAAATCTTGCCTGGAGCAGCCAGTCTAACGCGAAAGTACCTTGGCGGCAAATTCGCCAACGGAGCGAAGCGGGCTTCGGAAGCTGCGCAGCCGACTGGCGCGCTTGCGCTTTCTGCGTTCTCAAACGCGAAGAATGGTCCTCGCATCGAAGCGCGAAAGGCAAACTAGATCGCGGTCAGGCCAGAGCACGTACTTCGACTGCAAAGCCTTCAAGATTGCTCATGCCGGATAACCTTTCAGCGCTTTGTGGACCAGCGGGGGCGATCATGTTCAGGTTCGCACCATCGGTCGCCCGGGCCCTTTGCCAACCTCCTTCGTGACCCCAGCCGTGGGGATAGCAGACCACGCCTGCCAGCATCTCCTTGGATATCTCGACATTGACAACAATCCGGCCGCGGGAAGTCGAGAGTTCAGCCTTGCCGCCATCCTCGATACCGCGCGCCATAGCGTCGTCCGGATGCATGAGAAGACTTGCCCGGTCGCTCCGCACCAGCCCCTCGACATTATGCATCCACGAATTGATCGAACGGAGCTTTCGCAGATTGATCAGCCGAAGCGAGGAAGGGTTCCAAGCAGGCGCTTGGCGGAGCCTGGCAATCTCGGCTGCAATCGGCTCGCTCCAGAAATGAATCTTTCCGTCAGCATGCCCCAGGCGCTTGGTGAAATCGAAGTCCCAGCGGCCCCCTTCGATCATCATGCCATGCGGTGCCGCGCGAAGACGCTCGACGGATAGTCCGTTGCGTCCCTCCACGCCGGCCCGCAAGGCAGCATCGGCCATCTCGAAGGGCGCAGCCTTTCCGAATGCCTCAGCGCGGCCCATTCGCGCTGCGAGATCGCGCAGGATATCGAATTCCATCCTAGCGTCGCCAACAGGCGGAATGACGGCATCGACGTGCTGGGCAAAGGGCCTGACCATATGGTTCATGAAGAACAGGTTGATGTCCTCGCGCTCAAGAGCAGTCGTTACCGGCAAAACGAAGTCTGCATGGCGAGTGGTCTCGGTGATGTAGAGGTCCAGCGCGACCATCAGGTCAAGTTGCGCGAAGCCCTTGGGCAGGTCGGGTCCGCCAGGCATGGACATGACCGGATTTGCCCCGACAACGAGCAGCGACCTTATCTGCCCCTCGCCCGGAGTAAGCATTTCCTCGAGAAAGGTCACGCTCGCCTGCGCGCCCCAGACACTGGGCAAGCCGCTGACGCGAGAGGGTATTGCCCCATGCCGGGCGCCCGGCGATATGCCGCGATACTGGGTGTCGCTGGCCGTGCCGCCATGGCCCCAACCATAGCCACCCGGACGATGGAACTTGCCAGCGATCACGTTCAGCATGTGCACGAACAGGTTCGTCAGAGTGGCAAATTCTCCGCGGCAGATGCCGATCCGACCCATCGCTGCAGCACGCGGGGCGATTGCAAAGTCGCGTGCCATCGTCCTGATCGTCTCGGCCGCGATGCCACACCGCGGTGCAGCAACTTCGGGCGTGAGCCATTCCATGGCTGCGGCCAGTTCGTTCATTCCGCTTGCGTGCGCTGCGATGAACGAGCTGTCGATGAGGTTCTCTTCAATCAACGTGTTGAGCATGGCCCCGATCAGCCAGACATCACCGCCCGGGATGATCGGAACGTGTTCATGCTTGCGCGCGGTTTCAGTGTGGCGCGGGTCAATCACCAGCACCCGGCCCCGCTTTGCTATCTGGTCAAGATCTTCCTTGAAGCGGGGCGCAATCACCAGCGATCCGTGACTAACGAGCGGGTTGGAACCGAAGATCAAAAGGTGGTCGCATTCGGCAAGATCGGGAAACAGGAATGCGTGAGTGCCGAACATGAGTTCGGTGGCGAGAACGACCGAACTGATATCTTCTGACGCGGGGGAATACATCCGGCTTGCTCCCATCGCGGCCTGGAAGAATGGCGCGGCAAGCGAACTTGGCCACCCCATGCTCGGCGGATTTCCGGCATTGACGGCGAAGCTGTTGGCACCATGGCTTTCGATTGATGCCGAAAGGCGCCCGGCGATTTCGTCCAGCGCTTCGTCCCAGCTGACTGCGGCAAACTCACCCGGCCCACCGATGCGCTTCAGCGGCGCTGTCACGCGATCGGGATCATAAGCCACGTCTGCCAAGGCCGGGCCCTTCACGCAGATGTGGCCCCTGCTGTGCGGATTGGCACGATCGGGCAGGATCCTGACGATCTTGCCGCCTTCGACCCGCGCGATCAGGCCGCACAGAGCCTCGCAGATACGGCAGTAGGTAACGTGATCGCCGTCCGCTCCGGGGACCCGCGTAATGCTTGTGCTATCAGTCATAGACTCTTCCCAACGTAATCCATCACGTTATCTATGTATCATAGATTTACAAGCGCGGTCGGGAATCTGAATTTTGGGAATTCGCGTGGTTGCCGGGAGTCACGTTTGCTGGCCCGGACCACTGGAGGCAACGACTGCATCTTGCGTTCTGGACAGGGGCTGCCCAAGGGGGGCATCATGGCAACGATGAAACAAAACACGCCTCGATCCCGGAAGGTCTCGATACGCGGAAAATCGCGGTCGACTGAAAAGGCTTCTCCTGCACAGTCCAATCGCGCTGGACGCCCGGCTTCGCCTCTGATCACGCGTGATGCAGCGGCAGAGGCGGCGCTGTCCATCGTTGACGAAAAAGGCCTCGACGGTCTCAGCCTGCAGGCGGTGGCGCAGAAAATGGGTGTGCGTGCCCCCTCGCTCTACTATCACTTCCGCGACAAGGAAGAGTTGCTCGTCAAGGTCTCGCGGTTGCTGCTCAAGAAGATTTCCAGTGAGCGGGACACCTGGTCCGACGACTGGGAAGCACGTACCAAGGAACTTGCGCTGGCAACCTATCGGGTCACCATGCGCCATCCTAATGCTGCCCCCATTGCCCTGCGGTTCTTCCCGCGCGCGGTGGTGCAGCCGGCCTATGAGCGCACGCTGGCAAGCTGTCCGTACAAGCCGGAGCACCATATCGTGGTGCTGGAAGCGATCGAGCGGTTCACGTTTGGCTACACGATCTTTGCGGCAGCCGCTGCGAGCTTGCACACGCCGGCAACGCCTACGCCCGATCCCGAGACCTACCCGTTTCTGGCGCAGGCGTTGAAAGTGGCGCCGGGCAGTGACGAGGAGATCTTCACAGAAGCCCTGCAGGTCATTCTCGATGGCTTGCGGGTACGTTACGGCAAGGGCTGATCTGCCGAACAACGAAGGGCGCGCCGCCTGGCGCGCCCTTGTTGATTTGCGGCAGGTCAGAACTTGAAGCCAACTTCCACGAAGATTTCCCGCGGGTTGTCAACGAATGCCGACATGTCGGCCAAAGTGCCGCTCGTCGTCCCTGTGCCGGTGCCGCCCACGAACGGAATGTCATTCGCAGCAGTGACGACAAGACGGTTGGTCAGGTTCCGGCCGATCACCGAGACAGTCCAGAGATCGTCCTTGCCCGACAAGCTCACCGAGGCGTCGACCTTGGCAAAACCCTTCTGGAAGGCGTCGGGACGAAGCGCGTCGGTGAAGTTGTACTTCGAGGTATAGCTGACGTCGCCATTCATCCGCAGTGACATCGTCTCGCCGATCGGTGCTTCGTAAGTGAAGCCAGCCCGTCCGGCAAAGTGCGGGGCCTTCGGCGGAGTACGGCCACTGTAGTTCTGGCCATTGAATACGCCGCCTGCAGGCAGCAGGTTGCACCCGTTGGCAATGGTCTGGCCGGGATAGCACTGACCGATGAAGTCACGATATTTTGCATCGTTGTAGGCCGCTGCACCGCGCAGGCTCAGCCCATCGATGCCCGGAACGCGCAAGTTGAGATCGGCCTCGACGCCCTGGGTGCGCAGCTTGCCTGCATTGCCCGCTGTCAGCGATACGGTGGTCGGATCGAAGAACTGCACCTGCAGGTCAGAATAGTCATAGTGATAGGCCGTCAGATTGAAGCTCAGGCGACGATCGAGCAGCAGGGCGCGCAGACCGATTTCGGCGCCTTCAGCAGTTTCAGACTTGTAGCGGCCTGCCGCGACATTCGAAACCGGCGTCAGGACCTGCGAGATGTTGAAGCCCCCCGCCTTGAAGCCCTGCTTGTAGGCGGCATAGAGAGTCAGGTCGGTGGAGGGCTTGTAGCGCAGGGTAACCTGCGGCGAGAGGTTGCCTTCGTCATATTTGTCGTTGAGGGCAATTCCGCCCGGGAAGGCTGCGGCGAACCCGATGTGCGCAGGCAAGGAGCGCTGGTAGCTCTTGCGGCTTTCCTTGCTGTAGCGTGCCCCGCCCGAAAGTTCGAGTTGCTGCGAGAGGTTCAGCGTTCCTTCGGCAAAGAACGAGAGCGAGTCGGTGGTAAAGCCATTGTCGCGCTTGAAGGTGGTGTAGGTGTTGTTGATCGGATCGAGCGGCAGCGGCGCGATGTAGGCATCGGTATTGAAGACGAACTTGCCGTGGGCGTAGAACGCGCCGAACAGGATGTTGAACGGACCGTCAAACTTTGACTGGAAGCGCAACTCCTCCGAGAACTGCTCGAAGTCGGCATACTGCGAGAATCCGGCGGGGTAGGACTCGCCGCTCACGTTGTTCAGGTCGGTCTGCCTGAAGTGATAGTAGCCGCTTACCGAGGTGACATCAAAAGGATCGCTTTCGATGGTCCCGGTGAGGGCCACGAACTGCGACTTGAAGTCTGCATAGAGCTTGCCGTCACGGGCAAAGCGATAGCCGGTTGTTGCCACCTGAACCGGGATGGCAGAGCTGTCGGCGCGTCCGTCGATGCGGCAATCTGTGTTGGGGCTGGTCGGGAAGACTGCGCCTGGAGCGAGCGTGGAGGGCAGGGGTGTTGTCCGCCCGCCGCCGCAGATGCGCTCCAGCGTGTCCGTGGGCCCGCCATCGACCACGCTGCTGAGGCCGGCCTTGAGTTCGATCTTGAAGCCGTCGGAGACCTGCGCATCGACAGTGCCTCGCAGGCCATAGCTTTCTGCAAAACCGCGCCGATCAGAATTGCGCGTGCGGAACTGGCCCGGGATGTAGTTGGTGTAGCTGGCCGCAGCCGTGTTCACGAAGGCACCGTCGCTTTTGGAATAGCGACCGGCCAGGCGGGCGCGAACGGTGTCGGAAACAGGCCCGGATACGAAGGCCTCCACATAGCGCTCGCGCGCCTTGAACCCGTAACCGCCCTTGATCCCTGCATGGAATTCGTCGGTCGGACCGTTGCTGGTCACGCTGATCAGGCCGCCGGTCGTGTTCTTGCCAAAGAACAGGGCCTGCGGTCCCTTGAGCACTTCCACGCCCTTGATGTCGAATTGTGGCAGGCTGATCTCGCGGCCGCGGCTCATGGCGATGTTGTCGATCACGAACGAGACCGACTGGTCGAACCCGGCGCTCAGCGCGGTCGAGCCGACGCCGCGCAGGAACACGCTGGCCGAGGAACCCGAGGCGGCTTTCCCCGCGATCAGCGAAGGCACCAGCGTTGCGATGTCCGAAACGCGGGTCGCCTGATACTGGCTCAGCGTGTCGCCGGTCACGGCAGTGATCGCCACGGGCGCGTCGATCAGGCGTTCGGCGCGGCGACGCGCGCTCACGACGATCTCTTCGGTCGTGGCTGCGTCCGCTTCTGCAGCGGCACTGGCTGCGGGTTGCGGTTCATCAGCTGCAAGCGCTGGAACTGCATGAACCAGCATGAGCGTTGAACCCATGGCCGTTCCAAGCTTCAGGGCAAGCAGTGCATTTCCGTATTTCATCTCAATTCCTCCCCAGTGTTCTTGATGATGGCCTCATCGGGCAATCGCTGATTGATAACTAACAAAAGTAGATTTTAGGGCGTGGTTGGTACCTTCGGGTTGATGCCTCGTGTTCAGGCTGCGCGAGCCAGTCGGTCTTGAAGGATCAGATCGGCTGCGCGCCACGCCATGGCCATTGTCGGCCCCTGGGTGTTGCCCGCCGGGATGATCGGCATGATCGAGGTATCGACGATCCTCAGCGCCTCGACCCCGCGGACGCGCGTTGCCGGATCGACTACCGACGCCGGGTCCTTGCCCATCCGGCAGGATCCCACGGCGTGGTATCCACAAGTGCCGAAGCGGTCGTAAGCCGCGAGGATATCGGCATCGCTGGCAAACGCCGGGCCGGGCATCGTCTCTTCCTCGATCAGTTCTGCAAGCGAGGGCTGTTCGGCCCAGCGCCGGACCATGCGTACGGCGTTGATCATCGCGCTCCGGTCTGCCTCGTTGGCGCGGTAATTGGGCTGAAAAGTTGCAGCCGTATCGGGATCGCCTGTCGTCGCGTGGATTGATCCGCGCGATGTGGGACGCAGGGGATAGACGACCACGTGCATTCCGGGAAAGCGTTCCACGTCCTGCCGGTTCTTGGCAAAATCAAACGAGAACGGAGCAATCAGCATCTGCGCGTCAGGCCGGTTGAGGCCCGGCATGGTGCGGAACCAGGCACCAAGTTCATATGCAGCCGACGACATCGGGCCGGTACGCGTCAGGTAATACTGCAGGACCGAGCGCAGCAGGCGCCAGCCTTTGAATTGCTTGTTCTGCGACACGTCCTTGCGCAGCTTCCACTGCACGATCAGGCCCCGGTGCTCGATCAGGTTCTCGCCCACTTCCGGGCTAGCGTGCACCAGCGGCACGCCGATGGCGGCCAGCACCTCGGGTCGTCCTATCCCTGATCGCTCAAGGATCGCCGGGCTCGCCATCGCGCCCCCGCACAGGATCACCTCGCCGTGGCAAGGCACCATGCTGCGCAGGCCGCTTTGCATGATCTCTACCCCTCGCGCGCGCGCGCCGTCGAAAATCACGCGATCGACAGTGGCGTCGGTCAGTACGGTCAGGTTTGGACGACTTTCAGCCGGTCGGAGAAATGCAGTTGCCGCACTTTGCCGCTTGCCCTTGTAGATGGTGCGCGGCGTCAGGCCGATGCCATCGCCGTTGTCCGGACAGTTGACGTCTACCTTGCGCGGAAGGCCGATTGCCTCACCAGCAGCGATCTGCGCTTCGGACAATGCATCGCGGATGGTTGGCATGGAGACACGCAGCGGACCGCTGTTGCCGCGCATCTCGCCCGGGCCCAGTTCGTGATTCTCCAGGGCAGCATAGGCCGGTCCGATTTCGGCCCAGCTCCAGTCGCTGCTCGTCAGCTCTGCGAGGGCGTCGAAGTCTGCAGGCTGACCGCGCACGTACATCATGCCGTTGATCGAACTCGATCCGCCAAGCACCCGCCCGCGCACCCAGGTTTCGGACTCACCGCCGGTGCACGCGTCCGGCTGGCTGGCGTAGGCCCACAAGTGTTTCGGGTCAGCCATGACTTTGGCAAGGCCCTTTGGCATGGCGATAAAAGGGTGAGTGTCGCGCGGGCCGGCTTCGACCAGGCAGACCCGAATTCGCAGATCGGCAGACAAGCGGTTTGCCAGCACGCATCCTGCTGCTCCGGCTCCTGCAATGACGTAGTCAAAGCTTTCCACTCGTTCCTCTCACCTCGGTGACCGCTTTGGCGACGGTCTATCTAATGGCAATAGGTTGCCACCACCGAGCGCTTTGTGCAAGGGTGTTTAAGCGCTCGGTTAGAAAATCTATTGTCATTAGGTTTATTCGCCATTAGCGTGAGCACCGACGCTAGAGAAAGCTGGCGAGGACCGGCTTCGGGGAAAGGGAGATCATGTCGCAGACAGTGTCCAGCGCCATCGCATGGTGGGCCCGCATGCGGGGGGATCAGCCTGCCGTCGTGCTTGCCGGCGAAGTTCTCAGTTATCGTACGCTACAGGACTGGTCCGATCGCGTGGCGGCGATGCTTGTGGGGGCGGGCGTCGAGCCTGGCGATCGCGTGGCCATCTGCTCCACCAACAGCCTTGCCTATGTTGCCCTGATCTTCGGCACGATTCGTGCCGGTGCGATCGCGAGCCCTATCAATTTCCGCTACAAACCGCGCGAGATCGCCGAGTTGCTGGAAACGACCGAACCGCGTCTTGTCTTCGCCGGGCCGGATCAGGTTGCCGCTGTGCGCGAGGCGGGGGTCTCCCCACGCGACATGTCGATGGTCGAGGGCCTGCGTGAAGGGGATCGCGCGACGGCTGCCTACGATCCCGAACCCGATTGGCCCGTCGTCATCATCGCCACCTCGGGCTCCACGGCCAAGCCGAAGGGGGTTGTCTTCACCAACCGGACGATGACCGCCTATGCCGCCAACTGGTCGATCGAAGAGCCATCCGCGCCGGCCGGGTCCAAAGTCATCACGATGGCCCCGCTCAATACCTCTGCGGGATTCGTGCAGCTGGTGCACTACACGATCGCCGGATGCACGCTCTACATGGAGCCGCAGTTCGATCCGGCGCGCGCGCTTGATCTGATCCAGCGCGAACGCATCACCTGTTTCGCCGCCGTACCCGCGTTCTTCGAGTTCATCGCGGCGCGGCCCGAATTCGCGAATGCAGATCTTTCGTCGCTGAAGCTCGTCACCGCAGGCGGCGCACGGGTGAGTCGGCAATTGCTGGAAACCTACCGGGCCAAGGGCATCGTGATCCGCCAAATCTACGGCCAGACCGAAGTGGGCGGCAACGCCACGATCATGCCTGCACATCTTGCCATAGACATGCCGGAAAAGTGCGGTTGGGGCGGTGCATTCATCGACATTCGCGTGGTCCGCCCCGATGGCAGCGACTGCGCGCCAGGCGAACAGGGCGAGATCCTGATGCGCTCGCCCGGCATGATGATCGGCTACTGGCGCAACCCCGAAGAGACGGCGAGGGCCCTGCGAGACGGCTGGCTTTGGTCCGGCGATATCGGCGTACTCGACGAGAACGGACTGCTGACCTTCGTTGATCGTTTGAAGGACCTCATCATTTCCGGTGGGCTGAATATCTCCGCCGCCGAAGTGGAGCGCGTGGTCTGCGAATTTCCCGGCATACGCGAGGCATTGGCCATTGCAGCGCCGGACCCCAAGTTCGGCGAAACTCCGCTCGTCGTCTATCACGGCGACGCAGAAGTCGATGTTGCTGCGCTCATCGCTCACTGCGACGCCAACCTCTCCAACTACAAAGTGCCACGCTACGTGGCGTTTTCCGCCGATCCGCTGCCCCGGCTCGCCACGGGCAAGCTGTCCAAGCCCGCAGTTCGCGAACTCTACGCAGATGCGCACCTGCGCCTGCCCAAGGTTCGTTGAACGCAGAACTCCGAGGAACCCATGACCAAAGCACCAAGCCAGCTGCGAGTGATCCCGCCGCATGTTCCCGCCCATCTCGTGTTTGATTTCGATATCTATGCGGACGCGCGCGTAGGCAGCGATGTTCACCAGACCTATTCTGCCGCAATCGCCGATGCGCCGGACGTCTTTTGGGCCCCGCAGAATGGCGGACACTGGATGGTGCAGCGCATGGACGCCATATCTGCCATCGCGACGGACCCGGAACATTTCTCGGTGCGCGAGATGCAGATTCCACGCGTGCCCAATCCGCCGTTCTTCATTCCGCTCAGCCTGGATCCGCCAGAAAATCTGCCGTACCGACGCGCCATGGCGCCGATGTTCGGCCCAGTAGCGGTAAAGGCGATGGAGCCGCGTCTGCGCGCATGGGCTGGTGAAATCATCGACGCGGCCCTGCAGAAGGGCACGTTCGACTTCATGGCCGATGTCGCCAAGGTTTTCCCCGTCAGCGTTTTCATGGAACTGATGGGCATGGATCTTTCGCGCCTGCATGAGTTCCGTGATCTTGCCGAGCGGTTCTTTGAGAACCAGAACGATGCCGCGCAGATAGAGGCTCTGAGCGGCCAGATTCTGGGCGTCATGAAGGCGTTGATAGACGAGAAGCGCAGTACGCCGGACGACAAGCTCATGAGCCATTTCATCCAGGCAGACATGGGTGGCGGGCGCACGATGAGCGAGGACGAAATCCTGGCGATGAGCTTCGTGCTGTTCCTCGGCGGCATGGACACGGTCACCAACGTGACCGGCTTTGCCTATCAGCAACTTGCACAGATGCCCGATCTGCAGGCCCGACTCATGGCCGACGCAGAAGGTCTCTCGGGTGCTTTCGCCGACGAGGCGGTGCGCATGTTCGGCGTGGTCAATACGCCGCGCCTCGTGGTGAAGGACATCGACCTCATGGGCGTTCCGTTCCGTGAAGGCGACATGGTATTGAACCTGCTGCCCATCGGAAGCCGTGACGATCGCAAGTTCGATCAGCCCCACGTGCTCGACATCGATCGCAAGAAGGTGGCGCACGTGACCTTTTCCACGGGCCCGCACCTTTGCATCGGCCATGTCCTCGGCCGTGCCGAGATCAAGGTGCTGACCGAGGAGTGGTTCAAGCGCGTGCAGTCGTTCAGCCTCGCGGCAGACAAGCCGCGCCCCTTCCGTACCGGCACGGTGATGGCGCTCGAGGCGCTGCCGGTTTCGGTGAACGCAGCATCATGAACCATCGCCTTGACGGCGCGGATGCGCCCTATTGGCAGAGCCTCGAAGCAGGACAGCTGCAACTGCCGCGTTGTGCGTCCTGCAGGCGCTGGCTCTGGCCTGCCGGGCACCGCTGCTCCACCTGTGGCTCGATCGGGATGGTGTGGGAGGAGAGGCCGTTGCGCGCCACGGTCTATTCGTGGACCCGCACTTGGCATCGCTTCGCCCTGACCGAGGCGCTCGATCTGCCCTATGTCAGCATCGTCGCCGAAATTGAAGATTGCGGCATTCGCCTGATGGGCCGGATGGATGACCCTTCGCCAGATGACCCCGCCATTGGCGAGGCGGTGGTAGGTCGGATCGACAGGACCCGCGTTGGTGATGATGCCATCCCCACGATCATCTGGAGTCGCGCGGCATGACCCATCCGCTTTACGGGACGACGGCAGTTGCCGGTGTGGGCCTCCGCCAGTTCAAGCGTGGGGCATCGCCGCTGCCAGAGCGCAGCCTTCTGGTCGAAGCAATACTCGACGCCTGCCTGGAAGCAGGATTGAATCCTGCCGAAGTGGACGGCTTCGTCTCTTATGGTGACGACAAGAACGAGCCGGTGCGGCTGATGGGGGATCTTGGCACGCGCCGCCTTGCGTGGTCGGCTTCTGTATTCGGCGGCGGCGGCGGTGGCATTGCCGGTGCTTTCGGCCTTGCTGCCAGTGCAATCATCAGCGGGCAGGCCAAGGCGGTCATCGTGTTCCGCGCGCTCGCCGAAGGGGCGAGCGGGCGCATGTCGGCTGCCGTGATGGCGCACCATCTCAACGATCATCTTCTGGCCGCCGGTCTGGTGTCGCCCGCGCAAATGTGCGCGATCCGTGCACAGCGACTATTCAAGCACTACGGCGTGTCGCAATCGATCGTCGAGGATCTGGTTCGCGCCTCATACCACCATGCGCGCAACAATCCCGAGGCGGTGGGCTTCGGCCAGGACTTCGACATCGCGGCCCTGCACACGAGCCGATGGATCGCCGAACCGTTCCGTCTGTTCGATTGCAGTCGCGAGAACGACGGTGCCGGTGCGTTGCTGCTGGTTTCGGCGGAACAGGCGCAGGACCTTGCGAAGCCGCCCGTCTACCTTCTGGGCTGCGCGCAGGGGACTGAAGCAGGCTGGGGCGATCTGCTGGAGAACGATGCGGACGACCTATACGCCACGGGCGGCTTCCGGCCCGTGGCGCGCGATCTCTATCGGCAGACCGGCCTCTCGCCTGCCGACATCGATTGTGTTCAGCTCTACGAGAACTTCGATGCGCAGGGCGTGATGTCGCTTATCGACCATGGCTTCTGCACTTATGAGAACGCAGCCGAAGTGATCCGCTTTGACAACCTGATTGCGCAGGGCGGGAAGCTTCCGGTGAATACCGCAGGTGGCAATCTCGCGCAGGGCTTCATTCACGGTATTGGCCTGCCCATCGAAGCCGTGCGCCAGCTGCGGGGAGAAAGCGCCAATCCTGTTTCTGGTGCGCGAACCTGTCTTCTCGCCGGCGGACCGGGAGCCCCGACAGTGAGTTCGGCTATCTTTGCAAACAAGGTGTTATAGGGCGAGGGGGCTGGGTCCGGTTGGGATATCAGCCCCCATCGCACTTTCAGCCGACCTGCAGGCAGGTCGGCACGCGCGGCAGGAACACGCTCTTCGTCTCGCAGAATGCTTCCAGCCCTTCCACGCCACCCTCGCGGCCGACGCCGGACTTCTTGAAGCCACCGAATGGGTGGGTTAGGTCGAACTCGCGCCCGTTCTGGGTAAAGGTCCCGGTACGGATCGCGCGGGCGATGGCATAGGCGCGGTCGGTGTCCTGCGTATATACCCCGCCGGAAAGGCCGAACTCGCTGGCATTGGCGATGGCGATGGCTTCCTCCTCGCTGGCATAAGGGATCACCGCAGTAACCGGGCCGAAGATTTCTTCCTGTGCGATCGTCATGGAGTTCGAGGCATCGGCAAAAACGGTCGGCTCGATGAAATAGCCGCGTCGCATCCCTGCCGGACGCCCACCTCCGGTTGCAATGCGCGCTCCTTCGGCTCGTCCGCGTTCGATGTAGGAAAACACCTTGTCACGATGTCGCTCCATGGCGAGCGGCCCCATCATCGTCGCGGTGTCCTCAGGATCGCCCACGGTCACTGCCTGCATCGCGGATGCCAGACTCTCGACGTAGGCATCATAGCGCGCGCGGGGGACGAGGATGCGGCTGAAGTTGATGCAGGCCTGCCCGCAGAGCATCGTGACGAGCGGCGCAAGTGCCGGGCCGAGCTCTGCGGGATCATAGTCATCAAGCACGATGGCTGCCGACTTGCCACCGAGTTCCATCGTGTATCGTGCCATCCGGCTGGCACAGACTTGGGCGATATGAAGGCCGACTCCGGTCGATCCGGTAAAGGCCACCTTGTCGACGCCCGGGTGATGCACCAGCAAATCGGAAGCCTCGCGATCGGCGGGGAGCAGGTTGATCACGCCGGGCGGAAGGTCTGCCTCCTCAGCGGCCTCGGCCAGAACGAAAGCCTCCAAGGGGGTTTCCGGCGCGGGCTTCAGTATGACGGTGCACCCTGCAGCAAGGGCAGGCGCGAGCTTGACCAGCAACGAGGCAAGCGGTCCGTTCCACGGTGCGATCGCGGCGACTACACCTACGGCCTCGCGCACGACAACGGCGGTGTCGCAGGCGATGCCCTGCGCCGGACCGATCCGCTCGAAGGGGTAGGTCTCGGCCATCGCAGCATACATGTCGAGCAATCCGGCTGCTCCCGCGCTTGCTCCGCGAGACATCCAGACAGGAACGCCGACCTGCGCCAGCCAGCAGCTATCTGCGGTCGTGGCGCGCCTTTGCAGAGCGGCGGACAGGCGGCGCATTGCAGCGGCGCGTTCAGATGGGGCCATGCGCGGCCACGGTCCGCGATCGAACGCGGCGCGCGCGGCTGCCACCGCACGTTCCACTTCCGCAGGGCCTGCTGCGGCGACATCGGGCAAGGCGGCTTCGGTGGCGGGGTTGACCGGGCGCAGCCGGTCCGTGCCTTCGACATCTATCCAGCGTCCGCCGATGAAAAGGCGATCAGGCTCGGCAATGCGCACGAGTTCGACGGATGGTGCGTTCATGATCTCTCCCAACAGATAAATCTAATCAACAAAGATTTGGCATTGCGAGAGCGCTTTTGCAATAAAATCTATTGGCAATAGATATAGCCGATGTTACCCCAATCACGAATCTGGTTAGGAAGAGGATCACTCCCGATGAACGCGCCCGCGAAGACCGCGGAGGCAGCCGCATTGCCTCTGGTGCAAACCTTCGACATGCTCAGCACGGGCCAGCGTGCCGCGATGCAGCGCATTGCCCGGCACGATGAGGCAGAGGTGCCGCAGATCGATTTCCAGACGCCTGCGTCGATGTTCACGTCGGCCGAACGCTTTGCCCTTGAGCAGCAGCACCTTTTCCGAGCGCGCGCCGTGCCGCTTGCGGTTTCGGCTCTTATTGCGGAAAACGGCACTGCGATGGGACATGACGCGCTCGGCATCCCGCTGATCATATCGCGCGACAAGCAGGGCCAGGCCCACGTTTTCCTCAACGCCTGCCAGCACAAAGGTGCCAAACTGCTGGAAACCTGCGAGCCGATGAAGGCAGCGCGGATGACCTGCCCTTACCACGCATGGACGTTCGGGCTGGATGGGAAACTCCTTGCGGTCGCGCGGCCTGAAACGTTCGTTGGCCTCGACAAGTCCTCGCGCAATCTCGTCGAGCTCCCTTCGCGCGAACATGGCGGCATCATCTGGGTCATGCTTGACCGCAATGCAGAGCCTGACTTTTCACCGCTGGTGCCGGAACTGGCCGAGGATCTCGAGGCGCTCGATCTTCCGCGCCTCCATGTCTATGGGCGCAAGCGGTTCGAGATTGCGGCGAACTGGAAGCTTGTGCTCGAACCCTTCCTTGAAGGCTATCACGTCCAGCGCCTACACGCGCAGACCGTGGGGCCGATGTTTGCAGATGTTCCCAACGTGGTCGACCTGCTCGGGCCCACGATCCGTCAGATTTCGGGGAAGGCAAACTTCACGCCCGATGACCTGGCCCTGCCTGGCGAGAACATCCACAAGACCGTGACCACGGTCTACAACATGTTCCCCAATTGCGTGGTTATAACCAGCCCCTGGTACATTTCCGTGATGCTGCTCCACCCGCGCGCTGCCGATCACACCACCGTCGAATACCATATGCTGACCCGCAGCGTGCCGGACAATCCGAAAGCCGAGGAACTCTATGCCCGGTCTTACGAGATGGTCCTCAACGTCTTTGGCAACGAGGACTTCCGCGCAGCCGAAATCAGTCATGCCGGGCTTGCAACCGGTGCACTCGACACTTGCGTCTATTCCGGCCTCGAAGCGTCGATCGCTACCTATTACGGCGTTCTCGATGGTTTTATGCCAGGCTGACGCCTACGTGAGGCAGATGTATCGGCGCGTGCGATGAACAACAATCAGGTCGAGCGCCCGCTGCAGGGCATCCGCGTTTTCGAGACGGTCACTGGTCCGCTTGCGGCAATCGGTCGGCATCTTGCGGATCTTGGTGCCCGCGTGGATCGCTTTGGCGAGGCGGAGAGTGCCTCGTCGGGCTCCGCCATTGCGGCGGCGCGACAGGCGCATGTCGTGATCGTCTCCGCCGCCCACTGGCCCGATCTGGCCCAGGTGCGCGAAGATCGTCCTGATCTCGTCTCGATGGCAGTAAGCGATTTCGGCAACGGAAACAGCTGGTCAGACTGGCAAGCCACCGGCCCGGTGCTCGATGCAATGTCGGCAATGCTCTCTCGATCGGGAATTCGTGGGCGTGCACCGCTGCTTCCTCCCGGAAACCTCGCCTACGAAAGTGCCGCAGCGCAGGCGGCCTTTGCCCTCGCCAGTGCGCTCTATCGCGCTTTAGGCAGCGGGCGGGGAGCACACTTCGATTTTTCCGCGCTCGAAGGCGCTGTGCAGGCGCTGGACCCCGGCTTTGGCATCAACGGTAGCGCGACTTTGGGCAAGCCGGTGGGCCTGCTTGATCAGGGTCGTCCTCGTAAAGGTTTCCAGTACCCCATATTCCAATGTGCCGATGGCTATGTCCGCATTTGCCTGCTGGCCAAGCGGCAGTGGCGCGGCATGTTTGAATGGATGGGGCGACCTGCAAAGTTCGCTGCTCCCGAATTCGATGCGATGGCGCACCGCTACGCGTCGCCCGATCTCAACCCGGCGCTCGCCGCGTTCTTCTCAGATCGCTTGCGTGAAGACCTCGAGCGAGAAGGGCAGGCCCACGGGGTGCCAATTTCAGGTCTGCGGACGATCGCGGAATTCATCGCGTCTGACCATGCCAAGGCGCGGCAGTCGGTGGCTGAAACCACAGACGGTCGCCGCGTTCCCAATGGAGTGCTGACGATTGACGGTGCCCGCATGGGCCCTGTCTGCGATGTTTCGGCCAGTGCGTTCGGTCCTGTGCAGGAGGTTACGTCGCCGCACCTGCCCTTCGCCGGGCTCAGAGTGCTGGACCTTGGCGTTATCGTCGTTGGGGCAGAGCAGGCACGCCTGCTGGGCGATTACGGAGCCGATGTGCTCAAGATCGAAAGCAACGCCTTTCCTGATGGCAGCCGCCAATCCTACCTCAAGCACGGCATGTCGGTCAGCTTCGGCGCGGGCCACCGCAACAAGCGCAGCGTCGGGTTGGACCTTCGCTCCAAGAGGGGCAGGGAGCTGTTCCTCGATCTGGTCAGGCAGGCTGACATTGTGTGCTCGAACTTCAAGCCAGGCACGCTCGAGAAACTTGGCCTGGGTCGTGAAGTGCTGCGCGACGCTAATCCGCGTATAGTGCTTTCGGAAAGCTCAGCCTTCGGCGACAGCGGGCCTTGGAGTGGACGGATGGGCTATGGCCCCCTGGTGCGTGCGGCAACGGGACTGACGCTGGCCTGGCGCTACCCGGACGATCCTGAGAGCTTCAGCGATGCCATAACCGTCTATCCAGATCATGTTGCAGGGCGGATCTGCGCGCTTGGCGTGGTTGCTCTGCTGATACGACGCCTGCGTACCGGTAAGGGTGGGCTATCCTGCGTATCACAAGCCGAAGTGATGCTCGCGCATTTTGCCGAGGCCATTGAAACCGGCGAGATTGGGGGCGAGCGCGATGCGCCATGGGGTGTTTACCCCGCCAGAGGGGACGACCAGTGGCTTGTCATCACCGTCCGGTCGACAGCGGACTGGCTCGCGCTCGCCAAACTCATCGATTTTCCAGATCCTTGCCAACTTGATTCCCCAGCGGAACGCCTTTCCGCAAAGCCACGGATCGACGCCCATGTCGCTCGCTGGGTAGCGCAACACGAACCACATGCGGCAGCGCAGTTGCTGCAGGCGCAGGGCATTCCCGCTGCTCCGATGCTGCGCCTTGCCGAACTGCCCGGTCACCCGCTTTACCGCGAACGGGGCTTCTTCCGCAGCGAAGGTCACCCGTGGATGCGCGAAACGGTCATGGGGGAAAGCTTTGTTGCCTTGAGTTTCGACATGGCGCCGCCGCCAGGGCGCCCCGCCCCACTGGCAGGGGAGCAGACTCGCGAGGCGCTTGCCGAGTGGCTAGGACTGCACGATGCGGAGCTTGATGCTTTGCAAGCCGAGGGCGCAATAGAACTAGTCTCGCCGCATATCCTCGCAGCCGCGCGCGATCACATCGCTGGCGTGAACTGAACCGAAATCGGGTCAGCCTGCATTGCGGGGAAAGGTGGTTTGCCCGGCCGGCAGTTCTACCCATGGCATCTGTGAATCCGTCCACACGCTGATGCCTGGTTTGAATGCACCGGGATTGTCCAGCGTGCCCGCCTTGACGATGATCAGCGCAGGATTGCTGCGCGTTTCAGAAAACAGCGGTGAACCGCACGTGCTGCAGAACTTTCGCACGACGGCATTGCCAGATTCGGTGTCGGTATCTTCATAGGCTGCAGGCTCGCCCGAGACCAAAAGTGTCGCCGCTGGGAAGAGCAGGTTTACCGAAAACGCACTGCCCGATTGCCGCTGACAGTTCCGACAATGGCATTGCGCCACCGCGATCGGCTTGGCCTCGCTGGAATAGCGAATCTTGCCGCAGTTGCATCCACCTTCAATCATCTAATTCTCTCCCGATGCATCACAGACCTGGCGCGGCCTTTGCAAGCTTCCTGCCGTCCATAGGTCGGGCGTCTGCGAAGGCGAGGTTTCCGACAGTCAACTGCATGCCGATGGCCCGAACGAAGCACGATGCCCCTTGCGTTGTCAATTATCTAATGACATTCGATATAGCGCCCTGTTGGTTTGAAAACCGGGCAAGACGGGAGAAGCCAGTGATGGATTTTGATTCGGATTTCACCTTGACCATCAATGGCAGGGAGATCCGCACCGAGCGGGAAATGGACGTGATAAATCCCGCCACCGGGCTGGCATTTGCTCGTGCCCCGCTGGCGCAGCAAGCAGAACTCGACGCTGCAGTCACCGCAGCCCAGGCGGCATTCCCCGCCTGGAAAGCGCTTGGGTGGGACGGACGGCGCGCGTTGCTGCTGGCCGCCGCGAAGGCGCTGGAACCGCACGCCGCCGCGCTTGCCCAGCTGTTCGTGCGAGAACAGGGCCGACCGCTTGCAATGGCACGGGGAGAAATCGACCTTGGCATCCACTGGATCAAGGCGGTGGCACGTCAGACTCTCGCGGACGAGACGGTTGAGGATTCCCCGGCGCGCACAGTCTATGTCCGGCATGAGCCGCTGGGCGTGGTTGCAGGCATCGTCCCGTGGAACTTCCCTTTTCTTCTTGCCATCTGGAAGATCGCACCGGCTCTGATCAGCGGCAACACGATGGTCCTGAAGCCCTCTCCATTCACCCCGTTGTGCACGTTGAAGCTGGCAGAAATCTGGCGCGACATACTGCCTGCCGGCGTGTTCAACGTCATCAATGGTGAGAACGATCTGGGCCCGATGATGACTGCGCATCCGGGCTTTGCGAAGATCAGTTTCACCGGATCGACTGCCACCGGCAAGCGGGTGATGGAAGCTGCTGCACTTGACCTCAAGCGCGTAACACTTGAACTGGGCGGCAACGATGCCGCGATCGTCCTGCCTGATGTCGATGTCAAAGCTGTGGCCCGGAAGCTGTTTTTCGGCGCGTTCTACAACAGCGCCCAGGTCTGCATCGCTACCAAACGGCTCTACGTGCACGATGCCATCTACGATGCGATGCGCGACGAACTAGCAGAACTGGTCCGGGCAAACACAGTGGGTGATGGCAGCGCACCGGGCGTGATGTTCGGCCCCGTCCAGAACAAGCCTCAATATGACCGGGTGCAGGCACTGATCGCCGGTGCTCGCGCGCAGGGTCTGACGATCATTGAAGGGCCAGCGCCAATAGGCGCGGCGGGGTATTTCATCCCACTCACGCTCGTCGACAATCCTCCCGAAGAGGCGGCAGTTGTGCAGGAAGAGGCGTTCGGCCCAGTCCTGCCACTATTGCGATACACCGATATGGACGACGTTATCACGCGAGCCAATGCGTCCGAGTATGGCCTTGCCGGTGCCGTATGGACCAGTGATGTTGCGCTTGGCATCGAAATAGCCAACCGCCTCGAAACCGGCACAGTTTGGATCAACGACAACCTGCAGAATGGCCCGCACATCCCGTTCGCGGGAGCAAAGCAATCCGGCCTTGGCGTAGAAAATGGCCTCGACGGCTTGCGCGAGTTCACCTGGCGGCGCACGGTTTTTGCTCCCAAACCGGCCTAAGAGCAGGTTGGGTCGTAGTTTTCGAACCGGACGACGCGCAGGATCTGGTCGCGCTCAGCCGCACACTGGCCGAGGGCGTCGAACTGGAAGCGACAATGGATGCCCTGCGCCGCGAGGGTTGCGACCTCATCCAAGGCTACCTCATCAGCCGCCCTGTGCCCGCGCATGACGTGGCGGGACTGGTGAAACAGATGAATGGCGTTGGTGCGCTGAGCTGGGCCTGTTCCTAGCATGGCGGCGATACGGCATTCTCAGCGCAAGGATGCTGGTTGATCCCGCTGTGGCGAGCTTGCCAACCAGCATCCTCGCGACGGTTCTAGAACTTCACCGTTCCCGTCAGGGTAATGAGCCGAGGCTGCCCTAACGTTCCAATCACAACGTCCCGCCTTGCGCCTGGCACGGCGTCGCCCGGCCAGATTGAGCCATCGCTGTAATAGCCGGTATCGAACAGGTTCTCGACGTTGAGGCGAAGACTCCAGCCCGGATTCTCGACCCCGATTGAGACGTTGGTGATCTCGTATCCGGGATGCCGTGCCGTATTCTCCTGATTGAACCAGTACGGGCCCTTGCCGATGTATTCGACTGTCCCGGCAAGCTCGTAATCGCCGCCCAGCGGCACGCGCATGTCTGCTGCGACGTTGAAGCTGTAGTCCGAAATCCATGGCGGGGTCTTCCCGCTCACATCGCTCGGCTGGCTGTTGACATCGTTGACCAGACTGCCCGGCCCGAACTCCGCCCAGACCCGCCCGAAGCCTGCGCTGAGGGTGAGGATGTCGTTTGCGCGGAAGTTGGCATCGATCTCGAATCCGTACTGTTCGGAACTGCCAGCATTGAGGATGTTCTCGACCACGCCACCAATGGCGATCTGTTGCTGCAACTCGAACTGGCGATCCTTGTACTTGATATAGTATCCCGCAACATTGAGATTGAGCCGACGGTCCAGTGCCTGGGTCTTGAAGCCCACTTCGTAGTTGTCAGCCGTTTCTTTTCTGAAGGCATTGAGCTTGGGCGTGCCGGCGGCATCGTAAAGGTTGAAGCCACCCGGCTCGTATCCTTTGGCGTAGTTGCCGTAGATATGGGTGCCGCCTTCAGTGAAGTACGATAGCGAAGCCTTGGGCATCACTTCGGTCCCGCCCTGCTTCAGGTAGGGAATCCCGGTACCATAAAGGCCAGCGTTGCGGTCCAGCGTGTCGTAGGTCCACTTGTCGATGCGCAGACCCAGGCCCAGCTCGAACTGGCCGAACTTGTAGCTGGCGGTCCCGAACCCGGCGAGATGAGTCTTCTTTCGCTTCCGGTTCTCGAACGGGAATGGCACGCGGACGGTCGTTTCCTCGTCGAAAGTCGGGGCGCTGACCGCGTTGCCGACGATGTTGTCGAGAATGTTGAGCGTATTCGATGGCGGGATCACCGCCGAGAGCACATCGGTCGTCCCGTAGAAGTTCGCATAGCTGGACCAGTCGTTCTTCCAGACCGAATAGTATCCGCCGATGATCCACTCGAAGGGCCCATCCGTGTCCGAAGTCAGCCGCAATTCATTGGTGTAGTACTTTGTCGGTTCGGGACGCACGAGATCGAACCCGACCTCGGACGACACGTCAAGGTCGGTCGTGTCCTTGCGGAACGCATCGGTATAGCTGGTCAGCGCATTGAGCTTAACGCCGCCGAGGTCGTAATTGATTTCACCGCTGATTCCAAAAGTGTGGCGACGCAGGCGTCCGGCAAAGGTCAGGTGGCGTTCGGGTGAATAGGTCAGCAGATCCGGATCGTCCGCTCGCCAGTTGTTGTTGCCGGTATCGATCTTGTTGTACCGCGCCGAGATCAGGATGTTCAGCCGGTCGGATGGCTCAATGTACAGAGCCCCGCGCACGCCCCATTCGGTCTTCTCGTTGGGATGCTTACGCCAGCGTTCGGCAGAATTGCCTGAATCGGGCACGAAGTTCACCCCCGGACCGACCAGTGGAAGCGGCCAGATGTAGCTGTCGGTTATGTTCGAACGCCCGTTCAGGCGGATGGGGTTGTTATCGTAGACGAAGCCATCATCCTGGTTGCGGTAGCCGAACAACCGCAGCGCCGCGATGCTCCCGAGCGGCACATTCACGCTGGCTGACAGGTTGCGCATGTTCTGCTCGCCGATCTTGCCCTTGGCCGTGCCGGAGAAATCGCCGAGTTCGGGACGCTTGGTGATGAACCGGATCGCACCGCCGATGTTGGAGCCTCCATAGAGCGTTCCCTGCGGCCCCTTGAGAACTTCCAGACGTTCTATCTCTCCGAATTCCGCCGAAGCATCGGTCAGGATGTGAACACCGTCGATAAAGAAGCCGACGCCCTGCGTGTTGCCGAAAGAGCCGACCCCGCGGATGGTGACATTGGGATTGCCGTCAGCGCGCGTGCTGAGGTTCAGGTTGGTTACGCGAAGGCCCACCTTGTCGATATTGTTGATTTCCTGGCGTTCGAGCGTTTCCGCTCCGATCACCGAAATGGATTCCGGAATTTCGCGTGTCGTTTCCGCACGCTTGCGGGCAGTGACCAGGATCTCGCCGTCATGATAGGCACCGTCGGCCTTGTCTTCTACGGGGGGCACTTCCTGCGCCCGAATGGCCGCCGGCGCCGCAAGCGCCAGCGTCGCAACGCAGGCCATCAATCCGTTGCGTGGTCGTTTCGTGGTCATGATCATAGCCTCTCCCCTCATTATCGCGTGCGTTTTCTGCAGCGTTGTCGTTAGCCGAGCGCGCCGCGACAGGCTTTTGCGTGAGCGCCAACAGCCTTCGCATTCCGTGCAAGCAGGCTACGAATGGCCCCGCTGCATGATCTGTCATGGCGGCTGGCACTGACAGGAAAGCGGCTTTGAACAGGCGTGGTAGTGCTGAGCGGGTAAGAGCACGTCTCCGCCTTGGAGCGCGCGCTCGTCCCGTGAGGAGCCGACCGTGCCGCAGATGCCGTCACCCGAGACCAGCGATTTCGTATTCAACCAGACGATGCTGCGCATTCGCGATCCGCAGGTGTCACTCGATTTCTACACCCGCGTGCTGGGGATGACGCTGATCCAGCAGCTCGATTTTCCCGAGGCAGCGTTCTCGCTCTATTTCCTCGGATATGTGCGGGAGGGCGACGAACCCCTGCCGATCGATCGAGTGGAGCGCACGACTTACGCCTTCAGGCAGAAGGCCGTGCTCGAACTGACGCACAACCATGGCACTGAAAGCACGCCCGCACCGGTCTATCACAATGGCAACAGTGAGCCGCGTGGCTTTGGCCATATCGGGATTGCCGTGCCCGATGTTGCGGCGGCCTGCCGACGCTTTGCCGATCTCGGAGTTCCTTTCGTCAAACGCCCCGAAGAGGGGCGAATGAAAGGGCTGGCCTTCATCGCTGACCCCGACGGCTACTGGATCGAGATCCTGAACCCCCAAAGTCTGGCCAGCATGGTCTGACCCGGTCTGCCAACATTACAAGATGGAAGAGGATGAGCTGATGCAAGCTACAGCACCGATCAATTGCCGCGCCGTGGAACTCGACGATCTCCCCTGGGTCGATTTCCCGCCCTCACTCAGTGCCGGAGGTATCCGGTGGAAACTGCTTAACGTTGCCCCTGAGCTTGGCTCATGGGCAGCCATTTTCGATTGTCCGGCAGGGTCTTCCTTCGCCAGCCACCACCATATCGGTCCGGGCGAATACTACCTTACCCGCGGCCGCATGGAGATAAGGGGGGGAGAGGCCGAAGGCGGGGAAACCGTCAAGGCGCCAGCCTATGGCTATGAAGCCACCAGCGCATTCCATGGCAAGACGTACTTTCCGGTCGACAGCGAGTTCTACATGACATTCCTGGGCCCACTGCAATTCGTGGATATGCCGGGAGGTCCGACCAAGGCTCTTGTCACTTGGGACGGCGCCGAGGCTGCCTGGCTCGCCAGCCAACCCTGAGCGCGAAGCCCGCCCTCGTGACAGGTTCACGTACCCGGCTGGTTGACGAGTTGCGCGCGATTGTCGGGCGCCGGCAGGTGATTACCGACATCGCCGCAGCGCGGGCCTTTACCGAGGGCTACCGCATCGGTGGAGGGCCAGTTGTCGCCGTCGTCCGGCCCGCCACGCTTGTCGAGTTGTGGCGGGCAGCGCAGGCGTGTGTCGCTGCGGATTGCATACTTATCCTGCAAGCGGCCAACACCGGCCTCACCGGTGGATCGACGCCATATGGGGAGTATGACCGACCGGTGGTGGTGATCAACACCTCCCGCATCGATGGCATCATACCGATATGTGAAGGGCGGCAGGTCATTTCCCTGGCAGGCGCAACTCTGACGAAGTTGGAAGGCGTCCTTGCGGAATTTGGAAGGGTTCCCCATTCCGTCATCGGTTCGACGTGTCTTGGTGCATCGGTCGTCGGTGGGATCTGCAACAATTCGGGCGGCGCGCTGGTAAATCGCGGCCCGGCCTTTACCCGTCACGCGCTGTACGGTCGAATTGACGAGAGCGGCCGGCTCGCACTGGTCAACAATCTCGGCATCACGCTCGGCGATGACCCGGAACAGGCTCTTGCCCTGCTTGACCGCGGAATGCTGGCGCCGGAGCGGATAGCGGATGACGGCGAGCAGGCCTCCCTTGCTGCAAGTTATTCCAATCATGTGCGGGCGCTCGATGAGCCGACACCAGCACGCCACAATGCCGACAGCCGTCAACTTTTCGAAGCCTCTGGCTGCGCGGGCAAGATCATCGTACTTGCCGTTCGTACAAAGACGTTTCCAGCACCCCGCCAAGTGATGACGTTCCTGCTGGCAAGCAACTCGGCCGCTGATTTCGCGCAGTTGCGCCGGAGGGTGCTGGGCACCTTCCGCCATCTTCCGATCAGCGCGGAATATCTGCATCGTGATGCGGCGGCTCTCGCGGCCAGCCACGGCAACGACATCTGTCTTGCCGTGAAGTATCTGGGCGCACGCCGGATGCCTGCGCTGTTTGCGGTAAAGCGATGGTTCGATCGCGCATTTGCCCCAATTGACGCAGCGCCATCGGAAAGGTTGCTGCAGGCGATCGGCAAGATGGCTCCGCATCCGTTGCCTGCTTCGATCCGGCCAATCGTGAGTGCCTATCAGCACCTGCTCCTTCTGACGGTGGCAGACGAGGGAATCGAAGAAGCCCGCAGGCAATTCATGTCGGCTCCGGTTGGCTCGATGGTTGTACACTCCTGCTCACCGGACGAGGCCGCAGCACTGCAACGACTGCGCTTTGCCACGGCGGGCGCAACGGTCAGAATTGCGGCGCTGGCAGGCAAGGCGGGGCCACTTGTTGCAATTGACTGTGCACTGCCCCGCAGTCGACGGGATTGGCAGGTCGTCCTGTCTCCGAAGTTGGCGGACCAGGTGCTGATGCGCGCCGACTACGGGCACTTCCTTTGCCACGTGTTCCATCTCGACTTTGTGCTGAAGCCTGGAGTGGATGCGAAGCTCTTTGAGAGCGATCTGCTCGAGCAACTGGACTCCGAGGGTATCGTGTGCCCGGCCGAACACAACTTTGGCCACCATTACAGAGCCCCGGAAAATGTCGTGTCCTTCTACCGCACGCTCGACCCAACCAATACGCTCAATCCGGGAATCGGGCAGACGTCCAGGTCCCGAAACTGGCTTTGAACGGTCTGCGGCTTTGCAAATCGTGCAAGTGCACGTGCATCGTCGCGCAATCGCGAGATAGCATTGGCATGAACCGTCGATTTGGTCTTACACTGGCCACCGCTGAACGCTCCGCAGAGAAGCGTCGGCATGGGAGACAGGCGATGGACGAAGGGGCCGCAGTGTACGCGTGGTCGTCGCAGGACAACAATCCTCGCGGCCGGTATGATGCTTGGGTCGATCAGCTCAACTCGACGTTCGGCTACTGGCAGCCAACCAGATCTTCGCAAGGCGACTTCGACGCAAGGATTTCAGCGCGCACCCTTGGCAGCCTCAATGTCATTTCCTGTGAGTGCGATCCATGCGGCGGAGAACGTCGCGGCGGCGACATCGTGCGCGAGCCTGATCCGCAGGAGCGCCTGATCATCCAGCTTGTCGAAGCCGGGCAAGAGCACATGAAGCTAGGTGCCCAGGAAGCCGTCCTGCATGCGGGCGACATCTTCATCTGGGATAACACGCAGAACATGCAGTTCACCGTGCTGGAACGGTTGAGCAAGGTTTCAGTCGCATTGCCTTTGAATCGGCTCAAGGACTGGCTGCCTCAGTCGTGGCGCAATCTGCCAAGGTGGATCAAGTCGGGCGAGCCGGGCTCCGAACTTCTGGCCGGATATGTCCGCAGCCTCGTCAGGATGGATCACACGCACAACCCGCTGCGCTACGATGCTCTGGTCGATGCCGCCGTCGCAATGATCGTCGCCTCGCAATCGGGCAATGGCGATCAGATCAGCCACAAAGGTGCGCAGCTCGAGACCGTGAAGGCCAAGATCCGGCAGCGACTGCATGATCCTGACCTGACGCTGGAAGCGGTGGCGGCGGCAAACCGCATCTCGCTGCGGTACCTCCACTGGTTGTTCGAGGGGAGCGGGCAAACCGCCTGGCAATTTATCTCTGCAGAGCGGCTCGCAGGTTGCAAACGCGATCTGGCAAATCCTGCGTTCGCGGACTCGAGCATATTCGAGATCGGTCTGAGATGGGGGTTTGGAAACGCCGCGCATTTCAGTCGCAAATTCAAAGCGGACGCGAGCCTTAGCCCAAGTGAATTCCGCGCATCCTGCAGAGTGCAATAGTGGAGCTGCAAGTCCGAGGCAAAACGATTCGCAGACCATCGGTCGTTATCCGCTCAGCAGAGCCATGGCGCTTCAGGACCTTGCGCATGAAGGTGAGGGTGGCAGTTATGCCCCGCGCGCGGGGCACGTAGCCTTCAAGCATTGCGCCCGACTGGTCTGCCGCATGCAAGAGATAGACCATCTCACCAGTCAGCTTCACGTACTTCTCATCATGATGCTAGCACCGGTGCCAGAACCCCCGCATGCGGTTCCACCACAGCCGCGGGGTCTCGTGGCAGACGTCGATACACCGCTCGAACTGGAGGTTCTCGACGTTGCGCAATGACAACGGCAAGCGGACATACGTCTCGACCGCCAACCGGATGATGTCAGGCGAGGAGCCGAATTAGCGGAAGGGGCTCGCAGGTTTGCGCGGTCTTGGCATCAGCCAAAGCTAGCGGCGTGAGCGTATAGCTCCAACGGGTGTTGTCGCTTTGACAGTGCCATTCCGGGCACTTCCGGCAATGGCAAAGCCAGCTTCGGGTCCGAGCGGCAATTCGTGCTCGAAAAGGCGCATTCGTGAACGCTGCGCCTGCTTGCAATGCAAGTTCGCTGCGGCAAACGGAACCAGATTCGATTATCCGCTGGTTCAGTTTCGTGGTTCAGTTCTGCGGAAAAAAGTCGCACGAATCCGCGCACTTGCCGCCCGAGAGCGGCCTTTCAGAGAAAAGTTTGTCTGAAAGGAATGGCGGAGACGGAGGGATTCGAACCCTCGGTACCGGATTTACCAGTACGACGGTTTAGCAAACCGTTGGTTTCAGCCACTCACCCACGTCTCCGGATCGCAGCGGCGAGGGGGCGCTATAACGAGGGTTGTGGGGGGCGGCAAGGGCCTGCGCGGCAAAAATGCGCAGGAGTGGAAATCTGCTTCTCGCGACGCTTTGGCGCGTTTCCGACTCGACTCATCGCCCGCTCATTGTCCGCAGGGCAGCCTTGGATTCTGGTGGCATGGCAGGGGCGCGCACATTGCGCAGGGATCGGACGGAAAGCATTATGACGACACTGGTTTATCACGCACGCGTGCTCGGTCGCCGCTTTGCCCTCGGCATGGCGGCCTGTCTTGCGATGACCGCGACCGGCGTTTCGGCGCAGGTCCAGACGGTCGATCCCAACGCGGTGATCGATGGCGATCTCACCCCGGGTGCAATGCCTGCCCAACCAGCCACCCAGTCTCCAGCCGCCAGCCCGGCCGGAGCCGAGGCCGGCAGCCTGCCCGCACTTCCGGCAGACGCTCCGCCGCCTTCGGCCACAATGACTCCAGCCCCCGCGGCTACGGCACCTGCCGCCAAGACCGCCACAGGCACGACCTACAAGGACGACGACCTGATCGGCGCGGCCGAAGGCGTGTTCGGCAAGGGTGCAGCCGGGCTTGCCGATGTGATCAAGGATCTGCTCAAGAAGCAGGGCGAGCCCAATGCCTATATCGTCGGCCGCGAAGCGGGCGGCGCGCTCGTTGTCGGGCTGCGCTACGGTTCGGGCACGCTACACCACAAGGTAGAGGGTGAGCGCCCGGTCTACTGGACCGGTCCGTCCATCGGCTTCGATGCAGGCGCCAACGCTGCCAGCACCTTCGTGCTCGTCTACAACCTGTTCGACAGTGAAGAGCTCTACAAGCGCTTCCCGGCGGGCGAGGGGCAGGCCTATCTCGTGGGCGGCTTCCACGTGAGCTACTTGCGCAAGGGCGATACGGTGCTGATTCCCGTGCGTTCGGGGGCAGGGCTGCGGCTTGGCATCAACGGCGGCTACATGAAGTTCTCGCGAAAGCAGAACTGGTTCCCGTTCTGAGGGTTTGGCGCAACATCGCTGCAAATTGCCGCCCGCATACCTTATAATTGAAATGTAGGGTTGCCCCCGTGGCCTTCCGGCGGCATGGAGCCGCCGCAATTCGCTCCCCGGATGGAAGGCCTGAGAACCATGCTCGAAAATCTTGCCGCGCAGCCTGCTGATGCCTTGCTGGCGCTGATCAAGCTCCACAACGCCGATCCGCGCGCTGACAAGATCGACCTTGGCGTCGGCGTATATCGCACGTCCGAGGGCGATACGCCGGTGTTCAAGGCGATCAAGGCAGCCGAGGCGAGGCTTCTGGCTGATCAGGATTCCAAGGCCTACCTCGGCCCTGAAGGTGACATGGGCTTCGTTCATGCACTGGTTCCCTATGTCTTCGGCAAGGACTTCGATCGCTCCAAGGTCGAAGGCATGCAGGCTCCTGGCGGCACCGGTGCGGTGCGCCTCGCCATCGAGGTTGCCAAGCGTTCAGGCGTGAAGCGTGTGTGGATGGGCACGCCCTCGTGGCCCAACCATGCGCAAATCATCTCCGCCGCTGGCATGGAACTGAAGACCTTCAGCCACATGACCGCCGATGGCTTCGCCGATCTCGAAGCGCTGAAGACCGCGCTGGCCGGGGCTGAAGCCGGCGATGCCGTGCTGCTCCACGGCTGCTGCCACAACCCGACCGGGGTCGATTACACTGAAGCGCAGTGGGACGAGATCGCGCCGCTGCTGGTCGAGCGTCAGGTTTTGCCGATCCTCGATCTGGCGTACCAAGGCCTGGGCGCTGGCATGGAAGCCGATGCCTATGGCCTGCGCAAGGTGCTGAGCCTCGCGCCCGAAGCGCTGGTTGCCTATTCGTGCGACAAGAACTTCGGCCTCTATCGCGATCGCGTCGGTGCGTTCTACGCCGTCACCTCGGACGCGACTGCTCTTGCCAACGCCATGGCCAACGGCGCGACGATTGCCCGCGCTTCGTGGTCGATGCCGCCCGATCATGGCGCCGCTGCCGTCCGCCTGATCCTCGGCGATCCCGATCTTACCGCGATGTGGCTGGCCGAGCTTGACGAGATGCGCGATCGCATGCGCTGGGTGCGCGATCGTCTTGCCGCTGCGCAGCAGGTCGGCCCGATCAACATGGCGCCACTTGGCGTGCAGAACGGCCTGTTCTCTATGCTCCCGCTCAACGGCGAACAGATCCTCGCCATCCGCGAAAAGCATGGCGTCTACATGGCAGGGTCGGGCCGCATCAACATCGCCGGCCTGACCACGGGCAACATCGACAAGTTCGTCGAAGCCCTGCGCGACGTCGCCTGAAGACAGCGCGAAACCAACGAGAAAGGGCGGGGCCTTGCGGCTCCGCCCTTTTCGTTTGCGCTCAGAAGTCCGCAGCCCGCGATTGCCGCCGTGCTTCGGCAAAGCTGTCGGCGCGGAACTTCTCGAAGGCCACGCGCCGGTCATAGCCGGGGTCCTTGGGATAATCCTGATATTCCGCGATGATCTCGTCGAAGATCTCGCGCATCTCTTCCCTGTGGTCGGGGTGCGAGAAGATGTGAAGGCGGTTGGCCGTCATCGCCTCGATCACACGAGCGCCAATCACGTCGGGCTCCATGCCAAATTCGTGCAGCCCCTGCAGACGCTCCACTGCGCTCGGATCGACCGGCTTCATCGCCCCCTTCAGGGCTTCGGGGCGCACGTCGTCGCTGGCATAGATGTAGCTCTTCACAAGGCCGGGACAGAGCACCGAGACGCCGATCTGATACTTCAGCAGCGAATAGTGCAGCGATTCCGAAAGCCCGCGCACGGCAAACTTGGTGGTGTTGTAGATGCCGGGGCTACCCGCGGCGAGGAAGGCCGCCATCGAGGCGGTGTTGACCACGTGCCCGCCCTTCTGCTCGCCCGCCTTTACGCGCTCGACCATGCGCGGAACGAAGGTCATCACGCCGTTGATCACCCCGTGGAGGTTTACGCCCATGACCCAGTCCCAGTCGTCGTAGGAGCTCTCCTCGATCGGCTGGAACAGGTTCACACCCGCGTTGTTGCACAGGATCGAAACCGGGCCGAACTTCGCCTCGACCTCGTCCGCCGCCGCCTTGAACCCGTCGCGGCTGGCCACGTCGAGCTGGACGCCCATCACTTCCCGATTGTCGAGCGAGGCCAGCGCCTTGTCGATGGAATCCTGCCGAATGTCGGCGATGGCGACCTTACATCCCTCGTTCAGCAACTGCCGCACCAGCCCGATGCCCACGCCGTTGGCGCCTCCGGTGACGAAGGCGGTGCGCCCTGCAAAGTCCTTCATGCGCCGCGCGCCTCTTTCAGCTTGTTCTGCCGCGCGATCTCCTCGGTGATCGCCGGGTTGCGGAACAGCATCGCGAAGGTCTGCTTGTATTCCGGGTTCTCGGGCAGGTGGGTCTGCACCGCTGCGGTGGTGGCAAGGCCGCGCTCCTCCACGCCGGTCAGGAATTCGGCATGGGTGAGGATGTAGAGCTCGTCATTGAGAATGCCTTCCAGCACCCGTTCGCCGACCTGCTCCTTGGTCTGGTAGAGATGCATGAAGTTGCCACCGGAGGCGCGGCGCTTGTCGGCTTCGGCATAGCCGGTCTCGGCAAGATCGGCCGGACGGGTCTTGCCGGCATCGGCGATGTTCGATTGCACCGCGCCGGGACAGAAGGCGCTGCAGATCACGCCGCGCGGTTCGAGTTCGGGGCGCATGCATTCCATCATCGAGGTGACAGCGGCCTTGCCCGAGGAATAAATCGTGGTCATGCCCACCGGCACCAGCGCGCTCATCGATGCGGTACAGACGATGTGGCCACCTTCGCCATGGGCAAGGATGCGCGGCAGCATGGTGACGATGCCGTTGATCGTGCCGCCCACATTCACGCCCATGACCCAGTCCCAGTCGGCAAAGGTCGCAAGCTCGGTCGGCCCGACGACGGCAACGCCTGCATTGTTCACCAGAATGTGGATCTTGCCGAACCTTGCTTCGACCGCATCGGCGACAGCTGCGAACTGCTCGCGGTTGGTCACGTCGAGCTGAACCGCCAGCACGCGCTCGCCCCCATCGAGTTCGGCCACGGCAGAATCGAGGTGATCCTGCCGGATGTCGGCGATGGTCACGTTCATGCCCGCGCCCAGCAGCGCCTTGGCGATCCCGAGGCCGATGCCGCTGGCACCTCCCGTCACGAAGGCCGTCTTACCCGGCAGATTCTGCATCAGATCCTCTCCATCCTGTACTGCCCTCAGCCCTCGGGAGAAGGCGGGGAATCATTTTTCGCCTTTTGTATTCACCAGAGCGGAATTGTATGCAAGACTAACAATATCACCGCTTCGAAAAGGTTCGGAAAACGACCGTGACGGTGAGAGAGGAGAGCACATGGCAGGTGTCGCAGTCACGGTAGTTCCCGAGGCCGACGTTCAGCAGGAACGCGCCGATCACCCGGCAAGTGCCGCCTACTGGGCGCTGTTCGTTATCGTGCTGGCCACTTTCATGACGTTCTTCGATGCCGTGACATTCGGCATGCTCGCCGAGCGGATCAAGCACGATTTCGGTCTCACCGATTCGCAGCTCGGGTTCCTCGCCGGACCTGCCAGCATCATCTGCTATCTCTTTGTCGGCATACCGCTGGCGCGCCTCGCCGATATCTACCCGCGCAAGTACGTGCTGGGGGCAGGGGCCGCGCTGGTCGGCGTGATCATCTCCGCAGGCGGCCTTGCCCAGAGCTTCGGCCAGTTCGTCGGCAGCCGCGTGTTCCTTGCTGCTGGCGGTTCGGCCCATGCGCCTGCGTCCTATTCGCTGCTGGCAGACGCCTTTCCTCCAAAGAAGCTGACGCGCGCCTTCGCGCTGCTGCAGTTCGGCTTCATTGGCGGCACCACATTGGGGCCGTTGATCGGCGGCATGCTGGTGATGATGACTGCGTCGTGGGGTGTCACCCAGCTAGGCCCGCTTACGATCCTTGGCTGGCAGTGGATCCTTATCTTCATGGGAATTCCTTCGCTGCTCGTCGGTTTGCTGTTCCTGACGATCAAGGAGCCGCCACGCATGGCCCCTGCGGCCGACGCGCCGACGGTCCCTGTCAACGCTTCGTTCGGGCGCAAGGTGCTCACCTTCATGGGCCTCGATGCCTTCCGCGCCATCAACGCCAAGCCTCGTGTTTATTATCCGCTTTTCGGCGCGCTGGCTCTCAGCGCCGTCGAAACCTTCGGCCTGCAGTTCTGGCGCGTGCCCTTCTTGATCCGCACGTTCGGCTGGAATGAAGGCCAGATCGGCGCTGCCTTGGGGGCAACCGTGCTGATTGCATCTCTCTCGGGGCTGCTGCTTGGCGGGATTTTCGTCGAATGGCTGGCCAAGCGCTACAAGGATGCCAACGTTCGCGCCGCCACCTGCTGCGCGGCAGGCGTCACCGTCTGCACGATCACCGCCATTCTCATGCCCACGGCCTGGGGCTCTCTGATCATGTTCGGCCTCTCGGGCATGTTCGGCATCGCAGGCGCCGTGCCGCAGAACGCAGCGGTGCAGCGCGTCGCGCCCAACGACATGCGCGGGCAGGTGACCGCTTTCTACCTGTTCATGTTCACCTTCTTCGGCGCGATGGGCAGTTACGTGGTCGGCAAGGTGCAGGATGTCCTGATCGGTGACCCGACGCAGCTGTGGAAGGCGCTGCTGATCACCGCCAGCGTGCTCATGCCGCTCGCCACATTCCTGATGTTCCGCGCCATCCGTCCTTATCGCGAAGAAGTCGAACGGCTCGAGGCGCTTGGCCGTTGACAGCAACTTCCGACTGGGTCAGATTGTTAGTAAGACTTACAAAATATATGCCAAAAGAACATGGGAGTTGGAAGTGTCCGATAACAGCCAGATTGCCGCGCTCGAAAACCGGCTAGCCGATCTCGAACAGCGCCTTACCGTGCGTGAGGATGAGCTTGATATCCGGAAGCTGCAGCACCTCTACGGCTACCTGATCGACAAGTGCATGTATAACGAGACGGTGGACCTGTTCACCGACGATGGCGAAGTGCGCTTCTTCGGCGGCGTGTGGAAGGGCAAGGAAGGCGTGCGCCGCCTCTACGTCGAACGCTTCCAGAAGCGCTTCACTTACGGCAACAACGGCCCGATCGACGGCTTCCTGCTCGACCACCCGCAGTTGCAGGACATCATAAACGTGCAGCCTGATGGCGTGACCGCACTTGGCCGCGCGCGCTCGATGATGCAGGCTGGCCGCCACAAGGACTATGAAGGCGATGCCCCGCACCTCAAGGCGCGCCAGTGGTGGGAAGGCGGCATCTATGAGAACACCTACAAGAAGGTGGACGGGGTTTGGCGGATGCACATCCTCAACTACATGCCGATCTGGCACGCAGATTTCGAGCATGGTTGGGCCAACACCCCGCACGAGTACGTGCCGTTCCCCAAGGTGACCTATCCCGAAGATCCGACCGGACCGGACGAACTGATCACCGATCACTGGCTGTGGCCCACGCACAAGCTCAACGCCTTCCACATGAAGCACCCCATCACGGGCGAGGAAATGGTTGCCCAGCGCTGGCAGGGTGACATCGACCGCGAGAACGCGCGGAAGTAAGAGCTTGCGGGCAGGTGCCACCTCCTCCCGGCGCCTGCTCGCAAACCATGGAACAGACATGACCCAGTACCCTTCGCTTCACATGATCATCGATGGCGAGCGCGTGAGCGGCGCAGGCCAGCGTACCCATGCCGTCGTCAATCCCGCCAACGGAGAGACCATCGGCGAACTGCCGCTGGCGGAGGCTGCCGATCTCGATCGCGCGCTTGAGGTTGCCGCCCGTGGCTTCCGGATCTGGCGCGAAAGCACGCCGCAGCAGCGTGCCGCCGTGCTGCAGGGCGCGGCGCGCCTGATGATGGAGCGGCAGGAGGACCTCGCTCGCATCGCCACGATGGAAGAGGGCAAGACCCTGCCCGAGGCGCGCATCGAAGTCTTGATGAACGTGGGCCTGTTCAATTTCTACGCGGGCGAAGTCTTCCGCATCTATGGCCGCACGCTGGTCCGCCCTGCCGGACAGCGCAGCACGATCACGCACGAACCGGTCGGCCCCGTCGCCGCCTTCGCGCCATGGAACTTCCCGCTCGGCAACCCGGGGCGCAAGCTCGGTGCACCGATTGCTGCGGGCTGCTCGGTCATACTCAAGGCGGCGGAGGAAACCCCTGCGTCAGCGCTCGGCGTCCTCCAATGTCTGCTCGATGCAGGCCTGCCGAAGGAAGTGGCGCAGGCGGTATTCGGCGTGCCCGATGAAGTCAGCCGCCACCTGCTTGGCTCGCCCGTCATCCGCAAGCTGTCGTTCACCGGCTCGACCGTTGTCGGCAAGCACCTTGCTCGTCTCGCCACCGACAACATGCTGCGGACCACGATGGAACTGGGTGGCCACGGCCCGGTCCTGATCTTCGGCGATGCCGACGTGGACAAGGCCCTCGATACGATGGCCGCGTCCAAGTACCGCAACGCAGGCCAGGTCTGCGTCAGCCCCACCCGCTTCATCGTCGAGGAAAACGTCTTCGAGCGCTTCCGCGATGGCTTTGCCGAGCGCGTCGGACGCATCAAGGTCGGCAATGGCCTCGAAGACGGCTCGCAGATGGGGCCGATGGCCAATGCCCGCCGCCCCGAGGCGATGAACCGGCTGATCGGCGATGCCGTCACCCGTGGCGCACGCCTGCACACCGGCGGTGAGCGCATCGGCAACGCCGGGTACTTCTACGCGCCCACCGTCCTGTCCGAAGTCCCGCTCGATGCCGCAATCATGAACGAGGAGCCTTTCGGCCCGGTCGCCATGATCAACCCGTTCGGCGGGGAGGAAGCGATGATCGCCGAGGCCAATCGTCTGCCCTATGGCCTCGCGGCCTACGCCTGGACGGAAAGCGCTTCGCGCCAGAAGCGTCTCGCCCGGGAGATCGAAAGCGGCATGATCGGCCTCAACTCGACCATGATCGGCGGCGCGGACTCCCCCTTCGGCGGCGTCAAGTGGTCCGGTCACGGCGCAGAGGATGGCCCCGAAGGCGTGCTCGCCTGCATGGTCACCAAGGCTGTCCACGAAGGCTGATCGGCAGGCTTTGACGTGATCTGGAAACCTTCGGGCAATACTGCGGCACTAGCCCGCCGGGATCATCCCGTCTTGCCCGGAGCTTCCCATGCGTCAGTCGCGCGCCCTGCTGGCCGCCGCCAGCCTCCTGTCCGCGCCTTGCGCCATGGCCGCGCAGGAGGACGAACAGGTCTGGCTCGCCCAGTTCTCGACGGTCGAGGTCGGCAAGAAAGTCCTGCTCTTCACCGACGTGCAATTGCGCTTCACCGATGGGGCGGAGCGGTTGGGTCAGGTCCTGCTGCGCCCCGCTGTCGGCTATCGGATCACGTCCAGCGACACGCTGTTCCTCGGCTACGCCTATGTCCGCACCGAACCGCTGAACGGCACGCCGACCGACGAGCATCGCATGTTCCAGCAGGCGCTTGTGCGTGTCGTGGGCGGTCCCGGCAAGACCACGGTAACTTCGCGCACCCGCGTCGAACAGCGCTGGCTCGAAGGTCGCTCGGGCATGGGCTGGCGCCTTCGCCAGCAGGTCCGTCTCGATGCGCCACTGGCCAAGGGCCTCAACGCGATTGTCTGGGCCGAACCTTTCGTCAATCTCGATACGACCGCGTGGGGCCAGCGCGCCGGGTTCGATCAGCTGCGCGGCTTTGCCGGGGTCGGGGTGCCGATTGCCAGGGGCATCGCCATCGAGGCAGGATATTCGGGGCAGTACGTCAATCGTTTCAACGCGCCCGATCGCATGAACCACATCGGCAGCCTTTCGCTCACCATCCGCAAGTGACGGGGCGCAGGCTGCTTTCCTCGGGAAGGAAGCCTGCATGACAACTGATCTGAAGACCGGAGGCGAACAGGGCTACCTGCGCATCGCCACCGAGGAAGCCTTCGCCACGCGCGAGATCATCGACGTCTACCTTCGCATGATCCGCGATGGCACGGCGGACAAGGGCATGGTCTCGCTCTGGGGCTTTTACGCCACTTCGCCGTCCGAACGCGCCATGCAGATCATGGACCGCCTGCTCGATCTGGGTGAGCGCCGCATCGCCGACATGGATTCGACCGGCATAGACAAGGCAATCCTCGCGCTGACCTCGCCCGGCGTCCAGCCGCTGCTCGATGTCGAGGAAGCGAAAAGCCTCGCCACCCGCGCCAACGATACGCTCGCCGCCGCCTGTGAAAAGTATCCGGATCGCTTCATCGGCATGGGCACCGTCGCCCCGCAGGACCCGGAATGGTCGGCGGCGGAAATCCATCGCGGGGCCAAGGAGCTGGGCTTCAAGGGCATCCAGATCAACAGCCACACCCAGGGCCGCTATCTCGACGAGGCGTTCTTCGACCCGATCTTCCGCGCCCTCGTCGAGGTTGACCAGCCGCTCTACATCCACCCCGCCACCTCGCCGGATTCGATGATCGGTCCGATGCTCGATGCCGGGCTCGATGGCGCCATCTTCGGCTTCGGCGTGGAAACGGGCATGCACCTCCTGCGCCTCATCACCATCGGCATCTTCGACAAGTATCCGAGCTTGCAGATCATGGTCGGCCACATGGGCGAGGCGCTGCCCTACTGGCTCTACCGCCTCGACTACATGCACCAGGCCGGCGTCCGCTCGCAGCGCTACGAGCGCATGAAGCCCTTGAAGAAGACCATCGCCGAATACCTCCAGACCAACGTCCTCGTCACCAATTCGGGGGTGGCGTGGGAACCGGCGATCAAGTTCTGCCAGCACGTCATGGGCGAGGACCGTGTGATGTACGCGATGGACTACCCCTACCAGTACGTCGCCGACGAAGTCCGCGCGATGGATGCGATGGACATGAGCGCTGAAACCAAGAAGAAGTTCTTCCAGACGAATGCGGAGAAGTGGTTCAAGCTTTGACCCGCGCCGGGAGGGAGAGCCGATGACCACCGAACCGCGCCGCACCTTGGCCCCCGGCGCCTGGTACGCGCTCGTGCTCGTCGCGCTGACCAACGCGATGAGCCTGCTTGACCGGCAGATCCTCGCGATCCTCGCGCCTGCGATCAAGAAGGACCTCGCCATCGGCGATGCCGAGATGGGCCTGCTTTACGGTACCGTCTTCGCGCTGTTCTATGCGCTGTTCTCGCTGCCTGTCGGGCGTCTGGCCGATGGCTGGATCCGCACTCGCCTGCTGGCGATCAGCCTGCTGTTCTGGTCTGCCGCCACCGGGCTTGCCGGATTCGCTTCGAGCTTCGCAATGCTCGCCCTCTCGCGCCTCGGCGTCGGCATTGGCGAGGCGGCGACGCAGCCTGCCGGGACCTCGCTGGTCTATGACTTCTGGCCCAAGCACCGCCGCGGTTTCGTCATGTCGGTCATGGCCTCGGCCATTGCCCTCGGCCTTGGCGGGTCATTGATCCTCGGTGGCGTCGCCGCGCACTGGTGGGATGCCAACCACGCCGCCGGTGGTCTGAAGGGCTGGCAATTCGCCTTCCTCGTCGCCGCCGCGCCCGGCTTCGTGCTCGCCGCCTTCCTGTGGACGCTGAAGGAGCCCACGCGCGGCCAGATGGACGGCATCGAGACCGCGCCCGAAGCCCACCCCTTCGCGCGAAGCATTGCATTGCTCGGCTCGGTCACGCCCGGCTTCCACTGGATCGGCATGAAGGGCAGGGGCGCCAGCCCGGCGATGATACGCGGCAACCTGCTGGCGCTCGCGCTGATTGCGGTGGCCGCCTTTGCGCTAACCCTGCTTAGCAACGCGATCAGTCCCAAGCCGCCAATGCTGCTGGGCAGCATCGCCATCAACCCGCACGCCCTGCAGTGGAGCGTGATCGGCCTCGGCGTCTTCGTCATCGTCAACCTGATGCAGGGCATGAAGCTGGGTGATGCACAGGCCTTCCGCGTCATCTCGCGCTCGCCCACCGTAATGATGTGCATCGCGGTCGGCACGCTGCAGTCGGTGATCAACTACGGAATGATGGCGTTCAACCCCAGCTTCCTGATCCGCACTTATGGCCTCACCATGCAGGAAACCGCGCTGCAGTTCGGCCTGCTCTCTGCTGCGGTCGGCATTGTCGGGCCGCTGGCATGGGGCCCGCTGTCGGACTGGCTGAACCAGCGCATTCCCGGCGCAGGCCGCGCCTGGGTTTCGCTGTTCACGATGGCGGTTTCGCCGGTAATGTCGTTCTGGGTTTATCATGCCGCCGATCCCGGCAGCTTCTATGCCCGCTTCGTGGTCTACAGCTTCATCCTCACCGGCTGGATGCCGCCGCTCTATGCGATCATGTACGATCAGGTCCTGCCGCGCATGAGGGGCCTTACCGCCAGTCTCTACCTGCTGGTGATGACGATCCTCGGCATGGGCATCGGCCCCTACTTTGTGGGGTTGGTGTCCGACGCCACCGGCGACTTGCGCACCGCCATGCTCTCGATCAACGCCGTGGCGATCCCGATTGCGGTGCTTATGCTCCTGATTGCTCGCCGTGCGCAGAAGGACGAGGCGGGGCTTTTGGAGCGTGCGGAAGGGTGACCGCTCAGGTCACCCGCCACACCCACAGCTTGATCCCCAGCGGATAGCGCGCGCCAGAGCAGACAAAGATCGACCGGTTCATCCAGTCATACTTGCCCTTGGGCGCAATGAACTCCGGCACGGTGCGGAAGTAGTACTCAGCCGGATCAACCTCCTGCCCAGAAGCCAGTCGCTGCATCACTTCAGGAGGCCCGTGCCGCAGCCCGCGATTGCGGATCTGGATCACCACCCCGTCATCGGTTTCCAGTGCATAGAGGGCATCGGCCACAGTCACCCCGTCAGGCCGCGTAACCTGCCAGTCCGCCGCGTTGCCGATCAACTTGCCCTTGATCAACGGCCCTTCCACACGCCCGCCGCCCACAATCGGAATGATCCGCCGCGTCCCGTCATAGGTCTCGCCAATCGGCATGGGCGGCTCCAACTCGCCCGTTGCCTCATAGACGAACTCAAGGCCGGGCTGAATTCTTCCCTGAATATCAATCATTCGGTCATCCTATGTCGATTGGATGATCTTCCGTCACCCTGTGTGCCGGAAGGTCCAGCACCTTGAAGCGCAATTGACCTTTCTGCCGAACAATCACCGTTGCGTGTTCGTCGTCGAGCATCTCCAGGTGATCCACGCCATCGATGCCTTGCAGCACGGCCGCAGGTTCTCCGGCCGAAACGGTCAGCACCATCAGATCGAGACCTTTTTCCGAGTGCGCCGGATCGGACAGCTCGAACATCACGAAGCGCACCGGCTTCCGTGGTGGCTTTGTCGTCCCGGCAATATTGCCAGCGCCATCCATGCCAGCAGCGGCACTGCTGCCGTCCGGGAGGTAGCGCAGGTTCTGGATGCGCCGGGAGTTATCGGGCAGCACCCTGCGTGAACGACCACTGCTACGATCAAGAAGCAACAGGTTGCGCTGGTCCGATCCATAACCTTTGCTGATCGACCCACTCGCGTCGACGGCAGCGATCTCGATGGCGATCAGTGATGTGCCGTTAAGCGGTTCAATCTGCCCAACTGTAAAACGGCGCTCCTCACCGGCATTGGCAATCACCGGGCGCTCACGCCGTCCACCACCCAGGTCGAGCACGATGACCATGAGCCATATCAGGGCAATTGCAGCCAACACTCCCAAAATGGCGAAAGGCCACATCAGCCACCGCCACCAAGGCTTTGCAGGAGTGGCGGGCGAGGGCGGCAGGCCCTTTTGCGGTTCTGTCATGCCCGCAGCCTGCCGCTCCTGAGGTCAGGCAGCAAGCCCGATCTCGTCCGCGTTGGCCCAGTTGCCGTGCAGGCCGAAGCGCAGGCGGATGGGGATGTGCACCGTCGCCACCGGGCCCTTCTCGATCTCCAGGGCGTCGAAGATCAGCAGGTCGCTGCGCTGGTCTTCCAGCCGGTTGCACACCTGCACGATCCAGCCGTCTCCCTCGGGCGCATCCTTCGAACGCGGCACAAAGCATGGCTCCTGCAGGCTGGAGACGGGCCCACACCACCAGTGCTGTTCGCGCCCCGTTTCGAAGTCCTTGTGGAACAGGCAGTTCATCAGCAAGCCACCGGCACTGCCGCCGCGCAGTTCCACCGAGCGCTTCATGTCCATTTCGAGGAACCAGCCATGGCGGGTCTTACGGCCCGCAAAGCGATCATCGATGCGCGGGAATTCCGCCGCCGTATCGGACAGGCGCACCACCTCGGCAAAGTCCTCGCCGTTGCTCGCCATGTCCACCACCCAGTCGGTCGGATAGCTCATCGCTTCCATGCCGTTGAACGGCGCGCCGTGCACATCGGGAAAGAACGGGAACATGTTGTTCTTCGCCTCGCAGGTCACGAAATGGACCTTCGTCCCTTCCTGCCAGGCGTTGAGCACGTGGCTGGCAAAGCAGTTGTCCCGCGTGAACCAGCGGATGTCCTCCTGCCGCACGTCGTCGCGGCGCGGGATGATACCAAGGTGCACCGGCTTGGTCGTGTCGAAGCCGAAGTGCGGCATGCCCTTTTCCAGCCGCTCCCAGCTGCCGATCGAAGGCACGATGTGCAGCACGAGGTAATCCTCGGTGATGCCGAAGTCGTGCATCATGCAGTAGTAGGGCACCTTGAACCAAACCTCGCGGATCAGTTCGCCTTCCGGGCTCACTTCCATGTAGGTCACGTCGTCGGTGCACAGGCCGCTCGCGGCATAGCCGATTGCGACCATGTTGCCGGTTTTCGGATCGACCTTGGGATGCGCGGTGAAGGTCTGCCCGGTCATCCTGCCGCCGAACTTCTCGAATCCGAAGGTCTCCATCGTCGCCGGGTCCATGACGAGGGCAGGGGAGTCCTCCTTCATCGCCCACAGCTTGCCGCCGAAGATGAAGGCGTTGGTGTTGGCGGTCGAACGGATTTCGCCCTTTACCGCCTCGTCGTCGGTCAGCGGGTTGCGATAGGCGCCGAACAGGGCCTTTCCGGCTGCGTTCTCCAGCTTCCACTTGTCCGTCTTGGCCCAGCGCTGGCGGAAGTCCACCTGGCCATCATGGATGTGGAACCGGGTGATCATGCCATCGCCGTTGAACGCGATGTCATCGGCAAGGCGCGGAGGAAACTGCGGGTCGGGCTGGACGCGGTAGAATGCGCCGTTTAATCCTTCAGGAATCGTGCCCTCGTGCGCGAGGTCGGCAATGTCTGCCTCGATCCGCGATGGCGTGTTGAATCCCGTGAAGCTGGGAGTGTTCGGAAATTGAGCCATGGCATCCTCCTAGCGATATTGTATGTAATGCTAACAATTAGACAAGCGCATTCGTTGGGGGCAGGGCATTGATCAAGGACAAATTCGCCGACGCCATCGCGCCCGTCGGCCATACCGACGAGGATGACGTCGGCGCGATCAACGACATTCTCGGCTTTCACATCCGTCTGGCCCACGGCGCGTGCCTCAGGCATTTCACCGAAACCTTCACTGATCTCGATCTCACGCAGAAGCAGGTCTCGGTGCTCTGGCTGGTCGATGACCACCCCGGCATCGCACAGACCGATCTGGCGCAGCGCCTGCGCATGGACCGCGCCACGACGATGGCGATCATCAACCGCCTGCAGGCCAAGCACTTCCTGCGCCGTGACCGGTCGCCGAAGGACGGGCGCAAGCAGGCGCTGTTTCTCGAACCCGGCGGTATCGAGATGCTCGCCCGCGCCAAGACCGCCATCGGCGAGCATGAGGCATGGGTGAAGAGTCGCTTTACCGACAAGGAAGTGCGACAGCTCATCGAACTGCTTTCCAGAATCCACGAATAAGTTATAGCAGATAGCAATAAGTGCGTTTGGAGAGGAATCGGGCCGCATGTCACAAACCCCGCGCGAGGTGATCGAGCAGACGCCGATGGGCGTCCGCCAATGGATCGTGGTGGTCCTGATGGTGCTGTTGAACGCGCTTGATGGGTTTGACGTGCTGTCGAGCGCCTTTGCAGCGCCGGGGATCACCGCCGATTGGGGCATCGCCCGCCCGGCGCTGGGCGTGGTGCTTTCGGCCGAACTGCTCGGCATGGGCTTCGGTTCCGTGCTGCTGGGCGGGGCGGCAGACCGGTATGGCCGCAAATCCACCATGCTTGTCTGCCTCGTGCTGATGGCGATTGGCATGTATCTGGCGAGCATCGCGACGGCGGTTCAGCCGATGGTTGCCTACCGGTTCCTCACCGGCATCGGCATCGGCGGGATGCTCACCACTACCAACGCGGTGGTTGCCGAAAGCACCAACAGCCGTTGGCGCTCTGTCGCCATCGCGGTCTATGTGGCGGGTTATCCGCTGGGCGCGATCGTCGGCGGAATTGCGGCATCGGAATGGCTGCTGCCCACCTACAGCTGGCATGCGGTGTTTCTGTTCGGCGCGGTGGTGACCGCAGTCCTGATCCCCGTCATTCTGGTGCTGGTGCCCGAAACAGCGGCCTATCTGGTGACGAAGCGCAATCTGGCGGGCGTGAACCGCACGCTCGCCGCTTTCGGCAAGCCTGCCATCAGCGATCTGCCGGTGATCGTGGCGGGCGCCGCCAAGCCGCGTGTAACCGATATCCTGTCCAACCCCAGACTGCGCCCGGTCACCCTGCTCACGGCGTTCGGCTACACATTCCACTGCATCACTTTCTATTACATCCTGAAGTTCGGTGTGCAGATCGTGTCCGATTATCCGCCGGGCTATCCTCCGGCGCAGGCGGCCACGGTGCTGACATATGCCAACGTCGGCGGGTTTCTGGGCAGCGCGCTTTTCGGCTTCGTGATGGCGCGGCTGGGAGTCAGGTGGCCGACCGCGCTGATGCTTCTGATCGGCGCGATGATGGTGGCCTGGTTTGGCACCGGGCGTGATACGCTGAATGCGTGGCAATGGGCGACGATGATCGCCGGTTTCTTCACCAATGCGGCGATCAGCGGCTACTATGCCGCCTTTGCCCGAGGCTTCCCGGCTTATGCGCGGGCCACCGGTACAGGTTTCGCATTGGGCGTGGGTCGGTTGGGCGCTGCGGGAAGTCCGTTGCTGGCGGGCACCCTGTTCGGCTGGTTGGGAGACGACCAACTGTTGACGGTGTCGATCATCATGGCGATGGGCTCGATTGTCAGCCTGGTGCTGTTCCTGATGCTGCCCGAGCGCGATGGCGACGACGTGATGTCGGAACAGCCTGCCGCATAGGATCACTTCAGGGTCTTTGACCGGATCGGAGCGGACGGAATGCGCGTGACCAGAAGCCTCGTTTCGCCCCTCGTCTGCATGGCCTTGTGGTGGGGGAGTTGCGGGGGAGTTGCCGCAGAGTCCCCCCAGAGTTCGCGAGAGTTGGACATTTCCAACCTGACCGTCTGGGACGGCCATAACGACGTCCCTGAACAGCTCCGCGAACGCCGCAAGGACGTGCTGGAAGGGTTTGATTTCAAAGACACGCGCGCGGTCGGCATGATGACCGACCTGCCGCGACTGAAGGCCGGAGGCGTCGGCGCGCAGTTCTGGTCGGTCTATGTCTCGGCTGATCTGCCCGAGCCGATCGCGGTCCAGGCAACGCTCGAGCAGATCGACGTGATGAAGCGCCTGATCGCGCGGCACCCGGCGGAAATGCAGTTCTGCACCGATACCGCCTGCGTTGAGAAATCGTGGAAAGCGAAGAAGATAGCCTCACTCATCGGCATGGAAGGCGGGCACTCCATCGGCGGCTCGCTCGGCGTCCTGCGCCAGATGCATGCTCTCGGCGCGCGCTACATGACGCTGACGCACTTCAAGAACAACGCCTGGGCCGACAGCGCCACCGACGCCCCGGCGCACGACGGCCTGACGCCGTTCGGAGTGCAAGTTGTCAAGGAAATGCAAAGGCTTGGCATGTTGGTTGACCTAGCCCATGTGAGCGAGGCGACGATGCGCGACGTGCTTGCACTGGGTGGTCCGCCGCCGATAGTAAGCCATTCAAACGCAAGGGGTATCAATCACCACGCCCGCAACGTTTCGGACGAGACGCTGCGCAAGATCGGCGCAGCGGGCGGGATCATCATGGTCAACTTCTACCCGCCATATGTCGTTGAAGCGGCACGACAATGGAGCGCCGCGCGCGATGCCGAAGCCGCGCGCGCAAAGGGTCTGAACCGAGGCGATCCCGAGGCCGAGAAGGCCGCTCTGGCGGCGTGGGACAAGGCCAACCCGATGCCGCGTGGCAGCATTGGCGATGTCGCCGATCATATTGATCACATTGCAGAATTGATCGGTGCGGACCACGTCGGCCTCGGCGGAGACCTCGACGGCGTGGAAGCGACGGTGGCAGGCTTGGACGACGTCTCGACCTACCCCGCGCTCTTCGCCGAACTCGCCCGGCGGGGGTGGTCGAAGGGTGATGTCGCCAAGCTCGCCAGCGGCAACATGCTGCGGGTGATGAAGGCGGCAGAGGCCTATGCGGCGGCGCATCGCGCTGATTTGCCGCAGGAAAGCCCTACGACCTTCTAGGCGAGGCCCAGCGCCGTCGCGCGTGCCGCAGCCTCTGCCCGCGTGCTGGCCGAGAGGGTTGCCATGGCCTGCGCCACATGCGTCTTCACCGTGGCGGGAGACAGGCGCAAGGCCTGCGCTATCTCCTTGTTCGAACGGCCTTTTGCCAGAAGCTGGACGATCTCCTTCTGGCGTGGACTGAGACGTGGGGCGAGCCCTTGCGACGGATCGGCATCGCGCCGGACAGCAAGTTCTGCGATGCGCTGGGGCAGGTATCGCCCACCGGCAAGTACCAGTTCGATCGCCGGGATCATCAAGGCCGGTGCCTCGGACTTGGCCAGGATTCCATCGACTTGCAGCGACAGGAGCTCGACCAGTATGCGGTCATCGAGCTGTCCGGAAAAGACGATGAGGCGCGCCGTCGCAAAGGCCGTGCGCACCGCGCGCATGCCAGACATGGGTTCGCGGCCCGGCATGGAAAGATCCGCCACGACAAGGTCCGGCGAACATTCTGCCATGCCTATCGCCGAGGGATAATCTGTCGCAACGAGGAATTCGCATTCAGGCCAGCGGCTTTGCAGCATCAGGCGCAAGGCATCGACCATCAGTGGATGATCGTCGCAGATCAGGCAGCGACGCATGGTGGTTCCTCCACGTCGGTAGGTGCCTGGCCTGTCCGCAAGGCAGGCGAAGGTGGCAACGCCGGCAATTCCAGCATGAAGCTGCAGCCCTTGCGCACGCGCCGGTCCAGCACGAGATCCCCGCCCAGTTCCCGCGCAATCAGCCGTGCGGAAGGCAGGCCGAGGCCGAAGCCGGTCACTTCGCCTGCCTGCCCGGCATTGGCAAAAGGTTCGAACGCAAGCGCGGCTCTGGCCTCGTCCATGCCGCGTCCATCGTCGACGACCCAGATGCGGATGCGGCCTTCGCCAAGCCGCGCGATGAGCATCAATCGGCGCGCGGAAGAATGGCGCAGCGCGTTCTCGAGCAGGTTGGTTATCGCGCGTTCGAGCAGTTCGGGGTCGGAATTGATGATCTGCGGCCGTGCGTGGACCGACAGCCGCATTCGCGTGCCGCAGCGATAGCGGTAGGGCGCAGCGATCTTTTCGAGCAGATCTGCGAGGTCGAACTCGCGCGGACGCATGCGCAGGCCGCTCGAGCTTAGCCGCATGAAGTGCAGCATTTCCTGCAGCAGGGACTGCACCGAGGTGAAGGCAGCGCGCCCGTTACCGCAATATCTGTCGAGACCTTGCCCGGACTGTCGCAGGCAAGATCGAACAGCATGCTGGCCGCCTGGACCGGCTGCTGCAGATCGTGCGACACCGCAGCGAGGAGCTGCGAGCGGGCATCGCGCTGGGCAATGACTTCGCTCATCGCGCGTTGCATGGCCAGATTGGTTTCCTCGGCACGAACCTGCGCTTCCTCTGCGGCAATCGTTGCCCGGCGGACAAGGGTCTGCAGCAGCGCAGCCGATCCGCTCATCATCAACACCACGATAGCGGCGGGGATGCTGCCTGCGGTTCTGCTCGTCAGAAGCCACAGCGCCAGTGACAGCGGGACGGCGTGGAGCGTCCACATGGCCGAGCGCACCGAAGCGGTTGCGATCATGCAGAAGGAAAGCACGTACCATGCGTAGAGCATCAACTGGGGTACCAGCAGACCGGCACCGGCATAGGGCATGAAGACCCAGACGCTCAACGCGATCGACGCGTTCAGGCAGACCGATCCGGCCAGGTGCCAGTGGAGCCAGAACCCGATCACATCCTCGTCCGAAGGTGGCTTGCGCCATTGCAGCACGAGCATTCCGGCCCATACCGCAAGCAGGCCAAACATGATGCCCGCCCACGGATGCAGCAGGGCATCGGGCGCAACGCCCCGGAACGAAAACCAGCAATAGCCGGTCACCCCGGAAAGTCCGGCCAGACCCGCGATGTCCGTGTGCAGTTGGCTCCTGAGTTCGCGCGCTATCACTTTGGCACGGCTGTCCAATTCGGGACTTTGCGTCAATCTCGCCCCATCAGCCGAGCCATGCGGTTGAGCCATTCGGTTGATACCCCGTTCGAGCGGCAGACCGTAACCAAAACGGTGCCAAAGGCAATCAGTGAGGATTATGATGAGGAATGAAATCAAGGGCATGTTGTGCAGCATGCTGGCCGGCACCGCGCTTCTCACCTCGACTTCGGCATGGGCTGCCGACGAGGACGGGCGGGGCTTCTATATCGCAGCAGAAGCAGGCGTGGCGACGCTCAACGATCCGGTGATCACTTATTACGATGCAGGCGGGACTTTCGGCGGTACGGGTGCCGAAGACACCGCGACCGCTCGCCTGACGACCAAGAGTGCGGTCACGTTCGGCGGCACGATCGGTTACGATTTCGGTCCGGTCCGCGCGGATGTGCAGATCCAGTATTCGCGCCACAAGATTCCGGCGCTGACCATCCAGTCGGTCAACGGCTCGACGGTGACGCTGGACCAGGAGGCACGCGACGAGGTGTGCGACTATCTGGAAGCCGACACCTGCGGCGGAACCGGCAACACCTTCAACATCCCTGGTTCGCGCGTGCGCCAGCTTTCCGCCATGGCAAATCTGTGGCTCGACCTGCCGGTGGGCGACAAGATCGTGCCTTACGTTGGCGGTGGCGCCGGGATTGCCGGGTTCGAGATCGACGGCGAGGGCAAGGGCAAGTTTGCCTGGCAGCTAGGCGCGGGCGTGGCGTTCAAGCTCTCCGACAAGATGGCGCTGACGGCCGACTATCGGCACCGCGAAGTCGGCCGGACCAACGAGGCCTATGATGCGTCGAGCGGTTTCCGGCTTAGCAAGCTCAAGACCGACGCATTGACCGCAGGCGTACGTTTCACGTTCTGAGCTAGTGCTTGCCGTGGCGGTTCTCCCTCTCCCGCCACGGCAATGCGCCCTGTTTCGCTGTGCGGCACGCTCATGTGCTGGGCTGGAGCTTACAGGGCTGGACGTCTGAGCAGCGTCGCGGCATCAACGCGGCTCCCGGCACCATACCCCGGCCTTAAAGGCCATGGAGAGAGACCTGATGTTTAACCATACCTTCCTCGGCACCAATGACATCGAAAAGTCGCGCAAGTTCTACAGCGCGGTTATGGAAACGCTCGGCCATGCCACTGCCGTGCCGCTGCCGCACGGCACGGCGTTCCCTTCGGCCGCCGGCTCGCTGATTGTCGCCAAGCCCGCAAATGGCGAAGCGCACACCGTATCGAACGGACATACTCTCGGCTTCAAGGCTGCGGATTCCTCGGTCGTCGATGCCTGGCACGCGGCAGGCCTTGCAAATGGTGGCACGTGCGAGGGCGAACCCGGCGTGCGCGAGAATTCGCCGGGCAAGCAGTACGGCGCCTATCTGCGCGATCCCGATGGCAACAAGATCTGCGCCTTTGCGCCGAATCCTAACGCCTGAGCGTTCGATTCTTGATCGAATAAAAGGGTTTGGGGGCAGAAGGTTATAGACTCCTGTCCCTTTTCCTTGGCGTCAGCCCGACGCGATTGGGCACCATTTGGCCGCAAGCCGCGTTGTGCCCGGCATGAACCGCCTGCTCGCACCCATCGCCGCCATCGTCCTACTGTCCGGCTGCAGCGGTGGCGGTAATGGTGGCAAGCCGGTACGCACATCCGATGCGATAGAGGTGGAGCCAGCGCCTTCCCTGATCACGGTTCCGGTAGAGGCTGACCTCGCTGATCTTTCGCGCATTCTCGAGCGCGAAGTGCCACGGCAATTGTGGACCATCGACAAGCCCGGACAGACCTGCGTCAAGAGCAAGGGGCTGGATATCGGCATTGCCACGATCAAGACGCCCAAGCTGAAATGCCGGATCATCGGCGCGGTGACGCGAGGGCCCCTGCGACTGGAAGGTTCGGGCCGCGACATTCGGATCGCTATGCCACTCCACGCGAAGATCCGGGCCGAGAATGTGGCCGGGCTGATTGACGAATCCGCCACGGCCGATGCCATGGCCCATGCCGTCGTCCGGCTGGATATTGCCGAGGACTGGACCCCGCGCGGCAAGGTCGACATCAGCTACGATTGGACCGACACACCCCATGTCGATTTCATGGGACAGCGCATCGAATTTGCCGACAAGGCCAATAAAAAGCTCGCGCCGGTGATCGCACGGCTGGAGCGAGAACTGCCCGGTGAACTCGGCAAGTTGCGCCTGCGTGAGGCCGTGGGCAAGGCTTGGGCCGATGCTTTCACCACCGTGTCGCTCAATCGCGAAAATCCGCCGGTGTGGATGCGGATCACGCCGCGGGAATTGCGCTATGGGGGCTATGAAGTGGTGGGCGGCAAGCTGCGCCTGAAGCTGGGCCTGCAGGCCCTGACCGAGACCTTCGTCGGCCAGCGACCGGCCGATCCGAAGCCCGCGCCCTTGCCGAAGATGAAGCGCCTGGAGCAAGGGGTGGGAAAGCTCGAATTCTTCCTGCCGGTCTTCGCCGACTATCGCGAACTGGAGCCGGTGCTGATGAAGGCGCTGACCAAGCGATCGGCGCGGGCCTTCGACGTACCGGGCGTGGGGCCGGTCATGGCGAAGTTCAAGGCAGTCGAGATCTATGGAACCAAGGGCGGCAAGATTGCGGTTGGCATCAACTTTGATGCGCGTCCGCAAGCCGGGGGCGAGACGGCCAGCGGCACCGTCTGGCTGACCGGCAAGCCCGTGAATGCCAAGAACTCCCGCCGCGTCGGCTTCGAGGACCTGAGCGTGAGCGGCACCACCGACATGACCGGCGGTGACCTGATCATCGACCTGATCAATGCGCCGGGCGTCGTGCAATATGTGGCTTCGGCGCTGACGCAGGATTTCGAGCGCGATTACGCCAAGCTGCTCGGCAAGGTGGATCGCGCCATCGAGACCAAGCGCGAGGGCGACTTCATCGTCGAGGCGGATCTGCTGCGCACGCGCTCTGGCCAGCTGCAGGCGGCAGGGCAGGGCTTGTACCTGCCCGTCTGGGCGACGGGAACGGCAAGCGTTCGCGTCGTGAACTGACGGTCAGGCCTGAAAATCGGTGATCCCGTAGGGCACCAGATCGCGCGCGTGAGGATCGACCACGATGGCGCGGTCGCTGGGCGGGAAAGCGCGCTGGTCGCACTTGTCGCGTGGGCAGATGCGGCAGGAGATGCCTATGCGGGTGACCGCTTCGGGCCGCGCCAGATTGATCCCGTCAGCATAGATGAACTCGTCGGCGAGCGCCGCCTCGCAGCCCAGCGCCACGGCATAGCGGCGCGGCGGGCGGTAGTAGCTGCCAGAGGGCTTCACCAGACCCTTGGCGATTGAGACATAGCGCACGCCATCGGGCATTTCGGCGGCCTGCACGTGGATGCGGTCAGGGATCGCAACGGCTTCGTGCACCACCCATAGCGGGCAGGCGCCGCCGAAGCGCGCGAACTGCAGGCGGGTGGCGGAGTGACGCTTGGTGATGTTGCCTGCCATGTCGACGCGGCAGAAGAACATCGGGATGCCGCGTGCCTGCGGGCGTTGCAGGGTCGAGAGGCGGTGGCAGACCTGCTCGAAGCTGGCGCCGAACAGCTGGCGCAACTGGTCGATATCGTGGCGCAGTTCGCGGGCACGGGCGCGGAACCACTCGTAAGGCATGATCAGCGCACCGGCGGCATAGTTGCCAAGGCCGACAGTGAGGAGCTGGCGCGCGGCATCCGATTGTAGTGTCGCTTCGCCGACGATGGCGGCGATCTCCTCGCGCAGGCCCTCGGCGGCGAGCTGGTAAGCCATCTGGAAGCGGCCGGATTCGATCGGCTGGTTGGGATCAAGGGTCAGGCGGCGGGCTTCGGGATCGAACCTGCGCATGGCGCCGCCGCTGACCTGCTCCACGGCAATGCCCCGGCTTTCCAGCCAGACCGCCATCTGGCCCATCGTGGGCGACATGCCGGTGCCCGAGAGGCGCACCGCGAGGCGTTCGGCGGCACGGTCGATGCTGTCGACGTAGTTGTTGGCGTGGTGGAACCAGTCGCGCACTTCCTCCCACGGCAGGCGGCCGCCGGAAATGCTGTCCGATCCCAGCGCCTCGTCGATGGCCTCAAGGCGCTGGACCGAGCGGCGGTGCTGGTCCCACAGTCGGGCGAAGGCCTGCGCGAAAGCGGGGTACTGCTCGGCCACGCGTTCGACCTGATCGCCCGGCAGCATCTGGCCGAGCATCGGATCGGCCGTGGCATCGCGCAGGGCGGCGAGCACGGGTTCCACGCGGTCGGCGGCGAAGTCCTGCCATTCGACCGGAAAGCTCTGTTGCAACCGGTCAGTCAGTGCCGGGGTGAGCGGGCGTTCGTCGTTCTCGATCTGCGAAAGGTACGAGGCGCTGATACCGAGAAGGGCCGCCATCTCGCCCTGGCGCAGCTTGCGCGTGATGCGCAGAGCCTTGAGTTGTTCGCCTGCAAAGAGGCGGCGTCTTGCCATTTCTATCGGCCCTGTTTTGCAAACTGTTCCTTCGCAAGTTTGCAGAATAACATTGGACTTGGCAACCGCCGTGGCGCAGTTGGTGCACCGATCTGCGATCCTTGGCCTTCGGGCGAGATCGCGGGTGCGGCTCCGGTACGCGGCTCGGGGAGGAGAAGCGTGCCGGAGTCTGCAGCAGATTCGGTTTCCAGGTTGCAGAGAGGATTGCCACGCATGTCCGCCAATATTGCCGAGATGGAAAAGCGCCGTCAGGCGGCACGCATGGGTGGCGGGCAGAAGCGCATCGACGCGCAGCACGCCAAGGGCAAGCTGACCGCGCGCGAGCGCCTGAAGGTGTTGCTCGACGAAGGCAGCTTCGAGGAAGTCGACATGTACGTCGAGCACAACTGCGTCGACTTCGACATGCCTGACACGGTCATTCCGGGCGATGGCGTGGTGACAGGTTCGGGCACGATCAACGGCCGTCTGGTCTATGTGTTCAGCCAGGACTTCACCGTGTTCGGCGGTTCGCTTTCGGAGCGCCATGCGCAGAAGATCTGCAAGATCATGGACATGGCGCTGAAGGTTGGCGCGCCGGTGATCGGTCTCAACGATTCGGGCGGTGCGCGCATCCAGGAAGGCGTGGCGTCGCTCGGTGGCTATGCCGAGGTGTTCCAGCGCAACGTGCTGGCCTCGGGCGTGGTGCCGCAGCTTTCGCTGATCATGGGGCCTTGCGCGGGCGGCGCAGTCTATTCGCCGGCGATGACCGACTTCATCTTCATGGTGAAGGACAGCTCCTACATGTTCGTCACCGGCCCGGACGTGGTCAAGACCGTGACCAACGAGGTCGTGACGCAGGAAGAACTGGGCGGCGCGGTGACGCACACGACCAAGACTTCGGTTGCCGATCTCGCGCTGGAGAACGACATCGAGGCGCTGCTGGCGGCGCGTGATTTCTTCGACTACCTGCCGCTGTCCAACCGTCACGACGTGCCCGAGCGGCCGACTTCGGACCCCTATGACCGGCTCGAGCACAGCCTCGACACGATCGTGCCAGCCTCGGCCAACCAGCCCTATGACATGCACGAAGTCATCCGCAAGACGGTGGACGAGGGCGAGTTCTTCGAGGTTCAGCCCAAGCATGCGGGCAACATCATTGTCGGGTTCGGCCGCGTGGAGGGCCGCACCGTGGGCATCGTTGCCAATCAGCCGATGGTGCTGGCGGGCGTGCTCGACATCAACTCTTCAAAGAAGGCGGCGCGGTTCGTGCGCTTCTGCGATGCGTTCAACATTCCGATCGTGACCTTCGTCGACGTTCCGGGCTTCCTCCCCGGCACCGCGCAGGAGCACAACGGCATCATCAAGCACGGCGCGAAGCTGCTCTTCGCCTATGCCGAGGCGACTGTGCCCAAGATCACCGTCATCACCCGCAAGGCCTATGGTGGTGCCTATGACGTGATGGCCTCGAAGCACTTGCGCGGCGACTTGAACTACGCTTGGCCGACCGCTGAAATCGCGGTGATGGGCGCCAAGGGCGCGGTCGAGATCATCTTCCGCGGGCTTTCGGCCGAAGAGCAGGCGGTGAAGACCAAGGAATACGAGGACCGCTTCGCCAACCCGTTCGTGGCGGCGAGCAAGGGCTTCGTCGATGAAGTGATCCACCCGCATTCTACCCGCCGTCGCGTGGCTCTGGGCCTCAGGAAGCTCAAGACCAAGAGCCTCGAAAATCCGTGGAAGAAGCACGACAACATTCCGCTCTGACGAGCGCCTCAGTCTGAAAGAACTGACATGACCGACATCTACATCGTCTCTGGCGCGCGCACCGCCATCGGCTCGTTCGGTGGGGGGCTTGCCTCGCTGCGTCCGGCAGAGACGGGCGCCATCGTGATCAAGGAAGCCATTGCCCGCGCCGGGATCACGCCCGACAAGGTGCAGAACGTGGTGATCGGCACTGTCGTGCCGACGCAGCCCAAGGACGCCTATGTCAGCCGCGTGGCTGCGGTGAGCGCCGGCATCCCGATCGAGGCGCCTGCCATGAACGTGAACCGCCTGTGCGGTTCGGGCCTGCAGGCCATCGTCTCGGCAGCGCAGGGCATTGCACTGGGCGAGCAGGACATCGCCATCGGTGGCGGTGCGGAAAGCATGTCGAACGCGCCGCACATGGTGCTGACCGCGCGCAACGGCCAGAAGATGGGCGATCAGGTGCTGATGGACGCCATGTTGGGCGCGCTGCACGATCCGTTCGAAGGCATCCACATGGGCGTGACGGCAGAGAACGTGGCCGAGCGTCTGGACATCAGCCGCGAAGCGCAGGACGCGCTGGCAGTCGAGAGCCAGAAGCGCGCGGCTGCGGCCATCGCGGCGGGCTATTTCAAGGAACAGATCGTTCCGGTCGAGATCAAGACTCGCAAGGGCGTGACCGTGTTCGACACCGACGAGCATGTGCGCGGCGAAACCACGGTGGAATCGCTTGCTGGCCTCAAGCCGGTGTTCAAGAAGGACGGCACGGTTACCGCGGGTAATGCGAGCGGCATCAATGACGGCGCGGCGGCTGTGGTGCTTGCAAGCGGCAAGGCCGTGGAAGAGCATGGGCTGAAGCCGATGGCCAAGATCCTTGGCTGGGGCCATGCGGGCGTCGAGCCGAACGTGATGGGTCTGGGGCCAGTCAAGGCCGTGCCGGTGGCACTGCAGCGGGCAGGCCTGACGCTTGACCAGATCGACGTGATCGAGAGCAACGAGGCGTTTGCGGCGCAGGCTTGCGGCGTGGCCAAGGAACTGGGCTTCGATCCGGCCAAGACCAACGGCAATGGCTCGGGCATCTCGCTGGGCCATCCGATTGGTGCGACCGGCGCGATCCTGACGATCAAGGCGATGTACGAACTGCACCGCACTGGTGGCAAGTATGGCCTGATCACGATGTGCATCGGCGGCGGTCAAGGCATCGCCATGGTCATCGAGAGGGTCTGATATGAAACTGGGCCGCCTCAACCACGTCGGCGTTGCGACGCCGGACATCGACGCTTCCATCGCGTTTTATCGCGACGTGATGGGGGCGAGCGACATCACCGAGCCGTTCGTGCTGGAAAGCCAGCAGGTGCGGGTGTGCTTCGTCAATACGCCGGGCGAGAACGGAACTGCTGGCACGCAGATCGAGCTGATCCAGCCGACCAGCCCGGACAGCGCGGTGGGCAAATGGCTCGCGGCAAATCCTTTGGGTGGCCAGCATCACCTTTGCTACGAAGTGCCCGACATTCACGAGGCGAAAGCCTGGTTCGAAGCCCGGGGCAAGCGCGTGCTGGGCGAACCCCGCATCGGCGCACACGGGACGCTGATTTTCTTCGTGCACCCGAAGGACATGGGCGGGCAGCTGACCGAGATCATGGAGAGGCCCAAGGACGGGCACCACTGAGGTTTGACGTAACCGTCACCCCGGGTTTGACCTGGGGCCCCGCTGCCTTCGGACGGCGGTGCGGTCAAGGAAAAGCGGGACCCCGGATCAAGTCCGGGGTGACGATCTAAGGATTGCGATATGAGCGAGAAGACACTGGCAGACTGGCAGGCCGCAGCCGCCAAGGAAGTCAAGGGCAAGGACCTGACCTGGGCCACGCCGGAAGGCATCGCCGTCAAGCCGCTCTACACGGCCGAGGACGTGACCGTCGATCCGGGCTTGCCGGGCTTTGCGCCGTTCACGCGCGGGGTTCGTGCTTCGATGTATGCGGGTCGCCCATGGACGATCCGCCAGTATGCGGGCTTCTCGACCGCCGAGGAGTCGAACGCCTTCTATCGCCGCAACCTTGCCGCAGGGCAGAAGGGCCTCTCGGTCGCCTTCGACCTTGCGACGCACCGTGGCTATGACTCGGACCACCCGCGCGTGACCGGCGATGTCGGCAAGGCGGGCGTTGCCATCGACTCTGTCGAGGACATGAAGATCCTGTTCGACGGAATTCCGCTCGATCAGATGTCGGTCTCGATGACGATGAACGGCGCGGTGATCCCCATCCTCGCGTTCTTCATCGTGGCGGGCGAGGAGCAGGGCGTCGATCGCAAGCTGCTCGACGGGACCATCCAGAACGACATCCTCAAGGAGTTCATGGTCCGCAATACCTACATCTACCCGCCCGAACCCAGCATGCGGATCATCTCGGACATCTTCGGCTACACCAGCCGCGAGATGCCGAAGTTCAACTCGATCTCGATTTCCGGCTATCACATGCAGGAAGCGGGCGCGACGCAGGTTCAGGAACTCGCGTTCACCATCGCCGACGGCATGGAATACGTGAAGTACGGCGTGGCCTCGGGCCTCGACATCGACAAGTTTGCCGGGCGTCTGTCGTTCTTCTTCGCCATCGGCATGAACTTCTTCATGGAAGTGGCCAAGCTGCGCGCCGCGCGCGTGCTGTGGCACCGCGTGATGACCAAGCTCGGCGCGCAGGACGAGCGTTCGAAGATGCTGCGCACGCACTGCCAGACTTCGGGCGTGTCGCTGCAGGAGCAGGACCCCTACAACAACGTGATCCGCACCACGATCGAGGCGATGGCCGCGATGCTGGGCGGCACGCAGTCGCTGCACACCAACGCGCTTGACGAAGCCATCGCACTGCCGACCGACTTTTCCGCCCGCATCGCGCGCAACACGCAGATCGTGATCCAGGAAGAGACCGGCATGTGCAACGTGGTCGATCCGCTCGGCGGGTCGTACTACATCGAGAGCCTGACGCAGGAACTGGTCGACAAGGCCTGGGAGATCATCGAGCGCGTCGAGAGTGAAGGCGGCATGGCCAAGGCCGTGGCTGCCGGTTGGCCCAAGGCGATGATCGAGGAGGCTGCTGCTGGCCGTCAGGCCCGCGTCGATCGTGGCGAGGACGTGATCGTCGGCGTCAACAAGTATCGCCTTGCCAACGAAGACCTTCTGGAAACGCTGGAGGTCGACAACGACAAGGTCCGTCAGGGCCAGATCGCCCGCCTAAAGTGGGTGCGCGAGACGCGTGACGAGACCAAGTGCCGCGCGGCGCTCAACGCGCTGACCGAAGGCGCGAAGACCGGAGGCAACCTGCTCGAACTCGCGGTCGAGGCTGCGCGCCATCGCGCGACATTGGGCGAGATTTCGGATGCGATGGAAGTCGTGTTCGGCCGCCACGGCACGTTCCCGACGCCGGTCAAGGGCGTCTATGGCGCGGCCTATGCTGGCGACAATCGCTACCAGCAGGTGGTCGATGGCGTTGGGGCTGTGACGCGGCGCCTTGGTCGCACCCCGCGCATGCTTGTAGCCAAGATGGGGCAGGACGGGCATGATCGCGGGGCGAACGTGATCGCCTCGGCCTTCTCGGACATGGGCTTTGACGTGACCAGCGGCCCGCTGTTCCAGACGCCTGAGGAAGCCGCCGCCCTGGCCATCGAGAAGGACGTCGATGCGGTCGGTGCATCTTCGCTCGCCGCCGGTCACAAGACGCTGATCCCCGAACTGATCGGACACCTGCGTGCGGCTGGCCGCTCTGACATCAAGGTCGTGGCGGGCGGCGTGATCCCACCGCAGGACTACGACTTTCTGCGCGAGGCGGGCGTACAGGGCATCTACGGTCCGGGCTCGAACGTGGTGGAATGTGCAGCCGACATGCTGCGGCTGCTTGGCCACAACATGCCGCCATTGGGTAGCGAGATCGAAGCCGACTGATAGAGTGCACGCCACCTTGGTGGAGGAGAGATGCCATGACGCAGAAGCTTGAGACGCTGACGATCCATGCCGGGTGCGAGCCTGATCCGACCACCAAGGCGCGGATCACGCCGATCTACCAGACCGCAAGCTACGTGTTCGACAGTGCCGAGCACGCGGCCAATCTCTTCGCGCTGGCCGAGTTCGGCAACATCTACACCCGCATCATGAACCCGACCAATGCCGCGCTCGAAGCCAAGATCGCGGCGCTGGAAGGCGGCGTGGGCGCGCTCGGCGTGGCATCGGGCCATGCCGCGCAGTTCATCGTGTTCCACACCCTGATGGAGCCGGGCTGCGAGATCGTGGCGGCCAAGAAGCTCTATGGCGGCACGCTCAACCAGTTTGCGCACAGCTTTGCCAAGTTCGGCTGGAAGGCGGTGTTCGTCGATGCAGATGATCCCGCAGCCGTTGCCGCCGCGATCACCGACAAGACGCGCGGCGTGTTCATCGAAAGCCTCGCCAACCCCGGCGGCGTGGTGCAGGACATCGCGGCGATTGCCGAAGTCGCCCACGCGGCGGGCGTTCCGCTGATCGTCGACAACACGATGGCAAGCCCCGCTTTGTGCCGCCCGATCGAACATGGCGCGGACATCGTCGTCCATTCGTGCACCAAGTTTCTCAACGGCCACGGCAATTCCATCGGCGGCCTGATCGTGGATTCGGGCAAGTTCGACTGGGCGGCGAGCGACAAGTTCCCCTCGCTCACCCAGCCCAACCCGAGCTACCATGGCGCGGTGCTGACCGAGGCACTGAAGCCTGTCGGCCCCATCGCCTTCATCATCGGCTGCCGCGTGCTTGGCCTGCGCGACCTTGGGCCGTCGATGGCACCGATGAACGCGTTCCTGACGCTGACCGGCATGGAAACTCTGGCGCTGCGCATGGAGCGGCACTGCAGCAATGCGCTGCATCTGGCGCAGTGGCTGCAGGCCCACCCCAAGGTGGCTTGGGTGTCCTACGCAGGTCTGCCGAAAGACCCCTATCACCAGCTGGCCAGGCAGTACCTTGGCGGCAAGGGTGGCGCGGTGTTCACCTTCGGCGTGAAGGGCGGGCACGATGCGGGCGTGAAGCTCGTCCAGTCGGTCAAGCTGTTCAGCCACCTCGCCAACATCGGCGACACCCGCTCGCTGATCATCCACCCCGCCTCGACCACGCACAGCCAGCTGGGCGAGGAAGAACTGGTGGCCGCAGGCGCGGGGCCGGACACGGTGCGCGTTTCAGTGGGTATCGAACACATCGACGACATCGTGGCCGACCTCGCGCAGGCACTCGAACAGATTTGAAAAACGGAAAGCAATCGCCCATGTTCAAGAAAATCCTCATCGCCAACCGTGGTGAAATTGCCTGCCGTGTGATCAAGACGGCGCGTCGGATGGGTATTCAGACGGTGGCGGTCTATTCCGATGCCGATGCGCGGGCGCCGTTCGTGCAGATGGCGGACGAGGCGGTGCATATCGGGCCTGCGCCTGCTGCGCAGTCCTACCTCATCGCGGACAAGATCATCGCGGCTTGCAAGCAGACGGGCGCCGAGGCGGTGCATCCGGGCTATGGCTTCCTGTCAGAGCGCACCTCGTTTGCCGAGGCGCTGGCGGCAGAGAACATCGCATTCATCGGCCCACCGGTCGGCGCGATTGCGGCGATGGGTGACAAGATCGAGTCCAAGAAGCTGGCCAAGCAGGCAGGCGTCAACGTTGTGCCCGGCTTCGTCGGCGAGATCGAGGATACCGAACACGCGGTGCGCATCTCGGACGAGATCGGCTATCCGGTGATGATGAAGGCCTCGGCCGGCGGTGGCGGCAAGGGCATGCGCCTCGCCTACAACGAGAAGGACGTGCGCGAGGGCTTTGAAGCGGTGAAGCGCGAGGGCCTGAACTCGTTCGGCGATGATCGCGTGTTCATCGAGAAGTTCATCCTCAACCCGCGCCACATCGAGATCCAGATCCTCGGCGACAAGCACGGCAACATTCTTTACCTGAACGAGCGTGAATGCTCGATCCAGCGCCGCCACCAGAAGGTGGTGGAAGAAGCGCCTTCGCCGTTCGTCACCCCGAAGATGCGCAAGGCGATGGGCGAACAGTGCGTCGCGCTGGCCCGCGCGGTGGGGTATTATTCGGCAGGCACGGTGGAACTGATCGTCTCGGGTGCTGATCCGACGGGCGAGAGCTTCTATTTCCTTGAAATGAACACCCGCCTGCAGGTGGAGCACCCCGTCACCGAGGCGATCACCGGCATCGACCTTGTGGAGCAGATGATCCGCGTCGCTTATGGCGAGAAGCTGCAGATGACGCAGGACGACATCAAGATCGACGGTTGGGCGATCGAGAATCGCGTCTATGCCGAAGACCCCTATCGCGGCTTCCTGCCCTCGACCGGGCGCCTGATCCGCTACAACCCGCCGCTGGCTGGCTGGACCGACGATGGCGAGGCCAACGGGCGGCGCGGCGTTGATGGCGTGCGCGTGGATGACGGCGTCTATGAAGGCGGCGAAGTCTCGATGTTCTATGACCCGATGATCGCCAAGCTGATCACCTGGGGGCCGACGCGCGACGAGGCGGCGGACAAGCAGATCGCGGCCCTGGATGCGTTCGAGATCGAGGGGCTTGGCCACAACATCGATTTCGTCTCGGCGATCATGCAGCACCCGCGCTTCCGCTCGGGCGAGCTGACCACCGGCTTCATCGCCGAGGAGTATCCCGAAGGGTTCACTGGCGCTGCAACCTCCGACGAGCTGAAGCAGACACTTGCCGCTTTGGCAGGCTTCCTTGCCACGGCCCGTGCCGACCGCGCGCGCCGCGTGGACCAGCAGCTGGGTGACGAGCTCGATCCGCCTTACGAATGGGCGGTCAAGATCGGCGGCGATACCTTTGCGGTGACGCTCGACGAGGACGAAGTGACGGTGGACGGCAAGGCCATCGACCTTGCGCTGGAATACACGCCGGGCGATCGCATCGTGCATTGCGAGATCGACGATGCGCCGCTTTCAGTAAAGGTCGAGCCGACGGGCGCAGGGTTCAAGCTCACCACGCGTGGCGCGATCCATCAGGTGCAGGTCCTGCCCGCGCACATCGCGTCCTACACCCAGCATATGATCGAAAAGATCCCGCCTGATCTTTCGAAGTTCCTGATCTGCCCGATGCCGGGTCTGCTCGTCACGCTCAACGTTGGCGAGGGCGATATGGTGGAAGCGGGGCAGCCGCTGGCCGTGGTCGAAGCCATGAAGATGGAGAACATCCTGCGTGCCGAGAAGGCGGGCAAGGTGAAGTCGGTCAATGCCAAGGCGGGCGACAGTCTGGCCGTGGATGCGATCATCCTCGAGATGGAGTGAGGCTTTGCGCCTCACTCCATAGCTGAGATCGTCGCGTCGCCCCGGCAAAGGCCGGGGCCCATCACCTCTCGTGCAAGACCAAGACGTACTGGTTCCCGGCCTACGCCGGGATGACGGGAGAATTTTACATTCGGCTCAAAGCCGGAATATCTTTCCCGGATTGAACAGGTTTTGCGGGTCCATCGCCTGCTTGATCGTGCGCATGACCTGCACCGCGTCCTCGCCAAGTTCGTCGACAAGGCATTGCTGCTTTCCGTAGCCCACTCCGTGCTCGCCCGTGCAGGTGCCATCCATGGCAAGGGCGCGGGCAACCATGCGATGATTCACCGCCTCCACTTCGGCCATCTCGTGTGGCGCGTTCGGATCGATCGAAAAGACGAGGTGGAAATTTCCATCACCGACGTGGCCAAGGATCGTCGCGGGTACGCTGCATTTGTCGAGGTCGGCGCGAGTGGCGAGGATGCATTCGGCAAGGCGGCTCATCGGCACGCAGACGTCCGTCGTCAGCCCGATTGCGCCCGGCCTCAGGTTGACTGCGGCGTAATAGGATTCATGCCGGGCGCGCCACAGGCGGCTGCGGTCTTCGGCGTGGGTGGCCCACTGGAATTCACCACCGCCGTTGCCTGCTGCCAGCGCCCTTACCGTTTCCACCTGTTCGGTGACTCCGGCAGGCGTGCCATGAAATTCGAAGAACAGCGTCGGCGCTTCCGGCAAGCCGAGCTTGCTGCGCAGGTTTACCGCGCGGATCTGCATGGAATCGAGCAGCTCGATGCGCGCCATCGGTACGCTGCAATGAAATGCCCCGACGACCGTTTCGATGGCACCTGCGAGGCTTTCGAACGGGCAAGTCGCGGCCATGATCGCTTCGGGCACTGGGTGGAGCCGCAACGTGACAGCGGTTATCACGCCCAGCGTGCCTTCAGAACCAATGTAAAGTCGTGTCAGGTCATACCCGGCAGCAGATTTCTTGGCGCGCGTCCCGGTGCGGATCACCTTGCCCTGTGGCGTGACCACTTCCAGCCCGAGTACGGCCTCGCGCATCGTGCCATAGCGCACGGCATTGGTGCCCGAGGCGCGGGTGGAGGCCATGCCGCCGATGGTGGCGTTGGCGCCCGGATCGATCGGGAAGAACAATCCGCTGTCACGCAAGTGGGTGTTGAGCGCCTCGCGCCGGATACCGGGCTGCACCGTGCAATCGAAGTCGGCATGGTTGACGCTCAGGACCGCATCCATTCGCGTCAGGTCGAGGCTGACCCCGCCTTCCAGTGGCAAAGTGTGCCCCTCCAGCGAGGTGCCGGCGCCATAGGGCACAATTGCGACGCCGGCATCGCGGCAGAGATTCACGCAATCGACCACGTCCTGCGTGGAGATTGCAAAGACCACCGCGTCGGGAAGGACGGTGGAGTACTGCGATTCGCTCGCGCCGTGTTGCGCGCGGATGGCCTCGCTCGTTTGGCAGGCAGGACCGAAACGGGCCGCAAGACTCTCGATGAAGCCGCAGGCAAGCGGGCGAGCCATACGGACGTGCTGGGTTTCCATGGACCGACCCTAGCCTATCGCCACCTTTTTTGAAGTGTTGCGCAAATGATATGGCGCATACGCGTTCAGGCGGGATAAAGCGCCACTGCAACAATATCGTTTGGCGTTCGAGCGTGGGGCTCTGGCGAGATTGAAACAAGGCAGGGTGCAAGAATGAAGAAATTGAAGGGTGCGATGATCGTTGCAGGCATGGCCGCTGCGGCGCTGGTAGGTGGCTCCGCTTCCGCGCAGGATGCGGCGGCTGGCAAGAAGGTTTTCATGCGTTGCATCGCCTGCCATGCGGTCCAGCCGGGTGCAGGGGTCAAGATGGGGCCTAACCTTGCAGGTGTTGCAGGCCGCAAGGCAGCCGCAGCACCGGGCTTCAAGTATTCTGCCGCGATGCAGAAGGCCAAGTTGAAGTGGGATGACGCCACGCTCGACAAATGGTTGACGCGCCCCGCCGCCGTTGTGCCGGGTACGTCGATGGCCTTCGCGGGCCTGCCCAACGCGGCTGACCGCGCGAACGTGATCGCCTATCTCAAGAAACCGAACTAAGGCGTTACAATATTGAAGGCGGGATCCGGTTTGTCGAGCCAGCTGACGAGGCGGGCGAAGGCAGTCGGGTCCCCTTCAATCGTTGCTTCACCGGAAGCGACCTTGGCTGCCAAGGGCTGACCCGCGAACAGAGCCGCCAAAAGGTCTGAATAGCGCACCGTCAGCGTGGCCTGCCTGCCATCGCGCAGACCCTTGCGATGGACCAGCACGCCGTTGGCTATGGTCACGGTCCAGTCTTGCTGCTTGTCGGGGAAGACGAAGCCCAGCGATGCCGAACCGTCAGTCGCCTTTGCCGGATCGAGCCGGACGGCCAGCACTTCGAACAGGTCCGAGGGTGGCAACTGGCTGATCAGCCCGGCACCACCTGTGGGATCGGTCGCCGCAACGCCGTTGTCCAGCTCGCTTGCGCCGGTCAGATACATGTTGCGCCACAGGGCATTTTCGCTCTGGTAGGCGAGCTGGCGATAGGTTCGGGCGAGCAGTGCCTTGGCGGCCGCATCGGCTCCGTCGGCAAAGATCACGTGGTTGAGCAGTTCGGCAGTCCAGGCATAATCGCCTTTGGCAAAGGCGGCTTCGGCCAGTGCCCTGACGCGGGCCGCGCCGCCCATTGCCTCGACATAGCGACGGCCGCCTTCCTCCGGGGGTAGCGGGGCGAGATGGGCCGGGTTGCCGTCGTACCAGCCCATGTAGAACTGATAGACCGCGCGGCTGTTAAAGCTGTAGGAGCCGTAATAGGGCCGGTCATACCACTGCTGCGCGAGTGCGGGGGGCAGGGTGAGCTTTGCGGCGATCTCCGGCCCGGTCAGACCTTTGTTCATCAGGCGCACGGTCTGGTCGTGAAGGTAGGCATATGCGTCGCGGTGCTTGCCGAGATAATCTGCTATCTCGCCAGCGCCAAAGCGGGGCCAACCGTGGCTGGTGATCAGCACTTCTGAACCCGCAAAGAAATCCATCGCTTCGGTCAGGCCCTGGGCCCAAGCCTTCGCGTCACGGATCACCGCGCCGCGCGGGGTGAGGATGTTGTGCTGGCTGACGTTCGCGTTCTCGGCGAGGTCGGCGACTTTCCAGTCGGGGAAACCGAAGTTCATCTCGGCAGGCGCTTCGGTGCCGGGCGTGATCTGGAAGCGGACTCGCACGCCATCGAGCACCAGCTCGGTGCCGGTCTCGCTGATTTCGCGCGTGGGCGGGATAAGGCTGCGGCCACCTGCAGCAACGCCCATGCCTATTCCTGAACCCATCGATCCTTCCGGGCCCTTGGGCAGGGAAAGGCCGAACTGGTATCCCGCGCGGCGTCCCATGGCCGGCCCTGCGATCACGTTTTCGCTGACGGCAGCGCGGGTAAAGCCTGCGGGTGCGATGATCGGCGCGTCCTTGGCCATCGCTGCGAGAAGCCCACCTGCCCCGCCGAAATGGTCGACATGACTGTGGGTGTAGATCATCGCGGTGACGGGCAGCTTGGCCACCTTTTCCGAGATTAGGTTATAGGCCGCGGCGGCGGTTTCGGTTGCGGTCAGCGGGTCGATCACGATCCAGCCCTTGTCGCCGCGCACGAACGTGATGTTGGCAACATCAAATCCGCGAACCTGCCAGATGCGATCAGTGACCTTGAACAGTCCTGCCTTGCCAAGGACCTGCGCATGACGCCAGAGGCTGGGGTTCACCGTGGCCGGGGCCTCGCCCCTGGCAAAGGCGAAGGCCGATGTATCCCAGACCGGCTTGCCTGCGGCATCACGGATCACAGGGTCCTTGAGTGTTGCTACGAATCCCCGCGAGGCGAAATCGAAGTCGCGCGTGTCAGCCATGGGCAGCTCGGCAAGGGCAGCGGCATTGGCCTTGCGCGTGGCTTCGCTGGGCGTGTCCGCTAAGGCTGGACGGGCGAGCAGCAGAAGCGATACACCGGCGACCAGCGCACGGCGGAAGTGAGATGAAAGCATGTCCTCTCCCGGCTCCGATCTACGTGGAGTTCCAAGAGCTAGAGTGACCTTAATCGCGCGATTAGGGAAGCCCTGATAACAGTGTCCGCAGCGGATGGAATCTGATCAACTTGCGTGGACAGAAGCTGGGCGTACCGGCACTCTGCAAATTCCCTTGCGTGAAGGCGTTCTCATGATCCTCCGGAAGCTCTTGTCAGTTGCCGCTTTCCTGGTCCTGCCCACGGCGGGGTTCGCAGAAGAGGGACAGGACGCCTTCATCAAGGATATGGTTCGTCTCGTTGGTAAGGCTCACCCTACTGGCGAGGTGAAGACGTCCGGAGATGACTGGCAGGAAATCCGCATCGATTTTCCCGGCGAGGACGACGATCGGATCGTCAACATCGGCCGCATCTGGACCTATTGTCAGGCGGTCGCGAAATCCGATTGCAAGGATGCCAAGGAAGAGTTCGCGCGCAAATCGGCCCTTCGGCCACCCGAAGGCAAACTCAGCGATCTTCGGGTTACCGTACGAGATCAGGTCTATTACGACTACGTGAGAGGCCCCTCATCGCAGGGCTATAGACCCGCTGCCAAGGCAATGGATGCTTACGCTCGTCAGATCGGTGATGATCTGTACGAGTTTCTGGTACTCGATTCACCCGAGACGATCGCCCTTGCAGGACCCGAGGCTTTGAAGAAACTCTCGATCTCGGAAGACGAGGCGTGGCGCATTGCCGAGCGGCAGACAGCCGAGAAACTTCCGCCCCTGCCGACAGTAGAGCAACTACGAGAAAATGCGGTGGCGTTTGAGGAGTACGAGTATCTTGGCAGTTTGCTGGTGCAGCGAGACGGATTTGCCGAGTTGGCGAGGGAGCTTGGTCCCGATCTGTTCGTAACGGCCGTTTCGGATGGCTTCGTCTTCGTCGGCCTGATGCCTGACGGAGAAGGACTGCAACGGTTTTCGAAGACTGTAGCCGACGACTGTGCGGCGCAGCAGCGTTGCATCTCGCCAAACATCTACCGGTTCCGCGATGGGCAGTGGCGCATTGCAACTGGAACCAACTAACCCTAACCGAACAGCCTCTGCCACAGGCTGGGGCGGCGGTCAGGGAGTTCCTGGCCGGTGGCGCGCATCAGGTAATTGGCGAGCAGCATGGCCTGGTTGCGGGTCATCAGCAGGTGGTGCGTGTCGACAGCATCTGGCGTAGGTCGCGCCTTGCTGGTCGACTGCACGGTAAGGTGGATGTTGCGCGCGAAAGCGCGATGCTTCCAGCCGATCACGACACCTGAAAGCTCGTGCGGCGTCTCGTCGGTCGGCAGGTTTGCCGTTGCCATATGCCCTCTCCCAATTCCCCGCCGCCCAAGGAATCGGAAGATGACAATTTCGTCAAGCTTTTAAGATTGGCACGCGTGCCGCTTCGGAACGATCAGGCCGCGAGCTGGTACGGCGCGATCTCTCCGGCAAGGTAAAGCTTCTTGGCCTTTGCGCGGCTGAGCTTGCCCGAGCTGGTGCGCGGCAGCGTGCGGGGAGGCACGAGTTCGACCACGCAGTTCATCCCGGTGATCGAGCGGACCTTGTCGCGGATCTGGTCGCGCAGCTTGATGCGTTCGGCAGGGTCCGAGACGCGGCAATGGACCAGCACGGCGGGGGCTTCCTCGCCGTTCTCGGTTTCGACCGAGAAGGCGGCAATGTCACCCTGGTGGAAGCCGGGGAGCTGTTCGACGGCCCATTCGATGTCCTGCGGCCAGTGGTTCTTGCCGTTGATGATGATCATGTCCTTGGCGCGACCGACGATAAACAGATAGCCCTTCTCGTCGACGTAGCCCATGTCGCCAGTATCGAGCCAGCCATCGACCATGCAGGCATCGGTGGCTTCGGCATCGCGGAAGTAAGAGTGCATGACCGACGATCCGCGGCACCAGACCTTGCCGATGTGATGGTGGGCCAGAACATTGCCGCTCTCGCCCCGGATGGCGACCTCCATGCCGCGCACCGGAACGCCGCAGTTGACCATGGCGCGATAGCGGGCAGGGCGGGACAGATCGCGCGGCGTGCCCGAAAGACGCTCTTCCTCGACCAGTTCGACGCGGATGCCTTCGCCCGGCGGCATGATGGTGACCGCCAGCGTCGCTTCGGCAAGGCCGTAGCTCGGCAGGAAGGCCTCGGCCTTGAAGCCGGCATCGGCAAAGGCGTTGACGAAGTTCTGCATCACGTCAGGGCGGATCATGTCGGCCCCGTTGCCGGCCACGCGCCAGCGCGACAGGTCGAAACGGTCAGAGACGTGGGTCTGGCTCGAGATGCGACGCGCGCAGATGTCGTAGCCGAAGGTTGGAGAATAGGAGAGCGTCGTGCCGGTGTTGCGGCTGATCAGATCGAGCCACGCGAGCGGACGGCGGGCGAAATCCTCAGTCTTGAGGTAGTCGACCGAGACGCCATTGGCGATCGGCGAGAGGAAGCAGCCGACAAGGCCCATGTCGTGATACCAGGGCAGCCATGATACCGCGCGGTCCGGGTCCGCGATGCTCATGCCGTGGGCGTGGCCTGCCAGATTGGCGAGCAGGGCGCGGTGGGTAACGGCGACGCCGTGGGGGAAGCGGGTCGAGCCACTGGAATACTGAAGGTAGCTGATCGCCTCCGGATCGGGCTTGGGCAGCGGCGCGTCGGACATGTCACCAGCGTCAAATTCCGCCCAGGAGAGACCCTTGCAACCCTGGCGGGCGGCGGCGGCAGCGGCCATCTCGGCGATCTCGCCGGGATAGAGAAGCATCTTCGGGTCCGAGCTGCCAAGCTGTACGGCGAGCTGGTCGATATAGCTTTCCTTGCCGCCGAAGCTGGTTGGCAGGGGAAGCGGGACCGGCCATGCGCCAGCGTACATCGCGCCGCAGAAGATAGCGGCAAATTCAGGACCTGTCTCTGCCACGAGGGCCACGCGATCACCGGGGGCAACGCCCATGGCGACGAGGCGGCGCGCGGCGACAAGCGCATCTTCGCGCAGTTCGGAATAGGGATAGACGCGCGAAAGTGTGCCGCGCGGATCGTGGAAGTTGAACCCGAGCACGCCCTTTGCGGCGTAGTCGAGCGCGTCGCAGAACGTGTCGAACTCCGAATACCGACGTGGCTGCACGTCGAGATTGGGTGTGGGAACGAGAGCCGCCTTTTCAGCGACAGCGTTCGAAACAGTCATGCGATACCCCGATGTTATCTTCATTCGTCCTGCGGGCCTTTGCGTGCCCGCCGATGAACGGTCCATTAGCTTCGGACGGCCCATTACTGGTCCGTGACGCGAAAACAACGCCACCACGGTACGGACGTTCTCATTTAGTCGCGACTGTGGCACGAATGTGGCGAATGGATCGCAATTCCCCAGATCGTGGCGGAGAACGCAGGGAGCGCAGGCCGCCAAGGCCGCTCGATGCGCGGCGGCTTGACGACCTCGCGCTGTCTTACGTTGCACGCTTTGCGACAAGCGCGGGCAAGCTTTCGGACTATCTGCGGCGCAAGCTGCGCGAACGGGGCTGGGAAGGTGAGGGCGAGGCCGACATCGCCGGAATCGTCGCGCGGTTCGTGGAGCTGGGATACATCGACGATGCCATGTATGCGCGGGGCAAGGCGCAAGGGCTGCTCCGGCGAGGCTATGGCGCCAGGCGTATCGATCAGGCCTTGGGTGCGGCAGGCATTGCCGAACCCTTGCGGGAAGACGCGCGGGGCAGCGAGGTGGAACGACGGCGGGCGGCTCTGGTCATGGCGCGCAAGCGGCGGTTCGGCCCGTTCGGCACCGGGGAGAGGCTTGACCCGGCAACTCGCGAAAAGCAGGTGGCTGCCATGCTAAGGGCTGGACACCCTCTTGCGCATGCGCGCGCGGTGGTGAATGCGTTGAGCCAAGAGGCTCTGGAAGAGTGGACCGATGAAGCAGGCGACTAGAATTATTGCATTTGCTGCCCTCGCGATGATCGCGGGGTGCTCTCCGGGCGCGGCGGATGCCGGAGCCAAGGCGCCTGCACAGACTGCGACGCCTGCGGTGCACCCGGTTTCGGGCCTGCAGATTCAGCCTGTGACCGTGACCAGCGGCAAGACAGCGCACGTTTTCAAGTCGGAAGTCGCGCGCACGTCGGCCGAGCAGGCCAAGGGCCTGATGTTCCGCACCGCGCTGGGCAATGACGAGGGCATGATCTTCCTGCGCAATCCGCCTGACATTGCGGCGTTCTGGATGCGCAATACGGTGATTCCGCTCGACATCATCTTCATCGGCACCGACCATCGCATCCTGAACATTGCGGCGAACGCCGTGCCCTATGACGAGACGCCCCTTCCGGCTGCCGGACCGACGCTTGCCGTGCTTGAGATAAATGGCGGGCTTGCGGCGAAGCTCGGGATCAAGGCGGGCGACAAGGTTGAATGGTAACTGATAGGCAGGCGCATCAACGCGCTTGCCGACTCCCCCCATCACCGGCTAAGCGCGCCAAATATCCAAGGCAGGTACCATGAGCATCCTCGGCAAGATCTTCACATGGTGGAATGGTGCCACCGTCACCACCATGCTGTTCAGCGCGCTGAATGGCGAGCAGGTGGGCACCGACGCGCAAGGCAACAAGTACTTCCGCGCGAAGAAGCCCTATCCCAAGGGCCACCCCTTTGCCGGGCGTGAGCGTCGCTGGGTAATCTACAACGGCGCGAACGACGCCAGCCGCGTGCCTTCGGAATGGCACGGCTGGCTGCACGGGTCGTTCGACGGGGTGCCTGAAAGCAACCTGCCGCCCGCACGAATCTGGGAAGTGGACTACACGCCCAACGCCACCGGCACGGTCAACGCCTATCGCCCGCAAGGCGCGCTGGAGCGTGGCGGAAAGCGCGCGGCGGCAACGGGCGACTACGAAGCCTGGGTTCCGGAAGCCTGATGCCATCGGTCGCGTCGGCGGCTCGGCGGGCACTCGCGATTGCGGGCCTGCTGGCGCTTGCCGGTTGTGGCGACAAGGCACCACCACCGCCACCTGAAGCGACCGAGACCGGTTCTGCCATCGCCAGTGCATCCGGCGCGGCAGTGGAGAGCGAGTTCGGCACGCCGATCAAGGATCGCGTGGCAACGCTGGGCTTTCTCAACAAGCGCAACAACATCACGCAGGACATTGTCCTCAAGAGCGGCGAATCGCGGCGCATCGGCAATGCCATCGTCAAGCTTGCCACCTGCGAGAAGACTGCGCCCTGGGAAGACCCGCCGGAGATCGGGGCCTTCGTCCAGTTGTATGTGGAAGAGCGCGCGACTACCGAGCAGCCACTAGCCTGGCACAAGGTCTTTTCCGGCTGGCTGTTCAGAAATGCGCCTTCGCTCAACGTCGTCGAGCATTCGGTCTATGACGTCTGGGTCAAGGACTGCGCGATGACGTTCCCCGGCGAGGAAGAGCCGCTGGCATCGTCGCGCAGCGCGGCAAATCCGGCTGGCAGCCCGAGCACGGCGGCTTCGCCGGCCCCGGTCGCAAGTCCGTCGGCTACTGCATCGGCCAGCGCCCGTGCGGCGGATACCTCGCCTGAGGAATAAGGCCGCTGCGCCTGCGACAGGAGTTGCAGGTACTGGCTTTGCGGCATCTCCACCGCGCCCAACGAGGCGAGGTGCGAGGTGGTGAACTGGCAATCCAGCAGTTCGGCCCCGATTCGCCGCAACGCCGCCACAAGCCACGCCAGCGCGACCTTCGAAGCGTCGGTCTTGCGGCTGAACATCGATTCGCCACAGAACACTCGCGCGAAGCCGACGCCGTAGAGGCCTCCCACAAGACGTCCTTCGCTCCAGCATTCGATCGAGTGGGCGTGGCCATGTTCGTGCAGGCCGATGTAGCTTTCGCGGATGCGCGTGCTGATCCAGCTTTCGTCGGCCCCCGGGCGGGGAGCGGCGCAGGCATCGATCACGGCTTCGAAGGCAGCGTTGCAGGTGACCGTGAACTTGCCGCGCCGCAGTGTGCGGGCGAGCGATCTGGAGAGATGGAAGCCATCGAGCGGCAGAATCGCGCGCATGCGCGGCTCTACCCAGAAGACTTCGGGATCGTCACGGCTGTCCGCCATCGGGAAGATGCCCGCGCGATAGGCCTTGAGCAGAAGCTCTGGCGGGATGGTGTGGGGATCATTTCGGGCCATGATGACAATAATGTGTTTCGGTCGGTTGCGCTCCCCGCGTCAAGCCTTTAAGGGGCCGGTCAGAGTACAGGAGTGTAGCTCAGTTGGTAGAGCATCGGTCTCCAAAACCGAGGGCCGTGGGTTCGAGTCCCCCCACTCCTGCCACTCTCGCCGCATCGCGGCGGGCCCGGCGCGGATGAGACCGGCGCAGATTTCTTTCATCTTGGCCTAGAGATATCGATCTTCGGCATCAGGCCGCTGGTTGATTCGCTTCACGCATCCTAGATCAGCTTTGTGACTCAAAGCTCCGATCAGCGTTCATCCAGCTTCATCGTCAACCGCAGGTCTGTGCTCGCAGTGCTATTGGCAGGGACGGCGGGCGCCCGGGTGGTGGCTGCTGGCGTTGTCCGGGGGCAGGGTTTGGACCGCTTCGACGCCGACACCGCGGCCACCCTGAAGAATCGGCTACAGATTGACGGCCACGCGGCATACGCGTCAGTCCGCCCGTTGCGCCGATGGGCTGGCGTTGCCGGTAGCGGCTTTGCAAACGCTCCTTCGGATCCACCAAGGACAACTGCCAAGCCGGCGTGCCGGTTGATCGTTCCTCCCAATCAAGCATTTTCCGACCATCTCGTCGTCGGTGTTGCTGCGTTCGCCAACAACATGGGCGAGCTGCTGAACTGCGGGCTTGAAAGTGTCACTTTCCATTATGAAGGTGGCACGCAGGTGCTGACCGAGCCGAGCGTCTACACATTCACTGCGGCCAGTGGAGAAGTCGTCAGCTATCTCGGCTGGTGGTGCGCGCTGCTGAACGATGGCCGTCATGGCGAGGCGCAGCTCTATGTCGAGGCCAAGCCTCGCGACGCGACGATGCAGAACCGGGTGATCGGTCCGTACCTGTTCTTGCCAAGCAGTACTGTCCATGATCTTGAACTGGAAGTGGCGCCTTCCCGGGCTGTTTTGCCCGGGCGACGGTACCAGAGCATTGTCGACGCCCTGCAGTTCTGTGCCGAGCGACGGAGCCACCGTCCGCTTATCCGCATAGTCGAACGGCGAGATGATTATCTTTTCGGATCCTTGCGCGGTGCCAGTGCCTATGTGACCGCCAAGGGTTACGTCACCATAGAGGCAACGGTTCCGGTGACGATCATCGGCACCCGCGAGCACACCGATGCGACGCCTCGGCCGCGTTATTCGGGCATCCGGTTCAAGGGACCGAACATCACCCTCGATATGGCCACGGCCGATCGCTACTTCTACGAGCGCAAGGGCAATCAGTACTGGTACGATGGCGTTCGGGTGATCAACTCCCAAGGGCGCGGGCAGCTTCTGCAAAGGCTCGGAGGTCCTCGTCCGGGCGGATTCGCCAGTGGGCAACCATGGCTGACCGAGTGCAGTGTTTCGGACCTGCCAACCACGGCCAACGGTGCAAGCCTTGTGCGCGGCTGCAAGTTCACGCGTTGCTTTGCCGATGCCGTCAGCGAGGCGCAGTGCGTGATCGGCAGCCGCTTCGATGACTACGATGCCTACATCGACTGGGCCAAGGATGTGCCCGCCCTGACCGTGCGATATGCCGGGCAGGGAAAAAAGGCCACGCTGCAGCTTTCAGGCGACAACAACGCGGCCAGACGGGTCTTCACTGCGCGCGTCGACGGCGAAGTGGTGGGGACGTTCACCACCGACCGGTTCTACACGGTAGCGGCGGGCAGGAACTCGTCGGTTGCCCGCTGGATCAATTCGCTGCCGGACTGGTCCGCAATCCTGCACGATGACACACGCCGGGCGAGCGTACTGTCGCGCGTCGGGGGCAAGGGTGCGGGCTTTGCCGAGATGGATTGCCGGGATGCGCCACTCGAGCTGGTGACCATGTTCGATTACCACGGCGACTTCTATCAGCAGAACACTCCCGCCGCCTGGACGACCGAGAACGTCGTCGTGGCAGGAAACGTCATCACCAACTTTGCCGGTCAGTGCTTCTTCATCTCCTCCGTATCACCATCGCAGGATTTCATTTTCGTGGAGAACTGCTTCCATGGAAAGCCCGGGTCGACCGGTTACAACAGGCGCGACCATTTCTTTTCGCAGCTGGATCGCAAGGGGCCGAAGTCGCACGTCGTCTTTGCGCACAACTCGATGACGCAAGGGTGGGTGCTCCGCACAGCCGGAGGCTTCCGTGCCGACCGTTACTGTCTCTGGACCAACAATGTGCTGGGAGGCCTGCAATGGTTGGGTCCCGCACAGCCTGCGATCCGTCTGACAAGGAATTACCTGTTCCGGGATCCTCGCGTGCCCGCCGGAGCTATCGATACCGAGACGGGCGGCACTGAGGCGGACCTCTTCGTAGACGCTCAGCGCGGAGATTTTGCGCCACATGGCAGACTGGGCCTCGCGGCGATGGCTCCTGTCTTGACCTGGGATAGTGGCGGCAGGCGGCTGGGCAGGGCTTCGCCGCCGGGGGCGAGGCCCAGATAGCCAACAAGCCACAAAAAGGGGCGGCACGCGGTTGCATGCCACCCCGAGTTTCGTCTCATGCGTCTGGTTCGCCTGAGATTGGCAAAGACTACCACTGCAGAATAGCAATGCCAGTCCATCTGATGATATGCCGACGAACTCGGCACAAAAAAGGACGAGCCGCGAGGGCCCGCCCTTTCTTTGTATGACAAATGGCGTCAGTTGCGGCTGATGCTACCGAGCCCGCCACCCGCGTGGCCCATGGCACCCACGGTTCCGCCTAGCCCGGCGCCGGCTTGGCCTAGACTGCCTCCGAGCGTGCCCCGACCGGAAACTGCCGAATCGACCGCGCCGGATGTTGCCACATCATCAAGCGTATCGTTGGCGCGTTCCTTCACGCGCCCAGTTGTCCGTTTTGCGGCGCGTTCGGTGCGCTGTGCAGTGGCGTCCGCCTTTCGCTCGGCTCTGTCAGCCACCCTCTTGTCGGCCCGGACGTCATTTCGCACTTGCGCCTTGGTCGACACTTCGCCGCCAATGCCCTTGTCGGACGCGCTGACATCAGCGCCTAGGCCGGTATTTGCGTTTGCAGAGCCGTTGCCGACTGATGTCTGCGCTACGGCGCTGGCCGATCCACCGGCATTGATCTGACCGCTTTGGGCATGTGCAGCGCCTGCCATGGCAAGTGCGGCCAGCGGGAGAATTATCTCTTTCATGGCGTGTTTCCTCTTCGCCCCCGTGAAAACGGTCCCTGTTGGATACAGGCTCTAAACGAGGCGCGGGAACTGCCGTTCCGATACGAAGCGCCGTCTGTCGGGTGCGTGGAGCGACCCATCCCACACGTGCCCTTGCCATCGCGGCCCATGCGGACTAAATGAACGGAACTTCCGACATCGGAAAATCGCCAGCCCCTCCCGGACTTGTCCGGGGCGGCGATGACCCCTAGCTGGAAGAAACGAGATTTCACGCGGTTAGTTTCAACGCGGCTAGGGCCGCAGCAAGCAAGGCACGAGAGCAATGGCCAAGACCAGCCCCGGCGAGTTCTTCAACCAGGTGAAGGCGGAAGCGCGCAAGGTCGTGTGGCCAACCCGTCAGGAGACGACGACCACGGCGATCTTCGTCGGCATCATGATGCTGATCCTCGCGGTGTTTTTCCTCGGTATCGATTCGCTGTTCAGTGCAATCGTCCGCTTCCTGCTTTCGCTCGCCTGATCAGACCAACCTCCAGGACCAAAGAGAACAAAGATATGGCCCGCTGGTACATCATTCACGCCTATTCCGGTTTCGAGAACAAGGTGAAGGAAGCGATCATTTCCGAGGCCGAGCGCATCGGACTTTCGCAACTGGTCGAAGCGGTCGAAGTGCCGACCGAGACCGTCACTGAAGTGAAGCGCGGCAAGAAGGTTCAGGTCGAGCGTAAGTTCATGCCGGGCTACGTGCTGGCAAAGCTGGCGATGAACGACGACATCTATCACCTCGTCAAGAACACGCCGAAGGTGACGGGCTTCCTCGGCACCAACAACAAGCCACAGCCGATTTCCGACAAGGAAGCCGCCCGCTATTTTGGGGCCCGCGAGCAGGCAGCGGCCGAACCGCGCAAGAGCGTGGTGGTCGACTACGAGATCGGCGATTCGGTCAAGGTCAACGCCGGCCCGTTCGCTTCGTTCAACGGCATCGTCGAGGAACTGGACTTCGACAAGAGCCGCGTGAAGGTCTCGGTCTCGATCTTCGGTCGTGCGACGCCGGTGGAACTGGGCTTCGAGGAAGTCGAACTCGTTCGCGGCTGATCCGCAATCACTTGCATTTGCCGGCCGATAGCCTTATCGGCCCGCGCTTCGCTGCCTGAACGGGTGGTGATTCCGTGCGGGAGTCCCGGTTCCGGGGCGTTTGACCGCTCACTCTGAGGTCGGGGCTGAACAAGCCCTGCCAACAGGAAGAAAGGAGGCCCAACGTGGCCAAGAAGATTGAAGGCTATATCAAGCTGCAGGTTGCAGCCGGTGAAGCGAAGCCCGCTCCGCCGATCGGTCCGGCACTGGGTCAGCGCGGCGTCAACATCATGGAATTCTGCAAGCAGTTCAACGCTGCCACGCAGGAAGTCGAGAAGGGCACGCCGCTTCCGACCGTGATCACGGTTTATGCCGACCGCTCGTTCACGTTCGTGACCAAGACCCCGCCCGCCACCTTCTTCATCAAGAAGGCCGCTGGCATCAAGTCGGGTTCGAAGACCCCGGGCAAGGCTTCGGCCGGTTCGATCAAGCGTTCGCAGCTGGCGGAAATCGCCCAGGCCAAGATGAAGGACCTGAACGCGAACGACATCGAAGCCGCAACGAAGATCATCGAAGGCTCCGCGCGCGCGATGGGCCTCACCGTGGTGGAGGGCTGATCACATGGCCAACCTGACCAAGAAGCAGAAGTCGCTGGCCGAAAAGCTGGGCGACAACCAGAAGCTCTATTCCGTCAACGACGCGATCAAGCTGCTCAAGGACCTCAAGAGCGCCAAGTTCGACGAGAGCCTTGAAGTCTCGCTGAACCTCGGCGTCGATCCGCGCCACGCCGACCAGATGGTCCGCGGGATGGTCACGCTGCCTTCGGGCACTGGCAAAGACGTCAAGGTCGCCGTGTTCGCCCGTGGCGACAAGGCTGAAGCGGCTCTTGCCGCCGGTGCCGACAAGGTCGGTGCCGAAGACCTGCTCGAAGACATGCAGGCTGGCAACCTCGACTACGGCCGCGTGATCGCGACGCCCGACATGATGGGCATCGTCGGTCGCCTCGGCAAGGTGCTGGGTCCCAAGGGCCTGATGCCGAACCCGAAGCTCGGCACCGTCACCCCGAACGTCGCTGATGCGGTCAAGGCAGCCAAGAGCGGCCAGATCGAATTCCGCGTCGAAAAGGCCGGCATCATCCACGGCGGCATCGGCAAGCTCTCGTTCTCGGACGAAGCGCTGCGTGCCAACTTTGACGCTTTCGTCGATGCGATCGTCAAGGCAAAGCCTGCCGGCGCCAAGGGCAAGTACCTGCGCAAGGTCGGTCTGTCCTCGTCGATGGGCCCCGGCCTCAAGGTCGATGTGGCTGAAGTGCACGGCGGCTGATTTCAGCTGCCTTGGGCTAGGAAAAAGAAGGCCGGGGAGGGAAACCTCTCCGGCCCTTTTTCTGTCTGCGGAAGGCGTCTAGGAGCGAGGGATGCCTGAATCCGAAGCCTCGCAGAACCCGGTAACCGTTGCTCGCCAGCAAGTGGAGGCGGTGATTCCGCCGGAAAAGCGAGGCCCCGGCTGGGACCGGCATTGGCGCGAACTCGAAGCCTATGCCGAAGCGGCAATGGAAGGAGCCGTTGGCGACTGGACGGTCAACCCCTCGCGGGATTGATGTTCTCGCGGGTGTAGCATTCGATGACGAGGCTGATGGCGCGCTCATCGGCTGGGCGAAGCACGGCGCGATGTGACAAGATCGTGCCTGTCGGACACTCCTCCATGCGCCCGCGCATCTGGCTCAAACGCTCGCGATGAAAGCCGAGCGGGGCAACGACCTTGCCGAATGGGATGTCAGTGCTCTCGAGCGTCTGGTTCATCGCTTGGCTCAAGCGAGCCGGCACGTACCAGTTGTGGGCGACAGACAGAACAGTGTCGCCACAGGTGAGGCGCACGTGGCGATAGACTATCGGCTCTTCGGGACCGACGCCGAGGGCCATGCGGACGTGCGCAGGTGCCGGAATTCGTTCCGACCGGTCCGCGACTGCGCGGATGGTCGGCGGCTGTGCGATGTTTCTGGCTGCGCACCACTGACCCAGCGCCACGGTAGCACTATCATTGGCAGCGAGAGTTTGCTCAAGACGCGCCCGCTCAGCCGATCCGGCGCACCCTGCCAGCAACAAGCAGAATGTCGCTGCAAACGCAGGCTCAGGGCGCAGGGGCAGGTGCAGTCTCTGGCAGGCGACGGGCCGTCAGGATCTTGACCGGCTTGGCCAAGATCTGTCCGCGCATGATGCCTTCGCCTTCTGTTTCCGAGATCGGGGCAGCGAAAATCGCCTTTACCACGTCCATGCCTTCGACGACCTGTCCGAATGCAGCATAACCGGCCTTGGCTTCAGGATCGGCGGAATCCGGCTGGGCATCGAGACCGGGCTGATCCGACACCATGATCGAGAAATCGCCGGTGGCCGTGCCGGGCGCGTAGCGCGCCATGGATAGCGTGCCGGACTTGTGCAGGATGCCGGTCACGTTGGTGGGTTCGTGCGCGATGGGCGGCAGGTTGCGCTTCGGATCACCCCGGGTGCCGGCTTGGATCAGGCCGTTTGGCTGTTCACCCCAGGGCAGGTGCATGGCGCGATAGAACACCGTGCCGTCAAAGCGCCGCGTCTCGGCGTAGCGGACGAAGTTGGTGGCGCTGGCAGGGGCGTGCCTAACGTCAACTTCGACCACGATGCGCCCGGCCTCGGTATCCAGAGCGACGCGCACCTTGTCGGGCAAGGGGGCAGTCGAAGGCGCAGGATAGGCGGGCGCGGGCGGCCGGGGCGATGCCACGCGCTTTTTCACAGGTGCTGCGGCAATCAGCAGGACGGCAAGCGGGGCCAGAATGGCGAGGCGGCGCGTAAGCATTGTCAGATTCCGCCAGTGACCGGGAAGCGGCCGATTTCCGCAAGACCCTCTTCCAGCTTGTGAGCGCAAGCCTTGAGCTGGCTTTCGCTGACCGAGCGGATAACGAAGTTCGCGCCGGTTTTCCCCTCGCGGAAAAACGGATAGCTGCCGATCTGCACGCCTTCGAAAGCCTGTTCCGTCTCGCGCAAAAGGTCGGCAATTTCACTTTCGGCCACCCAGCAGCCGACAGTCGTGGACAGGAGGGGCAATCCGCCTTCGAGCTGGCCGGTCAGGCCATCAAGCATCTGCGCAGTGATGCCCGGCACGCCTGCCATCAGGAACACGTTGCCGACGCGGATGCCGGGCGCGCCTGATACGCGGTTCTCGATCAGGTCAGCGCCATCGGGCACGCGCGCCATGCGCAGGCGTGCGTCGTTCAGGCCACCGCGCGAGGCATAATAGCTTTCGAGAATGGCGCGCGCCTTCGGGTGGATGACGACTTCCACGCCGAGGGCTTCGGCAACCGCGTCCACGGTGATGTCGTCATGCGTGGGGCCAATGCCGCCGGTGGTGAACAGATAGTCATTGCGGACGCGCAGTGTGTTCACCGCTTCAACGATCGCCGCCATATCGTCAGGTACGACCCGCACCTCGCGCAGGCGGATACCCTGCACGCCGAGCCATGTCGCGACTTGCGCGATGTTCTTGTCCTGCGTGCGGCCGGAGAGGATTTCGTCTCCGACCACGACAAGCGCGGCGGTCCAGATGCGGGATTCGTCAGTCATGGCGGCAGGGATACCGCATGGCTGGTCCCCGCAAAAGCGCTATTCCGCCACTTCCATCTGCTCCTTGTGTATGGTTGTAGGGCGCGGATGGCCGAATTGCAGAACGCCATCCTCGATCGGATCCTGGCGCATCCACGCCACGTCTCGCACGTAGTCCTGATTTAGGCGCCAGCGCATGTCGCTTGCCGACTTGGGCAGGAGGTGGCGGGCACGCTCGATATAGCCCGACGAGAAGTCGTAGATGTTGTCCTCGTCGAGATGGTGATTGGGCGCGAGGCTGGGCACTGCCACTTCGACGCCGCGCGCCTTCATCGCGTTCAGCACATCGCAGATGTAGCGGGCGTTGATGTCAGCCCGAAGTGTCCAAGAGGCGTTGAGATAACCGAACACCGCAGCAAGGTTCGGCACATTCGAGAACATCACGCCCTTGTAATAATAGCGGTCGGCGAAATCGACCGGCACGCCGTCCACGCTGATCGCGATCTTGCCTGCCATGACCATCTTGAGGCCGGTTGCGGTGACAATGACGTCGGCATCAAGGTGCTTGCCGGACTTGAGCTTGATGCCGGTGGCGTCGAACCTGTCGATATGGTCGGTGACGACGCTGGCCTTGCCGACCTTGATCGCCTCGAACAGGTCGGCGTCTGGCACGAGGCACAGGCGCTGGTCCCAAGGATCGTAAGGCGGGGTGAAGGCCTTCTCGTCGTACTTGTCGCCTAGAGCCGCCTTGATCCGCTTTGTGAGGAACTGCTTGACCTGCTCGGGCTTGGTCCGCGCCCGCTTGAACACGAGGTTCTGCAGCCGCACGTTCTTCCAGCGGGTGATGCGATAGGCCAGTTCCTCGGGGAGGATCTTCCGCAGGAAGTTGGCAAGGGCATCACGTGCAGGCCGTATACCGTACCAGGTCGGCGTGCGCTGGAGCATGGTCACGTGGGCAGCCTTGGCGGCCATCGAGGGAACGATGGTGACGGCTGTGGCGCCCGAGCCAATCACCACCACGCGCTTGCCGGTATAATCCAGATTCTCCGGCCAGAACTGGGGATGGATGATCTCGCCCTTGAAATCCTCGCGGCCTTCTAACTGCGCTTCGTAAGGCTTGTCGTAGTCGTAGTAGCCCGAGCCGAGGTAGATCCAGCCTGCGGTTACCCGGCTGCGCTGGCCATCGCTGCCCTCAAGGGTGATAACCCAGTGTGCTGTTTCGCTGTCGAAATCTGCACTGACGACCTTGCTGTCGAAACGGATGTGGCGGCGGATGTCGCGTTCGTCGACAATCCGGTTCAGGTAGTCGAGAATGGCCGGACCGTCGGCAATGGATTTCTCATGCTTCCATGGCTCGAAGATGAAGCCCAGCGTGTGCATGTCTGAATCGGAGCGGACGCCGGGATAGCGGAATAGGTCCCACGTGCCGCCGACCTGAGCGCGCCGCTCGATAATCGCAAAGCTGCGGTCAGGGCAGAGCATTTTCATATGCGCGGCCATGCCGATGCCGGAAATGCCTGCGCCGACGATCAGGACGTCGACGTCCGGCTTGCCCGCCGCAAAAGTGGACTGCTCTGCACCCACAAACACTCTCCATGCTTATCTATTTACAGCGATGTTAGCATATTTGCGCGCGATTGCCAGTGGCTCCAAGGTTTGCCAGTGATGCTGGCATGACCGTGATCGCCGCCCGCCGCTACAGCAATGGCACCGCCCATGAGGATGTGTTCGACCTGACTGGCGAGCCAGCGCCTGACCTGCCGCCGCACACTTTCGACTGGATCGGACTGTGCGAGCCGGACGTGGCGGAGATGGACCTCGTGCGGCGGCAGTACTGCCTGCACCCACTGGCGGTGGAAGATGCACTCAATCCGCGCCAGCTGCCAAAGGTTGAAGTCTACGGCAAAACGCTTTTCGTGGTGGCTCGCACGGCGGAACTGCAGGCAGGGGAGGAGATCGGCTATGGCCAGACCGCGTTCTTCGTCGGCCCCGGCTTCCTGATCAGCGTCCGCTTCGGCAGTACCCGCGCGCATCTCACCTTGCGCGAGGAGCTCGAGACACAAGGCGACAGATTGTCCGAAGGGCCGGACTATGTGCTCCATGCGGTGCTCGATTTCATCGTCGATGGCTACCTGCCACTGCTCGAGAAGCTCGAGGAAGTGGCGCAGGAGATGGAGGAGGCAGCGATCGACGTCTTCCCCGAGCAATCGGTCATCCGTCGCATATTCCGCCTGCGCCGCCAGCTGCGTCGTTTCGAGCGGGTGATCGGACCGATGGAGGAGGTCTGCTCAAGGCTGGTGGTTGCGGACCTTCCGTGCATCGATCCCGCCGCGCGGATCTGGTTCCGCGACGTGCTTGACCATGTGCGCCGGGCGATGGCGCGGATGCGGGGGCTCAAGGAAACACTGGCGGCAATTGTCGAGACGGCAAGCCTGCTCGAACAGCATCGTCAGGGCGAGATGACCCGCCAGCTTGCAGCATGGGCAGCGATCCTTGCGGTGCCGACTGCCATCGCCGGAATCTATGGCATGAACTTCGAGTATCTGCCTGAACTCAAGTGGCATTATGGCTACTTCGTGGTGTGGGGCGCGATCATCACGATATGCGGCGGACTATGGCTCAGGTTCCGCAGCATCGGTTGGCTCTAGGGGCTTCGCCGCTGGTGTGGACAATCTTGCATTGCGAGATTGTGACGGAAACGTGACTGGCCTAGTGCCGCGGTGGGCTGGAACGAGTCGTTTCGCCTAATGCGTGACGGCAATTCGGGAAGCGTAGCGATGTTCGGCTGGTTCCAGCGTCTCCTGCCCAAGACGGGCGATTTCTTCGGCATGTTTGAACGGCATGCCGCGGCATGCGTCGATGCAGCCGATGCCCTGGCAAAGCTCACCCGCTCGCAGGGCGATGCCGCACAGTGGGTCGGCAAGATCCGCGAACGCGAACATGCGGCCGATGACGTGATCCGCGAAGTGTTGTTCACGGTGCGCCGCACGTTCCTTACCCCCTTCGACCGCGGCGCGATTACGTCGCTGATCGGCGCGATGGACGATACCATCGACGAGATGCAGGCCGCGGCTTCGGCAATCGAACTCTATGAGATCGCAGCGTTCGAGCCCGAGATGCAGGCCATGGCCGACAAGATCGTCGAAGCCGTTGGGCTCATCGCCGAAGCCATGCCGCTACTCCGCGACATCGAGCGCAACGGCGGACGCCTCCACGCGCTGACCGAGCGGATCGTCAAGCTGGAAGGCGAGGTGGACCTGATCCACCAGGCCGGGCTAAAGGCCAATTTCCTGCGCCACCGCACCGACGGCGACCACATCGCGTTCATCGTTTCGCGCGAGATATTCAAGCATCTCGAGAAGATCGCCGATGCTTTCGAGGACGTCGCGAACGAGATCGACGCGCTCGTCATCGACCACGCCTGACGGCGCGGGACAGGAGCTGATCCGATGCACGAGCTAGCCTTTCCGCTGCTGGTCGGCCTGATCGCACTGGCGCTGGCCTTCGACTTCCTCAATGGGTTGCACGATGCGGCCAACTCCATTGCTACGGTCGTCTCCACCCGTTTGCTGTCGCCCGTTGCGGCGGTGGTCTTTGCAGCCGCTGGGAACTTCGCGGCCTACTGGCTGGTCGGGCTGCACGTGGCCGATACCATCGGCAAGGGAATCATCGACAAGGACATCGTGACGCCCGCGGTCGTATTTGGCGCGCTGGTCGGGGCGATGTTCTGGAACATCGTCACCTGGGTGAAGGGCATTCCCTCGTCATCCAGCCACGCGCTGATCGGCGGGTTGCTCGGCGCGGGCGTGATGCATGGCGGGTTTGACGCGATCGAATCCAAAAAGACCATCGAGACTTTCGTCGCGATCTTCCTGTCGCCCACGATCGGCTTCGTGCTGGCGATGTTCTTCGTGCTGGTCACAAGCTGGCTGTTCAAGGGCTTCCAGCCCCGCAGGGCGGAAGGCGTGTTCAAGGGCCTACACCTGATCTCGTCTGCCGCCTACTCGATCAGCCATGGCGGCAATGATGCGCAGAAGACCATGGGCATCATCACTGTGCTGCTCTACTCGACCGGCTACCTCAAGGGCGAGTTCCATATCCCGGAATGGGTCGTGCTGTCGTGCTATGCCGCGATTTCGCTCGGCACGATGTCGGGCGGATGGAAGATCATCAAGACGATGGGCACCAAGATCACGCGGTTGAACCATCACACGGGCTTCTGCGCATCGACCGCCGGTTCGATCGTGGTGTTCGGGGCGAGCGCGATGGGCATTCCGGTGTCGACCACTCATGCGATCACCGGAAGCGTCATCGGCACCGGGGCTGCCCGCCGTGCGAGCGCAGTGCGCTGGGGCGTGGCGCAGCGGGTGGTCACGGCGTGGTTCATCACCATTCCGGCCAGCGCGACCGTGGGCGCGGCGTTCTACCTGCTCACCCGCCTGTTCTGATCAGTTTCCAACCGTCACGGATTTGGCGGGCGGCGGCGGTTTGCGGAACAGCGGCACGCGCTTGAGCCACAGCTTGAGCGCTTCCCAGTGGATTCCTGCGGTAACCTTGAGCGTCATCAGCGGGTAGGAAAGGGCGGCGCGCAGCAGAGCGGTGTCGCTCAACTCTTCGCGTCGTGCCGTGTGGACTGCCGCCAGTATGGGACCTTCAGCGTCGGATACGGTGATGCCGATTGCGAGCCTTTCGCCGGGGGGTGAGACCCGGAAGGCGTAGGCCATGTCCATCGGCAGGAATGGCGAGACGTGGAAGCTCTTGGTGGCGTGCTGGTGCAGAGCCTTTGAACCGGGTTCTGCAGGGATAACGTAGCTGTGTCGTTCGCCGAAGGTATTCGAGACTTCGTAGATCACCGCGCGCAGCGAGCCGTCCTCGCCATGACAGAACCACGTGCTCAGCGGATTGAAGACATAGCCGAACATGCGCGGCATGGTCAGGAGCCAAATGCGGCCTCCATCTGCCTCAATCCCGGCAGAGCCCAGCAGGCGTTGCGCATGGGCGCGTAGTTCCTTGCCGTCGCCGCAGTCCCGGTCGTGGAATGAGAACAGGTTGAAGCGCCCTCGAGAGAACAGGCGCAGGCGTGCTGAGAGATCATCCAGCCGGTCGATATCGAGCAGCAGGTGCAGGACGCGGTAACGCAGGACGTGCACGGCGGGGCGCGAGCGGCGATGCAGGACGTGGCCATGAAAGAGCGCCGCGTCTGTCATCAGGCGAGTTCCGGTACCAGCGCCTGATGAGTCACATGGATGCGGCCGGATTCCTCCTCGACGCTCCACGGACGACGCAGACCGCCAAGCTGCTCGGCCACGGCAAGGCCTGACTGCAGCCCATCCTCGTGAAAACCTGCGCCGAACCATGCCCCACAGAACCACGTGCGACGGCGCCCCTGCAGCGACCAGAGCTGCTTCTGCGCGGCACCAGCCGCAACGTCGAACACGGGGTGATCATAGCTCTCGCGCCGGTAAACCAGCGCGGGGTCGGGTTCGACCAGCGGGTTCAGGGTGACGAACAGGTCCTTCTCTGTCGACAAATGCTGAAGGCGGTTCATCCAGTAGGTAACGGAAAGCTGGTGCGCGTCCGCACCACGCTCGGCCGCGTAGTTCCATGCAGACCAGACCTTGCGGCGGCGTGGCATGAGACGCTGGTCCGCGTGGAGCACGGCAAGGTTATGGCGATAGGGGAAGGCATCCAGCAGCCGACGTTCTTCAGCATCGGGATCGGCCAGCATGGCGAGCGACTGGTCTGCATGAGAGGCGAGAACGACGTGGTCGAAGCGCTCCCAGCCAGACCTGCAGTTGATTTCCACGCAATCGGGCAGGCGGCGAACCTGCTTTACTGGTGAGGAGAGGCGCATGCCGTCAGCAAAGCTGGCGCTCATCCGTTTTACATATTCGCGGCTACCACCGTCGACCGTGCGCCAGCGCGGACGTTCGCGAAACTGGAGCAGCCCGTGGTTGTCGAAGAAGCGGATGAAGGCGGCGGCGGGGTGGTGCGGAATGTCGCGCACCGGGGTCGACCAGATCGCGGCGGCCATGGGGTAGAGGTGATCGTCACGGAAGGCAGGCCCGCAGCCCAGACCATCGAGATAGGCACCGAGGCCCAGATCGCCGAGGTCCGGCAGGTCGCGCGGGGCGGCCTTGTAGAACCGTGCCAGATCGCGAAGCATGGACCAGAAGCGAGGGGAAACGAGATTGCGGCGCTGGGCGAAGAGCCCCCGTATGTCGCCCGAATATTCGAGCCGACCCTGGTCGAGCGTGACCCCAAAACTCATCACCGTCTCGCGGGTCGGCACGTCGAGATGGGCGAACAGCGCCGTGAGGTTGGGATAGGTGCGCTCGTTGTAGACGATGAAGCCGGTATCAACCGGCACGCCATCAACCTCTACCGTGTTGCTGTGCCCACCAAGCCGCTCATCCGCCTCGAACAGGGTGACGCGATGCCGTTTAGACAGTAGCCACGCGGCTGAAAGCCCGGAGATTCCGCTTCCGACTACGGCAATGTCGAGAACGCCTCCCGGCGCGCCACCACGGCTCATCACAACCCAGATCCCCATCGCACAAGGCATTGATGCCGTAGCGTACTTACCCGTCTGTCATCTGTTATATAGCGCTCCCCTCGTGACAGGTTGACACAAGTCACACCCCGATGGCTAGTTCTGCTTCGTGAGCCTGCTTGCCCCAGTAATATCGCTCGTCGAGCGAGCCCCCTTGCCTGATGCGCTGACGCGTGCAGGCGTCACCTTCATGTGCGAGAAGCGCCTGCGCGCGCTCATGGACGAGCGACCGACCGACGCCGGTTTCGCTGCGTGGATGGCGCATCGCGCCGTCGCCGAGCACACCGACGCCGCCAACGAGCAGCACTACGAGCTTCCGCCGCGCTTTTTCGGGTTGAGCCTCGGGCCGAATGCAAAGTACTCCTGCTGTCACTACCCGACCGGCGCCGAAACGCTGGAGGAAGCTGAATTCGCTGCGCTGGCTGCCACGGTTGAACATGCTGCGCTCCAGGATGGTCAGGACATTCTCGAACTCGGCTGCGGTTGGGGCTCGCTTAGCCTCTACATGGCGGCGCACTTCCCGAACGCGCGGATTACGGCAGTGTCCAACTCGCGCCCGCAAGGCGAGCATATCCGGGCCAAAGCGGCAGCGCGGGGGATCACCAATCTCACCGTGCTCACTGCCGACATGAACGCCTTTGCGCCTGAAGGACGGTTCGATCGGGTCGTCTCGGTAGAGATGTTCGAGCACATGGCCAACTGGCGCGAACTGCTGGGGCGCGTGAAAAGCTGGCTCAATCCCGACGGTCGCTTGTTCCTCCACGTGTTCAGCCACCGCCAGTATCCCTACCGTTTCGACACCGCCGACAAGTCGAGCTGGATCGCGCAGTACTTCTTCACTGGCGGGATCATGCCAAGTCACCGTCTGATCGGGCAGTTTGCAGACCTGTTCGCATTGGAACAGGATTGGTGGTGGGAAGGCACTCACTACCAGAAGACCGCGCTCGACTGGCTGGCTCTGTTTGACGCGAAAGTCTCGGAGATCGAACCGGTTCTGCACGCGGTCTACGGCGCGCAGACGCGGCTGTGGCTCCGCAGATGGCGTCTGTTCTATCTCGCAACTGCTGGGCTCTTCGGTCATCGCGGCGGCAAGGAATGGGGCGTCAGCCACTGGTTGCTAAGGCCTGTCTAAAAAGCACTTGGCAATCCGCGTCATAGCGGCAAGACTAGTTGCCATAGAAACTTGCCCAGGGGAGCTTTCCAGACATGACCGTCCGTTCGCGCATTGCCATTGGCGTTGCGGCCATCGCGCTTTGCGCCACCGCAGCACCTGTTCTTGCAGGTCCTGCCGAAGACAAGCTGATCGCCCAGCTGCTCGATGAAGGGCTCAACCGCTCGGACGCGATGGAGACCGCGTCGGAACTGATGGATCGCATCGGTCCGCGCCTGACCAATTCCGAAAATCACCGCAAGGCCGAGGAATGGGCCACTGCAAAGTTCGCGTCATACGGGCTCAAGAACATTCACCGCGAACCGTTCGAATTCGGTCTGGGGTGGAACCTGAAGAGCTACTCGGCCACGATGACTGCACCGCGCAGCCTGCCGCTTACCGTTCTGCCTGTGGCGTGGTCACCCGCCACAGGCGGCACGATCACTGCGCCGGTCATCGTTGCGCCGATGAGCAAGGTCGAGAATTTCGACGCGTGGAAAGGCAAGCTTGCTGGCAAGATCGTGCTTGTCAGCCTGCCGGGTGAGACCAGCGAATCCAAAGATCCTGTGTTCGAGCGCCTCTCGGGCGAGGACATCGGCAAGCTCGACAAGTACACCCTCCCGCGCCACGATCCCGAAGGTCTCGCCATGCAGACTGCTCGGCGCGGCTTTGCCCGCAAGCTCTCGGAATTCCTCAAGGCCGAAGGCGCACTGGCGATGGTCCGCATGACCTATCGCGACGGCAAGCTGGTCCATGGCGAAGGTTATGACTTCATCCCCGGTCAGACGCTGGCGATACCTGCCATGGACATGGCGCAGGAAGACTACCGCCGCCTCGTCCGCCTCGAGAAGACCGGCGTTGCGCCGCAACTGTCACTGTCGATCGATGCCAGCTTCGATGACAGGGACCTGATGGCAGACAACGTCATCGCCGAGATCCCCGGCACCGATCCCAAGGCGGGTTACGTCATGGCTGGCGCACACTTCGACAGCTGGATCGCGGGCGATGGCGCTTCCGACAATGGTGCGGGCAGCGTCGCGGTCATTGAAGCCGCGCGCCTTCTGGCCAAGATGGGCGTCAAGCCCAAGCGCACGATCCGCTTTGCCCTGTGGAGCGGGGAAGAGCAGGGGCTGCTTGGCTCCAAGGCCTACATCGAACAGCATCTTGCTACCCGTCCGGTCGATCCCAGCCTCAAGGGAATCGACAGCTATGCGGCGTGGCGCAATGCCTATCCGATCACGCCAAAGCCGGAGTACTCGCAGCTCAAGGCCTATTTCAACATGGACAACGGCTCGGGCAAGTTCCGCGGCATCTATGCCGAGGGCAACATCGGCGCCGCCTCCACCCTGCGCGAATGGCTGGCGCCGTTCAATTCGCTGGGAGCCGACAAGGTGGTGATGAGCAAGACCGGCGGCACCGACCACGTCTATCTTCAGGCTATCGGCCTGCCGGGATACCAGTTCATCCAGGACCCGCTCGACTACGACAGCCGCGTGCACCATTCGAGCCTCGACACGCTTGACCACATGCGTGCCGACGACATGCGTCAGGCGTCGGTGATCCTTGCAGGGATGCTGTTGCAGGCGGCGATGAGCGACAAGGAGCTCCCGCGCTCGCCGCTGCCGACCAAGCCAGACGCTACCGATCCGTTCAAGGTTCAGGACCCTAATCAGTAAGTTGGAGCTACCCCATCCGGTTCAATCCGGATGGGGAATCCAGCCACTACGCATTTTTCCGGATGGTCTGGTCCGGACAAGACATACGCTTGCTAACCTAGGTTAGTCTGTCACTCGAACGGACGGCCCATGCTGAAGCGTATTTCTACCAGTGAAATCGAACTCGGGATGTTCATCCACAAGCTGGAGGGAAGCTGGTTCAAGCACCCCTTCTGGAAGCGTCGGTTCCTGCTTGATGACCCGGGAATGCTTGAAACCCTGCGCGACAGCGCAGTGGACGAGGTGATAATCGACACCAGCCGGGGCAGGACTCTGCGCGATCTGGGCGATTGCGCGGCGCAGATCATTTCCGGTCCGCGCAACGCCGGGGAGCCTGCGCCGTCACCTGTTCTTGTCCGTCGTCAGGACCTTGCGCCCGTCCCACAGCGCCCCGGATTTGCCCGCCCGCCTGCCCCGATGCCGGTTGCACGGGAGTTCGGACGTGCCAAGCGTGCTGCCGGCGATGCGCTACGGGTCGTCAGCAAGGCGTTTATCCAGGTCCGGCTGGGCAAAGCCATCCGCGCGCACGATGTCGAGCCGGTGCTTGATGCCATATATGCTTCGGTCCAGCGCAACCTCTACGCGTTCAACGGCCTGCTGCGCTGCCAGACCGACAACGAACCGGTCTATCGGCACTCGCTCGCCGTCAGCGCCTTGATGATCGCTCTGGCCAAGCACATGCGCATGTCTGCGGTCGACGTCCGCGATGCCGGGATGGCCGGATTATTGATGGACGTCGGCGTCGGTCAATTACCGGTCGATCTGGCACCGGTCGGTGGGGACTACACGTTGCTGCGTCCGGATCTGCGCGAACAACATGTCGTGCTCGGCTATACCTTCCTCAAGGCGGCAGGCGACATTCCCCCGCAAGTCCTGCGCGTGATCCTCCACCATCATGAGCGGCTGGACGGTAGCGGCTATCCTCAAGGGATCTGCGGTGCCGAGATTGATACGCTCAGTCGCATGGCGGCTATATGCGACGTGTACGATTCGCGCATCTCCGGCGGAGAAGCCAGTGGCAGGCTCGACCCGGCGGAAGCCATCCGCGAACTGCGTGATCAGCCCGAAAGGTTCGATCCGGACATTCTCGAGCGCTTCGTCGAAACGGTCGGCGTCTATCCGATCGGCTCGTTCGTCCGCCTGCGGTCCGAACGGTTGGCGATGGTGGTCGACGAAGATCCAGCCGATCCCGCGCTTCCAACGGTGCGCACGTTCTGGTCGATACCGCTGAGCAAGCGGCTGAGGGGCGAGACCATCGCCCTTGCGCACTGCTACGGCGATGACGCAATCGAAGGTATCGCCGACATCTCAGGCCTTGACTTGCCGGACATCGACAAGCTGCGCGAGGCCCTGTTTACGACGGCCTGCAAGGAGGCCTGTTAGCCTTCGATAACACCGTAAAGGTCATGGGCGTCCGCGTCCTCGACCAGCACTTGCGCGAAGTCTCCCGGCTGCAGCGTCGCTGGCACGTTGCGCAGGTACACGGCACCGTCGATCTCCGGCGCATCTGCCTGTGAGCGTGCCGTCGCACCGATGTCGCCGTCCTCGTCGGGCTCGCCGACTTCGTCGATGATGACCTTGATCGTCCGGCCGACCTTGGCAGCAAGCTTTGCCGCGCTGATCGCCTCTGTCTTCTCCATCAACCGGGCGTAACGCTCTTCCTTGACCGCTTCGGGGACAGGATTCGGCAGGTCGTTGGCAGCAGCTCCCGCCACCGGCTCGAAACGGAACCCGCCAACACGGTCGAGCTGGGCTTCTTCAAGCCATTCGAGCAGATACTCGAAATCCGCCTCGGTCTCCCCGGGGAAGCCGACTACGAAGCTCGAGCGGATCGTGATGTCAGGGCAGATCTCCCGCCAAGCCTTGATCCGGTCGAGCACCTTGGCCTCGTTGGCCGGGCGCTTCATCGCGCGCAGTACGCTTGGGCTGGCGTGCTGGAACGGAATGTCGAGGTATGGCGTCACCAGACCCTCGGCCATCAGCGGAATCACCGCGTCGACGTGAGGGTAGGGGTAGACGTAGTGCAGCCGCACCCACGGCGTTTCGCCTTCCGGCGTGCGCAGCTTGCCGAGTTCGCGGGCAAGGTCTGTCATGTGCGTGCGGACCGGCTCGCCCTTCCACATCCGCTCTTCATGCCGCACGTCGACGCCATAGGCCGAGGTGTCCTGGCTGATGACCAGCAGCTCCTTAGTGCCCGCCGCAACCAGCTTCTCGGCCTCACGCAGAACGGCATCGATCCGGCGGCTGACGAGTTTGCCGCGCAAGGATGGGATGATGCAGAAGGCACAGGCGTGGTTGCAGCCCTCGGAAATCTTGAGATAGCCGTAGTGGCGAGGGGTAAGCTTGACATCGCCCGGCTCGGCCTGCGGAATAAGGTCGATATAAGGGCCCATGCTGGGAGGGGCGGCTTCGTGCACGGCCTCGACCACGGCTTCGTACTGATGTGCGCCGGTCACCGCGAGGACCTGCGGGAACTTGGCGCGGATCGCTTCGGCTTCGTTGCCCATGCAGCCGGTCACGATCACGCGGCCATTCTCGGCAATCGCCTCGCCGATTGCGGCAAGGCTCTCTTCCTTGGCGGAATCGAGGAAGCCGCAGGTGTTGACCAGCACCACGTCGGCACCGGCATAGTCGGCGCTCATCGCATAGCCGTCGGCGCGCAGGCGGGTGAGGATGCGTTCTGAATCCACCAGCGCTTTGGGACAGCCGAGGCTGACCATGCCGACCTTGGGGGCTTCGGGAATCTCGAGAGGGGGAGTCTGGCTTGCCATTGTGGCGCGGCCCATAGGCTAAAAAGCACGCCACGTCACCTGCAGCGGGTGCGGCGTTGCAATGCGCAGGCGAGGGGCGTAGCAACAGACCTGCAGCGGGGGCTTGGAAAAGAAGGAAAAGATGGGCCCGGTCAACTGGATAGGCGTCATTGTTGCAACACTGGTTGCGCTGGGTTTCTCCACCTTGTGGTACGGGCCGCTGTTCGGTCGTGCGCGTCTGGAGGAAGTCGGTCCCGGCAAGCTCGGCATCCGCCGCTCGCCCGGACGCACTGCCGCCATCACCGCAGCGCTCCTGCTGATCACCGCAACCATGATGGGCCACATGTTCGCCCGCGTCGGCGAAGCGACGCTGGACGTGAAGTGGTGGCTCTACTTCATGATGTCGGGCGGCCTTGCCATCGCCTTCGTGATTCCCTCGCTGTGGATCAGCTACAGCCAGCAGCGCATCAGCACGCGGCTGGCGCTGATCGATGGCGGCTTCTGGCTCTTCGCCTACCTGTCGATGGGACTCGCGTTCTTCCTGCTCGGCTGAGCAATGCGATTCAAAGGCGCGGAGGCAGGTAAAGCTCCGGATCGCGCGGCACGTTGTTGCGGCGAAGTTCGAAGTGGACCGTCGGCCGCTTCGCCTCGCCGCTTTTGCCCACCAGCGCGATGCGTTCCCCGGCGATGACCTTCTGGCCTTCCTTCACTGTCATCGTGCCGAGATAGGCATAGGCGGTGACGAAGCCGCCGCCATGATCGATCAGGATCAACTGGCCAAAGCGCTCCGGCTCCTTGCCTGCATAGAGCACGGTGCCCGTGGCTGCGGCGCGGACCTTCTGGCCCGGGTGCGCAATAAGATCGATCCCGTTCGACGGGATGCCTGAGACACGATCGCGGAAATGGCTGACGACCGCTCCGGCCGTTGGCCATTGTAGCCGTGGTGCATCGGATTCGCGCGGGGCGAGTGCGGGGCGCTGTGGTGGCGGCGGGCGAAGCGATGGCGTCGGGCGGGGGACGGCCTTGGGTGTCTCCGTCGGTGTGCTTGCGGTCGATGGCGTGGGCTTGGGCGCAGGGACTGGCTTGGGCGTGCCCTTCGGCTCGGGACGCTTCAGCACTTGACCTATGCGGATCACGTAAGGACTGGGAATGCCGTTCGCTTCACCCAAGGAAGCCATGTCGACGCCCCAGCGCCGGGCTATGTCCGAAAACGTATCCCCCGCCTGCACGGTGTAGCTCCACGCCACGATCGGCGGGCGCGATGTTCCTTGCGCACAAAGCGGCGCGGCAGCCAGCAGCGCCAGCGCGACCGCGATCCGCTTCATCAGGCCAGTTTCATCAGGTTAGCGGCACGAGGCGGGTCAGCCCGCCCATATAGGGATGCAGCACCTCAGGCACGTCCACCGATCCGTCCTCCTGCTGGTAGTTTTCCAAGACTGCCACCAGCGTGCGGCCAACCGCAAGGCCCGAACCATTAAGAGTATGAACGAATTCCGTGCCCTTTCCGCCTTCCGGGCGATAGCGGGCGTTCATCCGCCTCGCCTGGAAATCGCCGCAGTTGGAGCACGACGAGATCTCGCGATAGGCACCCTGTCCCGGCAGCCAGACTTCGAGGTCGTAGGTCTTTCGGGCGGTAAAGCCCATGTCGCCGGTGCATAGCAGCACCTTGCGATAGGGCAGGCCCAGCGCCTGCAGTACGCCTTCGGCACAGGCGGTCATCCGCTCGTGCTCGGCTTCGGAATCTTCAGGCCTCGTGATCGAGACCAGTTCCACCTTCTCGAACTGGTGCTGGCGGATGAACCCGCGCGTATCGCGCCCCGCGGCGCCCGCTTCCGAACGGAAGCAGGGGGTTAGGGCGGTCATGCGCAGGGGCAATTGCGCTTCACCCAGAATCTGGCCCTGCACGGCGTTGGTCAGGCTGACTTCGGCAGTCGGGATCATCCAGCGGCCGTCTGTGGTCTTGAACAGGTCTTCGGAGAACTTGGGCAACTGCCCCGTCCCGAACACTGCCTCGTCCTTCACCAGCAGGGGCGGGATGCATTCGAGATAGCCGTTCTCGCCAGTCTGCCGGTCGAGCATGAACTGCGCCAGCGCCCGGTGCAGGCGCGCCATGCCGCCCTTCAGGAAAGTGAACCGCGCGCCAGCGATCAGCGCACCGGTCTCGAAATCGAGGCCTAGCAATGGACCAAGGTCCGCGTGCTCCTTGGGCGTGAAGGCAAACTCGCGCGGGCTTCCCCAGCGCAGCACTTCCGCATTGTCGCTCTCGTCCGCGCCTTCTGGCACCTCGACGGCGGGCGCGTTGGGATAAGCTGCAAGCGCTGCATTCTGTTGCGCCGTAAGCTGCCGTTCTTCGTCTTCGAGCGAAGGCAGTTCCACCTTCAGCGCCGCAACCTCGGCTTTCAGCGCTTCGGCGGTGTCCTTGTCACCCTTGCCCATGGCCGCACCGATGGCCTTCGAAGCCTCATTGCGGCGAGCCTGCACCTCCTGCATCCGCGTCGCGATCTCGCGGCGGCGCGCATCGAGCGCGAGGATGGAGTCAGCGGCAGGCTCCACGCCCCGGCGGGCGAGGGCGGCGTCAAAAGCCGCGGGGTTTTCGCGGATCAGGCGGATATCATGCATGGGCCGCGCTATGCCGCCTCGCTCCGCCGGTGGCAAGCCGCCGTCAGCGTGGGCAGGTATTCATGCCCAGCAGCGAATAGAGCGGGCAAGTGCGTAGCAGGCCTGTAGCGAGCGGGACGATCCCGATCCAGCCCAACGGTGTCTGCGGGCCGACAAAGACCAGCGTGATCAGCACCAGACCCAGCACAATCCGGAGAATGCGGTCTATCCCGCCGACATTGGTCTTGAACATCATGAGGTAGCTTACCGTTTCGAATGTCGAAACAGTGGCAGGTCATATTAGAAGTTCATTGATTACGCGCAAAACGCGAAAGCGGCATTTCCGCACCATTTCGCCGTCTCTGGGGAAATGGTGGGCGCGACAGGGATTGAACCTGTGACCCCACCCGTGTGAAGGGTGTGCTCTACCGCTGAGCTACGCGCCCGTCAGAGTGGACCAACAGCGTGGCCGCTTGACAGGGGCGCGCCTCTACGACGGCGTGCTTCGATTGACAAGTGGGGCAATCAAGATATTTGCGCTGGCCATGACCGAAGAAACCACCTCGCCAGAAGCCACGCCCGAAACCACACCTGTCACCTCGGGTCCGGACGTGCCGCCCGATCGCCTCGCGATCAACCCGCGCAGCCCGCACTTCGATGCTGACAAGCTGCGCCGCGGCGTCGGCATCCGCTTCAAGGGCGTCGTGCGCAACAATGTCGAGGAATACTCGATTTCCGAAGGCTGGGTGCGCGTGCAGGCGGGCAAGAGCATGGATCGCAAGGGCAACCCGCTAACGATCAAGCTCAATGGCCCGGTCGAAGCCTGGTACGAAGACCTCGGCGAAGACGCGCCGGTGGCAAAGGCCTGAGGTAAATGGCGGGCGCGGCTACCGTGGTAGCAGCCGCCCGCGTTCCCTCGCCACCAGCGCCGTTAGCCAGTCCTTGAAGGCTCGCACGCGCGCAAGGTTGTGCGTGTCCTTGTGCGTGACCAGCCAGAACGAGCGGGTGATGCGTCGCTCGGGCAGGACCGGGACCAACCACTTGTCCGAATCGCCGATGAAGCAGGGAAGCACGCCGATGCCGGCTCCTGCTGCGATCATCCGATGTTGTGCGATGATCGACGAGGAGCGCAGGTTCGCTGCCAAGTCTGGTTCGATTTCAGCGAGATAGCGCAATTCCGGGGCGTAGAGCAGGTCCGGGATGTAGCCCACCAAGCGGTGTCCCCGCGCCAGTTCGGTGGGCTGTTCCGGCAGGCCCTTCTGCGAAAGATAGCCGCGCGTGGCGTAGAGCCGCAGGGTGTAGTCCGACAGCTTGCCGGCAATCACCGGCCCCGCGCGCGGTCGGGAAAGCGTGACGGCAAGGTCTGCTTCGCGCTTGGAAGGACTGAGAAATCCTGAAGAAGCAACGAGATCGACCATAAGGCGAGGGTTGGCTTCGACGAAGCCGCGCAGGGCAGGGGCAACAATCCAACTCCCGAGGCCCTCGGACAGACTCACCCGCAAGTTACCCGCAACTCCCCCCCCACTCAGGGCATTCTCGGCGATGCGGCTGGCGGCCTGATCCATGGCCTCGACCTCGGCCAGCATCGCCTCGCCCGCCTCGGTCAGCACCTGCCCTTCGCGCGTCTGTTCGAACAGTGTTGCCCCCACCCGGGTCTCGAGACGGCGAAGGCGGCGGCCGATTGTCGTCGCGTCAACGCCCATGGCGGCGGCAGCGCGCGCGAGTTGTCCGGCACGGGCCACGGCGAGGAAGGCCTGAAAGTCGTTCCAGTCGCTCGATTGCATGAAGTCACCTGCAAAAATGCAGGCCCATGTCGCATATTCACTTGTTGCCTGCAATCAACCATCGGCGCATCACGCCATCCAAGTTTTGGCGAAAGAGGATTCCCCATGCGTCTCGTAGACCATTTCATCGTCGGCGGCCCCGGCGGCGCGCCTGCCCGCAAGGGTCAGATCTTCGATCCGAACAACGGCGGCGTTCAGGCCGAAGTCGCGCTCGGCACCGCGGAGACGCTCGAACGTGCCGTTCAGGCCGCGCTGAAGGCCCAGCCTGCCTGGGCAGCAACCAACCCGCAGCGCCGCGCCCGCGTGATGTTCCGCTTCAAGGAACTGGTCGAAGCAAACATGGACAGCCTCGCCCATATGCTCTCGTCCGAGCACGGGAAGGTCATCGCGGACTCCAAGGGCGATATCCAGCGCGGCCTTGAGGTCGTCGAATTCGCCTGCGGCATTCCGCACGTGCTCAAGGGCGAATACACGCAAGGGGCTGGCCCCGGCATCGACGTCTATTCGATGCGTCAGCCTATTGGCATCGGCGCGGGCATCACCCCGTTCAACTTCCCCGGCATGATCCCGCTGTGGATGAGCGCCATCGCCATCGCCACCGGCAATGCCTTCATCATCAAGCCCAGTGAGCGTGATCCCTCGGTGCCGGTGCGTCTGGCCGAACTGTTCATCGAAGCGGGCTTGCCCGAAGGCATCTGCCAGGTCGTCCATGGCGACAAGGAAATGGTCGACGCGATCCTTGATCATCCGGCCATCGGCGCGGTCAGCTTCGTCGGCTCCTCCGACATCGCCCATTACGTCTACAACCGTGGTGTTGCCGCCGGCAAGCGCGTGCAGGCGATGGGTGGGGCCAAGAACCACGGCGTGGTCATGCCCGACGCCGATCTCGATCAAGTGGTCAACGATCTGTGCGGCGCGGCCTTCGGTTCGGCTGGCGAACGCTGCATGGCGTTGCCGGTCGTCGTGCCGGTCGGCCACGACACGGCAGAGCGTCTGCGTGCCAAGCTGATCCCCGCGATCCACGCGCTCAAGGTCGGCATCTCGACCGATCCGGAAGCGCACTATGGTCCGGTCGTGACCCAGGCGCACAAGGAGAAGGTCGAAGGCTGGATCGGCAAGTGCATCGAGGAAGGCGGTGAGCTCGTCGTCGACGGTCGCGGCTTCACGCTGCAGGGGCATGAGGAAGGCTTCTTTGTCGGCCCGACGCTGATCGACCATGTCACACCGGACATGGACAGCTACCACAACGAGATCTTCGGCCCCGTGCTACAGATCGTGCGCGCCGAGAACTTCGAGCAGGCGCTCGAACTTCCGAGCAAGCACCAGTACGGCAACGGCGTGGCGATCTTTACGCGCAACGGCCATGCTGCGCGTGAATTTGCCGCCCGCGTCAACGTCGGCATGGTCGGCATCAACGTGCCGATCCCGGTGCCGGTCGCCTATCACACCTTCGGTGGATGGAAGCGCTCGGCCTTTGGCGACACCAACCAGCACGGCATGGAAGGCGTGAAGTTCTGGACCAAGGTCAAGACGGTCACGCAGCGCTGGCCGGATGGTTCGCCCGACGGCGGAAACGCCTTCGTCATCCCGACGATGGGCTGAGCCGGGTTAAAGGCTGTTCATGGATAGGATCTCTCCGGTGCGCGTTGGTTATGCCATCTGCAACAGCACCGGAGTTTTCCCGATGAAGCGTCTTGTTCTTCCCATGCTCGCCCTGCCTCTGGCATTGGCCGCCTGCTCGAAGCCGTCGCCCGAGCCGAGCGACGCTGCGACCCCGAGCCTCGCCCCAGTGGTGAGTGCGAGCGAAGCCATGGCACCGCCAGCCTCGCCCGAGGCGAGCGAGGCCGCGCCGGTCGCAGCAGCGACGTTCCCAGCCGCCATGCGCGGCAAATGGGCTATGGGTCAGGCCGATTGCGATCCTTCGACCGGGGCAGACAAGGGCGCGCTTACCATCAGCGAGAAGTCGGTAAAGTTCTACGAATCCGTGGCAAACCTGACCGACGCCAAGATCGCCACGCCAACCGAAATCCGCGCCGTCTTTGATTATGAAGGCGAAGGTATGAAGTGGCAGCGCGAAGCGAGCTACGAGCTTGAAGATGGCGGGAAGACGCTGGTTCTGACCGAATATGGCGATGACGCGCCGCAAGGCCCGCGCCGCCACAGCCGGTGCAAGTAAGGGAGGGCATGATGAAGCTGTCTGTCCTTGCCGTCGCCGCGCTGCTTGGTGTGTCCGCTTGCACACAAGGCACACCACCTTCGGAGAACCTGCCCGCCATGCCCGAAGGGTCCTGCAATGCCGATGCATCCCAATCGTTCATTGGCCGGAAGGCTACGTCAGAGGTCGCTGCCGAACTGATGAAGTTGACCGGTGCCCGGACCTTGCGTTGGGTTCCGCCTCGCTCGGCGGTGACCATGGACTATCGGGCGGATCGGCTGACGGTTGCCTATGACGACGACTACACGATCGTCCGCATTTCCTGCGGATAGGTCTGGACAGCATGGGCGGCGGACCATATCCGCCGCCCATGAAAAATTTAAGGGCGCGGTTAACACTGTGTGACGGCCAAAAGGGTAAGACGGGAAGAGAAGATGACCGACCAGTTCTCACTGACCGAAGACCAGATTGCCATCCAGGATATGGCGCGTCGATTCACCGCCGATGCGATCACGCCGTTCGCTGCGCAATGGGACGAGGACCACACTTTCCCGCGCGAGACGATCAAGGCCGCTGCCGAACTTGGCTTCGCGGCGATCTACGTCAGCGAGGAATCAGGCGGCATCGGCCTTGGCCGCCTTGAGGCTGCGCTGATCATGGAAGCCATGGCCTATGGCTGCCCGGCCACGAGCGCGTTCATCTCGATCCACAACATGGCAGCGTGGATGATCGACACGTTCGGTGGCGACGAGATCAAGGGCCGTTACCTTCCCAACCTCGTCACAATGGACAAGATCGCCAGTTACTGCCTGACCGAACCGGGCTCGGGCTCGGATGCGGCGGCTCTCAAGACGACGGCACGTCTGGATGGCGACTGCTATGTCGTCAACGGCACCAAGCAGTTCATTTCCGGCGGCGGCGTGAACGACATTTACGTTACGATGGTCCGCACCGGCGATGATGGTGCACGCGGCATTTCATGTCTGGTGATCGACAAGGATATGGAGGGCGTCAGCTTCGGTGCGCCCGAGCGCAAATTGGGCTGGAACGCCTCGCCCACCGCGCAGGTGATCTTCGACAATGTGCGCGTGCCGGTTGCCAACCGCGTCGGTGCCGAAGGCGATGGCTTCAAGTTCGCGATGGCGGGGCTCGATGGGGGGCGCCTCAACATCGGTGCCTGTTCGCTGGGCGGCGCGCAGCGCTGCCTTGATGAAGCGGTGCAGTACGTCAAGGACCGCAAGCAGTTCGGCAAGGCGATTGCCGAGTTTCAGAACACCCAGTTCGTCCTGGCCGACATGGCGACCGACCTCGAGTCCGCGCGCTCTCTGCTTTACATGGCTGCTGCCAAGGTCACCTCCGGCGCGCCCGACAAGACCCGTTTCTCGGCCATGGCCAAGAAGCTGGCGACCGACAACGGCTCCTCCATTGTCGACCGCGCGCTGCAGATGTTTGGTGGATATGGCTACTTGCGCGACTATCCGATCGAGCGCTTCTGGCGCGACTTGCGCGTCCACCGCATCCTTGAAGGCACCAATGAAGTCATGCGCATGATCGTGGGAAGGGACCTGCTGAAGTGACCGACGAAGTGCTCGCAACGCGGAAGAAGGCTGCAGGCATCCTTTCGCTCAACCGGCCAAAGGCCATCCATGCGCTGACGCTCGATATGGTCCACGCACTGACGGCTTCGCTGCTGGAATGGCGCGGAGACGATGGCGTGGAAGTCGTCATGCTGGACCATCAGGTTGCGGACGACGGCGATCCAAAGCTGTCGCGCGGCTTCTGTGCAGGGGGTGACATCGCCTTCCTGCGCAATTCGGCCTTGAACGATGGCGGCACGTCGGGGCGCAAGTTCTTCCACGACGAGTACCAGCTCAACCACTTGCTGATGACCTATGGCAAGCCGGTCGTGGCTTTCATGGACGGCATCACCATGGGGGGCGGCGTGGGGCTGGCAGGCCCTGCAACCTACCGGGTTGCGACCGAGAACACCAAGCTCGCCATGCCCGAAACCGGTATCGGCCTGTTTCCCGATGTGGGTGGCGGCTGGTTCCTGTCGCGTCTCAAGGGTCGCCTCGGCCAGTACCTAGCCTTGACTGGTGCGCGGCTGGATGGTGCGGAATGCCTTTGGGCGGGCCTTGCGACGCATTATCTGCCTTCTGCAAACCTAGCGGAGGCCAAGGCGCGGATTGCTGCAGATCCCGGAAACATTCCGGCCATCTTGCGCGAACTTTCTGCTGTCCCGCCCGAGCCGAAGATCGCGACGCACGCAGCGGACATAGCGCGCCTGTTCGCTTCGGATCGTTACGAGGACATCCTGGCAGCACTTGAGGCCGATGACTCGGATTTCGCGGCTGAGACGCTCAAGACGCTCCACACCAAGAGCCCGCAGACCTGCAAGGTCGCCTTGCGTCAGCTTGCCACCAGCCTGACCCTGCCGGACTTTGCCGCCAACATGGCGATGGAGTACCGCGTGGGGGCACGCGTGCTGGTGTTGCCGGACTTCGCCGAGGGCGTTCGCGCGGTGATCGTCGACAAGGATCACGCGCCGAAGTGGAATCCCGCGACGCCCGAGGGCGTTACCGATGACCTTCTCGATACCATCTTCGCGCCTTTGGGCGCCGCTGACGAATGGAAACCGCTATGACTTACGAAACCATCCTCGTCGAACAGAAGGGTGCCGTCACCCTCATTACGCTCAACCGCCCGCAAGCGCTCAATGCGCTCAATTCGCAGGTTCTGGCCGAGCTGATCGAGGCTTTCGCTGCCTACGAAGCTGACGCTTCACAGCGCTGCGCTGTGCTCACCGGTTCGGGTGAGAAGGCCTTTGCCGCCGGTGCCGACATCAAGGAAATGTCGGACAAGCCGGCTGCTGATTTCTACAACGAGGATTTCTTCTCGAAGTGGACCAGCCACTTGGTCAAGACCACGCGCAAGCCGTGGATCGCTGCGGTGAACGGCTTTGCGCTGGGCGGCGGTTGCGAACTGGCCATGATGGCGGACTTCATCATTGCGTCTGAAAATGCCAAGTTCGGTCAGCCGGAGATCAAGCTCGGCGTGGCGCCGGGCATGGGCGGATCGCAGCGCCTCACCCGCGCCGTTGGCAAGGCCAAGGCGATGGACATGTGCCTGACTGGCCGCATGATGGACGCCGCCGAAGCCGAACGTTCGGGCCTCGTCACCCGCGTCGTGCCGCTGGCTGATCTGCTCGCCGATGCGCTGAAGACGGCTGAGACCATCGCAGCGATGCCGCCGATGGCCGCCGTCGCCAACAAGGAAATGGTCAATGCCGCATTTGAAACGACGCTCGACCAGGGCCTCCTGTTCGAACGCCGCGTCTTCCAGATCCTCACCGCCAGCGAGGACAAGGCCGAAGGCATGAAGGCCTTCATCGAAAAGCGCCCCGGCGTTTGGAAGGGGCGCTGAACTCATGAAGATCGCATTCATCGGCCTCGGCAACATGGGCGGCGGCATGGCCGCGAACCTTGTGAAAGCAGGGCATGACGTGCACGCCTTCGACCTTGCAGAAGCGGCGCTTGAGCGGGCGAAGGAAAACGGCTGCACGACCTACACCTCGGTGAAGGAAGCTGTGCAGGGTGCCGATGCTGTTGTCTCGATGCTGCCCAACGGCGCAATTGTGAAGTCGGTCTATACTGCCGATGTCATCGGCCATGCGCCGACCTCGGCCCTGCTGCTCGATTGCTCGACCATCGACGTCGCCACTGCGCGTGAGGTCGCTTCGGCGGCTCACGCAGCGGGTTATGCCATGGTTGATGCGCCGGTTTCGGGCGGGATCGCTGCGGCCAATGGCGGCACGCTCACCTTCATGGTCGGCGGTTCGGATGAGGCCTTCGCTCGAGCCGAACCGATCCTTGCCGCCATGGGCAAGGCAGTGATCCACGCAGGCGCCAGTGGCGCGGGGCAGGCAGCCAAGATTTGCAACAACATGCTTCTTGGTGCCTCGATGGTCGCCACGTGCGAGACTTTCGCAATGGCCGAAAAGCTCGGGCTCGACTTGCAGACCTTCTACGACATTTCGTCCAAGGCTTCGGGCCAGTGCTGGTCGATGACCTCTTACTGCCCGGTCCCCGGCGTGGGGCCGCAGAGCCCTGCGGACAGCGGCTACCAAGGTGGTTTTGCCACCGCGCTCATGCTCAAGGATCTCAAGCTTGCCATGGCGGCTGCCAAGGATGCCGGAGCCGATGTGCCCATGGGCCGGCGCGCGGAGGAACTCTATTCGGCCTTTGCCGATGCCGGGAATGCGGGTCTGGACTTCTCCGCGATCATTAAGTCGCTTTAGGTATCAGCGTGTCTTCGCGGCGATGATCCGGCCAATCGGGTCATCCGCCAGCGATGTAGCAGCCCAAGCCGGACGAGCGGCGACCGGTTTGGACGCGGCGGCTTTGGGGGCTTCGTACCTGTAGGCCAGCTCGCGCCGCACGGACGCGGGTTTCACCGTAACCTCCGGGCGAATGCCCTTGAGGAAGTCCGCGCCCACCAGCGACCGTGGTCTTTCAGCCGCCTTGGGCCTGGATGCCGAAGCCAGCACCGCCAGACGTTCGTTCCGGCCTGGCTTCTCGGGATAGATGAAACCGTTCACCGGCCAAGCCGTCGTACCGAGATTGCCGATGGGGGCATACCACACGCGCACTTCGGACCAGTCGTTGGCTTCCGACACGTCGACAGCGCGCACGTTGTCCTCGATCTGGCCGCGACGCCCGTCGATGGGCGACCAGTTGGCGTGACGGAGCAGGACAGTACGCGAATCGATCACCCGGCTGACAGCGGCGACATGGCCCAGTTCCATGCGCCCGTGCGGCGCAAAGCTCATGACGGCGCCCGGTTTGGGCCTGTGGCCCCGGGCATAGCGTCCCTCCGCCTGATTCCACCAGGTCAAGGCGTCGCCATAAATCTGGATGCCGCTGACATCGCGCGCATAGGGCACGCATTGCAGATAGGGCAGGGAATCGGAGTCGGTACGATAGGTGGAAGATTGGCTGGAAAAGCCCGTATCTTCGCGGTCTGCGCGTATCTCCACGCTATCTGCATGAGCGGTCCCGCAGGGGAATGCCAATACCGTGGCGGCAATGATCCGAAGCACTTTCATCGTGTCTTTGGTTATAAAGTTTAGGTCAATGTAATGCTTCGGATGATGGTTAATGGCTCGCTAAATGATAGTTGCCTCTGAGCGTCGCCCTTGCCTTTCGGCGCACAAACAGCCACGGGAGGACCATGCGCCCTCAGGTCATCATTATCGGACGCCCGAACGTCGGCAAATCGACGCTGTTCAACCGCCTTGTCGGCAAGAAGCTGGCATTGGTGGACGATCAGCCCGGTGTCACGCGCGACCGTCGCTTTGGCGATGCTACGCTGCTCGGGCTCGATTTCACCATCGTCGACACGGCAGGCTGGGAGGATCTCGATCCCGAAACGCTCCCAGGCCGCATGCGCCAGCAGACCGAAGCCTCGCTGGTCGGTGCCGACGTTGCGCTGTTCGTGATTGATGCGCGCGCGGGCGTCACCCCGCTCGACGAGGAAATTGCCCGCTATTTGCGTTCGAGCCGCGTGCCGATCGTGCTCTTGGCCAACAAGGCCGAAGGCCGTCAGGGCGATCCCGGCATCTATGACGCCTTCGCGCTGGGCTTTGGCGAACCGGTCGCCTTTTCTGCCGAGCACGGGCAGGGCCTTGCCGATCTGTTCGAGGCACTGCGTCCGCACCTTGAGCCCAAGCAGGTCGAAGAGGATGACGAAGCAGAGGTTGAAGGCGACGAGGAGGAGTTCGATCCCGAATCCGTCCTCAAGCTCGCCATCGTCGGCCGCCCGAACGCAGGCAAGTCCACGCTGATCAACCGCCTGCTGGGCGAGAACCGCCTGCTCACCGGCCCGGAAGCCGGCATCACCCGCGATTCCATCGCCGTCGACTGGCAATGGTTCGATCCCGAGCGCGAGGGCTATCGCCCCGTCCGCCTGATCGACACGGCGGGGATGCGCAAGAAGTCCAACGTGACCGAGAAGCTGGAAAAGATGTCGGTCGCCGATGCGCGCCACGCCATCGATTTCGCCGAAGTCGTCGTGCTCATGCTCGACGCCACGCGGGGGCTTGAGCATCAGGATCTAAAGATCGCCTCGATGGTGCTCGAAGAGGGCCGCGCGCTGATGATCGCGATCAACAAGTGGGACGTGGCCGAGGACCCTTCGGGCCTGTTCCAGGGCGTGCGCAAGGCGCTGGACGATGGCCTCGCGCAAGTGCGTGGCGTGCCGCTGCTCGCCATCTCGGGCCGCACCGGCAAGGGGCTGGACGACCTGCTCAAGGCCGCGTTCGAAATCCGCGCCGCCTGGTCAAAGCGCGTCGCCACCGCCGCGCTCAACCGCTGGTTCGATGATGCGCTGGCCGCCAATCCGCCGCCCGCACCCGGCGGCCGCCGCATCAAGCTACGCTACATCACGCAGGCAAAGACGCGTCCGCCCGGCTTCATCCTGTTCGGCACCCGGCTTGAGCAGTTGCCGGAAAGCTACCGCCGCTACCTGATCAACAGTATCCGCCGCGAACTGGGCTTCGAGGCCGTGCCGATCCGCATGACGCTGCGCAGCCCCAAGAACCCCTTCGCGAAGTAGCCATGCCCACCGGAGCCCTGCCTCTCGACCGCACCACGCTCCCCCAAGGGCTCGGCGCGGCGCTGTGGCGCGGCATCCGGGGCAAGTGCCCGCGCTGCGGCGGCACCCACCTGTTCGCGCGCTTCCTCAAGCCGGTCGAGCGCTGCCGCCTGTGCGGCCAGAACTGGACGCTCCACGCGGCTGACGATTTCCCGCCCTACATCTCGATCCTGCTGACCGGGCACATCATGGCCCCGGTGATCATCGAACTCGGCCTGCACACCGGCCTGCCGGGCTGGGCGATGATGCTGATCGTGGCGGTCCTGGCGCTGGCGCTGCTGGTTGGCCTGATCCAGCCCGCCAAGGGCGGCGTGATCGCGCTACAGTGGTGGCTGGGCATGCACGGCTTTGCCGGGCGGGCGGGGAAGGGTGAGGCAGGCGTCGGTTAGTCCAGCGACTGCACACACTCGGCCAACCTACGTCACCCCGGGCGAAGACCCGGGGTCCCGCTTTTGCCCTTTACGCACCGCCAGAAGAAGCGGGACCCCGGATCAAGTCCGGGGTGACGATAACGAGGACGGCAGCTTTTATGGCGCGGGATGTTCGTGTTGAATGACCGGAAGTGAGGAGTTAGCCGCCGCTACGCACCCTCTTGATCCAAACGGATCGCTTCTTCCAAAAAGCGTTGCGGGTCGCGGACAAATTGCACCGCACTCGATTGCATGATCGTCCGCAGGACGGATTCTCGATTCGGCTGAATTATCGCCCCATCCCTTGTAGCGAGGACGCAGTCGAACTGGCGCGATAAATCGCAGATAGCGCCTACCAAGAGCAATGAAAGGTCTGCCACATTCAGGCGGACCTGAACGTCCTCAATGCTTTGCCCATTCAAGCCAACCTGTATGTCGTCCGTCTTCTCATCGCCCCAAATGCGTAGCCTGGTAGACCAAGAAGTCTTTTCGGGCAGAATTGACCCAAGCCGATCTAAGAGAACCTCCGCGTCGGCATCCGAGAAACCCAGACGAATTGCGTCCAATTGGTCGCGGCTCATGCGCGCAGCAGTGCTTCCCAGCGACCTAGCCGAAGATGCTGGGATGAAATCCATGACGAATTGCCACACTGCCATTTCTAGAGATTAGCGCCAAGCAGAACGTCCGTTAAGGCGTCGTGTCCAGACAGTCTGCTTTTGGCTGGAAATTGCCAATAGCCGTCGTGTCGAAAGCACATCCCCCTCACAAAAAATTATTCGGCCAGATCATCGTCCGCCACATATGCGCCGTGGGCGACCCGTCAAACCCCAGCCCTTCCTCGGGCTCGCGGAAGTTCCTCGCGATGACGCCTTCCAGTTCCTCCGGCTCCACCACCGGAAAGTCGTCGAAGAAATAGGTGTCGTAGAGCGTCACAGCCCTCGCGGTCATGTACCATTCGTGGCCGCGCGCGTATTCGGCGTCGCGCAGCAGGTATTCGGGCACCTGATAGTCCGGCCCGAAGAACTTGTGGTAGCTGTCAGGGTAGGCATAGCCGACGCTTTCGTCCGCCACATAGCGCAGCGCCTGATGGTACTTCACCGCAAAGGCCACTTCCGGATCGACATAGGGCGCGATCAGTTGCGCGCTCCAGTAGCCGTGATCGCAGCGGATCAGGCAGCCGTTGGAAATGTCGTGCAGCAGGCAGGCGAGCACCACCTTCTCCGGCAACCCATCGTCCAGCGCGCGCTTGGCGCTGACCAGCAGGTGCCGCACGGTGATGTCGCCAAAGCGGCAGCGGAAGAAATCGAGCAGGCGTGGCCGCTCGGGCATCCGGGGCAGGGCGGGATTGTCGCCCATCATGAACACCGTTTTGGGGTTCAGCAGCTTGAGCAGCTCGGCTTCGTTGTCGACGAAGTCGGTGCCCTTCCAGCCCACCGGCGAGGGGTAGATCAGCCTCTCGCGCCCGGCCTGGGGCCAAGGGCGTTCCATCTCGTTATCGATCATGGGGTGAGGGTAGGCGGGGTGGAGTTCGACGGCAAGCGCCGGAAGCCCACCCCCAACCCCTCCCGCCTGCGGGAGGGGTCGGGGGTGGGCATTCCCGGCTTATCGGATCAAAGAACCTCGAACAGCCCCGCTGCACCCATGCCGCCGCCGACGCACATCGTGACCACGACATACTTCGCCCCACGGCGCTTGCCTTCGATCAGGGCGTGGCCGGTGCAGCGCGCGCCAGTCATGCCATAGGGGTGGCCGATCGAGATCGAGCCGCCGTTGACGTTGAGCAGGTCATTGGGAATGCCCAGCTTGTCGCGGCAGTAGAGGACCTGCACGGCGAAGGCTTCGTTCAGTTCCCACAGGCCGATGTCGTCCATCTTCAGGCCGAAGCGCTGCAGCAGCTTGGGGATGGCGAAGACCGGGCCGATGCCCATCTCGTCAGGCTCGGTGCCCGCGACCGCCATGCCGACATAGCGGCCAAGCGGGGTGAGGCCGCGCTTGGCGGCAAGGTCTGCCTCCATCACGATCACCGCCGACGAACCGTCAGAAAGCTGACTGGCGTTGCCTGCCGTCACGATGCCGCCTTCGATCACCGGCTTCAATGCCTGCAGGTTCTCGATGGTGGTCGAGGGGCGGTTGCCTTCGTCCTTGGTCAGGTGGACGTCCTGGAACGTGATCTCGCCGGTTTCCTTGTTCTGGACGCCCATCGAGGTGTCGACCGCGACGATCTCGTCATCGAACTTGCCGGCGGCCTGCGCGGCGGCAGTGCGCTGCTGCGATTGCAGGGCATACTCGTCGCAAGCCTCGCGGCTGATGCCATAGCGCTGGCCGACGATCTCGGCGGTCTGCAGCATCGGCATGTAGATTGCCTTGTGCATCGCCATCAGGCTCTTGTCCGGGGCGACGCGCATGTCCTTGGTCTGGACGAGGCTGATCGATTCCTGACCGCCTGCGGCCACCACGTCCATGCGGTCGATGATCACCTGCTTGGCGGCGGTGGCGATGGTCATCAGGCCAGACGAGCACTGGCGGTCCATGCTCATACCCGACGCGGTGACCGGAAGCCCTGCGCGCAGCGCGACCTGGCGCGCGATGTTCCCGGCCTGTGCGCCCTGCTGCAGCGCGGCGCCCCACAGCACGTCGTCTACCTCGGCGGGGTCGATCCCGGCGCGGGCAACGGCGGCCTGCAAGGAAAGTGCGCCGAGCGTTGCGCCCGGCGTGGCGTTGAAGGCACCCTTGTAAGCGCGCCCGATGGGCGTGCGGGCGGTCGATACGATTACGGCGTCACGCATGGTTCAAGCTCCTGCTGGGGATGTCTTTTCGAGGGATGTGGCGGCGAGGATGGGATTGCCGCCGAACTTGTCGCGCAATTCGCGCTTGAGGACCTTGCCGATCGGGCTGCGGGGGAGTTCGTCCACCACCTCGATCGCGGAAATGCGCTGCGTCTTGCCGAGGCGGCTGTTGGCTTCGGCGAGAACGGCTTGCGGGTCGGCCGAGGGATTGGCGAGCACGACGACGGCCAGCGGGGTTTCACCCCAGGCATCGGAGGGCACGCCGACGACGGCAGCCTCCTTCACTGCACTCTGACGGGTCAGCTCTGCCTCAAGGTCGCTCGGGTAGATGTTGAACCCGCCGGAGATGATCATGTCCTTGGCGCGGTCCATCAGGATCAGGAAGCCGTCCTCGTCGAACTTGCCGACATCGCCGTGGCGAATGTAGCGGCGTCCTTCGGCATCGTACCACTCGACCTGGCGGGTCTGGTCGGCCTTGTTATGATAGCCGTTCATCATGATCGGCGAATGGCCGACTATTTCGCCCACTTCGCCCTGCGGCAGTTCGTTGCCATCGTCATCGATGATCTTGATCACGTGGCCGGGGGAGGGCTGGCCAACTGTGTGCAGCTTGTCGGGGTACACGTGTGCCAGCAGGATCGCCGTCGCGCCGCCCTCGGTCATGCCATAGCCATCGGTCAGGCCACCCGGCCAGCGCTTGAGCACATCGGCTTTCAACCAAGCCGGAAAGGGCGCGGAGGTGCAGGACTTGAGCTTGTAGGATGACAGGTCGAAGCGGTCGAAGTCCGGCACTTCCATGATCCGTCGGTACTGCACCGGCACCAGCATGGCGTGCGTCACCCTCTCGCGCTCGGACAACTGCAGGAACGTCCGCGCATCGAACTTGCGCATCAGCACGACCTTGCCGCCTGCGGTGAGCGCGGGAAGGAAGCTGACCAGCGTGGTGTTGGAATAGAGCGGAGTTGAACAGATCACCGCCGTATCGTCACCATAACCGCCGGGGATGGTGCGGCGTGCATATTCGTGGCGCATCTTGTGGCTCTGCACGATGCCCTTTGGCGCTCCGGTGGTGCCGGAGGAGTAGATGATGTTGAAGGGGTCGCCGGGGGCGGGGGTGCGCTCCTCGGGCGTTGCGCCTTTCTCCGCCATCCATTCGCTGAACGGGGTGCCGGCGTCGCTGTCGTCGAGAGCGATGCGCTTGACCTTGGCGGGCAGGTTCAATCCGGCGAGCCTGTCCGATATCTCCTTGTCCAGCAGCAGCACACGACTGCCGCTGTCCTCAAGCATGGCGATGATCGTTTCCGGCGTCGCGGTGGACGTTAGCGGCGCCGCCACTGCGCCTGCCCGGATCGCGCCGAGGAAGGCGAGGCCCGTGGTCACCGCGTTCATTGCCGCGATGGCGACGGGCTCGTCTTTCTGCACGCCCTCGCGCTGGAGGGCAGTGGCGATGCGGTCGAGCAGGGCGTCCATTTCCGCCCAGCCGATGGAGTGGGTCTCGTCAGCCAGCGCCACCGTGTCGCCCCGCCTTACGGCATGGGCGCGCAGTATGTCGCTCTGTGGCGTGAATTCGCTATCGACGATATCCTCGATCCGCATCGCCTCTATTTCCCTCAAGTGCCTCCCGTCAGGCGTTGAACTTCTCGCCTGCAGCAGCCTTGCGCTCCAGCAGAGGTGCGACTGGAAGGCCGTGCTTCTTCAGGCCCGCAACAACGGTCTCGAGCCCGATATGATCGGCCCAGAACATCGGGCCGCCGGTCCATGCCGGCCAACCGTAGCCGTTGAGCCACACCGTATCGATGTCGCTCGCGCGCTGCGAAATGCCTTCCTCAAGGATCAGGGCACCCTCGCTGATCATGGGGTAAAGCAGGCGTTCGCGGATTTCGTCCTTGCCGATTTCACGCTGCGGTTTGCCTTCCTTGGCGGCGAAGTCGGCGATCAGCGTCTTTACTTCATCAGACGGCGTGCGCTGGCGGTTGTCGTCGTAGTCGTAGAAGCCCTTCTTGGTCTTCTGGCCCCAGCGACCGACCGCGCAAAGAGCATCGCGCAGCGTCTCGATGCGGTTGGGATCGCGGTGCCAGCCGATGTCCACGCCCGCAAGGTCTGCCATCTGCCACGGCCCCATCGGAAAGCCGAATTCGAGCAGCGCCTCGTCCACGTCCCAGTAATTAGCGCCTTCCATGATGAGCGCATGTGCCTGCGCCTGGCGAGGGCTGAGCATGCGGTTGCCGATGAAGCCGTCGCACACGCCCGAGACCACAGGCACCTTCCCGATCTTCACCGAAAGCGCCATCACAGTCGCCAGTTGCGCCTTGCCGGTGGCCTTGCCTCGTACAACTTCAAGCAGCTTCATCACGTTGGCGGGCGAGAAGAAGTGCATCCCCAGCACTGATTCCGGCCGCGAGGTGACACTGGCGATTTCGTCGATGTCCAGATAGCTGGTGTTCGAAGCCAGGATCGCCCCCGGCTTGGCCACCTTGTCGAGCCGCCCGAACACGTCCTTCTTGACGTCCATGCTCTCGTAAACCGCCTCGATCACCAGATCGGCCCCGGCGAGGGCGCCAAAGTCCAGCGTCGGTGTCAGTCGCGCCATCGCGGCCTGCGCATCCGCTGCTTCCATCTTGCCGCGCTTGACGGTGTTCTCATAGTTCCTGCCCATCGTCGCCACGCCACGATCGAGAGCTTCCTGCGTCATTTCGACGATAGTCACAGGAATGCCCGCGGTCAGGAAGTTCATGGTGATCCCGCCGCCCATCGTGCCGGCACCGATCACGCCGACGCTCTTGATGGGAAGCAACTGCGTGTCAGCCGGGATGTCGTCGATGGTTGCCGCCAGCTTGCGGGCAGCGTCGATGTGGTCTTTTGCACCGGAAATGGGGTCGGACATGGCTGTTCTCCTGCTAAGATTATCAGGCGCGACTGGTGGCCAGCGCGCTGTAGATCAGCGTCTTCAATTGACGCCGGATGGGATAGATGAACGAGGGGTAGAGCTGGGTCATGAAGACCATGTGCAGCTTCTCCACCGGGTCCACGAAAAACGCGGTCGAGAAGATGCCGCCCCAGTAGAACTCGCCGGCAGAGCCAGGCACCAGCGCCCGCGCCGGATCAATCGTCATGCCGAAGCCCAGGCCAAAGCCCGCGCCGGCATTGTAAGCCTCGCTGAACAATGCCTTGGACACCTGAGTCAGGTCAGCGCCGCCGGGGAGGTGGTTTGCCGTCATCAGTTGCAGCGTCTTTGGGGAAAGGATGCGCCTACCGTCGGCTGCGCCGCCATTCACCAGCATCCGGCAGAACCTGTGATAGTCCGCTGTGGTCGAAAGCAAGCCGCCGCCGCCGCTTTCAAAGCGCGGGACCCGGCGCGTGCCGGACTTCTCGGCAGGATCGAACAGCTGCGGCGGTTGCCCCGCCTGATAGGTCCAGGCATCGGCCAGACGGTGCGCCTTGTCATCCGGGCAATGGAAGCCGGTGTCGACCATGCCCAGCGGATCGAAAATGCGGGTCTTGAGAAACTCGCCAAGGCTCATCCCTGAAACTCGCGCCACGACCACGCCCAGCACGTCGGTGCCGACAGAATAGTTCCACGCTTCGCCCGGTGCGAACTCGAGCGGGAGCTTGGCCAGTTCTTCGATGAAATGGTCATTGCCGGGCAGGCTGGCATGGCCGTCCAGCCTGCTCTTGCGGTAGGCGGCGTCCACGTTGGTGCGGTTCTGGATGCCGTAGGTCAGGCCAGACTGGTGCGTGATCAGGTCCACCATGCGCATCACCGGGGCAGGGCGCGCAGGGAAGAAGTCCACCTCGCCCCCACCGCCTGCATAGACACCGAGGTTGGCAAACTCCGGGATGACCTTTGTCACCGGATCGTCCAGCGCGATCTTGCCTTCCTCGACCAGCATCATGAACGCCACCGAAGTCAGGGGCTTGGTCATCGAGGCGATGCGGCAGATCGTGTCCACCGTCATCGGCGTCCCGTCCTCGCGCGCACGGCCTGCGGTGTGGCGATAGACCGCCTCGCCATCACGCGCGACCAGCACATCGATGCCGGGCAGTCTGCCGCTTGCTATGTAGTGTTCGTCGAGAAAGGCCCCGATCCGGCCCAATCGGTCAGATTCGAACCCCAGCGTCTGCGCGTCGGCCAATTCCATATTCTTCCCCTCAGCCAAAGATCGCCACGCTCTGCAGGCCGTGCATTACCTGCACGCCATCGGCATTCCACATCCGCAGGGTTTCGCTGCTGAACCCATCGCTCATGCGATTTGACGCCGTTTCCAGCAGCCACCAACCATCGCGAGTCTCTGGTGCATCACCCAGCAGCGTGAACGCCCAGTTGATCGAACTGATCGGCCCACGCCGCTCCATCGCCCGCATTGATCCTGGCGGAAGGGTGTCGCCGATCAGGACGAGTTCTCCGATCGGATCAAGGCCAGCGCGATCCTTCAGTCTCACCCAGCGTCGCACTACGCCCGGGCGCCGATCGTCCTTGGCCTCGCCGCGCCGCAGTTGGAAATTGTTGACGAAGTGCAGGCCCTCGGGCGAGTCCAGCTCTTCCATGTCGGTGTAGGGAACGAAGCTCTCGGCGCGTGGCGCTGACACCGTGCCGTTGGACGGGCGGCCACTACCGAAGACCCAGGCTGCGCGATGGGCCAGAACGCCGACGCTCGTCATGTCGGTCTGGATGTTGGCCACGCTCTTGCCCTCGCGCAGGCTGGATACCTCGATGTCGACGTCGGACCCCACCGGTGCAAGAAAGCTGATCTGGGCCCCCCGCAGTGGCGGCAGGTCAGGCCGGGCCTTGCGTGCCGCCGCATAGGCGAGGAATGACGAGGCGCCGCCATACATCGTCCGCCCCTGCAGCCAGCCGTCCACGCCGCGCAACGAAAAGGCAGGCCCTTTACCTGCCATCGCGGCCGCCTGTAGTCCGATAGCCTGTTCGGTGATGCCGCCTGCTTCCAACGTTCTCTCCCGGTCGCATAGTCTCACGACTCTGTGACAAAAGAGCTAGTGGAAGTTTACGTAAAGGGAAAGGCCTCCAACACGGCTTCAGGCGGTGACACGGCACTGTTCGGCGCCTGACGCTACGGCAAGCTAGGGTGCTTGAAGCAAAAAAATTCGGCCCCGGTGCTCATGCCGGGGCCGAAGATATCAACGTGTCTGAAAGCAGTGATTTCAGTGCATGCTCTCGCCACTGGAACGGCGCAGGATCGGGGCCTTTGCGGCACTGGCCGCGAACACCACCAGCAGCACGTAGCAGGCCAGAGGAACGAGGAACGAGGAAAAGATTCCCGTTGCGTCGGTTACTGCGCCAGCCATCGCAGGAATCAGCGCACCACCAATGATGCCGGTGCACAACAGGCCCGACGTCGCCTCTTCGCTGGCCGAGGACCGCTCGAGTGTCAGCGTGAAGATGACCGGGAACATGATCGAGTTGAACAGGCCAATGGCGAGTGCAATGTAGCCCGCCGACACGCCGCCGACGAGGAACAGGTACGCGCACATTGCGGCTGCAATCGCGGCGAAAAGCGTCATGAGTCTCGCGGCGGGGAAACGCGCCAGCAGCACCGTGCCGATCGCGCGACCAACCATCGCGCCACCCCAATAGAACGACACGGCCTTGCCTGCCTGTTCAAGGCTGACATTCCAGATGCCGGGGTTGTTGAGGTAGAACGCCATCTGCGTTCCAATGGTGACTTCTGCACCAACGTAGATGAAGATCGCAGCCGCACCCAGCACCGCCCAGCGTGACGAGAACGCCTGCGAAAGCAGCGCGCCGATCCCACCGGTCGGCTGGGCCGGGGGTGCTGCAGCCGAAATGCGCGCGCGATTCACGAAGAAGAACGCCAGCAGCACGATCAGCAAGCCGCAGATCCAGAAGTAGGCCCGATCAATCCCGGCTAGTGCCGCTTCGCGCACTTCGGGAGTAAGGGCAGTGCCTTCTGATACTTCCACGCCCTTGAGGAACAGCGACGCACCGAGCGCCGGGCCGAGAAACGTGCCGAAGGAGTTGAACGTCTGCGAAAGCGTAAGGCGGAAGTGGCTGCCCTCGGGCTTGCCCAATGCGGCTGCCAGGGGATTGGCTGCAACCTGCAACACGGTAATGCCAGCCGCCAGCATGAACAGGCCGGCAAGCACCAGCGGATAGGAGGCGATGTTTGCGGCCAGTAGCATGACGAGGCATGCCACGACCATCGTCGCCAGCGCCAGCAGAATGGCGGGAACCGCGCGCAAGCGACCGATGATTGCAGCTGCGGGGAAGCTCATCACGCCATAGGCGATGAAGAATGCAAAGGCCGAAAGCTGCGCTTCCAGCGTGGTGAGCGTGAAGATGCCCTTCACTGCCGCGACCAGAGGGTCAATCAGCGAGGTGATGAAGCCCCAGGCAAAAAACAGCACGGTGACCGCGATGAACGCGGCCTTCTGCGAACCTGATTGTGCATTGCTGCCTGCCACGTACCTCTCCTCACCCAGCCATATTTGGCATACGGATTATCTAGCTGTCGTTGACAGCCTTGTCATGCTCATTGCATAGCTATTCCTGTGAACGTTCTCACAAAAGTGCGATCATTTCAACCCGCAGCCATCGCCGGACCCAGTTCTCGCCGGAGCTTCTCGATCAGGCGTTGTACTTTGGGTAAAAGGTGCCGCCGCTGCGGATAAACCGCCCAAATGGGATCGTCCTCGGGCCGGAACTCCGGCAACACCTCGACCAGCGCTCCTTCGGAAATTGCTCGGCTGACATAGAAGGCTGGCAACTGGCACAGGCCGATCCCGGCAATCGCCGCGTCGAATACAGCCGTGCCATTGCTACACCTCCAGCGCCCGCGCGGACGGATCGCGCGCACTTCTCCGTCGACAAGATAGCGCCACATATCCAGAGTTGCGGGGATGCAGTCATGCGCCTCAAGGTCATCCACGCTGAGTGGCGTGCCGTGTTTCGCAAGGTACTCCGGTGCGGCACAGGTCACAATCCCGCGCGCTGCAATCTGGGTGCGGATCAGGCGGCTGTCCGGCAGCGTGCCGGTGCGAATGGCCAGATCGTACCCTTCCGAAACAAGTTCGACAACGCGGTTGGACAAATCGAGGTCGACCGAGAGCTTGGGGTATTCCTGTACGAAGGCGCGGACAATCGGTGCGACGAAGCGCTCGCCCAGCGCGGTCGGGCAGGTGATGCGCAAATGGCCCTGCGGCTCGCCCTGCAGATCGAGCATGGCAATGGCCTCGTCCCGCTCGGCAATAAGGCGGCGGAACTGATCGACCAGCGTGCGCCCGGTATCGGTCAGACTGACGGCGCGTGTGGTGCGATGAAAGAACTGCGCACCTAGGCTGTGTTCTAGCCGCGCCACAGCTCGGCTGACGTGAGAAGTGGAAGTCCCGAGCCGTTTTGCTGCTGCCACGAATGTCCCCGTATCGGCAACTGCAACAACTTCGTCGATCCCATCCCAGCGATTGCTCATTGTTCTCGTCTTGCAACAGTGTTTATCATATCGGGCGATTTAACACTGGCTTAGCAATTATGCTAACGGCCTGCCATTCCAAACGGGAGATGCATTGCCATGAAGACCCGCGCCGCCGTAGCGTTCGCGCCCAAGCAGCCGCTCGAGATCGTCGAACTTGACCTTGAAGGCCCCAAGGCGGGCGAGGTTCTGGTCGAGATCATGGCCACTGGCGTGTGCCATACCGACGCCTACACGCTCGATGGCTTCGACAGCGAAGGTATCTTCCCCAGCGTGCTTGGCCATGAAGGCGCAGGTGTGGTGCGCGAAGTCGGTCCCGGTGTCACCTCGGTGAAGCCCGGCGATCATGTGATCCCGCTCTACACACCCGAATGCCGCCAGTGCAAAAGCTGCCTTTCGGGCAAGACCAACCTGTGCACCGCGATCCGCGCCACTCAGGGACAGGGCCTGATGCCCGATGGCACCAGCCGCTTTTCCTACAAGGGGCAGACCATCTTCCACTACATGGGCTGCAGCACCTTCTCGAACTTCACCGTCCTGCCAGAAATCGCGGTGGCGAAGATCCGCGAGGACGCGCCGTTCCAGTCGGCCTGCTACATCGGCTGCGGCGTGACCACTGGCGTCGGCGCCGTGGTAAACACTGCGAAGGTCCAGGTGGGTGACAACGTCGTCGTCTTCGGTCTCGGCGGCATCGGTCTCAACGTGATCCAAGGCGCGCGCCTTGCCGGGGCCAACAAGATCATTGGCGTCGACATCAATCCCGATCGTGAAGAGTGGGGTCGCAAGTTCGGCATGACCGACTTCCTCAACTCGAAGGGCATGAGCCGCGAGGACACTGTGGCCAAGATCGTCCAGATGACCGACGGCGGCGCTGACTACACCTTCGATGCCACCGGCAACACCGAAGTCATGCGCACTGCGCTCGAAGCCTGCCACCGCGGCTGGGGCACCTCGATCATCATCGGCGTGGCTGAAGCCGGCAAGGAAATCAGCACCCGCCCGTTCCAGCTCGTGACGGGCCGCAACTGGCGCGGCACTGCGTTCGGCGGCGCCAAGGGCCGCACCGACGTGCCCAAGATCGTCGACATGTACATGACCGGCAAGATCGAGATCGACCCCATGATCACCCACGTCATGGGCCTCGAGGAAATCAACACAGCGTTCGACCTGATGCACGCGGGCAAGTCGATCCGCTCGGTCGTGGTTTTCTGAACTGATGGTACTCCCGGGATTGTAAAGCGACAGCAATCCCGGGATGCAGTTGGCCAGATAACGATCCGGTGAGAGGCTTCGCGAGATGGCCATCAAAGCATGTGTTTCCGCTGCGCTTGCTGCGCTCGCATGCCTGTCTGCACAGCAGGCTGCTGCGGCTGAAACATGTCCGCCATTGCGATGGATGACGTTGGGCACCGCGGGTGGGCCGGTGCCAACCCCGGACCGATCCGAACCTGCCAATCTGCTCACCGCCGATGACTTCTCCGCACTGGTGGATGCCGGTGACGGTACGGTCGTGCAACTTGCGCGTCGCGGCCTTGATCTGACGCGAATCAGTGCCGTCTTCATCAGCCATCACCATATGGATCATACCGGCGGTCTGCCTGCGGTCATCGGCCTGCGCTGGATGAACAATATGCCCGGCCAGTTGACCATTTATGGTCCACCCGGAACGCGCGAGATCGTGGACGGAATCATTGCCACGATGGGCCCGCAGTCGCGCGTCGGGTTCGGGCTCGGGCTCGGGCAGAAGAGCACCCCGCCGTCGGACTCTGTAAGGGTAGTGGAAATGCGGTCGGGCGATCAGGTTTCGTCAGGCAACGTGAAGATTACCGCCGTCGAGAACTCCCATTACGATGAATCAGTGTCGGGGAAGGCGGACAGGGCGATCTCGCTCAGCTACCGGTTTCAGCTGGGCTCGCGATCGATCACCTATTCCGGTGACACTGGCCCCAGCGCAGCCTTTGAAAAACTCGCAACCGGCACCGACTTGCTTGTCAGCGAAGTTATCGATCTCGATCCGATACTTGCGTCCATTCGCAAGACGCGCCCCGACATGCCCGAAGCCGTGTTTCAGTCCATGAGCAAGCACCTCTCGACGCATCACATCACGCCGGTCGATCTTGGCAGCCTCGCAGCCAAGGCCAACGTGTCGAGGCTCGTTCTGACGCACTTCGCCATCCCGCCGGCACCACTCACCAATTCGGAGGCCCGACTGCGCGAAGGCATCAGCCGAAGCTATTCAGGCCCGGTCGACCTCGCGATCGATCTCCAGTCATTCGACGTCGCCTGCAAGTAACAAGCCGCCGCAAAGCAAGCCTCACATCGCCGAAATCCCGCCGTCGAGCTTCAGCTCTGCCCCGGTCATGAAGCGGCTCTCGTCGCTGGCGAGGTAGAGCACGCCCGCTGCGATATCGTCCGGCTCGCCCACGCGCCCCAGCGGGATCTGGCGGGCGAGCTTGCCCATGACCACGTCCTTGTCGATGTTGGCGTTGGTTGCGATCCCGTCCAGGATCGGGGTGTCGACGAATGTCGGATGCACCGAATTGCAGCGCACATCCCAGCCGCGCTTGGCGCAATAGAGCGCGACCGACTTGGTCAGCATCCACACTGCGGCCTTGCTGGCGTTGTAACCCGGCATGGTGTCCGACGCGATCAGCCCGGCGATCGAACTGATGTTGACGATCGAGGCGGGCTGGCTGTCGCGCAGCAGGGGCAGGGCCTTCTGGCAGCCCAAGAATACGGAATCGACGTTGATCGCGAAGCCGCGATGCCATTCCTCCAGCGTGCAGGTCTCGATATTGCCGCGCACGCCCACGCCCGCGTTGTTGACCAGCACCGATAGCCCGCCGAGCTTTTCTGCGGCGAGGGCCATCGCCTTGTCCCAGTCGTCCGCGCTCGTCACGTCATGGCGCATGGCAAACGCCGTGCCTGTACCCAGCTCTGCATTGATCGCCTCGGCCTGCTTGGCCGCGCCATCGCCGTTGATATCGGTTAGCAGAACCTTCGCGCCTTCGCGCGCCAGCATCCAGGCATGCGCTGCGCCGAGCCCTTGCGCCGCACCCGTAACAAGTGCCTTCTTGCCCTGAACCCTGCCCATCGCCTCACTCTCCTGCTTTCCGTTTGCGTCAACGAAGCAAGTTGCGGGCGATCACGCAAGTCTTGGGAAGATCAGGCCATGATCCCCGGCGCGAGCAGCAGCAGCATCCGCACGTCGATTGCATAGCCTTCTGCACGCTTGGCTGCGAGGAAGCTCTCGATTTCCGTAAGGGCAACCCGGTGCACGGTGATGCCTTCGCCTTCTACACCGCCGCCCTCGGAAACTTTTTCCAGATCATGCGCGCGGAACAGCGTGAAGGCCTCTGTCACCATCCCCGGCGAGGAATGGAACTCGCCCAATGATTCGATGCGCCCCGGACGGTATCCCGTTTCTTCCTCGAGCTCGCGTGCGGCAGCGTCGGCAGGATCTTCGTTCTCCGCACCCGCCTCGTCACCAATCAGCCCGGCAGGAAGCTCGATGCACGGACGCCCGAGCGGTACGCGGAACTGCTCCACCAGCAGCACATGCCCGTCCTCGATGGCGAGGATCACCGCGGCCTTGATGTTGCGGTTGCGCGAGACGTATTCCCACCGCCCGCGCGTCTTGGCGACGATGAAGCGGCCTTCCCAGCGCACCTGCTCGGGATGGTCGCGATATTCTTCTTCGAGACTCATACTTCGATCAACCTGTCCGGTAACTCGTTCACATCGTCGGCCGAACGCGGAAAATGCTCAGCAAGAACCTTGCCGACCTCGGTCACAGCCGCCGCCATCCCCTGCGCCATCTGCCCCTGCCGCAGCGGATCGAGCATTGCCTTCATTGCGTGGCCCCAGGTTTCGGGGGATACCTTGGAAGCAATCGCTGCATCGGCGATGATTTCGGCGCGATGCTCGGCAAGGCTGAGGTAGATCAGCACACCAGTATGCCCGGTGGTGCGGCTTTCGGCACCGACACGAAAGCATGTCAGCGCCCGCTCGCGCACACGGGCATTGCGCACCCGTCGTGGTGTCAGCCACAGGCCGAGCGGCGTGAAGCGCATAAGCAGGTACATGGCTCCGAACTTGAGCGACATGACGGTCAGCGCCAGCCCTAGCACCGCACGAGGCGTCCATTCGAACGCCCACAGCCCCAGCACCCGCTCGATCATCGGCAGATAGAACCCGGCAAACATGTCCAGCACGGCCAGCGCCACGACGGCCGCCAGCGCGCTCCAGACCAGAGCCACGTCGCGATAGGAATCAGAACGGGGCGTTACGATCGTCACGATCTCGCCCGCACTCTGCGCTTCGGCTGCGGCCACGGCATCGGAGACAATCTTGTGCTCAGCTTCGTTCATCTGCACGAGCTTGCCCATCACCAATCCCCCGAAGCGCCGCCGCCGTCGAAGCCGCCGCCACCGCCACCAAATCCGCCAAAGCCACCGCCGCTGCCCCAATCGGAACCGCCACCGCCGCCCCATCCGCTTGAATGACGGTTGTCCGAAGCGGCACGGGCGATCTCGCTTATGCCCCACAACACGATACCGGGATCAATCCCGCTGCGACGTTGCGAATAGCCACGCTTGCGTCGGCCAAAAATGCCAATGATTACTACGATCAGCACGACCCAGAAGATTGAACTGCCGATGGACGAGCCAGCTTCGCCCTCGCTTCGTGAAGCGGCCTTTGCAGCCTCTGCGATTGCCTTTGCATCGGCGGGGTCGCGGTTCAATTGCGCGATGATCTGGTCGACACCGTCGTTGATGCCGCCAGCATAGTCTTCCGCCTTGAACTTGGGTGCAACGTTATCGCGAATGATACGTCCTGCGAGGACGTCTGGCAGCCGTTCCTGCACACCGCGCGCTGCGTGAATGCGCATTTTGCGCTCGGTCGGTGCTACAAGAAAAAGTATCCCCTGCTCGGTCTTGGCACCGCCAATGTCCCAAGTCTCAGCAAGCTGCTGGGCGTAATCCGCGACATCCATGTTTTCCAGCGACTTTACCGTCGCCACGATCACTGCCCGACCTGTCTGCGCGTTGTAGGCCGAAAGCTTCTGCACCAGAGCAGCCTCTTCGGCATCCGGAATGATGTTTGCCTGATCAAGCACAGGCCCCGCAGGCCGCGCCGGCATGGCCGCCTGCGCTGCTCCCGCCATCAGCAGAAGCAGCAGCGAGACAGTTTGCCAGAAAACCCGCAACTGGCGGGTCACGTCACTTGCCCGACGCAGCAGGCGCCGGGGCATTCATGTCAAAGTTCACCGTTGGTGCCACTTCCGATCCGGCCGCGGCCTTGAACGGAACCATCGGCTTGGCCCCATGGATCAGCTTCGCGCCGATGGCATCAGGGAAGGTGCGGATCGTGGTGTTATAGGCCTGAACCGCCTCATTGTAGCGCGTGCGGCTCACATTGATGCGGTTCTCGGTGCCTTCAAGTTGCACCATCAGGTCGGCAAAGCGTGCCTGGCTCTGCAACTGCGGATAGTTCTCCACCACCGTGCGCAGCTGTCCCAGCGCCTGGGTCAACTGGTTCTGCGCATTCTGGAATTTCTCGAACTCGGCAGGGTTCGAAAGATCGTCGGTGGTGATGTTGATCGAAGTGGCAGCGGCGCGAGCGTTGGTCACATTCGTCAGGATCGTCGTTTCCGAAGCTGCCGCACCCTTGGCCGTGGCGACAAGGTTCGGGATCAGGTCGGCACGACGCTGGTAGGAGCTTTCGACGTCGGCCCAGCGCGCCTTGGCCTCTTCCTCGGCGGCAGGAACCGAGTTGATCCCGCATGCTGAAAGGCTGGCGGCGGCAACGGTGGCGAATGCGATCTGCGTAAAGCGGGTAGCGGCCATCGACGTAAGTTCCCCTTTGGATGATGCAGCAGAGATAGCGGTCCGCCGAAACGGTTCAAGTATCCCCGGTACTGCAACCGATTGGCACTTGTCGCGTTCCGCGCACAATGGCAACCAACGGAAAAGGGATCATGGTTAATCAGGACGTGAAGGGGGAAGTGCTGGGCATGTTTGGAGAGTTCAAGAAATTCATCGCGCGCGGCAACGTGCTCGATCTCGCGGTCGGCGTGATCATCGGTGGCGCGTTCGGCAAGATCGTGACCTCGCTGACCGAAAGCGTGATCATGCCAGTTGTTGGCTGGATCACCGGCGGTGTAGATTTCACCCGCTACTTCATTCAGCTTGGCCCGGTCCCGGCAGACTTCAAGGGCGATGCCAACAGCTACGTCGATCTCAAAGCCGCTGGCGTGCCGATGATCGGTTATGGCGATTTCATCACCCAGGCGGTCAATTTCGTGATCGTCGCGTTCATCATCTTCCTGCTGGTAAAGGCGATCAACAAGGCCTTCGAAAAGCCTGCCGAGGAAGCACCTGCCGCGCCCGCCGGGCCGACCGAGGTCGAACTGCTCGTCGAGATCCGCGATGCGCTGAAGGCGAAGGGCTGATCGGTCTACACGACATTCCTACGCTCGTCATTCCGGCGAAGGCCGGAATCCATAACCTCTCGCCGGAGTGCGTCACTCGAGCAAATGGACCCCGGCCTGCGCCGGGGTGACAGACCGGGGCAGGTTGTGGCCACGGCGCCCCGGCGAAGGCCGGGGCCCACTCCGCCAGCGTCACAATGCAGCCGCAGATCGTTGCTGCCCCCCTTTTCATTTGCCGCGCAGTCCCTATATCCACCTCTGCCGGTTTCGACCGGCTATGGTGATAAACTGCGGCGTGCAATAGGCACAGCGGACCCGGGGGCGGTACCCGGCGGCTCCACCATCACTACCGTGTTCTTCGGGATGCGGGCCTTGTTGTCGCAAGGGTGTTGATGGGGCCGAACTAGGATCGACGTGTGTTGAAAAGCGCTGTTTTTGCCCGGGCTGAGTAACCCGTTCAAGGCTCAAAACTCACAAGTGCCAACGACAACGAAGCACTTGCTCTCGCTGCATAATTCTAGGGGCTAACGCCCTGAAGTTATAAGGTTAGAGCACGGTTCGGACCGAACCGGGTAACAGAATCGGAAACCGGGGGCTGGGGGCGAGCCTAGCAACAGAATCGCCCTATTCATCTTGAATGCCGCTGGCCTTATTCCTCGATGGCCGCCTCGAGCTCCTTCAATCGCTGCTCCATGCGCAGCGAGTCCAGGATCTTCGCGCCTCCGATGAACACTGCACCCGTTGCTGCCAGAAACAGCAACTTGCCGCCAAATCCGGGATATTGCCCAAGGTATGCCTGACCACGCTCCACCGCGCCCAAGGCCAGCGCAAAGATCACCGCGAACGCTTCGAAGCGGGTCTTGATGATGAACAGGCGGCCGACCTTGCGAAGCATCCGGATACAATTCCTCTTGTTTGCAGAATCACGTCGCAACGATCGTGCCAGATCATGAAATGCTGGCAACAGTCTGGTTAATCCAATCTTCACTGTAAAGTGAGGCGACAACCTGCAACGAGCTCGACATCAAGGAAACGCCCCGAGGCTCAGGCGAGTTCCGGCAGCGCTAGGGCTTCGAGCAACGCTGCCCTTGCCTTGATCACGCTGCGGGCGAGGGATTCGCTCCCGATATCAGCAGGATCAATCTGTTCGGGCCAATGCTCGCTAACGACCTGTTCGACCAGCACGAGCTTCGCCTCATTCAGCAGGAAGCGCGGATCGACGGTGGCAGGATCTGCGACAACTCGCAGGCGCAGGCACGCAGGCCCTCCGCCATTGGCCATTGACTGGCGCACGTCCACAGGAAGCACACGGCGGATCGGCCCGTTCGAGGCGACATGGCCCTCCAGCCAGCTCCGCACCGAAGGTGTCTCCCAGGCTTCGAGCGGGATCACGAGGCCCATCTCGCCGCTCGGCAAGGTCAGGAGCTGCGCGTTGAACAGGTAGCTCCTGATTGCATCGCCAAGGCTGACGATGCTGGCCGACACCACCACAATTTCGGCCTCGGGAAGCCGCTCGCGGATCGCAGCATAAGTACCTTCGGGATCGGCAAAGGCCTGTTCGTGGGTGAACAGCACGCGCTCGTTGGCCACTGCCACAACGTCGTTGTGGAATGCCCCTGCGGCAATCGCCTCGCTCGCCTGTTCGACGAACAGACAACGCTCTGGATTCAGCCCATGCAGACGTGCCACAGCTCTGCTTGCCTGTTCGTGCTGGCGCGCGGGGAAAGCGCCCCCGGTCGTGCCATAGACGAAGATCTCCAGCCCGGGCACATCATGGCTGGCGCACATGCGCATGTGGTTTGCCGCGCCCTCGTCACCAAAGCACGGCGGCACCGCATCGTGCACTTCAAATGACTGGTTGTTGGCAAAGGCGAGGCGCAGCTGGCGCACGGTATCCGGCCATTCCTGCGAACGGTGCGGCATCGTTACCAGGTTCGCCGCGGTCAGATGGCAGCGCCCGTCCACCGTGTCGGGCGCGGGGCTGACCGTCGCGGCATTGGCCGTCCACATTGACGACGCCGACCATGCCGCCGCACGCAGGCGTCGCTGCACGCCATCACTTTCGTCAATGTTTTCAAGACCGAGGGCCTTCAGCAACACGGGATTGGGTCGGGGCAGAGGTGTAAACAGCCCCTGCGTCAGGCCAAGCGCTATGTTGTGGCGCATCTTGCCCAGTCCCTGCAGCGCGGCGGCGCGGGGGTAGGAAACCTCGCCCGCATTGTTGGCCGAAGCAAGGTTGCCGAGGCTGAGGCCGGCATAGTTGTGGCTTGGGCCGACAAGGCCGTCGAAGTTGATCTCAACGAGAGGCATGTTTCTTCCTTAGCGGCCCACGAACCAGACCATGTCGCCCACGCTCACGCCCAGCGCGGCGGCGGCTACGGGATCGAGCGTCAGGCCCTCATCGGTAACCGCAATTTCGGCGAAAGTGCAGCGATAGTCGGCGAGCGTTCCGGTCGCGACCAGCGCTTTCGTCACGCTGCCGCTGCCCTCTGGCGCGCGGATGTGCGCCACCTGTGCCTCTTTTGCTTCGCAGATCGAGCGGACGCGATCGGTCCTCGCGGTCATCGTCGGGCCGCCGTCGAAGATGTCGACATAGCCTTCATAGGCAAAGCCTTCCTCCTCCAGCATCCTCATCGCCGCGCGGCCCGAGGGGTGGGGCAGGCCGATGGCGGAGCGCGCGGTTTCGGGCAGCATCGCGATATAGACCGGGTGCTTGGGCATCAGGTCGGCGATGAACTGGTTGCCGTTGATCGCGTTGAAATAGTCCGCTTCCTGGAAACTCATACCGAAGAAGCGCCCCGCCACGCCGTCCCAGAACGGCGATCCGCCGCGTTCGTCGATCACCCCGCGTAGCTCGGCCAAGATCTTGTCGCCAAAGCGTTTTCTGTGCATCGCGATGAACAGGTAGCGGCTGCGGGCGAGCAGCATGCCAAGGCCACCGGCGCGTTCCGAGGGATGGAGGAACAGCCCGCCCACTTCGCTCGATCCTTCAAGGTCGGTGACGAGATTGAGCATCTCGGCGCGGAAGGTACGGCCAAGTTCTTGAGAATGCTGGGTAAGCGTGGCCATCCTGTAGGAATAGAAGGGCCACTGGTGGCCGACCGAGGTGAAAATCTGCGCCGTTCCGCGCACTTCTCCGGTGGCGGTGTCTTCCAGCACCAGAACGAAAAGTTCGTCCTTCGGGTTCCTCGGATCGCCTTCCTCCGAATTGCCGTAAGCCTCTGATGCACGAGCCAATTTTGCAGTCAGAGCCTTGCGGTCGGGGGGCAGGTTGGTGAAGCCGCCGCCGGTGAGCTTGGCCATTTCGTAGAGCGGTTGCAGGTCGCTCGCGCGGGCGGCGCGGATGCGGAATGTCATTGATTTCCCCCGGAAAGTCTATGCAGGACGAGCGCGGACAAGGCGGCGCGTTCGGCCAGGGATGGCACGATCAGGAACTCCTGATCCGAATGGATCGCCCCGCCGCGCACGCCCATGGTATCGACCACAGGCACGCCGCAGGCCGCGATATTGTTGCCGTCACAGACCCCGCCCGAGGTCTGCCAACGTATTGTCTGGCCAAGAGATTCGCCACATTCGCGGACGAGTCCGAACAGGCTTTCGGCTTCTTTCGTGAGAGGTTTGGGCGGCCGCGAGACGCCGCCGTGGAGGTGGATTCCAACCTCGTGCAACTCTTCGAGACTCTGCACCAACTCTCGCAGACTCTCCATGAACTCTACCGCAAATCTCGGCAGCCGAGGCCGAACATTGAAGCGCAGAATGGCATGATCGGGGACGACGTTGTTCGCGCTCCCCCCATCGATCTTCGCCGGGTTGATCGAGAGCCCATCGCGCTCCAGATTCTTGAGCTTCAGCGCCATGTCCGCCGCCGCGATGATTGCGTTGCGTCCGTCCTGCGGATTGCGACCGGCGTGGGCCGAGCGGCCCTTGATGACCGCGCTGTAGTTGCCGCTCCCGGGCCGCTCTCCTGCGAGCGTGCCATCGGGCAGGGCGGAAGGTTCATAGGTCAGCGCCGCCGCCTTGCCCTGCGCCAGCTCGGCGATCAGGGGAGCGGAGGAGAGGCTGCCGGTTTCCTCGTCGGAATTGATCAGCACGTCATAGCCGACCGCGGCGGCAGCGGGGCTGTTCTCGAAGACCCGCAGCGCTGAGAGGATGACCGCGAGGCCGCCTTTCATGTCCGCAACGCCGGGGCCGTTCAGCGTTTCGGCATCGAGCCAGCGCAACGACTGGAAAGGGTGGGGCGGCGCGAAGACGGTGTCCATGTGGCCGGTGAGCAAGTAGCGCCGGGGCGCTTGCGGCCGGACCGAGAGGACAAAGTGCGCGCCGTTTGCAGTTTCGACGGCGCGACCGTCTGCGGAGATGGCGGTGACGGGGGCGGGATCGACCTTGCGGATTTCGCCGGGCAGCGTGGCGAAGGCATTGGCGAGCATGTCCCACTGCGCGGCGAGGCCTGCAAGGTTGCCGGTGCCGGTGTTGAGCGGGCACCACGCCTCCACCTGCGCAAGCATGGCGGCGGCATCTATCCCCCCGATCAGTTTGTGTTCTGTATGGTCAAGCTGTTTCATCTGATACGACCGTAGCGGTTCCCGAGGGCCGGGTGAACCCCCGGAAACCGCGACAGGGCGTATCAGTCGTCGGTCAGCATATCGATCAGGGCTTTGGAGAAGGCGGGGATGTCATCCGGCATGCGGCTGGTGATGAGGTTGCCGTCGACGACGACTTCCTCGTCCACCACATCGGCGCCGGCATTGGCGAGATCGGTGCGGATCGAGGGCCAGGAGGTGACGGTGCGGCCGTCTACGATGTCGGCTTCGGCAAGCAGCCAGGGCGCGTGGCAGATTGCGGCGATCGGCTTGTCGAGATCGTCGAAGTCGTTGACGATGTCGATCGCGCGGTCGTCCATGCGCAGGATGTCGGGGTTCATCTGGCCGCCGGGCAGCAGCAGCGCGTCGTATTCCTTGGCGTCCACCTCATCGAGGGTGATGTTGACTGCAACGGCATCGCCCCAGTTCTTGTCCTTCCAGCCGGTGATGGAGCCGGTCTTGAGGCTGGCAACGACGGTTTCGAAACCGGCATCTTCCAGCGCCTTCTTGGGGCCTTCGAGTTCGGACTGCTCGAATCCGTCAGTCGCGACGATCAGCACGCGCTTGGTCATGGGGTTCTCCTTTTGGGGAATCGGGTTGGCATTGGCCCGTCCCTGCTAGAATTGCCGGGGACTGCTGCGGTTCCATGACTTTCGCTCCGGTGATCGCGTTGCTACGACGTTCCGGCCATGGTCACCGATACGACAGAACCCGATCCGTTCGACGCAATCGTCGATGCCCCGTTCGATTCCGCGCTGTCGGAACGATACCTCGTCTATGCGCTGAGCACGATCACCGCGCGGTCGTTGCCCGATCTGCGCGACGGGCTGAAGCCGGTCCACCGCCGCCTGCTCTGGGCGATGCGGCAGCTGAAGCTCAACCCCACCGATGCCTTCAAGAAGTCGGCGCGCGTGGTGGGCGATGTGATCGGCAAGTATCACCCGCATGGCGATTCCAGCGTCTATGACGCGATGGTTCGCCTCGCGCAGGACTGGTCGCTGCGCTATCCGCTGGTCGAAGGGCAGGGCAACTTCGGCAATATCGACGGAGATAATGCCGCCGCCTACCGCTATACCGAAGCGCGCCTGACCAAGACGGCAATGCAGCTGATGGCGGGGCTTGATGAAGGCTCGGTCACCTATCATCCCACCTATAACGGTGAGGACGAGGAGCCGGAGATATTCCCCGGCCTGTTCCCGAACCTGCTGGCCAACGGGTCCAGCGGCATCGCCGTGGGCATGGCGACCAACATCCCGAGCCACAACGTGGCCGAGATCATCGATGCCACGCTGCTGCTGATCGACAATCCCGGCGTTGAGCACAGCCAGTTGATGGAAGTGTTCCACGGGCCGGACCTGCCGACGGGCGGCATCGTGGTTGATAGCCCCGCGGTTATCTCCAACGCCTATGAAACCGGGCGCGGATCGATCCGCGTGCGTGGGCGCTTCTCCACGGGCCGCGACGATGCGGGCAACTGGGAAGAGAGCGGCATCGAAAAGCTGGGCGCCGGACAGTGGCAGCTGGTCGTCTCCGAAATTCCCTACATGGTGCAGAAGAGCAAGCTGATCGAACAGATCGCGCAGCTCATCGCCGACAAGAAGCTGCCGATCCTCGAGGACATCCGCGACGAGTCCGACGAGCAGATCCGGCTGGTGCTGGTCCCCAAGAGCCGCAATGTCGATCCAGATCTGCTGAAAGAGTCGCTCTACCGGCTGACCGATCTGGAAACGCGGTTCGGCCTGAACCTCAACGTGCTGGATTCGCGCCGCACGCCCGGTGTGCTGGGGCTGAAGCTGGTGCTGCAGGAATGGGTGTTCAGCCAGATCGACATCCTGCTGCGCCGTTCGCAGCACCGGCTGGACAAGATCGCCAACCGGCTTGAGCTGCTGGGCGGTTATATCATCGCCTACCTCAACCTTGACCGGATCATCGAGATCATCCGCACCGAGGACGAGCCCAAGCCGGTAATGATGGCCGAGTTCGAGCTGACCGACCGGCAGGCAGAAGCGATCCTCAACATGCGGCTGCGGTCCTTGCGCAAGCTGGAGGAAATGGAGCTGCGCAAGGAGCGCGATGCGCTGTTGGCCGAGCAGGAGGAGCTGCAGAAGCTGCTCGACAGCCCGGCCCGCCAGCGCACGCGATTGAAGCGCGATCTGAACGCGCTGCGCAAGGATTACGCCGAGGACACCGTGCTCGGGCGGCGGCGCACGACGATTGCCGAAGCCGCGCCGACGCGTGAGTTCAACATGGACGCGATGATCGAGAAGGAGCCGGTGACGGTGATCCTTTCAGCCAAGGGCTGGATCAGGGCGGCCAAGGGGCATGTGGCGCTTGATGGCGACTTCAAGTTCAAGGAAGGCGATGGCCCCGCCTTCGCACTGCACTGCCAGACCACCGACAAACTGTTGGTGGCGGTGGACAACGGGCGGTTCTACACGCTGGGCGCTGACAAGCTGCCGGGTGCGCGCGGCTTTGGCGAGCCGATCCGCACGATGGTCGACATCGATCCAGAGGCGCAGATCATCAGCTTGGTGATCTACAAGCCCAAGGGCCAGCTGCTGCTGGCGGCCAACACCGGGCGTGGCTTTGCCGCCGAGATGGACGAGCTGCTGGCCGAAACGCGAAAAGGGCGCGGCGTGGTTTCGACCAAGCCCGGCGTGAAGCTTGCCGTGGTGCGCGAGATTGCGGCGGAGCACGATCACGTCGCGGTGATCGGCGAGAACCGCAAGCTGGTGATCTTCGCGCTTTCCGAAGTGCCGCTGCTCGCCAAGGGACAGGGCGTGACGCTGCAGCGCTACAAGGACGGCGAGATGGCCGACGTGATCACTCTGCGGCTGGAGGACGGGCTTTCGTGGGCCATGGGCGGCGATTCAGGGCGCACGCGGGTGGAGAAGGACCTGCTGCCGTGGAAGGTTGCGCGTGGGGCTGCAGGTCGGCTGCCACCGAACGGGTTTCCGCGGGATAACAGGTTTTGAGGTCGCGGAGATGTTCCCTGCACTGAACTCCCGAACTTCGTCACCCCGGGCTTGACCCGGGGTGACGGGTTTTATGGTGTCGATGTTCCTTAGTGAACGGCTGGAACGGGGTGGAAAAGAAACACATCTCTGCGTACCCGTGACCGAATGGATACCACAGGCATCGTAGACCCCCGAGAGTTCTGGCTGGACTGGGACAAGCATCACAAAGGGCGTCAACCACTGGGGTATGTGCTCCGGCAAGACGGCTCTCTTCCATGGGTGCGCTTTCATGCGTTGCCCGCCTCGAAGAGGTATGCCGAGACCGAGCAGGAGTCCGGCATCATCCTGTCCCGCGGGAACACACTCGCGAGTGCAATGCTCGAACCGTCGCAGAAGTGCTGGATCATCTCGTCAAGGTGCGACGGTGAGGCCGGACTGGGTGTTCCAGCTGGTGGGTGGACAGAAGATGAAAGTGATCCGGAGAGCTTGGTATGGAAGTTCTTTATCCGCGACGAAGCGTGGGCAAACGGCAAGTTCGATGACGCACTGAAGGATTTGGCCAACGATGCCGGTCCCTACGTTACATGGTTCGAGCCGGAGAAAGGACGGATCTATGCGCCATACGACGGTGGCTTCGATCTCTTTCCAGCATCGTTAGAAGAAGCTCAGGCACTCAAGGTCCGGTTCTCGGACTGGCTGTCAGACCGTGAGGATGGCCTATAGCTGAACGTCTGCCATGGCGCGCCTTCACCCTTGCACCGCTTAAGCAATCGGTTAAATGCTGCGTCTCCAAAGGAGATGCTTCATGGATACCCCACGCTATTCGCTTGAAGGCCGCGTTGCGCTGATTACCGGGGCTTCGTCCGGGCTGGGGGCGCGATTTGCGCGGATTTATGCGGCGGCAGGCGCGGCGGTTGTCGTCGGGGCGCGGCGGGTGGAGCGGGTGTCGGCTCTGGCGGACGAGATCGTGGCAGGCGGCGGCAAGGCTCTGGCCGTGGCGCTCGACGTGACCGACGAGGCCTCGATCATTGCGGCGTTCGATGCGGCTGAGGCCAGTCTCGGCGTGCCAGATGTGGTGGTGGCCAATGCCGGGATCGTCGAGGCGGGGCGTTCGATCGATATTGCTGCCGAGGCGATGCGCCGCGTGGTCGATACCAATTTCAACGGCGTGTACCTGACCGCGCGCGAAGGGGCGCGGCGGATGATCGCGGCGGGATCGAAGCAGTCGGAGAAGGGGCGGATCATCCTGACCGGTTCGATCACCGCGCAGATGACCGCGACCGGCGACCCGGCATATGCCGCGACCAAGCTGGCGGTCCAGCACCTCGGGCGGCAATTCGCGCGCGAGTGGGCGCGGCTGGGGATCAACGTCAACGTGATCCAGCCGGGCTATATCCGCACGGAGATCGATGGCGAGTGGTTTGACAGCGAAGGCGGCAAGGCGCAGGTCGCCTCGTGGCCGAGGAAGCGCCTGACCGAGATTTCAGCGCTCGACGACATGATGCTGTTCTTCGCCTCGGACGCTTCGCGGCAGGTGACGGGCACGTTCATCTCTGTGGATGACGGGCAAAGCCTTTAGGCTCGACTTTACTCCCCGACCAAGTCGACCAGCATGTCCTTGGTGAGGACCTGCGGCAACTGGCGGGGCTCTCCGCCGCCGTTGGGATACCACAGGTACAGCGGAATGCCCGCCGCGCCCTGGCTTGAGAGGAAGCGCGTGATCTTCGGGTCGCGCCGCGTCCAGTCACCGCGCATCACGATCACGCCGCGCAGGCGGAAGGCGGCGTTGGTGGCGCTGGTCTCGATCGCGACCTTTTCGTTCACCTTGCACGACAGGCACCAGTCGGCGGTGAAATAGAGGAAGATCGGCATGTGATTGCTGCGGGCCTGCGCAAGTGCCGTCTCGTCGAACGGTACCGAGCCAAGCAGGTCCTCTTCGGTGCTTGTCACGGGGGCGGGGGGCGGCAGGCCTGCCACTCCGCCGACGATGATCAGCGCCGCGATTGCGGCCAGCACGCCGATGGGCCTGCTCTTGCGCTGGGTGATGCCGATGGCGGCTAGCGTCGCCAGCAGGATCACGGCCATCGCTACGGCAACCGCAGTGTACTGCGGCCCGCCAAGGCGCCACGTCAGCCATCCCAAGCCAAGCGCCGTCAGGCCCATCGGCAGGGCCATGAAGCGGCGGAACAAATCCATCCACTTGCCGGGCTTGGGCAGCAGGCGGCGCAGGGCGGGGACGAAGCCGAGCGCGAGGAACGGCAGGGCAAGGCCAAGGCCGAGCGCCGCGAAGACGCCGAGCGCGGCCCATGTCGGCAGAATGAGCGCCGCGCCCATCGCAGCGGCCATGAAGGGGCCGGTGCAGGGCGTGGCGACGAAGGCGGCAAGGAGGCCCGTGCCGAACGCGCCGGACTTGCCAGCGCCACGCTCCACCGAAAGGCCGGGCAATTCGTAGAGCCCGGCGAAGTTGGCAGTGATTGCCACGGCCAGCAGCAGCAGGACGGCGACGACGCCCGGCTCCTGCAACTGGAACGCCCAGCCGACCTGCTCTCCCCCTGCGCGCAGGGCGAGCATGACGCCGCCGAGCAGCAGGCAGGCGAGGACCACGCCTGCGGTATAGGCAAGGCCTTCGGCGCGGGCGTCATGGGAATTGCCGCGTGCCAGAGCCAGCGCCTTGAGGCTGAGGATCGGGAAAACGCAGGGCATCACGTTCAGCACCAGCCCGCCAAGGAACGCGCCGAGCAGGGCAAGGCCCAGCGTGGCCATGGAGAACGTGCCTTCGCCGCCGAGTTCGGTGCCGCCACTCGGCACGGCTCCGGGGGCGGAGGTGAAAGCGATTCCGCCTGCGTCCTTGCCCATGGCGAGCACGCCTTCGACCGAGGTGGCAGGGCCGGGGCTCTTGGCCAGCGGCACTTCGACGACGAGCGTATCGCCGTTGCGGAAGAAGCGCTGGGGTGCGGCGTAGTCGATCAGGCGCTCTGTCTTGAGGAACAGGTGCGGCGTTTCGAGCGTGGCCGAGGCGGGGAAGGGCAGGGCGAGGCGCAGGGTCTTGCCCGCCAGTGCGAAGGTGCCGGGGCGGTCGAGCGGGGCGGGCAGCGCGGCGCGCCATGCTTCGAATCGAGCGTCATTGGCACCGCTGCCGACAGTGATCGTCCCCTGAAGTTCGGCGCGTTCGGGCACGCAGATCTCGTTGGTGCAGACCAGCCACTGCGCCTTCACGCTGATGGGCAGGAGCGTGCCGGGGGTGGCGTCGGCCGGGAGCTTGAACGACACGAGCACGGCGTATTCGTGTTCATAGACATGGTTCATCAGGCCCTGGATCACCAGCGTTTGCGGAACGGGAAACTGCATTGCGCCGGTGCTGGCGCCCTTGGGCAGGGTCCAGTCGAGGGTCAGGCCGTACCCTGCATCGCCGGGGTTGGACCAGTAGCCGTGCCAGCCTTTCTCGGGCTGCATCAGCAGTGCGAGCGTCACGGTACCGCCGGGCTGCGCCGGACCTTCGGCGACGAGGCTTGCCTGCATGTGATTGGGCGCGGCCTGTGCCGGGGCGAGGGACAGCCACAACGCCGTCACAAACATCGCTATGATGCGCAAGGTCTTGATCCCGGCCATTTCGCGTATCGGCATCTCGGGCGTCACCGGTCCCAAATGGCCCCTTGAACGGGAGCGCTGGCGGGGCCATGCGTAGCGCTCTTGGGCGTCCTACGGCTGGCCTTCCCTCAAGTCCATAGCACGTGCCCACAGGAGTATGTTTCGCGTGAAAAGCCTTTCCCGTTACGCCGCCGTTCTGCTGGCTTGTGCCGCCCCCGTCGTTTCCGTTTTCGCGCAGGATGGAGCGCCTGCCGTGAGCCAGCAGGTTCCGGCCGGAGCGCCCAAGCTGATTGTGGCGATCTCGATCGACCAGTTCTCGGCCGACATCTTCGCGCAGTATCGCCAGCGCTTCACCGGCGGCTTTGCACGGTTGACGCAAGGGGCGGTGTTCCCGGCAGGCTTCCAGAGCCACGCGGCAACCGAGACCTGCCCCGGCCACTCGACGATCCTCACCGGCAACCGCCCCGCGCACACCGGGATCATCGCCAATTCGTGGATCGACCAGAGCGTCACCACAGGCCCGAAGGTCGTCTATTGTGCCGAGGACGTTTCGAAGCGCACGGCAGGATCGAAGGACTATGTCGCCTCGCCGGTGCATCTGCTGGTGCCGACGCTGGGCGAATGGATGAAGAAGGCCAATCCGGCGGCGCGGAACATTGCCGTTTCGGGCAAGGATCGTGGCGCTCTGATGATGGGCGGTCACGATATCGATCAGGTCTATTGGTGGAAGGGCAAGCAGTTCGTCACGCTTGCCGGGCGCGAGCTTGGGGCCACGGCGGTGGCTGAGAATGCCGAGATCGACAAGCTGCTGGCCAAGGGCGCACCTGCATTCCCTCTTCCGGCATGGTGCGGACGGCAGGACCGCGCCGTGCAGGCGGGCACCGCAACGGTGGGGACAGGACGCTTTGCGCTGAAGGCCGGCGAGGGGGACCAGTTCCGCGTCTCGCCCCGGCTTGATCGGGCGACGCTCGATCTCGCGGTAAAGCTGGTGGACGAACAGAAGCTGGGCAAGAATTCGGTTCCAGATATCCTCGCAGTCAGCCTTTCTGCCACTGATTATGTCGGCCACGCCACCGGCACCGAGGGTGCGGAAATGTGCATTCAGCTCACCCAGCTCGATATGGCACTGGGCGATTTCTTCGCCAGCCTCGACAAGCGCGGGATCGATTATGTCGTGGTGCTGACCGCCGACCATGGCGGGTTCGACCTGCCTGAGCGTCTGCACGAACAGGCGCTGGAAAAGTCCGCTCGGGTGAACAGCGCAGTCTCGCCCGAGGCACTCTCGGCAACGCTCGGCAAGAAGTACGGGCTTGAGGCCAAGGGTCTGATCCTGTCCGACGGGCCTTCGGGCGATTACTGGCTGCGCCGTGACCTTGACCCCGGCACAAAGGGCAAGCTGGTGGACGATGCCAAAGCGCTGCTCGAGGCTGATCCGCAGGTCGAGGTGGTGCTGAGCGCCGCCGAAATCGCCGCGACGCCGATGCCAACCACCTCGCCCGAGACCTGGACCCTGGCCGAACGCGCACGCGCTTCGTACAACCCGTTGCATTCGGGCGATTTCGTGGTGTTCCTCAAGCGTGGCGTGGTGCCGATTCCGGCGCCGCGTGCGGGCTATGTCGCCACGCATGGCAGCCCGTGGGACTATGACCGCCGCGTGCCGATCCTGTTCTGGCGCAAGGGCATGACCGGGTTCGAACAGCCCAGCGGCGTGGAAACGGTGGACATCGCGCCTTCACTTGCGGCATTGATCGGCCTCAAGATCCCCCAAGGTGCATTTGACGGGCGCTGCCTCGATCTGGATGGTGGCACCGGCAATACGTGTGGAGCGGTCAAGTGAACGAACTGAATGCCGATGTCGTGATTCTTGGCGGTGGCCTGGTGGGCATGACGCTCGCCATCGGCCTCGCCAAGGCGGGGATCACCTCTCACGTCGTCGACAATTCCGATCCTGCGGCGCAGACCGCCGAAGGTTTTGACGGGCGCGCTTCGGCGATCTCCACCGCCAGCTGGAACCTCTACACCAACCTCGGCATGGCGGAGGACCTTGCGCCCAAGGGCTGCCCGATTGCATCGATCGCGGTGACCGACGGGATGAAGCCCGGGCGGATCGATTTCCAACCGGGCGAGGCAGATGGCTCGCTGGGGCGGATGTACGCCAACCGGGATCTGCGCATCGCGATGTATGGCGTGGCGGCGCGGGAAGAGGCGATCACCTTCCACCCCAACAGCCACGTCGTCGCCCGCGAACGCGGTGAGCATGGGGTGGCGGTGACGCTCTCCGATGGCCGCGTGCTGAAAGGGCGGCTGATGGTCGCCGCAGAAGGGCGCAAGAGCCCGACGCGCGACGAAGCCGGGTTCACCCCCGCCAAGTGGGACTACGGCCACCGCGCGATCATTGCAGGCCTCACCCACGAGAAGCCGCACGGTAACGTGGCGTGGGAAGTGTTCTATCCGGCAGGCCCCTTTGCGCTGCTGCCGCTGCTGGATGAAGGCGGCAAGCACCGCTCGGCGCTGGTCTGGACCGTGGCCGAAAAGGACGCCGCCGCCGTGTTGGCAATGCCCGAGGCGATGTTCCTGAACGAGGTTGCCAGCCGCATGCACGGCATCTTCGGCAAGATTGAGCTTGCCAGCCCGCGCTCGTCCTATCCGCTCAACTTCCACCACACCGCGCGGATCGTCGAGGACCGACTGGCGCTGGTCGGCGATGCCGCGCACGGCATGCACCCGATCGCGGGGCAGGGCCTCAACGTCGGCCTGCGCGATGTGGCGGCGCTGGTCGAGGTATTGTCGGACGGGTTGCGGCTGGGGCTGGACGTGGGCGATGCGCAACTCCTCGCCCGCTACGAACGCTGGCGCGCGGCCGATACCTTCATGGTGGCGACGGCGACCGACGTACTCACCCGCCTGTTCGGCATCCCCGGCAAGCTGCCCTCTGCAGTCCGACGTCTCGGCATGGCAGGCGTCCAGCGCGCCGCGCCGCTCAAGCGCTGGTTCATGGACGAAGCGCGCGGGATGAGCGGGGATCTGCCGAAGCTGCTGCGCGCGGCGTGATTGGGGGACTAACCCGATCAACCGCCACTTCCTGTTTCGTCATCCCGGGCTCGACCCGGGATCCCGCTGTTCTCTTGGCCGAGCGTTGAAGAAGAGAAGCGGGGTCCCGGATCGAGTCCGGGACGACGGGTTTTGGGAACTCACTGCCGAGGGCTGAATGGCAGGAATGGGGTGGTTAGCTGCCAGTATACGCTCCAATCTCCTTGTGCGCCGACAATAAGCATGGTTTTTGAGAATATGCGCTTCAACGTCACGCAACACGGATGCATGCTGGCTCTTGCCCTTCCATTTGCGATTTTGCTGTTAATAGCTGGACCAGTTAATTGGGGGCTGCGCTACCAAAGCTGGTCTCAGCTTTCCAAAGATAAACTCATCCAATCCGCGAACTCGTATATCGCGAACCGCGCACCGGGCAACGGTGCCTGCCTTTTCGCAGTTGAATGTAAAAGTGGCCGAGCCCGCCTAAAATTAATCAAGTCAATGAAAGATTGGGACTTCGAGGCGTCCAAGCAGATCGCTTGGGATCGTAAGTTTGACGGTATCTGCCAAGGTCTTACTGCAAACTTCGCATTAGAATTGGCAAACGACAATCCGCAAAGTCACAATACCTACGAGGGCAGCAGACGCGCTGTTTGGTCTTTTTACAATGATAAGTTCGTTCCCACCAGAACTCGCTTAGGATTTGCAGCATTTAGCGAGGCTGAAACTGAGACTTGCGTAAACTCATATTCGGTCACAACGCCATAAAAATCAAAACCTAATCACCAATTTCGTGGGTTGAACAATGTCCGCAATGGCGTCGTGTCCTGAACGGCAGCTCTTGGTGTGAAAAACGGAAAAGCGGACTGTGCTTTCCACCCCTGACACTAATCACCTCAAACCTCCGGCGTAGACCCCGCCGGTGGCAGTGGTGGCACCGCAGGTGATGCGCTGGCTGTCGGCGCGGGCATCACCGTCTGCGCAGGCGCGCTGACGGGTTGCGCGCCCATCAGGGCTGCGGCTTCCAGTTGGTCCAGCGCGCGTTGGGCGGTCATGTAGTCGCGGGCGCGGGTTAGCCAGTCTGCGGCGGCGTCGTGGCCGGGCATCTTTTCGACTTCGGCGACGGCAGCTTCAACCTTGCCGCCTGCAAGGAAAGCGCGGGCGCGTTCGAGCCTGCGTTCGGGCGCTGGGGAGGGCGAATCGTCGTGGCGGATCACGAAGAGGTCGGCCACTTCGCGGCTGAGCCAGTCCCACGTGCCTTCGTCGGCGCGGCCACCTGCAAGCGTGGGGGCAAGCAGTTCGAACTGTTCGCCAAGCTGGCTGAGCGTGACCGGCATGGCCCCGGCGGCAATGACCTTGTCGACCGCCGCACCCTGCGTGGTGCCGAAGCGGGCGCGCAATTGCCCCTCGATCCAGCCGAGTGGCTGGCCGCGCTCCAGCGCACGGCGGGCGGCAAAGGCAAGGAGCAGCGATTCGGCGTGGGTGGCGTTGCCCGATGCGGCGATGGCCTGCTGGTTCAGTTCGGCAAGGCGCTGTTCGAGCACGGCGACCTTGGCGGCGGTACTGTCAATCTGCGCGTCGATCTGGGCCTGCGTGGCAGCGACCTCGGCGGCGGTGGCGCTGGGCGATGGCGGGGTGGTGGGCGAAGTGACGAGCTGGGGGATTCCCGAATCGCCCATCTGCACATCGATCAGTCCGTTGCGCCAGCCGAGCCATGCAGCGCCCGCTGCGCCTGCGAGCAGGCATCCGGCGACGATGGCGGCAACAGAGCGCGCGCCCAATCCGCTTCGTTGCGCACTCCCACGCGGATTATATCCGAGATCCTGCATCCTTTTTCGCTTGTCCTGTCGCCCCGAAGTCACACTGTCTGGCACATTCGCCGGGCAGTTTCCAGCAACATGGCATCCGTTCTTTCCGGCGCGGTGGCGATGGACGCCCAACCTGCTCCGGCCATGGATGCTATGCGCGGTGCGAGGCAAGCGAGGTGGAGTGACTCTCGCGGAATTTCAAGCCTTTGACACTCGTCGGCGAAATGGCGGGCCGCTTCTCCGGAATGGAGGAGCACCACTGCCCCTTGGCACAGAATGTGCGCCAAGGCACCGCGAACAGGTGATCTGCGCGCCGCATAAGCAACCGCAGTCTCGATTCGCACGCCCTCTGGCGGGGTGAGATCGACCCGGTCCTCGCCAGCGATTCGCAGGTAGGATCCCGGCGGCAGTTCGGCGACAACCGGCTGCAATCCCCCCTCTCCGATGCGCGATACGGTGAAGCCTGCGTCGATGGCAGCCTGCGCGGTTGTGGCACCCACCGCGATGACCGGGACGGCGCGCACTGCCGCAAGCTTGTCCCCGCCATGGCGGAACACGTTGGCGCTGCCCGCAAGGATCGCATCGAACCGGCCTTCCGGCACCTGCCACGGCAGCGGGGCAACGTCGAACAGCGGGAAACCTGCAGGTTCAAGCCCCAGCGCGCGGGCCGCTGCGCACGTGGCGGCGTTGCCCGGTTCCGGACGGATGACGACGAGCGGCAGTGGCGCTCCGGGCCCGCTCATTCGCCGGAGAAATGCACCGTCACGGATTCGGGTGCCGCTGCCAGCAACCGGTGGGCGAGGCGGCGGGGGCCTTCGCTGTCTGCCGGAGCGAACGTCTCGCTGGCTTCGACGCGCTCGGCCCCGTCGGGGCTGTAGATCGCGGCACGCAAGGTGAGCGAGCTTTCGTGCGTGGTGGTCAGCACCGCGATCGGGCTGTGGCAATTGCCGCCCAGCGCTGCGAGCAGGGCGCGTTCAGCCAGCACCGCATCGTGTGTCTCGCGGTCATCGATAGCGCAGAGCCAGGCGCGCACGGCCTCGTTCGCGGCAAGGCATTCGATGCCGATGGCGCCTTGTGCCGGAGCGGGCAGCCATTCGAACTGCGACAGCGGCGTGCCGACGCCGGTCTCGCCAAGGCGTTGCAGGCCAGCAGCGGCAAGCAAGGTCACGTCCGCCTCACCCGCCTGCAGCTTGGCTAGGCGCGTGGCGACATTGCCGCGGAAGCCGACGATGGTCAGATCGGGCCGGGCGTGGAGCATCTGTGCGGCGCGGCGCGGCGCGCTGGTGCCGACGCGCGCACCGGGCAGGATGGCATGGATGGAGGCCGCACCCACCAGCACGTCGCGCACGTCGGCGCGGGGAAGGACGGCGGCGATGGAGAATTGTTCAGGCCGGATCGTCTCTACGTCCTTCATCGAGTGGACGGCAAAGTCGATCTCGCCTTCGAACAGCCAGGCGTCGAGCTCCTTGGTCCACAGCGCCTTGCCACCGATCTCGGCCAGCGGGCGGTCTAGGATCTTGTCGCCACTGGCGGTGACGGGGACGATCTCGACCATGTCGTGCGTCCAGCCGTGGGCGGCGCAGAGGCGATCGCGGGTCTCTTCAGCCTGCGCCATCGCAAGCGGGGAGCGGCGGGTTCCGAGCCTTAGCGGCTTCTGGGGCGTTGCAGTGTTCATGCTTTGCTTGCCGTAACGGGGATTATCACTAGAGGAAAGCGCCAGATGGCCCTGATCCTTGGCATAGAATCCAGCTGCGATGAAACCGCTGCCGCGGTGATCGACGGCAATGGCGCGACTCTGGCGACGCGGATCGTCGCGCAACGCATTGCCTCGCAAGACGAGGCGCACCGGCCCTATGGCGGCGTAGTGCCGGAAATTGCGGCGCGCGCGCATGTCGAAGTGCTGGGGCCGATGGTCGAGGCGGTGCTGGCCGATGCCGGGCTGGCGCTGGGTGATGTCGATGCGATTGCGGCAACGGCGGGGCCGGGACTTATCGGCGGGGTGATGGTCGGGCTTGTTACCGCCAAGGCGCTGGCGATGGCGGCGGACAAGCCGCTGGTGGCAGTGAACCACCTCGAAGGTCACGCGCTGTCGCCACGGCTGGCTGATCCGTCGCTGTGCTATCCCTATCTGCTGCTGCTTGTTTCGGGCGGGCATTGCCAGATTCTCGAAGTGGCTGGCGTCGGCCAGTATCGCCGCCTTGCGACGACCATCGACGATGCGCTGGGGGAAGCCTTCGACAAGACCGCCAAGATCCTCGGGCTCGGCTATCCGGGCGGACCGGCGGTGGAACGGCTGGCGCGTGAAGGAAATCCGAAAGCTGTGCCCCTGCCGCGCCCGCTGGTGGGTAGCGGGGAACCGCATTTCTCGTTCGCAGGGCTTAAGAGCGCAGTGATGCGGGCGAAGGATGCGGGCGTCCATGCCGACGCCGATATCGCTGCCTCGTTCCAGCAGGCTGCGCTCGATTGCGTGGTGGATCGGACGCGGATTGCCTTGAGCGTCGCCGCACCGGGGATGACCGCGCTTGTCGTTGCGGGCGGCGTTGCTGCCAACGCGGCGTTGCGCGGCGCACTCGTAGCGCTGGCTGCAGACCATGGCCTGCCACTGGTCGCTCCGCCGCCGAAACTGTGCACAGACAACGCTGCGATGATCGGCTGGGCTGGCGTGGAGCGCTTCGCTCTGGGATATACCGACCCGCTCGATGTGGCGGCGCGGCCGCGCTGGCCGTTGGATGAAAATGCCGCGCCGGTGCGCGGTGCAGGGGTGAAGGCATGACCGCTGGGGTAGGTGTCGTTGGCGCAGGGGCTTGGGGCACTGCGCTTGCCCAGATGCTGGCGAGCGACGGGCGCGAAGTCCTGTTGTGGGCGCGCGAGGCTGAACTGGTCGACGAGATCAACTCTGCCCGCACCAACAGCCTGTTCCTGCCATCGGCGCGTCTTGCCCCGTCGATCCGCGCGACGACAGAGCTTGCCGAGATGGCCGCGTTGCCGGTGCTGCTGATGGTCACGCCCGCACAGTTTCTGGCGAACGTGCTTGCCGGGATCAGGCGCGAGGGCGGAGACGTCGTGCTGTGCTCGAAGGGTATCGAGGCAGGCACCGGGCGGCTGATGGCCGATGTGGCGAGCGCTGCCGCGCCGGGGGCGGAGATCGCCGTGCTTTCCGGCCCGACTTTCGCGCATGAAGTGGCCGCGGGATTGCCCACGGCGGTGACGCTGGCCTGTGCAGGCGGCGAGACGCAGTGGCAGCGGTTGTCGCCTGCCATCGCGCGCCCGACGTTCCGGCCCTACTATTCGGACGACGTGACCGGTGCCGAGATCGGCGGGGCGGTGAAGAACGTGCTCGCCATTGCCTGCGGTGTGGTCGAAGGACTGGGGCTTGGCCAGAACGCCCGCGCCGCCCTGATCAGCCGTGGTTTTGCCGAAATGCAGCGCTTCGGGCTTGCCTTGGGCGCGCGGGCGGAAACCCTGTCCGGGCTTTCGGGGTTGGGAGACCTCGTGCTGACCTGTTCGTCCACCTCCAGCCGCAATTTCTCGCTGGGTAAGGCGCTAGGCGAAGGGATGCGCGCGTCTGATGCGTTGGGTGCAAAGAATTCGGTGGCCGAAGGCGCTTTCACCGCGCCGGTTCTGGCGGAGATCGCGCAAAACAGGGGTATATCGATGCCGATTGTCGAGGCCGTGGTGACCCTGCTTGAAGGCGGCGCTCCGGCGCGCGAAGTCGTGGCCGGGCTGCTGTCACGTCCGTTGAAGGCGGAAGCCGTCCTTGTCTGACGGGCATCAGCCTCCGCAGCAGGACATCGCTGCCCTTGCCAAGGGCGGGCGGACCAATTTCCTCGGCTTCCTGCTGCGGCTCTTGGCACGCATCCCGTTCCTGTTCATCGCCAGCCGCCTTTACGGCGCGCCTGCGATGGGGCGCTTTGCCTCGGCGCTGGTCATGGTCGAGTTCGCCGGGATGTTGGCGACGTTGGGACAGAAGCGTGGGCTTGCGCAGCGGCTGGCCGAGAACGACGCGCCGCCCGCCAATGTGGTGGGCGATGCGGTGCTGCTCGCCATGTCGCTGGCGCTGGGTATGGGCGCGCTGATCTGGCTCTTTCCGGAATCGATGTACCCGAGCGGCAATTTCACCTTGGCCGATACACTGCTGGTGCTGGCAATTCCGGGCATTGCACTTGGCGATCTGGCGCTTGCGGCGCTCGCCTATCGCTTCGATGTGGCAACCACCGTGCGGGCGCGTTCGGTGGTCGAGCCGTGGACGATCTCAATCGCCGCAGGCGCGTTCTACTTCATCTGGCCGAGTTCGGGCCTCAGCCTTGCTTACCTGGCCTCGGTATGGGCGGCGACAGGCGTTGCCGTCTTCGTGTTGCTGCGCACTTACGGCTTGCCGCATGCGTGGAAGCCTAGGCCGGGTCCGCTCTGGCAGATCGCCCGGCGCAACATCCCGCTGGCAGGCGCCGATGCGGTGGAGTGGGGCACGCGCAAGCTCGACGTGTTCATCCTGCGCTTCTTCGTGGGCGAGGCGCCGGTCGGAATCTACTACTTCGCGCAGCAGATCGCGTCATTGCCGCAGAAGCTCAAGACCAGTTTCGAGCCGGTGCTGGGCCCGGTGATCACCCGCAGCGTCAAGGACAAGGACTACGCCGCGATTGCCAAGCAGGTCTGCCAGGTCGGCTTCTGGATCGGCGCGGCGCAGATCGGCATCGCGCTGGCACTGGGCATTCCCGGCGAGGGACTGATGGGCCTTGGTGGTCCGGCTTTCGTGGCAGGCACGGCGGCGTTGGTGTTCCTGTTGGTGGCCGAAGTCGTGGCATCCAAGGCCGTGGTTAGCGAGGCGGCGCTGGTCTACCTCGCCCGCATGCGCAACCTGTGGATCAGCCTTGCGACGATCGCTCTGCAGGCCGTTCTGACGTTGGCGCTGATCCTCGTTGCCAAGCGGATGGACATGGGGCCGATGTACGTTGCAGCGGCAGCGGCGCTGGCCTTGGCCATAGCTCTGGGACTGTCCTCGGCAGTCAAATCGCGGGTGCTGACGCGTATTCTCGGCCATTCGATCCGCAACTGGCGCTGGGGCCTTGCCTGGGCGATTGTCCCTGCCGTTGCAGTCGGGGTCGCAGTGACCTGGCTGCCGGAGTGGGCAGAGCTGGCGATTGGAATTCCGGCGATCCTGGGTATTTATTGCTACATGTTGTGGGTTCGCGCGTTCGGGCCCGAGGATCGGGTGCTGTTCCGCAAGCAGCAACCGGGAACTGAGGTTTTCGCATAAGGGGTCATGCAGATGCTGGAAATGTTCGAAGCCAATCAGATCCTGCTGGCTGGCATCGTTCTGCTTGTTGCTTTCGTGGTGTGGTGGGTGTGGTGGGTGCGGGGCCGCACCAAGCCTGCGCCCAAGAAGCGCGAATATACCGACGTTCTCTCCGAAGGCGCGGAGAAGGCTGCGCGTAACAGCGCACTGATCGACGCGCCAAGCGCCGCCGCGCTGGTGACGCCGCCACCGGGCGTGGGCACGATGGCGGGCATCGGCGAAGTCGTCGCGGCTGCTGCGGCCGAGGAAGTGCTTGAGGCGGCACCTGCGCCTGCCGCTGCGGCCGACGATCTTGGCCGGATCAAGGGCGTGGGGCCGAAGCTGAAAGCCTTGCTCACATCGCTTGGCGTGACCAGCTACGCCCAGATCGCCGCATGGACCGACGAGGATATCGCCAGGATCGACGCGCAGCTGGGCACCTTTGCGGGCCGGGCCAAGCGCGACAACTGGGTGGAGCAGGCCAAGCTTCTCGCCAACGGCGACACTGCGGCCTACGAAGCGAGGTTCGGGAAGGTCTGAAGGCTACTCGGCGGTTGCAGCCGGAGCCACCGGCTCGGACGCAGCCGTTGGTGCTGAACGGCGGCAGCGCGCCACCAGATCGCGCACCGCACCACCGCCCGAAACCTTGATCATCCCCGCGCCCGGCAGCGTGCCGGTGTAGGAGCCGCCGAGCACCTTGGTGCGACTGTCATCGGCAGACATCGTGCCCTGCCAGACATAGCCGCGCTGCCCCGGCACGGAGGTCGCATCCACCGGCAGGCGCATGATCCCGTCGCTCCCCACCAGCGCAAACAGGGCCTGTGCGCCCACCGGCGCTGCGGCATGGCGGGTGACGGTGAGCACGCCTTCGCGGCAGGTGACGGACACCATCGGTCCCTCGCCCGGATAGCCATAGCGTGCCGAAAGCCCGTCGGCCCCGGCTGCCCAAGAGGCCTGTGACGTGCCGTCCTGCACCCCGGGCAGCGCCTCGCCTTCAGGCATGGCCAGCCGCACGGCATTGTCCGGAGCCCCTTCGCGCGTGGGCATGGCCGGGGATTTGGAACACGCGGCGAGGGTGAGGGCGGCGGTTGCCACCAGAAGCTTCTTCACGACTGTCTCAGGCAGCGCGAGGGACGATGTTGTCAAGATCGGACTGGAGCACCCGTTTGGCCTTACGCAGTTCGTACTGGTCCTGAAGTCGCAGGAAGAAGCCTTCGGACATCCGGAAATAGCGGGCGAGCCGCAGATCGAGTTCGCCGTCGATGCGCGCTGCACCGGAAAGCATCGCTTCGAGACGGCTCGCATCGATGCCGATGGCCGCGCCCAAGACTTGCGTATCGAGCCCGAGCGGTTCCATGAACTCAGACGCCAGCAATTCCCCGGCGTGCGGATTGTGCAGCCATTCCTCGTCAGTGGTAATCGGTGATTTCGACATCGTGGGCATTTCCGTCTTTCCAGACGAAGCATATGCGCCATTGCTTGTTAATGGAAATGGAATGTTGTCCTGCGCGGTCGTCCTTCAGATCGTGAAGGCGGTTGCCGGGCGGGTTCCTCAGATCGTCCAACTCGGCTGCCGCATCGAGCATGGCCAGCTTTGCGAGGGCGCGGCTCTGGATCTCGGCAGGCAGTTTGCGGCTGCGCTGGCCGGACCAGAGGACCTCTGTTTCCTTGTTGGCGAAGCTGACGATCATGGCTGCGGTTCCTTGGTGCAGCCTTCTAAAAATACATAATATGACTCAGGGTCAACTGCAAAAGACGGAGTCTTTTAAACGGCATTCCCATGCCGCCCTATGACTTCTCGACCGGCAAAATATTCGTGATTTTACTTCCCCCACTTCGTCTTTTGGCTCTTCCCGTACCGCGTCTTCCTCGTGCCCGGCTTGCCCTCGTTGCTCCGCCCGACGATCGGCGCTTTCCGATCCCCTTCCGGCAGCCCCAATTCGGTCGCCTCCAGCTTCCTGATCTCGTCGCGCAACCGTCCGGCTTCCTCGAATTCCAGATCCGCCGCTGCCGCGCGCATCTTCTTTTCGAGGTCTTCGATGTAGGCGCGCAGGTTGTGGCCGACGAGGTTGTTGGCGCCGTCCGCGTCGATGTCGACCAGCACGCCGTCGCGGCTCGCCGTGTCCGCCACGATATCGTGGATGTTGCGCTTGATCGTCTGCGGGGTGATGCCGTGGAGGGCGTTGTATTCCTCCTGCTTGGCGCGGCGACGGTCGGTCTCCGCGATGGCGCGTTCCATCGATCCGGTCATGCGGTCGGCATAGAGGATCACGCGGCCATCCACGTTGCGCGCGGCGCGGCCGATGGTCTGGATCAGCGAGGTTTCGCTGCGCAGGAAGCCTTCCTTGTCCGCGTCCAGAATGCACACCAGCCCGCATTCGGGAATGTCGAGGCCCTCGCGCAGCAGGTTGATCCCAACCAGCACGTCATAGACGCCCAGTCGCAAGTCGCGGATCAGTTCGATGCGCTCCAGCGTCTCGACGTCCGAGTGCATGTAGCGCACGCGAAGGCCCGCTTCGTGCATGAACTCGGTGAGGTCTTCGGCCATGCGTTTGGTCAGCGTCGTCACGAGCGTGCGGTAGCCTTGCTGGGCAGTCAGCTTGCACTCGTTGATGCAGTCCTGCACCTGATCCTCGACCGGGCGGATCAGCACCGGCGGGTCGATCAGTCCGGTCGGGCGAATGACCTGCTCGGCAAAGACACCGCCTGCCTGCTCCATTTCCCAAGAGGCGGGCGTGGCGGAGACCGCGATGGTCTGCGGCCGCATCGCGTCCCATTCGTTGAAGCGCAGCGGGCGGTTGTCGATACAGCTCGGCAGGCGGAAGCCGTATTCGGCCAGCGTCATCTTGCGGCGGTGGTCCCCGCGCGCCATCGCGCCGATCTGCGGCACGGTCTGGTGGCTTTCGTCAAGGAATAGCAGGCAGTTGTCGGGCAGGTACTCGAACAGCGTCGGCGGCGGTTCGCCCGGAAGACGACCCGTCAGGAAGCGGCTGTAATTCTCGATCCCCGCGCACGATCCGGTGGCGGCGATCATTTCCAGATCGAAGTTGGTACGCTGCTCCAGCCGCTGGGCCTCCAGCAGCTTGCCTTCCTCGACCAGCTCCTTGAGCCGCTCGGTCAGCTCGAAGCGGATCGCCTGCGCCGCCTGCTGCATCGTCGGCCCAGGCGTCACGTAGTGCGAGTTGGCATAGACACGCACGTTGTTCAGTTTCGCGCCGCTCTTGCCGGTCAGCGGGTCGAACTCGACGATCTCCTCCACCTCGTCGCCGAAGAAGCTTATCCGCCAGGCGGTATCGTCATAATGCGAGGGGAAGATTTCGAGATTGTCTCCGCGCACCCGGAAGTTGCCGCGCCCGAAGCCTGCGTCGTTGCGCTTGTACTGCAGCGCCACCAGCTTGCGGATAATCTCGCCGCTGTCCACGCTCTGCCCGACCTTGAGGTCGAAGATCATTGCCGAATAGGTCTCGACCGAGCCGATGCCGTAGATGCACGAGACTGAGGCGACGATGATCACGTCGTCGCGTTCGAGCAACGACCGCGTGGCCGAATGTCGCATCCGGTCGATCGCCTCGTTGGTCGAGCTCTCCTTCTCGATGTAGGTGTCAGACCGGGGGACGTAGGCCTCAGGCTGGTAATAGTCGTAGTACGAGACGAAGTACTCCACCGCGTTCTCGGGAAAGAAGCTCTTCATCTCGCCATAGAGCTGCGCGGCAAGGATCTTGTTGGGCGCAAGGATCAGGGCAGGGCGCTGGAGTTCCTCGATCACCTTGGCCATGGTGAAGGTCTTGCCCGAACCGGTTACGCCGAGCAGCACCTGCGTCTGGTCGCCATCGCGGGCCGCCGCCACCAGATCGGCAATCGCAGTTGGCTGGTCGCCCGCAGGCTGATATTCGGAGACGACCTTGAACGGCCTGCCGCCCTCGATCTTGTCGGGGCGGGCGGGGCGGTGGGGCACGAACGTGCCGGAAGTGTCGGGCTCTTCGAGTCCCCTGCGGATAACGAGTTCGGCCATGGCGGGGATATGGGGAACAAACCGCGTCCGCGCAACCGGGCGAGAGCGGTGATATGGCGCACTGGCGCTTTTGGTCCGGGGTGTTAGCCTCTTGCGCAGGAACGAGAGAGGATGACGCCCATGCGCGCTGCAACTGCCCTGATACCGCTGCTGCTGCTTGCAGGCTGTGGTGACGACGCGACAGTCGAGAAGAAGAACGCGAGCACCGCCGAGGTCGCCAAGTCGGTGGCCGATGCCGGCATGAAGCTAAATCCCGGTCGCTGGGAATTGACCATGCAGTTCAAGAAGTTCGACGTTGAAGGCATGCCGCCCGAAGCCAAGGCTGCGATGCAGGAAATGCTCGGCCAGACCAAGACATTCGCCTCATGCCTGACCAAGGAGGAGGCGGAGAAGCCGGACGGCAAGTTCTTCGGCCAGCAGGGTGAGGACTGCAAGTACGACTCTTTCACCATGGGCAATGGCAAGATCGATGCGACCATGACTTGCAAGGGTACTGGCGACGACGCAGGCAATTCGGCCAAGATGACGCTGGCGGGCACCTACAGCCCGGACACCTACGATATGACCATGGACATGGTCGGCACTGCCCCCAACGGCAAGAACATGGTCATGCAGATGGGCCTGAGTTCAAAGCACAAGGGCGAGTGCAAGGGGGATGAGTAGGGGTAACCGGCTTGCCTGAGGGGTGCTCTGCTCACCCACCTCCCGTCATCCCGGGCCTGATGGCGCATTCAAAGTCACTTTTTTTGACGCGAATTTGAAACAATCGCCAAATGCTGGCGTTCATCGGCGGTTAGGCCGATAGGGCGCAGGCAATGGCGATGATCTTGAATCAACCGGAACAGGCAAGCGGATTCGCGCAGGCAACTGCGCGGCTGGCGCAGCTGCGCGAGGAGATCGCGCGGCGCGGGGCGCTGGCGTTTCAGCCGCGTCCTGCTGACGTGCGCGGGCCGAAGTGGCAGGCGCTGCTGGGCGAATTGCGCACGCCGGTCGAGCATTGGCAGGCCTCGCGCCAGATGCAGGTTTCAGACGAGCCCGCTTCCTCATCCCGGGCCGTGATGCTTCTCCCCGGCTTCGGCACGCACCCTGTGCGGATGAAGCCTTTGCGGCTCGCGCTCGAGGCGGCAGGCCATCGGGTCAGCGACTGGGGTCTGGGATTCAACTTCGGGCCGACAGAAGATCGCTTCGAACGCCTGTGCGAACGTGTCGTGACCATGGCACGAAGGGAAGGTGAGTCACTGGTGCTCGTCGGCTGGAGCCTCGGCGGAATCTTCGCGCGCGAGGTGGCCAAGGCCCATCCTGAAGCCGTGCGGCTGGTCGTCACCATGGGCACGCCCTTCTCCGGAGACCGCCGCGCCAACAACGCCTGGCGTGCCTACCAGCTTATCGCCGGGCACTCGGTCGATGAACCGCCGATCGGGCAGGACATGTCAGCCAAGCCGCCGGTGCCGACCGTAGCGCTCTGGAGCGCGCGCGACGGCATCGTCTCCCCCCGCTCCTCCTGCGGCCGCAAGGGCGAGCGAGACTTAGCAATTCCAATGCGTTGCACGCATCTGGGCTTCGCCGCACATCCCGACGTGGCGGCGATGTTGAAGCGGTTGGTTGCGGGGTACTAAGCCACCTCCACCTCCACTGCGATCCCGCTCAGCGCCGCGTTGCCCGATAGCGGGTCGACTTCGTTCAGGGTTATGTCGTTGACGCTGACGCCGGGTTTGCCCAGCGCGTTGGCCATGGCGACGCCGGGGAGGGCGTGGCCCCAGCCGTGGGGGATGGAGACGGTGCCGGGCATCATGTCGTCCGTCACCTCGGCGGAAAGGCTTATTTCTCCGGCACTTGAGCGGACCTTGACGGTGGCGCCATCAGCGATGCCGCGCTGTTCTGCGTCGGTCGGATTGATCATCACCGTGCAGCGGTCGGGGCCCTTGATGAGGCGGCGACTGTTGGCGAGCCACGAGTTGTTGGTGCGCAGATGGCGCCTTCCGATCAGTCTCAGGCCCTCGGAAACCTCGCTGTTGGGGACTTCCAACTCTTCGAGGCAAACCATGAACTCTGGTATGGCACAGGGCACACTCTTCGAGGCAGAGCGCAGGCGGGCGGGCAACTGGCCGACAGGCGGCGGACCCAGATCGATGCCCGAGGGCACGGCTTCGACCTCTTGGAGTGTGAGGCCGTAGGGACCGGCTTGGAGAAGTCCGTCAAGCGCCTCGCGCGGGGTGGGGGCCTGCACCGGTTCTCCACTGATCGCATGGGCGAGCCCGCGCAAGATCTCCCAGTCATGGAGCGAACCTTCGGCCTGCGGCAGCGTCGGCGGCGAATAGACCGCGATGGTGCGTGCGGCCATGGGCAGGAGGAAGAGGCCGTAGTGATCGCGTTCCAGCGGGCCTGCAGGCGGCAGGATGTAGTGCGCGTGGGCGCTGGTGGCGTTGCGGTAGATGTCGATCGAGACCATCAGGTCCAGCGATTCCAAGGCCTTGGCCAGGCGTGCGCCGTTGGGGGTGGACAGGACAGGATTGCCGGCGACGACGAACAGCGCCTTGATCTGGCCCTGGCCCGGTGTCTCGATTTCCTCTGCCATGGCGGCGGCAGGAAATTCGCCGAGGACAGAGCGGTGGCCCGATACGCGTGAGCTGTACTTGCCGATCGAGCCGGGAGGAAGGGCGTTTACGGTATCGACCGCAGGCAGGCCGAAGACCCAGCCGCCTTCGCGGTCCAGCTGGCCGGATGCGATGTTTATCAAGGAGATAAGCCAGGCATTCAGCGTACCATTGGCCTGGGTTGCTGTTCCCATCCGTCCATAGAGAGCGGCAGGTCCTGCGGCGAAGCGGTCGGCCAGGCGCTCGATCTCTGCGAGGGGAACGGCGCTTGCCTGCGCGCAGGCTTCGCTATCGAAGCGCTCAAGCAGGGCGGCGACTTCATCAAGGCCGGTGACGAAGTCCTGCACCGGGCGGTGCGGCTTGCGCGCCATGACCGCTTTCAGCAACGCAACGAGGAAGAAGACGTCGCTTGCCGGGCGGATGAACAGGTGGCGGTCGGCGATCTTGGCGGTTTCGGTGCGGCGCGGGTCGATGACGACGAGTTCGCCGCCGCGCGCGCGCAGGTCCTTCATGCGGTTGCGGAAATCAGGGACGGTCCAGAGCGATCCGTTCGATGCCATCGGATTGCCGCCGAGGATGACGAGCGTCTGCGTGCGATCCGCATCGGGAATCGGGAACATGCTGGCGTGGCCCCAGAGCCGCAGGTTTGCGACATGGTTCGGCATCTGGTCGACGGTGCTGGCGGAAAACTTGGTCCGGGTGCGCAGCGCCTTCTCGAGGAAGCCTGCGTTGAGCGCGTTGCCATAAGAGTGCGCGTTGGGGTTGCCGATGTAGACGGCCGAACTGTCAGGATCGCGCGCGAGGATGGCGCGGACCTTCTCTCCGATCTCGGCAAAGGCCTGTTCGAAGCTGATTTCCTGCCAGTCCGATCCAACGCGCTTCAAGGGTTTGCGCAAGCGGTCCGGGTCTTCCTGCAAGTCCTGAAGCGCGGTGCCTTTGGGGCAAATATGCCCGCGTGACAAAGGGTTATCCGCATCGCCCTTGATCGAGAGAATCCGGGTTCCCTCGACTTCGACCAGCACGCCGCAGTTGGCTTCGCAGATATGGCAGGTGCGCTTGCGAACTTGTGGCATCGCGGTTCTCCGGAAATTTAGTTGAGCGATTAATTCTCATCCCGGACGCAATCAGGCAAGGAAAATTGCTTGCCTGATTGTGGCAGTCAAAGCGGTGCAACTTTATTTCGCAGTGCAGCATTGGCGCGCTTGGCAAAGGCGATTCGTTGTGCAAGCTTGGGTGCAGACGGGATGTGCCTATGAAAACAACATCGCCCTCGTCCTACGACGAGATGCTCAACGCCGATGGCTCGGTGCGGCCTGCTTACGCGGGATACTGCCAGTGGTACGACCAGCAGCCGCCGGACCTGCTGCGGCGCAAGGGCAGCGAAGCCGAAGCCTTTTTCCGCCGCACCGGCATCACTTTCAATGTCTATGGCAACGAGGACGCCGAAGAGCGGCTCATTCCCTTCGACATGGTGCCGCGGATCATCACCGCGCAGCAATGGCGCAAGCTTTCCCGTGGTATCGAGCAGCGGGTTCGGGCGCTAAATGCGTTTCTTCACGATCTCTATCACCGGCAGGAAATCGTCCGGTCGGGCCGTCTTCCGGCGCGGCTGCTAAAGAACAACGTGGCGTTCCTGCCCGAGATGGTCGGTTTCACGCCGCCGGGCGGGGTCTATACGCATATCGTCGGCATCGACCTTGTCCGCACGGGCGAGGACGATTTCATGGTGCTGGAGGACAATGCCCGCACGCCGTCCGGTGTCTCCTACATGCTGGAGAACCGCGAGACGATGATGGCAATGTTCCCGGAACTGTTCACCAGGGTTCGGGTACGCGAGGTTTCGGACTATCCGCGCCGTCTTGCCCGCAGCCTTGCCGCCTGTGCGCCGCCGGCCTGCGATGGCAAGAAGCCGGTCGTCGCGGTACTGACGCCGGGGATCTACAATTCGGCCTATTTCGAGCATGCGTTCCTTGCCGACCAGATGGGCGCGGAACTGGTCGAGGGCAGCGACCTGCGTGTGGAGAACGGGCGCATCGCGATGCGCACCACGCGCGGCTACCAGCCGATCGACGTGCTTTATCGCCGGGTGGATGACGAATATCTCGACCCGTTGACGTTCAATCCCAACAGCGTGCTGGGCGTATCGGGGATCATGGACGTCTATCGCGCGGGCGGGATCACTATCGCCAACGCGCCGGGCACGGGCATATGCGACGACAAGGCGATCTATTCGTTCATGCCCGAGATCGTCGAGTTCTATACTGGCGAGAAGCCGATCCTGCAGAACGTGCCGACGTGGCGCTGTGCCGAGCCGGATTCGCTTAAGTACGTGCTCGACAATCTGGCCGAGCTGGTGGTCAAGGAAGTGCACGGGTCGGGCGGCTACGGCATGCTGATCGGGCCGACCTCTTCGCGCAAGGAACTGGCCGCGTTCGAGGCCAAGCTGCGGGCGAAGCCCGAAAACTACATCGCGCAGCCCACGCTCTCGCTCTCGACCGTGCCGATCCTGACCAAGGCAGGACTTGCGCCGCGCCACGTGGACTTGCGTCCGTTCGTGCTGGTGAGCCCCAACGGGATCGACATCACGCCCGGCGGATTGACTCGCGTGGCGCTGAAGAAGGGGTCGCTGGTGGTCAACTCGTCGCAGGGCGGCGGGACCAAGGACAGCTGGGTACTGGACGACTGATGTTAGGCAGATCCGCAAACGGCATATTCTGGCTGTTCCGCTACCTCGAGCGTGCGGAGAACATCTCGCGCCTGATCGAGGCGGGGTTCCGCATGGCGCTGACCCGCGATGCCTCGGACGCTTCGGACGAGTGGCGCTCGCTGATCGTCACGCTCGGGCTGAGGCCGGGGTTCGAGGCGCGGCACGGGACGGAATACACCGGCCCGCACGTGTTCAACTACATCCTGCGCGACAAGGACAATCCCGGCAGCGTCATGGCGATGACCGAGATGGCACGGACCAATGCGCGCATGGTGCGCGGCGGCATCACCCGCGAGGTGTGGGAATCGGTCAACGACGGCTGGATGAAGCTGAAGGAGGCGCTGGCACGTCCGGTTACGGAAACGCGGCTGGGCGATGTGCTCGACCTTGTCCGTCGCCAGTCGACGCAAGTGCGCGGGGCCATGGAAGGCACCATGCTGCGCAACGAGATCTACAACTTCGCGCGGCTGGGCAGCTTCATCGAGCGGGCCGACAACACCGCCCGCATTCTGGACGTGAAGTACTACGTGCTGCTGCCGTCGATTTCCTACGTGGGATCGAGCCTCGACAACGTGCAGTGGGAGAACGTGCTGCGTTCCGTGGCGGGGGAGCGTGCCTATCGCTGGCTCAATGCCGGCCGGATGGACCCACGTGGCATTGCCGAGTTCCTGATCCTCGACGGGCGTTTCCCGCGCAGCCTGGCGTTCTGCTATTCCAAGCTGCGGTCGAACCTTGCCAGTCTCGCTCGCGAGTATGGAGGGGAGATGCACTCTCACGAGATCCTGCGCGATGCCGATTGCCGGTTCCATCAGGCGACGATCGAAGCGATCTTCGAGCAGGGCCTGCATGAATTCATCGGCGGCTTCATCCGCTCCAACACGGCGCTGGCACTGCAGATCCAGCGCGACTACCGTTTCATCGACTAGGCCCCGAGGACAACACAGCCCATGCGCCTGAGCGTCGATCATACTACGCATTACGTCTTTTCCGGGCCGGTCAGCCGGGGGATGCAGCGGTTGCGGCTGATGCCGAAGACTTCGGCAGGGCAGCGCGTTCTCGAATGGAACATGCATTTCGAAGGTGCGCAGCTGCAGGTGGAATACGACGACGCCAACTGCAACCACGTCACGCTCATCTCGTTCGATCCGGGGGTGACCGAGGTGACCATCCGTTGCGAGGGGGTGGTCGATACCAGCGACGAATGCGGCGTGATGGGGCGCCATTCGGGCTTCATGCCGTTGTGGCAGTTCGTCGAACAGACCGACCTGACGCGTGCAGGGGCGCGGACGCGAGGCCTGCTCGCAGCCCTGCCGGACGAGCCGAACACGCTGGCGACACTTCATGGCCTGTCGTCGTTAATCCGCGGTCGGGTGGAGTATGCGGCTGGCCATACCGACTCCGACACCACAGCCGAAGGCGTGCTGCTGGCAGGTCGCGGGGTGTGTCAGGATCATGCTCACGTATTCATCGGCGCTGCGCGAGCGCTGGGTATCCCGGCGCGCTACGTCAGCGGCTACCTGATGATGGATGACCGCATCGATCAGGACGCAGGGCATGCCTGGGCCGAGGCCTTTGTCGAGGGACTGGGCTGGGTTGGCTTTGATATCTCCAACGGAATCAGCCCGGACGCCCGTTATGTGCGGGTGGCGACCGGTCGCGATTATCGCGATGCTGCGCCGGTGACGGGAATAAGGTATGGTGCACGAGACGAATCGATGCACGTGAAGCTTGCCGTGCAGCAACAGCGTGTGGAACAATAAGCCCGCGCGCGAGGCCTGACCGGGTGGATTCGGTCTACGCCTCGGCCAGAGCGCCGGATTGCATCGTGGCGACGGGGAAAAATCGGGGCAGGATAATGACGTATTGCGTGGGAATGGTGCTCGACAAGGGGCTTGTCATGATGAGCGACACGCGCACCAATTCCGGCGTCGACAATATCTCGGTTTTCCGCAAGATGTTCCACTGGTCGGTTCCTGGTGAACGTCAGATCACGATCATGACCGCCGGCAACCTTGCCACGACGCAGGCCGTGATCTCGCAGCTTGAGGAACGGAACAAGGCGCCGAGCGACCGCAGACCATCTGTCCTTGAAGCGCCGACCATGTTCCAGGTGGCGACTCTTGTCGGCAACCTGCTGCGCAACGTAATCGAAGGGCGGCAGGAAGGCGGAATGAAGTCCGAAGGGCCGCGCTTTACCGCATCGATCATCGTGGCGGGCCAGATCAAGGACATGGAACCGCGCCTGTTCATGATCTATCCCGAAGGCAACTTTATCGAGGCGAGCTTCGATACGCCGTTCTTCCAGATCGGCGAGACCAAGTACGGCCGTCCGATCCTGCTGCGCGGCTATGACCGGACGATGAGCTTCGAGGACGCGGTGAAGCTGATGATGGTCTCGTTCGATTCCACGGTGGCGGCGAACCTGTCGGTGGGTCTGCCGTTTGACCTGATGGTGATGGAGCGGGACAGGTTCGAGCCGTTGCATCAGCGCCGCATCCTTGCCAGCGATCCCTACTTCAAGTCGATCTCGTCAAGCTGGAGTGAAGCCTTGCGGCAGGCTTTCCATTCGTTGCCGGATTACACGTTCGACAATCCGGCGGAGCAGGCCGGGGGCAACTGAACTCGGCCAAGGATTGTCCTGCGACTCAGCAGGCAGGTAAGGTGATGGTTAATCACGCCTTTCCAAAAAATACCACCACATGAAAGAAAACCCTTGTTCGCGGCGCTGCCGGGGCGAGGGTTTTGGTAAACCGGGATATAATTGATCCGTTCCCGAAGCGATCTCCCTTAGGGAGAACCTGTATAAGTGGTCATTTGCGGGCTGGTTTCGGTTCAATACGAAGCTAACCCCTGTGGCCAATTCTTGCAGGAGGGTGATTAATTACCCGCATGGTTGATCGTGTCACACTCCACATTCTCGATAGCGATTCCGCCCGCCGTGCGCAGCTCGCACGATTGGCCTTCGCTGCTGGCCACCACGCGGAAATCTACGCGTCCGCCGGGGAGCTTCTTGCGCACGCGCCTTCGGGCGGTCTTGTGCTGGCGCAAGACGAACCGGTGGGCGAAGGGATACGCAAGCTGATCGCGGCAATGATGCACGCCGGGCACTGGCTGCCGGTTGTCGCCATAGCCGAAGCGCCTCAGACTGCGGCGGTGGTCTCGGCAATCAAGGCTGGCGCTCTCGACTATCTTGCGCAGCCGACGCAAATCGCTCCTCTGAATGAAGCAGTGGCCCGGGCCACCCGTGAAGCCGACACATTCCGAGCTCAGCGCGCCCGCGCCGCCGAGGCGCGGCAGCGGATTTCGCGTCTGTCGCTGCGTGAACGCGAAGTGCTCGACAGGCTGGCCGAAGGCTGCAGCAACAAGGCTATCGCCCGCGAACTCGACATCAGCCCGCGGACAGTGGAAATCCATCGCATGAAAATGATGGGCAAGCTCGGTGCGCGCCACGCCGCCGAGGCGGTACGCCTGCGGATCGAGGCCACGGGGCTGGATGACGTGGCGGCCTGAAGCCGCCGGTTCAGCGACAGAAGGACTTGAGACCGCCGGGTTCGAGATGAAGATGATCGCGGTGCGCGGCGTTGTAGTCCGGTGTGAGGACTGTGCCGAAGCGCTTGCAGGCGCTGTCGCGGATCGTGCGCAGGAAAGCGCGGGTCTGCGGTGAAGAAGAATTCCAGTCGTTCGCCACGATGATGCGGCGCCCGTCGGCTAGGCGGAACCCGGCGATGTCGATCGCGTTGGCGGTGGCGTGGGCGGAGAGGCGCGAGGTGCCCGCCACGTTGCGGCACGAATAGCTACCCATCGTTTCGATCCGGGCCAGCGGGCTTCCGAGAATCTGCCGCGCGGCACGATCCACCCCGAATCGGGCCCAGCCTTGCAATGCCGTGGCCGCAGGGCACGAGACAGGGCCGAGGTTCGAAATGTCGAGCCGCCCGTCATCCCCCTGCAGCCAGCCAAGTTTGACCGTGCCCAAGGTGGCGCAGCCTGCGCCGTAATACTGGTCAGCCAGCGGGGTGAAGCTTGCGCGAGTCGTGCCCAGGCTGGCAAGGCAGGCGCGTGTCTGGGGAGACTGGCTGAGCGAAGAGCCGGTGCTGCTGCGCGAAGGCTTGCGCGTAGGCTGTTCGGGCGATCCGATGCATCCGGCGAGCAGTGCCGCCAGCGAGGCTACAAGGATGGCATGCGACGCTCTGGCCATGAGGCGAGATTCGCACGGCTGGCGTATTGAGGCAACAAGCGCCAACCGCAATCCGACGACGCTCTGCTACGGCATGGCGCGGGATGGCCAGAGGGTTGGGGGCGAGGCAAGCAATGGTGGGCGCTGACGGGCTCGAACCGCCGACCCTCTCGGTGTAAACGAGATGCTCTACCAACTGAGCTAAGCGCCCCTCTTGCGAGGTGGGGCGCTATTGCTAGGTTTTTCGGGGTTGGTCAAGGGTAGAGCCAGGGGGCGGGCGGGAGATATTCCCGCCCGCCCAGTCGGCTCAGAATCTTGCACGCACCCCGGCATAGGCCGCGCGGCGCTCAGTCGGGTAGTAGATCGCGTTCGATGTGCTTGCGCCGATCACGGCGGCGATGTCGCCGACTGCTTTCTTGCCGGTGAGGTTGCGCAGGTCAGCGAAGATCTCGATCCCCGATGCGACCGTGGCACCTGCGCTGAGCGAGAGCAGGGCATAGCCGGGTGCACGGGTGGTGTTGCGGTAATCGGCAAATGCGCCTTGCGGCACCCATTCGAGGCTGGGAGCAATGTGCAAAGCGTCACGACCGATCCGCACTTCGCTGCGCAGGACGTGCCGCGGGACAACGGGTAGGTGATTGTTGGCGAACTGCACATCGTCCTGGAAGCGGAAGTCCGAATATTGCCAGATCTGGCGCAGGCGCAGCCAGTCGACCGGCTCCCATGCCAGGCCCGCCTCGATGCCCTGATGAAGGGTTTTGCTTGCATTGAAGGTGGCAGCGGGAATGCCGACGTTGGCATCGGGCGTGTATTGCAGCATCTCGCCTCTCAGGTCGGCCCGGTATGCCGAGATGTCCCAGTGCAGGCTGCCTATGCGGCCCCTCGTGCCGACTTCCGCTGTCCAAGCGCGCTGCGGGCGAACGGGAACGAACGCTGCCTGTTGGGCAAGCTCCACGAAGGTCGGGAATTCGGCCGAGCGGCTGTAGTTGGCATAGACCTGTACGTCAGGTGCGGGCCGCCAAAGCGCGCCGAAGCGGGGCGAGAAGGCATCGAACGATGCGCGCCCGGTGACAGTGGATGGCACTTCGCGGACCTGTTCGCGCCAGCCATCGGCATAGATGCCGCCAACGATCAGGCTGAAGCTTTCGGCCGGCGATATCCGCATTTCGCCGTAAAGGTTCGAGGTGCGGGCCTTCTGCAAGGCGCGGAAGGTTAGTGCGCCCCGCTTGCCATTGAGGTTCATGAACTGGCGCGCGCGGGTGGTGCCCCAGCGGGATTCTCCGCCCACGGTCAGCGATACGATGCCTGCGTCAAACTCTGCGCGCGCGAACAGACCGCGATCCTCGGACTTCTGGTCGATCACCATGAAGATCGGGTGGTCGAGTTGCTTGGCGTTGAAGAAACCGCCGAACTCAAGCTTGCCGCCGCCGATGTCGAGCGTGGTACGGTTCTGCAGGCGCAGGGAATCGATGTTGCGCGCCTGATCGCCGACAATGTTGCCCTTGCGCGGATCGTTGAGCGCATCGGTGAGGCTCAGCGCGCCGGGGAGTTTCTGGTGGATGGTGTTGGCGCTGGCGTAGAAGCGCGTGGAGATGCCTTCACCAAGCTTCAGGCCGACATTGCCGTTGAAGCGGAGCGAGCGGCGCGTCGCATGGATGCGGTCGCCATCGTGGCGGTCGGCGCTGATCGCGGCCCAGGCATTGGCGCGTTCGTCTCCAGAGCCGGCGGAAATGAGACCGCGCGCGAAATCGAACGAGCCGCCATCAAACCGCGCATAGACGCCGCGCGCCTCATCGCCACGAGGAGTCACGCCATTGATCGCGCCACCCAAGGTGCCCGAGCCGAAACGCAGGGCATTGGCGCCGCGATAGACTTCGAGGTGATCTAGGAAGATCGGCTCGAGTTCCTGGAAATCTCCGTTGTCGTCGGCCAGGTTGATGGGCACGCCGTCCTGCAGCAGCGTCAGCCCGCGCATGTGAAAGCTGCGCGAGAGGCCTGAACCGCGCACAGAAATGCGCACTTCCTGTCCAAAGCGCGGCTGGGTGTAGACGCCGGGCGAGAAGGCGAGTGCGTCGCGCAGCGAGACGACGGTGCGGTCCGCGTAATCCTGATAGGTGACGACATCGGCGCCGCCGGGGGTTGCGGCAACCTGCGCTTCGGCGACATCCGCCTGCGCGTTTCCAGTGACGATGATGACGGGGTTGGCGGCTTCGGCTTCGGCTGCGTTTTCGGCATGGGCGGGACCGGCGAAGGAAAGGGCCATGGCGAGTGAGGCCGTTGCTACAACTTGGGATTTCATGGGAATGTCTTTCTGACAATCGCCGCCGACCGCTTGAGGCAGCGGCGATGCTGGATCGTTTGCGCCAGAGCGTTGCTCCGGCGCGGAGTGTCAGGCAGGCAATCCGTAGGGTGGGCCGCAGGGCGGCGGCAGCAAGCGGCGGCGCTCGCGCGGCGCAATCGTGACGCGGGCAAGGATGCCAAGCGCAAGGATGAAGACGAGGGCAATCGCGAGCTGCACCGGATCGGTCGCGGCAAGCGCGGCGAAGCCCAGCGTCGAAAAGGCGCAGCTTTCGTGCGCCTTGGCTAAGGCGGGGACCTTGGTGCCCGACTGCGGTATCGTGATCTCGACGGACGAGCGTGCGCCGGTGCTGTCGGCGCAGACCAGCACCGTCAGCGATCGCGCCGAGCCTTCGACCATGAACCCCGCCGGGACGAGAGCCTTCATACCCAATGCCAGCGCGACCAGCAGGATTGCCAGCCGGTAATGCAGCGTCAGCGATGTGCGAAGGCCGCCCATGGCTGCGCCCTTAGGACGCGTTTTCCGCGAAGTCATCCCGCTTCACGTGATCTTCATCAGGCGGGCTCTGCGTTGATCTTTACGCGAACTTTATGCGCCATGCCCGGCATTCGCATGGCGCCTTTATGCGGCTTTGCGCGATGGGGCAGGCTCCAGAGCAAGGACCGACCATGACTGAGGCACAGCCGCCACATCCACAGCAAGCCCATCAGACTTCACGCCATTCGCTGGCCATCCTCACGCTGGGCGCGATTGGCGTCGTCTATGGGGACATAGGCACGAGCCCGCTCTATGCGTTCCGCGAGGCGCTGGCGCAGACAAGTGCCGACGGGATCTCGCGACCCGAGATTCTCGGCGTGCTGTCGCTGGCATTGTGGGCACTGATCGTGGTTGTGACGCTCAAGTACGTCGCTTTCCTCATGCGCATGGACAATAACGGCGAGGGCGGCGTGCTTTCGCTCATGGCGCTGGCCGAGCGGGCAACGAACCGAAAATGGCCGATCGTGCTGTTGCTCGGTGCGACCGGTGCGGCGCTGTTTTATGGCGATGCGATCATCACGCCTGCGCTTTCTGTGCTTTCGGCAGTGGAGGGGCTGCGTACGATACCGGGTATGGAATCCATGAGCGGGCCGATGATCCTTGGCGTGACGCTTGGCATTCTGGCCGGACTGTTTGCGGTGCAGGCGCGCGGCACGGCGGGTATTGCCGCCTTTTTCGGCCCGGTCTGCCTTGTCTGGTTTGCTGCGCTCGCTGCGCTGGGCTTGTGGCACATCGCCGATGCACCTGCGATCCTCGAGGCGTTCAACCCGCTCTACGCGGTGCGCTTTTTGCTAGAGAACGGGGTGTCTGGGCTATTTGTGCTCGGCGCGGTGTTCCTGACTGTGACCGGCGCAGAGGCGTTGATTGCCGACATGGGCCATTTCGGCGCGAGCCCGATCCGCATCGGCTGGCTGGGACTCGTCTGGCCAGCCCTGACGCTCAATTATCTGGGCCAAGGCGCGATGGCTCTGAAGGCGCTGGCCGCTGCGGAAGCTTCCGGCCAGGCGCTTGCCAATGCCGACTGGTTCTTCCTGATGGCGCCCGATGCGCTGCGCGCGCCGCTGGTCGTGCTGGCAACGCTGGCAACGATCATTGCCAGCCAGGCGGTGATTACCGGCGCCTACTCGCTGACCCACCAGGCTATCGCGCTGGGCCTTCTGCCGCGCCTTGCCATTCGGCAGACGTCCGAGAGGCAGATGGGGCAGATCTACATTCCTGCAGTCAACTGGCTGTTGCTGGCGGGCGTGGTGGTGCTTGTCCTTGGCTTTGGCAGCAGTTCGGCAATGGCAGCAGCCTATGGCATCGCGGTGACCGGCACGATGGTGGTGACGACCTGCCTCGCCTTCATCATCGCTTGGCGGCATTGGCACTGGGAGCCGGTGTGGGCAGCCCTGCTGATCGCGCCGTTCCTTGCACTCGACGTGTTCTTCTTCGGGGCCAACATCCTGCGCGTGACCGAGGGCGGCTGGGTGCCTCTGGTGACGGCTGCGGCGATCGGGCTGGTGATTTTCACCTGGTTGCGTGGCAGGAAGGCGGCGCTGGAGCGTCAGCAGGAACAGGGCGTGCTGCTTGACGAGATGGCCGTGGCGCTTGCCGCGCGTCCCCCTGTGCTGATCGAGGGAACGGCGGTGTTCCTGACCCAGGATCTTGCGAACGCTCCGGCCGCGTTGCTGCACAACCTCAAGCACAACAAGGTGCTGCATCGCTGCTCGATCGTGCTCAAGGTCCAGACCAAGGATCGGCCCTGGGTCGATCCCGCTGACAGGTTGTCATTGGAGCGGCTCGACGCAAACTTCGTGCGGGCGCGCTTGAGCTACGGCTATATGGATCGGATCGACGTGCCGAGCGATCTTGCCCGCAGCGAAGGCCTGCTGGCGCGACCGGGCGGGACCTCGTTCTTCGTCGGGCGCAGTGCAATCCGCTTTGCCTCAAGGCCGAGCTTGCCGCGTTGGATGACGGTGATCTACATGTTCCTCCACCGCAATGCGTCCGACCCGACCGCCTATTTCGCAATTCCACCGAACAGGGTGGTCGAACTGGGCAGCCAGATTGAGCTATAGACGCGCCGTGCCACGCTATCTTTCCTCCGCCCTAGAGGCTTTGCTGGCGGTGGCCGTCGTGTCCGCGCTGACGTCCGCGCTCTTGCCTACGGTGGGTTTGGAGTCTGCATCGCTGCTGTTCCTGCTGCCGGTGCTGATCGCAGCGACGCGCGGAGGAACCGTGCCGGCAATGATCGCGGCGCTGGCGGGGGCCGCCGCCTATAACTACTTCCTGCTGGAGCCGCGCTTCACGTTCCGGGTCCATCGGCTCGACAATCTGGTCAGCGTGTTCGTGCTATGCGCGGTGGCGGTCGTGACAGGGCGGCTGGCGACCCGGTTGCTGGCGCGCGAGGCCGAGGCGAACGAGCGGGCGGACGCCAGTGCCGAAGCGGCGACGCTGGCAGGGCTGCTGTCGATCGAGCCTGCAACAGAAGCGATCGACCGCGCCCTGAGCTATCTTTCCGCGAGGTACGGGCAGGTTGTGCTGGTGGACGAGGCCGGGTCTTCTGCGGGTGAGGGCGGCTTCTCTTCGCTCGATCAATCGGCGGCAGCATGGGCCCTGCACAATGGCGATGTTACTGGGCACGGCACTTTGACGATGGCCGCGGCCGACTGGACGTTCTTCCCGCTGGTACGGCGCAACCGGCCGGGTGATGCCGTGCTTGCGCTGGCGAGGCCTGCGACCGGCCTGACCCGGACGCGCGGCAGCATCGAAGGGGTTGCCGCGCTATGCCTTCTGATCGGGCAATCGCGCGACCGCGAGAACCTGTTGCGCGAGCGGCGCGAACGCGAACTTGCCGAAGCGCGCGACCGGCTGCGCAGCACGTTCCTTGCGTCGCTGGCGCACGATTTTCGCACGCCGCTCACCGTGATCGCCGGCCGGCTGGAGCAACTGGAGCGCGAACGGCCAGATGCCCGCGATGCGCTGATCGCGGCACGCAGGCTGGATGGCATGATGGCCAACCTGCTGGCGGCAGCACGGATCGAGGGCGGATCGCTGAGCGTGTCGCGTGAGAGCCTTGATCTCGTCGACGTGATCGGCGGGGTATGCGACCATCTCGTTCTACCAGAAGAGGTCAGGATCATCCGCGAAGTGGCAGCGGACTTGCCGTTCGTGCAGGGAGATCCGGTGCTTCTGCATCACGTGCTGGCAAATCTCGTCGACAATGCCCTGCGCCATGCGCGCTCAAAGGTGACCGTCGCGGCGCGTGACGAAGGCGGGCGCGTGGTCATTTCGGTGGAGGATGACGGCACGGGAGTGGCCGAGGCAGAGCGTGCGTTGATCTTCGAACGGTTCCGGCGGATCGAAGGTTCGGACCGGACAGACGGCAGCGGTCTGGGCCTTGCCATCGTCAAGGACTTTGCCGATGCGATGGGCATGGACGTGGAGGTCGGACAAGGTTCCAGCGGTGGCGCGCGGTTCGAGGTTTCGGCACCGTGCGTGAAGGTTGGGCAAGCATGAGCCGTATTATGTGCATCGATGACGAACCGGCGATCCTGCGTCTGCTGGAGGTGGTGTTGCGCAGGGGTGGGCATGAGGTTTTGCCTGCAGTTAATGCCAGAGCCGCGCTTGCTGCTCTGGCGCAGGGGCCGATTGACGCGGTGCTGCTCGATCTTGGGCTACCGGATAGGGATGGGCTGGAATTGCTCGGGCTGATCCGGGCAAGATGCGACGCGCCGGTTGTGGTGGTTTCTGCGCGTGGCGAAGTGCAGGAGAAAGTCACCGCACTCGATCTTGGGGCGAGCGATTACGTCACCAAGCCGTTTGACGGGGACGAACTGCTGGCGCGTTTGCGGGTGGCGCTGCGTGGTTCGGGACGGTCGATTACCAAGGCCGAGGTCTTGGAACACGGCCCGCTCAGCATGGACATTCCCCGTCATGAGACCAGGATTTCAGGCAAGCTTGTGGCGCTGACGCCCAAGGAGTTTGCCGTGCTTCAGGCACTGGTGGAGGCCGACGGGCGTGTAGTGACTCATGGCGCCTTGCTTGAAAGCGTATGGGGCAAGGCGCATCGTGACGATGTTGAATACTTGCGCGTGGTGATCCGCGCCTTGCGGCTCAAGATCGAAGAGGATCCCGCCCGCCCTCAGTTTATCCGCAACGAGCCGGGGATCGGCTACAGGTTGAGCTGATCCCCGGAGCGGTTGGTCAGCAGGGGCGGGCCGCCCACTCGCCGCGCACCCAGTGATGCGCCTTGTGCTTCCAGGGATCGATCACGACGAGGTTTATCCAGCCGTTCTCGACCAGGCGACCGACCGCATCGTGGGCAAGGACGATGTCCTGTACCCGCTGCAGCGGTGCCTCGATGATCACTGCGAGGCGGCGGGGGGTGTGGTAGGGCGTGCCATCGTCGCGGAACAGCGACTGGCGGGGCAGTCCGACGCAGAGGTCGCCGCCGCTGCCTTGCACCACGCCGAACCCACCGACGACGTTCTGCGTGGTCTTGTCCCCTGCGCCGAACACTTCGTTGTCGATCGTCGAGAACAGGTACTGGCAGTTGATCCACTGTGCGACGATCATCGGCGCGGTCATGATGCCGGTCAGGGCGCTGCCGTCCACGTCCGTCATCCAGTCATAGCTATGGAGGAAGGCATTGCCGCCAAGATCGATGTCCGCAGTAAGCGCGCGGGGGCCGACTATGAAGGCTGCATTGCCCGACAGGCCCCACTCGGGGCGGACTTCGCCCCAGTGGGCGGCACCGGTCAGCAGGTCTTCGGCAGTCCGTCCCAAGCGACCTGCGCGCTCCTCGCGGCACTGCGCTCCGGCGCGCATCAGAGCTTGCTCGAGCCGGGCGAGGTCGGAAGCATGGCTTGCAGGGACCAGTTGGCGGTCGAAAATCTCCACTTCGTCTCGCGTGGTGTCATGCTGGGCGGCGATGAACCAGGTGTGGTCGGGCAAGGCGAGGCCTTCCGTGGCGAGGCCTTCGCGCACCTGAGTATCGTTGAGGATCGCGGCCATGAGGCGGGCGTTGGGGCCACCGGGATGACCGCCGCATGCGCCGCAATCGAGGCTCGCGGCAAAGGCATTGTTTGTGGTGCAACCGCCATGGCCGACCAGTGCCACGAGCCGCGCGGTTTGCGCCGAAAGACCGGTCAGCGCGAACATGCTGCGCGCATAGGCAATCCGCTGCTCAAGCGGGATTGTGCAGGCGCCATGATCGTGCGCTTGGTCATGATCATTGCTGGCTGAGGGGGTCAACAGATGGGCTCGCTCCCCGACGAGCCGCTTGCGCAGTGTGTCGGAAAGGCGCGGGGCCAGCGTGCGGGCGAGGAGGGCGACGGCAGCAAGCGGGCCCGCAGCTTCGGCTGTAGCAAAGCCGGTAGCCCCGCCCTTGGTCGTGTCGAGCATGGCGCGGGCATCAGCAAGGGCAGCCTGCCGGGATAGCAGCGCATCAGCTTCGGCTTCCCGACCGGTGGCGGCGCGTTCGGCCACGACGTGGGCTGGCGAGAGGAGGACGGGGAGCTGGTTGCGCTGCGGTGCTTCACAGGCCGGGTTGATTGCGATGGGCAGGCCGAAGAAACCGGCATACCCAAGCGTTTCGTACCGCCCTTGCGCTTCCAGCGCGCGCCGCATTGGTTCCGAGCGGACGTCGATGCAGAACACCGCCTGTGCCTCGGCGAAAGGCTTTGTCACGGGCGCGGTCATCCGGGCCGACGCGCCTTCGAGCAGCGGGGCGAATTCTGCGAGGAATGAAGCTTCGGCTGCCTCCTGGAAGATCATGCCCAATTCTGCATGCGACTGGGCAGCGACGCTCCGGAGACGATTGCGTGCAACTTCGGACCATGTCGCCGACGCATCGGATGTTAGGCCGAAGTGTTTGAGCAGGGCTTGTTCGACGTCAGGCGCTTCGGTGCCGGGATCGGGCAGGCCACGGGGCCCGTTGCGGACAGTGCCGTCGACTAGAGCAACCAGCGCCATCAATTCGATCATCGTTGCAGGCGCACCCTCGCTGGCAGCAGGGCCACCATGTTCGCTGCGCCAGCGCAGGTGTGCCGCCCAGCCGGGAAGGGCGACGACCAGCGACCGCAGCCAGTCGAGCCTCCGTTCGCGCGCTACGCCATCACGCCGCGCGGCAAACAGCAGCATCTCGATGGGATCGGCGGGCACCAACTCCAGCCAGTGTGCAGCGGTAGCGTCACCGGTGCGGACGAGGGCGGGATCTTGCCGGAGAGCGGTACTGAGGCAGGCGTAGAGGCCAAGGTGACGACCGGGCAGGCGCAGCGCGGCGTTGCGGTCGAAGAATGCAGCCAGCCAGCGGGCAAGGATGGCGTGGGCTGGGGAAAGCTCGCGCCGGATTGCCGGAACCTCTTCGGCGGGCAGCTCGGTCAGCCGCGCGACGAGCAGGTTGTAGGCGTTGAGATCAGGCCCGAGCGATGCGAAGGCCTCTTCGAGCCCACCGAGCGCATTGACGACGGCCTTGCGCATGGCGACGTAGTCGATGCGGCCTTCGTCCATGATCTTGCGCCACTGGATGAGCGACAGCGAGGGCCGAGCGCCGAACAGTCCGGCGGCCTCTGGCAGGGCCTGCTCGAAGGCTTGGTCTTCAAAACCGGATAGTGGGTTTACGGCGATGGCGCTGTCTAGCGGCCAGAGCGGCGCGACGGTCTGCGTGGCAATATCGACAAGTGCTTGCAGTTCCTGCCGTTCGGCCTGGAGGCTGACGGGAATGCCGTTTGTCGCTTGCCGAGCTCCGGTGGCGATGTTCATGGATTTGGTCCTTGATTTTGCTTGGCCGATGTCTTGATTCTTCAGGCGGGGATGGTGCTGCCGGCGTGGATCAGGCGGGCGTAGAGTGGGCGAGGAAGGGCCTTCTCGCCGCTGACCACCTGCTGCTGCCAGATCCAGCCTGCAAGGAAGAGCGAGAGCAGCACGACCTGAGCGTATGGCGAGACAAGCGGCTGGGCAGCGGAGGGCTGCAGCCCGGTCATGATGGCAAGGGCTGCGGCATTGAGTGCGATCAGCACGATCGGGGTGACTGCCACGAAAAGCCCTACTGGCCCGCGCGGCATTGCGCGCATTGCTACGACCAGGGCGCACAGCAGGGCGGTAAGCGCCAGACCTACCGGAAGCAGGGCGTCGGCATGCTGCGTCTCGATCAGGGTGGTCGCTGCTGCCAGCGTGGCGAGGGCTATGATGGCGGGCCATGGCTTGGGCAGGCTCTTGGCACGGGTTGGCGCAGTGCAGATTGTGCCAGCCGATCCGAGGAAGAGCCATGCCTTGAACAGGCCGTGGGCGACCATGTGCCAGAGTGCAGCGGGGTAAGCCCCGAGTGCCACAGTGAGGAGCATGAAGCCCATCTGGCCAACAGTTGAGGCAGCAAGCGCGCCTTTCACGTCGCTGCGGACCAGCATGATCGCGCTGCCGACGAGGGCGGCAACGATACCGGCGACAAAGAGGGCGGAGCGAGCGGTGATGACGGCCTCCAGTGCGGGGGCGAAACGGATGAGGAGGAAGCCACCTGCATTGACGAAGCCTGCATGCATAAGGGCCGAGACCGGGGTGGGTGCTGCAAGCGAGCGCATCAGCCAGTTCGAGAACGGCGGCAGGGCGCAGCGGGCAAGCGCCGCAATGACGAGAAGGAAGGCCGCAAGCGTCAGCTGCGGGCCGACCATTGCGGGGACTGCTGCCGAGATAGCGGCAATGTCGCTCGAACCCGCACCCAATGACAGGATCACGATGGCACCGACCAGCGCCAGATCGCCGATCGCGAAGGAAATGTTGGCCCGGCGAGCCGCATCGCGCGCTTCACTCCATTCGCCAACGTGTCCGATAAGGCCCGCCATGAGCCGACCTGTCACGATCCATGCTGCCGTGAGCAGCAGGGCGTCAGAGGCAAGCGCCATCATCAATGTAGCGATGGCAAGGCCTGCGGCGAGGCGGGCGAACGAGGCGCTGCGGGGATCGGCGCGAAGCTGGCGTCGTGCGAAGACCAGAACGACTACAGTGACGAGCAGGCTCAGTCCTGCCAGTGCCAGACCAGCAGTCGTCGCTGCCAGATGCCCGGTCAGGAATGCCGCACCCAGCAGCAGGCCGAGGGCTATCATCGGCAGGTTGGCCAACGCAGTTCGCAGTGCGATTGCAGCAGAGCGATGGGTCGCAGGGCTTGCTGCTTGCCGGCTTCCGGTCATGGTGATCTGATTCATTTCAACGCCTCCTTGCCTGTGCAGGTGCAGCATCCAGCATCATTGTAGAAACGAATTAGTGAAATGTTGAAGATTTCAATTGTAAATGATATAGCGGTCTCATGGCCTTACGGAATCTCGACATCGATCTGCTGCGTTGTTTCGTGACGATTGCCGATACCGGCAGCTTCACCCGTGCCGGCGAGCGGCTGGGGCGGACGCAGTCGGCGATCTCGTTGCAGCTCAAGCGGCTGGAAGAGCAGGTCGGCCGCGTCCTGTTCCTGCGCAGTCCGCGCAGTCTGGCGATCACATCAGACGGAGAGCGTCTGATCGGTCCGGCGCGACAGATCCTCAGGCTTCATGACGCGACTGTGGCCGAGATGTTCGAGCCGGACATTGCGGGCTCTGTGCGGATCGGCGTGCCTGAGGACTTCGCGACAGCCCATCTTCCGACGGTCCTTTCAGCCTTCACCGCTGCGCATCCGCTGGTGGAACTGGAGGTTACCTGCGACCTCACGCTGAATCTTCTGGACCGGTTCCATGCAGGACATTTCGATCTCGCACTGGTCAAGCGCCAGCCGACGCAGGAGCAGCAGGATGGGATGCGCGTCTGGCGCGAACCGTTGGTCTGGGTTGCTCGTGATCGTCAGTCTGCGGCTGACTTCTCACGTGTGCCGCTGGTCGTGTCGCCAGAGCCCTGCGTCTATCGCAAGCGCGCGACCGAGGCGCTTGACGCCATGGGGCGTCCTTGGCGCGTGGCCTATACCTCGACAAGCCTTGCCGGGAGCCTGTCAGCCGTTCGCGCAGGGCTTGGTATGACGGTTCTGCCGCTCGAAATGGTCCCGCCCGGACTTGCGGCGGTAGGTGAAGATGCGGGCCTTCCCCCGCTCTATGATACCGAGATCGCCCTGATCGAGGCTCCGGGCCTTTCCGAGACGGCGCACCTGCTCGCCCAGCACATTATCGCGGCGCTTGAGCGGGGAGCATGACGTTCAGTTGCCAAATGTAATGCGGGCAGCAGGGACCGGACGGATGCATCTCAGCCCTTCCTCTACCGGGTTGACGCAACGACTGGGCTGGATTCGGAGCGAGCGCAGATGGTGACTTGTGGCGTTGCCCGCACGAACTTCCTCGTTAGGCACGCGGAACTGCAGGTTGTTGTCCGAGCCATTTGCACAGACCGTGACGACCTGCGAGGTCGGGCAGGTCTTTGTCGTAGTGCCAACGAGGGCGCTTGTTGGACCAACGTAGAGGTCTGTGGGCAAGCGAAAACCTTGGTGCGCGCTTTCGGCAATTTCCGTCAAACCAATCGAGTGGCTGGCGGGGACCAAAGTCGTTGCGAGTGCAGTTGCAAACATGGTCAACATGGCTCTTGGCCTTTCGCATGCCCCGAGGGGCGGGATTGGTCTGGCGATGCGCGCCGCCAGGGTCGTCGGCGCACACCGCCAGTGCTCCACGTGTGGCGGCCGACGCTTCCGGGGGCGGGCCTCCTCCTCACGTGGCGTGTCGCGTGCCGCAAAATTCGGGGCCGAGCGGCAAAGCGCGACGCGTTCGAAACATTGGCGGGAGCGGCACGGACTGGAGATGTGCCGCTCCCGGGCAAGAGACGGTGGAATGGCCGTCCGGTTCAGGCGAGGGGGGAGCCAGGTAACTGCCGGGTTTGGCCAGGCGGGGCATCCTTCGCATCTCTTGCCTGACCCGAATGCCGGGATTCGTCTGTTGCGTCTAATCGAAAGGATGAGCAAAAACCGATAGAAATCATCTATCGGGGGCTCGATGCCGACAGTTCGACAGCTTGAGTATTTCCTGGCCGTTTCCGAACAGCGACACTTCGGCAAGGCGGCCCAAGCCTGCAACATTTCGCAACCAACACTCAGTCATCAGTTACGTGCATTGGAAGACCGTCTTGGCGCGATTCTGATCGATCGGGCGGCACAGTCGGTCGAACTGACCCCCATCGGCCGGGAAATTGCCGAGCGGGCGAAGCGAGTGCTGCTAGAGATTCGCGATATTCGTGCACTGGCAGCCCGTTCACGCAATCAATTGACCGGTATCGTGCGATTCGGTGTCACCCCAACACTTGGTCCTTACCTCCTTCCAGCTATCATCGGAGGTCTCCATTTGGAGCAACCTGGTCTGCGTCTGTATATCCGGGATGGTATTCCCATCGAGCAGGCGCGTGACCTTGTCGCGGGACGTCTCGACATGATGGTCGGCCCAGCGCCCGTGGTGGGCGAGGACCTTGAAGTGCTCCCATTGTTCGAGGAGCCTATGACCATTGTTGCCCCGCGCAATCATCACCTTGTCGGCGCGCGCAACATCGATCGAAGCGACCTTGCGGGTGAGCGTTTCCTGACGCTCGATCCGCGACATCACTATCACCAGCAGGTGCAGCGAGCCTGCGCCGAACTAGGAGCGGAAGTTCTCTACGACTATGAAGGCACCAGTCTCGACAGCATCCACCAGATGGTCGGCAGCGGAGTGGGGTTGGCGATCCTACCCGAACTCTACCTCCGGTCAGACGTGGGCGGCGATGCGCTGGTGGCCAGACTGAAAGTCGACAAGTGGCAATGCAGCCGCGATATCGTTGCGGCATGGCGTGCGAAGTCCGCAAGTGCGGGCGATTACCGCGCCCTTGCCGAGCGCATCCAAGCCGAAGCGCTATCCCTGTTGTGTTGACGCCTGTGGCTGCGTGATGATGTGGTCACGTGCGACGCGCACGTCGCCAGCCTCGATCTGCAGTTTCAGCCGTTCACGGTCGTTGGCACGGAACATGTCTTCTGCCCGCGCAATTGCATCTTGCGACAGTCCAGCATCGGCCAAGGCGATGCGAGCCATCTTCACTGCGGATTCCATGACTTCGCGCACGACTGCTCCGACCGGCGTTCCGCGCAGGCGGATCAGGGCGCGGCGGTCATAGGCGCGGACGTAGATCGCTGCGCGGGGGAACGCTTCGTGCACCGCCTCGACGAATTCCGGCGAAATCTGGTCACCGTCCATGCAGAAGAAGATCATCTCGGCTTCCTCTGCCCCCGCCTGTCGCAACAGGTCGATCCGCGTGCCGTCGCCAAAATAGACCTTGGCGCCAAATCCTGCGGCAACGTCGATCATTTCGATGTCGGTATCGACCATGGTCACCGGGATGTTGCTGGCGAGCAGCATCTGTGTGACGCCCTGTCCGAAGCGGCCGAAGCCCACCACCACGGCGTTCGCGCCATCGGGCTGCGGGCCTTCGCGTTCACCCTTGGCAGCCTCCGCTTCGCGCCGAAAATTGGCCGTCGCCATCATCAGGAACGGCGTGGTGGCCATCGACAGGGTGACGACTGCGCCAAACAGGCTGGCCGCGTCAGGCGCGATCAGCAGCGCGTTCTGCGCCTGTGCGAACAACACAAAGCCGAATTCGCCGCCTTGGCTGAGCAGAAGTCCGAGTGCCAGCGCGCCGCGCCAGGGCATTCCGAAAGCGCGCCCAATCCCGAAGATGATCGCCGCCTTGATCGCGATCAGCCCTGCCGCCATCCCCGCCACGAACAGCGGCCGCTCGGCAATGGCGTGCAGGTTCAGCATCATGCCGACGGCAAGGAAGAACAGGCCGAGCAGGATCGAACGGAATGGCTCGACATCGGCCTCAAGCTCATGGCGATAGGGGCTGTCGGCCAGCATCACGCCTGCAACGAACGCGCCCAGCGCGGTCGACAGTCCCAAAAGCTCCATGACCGCTGCCGAGGCCATGACCGTGAAAAGCGCGGCGACGACGAACATTTCGCGCTCGCCGAGATTGCCGATCAGCCGGAACAGCGGACGGATCAGATAACGTCCGGCTGCGATCAGCGCGGCTATGGCGGCCAGAGTGTAGATCACCATCAGCCAGCCCGGAGGGCCACCGGCATCGGCCGGATTGCGGCTCATCGCCGTAATGATGGTGATCATCGGGATGATCGAGAGGTCCTGAAACAGCAGGATGGCAAAGGCCCGCTCGCCAAACGGCGTACGCAGACGTCCGGAAGATTGGAGCATCGGCAGGACCTGCGCGGTGGACGAAAGCGCCAAGGGCATACCCAGTGCAAGCGCGGCTTCCCAACTGAACTCGGTCGTCAGCAGGATCATGCCCGCAATGGCAAGACCGCAAACGGTTACCTGCAGCAGACCCAGACCGAGAATGTCGCGCTTCATCTTCCACAGGCGCGACGGGTTCAGTTCAAGACCGACGAGGAACAGCAGCAGAGTGATGCCAAGCTCGGCAATGCCTAGCTTCTGTTCTGCATCCCCTACCAAGCCCAGCACTTGCGGCCCGACCACGGCTCCGGCGAGCAAATAGCCCAAAGTCGCACCAAGCCCGAGCCGCCGGAACACCAGCACGAAGGCCAGAGCGAAGCCCAGAAGCAGGAAGCCGTCGCGGAGCATGGAGGAATGTTCTGCCATTTCCTTTCTTTAGGCCGCTCTCGCTTCATCGCAACCGTCGTTCAGCTTGCGTTGATCTGTCGTTGCGGAAGGTCTAGCCCAAGGGAAACGACGGAGGGGCAGATATGCGAATGGGTCTGGTACTGGCAGTCGCGACGATTCCGGCCGCAGCCATCGCACAGCCTGCGACGACTTCTGCCCAGGGCGACGTCTCGCTGACCATCTACAACAACGATCTCGCGCTGGTGCAGGATGTGCGGCAGATGTCGCTGCCGCTCGGCCGAACCCGGCAGGAGTTTCCCGATGTTTCCGCCGCGATCCGGCCCGAGACGGTGACGCTCAACGCTGGCGGCACCGGGATCGTCGAGCAGAACTTCGACTACGATCTGTTGACGCCTGCCAAGCTCATGGACAAGGCGGTCGGCCAGACGGTGACGCTGGTCCGCACCAATCCCGCAACCGGCGTGGAAACGCGCGAGGCGGCGACGATCCTTGCCAACAATGGCGGGACAGTGGTGCGCGTAGGCGACCGGATCGAAGTGCTCAACGAATATGGTGCACGCGTGATCTTCCCGAGCCTTCCGGCAGGCTTGCGCGCGCGGCCAACGCTTTCTGTCACGCTCGATACCACGACTCCCGGGGCTCGCCCCGTGTCGCTGAGCTACCTGTCACGCGGGTTTGGCTGGAAGGCCGACTATGTTGCCCTGTTCGACGAGACGGCCGGCAAGATCGACGTGCAGGGCTGGATCACGCTCAACAACAACAGCGGGACGACATTCGACAAGGCCAAGGTGCTGCTGGTGGCCGGATCCGTGGGTGATGGCGCGCAGAACTATGCCGCCCAGAACTATGGTGGCGGGCGTCGGGTGATGCCCGGCAATCGCATGGGCACGCAAAGCGCCAACCGCGAAAGCCTTGGCGATTTCTACGTCTATCCCATCACCGGGCGAACCACCGTTGCCAATGCCCAGCAAAAGCAGGTCAGCTTCCTCGATGTGGCCGGAGCGCCCGCCACCAAGGCCTATCACTTCCGCAACGGCTGGCTCTCCAGCCAGACCGAGCCGCAGAGTGCGGATACGGTGCTGCGCTTCTCGACCGCGCGTGAGGCGGGGCTGGGCGATGCGCTCCCGGCGGGTACGGTCCGCGTTTACATGCGCGATGCGCGCGGGCAGCCACAGTTCATTGGCGAGAACGGTATTGGCCACACTCCGATGGGATCATCGCTGGCACTGAAGACGGGCGAGGCCTTCGATGTGAAAGTTCAGCCGGTGCTGGAAAAGCGCGACAGGATCGACAGCGGCGAATGGGAGCGCAGCGTGCGCTATCGCGTGACAATGCCGGGCAAGGCACCCAGCGAGGTGACGGTCGAAGCCGAAAAGGTCTTCTGGCGCACGACCATGACCTACAAGGTGACGAACGCCAAGGCTACGCCGGTTACCGTCGAAGTGGTGCAGGGCGGGCTCGACAACTGGTGGCATGATACCCGCGTGCCGTCCGAGAGCATCAAGGGCGAACAGCGCTCTGCTGACGAGCGCATCTGGCAGGTGCCGGTGCCGGCCAATGGCGAGACCACGCTGACCGTCCAGTTCGACACCCGGTACTGAGCCCGCTCGTGCGCCGCGTTTCCTTTCTGGCGCTTGTGCTCTGTTCGGCTCCGGTTCTGGGGCAGGACCCGATAACCTCTGCCGCGCCCGATAGGGTTTCGGTGAGCGTCTATCGCGCTCCGGACCGAGGCAGTGACGAGGCGATGGATCTCGATTGGCTGGAAGGGTACGCGCTCGTCACAGAGACGCGGACCGTCGAAATCCCCGCAGGCAAGGCGACGATACGCTTTGAAGGGGTGGCAGCGGGGCTGTTTCCGGAAAGCGCCATTGTCACCGGCCTGCCAGCGGGCGTGCGCGAAAAGAACCTCGATGCCGACCTTCTGTCCCCGCGCAGCCTCTATGCGCGCATGTATGGACGGCCGATCATTCTACGACGGATAGTGCCAGCGACGGGCGTCGTGCGCGAGGAGCGCGCGATCATCCGCTCGGGGCCGGATGGCGCGGCGATCCTTCAGACCTCCCAGGGCTTCGAGGCCGTGAACTGCGGCGGTCTCGAGGATGATCTGCTCTATCCCGAAGCACCAAAGGACCTTTCGGCGCGGCCGACGCTCTCCGTCGAGACGGACAGTCCTGTGGCGCAGAAGGCAACTCTGTCGCTGTCGTATCTGGCCTGGGGGTTCGATTGGCAATCGAACTATGTGATCCACATGAATCCTGATGGCCGCACCGCCGATCTATCGGCCTGGGTCACGCTGGCAAGCAGCGATTCGACCAGTTTTGCCGATGCTGAGACTGCGGTAATCGCTGGGGAGGTCAATCGCGAGGACAGCGACCAAGGGGTCAAGCCTGCGGGAGGGGAACTGGTGCTGCAATGTGCTGTATCGCCAGTGGCGCCCGTCCCTGTCCCACCTCCTGCTTTGGCGATGCCGGCACCGGCTCCCCCTGCGATGGAAATGGCGGACATCGTTGTGACCGCACAGCGCCGGAACGACGCAGTTATGAACGCCCCGGTCACGGTGCAGCAGGAGGGCTTGGGCGATCTGAAGCTTTACCGCGTGCCTGTGCCCGTTACCGTCGCCGCCAATGCGCAGAAGCAGGTGGCCCTCGCTCAGAAGGTGGGCGTGAAGATGGAAGCGCTCTACCGGGCCGAAGTCTGGGAAGACAACGTCAACGAAGTCCGCCAGATTCTGCGCACCCGCAACCGCAAGGAGGATGGGCTCGGCCTCCCTCTGCCGGGTGGTCCGCTTACCGTGTTCGAAGCGCATGGCGATGCAGTGCTGCTCTCGGGGGAGGGCGGTCTGCCTGATCGCGCGGTGGGCGAGGACGTGGAAATCCTGCTCTCTGAGGCAACTCAAGTTACTGCCTCGGCAGAGGAAATCAAAGCCGACGAGCGATCGATGACCGTTCGGCTCACGGTTCGCAATGCGCGTCCAGTCCCGGTAAGGTTTGAAGCGCGCATAGCCTCCAACAGCGCAAATGGGGTGAAGGCCATTTCTGGTGGCAGGCTTTCGCGCAAGGATGGACGGAGCATCTGGGCAACCGACATCGGCCCGATGGCTACGGTCTCACTCGTTTACGCGATCGTTAAATCCGACTGAATTGTGTGCCTTCGCATATGTCTGATGGCTGTCAGTGTTATCTGTGGCATCGTGAGATAACGGGCCGCAACGAACAGTCGGAGAGAATGCGAAGAGCTTTGCCCTTTTTGGTATTGCTGGTGCTTGTCATTGCGGCAGGTTTCGTCGTGTTTTGTCATGGCAATGACAAGCAGGTGGCTGAGACCAGCGTCGATACCAAAGGCAACTATCAGCTGGTTGCAACCGACGGTACGCTGTTCACGCGATCAAGCCTCAAGGGGCGTCCTTACATAACCTACTTCGGCTATGCCGCTTGCCCTGATCGATGCCCGACCATGCTTTTGCGCCTGGCAGACCTGCGCAGGCAAATGCGACTTGCGCCGCAACAGTTGCCCATCGTTTTCATCACCGTCGATCCGAAGCACGATACGCACGAAAGGTTGGCAGCCTTCGTCAAGTCACTTGGCCAATCCATCATCGCGCTGACCGGAAGTGCCGAGGTGGTCAACCGGGTGACCGACAATGCCGGCGTGTTTGTCGAGAGGCGTGCCCAACCCGACGGCACGTACCGCATAGAACACACGACAAACGCCTATCTCTACAACGCTGATGGCGACTTCTGGGATACGATCGCGCCGAGTGATAGCAATGCCGTCTTGCTCAAAAAACTGCGTGGCGTACTCGCAATCCCTTCGGGCGCTGCAAGTGCATCGGCCTCTGATCCACCAGCCTGACCGTTTTCGGCGCTGCGCTTCGAGTTGAGCGTTAGCTGTCCTCAGGCGGCGGGTCGGTAGATGGCATAGACCTTCTTCACGTGGTTTCGGCTTTCCCACGAGCAATGTGCGCCCATCTCTACGAGAAAGGCGTCACCCCGCGAAAAGGTTGCCTCGCGTCCATTGCCATCGACGAAAGTTACGTCACCCTCCAGCAGGTGCATGAATTCATGGTGCCGATAGGGCATGCTAAGGCGATGATAGGGTGTTGAATCCCACGTGCCGCACACAAACTCGCCATTGGCAGAGCGGTAGTCTGTAAAATTCCGGCATGATGGCGTTGCGCCGACCAGCAATTCAGCAAGCGGCGGCCCGGAGGGAACAAGGTCCATGCTTTCATCGATGGGGACGATTGTTTCCGCTCCAGCCGGACCGCTGCCGCAACGCATGATGATTACCGTCGTACCCACTGCAGCCTGCCAGGCGAAGGGCTTCCCAGCGGGAATCACTGCGCTGGCATTACGGGGCAAAGCAACCGAGTGGTTCCCTTTTACAAGAGTCAGTTTTCCTTCGAGAACGAAGACGAACTCATCCGCTTCCAGCCCCGCGTGGTTGCCCTTCGGCGCGATCCTCGCTGCAAGTACTGCAACCGGACCTTGAGACAAGGGCAAGGCGCAGCTATCGGCGGCCCAACCGGTTATCACATCTGCATCCGTGGCATCGCCAAACCGGACATCGGCTGCGAATGCGCGAAGGTCATAGAATGAATGGACGTTGGACGTGGTGGTGGTCATCGGTACCTGCAACAAGCTGTTTACCGCGCCAACCTACAGCATAGTGTTGTGCGGTGCTGCGCTATCGGGTGTGCGCACCGGTAGTAAGCGCCGAAGAGAGCATGTCTGGTGGCAGAGCTTGCTGTCAGACTTGTGCAACGCTCCGGTTCACAATGGCAAAGCCGCGGCTTCGATCTCCGCGAAGTAATGTGCCATGTGCTCGGCCGCCGTGTCGGATAGCGCAATGAAGGCACGACGACGGTCCGTGGCGTCCTCGGCTCGGCACAGCAGGCCGGCATCCGTCATCTGGCTGATCCAGCGCAACGCGGTTGTGGGCGGCACGCCGGACGCGATGCACAGCGAGGTAACCGACACACGTTTGTGTTCCGACCGCGCCGCCGTGAGATCGAGCAGCATGTCCCATGCAGGATCAGCAAACAGGTCGCCCTCGAAAAACCGGGCGCGCAACTGGCGTTGGCGGATGATCTTGCGGACCAGGCGGGGATCGGGAAGCGATGCGCGCTTCCCGCGAACGAGACGCTGCGTGGCACGATCTCGTTCTCCCGTGGCATCGAAAGCGAAAGCTGATGCTTCGACCCTGCTGGTTTCCGTACCTGACCCGGAAAGGGACTCCAGACGCTGCGCAATCGCGCCCACCTGCTGGGTAAGCCGCAGGAGCGACATCCGGTCGTGGTCGGAAAGTTCGCGCACGCGCCCGCCGCGAGCGGCCATCTCTGGCATCGAGAGGATGTGGCCAAGCGCAATCACGCGTTCGGCACGGCTGGGGCTGACGAGAATCTGCGCAGCGGACTGATCCAGGCAACCGAATACGTCATCAAGCGAGCCCATGCTGGTTGACACCACCAAATGTGCACCGCTCTTCGCAACCCGCACATCGAGCAGCGAAAGGGCTGCCATCTCGGCCGCTTCGAGCACCGGGCAATCGATGAGCACGAGATCACCCAACGGATGTTCTGAGGCGGAGGCCAGCAGCGAGGCGATCTCTCCCGTGCGAGCAACACGCAGGCCTGCTGCAGCCGCATCTTCAGCCATCTCCATGCGCAAGTATGCCCGGTCAGCGAAGATCGAAACCGCCAGCGGCGAGCAAGGGCTTAGCCACGCCACGTCAGCCCCTGTCGGGCAAACTTCCGACCGATAGGCATCGTCGTTCCATGCGAAATCGAACCGTGCAGCTGCCTGATCCAGTGTCATCGCGATTGTTCCTCAGTAATCACACTTAGCGCGAACATGAGTGGAACAAATGAGGATCAGGTCAAGATTGATTGCTTCGAAATTGGACTAATTCACGATTTCGATCGGCGTTCCATCTGGCACAAGCTCCCACAATTCCTCAATTTCCTGATTGGAAAGCGCGATGCAGCCATCGGTCCAGTCACCCACCATGCGTCCGCTTTCGAGTGAGTTTGGCTGTCCGTGGATGAAAATCTGGCCACCGGGAGATGCCCCAAGCGATTCGGCAAAAGCGCGGTCCCGGGGGGCCGGATATGAGATGTGCAGCGACAGATGATAGCTGCTCGACGGGTTGGCATAGTCGATCACATAGCGACCTTCGGGCGTCCGTTCGTCACCTTCGAAGTGCTTTGCACCTACCGGATCTCCGCCAAGCTGGATTCCGTTGATGATGCGGAGTGGCCGACCGTTTTCATCGAGCAGCAAGAGGCGTCGCGCTGCCTTTTCGACGCGGACCGACGACACATCCTCGGCGGAAATGGCCCAAGTTTCGGCGCGTGATCCAACCTGGCCCTGCAACAGCAAGGCCAGCGGAAGAATGATTGTCAGGACGGAGCGGGACATCGCGCGAGATTACGCGAGACCCGTCCTGCTCCCAAGACCAAGCTTGCCAGAAACTCTCAGTCGACGAACGGATCGCGCACCAGGATCGTGTCTTCGCGCTCGGGACTGGTGGAGACAAGCGCGACGGGCGTTTCGATCAGTTCCTGGACGCGCTGGATGTACTTGATCGCCTGTGCGGGCAGGTCTGCCCACGAACGTGCACCAGCGGTGGTGCCCGCCCAGCCGTCCATTTCCTCGTAGATTGGCTCAACTTCGGCCTGATCGGCGGCGTGGCTGGGGAAGTAATCCAGCACCTTGCCGCGCAGGCGATAGCCGGTGCAGATCTTCACCTTTTCCATCCCGTCGAGCACGTCGACCTTGGTCAGCGCGATGCCGGTGACGCCTGAAATGGCGCAGGACTGGCGGACGAGCACGGCATCGAACCAGCCGCAGCGGCGCTTGCGCCCGGTGACCGTGCCGAACTCATGGCCACGTTCGCCTAGGCGCTGCCCCACCTCGTCTTCGAGCTCGGTCGGGAAGGGGCCCGAACCAACACGGGTGGTGTAAGCCTTGACGATGCCCAGTACGAATCCGGTCGACGAAGGCCCGAGGCCGGAGCCGGATGCAGCAGTGCCGGAAACCGTATTAGACGAGGTTACGAACGGATAAGTGCCGTGGTCAACGTCGAGCAGCACGCCCTGAGCGCCTTCGAACAGGATCCGTGCTCCTGCCTTGCGAACTTGATTGAGGCGTTTCCACACGGGTTGGGCGAATTGCAGCACGTAAGGTGCGATTTCGCGAAGTTCGTTGATCAGTGCCTCGCGATCGACCGGAGGCTGGCCGAAGCCTGCGCGCAAGGCGTCGTGGTGGGCGCAAAGGCGATCCAGCTGGGAATCCAGCGCATCAAGGTGGGCAAGGTCGCATACGCGGATGGCGCGGCGGCCGACCTTGTCTTCATAGGCAGGGCCGATGCCGCGGCCAGTCGTGCCGATCTTGCCAGCGCCAGCAGCTTGTTCGCGCAACCCGTCAAGGTCGCGATGGAGGGGCAGAATTAACGGACAGTTGTCGGCAATGGCGAAGTTATCTGCATCGATTTCTACGCCCTGGGCCGTGAGCTTCTCAATCTCGGCCTTGAGCGCCCATGGATCAAGCACGACACCGTTGCCGATGATCGACAGCGTGCCGGTAACGATTCCCGAGGGCAGCAGGGAGAGCTTGTAAACCTGATCTCCCACGACCAGCGTGTGACCGGCGTTATGCCCGCCCTGGAAGCGGACGACGGCGTCGGCCCGGCTTGCGAGCCAGTCGACGATCTTGCCTTTTCCTTCGTCGCCCCACTGGGCGCCGATCACGGTTACGTTGGCCATGGATACACTCCTCCACCCTGCCAGGGTGGATCCTCAAGACGCCCTTCGACAGGACTCGGCGAAACGGGATGGATGAGCAGGGCGTAAGCCCCGGTTTTCGGTGCGGGCCCTAGGGGCAGAGGCAGGCGAAAGTCAAGCTTGGTGCATAAGACGGCCAGCATGTTGCCGGACTTCTCCACGGCCAGTTGTACGAGAGATGAGCCGGCAAATCCTGGCAAGGCAGCCATGGAGAGACGCAGAGCCAACGCTTGCCCGGCTGGTGCACCTACCGGCGGAAATTGGATTCGCTGCAGTCAGCCGGCAAGAGGAACCGCTGCCACAAGAAGTGATTCCGCGGCAGATGCTTCAGGATGGTCCCAAGCCGAACGTCGATCGTTCGATATCGATGTAGACTTTGCACATCTTGGCCATGGTGATGATGTACATCGCAGATGGCGGCAGGCTCATGTAGTCGTTGTTCTTGTACATGAAGGTGATGTTCTCGGCGAGGGTGTCGGCCCCCGTCTTAAGGTCAAGCAGGCACTTGGTGCGGCCACGCTTGACCATGGCTTCGGCCAGCGTGTCATCAGCATAGATGAAATTCTGGCTGTCGTTCATCCCTTGGGCATAGGCGGCGCGGGCCTCGGGCTTCATCGAGAGCCACTGCTTGCGATCATTGACGTAGCCGGCCGCGCTGGCTGCCGTGGAGCCAAGCATGGCTAAGGCAGATAGAAGTATCTGCATTCTGCCCGAAAAAGTCACAATTCGTTCCTTTCGATAATCCGCCGGTTGCCGCCCGAGGCAGCATGTCGGGAAATCGCCTCCATCCACATCAATCCTTTAAGCTGCAATGATCCGAGTGCGCCATGCTGCGACGCAGGATAGGCAGCGAGTAACTGCTCCAATCTGGATTTTATGTTGACCGCTCTGCGGTCGAATATGTCGAAAGTTAGGCCTAGTTCGTGGGGCTTTCTCAATCAGCGCCCGGGTTTTCCATCCGTTCAAAGTTCAAAACCGATGTAATTACTGCGTCAGAGCTGGCAATCAACGTTGACTCGGCTTCGCCATGCGGCAAGTTAACCTCGCTAAAATGTGAGGGGACATCCGAAATAGATCAAGATCAATCCATTTTGAAGCGATGATCTTAAGGCATCGGTGATAATCATCACTTTGAAAAAATTGAATGGGTATTAGTTATTTATTCTTCTCGGAGATATTAATTCGAGAAGAAATGGATGACTACTGCTGTCATTGAATAATTCGCATTTCGCGAAGCGATTTTTTGCGCCCAAATACCGGGAGGTTAACATGGCGAATTTGAAGACGAAGTTGTTGCGCAGCACGACTCTGCCCATTGCAGTGGTCATGGCCGGTCCTGCCTTGGCGCAGACCGCCACTACCTCTGCTGGCAGCGATTTCACGACCGTTGGCGGTGACCTTCTGACTGCAGGCGGCGATGTGCAAACCGGCGGTGGCGGTGTCAGCACGGGCGGTGGAACCATCACGACGGGCGGTGGCAACATCAATCTTGGCGGCGGTACTCTTACCGGCAATGTGACGGGCGACGTCACGGGCAACCTGACGGGCGACGTCACCGGAAACGTGACCGGCGATGTTACCGGCAACCTGACGGGCGACGTCACCGGAAACGTGACCGGTGATGTTACCGGCAACCTGACCGGCAACGTCACGGGTGATGTGACGGGCAACCTGACCGGCGATGTGACCGGCAATGTGACTGGCGACGTCACGGGCAACCTGACGGGCGATGTCACGGGCAATCTCACCGGTGACGTTACGGGCAACCTGACGGGTGATGTTACCGGCGGTACAATCACGGCCAATACGCTTGACGTCTCAGGCGCTACCACCACCGCTGGGCTGACCAACGCTGGCAACATCGCGACTGGTTCTGTCTCCGGCAGCAGCGGTTCGCTGACGCTTGATGCCGACAACGCCGTTGGTGGCAGCTATGTGCAGATCACCAATACCGACCTCACCCTGCATGGCGGTACCGCGTCGACGACAGTCGTCTTGGACAATAACGGCATGACCGTGTCCGACACGACCAATGGCACCACCTTCACGGTCGACAACACCGGCAACGGTACGTTCACCGGCGCAGTGACGGCTTCAGGCGCTTCGCTGACCGGCGACCTGAACATGAACGGCGATGACATCAACAATGTCGATGCACTGAACGCAACCACCGGCAACATCACGACGGTCAACTCGACCACCATCGACAACAGCGGCACGACCACCACCGGCGGTCTGGCAGTAACCAACAATGCCACTGTAGGCGGCGCGCTGACGGTGACGGGCCTGTCGTCGCTCAACGGTGGTGTTGCAACCAATGGAGGCGACATCAGCACCAGCGGTGGCGACATCACCACCGGTGCAGGCTCGATCGCAAGCACCACCGGTTCGATCAGCACGCAGTCTGGCAACATCAGCACTCTGAGCGGAAACATCACCACCACCACGGGTACTGTCGCTGGTGCCAACGGCAACTTCGGCACCGTTACGGCTGGAACCGGCAACATCACGACGGTCAACGCCACCAACGTGAACTCGCAGAACGTGACCGCTTCGGGAACGATCTCGGGCGCCACGGTTGTTGCAGGCTCCGGTGGCCTAACCTCGAATGGAGCGACCACACTTAACGGCACCTCGACGCTCAATGGCGCAACGACTGTCAACAACACTCTGACTGCCAACGGCGCGACCAGCATCAACAACACCCTGAACGTGACCGGTGCGACGACCCTGGCCGGCGCTACCAACAACGGTACGCTGACCCAGAACGGCAACGTTGCCCTAGTCGGCAACCTGACGCAGACGGGCAACCAGAACGTCACCGGCGACGTGACCTTGGTCGGCGCGAACAGCGACCTTACCGTTGGCGGCTCCACCACCACCAATGGCATCACCAACACTGGCAACATCGCGACAACGACCCTGTCGACCACCGGTGCAGCCTCGGTTGGCGGTACGCTGGCAGTGACCGGCGCAACCACGCTGAACGGTGCAACTACGGTCAACAACACCCTCAACGTGACGGGTGCGACGACCACGGCGGGCATCAGCAACACCGGCAACATCTCCAACACGGGCAATATCTCGACGGCGACCTTGTCGACTTCGGGCAATGCCTCTGTCGGCGGTGCGCTGGCGGTCACGGGTGCGACGACTACCAACGGCCTGACCAACACCGGCAACATTGCCACGACCACGCTCTCGACGACGGGCAATGCCTCGGTTGGCGGCAACTTCACGGTGTCTGGCAACATCTCGACCAGCACCGGAACGGTCACGGGCGCCTCGCTGGTGTCCACCGGCACGACGGGCGTTGGCACCAACCTCACCGTTGGTGGAACCGCCAGCATTGCTGGGAACGCTTCGGTTGGCGGCAACTTCACGGTCACCGGCAACTATGTCTCGGCCAATGGCGCGATCTCGGCAGGCAGCGTCACGATCAACTCCGGCAATGCCGGCAAGATCTCTGGCCTTGCCAACGCCACGCTCTCGGCCACGTCGACCGATGCGGTCACCGGCCAGCAGTTGTTCGCGACAAACACCGCGCTCAGCACGCTGGGCAACCGGGTCAGCGCACTTGAAAGCACTTTCGGGCAGTTGCAGATCAACAACCGCAAGGCCTTCCAGGGTGTTGCCATGGGCTTCGCTTCGACGGCAGCTCCGCTGAACCTCGCCAATGGCGAATCGGGCCTGTCCGGTGGCGTCGGTACCTTCGAGGGCCAGTGGGCCGCGGCGATCCGCGCGCAGGCCGTCACCTCGAGCGGTGTTGGCATCGGCGCGAACGTTGGCTTCTCGAAGGACGCCTTCGGTGCAGGCGTCGGAGCCAGCATAAAGTTCTGATCTGACGATCATGGGCTGAAAAGGAAGAAGCGGGTCTGCATCGCAGACCCGCTTTTTTCTATTTCCTGTTAGTCGTAAGGGCACATTTGCGGACAGCATGTCGCGCGGCGCCGAATGCACGGCAGCAGAGTCGATTGAATACGTCATGCCCACTTTGTGGCGCCCGCCTTCGACAGGCCTATTCACCATGTTCTGACACGCACGGCCATGGGACGCACATGTGCGACAAGGATTCCCTGCGGGAGCGAAAGGTGGCCCCTGCTTCCAGTTCTGTCGGCACTTTTTTGGAAACTGGCTGGGGCGGCAGGATTCGAACCTGCGAATGCCGGTACCAAAAACCGGTGCCTTACCACTTGGCGACGCCCCAACAGGAGGCGCGCTTATAGCGTGGTCGGCGCGCTTGAAAAGAGGGATAAGGGACTTGCGGGACAGTGCCTACCGGCTTGCCGTCCCGCGGTCGTCCTGACTCAGAAACCCTTGACGATGCCTTGCAGCTTTTCGGGAGGCAGCGCATCGAAATCGCTGGCATCGTGGCGTTCGGCAATGCCTTTCTGTGAGTTCACCAAGCGACCACGCAATACTCCGGGACGGGCGTCGATCTCGGCAACCCAGCGGCCCACGTTCTCGTACTCATGCATCGAAAGGAACGTCGCGGCCTCGCCATAGGCTTCGCCGCGGTAGATGTTGCCGAACCAGGTGTAGGTGGCGAGGTCGGCAATGGTGTAGTCATCACCGGCAAGGAAGCGCGTCCTGGCAAGCTGGCGGTTTGCGACGTCGAACAGGCGCTTGGTCTCCATTGCATAGCGGTCGATTGCATATTCGATCTTGATCGGAGCGTAGTTGTAGAAGTGGCCGAATCCGCCACCGATGAAGGGTGCGGAGCCGACCTGCCAGAACAGCCAGGATAGGCATTCAGCGCGGGAAGGGCCTGAGGTTGGCAGCAGTACGCCGAACTTTTCTGCAAGGTGCATCAGGATCGCACCCGATTCGAACACGCGGAAAGGCTCCGGGCCAGAACGGTCTACCATCGCCGGAATCTTCGAGTTCGGATTGATGTCGACGAAGCCCGAAGTGAACTGGTCGCCGTCGAAGATCTTGATCAGCCAAGCGTCGTACTCGGCCTCGGTAAAGCCGAGCTGCAGCAGCTCTTCCAGCATGATCGTGGCCTTCTGGCCATTGGGCGTGCCAAGTGAATAGACCTGAAAGGGATGTTTGCCGACCGGAAGCTCGCGCTCGCTCGTGGGCCCGGCGATCGGGCGGTTGACGCTGGCGAAGGCCCCCCCGTTCGCCTTGTCCCAAGTCCAGACCTTGGGTGGAACATATTCTTCGGACATCCGGGGCTCCTTCGAAAATCGTTAGTCTTGCATACTATATTGAGGACTCATCGGAGGAACCGCAAGGGTACTGTATCCGTTCGCCGCCATATGGAGAGAAAAGCGCCAAACCTCGTGCATGTCGATGACAACCTTCCCGGCGTCACACGAAAGCGACGGGGAAAGGGTTGGGTTTATATCAACGCACGCGGTGAAAGGGTTGGCGATCCGGCGGAGATTGCGAGACTCAATGCGATTGCGTTGCCTCCTGCTTACACCGAAACCTGGTATTGTCCTGCCGCCAACGGCCATATTCTTGCGACAGGGGTCGATGCCAAAGGGCGCAAGCAATATCGCTATCACCCAGATTTTCGCGCTGAACGTGAAGGCGAGAAATTTGACCGTTGCGCTGTTTTCGGACGCCTTCTCCCGCTGGTTCGCGCGCGGGTGGAGGAAGAACTGGCTTGCCGCGCCCTGACCCGTGACCGCTGTATTGCCAGTATCGTGCGCCTGCTCGACACCGGAGGCATTCGCATCGGAAATGAAGCTTATGTGCGAGCCAACAGCACCTTCGGGGCAACGACCTTGCGGATGCGGCACGCCGAGGTGAAGGGACAGGTCCTGCGTCTGCGTTTCAGGGCGAAGTCCGGTAAGGAGCAGGAGATGCGCGTTACCGACCGTGGTCTGGTCCGTTTCGTGCGCAAGATGCAGGATCTGCCTGGGCAGCACCTGTTTCAGTATCTCGACGAAACCGGCTGTGCCTGTCCAGTCGGATCGGCAGAGGTCAATGCGTGGCTGCGTGAAGTCATGGGCGAGGACTTTACCGCCAAGCACTTCCGTACATGGCGCGCCAGTGTCCTGGGTTTTGCCGTGCTCGCAAATGCCAAGGAGCGCATGCCTCTGAAAGGGCTGCTGGAGGAGGTGTCAGACCATCTCGGCAACACGCCTGCAATCGCGCGCAAGAGTTACGTGCACCCCGCCGTTCTGGCATTGGTCGAAGGTCAGGAGGAATGGCGCAAGAAATTGCGCCTACCACGCGCTTCGCGCTGGCTGTCACGGCATGAACGCGGGCTGATTGCTTTTCTTGAAGATGGTCCGGCAGCGGTCGAATTGCTTTCCGCTGCCGGATGACGCCGATCAGTTGTATTCGATGACCGCATCGCGTCGAAGGTCGCGCAGATAGGTCTGAGCGCGCTTATTGACGCGGTCATCTTCCATCTGGGCCATCATTTCGTCGAAGTTCGGACCGCTGGTCACCTGCGGATCATCGCGACCGCAGAGCATCAGCACGCGCACGCCTTCCTCGATCGAACCGAAGGGCGGCGTGGTCTGGCCGACGGGCAGGTTTAGCAGGGTTTCCTGCAGCGCGCCCGGTAGATCGCGTGCCTTGATCTGGTCATTGGCGACCACCGTTGCCCCGATCTTGTTGGCCTGAGCCTCAGCATCGCCACAGCCCTTGATCGCTTTCACCGTCGCTGCAAACTCTGCGGCACGCTTCGTTGCAACATCGCTGGTCGTGCCCTTGGGAAATTCGATCGAGATCTGCTTGAGGCTGAGCAGGGCATCGCGCGGGTCCGCGGTCAGCACCTGACGTTTGTCGATCAGGTACAGGATCGAGAAGCCACCGCGAATTTCGACAGGCCCTGCCAACTGACCGGGTGCCATGGTTCCGGCGGCCGCGCCAAGTTCTGACGGAAGCTGGGCAAGGCGAATCCAGCCAAGGTCACCGCCGACCGAAGCGGTCGACGCTTCGGAGTATTGGCGCGCGTAAGCCACGAAGCTGCCGCCCTGCTTGAGTTGCTCGACGATCTTTTCTGCGTTCGCGAAAACCTGAGCCTTGTTCTCGTCGTTCGCCGAGAGGAATATCTCGCCGATGCGGTATTCCTCGGTGCCCTTGGACGCCTGCAGGCGCTGGATCGCTTCCTGAACTTCGCCTTCGGAGATGTTCACGAACGGCTGGACGTTGCGGCGGAGCAGATTCTGCCAAGCCAGTTCGCCACGGATCTGTCGCTTGAGCGATGTTGCCGAAGAGCCGATGCGCGCCAGATACTTTTCCATCGCTTCGGGGGACTGGCCAAAGTTTTGGGTGGCAACGCGCTCATAAGTTGCGTCAACCTGAGCATCGTCAGCAGGGACGTCAGCCGCCTTGGCTTCCTGGATCTGCAGCGTCTCGTCGATGAGGTTGCGCAGCACCTGCATGCGCAAGCGTTCCTTTTCCTCGGCATCGATCTTGCCGCCATTGGCCGATACGATCAGCGCCAGGCGTTGTTCGACATCGGTGCCGGTGACGATTTCGCCGTTGATGATCGCAGTGGCGCGTCGCACATTCGGATCGTTTGTGCCGAACATCGTCGGGTTCGCCGGGATGTTCAGCGGAGTGTTGGCACCTTGCGCGAGGACCGGCGCTGCGGCCGATGAGAAGGCGGCAAGCGCCATCGCGGTGGAACCCAGCGTGCGCGAAATCGCCTTGCGGGTGATGTACAGCTTGGACGTCATGGTCTTGGAATTGGTCCTGTCGAACTGGCGCTCGGATGGCGGCCTTCTGTTATTCCGGTTCTCTGGCCGCGCACGGCTTAACCCAAGCTGAGTGGCGCATCGGACGCAAAAGGGCAATAGTCTGCAACCGCAACTCGCCATCGAATGGCATCGTCGCTACTTCACCCCAAGATTTTTGAGCGAGAGCGACACTTGGAATGAGTTGCCGCGGACGGCGTCGCCAATGTTGACGTAATCCCTCCGCCATGTGAACGAAAGGTCAAGGCAGTCGTCGGTGTAGGCGACGCCGATGCGATGACGCAGCATCTGGAAGCCATCCGAGGTGCGCGTAGGGTCCTCGTCGCGGTTCGTCAGGTTGACGATGGCCGAACCGAACACCGAGAAGGTGCGAGTGATCGGGGTGCGTGCTGCAAAGCGCAACTCCTCGCGATCCTGCAGGTCCTCGAATGTCGAGACCACATTTCGGTTCAGCTTGAGATAGCCTGCCTCGATGTAGCGACGATGGTTGCCGATGGTGGCGTCGAACTCGTTGCGCCGCAGGGCAAAGCTGTCCTTGTCGAGCCGGAACCGGTGCGTGAACTTGATGATGTCGCCGAAACGCACGGTGGTGCGGCCGACGTAGTCAGATGCCCGGTTCGTGAGGCCCGTCCCGTCTGGCAGGAGCGTGTCCTGCTTTGACAGGCGATAGCTCTGGCCGATGGTCGAAGTGATGCGCAAGCCGGGCCGCTGGAAGCTCCAGTCGAAGCCATAGGTGAAGCGCACGCCATCCTCGATCCGGTCGTGGCCGGGAAACCGGCTGAGCGCGAACAGGTTCGTGTCTTCAAGATCGACCGAGCGTGAATCTTCGTTCGGAATCTCGAAATTGCGCACGCTTGGAGTAGCAACAACCTGAAAGCGCGGGGTCAAAACCTGTGTGCCGCCGAACACGCCGCCGACAAATGGCCACTTCACGTCAAGTGCGGCAGTGGCGATGCCGCGTGCCTGCCATCCTGGCAGGCCGCGATAGACAGCGGTCGTGGTGAGTTCGTTCTCGGCGCTGTGATAGGCATCACCTCGCACCAATCCGGTCAAAGTCACTTCCTGACCAAGGCCAGTTATCGTGCGCAGGTCCCACTGCGCCTTTGCAAAGGCTCGCTGACTGTCTTGTCCTGCGGTGCGGAGGATGGCGAGGCTGTTGGCCTCGAACTCGAACCTGCCGGGAACCCCATCGAAAGTCATGCGGCGACGGTAGTCGATTGCGGGAAGGGCCAGAGGCACCATGCCCTGTGGATCGTTGACTCGCACGGTCTGCGTCACCCAGCCAGCGATAGATAGATAGCTGTCGTCGTCGATTCGCTCGAGGTTGAGGGAGGAGCGCAGCCGGTCATCGCGGCTGATGTCGTAGCGACGCAGGAACGTGCGGTCAGAGGCCAGGCGGCCGTTGCCCGTCAGGCTCCAGTGCGGCGAGAACTGCAGCTTGCCGTTCGCCTCGATATAGCCGCGCCACGACTGTTGGCTGGCATTCGCCGTTCCGGTCGATGTGCTGCCAAGCGGAATGCGCGAGCTGCGGGTGGCGTAGCCGGTAACCTGAAACGCGCCAAGATCGGTAAGATGTCGATACTTGGCGGTCAGCATCGGGAGCGAACCGGTGTAGAACGTGCCGGTCACGGCAAGATCGCGGTTGTCGGCGATGCGCCAGTACCAAGTCTCGCTGATTTCTGCGCCGTTGGCGGCGCCAAGGCGGAAATCAGGGATGAGCAAGCCGGTTTCAGCGCGGAAGTCCGATGTGTGGCCAAGGCCCGGCAGCGGCAGGATCGGCACGCCGAACATGCGCAGTGTCGCGCCCTTATACTTTACCCGCTTCTGCTTTGCGTCGAAGTAGACGCGGGCTGCGGTCACTTCCCAACTCGGCTTCTTCGGGCAACCCTTGCCGTCTTCAACCGCACAGCCCGAGTAGGCAGCGTTCTCGAGCGTCATATTGCCGAATTCGTCGCGCGTGCCACGCTCTGCGGCCAGCCGCCCGCCCGTGCGCAGGACCACGAGCAGATCCTCAATCGCCCCTGCCTTGAACTCGTCGGTCAGTTCGACCTTGTCGGTATAGACGATGTTGCCGTCTTCATCGACGAAGCGGATGTTGCCCGTGGCCAGGATCTGGCCGGTATTCCGATCCCACGTCACGTTGTCTGCCCGCACGGTCTGCGTCTCATGGCGCAGGACGACGTTGCCGTCGGCAAAGACCTTCTCGGCGTTGCTGTCGTACCGAACCTTGTCGGCTTCGAAGCGCACCTGATCGTCAACAGACGATTCGTCGCCAGCAGGCGATGCCAGTGGTGCTTCTTGCGCTTGCGCGTATGGCGCAAGGCAGGACAACAGCGCCAGCGCTGAAGGGGTGGCTGCAAGACGCGCAAGGCGCAAGCGTCGATAAAGGGCTTGCGGCTGCGGCCGCCGGGCGGGTTGCATGGGTTGCCTATCGCACCAGTGCACCCTAACTGCAATTCCACATTTTTCACGCTAGCCGATACGCGTCAAAGCGTGACGTCTTTCCGACAGGAGTTCCCATGAAGGTCGTGTTCCGCACCAGCGATGCCCCGCTCCCCCGTCTCGTCACCCGGTTGGTGACGCAGGATATGCTTCCAGCAGACCTGGATGCGGTGGTGCGCGAAGGGGCGGCTGTGGCGCGGTTTAGTGGGAAGACCGGACAAGTGTTCGAGGCCTTTGTTGCGGGGGAAGGCGGTGTGAAGCGTCTTGCCCTTGCCGGGCTAGGCAAGGCTGACGCGGCAGAGCGCACTGCCAACCTCGAGAAGGCAGGTGCTGCGCTCACCGCCAAGTACCTGACCTCGGGCGAAGCGGGTCTGGCGATCGACTTCACTGGAACGGGTCTGACCGGGACAGAGGCTGCCTCGGTTCTGTTTGGTGCGCGCCTTCGCGCCTGGCGGCATGATGTCTATCGCACGAAGCTGGCGCAGGAGCAGAAGCCTTCACTGACAGAGATCGTGGCGGTTGGCGCGCCTGAAGGCACTGCTGCTGCTTGGGACATCGAGGCTGCTCTGGCCGAAGGCGTCGAGTTTACGCGCGAACTCGTCGCCGAACCTGCAAACATCATTTATCCCGAAAGCTTTGTCGAACGTGCCAAGGCCCGACTTGAAGGCACGGGCGTCGAGATCGTCGTCCTTGGTCTGGCTGAAATGACTGCGCTGGGCATGGGGGCACTGCTGGGCGTTGCCCAAGGCTCGGTGCGCGAGCCCAGGCTGCTCGCAATGCGCTGGAAGGGGGCAGAAGCCGATAAGCCCACCGCCTTCGTCGGCAAGGGTGTGACTTTCGATACTGGCGGCATCTCGATCAAGCCAGCGGCCGGCATGGAGGACATGAAGTGGGACATGGGCGGCGCGGCTGCCGTTGCGGGCACCATGCTCGCGCTCGCCCGGCGCAAGGCGAAGGCTGATGTCATTGGTGTTTGCGGGTTGGTCGAGAACATGCCCGATGGCAACGCCCAGCGTCCAGGCGACGTGGTGACCTCAATGTCGGGGCAGACGGTCGAAGTGATCAATACCGACGCCGAAGGCCGTCTGGTGCTTTGCGACGCGCTGACTTGGGTCCAGAAGGAGTATGCGCCCAAGACCGTGATCGACCTCGCCACGCTGACCGGCGCAATCATCATCTCGCTCGGACACGAGTATGGCGGCATGTTCAGCAACGATGATGCACTGGCGGCCAAGCTGGATGCAGCTGGGAAGGGCAGTGGCGACAAGCTTTGGCGCTTCCCGATCGGCGCGGCTTACGACAAGCTGATCGATAGCCCGATCGCCGACATGAAGAACGTTGGGCCCCGCTTTGGTGGCTCGATCACCGCGGCGCAGTTCCTGCAGCGCTACATCGACAAGGGCGTGGCTTGGGCGCACCTTGATATCGCGGGGATGGTCTGGGCCGACAAGCCGGGCCAGACTTGGGACAAGGGTGCGACGGGGTACGGTGTCCGCCTGCTCGACCGCTATGTCCGTGACGTGCTGGAGGTCTGATTTTTCATGCCTAAGATGCGGCGCAAGTCAGATCTGCCGACCAAGACTTGCGCCGCGTGCGGCCTGCCGTTCACCTGGCGCAAGAAATGGGAGCGGGATTGGGACAACGTCAAATTCTGTTCCGATCGATGCCGCAGCGGCAAGGGCAAGGTGGCAGGCTGATGCGCGTCGATTTCTATCAGTTGTCAAATGATCCTGCAGAACAGGTGCTTCCGCTGATCGCGCGCAACACGCTTTCGGCTGGAGAGCGACTGCTGATTGTATCAGAGGACGAAGCGCAGCTTCGCCGTGTCAGCGAGGCGTTGTGGACGCGGCTGCCCGAGACGTTCCTTGCCAACGGGCGCGCAGGCGGGGACCAGGAGGAACGCCAGCCGATTCTCCTGTCGGATACTCCCGAACCATCCAATGGCGCGCAGTTCATGGCGCTGGCCGACGGGGTTTGGCGCGAGGGACGCTTCAAGCGCGTGTTCTTGCTCTTCCCGCCCGCCCGTATTGATGACGCACGCGGTTGCTGGCGCATGCTCGGCACGCGCGAAGGCGTCGAGCGGCGCTACTGGCGGCAGGAAGGTGGCAGGTGGAAGGAAGGGCCGTAAGCGCTATCCTTGCACCGCAGCACAAACATCGCTAGGGGCGCGCCCAACGAAATTCCAAATATCGCAAGGAACGTCCCATGGCGGTTACCCGCACATTTTCGATCATCAAGCCCGACGCCACGCGCCGCAACCTGACCGGCGCGGTTACCAAGATGCTGGAAGAAGCAGGCCTTCGCGTCGTCGCTTCGAAGCGTATCCACATGTCGCGCGAGCAGGCTGAAGGCTTCTATGCCGTTCACCGTGAGCGTCCCTTCTTCAACGACCTCGTCGAGTTCATGATCTCGGGTCCGGTCGTCGTGCAGGTGCTCGAGGGCGAGAACGCCATGCAGCGCAATCGCGACATCATGGGGGCGACCAACCCGGCAAATGCAGAACCCGGCACGATCCGCAAGGAACTGGCAGAATCGATCGAAGCCAATACCGTCCATGGCTCGGACTCGGACGAGAATGCGGCGATCGAGATTGCCTACTTCTTCAAGCCGGAAGAAATCGTCGGCTGATCGGCACAAGCCATCGAACATGAACGGGCCGGAGCAGCGATGCTCCGGCCCGTTTGCGTCTTGGTAGCTGGACCATTGTACAATGTTGCAGGGATGCAACGCATCATTGCAAAAGATCTGTTATCATTAATAACCAACTTTGTATGTCCTGCGTACAACTGCTATGAAAGTAGCTGTTCCGAAACGAGAACAGGCGGGCCCTCGGGCTCATTCAGGGAGGATGCCTGATGTTTTTCCAACGCGCTTCCGCGCGCCTCTTGGCGCGTACGAGCATGTTTGCTGCTGCAGCTTTTGCTCTTTCACAGCCAGCTTTGGCGCAGGACGCGGCGCAGGAAGCCGCTGCCGACGATATCGGCGGCGAGATCATCGTGACCGCACAGAAGCGTGCGCAGTCGCTATCCGACGTGTCGCTTTCTGTCGCTGCCGTCGGTACCGAACAGCTTGCAGCCAACAACACCGTCAACCTTGAAGGTCTGCAGGCGCTGGTGCCGTCCATCAGCTTCGGTAACGACTTCAACTTCGCCAAGCTGTTCATTCGCGGCATCGGTCTGTCGAGCTCGCTGCCTGGCGTCGATCCTTCGGTCGCGCTGCATGTCGATGGTGTAGTTGTCGGACTGGCGCAGGCGCAGCTCGGCTCGATGTTCGACCTTGAGCGCGTCGAAGTACTGCGCGGGCCTCAGGGCACACTCTACGGTCGCAATGCCACCGGCGGCGCAGTCAACCTCATCACCGCCAAGCCAACCGACAAGCTCGACGGCTATGTCCGCCAGACTATCGGCGGCGACGCTTTCCTGATCCAGACTGACGCCGCGATCGGCGGGCCGATCGCCGAGGGCGTCCGCGCTCGCGTCGCCGTCCAGCGCATCCATCGCGACGGCTATGGCATCAACGAATTCACTGGCAACCAGATCGACAACGCCAACCAGTGGTCGGTGCGCGGACATCTGCAGTTCCTGCCGACGGACAAGCTTTCGATCCTGCTGACCGGCGAACTCCACACCGAGAATGACCGCTCGCTGGCCGTCAAGTTCCGCGAAGTCTCGTTCCCAGGTACGACCGTCGCCAGCCTCACGGCACTGGGGCAGCGCACCAACGCCGATGGCAGCCAGGCATCGTTCGCCAAGAACGTGCGCAACCTCAACACCAATTACGACCCGATCAACGATCGCAAGCAGTATGCTTTCACCGGCATCATGGACTATGCGGCGTCGGACGCAGTCTCGCTGAAGTCGTTGACCAGCTATCGCAACTTCCGCGCAATCTTCTTCCACGATTTCGACATGTCGTCGTACGCTGGCTACCCTCTTGCGCAGACCAACGCGGTGCGGACCAGTGCCAACCACTGGCAGCCGGTGTTCGAACACCAGTTCAGCCAGGAACTTCAGGCCAACGTCGATACCGACAAGCTGCACGCTGTGTTTGCCGGGTTCTACCTCAAGGAGAACATCCGCGTCGAAAACCATATCGGCTTCGACGTCCTGACCAACACCGATCCCTATCGCGTACAGTTCGACGGCAAGCTCGATGTCGAGACCTGGGCCGTCTTTGCGAACGTCACTTATGACTTGACCGAGCAGTTCTCGATCAAGGCTGGTGGCCGCTATTCGTGGGAAAAGCGCAAGATCAAGAACAACAGCGGCATCGGCACCGCGGCGACAGGCTTCGTGCTCGATACCTTGCAGTGGGACACCTCAAAGACTTGGGATGATTTCTCGCCGTCCCTCGGCGTCGAGTTCCGCCCCAACGATGACGTGATGGCCTATTTCAACTGGTCGCGCGGGTTCAAGTCGGGCACCGCCGAAATTGGTTCGCGGCGCTCTGCCACGGCAACGACGCCATTCGTGAATCCGGAGAAAGTCGAGGCTTTCGAAGGTGGTATCAAGTACAGCGCCGGTTCGCTTCAGACCAACCTCGCGGTGTTCTACCAGAAGCTGAAGAACGGGCAGTTCCAGCGCACCTTCCCGATTCCGAACCCGCCGTTCTTCGCCAGCAATCTCGAGAATGCAGCAGAATCGCGTGCTTATGGCGCAGAGTTCGAACTGCGCTGGCGTCCGGTCGCCGGTCTGTCGATCGACGCTTCAGCCGCCTATCTGGATTCGAAGTTCACCAAGTTCTTCTCAAAGGATCCGCTTAACGCTGCGCTGTTCGGACCCGGCGGGAGTTCGATCCCCGACCAGGATCTCTCGGGGAACGCAACCCGCATGAGTCCGAAGTGGACGCTGAACTTCAACCCAACGTACACTGCCAGCATGTCGAGCGGTGCGAGCGTGATGTTCGGTACCAATGTTTCCTACCGCTCAAAGCAGTTCCATACCGAATTCAACGACGATCGCCTGTCCGCAGACGGCTACGTGATGGTCGATGCGAACGTGAAATATCGCCACTCTGATGATCGGACCTCGGTCAACCTTTGGGTGCGGAACCTGACCAACGAACTGGTCTGGGCAGGCAGCTATGCAGTGGCCACCAGCCGCACGATCGGCGGTACCCTGATGCCGCCGCGCACGTACGGCGTCACCTTGGGCTACGAATTCTGATCGACCCCGAACGGGTCACCTCATTGGGCCGCCGGTTCACTCCGGCGGCCTTTTTTGTTACGCGGACAGCCAAGGGAGATTCGCATGCAAGGAATGGGTGGGGACGATTGCCCCTTTGAGTTCAATTTTGACGCAGCCACGTTCAAAGTTGGCGATACCGTAAGTTACCGCGTTGTCGGAAACTCGATGTTCGACGGCATGCCGTTCGCCGGCGAGTTGCTTGAGGTGCATGACGACCACGTTGTGATCGCAGGGGACGCCGGCGATCCCTCGGTGCGCTATCGCGGCACGCGTGAGAGCCGCCCGCAGGTGCAGGCGGACGAGATCTAGGCTGGAACGCTGCTCTCGCCGCAATACCACCGGGTCAACCCCAACGCGATCGTGGCAACACCAAGTAGGCCGAGCAGGATGGGCAAGCTGTAGCCGAAGCCACCTGTGAGGATCAGGGCAGCCACGATTGCGGCCGTGGAACATCCGAGGTCCCATCCTCCTTCGGTGGCCATGTTGAAGCGCAGGGTGCACTTTGAGCGCTGTGCCATGGCATAGAGCGGCGAGAGCATAGCCGTCGCCAGCATTGGCGTTGCCATGGCGCCGAGCGCGGTCGCCAATAGCGCGGGCAGGGGCGATGACCACGCCATGGCTTTGATCATAAGAACTGCCGCGCCGAAGCCGTAGGCAAGCGCAAGTGAATGCGTGCCGCGTCCCCGGTCGATCAGACGGCCGATCAGCAGGCTTCCCGCCGCTGCACCGAAACCCGCCAATGCCATCGCTCCGCCAAAACTCTCGAAGCTCTGGCCAAGCGTCACGAACAGCGCCAAGTTCCAAACCACCACCGAACAGCCTGACTGCAGCCCCTCTGCAAAATAGATGCGACGGCCGTTTCTGACGATGTTTGGGTCTGCTCGACCTTCCCGGGGAATTTCAGGATTGGCCGCTCCGATGAGGGGAAGGCCCGCGAGCAACTGGATTGCTGCGATCACGGCAAAACCAGCCACGGTTCCAGCCCAGGAAAGGAGAAACCCTCCAGCCACCGGGGCCACGATTCCTACGGTCGCGGTGGTCGCCTGCTGAATCGACACCTGTTTGCCCATTGCATCGTTGTCACCAGCGGAAGAGACGTAAGCATGATAACCGGTCCAGTAGAGCACGCTGCCGAGGCCAGAGATTACGATGTAGGCCACAAGCATCGGGCCAAGCCCGGAAACGAGCGGCAGCATCAGGAATGACACTGCTCGAATCCCGACGCCGAGAAGCAGCACCGTCCGCAAGCCATAGGCATAGGCTACCGGCAAGACCGCCGCGCGCAGGGCGAAGCGCGAGAGCAGGACGAGAGCGAAACTCGTCAGCGCAAGTGAAGGGCTGAGCCCCTGCTTGATGAGGAAGCCAACGACGAAAAGGCCTCCGCTGGCCTCTACAAACGATTGCAGTCCAGCGTGTGCGTAGATCCGCTGGATTGTGGTGAGCGCCATGATGCCCTCAGAATTCCAACATTGCCGCAAGGCGGCGCGGAGCGACTGCAGTCCAGCTGCGACGCAGCCAATCGGCGGCGTGATCCCAGTCGACGTCTGGGCGGTTGAGGATCAGTCCAGCCCAGCCGCTTGCACCATAATAGGCCGGGCGGAACCAGGAGTCTTCGTCCTGTTCGATCAGCGCAGCAAGTTCGTCCTGCCCGCTGGTCTTTACCAGCAGCGCGATGTGCGGCGTGCCGTGATGCTGGTCGTTGAAATAGGCGAAATACTTGCCGCCGACGCGCCATCCGGGAGCGCCATGACTTTCGCGTTCCTCGACTTCAGGGAGTGACAAAGCGAGCGCGCGAACTTGCTCGAGGAGCCAGTCCGCGCTGTTTTCACGGGCAACGTAAGACGCGAGAGTTCGAGAAAAAAGCTGATGCTCGGCAAACAGGACGCGGGCCGCAAGGCTCTCGCCAGTATCGCCGGGAATGATCGCAACCGGCGTCTGGCCGAGGATCGGACCATCGTCGAGTTCGGCCGTCACGAGATGGACCGTGCATCCGCCGTGGCTGTCGCCTGCCGCAATGGCCCGGTCGTGTGTGTGTAGGCCCTTGTACTTGGGTAATAGCGAAGGATGAATGTTGAGCATCCGCCCCTCCCAGCGCCCGACAAATTCGGGGCTGAGGATGCGCATGTAGCCCGCCAGTGCAATGTAGCGGGCGCCCGCCTTCAGCACTTCCGCTTCCATCAGCGCGTCGTGCTCGGCGCGCGGGATCCCCTTGTGGGGCAGGCAGAACGTGGCGATACCTTCTGCCTCGGCAAGCTTCAGTCCTGAGGCTTCGGGGTTGTTCGAAAGCACCAGAACAATTTGGTATGGGCAGTCTGCCGCGCGGCTAGCATAAAGCAGCGCGGCCATGTTGGTCCCGCTGCCTGAGATGAAGACGGCGACAGGAATGCGATCAGCCAAGGTGCGTCGCTTCCCACGCTTCGCGTGCCGACCATGTCTCGACGCTGCCAGTAACGGTGCAACCCTTATCGCCCGCAACGATCTCGCCGACGCGGTACACCGTCTCTCCGGCAGCAGTCAGGTCCGCGCTCAGCGAATCGGCTTGGTCTGGTTCAACGGCCAGGATCATGCCGATCCCGCAGTTGAAGGTCCGCGCCATTTCCTCGGGCTCGATATTCCCCTGCGCCTGCAGGAAAGCCATCAGACGGCTCTGCTCCCAACTGTCTGCATTGATACGCGCGTGGAGACCACGGGGCAGTACGCGCGGCACGTTCTCCAGCAAGCCACCGCCGGTGATATGGGCCAGCGCGTTGATGCGGCCCGAGCGGATGAAGGGCAGCAGGCTCTTCACGTAAATGCGGGTCGGTTCGATCAGATAGTCGATGAGCAGGCGCTCGTTGTCGAACAGGGCAGGGCGGTCCAGCTTCCAGCCCTTGTCAGCAGCAAGACGGCGAACCAGCGAGTACCCGTTGGAATGGACGCCAGACGAGGCAAGTCCGAGAAGCACATTGCCTGCTGCCACGAGGTCTCCGGTCAACTGCTCTCCGCGCTCGACAGCGCCGACGCAGAAGCCTGCGAGGTCGTAGTCCCCATCAGCATACATGCCCGGCATTTCGGCAGTTTCGCCGCCGATCAGCGCACATCCGGCAATCTTGCAACCTTCGGCGATACCGGCCACGACGCGCTCGGCCACGCCGTTGTCGAGGCGGCCGGTGGCGAAGTAATCCAGAAAGAAAAGTGGTTCTGCGCCCTGAACGATGAGGTCGTTGACGCACATCGCAACGAGGTCGATGCCGATGTTGTCATGGCGGTCATGGTCGATGGCGAGCTTGACCTTGGTGCCCACGCCATCGTTGCCCGCGACCAGCAGCGGGTCGTTGTAACCTGCTGCCTTGAGGTCGAAGAAGCCGCCAAAACCGCCCAGTTCGGCGTCGGCGCCGGGGCGGGCGGTGGCCTTCGCCAGCGGGCCGATGGCCTTCACCAGCGCGTTGCCAGCGGCAATGTTCACGCCGGCCTTGGCGTAGCTGTAGCTCTCGGGCTTGTTCTGGTCGTCGCTCATGGACCGCGCGCCTAGCGCTTTCTTGCTTGGATTTCCACTTGCCTTTGGGCAAAAGCCGAGGGCAAGGCCTGTTTGTCCCCGAATGTGCGGCCTCATTGCAATTGGAGTTCCCTTGGTCGCCCTGCGCCTGCCTTTCGAAAAAGCAAAGAACCGCAGGGCCATGGGCCTCGCCCTTGCCCTCGTCCTTGGCGTCGGCGGTGCCGCGCTCGTGGCGCAGATCGAGGGTGATCGCGGGATACCACCGATCGCCAGCAACGGCGATTATGAGGTGCGCGGAATCACCGTCAACGTTAGCGGCGACAACGCGGAGGACGCCCGCAACAAGGGGTGGCGCGAGGCGCAGCGCAAGGCTTGGACCAAGTTGTGGGAAAGCAACGGCAGCGGCGGTGCAGCGCCGGGACTCGATGATTCGACAATCGAATCGATGGTCTCGGCCGTGGTGGTCGAGCGTGAGCAGATCGGTCCACGTCGCTATATCGCCACGCTCGGCGTGATTTTTGACCGGGCGCGCACTGGCGAAAGGCTGGGCATGACGGGCATCAAGGCACGCTCGGCGCCCATGCTCGTCATCCCCGTGCTCTATCAGGGCGGCGTTGCCACCGTGTTTGAGACGCGCACGCCCTGGCAGAAGGCCTGGGCCGAGTATCGCACCGGTAGCAGCGCCATCGATTACGTTCGACCGGCAGGGGCTGGCTCCGATTCGCTGCTGTTGACGGCGGGCCAGCTTGACCGCCGCAGCCGCAACTGGTGGCGCATGATCCTCGACGAGTTTGGCGCTGCCGACGTGATCATGCCGATCGCCCGGCTGGAACGGCAATTTCCCGGCGGCCCCGTCAACGGCACGTTCACTGCGCGATACGGTCCGGACAACCGTTTCCTTGGCACTTTCACCCTGACCGCAAAGAGCGAAGCGGAACTTCCCGCGATGCTCGAACAGGCGATCGCCCGACTCGACGGGATCTATACGCAGGCGTTGATTGCCGGCACGCTGAAGCCGGACCCGACCCTGAACATGGCCGCCGAGATCGATCCAAGGCTTATCGAGCAAACACTCGCCACAGCCGGGCCGGTCGCCGTCTCGACTCAGGCGGCAGGTCCTGACGAAGCGCCAGTGGCGACACCCACCGCCAGTGCAAGCGCGGCTGCCACGACGAATGTCACGATTCAGTTTGCCACTGCCGATGGTGCGGCGGTCGATGCGGGGATGGCTGCCGTGCGAAGTGTCGCTGGCGTGAAAAGTGCGGTCTCTTCCTCCATTGCCATTGGGGGCACATCGGTGATGCGCGTAACCTACGCTGGCGATATCGACGCGCTCGCCGCCGCCTTGCGCGCACAGGGCTGGCGGGTCACGGTGGGCGCTGGCGCCCTGTCGATCCGCAAGTAACCGAAACGGCAATTCGAGCGTATAAGCGGGAAATGTCGTCGCAGATCGCCCTTCCGCTGGTGACAGCGCGCGGAGCCGAGACCGTGGTCATGGGCCCCAGTCTCGCGCCCGTGGTCGAGGCATTGAACGCGGCTGATCGCTGGCCCTTCCGCACGGCCATTCTCGCAGGACCGCCGCGTTCGGGCAAAAGCCTGCTGGCCCGCTGGTTTGCCGAAAGCGGGGCTGGCGAGGCTGTCGACGGTGCCGATTCGCTGCCGGAAGATGAACTGTTCCATCGCTGGAACCGCGCTCAGGCTGACGTTCGCCCCTTGTTGCTCGTGACCGACCGGGCTCCGGGAGAGTGGAAGGTTGCCCTTCCTGATCTGGCCTCGCGCCTTGGATCTGCCTTGCTGATCGAAATCGGCCCTCCCGACGACGAGCTAGTTGCAGGGCTCGTCGTGGAACATTCGGCGCGGCGCGGGCTTGTCCTGGGAGAGCAGGTACTGGGTTATCTGTTGCCCAGAGTGGAACGATCGCATGTTGAAATCGAGTTGCTGATTGAAACTCTTGACCGCCTGTCTCTTGAGCGTAAATCAGCCGTCACCATATCGCTGGTTCGCGACGCACTTGCCGAGCGGACAGGGGAATTCCAGCCGCGCTTGCTTTAGGCGGTTGAAAGAGAGAGAATTGGGGCATGTTTAACGGCCTGATCGCCTATCTGGACTCGATCCGCTCGCGCGACCCTGCGCCGCGTTCGCGCTGGGAAATCCTGTTATACCCGGGCCTCTGGGCAGTAGGCTTTCATCGCGTCGCCCATTGGCTGTTCGAAGCAGAGCTGTATTTCCTCGCTCGTCTGGTCAACCATTTTTCCCGCTTCGTCACCGCGATCGACATTCATCCGGGCGCGAAGATCGGGAAGCACTTGTTCATTGACCATGGCTTCACCGTCATCGGCGAGACGGCGGAGATCGGCGACAACGTCACGATTTATCAATGCGTCACGCTGGGTGGAACAAATCCTGCGAACGGCGTTCCCGGCAAGCGCCACCCGACCTTGAGTGACAACGCGATAATCGGTTCTGGCGCACAGATACTTGGTCCGATCACGGTTGGTCCGCGAGCCCGTGTCGGAGCCAATGCCGTGGTGACCGATGACGTGCCAGAGGGTGCGACGATGGTTGGCCTGAAAGCCCGCTCGACGCTCGTTCCTGCTGAAACGTGGCTCAAGGAGTTTATTCCCTACGGCACACCCTGCAAGGAGCCTTGCGAGCCGAATGGCGGGACGAGGGTTGATGAGCTGGAAGCGGAAGTCGCCCAACTCAAGGCTCAGGTCGCCGCGTTGATCGCTGCGCATGACGGCGAAACGCCCGCGCCCGCGCCAACGACGGTTGGCCGGAGGACGCGCCGCTGAGCATGGGTGGGCCAGATGCTGGCACGCCCGGCAGTGTCCTGCCCTTTCCTGCCGTGCGTGCCGTTCAGCAGGTCGGCTTCGAGCGAGTAGAATTGCTGAAGATCCTCGATCTATATGGACGGATGGTCGCAGCAGGTTTCTGGCGTGACTATGCGATGGATTTTGGCAAGGACGCCGCCATCTTTGCGGCGTTCAAGCGCACGGCGGAGCGCCCCATTGCCCGTATCGAGAAGCGCCCGTCGCTGCGCGGCAAGCAAGGCATGTGGGCTTTGTTCGGCGAGGCAGGTCAGGTCCTCAAACGCGGCCACGATCTTGCTGGCGTGCTTTCCCCGCTTGAGCGCAAGCTCTTGAAGGTGGTCGAGGACTAGCCTTTCGGCTTGAGCAGGAAGTTCATCCAGCAACTGGCAAGTGGTTTCGTCCGGTCGGCCTGCCAGGCTTCGGCACGAACATTGGCGATGCGCCGACCTGCGCGGATCACTTCACCGAGCGCAAATGTTTCCACCGTGATGCCACCTCGCAGGTATTCAACCGAGATGTTGACCGGCTTGATCCTGATGCGGGCATCTTCCTCACCCAGTTCCGCGTGAAGCGCCATGATCGCGGCAATCTCGAGCAGTCCGGCAATCACGCCACCATGGAGAAAGCCCGGTCTACCCATCGCGCGGTCGGCAAAGTCCATCGCCAAGAGCGGAGACCCATCAAGCATGCCGTCAATTCGCATGCCCATTGAACGTGCATATGGCGGCAGACGCTCGGACAGCGCGTTTGTCGCGGCGATCATGCCGATGCTCCCGGTTCGCGTGCCCAGCCATCAGCTTCGACCTGAATGAATATCCCCGCTGCGTGCGCAACAGGGTCGGCAATATCGCCGTCGTGGGCAATGCCCCGAACGAATGCCATCGACTTCTTGAGCTGATAGCATTCGGCCCAGGCGATGATGGTTTTCCCTGGCGTTGCCGCTCGGACATAATCGACCCTTAGGTCGAGCGTTACCTGGGGGCGAAAGCCGCCGCGAAGTGCCCACACCGACATGGAAGTGGCATTGTCGAGCAGGCTTATGATCGGGCCGGAAGCAAGGACCCCGGTTTCTGGATCACCGACAAGGTCTTCCCGCCATGGCAAAGCCAGTTCAACCCAGTTGTCACCATGCGTATGATACTGCATGCCGATAAAGCCGGTATGGCCATGGCGCATCATGAATTTGCCGAACTGCGACGGGTCGAAACTCAGGCCCTGCGGTATGACGGGGCGTCCACCGGTTTTTTCGGAATTGCTGTCCATCGGGGAATCACTGCCGTACGCCCGGCGGGATTACAAGCGGATTAAGCGCTTGGTTAAAAGGCGCTACCCGCGAGCGCGTCGATAGCTCCCTGAAGAATGAGCGCTGCCGCGTGGGAATCGATTCGTTCGGCGCGCTTGGCCCGGCTGAAATCCTGCTCGATCATCGCACGCTCGGCCGCCTGGGTTGTCCAGCGTTCGTCCCAGAGCAGAATGGGCAGGCCGAGGTCCTCCAGATTACGCGCGATCGCCCGCGCCCCTTGCGAGCGGGGGCTTTCCGAACCATCCATGTTGAGCGGCAGGCCGATGACAAGCCCGCGCACATCGCGCTCGGCAATCAGGTTGGAAAGTTTGGCCTTGTCGGCCATGAATTTGCTTCGGATGAGCGTCTTGCCTGCCGTGGCGAAGCGCCAGTCGCGATCGCACAAGGCAATTCCGATGGTCTTCGTTCCGGTGTCCAAACCCATCAGCACGCCGCCCTCGGGCAGCAGATCGCGGATGGACAGGGCTGACTGGGTAATCACCGTGCGGTTCCTCCGCGCGCCTCTTCCCATGCTGCGGTCCGCCGTCCGACGTCTGCTCTGAGATTGGACCAGAACAAGGGTATGTCATAGACGTGGTAGTTGTTGCCAGGGAGGACAAACGGCCCAAGATCCGGCGGATCACCTATCATCAGCAGGCCCGTTCTGGCGTCGCAGCGGGCCGGAACAGCCTTGGTGATCAACTCGCCGCTCTTCAGGTCCTTGCTGGGCTTCAACGTGCCGAGATTTGCCGAAGCAGGCGCACTGCCACCGACGCTTCCGTTGAGCGGGTTGGTACAAAGCACAGGCTTTGCGTCTTTGGCTTTTCCATCAAGTGCAGGGCGCGTGCGATAGGCTTCAAGCACCAATTCCGGGTCGGCGGGTTCAGCGAAACTGGACCATGTCATGATGCAGCCAATAGCCTCAGCTTTGGCGCAAGCGGGCAGTCCAAGTGAAGGAAGGTCGTGTTCGACCGAGATCGGCCAACCGATCGGGTAGGCGGCCACCACACGGGCAGCGAGCGGCGTACCGGCCACGCGATCCTTCAGCAGATGCATCAGATGCAACGCGCCCTGGCTGTGCCCAGCCAGCACAATTGGTGCATCGGGCGGTGTCGCTGCCAGGAAAGCATCGAAGGCTTGTCGAACGTCGAGGTATGCAGTGCTCAACGCCAGCTCCCCTTCGGCCTTGTCGGTAAGGAACGCGCCGAAGGCGGCTTGGCGATAGCGCGGAGCCCAGACCTGCGCCTGCCCGTTGAAGGCAGAGGCCATGCCTTGGACGAAATAGGTGGCACGGCGATTCGTATCGGTATCGTCGAGCGGGCCGTTCCAGCTCTCGCGCGCGAGGTAACTGGTCGGATGAATGAAGAACACGGCCGCTGACGCGCCCGGGCCACCAACACTCTTTGGGGCGCCAGCTGGAAGCCACTGCGCGGGATCGCCAGCACCGAGGCCGGGTCGGGCAAGCCACATGCGGTTGCCGGAATAGGCATCTGCGGGCAGCGGGTCGAGGCGAGCATAATCGACGCGCGGCACGAAGGCGAATCGGGTCAGTTCGTTCTGCCATATGCGCAGCGCAAAAATCGCCGCTATGACCATCACGACAAGCAATGCGATAAGATAGAGGAACTTGCGGGCCATTGGCAGCAGACCTTCAGGCTGGATTGCGCTTCGCGTCGTTGCGCTCGGCCTGCCGCTCGAGCGCGATCTTGAGCATGGCAACTATCGGGTCGGCGAGCATCAGACCGAGGATGCCGAACAGCAGCCCGAACATGAGCTGCGCCCCCAGTACAAGAGCAGGCGCCAGATCGGCTGTCCGCTTGGCCACCATCGGCACGATGATGTTACCGTCGACAGTCTGCACGATCACATAGACCGCTATACAGAAAAGACCCATCTCGGTGCCGCCTGAAAAGCCTACCATGATCATCAGCGCGCCCGAAATCGGTGCGCCGATATTGGGCAGGAAAGCGAGGAGGCCAGTCAAAAGGCCAAGCAGGGCCGCCATGGGCACGCCCCACCACGCGAGCAGTGCCCATGTCGCAACGCCTTCGACAGCCATGCCAATGAGTCGCCCGAACAGAAGCATGCGCAGCGACTTGCCCATGCGCTGGGCCGTCCCTTCCCAATGATGCCGACTGTCTTCCGGCAGCATCCACGCTACCCCGCGACGATACAGATCCGGCTCCAGGACAAAGTAGATCGAGAGGATGAAGATCAGGAACGCGGTGGTGAAGCCGCCGAAGATTCCGCCAAGCGCGCGAGTCACTTGCCCGACGCTGCCTAGAACCTGGCTGGCAATGCCCTGCAGATCGAAGCTCTGCATGGAAATGCCGTGGCCCTGCGCCCATAGCGTGAGATTGGTGATCTGGGTCTGGATCACCTTGGGCAGTTGTGCCGCCTGCTCCGCGATCTGCCCCCCAGCAAAGATCACCAACCAGATCAGGAAGGCGAAGGCACCAAGAAGAACGAGAGTGATCCGCACCCCGCGCGGCAGCCATGGTGCGACGCGTGCGATCAGCCGCTGCCCACCGTCGATCATCGCGGCAAATACCACGCCCCCGATAATGACCATGATCGGCTGGGCAAGCATCACTGCCAGAGCGAACAACCCGGCGATGCCGAGCCAGACCGTGGCCTTCTTGGCTTCGCGGCGGACGAGGTCGTCGGTGATGTCGGTCGGTCCGGTACTTGTGGCCGGGTTCGTCTCGTCCATGCGATTCACGGCTCCCCTGTTGCGCCATCGGGCAAAGGCTGGCGACGAATTTCGGGCCGAAGTCTGGTCCACGCACGGCCGTTGCGCAAGGCAGACCACCAGGTTGCCGGGTTCCAGCTTTCGCTGCCATCAAGCGAAAACGTGACGAACTCAGCTCGCCCGCCGACATTGGCCAGCGGCACCGGACCACCCAGCCCTCGCTCCTCGATCGGCGCGCGGCTGTCTGCCGAATGGTCTCGATTGTCGCCCATCAGGAACACATGGCCCTCGGGCACGCGTGTTTCGGGATAGTTGTCCAGTATCTGGTCCATGTGATCGATGATCACGTAGCTCGCGCCGTTTGGCAGCGTCTCGCGAAACGCTGGCAGCTCGTAGACTTCGCGTCCGTTGGCAAGTCGCGTTCGGTAGCGCTCGAACATGTCGTAGCAAGGCGCGCCGTCACAGCTGAGTTGCGGGTCGGCAGGGATCTGCACCGGAGGCTCTGCCTGCTGGGGCACGAGCTTGCCGTTGAGGATGATCTGGCCGTGAATCACCGCGATCCTGTCTCCGGGCAGTGCCACGACGCGCTTGATGTAGTCCTCGTCCCTGTCAGGTGGAACGGCGATGACGATGTCGCCGTACTCCGGCGTCCGCGGCAGAATCCGTTCCTGTCCCCGCGGTAGCACGTGAAAAGAGGCCGACACCCACGACCAGCCGAACGGATACTTCGAGACGATCAACCTGTCGCCCACGAGCAGGTTGGGCATCATCGAGATCGACGGAATGTAGAAGGGCTTGGCGATCAGGCTGTGGAACGTAACCACGGCCAGCAGCATCAGGAAAAGCCCGCGGATTTCGGCCCACCAATCCACGCCGCCGGGAGGGGGCGGGGGAGGGGAGACCTGTGCGGATGAATTATCGGAAAACTGGTCGGTCAAGCTTGAGGCTTTTCAGGAAGGGCGCGAGCCTCGATCACCACGAAGGCCTGTGCCCACGGATGATCGTCGGTCAGCGTGAGATGGACGACGGCTTGGTATCCCTCGGGCGTAATGGCTGCAAGACGGGCCGCTGCACCGCCGGTCAGCGCCAGAGTGGGCGCACCGGACTTGGCGTTGACTACCCCGATGTCTTTCATGAACACCCCGGCTTTGAATCCGGTTCCAACCGCCTTCGAGAAGGCCTCCTTGGCCGCGAACCGCTTCGCCAGCGTTCCGGCCATCGTGTAAGGGCGGCGCGCGGCCTTGGTTTTCTCGACGTCGGTGAAAACGCGATTGATGAAGCGCTCACCGAAGCGGTCCAGCGAGTTCTGGATGCGCTCGATGTTGCAGAGATCAGAGCCGATCGCGATGATCATGCGGGCGCCTTCACCGCGCCTCATCCATCAGGTCACGCATCCGCCGGACTGCGCTTTCCAATCCAACGAAGATGGCCTCGCCGATCAGGTAATGACCGATGTTCAATTCCGCGAGCTGTGGAATGGCGGCAATGGGCTGCACGTTCTCATAGGTCAGACCGTGACCTGCATGCGGTTCGATACCGTTGCGTGCGGCAAGCGCTGCCATGTCGGCAATGCGCTTCAATTCCACCGCTCTCTGCTCGCCTTCGGCATGGGCGTATTCACCGGTATGCAGTTCCACCACCGGAGCGCCCAGCTTCATAGCAGCTTCGATCTGGCGCGCTTCGGGGGCGATGAACAGGCTCACCCGAATTCCCGCATCCCTCAGTCGTGAAACGATCGGCGCGAGTCGGTTGTGCTGTCCAGCTGCATCCAGTCCGCCTTCGGTCGTGCGTTCCTCGCGCCGCTCGGGCACGATGCAGGCGGCAAGTGGCTTGTGACGCAGCGCGATCTCGACCATCTCGTCCGTCGCCGCCATCTCCAGGTTCAATGGCAGGTTGGTCGCTGCCTGGATGCGAGCAAGATCCTCGTCGCGGATGTGTCGGCGATCCTCGCGAAGGTGTGCAGTAATGCCGTCGCCGCCGACGCTCGCCACGATCTCTGCGGCACGCACCGGATCGGGGTGATCCCCGCCGCGCGCATTGCGGATCGTGGCCACGTGATCGATGTTCACGCCAAGGCGAAGGCGGCCCGGAAAGAGGACGTTCATCAAGGCTTGGCCCGGCTGCCCGGCTTCACCGCTTCGGTCGCGGCGAGTTCGGGCGGCAACTCGTCAGGGGCATAGGTCGGGAAGTTCAAGGCGACGAGCGGGAAGAACGGAACGCCGAGATCGACACTGCCAGCCGAACGATCGACCAGAGACGCAGCGGCAATCACCACGCCGCCCGCTTCCTCGATCGCCTTGATCGCCTCGCGGCTGGAAAGACCGGTAGTGACCACGTCCTCAACCATCAGCACCTTCTCGCCCGGATTGAGCGAGAAACCCCGGCGCAGTTCGAACGTGCCGGTCGGCCGTTCCACAAACATCGCCTCGACTCCGAGCGCGCGGCCCATTTCATGGCCGATGATCACACCGCCCATCGCCGGGGCGACGACCTTCTGGATCTGCTGTCGAAGCTCGCGCGGGATCTTCTGTGCCGTGGCAGCTGCAAGGCGCGAGGCACGCATCGGGTCCATCAGGACTCTCGCGCATTGGAGGTAGTGTGCGCTGTGACGGCCCGACGAGAGCAGGAAGTGACCCTCGAGCAGGGCTTGGCTGGCGCGGAATTCGGAAAGGATCTCGTCTTCGAGCATCGGTCTGCCTGAAATGCTGCTGCAATGCACCGCAAATGGCCCTTGCCCGCGCCCGGGGCAACCCTTTTCGAACCCTTGTGTAACCGAGTGTTACTGCCTTGCCCGAATGGCCATGGAAGCCCCATGAAAAATATGCGTTCTGCGGCTTGAGGCTTGTGACAGCTACGCGTATAGGCCGCTCCAATCGAGGGACTTAGGGAAGGGGCGAGAGCACCTTCCTGATGCAGCGCAACAAGCGCGCAAACAGGGAAAAAGCGGAAACTTTGACGATGAGTCTTGCCGATACCGCCCGTTCCATGGGCAAAGCTTTCCGGACATTTGGCCGGACCCTTGGCGTCGCTGCTGCGCTGACTTTCGGAGCTCAGGCGATGGCTGCTGCACCTGCAGCACCGGTCGCTGCCGAAGCACCGGCTGCCGTCGCGAGCGACTCGGCCGCAGCTGCAGCGCCTGCTGCTGCTGAAGCCGCGCCGGTCGACAAGGGGTACTACACCCCGATGAAGCCGACGCCCGGCAAGGGTCAGCCGGTGGACACGGGCTGGACTTTCCAGGACCAGTACTCGCCGACGGGTGAACAGGCGCTGTGGATGCACGACGTGATCCTCATGCCGATCATCGTCGCGATCTCGATCTTCGTGCTGATCCTTCTGGTGATCGTGGCAGCCCGCTTCAACAAGCGCGCGAACCCTGTCGCTTCGAAGACCAGCCACAACACGCTGATCGAAGTCGTCTGGACGCTCGTTCCGGTGCTGATCCTCGTTGTCATTGCGGTTCCGTCGATCCGGCTTCTGGCCCATCAGTACGAGCCCGCTCCCAAGGGTGCGGTCACCGTCAAGGTTACTGGCTACCAGTGGTACTGGGGTTACACCTATCCTGATAATGGCGGCTTCGAAGTCATTTCGAACATGCTTTCGGAAGAAGATGCGCTCAAGGCTGGTGAGCCCGGTCACCTTGCGGTCGATAACCGCATGGTCGTTCCGGTCGGCGAACCGATCCGCATCCAGACCATCGGTTCGGACGTGATCCACGCCTTTGCCGTGCCGTCGCTGTGGTTCAAGCTCGACGCCGTGCCGGGCCGCATCAACGAGAAGGTGCTCTTCATCAAGGAGCCGGGCCTCTATTACGGCCAGTGCTCCGAGCTGTGCGGCGCCCGTCACGGCTATATGCCGATCGCGGTGGAAGCCCTGCCGCGCGACAAGTTCGAGGCATGGGTGAAGACCCAGCCCGGTGGCACCGTGGGCGCGGCTCCTGCCGCTGCTCCTGCCGCCTGACGCGAAGTTCATGGACAAGGTTTGACCGAGATGGCCACCATTCCCGCAAACGAAGGCTTCGATGCGCATCATGATGCGCACGACCACGATCATGACCACAAGCCGGGCTTCTTTGCCCGCTGGTTCATGTCCACCAACCACAAGGACATCGGCACGCTCTACCTGATCTTCGCGATCTTCGCGGGAATCATCGGTGGCGCGGTGTCGGGCATCATGCGTGCCGAACTGGCAGAGCCGGGTATCCAGTACCTCGGCTGGTGGACCAACTTCGTCGGCGGCAACGCTGCCGATTTCAACCAGACGCTCCATATGTGGAACGTGCTGATCACCGCACACGGCCTGATCATGGTGTTCTTCATGGTCATGCCCGCTATCATCGGTGGCTTCGGCAACTGGTTCGTTCCGATCATGATCGGCGCGCCGGACATGGCCTTCCCCCGCATGAACAACGTTTCGTTCTGGCTGACCTTCGTGGGCTTCTGCTCGCTTATGATGTCGGCCTTCATGCCGGGCGGCACGGGTATCGGCGCTGGCACGGGCTGGACGGTCTATGCACCGCTTTCCACTTCGGGCTCGGTCGGTCCTGCGGTCGATTTCGCGATCTTCTCGCTGCACCTTTCGGGCGCTGGCTCGATCCTGGGCGCGATCAACTTCATCACCACGATCTTCAACATGCGCGCGCCGGGCATGACCCTGCACAAGATGCCGCTGTTCGTGTGGTCGGTGCTGGTTACCGCATTCCTTCTGCTGCTCGCGCTGCCGGTGCTTGCTGCCGCGATCACCATGCTCCTGACCGACCGCAACTTCGGCACGACCTTCTTCGATCCGGCCGGTGGCGGTGATCCGGTTCTCTACCAGCACCTGTTCTGGTTCTTCGGTCACCCGGAAGTGTACATCATGATTTTGCCGGGCTTCGGCATTATCAGCCAGATCATCTCGACCTTCTCGAAGAAGCCGGTGTTCGGCTACCTCGGCATGGCCTATGCCATGGTCGCGATCGGTGTTGTCGGGTTCATCGTGTGGGCGCACCACATGTACACCACCGGCCTCGACGTGAACACGAAGATGTACTTCACCGCTGCAACCATGGTCATCGCGGTGCCGACCGGCATCAAGATCTTCTCGTGGATCGCGACGATGTGGGGCGGCAGCCTCGAGTTCAAGTCGCCGATGGTATGGGCGATCGGCTTCATCTTCCTGTTCACCGTGGGCGGCGTCACCGGCGTCGTGCTGGCGAATGGTGGCGTGGACGACAACCTGCACGACACCTACTACGTCGTCGCACACTTCCACTACGTGCTGTCGCTGGGCGCGGTGACTTCGCTCTTCGCAGGGTTCTTCTACTGGTTCCCGAAGATGAGCGGCCGCATGCACTCCGAGTTCCTGAGCCACTTGCAGTTCTGGATATTCTTCGTCGGCGTGAACCTGATCTTCTTCCCGATGCACTTCCTCGGGGTCCAGGGCATGCCGCGTCGTTATCCCGACTACGCCATGGCCTACTCGTATTGGAACAAGATCGCTTCGATCGGTTACGTCATCATGGCCGTCTCGATCGTGATCTTCTTCATCAACATCCTCTACGCATTCCTTGCCGGCAAGAAGGCTGAAGCCAACTACTGGGGCGAAGGTGCGACGACGCTGGAGTGGACCCTGTCCTCGCCCCCGCCGTTCCACCAGTTCGAAACCCTGCCGGTGATCGACGACGCAGCTCACGCACACTGAGCCGGTCGTTGGCCCAAGGGCTGACACATGAAAGGGCCTCCGGAGCAATCCGGGGGCCTTTTTCGTTGCCGCTGCATTACTGCAAGGGCAGCCCTTTTGGGTGCAGCCTCACCTCGTCCCCTTTCGCTTTCCATGGGCGTCAGCTGCGCGTATAGGCGCAGCCAATCATGGATTCTGCACCCCCCCTTGGCTCCACCGTAGCCCTGCCCGCGGAGTGGCGCGATTTCTTCGCGCTGACCAAGCCGCGCGTGATGACGCTCGTCATCTTCAGCGGCCTGTGCGGCCTCCTCGCCGCTCCCGGAGAAATCCACCCCATCCTCGCCTTCACGGCCATTCTGTGCATCGCCATCGGTGCCGGTGGCGCGGCTGCATTGAACATGTGGTGGGAAGCTGATCTTGATGCCGGGATGAAGCGCACGTCCAAGCGCCCCCTGCCTTCGGGGCGCATGGACCCTACGTCGGCCCGCGACTTCGGCTTTGCGCTGTCGGGCGCTTCGATCGTGATCATGGGGCTCGGCGTGAACTGGCTCGCTGCTGCGATCCTGGCGTTTTCGATCTTCTACTACGCCTGGATCTATACGGTCTGGTTGAAGCCGCGCACACCGCAGAACATCGTTATCGGTGGTGGGGCAGGGGCCTTTCCGCCGCTGATCGGCTGGGTTGCGGTCACGGGCGACATCACGCTCATGCCGGTGCTGCTGTTCCTGATCATATTCATGTGGACGCCGCCTCACTTCTGGGCACTCGCACTGTTCGTGCAGATCGATTACGCCAAGGTCGGCATACCGATGATGCCGGTTGTGGCGGGCGAGAAGTCAACGCGCCGCCAGATTCTGATCTACGCGCTATTGCTTCTGCCAGTCACACTCGCACCGTGGTGGATCGGCGGCACAGGCTGGGTCTATGGTGTCTCGGCGCTGGTGCTGGGGCTGATCTTCGTACTGCTTTCTGCGCAGGTCGGGCTCCGCGTGACTGGTTCGGACGACAAGATGCTGCCGGAGAAGCGGCTGTTCGGATACTCGATCCTGTACCTTTTCGTCCTTTTCGGCATGCTGGCGGGGGACCGGCTTGCCACTGTTCAAGGCTGGCAATGATGAACGACCCCCTCGATCACGTGCATCTCTCAAAGGAAGAATCCGAGCTCTATCGGGCCCGGCAGCGCAGCCGCAACAAGGTCATGGGCATCGTGCTCGGCTCGCTCGCGATCCTTTTTTTCGCCATTTCCATCGTGAAGATCGCCGCGCAGGTGACGGGCAAGCACTGAGATGGCAACGACGCTAGCGCCAGATGCGCGCAAGAACCGTAAGGTCGCTCTGCTCGCAGCCGGTGGGGCCTTGGCCATGCTCGGCCTCGGATACGCCTCCGTGCCGCTCTATCGCCTGTTCTGCCAGGTGACGGGTTACGGGGGCACCACGCAGCGGGCCACGGCAGAGAAGCTTGCTGGCGTGAAGGTCGCCGGCAAGATGATCCGTGTCCGGTTCGACGCCAACACCGCGCCCGGCCTGCCGTGGATGTTCAAGCCGCAGCAGGTCACGCAAGACCTGCGCATCGGTGAACGCAAGATCGCGACATTCGAGGCCCGAAACCTCTCCGGTCGTCCTGTCACAGGTACGGCAATCTTCAACGTCTCGCCCGAACAGGCCGGCAAGTACTTTAACAAGATCCAGTGCTTCTGCTTTACCGAACAGAAGCTCCTGCCCGGGCAGGACGTCCGGATGCCGGTGATCTACTACGTCGATCCGGCGATTCTCGACGATCCCGGTGCCAGCAACATCGAGGAGATCACGTTGAGCTATACGTTCAACGAGACTCCCGAAAGCGCTGCACAGGCGAACAATTCCGCCGGGGCCAAGCCTCTTGCCTTCTTGGCAGAAAAGCCTCTGGACCGCGCGCAAGTGCGGCGATAAAGGCCCAAGTGAACTGAGCCCGGAGCGTATCGCTGCGGGCCTGCCATTACGACCAGACTTGACTGGGGGAATTCGACGATCATGGCCGGCGCAAAGAACCACGATTATCACATTCTGCCGCCCGACGTGTGGCCCTTCATCGGCGCCATCTCGGCGCTGACCATGACCACTGGCGGCGTGTTCTACATGCACAAGATGGCCGGCGGTCATGCGATCTTCTTTGCGGGCCTGTTGGGCGTGATCATCACGTTCTTCTCGTGGTTCGGCAAGATCATCAAGGAAGCCCATGCGGGCGACCACACTCCGGTGGTGCAGCTGCACCAGCGCTACGGCATGATCCTGTTCATCGCTTCGGAAGTGATGTTCTTTGTCGGCTGGTTCTGGGCCTTCTTCGACTTCTCGCTGTTCCCGTCGGAGCTGGCCGAAGTGGTCGGTGGTCAGTGGCCGCCAAAGGCGATCGAAGCGGTTATGGACCCGTTTGATCTGCCACTGCTCAACACGCTGATCCTGCTCTGCTCGGGCACGACACTCACATGGGCACACCACGCGCTTATCCATGGCGACCGTGATGGTTTGAAGAAGGGGCTGTGGGCTACGATCCTGCTCGGCGCGGTGTTCTCAGCCATTCAGGCCTATGAGTACGCCGGTGCACCGTTTGCATTCGGCACCAACACCTTTGGTTCGTCGTTCTACATGGCGACCGGCTTCCACGGCTTCCACGTGATCGTCGGCACGATCTTCCTGATTGTCTGCCTGATCCGCGCCTATAAGGGCCACTTCACCCCCCGTCAGCACTTCGGCTTCGAAGCTGCTGCTTGGTACTGGCACTTCGTTGACGTGGTTTGGCTGTTCCTTTTCATCGCCATCTACGTTTGGGGCAGCTGGGGCTATCCGACTCATTGATGCCTGAAGGCGAAAGCCAGAAAACGAAGGGGCAGCCGGGAATTACCCAGGCTGCCCTTTTCGGTTTGTGCCCGCGTTGCGGCGCGAAAGGCCTGTGGGCGGGGCCAGCCGCTCTGGCCGAACGGTGCTCGGCCTGCGCCCTCGAGTTCGAGCGGCATGAGCCACGCGGTCGTGGCATGTACCTCGTCGTCCTGCCGGTCACGATCCTGCTGGTTCTCGCGGCATTGAAGCTAGACGACATCATCAGGCTGCCGGTGTGGGCACTCCTTGGCCTCTGGGGTGTCATTGTCCCGCTGGTAGTGTCGGCGGCCCTGCGCTTCGCCAAGACAATCGCGCTGATGGCGCGACTCGACAAGGAAGGACTTCTGTAATGCGGCGCGTTCCGATCGGTTCCACGTTCATCGTGATCGCAGCCGTGCTGACGATGATCGGCCTCGGTGTCTGGCAGCTTGAGCGTCTGCAATGGAAGCAGAACCTTCTAGTACATTACGCAACGGCGATGAGCGACTCAGCGGAGGCGAGTTACCCCTCGTCAGATCCACAGGAAGTCGAGGCAGTCCTGTTCCGCCGCGCCACTGTCGACTGCCGCTTTACCTCGGAATGGAACTCCATCTCCGGCCGCAACACGAGTGACAAGGCGGGCTACGTTCACATCGTCCTGTGCGGGATCGAGGGCAATCGGACGGCGTATGTGCAGGCAGGCTGGACGCAAGGCCCGCAGCATCCGGACTGGAAGGGCGGCAGGGTCAGCGGCCTGATCGCCCCCTATATCGGCGGCGGCGCTCGCCTGATCGCCGATCCGCCCGCTCCCGGTTTCACCGCCAGCGCCAAACCTGATCCGAATGACATCCCGAACAATCACCTCGCCTATGCAGTGCAGTGGTTCTTTTTCGCAGGCGTAGCGTTGGTGATCTATGGCTTGGCCCTGCGCAAGCGTTGGCGCGAGCGCGGCTGACGCCAGAATCCTTGCCCTTTGCCCCCATGGCCGCTAACCGCGCAAACCCATGAAGTACGTCAGCACCCGGGGGCAGGCACCCTCGCTCGATTTCCAGGGCGTCACGCTCGCAGGCCTCGCTTCCGATGGCGGTCTCTACGTGCCCGAGACCTGGCCGCAGTTCAGCGAGGACGAGATCGCCGCGATGGCCGGGCTGCCCTACGCCAAGCTGGCGCAGACGATCATGCAGCCCTTCGTCGGCAACTGTCTTACGCCGGAGCGACTGCTCGAATTGTGCGAAGAGGCCTATGGCCGCTTCGCCCACGCCGCCGTCGTTCCGCTCAAGCAGCTCGATGAAACCCAGTGGGTGCTCGAACTGTTCCACGGCCCGACGCTCGCATTCAAGGACGTCGCACTGCAGCTGCTTGGCCTGCTGTTTGAGGAATTCCTCGCGCGCGGCGATGACCACATCACCATCGTCGGTGCCACCTCGGGCGATACCGGCTCTGCCGCCATTGATGCCGTGGCCGGCCGCGCCAAGGTCGACATCTTCATGCTTCACCCGCACGGCCGCGTGTCCGACGTGCAGCGCCGGCAAATGACCACAGTCATCGCGCCCAACGTCCACAACATCGCCATCGACGGCAGCTTTGATGACGCGCAGGCGATGGTAAAGCGCATGTTCAACGACGCGGCTATGACCAGCCGCTTCGGTATCGCAGCGGTGAATTCGATCAACTGGGCCCGCCTGATGGCGCAGGTGGTGTACTACTTCTATGCCGCGCTCCAGCTGGGCGCACCGCAGCGCAAGGTCGCGTTCTCGGTGCCAACCGGCAACTTCGGCGATGTGTTTGCTGGCTACGTTGCGGCCAAGATGGGGCTGCCGATCGAACGCCTGATCGTGGCCACCAACGTCAACGACATCCTCCACCGCGCCCTTTCGACCGGCGACTATTCCGCCAGCACGGTCACGCCCACTGCCGCGCCTTCTATGGACATCCAGGTCTCCTCGAACTTCGAACGCCTGCTGTTCGACGGCTGCGGCCGTGACGGTTCGGCCATGGCCGGTCAGATGAAGCACTTCGAAGCCACCAAGGCGATGCAGCTGACCAACCAGCAGCGCGAATCGGCGGCTGAACTGTTCACTTCCGAACGCGCCGACGCCGGGCAGATGGCCAACGCCATGCGCTGGGCCTACGAGGCATGCGGCGAAGTGCTCGATCCGCACACCGCCATTGGCCTCCACGCCGCACGCGTGGCCGAGGGCATCCCCGCTGGTGTTCCCATCGTCACGCTCGCCACCGCACACCCGGCCAAGTTCGTCGATGCGGTCGAACGCGCAACCGGCGTGCGCCCTGGCCTGCCTTCACGCGTTGGTGACCTGTTCGAGCGCGAAGAGCGCTACGATCGCCTCCCCGGCGAATACGACGCGGTCGCCGCCTACGTGGCCGAGCGCGCGACGCTCAAGCATGGCTGATCTCGATCTCCAGCCCAAGCTGATGGTGGGTGAGGGCTGGGCGGATTTCGCCCTGCTCGATTCCGGCCATGGACGGAAGCTGGAGCAATACGGCCCGCATCGTTTCATCCGGCCCGAACCCCAAGCGATGTGGACGCCGCACAGCCCTGATTGGCGCGCCGACGCCGAATTCGTTCCCGGTTCCGATGAAGACGGGGGCGGACGCTGGCAGTTCGATCGCCCGGTCCCGCGCGAGGGGTGGGAACTCTGCTGGAACGACGTCCGCTTCACCGCCTCGTGCACGCCATTCCGCCATTTGGGCTTCTTTCCCGATATGGCCCCGGTGTGGGACTGGATGGGCGAACGGCTTGCAGGAAAGGCAGAGGCGCAGACGCTGAACCTGTTCGGCTACACCGGCGTCGGCACGCTGGCATTGTCCGAATACGGCCCTGTCACGCACGTCGACGCATCGAAGAAGTCCGTCGCCCAGGCCCGCGCCAACGCGCAGCTTTCCGGGATGGCAGAGCGCCCGGTCCGCTGGATCATCGACGACGCCGCCAAGTTCACCGCCCGCGAAGTCCGGCGCGGACGTCGATACGACGGCATCATCCTCGATCCGCCCAAATTCGGCCGTGGCCCCGATGGCGAAGTCTGGCGTCTCGAGGAAAGCCTCCCCGGTCTCGTCGCCGATTGCGCAAAGCTCCTTGATGCCGACAGCCGCTTCCTGTTTCTCACGGTCTATGCCGTGCGCATGTCCTCGCTTGCCATCGCCGGACTTCTGGCGGAGGCACTCAAGGACCTGCCCGGAACGATCAAACACGGCGACCTGTGCATCCGTGAGCAGGGCGAGAGCGGCCGCCACCTGCCCACCGCCATCTTCGCCCGCTGGAAAAACTGAAATCCCCCAGGCGCAATGGACTCCGCTCCGCGCCGGTGCCAAAGAGCGCATCCCATGTCCGACAGCCTGATCCTCGAAGTCGCCAATCTCGAAACCGATGTCCTCACCGGGATCTATTCGGAAGAGACCGGCCGCCCCCAGCCGCTGCGCATCACGATGCGCGTGGGGCTCAGGCATCAGGACCAGTACACGCCCGATTGCCCGCTCTCGGCCAGCAAGAACTACATGGATCTCAAGTTCGCAGCCACCGATGGCTTGCCCAAGGGGGTGCATTTCAAGCTGATTGAGGCCGTGGCAGATCACATCATCGAAACGCTGATGCTGCAGGATGATCGGGTCAGGTGGGTAGAAGTGAAGATCGTGAAGCTGGCGATCAGCGAGAATGGCGAGGAAATCGGCATAACGCTGAAGCGCGAGCGGAAGGCCTGATGGCAGGTCCGCTGTTCCGGCCCCTTGCGCTGGTAACCGGCGGCTGGCGGCGGATTGGCGGAGCGATTGCTCGAAAGCTGGCGACCGAAGGCTGGGACCTTGCGCTCCATGCCCACCGCGCCTCCACTTTTGATCATGAGTTCAAGGCACAGCTCGAATGGCTTGGCGCTGTGGTCCATCCCATATCGGGTGATCTTGAAGACCCGGCCTATCCGCCGCGCCTGCTTGCCGAAGTGACTGCCCTTGCCGGTAGGTCGCCTGACCTGCTGGTGAACTGCGCCTCGCTGTTCCACGATGACCGCGCCGATACGATCACATCCGAAGAACTGGAGCAGCACTTCCGCGTAAACCTGTTTGCGCCGCTGCTGCTGATGCGCGCATTTGCTGAGGCGCTTGGTGGACGGGCGGGTTCCGTGGTCAACATTCTCGACCAACGCGTAATCAACCCTGTGCCCGACCAGATCAGCTACACGCTGTCCAAACAGGCGCTGCACGCCTCGGTGCGAACGATGGCAAGGGCCATGGCTCCGAGGGTCCGCGTGAATGGCGTGGCCCCCGGCCTGATCCTGCCGACGGCGGACTACGATGCCGAGCAATGGCGCAGGCTTGAGGATATCATGCCGCTCAAGCGCCTGCCGGGTGCGGACGAAATTGCCGATGCGGTCCACTATCTGGCAAACGCCAAATCGGTCACCGGGCAGACTTTATTTGTCGATGCAGGCGCAGCCCTTGAATCTTATGCCCGTGACTTCGTATACCTAGAGAAGTGACAGCGCCATCGCCCTTGATTGACCGGTTTGCCCGCCGGATCACCTACCTCCGCCTTTCGGTGACTGACCGCTGCGACTTGCGCTGCGCCTACTGCATGCCAGAACGCATGGAGTTCCTGCCCAAGGCAGAAGTCCTCACGCTCGAGGAACTGCACCGCCTCTCGCTTCACTTCATCGCCCGTGGCGTGCGCAAGATCCGCCTGACCGGCGGAGAACCGCTCGTCCGGCGTGACATGATCGATCTGGTCCGCGCCCTTGGCCGCAAGCTCGGGGACGGGCTGGACGAACTTACAATGACCACCAACGGCACCCGTCTTGCCGAATTCGCCGACGATCTGGCGGTGGCTGGTGTGAAGCGCATCAACGTATCACTCGATACGCTAGATCGTCAGGCATTTGCCAAGCTTTCCCGCCGCGACATGCTGCCGCAAGTGCTCGAAGGCATTGCTGCTGCCAAGGCCGCCGGGCTGAAGGTCAAGATCAACGCCGTCGCGCTCAAGGACATCAACGAAGCGGAACTGCCCTCGCTGATCGAATGGGCGCATGGGGCAGGGCACGACATGACCCTGATCGAGGTCATGCCATTGGGCGAGATCGAGGGTGATCGTTTCGACCATTACCTGCCGCTCGACGCCGTTCGCCGCGATCTTGAAAAGCGCTGGACCCTGACCGACAGCACTGCAAGTTCCGGCGGCCCGGCCCGCTATGTCGACATCGCCGAAACCGGCGGTCGCCTCGGCTTCATCACCCCGCTCACCAGCAACTTCTGTGCCGGCTGCAACCGCGTCCGCGTCACCGCCACGGGCCAACTCTACATGTGCCTGGGCGGCGAAGGCCGTGTGGACTTGCGCGCCGCGCTGCGGTCCGACGATCCGGACGGCGCTCTGTCAGAATGCTTCGCGCGCGCCATGGGTGAAAAGCAGGAGCGTCATTCCTTCGTGATCGACAAGCCCGGCGGGGCCCCTGCGGTTTCACGCCACATGTCGACCACGGGCGGCTGAGCCATGGCAAAGCTGGTGTTCATGGGACGGCTCGAGGACGTGGCCGGAACCGCGGAGATGTCGGTGTCACCGGGCCCGGTCGAGCAGGTCCTTGCTTCGCTCGATCCCGCACTCGCGGTCCAACTTCTGGGCGAGAAAGTCCGCATGGCCCACAATGGCCGCCTGTTGACCGACGTGGGCGGCGTGGTCCTTGCCAATGGTGACGAACTGGCCTTCCTCCCTCCGGTGAGCGGTGGCTGACGCTCGCCTCTCGCTCGACGCGTTCGATCCGGCGGCAGAGATTGCCGCTTTCAATGCACGCCACCGCTCCGCTGGCGGCATCGTCACCTTCGTTGGCCAGGTTCGCGACTCGGGCGGCGTCGAGGCGCTGGAACTTCAGCACTACGAACCGATGACTCTCCCCGGGATGGAGGAACTGGCCCGCATTACACAGGCGCGCTGGCCGCTCGAGGGGCTGCTCATCCTGCATCGCAGCGGCGTTATGTATCCCGGCGACGCCATCGTGCTGGTCTGTGCTGCCGCCCGCCATCGCCGCGATGCCTTTGCCGCAGCCGATTTCGCGATGGATCACCTCAAGAGCGAATCCTGGTTCTGGAAGCGCGAGAAGACAGCAACGGGCTGGCGCTGGATCGAACCCCGGCCCGAGGACCACGAAGATATTTCCCGCTGGCGGGCATAGATCCGCGCGCAGTTTGATTCCCGTCAAGGAATCGCCGGTCGCCCGGGCGCATGCAGGCTCCGTTACAAGGAGCCCAGTCCATGAGCATGCACATCGCTTCCGACCGGATCGATCAGGTCGCCGATATCGTAGCCCAACCGCAACAGACGGTTGTTGATCGCAACTTTGGCCTGCCCGGCGGGCTCTATGCCGTGTCAGCGGGCGGCTACCTCGCGTTCATCGCGATGATGGCTTCGATCTTCGGCAACGGTGAACTCGCCATTCCGATGACGATCTTCGTGCTGTTCATCGCCTGCGCTTTCGGCATCCCCGCCGTCTGGACCAAGCTCGGTGCCGATCGCCATCCCGATGCGCTTGGCTGGTACGATTTCCGCCGCAAGGGCATCCAGACCCTTTCGGGCAAGCTCGATGCCAGCTCGGCCATGGCGCATGTGCTGATCCTGCCGGTGCTGATTGCGGTCTGGGGCATGGCCATCGCGGTGATCGTCGCCACGGTTCGCTGACCGATACAATCTACCCCCCGAAGGGCGCTGCGCACCCCCGCGCGGCGCCCTTTTCCTATCCGGCGAGCTGCGCCAGCAGCGAGTCGATCACGCGGGTTTCGCTTTCGACCAGCGCTTCTACCTCTTGCCGTGCTTCCAGTACGGCTTTGAGATCCGCATCCGAGCCATCGACCGCGCGGTTGCTGGCTTCGGTCTCCAGCCGGTCCAACTCGGCCAGCGGCAGCCCCGCCTCGGCCCGCGCCGATTCGAGTCGGGCAAGTTCGACCGACGCCACCGACCAGCTCTCGCTGCCCTTGGCCGCGCCCCGCGCCGCACTCACGGCGCGCGTCGCCGATCCGCGTGCGCCCTCGAACGTCGCGTGTGCCTTCGCCGCATTGTTCCGCAGTCCTTCAAGACGCGCAGCCATGCCATCTGACATGACTGCCGGGACGGGCGGGGCAGGAGTAGCACCTGTGGGCACACGGTAGGCGTTCTCGGCAGGCCTGCGGGCGAGCGAGGGGTATTGCCCGCGATCGGCGCATCCGCTGATGAGCAGGACAGTGCCAAGAGTTGCGACAGTTGCGAGGATTCTATTGCGCCGGGCCATGCCCGCGCCATAGCATGGCTTGACGCACTCGCCAGCGTCCAGTGCGCTCAGCCGTGCACGGGTACCCGATTTTGCCTGCGAGTCCGCCAAGATCGCATTGACACAGGGCGCGGCTTTGACTATCCGCGCCACTCTTTCCGGGACCCTGCACGCAGCGGGGTAACGGTGTGTTGCCCTCAGTCAGCGATTCGCAGGCGTTGGGCGCCTCATTTGGAATCGCCTCGGGCAACCGCAGGCTTTTGGAACGGATACACAGAACGATGTTCGCAATCGTGCGCACGGGCGGCAAGCAGTATCGGGTCGCCGCCGGAGACAAGATCGCGGTCGAGAAGCTGGCAGGCGAAGCCGGCGACAAGATCACGCTGGGTGAAGTCCTCCTCGCTGGTGACGGCGATTCGCTGGCTGACGCCGCGAAGATCACTGTTTCGGCAGAGATCATCGCCCAGGCGAAGTCGGAAAAGGTGATCGTGTTCAAGAAGCGCCGTCGCCACAACTATCGCCGCCGCAACGGTCACCGCCAGCAGCTCACCCTGCTGCGCATCGTCTCTGTCGCCTGAGCGCAAACGGAATTCGGAGTAATCTGAGATGGCACACAAGAAAGCAGGCGGCTCTTCGCGCAACGGTCGCGACTCAGCCGGTCGTCGCCTCGGCGTCAAGAAGTTCGGCGGTCAGGAAGTGATCGGCGGCAACATCATCATCCGCCAGCGTGGCACCCGCGTGTATCCGGGCGCAAACGTCGGCATCGGCAAGGACCACACCCTCTTTGCGCTGACCGAAGGCCGCGTGCGTTTCCACGCCGGCAAGCTCGGCCGCAAGTACGTATCGGTCGACATGATGGCCGAAGCGGCAGAATAACCGGATGGTCATGCAAAGGGCCGTCCCGATGGGGTGGCCCCGCCAGCGCTCAACAGCTGGCCGATAGAGGGAGAGGGCCCCGCCCATCTCCCTCTTTTCACGTCTCCCTCGGACGCAAAACCGCTCCCTCGCATTCGGACGCAAAGCCTGTCCGATCCAGCGCAGGGCGCAATACCTCTGTCACGACAACCGCTTAGGGGATCGCTGGCAGAGGGGCCGACGAAGGAGATTTCTAATGTTCATTCGCAGCGAACGCCTGTTCCTGCGGCCCGGCTTCCCCGAAGACTGGGCCGAACTCCACGCCCTGATCGATGACGAGGCGGTCGTGCGCAACCTTGCGCGCGCGCCATGGCCCTACGGCCCTGACGATGCCAAGAGCTTCGCCGCGCTGCCGCAGGCGGGCAAGCACCCGCACTTCTTCATCACGCTCCCCGGATCGCACGGTTCACGCCTGATCGGCTGCGTCGGTCTTGCGCGCTATGGCGAGGAGACGGAACTCGGTTACTGGATCGGCCGCCGTCACTGGGGGCAGGGCTATGCCACCGAGGCTGCCCGTGCTGTGCTTTCACTTGCCCGCTCGTTCGGTCACCGGCGTGTGATCGCCACGCCCTTTGTCGATAACGAGGCCTCGGCCCGTGTCCTCGCCAAGGCAGGGTTCCGCGCCACCGGCGACGTGCGGCATATCCAGAGCCCTGCGCGTAGTGAGCCGGTCGCAGCGCTCGTCCACGTGGTAGACCTCGTCGCACCGGTAGATTGCGATGGGCCACAGGACGGCGGTTTCGAACCGATGCGACGCGCGGCCTAGCCTGCAAGCGCCATAAGAAAAGGGCTCCCGGAAGGGAGCCCTTTGCATCTTATCCCGGCATCACCGCATCGGGAAATTCGCTGTCCGCCTTACCGATCAGCGCACGATCATCGTGCTGCCACGGGTGGAACCCCGGCAGGAAGTAGCTGATCCACGCCGGGAAGATGCGGCGGATCACGCCCGGCTTCCACAGCAGGTACGCGGCGAGCTTCCACTTCCACTTCGCGCCGGTCAGCCCATCCTGCGCCAGCAGGTCGAGCGTGTCCTCGATGCGGTGCGTGATGAAGTTCTTCGTCACCACCACCATCATCAGGCTCTTCACCTTCCAGCGCTTCCAGCGGCTCCAGTTACGGGTCGCGTGCAACCAGGTGTCATATGCGACACCCTTGTGCTCGATTTCCTCGATCGCATGCCAGCGCCACATGTCGGCGGCTTCCTGCTCGGCCCCGGCAAAGTGCGCCGGGTTGGCGAGAAACTCGTGCGCCATCATCGCGGTATAGTGTTCCAGCGCCATCGTCGCGGCAAGGTTGAGGATCACCGGGCGATCCTTGGTCAGCGCCAGCATTTCCTCGACGCGCTTGTCGATGCGCGCGATGTCATAACCTGCATTTTCCGCCGCACGGTTGAAAGCCACGTGTTCGCGCGTGTGGTTGATTTCCTGCCTCACGAAGGCGCGGATTTCCGCTTCGAGCTTGGGCGGCACGCCATCGCGATGGGCCTTTACCGCTTCGATGAAGAATGCCTCGCCGCGCGGGAAGGTGGCCGACAGAGCGTTATGCCAGGCCGTCGCCACCGGATCGTTGTTCAGCCACCATCGGCCCGCAGGCTCATTGCGGCCAAAGCGACGGTCACGTATCGTGATCGTCAGGTCTGAAGGGGTGGGCGCGGTCTTGCCGGAAGTGGCGGCGCGCTCTAGTGCGATCGTGGGGGTCATGGCAGTCATGAACGACAATCTAGGCGTGCTTACACCAATGTCAATAAGGAAGAGGCTTCCACCCGAAGAAAGCCGCATGGCCGCGCTCGAAGCCGCGCGTGCCCTCTTGGTGGAAACCGGGCCTCAGGCCGTCACGCTCAAGGCCGTGGCGGGCCGAATCGGCCGTACACACGCAAATCTGTTGCATCACTTCGGCTCGGCTGCCGGGCTGCAGAAGGCTCTGGCCAAGCATCTGGCCGAGACCATTTGCGCCACGATTCGCGATGCCGTGATCGCCAGCCGCTCCGGCATCGGCAAGCCGCGTGACGTTGTCGACCTCACCTTCGACGCGTTCGACCGCGAAGGTGCAGGTGCCCTTGCGTCGTGGATGCTGCTCTCGGGCAACGAAGACGCGCTCGATCCCATCGTCGACACGATCCATGATCTCGTCGTCGATCTCGAGGAATACAGCTCGGATGCCCAGCGCAGCACCACGCTGGCGCTCACGCTCATGGCTCTGGGTGATGCACTGATGGGCGGGCCGCTCGCCAAAGGTCTCGAACTTCCGCGCACCGCCGCGCGTGACCGGGCCGAGCAGATGCTGATCGAAGGAATCGCCGCGACGCAGGCTACGCAGGAGGGCTGATCTCCATCCATCCGGGCACGAGGTCATCGGCGATATCCTCGACCCGGCGATGGTCCACTGCAAGTCCCAGCTCCGCATAGACCACGCGCTGTCGCGCCTGGTCCGACCGGTCCACCGGCACGACAACCAGACGGCGATTGACCTTCTGCCGCCAGTTCATCCGCGCCGTGTTTTCCTGCCCGACATAGCAGCCCTTGGTGAAGCTGACGCCGTTCAGGTCCACTGCGTTGCACTCCAGCCAGAGCACTTCGCCATTGCCAAGCTCCGCTTGACCCTCGGTCACGCCAAGCTTCAGGCGATGTGCGCGCCACGTTTCGTCAGCAGATTGATCCTCTGCCGAAACCGGAGCGATCCAGCGTTGCCCCAGAGCGTGCAGCCGCGGATCGTTCGCCCCGCCGTCGCCCGGGTGGCCTTTCCAGAACACCCCCAGATCATCCGCCCGGTCGATCCCGATCTTCCGCCGCAGACGATACAGCGTCAGCCGCTTGGCCAGCGCGTCAGCCACGTGCGCCTCGCAATCGATCAACAGGCCATCAATGCCGTCCGGCCAGACGAGGAAGTCGAACAGTACCTTGCCCTGAGGGCTTAGCAGTGCGGTCCACACCGGCAAGGCACCTCTCACGTCGTTCGTGACCAGCCCCTGCAGGAAGCCCGCAACGTCCTCGCCAGGCTCCAGCGGGGAAAGGCGGATGAGGGCGCGTTCGAACAGACGGGAAGGCGTGTTGGTCATGGCTGGTAGATAGGAACCGCCGCCGCTAAGGGGAACCCCATGGACACGACAATACCCCAGACGACTCTCACCATTCGCCGCCCCGACGATTGGCACACCCACTTGCGCGACCGTGACGTGCTGGTCGGCGTCGCGCCCTATACTGCGCGCCAGTTCGCGCGGGCGATCGTCATGCCAAACCTGTCCCCGCCGATGACCGACGTTGCCGGCGTTGCCGCCTATCGCGACCGCATCCTCGCCGCGCTGCCAGCGGGCACAGACTTCACGCCGCTGATGACGCTCTATCTGACCGATTCGACCGACACGGCCGAAGTCGAGCGCGGGTTTGCCGATGGCGTCTTCGTTGCCGCCAAGCTCTATCCCGCCCACGCCACCACCGGCTCGGCTCATGGCGTGACCGACATCCGCAACATCTACCCGGTGCTCGAAGTCATGCAGCGCATCGGCATGCCCTTGCTGATCCACGGCGAGGTCACCGACAGCCACGTCGACATCTTCGACCGCGAAGCCGTGTTCATCGAACGCACGCTGACCAGTCTCGTGGCCGACATGCCCGAATTGCGCATTGTCTTCGAACACATCACCACCGAGGAGGCCGCGCAGTTCGTGGAAGGGGCAGGGCCGAACATCGCCGCCACGATCACCCCGCAGCACCTCCACATCAACCGCAACGCCATGCTTGTCGGCGGCATTCGTCCGCACGCGTTCTGCCTGCCCGTGGCCAAGCGCGAGAAGCACCGCCTCGCCTTGCGCAAGCTGGCGACGTCCAACTGTGATCGCGTTTTTCTCGGCACCGACACCGCACCCCACGCCAAGCACCTCAAGGAAGCCGCCTGCGGTTGCGCCGGCATTTTCAATGCGCCCTTTGCGCTCGAAAGCTATGTCACCGTGTTCGACGAGGAAGGTGCGCTGGACCGGTTCGAAGCCTTCGCTTCGCTCAACGGTCCCGCGTTCTATCGCATGCCGGTCAATGAAGACACGATCACGCTGGAGAAGGCGCCCGTCGTCGTCCCCGAAGTGGTTGACTGCAACGGCACCATGATCGTGCCATTCCATGCAGGCGAAACGCTTAACTGGCGCTTGGCTTAACGACTGGCGTGGGCTCGCTTGGCCATGTCCCAGCTATAAAGGGCGATGGCAGACCAGATCAGTGCGAAGCAGGCCAAGCGGGTGGCGTCGAGCGACTCGCCGAAGACCGTCAGCCCCAGCACGAAGCTGAGGGTTGGCGAAAGGAACTGCACAAAGCCCAGCGTCGAAAGAGGCAGGCTGCGCGCGGCGATGGCGAACAGCAGAAGCGGAATGGCCGTTGCCACCCCCGAAGCGATGACCAGCGGCGTGGTGTAGCCGCCCGCCAGAAGGCTGCTGCCCTGCGCGGAACCTGCCGCCAATGAGACGACCGCGATGGCTGGAAGCAGCAACATTGCGGTCTCGATCGTCAGCCCTGGCAGTGCGCCAACCGGTGCCTGTTTGCGCACGAAGCCATAGAACGCGAAGGTGAAGGCCAGCGACAGCGCGACGGCCAGGGTGTCTATCGCTCCGCTCAGCAGCAGCGCGATGCCCGCTCCGGCCAAGGCAACCGCAGCCCATTGCACGCGCGTCAGGCGCTCGCCCAGAAAGGCTGTGCCGAGAACAACGTTGAGTAGCGGATTGATGTAGTATCCAAGGCTCGTCGCCAGGACATGCCCGTTGTTGATAGCGATCACGAAGATCAGCCAGTTCGATCCGATCAGCAGCGCGCTCAAGGCCAGCAGGCCCAGCACCCGCCGATCGGCGAGGGCCGCCCGGACGTCGGGCCACTGCCGCCGGGCCCAGACGATCACGCAGCACACCGGTACCGTGAACACCACGCGCCAACCGACCAGCTCGAGTGGCGGCACGCCATGCAAGGCCTTGAAATAGAGCGGAAGGAGGCCCCAGATCACATAGGCAATCAAGGCTGCCGCAAGGCCGCGCCGGAAGGTGATGGATTCGCTCATCCATTTGCCCCTGCCAGCAACGGGGACATTCGCCAATCCCCGCTTGGCGGACATTTCATCGGCAACAGTCTTCGCTTCGTCGCAAAACGAAAATCTGACGCTGCGGTTGCGATCTGTTCAGGTTCGGCGACGTAAACCTTAATCAACGAAGCAGCAGGACTGGTCGCCGGAGCAGGTGAGGTCCTCCTGGAATGAGGAGAACGACGATGTTCAACCTGAAGAATTCCGCACTGGCCCTTGTCGCCGCGTCTACCGTTGCCAGCGCAGTTCCCGCAACCGCAGCCGTCCTTCCGCAGGCACAAGCTGGCGCCGCCATCTCGACCCAGTGGAACGAAGGCTGGGACGACGATGATCGCTGGGAGCATGGCCGCCGGGACTGGCGCGGGCATGGACGTCATGACCGTTATGATCGCTATGACCGTGATTACGGTCGCGGATATGACCGTGGCTACGACCGCAACTACTATCGCAGCAATGACCGCGGCTACTACGGCGATCCCGTCTATCGCAACACTCGCGTCTGGCGCGGCAATGATGGCCGTTACTACTGCCGCCGCTCCAACGGCACGACTGGCCTCCTGATTGGTGGTGCAGCCGGTGCCCTGATCGGTCGCGAAGTTGCCGGCAACTATGGTGACCGCACCCTCGGCGCGATCCTCGGTGCCGCCGGTGGTGCGCTTCTCGGTCGCGAGGTCGACCGTGGCGGCTCACGCTGTCGCTAAAAGTTACTGACCGTCCTTCGGGTCGCGCTGAAAGGTCGGCTGGGGAGCGCTCCGCGAAAGCGGGGCGCTCCCTTTTTCTTAACCCTGTTGCTTTAGTCGCGAGCCATGCGCAGCCTCGGCCTCGTCATCACATTCGCTCTCGCAGCCTGCGGCAGTGCGCCGGTCGAGCAGGACAAGACCCCGCTCGACCCGGTGATGACCGAAGCGCTCGAGGGTCAGCTGATGGTCGACCCAGATCTCAGCCAGCAAAACATGCGCAACCTGGCGATCGTGCCCGGCGGTCCGATCGACCCCGCGCTCCCGCTGCCCGATCCGAAAAGCTGAGGTCTTATTCGCTGCGCAATCCCACGCCGATGCTGGCGCGCGGCTGGTCCATCTCGGTCGAGGCAACCGGATAGGCACAATAATCCGCCGCATAATACGCGCTCGGCCGGTGGTTGCCGGAAAGACCTACGCCGCCGAACGGTGCCGCAGACGAAGCGCCGTTGGTCGGCCGGTTCCAGTTGACCACGCCAGCCCGGATGTTCGCCCAGAACCGGTTGTAATCCTCAGGCCGCCCGCCGATCAGAGAGGCTGACAGCCCGAAACGCGTATTGTTCGCCTCGGCAATCGCCTCATCGAAATCGTCGATCTTCACCACCTGCAGCAGCGGACCGAACAGTTCCACGTCAGGACGCTCGGCAATTCCGGTCACGTCGATGATGGCAGGGCTCAGGAACGGTAGGCCCTCCTGCAGCCTGACCATGTGCTTGATCGGCCGCCCGCCCGACGAGAGCAGATAGACAAAGCTTTCGGTCAGCCCGTCGGCCGTGCGGTTGTCGATCACCGGCCCCATGAACGGCGCAGGCTCGTCAAACGGTGCACCAACGATGATCCGGTCCGCCAGCCGCTTCACTTCGCCGACGACCGCATCGTACATTGAAGCCTTGATGATCAGCCGACGCCCTGCCGTGCAGCGCTGTCCCGCGCTGGTGAAGGCCGACTGCACGATCAGCGTTGCCGCATCCTCGATCTTGGGCGTGTCCCACACCACGATCGGATTGTTGCCGCCCATTTCGAGCGCGACGATCTTGCCCGGGTTCGAAGCCAGCTTGCGATTGATGGCAATGCCGGCATGGGCCGAGCCGGTGAACAGCACGCCGTCGATCCCGTCATGCGCGACCAGCGCCTGGCCTTCCGTCGGCCCGCCGATCAGCACCTGCACCACCGCTGCCGAGATTCCGGCGCGATGGAAGCACTGCGCCAGCATCTCGCCGGTGGCAGGCGTCTTTTCCGAAGGCTTGAACACGACCGCGTTGCCCGCAATCAGCGCCGGAACGATATGGCCGTTAGGCAGGTGTGCCGGGAAGTTATAGGGCCCCAACACCGCCAGCACGCCGTGCGGTTTGTGCCGCAGCGCTGCCGTGCCCTGCATCGCCGAATCAAGTTTGCGCTGCGAAGTGCGGTCGGCATAGGCGCGGATCGAAATCTCGACCTTGTTCACGACGCTCTCGACCTCGGTGCGCGCTTCCCACAGCGGCTTGCCCGTCTCGCGCGAGATCATCGTGGCGAGCTTGTCGGCGTCCTTGCGCACCTCGTTGGCGAAACGGCGCACCAGTTCGATGCGCGTGGCCAGCGGCTGCGCGGCCCAGGCGGGCCAGGCCCGCCTTGCGCGCGCGACGACTTCATCGACATCGCCGATCTTGCCGCGCCACACTTCGGCGCCGGTTGCGGGTTCAAACGAGACGATTTCGGCAGCTGCCACGGATTTGCCTGCTCTTCTTTTCGGTTCTTGCGCGAACGATGGGGTCCCGGTCCCGGGGCGTACCGTAACGCGGCGTTCGTTACCGATTAAACAATATTCACCTGCGTCACCACCCCCGGAGGCGCGAAATTCCTAAGCTTTATGCCCGAACGGTTCGGGCCTCGCTCCCATGGCCGCTTCCATCAGTCGCACGGCCTCGACCTTGGCGAACAGGGCGCTCCAATCGTCACTCTCGGCAATCGGCTGCCAGATGGCTTCCACCTCATCGATCAGCATGGACTGAGGCGCGGCCTCGGACCAGTACGGATGGCTACTGTCAGTCGCAGCATAAGGCGCCAGCGTCGCCTTGAGCGCCTGCTCCTCCTCGCCCGCACCGAACGCCCCACGTCCGCCGCGATGCGCAAAGAAGAACGCGTCCGGCCCCAATCCTTGCGTGACCATCACCTTCTCGCAGGCCCCGATCAGCGCGGTATCCTCATCGATCCCGCGCTGCTCCACGCCTAACCGCCAGAGCCACCGCCGCGTCATCGCGCGTTGGTAAAGCTCGGGATAGCGGTTGAGCGCCTCGATCAGCGGCGGCGCTTCAACCAGAGTTCGCAATGCCACCGCCAACTGCCCGCAATTCCAGTGAATCGCCTCGGGCTGGCGGCCATAGGCATAGAGCCCCTGATGGTCGAAGTACGCCGCCGTGAACCCCGGCTCCCACTTCGGCAGCCAGCGCCACGGCCCGTAATCGAAGCTCTCCCCGGTCACGTTCATGTTGTCGGAATTGAGCACGCCATGGACGAAGCCCGCTACCATGTAGCTCGCCGCCATGTCGGCCATGCGCTCGACCACCTGATTGAAGAACCGCACCGCCGGATGAGGCGCATCTTCATGGCCTCCCGGAAAGTTGGCGAGGCAGTAGGCTACCAACTGTGCCATCTCGTCCTCGAGCTCCAGCGCCGCCAGGCGCTGAAACGTGCCGATGCGGATGTGCCCGTGAGAGAGGCGCACCAGCACCGCAGAGCGCGTCGGCGAAGGCTCGTCGCCCCGGTAGAGTGATTCGCCCGTCTCGATTACCGAGAGTGTGCGGCTGGTATTCACCCCCAGCGCCTCGAGCATTTCGGTCGCCAGAATCTCGCGAACTGCACCCTTCAGGGTCAGCCGCCCGTCGCCCGCGCGGCTCCACGGCGTCTGCCCGGAACCCTTGGTGCCAAGGTCCATCAGCCGCCCGTTGCCGTCCAGCATCTGCGCGAAGGTATAGCCGCGCCCGTCGCCCAGATCCGGATTGTAAACACGGAACTGGTGGCCGTGATAGCGCAGCGCCAGCGGCCCCGGCATATTGGCTTCCAGAGGCTCGAACCGCCCGAAATGCTGCACCCATTGTTCGTCCGAAAGCCCCGCCAGCCCGACATCGGACGCCGCCCGGTCATTGCGCCAGCGCAGGCGCGTTTCGGGGAAGTCCGCCGGTCGCACCGGATCGCCGATCCAGTCGGCCAGAGCCATGATGCGTGGGGCCGGACGATAGGGCGAGGGACGATAGATCGCGTCTTGCGGGAGCGCCTGCATCCGGCAATAGTGGGCATGACCAAGCCTGCCCGCAAGCAGGCACCCCCGATTTCACGCGGAATACCAGACGAAATGGCCGAATACGAAGATCGCTACTGGACCAGCAGCGACGGATTGCGCCTGCATTTCCGATATTTCGATGGTGACGCTGCCCGCCCGCCGGTGATCTGCTTGCCCGGCCTCACCCGCAATGCCCGCGATTTTGAAGACCTCGCCACCCGCCTCGCCGGAACATGGCGCGTGATTTGTCCCGAGATGCGCGGGCGAGGGGACAGCGACTACGCCAAGGACCCGATGACCTACACGCCCATGCATTACCTGCAGGACGTCGAGGCCCTACTTGCGCAGGAAGGGATTGATCGCTTCGTCTCCATCGGCACCTCGCTCGGTGGGTTGCTGACAATGCTGCTCGCCGTGTCGAACCCGCAGCGCATCGCCGCCGCCGTGCTCAACGATGTCGGCCCCGAGGTTTCCGAAAAGGGTCTGGAGCGCATCCGCGGCTATGTCGGACAGGGGCGCAACTTCGAAACCTGGATGCACGCCGCCCGCGCGCTTCAGGAAAGCAGCGGCGATGTCTATCCCGATTGGGACATCACCGACTGGCTCCGCTATGCCAAGCGCATCATGGCTCTCGGCACCGGCGGCCGCATCGCCTTCGACTATGACATGAAGATCGCCGAACCGTTCGAGGCGCCTGCCGGAGCCACGCCGCAGGTTGACATGTGGCCGCTCTACGATGCCCTCGCCACGCGCCCGCTCCTTATCCTTCGCGGCGAGACCTCTGACATCCTCGAACGCCCCACAGCCCAGAAGATGGCCGCGCGCCCCGGCGTCGAACTCGTCACCATCCCGCGCATCGGCCACGCGCCCACGCTGGACGAGCCCGACAGCATTGCCGCGATAGAGCGCCTGCTCGCCAAGGCATGACCCAGAACAGGACTGGGCCCGCGCCGATCAAGCTGCTCCACCTGCACTCGACTTTCGATGCAGGCGGCAAGGAGCGTCGGGCCGTGGCCCTGATGAACCGCTGGGGCAAGGGCGCCTCTGGCCGCAATCTCGAACATCACATCGTCTCGGCCCAGCCGGGCGCGATGGGCGCCAAGTCGCTGATCGACAAGCAGGTCCGCGCCTTCTTCCCCTTCGGTTTCCCACCGCTTGCGGGCAAGCTGCGCATCGCCCGCCTGCAACAGCTCGCCCGCGCCATGCAGGGTTTCGACCTGATCCTGACCTACAACTGGGGCGCGATGGACGCCGCGCTCGCCCATGCTATCTTCGCCCCATCGATGGGCCTTGCTCCATTGATCCACCACGAGGACGGCTTCAACGCCGATGAATCGACCGGGCTCAAGCGTAGCCGCAACTGGTATCGCCGCGTCGCCCTGGCGCGTGCGAGCAACCTGATGGTGCCTTCGCGCCAGCTAGAGGACATCGCGCTCGGCATATGGCACCAGCCGCGCGGACGGGTCCTGCGCATTCCGAACGGCATCGACACGGCGCTCTATGCAAGGAAGCCGCGCCCCGATGTCCTGCCCCGCGTGGTCAAGCGCGCGGGCGAGAAGTGGCTGGGCACGCTCGCGGGCCTGCGCGCGGTCAAGAACCTGCCGCGCATGGTGCGTGCGCTCGTCGATCTGCCGCCAGAATGGCACCTCGTCATCCTCGGCGAAGGGCCAGAGCGCGAGGCCATTCAGGCCGAGGCCATGCGGCTGAATATCGGTCACCGCGTCCACTTGCCCGGCCACGTCGCCGATCCTTCCGCAGCCGTTGGCCTGTTCGATCTCTTCGCGCTTTCGTCGGACAGTGAGCAGGCACCGCTTTCGGTGATCGAGGCCATGGCTGCTGGCCTTGCCGTCGCCAGCCCTGCCGTGGGCGATGTCGTTGAAATGGTGTCCGAGGAGAACCGCCCGTTCATCACCACGCCGGGAGATGATGCCGCCTTGTCGAGGGCTGTGGCCGAACTTGCAGTCGATCCTGCCCTGCGCCAGCGCCTCGGCACCGCCAACCGCGCCCGCGCCGAAGTGGAATATGACGAGCGGGTCATGGCCAAGCGCTATGCCGACGCCTATTCGCGCGTTCTCGGGCGCGAGGCTTTCGGCTGAAAGTCCTGCTCCTGCCGCTTCAGCCACCGTTCACGCGCTGGAAGGCAGGCCTTCACTCAAGAATCAATTCCGTTGAAAAGGCGGGCCCATCCGCTAAACACCGCGCCAGACAAACGCTAGCAATCTTCAACGTCACATCCCGAAAGCGCTGCCTTGGCTCTCCGTCCCGACCGCAATCAGTCTTCTTCCAACCCTCTTGCCGAGCGCGCTGGCGCTCAGGCCGATGGCTTCCTGCGCGAAGTTGACGATGCCCTGCGCGAAGATCAGGTCTTCACCGCCATCCAGAAATACGGCAAGCCTGTCGGCGCGCTGATCGCGGCTGGCCTGCTCGGCCTTGCCGGATACCTCTGGTACGAAAATCACAGTAGTGCCAAGGCCGCCGAACAGGGCGAAGCCATGACCAAGGCTATCGACGATCTGGAAGTGCGCAACCTGAAGGCCGCGACCGATGCCGTCGCGCCGCTGGCCAAGGATGGCACCGACGGTTACCGCGCTACTGCCCAGATGCTTGCCGCTGGCGTCCTGTCCGAACAGGGCAAGAAGGCCGAAGCCGCCAAGGCTTTCGCCGCAATTGCCGCCGATGCCGATGCGCCTCAGGCCTATCGCGATCTCGCCACGATCCGCGAAGTCTCGCTGAATTTCGACCAACTCGGGCCTGACAAGGTGGTCGAACGGCTCAAGCCGCTGGCCGTACCCGGCAACGCCTGGTTCGGCAGCGCGGGCGAACTCGTTGGCCTTGCCTACATGAAGCAGGGCAAGAACGAACTGGCAGGAGCGCTCTTTGCGCAGATCGCCAAGGACAAGACCGTCCCCGATACGCTCCGTCGCCGCACTCGCCAGATGGCGGGCCTGCTCGGCGTCGATGCGGTCGAGGAACCCGGCTCGGCCGTAATCGTCCAGCCGGCGAAGTAAGAATTGAGGATGCAACCGATGACGCCGAAGCCCACTTTCCGCCGCGCCTCGCTAACCAGCGTGCTGGTCCTCGCGCTTGCTCTGGGCGGCTGCGGCGTCTTCGGCAAGAAGGGCGTCAAGACCACGCCGACCGTCGGCATGCGCCAGCCGATCCTGTCCAAGATCGAAGCTGGCACCAAGGTCGATGATTCGATCTCGCTGATGAGCGTGGTCCTGCCCGCCGCTGAAGTGAACACCGAGTTCGCGCAAGGCGGCGGCAACGCCTCCAAGTCCTATGGCCACCTCGCATTGGGCGAGAACCTCGGCAAGGCATGGAGCGTCTCGATCAAGGGCTCCAACGCTCGCCAACGCCTCGCTGCCTCGCCGGTCATCGGCGGCGGCAAGCTCTATGTCATGGACACCGACGGCACCGTCCACGCCTATGATGCCAACACCGGTTCGCGCATCTGGGAAACCTCGGTGCGTGCTGAAAAGCAGAACGCAGGCTCGACCTTCGGCGGCGGTGCCTCGTTTGACGATGGCCAGCTCTATGTCACCAACGGCGTCGGCGAAGTCGCCGCGCTCGATGCCGCCACCGGCTCGATCAAGTGGCGCGTCAAGCCTGCCGGTCCCTTGCGCGGTTCGCCCACCGTCGCCTTCGGACAGGTCATGGTGATGACGCAGGACAACCAGATCATCACCCTCAACGCCCCCGATGGCGCGGTGCTGTGGAACGAAAACGCGTCCGTGGGCCAGACCAACGTGTTCGGCGTCGCCTCGCCCGCTGCCGGGCAGGGCACCATCGTTGCCGGATACTCCTCGGGCGAACTCGTCGCCTATCGCTATGAGAACGGCCGCCAGCTCTGGGCCGATGCCCTCGCGCGCACCTCCATTGCCACTTCGGTTTCCACCCTGACCGACATCGACGCCGATCCTATCATCGAACGTGGCCGCGTCTACGCACTGGGGCAGGGCGGGCGCATGGCCGCCTATGAACTGGTCACCGGCCAGCGCATCTGGGAACTCAATCTCGCCGGCATCTCCACCCCCGCCATCGCGGGCGACTGGATCTTCACGCTGACCGACGAGGCCAAGCTGCTGTGCATTGCGAAGTCCAACGGCAAGGTCCGCTGGATGACTCAGCTTCAGCGCTTCAAGAACGAGAAGAAGAAGAAGAACCAGATTCTCTGGACTGGCCCGGTCCTCGCAGGCAACCGCCTGTGGATCGCCAACTCGCGTGGCGAGATCATGCAGGCCTCCGTCACCGACGGCACGGTCAGCGAATTCAGCGAAGTCGGTTCGAGCGTCACGCTTGCCCCAGTCGTCGCCAACCAGACGCTCTACATCCTCGACGACAAGGGCAAGATCACCGCGTTCCGCTGAGCGCAGGTGATAACAACCATATCCTAACCCTTTGATGGCTAAGGACGGGTGCATGAGCGCCCGTCCGGCCCCGCCACCATCAGATGTATCCGCTGGCGTCGGCCTTGCCGGTGTCGCTGGCCTTGTGCTGTGGGTGCTGACCTGCCGCTTCTGGCCTGCCATCGTCACCACGCTAGGCCTGTCCGCCCCCGCAGAAGTCATGGACGGCCCTTCTGCCGCTCTGGCCGCGCTGCTGTTCTCGGGCAGCGCCATGGTCGCGTGGTCGCTGCTGGTCGAGAAAGTCCACCTGCGCCCCTCCACCGGCATAGACTGGTCCGCGCCGCGCCCATTGCGAGAAGTGGTCGACATCTCGATCACCAAGATCGCCGGTCTTTGGGCAACCTGGGCGGTGATCGGCTTCGCCTATTGCATCGCCCGCTGGTACTGGCGTGGGCAATATGTCTTCGCGATGGAAGTGCTGGAGACCGCCGCTCCCATCCTGTTTATCTGCGCGATCCCCTACGTCCTGTGGCTCGACCGCGTGCTGGTGAACCCGCGCGATGCCTCGTGGCACTTCGGCGCGATGCTCATTGGCCGCGAACCGTGGGAGCCTGCCGAAGTCAAGCGCCACGCGCTCGCATGGCTGGTGAAGGGCTTCTTCTGCGCCTTCATGATCTCGATCGTGCCGGGTGGCTTCGCCGCCGTCGTCCACTTCGACTGGTCATCCGTCCTCCACGATCCCGTCGCGCTCGGCACCCTGCTGATCGAGACGATGTTCATGATCGACGTGCAGATCGCCATGGTCGGCTATCTCGTCACGATGAAGCCGCTCGACGCGCAGATCCGCACCGCCAACCCGGACCTCTCGGCCTGGGTCGCCGCGCTGATCTGCTATCCGCCGTTCATCCTGATGGGCGATGGCGACGTGCTCGACTATCGCCACAACGGCGCCGAATGGGCGTTCTGGCTGCAGGGCCACACCGGCTTGCTATGGGTCTGGGCAGGAGCGCTGGTGTTCCTCACTGCCGTCTATGCCTGGGCCACCGTCGCTTTCGGCCTGCGCTTTTCGAACCTCACTTATCGCGGCGTCCTGACCAACGGTCCCTACCGCTACACGCGCCACCCCGCCTATCTCTCGAAGAACGCTTACTGGTGGCTCGCCTCGCTGCCGTTCCTGACCACCAGCGGCTCAATGGTCGATGCCATTCGCAACACCGTGATCCTCGGCCTCGTCAGCGCGGTCTACTACTGGCGCGCGCGCACCGAGGAGAAGCACCTCCTCGCCGAAGATGCCAAGTATCGCGAATATCATGCCTGGATGGCCGAGCACGGCCCGATCACGGCTGCCCTGCGCAGGCTTGCCCGCGCGGTCACGCCAAAGCGGCCGATCGCCGCCCAGCCCGCCGAGTAACCGTCAGACTTCCGCGCCCTCGTCGGTTTCGAATACGCGGATATTGCGGTCAAACAGGCCCAGTGTCGCGCGTTCTTCGGCCCAGACCTTCATGTGTTCGGTCTGGAAGTGTGCCTTGAGCGCCGCCATGTCGCGCCACTTCTCGGCAATATGGATCAGTTCGGGATCGAGCACGTCCTGCCCATAGGCGTACTGGATGCAGCCGTCTTCCTTGAGCGTGGCCGCGATGACCTTGGCCATCATCGGCCGGATCGGCTCAATGTTCTCCACCGGAACGCGAACGGTGCCCATCACGATGATCATCAGAAGCTCTTTTCCTCGTAGATCCGCGAAAGATCGCCGCCCCACGAGCCATGATACAGGTCGAGCAACCGCTCAGCCGGGGTCTTGCCCGTAGAAACGATCTCGTCGAGCGGCTGGAGATACCCAGTCTCGTTGTCACCCGCCTCGTTCAGTTGCGCGCGTGCGGCCAGGCCCGAGCGCGAAATCGCCAGCACTTCTGCGGCAACGTCGCGCAACTTCCCGCCACCCGGCAGCGTCGCATCCAGCGCAAGTTTGGGCACTTCGGCGCGCAGGCGTTCACGCCCGTCCATATCCCAGCCCTTGACCAGATCCCACGCCGCATCCAGCGCGCCCTGATCGTAGAGCAGTCCCACCCAAAGCGCCGGCAGTGCGCAGATCCGGTTCCACGGACCGCCATCGGCCCCGCGCATCTCGAGGAAGGACTTCAGCCGCACTTCCGGGAAGGCGGTCGAAAGATGGTCGTTCCAGTCCGACAGCGTCGGCTTCTCGCCCGGCAGGACCGAAAGCTTGCCATCGAGGAAGTCGCGGAACGAAAGACCCGCAGCATCGATGTACTTGCCATCGCGGAACACGAAGTACATCGGCACGTCGAGCATGTAGTCGACATAGCGCTCGTACCCGAAGCCCTCGTCGAACACGAACGAGAGCATCCCCGTGCGCGCCGGATCGGTGTCTGTCCAGATATGGCTGCGATAGGACAGGAACCCGTTCGGCTTGCCCTCAAGGAACGGCGAATTGGCGAACAGCGCCGTCGCCAGCGGCTGCAGGGCCAGCGAAACGCGGAACTTCTTCACCATGTCCGCCTCGCTCGAATAATCGAGGTTGGTCTGGATGGTGCAGGTCCGCAGCATCATGTCGAGGCCCATCGAGCCTACGCGCGGCATGTGCCGCAGCATGATGTCGTAACGGCCCTTGGGCATGATCGGCAGCTCTTCGCGCGTCTTGTCCGGCCACAGGCCCATGCCGAGGTAGGCTAGGCCCAGCTTGTCGCCGATGGTCTTCACCTGCGCCAGATGCCGCCCGGTTTCCGCGCAGGTCTGGTGCAGGTTGACCAGCGGCGCGCCCGAAAGCTCCAGCTGGCCTGCAGGCTCAAGGCTCACAGCGCCATCGGGGCCAGACATGGCGATCACGTTGTCGCCCTCGATGATCGGCTCCCAACCGTACTCGGTCAGCGCGTTCAACAGATCGCGAATGCCGCCTTGCTCGCCATAGGAAGGCGCAGCGCGGTCGCTCGTGCGATAGACGAACTTCTCGTGCTCGGTGCCGATCCGCCAGTTTTCCCTGGGCTTTTCGCCCTTCTGCATCGGCACCACGAGCATGTCGCGGCTTTCGATTATGGGATCGTTGCTATTTGAAACTTGCCGCGTGCTCATGCCCGCTTCCGTTAATGGGCAGGACAGGTTTTAGCCAGTCAAATTGTTGCCAGTCACCTGCAAGGGAATATTGCGCATTCGGCACGAAAGCCCCTGTAACCACGCAGGAGTTTCACCCGAACCAGTCCCCCTGCATGCCCATCCACAGCGCCATTCCGGCAATTGTTGCCGTCTCGCCGCGCAGGATTCGCGGGCCCAGCGAAAGCGCTACGGCTGCCGGATGCGCCCGTACCGCTGCCCGCTCCGCCTCGTCGAACCCGCCTTCCGGTCCGATCAGCAAGGCCGCAGGCCCGGCGTGCAACGAAAACGCCACCGCCGCCGGCATACCCCCATTCTCGTCGGCAAAGAACAGTGTCCGCCCCTCGGGCCAATCGCGCAGCAGGTGATCGAGTTTCGCCCTATCGCTCAGTTCGGGCAGAGCGGTCCGCGCGCACTGCTCTGCAGCCTCGGTCATGATCGTCAGCGCCCTTTCGGGATTGAGCTTGTCCGCCACGCAGCGCCGCGTCACCACGGGCACGACCCGCGCCGCGCCCAATTCCGTCGCCTTTTCCAGCACCAGATCAAAGTTCGGCTTCTTGAGCAGCGCGGCACAAAGCCAGAAATCCGGCACTTCCTCGCGCTCGCGCATCAGCCGCTCGCACTCGACCACAACCTCGCGCTTGCCCGCCTCGACCACCCGCGCCAGCCACTCGCCGGTCCGGTTGTCGCAAAGCACCACCGCATCGCCCGCGCCCACGCGCATCACCTTGGCCAGATAATGCGCCTGGGGCCCGTCGATCGGCAGTCGCAAGCCCTCTCCCAATGTCGTATCGACGAAGAGCCGCGGTGCGGACTTGGGCGGCCAGGCAGGAGTCGCTGTCATCATCCAGGCCTAGCGCGTCTGATATCTTTCGTTAAGAGTTTGTAATGTGACTTCCACCAATTCAGAAACAATCGTCCCCGACAGCGAGCATAGGGGCCTCGTCGCCAGCCTGCCGCAGCCGTGGCGCAATCTCGCCCTGCTCGCCCGGTTTGACCGGCCGATCGGCTGGTGGCTGTTGTTCTGGCCTTGCGCGTGGGGGCTGTTCCTTGGTGGCGGCACTTCGCGTTGGGGCATTCTGGCGTGGATGCTGCTGGGCGCCATCGCCATGCGCGGGGCAGGGTGCGTCTATAACGATATCGTCGATGCCGATCTCGATGCCCGCGTCGCCCGCACCGCGGCGCGACCCATCGCCAGCGGCGCAACCTCAAAGCGCACCGCATGGATCTGGCTGCTGACGCTCTGCGCCGTCGGCCTCGTCGTCCTGCTGCAACTGCGCTGGGAAGCGCAACTCGTGGCGTTGGGCAGCCTCGGCCTCGTCGCTGCCTATCCTTTCATGAAGCGTCTGACCGGCTGGCCTCAGGCATGGCTCGGCCTCGTCTTCACATGGGGCGCTCCGGTCGGCTGGGTAGAGGCATGGGGCTTCGAACGTCTCGCCCCGCTCGCCGCGCTCTATGCCGGCTGCTGGGCGTGGTGCATGGCCTATGACACGATCTATGCGATGCAGGACCGCGAGGATGATGCGCTTGTCGGCATCGGCTCCTCTGCGCTGTCGTTCGGGCGGCATGTGCGCACAGGCGTGGGCGGGCTATATGCCTTGGCACTGGCCTGCTGGTCGGTCGCGATATGGCTCACCCGGTCCGATCCACTGGCCCTGCTCGCCCTGTTACCGGTCGCGCTCCATCTTCTCTGGCAGGTCGCTACACTGAAGGAAGACGGTGCTGATCCGCTGGTCAAGTTCCGCTCCAACCGCTTTGCCGGACTACTCATGGCAGCGGCCTGCTACGTCGTCGGCGCGGTCTGAGGCCCGAATAGCGCCTCGTGCCGCGCCTCGATTGCAGGCCAAAGTCCAGCCGCTTCGGGCACGTCGAGCAGGAACAGCTCAAGCAAGATCTCGACCAGTTCCTGCGCCGAGGCGATTTCTCGCCGGTCCTCACCGCTCGTCGTCACCACTGAAATCACCTTGCCGCGCAGCATGAGGTAGGAACTATCCGCGCGCCGTTGCGCCGTCAGGTTCTGGACGAAGACCGACGCCAGATCAGTCGCCTGCCACTCACACAGCGCGGACAGTTGCGCCTCGTCGGCGGGTTCTGCCGCAAAGTCATAAGACATTTCCGAAGTTCCGAGCGACACGGACACCCGCCACAAACCGTCATCGGTATGCCCGAGCGCCACCGGCAGCGGATCGTGCAGCCATTCGCCGGTCCGCAAGGGCAACGGCGCGCCGAGCCAGCTGCCGAACCCGGCATCGACCAGATGCGGTCCCTCGCAGTCCACCAGCAGGCACAAGTGCGATCCCATCGACTCGTCCCCGCGCACCTGCCGCATCACCCCGGCACTCATTCGCGTCACGTCGCAGCCGATGGCCGCCAATGCCGCGCCAAGCACGCCGTTGTGCTCGTAACACCACCCACCGCGCCGCGCCTCGACCAGCTTGACGAAGGCCGCAGCGGGATCGGTCGTCAGCGGGTGGCCCAGTTGCACATCAAGGTTCTCAAACGGAATCGCCTGCACATGCGCTCGCACGATGGTGTCCAGCGTGGCCAAGTCGGGACGGACCGGGCGATCCAGCCCGATCCGCGCCAGATAGGCGTCCAGTTGCGAGGGCGACAGCGCTTCAACCGGCATAGCTGACCACTTCGAACTCGATCCCGTCCCAGTCGTAGAAATAGAACCGGCGGCCCGGCTCGTAGTTGGCATGATTGAACGGTTCGAGGCCCGCTGCAATGACGATGCGCTCGGCTTCGTCCAGATCGTCGACTTCCACGCCGATGTGCTGCAGCGGCACGCCTTTCTCGAAGCGACCGGACGTGCCTTCCTTTGGCGCGTAGAACACAAGGTACTGGTCATCGGTCCCCAAATGGATCGAGAATCCGTCGTCGATCGCAGGTCCGCGCCAGCGTTCGTGCCAGCCGCAGAGCGTGGTGAAGAACGCAGCGGAACGTTCGGGATCGCTGACGCGGATGTTGACGTGTTCGAGGCGGGCAGTCGGCATCGCAATGTCCTTCCAAGGCACTGATTTGATTCGATGCTTGTGAATCTGCAACCTCAAGTAAACTTGAGGTCAAGCGAAAACCGCGGAGTCGCAGAACCTTGGCCTTAAGTCGCAACGATCTGATCCCGATTGGCGTGCTCTCCCGCCGCACCGGCCTCGCGGTCAGCGCGATCCGCTATTACGAGGATCGTGGCCTCGTCACCTCGATCCGCACCGGCGGAAACCAGCGCCGATTCCTCCGATCGGACATCCGCCGCCTGAGCTTCGTGCAGATCGCACAGAAGCTCGGGCTGGGTCTTGCAGATATCGCGCGCGAGCTTGCCGCCCTGCCGCAGGGCCGCACGCCCAACGTGATGGACTGGCAGCGCATAAGCCGTTCCCTGCGAAAGGAAATCGACAGCCGCATCCAGCTCCTCACCCGCACCCGCAACAAACTCGACGAATGCATCGGCTGCGGCTGCCTCAGCCTCGAACGCTGCGCCCTCTACAACAAGGACGACCGTGCGGCGGCGGGGGGAACAGGGCCGAGGTATGTGCTGGATTAGATGGCTGCGTCGTTCATATCTGCGCTGCCCAATACCGGCTTCGCGCCGCAGGCGATGGTGGCGCAGCCAAAGAACGCTTTGCGGAACTCCGCGTTCAGCCCCTGCGCGCGAAGCATGTCGACAAACACGCGGGCGTCGCCGAAGTTGGTGCTGTAGGTTCCGATCATCGCGAAATCGTTCGCGCCGCGCAGCAGCAGTCGCTCGACCAACGGCAACACGACTTTCAAGTGAAACAGATAGAGGCCGCGCAGCCACCAGCCGCGCGGGTCGGATGCTTCAATAAACGCAAATCGCCCGCCCGGCTTCAAAACGCGCGCAGTAAGTTGCGCCAGCTTGCGTTGTTGTTCAGCGTTGAAGGTCTTGAGGCCGAATGTCGAAACCACGAAATCGGCGCTCGCGGCCGGGAGATTGCTTGCCAGCACATCGTCCTCGATGAAATCGATCCGATGCGCACGCATCGCGTGAAGGCGCTTCATGGCCAGCTGGTGCATCCCAGCTGATAGATCGACTGCCGTAATCTGAGAAATGTGCGGGTTGGCTTCAAGCAGGTGTGGCCAGACCTCGCCGGTTCCGGCCATCAGGTCATAGCCCACGCGCGCGCTTGCATCGATCCCGAGCGCTGCAACGCACTGCTTGCGCCAGCGTTCGGTGAAGCCAAGCGAACAGACGTAGCTGAAGGCGATGTATTTGCCCGAGCACCGGTCGAAGACGCCTTTGACAAACGCCGGATCGTAGATGTCGCCGGTCGGTCCGGTCGGTCCGATCGGTCGGGTCAACCCGCCGCCTCCAACAGCTCCACCGCCCCACCAAGGTCCACGCTGACCAGGCGCGAGACGCCGCGTTCGACCATGGTCACGCCGAACAGGCGGTGCATGCGGCTCATGGTCACGGCGTTGTGGGTGACGATGAGGTAGCGGGTGCGGGTTTCGGCGACCATGGCGTCGAGAAGGTCGCAGAAGCGCTCGATATTTGCGTCATCGAGCGGCGCGTCGACTTCGTCGAGGACGCAGATCGGGGCGGGGTTGGTGAGGAAGAGGGCGAAGATCAGTGCGACGGCGGTCAGCGCCTGCTCGCCGCCCGAAAGAAGAGTCAACGATTGCAGGCGCTTGCCCGGCGGTTGTGCGAAGATTTCGAGGCCCGCCTCGAGTGGGTCGTCGGAATCCACCAGCGCCAGATGCGCCTCGCCACCGCCGAACAGACGCCCGAACAGGCGACGGAAATGGCCATCGACGGCTTCGAACGCGGCGCGCAGTCGCTCACGACCCTCGCGGTTGAGGTTGCCGATGGAGCCTCTAAGTCTATGAACAGCCTCGGTTAATTCAGCCTGCTCGGCAACGCTTGTGCCCAGCCGTTCCTCGGCATCGGCCAGTTCATCGGCGGCGACAAGATTCACCGGCCCGATCCGCTCCCGCTCTGCCGAAAGACGGTCCATCGTGGCGGACTCTTCGGCAGCGGCGGCGACATCGGCAGACGAGAACTCGAAGCGCTCGGGAAGGAGGGGGGGAGGGCACTGGAATCGCTCGCCGGAAATGGCCGCCATTTCCTGTCGGCGGGCATCCTCGTTTTCGGCGCGGGCGGACGCTCCGGCGCGTCCCTCGCGGGCGGTTGCCAGGGTCTCGTTTGCCTCGGCCAGTGCGGCGTCTGCTTGCGAGAGTTGGCCTTCTGCCTCGGAGAGTTGCCGCTCTGCCTCGGAGAGTTGGAGAGTGAGGCGCGCGCGGATCGTCTCGCCCTGTTCGATCTCTGAAATCAGCCCTGCAGGCTTGGCGGCAGAGATCGCGCGCTCGGCTTCAAGCTCCTCGCGCCGCCCGGTCATCTCGGCCAGACGCTTGGCCGCGTCGCCTGCGCGGGCCTGCCAGGCGCGGATATCGCCCTTCAGTCCGGCCAATCGTTCCTTGCCCGCAGCAATCTGCTGTTCGAGCGCGGCAGAGGCAGCGGTAGACGATTGAAGCGTAGTGCGGGCGGCATCGTTACGCGCACGGGCCGCTTCAAGCGCGGCGCGTCCGGCAGCAGGATCGGGCAGGGTGCTGCGCTTGTCCTCGGCAGCGGTGACTTCAGCCTGTGCCGCAACGCGTTGTTCTGCAAGCTCTTCTTGAGCACGCGCGAGTTCTGCCTTGCGCTGTTCGAGCCGGGCGCGGGCAGCCTCGGCAGCATCGAGAGCACGTAGCGCAGTACGCTCGGCATCGGCGGCGGCGGAGAGGGTGCGTTCGACTTGCGAGAGTGCGGTCTGGACTTCGGCAAGTTGGCCACGGACCTGCTCCTGCGCGGCCTCGGCAGCGGCCACGGCGTCACGGCGTTCGGGCAGCAGGGCCTGTAGATCGGCCAGGCGGTTCTCCGCCTCGAGCGCCGCCGCTTCGGCCGCACCTTCGCCGCGCGCGACGAAACCGTCCCAGCGGCGCAAGTGTCCGGCCCTTGTCACCAGCCATTCACCGGGCGCGAGCGGCTGGCCTTCATCGGCATCGGCAAAGCGGACCAAAGCAAGGCGCGCGGTCAGTTCCGGTGGGCATTGCGGGACGTGGTGGGCGAGTGAGTCGGCGAGTGCAGTCGGTGACTCGGCCCCGGTCCAGAACCGCCCCTCGGCGCCTGCGGGTGCAGCACCGACCGGGGCTGAGGCATCGCGGCCAAGCACTGCGGCGAGCGCGCGCTCGTATCCCGGCGCGGCGCGGGTTCCGGTGATGGCGGATTGGCCCAAGCCTTTGGCGGCGCGGGCCTTTTCGCGAGCGGCCTTGTCGCGGGCGAGCGCGTCGGCCTCTCGCTCGATCCCGGCGAGATCGGCGCGGGCCTGGGCAAGCGCATTGCTCGCGGCATCGCGGCGGGTGGAGAGGTCCTCGCGCTGGCGGGTCAGATCGGCGCGGCTTGCCTCGGCTGTGGCGATGGCGGCTGCGGCCTCGGCCCGCTTGGCTTCGGCAGCAGTGATCTGCTCGGCAGGGTCGGCCTCGCGGGCGAGCGCATCGGCTTGATGGGCGAGGCGGGCAGCATCGGAATCGAGGCGGGCAAGGCGCTGGCGGGCGGCGACGACGGCGGCTTCGGCCACGCGCCACTCCGCGTCGATCCCGGCCTGTTCGGCTACGCGCTGGGCAAGCGCGACTTCGGCGGCGCGGGCGGCGCGGTCGGCATCGTCCACGGCGGCGGCAAGGGTCGGGCGGCGCTCGCTGTCAGCGGCGAGCGCGGTTTCAGCAAGGCCAAGGTCGTGATCGAGCCGGGCCATGGCGGCTGCGGCGTCTTCGGTCAGCCGGTCGGCGCTGGCGCGGTCTTCCTCGATCCGCGTCAGCTGGCGGTCAATGTCCTTGACCCGCTGTTCGGCGGCTTCGAGCTGGGCGGTGAGCGAGGCCATGCGCTGGCCGTGGGCCGAAGCATCCTGACGGCGGTCGAACAGTTCGTCGCGCGCTTCGGCAAGCGTTGCGGCGGCCTTGTGCTGCGCCTTCTGCGCCTGCTGGGCGAGTTCGGTTGCAGTGCGGACCGCTTCGTCTGCGGCGACGGCCTGCTTGCGCGCTGCTTCGGCGGCGGCGGCGGCATCGCGCCAGCGGGCGAAGACGAGCCGCGCTTCGGCAAGGCGGATCTTCTCGCTGACCGCCTTGTAGCGCTCTGCCGCGCGGGCCTGCCGCCTGAGCGTGGCGATCTGGCTTTCGAGGCCGGAGAGCATGTCCTCGAGCCGTCCGAGATTGGCTTCTGTTGCACGCAGCTTCTGTTCGGCATCGCGTCGGCGGACGTGGAGGCCCGCTATTCCGGCGGCCTCTTCGAGCATCATGCGCCGTTCGGTGGGCTTTGCGGCGATGACTGCGGCGATCCGCCCCTGGCTGACCAGCGCGGGGCTGTGTGCGCCGGTGGCGGCATCGGCAAAGACAAGCGCGACGTCCTTGGCACGGACGTCCTTGCCGTTGACGCGATAGGCGCTGCCAGCACCCCGTTCGATCCGGCGGACGACTTCGAGTTCCGCGCCGTAAGGTCCGTCAGGATCGGTTTCGGCGGTGAGCAGGACTTCGGCGAAGGCGCGGGCAGGGCGGGTGGCGGTGCCCGCAAAGATCACGTCTTCCATGCCCCCGCCGCGCATCGACTTGGCCGAGCTTTCGCCCATGACCCAGCGGATAGCTTCGAGAAGGTTCGACTTGCCGCAGCCGTTGGGGCCGACGACACCGGTGAGGCCGGGTTCGATGCGCAGTTCGGCAGGCTCGACAAAGCTCTTGAAACCCGACAGCTTCAAGCGCTTGAATTGCACCGATCAGGCCCCCCGTCGAACCGCCTTGCCCCCGGCGGCCTTAGCGCGCGCCGGCCTTCTGCAGCATCGGCTCGAGTTCCTGCCAGCTGGCAACGCCGGTCTTGCTACCGTTGAGGAAGAAGGTGGGCGTACCGGTGATGTCGAACTCCTTGCTCCACTGCTCGTTGGTTGCGGCGAGCTTGGTGGCCTTGGCGCTGTCAGCCAGGCAGGTGGAACCCTGTGCTGCTGCGATGCCGCGCGAGGCGAAGAATTCGCTCATCCCGCCGAGCTGGGCGATGCCGGCAAAGCGCTTGTCGACAGGCAGGTTCTGGATCTGCTGGAAGGCGGCTTCATCCTTCTGCAGGTTGGTGAACATGTTGGGCTGCCAGGCCCAGAACTGTTCGGAGAGCGGGATGACAGCTTCAGGCGCGCCGCAAGTGGCAAGCAGCACAGCTGGCATGTCGAGCGCGTTCAGGAGGAACAGGCGCAGTTCGTAGGAAACGCGGCCCGAGGCGATGTATTCATCGCGCAGCTTGGGGAAGCCCTTTTCCGAGAACTCGGCGCAGTGCGAGCACGAAAGCGCGCCGAATTCGATCAGCTTGATCGGCGCGTTGGGGTTGCCCATCAGGTAGCCGCCCTCTGGCGTGGCCGAGAAGGTCTCGGTCCATGAGGTGCCCGCAGGTGCCGGAACCTTGGCGATGGGTTCGGAGCTTGCCACTTCGCCGGTGGCAGCAGCGTCCTTCTTGTCGCAGGCGGCGAGGCCGAGGGTCAGCGGCAGAGTGGCGAGGAGAAGGGCGCGGGCGAAGTTCATCGTCTGGAGATTCCCGTGTTCATGCGGTTTGCGCGGACGCTAGCGGATTGTGGCGAGGGTTTGAAGGGCCGCGATGGCGGGGGTGTGGATGAGCAGTCTCTGGGCTCCATGCCTACCCCCGACCCCTCCCGCTAGCGAGAGGGGGGAAGAGCGGCGAATCAGTTCATCCTGGCGAGGATCTGGGGGCGCAGGCTGTCCCAGTCGTGGGTGCCGGCGAGCAGGATGCCGTCGATCATGAAACTTGGGGTACCGGTGACGCCGAGGGTTTCGGAGGCGTAATCGGTCTGCTTTGCCAGCTTTTTGGCCAGCGCCTCGTTGGCAAGGCAGCGGTCCATCGTCTGGCGGTTCATGCCGCGAGCAGCCATGAACTCGTAAAACTTGAAATCACTGGCGATGGCGCGGGTGCGGGTGGCGAAGGGGCCGGTGAACCAGCGCTGGCGCTGCGCTTCGGTTGAGTTCGTGAGCGGGCCGATCCACTGCGGCTGCAGGCGCATGAACGCAGTGTGCAGCTGGAAGAAGCGGCTGGGCGGGGCGCAGTTGGTGATCAGCGCCACGGTCATGTCGACCGGATCGCGCACGAAATTGCGCACCTCGACCGCGCCCTTGCCCGGCGCGATCATGCCGATCTTGAGCTGGCCTTCGGACTCGGTCTCGAAATGCGAGCAGTGCGGGCAGGTGTAGCTGACGAATTCGATCAGGCGCAGCTTGGCCGCAGGATTGCCGAGCAGGTGGTTGCCTTCGGGCGTGGCCGTGCTGGTGACGGCCCAATTGAGGCCGCCAGCAGGGCGCGGCGGCGCCTTTTTCGCAGGCTGGCCGAACGAGCCCGATGCAATGAGCGCTGTGGCAGCAATTGCGGCTGTGACGAGCTTGCGGATCATCCGACTTTCTTCCCCCCGGTTGCACTATCAAGACTGCGCGCCAGCGATTCCAGAACGGTGCGCAGTTCCGGATCGCCGATGTCGCGCAGCGAATCCCCCAGCTCCATCGGAATGGGCTTCAATGAAGGGGGCGCCGCGCGCAGCTGATCCTTGGGCTTTGGTGCCTGAACAGCGCCTTGCCGGATCTTGACCTTGGCCACGGCGCGATAGCCGAAGAAGCGGTTCACCCGCTCGATGATTTCGGGCGTGACGTGCTGGATCATCGGCGCATGGGCAGGGCTGACGACAAGCTGGAGAATGCCTTCGGTCTTCTCGCCCGGTGGAAAGCGGATCGATTCAGGCATGCAATTGCGGGCGTGCCGTTCGCCCACGATCTCGGGCCAGCGGGTGACGACGCTCGATTGCACGAAGCCGAAACGGCGGAAGGCAGTACGGCCGATTGCGGGCATGAGATCGGCGATCTGGCGCGCTTCGCCGCCACGGGGGCGCTCGTACAGCCTGCCCGCATCGGCCTTTGCCCCCGCTTTCGTTGCCGGGCGGGGTTTGCGTTTGGGCGCGTCCGAAGGGGTGCTTTCCATATCGCTTCGCGCCATGCCATAGGTGCGCGATGCAAGCCAGAGAGGAAGCCGCAAAGTCGTTCGATACCGAGGCAATCGCCCCGGCTTTGCTGGCGTGGTACGATGCCAATGCGCGGCGGCTGCCGTGGCGCAGTTTGCCGGGGGAAGAGCGGCAGGACCCTTACAAGGTCTGGCTCTCCGAAGTGATGCTGCAGCAGACGACGGTGGCGGCGGTGGGGCCGTATTTCGCGAAATTCACCGAACGCTGGCCGACTGTGGCCGATCTCGCGGCGGCGGACGATGCCGATGTCATGGCGGCCTGGGCGGGACTGGGGTACTATGCCCGGGCGCGCAACCTGCTGGCCTGCGCGCGCGCGGTGGCGGCAATGGGCGGGGCATTTCCCGATACCGAGGCGGCCTTGCGGGAGCTTCCGGGGCTGGGAGACTATACGGCGGCTGCCGTGGCGGCGATTGCCTTCGGGCGGCGCGCGGTGGTGGTCGATGCGAACGTCGAGCGCGTTGTGGCGCGGCTCTTCGCGATCGACGAGCCATTGCCAGCGGGCAAGGCGGCGATCCGTTTCGCGGCAGGGCAGGTCACGCCGGACGAGCGGGCGGGGGATTTCGCGCAAGGGATGATGGACCTTGGCGCGACGATCTGCACCGCCAGAAGCCCGCGCTGCATGCTGTGTCCCTTGCGCGAGGTGTGCCGGGGCTATGCAGAGGGATCGCCCGAGCGCTTGCCGGTGAAGGCGGCGAAGAAGGCCAAACCGGTGCGGCAGGGGCGGGCCTACTGGATCGAGCGCGAAGGCAAGGTGCTGCTGATCAAGCGGCCGGGACGCGGAATGCTGGGCGGAATGCGCGCGCTACCTGACGACGGCTGGTCGGCACGGGGCGATGGGGCAGAGGCGCTGGAGGGGCAATGGCGCGCGGGCGGGATCGTCCGCCACGGGTTCACGCATTTCGATCTCGAATTGCAATTGATGCTTTCGGTTCAGGCACAAGCGGTTAGTCTGCCCGAGGGAGAATGGTGGCCGGTCGAAACGATCGAGGCCGCCGGATTGCCGACCGTGTTCGCCAAGGCGGCGCGGCTGGCGATTGCCGAGAGGATAGACTGACACATGCAAAGAATGGCGGTTTCGCGGCGGGGATTCATCGGATCGCTGGGACTGGTGGCGGGGAGTGCTTTGCTCCCGCGCATGGCCTGGGCAAGCGCGGCGGCAGAGGCGCGGTTTCCGGCGGTGACGGCGATGCTCGATGGCTATGTTTCCTCGGGCAAGCTGCCAGGGATGATCGCGGCGCTGGGCTGGGGTGCGGGCGAGGCACCGCTGGACATTGCACGCGGGACGCTGGCCAAGGGGCTGGCGCTGCCGGTCGACATGGACAGCCTGTTCCGCATCTATTCGATGACAAAGCCGATCACCGGGATGGCGGCGATGATGCTGGTGGACGAGGGCAAGCTGCGGCTCGACCAGCCGATTGCCGACCTGTTGCCAGCGTTCGGCAAGATGCAGGTGCAGGTGACGCCGGACGGCTCGCTGACGGATCTGCGTCCGGCAAGGGGCCAGATCACCGTGCGTCATCTGCTGACGCATACGGCGGGCCTTGGCTATTCGATCATCCAGAAGGGGCCGATCAAGGACGCCTATATCAAGGCAGGACTGGTGCCGGGGCAAGCGAGCCGGATGCCGATGCCCGGGATGGACGCGCCCAAGCCGTTGAAGAGCCTGGCCGAGTTTGCCGATGTGCTCGCAACGATGCCGTTGGTCTATGAACCGGGGAGCGTGTGGAGCTATTCGGTCGGGCTTGACCTGCTGGGACGGGTGATCGAGGTCGCCTCGGGCAAGCCGTTCGATGCATTCTTGGCCGAGCGGGTGTTCGGACCTTGCGGAATGAGTTCCACGTGGTTCCGCGTGCCCGCAAGCGAGGTCGGGCGGCTGACCACCAACTATGCCGCGGTGGGTGGCATGCTGTTTCCGGTCGATCCGGCAAAAGCCTCGATCTATCTCGATCAGCCGCCCTACCCGTTCGGCGGGGCAGGGCTGGTATCAAGCCCTCGCGACTATGATCGCTTCCTGCGGATGCTGCTGGGCTTCGGGAAGATAGACGGCACGCAGGTGATGAGTGAGGCGGCTGTCCGGCTGGGGACAAGCAATCTCCTGCCCGAGGGTACCGACCTTTCGCAGTCCTTCATCAAGGGCAACGGCTTTGGCGCAGGCGGCTCGGTGGGGCTGGGCGTCGATGCCGGGACTTATGGCTGGGCGGGGGCGGCAGGGACCGTCGGCTTCGTCAATTACCGGGTGGGGCTGCGCGCGGGGGTCTACACCCAGTACATGCCTTCGGAAGCCTATCCGGTGCACAGGGAATTCGCGCAGGCCGTGCTGGCCGACGTAACGGGGAAGAAGGCCGCAGCCTGATGGACACTACGACGATTGCATTTGCGGGCGGCGGGCTCGACCGCGCCGACCATATCCGGGGCGATGCCGACAAGCTCGGCAGCCTGATGAACTGGCGCGCCCGGCTGCTGAAGCTTGAGGGGATCGACCCGGTGATCGCGCCCGATGGCGGGCTCGACTGGGGCACGCTGGCCGATGCCGACCCTGATGCGGAGCTGGTGTTCCTTGGACTTAGCGAGGACGGGCGCGGATGCTTTGCGCAAGTGACTCCGGCGATCATGGGCAGCGTTGCGCCGCCAAATCCGCGCCTGTGGGCAGCGATGGGATCGCTCACGCCCGGTGATCTTTCGATCTATGGCGGTGCGCGCAGTCTGGTGGACTGGCATGCGCGGCACCGCTTCTGCGCGCGGTGCGGTTCGGCAACGAAGCTGGCAAAGGGCGGCTGGCAGCGGACATGCACCAACGATGCCTGCAAGGCCGAACACTTCCCGCGCGTCGATCCGGTGACGATCATGACCGTGGAGTGCGAGGGCGAGTTGCTGCTTGGCCGTCAGCCACGCTTTCCGCCACGGCGCTTTTCGGCGCTGGCAGGCTTCGTAGAACCGGGCGAGGGACTGGAAGACGCGGTGCGGCGCGAGGTGCTGGAAGAAGCAGGGATCAAGGTCGACGTCGTCGATTACGTGGCGAGCCAGCCCTGGCCGTTCCCGTCATCGCTGATGATCGCGTGCCATGCCTTCACCACGCAGCGCGAGATCACGATCGACGCGACCGAACTTGACGATGCCCGATGGTTCACGCGTGAGGAGGTTCGCTACGCCATGAGCGGGGCCGAGGATGGCGCATTCATCGCCCCGCCACCCTTTGCCGTAGCGCACCATCTGCTCAAGTGGTGGCTGTCGCAATGACGGCTTCCACGCCAGCCAAGGTCACTCTCGACATCTGGTCGGACGTGATGTGCCCGTGGTGCGTGATCGGGCTGAAGCAGCTCGACAAGGCACTGGCCGGAATGGCGGGGGAAGTGGACGCGACAGTTCGCTTCCATCCTTTCGAGCTGAACCCCGACATGCCCGAGGAAGGTGAGGAGCAGTCCGCTCACATTCAGCGCAAATATGGCCGAACACCGGAACAGTCGGCAGGGGTGCGCGAGACGCTGAAGGGTGCGGCCGAGCGTGCAGGCTATTCGTTCGACTACACCGGAGAGGGCGAAGCGCCCCCTGCGATGATGTGGAACACTCGGATGGCGCATCGGCTGCTGACCTGGGCCTTGCGCGATTACGGGCCGGGGCGGCAGGTGGATCTCAAGCGTGCCCTGTTCGATGCGCACTTCAAGGCGCGGAGGAACGTGTCAGATCCCGAAGTGCTGGCCGAAGTTGCAGAAGCCATAGGCTTGCCGCGGCTGAACGCGCTGCAGGCTCTGATCGACCCGCAGCTTGACGCGATCGTGACGACTGAGGAGCGGCAGGCTTGGGACTGGAACGTGACCGGCGTTCCGGCGGTGGTGATCAACGGCAAGCTCATCGTGCCGGGGGCGCAGGAGCCTCAAGTCTATGCCGACCTGATCCGGAAGGTTTTGGCTCGCGAGGCTGCCGGGAAGGCTTGAGGTCAGGCCAGATCGTCGATGGAAACGCCAAGGGCGTCCGCCAGCTTGCGGGCGGTTTCGAGCGAGCCCTTTCGGCGACCCGCTTCGATATCTGCGATCTGGACGCGGTTCACACCTGATGCCCGGGCGAGTGCGGACTGCGTCAGTCCTCGCAATTTGCGCCAGACGCGCAAGGGAGCTTCGCCCGCTAGCAGGCGCCTGAGCGTTTCGGCAGGAACGAGTTCATCGTCACCAGAAGCGATGGCCATCTTGGCGCGGTCAAAAGCGCGCAAGTCGCCCAATTCCTCCGCCGCGTGACGCAGGGCCTGATACTCATCAAGCGGGATGGTGATCATCTCACCCATGTCTGCCTCCATCAGTCATAGATCGACCCGCGCACACCAAAGCACGGCCAGAATGACGCCGTCTTCCATGATTACGCGCCAATCGCCTACTCTCAACCGGATGCCATTACGACCTTTCAAGGCCTTGACGTTGTTGGCTAGCGCAGAAGGGTCTGTCGCGTATAGCTCAATCTTGTCTATTACGCGTGCGGATTCGTTGGGGGGCATCCGCCTGAGCGACCGGATCGCAGCGCGTGTGTAGGTTATCGCCTTCACAGCGCTTTGTAGCGCATGGCTACATAGTAGTCAAGGACTACACCAGCCCCAGCTTCGCTAGCTCCGAGGCGATCTGTGCGGGCAGGACTTCGCCTGCTTCTCCTTCACCCAGGTCGGCGGGCGCGTCGGCTTCTTCCAGATAGCGCCAGCCTTGGTGAGCGCGCCGGGGTTTGGGGTGGACTTCAACCAGCTTCGTGCTGACGACGATATTGGTACGCCCGCCTTCGGCTTCCTCGAACCCGACGATTTCCGAGCGGGCGACAAGCTGGTGCTTGTGAATCCAGTAAAGCGAGCCGCCAATCATTTCCTCGGCGCGCTTGGGGCGGTTGCGGGTGGTGAGGTACGCGTACTTGGCGCCGCCCCGTCGGCCTTCGGCGGAGAACCACTCGTGGATCTCAGCGAGCGACTGGGCTCCGTAGGCCACCTTGGTCATATGCAGGGGCATGATCTTCTTCCGAACTAGGCCAGACCGCTCAACACAGCGAGGCCGAGGAACGAGAAGAAGCCCATGACATCGGTCGCCATCGTCACGAATACGGCCGAAGAGACAGCCGGATCCACCTTGAGGCGATCGAGTGTGACCGGGACCATGATTCCGGCAAGGCCAGCGACCAGGTTGTTGATGACCATGGCCGAGCCGATCACTGCGCCCAGCAGCGGGTTGCCGAACATCAGCGCAGTGCCACCGCCGATCAGCAGGCCGAGAGCGGCACCGTTGGTGGCGGCTATGCGCAATTCGCGCAGGATCATGCGCACGGTGTTGGAACTGGTCAACTGGTTCGTGGCGATGGCGCGGACGACCACTGCCAGTGTCTGTGTCCCGGCATTGCCGCCCATGCCTGAAACGATGGGCATGAGCACGGCGAGGAGAGCAAGCCTGGCAATTGCGCCCTGGAACAGACCGACGACCGACGATGCGATGATCGCGGTGCCGAGGTTCACCACCAGCCACGTGAGGCGCGTGCGGACCGTCAGCAGGATCGGCTCGTTGATGTCGCCATCGCCTGCACCGGACAGACGCAGGATGTCCTCGCTCGCCTCTTCCTGAATGATGTGGACAATGTCGTCGACGGTGATCTGGCCGACGAGACGCCCGCTTTCGTCAACCACGGCAGCCGAGATCAGCGCATACTTCTGGAAGCGCAGCGCGACTTCTTCCTGATCCATCGAGACCGGGATCAGAGTCTGGTCGCGCTTCATCACGTCGGCCAGCGGCACGCTGCGCGGCGCGCGCAGGATCCACGAGAGGCTGCAGGTGCCGACCGGATGGTGTTTGTGATCGACGATGAACACTTCCCAGAATTCGGTGGGCAGTTCGTCGTCGCGCCGCAGGTAATCGATCAGGTCGCCCACGGTCATTGCCTCGGGCACCGCGATCAGGTCGCGGCTCATCAAGCGGCCGGCGGTTTCTTCCGGATACGAGAGCGCCGATTCGATGGCAGCGCGGTCTTCCGGCTCCATCTCGGCGAGGACGGCCTGCTGGTCTTCCTCGTCAAGGTCTTCGATCAGGGCGACGGCATCATCCGTCTCCATCTGCTCGGCAAGGTCGGCGACCTCTTCGGGCTCGAGCTCCTCCACCAGCAGTTCGCGGACGTGATCGTTGAGCTCGGCAAGGACTTCGCCGCCCATCAGGTCGTTGATCGCGCGGGCGAGGGTTACGCGGTCATCCCGGTCGATCAGCTCGAAAAGGTCGGCGATGTCTGCGGGGTGGAGCGGTTCTACGAGATTGTAGACGGTCTCGTCGTCGCCCGCTTCGAGCGCTTCGGCAACCTTGCGCACGAAGCCGGGACGAAGGGTATTGTCTTCTTCGTCAAGGCTTTCGGAATTGCGCGCTAGCTCGACCGGCGCGGGCGCATCGTCCACGTCGGGGGCGTAGGATTCGATGAGGTCCTCGTCGCGCTCCATGGGGGCGGGTTAACCCCTGAGGCGTCAATTGCAACCGCCTAGCAGACCTATGCGTGAGTTTATTTGGGAGTGCGCCCAAGACATCCGTCTCCGGCTTTCGGCACCGGCCCGCTCCCCCACCCGGCCACCCATTCAGGATACTCTCGTGGGCGGCCGGGTGGGGGAGCGGGCCGGTGCCGCCCGACCAAAGCGGATACGCGTGACTTTCTTTTTTCAGCCCTTATATCGGCGCGCAAACAAGCAAGGATTGCTACCAATGGCTGACGAAAAACTGGTCCTCACGCTCGACTCCGGCGATGTCGTGATCAAGCTGCGCCCCGATCTGGCCCCTGGCCATGTCGAGCGGATCAAGGAACTGGCCGGCGAAGGCTTCTACGATGGCGTGAAGTTCCATCGCGTGATCCCCGGCTTCATGGCGCAGGGCGGTTGTCCGCAGGGAACCGGCATGGGCGGTTCGGACAAGCCGGACCTCAAGGCCGAATTCAACGCCGAACCGCACGTTCGCGGTGTGTGCTCGATGGCCCGCACCAGCTATCCGCACTCGGCCAACAGCCAGTTCTTCATCTGCTTCGATGACGCGCGCTTCCTCGACAAGCAGTACACCGTCTGGGGCCAGGTCGAGAGCGGCATGGACCTGATCGACGCGCTGCCCAAGGGCGAGCCGCCGGCAAACCCGGGCGTGATCCGCAAGGCGAGCGTTGTTGCCGCCTGATCGGATTGGACGACTGAATTGGAGAGGGGCGGGGCCGATTGGCTACCGCCCCTTTTTCTTGTCAGGAAGCGAGCCGCCGCACGGCCTCGCCTTGGGCTATCAGCGGCAGGAGGGCCGCCATTTCGGGTCCGTGATCGTGACCGGTCAGCGCCTGACGCAGGGGGAGGAAGAGCATCTTGCCCTTGCGGCCGGTGCTTTCCTTGAGCGCTCCGGTCAGGGCGCGCCATGGGTCGGCCGACCAGTCTAGCCCGGCAGCGATCTCGGCAGCCTGCGTGAGGAAAGCGCGGGTTTCATCATCGAACGCAGGGGCGGCGATCGGTCCGGTGATGACCTGCCACCAGTCGCGCGCTTCGTCGATGTGGGCGAGGTTGGGGCGGATTGCGTCCCATGCGCGCTCGCCCATGCCTTCGGGCAGTAGGTGCGCGACGCGTCCGTAAGGCAGGCGATGGACGATCTGGGCGTTGACTCGGTGGAGGTCGGCCTCATCGAAGCGAGCAGGAGCGCGACCAAAGCGGGACAGGTCAAAAGTCTCTGCGAGCGCGGCCGCATCAAGCGTAGCGTCGACCGGATCGGAGGTGCCGAGGCGTGCGAGCAGCGCAATGATTGCCTCGGGCTCGATGCCCTGTTCGCGGAAATCGGCCATGCCCAATGCGCCGAGGCGCTTGGACAGCTTGCCTTCGCTCCCGGTCAGCAGGGCTTCATGGGCAAATCGCGGCGGCGTGGCGCCCAATGCGGTGAACATCTGGATCTGCGTGGCAGTGTTGGAGACGTGGTCTTCGCCGCGCAGGACGTCGGTGATGCCCATCGCGATGTCGTCGATCGCCGAGGGAAGCATGTAGAGCCAGGAGCCGTCCGCACGGCGGATCACCGGGTCGGACATCTGACGTGGATCGAAGTTCTGGGGGCCGCGGATGCCGTCTTCCCACGTGATCGGCTGGTCGTGGTTGAGCAGGAAACGCCAGTGCGGCTTTTCGCCAGCAGCAGTCTTCGCTTCGTGATCGGCTTCGGTGAGCTTGAGCGCGGCGCGGTCGTAAATCGGCGGAAGGCCGCGGCCGAGCAGGATCTTGCGCTTGAGGTCGAGTTCCTGCGCGGTTTCGTAGGCGCGGTAGATGCGCCCCTGTTCGACGAGACGCTGGAACTCACGCTCGTAGCGATCGGTGCGCAGGGACTGGCGTTCCTCGCCGTCGTAGGTCAGGCCCAGCCATGCCAGATCGGCGCGGATCGCCTCGACGTAGTCCTCGCGGCTGCGTTCGGCATCGGTGTCGTCGATGCGCAGCAGGAACCTGCCGCCGGTCTTCTTCGCCAGCAGCCAGTTGTGGAGCGCGGTGCGGACGTTGCCGACGTGGAGCTTGCCGGTGGGCGAGGGGGCGAAGCGGGTTACTGTGGTCATGGGCGCTCCCCTAGCGCGCCACTCAATCAAGGGGAAGGCGGAGTCCTCACGGAATCAGGGCTACGGCGTGGATCGTGGCGTTGTAGAGTGCATCGTGGCGTTCGGCGCGGACGAAGCCCGCGATCGCCTCGGAAAAGGCTTCGCGCCTGCCGCTGATGGCGGCGCGGGCGAGGGCAGCGAGCGTGACCTCGTCCGGCGTCATGGCAAGGCAGCAGGGGCGGTTGACCATGAAGGGTTCGGGCCAGACCTGCTTGATTGTCATCACCAGACCGTGGACCGCGCAGGCCGCTTCGATGCTGCGGTAACGGCGGGCGAGGTCGGGTACCGGATCGCGACCGGCGGCATCGAACAGCGCGCAAAGGCGCATGGCCATGGTCACGTGCAGGCCTTTCAGCGAGAGGCCGCGCACGTCCTGCGGACGCGCCATGCTTTCGATCAGGGCGGAGAAGCGGGTTGAAGATTCGCCTGCCGGCATCGCACATCCTTTCTTGCGAACGATTCGCAAGTTAGGTCGCGCCTTCTCTCAGGTCAATGCGAATCGTTCGCAATAATTCAGCCTGTCCGGAAACCGTGGGTGATCGGATAACGCCGGTCTCGGCCATAGTTGCGCGCACCCAGCTTCACGCCGGGAGGGGCCTGGCGGCGCTTGTATTCCGCTATGTTGAGGAGCCGTTCGATGCGGCTGACGGTGGCGCGATCATGGCCTTCGGCCACGATCTGGTCGACGCTTTTCTCGTTCTCGACAAGGCCCACCAGAATGGCATCAAGCACGTCATAGGGCGGAAGCGAGTCCGAGTCCTTCTGGTCGGGGCGCAGTTCGGCGCTGGGTGGCTTGGTGATGATCCGCTGCGGCATGACAGGGCCGTCGGGACCGAGGCCGATCTTGGGGCGATGCGCGTTGCGCCATTCGGAGACGGCGAAGACGGTGGTCTTGTAGGCGTCCTTGAGCGGGTTGTAGCCGCCGTTCATGTCGCCATAGATCGTGGCGTAGCCGACGCTCATCTCGCTCTTGTTGCCGGTGGTGACGAGCATGGGGCCGAACTTGTTCGACAGCGCCATCAGCGTCACGCCGCGAATGCGGGACTGGATGTTCTCTTCGGTGAGGTCGGGCTGCTTGCCGGTGAACACCGGGGCCAGCATGTCGCCAAAGGCATCGACGGCGGGCGCAATCGGCACGGTATCGAGGCGGACGCCGAGCATGTTGGCGCAACCCTCGGCATCTTCGAGGCTTTCCTGGCTGGTGTAGCGGCTGGGCATCATCACGCACCACACGCGATCCGGCCCGAGCGCATCGACTGCAATCGCCGCGCAGATCGCCGAATCGATGCCGCCTGACAGGCCGAGGACCACACCGGGGAAGCGGTTCTTGTTCACATAGTCACGCAGGGCCATGACCATCGCGCAGTAGATGTCTTCGGGATGTTCGGCCAGTTCGTGCTCTTCTCCCGCCTCGCACCGCCAGCGCGAGCCGGAGCCGCGCGCGGTCTGCGTCCATACGGTGGTGACGACCGATTCTTCCCAGTCCGGCATCTGCACCCACAGCGCACCTTCCGGGCCGACGACGAAGCTGGCGCCATCGAACACGATCTCGTCCTGCCCGCCGACGCGGTTGAGGTAGGCGAGGGGGATGCCGGTGTCGATCGCGCGGCGCTTGGCCACGCCATCGATGCGCAGCACGTCCTTGTCGATCTCGTAAGGGCTGCCGTTGATGCAGATGAAGATTTCCGCGCCGAGTTCGGCAAGGTGGCGGCAGACATCAGGGTGCCAGATGTCCTCGCAGATCGGCAGGCCGAGCATTGCGCCCTTGAACAGCACCGGTTCTGGCAGGGGGCCGGGCATGAAGTAGCGCTTCTCGTCGAAGGTGCCGTAGTTGGGCAGTTCGTATTTGAAGCGGGTTGCGGCGATGCGGCCACCTTCGAGCAGGGCGACGCCGTTGTGCAGATCGCCATCGCGGATGAAGACCGAACCGACCAGCATGGCGGGACCGCCATCGGCGGTGACCCTGGCCAGCTTTTCGAGTTCCGACGCAGCGCGTTCGATCAGCGCAGGCTTCATGATCAGGTCTTCGGGCGGATAGCCGATCAGCATCAGCTCCGGATAGACAATCAGGTCCGAGTCCGGATTGCTCTCGCGCACGGCGAGCATGGCTGCGACGTTTGCAGCGAGATCGCCAACCGACTGGTTGAGCTGGGCGAGGGTGATGCGGAGCGTATCGGACATGTTGTAACCACTAGGCGGCAAAACCCATGGGCTGCAAGAGTTGCAAACCTGTCATCTTGGGCTAAGGGCGCGGTGGGGATCGAATCCGAGGGAATCGCACGCAATGAAGATCATGGCCGGCAACTCGAACCTGCCGCTCGCTCGCGCCATTTCGGCCTATCTCGAAATGCCGCTGACCGACGCCAGCGTGCGCCGCTTTGCGGATGAGGAAGTTTTCGTCGAAATTCACGAGAACGTGCGCGGCGAGGACGTTTTCGTCGTCCAGTCGACCAGCTACCCTGCGAACGACAACCTGATGGAACTGCTGATCTGCATCGATGCGCTGCGTCGTGCCTCGGCAAAGCGCATCACGGCGGTCGTCCCCTACTTCGGCTATGCCCGCCAGGACCGCAAGCCCGGCCCGCGCACGCCGATTTCGGCGAAGCTGGTTGCAAACCTTATCACCCAGGCCGGGGCCGATCGCGTGCTGGCGGTGGACCTCCACGCCGGGCAGATCCAGGGCTTCTTCGACATTCCTACCGACAACCTGTTTGCCGCGCCCGTCATGGCCGCCGACATCCAGACCCGCTACGGCACGCAGGAACTGATGGTCGTCTCGCCGGACGTCGGCGGTGTGGTCCGCGCCCGTTCGCTGGCCAAGCGTCTCAACAACGCGCCGCTGGCCATCGTCGACAAGCGCCGTGACCGTCCGGGCCAGTCCGAAGTGATGAACATCATCGGCGACGTGAAGGGCCGCATGTGCATCCTGATCGACGACATCATCGATTCGGGCGGCACGCTGTGCAACGCGGCGCAGGCGCTGATGGATGCGGGCGCGGCAGGCGTTTCGGCCTACATCACCCACGGCGTCCTTTCGGGCGGCGCAGTGGCGCGGGTCAGCAATTCGGCGCTCAAGGAACTGGTGATCTCGGACACGATCATGCCGACCGAGGCGACCGCATCATCCGACCGCATCCGCGTGCTGACGATTGCCCCGCTGATCGGCGAGGCTGTGCGCCGCATTGCCGACGAAAGCTCGGTCTCCAGCTTGTTCGACTGATCGAAGTACCGCTCAGGCGTTCTTCAGGCGCTCGAGCCAAGCGCGCGCCTGCTTCGGCTCGCCCACGGCATTGGAAGCAGGTTTCCCTCGGGATGCCATGAATTCGTCGTGGAGCGTGAAAGGCTCCATGAACAAGGCCTCGCGTGCATCGGCAATCTCATCTGCAAGATCGGTAAGGCTTTCGATCACCGGCGCGGTGGCGGCGCGCATGATCTTGTCGGCATTGTGGTCAAACAGGCCCCACTTGCCGGCAGCGGTCACTTCAAGCGCTTCGATGAGCGCGGCGAGATAGTCCGCTTCCATTTCGGAGCGGCGCTTGTCGAGACGTTCGAGACGGTCAGCTCTGGCCATGCCCCGGACTAGGCCGGGCGCTTGGCATGCGCAATGGCGCTCATTCCCAAGGCTTCACTTCGCCCGGTTCCAGCCTGCGAATGGCCTCGAGCCTGCGCGCCTGACGGGTTTCGAGGCCAAGTGTCATCAGAGGCTGGGGGCGGTCAACGAACTGGCGCGGACTCATGCCGAACAGGGCGGTGAATTCGCGGATCAGGTGGCTCTGGTCGTAATAGCGCAGGGCGATTGCCTCGGCCTCGTCATGGTCTGCAACACCGCGCAAGTGGCTGGCCATGTCGAGTGCGCGCGCGCGTTTCAGCACCTGTTTGGGGGTGATGCCGAAATCGCGCCGGACGATCCGTTCAAGACGCCGCTGTTCGACGCCGAGGTCGCTTGCCAGCTTTGAGATGTTTACGGTGGGATCGGAGAAGGCGGCAGCCTCGAACCGTGCTGAAATCGGATCAGGCTCACGCACCGCGCGATCCGCGATCAGGCTGCGCATTTCGTGTTCCATGGCCTTGACCCAGTCTTCGGGCGAATCGGAAGGATGGAACAGGTTGAGCCAGCGATCTTCCGGCATTCCAAGATCGCTGAAGGTGGCGAGCCGGTCCGTCAGTTTTGCGATGTCAGGGCCGTTGAGAGCGTGGCAAACGCCAGGCCGGAGGAACACGCCGACACTGATGAAGCTGCCTGTAACGCTGATCGGCATGCGCTTCGAGTGCGGTCCGAACAGCATGACGGCGCGTTCGGACCGTTGCAGTCCGTCGGCGGTCAACGCCTCCCACTTTCCGCGTAACTGGATGCGAATGCTGGCAAAATCGCTGAGCAGTCCGCAATCGAGGCGGTGTTCAGGCGGAGCGCCGACAATCGTGACGTAGAACCGTCCCACCCATCGTTCGAGGTCAGCCGCTGGTGCGCGGCTGTAGGAGATCGGTTGACCGTCGCGCGTGGCGATCGGCGATACGATCGCTCTGTCGACCCCCGGCCTGTTGCTGCGACTCATTCCATGCCCCCTGGGTCTGTCCATGCACGGAACTTTAGCTGCCCCCAACTCGTCCATGCGTGTCGACCGTCACGCCCCCCTTAAATTTCCTATGCAGTCTTTGTCCAATGACGAATTACGTACTTCGGGTTGACCTTGTCCCGGAGGGAAGGGCAGAGCCGGGGCATGAAGCTGGAAAACGACATCGCACTCGCCATGCGCCTGGCCGACGCTGCTGCTGCAGCGATCCGCCCGCATTTCCGCACCGTTGCCGCCGAGCGCAAGGGCGATTCAACCCCGGTGACGCTGGCAGACCGCGCGGCCGAGGAAGCCATGCGCCGCATTCTCACCGCCGAAGTCCCGCGCGATACGATCATCGGCGAAGAATTCGGCTCGACGGCGGGAACGTCTGGCCGCAGCTGGGTGCTCGATCCGATCGACGGGACGGCGGGCTTCCTTGCCGGGCGGCCGATCTTTGGAACACTGATCGCGCTGGTGGTAGAAGGCTTTCCGGTTCTGGGCGTGCTGGACCAGCCGATCACCGGAGAGCGCTGGGTCGGTGCGATGGGCAAGCCGACCACGCTCAATGGCAAGCCGGTGCGCACGCGACTGTGCCGTGAGCTTTCCGACGCGACCTTGGCGACGACGGGGCCACACTACTTCGACGATCACGATGGCGGCCATTTCATGGGCCTTGCCGCCAAGACCGACCACAAGCGCATGGTCATGGGCGGCGACTGCTACAATTATGCGATGCTCGCGACCGGCCAGCTCGACGTTGTGTGCGAGGCGGGGCTCAAGCTGCATGACTGGGCAGCGCTCGTACCGATCGTCGAAGGGGCAGGCGGCACCATGGCAGATTGGAACGGCGATCCATTGCACGCCGGGTCCGATGGTCACGTGATCGCTCTGGGAGATCCGGCGCGGCTTGAGGACGTGGTCGAGGCGCTGGCCTGCGGGCACTGAGGGTATCGTGCGCGGCGTCTGGTTCTTCTTCTACGGGACGCTGACCGGGGACCACGACAATCCTGTGGCACAGCAGGTGATGCCGCTGATGCAAGGTGGGCAATGTGCGTCGTTGCGCGGTCGTTTGCGGGCTGTGCGCACGGGCGACGGATGGTATCCAGTTTTTCAGCAGGGGGCGGGCAGGGTAGTCGGGCGAATCTACCGCTCGGGTCGAAGCTTCAGTGCAAGGCAACTGCGCCTGCTGGATGCTTATGAGAACTTCGATCCGCGCTCCAGCGCCCGATCCGAATACCTGAGGAAAGCGCTGCGGGTGCGGATTGCGAGCGGCGGTTGGGTCATGGCGCAGGTCTATGTCCACAACCGGGCATGGCATCCGGGGCTGCCCGTCATCGCTGGTGGAGACTTTGCAGCGTTCCTGCGCAATCGCAGGCTTCGTGCGCTGGGTGCCGGGCTTGAAGGTGCCCGGCGGCGTTAGCGAACCAGCAGATCGACTTCCGACAGTTCGATTACCGGGACTTCCCACGGGTGTACATCCATGAGCGCAGCCAAGGACTCTGAGATATCGGCTCCGGCGTCTGCATAAGTCGTGAGAATTGCGGTCGGGGACAGGCTGCGCTCGCCCGAAGTGCCAAGCGTTGGTCTGGCAGCGGCGCCAGGCTGGAAGCTTTCCCAGCCTGGCGCAATCTCGCAGACACCCTTGTAGAGATCGAAATCGCCAAGCGGATTTTCGGCACGAATCACGGCCAGAATCGCAGCGGCGGTGGCATCACGCTCCAGCGTGGCTTGGTCCCCCGCAATCAGCGCGGCCAGGGTTTCAGCGGCGATCGGACAATGGATCTTCACCGCGATGGCGCGGCGGCGCTTCACAGGTTCGCCATCACAGGCCGGCCTTCAGCATCCAGTCGTGGAAAAGGCGCACCGGACGCGACTGCAGAGCGCGGGGACGGCAGACGAACCAGTAGGAATAGGGGCTGTCGACGTCGATGTCGTATAATCGGGCAAGACGCGAATCGTGGCTGCGATGGTAGTGGTCATCGTGCATGATCGCGATGCCAAGGCCTTGGGCTGCCGCCTCGAGGATAAGCTGGCCCGAATCGAAATGGTCGATCGCGGCGGGCTCCATCTTCTCAAGATGAAGCGCCTTCTTCCACGCCTCGAAACTTGCTGGCAGATCGTTATGCACGAGGAACGTCTGCTTCGAGAGCTTGGCCAGATCGGGGCGATCTCCGAGTTCGGCTGCCAGTTCGCGCGAGGTGATCGCGTGGACGCGGTTGTGATCGAGGCGGACCGAGTGGAGCGCAGCGTCAGGGCCCTCCGACAGGACGATGGCCGCGTCGATTGTGTCGCCCAGCTTGGTTTCTGCGGCATGGCCCGAGTCGATGTCGATATGAAGCTGAGGGTGAAGCTTGCGCAGTTCGCCAAGGCGCGGGAAAAGGCGCTGACTGCCAAAGAGCGGCAGCACGCCAAGACGCAGTCTCATGACCTTGCCGGTATCGATGAGGCGGTCGACCCGGTCTGACATCTCGTCGATCAGGGGCGCGACCGCTTCGTAAAGCTGCTGGCCTTCCTCGGTCAGCTTCAAGGCCTGATGCTTGCGCTCGAACAGGGGCTTGCCGACAAATTCCTCGAGCGCGCCGAGGCGGCGGGACAGGGCTGACGGGCTGAGTGCCAGTTCCGCCGCTGCCGTCTTGGCCGACCCTGCGCGCACGACGCGTATGAACGCCTCGAGCGAGCGCAGTGGGGGAAGGCGGCGGATCATCGTCTAGTCCTATTCTGCTTCAGTTTCTGCGGCCTGCGGCGCGTGGAGCCTGAGGCGGGTCAGGCGGCGTTCGTCGCCCCCTGTCACTTCCAGGAGCCATCCGCTGGCATGTTCGAGAACACGCCCGACTGGCGGCACTTCACCTGCCAGTACCACGGCAAGACCGCCGAGCGTATCCACGTCTTCCTCCACTTCCGCAAGCCTCGGATCGACCGTTTCCGCGACGTCATCGAGCTCTGCGCGCGCATCGGCATCCCAGGTGTCGGGATCGATCCGGCGCAGGAGTTCCTGAGGTGCATCGTCGTGCTCGTCCTCAATCTCGCCAATGATCTCCTCGACCAGGTCCTCGATGGTGATAATGCCATCGGTTCCCGAATACTCGTCGATCACCACGGCAAGGTGCGTACGGCGGCTGCGCATGTCGGCCAATACGTCAAGCGCGCCCCGTGCTTGCGGTACGAAAAGAGGCTGGCGCATCAACGAGGTCCAGTCCTTCGGGGGCTGCTTGCCCGAAAGGAGCATCCCCGCGACAATTGCGAACACGTCCTTCACGTGGATCATTCCCACGATCTCGTCGAGCGATTCGCCGTAGACTGGCATGCGGCTGTGGCCGTTTTCCGCAAAGGCGGCGACGAGTTCCTCGAACGAGGCTGCGGCCGGGATGGCGATGATCTCGCCCCGCGGGATGGCTACGTCATCAGCGTCGTGTTCACTGAAATGGAGCAGATTGCGCAGCATCTGGCGTTCGAGCGGAACAAGATCGCCGTTGCCTTTGCTGTGGTGATGTACCTCGCCCTCGTGTTCGTCGATTGCTTCTTCAATCTGCGCACGCAGCGACTGGTCGTGGTCGGGGCCCCGGAAGAAGGCCCTGATCGCGCGCCACAGCACGCGCCACAATGCGGGACTGCTACTGTCTCCGTCTCCCGAGCGGCTTTCGCCGGACGAGTCATTGCCCTCGGGCACTGTCTTATTCCCCCTGGTGGTCAGTCTTCGACCGCATATGGGTCGTCGATACCCATGAGCGCAAGCGCCTTCCGCTCCAGATTCTCCATTTCCTCGGCCTCGGCCTCGCCAAGCTCATGATCGTAGCCCGCCAGATGAAGCAGGCCGTGGACAACCAGGTGGGTGGCGTGAACTTCGACGCTCACGCCTTTCTCCGCCGCCTCGCGCGAGCAGACGCCATGGGCGAGGATGAGGTCACCAAGCATACCGGGTGCATCGGTGTCGCGCGCCGCGTGCAGCACTTCCTCGCGGCTGAGCATCGGGAAGGACAAGACGTTGGTTGGCTTGTCCTTGGCCCGCCACTGCTTGTTCAGGGCATGGACCTCCTCGTCATCGGCCATGACGAGGCTGACGAGGAGGTTTTCGTGCGCGAGTTCGGGCGCGATCTGTCCGGTTGCCTCAGCGGCACGATTGGCCAGTTCTTCCCAGTCTGTATCGTCTCCCCAGATCGGGTCGATGTCGATTTCGAGGATCGGTGCGCTCAACCGTCCTTCCCCTCATAGGCTTCGACGATGCGGCCGACGATGGGGTGGCGGACGACGTCGGCTGTATTGAACCGTACCGTGGCGATGCCGTCCACGCCTTCGAGGCGCTGCACCGCGTCGTTGAGGCCGCTTGCGCCGACTCCGCCGGGAAGATCGACCTGCTTGGGATCTCCACACACCACCATCCGGCTGTTCTGGCCGAAGCGGGTGAGGAACATCTTCATCTGGGCAGGTGTGGTGTTCTGCGCTTCGTCGAGGATCACGAAGGCATCAGCCAGCGTTCGTCCGCGCATGAAGGCGATCGGCGCGATCTCGATCTCCCCGCTGGCGATGCGACGTTCAACCTGTTCGGGCGGCATGCAATCGTACAGCGCGTCGTAGAGCGGACGCAGGTACGGATCGACCTTCTCCTTCATGTCACCCGGAAGAAAGCCCAGCCGCTCGCCAGCCTCTACGGCCGGACGCGAGAGGATTAGCCGCTGCACCGAGCCTGAAATGAGCTGCGCCACGGCCTGCGCGACGGCGACGTAGGTCTTGCCGGTGCCAGCCGGGCCAAGCGCAAAGATCACGTCATGGCTGATCAGCGCCTTCATGTACTCGATCTGCGTCGGGCTGCGCGGAATGATCGTTTTCTTGCGGGTGCGGATCATGATCGGCGGAGCACCACCCGGGGCGCCGGTGATGATACCTTCAAGCGTCGGCTCAACACTCATCGCGATGAGCGACTCGACCGCGCCGGCATCAAGTTCCTGACCCGAGAGAAGGCGCTGGTGCATTCCCTTGAGCACATCGCGCGCGCGCGCAACGGCATCGTCGGGCCCTTCGATCAGCACGCGGTTGCCGCGCGCCGATATGTAAACTCCAAGCCTGTTCTCGATTTGCACGAGATTGGTGTCGAACTGGCCGAACAGTGCGCCGAGCACGGTTTGTTCGTCGAACTCGACTTCGACCCGGGCGCGACGGTGTGGCGTTTCCGGGCGATGGTGCGCTTCGTCAGCGCGGTGGAGTTTCCGGGCCATGAGCTCCTTTCAGGGTTGGGGCCTGTGTAGAAGCATAGGAATGGATGTTGCGCGCACAAGACGTGCGGCAACTCTTTGCACAGCCCAATTAGACGAGTTGACCCGCCAGCGAGTTCGGGCCTGCTTCGACGAGCTTGACCGTGACCAATTGGCCGATCTCCGCGTTACCGGTGAAGTGCACCGACTGGAGCCAGGGCGACTTGCCCAACCACTGGCCGGGGTGCTTGCCTTTTCGTTCGACGAGAACCTCGCAGGTCTTGCCGACGCTGGCCTTATTGAACGCGAACTGGTCACGATTGAGCGCTGCCTGAAGGCGTTGCAGGCGCTCGTCCATCACGCTTACCGGCACATGGTCCGCCATCGTGGCCGCCGGCGTGCCGGGGCGGGCTGAATACTTGAAGCTGAAGGCTTGCGCGTAGCCGACGGCATCGACGAGTCGCAGCGTGTCTTCGAACTCGGCATCGGTCTCGCCGGGAAAGCCGACGATGAAATCGCCAGATAGCGCGATATCCGGCCGTTCGGCGCGGATTCGTTCCAGCACCTTGAGATAGCTCTCGACGCTGTGGCTGCGGTTCATTGCCTTGAGAATGCGGTCGTTTCCTGCCTGAACCGGCAAGTGCAGGAATGGCATCAGCTTGTCGAGTTCGCCATGGGCCGCGATCAGGCCGTCGGTCATGTCGTTGGGGTGGCTGGTGGTGTAGCGGATACGGGCGAGGTCTGGATCTGCTGCCAGCGTACGGGCCAGACCGTCGAGACCAATGGCTCGGCCCTTTTCGTCTTCGCCGGACCAGGCGTTGACGTTCTGACCCAGCAGCGTGATCTCACGCGCGCCTCCCGCAACCAGCAGCTTCGCTTCTTCGACCAAGTCGGCAAAGGGGCGGCTGATCTCGGCACCGCGAGTATAGGGCACGACGCAATACGTGCAGAACTTGTCGCAACCTTCCTGCACCGTGAGAAAAGCTGTTGGCCCGGACTTGCGGCGCTTGGGCAGGGCTGCGAACTTCGCTTCGGCCGGCATGTCGGTTTCGGTCGCGCGCTTGCCCGAGGCGGCTTCGGCGACCATTTCGGGAAGGCGATGGTACGACTGCGGGCCGACGACGACCTTCACGCTTGGCGCGCGAGACATGATTTCCTCGCCCTCGGCCTGCGCGACGCAGCCTGCGACTGCGATCAGTGGCGCCGAACCGTCTTCACGGCGCAGGCGGCCGATGTCTGAATAGACCTTTTCGGTGGCCTTTTCGCGGATGTGGCAGGTGTTGAGTACCACAAGATCGGCGTCCTCGCCCTCTGCGGCTGCCGACATGCCATCGGCTGCGAGCAGTTCGGACATGCGCTCGCCGTCATAGACGTTCATCTGGCAGCCGAAGCTCTTGACGCGGAATGTCTTGGGGGCAGGGGTGGTGGCCATGGGCCGCGCCGATAGTGGATTTGCGGCCCTTTGTCTAACGCAGCGCGCTCATCGCGGTGAGGATACGGTCGCGTGCGGCGACGGCCATGGTCTTGCGGCTGGTCGTTTCCTGTGGCGTCAAAGGTGGCAGGAAATGCACGGTGACCGGTAGACCGCGCTTCCGGGCCAGGATCTTGAGGAAATTGTCCAGACCATGCTCCTCACCGACCCAGGCCATGGCCGCCACGTTCGGTCCGTAATCCACCCAGACCGGCTGGATCGCGATGCCTGGCGGTGGTGGGTCGAGTGCGGAGAGCAGCGAGGACTTGAACGGCAGCAAGCCATTGCCGTCACTGGTGGTGCCTTCGGGGAAGACGGTAAGCGCGCCGGTATCGGTAAGCGCGGCGCGCACCATTTCTACCTGCGCATGGACCGAGCGGCGATCGTGGCGGGCGACGAAGACCGTGTCATTCATCTCGCAAAGCCACTTGAGCAGACCGATATCGGCCAGGCCGGAATGTGCGACGAAGGCGCTCCCGCTTGCCCCGGCGATAACGGGAATGTCCAGCCAGCTGACATGGTTGGACAGAAGAAAGGCGCCACCTTTGACCTTTTCGCCGGACAGTCGGACGCGCGCTCCTGCGACGCGAGCAATGCTGCCGAGGAACAGGCGGGGCCAAGGATTGCGAAGACGCAGTATGCGCCAGACGTAGTAAAGCGGCACGCAGCCCAGCAGAAGCAACAGCATAGCGCCAATGCGCAAGGAAATGCGCAGTCGTCCGGCCAGCGAAAACGCCGGACGCGGCACCGCTTCAGCCGTCGCGTTCAAGTTTGACGCCGTAAAGCTCCATGCGGTGATCGACGAGGCGATAGCCCAGTTTCTCGGCAATCTGGCGCTGGAGTTGTTCAAGCTCGGGGTCGACGAACTCGATCACCTTGCCGGTCTCGACATCGATCAGATGGTCGTGGTGCGCTTCAGGCGTGGCTTCATAGCGGGCGCGGCCATCACCGAAATCGTGGCGATCAAGGATGCCTGCTTCCTCGAACAGGCGCACCGTGCGGTAGACCGTGGCGATCGAAATGCGCGGGTCGATCGAACTTGCGCGCTCGTGCAGCTTTTCGACATCAGGGTGATCATCGCTCTCGGACAGGACGCGCGCGATCGTGCGGCGCTGGTCCGTTATGCGCAGGCCACGTTCTGCGCAGAGAGCTTCAATGTCGATCGCCTGGTGCAAGGTGAACTCTTCAAGAAAGGATCGGCCCGCCGATCTATAGACCGGCGGGCCAAATCTTCAACCGCACGCAAACGTATTGCGCACAGCTCTCGTCACTTCAGCCGACGACCTCAGGCCGCAGCAGGCTTGCGACCGCGCTTGGGTGCGGGCTTGCGACCGAGGCCGATCTTCTTGGCCAGTTCGCGGCGCTTTTCGGCATAGGCAGGTGCGACCATCGGATAGTCAGCCGGCAGGTTCCAGCGGGCACGGTACTGATCCGGGGTCATGTTGTAGCGCGTGGCGAGGTGACGCTTGAGCATCTTCAACTTCTTGCCGTCTTCAAGACAGACGATGTGATCGTTCTTGATAGAAGAGCGGATCGAAACTGCAGGCTCTGGCGCAGGCTCTTCAGCCACCACCGGCTTTTCGAGACCGGCAAGCGCGGTGTAGACATTGGAGATGAGCGTGGGGAGATCGCTTACAGCAACGCTATTGTTGCTCACGTGTGCCGCGACGATGTCGGACGTCAGGGTGATCAGGGTCTCCCGCATATCATTCTGAATTTCACTCATTGCGCACAGCTTTCTGTTTTGATCGTTTAGGGACTCGAAGGGACTGATAACTTGCTAGGTGATCCAGATCACCTTCTATAGTCCAACTGCGTCCGGATACAACCGTTTCTGGGATGAAATTTTAATCCGGCATAGCTTTGTCACAGATCACACAAGTATCTGGTCAATCGTCGAAAGTCAGTTCCTGACTGATCGCATCGATCCGAGCGCCACCCGGCGTGCGATAGTAAGCTGGTCTTAACCCGATTTCCCTAAATCCATGTGCCGCATACAGAAATCCCGCTGGATTATCGCGACGCATCTCAAGGAAAACCCGGCTCATACCTCCGGATCGCGCGGTGGAAATGAACCTCGCAAGCAACTGGTGACCCAATCCTCTCCGACGATATTGGGGCGCAATTGCGAAAAGAAGTAGTTCTTCTTCATCCAGAACGGCACGACTCATGAAGAATCCAGCCGTTTCAGAGCTAGTTTCGCAGTCCTCGGCACCGTCCGGAGAAATCAGGCCATAGCGACAATTGCCTAGCAATAATGCATCGCTGACCTGTCTGCGATTCCATGCCTCGCCGTATTCGGCCGGAAAGGCTTGCCCCATCACCGCCATGATCCGGTCGATATCGTCGGCTGGAGGGATCATCTTTGCTCGTGAGGCTGGGGATCAGGCTGCTGACGGAAGGCGCGCATCCGGAGCGCGACCGTAGCTGGGTCGGGGGTCATCATGAAATGCTCCGGCGGCCAGCAACGGAACGCACCGCGCATCGGGGCGCAAGTCCAGCGCGATCACGCCGGTGCGTGCTGCGCAAAGCGCGAGAGCCTGGCTGCCGGCAACGACTGGAGCTGACGAGCGTTCGATCGCTGCTTCCGGTGTCAAGGACGCCAGAGGCGCAAGCGGTGTGCCATCTTGCGCGAAGGGCTGAAAGAACCATTCTCCGTGACCGCCTGTCATACAGACATCGACCGGATGGTCGGGGTGCTCGGCGAGAGCCATGGCTGCAATAAGCGTGAGACTCTCATAACCCTCGAGCTGCGCGCCCCACGCCAGCGCCAGGGCGCGGGCGGCAGCAAGGCCCACGCGAATCCCGGTAAAGCTGCCCGGGCCAATGTCGACGGCAATGACGGCGGCGCGGCCTTTGTCCGGCAGTTCCGCGATCATCGGTACGAGGCGCTCTGCATGGCCACGGCCAAGAACTGCGTGCGTCCCCGACACGAGCGAGCCATTCTCGATCAACGCAACGGAGCAGGCCTCGGTCGCGCAGTCGATCACGAGTTTGCGCATGGGTGCGCGATCAGGCGGCGCGCACTTCGCTGACTTCGGGGACGTAGTGCTTCAAGAGGCTCTCGATCCCGTTCTTCAGCGTCGCGGTGGAAGACGGGCAGCCCGAGCAGGCACCCTGCATTTGCAGATAGACCACGCCTTCGCGGAAGCCGCGATAGATGATGTCGCCACCATCGTTGGCAACGGCAGGTCTGACGCGGGTTTCGATCAGATCCTTGATCTGCTCGATCACGTCGGCATCGGCCGGATCGTCGTCAAACCGTTCGTCGGCCTCGGCGGGGACTGCTATGCCTGCGGCCGTCCCACCTGTGAACAGGGGGGCCTGCGAAACGAAGTGGTCGAGAAGGATCGAGAGCACCTGCGGCTTCAGGCTGGCCCATTCGACGCCCGGCGCTGCCGTCACTGCAACGAAATCACGACCGAAGAGGACACCGGTCACGTCTCCAAGATCGAACAGCGCCTGAGCGAGGGGCGAAGCCTCGGCGGCCTCTGGCGAGGTGAACTCGCGCGTGCCGGTCGCCATGACCTGCTCGCCGGGGAGGAACTTGAGCGTCGCGGGGTTGGGCGTGGTTTCGGTCTCGATGAACATGATTCGCATGTAGGGTGATCACGGGGCTGGTCAAGGGCCGGAAAGGGGCCGGCTCGACCGGTTTGCGTGACCATCGAATGCAATTTCGGCCAAACGGTCCATGGCGCAAGCGGCTGTCGGACGCTAAGGCGGTGGGATGATCACGACCGCACGCGCGCTGAGCCGCTTCGCTTCTGCCCTTTTCCTTTGCGCCGCGAGCGCTCCGCTGGCGCTCGCGGCTACGCCGCCAAAGCCCACGCCCAAGCCGGTCGCGCCCTCGGCCGTGGCCATCCCGATGCCCCTGAACCCGGTCGTTGCGCCTGCTCAGCGTCTGTGCACGGCCAAGACAGCCAGCGGCCTTGGCACGATGGTGCTCAAGGCAGCAGACGGCGCCAAGCCGGCCAAGGGCGATTTCGCGCTGGTGAACTACGTCGGGTATCTTTCTGCCAATGGCGAAGTGTTTGATCAGGGCATGCAGGCTGCATTCCCGGTAGACGGCGTAATTCCCGGTTTCTCCGAAGGCCTGCAACTGACGGCCAAGGGCAGCACGATGCGCCTGTGCGTTCCTGCGGCGCTTGGTTACGGCGCGGAAGGTTCAGGTCCCATCGGTGCGAATGCCGATCTGGTGTTCCAGGTCGAGTTGGTGGACTTCAAGACAGCTGCCGAAGTGGAGGCAATGCGTGCCGCGCAGGCGGCTGCACAGGCTACTCCCCCAGTGCAGTCTGCACCGCAGCAGTAACGGGTCTATTCACTGGTCCTTCATCAGAAGGCTTCCTATAGTCGGGCAATGCAATCCCGTAACACGCGCGCCCGGCGCTTTGGCCTGTTCCTCTCCCTCCTGCTCGTCTCGGCGGCACCTGTTGTCGCCGAGGCTCCTGCAAAAGCCCCGGCGACCGCCGCAAAGGCTGCGGTGCCATGGCTCTACAAGGGCTCTGACGTTCCGCAGGACAAGGCGTGGACGTTTGGCGTCCTGCCCAATGGCATCCGCTATGCCGTATCCCACAATGGCGTGCCGCCCGATCAGGTTTCGATCCGCGTGCTGGTCGATGCAGGCTCCATGTACGAGACCGAGCCGCAACGCGGCTATGCGCACCTTATCGAGCACCTGACCTTCCGCGAATCCAAATATCTCAAGGAAGGTGAGACGATTCCGACCTGGCAGCGCCTTGGCGCGACGTTCGGCAGCGATACCAACGCCGAAACCAGCCCGACGCAGACTGTCTACAAGCTCGACATCCCCAACGCGACTTCCGAAAAGCTGGATGAGACGTTCAAGCTGCTCTCCGGAATGGTCACCGCCCCGATCTTTACCGATCACGGCGTCAAGACCGAGGTGCCGATCGTGCTCGCCGAAATGCGCGAGCGGACCAGCCCGCAGTCTCGCGTACTCGACCAGACGCGGGACCTGTTCTTCAAGGGCCAGCTTCTGGCTTCGCGCAACCCCATCGGCACGGTGCAAACGCTTGAGGCGGCCGATGCGGCGGCGGTCAAGGCTTTCCACGACAAGTGGTATCGTCCCGACAACACGGTGATCGTCGTAGCGGGCGATGCCGACCCGGCAGCGCTGGTCGCGCGGATCGAGCAGTGGTTCGGCGGCTGGAAGGCCACCGGCAAGAAACCGCTCCAGCCCGATTTCGGCAAGCCCATCGCGCCTGCAGGGATCGATCCAAAGAACCCGGTCGGCGAGTCCAAGGTGTTGGTCGAACCGGACCTCCCGCGTCTGGTGAACTGGGCGATCTTGCGGCCTTGGAAGAAGGTAAACGATACCATCGCGTACAATCAGGGGCTGATGGTGGACCGCTTGGCCCTGGCCCTAATCAATCGGCGGCTCGAGGCGCGGGCGCGTGGCGGCGGTAGCTATCTGGTCGCTTCGGTCGACGAGATGAAGCAGGAGCTTTCGCGGTCTGCCGACGCCACGATCGTGACCGTCACGCCGCTGAGCGAAGACTGGAAGAGCGCCGTGACCGATGTTCGCTCGGTCATCGCCGATGCGCTTGCCACCCCGCCTTCGCAGGAAGAGATCGACCGCGAAGTTGCCGAATTCGAGGTGGCGTTCAAGGTCTCGGTAGAAACGCAATCGACGATCGCAGGATCGAAGGCCGCTGACGACATCGTCAACGCCGTCGACATTCGCGAGACGGTGGCGAACCCCGATACCGTCTATGACATCTTCAGGCGCTCTATCCCGCTGTTCAAGCCCCAAGCCGTGCTCGAACATACCCGCAGCCTGTTCCAGGGCACCGTAATCCGCCCGATGATGATCACGCCCAAGGCAGGGGAGGCCGACGAGGCTTCGCTGCGCGCGACGCTCACGGCGCCCGTGAAGGCTGCGTCCGAGAGCCGCGTCGCGGCAAACGCGCTCAAGTTCTCGGATCTGCCGCCCGTAGGAACGCCCGGTACGGTCGCGACGGCCCGCCCGATCGGGCTGCTCGGCATCGAACAGATCGAGCTTTCAAACGGCGTGCGTGTGCTGCTCTGGCCCAACGATGCCGAGCCCGGACGCATCATCGTCAAGGCGCGCTTCGGTGGTGGCTATGCCGCAATCCAGCCGCAGGATGCCGTCTATGGTCCGTTGGGCGAAGTCGCGCTGATGGACAGCGGCATCGGCACGCTGGGGCGTGACGACCTTGACCGACTGGCTACCGGGCGCAAGCTCAGCCTCGATTTCGACATCGACGATACCGCCTTCGTGCTCTCGGCAGACACTCGCCCTGCCGACCTTGCCGACCAGCTTTACCTGATGGCGGCGAAGCTCGGCATGCCGCGCTGGGATGCCAATCCGGTGCTGCGCGCCAAGGCTGCGGCCAAGCTGCAGTATGAAAGCTACAATTCCTCGCCCACCGCGGTGCTGAACCGTGATCTCACCTGGTTGCTGCGCGATGGCGACCCCCGCTATGCCACGCCCAATCCGGCGGAACTTGACCGGGTCACGCCTGAAGGCTTCCGCAAGACGTGGGAGCCCTTGCTGGCACAGGGGCCGATCGAGATTGACATGTTCGGCGATTTTACGCGCGAACAGGCACTGGCGGCGCTGGAGAAAACCTTCGGCGCCCTGCCTGCGAGAGCACAGGCAACGGCGCAGAGCCTTGCACCGAACATTCCCGCGCACAATGTTGAGCCGCTGGTGCTGACCCATCGCGGCGATCCGTCGCAGGCGGCAGCTGTCGTCGCCTGGCCTACCGGCGGCGGTCAGGCAGGCGTGCGCGAAAGTCGTCAGCTCGAGATCCTTGCCCAGATCTTCAACAATCGCCTGTTCGATGCGATGCGCGAGAAGGTGGGTGCCAGCTATGCGCCGCAGGTCGGATCGAGCTGGCCGCTGGACCTGCCGTCCGGTGGCTACATTTCGGCCATGGTCCAGCTACGTCCCGGCGATTTCGAGACGTTCTTCGCCTCGGCTGACAAGATCGCTGCCGACCTTGCCGCCACGCCGCCGACGGCCGACGAGATCGGCCGCGTGACCGAGCCGCTCAAGCAACTCATCACGCGCGCCAGTACCGGGAATGGCTTCTACATGTTCCAGCTGGAAGGCGCGGCTTATGATCCGCGAAAGATCGCTGCGATCAGAACGATCCTCAATGACTACAGCCAGACAACGCCAGAGCGGATGCAGGCACTTGCGCAAAAGTACCTGAAGCAGGACAAGAGCTGGCGTCTGGAAGTGGTACCGGAGAAACGCTGAGTTAGCAGGCGGTTTGGCGATTGCTTGCGCCGCTCAGACCCGGCCCGACGTTACGGTCATCGCGTGCGATAACCGCAGCCTGCTCGTGAATGGTGATCGGCTTGACGAACATCGTTCCGAACAGGCCGCGGTACTCGTACCAGACTTCGGCAACCATGACCGCGCTTTTGTTTGGAGAAGTGATGGTCTTGCCGCCCAGTGAGATGCCGGGTGCGATTCGTGCCAGCGCACTGCCAGTCTGATCGGGTTTGCCGTGGGAAGAGTTCTGCCTTCCTGCTCCCATGCACTGTTGCCAATGGATGTACTGACGCCCGGTCACCGGGTGCACTTCCAGACTGGAAAGGATGACGCGTCCGTTGTCCGCCAGCGCGATGTTCTCGCCTTCCTGTAGCGCTCCTTTGAGTACCGACTCCACGTCGCTTGTGGTTATGGTCGGGGTGACGCCGCTGTTGTCGGTCTGGCCAAGGCGCGAGGCATTGTCAGCAAGGGCCAAGGCGACTTGGCTGGCTTCCATTGCTGCCGCATTCATCCAGGCGATCTCTGCCCCGTACATGCCCAGAGTCATGAACAAGGGCACGACCAGCGCGAACTCTGTTGTCGAAACAGCGTCGCGGTTTTTGATCAACTTACGCAACGGCTCAGTAAGACGGCTCATGGACAACTCCCGGCCGCAGCCCCGTAGCTCGTCTGATTGCCAAAAGGCTGGTTCTTGGTAACGGCGGTTGCCGTAAGAGTCCGATCGCCCCAGAGTTTCGGCAGCAGGGGCACCCGAAAGACGGGCTTGAAGGTCGCGGTAACCTTGTAGACGATCACGTCATTGGCTGAGCCGGAGCTGTCCTTTTGCCCGACATCCTGGTCCCACTGCCCGTTCCGGTTCTCGTCGGTATAGGTCTCGCCCGCGTCGCAAACCGCGTTTGCGTTCTTGTCGTTCCACTTTTCCGCACGGCCCACGTCGGCAAAGTCGTAATAGCTCGTGCGGCTTGTCTTGATGGTTACGCCGGGCAGGACCGGTTTGATGGCGTCGAGAACCGAAGCGTCAGCTTCGCTCGTGTTGCGGGTTTCCAGTGATGCGCTGCGGGCCGCGCGGTGGACCGCACCGGTCAGCACCGACTTGCCGTAGACCATCTGACCCACGTCCATGATGCCGAGAAGCAGCATCAGGAAAAGCGGCACGACGATGGCAAACTCGACGATCGTCGCGCCTTCCCTGTCTTCGATGAGGCGGCGAGCAATCATTGAACCACCCGCAGTTCGCCTACCTGCTTGGCGATAGCCTGAAAGGCTGCGTCAAGCTGGCTTGCGTTGGCGGCAGTGAAAGCGCTGTCGGTTGAGGAGCACGTCTGCAGTTCGGGCGTCATGGCCTGAGCAAAGGCAATGACCCACACGCGGATACCCTTGGCCTTTACCGCTTCGCACAACGCAAGAAAGCGAGAGTTGTGGCGCGCCGTATCCTCACTGTGTCCGTCTTCCGTAATCCGCCGGTCATGATACTCGATCCCCCAAGCCGACTGGATCGAATAGCTTGGTGCCATCTCCCCGTCGGTCATGAAGATGATGTGCCGCGACACCTCACCTCCATTTGCAGGCGGATCTCGAACAACGCTCGACCACATGCCATCGGGGGAGGCTAGGCGAGCACCCCACACCATGCCGATGTCATGATAGGTCCCGCCTTCGGGCACCAGCGAATCTGCAAAGGCGTTGAACGCGCTGCTGTTCATCGTTGCCAGCAGCCGCGCTGCGGTCGGGCAGTAGGAACCTGCCTGCAGTCCCGTCGGAGACGGCATTGCGCTGTTCATGTAAACCACGCCGCTGTACGTCACCGTTCTGATGTATGCGACGTTCGGCCACATCGGCGCCCATTTGCTCGAAGTGGAACTGTCGGGTGCCGCATCGATCTCGAGGTCTTGGGCGCCTGCCGGGTTGAAGCCGCCTAGCGACGACCAGGTGAAACTGGGTTCGGAAACGGTGGATCGTTCTTCGATGCACCCTTTCCAGGTCGACGATACGGAAGCACCGTTTTCGCCAGTTGGGGTGGAAACCGACTCGAAATTCTTGAATCGGCTCGTGTCATAGGTAACGGGGCGGTACTCCCAGCGGTCGAAGACCTGTGACGTGGTGTAGATGGGATCCGCAGTCGTCGTTGTCGTGGTAACCGAGTTGCGGCTACCTGTGCGGGACTGAACCCGGAAGTAGAGGATTTGCCACGAGCATTGATAGAAAGTCGCGGTCTGCGGCTGAGTGACTACGGTCGTTACAACCTGCTGCCCTGATGAGTTCGTCGTGGTTGTGGATGTGGTCGTCGCGCTTCCGGAATTGGCCCACGCCGTATCTGCAGGCTTGGCGGCATTGCACGAGGTCGTTGTCAGGTATGTGGACGATCCGAAGTTGGCCCAGAGTGAATAAGTGGGGGAGGTAGTCGTCGTCGACGAGGACCCTGCTGTCGGGGTGCCGTAACCCGTCAGTGTCTGCACCGATCGATAGATCGCCTTGCGCGACTGGATCGTCCAGCTGTCGACAAGGTAGTTGGGATCCAGATTGCGCAGCAGTGCCCCGACGTTAACCGACGAACTGTAAGGCACGAAGCCATAGCGGACACGGGCATTCGTGCCTGACAGGGCGTTCTCGACCGTACTGTAGAAGTTCTTCATCGCGACGCGCAGCGCCTCGATCCGGGTCTGCGAACTTCCGGCCAGCAGAGAACTCATCGATCCTGTGGTATCGAGCACCATCATGATGTCGCTGTTGCCGACACCCATCGAAGCCGTGCAGCTCACGCTCAGCTCGAACCCCGGAAACCCGAACAACTGCATCATCAAGGGTGGAAGCGAAGTCGTCGCCACCGCATCGATGGTACCGCCCTTGTCTGCCGATGAAGGCACGAAGGTTGTATCGTGCGAATCCTGATGGGCCTCATCGAAGTTTGCGAAGAAGTAGTTGTCGGCCTGGGCCTTTGCCGTTGCATCGAAGCCGTTGGTCGTCACGGCACGACGTCCGGCAAGGACGCCGGCGTCACACGCCGCCTGCAGTCTCGTCTGCGTTCGCCAGGCCCGGCTTATGTCGATTGCTCCGCCGATCAGCGCTGCCACGGCAAAGATCGCCATGGCCGAAAGCGGCAGGATGTTCCCTGTCCGGCTTCGGGCAAGAGCGGTCAGGAAACGGCGGAGGGCAAGCATTGGGTGGGAAGCCTGTGGTGGAAGTGCAGGGTTAACAGACCGTCCACCAAGAGATTCTCATGCACCTGATAAGGAAAGTTCCTTAGCGCGGCCGTCCTGCTTCATCGGGAAGTTCGATTGCCGTGAACGCAACCCTTCCTTTGCATTTCTTGCGCGCCGGGCGTATGGGGCCGCCTCTTGAAAGGAAGAGCAAGTGGCACAGAACTGGACTGCGGATTCGTGGCGCGGATATGAAGGACGGCATCTGCCGACCTATCCTGACGCCGAAAAGCTGAACGAGGTCGAGAAGACCCTGACGAGCTTTCCGCCGCTGGTCTTTGCTGGCGAAGCCCGTGCACTGAAGGCTGATCTCGCCCAAGTGGCGGCGGGCAAGGGTTTCCTGCTCCAGGGCGGAGATTGCGCCGAGAGCTTCGCCGAATTCCATCCGAACAACATTCGCGACACGTTCCGCGTGCTGCTGCAGATGGCCGTCGTGCTGACGTTCGCCAGCAAGCAGCCCGTGGTGAAGGTCGGTCGCATGGCCGGCCAGTTCGCCAAGCCGCGCTCCTCGCCGGTCGAGAAGGTTGGTGATGTCGAACTGCCGAGCTACCTCGGCGACAACATCAACGGCATTGATTTCACCCCGGAATCGCGCATCCCTGATCCTGAGCGCATGCTGCGCGCCTACAGCCAGGCCGCGGCGACGCTCAACCTGCTGCGTGCATTCTCGACCGGCGGCTATGCCAATCTTCGTCAGGTCCATCAGTGGACGCTCGACCACATCGGCAAGAGCCCTTGGGCAACCAAGTTTGCCGAAATGGCCGACAAGATCGGTGAATCGCTCGACTTCATGGAAGCCTGCGGCGTCGATCCGCGCACAGTGCCTCAATTGCAGGGCACCAGCTTCTATACCAGTCACGAAGCGTTGCTGCTGCAGTACGAAGAGGCCATGACACGTCAGGATTCCCTGACCGGCGAATGGTACGATACCAGCGCCCACATGCTGTGGATCGGCGATCGCACCCGTTTCGAAGGTTCGGCCCACGTCGAGTACCTGCGGGGCGTGCAGAATCCGATCGGCATGAAGTGCGGACCATCGCTCACGCCCGATGCCCTGCTCAAGATGCTGGATACGCTCAACCCCGGTCGCGAACCCGGACGCATGACGCTCATCAGCCGTTTCGGGCACGACAAGGTTGAAGCGGGCCTTGCGCCGCTGGTCCGCGCGGTGAAGCGTGAGGGTCACCCGGTCGTGTGGTCGTGCGATCCGATGCATGGCAACGTGATCAAGGCCGACAACGGCTACAAGACGCGTCCGTTCGACCGTATCCTGACCGAAGTGAAGGGCTTCTTCGCGGTGCATCGCGCTGAAGGCACCCACGCGGGCGGCATTCACATCGAGATGACCGGCCGTGATGTGACCGAATGCACCGGTGGTGCCGTGGCGATCACGCAGGAAGGTCTGGCTGACCGCTATCACACCCACTGCGACCCGCGCCTCAATGCGGCGCAGTCGATCGAACTGGCGTTCCTGCTTGCCGAAGCACTCAATGCAGAGCGGGCAGGGGCCAAGGCCGAAGCTGCCTGATCCGTCGGGTTACATGAATGAGAAAGGCTCCGGCAGCGGTCTGCTTCCGGAGCCTTTTTCGTTTGCTTGACACACTTTCCGGGCGGGTAAGGTCAGGCCCCCGCCTTGATCGCAAAGCTCATCGCCAGTTCCGCAAGCGGCCGCACCCGCTCCGACATGGCCTTGGCATGGGCGCTTGATGCCGTGCCATCGATCACGCGCTTCTTTATCCCCTGAATGATTCCTGCGAGTCGGAAGAAGTTATAGGCGATGTACCAATCGAGGTTCGGAAGTCCGTCCCGGCCCGTCTTTTCGCAATAGCGGGCAACGACTTCATCCAGCTCCGGAATGCCAAGCGCCTTGCGGTCAAGGTCCTGCACGCCCGAGCGGCCTGCGTTGTCCTGCACCCACGCGGTGCAGAAGTAGGTGAAATCTGCCAGCGGATCGCCAAGGGTCGAAAGCTCCCAGTCGAGGACAGCGACAACCCGTGCCTCGCTCGGATGGAAGATCATGTTATCGATGCGATAGTCGCCATGGACCACGCTGGTTCGCGTCTGCTCGGGCAGAGTGGCGGGAAGCCACTCGATGAGCCGCTCCATCTCGGGCATAGCCTCGGTTTCCGACAGACGATACTGCTTGGTCCAGCGATCAACCTGCCGCCCGAAGTAGTTGCCTGGCTTCCCATAATCGGAAAGGCCCGCAGCCTCGACATCCACCGAATGCAATTCCGCCAGCGTGTCGATCATCGCATCATAGGTCGCGCGCCGGAATTCGGGCGTGGCACCCGGCATCGCACCGTCCCAGATCGTGCGTCCATCAACGCAGCCCATCACATAGAACCACGATCCGATGACGGTATCGTCCGTGCACAGGCCGTATTGTCGTGCGACCGGGAAGCCAGTGGTCGAAAGACCTGCCTGCACCTTGTATTCCCGGTCCACCGCATGGGCGGAAGGCAGCAGCTTTCCGAAGGGCTTGCGGCGCAGCACATAGGGTCCGGAAGGACTGTCGATCCTGTAGGTGGGGTTCGACTGGCCACCTTTGAACTTCGAGACCGTGAGCGGGCCCGTGAAGCCATCGACATGCTCTTCGAACCAGCGGGTCAGGCTGGCATCGTCAAGCTTGTCGGTCCCCTCAGGCGCAACCGTGCCGGTGAAAGCTGTCTGCGCGTCCATAGCCCCCTCGCTCATTGGTCAAACACGATGACCGAGCGGGCAGAATGGCCCTGCTTCATCTTCTCGAAGCCCTCGTTGATGCCCGAAAGCGGAATGCGCTCGGCAATGATCGTGTCGAGATCGAGCAACCCGCGCATGTAGAAGTCGACCAGCCGCGGCAAGTCCACCGGGAAGTGGTTGCCGCCCATGATCGCGCCCTGCACCTTCTTGCTGGCCAACAGGTCCATCGCCGAGAGGCCGACCTTGTGATTGAGCGGCATCATACCGAGGATTGTGGCCGTGCCGCCCCGGCGGAGCGAGGCAACCGCAAGATCCCCCGATGCGGGACGGCCAACGGCCTCGATGGCGTGATGCACGCCCCCCTTGGTCATCTCGACGATTTCCTTTGCGGCGTCCGGCCCGGCGTCGATCGCGTCGGTCGCGCCAAGCTTCAGAGCAAGCGCTCTCTTTTCGGGCATGGGATCGACGGCGATGATCCGTCCGGCACCGGCAATCTTGGCGGCGTTGACCGTGGCCAGCCCGACACCGCCGCAGCCTACCACGCAGATCGTCTCGCCGGGGGTCAGCTTGGCAGCGTTGAAAACGGCGCCTGCGCCCGTCGTCACAGCGCAACCGATCACTGCGGCACGGTCCAATGGCATGTCGGGGGTGATGGCGACGCAGGCATGCTCGTGCACCAGCATCTGCTCGGCAAAGGCAGAAAGATTGAGCATCTGGTTGACGGTGCTGCCGTCGTCCGTTCGGGTCAGGCGAGGGGGCTGGCCTGCCCCGCGCCGCGTGTCTCCGCCAAGGCAAAGCGACATCCGGCCTGTGACGCAGAACTCGCAATGCCCGCAGAACGCGGAGAGGCAGGTGACCACCGCATCACCCACCTTGACCGTGCGCACTTCGGAACCGACTGCCTCGACGATGCCCGCAGCCTCATGACCAGGCACAGCGGGAAGGGGATGCGGATAGGCCCCGTCGATGAAGTGAAGGTCCGAGTGACAGAGGCCGCAGGCTGCGGTGCGGATCAGCACTTCATGCGGGCCGGGTTTCGAGACGGTGAGGTCGTGAAGCTCGAGCGGCTTTCCGGGTTCGACGAGTACGGCGGCTTTCATCGCTGCAGTCCTGTATTTTGCTGCTCCCCCGCGCCTAAGCTGCATAGGGGCGGGGGCCGCAGTCAGTTTGCTGTTGGGTTCCGTAACAACAGCGAAGTCCCCGCCTGCGCAGGGACGCCACAGTGTTAGTGCTATCTGGCAACGCCCAGATCGCCCGAGCTGAAGCCCTTGTCCCCGGACGGCATATCGGAATGGCGGGCGAACTCGATGCGCGCGATCGCACGGGCGTGAACCTCGTCCGGACCGTCGGCCAGACGCAGAGTGCGTTGGTGGGCATAGGCTTCGGCAAGACCGAAATCTTCCGAAACGCCGCCACCGCCGTGGGCCTGGATTGCATCGTCGATGATCCGCAGCGCCATGTTCGGAGCCTGCACCTTGATCATCGCGATCTCGAGCGCTGCCGACTTGTTGCCAACCTTGTCCATCATGTCGGCCGCCTTGAGGCAGAGCAGGCGGGTCATCTCGATGTCGATGCGGGCCTGCGCGATGCGCCATTCCCAGATCGACTGGTCGGCCACGCGCTTTCCGAACGCGATGCGCGATTGCAGCCGCTTTGCCATCTTGGCGATTGCTTCCTCGGCCACGCCGATCGTGCGCATGCAGTGGTGGATGCGGCCCGGCCCGAGGCGGCCCTGCGCGATCTCGAACCCGCGACCTTCACCCAGCAGGATGTTGGACGCAGGCACACGCACGTTGTTCATCGCCACTTCCATGTGGCCATGCGGCGCATCGTCATAGCCGAATACCGGCAGATGGCGGACCACCTCGACGCCCGGCGCGTCCAGCTCCATCAGCACCATCGACTGCTGCTGGTGGCGCTTCGCCTCGAAGTCGGTCTTGCCCATGACGATGGCGATCTTGCAGCGCGGATCGCCGACGCCCGAAGACCACCACTTGCGCCCGTTGATCACATACTCGTCGCCTTCACGGCGGATCGATGTCTCGATGTTGGTCGCGTCAGACGAAGCAACGGCCGGTTCGGTCATCAGGAATGCCGAGCGGATTTCGCCGTTCATCAGCGGGCGCAGCCAGCGCTCCTTCTGCTCAAGCGTGCCGTAGCGGTGGAACACTTCCATGTTGCCGGTATCGGGCGCGGAACAATTGAACACCTCACTCGCCCAGCCGATGCGGCCCATTTCCTCTGCGCAAAGGGCATATTCGAGGTTGGTCAGGCCCGGACCCTCGAACTCGAACGTGTCTTCCACGTGATGATGCCCGCCATTGCGTGGCGGCATGAACAGGTTCCAGATTCCGGCGGCCTTGGCCTTGGCCTTCTCCTGCTCGACCGTCTGCAGAACTTTCCAGCGTTCACCGGTGGCCTGCTCGGCCTTGTAGTCCTTGTGGCGGGGGCGGACGTTGTTCTCGATGAATTGGCGGACGCGGTCACGCCAGTACTTCTGGCGGTCGGTCGGTTCGAAATCCATGGGCCTCTCCTTGTTTGCCCGGCAGTGTCCAACGGGCAGACGGTGAATTCAAGCGGAAATTAAGCGAACGATTAAGTCATGTCGTTGATCGAGGTCATGTCAGCCCGTCATGGGTGTAGGCCGGCAGCGTCGGGGTCGGTCTTGGCGACCTGATCGAGCCTTGCCAGCCGGGCCTGATGTGTCGCCCTGTCGATTGGAAAGCGCCGGACGACGAAAGCCGTAAGCGCTGCCAGCACGGCAATGCTCGCAACGTAGGCCAGGCTCAGGCGATAGGTCACTTCCGGTGCAACTGAATCGGGAGCGGTGTTGGGTTCGAGTCCCGCAAAGCTCAGCAACAGGCCGGTGCAGAACACACCAAGCCCGCCCGCGCATTTCGAGGCGAGGAACGCGCCCGCCGACAGCGTGCCTTCGGATCGCCGCCCGGTCTGCTCTTCCGATGCTTCGACCACGTCGGCCACCATCGACCACAAAGTCATTGTTCCAGTCACGGTGAAAGTGTTCGACAGCAGCGTGCAGGCAAACATCCCGGCGAGCGAAGCCGTGCTGCCATCGGGTGCCCAAAGACCCAGCCAGCGCAGCAGCAGCGGTCCGGCCCAGAATACCATGCCCAGTGGCGCCATCCGCATGACCGTTCCGGCCTTGCCCCAGCGCAATTGCGCCCGGCCCACCAGCAGCGATGCGCCGACGACACTCGCGAACAGCAGGAACGGGAACGCCTGCAGTGCGGTCGGCGTGAATTTCCAGACGTAGAGGTAGAGGTAGTTGGAAAGCGCGAATGTCAGCCCTTGTGCGGTCAGCGCCGCCGCAATGCCAGCCATCACGATAAGGCAGGCGGGATGCGAGAAACTCTCGCGGATTTCGCCGAGCGAGGCGAGGGCGCTTTTGCCCGACGATGCGCGCTCGGGCGGCCAGCCGGCAACGGCGCGATGCTGGCCGATTGCGGAAACCAGCACGCAGGTGACCATCAGGGCCGCACCGAACAGGCCGAAGTTGCGATAGCCCTCGCGCGCGAGCATCGCGTTGGGCAGGAACACGCCATAGGCCAGCAGGAGCATCAGTAGCCCGCCACCCCACGAAAAAAGGAAGCGGAACCGGGTAAGGCGCGTGCGCTCGTCGTAATCGCGGCTGATTTCCGCCACCAGCGCGGCAGACGGAACTTCGCACATCGCCACGAGTGCGCGCACCATGATGGCCGAGACCAACAGCATCACGAAGCTCGGCTTGCCAATCGGTGACCACAGGAAAACCCATGCGAGCGCCAGCGGGATCGGCGCGAGATAGAGGAACGGCAGACGCCGCCCCCATGCCGTCCGCGTCCGGTCGCTGAAATGGCCGACGATGGGGTCGATCAGCCCGTCGAACACCAGTGCGATGAGCAGAGCCAGGCTGACCAGCCGCGCATCCATGCCCAGCACCTGATTGTAGAACAGCAGCAGAAACGTGGCGAAGCCGTTATCCTTGACGCCATAGGCCACGCTGCCCAGCCCATTGGCGAGGGCAAGCCGGGTCGGAACCTTGCCCTCGATCGGGATCATGAAACTTTGCCGCTTTCGGCCATCTGCTGCAGCGCGTCGAACATTCCCGGCATGTTCGGGTCCCAGCTATGGCGCGGTCCAATGGTGATACCACCATCGACGATCAGCGAAGTGCCGTTGACGAAGCCTGCTGCCTCGCTGGCCAGAAACAGCACAGCCTGCGCGATGTCGTCCGCTTGTCCGCCCCGCGCCACGGGCTGCGCTTGGCTCGACATCGCGGCAATCGCGCCCTTGGCTTGCGCTTCCAGCTCTGCCGGCATGTCCAGCGAGGCGGTGAAGATGTTCGTATTGATGAAGCCCGGCTGCACTGCGTTCACGCGGATCTGATGCTTGGCGAGATCTGCAGCTGCAACCTTGGTCAGGTGCAGCACGCCCGCCTTGGCCACAGCATAGGCGGTCGGCGAATAGCCCGGACCCACTGCTGCAACGCTCGACGTGTTGACGAAAGAGGCACCCTTGCGTCCGATCATGTGTGGAACGGCGTAGCGGATGCCGAATGCCACCGACCGCAGCAGCAGGTCCATCGTGCGGTCCCAGCCCTCCGGCTCGATCTCGTCGATGGGCGTTCGATCGCCACCCGCGCCCGCGTTGTTGAACACGCAGTCGATCCCGCCGGTTTCGGCCGCAGCCCGGTCCATCAGCGCCTTGATGTCCTCGCAGCGGGTCACATCGCACCGCGCCGTGACGACCTTGCCGTTCGATGCCGCTGCCGTTTCGGCAAGACCTGATTCGTCGATGTCTGCGGCATAGACCGTGGCACCCTCAGCCGCGAAGGCAATGGCCGTGGCTCGCCCGATTCCCGATGCCGCCCCGGTCACGACGACCGTCCTTCCGTTGAACCGCATGCTCTCTCCAGCGCATTTTCTGTCGTTTTACGTTTACGTCAGCTTAGGCGCGAAAGGCCCCGCGTCAATGCTGCTGCGGTTGACGCTACGGCATGCTGGACTTGCCCCAAAGCGCAGGAAAGCGCCCGAAAATCCGCCCTTGCCATCGCCTCGCGACTCGCCTTAACCTTCCGATTAAGAGAGGAGCATAACCATGTCAGACCTTGATGCCTTCCGCGCGGAAATCCGCGCGTGGCTTGAAGAGAATTGCCCCGCCGAAATGCGTGAGCCCGTCCGCGACGAGGGCGACGTCTGCTGGGGCGGGCGCAACTTCGAGTTCAAGAGCGAAGCGCAGAAGACCTGGATGGATCGCTGCGCCGCCAAGGGCTACACCGTGCCTGACTGGCCCGAGGCCTACGGCGGTGCCGGCATGTCGCCGGCGCAGGCCAAGATCTGGCGCGAGGAACTCGCCCGCATCGGCGCGCGCCCGCCGCTTTCCAGCTTCGGCATCTGGATGCTCGGCCCAGCGCTGCTGAAGTTTGGCACCGAAGAGCAGAAGGTCCATTACCTCAACCAGATCGCACGCGGTGAAATCCGCTGGTGCCAGGGTTATTCCGAACCCGGATCGGGCTCGGATCTCGTCAGCTTGCAGACCTTTGGCGAAGACAAGGGCGATCACTGGTTGGTCAACGGCCAGAAGATCTGGACGTCCTATGCAGACAAGGCCGATTGGATCTTCTGCCTCGTCCGCACCGACAAGGCAAACAAGTACCAGGGCATCAGCTTCCTGCTGTTCGACATGACCACCCCGGGCGTGACGACCAAACCGATCAAGCTGATCAGCGGCAATTCGCCGTTCTGCGAAACTTTCTTCGATAACGTCGTCGTGCCCAAGAACCAGATCGTTGGTGAGCTTAACCGGGGCTGGGATGTCGCCAAGTATCTCCTCGGTCACGAGCGCGAGATGATCTCCGGCGCGGGCGGCGGCGACCGCCTCAATGCGATTGGCGCTGTGGTGGCGCGCAATGGTCTTGAAGACCCGATCCTGCGCGCAGACCTCGCCATGTTCGATGTCGACGCGCTGGCCTATGCCTGCATGGGCGAGAAGTTCCTCGATGAAGCCAAGGTCGGCAAGGCGCATCCCGCCCAGCCGAACATGATGAAATATGCCGGCACCGAGCTGAACAAGCGCCGCCACGAACTGCTGATGTCGGCAGGTGGAGCGACCGCATTGGAGTGGGACAGCGAGCGCACCAACGGCGGAACGCCCGCCCGCTCATGGCTGCGCACCAAGGCCAACTCGATCGAGGGCGGCACCAGCGAAGTCATGCTCAACGTCGTCGCCAAACGCATCCTCGAACTGCCGGGAGCCTGATCCATGCCCCTGTACCACACCGAAGATCAGGCCATGCTGGCCGAGAGCGTCACCGGCTTCATGGCCGACGAAGGTGGCATCAAGAAGCAGCTGCGCCACTATCGCGACATGAACTGTCAGGACGGCTTCGGCCATGCCCTGTGGAAGCAGTTCGCCGAGATGGGCCTGACCGGCATGCTCGCCGCCGAGGCTGATGGCGGGCTTGCGATGGGCCACGTCGAGGCGGGCATCGTCCTGCGCGAGATCGGCCGCAACCTCACGCCCTCGCCGTTCCTCACCACCTCGGTCATGGGCGTCACCGCGCTCTCGGGTGGGTCGGAGGACTTGCGCGGACGCTGGCTTCCGGGCGTTATTGCGGGTGACAGCGTATTGGCCGTCGCCATCGATGAAGGCCCGAAGCACCGTCCCGAACGCATTGCCTGCAAGGCGGAAAAGGCCGGCAACGGCTTCCGCCTTCAGGGCCGCAAGGCTTTCGTGGTGCAGGGTGCATCGGCCGATGCGATCATCGTTGCTGCGCGCACCTCGGGCAGCGACACTGACAATGACGGCATCACGCTTTTCGCAGTGCCCAAGGATGCGGCAGGCATTTCCCACGAGAACCTGCGTCTGGTCGACAGCGCGATGGCTAGCAACGTGACCTTCGACAATGTCGAACTTGATGGCGATTGCGTGATCGGCGAAGTCGATGGCGGGCGCGAACTGCTCAACAAGGTCCTGCGCGCAGGCCGCATCGGCGCTGCCGCCGAGCTGACCGGCGTAGGGCAAGGCGCTTTCGATATCACGACCGCCTATCTCAAGACCCGCAAGCAGTTCGGCCAGTTGATCGGCGAGTTCCAAGGGCTCCAGCACCGCGCCGCGCATCTCTATTCCGAACTCGAGATTGCCGAAGCCGCCGTGATCAAGGCGCAGCAACTGCTGGATGGCAATTCGGAGCGCGCTGACCTGATGATCTCGGTCGCCAAGGCCAAGGCTGCCAAGGCATGCAACCTTTCGGTCCGCGAAGGCGTGCAGATGCATGGCGGCGTCGGCATGACCGATGAATATGACATCGGCCTCTACATGAAGCGCGACCGTTCGCTGGCCGAATTCATGGGCGACCAGTACTACCACGCCGAACGCGTGGCCCAACTCAGCGGCTATTGATGAAACCTTGCGGATAGTGCTTCGACAAGCTCAGCATGAGCGGACTAAGGTTGGAAACCAGATCCGTTGGTCCTGAGCCTGTCGAAGGACGCAAGCAGAACGGCTGAACGACAAGGCCGGAAGGGAACGACACCATGGATTTCACCAAGCTCTTCAGCCTCGAAGGCCGCGTCGCGGTCGTCACCGGCGGTTCGCGCGGCATCGGCGAGATGATCGCAGAAGGTTTCATCGCCGCAGGCTGCGCCCGCGTTTACATCACAGCGCGCAAGGTCGCCGTTGTCGAGGAAACCGCGGCCCGCCTTGGCGAGAAGTGCATCGCCATTGCCGGTGACATCTCCAATGTCGCCGGCATCGAGCAGCTTGCCGCCGACCTTGCCGCGCGCGAGGAGAAGGTCGACATCCTCGTCAACAATGCGGGAGCCGCATGGGGCGCCGATTTCGAGGATTTCCCCGAAGTGGGCTGGGACAAGGTCATGGACCTTAACGTCAAGACTCCGTTCTTTCTAACCCAGAAGCTGCACGGCCTGCTCAAGGCAGCCGCCAGCAAGGAACAGCCTGCCAAGGTGATCAACATCGCCTCGGTCGATGGCCTGCGTCTAAATCCATGGGAAACCTACAGCTATCAGGCGTCCAAGGCTGCCGTGATCCAGCTGACCAAGCGAATGGCCGCTCGCCTGATCCGGGACAACATCGTCGCCAGCTGCATCTGCCCCGGGGCATTCCCCTCGGAAATGAACAAGGCAGCAGCCAAGAACCCGGAAGCGTCGTCGCGGGGCATCCCCTCGAAGCGCGTCGGGACTATCGAAGACATGGCAGGCGGCGCGATCTTCCTCGCCAGCCGCGCAGGCGACTACGTCGTCGGGACGCCGCTTCCCATCGACGGCGGCATCGTCAACGCGTGGATCCCGGAGAATGCCATCGATCCAAGCGGGCATTGATCGATTTCTGAACCCTGCACCCCCGCGAAGGCGGGGGTCTCGGTGTTGGTCGGGAACCACTCAGTAAAACGCCTCAGTTCCCCGCCTGCGCGGGGAATCACCCCCGCATCAAGCCGCGCACGAAATCGATCAGCCCTGTCTGCCGGGTCCGCTTCATGCGCTCGGCAGCCAGAATCTCGCGCACCTTTTCGAAGCAACCGTCCACGTCGTCATTGATCACGACGTAGTCGTAGCCATCCCAGTGGCTGATCTCGGCCTGGGCGCGAGCCATGCGGGCATCAATCACATCGGGACTGTCCGTCCCACGCCCGGTCAGGCGGCGGTACAGTTCCTCAAGGCTGGGCGGCAGGATGAACACGCGCACCACGTCGGCCTGAGCCTTCTGGTAAAGCTGCTGCGTGCCCTGCCAGTCTATGTCGAACAGCACGTCGCCACCCGCCTTGAGCCGATCGCGGATTTGCGCCTTGGGCGTGCCATAGCAATTGCCGAAGACCACTGCCCATTCGTAGAAGGCGTTGGCCTCGACCATGCGATCGAACTCTGCCTTGTCGACGAAGTAGTAGTCCTTCCCTTCGACCTCTCCCGGCCGCATTGGTCGGGTGGTGACGGAAACCGACGCCGCGATCTCGTCATCCTCGGCCAGAAGCTTGTGCGCTATCGTGGTCTTGCCCGCGCCCGAGGGCGAGGAAAGAATGAGCATCAGACCCCGCCGATGCAGGGTATCGTCGTCATGAGACTCGTGAACCATGTGCGCTAGTGGCGCATCGGTTCCCGCTCGGTCAAGTGGGGAAGGCTTCGCTCAGACCTTCTCGCCGCGCTCTGCCTGCTCATCGACCGCCACCTCTCCAGCGGCTTTGGCCTTTCGACTGCGCCGCCGATCGTAGAGTGTCTTGGCCAGCAAACCGCCGCCAACGACAATGGCTCCTGGGACGGAACGGGTCGCAACGCGAGCAATGGCCGTGCCAACCAGCGTCTGGAACATCGAACGACCTTTGATAATCCGTCCGGCCTTTCTCGAGCCGAGCTTTGACCCGATCAGCCCCTTCTCGACGCCCCGGCGCAATAGCGCGCCGCCGGTGCGCAACGCGACGTCTGCGAGAATGAGGTTGGTCATCGGATTGGGACTGGGGGCGGGGACCTTATCGGCAGCCTGCTTTGCCGCCACCACCAATTTCTTGCCCTTGCCTGCCATGCCCTTGCCTTATGTCAGCGAGGCACGTTGCCCCTTACTTCTTCTTGCCGAAATCGACTGTGACGACATTCGAGCCGTCTTCATTCCGCTCAACAGCCGGCTTGTCGAGTTGTTCCGGCGAATCGTTCTCTGCAGGTTCGATCGGTTCGGCCTCGTCATCGACAACGGCCTGGAACTGCAGCCCGAAATCCACCGCCGGATCGACAAAGGCGGTGATCGCAGAAAACGGAATCACCAGCGTCGACGGAATCTGGTTGAACGAAAGCCCGACGCTGAACAGGTCTTCCTCGACTTTCAGATCCCAGAATTTGTTCTGCAGGACGATCGTCATCTCGTCCGGAAACCGTTCGCGCAGGCGCTGGGGAATGTCCACGCCCGGCGCGCCGGTCTTGAAGGTGATGTAGAAATGGTGCGTACCCGGCAGCATGCCACCGCCTGCCGCCACCTGGCCAAGCACTCTGCCGACCACTGCGCGCAGGGCCTCCTGCACGATTTCGTCGTAGGGTATCAGGCTGTCAGGTGCATCGGTCATGGCGTCACAACTGACTGCACCGGCCGTTCGGGTCAAGTGGGGACGGTGATTGATTCTCAACAGGAGCGGCGTATAGGCGCTTGCCATGCGCACCGGATCGATCACGCGAAAGACCGAGGAGACCGACATCGCCGTGTCGGTGAACCTCGATGGCACCGGCACCTACAAGGTGGAAACGGGCATCGGCTTCCTTGATCACATGATCGAACAGTTCAGCCGCCACTCGCTGATCGATATCGAGTGCCGGGTGAAGGGCGACCTCCACGTCGATCAGCACCACACGACCGAAGACAGCGCCATCGCGTTGGGCCAGGCCATCGCGCAGGCGCTGGGCGACAAGAAGGGCATCACCCGTTACGGCCACACCTACTCGCCGATGGACGAGGCGCTTAGCCGCGTCGCGCTCGACATTTCGGGCCGTCCGGTGCTGATCTGGAAGGCCGCGTTCACCCAGCCGCGCCTGGGCGAGATGGACACCGAGCTGTTCGAGCACTGGTTCCAGTCGATCAGTCAGGCCGCCGGGATCACGCTGCACATCGAAAGCCTTTACGGCTCGAACAACCACCACATCATCGAGGGCATCTACAAGGGCTTTGCCCGGGCGATGCGACAGGCGATCACCATCGACCCGCGCAAGGCCGATGCCATCCCCTCCACCAAGGGCATCCTCGGTGGCTGATACGCTCGCGCTGGTCGATTACGGCGCGGGCAATCTCCGCTCTGTCGCCAATGCGCTGAAAGCTGCCGGAGCCGAAGGCGTCGTCGTTACCGCCGATCCCAGCGTTGTGCGCGCGGCAGACCGTATCGTCCTGCCCGGTGTCGGTGCCTTCCGCGCCTGCATCGGTGCGCTGTCCGCCGTTCCCGGCCTTGTCGAGGCTATGGAAGAGCGCGTTCTGGTGGGCGGAGCGCCTTTCCTCGGCATCTGCGTTGGCATGCAGCTTCTTGCGGATCGTGGCGTAGAACATGGAACCACCGATGGCCTTGGCTGGATCGGCGGCGAAGTCCGCGTGATCGAACCGGCGGACCCTTCGATCAAGGTCCCGCACATGGGCTGGAACGATGTTGCGCCCATGCCGCACAAGGGTGGCGCCGAACTGCTCGATGCCGGTGAAGCTTATTTCCTCCACTCCTACCACTTCGTCCCCGAAGAGGGCGCGCACGTGGCAGCGATGAGCGATCATGGCGGTGGTATCGTGGCGGCGGTCGCTCGCGACAATATTCTCGGCGTGCAGTTCCACCCGGAAAAGAGCCAGTCCTACGGCCTCGCACTTCTCGGCCGCTTCCTCGAATGGAAGCCCTGACGGGATAGGTCGGGGAACCCTATCGCTACGCGAGGCCTTACCTTCACCAGAAGGAGCCTCGCCTGCATGACCAAGTTTCCGTTCGATCGTTTAGTATTCACGCCCTTCATGGTCAATCTCGAGCGCTCGCCGCTCCGGGGCCACTTCGGGGCCGAAACATTCGTGCTGGGAGCCTTCAATCCCGGCATGACCGTGCTGCACAACGGCAATCTGCTCTTCATGGTCCGCGTTGCCGAGGCGCTGCGCCATCCCATCCGGGACGGCAAGGTCCACGCGATCCGCTGGCACGATGGCGGCTATGTGCTCGATGGCTGGCCGCTCGAACTGGTCGATACATCGGACCCACGCAAGTTCATGCTCCACGGCGGAGGGTGGAAGATCATGGCGCTGACCTCGTTGTCATGGCTGCTCCCGGTCGAAATGACGCCGGATGGCTTGGAAGTTGTTGAGGCCCATTATGACAAGGCCATCGCCCCGCAAGGAACCTATCAGTGCTATGGCATCGAGGACGCCCGCATCTCCCGCATGGGTGAGGGCGCCTACCTGATGACCACCTGCTCGGTCAGCCCCGAACGTCATTCGACCACGCTCTATACCTCAGCGAACGGCCTCGACTGGACGTTCGAAGGCATCGTCCTCGATCACCAGAACAAGGACATGCTGATCTTCGAAGGCCTCGTCCACGGAGAGTACTGGGCGCAGACCCGGCCTTTGGGCGATCTCTATTTCGCTTATCCCCCCGGCAGCGACTGGCGCTCCGGCCCCTCGATCAACCTCGCGACCTCTCCCGATGCACTGCATTGGAAACCTCATCTGGAGCCCGGCATCCGTCCCCATGCCGGGACTGCAGCCACGGCGCGCATGGGTGGCGGCACCCCTCCGATTCTCACCGAGATCGACGGCAAGCGCGGATGGCTAACCCTGTGGCACGGCGTCGAGCCCAAGGAGATCGTCGGCATCTACCGCACCTACTGGTCCCTGCTCGACGCGGATCAGCCTTGGAAGACCATCGGCGGCAGCCACACCCCTCTGCTCGAACCGAACGCCGAACTGACCCGCCCGCTCGAAGACCTGCTCTACTTGCGCGACGTGGTCTTCACCACCGGCATCGCCGAACTCGAAGATCGCTACATCGTTGCCTCCGGCGAGGCCGATCTTGCCTGCCGCATCACCCATGTGCCCAAGGAAGCCTTCCGTTCCGCGTGATCGCCTGCTAGGCGCGCGCTCCATGATCGTCTTTCCCGCCATTGACCTGAAAGCTGGCCAGGTCGTTCGCCTCGCCGAAGGAGACATGGACCGCGCCACGGTCTACGGCGACAATCCCGCCCATCAGGCAAGCCTGTTCGCGCAGGCCGGGTCGCAGTACCTCCACGTCGTAGACCTCGATGGCTCCTTCGCGGGCCGCGCCGAGAATCGCGAGGCCGTGGAAGGCATCCTCAAGTCCTTCCCCGGCCACGTCCAGCTGGGCGGCGGGATACGCACGCGCGAGGCGGTCTCGGGCTGGTTCGACCTCGGCGTCAGCCGCGTCGTCATGGGCACCGCCGCATTGAAGGACCCACAGTTCGTCAAGGACATGGCCAAGGAGTTCCCCGGCGGCATCGTCGTGGCGGTTGACGCGCGTGATGGCATGGTCGCCACCGAAGGCTGGGCCGACGTATCCGACGTTTCGGTCGTCGATCTTGCACGCCGCTTCGAAGATGCGGGCGTTGCCAGCCTGCTCTTCACCGACATCGGTCGTGATGGCCTGCTCAAGGGCGTGAACCTTGACGCTACGGTCGAACTCGCCCGCCGCGTCGACATCCCCGTCATTGCCAGCGGCGGCGTCAAGGGCATCGACGACATCCGCATGCTCAAGATTCACGAGGCAGACGGAATCGAGGGTGTCATCACCGGCCGCGCGCTTTATGATGGTCGCCTCGATCTCAAGGCTGCGATCGAGATGGCAGAGGCCTGATCCATGACCGTCCGCGTCCGCGTCATCCCCTGTCTCGACGTCGCCAATGGCCGCGTGGTCAAGGGCGTCAATTTCGTCGATCTGCGCGATGCGGGCGATCCGGTCGAACAGGCGCGCGCCTATGACAAGGCGGGCGCAGATGAACTGTGTTTCCTCGACATTTCCGCCAGCCACGAAGGCCGCGGCACGCTGCTCGATGTCGTCGCCCGCACAGCCGAAGTCTGCTTCATGCCGCTGACAGTTGGCGGGGGGGTGAGGGCGGTGGAAGATGCCCGCGCGCTCCTGCTCGCCGGGGCCGACAAGGTTGCGGTCAATTCCGCTGCCGTCGCCCGACCCGAACTGGTGCGCGACATTGCAGAGAAGTTCGGCGCGCAATGCGTGGTCGGCTCCGTAGATGCGCGGCGCACAGGTCCGGGCAAGTGGGAAATCTTTACCCACGGCGGGCGCAAGGCAACCGGCATCGACGCGCTGGCTCACGCGGTGAACCTTGCCACACTCGGCGCGGGCGAATTGCTCGTCACCTCGATGGACGGCGATGGCACCCAGAAGGGCTATGACCTCGAACTGACCCGTGCCATCGCCGATGCCGTACCTGTTCCGGTCATCGCCAGCGGCGGCGTCGGATCGCTCGACCACCTCGTCGAAGGCGTGACCCAAGGGCATGCCAGCGCGGTACTTGCAGCCTCGATCTTCCACTTCGGCACGCACTCGATCGCAGAAGCGCACGCTGCGCTTCGGGCCGCAGGACTGCCCGCTAGAGGCTGAGTCCCAAGATGGGTCATTAACCAACTGTTATAAGGGATTTTACCGAATCGTCCGGTCTGGCATTAGCTTGGCGTTAACAATCCAAGGCTGCCTGTCCTGTGCTTCGTATCGGTACCATCCTTCTAGCGTTCGTCGCGTCGGCTTCTCCGGCGCTTGCGCAGTCGGCCGGCATCTCGATCCCCGAGCCGACTGACGGTGCATTGTTCGCCATGGGCGTCGTTGGTCTCATCGTCGGCCGGCATATCGCCAAGCGGCGGGGTTGACCGCCACGCCTGTTCCGCGCCATTGCGCATACCATGGAACACGGTGACATTCTCGCCCGGCTCGAAGCCACGATTGCCGAGCGCCGCATGGGCGACCCTTCCGCCAGCTATGTGGCGAAGCTCAACGCCAAGGGCATTGCCAAGATCGCCCAGAAGGTCGGCGAGGAAGGCACCGAGACCGTCATTGCCGCCCTCGCAGGAGACCGCAAGGAACTCGTTGGCGAGGCAGCGGACCTCATCTTTCACCTGATGGTGCTGCTCTCGGCCAAGGACGTGCCGCTGGCCGAGGTTTTGGCCGAACTGGAACGCCGCGAAGGCACCTCGGGCATTGTCGAAAAAGCCAGCCGGAGCAACTGACATGGCCGTTGACGCAACGCTCCCCTACGACGACCAGAACGTCTTCGCGAAGATTCTGCGCGGGGAAATTCCCAACCGCACCGTCTATGAAGACGATTTCGCGCTCGTCTTCCACGACATCAACCCGCAGGCCCCCACGCATGTGCTGGTAATCCCCAAGGGCGCCTACGTGTGCTGGGACGATTTTTCCGCCAAGGCCTCGGACGCCGAGATTGCAGGCTTCGTCCGCGCGGTCGGCAAGGTCGCACGCGATCTCGGCCTCGTCGCGCCGGGCTATCGTCTGCTCGCCAACACCGGCACCAACAGCCATCAGGAAGTGCCGCATCTGCACGTTCACCTCTTTGCCGGGCAGCCCCTCGGACCGATGCTCGTCCGCTGAAAAGGCATCTGGCACGGATAAGACGTTAACCACCCCTTGCCCTGTGACTCGTCGCAAGGGTAGGGTCGCAGGCGAATGCTTCTACCCCAGCCTCCCTCCGGCCTGTTCGACGGCCCTCAGCACCTCTATCCGGTCCGTGTCTATTTCGAGGACACGGATCTTTCGGGGGTGGTTTACCACGCCAATTACTTGCGCTGGTTCGAACGCGCCCGTTCCGACATGCTCCGTCTGCTCGGCATAGACCAGCGCGCGGCGCACGAGGCAGGCGAGGGGGCCTATGCCGTCGCAGAGATGGACCTGCGCTACCTGCGTCCCGCCAAGTTGGACGACGATGTCCTCGTCCGCAGCCACGTCGCCGAACTTTCGCCCGCCACCTGCCGGATCGTGCAGCGTGCGTTCAGGGATGAGACGCTTCTGTGCGAAGCGAAGGTGCGCGTTGCCTTCGTCGCTCCCAATGGTCGTCCACGCCGCCAGCCGCGCGCGTGGATGGCCGCATTCCAGACCATCACAACTGCCCCTGCCACCACTGCCCCTGCCACCACTGCCCCTGAAGGACAGGACCCCGCATGATTTTCCCGATGCTCGCCAATGGCGTTTCCTTCGCGCCGACTTCGCTGAACCCCGTGCAGCTGTTCCTTGATGCCGATTATGTCGTTCAGGCGGTGATGATCGGCCTGGTGCTGGCGAGCGTCTGGACTTGGACGATCATCATCGGCTTCTCGTTGAAGATGGGCAGTGTCCAGCGCGGCTGCGACAAGTATGAGCGCGAGTTCTGGGAAGCGCGCGACATCGACCAGTTCCAGAAGGACAACAAGGGTCGCGACCTGCCATCTGCCCGCCTCGTCAATGCCGCGCTCGCCGAATGGCGGCGCTCCACGTCGGGCAGCGCGATTGACCGCGAAGGCACTCGCCAGCGCCTGACCACCGCGCTCGATGGTGCCGTCGTGACCGAGACCGATACGCTCGCCAGCCGCCTCAACTTTCTCGCTACGGTTGGTTCGGTAGCCCCCTTCGTCGGCCTGTTCGGCACCGTCTGGGGCATCATGGACAGCTTCTTCAACATCGGCGCGCAGCAGAATTCCTCGCTCGCTGTCGTTGCGCCGGGCATTTCAGAGGCGCTGTTCGCTACTGCCATCGGCCTGTTTGCCGCCATTCCCGCCGTCATCGCCTACAACCGCTTTTCGCACCGCGTGAATCGCTTCGAGACGCGGCTCTACCGCTTTGCAGACCGGTTTCACGCCTCGCTCAGCCGCGAACTGGAGGTCTGAGGCATGGCGATGTCCATGGGATCGGGCGGCGGAGGAGGCCGCAGGCGCCGAGGGCGCGGCGGTCGCGCCGCGATGAGCGAGATCAACGTCACCCCGCTGGTCGACGTGATGCTCGTGCTGCTGATCATCTTCATGGTCACCGCGCCGATGCTCGCCGCGGGCGTGCCGGTCGATCTGCCCGACAGCAAGGCCGATCCGCTTGACCAGCAGCAGGACCAGATCACCGTCACCATCGACGCGCAGGGCACCGTCTTCCTCGATGACCAGCAGCTTGCCCCCGGCGAACTTACCGAACGTCTTGGCGGGCTGCAGAAGGGCAGCAAGCCCCCGCTCGTCACCTTGCGGGCCGACCGCGTGCTCGACTGGGGCCGCGTCGCTGCCGTCATGGGCGAGCTGAACGCGGCGGGCTTCAAGTCGATCTCGCTGGTCACCAACAGTTCATCCGCGCCGCAATAGGCCCGTGGCAATGCACGATCCCGTTGCCGGAGGGCTGACCAGGCAGGAAGGAGCTGGGCTGGCGATAGCTGCGCTGGCCCATGCCGGTCTGCTTGCCTTCCTCATGCTCTCCCCGCCTGGCAAGACGGTCAAGCCACCGCCTGAGCGGATGGAAGTGACCTTCTCCGACGAAATAGCAGACCAGTCCACCTCGCGCGATCCCATGGCCGCGGCCGCACCCGATGTTGCGCCCGAACTCGGTGAGCCGCAGCCCGAGCCTGTGGTAGAGCCGCAACCGCTTCCCGAGCCGCCCAAGCCGGTGCCCCCGCCGCCGCAGCCCAAACCCGTGCCAGCCCCACGCAAGCCCGCACCCCGGCCGCAACCGCAGCCCAAGCCGGTGCCGCCCAAGCCCGCGCCGCCCAAGCCCGCGCCGCCCAAGCCCGCGCCACCGAAGCCCGCGCCACCAAAGCCTGTGCCGCCAAGGCCCGCCCCTGCAAAGCCGGCGCCCGCAAAGCCGGCGCCCGCAAAGCCGGCGCCCGCAAAGCCGGCACCTGCCAAGGCAACGCCCGCCAAGCCGTCAGACACCAGCCCGCGTCGTCGTCCCGACGCCCCCTCGGGTGCCAGCCGCATCGGTTCGGACTTCCTGAACGGCATACCCGGCTCGTCCAAGCCCGGCACCGCCAAGACTCCTCCGGCTGCGGTTGCGGGTCCGGAGGTAAAGGCGTCACTTGCCAGCGCCGTCGCGCGTCAGGTCAAGGCACATTGGGTCGGTCCGCAGGGTGTGGACATCGACAAGCTGGTTACGGTACTGGCATGGGATCTCAATCCCGATGGCAGCCTTGTCGGTCGCCCGCGCGTGGTCAGCCAGACCGGGATTACGCCCGCAAACGAAGCGCAGGCCAAGCGTCATGCCGAACTTGCCATCCGCGCCGTGCAACTCGCCGCGCCGTTCGATCTTCCGTCCGAATATTACAGCAACTGGAAGCGCATTTCTGCGTTCCGGTTCGACAAGAGGCTGTCCCAATGAAACTTCGTGATCTTCTCCTGTTCGGCACGTTGCTGACGGTTCCGGCGATGGTCGTGGCGCAGCAGGCCAGCGTGCCGTCCTCCACCGCCTCACAGGCACCTGCCGAGGACGATGGGCTGACCGGTTCGGTCACCGACGAAAGCGAATGGCAGGATCTTGGCATTGCCATCCCGTCCTTCCCGACCAATGCCTCCGTCGCCACGGCTGCCACCGGCGGCAACACCGAAGCACTTGGCCGCAATGTCGCCCGAGTCGTGTTCAACGATCTCAAGAACAACGGCCTGTTCAAGCCGGTCGGCCCCGACCAGCTGCCCGAAGTTGCCTTCCCGCAAGTCGCCGCTCCCACTTTCGACACCTGGCGCGGGCGTTCGGCCGAAATGCTGGTACAGGGCTTCGTCAAGGCCAACGACGATGGCCGCCTGACCGTCGGCTGCTACCTCTATGACGTCGCTCTGGGCAGCGAGCTCGCACGTCAGGGATATGTCGTGAAGCCCGAAGAATGGCGCCGCGCCGCGCACAAGTGCGCCGACATGGTCTATTCGCGCCTCTCCGGCGAAAGCCCGTTCTTCGACAGCAAGATCGCCTACATTGCCGAGACCGGCCCCAAGGACCGCCGGCGCAAGCAGTTGGCGATCATGGATTCCGATGGCGCGAACCACCGCTTCATCACCAACGGTCAGGCCACCGCGCTCACGCCGCGCTATTCGCCGGACTACAGCAAGATCGTCTACCTGAGCTACCTCAACGGCGCGCCGCGGATCTACGTCTACAACATCGGCACCGGCCAGCAGACGTTGGTCACGTCGAGCACCAATCCCACCTTCGCGCCGCGCTGGTCGCCCGATGGCAAGTACATCCTCTATTCGATGGCAATCGCGGGCAATACCGACATCTACCGCGTGCCCGCCACTGGCGGCCAATCCACGCGCCTGACCGACAGCCCCGGCATTGATGTCGGCGGCTCCTATTCGCCCGATGGCAGCAAGATCGTGTTCGAAAGCGATCGCTCGGGCGGTCAGCAGATCTACGTCATGAACGCCGATGGCTCGAACCAGAAGCGCATCAGCTTCTTCGGTGGCCGCGCCGCCACGCCCGAATGGTCCCCGCGCGGCGACCAGATCGCCTTTACCCACATCGGCGGCAACTTCCGCATCGCGGTGACCGATCCTTACGGCAAGGGCATGCGCTTCCTCACTGATTCCTGGCAGGACGAAGCCCCCACCTGGTCGCCCAACGGCCGCATCGTCCAGTTCTTCCGCACCGAGCGCGGCAGCGGCAAGACCGGCATCTGGCAGGTCGACCTTACAGGGCGCAACGAGCGGAAACTGAATACCCCCGTCGATGGTTCAGACCCTGCATGGGGGCCCGTCCTGCCCTGAGGTCCAAAAAGTGCGGACTCTCGCCCTTGTCATTCTGTCGCTGAAACTGCACGATACGTCGTCATCTCTCCCATCCCTCCCACAGGAGAATGCCCATGAACCGTTCCCTCCTGCTAGCCGGCCTTGCCGCGACTACCCTCACGCTCGGCGCTTGCGCTTCCAAGCCCAAGCAGCTTCCGCCCGAGCCTGGCACCACCACGACCACCACCCAGGCTCCGCCACAGACCCAGCAGCCGATGGGGCCAGTGCCCGGCAGCCAGGCCGATTTCATTGCCTCGGTCATTTCGGACACGGTCAACTTCGATACCGACCGCTACAACATCGACGCTGCGGATCAGGGCGTGCTGCAGAGCCAGGCCTCGTGGCTGGCCCGCTATCCTGCAAAGCGCGTCACGATCGAGGGCCACTGCGACGAGCGTGGCACGCGTGACTACAACATCGCCTTGGGCGAACGCCGCGCCAATGCTGCCAAGAACTATCTCGTCAGCCTCGGCGTCGATCCTGCGCGCGTCACCGTCGTCAGCTACGGCAAGGAACGCCCGCTGGCACTCGGCTCCGACGAGGGATCGTGGGCGAAGAACCGCCGCGCTGTCACCGTCACGGTGAACTGAGGCAAACCGCCGTAACAGCAAGGCCCGGACCCGCCAAAGGTCCGGGCCTTTTGCATTTCCGGCAACACACCCATCTTGACCTTTCCCGCAAGGTTGGCTTGGGCTGCACCGATGGCACGCAACACACGATCGAAGGACTGGGGATTCCCCCGCTGGCGCGGCTACGGCAGTTCGTTCGATGCCGCGCCCGTCCGCCTGTGCGATCGTGCCGGCTGCGACCAGAAGGGCGATTGCCCCGCGCCCAAGTCTCCCAACAGCCCGGACCGGTGGTATTTCTGCCAGAGCCACGCTGCCGAATACAACCAGGGCTGGAACTACTTCGAAGGCCTCGACAAGGAAGAGGCCGCGCAGCGCGAAGCTGAAGAGCGCGGCGAAGCGTCGGGCTATCGTCAGGCCGCATGGGCTGAATGGGGCGGGTCGGGCGATGGCACCCGCAGCCGTGACGAACTGCGCGCGCTCGAAGTGCTCGGCCTCGATCCGGATGCCGATTTCGATGCGGTGAAAAAGGCCTGGCGTGCCCGCGCCAAGGAAGTCCATCCTGACGTGCGGCCTGGTGACAAGGCCGCAGCCGAACAGTTCCAGAAGCTGCAGGTCTCCTACGAAGTGCTCCGCGCGGCTGAAGAACGCCGCGAATGGAAGGGGTGAGCATGGCGCAGATCGGGCGTTTCACTGCAGAGCAGGCCCCCGATGCCGCTCAGGCGCTGGCACGCGATGGCGTCATCGTGTTCGATCAGCTTTTCGATCCGGCGCTGATTGCCAAGGTCGCAGGCGAAGTGCGCCGCGTGGTTCCGGGTGCCTATGACATTGCCGCCAGACGACCGGAAGATCTGCTCAAGGTTGGCGATCGGCGAATCAACGGCCTCGTCCCGATTGGCCGGTCGATGTCGAACGTGATCGACATGTTGCTCAGTCCCGCTTTCCAGACCCTGTTCGACCAGGCGCTCGGAAGAGGCTGGGTCTATGAATCGTTTGGAGTGATCAGTTCCTTTCCCGGCGCGCCAAGCCAGCGAATCCATTCAGACGATGCCCACCTTTTCGAGGACACCCCTTTCGCCGGCAGTCTCCCGGCCTATGCCTTGACCATTTCCATACCCTTGGTCGAGGTCAATGCCGTCAACGGTGGCACCGAGTTTCTCCTTGGTACGCATCGCCTTGAATGGCGGGAGAGCTATGAGGAAACACCGGTGACAAGCCCGTTGCAGCCGGGTGACTGTATGATCTGGGACTTCATGGTTCGCCATCGCGGCCAGGCCAACAATAGCGATGCTGCGCGGCCGATGCTCTACGTCACCGCCTGCCGCCCGTTCTGGACGGACTATACCAACTTCAAACCCGATGCCCGCAAGCTCGTGGTGGACCGAAAGCTTGTGCTGGGTCTGCCCGACGAACAGCGAAAGCGCTTCAAGCGGTTCCGGCCTATGCCCGGCTTGCGGACCGGACTGGTCAGTTTCAGCCGTGTCCTGCGCTGGTACGCGCCAGAACTTCATCAAGGATTGATGAAACACGTGCTGCGTCGGGGAAGTTTTCGCTGATCCACAGTTCCTCCACGTGGCGCAGGGTCCGCGCTACCTCCGGCCCCGCGCTCACGCCTCGCGCCACGATCTCCCCGCCTTTGAGCGGGAAAGTGGGCGCGTTCCAGCCGTCCAGCGCGGCAATGCTCTCACCGGCCAGCAACAAGCGGTCGCGCGCTTCCTCTATCCCGATACGATAGGCCATCGCGCGGGGATCGGGGGAGGGTATGCCGCGCGTTGCGACGGTCGCCAGTCGCTTGCGTTGCGCTACTGATAGCCGAAGCCGCGCTGCGACCTGCTCTGCCAACTGAGGATCGGGCGGCAGCAATGCCGCAAGACGGCGCAGCGCAGAACTGCATGCGCGTTCGCGCTGTTCGCACAGAATCAGCGCCTCAAGTGCCGCCAGACCCTGCTTTGTCGCTTCGGGGAGCACCTGCTCCAGAACGCCAAGTTCTGCCATGCGATGCACGGTCGGCGAAGGATCAGGCATGCCAAGCAGGTTCATCAGCTCCCAGCCCACCCGCTCGCGCGAAAGCCCCTTCATGCCCGCCGCCAGCTCCGCAACTGCCGCCTCGGCTTCCGCATCGGCAGGCGTCGAGCCAAAACGCGCCTGGAAGCGGAAGTAGCGCAGGATGCGCAGGTAATCCTCGCGGATGCGTTCGCGGGCATCGCCAATGAAGCGCACGTGCCGCGCCGCCAGATCGCCAAGGCCGCCATGATAGTCGAACACTTCCAGCGTGCGCGGATCGGCATAGAGTGCGTTGATCGTGAAATCGCGCCGCGCCGCATCGTCGCGCCACTCGGTCGAGAACGCGACCGTCGCATGGCGCCCGTCGGTCGAGACATCACGCCGCAGCGTGGTGATCTCGACTGGACCGCCGGCAAGTACCGCCGTCACCGTGCCATGGGCAATCCCTGTCGGCACCGCCTTGATCCCGGCGGCAACAAGGCGCGCGGTCGTTTCCTCGGGCACCAGCGTCGTCGCCATGTCGACATCCTTGGGCGAAATGCCGAGCATCGTGTCGCGCACGACGCCGCCCACCCAGCGGCAATTGCCTGTCGCTTGCGGGTCGAGCGCCGCAACCAGCGCTGCAAGGTCCTCGCGCGCGGTCCATTCAGCAGAAGGCAGGCGCTCAGTCATGCCAAGCTATCCGTTTGGCCAGATTGGAAATGATCGCTGCCGTCACGCCCCAAATGCGATGCTCGTTCCACATGATCTCGATGTAGCGCCCCATACGCCCCCTGAACTCGGCCTCTTGCCAGACATGCTGAGCGGTATCGAGCAGGAAACCCAGTGGCGGCTCGAACCATCCCGCCACTTCGGCGGGATTGGGCTGCAGTGGCAGATCGGGCGGAACCATCGCCAGCACGGGGGTGATGTCATAGCCGGTGCCGGTGCGAAAGCGGTCGGTCGCGCCGATCACGCTCACATCCTCGGGCCGGATGCCCAGTTCCTCGTAGGCCTCGCGCAAGGCTGCCTCGATCGGCGTTTCACCGGGATCGAGCTTGCCACCGGGAAATGCAGCCTGACCCGGATGAGCGCGCATATGCGATGGCCGGTGCGTTACCAGCACGCCGGGACCGTCAGGATGGCCGACGCGGTCTGTCACCGCGATCAGCACGGCAGCTGGCCGCAGCCCGTGCTCGGGCAAGGGGCGCCAATCTTCGTAGAGGTCCTGCAAAGGCTCGCGATGGCCCTCCTCGTAGAGCGCGGTCAACCGCTCGAGCAGGTTCATGCGCCCGGCACCAGCGCGAACCGCTCGCCCATGCTTTCGACCGCCAGTTGCTCACCGCCAAGTGTCAGCGCATGGTCGATCAACTGGCCATACGTGCTCCGATTGAGCCGCGCCTCTGTGCCATGGCGCACGGCCAGGTAGAATGCTGGCACCTCGTCAGTCCCGGCAACGCGCAAGGGATGCTCCGGCCCGCAGACCACCAGATCATCGCTGTTGAGCCGGAAGGCGAGGGCGGGGCGGCCCGTCTCGTCGAGCTTCACCTGCATGTCGGTCGCGATGAAGGCGGCGTCTTCGACCTCTATCGACAGTTTCTGGAACGGCGTGACCAACCAGTGCTGGCCTGCTCCGTCCTCGGCATCCTCGCGCATCAACAGCGAAGAGAACGCGCGGACCATAGCCGGACGCCGGATCTCGCCGCCCTGATGGAACCAGCGCCCATCAGCGGCAATGCGCATCTCGCTGTCGCCCACCTCTTGCGGGCTCCACTGGTCCAGCGGCGGAATCTTGCGCGCAGCAACCTGCTCGGCCAGTTGGCCAAGGCTCAGCGATGCAAGTTCGGGCGGCGGGACATAGGGCACGGAATGCCGATGCCAGATCGGATCAGCGCCGCCAAGGCCCCAACATGCCCTCTTGCGGCAGGACGGCGGGATTTGCCGTGCGGCACAGCAGGCGGTGCTGCTCGTAAGGCCCCGGCAGAGTCCAGCCACCGGTGTGGGCATTGCTGAAGCCGAAGAAGCGCTCGTAATACTCGGGATCGCCGATCAGCACCTGCGGCAGCGGCGCGCGCGGGTCGATCGCGGTAAGGGCCGCGGTCATCAGCGCCTTGCCAAAGCCTTCGCCCTGCAGGTGCGGTAGCACCGCCACCGGCCCGACCATGATCATCGGGTGCATCCGACCGCTCGCATCAGTCAGTCCCACCGGCCAGCTCTGGATCGTGCCGGCCAGCATGTCCGAATCGTCGAGTGCCGCGAATGAAAGGTTGCCCAGCGGTTCCATCCCCTCGCGCACCTTGTAGGCGGTTCGCTTGTGCCGCTCGGGCTCGAACGCGGCATCGAGCAACTGCTCGACCAGCGCTGGTTCGACATCGGCAAGCGGAATGATCTTGGACAACGGCACGGCTTTCAGAATCTGGGCGTTCTCGGCTCCGGTCGACCGACAGGAAGCGCGCCGATAGCCTCGCTGTGGCAATGCTGCAAGTTTGGTGGAACATCAGGTCCGCAGGTCGGTTAGGAAGGTGCAGAAACTGCAATCAATCCAACGGGAAAATCACTTTAGCTATTGCTCATATAGGCGTAGTGCGACGCCCGAGACGCCGCAAGAGACGTCTGATCCCGAAAGGGGAGCTAGAATGTTCGCAGGGCTTGATCCGCAAGGAACCGCGCTGGTTCTGGCGCGAATGCAGTTCGCCTTCACGGTGAGCTTCCACTTCATTTTTCCGGCCTTCTCCATCGGCCTTGCCAGCTATCTCGCCGTGCTCGAAGCGCTCTGGCTGAAGACGGGCAAGGAACTCTACCTCGATCTGTTCCGCTATTGGCTGAAGATCTTCTCGGTCGCCTTTGCGATGGGCGTCGTCTCGGGCCTCGTGATGTCCTACCAGTTCGGCACCAACTGGTCGGTCTTCTCCGACAAGGTCGGCGGCGTGATCGGCCCGCTCATGGCTTACGAGGTGCTGACCGCGTTCTTCCTTGAAGCCGGTTTCCTCGGCGTGATGCTGTTCGGCATGAACCGCGTCGGCCGCCGCCTGCACTTTGGCGCCACGCTGATGGTTGCGGTCGGTACCTTCATCTCTGCCTTCTGGATTCTCTCGGTCAACTCGTGGATGCAGACGCCCACCGGCTTCGAGATGAGCCCGGATGGCCGCTTCCTGCCCGGATCGAGCTGGGCGGCGATCATCTTCAACCCCAGCTTCCCCTATCGCCTCGTCCACACCGTCATCGCCGCTTACCTGACGACCGCTTTCGTCGTCGGCGCGGTCGGCGCGTGGCACCTGCTCAAGGACCGCGCCAACCTCCACGCCCGCAAGATGTTCTCGATGGCGATGTGGATGGCAGCGCTTGTTGCCCCGGTACAGATCTTCGTCGGCGATGCCCACGGCCTCAATACGCTGGAGCATCAGCCTGCCAAGGTCATGGCGATGGAGGGGCACTACCAGTCCCACCCCGATGGCGCGCCGCTCTATCTGTTCGGCATTCCCGACGACAAGAACCAGAGGCTCGATTACGCCATCGCCATCCCCAAGGCATCGAGCCTGATCCTCAAGCACGATCTCAACGCCCCGCTCGCAGGCCTCGACACCGTCGCGCCTGACAAGCGCCCGCCAGTGTGGATCGTGTTCTGGTCGTTCCGGATCATGGTCGGCCTCGGCTTCCTCATGCTCGGCCTCGGCCTGTGGAGCCTCATCGCCCGTATGAGAAAGCGCCTCTACGACTGGCCGATGCTCCACCGCCTCGCGCTGCTGATGGGCCCCTCGGGCTTCGTCGCGGTCATTGCCGGATGGGTGACGACCGAAGTTGGCCGCCAGCCCTATACCGTCTATGGCCTACTCACCACAGCGGACTCGGTCAGTCCCATCGCCGCGCCCGCCGTCGCCGCCTCGCTGGCCGCCTTCGTCGTGGTCTATTTCGCGGTCTTCGGCATCGGTACCTGGTACATCCTCCACCTGATGAAGGATGCCCCGCATCCGCACGAACCTGCGCTGGAAGAGGAAGAGCGCGCCCCCATCCGCTCGGCCGGCATCACGCCTGCCCAGCACATGGATGCTCAAGCCGACGGAGCCGCATCATGATCGACCTGACCACGATCTGGGCCCTGATCATCGCTTTCGCCGTGCTGATGTACGTGGTGATGGACGGCTTCGACCTCGGCATCGGCATCCTCTTTCCCTGGTTCGATGAAGGCGCCGAACGGGATCAGGCAATGAACGCCATCGCACCGGTGTGGGACGGCAACGAAACCTGGTTGGTCCTCGGCGGGGGAGGCCTCCTCGCAGCCTTCCCGCTCGCCTACGCCATCATCCTGCCCGCAACCTACCCCCTGATCACCGCGATGATGCTCGGCCTCGTCTTCCGCGGCGTCGCTTTCGAGTTTCGCTGGCGCGATCCCCGCCACCGCGCCTTCTGGGACATGGCGTTCTTCGCAGGCTCCCTCGTCGCGGCATTGGCACAAGGCGTCACGCTAGGCGCCCTGCTGCAGGGTATCCACGTCGAGGGCCGCGCCTACGCCGGAGGCTGGCTCGATTGGCTCTCGCCCTATTCGCTTCTGACGGGCGCTGGCGTGGTTGCCGGATACGCTCTTCTCGGGGCCTGCTGGCTTGCGATCAAGGTTGAGGGCAGCGCCGAGGACAAGGCATTCCGCTTCGCCAAATTAGCCGCATTCGGCACGCTGGCGCTGATGGCCGCGGTAAGCCTCGCCACGCCGTTCCTCGCCCATCAGTATTTCCAGCGCTGGTTCACAGAGCCGATGATCTTCTGGCTCGCTCCGGTACCACTGGTCACTGCTGCCTTCGCGGTCGCGCTTTTGCGAGCGCTGCACAAGCGGCAACCGGTGCGGCCATTCCTTTACGCGCTAGGCCTGTTCCTGCTCGGCATGATCGGCCTTGGCGTCTCGATGTGGCCATGGGTCGTGCCCCAGAGCATCTCCATCTGGGACGCCGCCGCGCCCGAGCGCTCGCAGGTGTTCATGCTGATCGGCGTCGGCCTGATCATGCCCCTGATCCTCGGCTATACCGGGTGGGCCTACTGGGTCTTCCGGGGTAAGGTGGGCACCCATGGCTATCATTGATCCCCGCCTCGATGGCGCGGACCGGGCAGAGGCCAGGCCCCTGTGGCAACGCCTTGCCTGGATGGCCGCGATCTGGCTCGGCAGCGTGCTGACTCTCGGTGCGGTCGCCATGGTGATCCGCTTCTGGCTCAACTCTCCGCAAAGCTGAACGGCTCGGCCCCGCGCCGGTAATCGTCAGGCAAGATCTCGCGCCCAATCGGCGGCTCGGCCCGCGCAGTGCATTGCGCGCGGTGGCACAGGCGGCAGGTGACGCCGATGGGCGTGGCCTGCACCGCCTTCGGATCGGCCCCCGCCGCATAGACCAGACGCGGCGCATGTTCAGCCGCGCAGGCCAGCGCAATCGCCCGCGTCGTCCTCGGCCGATCGAAGCCGCCGCCGCCCGACGTCACCGTCCGCGCCAGCGAGAAGAAGCGTTGCCCGTCGGGCAGCTCCAGCCATTGCGTCACGATTTCCCCCGGGGTGCGGAAGCACTCGTGCACGCTCCACAGCGGGCACCCGCCGCCATGCGCGGCAAAGGGAAACCCTGCGCCATCCAGCCGCTTCGACACATTGCCCGCCGCATCGACACGGATGAAGAAGAACGGCACGCGTTCCTGCCCGGGCCGATTGAGTGTGGTCAGCCGGTGCGCCACCTGCTCGAAACTCGCCCCGAACTGCCCGGAAAGCGCTTCGAGATCATATCGCCGCGCATCCACCGCACGGGCAAAGCGGTCATAAGGCATGACCAGCGCCGCCGCCGCATATCCCGCAAGCGCTCGCCGCACGAGCTGTGCCGCCGTATCGCTGGCAAAGCTCTCACCCCGGATAACCCCTGAAATCTCGCTGCGCAGCACGGTATAGGCAATGTGCTGCATCAGCTGCCACGCCCGCCCGGAAGGCGAGAGCGTATCGTCCACCAGCAGTTGTTCGTTGTGCCGGTCATAGCGCCGGATCGCGCCCATCATTACATCGGGCGGCAGGAAGCGCACCCGCACGCTGCGCAGCCGCAGCCATTCCGCCGGACCGCCCGCCTTCTCGATCTCGCCCGAAAGTTCCTCTGCCTTGGAATCGATCGTCGGGAAGTAGTTCCGCCGCGCCGCCACGAAGCGCCGCGCCTCGCCCACCGGATCGCTGGCACCGGGGCCGGGTAGCGCGCTCCGCTGCTCGGCCAGCGCCTGCTGCTCGCGCTGCCACGCACCGTACAGTCGCAACAGCGCCTCGGTCACGCCGGGAAAGCTAGCCGCCACGTCCGACACTTCCAGCGCAGGCAGGTCGATGTCTGCAAAGATCGGATCGCGCAGCGCATCGGCCAGCCGCCGCGCATAATCGTCGCGCTCGTCGCTGGCGAGGTCCGCCATGTCGAGCTTGTACGCACGCGCCAGCCGCAGCAGCAGGTCGGCGGTCAACGGTCGCTGGTTGCGTTCGATCAGCGCGATGTAGCTTGGTGAAATGCCCAGCTCGTCGGCCATGGCCTGTTGCGTCAGGCCGAGTTCTCGGCGGATACGCTTGAGCCGTGGCCCCAGATAAAGCGGTCGTGTCGACATCTTACAGGCCTCGTGTAGCGACTACACAACTTTACAAGCATATTCTGTAAAGTTTGACAACATCACTTCGCGCGCCGTTCCCCCGTCGCGATTCGCGCGTTACCCCGATCTCACACAGACGCACACCACGTGAGGGAACACGGGACATGACCTACCACAGCAAGATCGTCGAAGCAGGCAAGGCCATCGCGCCTTTCGCCCAGACCTGGGATGGCATCGAGCCCGAGAACGTGGCCCGCATGCGCCTGCAGAACCGTTTCCACACCGGGCTCGACATTGCACGCTACACCGCCAAGATCATGCGCGCCGACATGGCAGCCTATGATGCGGACCCTGCGAACTACACGCAGTCGCTCGGCTGCTGGCACGGGTTCATCGGCCAGCAGAAGATGATCTCCATCAAGAAGCACTTCGGCACGACCAAGGGCCGCTACCTCTATCTCTCGGGCTGGATGGTCGCCGCGCTGCGCAGCGAATTCGGCCCGCTGCCCGACCAGTCGATGCACGAGAAGACCAGCGTTTCGGACCTGATCGAGGAACTCTACACCTTCCTCAAGCAGGCTGACGCGCGCGAACTCGGCATGCTGTTCCGCGATCTCGACGAAGCCAAGAAGGCTGGCGATGCGGTCAACACCCACCGCCTGCTGCACAAGATCGACGAGTTCGAAACCCACGTCGTTCCGATCATCGCCGACATCGACGCAGGCTTCGGCAATGCGGAAGCCACCTATCTTCTCGCAAAGAAGTTCATCGAAGCCGGTGCCTGCTGCATCCAGATCGAGAACCAGGTCTCGGACGAAAAGCAGTGCGGCCACCAAGACGGCAAGGTCACCGTGCCGCACGAGGACTTCCTCGCGAAGATCCGCGCAGTCCGCTACGCCTTCATGGAACTCGGCGTCGATGATGGCGTGATCGTTGCCCGCACCGATTCGCTGGGCGCCGGCCTAACCAAGCAGATCGCCTACACCCGTGAAGCGGGCGACCTGGGTGACCAGTACAACAGCTTCCTCGATTGCGAGGAAGTCGATGCCACGAGCCTCGGCCATGGCGACGTGCTGATTGCCCGCGACGGCAAGCTGATGCGGCCCAAGCGTCTGCCTTCGAACCTTTACCAGTTCCGCACCGGAACCGGCGAGGATCGCTGCGTGCTCGATTGCATCACCTCGCTGCAGAACGGCGCGGACCTGCTGTGGATCGAAACCGAAAAGCCGCACATCGGCCAGATCGGTGGTATGGTCAGTCGCATCCGCGAAGTGATCCCGAACGCCAAGCTGGTTTATAACAACAGCCCCTCGTTCAACTGGACGCTGAACTTCCGCCAGCAGGTCTATGACGCGATGGTCGAAGCCGGCAAGGACGTCTCGGCCTACGATCGCTCGAAGCTGATGAGCGTGGACTATGATGGCACTGAACTTGGCATCGAAGCTGACGAACGTATCCGCACGTTCCAGCGCGATGCCGCGGCGCAGGCTGGCATCTTCCACCACCTGATCACGCTGCCGACCTATCACACCGCTGCGCTGAGCACCGACAACCTCGCCAAGCGCTACTTCGGCGAAGAAGGCATGCTCGGCTACGTCAAGCAGGTCCAGCGCGAGGAAATCCGTCAGGGCATCGCCTGCGTGAAGCACCAGAACATGTCCGGTTCGGACATCGGTGACGATCACAAGGAATACTTCGCCGGGGAAGCCGCTCTCAAGGCTGGCGGCATCCACAACACGATGAACCAGTTCGCCGCGTAACCTGCGAACTACAGAAAGTCCCTCCCCTGAAGGGGAGGGTTGGGGAGGGGGTAAAGCCCTCCCAACCGAAGCAAATCCTCGCGGCAATCACGCCTCGAAGATCCAAGAAGGAGACCCACCATGGCTGAACCTGCACGTGCCCGCGCGGTCCTCTCGACCGAGGACTTCAAGCTGATCCGCGAAGCCGTACTGCACTATCTCAAGGCTATCGAGGACCAGCCGGAATCGGTGAAGTTCTCGAACCTCTACCACAGACTCGGCAGCGCTCTCGGCCGATAAGCCAGAGCTGCCTCAAAGGACCTTTCCTGGGGAGGAAAGTCCGGCCCGTCGCGCCCCACCAGGCGCGGCGGGCCATTTTTCATCCTTGGCCTCTGCCAAACGTCACCGAAAAGTTATCTGACGCTTACTATTGGCTAATGAATCGCCTCTATTCGTTGCAGCGTGAAAACATCGTTCGCGCCCCCTTCTGAATCCGCAACGGCAAAGTTGCCGATCCTCGCAGTTATCGGTTTGCGCGATCCGGTGGAGGGAGATTGGGGCCGCTTGCGCGGTCTGCAATATTCAAGCCTCGCCCGGCTGACGTTCGCACGACTCCTCGCCCATGCACTTGCCGCGTTGCTCGTACTGCAGACTTACGCCACCCGCGTCCACGTTGTCTTTCTGGTCGGCTGGATGGCGCTGCTCGTTGGCGTCCTCATTTCGGGTGCCCGTTTCGATCGCACGCTGATCGACGCCGACCGGCGGCGGATCAGTCGACAGGAGATGCACCGGCAGACCGTGAGCTCGCTCTTCGTCGCGCTCGTCTGGGCCATCCCGATGCTGGCCTTCGCCCCGTTCGGCGATGCGGCGCAGCGGATGACCCTGTGGACGGTCCTCGCGATGCTCATGGCGGGCATGGCCGTGACTTTCGCCGCAATGCCTATGGCCACGGTGATGTTCTCGGGCATCGTTGGCCTGTCGGGTGTCGCCGTCTTCCTGTTCTGGGGTGAATATACCGCCGCCGCCGTCGCCGTCGCCTTCGTCGCCATCGTCAGCGTCGGCGGGGTCGAGGCTGCGCGCACGTTCCTTGGCGCGCGCGTTGCCGAAGCGGGGATGGCGGAAAAGGCCGAGGTCGTTTCGTTGTTGCTTCGCGAATTCGAGGAGGGCGATGCGGACTGGCTTTGGCAGGTCGATGCCAATCGTCGCGTCCGCTCGGTCAGCCCGCGCTTCGCCTTCGCACTGGGTGAGGACCCGGAGGACGTAGAAGGCAAGCCGCTGATCCAGCTGATTGCCGGAGCGGCCTGGGACTCCGGCCACTTCCACTCGAGCCTGCATGACCTGGCAGAGCGCCTGAAGCGTCGCGAGAGCTTCTCCAACTTGCTCGTCCGCGTCACGTTGCATGGCAATCACCGCTGGTGGGAACTGTCGGCCTCGCCAAAGTACGATGAGAACGGCACTTTCGTCGGCTTCCGCGGCGTAGGCTCGGACGTTACCGAGCAGCGAGAGAGCGCCGAAAAGATTGCCTACCTTGCGCGCTACGACACGCTGACCGGCCTGCCCAACCGCCTGATGCTCACCGAAGCGCTCGGCGATGCGATGGGCTATGCCGAGAAGTGGCGCTCGCGTTGTGCGTTCCTGATGATTGACCTCGATCGCTTCAAGGCGATCAACGATACCCTCGGCCACCTCGTGGGCGACCAGATGCTGGCACTCGTGTCCGAGCGGCTCAAGCTGATCATGCGCGACGGCGAGGTCTGCGGCCGGCTCGGCGGCGACGAGTTTGCCGTGGTGATCCGCGATGCCGCCGATGCCGATCGGATCGACGAGTTGAGCGATGCGATCATCTCGACATTGTCGCTCCCCTACGAGATCGACCACCACACTCTCTATGTTGGCGCCAGTGTCGGCTCGGCCATCGGCCCGCGGGATGGCGCTACCGTCGAGACGCTGCTGCGCAACGCTGACCTTGCGCTTTACCGTGCCAAGGATGAAGGCGGTGGGCGGCACTGCTTGTACGAGCCTTCGCTTCACGCCCACGCCGAGGAGCGGCGCAAGCTCGAGTTCTCGCTGCGCCACGCGCTCGAACGCAATGAATTCTCGCTGATGTTCCAGCCCGTCGTCGATGCGACGACCGAGGAAGTTCAGAGCTTCGAGGCATTGCTGCGCTGGAACAGCGTCGAACATGGCTTCGTAAGCCCGGTGAAGTTCATCCCGCTGGCCGAGGACACCCGCCTGATCGTGCCGATTGGCGAATGGGTCCTGCGCATGGCTTGCCTCGAGGCGATGAACTGGCCCGAACACGTCAAGATCGCGGTCAACGTTTCGGGCGAGCAGCTGCTTGACCCCTACTTCGCCGAGACGGTGGTCGGCGCGCTGACCTCAAGCGGCCTGTCGCCGCACCGGCTGGAGATCGAGGTGACCGAGAGCATCTTCGTGCGCGACGGGACCACCGCGCAGCTGACGCTCGAGAACCTGATGGGCATCGGTTGCGGTGTCGCGCTCGACGACTTCGGAACCGGTTATTCCTCGCTCGGCTACCTGCGCAAGATGCGGTTTTCGACGATCAAGGTCGATCGCAGCTTCGTGCAAGGGGCGGCGAAGGACAATCCCGAGAGCCTTGCCATCGTCCGCGCCGTGGTTGCCATGGCCGATGCTCTGGAGATGTCGACCACCGCCGAGGGCGTCGAGACCGAGGACGAGCTGGCCTGCATCCGTCGCCTCGGCTGCAAGAAGATCCAGGGCTATTTCTTCGGCCGTCCGATGAACAGCATCGATGCGCTGGCCCTGTTCGGAAAGACCGCGTTTCGCGAGCGCCAGTCAGCTTAAGCGGCGACGCTCAAGCAGCCACCAGTCCGCGCACCACGCTTTCGAACAGCGCCCGCCCGTCCGAGCCGCCGTGTGCGGCTTCGATCATGCGTTCCGGGTGGGGCATCATGCCGAGCACGTTGCCGCGATCACCCAGCACGCCCGCGATGTTGCGCGCCGAGCCGTTTACGGATTCGCCATAACGGAACGCCACGCGGCCTTCGCCCTCGAGACGGTCGAGCGTGGCGTCGTCGGCGAAGTAGTTTCCGTCGTGGTGGGCGACGGGGATCGTGATCTGCTGGCCAGCGTCATAGCCTGCGGTGAACAGCGACTGGTTGTTCTCGACCGTCAGCTTCACGTCGCGGCAAACGAAGCGGATGCCGGCGTTGCGCATCAGCGCGCCGGGGAGCAAGCCTGCCTCGGTCAGCACCTGGAAGCCGTTGCACACGCCGAGCACGGTCACGCCGCGCTCTGCCGCGCGGACGACGGCCTGCATCACCGGCGAGCGGGCGGCCATGGCGCCCGAGCGGAGGTAATCGCCGTAGGAAAAACCGCCAGGCAGGGCGATGAAATCGAGTCCTTCGGGCAAGTCGGCATCGCCGTGCCACACGCGATGGACCGTGCCGCCGCAGACCTGCTCGATCGCCACGGCCATGTCGCGGTCGCAGTTGGAGCCGGGGAAGGTGATGACGGCGGAGGTAAAAGCCATTGCGCGGGTTCCTAAGCTCAGGCTGCCTTTTCGATGCGGTAGTTCTCGATCACCATGTTGGCGAGGAGCTTTGCGCACATCTCGTCAAGCGCGGCGTCCGAGGTGGAGTCTGCCACGTCGAGTTCAATGACGCGGCCAGCGCGCACATCGTTCACGCCTTCGAAGCCAAGGCCCTCCAGAGCATGATGGATGGCGCGGCCCTGCGGATCGAGCACACCGTTCTTGAGGGTGACAATGACGCGGACCTTCATCGGCGGGGCCTTTCGGACACTGGAATTGGAGAATCTTGGGCGTTCGTATTTCGGGGGGCCTATGCAACTTGAGGGCGAGAAGAGCAAGGGCGGGATCAGCGGATCATTCTGGGGGGGTTACGGGGTTTACACTGTCCGGAGAAACTTCGTCAGGCCCCTTCGCGCCTGAAAAATCGCATGGTCGGATGCGCGGAAGGGAAGGGGAAGCGGGTCATGATTCGCAGCTTAGCGTGCAATGCGTAAGTAGGAAAACGGGGAAGCGCAGGCCTTTGAAAAGCGCTAGGAATACAGGGCCACAGGACAGGCGAAAGTCCGTGCGGTGGCAGGATGTCAGGCACTTCAAACGCACCCCACGCGCATCCCGGCACCTGCCACCGCCCTTTTTCCCTGATACGACTTGCCTGTTTACATGACTGACGCGTCAGTTATTATCTTCCCATGCCACGTGTCACTCCGATCGACCGCCGCGAACGCATTCTGGCTGCAGCGCGCGAGGAATTTGCCGAACGGGGCTTTGCCGCCGCCCGCATGGAGGACGTCGCCAAGCGCGTGGGGATCAGCCGCGCCGCCCTTTACCTTGCATTCGACAGCAAGGAGGCGTTGTTCCGCGCGCTAGTTTCCGAAGTCATCACCGAGATGATGCCGGCGCTGCTGCCGAGCGACTACGGCAGCCTTCCAGCGCCGGCATTGCTGCGCGCCTTCGTGAAGAACGCCATCAAGCGCATTGCCAGCCCGGAAATGGCTTTCCTGCCGCGCCTGATCGTGGGCGAGGGCCGCAATTTCCCCGAGCTTGCCCGGTTCTACCACGAGACCGCGATGATCTGCATTCTCGGCGCGATCGAGCGGCTTATTGCCCATGGCATTGCCCGGGGCGAATTTGCCTGCCCCGATCCGAAGACCGCGGCGCAATGCGTGGCGGGCGGAATCATCTTTGCCGCGCTGTGGCGCAACGTGTTCGAACCAGTGGGGGCAGAGCCGCTCAACGTTGACTGGCTCGCGGAAAATCAGGCGGCGATGGTGCTTTACGGGCTTACGACGGGGTAGGCGGGGGCGGTCGGGCGGGGCTTTCGCCGCTTGCCCACCCCCGACCCCTCCCGCCTGCGGGAGGGGGGAAGAGCCGCACCTCCGACCCTTTCCGCCTGCGGGAGGGGGGAGGAAAGGGGCGCCTCCCGCCTGCCGCGAAAAATGGGGCCTGAGCCTAAAAGCTATCGAGATCGTTGGCGATCGTCACAGGGCCCGGGTATTCGGCGCGGACGCCTGCCTTGACGCCTTCGACTTGCGCGGCGCTTGCGCTGCCGCCTGCGAAATGCGTGACGACGACAGCCTTGACCCCGGCATGCCGAGCCATTTTGCCTACGTCTGGCGGGGCGAGATGGTGCGTGGTCAGGTGCCGAACCAGATCCGCCTTCGCCTTTTCCGGCATGTTCGGCGAGTTGCGGGCGACCGTTGCCATCGTGGAATCAATGTCGATCATTTCGCTCACGAGGATGTCTGCCCCTGCTGCCAGCTTTTCGACGGCATCAGACGGCCCGGTATCGCCTGTATAGACGATCGTGCGCCCGGCCGTTTCGAAGCGGAATGACAGGGACTTGAAGGCCTTGTCCTCCTCGCTGCCCGGAGCGAAATCGTAGTGGGTGTTCTGTGCCGCACGGACGACCATGTTGCCCACGCTGGCCGTGAAGCCATCGCCCACTTCGACCACGGACACGATGCCTGCAGGATCGGGCCAGGGCTTGCCCGGTATTCCGTATCCGGCACGGGCCGCCGGTCGCATCGAGGATATCATGCCTTCGACCATTTCCCGTGTTCCGGGAGGGCCGTAGACCGTCAGCTTCTGCGCCACCATGGTCTGGTTGCGCAGGGCCAGGACCGCCGAGAGACCGCCGGTATGATCGGCATGGAGATGGCTGAGGAAGACCGCCGTGACGTTCGGAAGCGCAAGGCCCGCCTTCGCCAGTTGTTGCACGACCCCGTCACCTGCGTCGACGAGATAGAGATCTTTCCCGTCGACCAAGGCATTGGCCGGTTGAGAACGGCGGCCATCACCAACCGGCCCACCCATTGTGCCCAGCGTGATGAAGCGCGAACCATTGTTGGCTGGCTCATGTGCCGCAAGCCGGGCGAACTCCCCGGGCGCGCCCAGAGCCAGGGCGAGGCTGGCGATGATGGCCAGGCGCATCAGAAGTTGTATCCCATGCGGACACCGTAGGTTCTGGGCGGAGCGAGAGTCGCGACCGAGAAGTCGAGAATCGGCCGCGAGCCGGACCGCACGATCACTTCTTCATCCTCGATGTTGTTGATGAAGCCGGTGATTGTCCAGCGGCCACCATCTCCTTCAAACGTGACATAGGCGTCGGACATCATGAACCCGCCTTGCCGCTCTTCCGGGCGATAGTTTGGATTGAGGAAGCGACCGGATTCGATCGAGGTCCGACCACCGAGCAGCAGGCGCAGGGAATCGGTGAGATCGAAGCCGCGTTCGTAGCCAAGCCCCAGTGACCACTTTGGCGCGTTTACAGCCGGTTTGCCCGAACAGTCGATATCATAGAAGCGCGCATTGTTGCCCGGGACGCCCGGGTTGGCGAGGCGGCTGCCCAAGGTGGTGCAGCCCGTGGCAACCGGCGCACCCGTGGGCGAGAAGTTGGCCGTCCGGAGGCTGTTGTACTTGCCATTCAGGTACTGCAGGTTGAGATCGAACTTGTCGTTCCGGCTGGGCTGGAAGCGCACTTCGGCTTCAAAGCCATAGATGCGGGATTTGCCGGCGTTCTCGGTGCGGGAGCCTTGGGCGAATATGTTGTTCGCCGTGCGCACGCCCCCCACGAAGGTGATCTGCTGGTTGGTGTAATCCCAGTAGAACGCCTCGACATTCAGCTGCAGCTTGTTGTCGAAGAAGCGGTTCTTGCTGCCGACGGTATAAGCCGTGAGAGTTTCCGGGGCGAAGGTATTTTCCGGCGGCGCGGCAACGAAGAAACCGCCGGATTTGAAGCCGGTAGACACATCGGCGTAGACGAGCGAGGACGGCCCTGCATCGAACTCGATGCCGGCTTTCCACGTGAACTTCTCAAAATCGAGGGCGCCGGTGAAGGGCGCTCCAAGCGGCGGATTGACCGGTCCGGGCCGCCCGCCAGACACCGTGGCGGTCAACTGGTCCTTCGTCTCCTTGGTATAGCGTCCGCCGGCAACCAGCCGCAGCGCATCGGTGACCTTGTAGGTGAACTGGCCAAAGGCGGCGAGGCTTTCCGTATTCACGTTCGGCGTGAAGCGGGTGGTGGAAATATCACCCTGGCGGAAGAAGTTCAGCGCGTTCTGGTCTTCCTTGAAATAGAAACCGCCGAGCACGTAGTTGAGCGGACCATCGTGATCCGACGCAAAGCGAGCCTCGAACGAGAACTGTTCGGCCTTTTCGGTGATTTCCCCGCGGAAGCCCGGGAGATAGGTGACGAAGTTGATGTCGGTCTTGCGCCAGGCGGGCTGGAGCGTGAGCTTGCCGAAGCCAAGGTCGCCCTCGATCGTTGCGCTGAGGCCATAGAACTTGTTGTCGAGGAAGCCGGTATCTGCCGGCAGGTCGATGCAGCCGCTGGTGACGAACCCGCCAAAGCCGCCGCAGAACGGGGGCGCGAACACACCTGCGGCGAGGTTGCGGATCGCTGTCAGCGCGGCCGGGCTGGAAATGCCGACATGATCGTTCAGGTCGGGCGCGTTCAGCGTGGCGCTGGGCAGAAGCACGCTGCCCCAGCCCTTGCCATGCTGGTTGAAGTAATCGCCGACCAGCAGCACCGACCAGTCGGCCGAAGGTTCGACCAGGAACGAGGCACGCACGCCTTCGCCCTTCTCGTCGTTGTAGCCGTCCGTGAGGAAGCCATCACGATCCACGACTTGTCCGGCGACACGCAATGCCGCGGAATTGCCAATCGGGAGATTGAGCGCCGCCGATGCTTTCTTGCTGTCGTAGTTTCCGTATTCCGCGCGCACTTCACCGCCGAAATTGCCGATATCGGGCTTGCGCGGGATGACGTTGATCGCGCCGCCGGTTGCGTTTCGGCCGTAGAGCGTGCCTTGCGGTCCCTTGACCACTTCGACGCGGGCGAGATCGTAGAATGCACCGGCAGGAGCCGAAGGCCGCGCCACGTAGACACCGTTGAAGTTGAAGGCGACGGCATTCTCGGAGAACGAGTTCTGCGAATTCGTGCCGACGCCGCGCAGGAAGAAGCTGGTGGTGCCGCCGGTTGGGGCAACGGCCAGAGCGGGCACGAGCTTCTGGAGATCGACAAGCTCGGTGATGCCGGCATCGGCAATGTCTGCCCCGGTCACGGCGGTTACCGCCACGGCCGCCCGCTGCAGGCTTTCCTCGCGGCGCTGCGCGGTGACGACGATGTCGGTGATGCCTTCATCTGCCTGGGTGACCTGCGCTTCCTGGGCAAAAAGCGGGCTGGCGGCGCACAGAGCGGCCAGTGACACGGTCCAGCGGATGACTGATTTATTGCTCACTTATGTCTCCCTTTCATCGACTGCTTTTGATTTGCGCAGTCGTATGCATAAGGAGACAGAATTTGAAAAATAGATTATATTTGCGGTTCTACATGCCTGGGATTTATGGATTCCAAGTGGGGATCGCCGCACTCATTCGCTCACGGAACTGCCGCTCCTTCCGGCACAACGAGCACCTGCACCGCCTTTTCGGGTGAGAGATATCGGCGGGCCACGGCTTGCAGGTCGGCGGGCGTCAGCTTTTCCAGCCGGGCGCGGGCGGCCTTGGCGCGCACGAGGCGGTCGGGCTGGGTCTGGGCGCGTTCGGCTAGTGAGCTCCAGCCGCCATTGGTCTTGAGCGCGTTTGCCATGCGTTCGAGCAGGGGCGCGCGGGCGCGCTGGAGGATGTCGGCATCGATGGGCGCGGCAATCAGGGAGCGTGCGGTTTCCTCAAGCGCGGCGCGGGTGGCCGGAACGTCTGCCAGATCGACCGAGGCGTTCATGGTGAAGGTGCCGTAACCGGTCCAGACGCGACTCAGGGCACTCGATGCACCGGGGCTGTAGGCCTTGCCGAGCTTTTCGCGCACGGAATCGAGCACTTCGATCCCGGCGACTTCGGCGAGGAGGGTGAGCGCCATGGCATCGTCGAGATCGCTGTCGTCGCGGGTGGGCCAGGTGTATCGGACAATCGCCTGGTTGGCCTCGCCGGTATGGCGGACGATGCGCAGGCCGCGCTGGTCGGTGAAGCGGCGCTGGCGTTGGTCGGGGTAGGGGCGGAAGTCCGGCTCGCGCGGGGGCAGTGCGCCGAGGGTGCGGGCGACCATGGCGATGGCGGCGGCTTCGTCGATGTCCCCGACGATCGAGATTTCGATGGCACCGTGGGCGAGGCGGTCGGCCAGCCTGTCGCGCAAGGTGGCGAAGGTGAGGGCGGTGTAGGCGCTTTCGTCCTGGAGGGTGAAGCGCGGGTCGTTGTCGGACAGGATGCCGCCGATGCTGTTCGCCAGCGCGGCACCGGGGCTCGAGCGCAGGCGGGCGAAGAAGTTGGCGATGTTCTGGCGGTAGAGCACTTCGCCTTCGGGGCGGTAGCCGGGGTCGGTCAGCAGCGCGGTCATCAGCTGGAGCTGGAGCGCGAGGTCGCGAGGGGTGGTCACGGCGTCGGTCGAAAAGGTATCGCCACTGGTGCCGAGGCCGAAGGCGACCGAGCGGCCTGCAAGCAGGGTCTGGAGGTCATCCTCGCTGTGCTTGCCAAGGCCGCCGCGGGCGAGGACGCCGGTCATCTCTGTGGCGAGGGGATCGGCCCTGGTGTCGAGCATTTCGCCGCCATCGATATTGAGGCGGACGTCTATTCGGTCCTTTGCGAGGCTGGTGTATTTGAGGTTGAGGCGGACGTTGTTGGCGAAGCGGACCTGACGGATGCGGTAGAGCGGTTCGACGATGTCGGAGACGACCGTGCCGGCGGGGCCGAAGTCGGTATAGGCAAAGGGGATGGGGGCGGGCACTTCGCCGGCCGGGGCCTTGGCGCGGGTGGCCTTGACCCAGGTCTTGCGGAGGGCTTCGGCGCCGCCCTTGGGGGCGTTGCGGCCCTGGAAGCGGATCAGCGGGTCCTTGAGCGGGACCGCCTCCTCCAACAGCGCGGCCATGACCGTTGCGGGGGTGATCGTGGGGGCGAACTGGTTGAAGCGGGCGAGGCCGGATTCGGGCGTTGTCGGCACCTGATCGTCGCGGATCAGGGCGAGGGCTGCGCCGACCAGCGCACCGTGGGGGCGGGTGTCGGCCCCGGCGGCGGCGTTTTCAAGACCGGTGCGAATGTTGGCTAGCTGCTCGTCGATCTCGGGCTGGGTAAAGCCGGTGGTCAGCGCGCGGGCATAGACTCCCGCTGCGGCGGCGAAACCGCGCTGCCAGCCGCCGTCGACGGTGTCGACGATGAGGTTGGTGGTGCGGCCGATCTTGAAGACCTCGCTGGTGCCGAAGCCAGCGCCCCGAAACGGTGGGTCGATGGCGCGGCTGAGGCGGGCGAGGCGGCGGTTGACCACGCCATAGCCGATCTGGCGCAGCAGGTTGCGGCGGCGGTTGGCGATTGTGTCTGGCTCGTCCGCCCAAGGCCCGTGGCGCGATGCGGTGACGCGTTCGGAGAGCGAGGGATCGAGGTGGATGTCGACCTTGGCTTTCTGCTTCGGGTCGACCTTGCCTTCGGCGGGGCGCGGGGTTTCGGGCCTGGGCTGCCAGTCGGCGAAGCGGGCGCGGATGGCCTGTTCGACCGCGTCCGGCTCGAAATCGCCGACCACGATCAGGGTGGTCTTCGACGGCACGTATTCGCGCGCCCAGAAGGCCTTGAGCGTATCGGCGGTAGCGGCGTTGAGAGCCTCGACCGTGCCGATGGGCAGGCGCTTGGGGTAGGTGGCGGCGGGGTAGAAGAAGGCAAGCTGGTCTTCGAGGTTCGTGCGGCTCCAGCCCTGCCCGTCGCGCAGTTCTGACAGGACGACGCCGCGCTCGCGAGCGACGGCTTGCGGGTCGAACTTCAGCTCGCTTGCTGTTTCGCGCATCAGCATCAGTGCGGTGTCGAGCAGCTTTGCGTCGTTGCGCGGCAGGTCGAGCATGTAGAGCGTCTGCTCGAATGAGGTCTGGGCGTTGGTGTCGGCGCCGAACGACAGGCCGTTGCGCTCTAGCAGCTTGATCATCTCGCCTTCTGGCACGTTGGTGGAGCCGTTGAAGGCCATGTGCTCGACGAAATGGGCGAACCCACGCTCGCTCTCACGCTCGTCCAGCGAGCCGGTGGCGACGTCCATGCGCACTTGCGCGGTACCGGCGGGCGTCGCGTTCTTGCGGATGATGAAGCGCATGCCGTTGGGCAACTGGCCGTAACGGTATGCGGGATCGGGCGGCAGGTCGCTTTGCTGGAAGGCCCAGGTGGGTTTTGGCGCGCTGGTCAGGCTCGCAGGCTGCGAGGCGCAGGCGGTGAGGGCGAGGGCAGCGGCGAGGGCAGCGGCGGGGGGAAGCAGGCGGCGCAGGATCATTGCATGGGGATGTGCCCGGTCAGGCCTGAACGCGCAATGAGGAGTTGGGGCAAACAAAAACTCCCTCCGTTGCCGAAGGGGGTCTTGTGTTTCAGAGCAGGGCCTGAAACCTTACTTCTTGCCGCGCAGCTTGCGGTGCGCGCCGAGGTCGAAGACTTCGCTCGGGCCGCCATCGTTTTCGAGGAGGCCCAAGCGGCGGGCGACTTCCTGGTAGGCTTCTTCTTCGCCGCCGAGATCGCGGCGGAAGCGGTCCTTGTCGAGCTTTTCGCCGGTGGTCATGTCCCACAGGCGGCAGCCGTCGGGGCTGATTTCGTCAGCCAGGATCACGCGGCTGTAATCGCCGTCCCAGATGCGGCCGAATTCGAGCTTGAAGTCGACGAGGCTGATGTTGATCGCCGCGAACATGCCGCAGAGGAAATCGTTCACGCGGATGGCCATCGAGGAGATGTCCTGCATTTCCTCGTTCGATGCCCAGCCGAAGCAGGCGATATGCTCTTCGGCGATCATCGGATCGCCCAGCGCATCGTCCTTGTAATAGTATTCGATCAGGGTGTGCGGCAGCGGCTCACCCTCTTCGATGCCGAGGCGCTTGGAGATGGAGCCTGCGGCGATATTGCGCACGACCACTTCGATCGGAATGATCTCTGCCTGCCGCACAAGCTGTTCGCGCATGTTGAGGCGGCGGATGAAGTGCGTGGGGATGCCGATGTGGGCGAGGCGCGTGAACACGTACTCGCTGATGCGGTTGTTGATCACGCCCTTGCCGTTGATCGTGCCGCGCTTCTGCGCGTTGAACGCGGTGGCATCATCCTTGAAATACTGGATGATCGTGCCCGGTTCGGGGCCTTCGTAAAGGATCTTGGCCTTGCCTTCGTAGATCTGGCGGCGACGGGACATGGGTTTCGTCTTCCTGCACGGTGCCGGGCTGACGCGCCCGGTCAGAATACAAAACCCCGGCATCGCGTTGGAGGCGAATCCATCGCAAGCGCCGGGGCGTTCACCCGGCCCATAAGCGAACATGGGCCAAAGTGCAATTGGATGCACGGCTGCAATGAAGCCTTGCAGGGCAGGGCGCTGGAATGGCGCGACAGGGGGCGCTAGGCTGCGGGCAAAGGAGACATTGCCGATGACCAGTCCTGCCGCCCGTACAGATGCGATTGCCCTGCTTGCCCGCTATTATGCCGCGTTCAATGCGGGGCACTGGGAGGGGATGCTCGAGTGCCTGAGCGATGATGTGGCGCATGACATCAACCAAGGCGAGCGCGTGGTAGGCAAGGCGGCGTTTGCCGAGTTCCTGAAGCACATGGAGCGCTGCTACAAGGAGCGGCTGGAAGACATCGTGCTGATGGCGAGCGAGGATGGCACGCGCGCCTCGGCGGAGTTCGTGGTGCACGGAGAGTATCTGGCGACCGACGAGGGCCTGCCGGAAGCCAACGGTCAGACTTACGTGCTGCCCGCGGGGGCGTTTCTGGCGATCGCGGGTGGCAAGATCACGCGGCTGACGATGTATTACAATCTGGGAGACTGGACGAAACAGGTCGTCGGGTGATGGGGATCGCGGTTCGGCCACTGACCGGGGGCGAGATTGCGGCGGCGCTGGATGATCTGGCCACCTTGAGGATCACCGTGTTTGCGGCCTTTCCCTACCTTTACGATGGCGATGCGGCTTACGAGGCGGAGTACCTGAGCGAATATGCTGCCGCGCCCGATGCGGTGCTGGTGGCGGCGTTTGACGGGGCGAAGATTGTGGGCGCGGCGACGGCGGCGCCGATGATGCACCAGAAGGCAGAGTTCCGGGCTCCGTTCGAGGCAAAAGGGATCGATACCGCGCGGCTGTTCTATTTCGGCGAGAGCGTGCTGCTGCCCGAGTATCGCGGTGCTGGCATCGGGCATGCCTTCTTCGATCATCGCGAGGCGCAGGCCGTAAGGTGCGGGGCGAATGCGGCGTGCTTTGCTGCGGTGGTGCGGGGTGAGGAACATCCGGCACGACCGGAGGGGTACACACCGCTCGATGGCTTCTGGGCGAAGCGAGGGTATGCGGTCGTACCGGGGCTCACGACCGAGCTGGCCTGGAAGGAGCATGGCGACGAGGCGGAAAAGGTGAATGTGATGCAGTACTGGATGCGGCAGTGGTGATTGGCTCTCGTTCGCCTTTCGGCGAATGCCCACCCCCAACCCCTCCCGCCTGCGGGAGGGGGGAAGGAAGAAGCGCGCCTCCCGCCTGCGGGAGGGGGGAATGACGCGGTTTCTTGTCGCGGCTGCGCAGTATCCGATCGAGCGGCTGGAGGGTTGGGACGCTTATGAGGCCAAGCTGACGCGTTGGGTGGACGAGGCGGCTGCGGGGGGTGCGGCTCTGGCGGTGTTTCCCGAATATGGGGCGATGGAACTGGCGAGCCTTGATCCCGCCACGATGGGCGATCTGGCAGGGTCTATCGAGACGGTGTCGGCGCAGTTGCCGCGCGTGGATGCGTTGCATTCCGCGCTGGCGGTGCGAACGGGGATGCATATTCTGGCGGCGTCTGCGCCGCGCAAGGATGCGGACGGGCGTTTTCGCAATGCGGCGCGTCTGTTTGCGCCGAATGGCAAATCGTCGGTGCAGGACAAGCTGGTAATGACGCGGTTCGAGCGCGAGCAGTGGGATATCGCTGCAGGTTCCTCGCTGCGGGTGTTCGAAACGGCGCTGGGACGGCTGGCGGTTTCGATCTGCTATGACAGCGAGTTTCCGCTGCTGGCGCGGGCCTGCGTCGAAGCGGGAGCCGAGGTGCTGCTGGTGCCTTCGTGCACGGACACTCTGCATGGCTATTGGCGGGTGCGGATCGGGGCGCAGGCCCGGGCGCTGGAGGGGCAGTGCTATGCGGTCCATTCGCCGACGGTGGGCGATGCGGCGTGGTCTCCGGCGGTGGACGAGAACCGGGGGGCGGCCGGGGTCTATGGGCCGCCGGATCGGGGGATGCCGGAGGACGGCGTGCTGGTGGTGGGCGCCGAAGGGACGGCGCAATGGGTCTTTGCCGAGATCGATACCGCGCACGTTGCCGAGTTGCGTGCCGATGGTGGCGTGCTCAATGCGCGGCATTGGGGGGAGCAGCCGGGGGCGGTTGCTCTTCCGCCGGTGGAGGTCGTGGACTTGCGCTAGGCGCGCGGCTATCAGGCTGGTTCGTTACGAGGGAAACCATCCGCAATGTCGCTTGATGCCGCCGAGCAGGTCCACCGGCAGTTCCTTGATGCGCTGGAAAAGGGCACCGCGCGCAGGCGTTCGAACCTCGGGCTGAAGGATGTTGGCCTCAGCCCGGAGCGGGCGGCGGCGCTGTTTCGCTCGCAGGCGCTGTCTCGCCAGCTCGACCGGATGAGCCGCAAGCTGCAGGCGCGGGGCGAGGGGTTCTATACCATCGGTTCCTCGGGGCACGAGGGTAACGCGGTGCTGGCCGAAGTGCTGCGCACGGATGACATGGCGTTCTTGCACTATCGCGACGCCGCGTTCCAGATCCACCGCGCGCATCGGGTGCCGGGCGAGAACCCTGCGTGGGACATGCTGCTGAGCTTTACCGCGAGCATGGAAGACCCGATCTCGGGCGGGCGGCACAAGGTGCTGGGGTCGAAACGGCTGTTCATTCCGCCGCAGACCTCGACTATCGCCAGCCACTTGCCCAAGGCGGTGGGGACCGCGTTCTCCATCGGCATCGCGCGGCGGATGGGGTGGAGCGATACAGTGCTGGCGAAGGACGGCGTGGTGCTGTGCAGCTTTGGCGATGCCAGCGCCAACCATTCGACCGCGCTGGGGGCGATCAACACGGCGTGCTGGGCAGCCTTTCAGGGGACGCCGATGCCGATCATTTTCCTGTGCGAGGACAATGGCATCGGCATTTCCACGCGCACGCCGCCGGGGTGGATCGAGGCGAATTTCTCGGGCCGGGCAGGTCTGAACTACATTGCATGCGACGGGTCGGACCTTGTCGACACGATGCGTGCGGCGCGCGAGGCGGAAGTCATCGCGCGGCGGCAGAGGAAGCCGGTGTTCCTGCACATGAAGACGGTGCGCCTCTATGGCCATGCCGGGAACGACGTGCAGCTGGCCTATCGCAGCAAGGAGGAAGTGCGCGCTGAAGAGGAGCGCGATCCGTTACTTGCGAGCGCCGCGCTGCTGATCGAGGAAGGGGTGATGACTGCGGGCGAGGTGCGCGCGGTCTATGACGAGATCGAGGCGACGCTGGAACGGCAGGTTGAGCTGGCAATCAGACGGCCCAAGCTGCCCGATGCGGCGGCGGTGATGGCGAGCATCGTGCCACCGAAGCGCGAGGGCGTGGAGAGACCTCTCGCCTCGGCGCAGGATCGCGCCGCGCTGTTTTCCGATGATGCTGCGGCGATGGACAAGCCGCAGCACATGGCCAAGCTGATCAGCTGGGCGATGGCGGACCTGCTGCTGCAGTACCCGAACGCGATCGTGTGCGGCGAAGACGTGGGGCCGAAAGGCGGGGTCTATGCGGCGACGCAGAAGTTGCATTCGCGGTTCGGCTCGGCTCGGGTGATCAACACGCTGCTAGACGAGCAGGCGATCCTGGGGCTGGCCATTGGCGCGGCGCATAACGGGCTTTTGCCGATGCCCGAGATCCAGTTCCTCGCCTATGTCCACAATGCCGAGGACCAGATCCGGGGTGAGGCGGCAACGCTCTCGTTCTTCTCGGACGGGCAGTACACCAACCCGATGGTCGTGCGGATCGCCGGGCTGCCCTACCAGAAGGGGTTTGGCGGGCACTTCCACAACGACAACTCGCTGGCCGTATTCCGCGACATTCCGGGCGTGGTGCTGGCGGTGCCGTCCAACGGGCGCGATGCGGTGGCGATGCTGCGCGAATGTGTGCGGTTGGCGCATGAGGAGAGCCGCGTGGTGGTGTTTGTGGAGCCGATTGCGCTCTACATGACGCGGGACCTGCATGAGGCGGGCGATGGGCTCTGGTCCAGCGTCTATCAGCCGCCGGGTGAGGGCGAGATTGCTTTCGGGCAGATTGGCGTTGCGGGTGAGGGGGCCGACCTTGCCGTGGTGACTTATGGCAACGGGTTCTACCTTTCGCTTCAGGCGCAGAAGCTGCTGGCGGAGCGGGGAATCCACGTGCGGGTGATCGATCTGCGCTGGCTGGGGCCGGTCAACGATGACGCGGTGATCGAAGCGGTTGCGTCCTGTTCGCGCGTGCTGGTGGTGGACGAGTGCCGGATTACCGGTGGGCAGAACGAGGCGCTGATGGCGTTGCTGGCCGAACGTGCGCCGGAAAAGGCGATTGCGCGGATGGCGGCGACCGACAGCTTCATTCCTCTCGCCCGTGCGGCGACGCATACGCTGCCGAGCCGGGACGGGATTGTCGCCAAGGTGCTGGAGATGGTGCGTGGCTAAGGAGACAGTCCTCGTCGTTTGCCCCGGTCGCGGCACCTACAATGCGCCGGAGCTGGGGTATCTGGCGCGGCATCATGGCGGGTCTGAATGGCTGGCGCGGTTCGATGCGATGCGGGCAGAGGCGGGGAAGGCGACGCTTTCGGCGCTTGATGGGGCGGCGAAATTTGGTCCGGCCTTGCTCAAGGGCGACAATGCGGCGCCGCTGATCCATGCCTGTGCTTATCTGGATTTCCTCAGCATCGACCGCGAGCGGTTCGAGGTGGTGGCAGTGACCGGGAATTCGATGGGCTGGTACACTGCGCTGGCCTGTGCCGGGGCGGTTTCGGGCGAGCATGGTTTTGCCATTGCCGACGGGATGGGCGTCAATTCGCAGCGCCATGAGCCGGGCGGGCAGGCGGTGCTGGTGCTGGCGGGGGAAGACTGGACGGTCGACCAGGCGCTCGTTGCCACTGTCGAGGCGGCGATGGCGCGGCATGGGGTGCTGCCTTCGATCCGGCTGGGCGGGATGCTGGTGGTGGCAGGATCAGTGGCAGCGCTCGATGGGTTCGAGAAGGACCTGCCGCAGCTTTCTCGCTCGCCGATGCGGCTGGCGGGGCATGGGCCGTTTCATACGCCGCTGATGTGGCCAAGCAGCGATGCCGCGCGGGCGCAGTTTCCGGTGGACTGGTTCGGCCAGCCGCAGGTGCCGCTGATCGACGGGCGGGGGAAGGTGTGGCGGCGGTTCGAGAGCGACGCCCAAGAGCTGTGGGATTACACCTTCGGCCACCAGATCCTGCAGCCTTACGATTTCACCGCCGCGATGACCGTGGGCATCCGCGAGTTTGCGCCGGACCGCGTGGTGCTGCTCGGGCCGGGGGAGACGCTGGGCGGGGCTATTGGGCAGGTCCTGATTGCTCGAAAATGGCTGGACATCGCGTCACGTAACATGTTCACTGCGCGGCAGGGAGAGGATCCGTTTCTGATTGGCCTGGGGAGACCCAGCCAGCGGAGTATCGTGATCCCGTGAGTCAACCGTCGATATTGTTCGTCTGCCTAGGAAACATCTGCCGATCGCCTCTCGCCGAGGCGGCGTTGCGCCGTCGTGCGGTGGAGGCAGGGGTGGCGATGACGATAGATTCCGCCGGAACCGGTGACTGGCACGTCGGCCGCCCGCCCGATCCCCGCGCACAGGAAACCGCGATGCGCCATGGCCTCGACATTTCGAGCTATCGCGCGCGGCAGGTGACCGAGGCGGACTTCCACAAGTTCGGCCACGTTTTCGCGCTCGACCAGCAGAACCTCAAGGACCTCCGCCGCATTGAACCTTCGCGCCATATTGCCGAAGTGCGGCTGCTGATGGACCTTGTGCCGGGCCGCAAGGGCACGGCGGTGATCGATCCCTACTATGGTGACGAGGACGATTTCGAGCAGGCGTGGGCCGACGTCGATGCTGCGGCGCAGGCGCTGGTGAAGCGGTACTTGCGTTAGTGGGGAAGGACAGGTTCCGTCTTGGCGGGGCAGCGTCAGCTATCTGTCTATTCGCGCTGAAAGCGGACCTTCCGGATACGACGCCGATGTGGTCGTGCTTCTGAAGCTTTCCCATTGCTGTTGCCGAGGTATCGCAGTCCGGTCTAACCTTGACCGATGACTGCGCGCTACGACACGATCGGGATCAATTATGACCAGCTACGATTGCCGGATCCCCGCATCGCCAGGCAGATCAATCATGCTTTGGGATCAGCCTCGACCGTATTGAACGTCGGAGCCGGAACCGGGTCATATGAACCTGCGGATAGGCAAGTCACAGCTGTCGAGCCGTCGATTGAAATGATCCGTAAGCGAAAACCGTCGGCCGCTCCCGTCCTTCAGGCAAGCGCCGAGCACCTTCCCTTCGAAGATCAGTCCTTTGATGCCGCGATGGCAATTCTGACGATTCACCATTGGCCCGACAAGGCTGCGGGCTTGCGCGAAATGAGGAGAGTGACGCGCGGGCCGCTCGTGCTGCTGACCTTCGACCCGTCGCACCGGCCGTGGCTGACCGACTACCTGCCCGAACTCGTGTCGCTGGACGAAGGCCAAATGCCGAAAATGTCGCAATATCAAGAGTGGTTTGGTTCAGTGACGATCGAGCCGGTCTTGGTCCCGCGTGATTGCACAGACGGATTCCTGTACGCATATTGGTGCCGACCGGAGGCCTATCTGGACGCGCGGATCAGGTCAGGGAGTTCTTCGTTCTGGTCGCTCCCCGGGCTGGAGGCAGGCTGCTCACGATTGGCAAAAGATCTTGAGAGCGGCGAATGGGATCGCAAGTTCGGGTATCTTCGCGGTGAAACCGAATATGACGCAGGCTACAGGTTGGTCGTTGCCAATCCTGCACCGACAGCCTGACACGCTCGGATATGCAGCGCAGGGCGATCATGGTCGATGTGGATGGCGTGCTGATCGCGCATCCACATCTCAAGGGCTGGTCGGTGAACCTTGAGATCGATCTGGGCATATCCCCTGCAGCATTGCATGAGAGGTTCTTCCGCCGCGAGTGGGACGATGTCGTGCACGGACGCGCTGCCCTTCGGGATCGTCTGGCACCTGCGCTCGCAGAGATTGCACCAGCGGCATTGCCAGATGATCTGATCGCATACTGGTTCAGCAATGACGCGCACGTCGATCACCGCCTCCTCGCAGAGCTGCAGCATCTGCGCCGAGAGGGTTTGGAACTTCATCTCGCGACTGTCCAAGAACATGAGCGCGCCAAGTATATCTGGGACAATTTGGGTCTGCGGGAAACTTTCGACAGCATTCACTATTCAGCGGCACTCGGCTATTCTAAGCCCGATCATGCTTTTTACGGTGCTGTGGAATCAGCCTCGCGGCTTTCGCCCGACGCCATATTCTTCATCGACGACAAAATTGAAAATGTCGCAGCGGCGAAAGAGTGCGGTTGGACCGCTGCTTTGTGGACCGGCCACGAGACTGTGCGGGATCTGATGCGAAGCTTCGAGTGGAAAGGCAACTAACCACCCCATTCCTGCCGTTCGGTCGGCTGTCAGCGATCCGCATTAGCGGTCCTCGCCCCCCAATCTGACCCTAGACCCGTTTGAGGTCTGCTACAGGCTCGGCATCGACGTGGGTGACCGAGACCAGCGTGCCGGGATTGGCGTTTGCGATTGTTACCGTCGATGACAGCTGGGTGGCCAGTGCGTTGACGATGCCGGTGCCGAGGCCCGGCTTGGCCTGGGCGAAGTTGCCGGGCAAGCCTACGCCATTATCGCCCACGAACAGCAGCCAGCCTTGCGGGTTGGTTGCAAAGCCCACCGTGATCTTGCCGTTCTTCGGCCCGCCCGGAAAGGCGTGCTTGAGCGCGTTGATCACGAGTTCGGTCACGATCAGGCCGATACTGACCGACCTGTCTGCCGAGGTGAAGCTGTCGTCGACCACGACTTCGAGCGTCAGTTCTGCCGGATCGGCGATCATCGATGCGCCGATGCTGGCGCACAGGCCCGAGAGGTAGGGCCTAAGATAGACATCGCCGGTGGCGGTGGCGGCGAGCTGGCGCTGCAGGGTGGCGATGGACATCACGCGGTGGTGGGCATCGCGCAAATGCTCGCGCGTTTCTTCGGACTGGACGCTGCGCACGCGCTGCATCAGCACGCTGGCGATGATCTGCAGGCTGTTGGCCACGCGGTGGTGGAGTTCCTGCAGCAGGACTTCCTTTTCGCGGAGCAGGGCTTCCTTCTCCAGCTCTGCATGGCGGACCCGGTTTTCGGCGGCGCGAGACTCCGTGATGTCGGTGATGGCCAGCACCAGCCGCAGGGGCTCGCTGTCGGGATGGGCAAGAACGTGGGCGTTGAGGATCAGGGTGCGCGGTTTTGCGCCGGGGCGACGCAGAACCATTTCATAGGCCTCGATCGCTGCGCGGCCGGCTGCCGTGGCCTTGAGGAGTGAGCGCAGCTGCGGGATGTTCCACTCGCCATCGCCCAGTTCGAAAAGTTCGCGGCCGACGATGTTGGTGCAGTTGATCGAGAAGGCGCGGCAGAACGAGCCGCTGGCCGCCTGCACGACCAGACTGTCGCTGAGCAGGACAAGGGGGGTGGCCGACGACATGACAAGCGCCATGCCGAGGCTGCTCGCCTCGTGGGGAGGGATGGGCGTAAGGAATTCCATGGCCCGGGCTTTCCGAAAGCCGGTGACCCGCAGGGCGAGAGCCATTTCCGGTTGCCCGTCGGCAAGGATGCTGGCGAACTCTTGTGGGTTACCATGTATTCGCCGTGCGTCCTAATCGCCTTGACGACGGGTGCGGTGTAAACCGGATGTCAGGCGACGATCAGCCTGACTTGTGCCTCGCTGATCATCTGCGCGGCTTGCGGCGAAATCCCGCTGTCGGTGATGATTGTGTCGATCTCGTCGAGCCCGCAGACGATGGTGCCCGATTGCGTTTCGAACTTGCTGCTGTCGACAAGCAGGATCACTTCTTCGGCGCGGTCGATCAGGCGGCGTTCGGCGGCGACGAGGACGACGTCTGCCTGCATCGCGCCTTGGGGGCCGACGGCGGCGGCACCCATGAACAGGCGCGGGGCGTGAAAGCGTGGCATCGATTCCTCGCCCGCTGCGGCAAGAATGATGTTCTGTTCGCGGAACACGGCGCCTGATGGCACGAGGATGCGCGTGGTCGGTTGTGGCAGCAGCGCGGTGACGATGTGCAGTGAGTTGGTCAGCACCTGAAGGCCCAGGCCATCGAGGTGCGCGCACATCTGCAGCGTGGTGGTGCCGCCATCGATCATCACGCCTTCGCCGGGCGAGCACAGCGCGGCGGCGGCCTTGCCGATGGCCTGCTTGGCGGCGAGGTTGCGGGTGATGCTCTGTTCGAACGGGGTGCCGAGCAGGCGCGGGCCGGTGCCGTCTTCCCCGTCGGGCAGCTTGGCCCCGCCGTGGACGCGGACGATCTGGCCTGCTTCCTCAAGCCGCGTCAGATCGCGCCGGATCGTGGCGGGCGAGGCATCGAGCAGGGCTTCGAGATCGCGATAGCTGACAAAGCCGGTCGGCCGCAGCGCCTCGAATATCCGCCGTTCCCGTTCTTCCGCGTGCATTTGAGCTGGGGTCCCTTCCGCCCGCGCTTATGCACTCGCCTGCAGCATGTTGCCAAGGCCGATGACGATGGTCGAGCCGACAAGCAGGCCGATGCCGGTCCAGACCAGCGTGCGGGTGCGGGCGGATGCGCCCTTCCATTCCTTGAGCGCGAAGCCCCAGAGCGTGGAGAACAGGATGATCGAAGCCATGTGCAGCGTCCAGGAGGAGAAGCCGTATTCGCCCATCTGGCTTTCGCCCATCGTGTAGAAGAAGAACTGGCCGTACCAGAGCGTGCCGCCAAGCGCCGCGAGGAGCCAGTTGGCGAGGAGGTTCGGGCGCTCGCCGGGTTGTGCCTCGGGCGAGGCCGCGCCGAAGAACTGGCCGAAGCTCTTGTTCTTCGCGATCAGGTAGGCGCACCACAGCGCGTTGGTGGTGAGGCCGCCGGCAAGGACGACGCACAGGACGGGAAGGCCTTGGGCAAGCGGATCGGTGCCGGCGGCCAGCGTCAGGTCGCGGATCGGCTGGCCTGCGGCAAGGCCCCAGGCAAAGCAGCCCGACATGACGCCAGAGAAGGTCGCGATCAGAAGGCCCTTGCGCAAGTTGAACTCGGCCACGCCTTCGGACGCCGCGCCGCCGAGATCGGCTTCCTTGGCATTGCCTGCTCGGGCGACGACCACGATCCCGGCCAGCGTGATCAGGATGCCGAGCAGGGTGAGCTTTCCGCTGGTGGTCGCCGCGATCGCTCCAAGGGTGCCATCGAAGATCGGCGGACCCATCGTGCCGATCACCGTGGTGAGGCCGAGCGCTACTGCCATGCCGAGCGAGAGGCCGAGGTAGCGCATGGTCAGGCCGAAGGTCAGCCCGCCAAAGCCCCACATCGCGCCCCAGAACCAGCACCACATCAGCGTATCGCGCGGGGTGGCGGAGAGGACGCCGAGCAGGTCCTTCGTCTGGATCGAGGCGAAGAGCCAGGGCGCGATTGCCCAAGAGAACAGGCCGCCGGCCAGCCAGAACACTTCCCACGACCACAGCTTGATGCGCTTGTACGGCACGTAGAAACTGGCCGAGGAGAAGCCTCCGATCCAGTGAAAGAGTACGCCCAGCAGCGGGTTCGCGCCCATCGGTTCCTGTCCCATTTTTGTTATGTTTTTACGAGGATCGAGCGGTCGATCTCGCTGATGTTCTTCACGCCGGTGAGCGTCATGGCGACGCGCATCTCGGCCTCGATCAGGCGGAGCATGTGCTCGACACCCTGCTGTCCGTTGGCGGCGAGCGCGAAGACCCACGCGCGGCCGAGCAGCACGCCTTTTGCGCCGAGCGCAAGCATGCGCACCACGTCGAGGCCTGAGCGTACACCGCCATCGGCGAGCACGGTCATCCGGTCACCCACAGCATCGGCAATGGCGGGCAGGGCGCGGGCGGTGGAGGGCACGCCATCGAGCTGGCGCCCGCCGTGGTTGGACACGACGATACCGTCCGCACCAAGATTGGCGGCTTCGACTGCGTCCTCGGCATCGAGCAGGCCCTTGATTACCAGCGGGCCCTTCCATTCCGAGCGGATGAAATCGAGGTCCTTCCACGAGATCGAGCTGTCAAAGTTCTCCCGCATCCAGGCGAAGAAGTCTTCGATGCCGGTCTTGCCCTGAAGCTTGCGGATCACGTTGCCGAGGCCGTGCGGGCGACCCATCACGCCGACATCCCATGCCCACGCGGGCTTCATCGCGCCTTGCAGGGCGCGGCGGATCGCGCCTTTCATGCCCGAGGCACCGGCGAGGCCGGAATGGTAGTCTCGATAGCGGCTGCCGGGCACTGGCATGTCGACGGTGAAGACGAGGGTCGAGCAGTTCAGTTCGACTGCCTCCTGCAGCAGTTCGCGCATGAAGCCGCGGTCGCGGGTCATGTAGAGCTGGAACCAGAAGGGCTTGGCTGCCGCCTTGGCGACTTCGGAAAGCGAGCAGGCCGAGACGGTGGAGAGAGTGAAGGGGACGCCTGCCGTTTCTGCTGCGCGCACGGCCTGGCACTCGCCGCGACGGGCGTTCATCCCGGCAAGGCCGATGGGGGCGAGGGCGACTGGAAGCCTGACCTTCTGGCCGAACAGTTCGGTCGAGAGGTCGAGGCCGGAAACGTCGCGCAGCACGCGCTGGCGCAGGGCGATGTCGCGCAGGTCCTTGACGTTCCGCCTGAGCGTCGTCTCGCTGTAGGAGCCGCCGTCGATATATTCGAACAGGAAGTGCGGCAGGCGGCGGCGGGCGAGCTCGCGGAAATCGGGGATCGAAGCAGCAATCATGCGGCGGTTCTCTTGAGCGAGGCGTCGATCTCGGCGTGCCAGCGGTTGCGGTAGGTGTCGAGATCGCCGTCGAGCGGTTCGACGCGCACCAGTTCGCCACGGGGGGTGAGCTTGGGATCGATCAGGCGCAGCGCGCCGAACGAGACGTCGTTGTGGGCGTTGGCGGTGTAGACGGCGGTGTCGGGGCGCAAGGCGGCAAGCGCGCGGACGAAGACTTCGGCCTCGGCAAAGCGGCCTTCGACGAGAAGGCGTTCGGACGAGCCGATGAGGTCCAGCGCGGTGTCGGCCACCAGCGCGGCATAGAGGCAGGCGGCGGCGCGGCGTTTGTACCAGTCCTCGGGCCGGTTGATCCAGTCGAACCGGCCGGCCGGAAAGGGTCCGAAGCCGCGCATGAGCGTCGGCAGCATCATGGCCGGCTTGCGCAACACTTCGGGCACTGCCGCGAGAAGCGCGGGCTGGTCTGGCTTGATATCGACGCGGCGGGTATCGATCTCGATCAGCGTCTCGATCTCGCGCCCGCCCATGAAGCGGGCAGAGGGGATGGGGCGGCCATGGACATCGACATTGACGAGGCAATCGCGCGCTTCGGGAAGGTCGGCGGTGTTCACCGGCGTGGCTGGAAGCCGCATGCCGATGAACCAGGTGCCGGTGGACAACACGGTTGCCTCGTTCTCGGCGATCTCGGCAAAACCGCGCGCGGCGAGCAGGGCGGCGTTGGAATCGTGCAGGCCCGCGAGGACGCGAACGTCTGGTGAAAGGCCGGTCTGCGCGGCAATTTCGGGCAGGAGCGTGCCCACCGTGTCTCCTGCGCGGACGAGCGGGGCGAAGCGCTGCGCCCAGCCCAGGCGCTTGGCCATGGGCGAGAAGTCTGCTTCTTGCGGACACCACAAGTCGGAATGGCAGCCGAGGCTGGTTACTTCACTCACCGCATTGCCGGTGAGGAACCACGCCCAGTATTGCGCCCAAGGGAGCAAGGTGGCGCGGGCCATGGCATCGGGCGCAAACCGCTCCATCCACCACAGCTGGCTGCCGAAGTTGAGGCCATCGGGGAGGGCGGGCGAGCCGGTCAGCGCGAAGGGATCGCGTTGCGCACGGTATGCGGCCATGACCTCGGGCGGGATCGGCTGTTCGTAATCGAGCGGGGGAAAGGCGAGCTTGCCATTGACCAGCGCGACGATGCCTGCGCCGTGGCCTACGGGCACGATCGTCTCGACCGGCTGGCGGGCGTAGGAGGCGAGTGTTTCCAGCAGCCACTTGGCCGTGGCGGGTGCATCAAGGCGGCGGATGCCACCGATCTCGAGCGGCACGTTGGGGCGCACCTGACGATCGAGCATGGTCCCGCCTGCGTCCCACAGGCTGACCTTGCTCAGCGTCTTGCCGAGATCGATGACTATTGTTGCGCCTTTGGCGGTTGCGCCCGAAGCCAAGCGCGCTCTCCCGTTAAAATGCTTGAAAACGATCAATAGCAATCAATCCTGATCGTTTCCAGCAGAAAGCTCAGAACACCGCATGATCGCCGCGATCGACCTCAGCGCTGCCTTCGAGCACGGCACGGTAATGGTCGAACAGCGTCTCGCTGCCGGTCGATGGGGTGGCGGCGGCATCGTATCGGCCGGTCACGGGATCAAGCACGAGCATAGATTCGCTGGCGTAATAACGGCCGATGCGGGCAAGTTCGGCCTTGGTGGCAAGGCCGGGGATGACGCGGCCGAACAGGCCGAGCGCACCTGCAATCATGTCGAGCATGGCCAGCGGGACCGAGCGGAAGCTTGGGCGTTTGCCGAGCATGGCGAACAGCGCTTCGCCCTGCTGGCGCGGCGTAATTGCATCACCGGGACCACCGATAGGGAGAATGCGGTTCCAGCGGTCCTCCTGCGTCAGACAATCGGCAATGTAGGCCGCCAGATCGCCATCGCTGATCGGCTTGCAGGCGGTCAACTCACCATTGCCGAAGATCAGGAACGGCCGCCCTGCCTTGACGCGTTCGATCTGGCCTGAGAGCGATTTGAAGAAGGCGGTTGGGCGGACGATGGACCAGCGCAGGCCCGAGGCGACAAGCTCCGCTTCGAATGCCAGTTTGGCATGCTGGAAGGCCAGCAGCGGCTTTTGCACGCAGATCGCCGAGAGCAGCACGAACTGCGTGACACCTGCAACCTGCGCGGCTTCGAGCACGTTAAGGTTGGCGCGATAATCGACGTCCCAGGCATCGGTCGGCACCCCGGTGCGCGAAGCGAGGCACGACACGACCGCGTCAAAGCGCCCGTTGGCAAAGACCTCGCCGAGCTTGCCTGTGTCCGCCAAATTGGCCGCAACCACGGTTGCGCTGCGGCTCAGATCGGCATCGGCGCGCCGGACAAGGCATGTCACAGATTGCCCGCGCGCCATGAGGGCTGCCACGGTCGCCCGACCGATGGTACCTGTCGCACCGACAACACAGACGCGCATGTCCCTCTCCCGGCCCGCTCGCTGGAGAGGGCGCAGGTGGGAGTGTCGATCAGAACGCAGGTGCGTTCAAGCGGTCTTGGCCAAGCGGATTTGATGTGACGAGATATCGCGGTGGCCTGACCGTCCCTGCCAAACCGCTGTTCCTTGCCCCCGCAGATGCGCGACTGGTGGGGCGTGGAAAAAACGGCGGACGAGTGTGGTTCGTCCGCCTAGTGGGTGGATGACATGTTTTGCCGGATCGGGTTTGCGGAACCAGTCCGTCAGCTTCGCGGCCTGAGCATTTCGAAGAGATCTGTTTGCCTGCTGTACCAGCCACGGCCATGAAGTCGTGCGACGAGCCGCATCGCCTCGATGTCAAGGCGGATCGTGTCGCTATCAAGGACAAAGCGATCATCCACGTGCGAGACGAGGACTTCGCCCACCACAAGGACCTGGTTCGGACCGGTTTCGATGAAGTTCGTGGTCCGGCATTCGAACGCGACCGGTGCCGAAGCCACGCGAGGGGGCTTCACCTTGACCGAAGGTGCAAGCGCGACGTTTGCGATCGCTGCCTCATCGATCTCCGGGGGATGGTCAGCCGAGGTCAGGTTCATTGTCTCGGCGAGATCCTCTGACACCAGATTGACGACGAACTCACCGGTGTCGCGGATGTTGGCCGGCGTGTCCTTCAGACCTGAAAAGGCCGACTCTACCATGCCAATTGCCAGCACGGGCGGGCTGTTTCCCATCGCGTTGAAGAAGCTGAACGGGGCAAGATTCTGAACGCCATCACGAGAAAGCGAGCTGACCCAGGCGATGGGCCGTGGAACAATGCACGATCCGAGGATCCGGTATCGTTCCGACGCCTTGAGCTCAGCCATGTCCCAGATCATCGCGTGTATGCCTTTCGCTCAGTATTGTCCGCCCAACAACGCGCCCGCGTTGGGCACCCTGCGTTCGAGTCCGAGCTTATCGAGCATCTGGTGCGTCGTGCAAACGGCTGCAGAAACAACCGGTACGCCGATCTGATCCTGCAGGTTCTGGATGATCGGTAGGGACGGCATCTGCACGCAGGCAGATGCCACGAAGGCATCGATCCCCGTCCGGTCGACGCGCTTGTAGATTTCGAGCAGGTGCTGCGGATCGTGACGGCCTACTTCAAGATTGTCCGGGATTTCCAATGCGGTGAAGTCGCGCACGGTAATTCCCTCGCTTTCGATGTAGTCAACCACCAGCTGCGTCAGCGGCTTCATGTAGGGGCAGATCACCGAGATCGTTCTGGCACCCAGGCGGTGCAGGCCCTCAATCAGCGCTCCTGCGCTGGTGACGACCGGCGCAGGAGCATCGTTATCGACCGTGCGCTGGTGAAGCCGGGCTTCCGAAATCCTGTGGTAGCCCTTGCCCATGCTCATGATCGCGACCAGGCAGGCATAGCCGAGCACGTCGACACGCGCATCAGACAGTTCGATCGCGCAGCGGTCGCTGTCGCGGTCCATCGCCTCCAGTTCCTCCTTTACCACGTGCTTCATGCGCATGCGGCTGGAATGGAAGGTGAAGCGCTCCGGCAGGATAGCTTCGCGAGCGCGCAGCATTGCCGGAATTTCGGTTTCCATCGTGGTGTTGGAGGACGGGACGATCTGTCCCACGCGGAAGGGCCGGGTCATGCTCATGATTGGTTCCTGCAATGCTTGATCAAGGTTTGTCCGTCGCGGCTACGGCCTCGCTGGCAGGGCCGGAGGGCGCTTCCTGCTGGCCGGTCAGGGTAACCGGGGCGCGGGGGCTGCGGTTCACGGTCAGTTCGAAGATATCGAAACGGTTGTAGTGCCCGATGATGTCATGCATCTGCTTGGGCTGGATGCAGCGCGATAGGTCGATGTCGGCGTAGACGATGCCTTCGGCATCAATGAGCGGCTCGCCCACCAAGCGCCCGTCCGGCCCGATCACCCCTGAAAACGCACTGTTGCTCCGTTCGAGCCGCGACCGTGCATCGGGAACGAGTGTTTCCATCGCTGCGATGATTTCGTCAGAGATGGTCGAGCACGAGACGATGGTGAAGACCTTCCCCTCGAACGAATGGGCCATGGCGCGGACCTTGATCGCCTCGGCCATGTCATAGTCGGGCGGGGCGACCGGCAGCGAGATATAGCTTGCCGCGTGCACAAGTTCTCCTTGCGCCAGCAGCGAGAACCGCGCCAGCGTGTTGGTGTTCTCACCGCAGGCGAGCCCGCCCAGAGGGCCGATCGCGGTGTCGTAAACCACGAGGCCCGCGCCGTCGCCCGGTGCCCATGTCAGCTTTTCCGCCCAGGTCGGCACCAGCTTGCGATGCCGTCCCATGATCGCGCCGTCGGGCCCGATGAACACCAGCGTGTTGAACAGCGTGCCCAGCGAAACCGGGCTGCGTTCGTTGACCCCGATTATCACGTGGACGCCGCATTCGCGCGCAGCCTCGCACACGATCGCGATCTCGGGGCCCGGGAGCAGGACCGAAGCGCGCACCAGCCGTTCGAACCACGGGCTGCACGAGACGGGGTCTGCGATCCAGCTCCAGTAGGGGTATCCTGCAACGAAGACCTCGGGGAATACGACGAGGGATGCGCCGTTGCCCGCCGCCTCGCGAATCAGCGACGCGGCCTTCGCGCAAGTTGCCATCGGATCGAGAAACACCGGGCTGGTCTGCACCGCCGCAGCCTTGAAACTCGGTAGGTTCAGCATCTGGATATCCACCTTCCTGCCAGTCGGCACGAGTCGTTGCGTGCGTCTGCAAGTTTTTCGCTGCGTGACCCTTGCCTCATGTTGACACTGCGATGCAAGATATTTTAAGCTTGTAACAAATTTGGCGAGGAGACGTGGCGATGGCCGAAGCCGTTTACGATGCATATCGCGAGGAAGTGCTCGGCCGTGCAAATGTGGCCGACACCGAGGAGCTTGTTGAGTTCTACAAGGACCTTGAGAGCCAGCATGCCGGTGCCTTGTGGACTGTGGCAAACAAGATCGAACCCTGGGAGCCCGTGACCGAATCGCAGCCGGTGCTGTGGCAATTCGATCGCCTGCGCGAACATGTGCTGCGCGCTCTGGAACTCGTCAGCCCGGAACAGGCGGGCCGCCGGGTGGTCTATCTGGCCAATCCCGGCCGCCGCGACGTGACCGCCGCGGTAGGTTGGCTCTACACTGGCCTGCAGGTCATGGGCCCAGGCGAGCTGGCGTCCAGCCACCGCCATTCCGCTTCAGCCCTGCGCTTCATCATGGAGGGAAGCGGCGCCTTCACCAACGTCGACGGGCATAAGATGACGCTGGGCCGCAACGACTTCGTGCTCACGCCCAACGGCACCTGGCACGAACATGGCGTTGCCGAGGACGGCACTGTCTGCATCTGGCAGGACGGGCTCGACATTCCGCTGATGAATGCTCTCGAAGCAAACTTCTACGAAGTGCACCCCGATCTGCAGCAGGCGGTAAGTTTCCCGATCGACGATTCCACCGCGACCTGGGGCAATCCCGCGCTCAGGCCTGCTGGAGAGACATGGTCGAAGCGATATTCGCCGCTGCTCAAATACGAGTGGGAGCCGACCTACGAGGCGTTGCTGAAGTATGCGCGGGTCACAGACGGATCGCCTTACGACGGCATCCACATGGATTACGTGAATCCCTTCACGGGCGGCGCGCCGATGCAGACGATGGGCGCATCGATGCAACTGCTGCGTCCTGGCGAACATACCAGGGCACATCGCGAGGTTGGCAGCTTCGTCTACCAGTGCGCAAAGGGTTCGGGCCATTCGATAATCGGCGGCAGGCGCTTCGACTGGAAGGAGCGCGACATCTTCGTGGTGCCATCATGGATGTGGCACGAGCACGTCAACGGCTCGGACAGCGAAGATGCATGCCTGTTTTCGTTCCACGACCTGCCAACGATGCGCACACTCGGCCTCTATCGCGCCGAAGGTCTTGCTGAAAACGGCGGCTTCCAACCGGTCATCTCCTGATCCTCGCATTGCCGAAAGGACATTCCATGCGTCTTGTTACCTATCGCCGCTCCATCGAAGCAGAGGCGCGCCTGGGCGTGCTTGTCGATGATCTTGTCATCGATGTTGCCACGCTGGGTGAACGCGCTGGCTCGCCCCTGCCATCGCGCATGCTCGATTTCATCAAGCTCGGGCCAGTCGCCGTCAGCGAGCTCGGTTTCCTGCTCAAGGAAGCAGGCGGCCGCTGGCCGGTCAATGGCGCGCTGCCGCTGGCGGGCGTGATCCTGCTTGCGCCGATCCCGCGTCCCGACAAGAACGTCTTCGGTATCGGGCTCAACTACATCGATCACGTGGCCGAAAGCGCGGCGGCGCTCGATACCGCGCCCGATCTGCCCAAGCAGCCGGTGATCTTCTCCAAGCCGCCAACGTCGGTCATCGCGCCGGGTGAACCCATCGTCCACCGGGCAGACATCACGCAGCAACTCGATTGGGAAGTTGAACTGGCGGCGATCATTGGCACCACGGCGCAACGCGTTACGCGCGAGAACGCGCTGTCACACGTCTTCGGCTATACCGTGCTGATCGACATGAGCGCGCGCGATTGTCGCCGGGCCGGGCAGTGGATCTATTCCAAGGGGCAGGACAGCTATTGCCCCATGGGGCCCTGCATCGTCACGGCCGACGAGATCCCCGATCCGCAGACGCTCGACCTCTGGCTTACCGTCAACGGAGTTGAGAAGCAGCGCAACAACACCAGCCACATGCTGTTCAAGGTCGATGAACTGATCGCCGACATCAGCCAGGGCATCACGCTGGAGCCGGGCGACATCATCGCGACCGGCACGCCCGAGGGCGTGGGCGCCGGCCGCAATCCGCAGGAATGGGTGTGGCCGGGAGACGTGATCGAAGCCGAGGCTACCGGCATCGGCAAGCTGCGGCACCCCGTCGTCGCGGGCTGAATTGGACACTAGAACCCTGCTCCCATGAAAGGGGTGTGACGGCCTCTCCCGGACCTGTTCGGGAGAGGCCTTGTCATGCAAGGGAGGCGACGCCGGGTAGCGCTGTTGTCCATGCAGAAAGGCGGAAGCAGTATGCCTGCCACCGCCTTTTGCTTGCGCGTCTGTGCTGTTGTGTTGCCGGGGAGAGGCCTGCGGTCGCGGCTGCTAGGCGGCTGCTACCGCATGTTCACCCGTCATCGGCTTGGGCCTCATGTCATCTGGCCAGGCCACCGAACGTCCTGCCTCCAGGTCCATGCAGACCAGCGTCGCCGTGGCCTCAAGCCGCCTTTCGTCACCGCAGAGCACTTCTGCGACCAGTTCCATGGAACTGCGCCCCACGCGTGGGACGGAGAGCCTGAAATCCAGCAGGTCGCCGAGTTTGCTCGGGCTGAAGAAGGTGGTCTGGATCGTCACGGTGGGCACGCCCAAACCGCGGCGGATATGCATCTCGGCGAAATCCACGCCGATCCCTTGCGCGAAGTAATCCTCGACCGCGGCGTTGAGCATCTCGAAGTAGCGCGGATAAAAAACGATGCCGGCCGCATCGACATGGGCGAAGCGTACCAACTGGGTAGAAATGAACGTCATCAGTCCGTCTCTTCCTCTGCAGCGAGCGAAACCTTAAGGTTCGCCAGCAGCAAATAGAGTGATTGCATATCGGCAGGGCTCATCTGGCGGAACATGCTGCCGATCCATTTATGGTGCGCGTCGGCCAGCAACTTGAAATGTTCCCGGCCCTTCCTGGTCATCATCACGATCGTGCGTCGCTTGTCTTCGGGCGGTGCCTCGGCGCTGAGGTAGCCGTCGGACTCCAGCTGGCGAACCAGCACGGTCACGTTGCCGTTCGAAACCAGCAGCAAGCGGGAAAGCTCGCTCATGGTCACGCCGTCCGGATTGCGTTCCAGCGCGGCCAGCACATCGAAGCGAGGCAGTGTCGTGTTGAACTGCTCGATGAAACGACGACGCAGACGCTTCTCGATCGTCATCGAACAGCTCAACAGGCGCAGCAGGACACGGATGTCCTGCCGGCCGATCAGTTCCCCATCGTGCTTTTCGGGAATGGATTCGTTCTGGTCGCCGCTGAACAAGGCCGGTTCCTCCTGCTGGCTGCCGTGGCGCTCACCGAGCCTGAGGCTGCAGAGTGCGTGTCATTTGCGCGAGCCCTAGAGCATATGCAGGGGGCACGGCAATCTCCTGCCCGGATCGTGCGGCTGCGCGCATGGTCCAGGCTGGATCGGCGAGATGCGGACGGCCGAGCGCGACAAGATCCGCACGGCCTGCAGCCAGGATCGAATTGACATGATCCGCCTCGTAGATGTTGCCCACGGCGATCGTCGCGCAACCGGCCTCATTGCGGATCTGGTCTGAAAACGGCGTCTGGAACATGCGACCATAGACGGGGCGTGCCGAAGCTGCCGTTTCGCCAGCAGAGACGTCGACGATATCGGCTCCGGCGTCCCGGAACGCTGCGGCGATCCGTACGGCCTCGTCGGGCGTAACGCCGGCGCTGCCGACCCAGTCGTTCGCCGAAATGCGGACGGCCAAGGGGAGCTCTTCGCCCCATGCATGACGCATCGCGCGAAAGACCTCGAGCGGATAGCGAAGCCGGTTATCCAGCGAACCGCCGAATTCATCGTCACGGTGGTTCAGCACCGGTGAGATGAAGCTAGACAGCAGGAAGCCGTGGCCGGCCTGGAGTTCGATCATGTCGAAGCCTGCTTCCTTGGCCCGGGTGGTGGCAGCAACGAAGTCGGCCTTCACCGCGTCCATGTCTGTCCGGGTCATCGCGCGCGGAACCTGGCTGCCGGGCTTGTAGGGCAGGGCTGATGCCGCAATCAGCGGCCAATTCGCTTCCTGCAGGGGCCGGTCAGGCTGGACGTGGCCAGCTTCGGTTGCGCCGCGCGCGCCGGCATGGCCGAGCTGGACGCATATCTTTGCCTGCGAGTTGGCGTGAGCGAACGTGACGATCCGCCGCCAGGCTTCGGTCTGATCGTCATTCCACAGTCCGGGACAGTGTGGTGTGATCCGTCCGGTCTCGCTGACCGCCGTCATTTCGGTCACAACCAGTCCGGCACCACCCATGGCTCTTGCGCCGTAATGGACCATGTGGAAATCGCCGGGCACCCCATCCTCGCCTGCCGAATAGGTCAGTATCGGAGATACCACCACGCGGTTGGCAATTGTCAGGTCGCGCAACAGCAGCGGCGCGAACATGGGCTCGGCCGGGCGATTGCCTGGCTCGACTCCCGACTCGCGCTGGAACCACTGCTCCACCTCTGCCAGCCAAGCCGGATCGCGCAGGCGCAGGTTTTCATGACTGACGCGCTGGGACCGGGTCAGCAGCGAATAGGCAAACTGCTTGGGCGCGAAATCGATGTAGCGATCCAGAGTCTCGAACCATTCGGTGGAGTTACGTGCAGAATTCTGGATCTTGAGCACCTCGGTATGACGCTCGGCACGGTATTCCTCGAGCGCGGCGGCCATGCTCTCGCGATTGTGGGCAATGTGCGGGCGGCTCATGACTTCGGCAAGCTTGATCGCATCCTCCAGCGCCAGCTTGGTGCCCGATCCGATCGAGAAATGAGCGGTGTGCGCAGCATCGCCCAGCAGCACGACGTTGTCGAACGACCAGCGCTCGCACAGGATGCGGCGGAAGTTGATCCATGCAGCAGAGCCACGCAGGTGACCGGCGTTCGTCAACAGAGGTTCGCCGTCGAGGTGGCGGGCAAAGATCCGCTCGCAGGCCGCAATTGCATCGGCCTGCTCCATCGTGTCGAAGCCAAGTCCGCGCCAGGTCTCTTCCGAGCATTCCACGATGAAGGTCGATCGTGTCTCGTCAAAGCGATAGGCGTGGGCCCAGATCCAGCCGGCCTCGGTCTTTTCGAAGATGAAGGCAAAGGCATCGAACAGCTTGGCCGTTCCGAGCCACATGAACTTGTTCGCGCGGGTCTGGATGTCCACGTCGAAGCGGTCTTCGTATTGGGTGCGGATGCGGCTGTTGATCCCGTCCGAAGCCACGATCAGGTCATAGTCCGACCATCGGGAAAGGTCGGCGTCGAACTCGGTCTCGAACTCCAGCCGCACACCCAGTTCGCGCGCGCGGTCCTGCAGGATGTTCAGCAGGCGCTTGCGCCCGATGCCGATGAAGCCGTGGCCGCCCGAGCGTTCAACATGGTCGCCCACGACGACTTCGATGTCGTCCCAATGCGCGAATTCGGCCTGAATAGTCGCGGCGCTGACCGGGTCATTGCTGCGCAGGTTATCAAGGGTCTGGTCGGAAAAGACCACGCCCCAGCCGAACGTATCGCCTGCCTTGTTGCGCTCCAGGACCACGATATCGTGGCCGGGATCGCGCAGCTTCATCGAGATGGCGAAATAAAGGCCGGCTGGGCCACCGCCGAGACATGCGACTCTCATCTACCACACTCCTATATTTCAAACTTAAAATATATGGCCGGTCTACTGCCGTTCTGGCGTCGTTTCCCGCTCTTGTGCATTCTGTTGCTGCCCGCGTTCGGACGCATTCGTTTTAAACTTGAACTAATTTGAACCGGCTGTCCAGTGCAACATTGCCCACCCTTCGCTCAGCTCTCGTCCAGGTTATCGTAGAGCAGGTTGAGCAGGTCGATCAGTTGCGAGAAATCCTTGGCTGAGAGGTTGCGGATGACCTTGTGATAGGTGGGCGACGTCGCTTGACGCGCCTGCGCCAGCTTGGCTTCACCGTCTTCGGTCAGGAAGACTTCAGTCACCCGCGCATCGCGCTGGCTGGGGGCAGAGTGGACGAGGTTGGCTGCGGCCATGCGCTGCACGATCCGCGTCATGGTCGAAAGCGGGATCACTGCAGCATCGGCAATATCGCGCACGCCGCGCGGGTTTTCCTCGCCCAGGATCATCAGGACGCGCCAGCAAGGGATATCCAGTCCTATATCGCGCAGCGCCGCCTCGATCACCGCGTTGTAGCGGCTGGCAAGCCGGTTCACGAGGTAGAACGGGTAGGAGGCGACCTGAAAAGCAGGGGTCCCCGGGTCGCCAAGAAGCCGCTTGTCCAAAACGAAATTTCCTCCGGTTTCGCGTTCCTTACATTTCATCGGGGATGAATACAACGTGCATGTGCAACTTTTTTGGTTGCAAGTGCACGTAAATATGTCACAGTCCGCAGGTCCTTGCCTCTTCAGGGAGAGAATCATGTCGGGAACCACGCTCGCCCAATTCGCCGCCGCCGTCGGCAGCGGTGCAATCAAGACCATCGACCTCACGCAGACGCTGTCGGAAGACACCCCGGTTCTCGTCCTGCCCGAGCCGTTCGGCCAGACCGCCGCCTTCAGCCGCCAGGAAATCTCCTGCTACGACGAGCGCGGCGTCGCATGGCACTGGAACAACTTTACCACCGGCGAACACACAGGCACCCATTTCGATGCGCCGGTCCACTGGGTCACGGGCAGGGATCTTCCCGAGAATACAGTCGATACCATTGCGCCCGTGCGCTTCACGGGGCCTGCCGTGGTGATCGACGCTTCGGCCGAAGCCACCGCCGACGCAGACTTCATACTGACCGCCGATTTCATCCGGGCCTGGGAGGCAGCACACGGTGCCATTCCCGCAGGCTGCTGGGTGCTGCTGCGCACCGACTGGTCCAAGCGTTCCGGCCATGCCTACACCAACCGTCGCGAGGACGGCGCCCACACGCCGGGGCCTGATCCCGAGGCCATCCGCTACCTGATCGAGACCCGCCGCATCCTCGGCTTCGGCGTGGAGACTATCGGCACCGATGCTGGCCAGGCGCACCTCATGGACCCGCCTTACCCTGCGCACACGCTGCTCCACGGCGCGGGTCTCTATGGCTTGCAGTGTCTCGAGAACCTCGATCTCCTGCCGCCGACCGGTGCTTTCATCGTTGCTGCGCCGCTCAAGATCGCGGGAGGTTCCGGCAGCCCCGTGCGCGTTCTCGCGTTCGTCGAGGGCTGATCCATGGCTGAGCGGTCGTTCAAGAAGGAAGTCGAGAAGCTGCGCCTCGGCGCGGGTGAGCATTTCGAGGGCGAGGGCATCCTCGCCGTCACCAAGGCGCTGCTGCAGGCTGGTGTCGCTTATGTCGGGGGCTACCAAGGCTCACCTATCAGCCACCTTATGGACGTATTCGCCGATGCAGATCCCCTGCTGCGGGAACTGGGCGTGCACTTCGAATCCAGCGCAAACGAGGCTGCGGCAGGGGCAATGCTCGCCGCCTCGGTCAACTATCCGCTTCGAGGCGCGGTGGCGTGGAAGTCTGTCGTCGGCACCAATGTCGCCTCCGATGCGCTGTCCAACCTGGCCTCGGGCGGCGTCACTGGCGGTGCCCTCATCATCATTGGCGAGGACTACGGCGAGGGCTCCTCGATCATGCAGGAGCGCACCCACGCCTTTGCCATGAAGTCGCAGATGTGGCTGCTCGATCCCCGGCCGAACCTGCCGACGATGGTCGACATGGTGGAAAAGGGCTTCGAACTTTCGGAAGCCTCGAACACGCCGGTGATGATCGAGATGCGCGTGCGCAGCTGCCACATGACCGGAAGCTTCGTCGCAAAGGACAATCGCCGTCCATCGATGACCGTGGGCGATGCAGCGCAGACTCCGACCCGCGATCTGGACCGGATCGTTTTGCCACCGGCCATCTTCCTGCACGAGATCGAGAAGGTCGAGAAACGCTGGCCCGCCGCGCAGGCCTTTGTCCGCAACAACTGCCTCAACGAATGGTTCGGCCCGGAACGCGATGATATCGGGATCATCGTACAGGGCGGACTGTTCAACACGCTCAACCGCGCCCTCGAGCTTGCCGGCCTGTCCGATGCCTGGGGTGGCGCGAAGCTGCCGATCTATTGCCTCAACGTGGTCTATCCGCTGATTGCCGACGAGGTCGTGGAGTTCTGCGCAGGCAAGAAGGCGGTCCTCGTCCTCGAGGAAGGCCAGCCCGAATTCATCGAGCACGAACTCAACACGATCCTGCGCCGGGCGGATCTGCACACGCGCCTCGTCGGGAAGGATGTTCTGCCGCGCGCTGGAGAGTATTCAGGGCAGGTGATCGGGGACGGGCTTGCCCGGTTTCTCGAACAATGGTCACCCGAGCGCGCGCCAGCCCGTCAGATGGCTGTGCCGGTGGAGCCCGAACTCGCGGCGAATGTGCCGGCGCGGCCGGCCGGGTTCTGCACCGGTTGTCCGGAGCGGCCAATCTTCTCTGCGATGAAGCTGGTGCAGCGCGAACTCGGGGAGCTGCACGTCTCTGCCGATATCGGCTGCCACCTCTTTTCGATCCTGCCACCCTTCCACATCGGCAATACCACCATGGGCTATGGCCTCGGCACGGCGGGCGCTTCGGCGTTCAGGCCCAATGCCGGAGGCAAGCGCGCGGTGGCGATGATGGGCGATGGCGGCTTCTGGCACAACGGCCTCACCTCGGGCATCGGCAACGCCGTGTTCAACCAGGACGATACCGTCACGATCGTCGTGGATAACGGTTATTCCGCCGCGACGGGTGGGCAGGACATCCTGTCCTCGCGCGCGGACAACGATATCCGCACCACCCGGCATCCGATTGAAAAGGCTGTGCGCGGCATGGGCGTACGCTGGGCGCGCACCCTGACCCGGACATACGACGTAGCCCGCATGCGCGATACGCTGCGTGAAGCCCTGACCTCGCCGGAGAAAGGCCCCAAGGTCATCGTCGCGCAGTCCGAATGCATGCTCAACAAGCAGCGCCGGATCAAGCCGCAGCTGGCCAAGGCCGCCAGTGAAGGCAAGCGCGTGGTGCGTGAACGCTTTGGTGTCGATGCCGATACCTGCACGGGCGATCACGCCTGTATCCGCCTGTCAGGTTGCCCCTCGCTCAGCATCCGGCCCAATCCGGATCCGCTACGCCAGCATCCGGTCACCCATATCGACAACAGTTGCGTGGGATGCGGCAACTGCGGCGAAGTCGCCCATGCTGCGGTGCTGTGTCCATCATTCTGGAAGGCCAGCATCATTACCAATCCGCGCCGATGGGAACGCGTTGCAGCAAAGGCGCGCAAGTGGATCATCGGAGCTCTGCAACGCAGTCACGCGCGTACCTTGGCAGCAAGGGCATTCTGATGGAAATCTTCAATCAACACCGCGATCGCATCACTATCGCCATTCTCGCCCTCGGGGGCGAAGGCGGTGGCGTCCTTGCCGACTGGATACAGGTGGTTGCCCGGCAGAATGGTTACGTCGCACAGGGCACGTCCGTGCCCGGCGTTGCCCAGCGCACCGGCTCGACAGTCTATTATATCGAACTCGTCCGTATCGGCGCAGCAGGTGGAAACCGGCCTGATCCTGTGCTCGCGATGATGCCCGTGCGGGGCGATGTCGACATCGTCATAGCCTCGGAACTGATGGAAGCGGGCAGGGCGATCCTGCGCGGTTTTGTCAGCAAGGACCGCACCACGCTGATCGGTTCGACGCACCGCGTCTATGCCATTTCGGAAAAGTCTGCCCTGGGTGACGGCACCGGGGCAAACGCGCGCATTCTCGATGCGGCAGAGCGCCGTGCCGCCCGGTTCATCGGCTTCGACATGGCCGAAGCGGCGCAGTCTGCGGGCAGCGTCATCAGCTCGGTCATGTTCGGGGCCATGGCCGGCAGCGGCTCTCTGCCGTTCCCGCGCGAAGCCTTCGAAGACGCCGTGCGACATGGAGGCAAGGCGGTAGCCGCCAACCTCAAGGGCTTCGCTTCCGGATTCGATGCCGCTGGGCGTGCCCTTCCGGCACCAGCCGAAGCCGCAGGGCCACGCGCCCCGACGACCGCAGCGGGGCGCGCACTGCACGATCGTCTTTGCCGCTCCTTGCCCGAAGAGGCGCATGCGCTTGCCACCGATGGCGTCGCCCGGCTGATGGAATGGCAGGATGCGCGCTATGCCGAGGTCTATGTGGACCGGGTCGAGGAACTGGCCGCGATCGCCCCGGCTCTGGCTGCCCCGGCGGCGCGGCACCTCGCACTGTGGATGGCTTACGAAGATCCGATCCGCGTGGCCGATCTCAAGATCCGCGCGACGCGCAGCGCACATATCGCGCGCGAAGTGCGAGTGGGCAGCGGACAACTGCTCCGCGTAACCGAATACATGCATCCTCGCTTGCAGGAAGTGTGCGAAACGTTGCCGCGCCGCATCGGCTCACGCATCCTTGCCAGCGAAGGCTGGCGCCGCCGGCTCGAACCGTTCTTCGCGCGCGGTCGTCATGTCGAGACCACCGGCCTGCGCTGGTTTATTGTGCTGCGCCTGCTTGCCGCCATGCGGCCATTTCGCCGCGGCAGCCTGCGCTATGCCATGGAACAGGAGCGTATCGGCCGCTGGCTGGACCTTGTCCGCGATGTTGCGCGCAGCGATGTCGATGCTGCGGTCGAGATCCTCGGCTGCCAGGCGCTGGTCAAGGGTTATTCGGACACCTTCGAGCGCGGCATTGCCAATCTCGAGACAATTCTCGCCGCTGTCGAGAGCCATGTTATCGGCACGCCGGATGCTGCAGCAAGGATCGCCGCGTTGCGCGATGCTGCGCTGCAGGATGAAGAAGGGAAGGCGCTGGGCTGCGCGGTTTCGCAACTCTCGCCGGTGCGCCAGGCGTCTTGAAAAGTGCCGCGCTGGACGAACAATCGCAGCGCTGGCCGCATATCGCCGCAAAGCCTCCCACACCTATCCTCCCCTCATAACGATCTTTTGGGGATGAAGAATGGTTCGAAGAATCGGAATCATCGGTGGCGGCATTGCGGGTCTCGTCACCGCCAAGACGCTCAGGCAGTTTGGCCATGACGTCATTGTCTTCGAAAAGGAAAGTGAGGTCGGTGGCGTGTGGGCTTCGTCGCGCCGCTATCCCGGCCTGACCACGCAGAACCCGCGTGAAACCTACGCCTTTGCCGACTTCCCGATGCCGTCGTCCTATCCGGAATGGCCTTCGGGCACGCAGATGCAGGCCTATCTTGAATCCTACGTGGATCACTTCGGCTTCCGCAGCGCGATCCGGCTTGGGTCGCAGGTGCTCGATGTCGCCCCTGCCGGGCAACGCTGGCGCATTGCGGTGCGAGATGTGGAAACCGGTGCGGAGAGCGACCAGATCGTCGATCTCGTGATCGTCTGCAACGGCATTTTCTCCATCCCGTCGATACCGCAGTTCCCCGGGAGCAACGCCTTCAAGGACGCGGGCGGGCAGATCCTGCATACGAGCGAATTCACTGACATCGATCTCGTCAATCGCCGCCACGCCCTGGTGATCGGTTATGGCAAGTCCTCGTGCGATGCTGCCGTCGCCATTGCGCGGACCGCGGCCTCCACCCGCGTTGTAGCCCGTCACCTCATCTGGAAAATCCCGAAGAAGGTCGGCAACGTCGTCAATTTCAAGCATCTCTTCCTCAATCGGCTGGGCGAGGGGCTTTTCCGCTACATCAACGTGCGCGGTTTCGAACGCTTCCTGCACGGCCCGGGCCTGCCCTTGCGCAACAGCATGCTCGGCACGGTGCAGGGCATCATCAGTCGGCAACTCGGCCTCAAGCGCATCGGTCTTGAACCGGCGGGCAAGCTGGAAACGATCGCCCGTTCGACCGTCAGCCTCGTTACCGATGGCTTCTACGAAGGTGTCGCCGATGGATCGATTGCATTCTCCAAGGGCGAGATAGCCGAGCTGACCCCCGGCAAGGCGCGGCTCAGCGACGGCAGCACGGTTCCTGCAGACGTGATCGTCTGCGGCACCGGCTGGCACCAGCGCTGCGATTTCCTGGCGCCCGAGGTTCTTGCCAAGGTGACCGACAAGAGCGGGAACTTCCGCCTGTACCGCTCGGTCGTGCCGGTCGGCGTGCCGGGGCTGCTCTTCAACGGATACAATTCGTCGTTCTTCAGCCAGCTCAACGCCGAAGTCGGGGCCTTCTGGATCGCCGACTTCCTCGGCGGCGGGATCAAGCTGCCAAGCGAGGCGGAGCAGAATGCCTATGTCGACAGCCGTCTCGCATGGATGGAGGCCCGGACCGACGGCAAGCACAGCAAGGGCACCAACATCATCCCGTTCTCGATCCACCACATAGATGAACTGCTGAACGAAATGAACCTGCAGCTTCCTCTGCTGATGCGGCTCAAGCACTGGTTCGTGGCGATCGATGCCGCCGACTACGGTGGCCTGCTGCCCCGCCTGATGAAGCGCCACGGGGTCTCGGCCAAGCGCCCGGCCGCATCCATCGCCCACCAGACCGCGCGCGCCTGACAGGAGAATGACCATGGGACAATTGACTGGCAAAGTCGCCATCATCACGGGTGGAGCTGCCTCCATCGGCGCGGCGATCAGCCGCAAGCTGCATAGCGAAGGCGCGCGCGTTGTTATCGCCGCGCGGTCTGAGGCTAAGGGGCGCGCCATCGAGAGCGAGCTGGGCGAGGGAGCCTTGTTCGTGCCGACCGACATCACTGACGACAATGAGCTGCAAAACCTCGTAGCAAGGGCCGCATCCGCATTCGGCAGGCTCGATATCGTGATCAACAACGCCTGTTCGTATGGAGATGATGGCCCGGCGACATCGCGTGCCGTCTGGCTCGATACGCTCAACGTCAATGCCGTCTCTGCTGCGATCCTGGGCGAACTGGCGCGGCCGCATCTCGCGGCAGCACGGGGCAATATCGTCAACATCGGCTCGATCTCGGGCCGCTTCGCGCACATCGGACGCTGGGCCTATCCGGTCTCGAAGGCGACGCTTGCCCATCTCACGCGCGCGCAGGCGATGGATTATGCGGCAGACGGCATCCGGGTGAACATGGTGACGCTGGGCCATATCTGGTCCGACCCGTTCGATGGCCTGACAACCGGAGATCGCGCCCATGCCGACAAGGTGTCCGCCGACCTCAACCTGCTAGGCCGGGTCGCAGATGCCGGGGAAGTGGCCAACGTGGTCGCATTCGTCGCGTCCGATGCGGCCAGCTACATGAATGGTAGCGAGACTGCGGTCGATGGCGGCTATGGCATGCTCGGGCCTGAGCGGCGCGTTCCGCTGATGCCGCTTCTGGCAGGGCAGGGGTAAGCCGGTCGTGGGCGCGCTGGGAGCGGCTGACGCGGATTTCGTCATCATTGGCAGTGGCATCAATGCTTTGGTCTGCGGTGCCACGCTGGCATTGCGCGGGCACAGCGTGCTGCTGCTGGAGCGCGAGGAACGGCCGGGTGGGTGTATCCGCACCGAAGAGCTTACCCTGCCGGGCTTTCTCCACGACACGCTGTCCACGCTCTATCCCCTGTTCCTGACTGCGCCGCACTATGCGGAGCTGGGGCCAGAACTGGCGCGCCACGGCCTTGTTTTTCGCAATTGTGCGACGCCCACTGCCGTTGTCCAGCCCGATGGCGCGAGCCTGATCTTCCATACTGACCGGGCGGCCAACATGGCTGCCCTCAATGCCTGCTCGCCCGGCGACGGGGAGGCCTATGCCCGCGCCATGGCCGAAGTCGAGCGGATGGCGCCGCTGGTCTTCGGGCTGCTGGGCGGGCGTCTGTGGTCGTGGCAGACGATCAGGCTGCTACTGGGTGAGGCACGCCGGCAAGGCATTCGCGGCCTTGCCCGCACGTTCGGGCAGATGCTGCGTTCATCGCGTGCCTGGCTTGAGCAGGATTTCCGCGCCGGCCTTTCGCGTGGCCTGTTTGCGCCGTGGGTGCTGCACGTGGGCCTTTCGCCCGAAAGTACGGCGTCCGCGCTGATGAACCGGCTGGTGCTGTTCTCGCTGGAGGCAGTGGGCAGTCCGATGGTTGAAGGGGGAAGTGCCCGCATCGTCGAAGCGTTTGCCGATCTTATCGTCGAGAAAGGCGGCCGGATCCGGACCTGCGCGGACGTCGACCGGGTACTGGTTGAGGGAGGGCGGGCGCGCGGCGTACGGCTAGGCAATGGCGAGGTGGTGCGCGCAGGCAAGGCGGTGATAGCCTCGGTCACGCCGACCCAGCTTTACCAGCGTCTGTTGGCCGATGCGCCAGTGGATGAAGTGGCGCGCAACGAGGCCGCCGCCTTCCGCTATGGCCGAGGCGAAATGCAGATACACCTGGCGCTATCGGAACCGCCCGCATGGCCGGACCCCGCGCTTCGAGAGGTGGCGATGCTGCACCTGACGGCCGGGCTTGATGCCGTGTCCCGCGCTGTGAATGAATCCGAGCGTGGGCTTTTGCCAGCCGATGCGACGATCGTGGTGGCGCAGCCTGTTGCGGTCGACCCGTCGCGCGCGCCCGACGGAAAGTGGATCTTCTGGATCCAGCTTCAAGAGTTGCCTCGCGACGGCTGCCTTGCCGGTGATGCACTGGGCGAGATCGCCATCCCAGATGACGGACGGTGGACCGAGGCCGTGCGAGAGGCCTATGCCGACCGCATTGTCGAGCGGCTGTGCACGCTGATCCCGAACCTGCGTGACAGCATCCTCGCGCGGCATGCGATCAGCCCTGCAGACCTCCAGCGTATGAACATCAACCTGGTCGGCGGTGATCCCTATGGCGGAGATTGCGCGCTGGACCAGTTCATGTTGTGGCGGCCCGGCGCGACGCCGGCAAATCATGCCACGAGCGTTGCGGGACTTTTTCAGATCGGCGCTTCCACCCACCCGGGACCCGGTCTTGGCGGCATGTCCGGCTATATGGTCGCCAAGCTTCTGGGGTGACCAGAAACACGCATCCTATGCATATGCCGCGCAGCCACTGCATAGTCCACGTCCCGCCGATTGCTTCTACTTGCACGTAATTTCCGCCCACTGAGGACGGGATGCATTCAGGGGAAATCGGTGATGCAAGATCTCAAGCACGTATCAATGCTGGCCGTATCGCTCGCGCTTTGTGCGGTGTCAGGCACAGGCTATGCACAGGAAGCCAAGGCAGGCGGCGGGGCGGCTCCCGTCACCGAGTCCGAGCAGCAGCAGGATGACGCAAGTAGCAGCCGCGTGGATGCGCTGTCAGGCGAAATCACCGTGACCGCGCGCAAGTTCGAGGAGAAAGCGCAGGCGATCCCGCTGGCGATCTCCGCGTTTTCGGGCAAGGCGCTCGAGGCGCGTGGGCTGGACAACATCAACGGCGTTGCCACCTTCACCCCGAACATGACCTTCCAGAGCAACCCCAGCTTCGGCGGCGCAAGCTCATCGGCCGCGATCTACATTCGTGGCATCGGGCAGAAGGAATTCCTGCCGACCACCGAACCTGGCGTGGGTGTCTATGTGGATGGTGTCTATGTGGCGCGCTCGGTGGGGGCGATGCTCGATCTCGTCGATGTCGACCGGGTTGAAGTTCTGCGTGGACCGCAAGGCACCTTGTTCGGCCGCAACACCATCGGCGGCGCGCTGAGCCTGACGACAAAGAAGCCAAGCAACCGGCGCGAAATCTCGGGCCAGATCACGGTCGGTCGGTACGATCGCATCGACGCCAAGATCATGGCCAATATTCCGCTTGCCGATACGCTGGCGCTTCGCGTTTCGGGCGCGAGCATGATGCGTGACGGCTATGTCCAGCGGGTGGTGGACAACAAGGACCTGGGCAATGTGAACACAAAGACCGGCAGGCTCCAGCTGCGCTGGGACGCTGCGCCCAACCTCGAGATCAACCTCTCGGTCGACGGAACCGAGGAGCGCAACAACGGTCCCGCGCTCACGCTGAAGGGCGTGGATCTGCGTTCCGCCATTTTCAACCCTGCCAATCTGCCGATGCTGCCCCCCGGCAGCCCGCCGACCGCCGGCAGCTACGTCATCAACCCGCCGTTTGACGCGCCGGTAGACAACTTTGCACTGCTGAACAATTATGTCGCCACGTTCCTTGGAGGGCAGAACTGTCTGGGCTTTGCCCCCTATCGCCCGACTGGTCCGGCTGCGGCTTGCTATGACGATCGCTACGCGAGCGCGACCAAGGACTTCGGCACGGCGCCACAATATTCGCGAAACCGCATCTGGGGCGCGAGCGGCAATATCGATCTCGACCTGGGTGCGGTCCAATTGAAGTCGATCACCGCCTATCGCCGCCTGGATGGCAAGTTCTCGCGCGATGGCGACCATTCGCCGATCCTCGTCAGCCAATTCTATGACGAGCTGACCGACAAGCAGTTCAGTCAGGAACTGCAGCTGCTTGGCCGTGGCATGGGAGGCAGCCTGAAGTACGTTGCTGGCCTGTACTACTTCAGCGAGACCGGGAACAACGTCAACATCCTCGACTTCACCCCGGTCTATTTCCAGTCGGGCGGAAAGTTCTCTACCAAGAGCTATGCTGCGTTCGGGCAGGCGACCTATTCGTTTGGCGACGTGTTCGATATCACTGCCGGCTTGCGCTATACCAAGGATGACAAGTCGTTCTTGCCCGACCAGACGATCTTCACCGATCGTACACCGGGGCAGCAACTGATCAACGGGAGCCCGAATACTCCGAAGACGCGCATCCTGCCCTTCGTGCAGGTGAACCGCAGCGAGAGCGACGTCACGCCGATGGTCAATCTGGCGTGGCATGTCACCGCGGATTCGCTGGTCTATGCCTCGTTCTCGCAGGGCTTCAAGTCCGGCGGTTTCGTGCAGCGCGTATTCCCGCCGCTGGCAGCAACTCCCGAATTCGCCGCCGAGAAGGCGACGGCCTATGAAGCCGGGTTCAAGACCCAGCTGCTGGATCGCAAGCTGACCATCAACGGTGCGGTGTTCCTGACCAAGTACGACAACCTGCAGGTCCAGGTATTTACCGGCGTGGCCCCGGTCACCAAGAACGCCGCTGCGGCCGAGATAAAGGGTGCGGAACTCGAGGTGCGCCTGTCGCCGGGAGGGGGCTGGTTTGTGGAAGGCAGCGCCGGCTATCTGGACCCGCGCTATACCAGCATCGATCCTGCCGCGACCGAGATCACCCGGGCCTCAAGGTTCGAGCGCATTTCGAAATGGACGCTCAGTGCCTCCTTGCTCAAGAGCGTCAAGATCGGCGATGGCGAACTGACCGGGCGTGTCGATTGGTCCTACCGCGCGGGCCAGTTCATGGATGCGCTCAACACCAGGGAAATCTTCCAGCCGGGCTACTCCCTCGTCAACGCAAGCATTGCCTACGATTTCCCGGGCAGGAACCTGAGCCTCGTCGCCGGCGCAACCAACCTGACGGACGAGCGCTATCTCGACAGCGGGATCTACGGAACCTCGTTCCGCAGCTATGAAACTCTCTATGCCCGTCCGCGCGAGTGGTACGTCACGATGAAATGGAAGATCTGAAACCAGTCGAGCAGCGGATCTGGATAGAAGGATTTGCTTTCTGAAACAGAAGTGACAGAATTGCAGGTGCGGCGCCCAACCAACGTCGCACCTGTCAGGAGACGATATGACAGTGGTCGCCAGCCCGTTACAGGCCTACAGTCGGCTCTCCTCGAACGATGTGGACTACGTTCGCGACAGCGTCGCCAAGGTATTCTGCTCTCACCGGCTGGAGCCGCATAACGGCGTCACCGAACTGAAGGCGTGGCAGAACAGCGCTTCGCTCACCAAAAGTAGCTTGAGTGTAATGAGTTACGGTGCGCCGGTTACGATCGATCCCGGATACCTTGAAACCTTTTACCTGATGATGCTGCCTTTCGAAGGTCGTGCGGCGATCGAGGCGGGAGATCGCAGTTTCATTTCCGACGCGAACACGGCAAGCCTGCTGAACCCCGACGAATCCGTGCGGATGAACTGGGATGGCAACTGCGCCAAGCGGATGGTGCGAATCGAGCGCGCTGCGATGGAACAACAACTCGCGCGTCTGCTGGACCGCCCGTTGCGGCAGCCGCTGCGATTTGACCCGGTGATGCGCATGGATTCACGCGCCATGGTCTGGTGGCGCTATGTCGGCCTGCTGATCGACGAATTGGACGCGCTGGGCCCGGCCGCTAGCAAGACTGCCAGCGTCGAACAGCTAGAGTCGCTGCTGATGACCAGTGTGCTGGAAGTGCAGCCGCACAACTACAGCGAAGCCATGAGCCAGCCGCGCGGTGCGATCGCCCCGCGCCATGTGCGGCAAGTCGAGCGCTACATCGAGGCTCATGCCAGGGAGCCCATCGACATTGTCCGGCTGATAGAGGTCAGCGGTGTGAGTGCCCGGACTCTGTTCGAAGGATTCCAGCGCTTTCGCGGCACTTCGCCGATGGCCTACCTGCGCGGCGTTCGGCTGAAGGGGGTGCGCGACACGCTGCTTCGCGGCCCAGCAGGCAGGACTGTGTCCGAGATTGCGACCGAATGGCAGTTCTTCGAACTAGGTCGCTTCGCCGGTCTCTATCGCCAGTGCTATGGCGAAACGCCTTCACAGACGCTGCGCCGCTCGCTCCGCTGACATGAGACTCTGACGGGTTCTGCTGTCGGTTTGGGCGGCCTCTTCCATGACCCGTCGCCCATTGTTAGGCGATTGCGGATGAAAGCAAGGCAGTCGTGCGGAAACCGCTGGACCTGTGCAAAATCCAGCACCCTCAGGTTGTCGACTGCAGGGGCATTGATGGCTCCCCATGATGGACGCGGCTTAGTCGTGCGTTTTCAAGGACGTCCACTGAGAGGGGCAGGCCTAAGGATGCAGACTGCATGAAGACGCCCCGCATCTCTTGCCCCAAATGTGCTCAGAAAACGGGTGTCGTGATCATGTACGGCTTCCCCACCGAGATGTCCTTCAGGAAGGCTGAGCGGGGCGAGATTGTGCTGGGAGGATGCATGCAGTTGATCGAGGCACCTGACCGCCAATGCCAGTCATGCGGACACACATGGACACCTCGAAGAACCGTCTGATTTTGGCAGGATAGGGACGTGACGGCCAGCGAGGGGTTGGTGAGCCCCGTTTTCGGTTGGTTGATCCTCTGATTTTCTTGGGTTTCAAGACTGGAGCGCCGCTCTGAACCCCGTTTTCGCGTTATGCGGGCACACTTCGCCCCTCGAGCCAAGTGAGGCGCTGGAAATTGTAAGCGAGGTTGGCCATGCCGATCTTGATGCGGGCGCGGGCAATGCCGATGGTGCGCACGATCAGGCCCATGCGATGCTTCTGCCCGGCAAAGACGTGTTCGACTGCCGAGCGGATGGCTGAGCGCTTCGCATTTGCTCTGGCGACGCGCTCGG